>NZ_JBEJGX010000003.1:4117500-6617133 GCF_040253635.1 Streptomyces sp. Edi2 | reverse complement strand
CGTCCACGGCGTGCGCGGCCGGTGAACCGGCCCCGGCGGCAGTCACGGGGGCGGTCACCTGAGCCACCCCGGGGGCGGTCGCCATCGGCACCAACTCGGCCAGCCGGAAGGTCAGTTGCACCGTTCCCTCGCGTCTGCCGAGCAGCAGCAGCGCCTGGACGGCCGGCCCGACGCGGTGTCCGGGGACGGGCAGCAGGTCGAGGTCGACATGGGCGCCCTGCAGCCACTCCCCGAACTCCTCGTGGGCGAAGCGGAATCCGGTACCGGCCGCCACCAGCAGTCCCTCGTCCAGCACCGCACGGGCCCAGCCGGGCTCCCTCGGGAACACCTCCTCGAAGGACGTCCGGTCCAGCGCGCCAGGGCCGGGGCCGAGGCAGCGCCGGGCCGCCTCGTGCACCTGCCCTGCGACCTGGGCGGCCAGCCGGCGCACGGCGGTGCCACGCAGCGCGGGCCGGTGACCGGCCGCGAGCCGTACGGCGATGCGCAGGCACACCAGGTCCAGGTAAGCGTCGAAGATCTGGTGGCGGTCGGGTGTGCCGAGGCCCGGCGCCGCCCCGTCGGCGCACCGCCCTGCCCCGTCCCCCTCGGTGAACGCCGCGCCGACCTCCGCCAGCAGGCGCAGGGCCAGCGGATGGCGTGCGTCCGGCGCGGCCGGTGCGCCGGGCGGCAGGCCGTAGTGGCCGCGAGCGCGCTCCGCCTCCTCCTCGGTGAGGTCACCGAGCTCCATGCAGGCGGGCAGCGCGGGCGCCGGACGCAGCGGCCGGTGCAGCAGGCCGGGCGGGAAGAGCGCTCCGGCCCGCTCCCAGTACCCGGGACGGCAGGCGATCACCAGCCGCACACCGGTGGTGCACAGCCACTCGGCCGTCGCGGCGGTCCACCCGGCCAGCCGTTCCCCCTGCGCCAGGGCCGACGGCATCTCCTCCGGCCCGTCGAGGAGCACCAGCAGCGGACGCCCGGCCGCGGCCGCCTCCCGCGCGACGGCCTGGGAGGTGGTGTCCGCCGGGTCACCGGCGGTGCGGCCCTCCCGGGCGACGATCCGGCCGGCGGACCGCAGGGCGCGTTCGACGGCGGTGCGCACCCCGTCGTCGTCGGACCGCAGTTCCGCGCCGCGCAGCCAGAGGGTCGCTGCGGGGCCGGGGCCCTGGGCCCGGCGTGCCGCGAGCCCGGCCAGTTCCGTGCTCCGGCCGCATCCCGGCTGCCCCACCAGCCCCAGCACGCTTGCCCGTGCCGTCCCGTGGCCCTCCTCGAAGCGCGCGAACTCGGCGGCCGCCTCAGGCCGTTCGACCGGCTCCCGCCACGGCCGCGGGGGCTCGGCGGAGTCCGTCGACGGCATCGACAGCTCGGCAAGATGCCGCGCGCCGGCCGGGTTCAGCTCGCTGCCGTAGGCCGGGACGGTCGCCGCATTGCGCTCCAGCAGCGCGGCCAGCCCGCCTTGTGGCGCGCCTTCGGCGACCGCGCGCAGCGGAATCGCGAAGCCGCCCGCCCGGCGCCCGAAGGCGCTCTCCCCCGCCCGGCCGCGGCCAGGAGCCTGGGGGTGCAGCGCGGTGCCGAGGATGCCGAGCACCGCTCCGGTCCGGGCGTCCAGCACCGGCCCGCCGACCGCCAGTCCGCGCAGTCGCAGCGCCTCCCGGCCTCCGGCGCACAGGCCGAGCTCCAGGGTGTCGTCGAGGAGGTGGACGCGCTCGGTGGCCGTGTACATCACCCCGGAGCCCGGCCCGGCGACCGTGCCGTCCAGCCAGCCGCCCGCCCAGAGCCGTACTGCCGTGCCCGCGGCCGGCCGGGCCGCGGCGATGGGCAGCGGCGTGAGCCGGTGCGGCCCGAAGCCGCCGGCCCGTACGAGGGCGAGCCCGGCCTCCGGCAGGGGCGTCAGCGCATCGGCCGCCACCACGCACGTCCATCCGCCGCCCCCGGCCGCGCCGCCTCCGGCACCGTCCGCCATCGGCTGCAACACCAGTTGCGCGGCGCCGTCCACCGCTTCGTGGCTGGTGATCACGGTGCCGTCGTGGTCCGCGAGGAACCCCGTACCACGTGTCCGACCTGCCAGATCACGGATCCGCACCAGTGCCGTGTCCGCATCGGCATCCAGCAATGCCATCGCCGGTCCTCTCACCCTGTGCCGTCCCCCGCACGGTAGGCAGGCGGTGATCGTCTCGACAGGCCCGCTTGGCAACGCGCCCCCGTCCACGCCTTGATTCACTTCAAGCGCCTCACCGAATGAGTGAATAGCCGGAACCTGCGCGGAACCGGAGAGACAACAGGTGAGCCGCGACAGCAGGCGAGAGGGGGAAGGCGACGGGGGAGCAGGCGGAGGGGAGCGCAGACCGCATACGGACACGCAAAGGGCCGGGCCCGGAGCGCGTCTGCGCGCCTCCGGGCCCGGCCCTACAGGTGCTGCTCTACGGGTGCCTGATCGCCGGCCCCGCGTACGGCAACCGCCGCACTAGACCGCGAACACCGCCAGGCTCTTCGCCTTCCCGCCCTGGTTCTCGACCAGCGCGAGGAACCGGCCGTCCGGCCCGAACGCCGCGATCGGGCCGTTGCCCTCGAACCGCGGCATCGGGATCCGTGCGCCGTTCAGCAGCAGCCGGACCTGCGGCTCGGCCACATCCCAGCGGGTGAAGGCCGCGGCGGCCGCGTCCCCGAGCGGCATGACCGGCAGGCCCTCCCCCTCGGTGTCGTCCACGGCGGCCTGGAGCTGGTCGAGGGTGCGCGCCCGGTCCAGCTTGTACGGGCCGACGCGGGTGCGGCGCAGCGCCGTCAGATGGCCGCCGACCCCCAGCCTGTCCCCCAGGTCGCGGGCGAGGGCGCGGATGTAGGTACCGGACGAACACTCGACGGAGACCAGCAGATCGGTCACCGGGGTGCCGTCCTCGGCCTCGGTCTCGTGCGCGGAGTGCACCAGGAACGAGGAGACGGTGACCGGCCGGGCCGGGATCTCCACGTCCTCGCCGTCGCGGACCCGCGAGTACGACCGCTTGCCGTTGATCTTGATGGCGCTGACCTTCGACGGGACCTGCATGATCGCGCCGGACAGCCGGCCGACCACCGCGTCGATGTCCTCACGGGCGAACCCGTGCGCCGCCTTCGACGCGGTGATCTCGCCCTCGGCGTCATCGGTGATCGTCGTCTGCCCGAGCCGGATCGTGCCGACGTACTCCTTCTCCGTCAGCGCGAGATGGCCGAGCAGCTTGGTGGCCCGCTCGATGCCCAGGACGAGCACGCCCGTCGCCATCGGGTCGAGCGTGCCGGCGTGCCCGACCCGGCGGGTGCGCGCCATCCCGCGCATCTTCGCCACCACGTCATGCGAAGTGAAGCCGGCCGGCTTGTCGACGATGACCAGGCCCGCCCGTCGCCCACCACCACCCTTGCCGGAGAGCGCATCGCGCTCGCCCCTTTGGATGGGCTTGTTGCTCTCACGCTTCATTCTGCCGCGGTGCCCTCGTCGTCGTCCTCGCCCGGCTTGCGGTACGGGTCGGCCTCGCCGGCGTACTGGGCGCCCGAGGAGACCTCGCGCACCTTGGCGTCCGAGGCCCGTGCCTTGTCGAGCAGGTTGTCGATCGTCTTCGCGTTCTCCGGCAGGGCGTCCGGCACGAAGGCCAGGGTCGGCGTGAACTTCGTCCCCGCCGCCGCCCCGACCGCGGAGCGCAGGATGCCCTTGGCGCTCTCCAGCCCGGCGGCGGCGCTGGCCCGTTCCTCGTCATCGCCGTAGACCGTGTAGAAGACCGTAGCCTCCCGCAGGTCGCCGGTGACCCGGGTGTCCGTGATGGTCACGTGCGAACCGAGCCGCGGGTCCTTGATACCGCGCTGCAGCTTCTGGGCGACCACCTCCCGGATGAGGTCCGCCAGCTTCTTCGCCCGCGCATTGTCGGCCACTGGTCCGTCTCCTTCTTTCTTCCACAATTGTGCTTCCACCGGCGGCGGCCTGCCCGGTCCCCGGGTCAGTCATCGTCGCCGTGCAGCCGCCGGTGTACCGACAGCAGCTCCACTTCGGGCCGTGCGGCGACCAGGCGCTCGCAGCGGTCCATGACATCGGTGAGATGTCCCGTGTCCCCGGATACCACCGCCAGGCCGATGGTGGCCCTGCGGTGCAGATCCTGGTCCCCGACCTCCGCGACGCTCACCGCGAATTTGCGGTGCAGCTCGGCGACGATCGGGCGGACGACGGAGCGCTTCTCCTTCAGCGACCGTACGTCGCCGAGAAGCAGGTCGAAGGACAGCGTCCCTACGTACATGCAAGACGGGCTGAGCCGCCCGTGGGGCCTTAGGTGTCCGTTTCCTTTCGAACCGTACACGGAACGGCCGGGGCCGATCGACGGAAATACCTTCCGCCGACCGGCCCCGGCCGGCCGCCCGCCCGTCGCCCGGCCACCACCTCAGGTGGACCGGGCCACGCGCGGGCCGCTGCACGATCAGCCGCGCGGCTTCTCGCGCATCTCGTACGTCGCGATGACGTCGTCGATCTTGATGTCGTTGAAGTTTCCGAGGTTGATACCGCCCTCGAAGCCTTCGCGGATCTCGGTGACGTCGTCCTTGAAGCGGCGCAGACCCTGGATGTTGAGGTCCTCGGCCACGACCTTGCCGTCGCGGACCAGGCGCGCCTTGGTGTTGCGCTTGACCTCGCCGGAGCGGATGAGCACACCCGCGATGTTGCCGAGCTTGGACGAGCGGAAGATCTCGCGGATCTCCGCGGTACCGAGCTCGACCTCCTCGTACTCCGGCTTCAGCATGCCCTTGAGGGCCGCCTCGATCTCCTCGATCGCCTGGTAGATGACCGAGTAGTACCGGACGTCGACGCCCTCGCGGTCGGCCATCTGCGTGGCACGGCCTTCGGCGCGCACGTTGAAGCCGATGACGATCGCGTCGGAGCCGGACGCCAGGTTGATGTCGGACTCCGTGACCGCACCGACGCCGCGGTGCAGCACGCGGATGTCGACCTCTTCGCCGACGTCGAGCTGGAGCAGCGAGGACTCCAGGGCCTCGACGGAACCAGAAGCGTCACCCTTGATGATGAGGTTGAGCTGCTGGACCTCGCCGGCCTTGAGCACCTTGTCCAGGTCCTCGAGGGACACCCGGCGGGTGCGCTTGGCGAAGGCCGCGTTGCGCTCGCGCGCCGCGCGCTTCTCGGCGATCTGACGGGCCGTACGGTCCTCGTCGACCACCAGGAAGTTGTCGCCGGCGCCCGGGACGTTGGTCAGACCCAGGACCAGGACCGGGGTCGAAGGACCGGCCTCCTCGACGTGGTTGCCCTTGTCGTCGAGCATGGCCCGGACCCGGCCGTACGCGTCGCCGACCACCATCGTCTCGCCGACGCGGAGCGTGCCGCGCTGGACCAGGACGGTCGCCACGGCGCCGCGGCCACGGTCGAGGTGGGCCTCGATCGCGATGCCCTGCGCGTCCTGCTCCGCGTTGGCGCGCAGGTCGAGCGAGGCGTCCGCGGTCAGAACCACGGCCTCGAGCAGCTGCTCGATGTTCAGACCCTCACGGGCGGAGATGTCGACGAACATGGTGTCGCCGCCGTACTCCTCGGCCACCAGACCGAACTCGGTGAGCTGGCCGCGCACCTTGGTCGGGTCGGCGCCCTCGACGTCGATCTTGTTGACCGCGACCACGATCGGCACCTCGGCCGCCTTGGCGTGGTTCAGCGCCTCGATCGTCTGCGGCATGACACCGTCGTTGGCCGCCACCACGAGGATCGCGATGTCGGTCGACTTGGCACCACGGGCACGCATGGCGGTGAACGCCTCGTGACCCGGGGTGTCGATGAAGGTGATCCGACGCTCTTCGTCGTTGACCTCGGTCGCGACCTGGTAGGCACCGATGTGCTGGGTGATGCCGCCGGCCTCGCCTGCGATGACGTTCGTCTTGCGGATCGCGTCCAGCAGTCGCGTCTTACCGTGGTCGACGTGACCCATGACGGTCACCACCGGCGGACGCGCGACGAGCATTTCCTCGCCGCCCTCGTTCTCACCGAAGTCGATGTCGAAGGACTCGAGAAGCTCGCGGTCCTCCTCCTCCGGGCTGACGATCTCGACGACGTAGTTCATCTCGTCGGCGAGCAGGTGCAGCGTCTCGTCGGTGACCGACTGGGTCGCGGTGACCATCTCACCCAGGTTCAGCATGACCTGGACGAGCGACGCCGGGTTGGCGTTGATCTTCTCGGCGAAGTCCGTCAGCGAGGCACCGCGCGACAGGCGAACCGTCGCACCGTTGCCACGGGGCAGCATGATGCCGCCCACCGACGGGGCCTGCATGGCCTCGTACTCCTGACGCCTCTGCCGCTTCGACTTGCGGCCACGACGCGCCGGACCGCCGGGACGGCCGAACGCACCCTGTGTGCCACCACGGCCACCGGGGCCGCCGGGACGACCGGCGAAGCCGGGACGACCGCCGAAGCCGCCGCCACCACCGGGACCGCCGGGACGACCGGCGAAACCGCCGCCACCGCCACCGGGACGACCGCCGCCGCCACCGCCGCCGGGACGACCGGCGAAGCCGCCGCCACCGGGACGACCGCCGCCGCCACCGCCGCCGGGACGACCGGCACCGCCGGGACCGCGACCGCCGCCACCACCGGGGCCCGGACGCGGGCCGGCAGCGGGACGCTGCGGCATCATGCCCGGGTTCGGACGGTTACCGCCGCCACCGCCGGGACGCGGAGCGCCACCGGGAGCGGCACCCTGCGGACGGGGCATACCACCGGGGGTGGGACGCGCGCCGCCCTGGCCGCCGCCCTGGGGACGGGGGCCGCCCTGGCCGCCGCCCTGCGGACGCGGGCCGCCGGGACCGCCCTGGCCGCCGGGACGCGGGGCGCCACCGGGGCGGGGGGCCTGCGGACGGGCCATGCCCGTGGAGCCACCGGACGTGAAGGGGTTGTTGCCCGGACGGGGGCCGGAGGGACGGCCGCCGGGACGCGCGGCCGGACGCTCGCCACCGGGACGCGGAGCGTTACCGCGGCCCTGTCCACCCTGACCGCCCTGACCACCCTGGCCGGGCGCCGGACGGGCCGGACGCGGGCCGGGGGCACCGGGACGGGGAGCCGACTGGCCGGCGGCGGGAGCGGCCGGCGCGGACGGCGGAGCCTGGAACTCGGGCTGCGCGGGGGCGGCCGGAGCGGGCTTGGGTGCCGGCGCCTTCGGGGCCGGCGTGGGCCGCGGGCCCGGGGTGGGGCCGGCGGCGGGAGTGCTCTTGGGTGCTGCGGGGGCCTGCGGCGCCTCGGCGGCGGCCGCGGGGGCCGGAGCCGGAGCCGGAGCCGCGGGGCCCGGCTTGGGGGCGCCCGGCTTCGGGGCAGCAGGACGCTCTCCCGCTGCCTTGGGGGCAGGGGAGGTGCCACCGGCCTGCGCCGGAGACGGCGCGGACGGCTTCGCGGGGGCCGACTTGCGCGGCGCCGCGGGCTTACCGGCGGCGCGGCCATTGCCACTGCCTGCCTGGAAAGCGTCGGTCAGCTTGCGAACAACCGGCGCCTCGATCGTCGAGGACGCCGAACGGACGAATTCACCAAGTTCTTGGAGCTTGGCCATGACGACCTTGCTCTCAACGCCGAACTCCTTGGCGAGTTCGTATACCCGGACCTTAGCCACTTCGCTCCTTCTAGGTCCGGGTTGTCCACCGGACCGTCGCTACTTCATGGGCGTACTCATCGCGTACTCATCGAGTGCTCATCGCAATCTCGACCTACTTCCGACTCGCGAGGTACCTGACCGCACGGTTTTCCGTGCGCTGTGCGTTTCGTGCTGCTGTGCGTTATTGCAACGGCGGCTGCTCGACGGGCGTCCGCTCGATGAACCGGCGCAGCGCCGTCGCGTCGAACGGTCCCCGGGCCCGGTAGGCCCGGTTGAACGCCCGGCGGCGAACCGCCAGGTCGAGGCAGACCAGTGTCGGGTGCACGTAAGCACCCCGGCCGGGCAGCGTACCGCGAGGATCGGGGACACACTCACCCTCGATCACCACGATGCGCAGCAAATCACCCTTGGCCGCTCGCTCCCGGCATCCCAGACAGGTTCGCTCAGGGCATGCGCGGGCATGCGTCCGACCAGACACTGCTTAAGTCTACCTCCCCGCGCCGGCCCGACCCCTATGGGGTAAAGGCGGAACGGCTGCTCAGAATTCCGGTCGGAGCGCCGCGGCACCACCGATTTTCGCCGGGCCGCGGCGCCACCGTCCGTAGTGGAACGGTCTCAGTCCTGCGGTGCGGGCTGCTCGGTGTCCGGACGGATGTCGATCCGCCAGCCCGTGAGACGGGCGGCGAGCCGGGCATTCTGCCCTTCCTTGCCGATGGCCAGCGACAGCTGGTAATCGGGGACGGTCACCCGGGCGGAACGGGCCGCCAGGTCCACGACCTCGACCTTGCTGACCCGGGCCGGCGACAGCGCGTTCGCCACCAGCTCGGCCGGGTCGTCCGACCAGTCCACGATGTCGATCTTCTCACCGTGCAGCTCGGCCATCACGGCGCGCACCCGGCCGCCCATCGGGCCGATGCAGGCGCCCTTGGCGTTCAGGCCGGAGCGGGCGGACCGTACGGCGATCTTGGTGCGGTGGCCGGCCTCGCGGGCGATGGCGGAGATCTCCACCGAGCCGTCCGCGATCTCCGGGACCTCCATCGCGAAGAGCTTCTTCACCAGATTGGGGTGGGTGCGCGACAGCGTCACGGACGGGCCGCGGACGCCCTTGGCCACCCGGACGACGTACGAGCGCAGCCGGGTGCCGTGCGCATAGTCCTCGCCGGGGACCTGCTCCTGCACCGGCAGCATGGCCTCCATCGGGCCGATGTCCACCAGGACGTTCTTGGGGTCCTTGCCCTGCTGGACGACGCCGGTGATGACATCGCCCTCACGCCCGGCGAACTCGCCGAAGGTGATCTCCTCCTCGGCGTCCCGCAGCCGCTGCAGGATGACCTGCTTGGCGGTGGTCGCGGCGATCCGCCCGAAACCGGAGGGGGTGTCGTCGAATTCGCGGGGCTCGGCGCCCTCCTCCAGGTCCTCCGGATCCTCCTTCGCCCACACCGTCACATGGCCGGTGTTGCGGTCCAGCTCCACCCGCGCCCGCCGGCGGCTGCCCTCGGTGCGGTGGTAGGCAATGAGGAGGGCCGACTCGATCGCCTCGACCAGCAGGTCGAACGAGATCTCCTTCTCCCGCACCAGTCCCCGCAGGGCACTCATGTCGATATCCACGGCTACGCCTCCTCCTTGTTCTCGTCGATCTTCTCGTCCTGCTGCGCGTCACGCTTGTCGGCCTTGTCGGCCTTGCGGTTGAACTCCAGCTCGACCCGCGCCTTGGCGATCTCGTCGAAGGAGACCCGGCGGGTGGTCGGCTTGCGGCCCTTGACACCCGGCACCTCGAGGTCCAGCCCCGAGTCGTCGACGGCGGTGATCCGTGCCACCAGCTCGCCGCCCTCGTGGAGTTGGGCCTTGATGAGGCGGCCGACGGCGCGGCGGTAGTGCCGCAGCTCGGTCAGCGGGCGGTCGGCGCCGGGAGAGGTCACCTCAAGGGTGTACGGGGCGCCGCCCATCACATCGGAGTCGTCCAGGACCTGGGAGGCCTCACGGCTCAGCTCGGCACACTCGTCCAACTGGACGCCCTCGTCGGAATCGACCACGATCCTCAGCACCCGCCGCTTGCCTGCCGGTGTCACCTCGATCTCTTCCAGATCCAGGTCTCGCGCGGCGACGAGCGGTTCAAGCAATCCGCGCAGCCTCTCGCTCTGGGTCGTGCTCATCCGGGTGACTCCTCGGCCGCGTGTGCTGTTGTGGGTGGGTCGCGTGTCGGGTCAAAGCCTATCGGTTCCGGCGGGGTACTGACGATTCGGTGGGTGGTCACGGATACTCTCGCCTGCGGTGATCACGACGAAAGACCCCGGGAAGTGCAACGTGCCGAAAGTGGCGCTCACACGCAGAAGGACCCTGCTGGCCGGCGCCGCCCTCGGGGGCGTGGCGCTGCTCACCGGCTGCTCGGCGGACGACGGCCCCGGCCGGGCCGAACACTCCCGTGCCGCCGACCGGCTGCGCGGACGCTCCGCCCGCGACAGCACGACCCTGCTGGCGCGTTACGACGCCACGCTGGCCGCGCATCCGGCGCTGGAGTCGCGGCTGCGCCCGCTGCGCTCGGAAGTCGCCCGGCACGCCGAGGCGTTCACCGGCGAGCGGGCCGCCCCCTCCCCCGGCAGCGGGGCCGGCGGCGGGGACGGCGGCGGCCCGGCGCGCGATGCCGGTGCGCCGGCCTCCGGTCCCGCGCCGCACGGCTCCCGGCGGCCGTCCGACCCCCAGGTCCCCCGGGACGAACGGGCCGCACGGACCGCCCTGGCCGACGCCGAACGCAAGCTCGCGGACGTCCGTACCAAGGCCCTGACCGCCGCGCCCCCGGAGTTGGCCCGGCTGCTCGCCTCGGTCGCGGCGGCCGGTGCGGCGCATGCGTATCTGCTGACGGAGCCGGCCGGATGACGGGCAGGGCAGCACGGACAGGAGCAGCGACCGGCGAAGGGGCGAGCGGATGAGGGCCACAGCGGTGCACGGCAGGAACGGGCGGGAGGACGCGGACGGCGGGCACGACGAGCTGACCGCGGTGCAGGCGGCGCTGGCCGCCGAGCATGCGGCGGTCTACGGCTACGGCGTGGTCGGCGGGCGGGTCGCCGGCGACCGGCGGAAGGAGGCGCAGGCCGCGTACGACGGGCATCGTGCGCGCCGGGACGCGCTGCGCCGCGAGGTGCGCGACCTGGGCGGTACCCCGCGTGCCGCGGCCGCCGCCTACGAACTGCCCTTCCCGGTCCCGGACGCGGCCGCCGCCCTCCGGCTGGCGGCGGAGCTGGAGGACCGGCTGGCGGCCGTCTACGCGGATCTCGTACGGGCCGGCGCCGCGGCCCGGCGCACCGAGGCGGCGGCCGCGCTGCGCGAGGCAGCGGTGCGGGCGGTGCGCTGGCGCGGCAGCGGCGTAGCCTTCCCTGGGCTCGTGGAGCGGGCCGCGGCCGCCACCGGCTCCGGCGCCGGCGCCGCGAGCGCTTCCGCGGGCGCGCTCTGAACGACCGCCCGCGGCGGTCACGGCCCAGGAAGGGGACAGCTCAAGCATGGCAACGGCACCCATCGAACCGCCGCAGCGGTTGGTGAGTTCGCTGAGCGGCGATCCGGAAAGTCCCGTACGGCAGTGGCTCGATGCGCTGCCGACGCTGGTTCAGCAGCGGCTGGAGGCCTGGGATCTGACGCTGGAGCGGGTGCAGGCCCCCGGTGGCCGCAGCAGTCTGGTCGCCCTCGTACGGCAGAAGGACCAGTCGCCCGCCGCGCTGAAGTTCCCGGTGCCCGGGCGGGTGTCGGGGCACGAGGGGGCGGCGCTGGAGGTCTGGGACGGCTGGGGCGCGGTGCGGCTGCTGCGGTCCGATGCCGCCAGCGGTGCGCTGTTGCTGGAGCGGCTGCAGGGCGGTGTGTCGCTGCGGTCGCTGCCGGAGGCCAAGGCGCTCCTGGAGGCGGCGGGTACGGTGCGGCGGCTGTGGGTGCCGGCGGCCCCGGAGCATCCCTTCGAGACGCTGGCCGGGCGTACCGAGGAGGCCGCGGAGGCGCTGCGGACGGCCGGGGCGCTGACCGAGTCGGCCGCGCCGCTGGTGGACCAGGCGCTGGAGCTGCGGCGCGCCCTTCCGGAGGGGTCCGACGAGCACTTTGTGCTGCACGGCGCGTTCCGGCAGGGCAAGGTGCTGGCCGGTGAGCGGGCACCCTGGCTGGCGGTCGGCCCGTCGCCGGTGGTGGGCGAGCGAGCGTACGACCTGGCGTCCCTGGTGCTGGACCGGTTCGAGGATCTGGCGGCGGGGTCCGGCGCGGCTGCCGCGGCCCGCCGCAGGGTGGCCAAGCTGGCCGACTCCCTGGAGGTGGACCGGGACCGGCTGCGCGACTGGACGCTGTACCGGGCGGTGGACATCGGTGTACGGGAGGCGGCGGTGGGCGACCGGCAGCGCGGCGAGCTGCTGCTGGAGTTCGCGGCCTGGCTGTAGGGGCCTGGTTGTAGCGGTCCGGCCACAGCGGCCTGGCTGTAGGGGGTGTCTCCCCCGGCGGGACGGACGAACGGGCCGGCCGCCGGGGGGTGTGCCCGGCGGCCGGCCCGTTCGTTCGTGCGGTGATTACGCGCCGAGGCGGGCGACGGCCTCCTCGACCGTCAGCTCCTCGCGCTCGCCGGTGCGGCGGTCCTTGACCTCGACGACGCCCTCGGCGGCGCGGCGGCCCGCGACGACGATGGTCGGCACGCCGAGCAGTTCGGCGTCGGTGAACTTCACGCCGGGCGAGACGCCGGCCCGGTCGTCGACGAGGACCCGCAGGCCCGCGGCGCCGAGCTGTTCGCCGGCCTCCAGGGCGAGCTCGGTCTGCTTGGCCTTGCCGGCCGCGACGACGAGCACATCGGCCGGGGCGACCTCGCGGGGCCAGCACAGACCCTTCTCGTCGTGGGTCTGCTCGGCGAGGGCGGCCACCGCGCGGGAGACGCCGATGCCGTACGAGCCCATGGTCACCCGGGCGGGCTTGCCGTTCTGGCCGAGCACATCGAGCCCGAAGGCGTCCGCGTACTTGCGGCCGAGCTGGAAGATGTGGCCGATCTCGATGGCGCGGTCGATCTTCAGGCCGGTGCCGCACTTCGGGCAGGGGTCACCGGGCTCGACGACGACCACGTCGAGGTAGTCGTCGACCTCGAAGTCCCGGCCGGCGACGACGTTCCTGGCGTGCTTGCCCTCCTTGTTGGCGCCGGTGACCCAGGCGGTGCCGGGGGCGATACGCGGGTCGGCGATGTAGCGGAACGCCTTGCCGGCCAGGCCCTGCGGGCCGACGTAGCCGCGGACCAGCTCGGGGCGGTCGGTGAAGTCCTCGGCGGTGACCAGCTCGACGGTGGCCGGTGCCAGGTGCTCGCCGAGCTTGCCGAGGTCGACCTCGCGGTGGCCGGGGACACCGACCGCGACGATCTCGCCGTCGACCTTGACCAGGAGGTTCTTCAGGGTCGCCGAGGCCGGTACGCCAAGGTGCTCGGCGAGGGTTTCGATGGTCGGGGTGTCGGGGGTGTCCAGCTCCTCGACGGGGCCGTGCGCCGAGCCGTCGGCGGCCTCGACCTTGACCGTGACTGCCTCGGTGTTGGCGGCGTAGTCGCAGGCCGGGCAGTCGACGAAGGTGTCCTCACCGGCGGCGGCGGGAGCCAGGAACTCCTCGGAGGCGGAGCCGCCCATCGCGCCGGAGACGGCGGAGACGATGCGGTAGTCCAGGCCGAGCCGCTGGAAGATCTTGGTGTAGGCCTCGCGGTGCAGGGCGTAGGACTGCTCCAGGCCCTCGTCGGTGGTGTCGAAGCTGTACGAGTCCTTCATCTGGAACTCGCGGCCGCGCAGCACACCGGAGCGGGGGCGGGCCTCGTCGCGGTACTTGGTCTGGATCTGGTAGAGGATCACCGGCAGGTCCTTGTAGGACGTGCACTGGTCCTTGACCGTGAGGGTGAAGATCTCTTCGTGGGTGGGGCCGAGGAGGTAGTCGGCGCCCTTGCGGTCCTTGAGGCGGAAGAGCAGGTCGCCGTACTCCTCCCAGCGGCCGCTGGCCTCGTAGGGCTCCTTGGGCAGCAGGGCCGGCAGCAGGACCTCCTGGCCGCCGATGGCGTCCATCTCCTCGCGCACGATGCGGGAGACGTTCTCCAGGACCTTCTTGCCCAGCGGCAGCCACGTCCAGATGCCGGCGGAGGAGCGGCGGACGTACCCGGCGCGGACGAGCAGCTTGTGGCTGGCGGTCTCGGCGTCGGCCGGGTCGTCGCGCAGTGTCTTGATCATCAAGCGGGACATGCGCTGGACCTGTGCGGCGTGGGCCATGGAAGTTTCTCCTGCGTAAGAAAGGTGACTCCCTGGAGGTTAGCCGTAGGGGTCTGTTCCGCGGAAATGCGTATCCGCTGCGCTTGGCCGGCTTCCCGCGTTTCCGGCTGTCCCGCCGTGGGGGTTGCTCTTGTTTCGCCTGCGGCGGGCCGGGGCCGCTGCGCGGGGCTGTGGGTGCGGTGACGGACCTCCGGGGCCTGGTGTGTGGACTGCTTCGCTTTACGTCCACACACCAGGCCCCTCCGGCCCGTCCCCTCCCGTGAGTGGAGAAAGTGAACGGGGGTGGGGGCGGGCCCTTGTTGTTCTCTGGGGTCCGTTCAGGGGCGTTTCAGGGGGAGGGGGGCGCCCATGACCGCGTACGGGGTGGGGGCGCTCGGGAACAGGACGCGGCGGGCGATGTCCTGGTAGCCGAGGGAGCGGTAGAGGCGGCGGGCGGGGCTTTCGGTGTCGATGGCGGAGAGGATGGAGCGTGGCTGGGCGGCGCCGTCGGTGATGCGGGTGATCAGTGTCCGGCCGATGCCGCGGTGCTGGTAGTCGGGGTGGACGTGCAGCTCAGTGATGGTGAAGGAGTCGTCGAGCCAGTGGTCCAGGCCCTCGCCTCGGAGGTAGGGCTCGACAACGGTGGACCACCAGTGGGCGCGGTCGTTGGGCATGCCGTAGACGAAGCCGACCAGCCGGCCTGCGGGGGTGGTGGCGCCGAGGGCGCGGGCGCCGGGGCTGGTGAGGTGACGGAGCACGATGTGCCGGCGGACGGCGGTCTCCTCGGCGCTCAGGCCGAACGCGACGGCCTGGACGGCCAGCGCGTCGTCCACGCGGGCAGCGAGATCAAGCGGGCCGACCGCGACGTCATCCATGCTCGGAGCGTACAAGGCGGCGGGTCAGAAAAGTACGCTCATGAACGCGCCGACTTCCTCGAAGCCCACCCGCCGGTAGGAGGCGCGGGCGGCGGTGTTGAAGTCGTTGACGTAGAGGCTGACGACGGGGGCGACGTCGTTGAGGGCGTAGCGCAGCACGGCGGCCATACCGGTCTCGGACAGGCCCTTGCCGCGGTAGGCGGGGTCGACCCACACGCCCTGGATCTGGCAGGCCCGCTGGGTGGCGGCGCCGATCTCGGCCTTGAAGATGACCTTGCCGTTGTCGATACGGGCGAAGGAGCGTCCTGAGCCGACGAGTTCGGCGACCCGGGCCTGGTAGAGGAGCCCGCCGTCGCCGGCCATCGGGGAGATGCCGACCTCTTCGGTGAACATGGCCACGCACGCGGGCATGATCAGGTCCATCTCGTTCTTGCGGATCCGCCGGACGTAGGGGTCGGGGGCGATCTCGGCGGCCGGTGCAGTGGTGACCATCAGCGGCTGGTGGGCGCGGATCTCGCGGGCCGGTCCCCAGGAGGGCTCCAGGAGCGACCACAGCTCGGCGGTGGACTCGGCGGGGCCGACGATGGAGGAGCAGCGGCGGCCCTGGCGGCGGGCGCGTTCGGCGAAGCCGCGGACGGCTTCGGGGGTGGCGCAGACCGGCACGAGGTTGGCGCCGGCGTAACACAGCGACTCCAGGCGGCCGCCGACGTACCAGCCCCACATCTCGCCGCCCAGCCGCCAGGGGTCGAGGCCGGCGACCTGGACGCGGGCGGCGACGAAGGCGTTGGCGACCGGGTCGCGGTCCAGGACCGCGAGCGCATCGTCGAGGTCCCCGGGCTCGAGGACCTTGATGGTGGTGGTCGTCAGCACGTGTCGGAAAGCCTCACCGTTACGGGCCTGGGAGGTCAGGCGGAAGCAGGTCCTGGCACTTTACCTCCACCTGCGCGGGAGCACCCGGGCGCCGGGGACGGATGTGTCCCGGGCAGCCGCGAGCCCCGCGGCCCGGTGCGGGCGGCGGGGCTAGGGCGTGTCCGCAAAGTCCCGTCGTTCGCCCGGAGGGCGGGGCTCGCGGCGTCTGGTGCGTGCGCTCGCAAGGCGGAGGGTCGTCCTCGTAGTGGGTCTACGTGGACGATCCCGACAACGCAGCGAGCGTGCGTGCCAGGCATCGCGAGCCAGGCAGGACTTTGACACGCCCTAGGGAGCTGCGGGCGGCGCCGGGTCAGCCGGCGATGGCCACGGTCGGCTCGCCGGAGGCGATGCCGTCCTTCTCCATCTGCTCGGCGATCTTCATGGCCTCTTCGATGAGGGTCTCGACGATCTTCGATTCGGGGACGGTCTTGATGACCTCGCCCTTGACGAAGATCTGGCCCTTGCCGTTGCCGGAGGCGACGCCGAGGTCGGCCTCGCGGGCCTCACCGGGGCCGTTGACGACACAGCCCATGACGGCGACGCGCAGCGGCACCTCCATGCCGTCCAGGCCCGCGGTGACCTCGTCGGCGAGCTTGTAGACGTCGACCTGGGCGCGGCCGCAGGAGGGGCAGGAGACGATCTCCAGCCGGCGCTGGCGCAGGTTCAGCGACTCCAGGATGGAGATGCCGACCTTGACCTCTTCGGCGGGCGGCGCGGAGAGCGAGACGCGGATGGTGTCGCCGATGCCCTCGCTGAGCAGTGCGCCGAAGGCGACGGCGGACTTGATGGTGCCCTGGAAGGCGGGGCCGGCCTCCGTGACACCGAGGTGGAGCGGGTAGTCCGACTGGGCGGCGAGCTGGCGGTAGGCGTTGACCATCACGACCGGGTCGTTGTGCTTGACCGAGATCTTGATGTCGCGGAAGCCGTGCTCCTCGAAGAGGGACGCCTCCCACAGCGCGGACTCGACCAGCGCCTCGGGGGTGGCCTTGCCGTACTTCTGCAGCAGGCGGCGGTCCAGGGAGCCGGCATTGACGCCGATCCGGATCGGGGTGCCGGCGTCGGAGGCCGCCTTGGCGATCTCCTTGACCTTGTCGTCGAACTGCTTGATGTTGCCGGGGTTGACGCGGACCGCGGCGCAGCCGGCGTCGATCGCGGCGAAGACGTACTTCGGCTGGAAATGGATGTCCGCGATGACCGGAATCTGCGACTTCCGGGCGATCACCGGCAGCGCGTCGGCGTCGTCCTGCGTCGGGCAGGCGACCCGGACGATCTGGCAGCCGGAGGCCGTCAGCTCGGCGATCTGCTGCAGTGTGGCACCGATGTCGGACGTCCGCGTGGTCGTCATCGACTGCACCGAGACCGGTGCGTCTCCGCCCACGGCGACCGGGCCGACCTGGATCTTGCGGCTGACGCGGCGGTCGGCAAGTTTGGTCGGTACGTCCGGCATTCCCAGTGAAATGGCAGTCATCTGGCGAGCAACCCCAAGGTGTGGATCTAGGCCCCGCAGCGGCGGGCTCCGGTCTTCGAGATTACGGCACCGGAGTTGCGATGAGCACATCGCGCCCCTGTGGCGCCACGAAAGGAGACGGCCGGACACCTCCAAACGCCACGGAGGTGTCCGGCCGCCGCCAAACGTACTTTCTAGGTCAGCTTCACCGGGTTCACCACGTCGGCGACGAGCACCAGCAGCGTGAAGCAGATGAAGATCCCGGCGACGACGTAGGCGACCGGCATCAGCTTGGCCACGTCGAAGGGGCCGGGGTCGGGGCGCCGGACGATCTTGGCGAAGGCCCGCCGGACGGACTCCCACAGGGCGCCGGCGATGTGCCCGCCGTCCAGCGGCAGCAGCGGCAGCATGTTGAACAGGAAGAGCGAGAGGTTGAAGCCGGCGACCAGGAAGAGCATGGTCGCCACCCGCTGCTCCGGCGGGATGTGCAGGGAGAAGACCTCGCCGCCGACCCGGGCCGCGCCGACCACGCCCATCGGGGAGTCCTGCTTGCGCTCGCCGCCGTTGAAGGCCGCGTTCCACAGGTCCGGGACCTTCGCGGGCAGGTTTATCAGCGAGGAGACGCCCTGCTCGACCATGTTGCCCATGCGGTCGACGGACTGGCCGAAGGACTGCTGGACGACGCCGCTGGCCGGGGTGAAGCCGAGGAATCCGGCGGTGACGAACTGTCCGGGGACATAGCCGCCGTGGCCGTCGGTCTTGGCGACCTTGTTCTCGATCAGGTCGGCGTGCAGGGTCGTACGGGCACCGTGCCGCTCGACGACGAGGGCGGCGGGCCCGGTGGTGTCGCGGATCTGCTGCTGCAGGGCGCCCCAGTCCGGGACGGCGTGGCCGTTGAACGACACGATCTTGTCGCCGGCCCGCAGGCCCGCGGCCTTGGCCGGGGAGTCCTTGGCGCCGTGCGGGCACTTGTCGGTCTTGGCGGCGGCCGAGATGACACAGTCCGAGACGGAGCCGACCGAGGTCGTCTGGGTGTTGATGCCGAAGCCCATCAGCACGCTCATGAAGATCACGACCGCCAGGATCAGGTTCATGAACGGCCCGGCGAACATCACGATGACGCGCTTCCAGGGCTTACGGGTGTAGAAGAGCCGCTTCTCGTCGCCGGGCTGCAGCTCCTCGAAGGCCGCCGAGCGGGCGTCCTCGATCATGCCGCGGAACGGCGAGGTGGAGCGGGCCTGCAGCTTTCCGTCGTCGCCGGGCGGGAACATCCCGATCATGCGGATGTAGCCGCCGAGCGGAACGGCCTTGATGCCGTACTCGGTGTCGCCCTTCTTACGCGAGAAGATCGTCGGCCCGAAGCCCACCATGTACTGCGGCACGCGGATACCGAACAGCTTGGCCGTGGAGAGGTGGCCGAGCTCGTGCCAGGCAATGGAGAACAGCAGACCGACGACGAAGACGACTATGCCGAGGATGGTCATCCAGGTCGTCATGCGCGAGCCTCCGAAGGTGTCCGTGCCGCACGGGCGGCCAGTTCGCGGGCGCGGGCGCGCGCCCAGGTCTCCGCCTCCAGGACGTCCGCGACCGTCAGGGAAGTTCCCCCGGCCGGCGTCCCGTGCTCGGAGACCACTGCGGCGACCGTATCCACAATCCCTGTGAAGGGCAGCCCGCCCTGGAGGAACGCGTCCACACATTCCTCGTTCGCGGCGTTGAAGACGGCGGGGGCGGTGCCGCCCAGATCACCGACGTGGCGGGCCAGCGGGACGGAGGGGAAGGCCTCCTCGTCCAGCGGGAAGAACTCCCAGGTCTGCGCCTTCGTCCAGTCCACGCCCGGTGCGGCGTCCGGGACCCGCTCGGGCCAGCCGATGCCCAGCGCGATCGGCATCCGCATGTCCGGCGGGCTGGCCTGGGCGAGGGTGGAGCCGTCGGTGAACTCCACCATCGAGTGGATGTAGGACTGCGGGTGGACGGCGACCTCGATGCGGTCGAACGGGACGTCGAAGAGCAGGTGCGCCTCGATGACCTCCAGGCCCTTGTTGACCAGGGTCGCGGAGTTGATGGTGACGACCGGGCCCATCGACCAGGTGGGGTGGGCCAGCGCCTGCTCGGGCGTGACCGCTGCCAGCTCCTGCTTCGTACGGCCGCGGAACGGGCCTCCGGAGGCGGTGACCACGAGCTTGCGGACCTCGGCGCGCTCGCCGCCGGCCAGCGCCTGGAAGAGCGCGGAGTGCTCGGAGTCGACGGGGATGATCTGGCCGGGCGCGGCGACGGCCTTGACCAGCGGGCCGCCGACGATCAGCGACTCCTTGTTGGCGAGGGCCAGCACCCGGCCCGCCTTCAGCGCGGCCAGGGTCGGGGCGAGTCCGATGGAGCCGGTGATGCCGTTGAGGACGGTGTGGCAGGGGGAGGCGGCCAGATCGGTGGCCGCATCAGGCCCGGCCAGGATCTCGGGCAGCGGTTCGCCCGCGCCGTAGCGGTCGGCCAGCGCGGTGCGCAGCGCGGGCACCGCGTCCTCGCGCGCCACGGCCACGGCGCTCACCCGCAGCTGGTGCGCCTGGTCGGCGAGCAGCTCGACCCGGCCGCCGGCCGCGGAGAGCGCGGTCACCCGGAACCGCTCGGGGTTGCGCAGCACGATGTCGATCGCCTGCGTGCCGATCGACCCGGTCGAGCCGAGGATGACCAGGGAACGGGGGCCGCTCGGGCCGTCGGGGTCGGCGGCGGCCGGCTCGAAGCGCAGATGCGGGTGGGCGAGGGAGTCCGTCATGTGGTCCATTGTGGCCGGTCGCCGGGGGGCCGCGGACACCCAGGGCGGGTCATGCCGATCATGCGTGCCCGCCCACCGCTGCGGGCCGCATGCCCCGGGGCCGGTCCGGGCTTCCGGACCGGCCCCGGGGTGCGGGAAGCCGCGGGCCGCTCAGCGAACGGGCCGCCGGACGTTGTCCGTCCGGCTCGGGCCCGGGGTGGCATCGGCGATCCAGGGGCCGTCGCCGCTGGGGTCGATCATGCCCTCCTCCAGCCAGGTGTAGCTGCCGTCGAGGACCCCGTCGACGACCTTGCGGTCGAGCTCGTCGGTGTTGGTCCACAGCCGGCCGAACAGCTCCTCGACGCGGATCCGCGCCTGCCGGCAGAACACATCGGCCAGCTGCTGTGCCTCGCGGCCGTGGTCAGCGGTCTCGGTCAGGTACTCGGCCCGTACGCAGGCGGCGCTCATCGCGAAGAGTTCGGCGCCGATGTCCACGATCCGGCCGAGGAAGCCCTGTTTGGTCTCCATCCGGCCCTGCCAGCGGGACATCGCGTAGAAGGTGGAACGGGCGAGCTTGCGGGAGGTCCGCTCGACGTAGCGCAGATGACCGGCCAGCTGTCCGAACTCCTGGTAGGTGCGCGGGAGCTGGCCGGGCCCTGCGACGAGCTTGGGCAGCCAGCGGGCGTAGAACCCGCCGGCCTTGGCCGCCGCCCGGCCCTTGTCGGCGAGCGTCTTGTCGGGGTCGATGAGGTCCCCGGCGACCGACAGGTGGGCGTCCACCGCCTCGCGGGCGATCAGCAGATGCATGATCTCCGTGGAGCCCTCGAAGATCCGGTTGATGCGCATATCGCGGAGCATCTGCTCGGCGGGGACGGCGCGTTCGCCGCGGGCGGCGAGCGAGTCGGCGGTCTCGTAGCCGCGGCCGCCGCGGATCTGGACCAGTTCGTCGGCCATCAGCCAGCCCATCTCGGAGCCGTACAGCTTGGCGAGGGCGGCTTCGATGCGGATGTCGTTGCGGTTCTCGTCGGCCATCTGGGAGGAGAGGTCGACGACCGCTTCGAGGGCGAAGGTGGTGGCGGCGATGAAGGAGATCTTGGCGCCGACGGCCTCGTGCTTGGCGACCGGCCTGCCCCACTGCTCACGGGCCGCGGACCACTCGCGGGCGATCTTCAGGCACCACTTGCCGGAGCCGACGCACATCGCGGGCAGCGAGAGCCGGCCGGTGTTGAGGGTGGTGAGGGCGATCTTCAGGCCGGCGCCCTCGGGGCCGATGCGGTTGGCGGCGGGGACGCGTACCTGGTGGAAGCGGGTCACGCCGTTCTCCAGGCCGCGCAGGCCCATGAAGGCGTTGCGGTTCTCGACCGTGATGCCGGGTGAGTCGGCCTCGACGACGAAGGCCGTGATGCCTCCCTTGTTCCCCTCGGAGGCGGGCACCCGCGCCATCACCACCAGCAGGTCGGCGACCACCCCGTTGGTGGTCCACAGCTTGACCCCGTCGAGGAGGTAGTCCGTGCCGTCCGGGACCGCCAGCGTCGCCAGCCGGGCCGGGTCCGAGCCGACGTCGGGCTCGGTCAGCAAGAACGCCGAGATGTCCGTACGGGCACAGCGCGGCAGGAAGGTCTCCTTCTGCTCCTTGGTGCCGAACAGCTTCAGCGGCTGCGGTACGCCGATCGACTGGTGCGCGGAGAGCAGCGCGCCGATGGCGGGGCTGGCGGTGCCGACCAGGGCCAGGGCGCGGTTGTAGTAGACCTGGGTGAGTCCGAGGCCGCCGTACTTCGCGTCGATCTTCATGCCGAACGCGCCGAGCTCCTTGAGCCCGTGCACGGTCTCGTCCGGGATCTTTCCCTCCCGCTCGATCCGGGCGCCGTCGATCTCGCTCTCGCAGAAGTCGCGCAGCGTGGCGAGGAACTTCTCGCCACGGCGTACGTCGTCCACCGCGGGGGTGGGGTGCGGATGGATGAGGTCGAGCCGGAAACGCCCCAGGAACAGTTCCTTGGCGAAGCTGGGCTTGCGCCAGTCCTGCTCGCGGGCCGCCTCGGCGACCTGGCGCGCTTCGCGCTCGGAAACGTTGCGGATGGATGGAGCGGTCATCAGGAGCTCACCTCGCCGCGGGATCGGGAGTTCAGCGCCGGCGGGCCGGTCGGCCGCTGGACAGCGCTACTTGTGAGAGTTACCCGATCCGGGCGGGTTGCACCACGGGAGGCGGCGGGAGAGGGCCGCGCGGAAGGCCACTCCATACCAAGTGGGACATACCCCCCTGGCGCCGGTCCGGGACCGCTCGCCGCCCTCCGCCGTTCGGGGGGTACGGCATACCGCGCTGGTTGTACACAGGGCCCCGGCACCTCCCCCGGGGGACCGCCGCGGCTCCCTCTCAGACAGGAGGAAGAGAGGGGTCTGTGCCGCTTACCGTCAAGATCCGGCATGACGGGAGAGGTGGTGCCGGAAACGGGGGACGCGGCGCGCTCCGGAAACAGGGTGCCGGAGCGCGCCGCGTCAAGGGCCGGCGCCGGGGACGTCGGCCGGGTCCGGTGGTGTGACGGCCCAAGGGAAGGCCGCCGCTGTCCACCTTTCCGGACCGGGTCGGATCGGTCCGATCGGATCGGGCCGGGTTGGATCAGGTCGGATCGGGGGCGGAGGTTACAACGCGAGGCCGGTGAGGACCAGCACGCGCTCGTAGGTGTAGTCGTCCATCGCGAACCGCACGCCCTCGCGGCCCACACCGGACTGCTTGACGCCGCCGTACGGCATCTGGTCGGCACGGTAGGACGGCACATCGCCGACGATCACGCCGCCGACCTCCAGCGCGCGGTGGGCGCGGAAGGCGGCCTGGACGTCATGCGTGAACACGCCCGCCTGGAGGCCGAACTTGGAGTCGTTGACGGCCGCGAAGGCCTCCGCCTCCCCGTCGGCCTTCTTGAGGGTGAGCACCGGGCCGAAGACCTCCTCGCAGGCGAGGGTGGCATCGGCGGGCACGTCCGCCAGCACGGTCGGCGCGTAGGAGGCGCCGTCGCGCTTGCCGCCCGCGAGCAGCTTCGCGCCGCGCTCCACGGCCTCGTCGACCCAGTTCTCGACGCGCTTGGCGGCGTTCTCGTCGACCAGCGGGCCGACCTCGGTCGCATCGTCCGACGGGTCGCCGGTGACCTGCGCCTCGACGGCGGCCACGATCTTGGGCACCAGACGGTCGTAGACGGAGGCGTCGGCGATCACCCGCTGTACGGAGATGCAGGACTGGCCGCCCTGGTAGTTGGAGAAGGTGGCGATGCGCTGCGCCGCCCAGTCCAGGTCCGCCTCGGAGGAGTAGTCCGGCAGGACGACGGCGGCGCCGTTGCCGCCGAGCTCCAGGGTGCAGTGCTTGCGCGGCACCGAGTCGAGGATGGCGTAGCCGACCTTCTCGGAGCCGGTGAAGGAGACGACCGGCAGCCGCTCATCCTGGACCAGCGCCGGCATCCGGTCGTTGGGCACCGGGAGGATCGACCAGGAACCGGCCGGCAGCTCGGTCTCGGCCAGCAGCTCGCCGAGGATCAGGCCGGAGAGCGGGGTGGCCGGCGCCGGCTTGAGGAGGATCGGGGCACCGGCCGCGATGGCCGGGGCGATCTTGTGGGCGCAGAGGTTCAGCGGGAAGTTGAACGGGGCGATGCCCAGGACCGTGCCGCGCGGGAAGCGGCGGGTCAGGGCGAGCCGGCCGGCGCCGCCCGCGTCGGTGTCCAGGCGCTGCGCCTCGCCGCCGTTGAAGCGGCGGGCCTCCTCGGCGGCGAACCGGAACACGGAGACGGCCCGGCCGACCTCGCCGCGCGCCCACTTCATGGGCTTGCCGTTCTCCGCGGAGATCAGCCGGGCGATCTCCTCCGTACGCTCCACCAGCCGGCGGTGCACATGGTCCAGCGCGGCGGCCCGGACGTGCGCCGGGGTGGCGGCGAGCTCGTCCTGGACCGCGACGGAGGCGGCGATGGCCTCCTCGACCTGGGCCTCGGTGGGGACGCTCACCGTGCCGACGAGGCGTCCGTCCCAGGGAGAGGTGACGTCGAAGGTGGCCTCGCCGGTGGCCTCGCGGCCGGCGAGCCAAAAGGCGGTGGGGGCTGCAGCAGTGGGGATCGGCACAGTGGAACCCGGCCCTTCAGAAGTGGTGGGTGATGCGCATGGCTCAGGGAGCGGCTCTGCGGTTTTGACTCGGGATCCACGGTAGGGGTGCGGCGGCGCCGTGGCGCTTGTCCGAAGCGTAGTAATCGGCGGGGCCGTCTCTCCGTGGTGGAGGGGAGCGTGTGGGATGGGGTGGAGGGGGCACGCGGACCCGCGGTGGGGGGGCGGAGGGAGCGTAGGGGCCGCCGTGGAGGAGACGGAGGGAGCGTACGGAGCGCGGCGGAGGGGCGTACGGGGGCGCCGCCCGGGGCAGGCCGGCCCCTCACTCCCCGCCGGCCCGGCTCCTTCCCCTGGCCTGGCTACTCCCCCGGGGCGCCCGACGTCGCTTTGAGCGCCAGCCACAGCTCCATCCGGACATCCGCGTCGTCCAGCGAGCGGCCCAGGATCTCCTCCACCCGCCGCATCCGGTAGCGCAGGGTGTGGCGGTGTACGCCCAGGTCGGCGGCGGCCGCGTCCCACTGGCCGTGCCGGGCGAGCCAGGCGCGCAGCGAGGCCACCAGGTCACCGCGTCCCCGGGCGTCGTGCTCCCGCAGCGCCCGCAGCAGCCCGTCCGCGAAGGCACGGACGGCGTCGTCGGCGAGCAGCGGCAGCACGGAACCGGCCGCCACATCCTCGTGCTCGACCAGCGCACGGCCGCGCCTGCGGGCCACCGACAGCGCCTGCTCGGCCTGGCGGTAGGCGTTCGCGGCGGCCATCGGCCCGGTCGGCGCCGACAGCCCGATGGCCACTCCCGCCGCGTGGCCCGCCTCGGCCCTCCCTGCCCGGCCACCCGACCGCGGCTGCCCGCCGGTACGGGCCTCGACCGCGGCGGCGTACGCCGCACAGGCATCCGCGGCCGCCCCGCCGTTCGCCACCAGCACGATCAGCCGGCCGCCGTCCGGCACCGCGAGCACCGCCTCACCGGTCCGCGCGGCCGCGGAGTCCATCGCATCGGCAAGCCCGTCGAGAACGCCCGATGCCCCGCCGCCCGCGGCCGCCGCCGATCCCTGCTCCTCGCCGGCCACCGCTTCCGCGACCACCATCCGGAACGGCGCGTCCAGCAACCCGCCGTAGAGCCGGCCCGCCACCGCCCGCGCATGGTCCGGCTCCCCCGCGAGCAGCATCTTGAGCACCGCGGCACCGAGCCGCTGCTCGGCGTCCTGCAGCGCCCGGGACCGCTCGGTGGTCAGGGTGAGCAGCGCGACCGCGGAGTGCACGGCGTAGCGCTCGGCCGTGCCGAGCGGCGCACCGGTCCCGACCGCGAGCACACCGCGGGCCCGGCGCCCGGTGCCCAGTGACTGCAGTTCGACCCGGTCGTCTCCGTCGGTGTCGCTGACGACCGAGCTGGCGGGGGCGGGCCGCTCGCGCAGCCGCCCGACATCATCGGCGAGCCGGGCCGCGCGGCGGGCCGCCCAGTCGGGGGCGGCGGCCACCACCGCGCCCGACGCGTCGTAGAGCGCGGCCCAGCCGTCCAGATGCGCCGCGAGCCGGGCCAGCAGCTCGGCCGGCCCCTCGGCGCTGAGCGCCGCCCGGGTCAGCTCCCGCTGCGCCTCGAACCCCGCGGTCACCGCGCGGTACTGGTCGGCGGCGACGGCGGCCGAGACCGCCTTGCTGATCGCGATGAACGGGGTCCTGCGGGGCACCCCGAGCAGCGGCAGCCCCTGCTCCCCGGCTGCCTCGACCAGCGCCTGCGGAACGCCCTCGTAATTGACCCCGACCGCGAATCCCAGCCCGACGACCCCGGCCTCCGCGACCCGCCGCACATACCTGCGGGTCGCCTCGGCGTCCTCCGCGTCCAGCTTGAGCGCGGTGATCAGCAGCAACTCCCCGCCCTCCATGTAGGGCACCGGATCGATCAGCTCACTGGCGTGCGCCCAGCGCACCGGCACCTCCAGCCGCCCTTCGCCCGCGAGCACGGTCAGCTTGAGCGCGGTGTGGTTGACCAGGGAAGCGAGGGTGTGCGGCATGGAACCTTCATGACGTCGACGACTGCGTGGGACGACCAGGGGGACGGCAACCGGCCACCGACCCGGTCACAGACCGATTCTTTACGCCGCCTCGTATGAACGGCCACTGCCGATTCTGCCTCAGCGGAGGAATCCGGGGGAGCTCCGCTCCAGCCAAATCCGCCCGGCCCGGCGGGCACGGGCCCGCGACGAGGGGGCGACGGGGGCCTTGCCACCCCGGTCGCCCCCATCAGCGCCCACGAACCGACCACCGACCGTCCGACCGGCGCCGGCCGGCCCCCACCGCCCTCAGGACCGCAGATCCACCAGCACCGGCGGCGCATGCTCCCCGGCCACCGAGGTCACCGAGAGGACCGCATGACCGGGCGGAACGGCGTTGGCGAGATCGGAGGCGGACCACCGCTCGCGCTCCACGGTGCGCACGGTGACGGCCTTGGCGGTGACCGCCTTGCCGGTGACCAGGTGACGGAAGAGGTGGAATGCCTTCATCGCGGCACCCTCCGCAATGATCTGCCGGTCCGTCACATCACGGGTCTCCACCCACTCCTTGCCCCACACCTCGGCGAACCTGGCACCGTCCCACGTCGTCACGCCCGCGAACGCCATCCGGCAGCCGACGGTGCCCAGCAGCGTGCCGCGCAGCGCATCGGGGATGTCGTCCAATGAGCGCAGCGTCAGCACCGCGCCGGCGTTCGCCGAGCGCAGCCGCTGCAGACCGCGCAGCGCCTCGGCCGTAATCGTGTGGGCGGCCTCGTCGAGCACCAGGCAGGCGAACAACGAGCGGTCGGCGCGGGCCACCGCACACTCGGTGAACTGCGCCAGAACCAGCCGGGCGAGGATCCGTGACGCTTCCGCATGGCCGCGCTCGGGCAATTCGACACGGACCCGCAGCGGATGGTCGAGGGCGCGCAGGGAGACCTGGCGGGTTCCTCCCGTGGGGTCGAAGAACGGGGCGAAGGCGGGCCGGTCCAGGAGGGCGAGGCGGTCGGCGAGGAGCACGCCGGGATCGCCGGGGCGCTCCGACTGGCGCACCCGGGCGTCGAGTTCGCGCAGCAGGGTCTGAGCGCCGCCGTCCTGCAGGGCGGTGCGCAGCGCGGACATCGCCGAGGGGGCGCCGTCCAGCAGTTCGCGCAGCTCGGGAACGGTGGGGAAGCGGTCATGGGCGGCCCGGAAGGGGCCGAGCAGCTGGGCCAGCGCGGTCGCCGCGCGCCGACTGTCGCCGCCCGGCAGCTGCTCGGCGAGATCGCCGACCAGTGCCTCCGCCAGGATGCCGGCCGCCTCGTCGGGGTCCGTGGTGCCGCCGTACAGGTCGAGGTCGCAGTCCGGATCGGGGCGGCCGACCCTGACCACCACGTCGAACGCCTCGTCAGGACCGAGGTCGGAACCGGCCGGTCCGACGGCGATCACCGCGGACTGCCCGGCCAGCGCCTGCAAGCACATCGACTCCACCACCGGTTTGACGACCCGGGTGGTCTTGCCGCTGCCTGCGGGCCCGACCGCGAGCAGCGAGGTGCCCAGCACCCCCGGGTCCAGCGCGCATCCGGCGCCGCGGTGCTGGTACGGGTTGCGCTGGTGGTCGGCGGCGGTGCCGATACGGACCTGGTGGGCGAGCAGATCGTGATGGGCGGTCCGCCGCGGGAGGTCGCGCCGCCCGGACGGGTGCGCACAAGCCGCCGCACCCTGCCGGAGCACGGTGTCGGTGAAGGAGGCCAGGGAGTTCTTGCCGGACCGCACCGAGCGCCAGGCGCGCTCGATCCTGGCCACATCCACATCGTTCATCCGGCCGGCCTGCGCCTCGGCGGTGAGCTTTTCGGCGGCGTCCGCGGCGCCGTGCGCCCGCAGGTCGGGCCACTGCGCACGGTCGGCGGCGGGCTGGGGCCTGGGGACGGCGGGGCCACCGTTGCGGAAGCGGCCGAGGACCGGTCCCAGGAAGCGGCGGACGAGCTCCGGCCAGCGGCCCATGCGGCCGAAGACGACGACCAGAAGCGCCAGCACCAGCCCGTAGTAGAGGTAGGTGGCCCAGACGTAGACCATCTTGTCGCCGCCGGCCGACCGCCAGGAGTCCGGGGTGAGCAGCAGCAGCGGCCAGAGCCAGTAACCGCCGAGGTATCCGTTCCACAGCAACGACCACAGCAGCCACCCGCACAGGAACGAGATCACCGCGCCGCTGATCAGCTGCCGTCCGGGGACCCGGTCGGCCTCCTGCGCGGGGCGGGGCCGGTGACCGTAGGTCCAGATGCCGGGCGCGGCGCCGGGGCGCGGGGTGCGCAGCCAGCTCAGCAGCGCCGGTTCGACAGCCGCGGAGCCGCGGGGCGCGGTGGCCGGCGGGGTGGCGGGCATGGTCGGCACGGCCGGCGGGGCGGCGGGCGGTGGCGGGGTGCGCGGCCCGGCGGCCGGCGGGGTGGGTGGTGCCGCGGGGCGCGGCACCGCGGGTTCGGGTCGGTGCGCTCCGTCCGACCGCTGGGGAGCGGTGTGCTGTGCGTCGTGCGTGCCCTCGGTGTCCATCCGGTGCCCCTTGTCCCCCTTGAGCCGTGGCCTGCTGCGTCCTGGCGCCGCCGGCCGCGTCGTGCGGCCGCGGTGCCATTGTCATGCCCGCGCTGGTGTCCGCCGCTGCCGGGCGCGCCGCCGCACAATCTACTGGCCGCGGCCCGCCGCTATGTCCGGTGCGGACAACGCAACACGCGCACTTCTCCCGAACGGAACATGCCAGACCCGCCCGGCCGCCCCTAGCCTGCGAGAACAACACCTCTGTACGTCCCCCGTTCCACTCCAGGAGACTGCCATGACCGAACTGTCCGGAGGCCCGGCCCTCCCCCAGGAGCGTCGCGTCGTCACCGCGATCCCCGGCCCGAAGTCGCAGGAGCTGTGGGCCCGTAAGCAGGCCACGGTGGCCGCCGGCGTCGGTGCCGTGCTGCCCGTGTTCGTCAAGCGCGCGGGTGGCGGCGTCCTGGAGGACGTGGACGGGAACTCGCTGATCGACTTCGGCTCCGGCATCGCGGTGACCTCGGTGGGCAACAGCGCGGAGGCGGTCGTCCGCCGGGCCACCGCGCAGCTCCAGGCGTTCACCCACACCTGCGCCATGGTGGCGCCGTACGAGCCGTACATCGAGGTCTGTGAGCTGCTGGCCGAGCTGACGCCGGGCGACCACGCGAAGAAGTCGGCGCTGTTCAACTCCGGCGCGGAGGCCGTCGAGAACGCCGTCAAGATCGCCCGTGCCTACACCAAGCGCCAGGCGGTCGTCGTCTTCGACCACGGCTACCACGGCCGGACGAACCTGACGATGGCGCTCACCGCCAAGAACATGCCGTACAAGCACGGCTTCGGCCCGTTCGCGCCCGAGGTCTACCGCGTCCCGCTGGCCTACCCCTACCGCTGGCTGACGGGCCCGGAGAACTGTGCGCAGGAGGCCGCCGACCAGGCCATCTCGCAGATCACCAAGCAGATCGGCGCGGAGAACGTCGCGGCGATCATCATCGAGCCGGTGCTCGGTGAGGGCGGCTTCATCGAGCCGGCCAAGGGCTTCCTGCCCGCGATCGCCGGCTTCGCGAAGGAGAACGGCATCGTCTTCGTCGCGGACGAGATCCAGTCCGGCTTCTGCCGTACGGGCCAGTGGTTCGCGTGCGAGGACGAGAACGTCGTCCCGGACCTGATCACCACCGCCAAGGGCATCGCGGGCGGCCTGCCGCTGGCCGCGGTCACCGGCCGCGCCGAGATCATGGACGCCGCGCACGCGGGCGGCCTGGGCGGCACCTACGGCGGCAACCCCGTGGCCTGCGCCGCGGCGCTGGGCTCGATCGAGACCATGCGCGAGCAGGACCTCAACGCCAAGGCCCGCCGGATCGGCGAGGTCATGAAGGCCCGGCTGAACGCGATCGCGGAGAAGTACGACATCGTCGGCGAGGTCCGCGGCCGCGGCGCGATGATCGCGATCGAGCTGGTCAAGTCCGGTTCCAAGGACCCGAACCCGGAGGCCACCGCCGCGCTGGCCAAGGCCTGCCACCAGGAGGGCCTGCTCGTCCTGACCACCGGTACGTACGGTAACGTGCTGCGCTTCCTGCCGCCGCTGGTCATCGGCGAGGACCTGCTGGGCGAGGGTCTGGACATCCTCGAAAGCGCCTTCGCCTCGCTCTGAGCGGCACGCAACGGACGCCCGCGGACACGACGACGGGGCGGCAAGAACCCCGGCGCGGCCCGGGACACGGCTTCTCCCGTGTCCCGGGCCGCGCCCGCTTCGTATCCGTGGACGCGCCCTTGGGTGCCCTCGTGGACGTGCTCGGCCACGTACCCCTTCTGTACTGATTTCTCTGCTCATTTCCGTGCGGACGCGCGTAACTGGAGGCATCGCGTGAAGAAGATGTGCGGGGCCGATGGCGGCCGGGTAATGCGACTGTCCGGGGCGCTCGCGGTGCCGTACGGTTCCTGCAGATGAGAGAAACACCCCGCTCGCAGGGGACTGCGGGCGACGCCCGGTCGGCACTTCCCCGGTTCCGATCAGGCCGTGCCCTCGCGCACAACACCGGTGCCCCTGTCACAGGGGTTTCCGGGAATCCTCACCGATCGGATGTCCGCCCGCCCCATACCCCCCGGGGCGCGCGGGACACCGGTCAGCGCGGCCGCCTCGGAACCACCCCCCCTGTTCCGAGGCGGCCGAACCTTTTTCCCTCCGCGGACCCGTCGGGTCACGGCTCCCTGCGCTTCTCGCCGCTGACGGCCGGTCTGCTCAGCGCCTTGCTCTTCGCCGTGCTCACCTGGCAGGTGGCCGGTCACGGCCCGCTGCGCACCCTCGACGAACGGCTCGGCCGCATCGTTGCCTCCTGGAGCATCCCCGCCGGGCTCGCCGAGTTCTTCGCCGATCTCGGCAATACGGCCGTGGCACTGCCGGTGCTGTCGGTGGTCATGGTGTGGGTGGGGTGGACGGGGTGGCGGGCCGGCCAGGGTGTCAGGAGCATCGAGGCGGGCGAGGACGTCGAGGGCGGCGGCGAGGGCACGGTCCACTGCCCTGCGCCGGTGCGCTGGTGGCTGCCGCCGCTCGCCGCCGGCCTCGCACTGGCCGCGGTGCCCGCGCTGGTCGTCCCGCTCAAGCTGTGGCTCGCCCGGCCGGGCCCGCCGCAGATGGCCGGCGCTGCGCCCGCCTTCTACCCGTCGGGCCATGGCGCCACGGCGGCCGTGGCGTACGGCGTGGCCGGGCTGTTGCTGATCCGCGGCCGGCGGGGTGTGCGGGCCGGCGTCGGCGCGACCGCCGCCCGTCCGCACCCTCCGGCGGCCGCCACCACGCCCACGGCCTCGGGCACGCCCACCGCCTCGGCCCAGGTCACGCCCAAAGTCAGCGCCACGGCCCCGGTCACCGTCGTGCTCGTCGCCCTGCTCAATGCGGGCGTCGGCATCGGCCTGGTGCGCCGGGGCTATCACTGGCCGCTGGACGTCCTCGGCAGCTGGTGCCTGGCCGGCGTGCTGCTCGCCGGGTGGTGTGCGGTGTGCGAGCGGTGGGCCGGCGGCGGGGGCCGGGTGGTGCGCGGTGAGTGACCGGTGGGACGGTGGCCGGGGCCGGGCGGTGCGCCGGGAGGCGTCCGACGGGGCGGGGCCGGACGGCCCCTGACCCCGGCCGCGGCGTACCGTCCGGCCGCACCAGGGGCGTGCCACGCACCGTCGCCCGCCCCTCGTGGGACGTCAGCAATCGAGGACCGTCATCGCCCGCCCCCGCAAAGGGGATCGCCCCCCGCCCCGTTGCGCGTCAGCTGTCGAAGCCCAGCCCCACCTTGTCCATGGCCTTCAGCCACAGATTGCGGCGTCCGCCATGGGTGTCGGCCCGGGTCATCGACCACTGGGTGATCCCGATGCCGGCCCAGCGCAGCGGCTCGGGCGGGAACGGCAGCGGCTTGCTGCGGACCATCTCCAGTTCCGTACGCTCGGTGCGCTCGCCGGAGAGCAGGTCGAGCATCACCTCGGCACCGAAGCGGGTGGCGCCCACGCCGAGTCCGGTGTAGCCGACGGCATAGGCGACCCGTCCTGCGTGCGCGGTGCCGAAGAAGGCCGAGAAGCGGGAGCAGGTGTCGATGGCGCCGCCCCAGGTGTGGGTGAAGCGCAGCCCCTCCAGCTGCGGGAAGCAGCGGAAGAAGTGCCGGGCGAGCTTTTCGTACGTGGCCGGGTGGTGGTCGAATTCGGCACGGACGCCGCCGCCGTAGCGGTAGACGATGTCGTAACCGCCCCACAGGATGCGGTTGTCCTCGGTGATGCGGAAGTAGTGGAAGTGGTTGTTGGAGTCCGAGAGGCCCTGGCGGTTCTTCCAGCCGATGGCGGCGAGCAGTTCGTCGGTCAGCGGCTCGGTCATCAGGGCGTGGTCGTAGACCGGGACGACGTACGGGCGGACCCGCTTGACCAGCGACGGGAAGGCGTTGGTGCCCAGTGCCACATGGCGGGCGAAGACCCGGCCGTAGGGCGTACGGACGGCCATGCCCAGGCCTTCGGACGCGAGGTCGGTGGCCCGGGTGCGCTCGTAGATGCGGACGCCGAGCCCCAGGCAGGCCTGCTTCAGGCCCCAGGCGAGACGGGCCGGGTTGACCATGGCGACGCCGTCGCGGTCCCACAGGCCGGCGAGGAAGGTCGGCGAGTCGACCTGGGCGCGCAGGGCGTCCTGGTCGAGGAAGGTGTGCCGGTCGAGCCCGAGCCCCGCGGCGTCCTCGGCGAACTCCTCGAGTTCGGCGATCTGGTGGGGCTCGGTGGCGATGTCGATCTCGCCGGTGCGCTCGAAGGCGCAGTCGATGCCGTAGCGGGCGACGGCCTCCCCGATGGCGTCGAGATTGCGGATGCCGAGCTCTTCGAGGGTGGCCAGTTCGTCCGGCCAGCGGGCCAGGCCGTTGCCGAGGCCGTGGGTGAGGGAGGCGGCGCAGAAGCCGCCGTTGCGCCCGGAGGCCGCCCACCCGATCTCGGCGCCTTCGATGAGGACGACATCGCGCTCGGGGTCGCGTTCCTTGGCGATCAGTGCGGTCCACAGTCCCGAGTAGCCGCCGCCGACGACGAGCAGATCGCAGGTCTCGTCGCCGACGAGGGCGGGCCGGGCGGCCGGGCGGTCCTTGTCGGCCAGCCAGAAGGGGGTGGGTTCGGCGTCCGCGAGCGCATACGCGGCGGACGGGGTCATGGCAGCTCGTGCCATGGTTCTCAGCTCCTTTTGCTCCTCTTGCGGCGGGCCCCGGCCAGCTGGCCCATGACTACGCACAACACGGCGACCAGGAACATCGCCGTGCCGATGACATTGATCTGAACGGGAGTGCCCCGCTGCGCCGATCCCCAGACGAACATGGGGAAGGTCACGGTGGACCCGGCGTTGAAGTTGGTGATGATGAAGTCGTCGAAGGACAGGGCGAAGGACAGCAGGGCGCCGGCCGCGATGCCGGGGGCGGCGATCGGCAGCGTCACCCGCAGGAAGGTCTGGACGGGTGAGGCGTAGAGGTCCTGGGCGGCCTGCTCCAGTCGCGGGTCCATGCTCATCACCCGGGCCTTGACGGCGGTGACCACGAAGCTCAGGCAGAACATGATGTGCGCGATGAGGATCGTCCAGAAGCCGAACTGGATGCCCATGTTGAGGAAGAGGGTCGCCAGCGAGGCGGCCATGACGACCTCGGGCATCGCCATCGGCAGGAAGATCAGGGTGTTGACGCCGGAGCGGGCGCGGAAGCGGTAGCGGGCCAGCGCGAACGCGATCATGGTGCCGAGGACGGTCGCCCCGACGGTGGCCCACAGCGCGATCTGCAGGCTCAGGCCGAGCGAACCGCACAGGTCGGCGACGCCGCACGGATCGCTCCAGGCGTCCGTGGAGAAGCGCTGCCACTGGTAGTTGAAGCGGCCGTTGGGCTTGTTGAAGGAGAAGACCATCACCACGAGGTTGGGCAGGATCAGATAGCCCAGCGTGCACAGGCCCGCGATGGTGATGATGTGGCGGCGCAGCCAGCGCAGGCCCCGGTTCGGGGTGCGGGCCGCGGCGGCTCGGGTGGTCTCGTGGACGGCCATCAGACCAGGTCCTCCGTCCCGGACTTGCGGATGTAGAGGGTGACCATGGCGAGGATGGCCGCCATGAGGAGGAAGGAGAGGGCGGCGGCGGTCGGGTAGTCCAGGACCCGCAGGAACTGCGACTGGATGACGTTGCCGATCATCTTCTGGTCGGTGGAGCCCAGCAGTTCGGCGTTGATGTAGTCACCGGCGGCCGGGATGAAGGTGAGCAGGGTGCCGGCGACCACACCGGGCATGGACAGCGGGAAGGTCACCCGGCGGAAGGTGGTGGACGGGCGGGCGTAGAGGTCACCGGCGGCCTCGTGGAGGCGCGGGTCGATGCGCTCCAGTGAGCTGTAGAGCGGCAGGACCATGAACGGCAGGAAGTTGTAGGTCAGTCCGCAGACCACCGCGAGCGGGGTGGCCAGCACCCGCTGTCCTTCGGTGAGGCCGAGCCAGCTGGTGACGTCCAGGACGTGCAGCGCGTTCAGGAGGCCGACGACCGGTCCGCCGTCGGCCAGGATGGTCTTCCAGGCGAGCGTACGGATCAGGAAGCTGGTGAAGAACGGGGCGATGACCAGGATCATCACGACGTTGCGCCAGCGGCCGGCCTTGAAGGCGATGAGGTAGGCCAGCGGGTAGCCCAGCAGCAGGCAGAGCGCGGTGGCCACGGCGGCATAGCCCACCGAGCGGACGAACTGCGGCCAGTACTCGCCCAGCGCGTCCCAGTAGGTGGCGAAGTGCCAGGTGACCTTGAAGCCCTCTTCGAGGGAGCCGGTCTGGATCGAGGTCGACGCCTGGTAGACGAGCGGGGCGGCGAAGAACACGATCAGCCACAGGATGCCGGGCAGCAGCAGCCAGTAGGGGACGAGGCGCTTGCGGGCGGGGGTCTTGCGCACCTCCAGGGGGGCGGCCCCGGCCTGCCCGTCCGGTGGCGCGGGCGTCTCGGTCGTGGTCATGCGGCCTCCTCGTCGAGGTCCGCGCCGGCCTGGATGTCCTGGGTGGCATCCAGCCCGAAGGTGTGTGCCGGGCTCCAGTGCAGGACCACCTCGGCGCCGGGGACCAGGCGCCCGTCGCGCTCGATGTTCTGCTCGTAGACGGCGAGTTCGCCCAGGCCCGGAGCCTCGATCACATACTGCGTGGAGACTCCGATGAAGCTGGCGTCCTTGATCCGCGCGGGCAGCCGGTTGCGGCCTTCGGCGAGGGACCCGGCGTCGTCGGCGTGCGCCAGGGTCACCTTCTCGGGCCGGAAGCCGGCGAGCACCTTCTCGCCGGTGCGGGCCGTGGCGCTGCACCGGCCGGCCGGCAGCCGCAGCGTGGCGGCACCGGCCTTGAGGACCAGTTCCTCGCCGCCGGCCTCGACGACCTCGGCCTCGATGAGGTTGGAGGTGCCCAGGAAGTTGGCGACGAAGGTGCTGCCGGGGTTCTCGTAGAGGTCGGCGGGGGCGCCGAGCTGTTCGACCCGGCCGCCGTTCATCACGGCCACGGTGTCGGCCATCGTCATGGCCTCCTCCTGGTCGTGGGTCACATGCACGAAGGTGATGCCGACCTCGGTCTGGATGCGCTTGAGCTCCAGCTGCATCTGGCGGCGCAGCTTGAGGTCGAGGGCGCCCAGCGGCTCGTCGAGCAGCAGCACCTGCGGGTGGTTGATCAGCGCGCGGGCGACCGCGACCCGCTGCTGCTGGCCGCCGGAGAGCTGCTGCGGCTTGCGGCGCGCCATCGGGCCGAGCTGGACGAGGTCGAGCATCTCCTCGACCTGCTTCTTGACGGACTTGATGCCGCGGCGGCGCAGGCCGAAGGCGACGTTCTCGTAGATGTCCAGGTGCGGGAAGAGGGCGTAGTTCTGGAAGACGGTGTTGACCTGGCGCTTGTAGGGCGGCAGGGCGGTGACGTCCTCGCCCGAGAGCTCGACGGTCCCGGTGGTCGGCTCCTCCAGTCCGGCGATCATGCGCAGGGTGGTGGTCTTGCCGCAGCCCGAGGCGCCCAGCAGCGCGAAGAAGGAGCCCGCGGGGACGGTCAGGTCGAGGGGATGAACGGCGGTGAAGGAGCCGTAGGTTTTGCTTATCCCGTGGAGGCGGACGTCGCCGCCGCTGCTCTGGGGGGTCGCGGTGTGGGTCATGTCGGTCGTCCCGTGGGTCGGAGGGCGAAACGGCTCGGGCGGGCCCGGCGGGTGGGGTCAGGCGCCGGTGAGGTCGGAGAACTTCTGGGCGAACTCCTTGTTCTCCTTGGCACTCAGGGCACGGAAGGAGTGCGACCGGGCCGCCATCTCCTTGTCCGGAAGGATCAGCGGGTTGTCCGCCGCCTTCTTGTCGATCTTGGCGAGTTCGTCGCGCACGCCGTCGACGGGGCAGGCGTAGTTGATGTACGCCGCGAGCCGGGCCGCCGCCTTCGGCTCGTAGAAGTAGTCGATGAGCCGTTCGGCATTCTGCTTGTGGCGGGCCTTGTTCGGCACCATGAGGTTGTCGGTGGACACCATGTAGCCGGACTTGGGGACGGCGTAGGCGATGTCCGGGTTGTCGTTCTGGAGCTGGACGACGTCCCCGGCCCAGGCCACACAGGCGGCCAGGTCGCCCTTGTCCAGGTCGTTGGTGTAGTCGTTGCCGGTGAAGCGGCGGATCTGCTTGGAGTCGACGCCCTTCTGGAGCCGGGCGAGGGCCGCGTCGTAGTCGTCCGCGGTGACGTCCTCGGGGCGCTTGCCCATGTCGAGCAGGGTCAGGCCGACGCTGTCGCGCATCTCGGAGAGGAAGCCGACCCGGCCCTTGAGCTGCGGGTCCTCCAGCAGCTGGCTGATGGAGTCGACCTTCTTCCCGCCGGTGGCCTTCTTGTTGTACGCGATGATCGCCGGGATGCCCTGCCAGACGTAGGAGTGCGCCCGGCCCGGGTCCCAGGCGGGGTCGCGGTACTGCGCCGAGAGGTTGGCGTAGGCGTGCGGCAGGTTGGCCGGGTCGAGCTGCTGGATCCAGCCGAGGGAGATCATGCGTGCGCACATCCAGTCGGTGAGCACGATCAGATCGCGGCCGGTGTCCTGGCCGGCCGCCAGCTGGGCCTGGATCTTGCCGAAGAACTCGTCGTTGTCGTTGATGTCCTCGGTGTACTTGACGGCGATGCCGGTGCGCCGGGTGAAGCGGTCCAGCGTCGGCCGGTGCTTGCCGTCCTTGCTGACGTCCATGTACTCGGTCCAGTTGGAGAAGTTGAGGCGCTTCTCCGCCCTGGAGTGGTCCTCGGAGCGGCCGGCGTCCGTACGGCCCGCGGGCGGGATTCCGCAGGACGCCAGGGCCCCGAGGCCGCCGGCCGCGGCCGCCATGGCGCCCCCCGCGCGCAGCAGGGAGCGGCGGGTCATGGCGAGCCGGCCGTCGGTCGCACTGCGGCGCATGGCGGTGAGTTCGGCCGCGGACAGGGGTTCGGGCTGCTCGTGGTGCTCCATGCGCAGTGCCCTTTCAGGGGATGAGCCCGGCGCTCGGCCGGTGATGACGAGGCCCGCGGCGCCGGCCGCAGGGAAAGGGCCCCGGGGGCCCAGGCGGGGCGTCCCTTACGGGCGGTCCCCGAAGACCGTGCGGTGCCAGTCCTTGCGCGCCACCGCGGTGTTGTCGTACATGACGTGCTTGACCTGCGTGTACTCCTCGAAGGAGTAGGCCGACATGTCCTTGCCGAAGCCGGAGGCCTTGGCCCCGCCGTGCGGCATCTCGCTGATGATCGGGATGTGGTCGTTGATCCAGACACAGCCCGCGTTGATCTCGCGGCTGGCGCGGCCGGTGCGGTAGACGTCCCGGCTCCAGGCGGAGGCGGCCAGCCCGTAGGGGGTGTCGTTGGCCAGCGCGATGCCCTCGTCGTCGCTGTCGAAGGGCAGCACGACCAGCACCGGACCGAAGATCTCGGACTGCACGACCTCGCTGTCCTGGGCGGCCCCGGCGATCAGTGTGGGCCGGTAGTACGCGCCCTTGGCCAGCTCCCCCTGGGGCGCCTCGCCGCCGGTGACGACGGTGGCGTAGCCGCGTGCCCGCTCGACGAAGCCGGCCACCCGGTCGCGCTGGGCGTGCGAGATCAGCGGGCCCAGGTCGGTGGACGGGTCGAAGGGGTCGCCGAGCCGTACGGTCGCCATCAGATCGGCGACGCCGCTGACGAAGGCGTCGTAGAGCGGGCGCTGGACGTAGGCGCGGGTGGCGGCGGTGCAGTCCTGGCCGGTGTTGATCAGCGCGCCGGCGACCGCCCCGTGGACGGCGGCCTCCAGGTCCGCGTCGTCGAAGACGACGAAGGGGGCCTTGCCGCCGAGTTCGAGGTGCAGCCGCTTGACGGTGCCGGTGGCGATCTCGGCGACGCGCTTGCCGACGCCGGTCGAGCCGGTGAAGGAGGTCATCGCCACGGAGGGGTGGCCCACCAGGTGCTCGCCGGCGTCCCTGCCCGCCCCGGAGACGATGTTGATGACGCCGTCCGGCAGCCCCGCGCGCCGGGCGGCCTGCGCGAACAGCAGCGAGGTGAAGGGGGTGATCTCGGCGGGCTTGAGGACGATGGTGTTGCCCGCGGCGATGGCCGGCAGCACCTTCCAGGCGGCCATCTGCAGCGGATAGTTCCACGGGGCGATGGAGCCGACGACACCGATGGGCTCACGGCGGATGACGGAGGTGTGGTCGGCGCTGTATTCGCCGGCCGCCTTGCCTTCCAGATGACGGGCGGCGCCCGCGAAGAACGCGGCGTTGTCGACCGAACCCGGTACGTCGAACTCCTCGCTGAGCTTGATCGGCTTTCCGCAGTTCAGCGATTCGGCGGCGGCGAGGTCGGCGGCGTCCTCGGCGAGCGCGGCCGCGAAGTGGTGCAGGGCGTCGGAGCGCTCGCCCGGCGTGGCACCGCCCCACTCCGAAAACGCCCGCTGCGCTGCCTGCACAGCGGCGTCCACATCCGCCGTACCTGCGAGTTCATAGGAGTACACCGTCTCGCCTGTGGCCGGGTCCACGACGGCCTGGGTACGTCCGGAACTGCCGCTCCGGAGACTGCCTGCGATGAATTGGGCGCCCTCGGCGAACCGCTCGGTGGCATCGAATCGGTGATCCATGGTGTTCTCCTCCGCCGGGCACCGGGGCCGCTCAGCGGCACTGCCTGGCGTAGCTATTTCCGGAATCGATGGCCGATCTTGACAGAGTAAAGGGGTCTCAACAAGGGATTCCGTTGTTGCCTTTTGGTTACGCGACGAATTCTGCGATTCTTGCCGTACAAGCCCCGACACGTTGTCAGTGCCCGCTGACAGAATCCCGGCATGATGCACGACGTCACAGGGATCACCACGGGGGAAGCTGCCGGGCGCGCCGCGGACGGGCCGCGCTCGGTCGGGGAACTGTGCCGCGCCACCGCCGGCGGCAAGCCCGTCAAATACGTCCATTTCTGGGGCCACAGCCCCCGGCGCGACGGCAGCCTCGGCCCGAGCTGCTTCAGCCAGTGGTGGCCCTCCCCCTTCACCGTGGACGGGGTCCGGTACGCCACCGCCGAGCACTGGATGATGGCCGGCAAGGCCAGGCTGTTCGACGACGCGGAGGCGGAGCAGCGCGCGATCGCGGCAGGGCACCCCAAGCAGGCCAAGGACGCCGGGCGCCGGGTCCGCGGCTTCGACGAGGAGACCTGGCAGCGGCAGCGCTTCGGCCTGGTCGTCGAGGGCAGCGTCCATAAATTCGGCCAGGACGCCGCGCTGCGGGAGTTCCTGCTGGGCACGAACTCCCGGGTACTGGTGGAGGCCAGCCCGATGGACCGCATATGGGGCATCGGACTCGCCGCGGACGACGAGAGGGCCGCGGACCCGGAGCGCTGGCGGGGTCTGAATCTGCTGGGCTTCGCGCTGATGGAGGCACGGCAGATACTGCGGGAAGGGGGCGGCCCCAAGCCGTAGGCCGGGCCTTGGGTGGGCCGGGCTTTCCGGCTCGAAGCCGTGGGCCGGTTTTTTTGGGGGCCGGGGTTTGGGGGGCCGGGGCTTCCCCGGGGGGCCGCGGCTCCCTGGGAGGCAGGGCGCCGAGGCCGGTCCGCAGACCTGCGCCCCGCGGCCGCCCGCGCCCCGCTTAGCATGACGGGGCCTCTCCGCGCACACTGCGCATCCCTTGTCCAGGAGGAACCGTTGTCCGATCTCGATGCCTTCATCGCGGGCCTGCCCAAGGCGGAGCTGCACGTCCACCACGTCGGGTCGGCCTCCCCGCGCATCGTCGCCGAGCTGGCGGCGCGGCACCCCGACTCCGCCGTCCCCACCGACCCCGAAGCGCTGGTCGACTACTTCACCTTCCGCGACTTCGCGCACTTCATCGAGGTCTACCTCTCCGTCGTGGACCTGATCCGCGACGCCGAGGACGTCCGGCTGCTGACCTACGAGGTCGCCCGGGACATGGCCCGCCAGCACATCCGCTACGCCGAACTGACCGTCACCCCCTTCAGCTCGACCAGCCGTGGCATTCCGGACGCCGCATTCGTCGAGGCCATCGAGGACGCCCGCAAGGCGGCGGAGTCGGAGCTGGGCGTGGTGCTGCGCTGGTGCTTCGACATCCCCGGTGAGGCGGGCCTGGCGGCCGCCGAGGAAACTGCCCGGATCGCCTGCGACCTGCAGCCCGAGGGACTGGTCTCGTTCGGGCTCGGCGGCCCCGAGATCGGCGTCGCCCGCCCGCAGTTCAAGCCGTACTTCGACCGCGCCATCGCCGCCGGTCTGCACTCCGTGCCGCACGCCGGCGAGACCACGGGCCCCGGCACCATCTGGGACGCACTCACCGAACTCCGCGCCGAGCGCATCGGCCACGGCACCAGCGCCCCCCAGGACCCCGCGCTGCTCGCCCATCTCGCCGAGCACCGCATCCCGCTGGAGGTCTGCCCCACCTCCAACATCGCCACCCGCGCGGTGCGCACCCTGGAGGAACACCCGCTCAAGGAGATGGTCGACGCGGGCGTGCTGGTCACGATCAACAGCGACGACCCGCCGATGTTCGGAACGGACCTCAACACCGAATACGGCGTAGCCGCCCGGCTGCTGGGCCTGGACGCGGACGGTGTGGCCGGCCTCGCCCGGAACGCCGTCACCGCCTCCTTCATGGACACCGCCGCCAAGACGCGGCTGACGGCCGAGATCGACAGCTACACGGCGGCCTGGCGCGGATAGCCACGACGGCGGCCGGCGAGACGGCACAGGGGGCGTACGGCACAGGGCCGCCCCCTGTGCCGTACGCCCCCTGCAATCCCTACAACCCCTACAACCCCACGATCCCGTTCCACTCCTTGGCGAATGCGGGCCGCTCCTTGGACGTGATGTCGCGGGCGATGGCCAGCCGCTTGCGCATCGCGTCATCGGGGAAGATCAGCGGGTCCTCGGCGAGCGCGGCGCGCTCCTTGTCCTTGGACGAGGCCAGCACCTCGCGCGCGGCCGGTACGGGACAGACGTAGTTGACCCAGGCGGCCAGCTCCGCGGCGACCTCCGGCCGGTAGTAGTAGTCGATCAGCCGCTCGGCATTGCGCTTGTGCTCCGCGAGGTTGGGGATCAGCAGGCTCTCCGCCCAGAGCTCGGCGCCCTCCTGCGGCACCACGAACTCGATGTCCGGGTTGTCCGCCTGGAGCTGGATCACATCGCCCGAGTAGGCCTGCGCGGCGAGCACGTCCCCGGAGTCCAGGTCCTTGATGTAGTCGTTGCCGGTGAACCGCCTGATGTGGCCCTTGCTCACCAGGCGCCGTATCCGGTCGGTCATCCGGTAGAAGTCGTCGGCCTTCCAGCGGGTGATGTCCACCCCCTCGCCCTGCATCAGCAGTGCGAACGACTCGTCGAGCCCGGAGAGCAGGGTGACCCGGCCGCGCAGATCGTCCTTCCACAGGTCGGAGGTGTGCTTGATCTCCCGGCCGAGCTTCTTGCGGTTGTAGGCGATGCCGGTGATCCCGGACTGCCAGGGCACGGAGTGCGTACGGCCCGGGTCGAAGTGCGGGGTGCGCAGCAGCGGATCGAGGTGCGCGGCGACATGCGGCTGGGCCGCCCGGTCCATTTTCTGCACCCACCCCAGCCGTACGAACCGGGCGCACATCCAGTCGCTGATGACGATCAGGTCCCGGCCGGTGCTCTGATGGTTCATCAGCGCGGGGCTGATCTTGCCGAAGAACTCGTCGTTGTCGTTGATCTCCTCGGTGTACGTCACGGAGATCCCGGTGCGCCGCTCGAAGGCGTCGAGGGTGGGCCGGCGCTGCTTGTGGTGCTCGTCGACGTCGATATAGAGGGGCCAGTTCGCGAAGACGAGCCTGTGGTCCTGTGCCGACCGGTCCGCTCCGCCGCGGTCCGCCTCCTTGACGTACGCGGGCGGCACCCCGCAGCCGGTCATGGCGGCCAGCGCCCCCGTCACACCCATTCCGCCCATACCCCGGAGCAGCGCACGCCGCGAAAGATCAGCCATGGCGTGCACTCTCACGTGCCGCGGGCGGAGGCGGCAAGAGACAGAGCGTCCATTGCCGGGCCTCCGCCCGCGACGGTGTGTCGAGCATTCCGCGCCGCCCGACGGTGCGGATCCCCGGATCGGCCGTTGGGCCGGCCCGGATCGGCCGGGTCAGCCGTCCAGCGAGGTCATCACGTGCTTGATGCGGGTGTAGTCGTCGAAGCCGTAGGCCGAAAGGTCCTTGCCGTAGCCGGACTTCTTGAATCCGCCGTGCGGCATCTCGGCGACCAGCGGGATGTGGGTGTTGATCCACACACAGCCGAAGTCGAGGGTCTTGGACATCCGCATGGCGCGGGCGTGGTCCTTGGTCCACACCGAGGACGCGAGCGCGTACTCGACGCCGTTGGCCCACTGGACCGCCTGCTTCTCGTCGGAGAAGGACTGGACGGTGATGACCGGGCCGAAGACCTCGTGCTGGACGATCTCGTCGTCCTGCTTGAGGCCCGAGATGACGGTCGGGGCGAAGAAGTAGCCCTTGTCGCCGACCTGTTCGCCGCCCGCCTCGATCTTGGCGTGCGCGGGCAGCCGCTCGATGAAGCCCTTCACCTGCTTGAGCTGGTTGGCGTTGTTCAGCGGGCCGTAGAGCACGTCCTCGTCGTCGACCGCGCCGGTCTTGGTCTCCGCGGCGGCCTTGGCCAGCGCGGCGACGAACTCGTCGTGGATGGACTCGTGGACCAGGACACGGGTGGCGGCCGTACAGTCCTGGCCGGCATTGAAGTAGCCGGCGACCGAGATGTCCTCGACGGCCTTGGGGATGTCGGTGTCCTCGAAGACGACGACCGGCGCCTTGCCGCCCAGCTCCAGGTGGACCCGCTTGAGGTCCTTGGAAGCGGACTCGGCGACCTGCATACCGGCCCGCACGGAGCCGGTGATCGAGGCCATCGCGGGGACCTTGTGCTCGACCATCAGGCGGCCCGTCTCGCGGTCACCGCAGATCACGTTGAACACGCCGCGGGAGTGGCCCAGTTCGTCCAGCACGCTGCCGATGATGTCGGCGATCAGCACCGTGGAGGCCGGGGTGGTGTCCGACGGCTTGATGACGACGGTGTTGCCCGCGGCCAGCGCCGGGGCGAACTTCCACACGGCCATCATCATCGGGTAGTTCCACGGCGCGACCTGGGCGCAGACGCCGACCGGCTCACGGCGGATGATGGAGGTGAAGCCGTCCATGTACTCGCCGGACGCGCGGCCCTCCAGCATCCGGGCGGCACCCGCGAAGAAGCGGATCTGGTCCACCATCGGCGGGATTTCCTCGGACCGTACGAGCGCGATCGGCTTGCCGCAGTTCTCGGACTCGGCGGCGATCAGTTCCTCCGCCCGCTCCTCGAAACGGTCGGCGATCTTGAGCAGGACCTTCTGGCGCTCGGCCGGGATCAGGTCGCGCCAGGCGGGGAAGGCGGCCTCGGCGGCAGCCATGGCCGCGTCCACATCGGCGGCGGCCGAGAGCGGGGCGGTGGCGTACGCCTCACCCGTGGCGGGATTGACCACCTCCGTGGTCCGCCCGTCGGCGGCGTCCCGGAACTCCCCGTCGATGTAGTTGCGCAGACGACGCAGTGCGGTGGTCACTGTGCGCCCCCTTCAGTCAGATATCCGGTGATGTGGCTCCACCCTAGCCATGGAACCCACGTTTTCGACACACCCGCCACCCGGGAACAACGGAATCAGTGCATTTTCGATCGCGACACGACTAATTTCATCGATTCAGGGTTGCAAGACAGACGAGGCTCGTGCACAGTGAACGGCGTGGCTCCCCGTAACGGTCATGACAGGACCGGCACCCCGTCGATCGACTCCGTCTCCCTGGCGATCATCGAGCAGCTCCAGGAGGACGGGCGCCGTCCGTACGCCGCGATCGGCAAGGCCGTCGGCCTGTCCGAAGCGGCGGTACGCCAGCGCGTACAGAAACTGCTCGACCAAGGCGTGATGCAGATCGTCGCGGTCACCGACCCCCTCACGGTCGGTTTCCGCCGGCAGGCAATGGTCGGCATCAACGTCGAAGGTGACCTCGACCCCGTGGCCGACGCCCTGACGACCATGGAAGAGGTCGAGTACGTCGTCATGACGGCAGGCTCCTTCGACCTCCTCATCGAGATCGTCTGCGAGGACGACGACCACCTTCTGGAAATGATCAACAAGCGGATCCGCACGCTTCCCGGCGTCCGGACCACCGAGAGCTTCGTGTACCTCAAGCTCCGGAAGCAGACCTACACCTGGGGAACGAGATAACGATGAGCGGCGACCTCTCCAAGACGGCCTACGACCACCTGTGGATGCACTTCACCCGCATGTCGTCGTACGAGAATGCCCCCGTGCCCACGATCGTGCGCGGTGAGGGCACCAACATCTACGACGACAAGGGCAAGCGCTACATCGACGGCCTGGCCGGCCTCTTCGTGGTCAACGCCGGCCACGGCCGGGTCGAGCTCGCCGAGACCGCCTACAAGCAGGCGCAGGAGCTGGCCTTCTTCCCCGTGTGGTCCTACGCCCACCCCAAGGCCGTGGAGCTCGCCGAGCGCCTGGCCCACCACGCCCCGGGCGACCTCAACAAGGTCTTCTTCACCACCGGTGGCGGCGAGGCCGTCGAGACCGCCTGGAAGCTGGCCAAGCAGTACTTCAAGCTCACCGGCAAGCCGATGAAGCACAAGGTGATATCCCGCGCGGTGGCCTACCACGGCACCCCGCAGGGCGCCCTGTCCATCACCGGTCTGCCCGGCCTGAAGGCCCCCTTCGAGCCGCTGGTCCCCGGCGCGCACAAGGTCCCGAACACCAACATCTACCGCGCCCCGATCCACGGCGACGACCCCGAGGCCTTCGGCCGCTGGGCCGCCGACCAGATCGAGCAGCAGATCCTCTTCGAGGGCCCCGAGACCATCGCCGCGGTCTTCCTGGAGCCGGTGCAGAACGCCGGCGGCTGCTTCCCGCCGCCCCCCGGCTACTTCCAGCGGGTCCGCGAGATCTGCGACCAGTACGACGTGCTGCTCGTCTCCGACGAGGTCATCTGCGCCTTCGGCCGCCTCGGCACGATGTTCGGCTGTGACAAGTTCGGCTACGTCCCGGACATGATCACCTGCGCCAAGGGCATGACCTCGGGCTACTCCCCGATCGGCGCCTGCATCATCTCCGACCGCCTGGCCGAGCCGTTCTACAAGGGCGACAACACCTTCCTGCACGGCTACACGTTCGGCGGCCACCCGGTCTCCGCGGCCGTCGGCGTCGCCAACCTCGACATCTTCGAGCGCGAGGGCCTCAACAAGCACGTCCTCGACAACGAGGGCAACTTCCTGAGCACCCTGCAGAAGCTGCACGACCTGCCGATCGTCGGCGACGTCCGCGGCAACGGCTTCTTCTACGGCATCGAGCTCGTCAAGGACAAGGTCACCAAGGAGTCCTTCAACGACGAGGAGACCGAGCGCGTCCTGTACGGCTTCCTCTCCAAGGCGCTGTACGACAACGGTCTCTACTGCCGCGCCGACGACCGTGGCGACCCGGTCATCCAGCTCGCGCCGCCGCTGATCGCGGACCAGCCGGTGTTCGACGAGATCGAGCAGATCCTGCGCTCCGTCCTCACCGAGGCCTGGGCCAAGCTGTGACCCTCACGTCACCTCCTGGTGCACTCGTCCACAACTGAACACCGAACATCCAGCGGCTCAGATTCACTCACTTCAAGCCATACGAGTGAATCTGGGCCGTTGTGCTGCCAAGCCACGAATACCGGGGGTCACCAGTCCTTACCGTGCTGGTGACCGATACCCTCCATGGTCGTTCACCCGGTCGGGGGAACGATTCGACGCCTACAACAAGAGGTGCGCAGATGGTGGCCCCGCCTGACAACGACGTTCTCTGGGCCCGCGGCCTGCACTACGCGCACGGCGGCACCTCGGCCCTCGCCGGAGTCTCCGTCGGCGTCCGCGAAGGCGAGATCCTCGCCGTCACCGGCCCGCGCGGCAGTGGCAAGACCACCCTTCTGAAATGTCTCTCCGGTCAACTCGTCCCGTCCGAGGGCGAGATCTGGTTCAACAGCGCCCCCGTGCACACCCTCTCCTCCCCCAGCCGCGAACGGCTGCGTCTGGACCGGTTCGGCTGGATCGACACCGAACCGCACCTCGTCCCCGAACTCACCGCCTGGGAGAACGCCGCCCTCCCCCTCCTCCTGCGCGGCACCGGCACCCGCTCCGCCAAGCACACCGCCGTCGAGTGGCTGGACCGCCTCGACGTCGGCATGTGCGCGAACCGCCGTCCCGCCCGGCTCGACCAGTCCCAGCGCCAGCGCATCGCCATCGCCCGTGCCCTCGCCACCACCCCCCAGGTGCTGTTCGCCGACGAGCCGACCGCCCCGCTGCACCGTTCCGACGGCACCCAGGTGCTGCGCACCCTGACCACCGCGGCCCGCTCGCACCAGATCACCGTCGTCCTGGCGACCCACGACCCCGAGGTCGCCACGCTCGCCGACCGGTCCCTGGCGCTCGTCGACGGCCGCCAGTCCAGCGCCGCGGCCGAGACCGCCGGTTCCTCCGATGAGGAAAGCAGGGCAGCGTGCTCGCTCTCCGTCTAGCCCGCGGCTCTCACCCCCTCGTCCTGCTGCGCCGCCTCGGCGTCGCCGTCGCGGCGGGCGGCACCGGCTTCCTGCTGCTCTCCACCGTCGGCCACGCCGCCGGCCACCCGTCCGCGGCCGACGAGTCGCTGGTACGCCTGCTGTGGTGCACGGCCCCGCTCGCCGCCACGGCCCAGTTCGCGGTGTCCACGGCCCGCACGGATCCCGCCGCCCGTCTCCAGCGCGGGATGACCGCCGCCGGCCTGGGCCCGCTCCGCCTCACCCTGCTCGCCACGCTCTCCACCGCACTGACCTGTGTGCTCGGTGTCCTCGCCGCGCTCCTCGCCTTCCTCCGTCTCCGCGGCGACCTCGGTGACCCGTCCGCCGTCCCGCTCTTCGACGCCGACCTGCTCGGCGCCGGCCATCCGGTACCGCTCGTCGGCGCCCTCATGCTGCTGGCCACCGTTCCGCTGACCGCCGCGGCGGCCACAGCCGTCGCCCTGCGCCCCCGCCACGAGGCCGGCGCCTCCGAGGACGTAAGCCGCCCCACGATCGCCCCGCCCTCCGGTCTCCCGTGGGGCATCGCCCTGGCCGCGGCCGGCCTGGCGATCGAGGCGTACACCAGCCGTGCTCCCGGCGCCCACACCGGGCTGCTGCCGCTCCCCGGCCGGCTGATCGGCAGCCCGCCGGAAGTCCTGGCCGGCTGGGCGCTGTCGGCCTTCGGCCTGGTGCTGGCCGGACCCGGGCTGGTGCATCTGTGCGGCCGGCTCCTCTGCGCCGGACGGCCCGGCGCACTGCGCCTGCTGTCCGGGCGGGTACTGCAGGAGGAGTCGCACCGCCTCGGACGCCCGCTCGGTGTCCTGTGCGCGGTCGGCTCCGCCGCGTACGCCGCCATGAAGGTGTACGAAGCCTCGTCCTCCCGCCCTTTCGGACCGCTCACCGCCGTCGGCGCGGCCGTCGTCCTCGCCTGTGTCACCGCCAGCGCGCTCACCGCCGCGGTGGAATCCCGCTCGGCCCGCGCCCACACCACGGCCGCCCTCCGGCGCCTGGGCGCCTCCGCCTCCGTCCTCTACCGGGCCGCGGCCCTGCGCGCCCTGGCGCTGGTGATCGTCCTGGCTCCGCTGACCTGGACCGTCGCGGAGATGGCCACGCTTCCGCTCGTGCACTGAGGGGGCGGGCGGACCGGGGGAAGGCCGGCGCACCGAGGGCGCGACGGCTCCCGCCCCGTCTCCGCCCGCGCCACCCCTCTCACCGCTGCCCGCCCCGGCCGGCCGACCGGCCGTGCCGCTGCCCGCCCGTCCCGGAAGGTGACGCTCACCCCTCAGCGGGCAAGAGCCGTGACCTCGACCTCTATCCGCCAGTCCGGCCGGGCCAGGGATGCCACTTCCAGAAGGGTGTCCGCGGGGCAGGGCTCGGGCAGGAACTCCCCGCGCAGGGCGATGACATGGCCGAGGCCGGCAGCCATGTCCGTCACGAAGATGCCCACTTTCACCACGTCCGCGAGCGAGGAGCCCGCCGCCGACGCCGTCATCACCGTCGTCATGATTCCCCCTCAGTTCCATGCACCTGCATCACTTGCATGCACATGCATTAGTTTCCGCTGCATGTACCCTGCTGTCAAGAGCCCGTCGGCGCACGGCAGAAGAAGGCGGAGGGCGATGGACGAGGAGCACTGGGACCGGCTCGGAGCGCTGCACACACGCGTCGAGCAGGAGCTGGCGAAGGCCCTGCAGCAGCACCACGGCATCGGACTGTCCGAGTACCGCGCCCTCGCCAGGCTGGTCCACGCGGACGACGGCGAGCTGCGCATGCAGGAGCTCGCCGACCTCATCGGCCTCAACCAGAGCTCCGTGAGCCGACTGGCCTCCCGCCTGGAGTCGTCCGGCCTGACCCGCCGCGACCTGTGCCCCGACGACCGGCGCGGGGTGTACAGCGTGATCACCGATCAGGGCCGGGAAATCCACGCACAGGCGCGCCCGACCTACGACGGCGCACTGCGCGCCGCACTCGACGCGGCGGCCGCGGACGGGCACCTCGGTCCTCTGGTGGCATCGCTGCGGTCCTAACATGACGGGCGTGTCGAATGCAGAGACCTCAGCGCCCCGCCGTTTCCCGGCCCACGACGACAACCACGACCACGAAATCGAATCGCTGGCAGAGTTCGACCGGGTGGTCACCGCCGGCAGTCTCGCCGGACACCGCGTCCAGTCGGTCGATCTGACGGACCGTACGTTCGCGCTGCTCAGCACGGACACCACGGAGTCGGTGTTCCTCGGCTGCGTCATGGAGCCGGACGCCGCCGCCAAGATACGGGCCGGGGGCTCCCTGGTCTTCCCACCCGTACCGGACCTGCCGTTCGACCCCTACCGTGGCAGCCTCTACGGCCCGGACGAACTCTTCACGCAGCTGGCCGAGGCCGGTTACGACGCCACCCCGGACGCCCGCGCGTACCGCTGGTACCAGGAGACCAAGTCGGACGGCGACATCTTCTCCTCGATGCTGCGCAGCATCCACGACGACGCCGTCTCGGACGCCCTCGACGAACACCTCGCCGGCGCACAGGTGGTGGGCATCATGGGCGGCCACGCCCTGCGGCGCGATGGTGCGGACTACGCGGGCGCGGCCCGGCTCGGCCGCCGGCTCACCCGGGACGGCCTGACCGTCGCGACGGGTGGCGGCCCCGGTGCGATGGAGGCGGCGAACCTCGGGGCGTACGCCGCGCCCTTCGAGGACGGCATGCTCGACACGGCGCTGGAACAGCTCGCCAAGGCACCGCACTTCACGGAATCGATCACCGAATGGGCGCGGGCGGCCTTCGGCATCCGGCACAGCCGGCCGGGCGGCGGGGCGTCGGTCGGCATCCCCACCTGGTTCTACGGCCATGAGCCGCCGAACGTCTTCGCGTCCCACATAGCGAAGTACTTCGTCAACGCGGTGCGCGAGGACGGCCTGCTGGCGCGCTCCAATGCGGGCGTCATCTTCCTTCCGGGCGCGGCCGGGACCGTACAGGAGATCTTCGACAACGCGACGCCCAACTACTACGGGTCGCGGGGCGAGCCGACCCCGATGGTGCTGGTCAACCGCGAGCACTGGACCGAGACGCTCCCCACCTGGCCCCTTCTCCGGGCCCTCGCGGCGGACCGCCCCATGGCGGCCAGGATTGCCCTGGTCGACTCGGTGGACGAGGCTCCCGAGGCGCTGTCCCGCCTCCGGTCCGGGGCCGATTCCTGACCCACCGGCGGTTCCGCGCACGCCACGCGCCGGACCAGGGCCCGCGCCCCGGCGCGGCCCTCCCCGGCCGGCCGGACGGCGAGTTCGGCCGGTGAGGCAACTCCCGTCCCGAAATGCGCGTCTGGCAGGCCGGGCAGGTAACAGACGGTTTCAGACAGCGGGCGAACGGAGCTCTTGGTGATCATCGGTCTTCTGACGGCCGTGGCGGCATCGGCCTGCTACGGCACGGGATCGGTCCTGCAGGCGGTGGGCTCCCGCAAATCCGCCCGCCGGGAGGCGGCCGAGGCCTCCACCACCGGTGTCACACAGCACGGCGGCCCCAGCCTGGCGTCCACCGCGAAGGCGGCCGTGACCTGGGAGTTCATGGTCGGCACGGTGCTGGACTTCCTGGGGTTCGGGCTCGGCGCGCTGGCCGCCCGGCTGCTGCCGCTGTTCCTCTCCCAGACCGTGATCAGCGCCAACCTCGTGATCACGGCGGTGCTGAGCATCAAGCTCCTCGGGATCCGGCTCTCCCGGGCCGAGTGGTCCTCCATCGGCGTGGTGTGCGGGGCGTTGGTGCTGCTGGCCACGGCCGCCGGGCCGGAAGGCAGCGGCCACACGCCGATCGCCGCCCACTGGTGGCTGCTCGCCGCCTCCGTCGTACTCATCCTCGGCGGCACCCTGATCGTGCGGCTGCTCGGTGGACGGGCCGCGATCCTCGCGGGCCTGCTCTCCGGCCTGGGCTTCGGGGCGCTCGGGATCGGCGTGCGCGTACTGAACGGCGTGGACCCCTTCCATCTGCCGTCGCTGCTCGGCGACCCCGCCCTCTACGCGATTCTGGTGGCCGGAATCGGGGGCATGTATCTGCACACCGTCGCGCTGCAGATCGGCTCGGTGAACGGCGCCACGGCGGCGCTGGTGGTGGGCGAGACGGTGGTCCCGGGCATTCTCGGGGTGCTGTGGCTGGGCGACTCCTCGCGTCCGGGCTTCGCCTGGGTCGCCGTCCTCGGGTTCGTGGTAGCCGTGGCGGGCGCCGTCGCGGTCGCCTGGTTCGGCGAACCGGAGCCGGGGGACGAGCCCGGCGCGCCGACGGCGGATGACGCGAAAACGGAAGTGGCGGCACGCTGAAACCCCCGCGCCCCCACGAGTCGAGGGGCCCGCTTCGCGTGACCGGCCCCGCGGTATCCGGCGTGCTCAGCCCGTCGAGTCCGGCGTGATCGGTCCATCGGCCCCGACGTGATCAGCCCGCCGGGTCCGGCCTGATCAGTGCACCGGCCCCGGCGTGATCAGCCCGCCGCACCCAAGGCGATCAGCCCGCCGCCTCCGTCCCGCCCAGCACCACCACATCCTGCGCCGCGAAGGAGATGCCCACCCGCTCCCCCACCTCCGGCGCGTCCCGCAGCGCGCAGGCCGCCTCCACCTGCGGACCGCCGGCCGGCTGGAGCAGCAGCGCAACATGGGTGCCGCGGAAGGTACGGGCCGTGACCGTACCGGGCAGGCCTTCCGGGGCGGCGGTCAGCCGCACCCCGGCCGGACGGACGAGCAGGCGGCACGGCCCGTCCGCAGTGCCCTCCGGGACCGGCACCTTCCCCCAGGGGGTGGCCGCGGCCTCGCCCTGGACCGTCGCCGCGACCACATTGTCGAAGCCGAGGAAGCGGGCGACAAATTCGGTGGCGGGCCGCTGCCAGACCTCCAGCGGGGTGCCGGTCTGTGCGATCCGGCCGTCCTGCATCACCACGACCCGGTCGGCGAGCGCAAAGGCCTCGCCCTGGTCGTGGGTGACCGCCAGCACCGTGGTCCCCAGTTCACCGAAGAGGCGCCGGAGTTCGACGACCAGCCGTTCGCGCAGCCCGCGGTCGAGCTGGCCGAGGGGTTCGTCCAGCATCAGCAGGCGGGGGCGGGGGGCCAGCGCACGGGCCAGTGCGACCCGCTGCTGTTCGCCTCCCGACAGGGAGGCCACGGCGCGCCGCTGGGCGCCCGGCAGTCCGACGAGGTCCAGCAGTTCGGCGACCGTGCGCTCCCGCTCGCCGCGTGCGGAACCCCGCATCCGCAGCCCGAAGGCGACGTTTCCCTCGACGTCATGCTGCGGGAAGAGCTGGTGGTCCTGGAACATCAGGCCGACCCCGCGCCGGTGGGCCGGCACCCCGGACTGCTCCCGCCCCTCCAGCAACACCGCTCCCGCGTCGGCCTGTTGGAGCCCGGCGACCACCCTCAGCAGGGTGGACTTGCCGCTGCCGCTCGGCCCCAGGACGCACACGATTTCGTGCGCAGCGACATCCAGATCCACCGCGTCCAGTGCGGGACGCCCCGCCCTGCCGAAGCGGACGGTCACCCCGCCCAGCCGCAGCAGTTCCTGCGCCGTGGTACCGGCCCGTGCCGTCATCTAGAACTCCCCGGAGTGGTCGAGGGGGCGCAGGCGCTCCAGTACCAGCAAGGCACCGGCGCACACCACCATCAAGAGGGTCGACAGGGCCATCGCCTGCCCGTAGTTGAGCTCTCCCGCACGTCCCAGCAGGCGTGCCACGGCGACCGGCAGCGTCGGCTGGTCCGGCCGCGCGATGAAGACCGTCGCGCCGAACTCACCGAGGGAGACGGCGAAGGCGAAGCCCGCGGCGATCAGCAGGGCCCGCCGCACCATCGGCAGGTCGACCTCGCGCCACACCCGCCACGGCGAGGCGCCGAGCACGGCGGCGGCCTCCCGCAGCCGTCCGTCGACCGCCCGCAGGACCGGCAGCATCGTCCGGACCACGAACGGCACCCCCACCAGCGCCTGGGCGAGCGGCACCAGCCACCACGAGGCGCGCAGATCGAGCGGCGGCGTGTCGAGACTGATCAGGAATCCGAAGCCGACGGTCACCGCGGACACCCCGAGGGGCAGCATCAGCAGGGCGTCGAAGCCCCGGACGAACCGGCTGACCAGGGCCGTCCGCCCGGACGGGCCCTTGCGGAGGCGGGGGAGGGTCAGCGCGGCGGCCGCCAGTCCGCCCACCACGAGCGCGATCGCCGTGGCGGCCGCCCCGTAGGCGAGGGAGTTCCACAGGGCGTCCAGGGGCGCGACGGCGAAGGTGCTGTCGGCGCTCGCGGCCGACCGCAGCGAGGTGTAGAACACCGCGCCGTAGCCGTCCGGCCCGGCGAACGACCGCTCCACGAGCACGAGGAGCGGCACGATGAGGAGGACGGTGATGATGGCGAGCGTCCCCCACAGCAGCGTCCACTGGCCGCGGCCGCGCGGCCGGTGTGCGGTCTGCGAGGCCGGCACGAGCCGCAGGGCGGTCTCCCGGCGGCGCACGGTCCAGGCGTGCACCGCCAGCACGCCCAGCACCGCCGCGAACTGGACCATGGTGAGGACGGCGGCGGTCGGCAGGTCCAGGAACTCCGCGGTCTGCCGGTAGATCTCCACCTCCAGCGTCGCGAAGGTGGGCCCGCCCAGAATCTGCACCACCCCGAAGGAGGTGAAGGTGAAGAGGAAGACCATGAGCGCGGCGGCCGCGACGGCGGGCCCCAGGGCGGGCAGGGTCACCCTGCGCCAGGCCGCGAACCGTCCGGCCCCCAGCATCCGCGCCGCCTCTTCCTGACGCGGGTCGAGCTGGGCCCAGAGCCCGCCGACGGTCCGGACGACCACGGCGTAGTTGAAGAACACATGCGCGAGCAGGATCGCCCACACCGAGGTGTCCAGGCGCAGGCCCCACAGCTCGTCCAGCACTCCGCCCCGCCCGGCCAGCGCCAGGAAGGCCGAGCCGACGACGACGGTCGGCAGCACGAACGGCACCGCCACCACCGCCCGCAGCAATTGCTTGCCGGGGAAGTCGAACCGCGCGAAGACATAGGCACCGGGCAGCGCGATCAACAGGGTCAGCCCCGTGGAGGCCGCCGCCTGCCAGACGGTGAACCACAGCACGTGGACGATGTCCGGGTCGCTCAGCACGGCACCGAACCGGCCCAGTTGCCACTGTCCGCCGTCTGTGAGGCCCCGTCCGACGATCGCCACGACGGGGTAGGCGAAGAACAGCGCGAAGAAGGCGAGCGGCACCGCCATCAGGCCGAGCCGCGCCGCCGTTCCCCGTACGGGCCGCGGACGCCGGCTGCGGGCTACTTCAGAACGAGCGAGGACCACTGCTTGATCCACTGTTCGCGGTTCTTGGTGATCGTCTCGGGAGGCAGGGTCGTGGGCTTGTCGATCGTCGTGCCGTACTTGGTGAACAGCTCCGGCACCTTGGCGTCCTCGCGTGCCGGGTTGACGAACATCTGCAGCGGTACGTCCTCCTGGAACTGCTTGCTCAGCAGGAAGTCCAGCAGCGCCTTACCGCCCTTCTCGTTCTTCGCCCCCTTGAGCAGGCCGCCGAATTCGATCTGGCGGAAGCAGGTGCCCGCCGCGACTCCGGTCGGCGCCTCCTTGGGAGCCGGCTTCTTGCCCAGTACCTCGGCCGGCGGGCTGGAGGCGTAGGACACCACCAGCGGCTTGTCGCCCTTGCCCTTGGCCTTGCCGGCCGCGGAGCCCGAGAACCGGTCGTAGTAGGCCTGTTCCCAGCCGTCGACGACCTCGGCGCCGTTGGCCTTGAGCTTCTTCCAGTAACCCTGCCAACCGGACTGCCCGTACTTGGCGATGGTGCCGAGCTGGAAGGCGAGTCCCGGGGAGGAGGTGGCGGAATTCTCCGTCACGAGCATCCCCTTGTACCGGGGCTCGAGCAGATCGTCGAAGGTCTTCGGCGGCGCGATCTTGTGCCGGGCGAAGTAGCCGCGGTCGTAGTTGACGCAGATGTCGCCGTAGTCGAGCGGGGTGACGCGGTGCTCGCCCTTGTCGAGCTGCAGCCCGGCCGGCACGTCCGCCAGCCCCTTGGCCTTGTACGGGCTGAAAAGCCCCTCGTGCAGACCGCGCGAGAGCAGCGTGTTGTCGATACCGAAGAACACATCGCCCTGCGGATTGCCCTTGGACAGGATCGCCTGGTTGACGGCCTTCCCGGCATCCCCGCCCTTGAGGATCCTGACCTTGTAGCCGCTCTCCTTCTCGAAAGCGCTCAGGACCGACTTGGAGACGTTGAACGAGTCATGACTGACGAGCGTGACGGTCTTGGCGTCCGCGCCCCCGCCCGGGGCACCGCAGGCGGCCAGCGCGGACAGGCCGACCGCGGCGGCGACCGCCGTGGCGGTGATTCTGCTCGTGGTGCTCACTGATTTCCTCCTGGCTGGCCAGGAAGAGACGCGGCCCCGCCCCGTGTCCACGGCTCCCGGCGTCCGAAGACGCAGGGAGGGGACCCGGAGCGGGGCGCAACAGCATGAGTGACGACCGAACTTCCTACCCGGAATGACCCGGGCGAGGTTCAAGGGTCTGCGGGCACCGTAGGTCTACGACGCTTCCGCACTCTCAGCGCTGTGGCGCTCCCCTGTCGGATGGTGCATTTGTTCGATCACACAGTACCAGCGGGCGGTCAGCGTTCCGAGGCCGCGAGCTGCCCGCAGGCGCCGTCGATCTCCTGGCCGCGGGTGTCGCGGACGGTCACCGGCACGCCGTGTGCCTCGATGGCCTGGACGAACGCCCGCTCGTCCTCGGGGCGCGAGGCGGTCCACTTCGAGCCGGGCGTCGGATTCAGCGGAATGAGGTTCACATGGACACGCTTGCCCTTCAGCAGCCGCCCCAGCAGGTCACCGCGCCACGCCTGGTCGTTGATGTCCCTGATCAGCGCGTACTCGATCGAGATCCGCCGCCCGGACTTCTCCGCGTACTCCCAGGCCGCGTCCAGCACCTCACGCACCTTCCAGCGCGTGTTGACGGGCACCAGGGTGTCGCGCAGCTCGTCATCGGGCGCATGCAGCGACACCGCGAGCCGGCACTTGAACCCTTCATCGGCGAACCGCAGCATCGCCGGCACCAGCCCGACCGTCGAGACGGTGATCCCCCGCTGGGACAGCCCCAGCCCGTCGGGTTCGGGGTCGGTCAGCCGCCGGATCGCCCCGACCACCCGCTTGTAGTTGGCGAGCGGCTCGCCCATCCCCATGAAGACGATGTTCGACAGCCGCGCCGGCCCGCCCGGCACCTCGCCGTCGCGCAGCGCACGCATCCCGTCGACGATCTGGTGCACGATCTCGGCGGTCGACAGATTACGGTCCAGGCCCGCCTGCCCCGTCGCGCAGAACGGGCAGTTCATCCCGCAGCCGGCCTGCGAGGAGATACACATGGTGACCCGGTCCGGGTAGCGCATCAGCACGGACTCGACGAGCGTGCCGTCGTGCAGCTTCCACAGGGTCTTGCGCGTGGTGTCGTCGTCACACGAGATGTGCCGCATGACCTTCATCAGATCCGGCAACAGCTCACTCGCCAGCTTCTCGCGCGCCGCCGCCGGGATGTCGGTCCACTGCGCCGGATCGTGCGCATAACGGGCAAAATAGTGCTGCGACAGCTGCTTGGCGCGAAACGGCTTCTCCCCGATCGCCGCCACCGCTTCGCGACGCTCGACGGGACTGAGATCGGCAAGGTGCCGCGGAGGCTTCTTGGCCCCCCGCGGCGCGACAAAAGTAAGTTCTCCGGGTGCAGGCATGGTGCGTCCAGTGTGGCAGATCGTTTACGGGCACCCAGGTCGGAGCGGTGAGGGGGTGGTCACCCGCTGTGGCCTTCTGTCATTGGTGGCCGGCCTCGCACGGCCCAGGGACGGCCCAGGGTTGAATCGTGACGGCACTCGGACTGCTCACTGTGTCAACCTCTAGCGCGAAACTAACGGCGGAGTGGTCGCTGCCGTCTGCCCGACCAGTCAGACGTGCGCGCAGGCTGAGCGGCCGGCTGCGATCACGCTGATTGCTGCACTTCGGTGCTCCACCACAGGGTTCTGAGCCGGGGCCCGCAACGTGCTCGTTCGACTATCCACTGAAGGCATTGAGGCTACGACCGCGGCTCGTGCGGCGTTGCTGAACGGTGGCGACCACGTGGTCTGGGACGGGCCCTCCCCCACTGAAGCCATCGCCCGGGTCTACGAACGCTGGCTCCAAGGAGTCTCCGGATCGAGGCGCTGGGGCTGAAGCAGTGCAGCTACCCCGCCAACGTAATGAACCCGTTCAGCTCGGCCGCCTTGACACTTCCGACGGATCATGGTTCATCGTGTTCCTGATTGACCAAGGGTATGGGTCCCTCATCGCAGGCATGGGTGTCCGGCAGCGAAGCGGGTGACCATCGCTTTGAACTTCGATCGACGGCCTGCATCGAGCCGCGGTACGGCGGCGGGGGCGCGGTGTAGGCCCCAGCCTGCGCGCATCGCTGCCCCTGAGATCTGTCAACTGCCGAAGCTGGATGCTCCAGTTGGATACTCTAGGCGCGCTGACGCTTACCCGGAAGGACGTCTCTCCGGGGCATGGAGCAAGGAGCCCACACAAACACTATGACTCGCGTGCGCGCTCTCTTCTTAGACAAGGCCTGGGCAAGGCTCTACGGCGGACATGGGCAATCAGAGATCCCGGATGTAATAAACCTGGAAGACATAAATTCGAGCTGGCCACTTTTTCGATCCGAAGTATTAAGCAGCCTGAGGAGCGGGCAGGTTGGGCCTGACTACGTTGAAATAATTGACCTGCCGAAGAACCCAGTAAGCGTACGCCCCATAGCGCGACTATCAGTTCATGACAGGCTCGTCTACGACACTCTGGTATTCGCCATCGGCGATCTAATTGACCATCAAATTAGAGATACAGTTTATAGCGCACGATGGAACAATGGAGGTAAGGAATTTTGGACCCCCGTTAACTCATGGGTGTCGATGCAGAAAAAGGGTGTAGAGATCATCAATTCCGCGCCGTTTCAACTGGCGCGAACCGACGTGGTCTCCTTTTATGAACACATCGACGTGAGCACCCTTTCCCTGGACCTCCAGGCACTGGAGGCCAACCCAAGAGTACTGGAGCGTCTGCAAAGATATTTGCTCATGTTTCAGTCTTCAAGTCACGCGTGGGGAATCCCGCAAGGACCTGACGCCTCGGGAATCCTTGCCAACATGTACCTACTGCCAGTCGATGAATTCATCCATCGGGCCGGAGTTAAATACTTGCGATATTCGGACGACATGATGTTGTTCGATACCGACTGGCCTTCCCTGCGTAGCATCTTGCTGGAGATAAACTCGATCTTGCGTTCCCGTCGACTATCCATGTCTTCAGCAAAGACCAATATCTACGAACATTCGGACTCAGTAACGCAGCTTGAAGACTTGGAGAAAGATGCCATCAATTACGGCCTAAAGATCGGCGAAGTTGGGGCCGGAGAGCGTTTGTACAAGTTGTTCACAGAGGCCACCGTACCAATCCAGAGAGATCGCGACATCAAGTTTTCCCTCTACCGTATGGGCGAGTGGGAGAAGGATGACCGGGCCATTTCGTGGGTGATGGATAACCTGGTCGATAGCCATCACTTGGCCAACAAACTGCTCGACTACCTTGAATGTTTCCCGAGTCGCCGACTGCCAATTGGGCGTGCCCTCTCTTCCACGCTAGGCCGGGTGGCCGAGAAGGATTACGACCATCTCGAACAGCGCATACTGCAGTCAGCGACTCGCCAGCAGATAAGATCGCGGAGAATTAAAGATTTCGCATGGGCCATCCTGCAGAATAAGAATAAATCGAACTTGCCCCGGGAATTTGCTGCGCGATATCTCGGCCGCTTCAGCTCGCCAGCTGACGGGCAACTCTTGCGGCGCCAATACGAGGACGAAGCAAATACCAGCGTTCGACGGGCACTGCTCGTTGCAATGTACGAAGCTCGGTCAGTCTCGACAGATCTCTTGCGGAGACTGGCTTCCTCTGAATCTGAACTGACTTGGGTGTGCCGCTACCTTTTGACGGATCCGGATGTGCCGTTGCCTCGCTAGTTAAGGACATCGATGTTTCGACTTCTATCTTATCTACTGGCTGCCATAATTTCTGGCACCGCGAGTTTCTACATCCCTAACCCGACAGCAGTAAATTTGGTTGCCGGGTTCAGTGTGGGTATGTTCATTCCCTTGCTGGATGAGATTGGAAAAAATCGGCGGCAGCTCCGACACATATGGTATTCCGCTAGGTACAGGAATCGAAAGATTCGAGTCTCCACAGCTTACTTGTTTCGAGTGAAGCTAGACGACAAGTACCTTCTAATACGCGGGAAGCGATTCCCTCAATTTCAGCCGGTCGGAGGCGTTCACAAGCTATCCTCGCAAGGTAGCTCGAAATTGTCTTCGATGGGAGTGGCAAGTGATGACCTGATCCCCTTGGACCCCGCCAGCACAGGAGATCTGCGTGTGAGGGTTCCGGGGGATAAAATTGCTGAATTCTTTAATTGGTTCGACTCTCGGGAAGGTAGGGAGGATTCTCCCTGGCGGGAATTTCAAGAAGAGTTGGTGGCTACGGGCATACTCACGCCGGAAAACTTCCCTCACATTTTGCATAATTACGTGCGCCGTGACGTTGACAAAATTCGATATAGCCCCTACGCGGACTCCTTGGAAATACTCGTCGCGGACATTTACGAGCTTGTTCCCAATGCGGATCAGGAGCGTGAGCTCCGGCTTCTACTTAATTCCGGACACCCCGACTTGGTATGGGCTAGCGCGCAGCAGATTCAACGACGTGGTGCGACTCCCGGGCAACCCCACCAAGTCGAAATTGCGGCGCACGCGCAACGGGTTCTGTGACGCATGCACGAGGTCGGCGGAGCGGGTTTGGCCGGTGGCCTGCCCGGTCTGGGGTCGAGCATGATCAGGGGGCCGTACGCTGGTTGGCAACTCGGGCAGGCTTTGGGCCTGCCCGCAATGTGCACGAGTGGCCCCCTGGTCTTGCTCGACGCGGGACCCTGACCGGGGAGGTGGCTAAAGCCGTGGAGCCGACCGGCCCCAGCCCCCGCAGTTCTAACTTCGGCTGTGCCGTCTCGGCCCAGCCCTGGCCTGGTCTTCGCCCCTTGTGGGCGCGGACGGGCGGCGGCGCGCGGCCCCGGTGACGAAGGCAGAGAGGGGCGGCGCGGCGGCGACCGGCCGGCGCCGCCGCGCTGTGCGCGGCACCTCTGATTTCTGCATCAGACTGCTTGCAGTTAAGGAGGCCGGGAGCACTGCGAGCGCAGCGAGCCTTGAACTCGTAGAGAAAGTTGTTACTCAAGCTCCGGACGGGATGTGCCAGAGCGGGGCCTGGTACTGCTCCGGGTGGCTGCTAAGCAGGAGTGCTCTGAGGTCCTGGCGCTGGTGGCCATTGAGGCCGAAGGCTTCGGTGAGCCGGCGGAACGTTGTGTGGGTGATTCCGCGGGACCGGGCGTCGGCCTCGAACTTGTCGAGCTGGTGGAGGACAGCTGCCGGGTCGAGCTCCCGGGACGCCTGGCTGCCGAGCCAACTGGCCTTGTTGCGTTCGTAGTCGATTTCGGAGAAGCCGCAGATCTCGCGGCTGTGCTGCTCGACCTGGTGCAGGTTCTCGGTGTCGAGGATGGCTCGGGCGAGCTGGTTGCGGTTCAGGGCCTCGTCGAGGTCGACCTCGTACACGACAGGGCCGTCGTCGGTGAGCGGGACGGGCAGGCCGGCGTCACGTACTTCGCACAGGCCGCGGGCGCCTCGTGCGGTGGCGGCGAGCATGGCCGTTGCCTCGGAGGGGTGCCACTCCAGTACGGAGCTAACGGGTGTGACGTGCTCGGCGGTGAGCGTCAGCGCAACGGGACCCAGGCGGTCGCGTAGGGCATCGGCGGGGAGTTCGCCGTCAAGGCCGGGGCCCGCGACTAGGAGGCGTACGGGAAAGTTGAGTTCGCAGCAGGCCGCGAGGGTGAGGGCGTCGGCGAGTGGACTGCGGAGGGTGGGCTCGTCGCCCTGGGCGAGGATGTCGCCGCCCACGTCCAGGAGGTCGACGGAGTCGGGCTCCAAATGCTGAACGACTTCTTCGAGTTGGCGCACCATGCCTTCGGCGCCGTGGTGCGGGTCGATGAGCGCGAAGGTCTGCGGGAGTTCCGCGGCCAGTCGGGGAAGCGTGGAGCCTGCGGGGGCAATCGGTGCTGCGTCGGCGGGGACCGTTTGGACGCTTCGGGTGAGGGGGCGGAGGCCCGTGAAGTTGGCCGGCCCTCTTGGGCCCGGAATGGGGTCGACCAAGAGGCGGTCCCACGCGTAGGTGAGGACCACCGCCGGAGCCTCGCCGCGATAGAGGGCGGTATCCAGCATCGCTGCGGCGACAGCGTCGCCGCCTCCTCCTGCTGCCACGATCAAGCGCGTCACGTGCGTCAGCGTACGGGCTGCTGTACTAGCCACTCACTCTATAGTGGCAAGAGGTAATAGCCACTTAGGGAAGGGGGAACGGATGCCGAAGATCGAGGAGACCCAGCCCAAGTACCTTCAGATCGCGCACCACATTCGCGATCAGATCCTGCGGGGCGACTTGCGGCCTGGTGACGAAGTGCCGTCGGAACGTCAACTGGCCGCGGATTGGAGCGTGTCGCGCCCGACGGCCGCACGATCACTGGAGGCTCTGCGGCACCAGGGGCTGGTCGAGAAGCGACAGGGCTCGGGCACGTACGTGCGGGGTCTGGCGGTCAACCGCCGCGCTCGTGAGCTGTACGGGCGGGCCAAGCAGACCGGCAAGATCTACACACCGGGCGAGTACGCGGTGATCACCTCCGCGGGTTGGCTGGAGGCGCCGGACTACGTGGCGGAGTCACTGAACCTGGCCGCCGGCGCCCGTGCGGTGCATCGGCGACGGGTCACCAAGAACGACTCCGGACCCATCACGCTCTCCACCTCCTGGTTCGGCCCCGACGTGGGTGAGCGCGCGCCGAAGCTCCGGGATCCAGACCGGATCCAGGAGGGCACGTTGATGTACGTCGAGACCATGACCGGGCGTCAGGGCAGCTACGCCGAGGACCGGATGTGCGCTCGCCTCGCGACCAAGGATGAGGCGGCCGACTTGGAGCTGGAGCCGGGGTCAGCGGTGCTGATCGTCCATCACGTCGTCTATGACCTGCAGGATCGCCCTCTGGAGTTCGCCGAAGCGACGTACCCGCCCAGCCGTTGGGCGTTCGAGCAGGGATACCCGATCGGGTAGAAAGCCTTGGTTCTCTGGCGAAACGCTTGCGACTCCAAGTGGCTAATGCCACTATCCAGTAAGTGGCTAAGGCCACTTACTCGGAAGGGGGCACGGGCGTGAGTCAGACACCTGCGGAGTTACGACACGTCGCCGCGGCCGCGTGCCGTGGATGCCGGGGCCGAGGCTGGAAGCGGGTCGGCTCCCGCTCAGCCTTGGCGGCCTCCGCGGCTGACGCTCGCGCCCGTGCTACGTCCAAGCGGCGCTGCCTGGACTGCGGCGGCACCGGTAGGGAGTAGGGCGGGATGAGCAACGTCATCGGAGGCCCTGAGGGGCCGGGGGTTGAGCCCGTGTACATCGGCGCCATGACCTTGTACCCGGTGCCCGAGTCCGTGGCACGGGCTCGGCGCTGGTTCAGAAAATTCACGGATCCGCATGAGCTGGCCTGCTCGGTGGACGACTGCGTATTGATGATCTCCGAGCTGGTGACCAACGCTGTTCGCTACGGAGAGGCAGAGGACTCCTGGCGGGTGCGCGTGGAGTGGTGGCGTATCGGTGAGGCGCTGCGAGTGGACGTGCACAATCCCGGGTTTCCTGCGAAGGTCCGCATGCGCGAGGCCGGCGCTGATGAAGCGCACGGACGGGGCCTGCACCTTGTCAACGCGCTGGCAGACTCCTGGAGCGCAGGCCCCAGCCACTTCGGCGGGACGGTCGTCTCGTTCACGGTCGATGAGGCTTGGAAACCTTGATGGGCCTGGGCTCTGCGTTGCTCGCGGGGGGCGTGGGTATGCACTGCCTATTCATTTGAGTAGTCTGGTTGACAGGTTGACTTGGCTGATGTGAGTGGGCGGCGGGCTATGGCGTACGAAGTGGCTGCACCGAAGTATGTGCGGCTTGCGCAGACGCTCCAGGGTCGCATCGAGGACGGCACGTACCCGGCCGGCACTCTCGTACCGAGCGAAAATCAGCTGGTTCAAGCCTTCGGCATGTCACGCCCGACCGTCGTTCGGGCTCTCGAACTCCTCAAGCGGGACGGCTGGCTGGAGTCCCGGCAGGGATACGGCACGATCGTTCGCGGTCGCCCTGAAGTGGTCGAGCAGAAGGACCAGCGGGGGCGTGACGCGCTGGAGCGGGACGAGTCGGCCGCGTCCGGTCGCCTTGTCCACGTCGGCCAGGTACCTATCCCTCCCCGGGTCGCTGCGATTCTCGGCGTGCCCAAGCGGGCCACGGTGCTCGTCCGCCGGTTGCTGGTCGAGGATGAGGGCGAGCCGGTGGAGCTGGCTTCCACGTACTTTCCGGCCGCCATGGTCGACGGCACGGACCTCGCCGACTCGACTCCCCTGACGGAGGGGCTGCGTGCGCACGTCGAGTCCCGTAAGCGCGTGCGCTTCGACCATGTCACCGAGCGCGTCTCGGCCCGCCTGCCAAGCAAGGAAGAGGCCGAACTGCTGGCGCTTCCGAAGGGTGAGCCGGTGTTGAGCGTGCTGGTCGTCGCCTGCGATGTCTCGGGGCAGGCGCTCCAGGTCACGGATGTGCTGCTGCCTGGGGATCGGCAGGAACTCGAAGGCACCTATCGCCTCGGCTGACTTCGCCTAGCGGCTGGCCGGCACCCGAGCCGGTGCCGAGCAGGTCGAAGGTGGCTGACTGTCGTCTTCACGCTAGTCCGCTGCCCGTGCGGTGGGCCTGCCAAGCTCATGTCCCGTTCACTCAAGGAGTGCAAACGACGCCCGCTCTTGCCACTTCGCACCGTCATGCACCATGAGGCCAACTGACGCGACCCGGGACGCGAAGGGGAGTCCGCCGAGCAGGTTAGCCTCGATCTCATCCAGAACGGCATCCTCCTGACCGTCAGCAACGGTCAGGTGGGGCACGACCTCGGCGAACTGGCCTCCATAGGGCGGCGCTTCGGGCCACCGGTCAGCGATCACCTCAGTGAGCAACCGCAACTGCGCGTCTGGCTCAGGAGCGAGATACAGCACCCCCGGAAACCGCCCACAGCTCTCAAACCGTAGGTCAAACGCATGATGACTGCCGAGCACATCAGTGAGAGCCGAGCAGACCTGCGCATCTATTCGGCTCTCTTCGAGGAACGGGAAAAGCACCGTGACATGTGCTGGCACTCCTGCCCGGGCTGACGGATCGAACCGTTCACGCCAAGCGCGAACTACCGGCTCCGCCTCCGGGATCCTGACAACGAGTCCCGTCTGGCCTGCCTGAAACCTGCTGGTGCTGTCGTCTGCCATGACACGGGATGCTGCCATCTCAGAGGCCGACGAAGCAGTCATTATGCGTCCGTGATCACGTGGATCCGCGGCACAGGACAAGCAGGGGAGCAGACGGCGCCGGAACGCGACTGTCGGCATGCCCCGTGCACATCCAGAGGGCCGACGATCACCAGACACCGCCCGAACCCGTGAACAAACGCTGTCGTTTGAGTCCATCTGTGCAGCTGGACCTCGGCGGCAACCATGGCAATGGTGGCTAAGAGGGGGGAGCGCCTTCGCCATCCCTCATCGCGGAGACCGGTGCACCAAGTCCACGACCGCGGAGCAGCACCGGCCGAATCACTTGACAAGTCAACCTGCCTTCCCCAGCTTCGAACTTGCTAAGTCAACCTGTCAGGTCGCCTGGCAGGTACTCAACCAAGGGGAAATCTGTGCGTGTAATCCGTGTCGAGACCTCGTCCGCCACGATCCTGCTGACCGAGGCGCCGGAGCCCAAGGTCAAGGACCGCAAGACGGGCGAGATCGCGAAGGACGCCGTGAGCGGCGAAGCGCTGATGAAGGTCGGCGTTGTCTACATCGATGAAGGGGAATCGTCGCTGATCTCGGTGACCGTCCCCGAGAGCGGGGTTACCGACGGCTTGGTCGTCGGGGCGCCTGTCTCCCTGCCGGGCCTGGTCGCGCGGCCCTGGGAGAGCGTCTTCAACGGCCAGGCTCGTCACGGCATTGCCTACCGGGCGGCTGAGGTCGCTGCCGGTGCCTACCCGGCCGGGCAGGAGGGCTGATAGTCGTGCCTGACGTCACGACGCTGGTGGAGCTGGGCGGGCCGATCGCCGCCATAGGTGGAGCGGCCTACGCCCGGAAGGCACACCCGGCGGCCTACTGGTCAACGGTGGGGCTTCCGCTGTCGGTTGTCCGGCTGATGGCCTCGTACGGCTCGACCATGGACGCCTGCGGGCTGACCGTCGAGCCGTCCCGGCTGCGGGCCCTGGCTGTGCGGGCGACCACGCGTCGGGAGGTTCGGCCGGTGCCGCCGAGGCGGGGCATTCCACGCCCTACCTCTACGGGGCTGCGCGTCCGCATTCGGCTCGCTCCCGGACAAGAGCCGGCGGACGTGGCGGCTTCGGCCGAGAGGCTGCGGCACGCCTGGGGTGTTCACGCCGTGCATGTCGTGAGCCTCGAACCGGGTGTGGTTGAACTGCGGCTGGTCGGCTTCGACGTGCTGAGCAAGGTGAAGATGCCTCGCCGCACCGGGAGTGACTTGCTGACGGTCCCGGTGGCGCTTCGGGAGGACGCAACCGCGTTTGTCCGCGACTATCGGGCAGTCCCTCACCAACTGGTGCTGGGGGCGGCCCTGTCGGGCAAGTCGATGTTCCTGCGGAACCTGCTGACGGGGCTGGCCGCACAGCCCGTGGCGCTCGTCGGGATCGACTGCAAGCGCGGTGTGGAGCTGGCGCCGTTCGCTCCTCGGCTGTCCGCGCTGGCAACGGATCCGGACGAAGCGGCGAACCTGCTGCCCGTGCTGGTGAAGGAAATGGAGGACCGGTACGACCTGATCAAGGCCCGTCAGGGCATCGAGCCGAGCGCGCCGGATGGAGTGATCACTTCGGATGTCTGGGGGCTGCCGGAGGGTGAACGCCCCCACCCGATCGTGGTGTTCGTGGACGAGGTGGCCGAGCTGTTCCTTGTGGCCACCAGAAAGGACGAGGAGCGGCGCGACGAGATGGTGACCCAGCTGATCCGGCTGGCTCAGCTCGGTCGGGCCGCCGGGATCTACCTGGAAATCTGCGGGCAACGCTTCGGTGCCGAGCTGGGCAAGGGCGCCACCATGCTCCGGGCCCAGCTCACCGGGCGCGTCTGCCACCGCGTCAACGACGAAGCCTCGGCAAAGATGGCGCTCGGCGACATCGCACCCGAGGCGGTAGGTGTCGCCTCGACCATCGCTGCTGAAGTGCCGGGCCTCGCCGTGGCCGGCGACACGGCCGGCGGCTGGATCCGCATCCGTACCCCGTACCTCTCCCTCGCCGATGCCGCGGCGACCTGCCGCGAGACGGCCGAACTCGTACCTGATGTACCGGCGCTGGAGCCCTTCCGGCCCCACGTTCCGGCCCCGCCCGTGACGCTCCCCGTCACCCTGGCCAAGCCTCGTCCCGCCAACGGCTGACCCACTTCTCACCCCGGCCGGCGTGATCGCCTCACGCCAAGTCCCTACCCCTGCCATGTCCGAAACCGGAAGGAGGCGAGCAGTGCGCAAACCGCCCGTCCGCGTTGACGCCGTACTGGTCCAAGCGGTCATCGCCGCCGCGCTGTCTTTCGCGCATCTGCACGACCTGGCGGTAGCCGCGGGCCAGGACGGCTGGAAGGCGTGGGCCTACCCGGTGAGCGTCGACCTGCTGATGGTCGCCGCCTGGAAACGGTTGCGGTCCGGAGAGTCCAAGGCGGCCGGGTGGTCGTGGTTCCTGGTGGCCCTTGCGGCCAGCCTCGGCGCCAACATCGCGACCGCTGGACTCCTCGACCTCAGCCACGTTCCGCCCTGGCTCCGCGTACTGGTGGCCGGCTGGCCGGCAGCTGCCTTTCTCGGCGGCACCCTGCTCGCCCACGGCCCCGCCACCGATCGCGCGGACGTGATCGCCGACTCGGACGTCAGCGACACACCGGCACCGGCACCGGCACCGGAAGAGCAGCACGAAGTCGAACCGCCCGTCCGCGCGAGAACGCCCGAACTCGTCGCCGAGCCCGCGCCTCCCTCTCCCCCGGCCGACCACGTTCCCGCCGCCCTCATCACCCACGCCCGAAAGATCGCCACCGAGCACCACACCCGCACGGGAGCACCCATCGACACCGCAACACTCCGCGCCCGACTCGGCGTTCCGGCCCCGCTCGCCGAGGCCATCGCCACTCACCTCACCTAACCAACTGGAGCCACCTTGCGTCGATCCACGCTCCGCGCCCTGAAGCGCGCAGCTGAACTCACCCGCCAAAACCGCTTCACCGAGGCCGTGCTCGTCGCCGAGCCGGTGATCGTCACCGCCGACCGCCTGGAGGGCGACGAGATCCGCGCCTGGCTGATCGGCCACGCCGCCGAATTCACCGCCGAGAAGGAGACCCGCTGATGGCTGCCCAGCCGCGTTTTCGCCGCGTGATCCGCTTCGGCCCGGTCCAGGTCGGCACCTACCACGACGGTCGGGGCCGCGAGAAGCACACCGCTGCCTGTACGGCCCCACGTTGCGGCTTCGCCGTCGATTACGACTCCCGTGCCGCCGCAGAACTCGCCGCCCGTACGCACCGCTGCCCGGTGCGCTGAAGAGGAGCCCTGCCCCATGACCGTAAGCCTGCCTCTGGTCGTCGTCCTCGGCCTCATCGCCTGGGGAGCCGTGAAGTTCCTCGGCGTCCGCATCTGGATCGTCGTCGTGATCGCGCTCTTCGGCTTCTACCTCGCCGGCACCTTCCTGGCCCCCGCCATCGACTCCGGCACCCGCAGCGGTGTCGAGATCGTCAACGGCACCCACCGCTGAAGGGAGACGACCTCATGCTCTTCCGACCTCAACTGCCCACGGCTCCAGCGCCATCCGCTCACATCGCGGGTTCAAGTCTCGCTACTCACGTCCAAACGCCGGTCTGTTCCTGCCATCCCGCCGCCGGGCCTGCGAGGGCTCCTCGCCGTCCGCTGCCCTCGGTCGGTGCAGGCGCCGTGGCGATCGTCCTGGTGGGCGGCGTGATCCTCACCGTGCTGCTGACCGCCGTCGCCGTCTCGGCCGTCTCCACGGCCATCGCCGCTGTGGTCCTGCGCTCCCTGCTCAACAACCAGCGTCATCACTGAAGCGGCTACCGGGGCGGCCTCGATACCGCCAAGCATCCACCGCCCCGGTAGCCCGACCCTCTTCGACCAGAAGCCGAAAAGGAGAAGTCCATCATCACCCGCAGCACCCCTCCCCCGCTCACAGACCTGGGGAAACTCGCCGCGTCCGGCACCCTGCCCGGCCTCGTGCGGCAGCTGGCCACGCTCGGCGGCTGCACCCGCCCCATCCGTCTGGCCGGCCACCGCACCGAACACCGCATCGACACCGCCACCGGCGAAATCGGCCCCGCCCTTCACCACCTGGACTCGAACGACCTGCCTGCCGGTGACCTCCTGGTGCGCTGCGGCAACCGTCGCACCACCCGCTGTCCCACCTGCGCCGAGACCTACCGGCGCGACACCTACCACCTGATCACCGCAGGACTCCGCGGCGGCAAAGGCATCCCGGATCGGGTCACCTCCCACCCACGTGTCTTCGCCACCTTCACCGCCCCGAGCTTCGGACCGGTCCACAACCGCCCCTCCGCGCCCGGTGGCCGTACCCGCCCGTGCCGCTGCGGCCGACACCACGACCAGGAGGACGCCGCACTCGGTACCCCGCTCTCCCCCGACCGCTACGACTACGAGGCTGCCGTGCTCTGGAACGCGCACGCGGGCATGCTCTGGCGTCGTTTCACGATCTACCTGCGCCGCGAGATCGCCCGCCGGGCCGGACTGACCCAGCGGGAATTCGCGCAACACGCCCGCGTCTCTTTCGCCAAGGTCGCCGAGTATCAAAAGCGCGGCGCCGTCCACTTCCACGCTGTCATCCGCCTCGACGGCCCCGCGGGCGGCGACACCCCTCCCCCGCCCTGGGCAGGCGCCGAGATGCTGACGGACGCCATCAAGGCAGCTGCCGCCCACGCCACCGTGGTCGGCCCGGTCCTCGACGGCCGCGCGCACTCCTTCGCCTTCGGCCGCCAACTCGACGTCCGCACCATCAAAGGCACCGACCTCGACGGCGGCACCACGCTGACCGACCGCGCCGTTGCCGCCTACATCGCCAAGTACGCCACCAAGGGCGCCGAGACAGCGACCGGCACCCTCGACCGACCCCTGAAGTTCGCCGCCGAACTCGCAAGCCTCGATATCTCCCCGCACGCCGAACGCCTCATCCGCACCGCCTGGGCGCTCGGCGCCCGCAAGGACCTCGAAGACCTCCGGCTGCGGGCCTGGGCGCACATGCTCGGCTTCCGCGGCCACTTCTCCACCAAAACCCGCCGCTACTCCACCACCCTGGGCGCCCTCCGCGAAGCCCGCGCCCAATGGCGCCGCCTGCAAGCCGCCATCGCACACGGAGACACCCCATCCGAGCCGCACGACCAGGAGGACGGCGAGACCACGCTCGTCCTCGCCCGGTGGACCTACGCCGGCACCGGCCTCAGCCCCACCGAGCAATGGCTGTCCTCGTCCCTAGCCGCCACCAGCACACCCGAGGAGCCACGCCGATGACACGCTCTCTGCCCACGCGCTACCTCACGCCGGTGGATCTGGCCGAACTCCTCGGCGTACCGGTCGAGACCGTCTATCAGTGGCGCCGCAAGCACACCGGCCCGCGCGGCTTCCGCGTCGGCCGACACCTGCGCTTCGATCCCGAAGACGTGCGTAGCTGGATCGCCGGACAGATGGGGGAAGCAGCCTGATGGCCGGCCACATCCAAGATCGCTGGTACAAGACGGTGACCGGGCCGGACGGCAAACCGGACCGGCAGAAGACAGACCGCCACGGCACCGGTATGCGCTACCGCGCCCGTTACGTCGGCCCGGACGGCACGGAGAAGAGTAGATCGTTCCCCGACCGCCAGAAGCGCCGCGCCGAGGAATGGCTCGCGCAGACAGAGGCCGACATGCTCCGCGGCCAGTACGTCGACCCGAAGGCCGCGCGGGTCACCTTCCAGCAGTATGCGGAGCGCTGGCTCACCGGACAGACGACAGACCCGACTACCCGCATCGCTGTCGAGACCCGGCTACGTCTCCACGCCTTCCCCAACATCGGCTCCCGACCGCTCGGGGCGTTCCGGCCTGTCCACATCCGGGAGTTCGTCCATGCCTTGGAGAAGGCCCCCATTGCGGGCACGTACGCCCGCACCATCTACGCGAATGTGCGGGCCGTGCTCTCGGCTGCCGTGGACGACGGGTACCTGGCTCGGAACCCTTGCAGTGCTGGCTCCGTACGTCCGCCAGCGGTCTCCGCGGGCCGGGTCGCCCCTTGGTTACCCGTCCAGGTCCGAGCTGTCCGTGCAGCACTGCCGGAGCGTTACCGCGCGATGGTGGATGTCGGAAGCGGCTGCGGACTGCGACAAGGAGAGATCATCGGCCTGGCCGAGGACGCCGTCCGCTTCGACAGCGACACCCTTCGCGTGGTCACTCAAGTCAAGCTGATCCGTGGTGTGGCGGTCTTCGCTCCGCCAAAGGGCAACAAGGAGCGGGACGTGCCGCTGCCCTCGTGTGTCGCGGTCGCGCTGAAGCATCACATCGAGAATCACCCGCCCGTGGACGTCGAATTGCCGTGGCAGAGGCCGGACGGCCGTCGTGTCACCCGACGACTGCTCTTCACGAACTCGGCCCGCGGGATCGTCTGGCGCAGCAACTTCAACGTCCAGGAGTGGAAGCCCGCTCTCGCAACTGCTGGCCTCATCCCGAGACCGCAGGCAGGTAAGCCCTATGCCTCCGCGCGGGAACACGGCATGCACGCCCTACGGCACTTCTATGCCTCGGTGCTCTTGGACGCGGGCGAGAGCGTGAAGGCGGTCAGCGAGTACCTCGGCCACTCGGACCCCGCCATGACGCTTCGCGTCTACGCGCACCTGATGCCCACCAGCCGTGAGCGCGCACGACGGGCAGTGGATCAGCTTCTCCAGTCGGAGTGACGCCCCGGGCCTGTGGTTCTGCAGCTGATTGGAATCTGGGGACACGGGCAGCTGCGGACCGCTACGGTTCGCCGACTGAGAGTTTCAGAAACAGGGGGATGATGGCGAATGCGAGGACGCAACGCGGCCGCCTGCGCGGTTTTGCTCGTCGCTCTGGCAGGGTGCGGCGATGCCACACCCGAGAAGGAGGCCAAGGAAGCCCCCTCGACTCGTCCAACCATTGGTGATTACGTCGGCAAGACCAAGAGCGAAGCAGAGGACGACCTGAGCCCGTCGATGACCTTGCCGGCGTATGAGGACGCGAAAACCAAAGCCGATCGAAGTGACTCCACCTTCGATACGTGGATCATCTGCAAGCAGGATGCGCACGGCGACGGACCCGTCATGTTCTCCGTGGCTGCCACCCGTGCCGCCTGCGGGCTGCCCGCGGCTTCCAAGCACCCTGAGGTCTCGAAGTCTCCGGCTCCCTCGTCGGATGCCTCAGACGATGTGCCCTCGCCTTCCGACAAGGACGAGCAATACGCCGGCGCCGTCAAGGTTCGCGCTCCCGTTCTCAGGCAGGTGGAGGCTGACGACCTCGGCGTTCAGGGGCAGCTCGTTTGCACCGAGCTGGACGCGGGCGACAGCCCCCGGGAAGTACTCAAGACCATCCAGGCTGCGTACCCCGGAGTGAAGGGCCTGGCCCTCGTTACCGAAGCGCCTCCCGTCTACTGCCCCTCGCACGAGTCCGCCGTGGCCTCAGCGCTGAAGTAGCTAATGGCCTTGCTGGAACCGCTCACGGCCCAGCCACGGCCCACGGCCCGACAAGAAGCCCCCTACCGGCAGCAAAACCGCTGGTAGGGGGCTTCTCGTCAACCGCAGAGACAGAGTTCTCCGGGTGCAGGCATTGTGCGTCCAGTGCGGCAGATCGCCCAGGGAGACCCAGGCCGGAGCGGTGAGCGGACGATCACCCACGATTTCCTTTTGTCATTCACATGGCACACCCAAAAGCGCCAAAATGCGGCCCACGGCCCGCCGCTCAACCAATTGCTACGCGCCAGAAAAATGTGCAGTGAATTGGCCGCCCATTCAGGGCGCTTGCAGATGACACACCACGGCGCTGACTCACGGACCGAGCGGACTCGCCGTCCAACGGAAGCGACCGCGAACGAGTTGAACGCGTTCGACCATTCAGATAAGACCGTTTTACATGCATTCGGACCGGCAGTGACGATGCAATTCTCCTCCTCATTCCGATGACTACTGCATCAGCCTCTGTATTGGCTGCTGAATTACTACCGAGATCGGCTCAATGAGTGGCTTTCCCGGACCGGACCGGCGTGCTGCGGCAACGTTTCGAAACAGCCCTGTACCCCTGGGACGTTACGTGCGGCGATGGAAGGCTGGCGACGATGTTCGGGCGAAGGAAATTCCTCATGGCCGGCGCTACGGCCGGTGCCTTGGGTGGTGCGGGCATGATGCTCTCACGGGGTGTTCTGGGAGCTCAGGACGATGCGTCGCCCGCTCACGGGACAGGGTCTGCGGACAGCGCGGTGCCGCAGACCCCTCCGCTGGAGAGGTACGTCGATCCGCTGCCCAGGCCGATGACAGCGATTTCGGATCCTTCTGTCTATCCGGGCGCCGACTACTACGAGATCACGATGCGGAAGGGATCGTGGCGCTTCCACCGGGATCTCGGGCCGGCAATCGTATGGGGTTACTGGGCCGCGAACCCGAACGACCCTCGCAAGCCGATCGGCATGGGCTATCTGGGGCCGACTCTCAGCGTGACCAGGGACCACCCGACGGTCGTCAAATACCGCAACCACCTGCCGACCACTCACCTGTTCCAGTCCGTGATCGACGGTATTCGGAACGGGGACCCCCAGCTCGCCCCGAGCCCTCCGCCTCCCTACAAGAGCGAGCCACCCTTTCCCCCGAATATCAACGTGTGGAACGTCGTACACCAACACGGCGGTTTCACGGCACCACAGTCCGACGGAATGCCGTTGCATTCGTTCAGCCCGGACGGCTTCCATGCCGAGTCCTACACCACCCTGGACCCGAGCCGAGTCAAACCCAACGAAGCGATCTGCGCCTACACCAATCACGACCGTTCGTGCATGCTCTGGTATCACGATCACGGCATGGGAATGACCAGCGTCAATGTCTATGCGGGCCTCGCCGGTCTCTACCTCATTCGTGACCCCGTCGACGAACGGCTCGGGCTGCCACGAGGCGAATTCGAGGTCCCCCTCATCCTGCAGGACCGGACCTTCCACCGGGACGGCTCACTCGCCTACACCATGGCCCAGCGGGAGGGCGAGGACACCCCGGTCGTCAACGGGAAGGCGTACCCCTTCCTGGCGGTCGAGCCGCGACGCTACCGGCTGCGCATTCTCAACGCGTCGAACGAGCGTTTCTGGCGGCTGAGGTTCGACGTTCCCAGGGACGTACTGCCGCAGCCCACACTGCCGTTCTGGCTGATCGGCACCGACGGCGGCTTCCGTGCTCCCTTGCAGATGCTGAACTTCCTGATCTCGCCGGCCGAGCGGTACGACCTGATCGTCGACTTCAGCCAGATGCCCATGGGAACGAACATCACCTTGTCGAACTACCATGCGCCGGTCCACTACCCCGGCATGCCCGGCATGGGGCCGGTGATCTCGGAAATCATGCAGTTCCGGGTCACCAAGCGATTGTCCGGAGGCGCGGACAAGACGACTCCGCCCAAGAAACTCCAGCTGCCGGCGGTCGCACCCATCGAGCCGAAACCGGGTATCCGCCGGCGGGAATGGGTCACGTACCAGCACAAGCTCTTCGGCACCATGACGTTCAACGCGCTGCCCTTCATGGAGCCGTCCCAGGACTTCATCAAGGCGGGCTCGGCGGAAATCTGGGAGTACATCAATCCCAACCACGACGCCCACCCGATGCATGTCCATCTCGTCAACTTCCAGGTGCTGAACAGGCAGCCGATCGACGCAGCCGCCTACCAGGCGGATTACGAAAAGTGGCTCGACGGTGGCCGCAAACCGGAGGACCGGCCGGTGTTGGCGAACTATCTCACCGGCCCACCGAGTCCGCCGGACCCGGACGAAGCGCGGTGCGACAAGGACACCTTCAAGTCCTATCCGGAGACGGTGACCAGAATCATCGTTCAGGAATTCAGCCCGCCGACGGAGACGATCGCGTCGATCCCGAACAGCGGCACAAAGCTCCCGGCGACGTACGTCCACCACTGCCACATCCTCGAACACGAAGACGACGACCTGATGCGCCCGTGGACCATCGTCGCCCACGACGACCACAGCGGCACCGACCACGTCGGCGGCCGTGGCCACTGACGGAGCGATCGACCCGAATCGGCCGGCCCGCGCTCACGATTCTGGTCGAGGTTGCACCCGCTACCGCGGGTTGCGAGTACTCCTCGGATTCCCATGACAAGGCCGGCCTCCCCGCATGCCCTCTCCCTACCGCTGTCCCTCCCCGCCGCCCGCACACGCGAAAGAGGCCCGCCGCTCGGTGCGGCGGGCCCCTCACAGGTATCGGGAGACCTTCATGCGCAAGGAAGCCGGGAGACGCCGAAACCGGACAGCCCGCTTCCCTCTGTGGTCCCTGGGTTCAGCCGGATCCCACGAAGATCACGAACAGCAGCCAGACGACCGGGGCCGTCGGCAGCAGGGAGTCGAGGCGGTCCATGATGCCGCCGTGGCCGGGGAGCAGGGTGCCCATGTCCTTGATGCCGAGATCGCGCTTGATCATGGATTCGCCGAGGTCGCCGAGGGTGGCGCTGGCCGCGACGGCGAGGCCGAGCAGCAGGCCCTGCCACCAGGCTCCGTGCACGATCAGGAATTCCATGCACAGTGCGCCCGCCACCATCGCGAAGAGCACCGCGCCGACGAGTCCTTCGCGGGTCTTTCCGGGGCTGATCCGCGGCGCGAGCTTGTGCCGGCCGAACCGCCAGCCGACCGCGTACGCGCCGGTGTCGCTGACGACCGTCAGCATCAGGAAAGTCAGCACCCGTTCCGGCCCGTCGGGCTCGGCCGCGAGCATCAGCGCCACGAACGTCGCGAGGAAGGGCACGTAGAACGCCGCGAAGACACCGGAGGTGACATCCCGCAGATAGTTCTCGGGTGCCTCGGTCATCCGCCAGACGAGGACGGCCAGCGCGGTGAGCGCCATCGCCACCCAGGCGCCCTCGGCACCACGGACGTATCCGGCGACCACCATGGCGGTGCCACCGACCGCGAGCGGCACCAGCGGCACCTTGATGTCCTTGCGCTCCGCCAGCCGCGAGGTCAGCTCCCACAGGCCCACCACAACGGCGATCGCTATCACGCCGATGAAGACAGGCTTGTAGACGAAGAGCGACGCAACGATGATCGCGCCGAGGCCGATACCGACCCCTATCGCGGCGCGCAGATTGCGGCCCGCGCTCTTCTTCTTCGGCTTCTCTGAGTCCGGCGAGCTGTCGGACCCGGAAAGAGGGGTGGGCATGGGCTCCTGCGGCTTTTCGTCGCGGAACAGGGGGCCGCTCGGTCGAGCAGCCCCCCGGTCGTCCAGGTGATCCCGGCTGTCCCGGAGGTCCCGACGTTCCCGGTCGTCGTCCTGGTGTCCGCCTGGCCCGGGCACGAAGGGCAGGGGCCGGGTCCGGTCCGGGTCGCCCCAGCCGTGCCCGGGACCGGCCGGGGCGGGGGGCGCCACCCCGCGGAGCGAGGAGGCCGGTCCGTGGTCGGGCGATGCCCGGTGTCCGGCGCCGGGCGGGGCGGCCCCCCAGGAAGACTCGTTCATCAGACCTCGAGGAGCTCGGATTCCTTGTGCTTGAGCAGCTCGTCCACCTGCGCGACGTACTTCGCGGTGGTGTCGTCGAGCTCCTTCTCGGCGCGGCGCACCTCGTCCTCGCCGGTTTCCTTGTCCTTGACGAGCTTGTCGAGCGTTTCCTTGGCCTTGCGGCGGACGCTGCGGATCGAGATCTTCGCGTCCTCGCCCTTGTTCTTCGCGACCTTGATGAACTCCTTGCGGCGCTCCTCGGTCAGCTCGGGGAACGTCACCCGGATGATGTTGCCGTCGTTGCTCGGGTTGACGCCGAGGTCGGAGTCGCGGATGGCCTGCTCGATGTTGCGCAGCGCGCTCTTGTCGAACGGGGTCACCACGGCCATCCGCGGTTCGGGAACCGAGAACGACGCCAGCTGGTTGATCGGCGTCATCGCACCGTAGTAGTCCGCCACGATCTTGTTGAACATCGCCGGGTGCGCACGCCCGGTGCGAATCGCGGCGAAGTCCTCCTTGGCGACCACGACGGCCTTCTCCATCTTCTCCTCGGCCTCGAGGAGGATCTCTTCGATCACCACTTGCTCCTGGTCTTTTCGGTAAGAAGCAGAGCCTCGCCCCTGCCGCGCGTCTTCTCCTGCACGGTGTCCGACCGGCAGGCCGTTGTCCATCCCCGTACCGGGGTCTTGCCCGGGCCGGGAGCTGCCGCCCGTACCGGCCGATGCCCGTACGGAACCACGGCAGTTGGGGCCGTCAGGCCCGGGTGCCCTGATCGCTGACGAGCGTGCCGATCTTCTCACCCTTCACCGCGCGCGCGATGTTACCCTCGGCGAGCAGCTCGAAGACGAGGATCGGGAGCTTGTTGTCCCGGCAGAGCGTGATGGCGGTGGCATCGGCGACCTTGAGGTCCCGGGTGATGACCTCGCCGTATTCGAGGGCGTCGAACTTCACCGCGTCGGGGTTCTTCTTGGGGTCGGAGTCGTAGACGCCGTCCACCCCGTTCTTGCCCATCAGCATGGCCTCGGCGTCGATCTCCAGGGCGCGCTGGGCGGCGGTGGTGTCGGTGGAGAAGTACGGCATGCCCATGCCGGCGCCGAAGATGACGACCCGGCCCTTCTCCAGATGGCGCACCGCACGCAGCGGAATGTACGGCTCCGCGACCTGACCCATGGTGATCGCCGTCTGGACGCGCGAGTCGATGCCCTCCTTCTCCAGGAAGTCCTGGAGGGCCAGACAGTTCATGACCGTGCCCAGCATGCCCATGTAGTCGGAGCGGGCCCGGTCCATGCCGCGCTGCTGGAGTTCGGCGCCGCGGAAGAAGTTGCCGCCGCCGATCACGATGGCGATCTCGTAGCCGTCGCGCACCACGGCGGCGATCTCGCGGGCCATGGCGTGCACGACGTCGGGGTCGACGCCCAGTCCCCCGCCGCCGGCGAATGCTTCGCCCGACAGCTTCAGCAGGAAGCGTCGCCTGCCGCCGTGGCCGGCATGGTCTGCGTGCGCGCCGTCGGCACCGTGAATCATTGAGCTCTCCTCGTGCACATACGAAGAAGGCCATTGCCGTGGGTCTGGTTCAGATCCCTGTGCGGCAATGGCCTCCTCGTCACATCTGCGGCCGGCCGTTGAGCGGCCGACTGCCTACGACCCTAGCGGGGCCGCAGGTCATTCGCTGCCTTCGCGACAGGCTCAGATGCCGACCTTGATGCGCGCGAAGCGCTTCAGGGTGACACCGGCCTCCTGCAGGACCTTCTCGACGGACTTCTTGTTGTCGAGCGCGTACGGCTGGCCGAGCAGCGTCGCGTCCTTGAAGAAGCCGTTGACGCGACCCTCGACGATCTTCGGCAGGGCAGCCTCGGGCTTGCCCTCCGCGCGGGTGGTCTCCTCGGCGACGCGGCGCTCGGCCTCGACGACCTCGGCCGGGACGTCGTCCTTGGCGAGGTACTTCGGGGCGAACGCGGCGATGTGCTGCGCAATGCCCTTGGCGACCTCGGCGTTCTCCTTGTCGAGCTCGACAAGGACACCGATCTGCGGCGGCAGGTCGGGCATGGTGCGGTGCATGTAGACCGACACGTAGCCGTCGGAGAACTGCGCGAAGCGGTCCAGGACGATCTTCTCGCCCAGCGTGGCGTTGGCCTCGTCGACGAACGCCTGGACGGTCTTGCCGGCCTCGATCTCGGAGGCGAGCAGGGCCTCGATGTCGGCCGGGGAGGTCTTCGCGATGTGCGCGGCGATCTCGTTGGCGACGGCCTGGAACTTCTCGCCCTTGGCGACGAAGTCCGTCTCGCACTTCAGCTCGACGATGACACCGGAGGCGTTGTCGTCGCCGACCAGGGAGACCACGGCGCCGTTCTCGGCGGAGCGGCCCTCGCGCTTGGCGACGCCCTTCTGGCCCTTGATACGCAGCGCCTCGACGGCCTTGTCGACGTTGCCCTCGGCCTCGTCCAGGGCCTTCTTGCAGTCCATCATGCCGGCGCCGGTGAGCTCGCGGAGCTTCTTGACGTCAGCGGCGGTGTAGTTCGCCATGGTCTGTGAATCTCTTCTCGAAATCTCGAAGTCGAAAGATCTACGGGTGGACGGCGGGGGCGGCGCTCGTGGCGCCCTCCCCCGCCGTCATCAGCCGGATGCTGCGGGTCAGGCCTGCTCGGCGTCCGCGGCCGGCTTCTCGGCCTCGGCGGCCGGAGCGGCCTCCTCGGCGGGCTTCTCCTCGGCCTTGGGGGCCTCGTCGTCAGCCTTCTTCTCGCCCTCGAGCAGGTCGCGCTCCCACTCGGCCAGCGGCTCGGCGGCAGCAGCCTTCTCGCCGGGCTTCTGGTCGCCGGTGGCGGCACCGGAGCGGGCGATGAGGCCCTCGGCGACGGCGTCGGCGATCACGCGGGTGAGCAGGGTGACGGAGCGGATCGCGTCGTCGTTGCCCGGGATCTTGTAGTCGACCTCGTCCGGGTCGCAGTTGGTGTCGAGGATCGCGACGACCGGGATGTTGAGCTTGCGCGCCTCACCGACGGCAATGTGCTCCTTCTTGGTGTCCACGATCCAGACGGCGCTGGGCACCTTCTGCATCTCGCGGATACCGCCCAGGGTCTTCTCCAGCTTGGCCTTCTCGCGGGAGAGGACCAGGAGCTCCTTCTTGGTGAGGCCGGAGGCGGCCACATCCTCGAAGTCGATCTGCTCGAGCTCCTTCAGGCGCTGCAGGCGCTTGTAGACGGTCGAGAAGTTGGTCAGCATGCCGCCGAGCCAGCGCTGGTTCACGTAGGGCATGCCCACGCGGGTCGCCTGCTCGGCAATGGCCTCCTGGGCCTGCTTCTTCGTGCCGACGAACATGACCGAGCCGCCGTGGGCGACGGTCTCCTTGACGAACTCGTAGGCGCGGTCGATGTACGACAGCGACTGGAGCAGGTCGATGATGTAGATGCCGTTGCGCTCGGTGAAGATGAAGCGCTTCATCTTCGGGTTCCAGCGGCGGGTCTGGTGCCCGAAGTGGACGCCGCTCTCCAGCAGCTCCCGCATCGTGACGACGGCCATGGCCGTACTCCTTGTTTTGCTCGGTTCCACTGCGGCCGGTCGGCCGCGGTGCCTGACGCCCCGACGCGCCTGCCGAGGAAAGCACCTTGCGGGGCCGTCCAAGGACCGAGGAGCGCGGCCGTCGTGCTGCCCGAAAGGGACTGGTGCACTGACGGCGGGGCGTGCGAAGTCGACCCGGTGACCCGGATCGCCATCAGAAGTGTACGGGACGGCCGATGCACCGGGCGACACACACCATTTCGATCCCCGCGCGGGTGACACCGTTGTCCACAACCGCCCGCCGATCCACAGCTTCCGACCAAGATCCCCGCGTGGCGGCGGACTGCGCCACCGTCGGGACATGCGACGGAACACACAACCGAACCTGCAGCGCACTCCGCGACCGACCACTCGACGACGCCCTGAACCACACTCCGGATCCGGATCCGGATCCGGGTCTGGCTCCGGGTCGGGGTCTGGCTTCGGCTCCGGGCCGGGGTCTGGCTCCGGCTCCGGCTCGACCACGCTCCGCCGCGCCGTCAGCCGCTTCCGCGGGCACCGGCCCGGCCCGGTCCATCGCGGGCAACCCGGCACGGTCCACTGCGGCCGACCCGGGCGGGCCCGCACCGGGCGGCACGAGCCGGACCGCGACAGGCGGCACGAGCCGGATCGCAGCCAACCGCAGCGCCCGCCGGACCTCGTCCCGTCTCCCGCCCCCTCCCAGTCCCCGCTCGCCTCCCCGCCCCTGTTCCCTTCCCCGCCTCTTTGCCCTCCGCCTCTTTCTCCTGCTCCTTCGCCCTCTCCACCGCGCTGTCCTCTCCCTCTTCCAGTCCTCCCTCCTCCTGTCCTCCCTCCCCGGCCACGCTTCCGGCCGCCGACATCCTTACCGCCGACGCCGCGCGCGGAACCGACTGGATATGGGCCGAGCTGCTTCTTCCCGGCCCGTGCTCTGCGTGTACTCCTGGCCCCTGCCGCGACCGCCCTGCTCGCCGCTCTGTTTCCCGTACCGGCGAGCGCTGCCGCCGCTCCGTCCTTGGCCGTGAGGGCGGAGCGCGGAATGCAGCACCAGGTGGAGAGGGTGGCGGATGGGCCTGCGGGTGCGGCACGTGCCGACGGAGTGGGACCACCGGCGGGCGGAGCGCACGCCCAGGATGTGCCGGAAATGCCCAGTCGCGAGCCGGTGGCACGCCCCGGAGCGGCAGCCCGTCGCGAGGCATCGGCGCGGGCCGACCCTTCTGGTGGGGACAGAGCGTGGCCGGTGGGAGGGGCCGACGGCATAGGGCCCACGGTGGTGCGCGGCTGGGAGCCGCCCCCTTCACCCTGGGCGGCTGGGCACCGGGGTGTGGACCTGGCCGCGCCCACCGGCGCAGTGGTACGGGCAGCGGCACCCGGCCGGGTGGCGTATGCCGGAACCGTCGCCGGCCGTGGCGTCCTGACGATCGAGGTATCCCGCTCGGGCCGCCCTCCGTTACGCACCACCTACGAGCCCGTGCGGCCCACGGTCCACAAGGGCCAACGCGTCGCCGCAGGTCAGCCGGTCGCCATCCTGCAGCGCGGCCCGTTCCACTGCCGGGCGCCATGCCTCCACTGGGGCCTGCGCCGCGGCAAGAGCTACCTGGATCCGTTCTCCCTGCTGCCCCGCAGCATGCTCCGCGGCGGCCCCTCGCGCCTGCTGCCGGTCTTCGGGGTTCCCGTACCTGCGGCCGACCTCACGGTCCCCCGGCATTCGGGAACAGCCGGCCCGGCGCATGCAGCGGTAGCGGCGAAACCAACAGCTCAGCACCGGGAGCCGGCGCCGACAGGAGCCGCCCTCATCGGAGCAGCCGGGCTCGTGGCAGCGGCCGTCTGGGCACTCGGCCGGCTCCATCGGACTGGGCCGACTGGGGACAAAAAGGACGTGCCGACGCAGCCGGGTAGAGAGCAGCTCAGCCTCCGGCGGGACGGTGGGTGGTCACGAGCCAGCCCTGACAGCCGGGAGCGGGAGCCGGAGGGGCAGAGCATAGGGAGCAGTGGCGCTCGGGCGTAGTGCGGGTCTGCCGCAGAGGCAGCCCTGTAGAGCGAGGCCCGCCATCGCTGCACGACGAGCCCGACGACCGACCGACGGGCTGCGGGCTGCGGGCTGCGGGCTGCGGGCTGCGGGCTGCGGGCTGCGGGCTGCGGGCTGCGGGCTGCGGGCTGCGGGCTGCGGGCTGCGGGCTGCGGGCTGCGGGCTGCGGGCTGCGGGCTGCGGGCTGCGGGCTGCGGAGCCAACGAGTGGGGTGGGGCGGAGGTGGGGTGGGAGGGGGGCGGGGGGGGAGGCCCCCTCAGCCGCGGACGCCACGGAGGGCCATGGCGACCGCCGCCTCCGTGATCTCGTCCGGGTCTTCTGCGGCACCGAGTTCGATACGGCGGACCGCGGCGTCGACGACTCCTTGGAGGAGCATGGCCGCGAGTCGGGGCTGTGCATGGCCGAGGTCGGCAAGCGCCTCGACGATCATGGCGATCAGTCCGCCGTGGGCCGCGCGGATCTTCTCCCGGGCACCGGCGTCCAGTTCACCTGCCGAAATGGCGACGACGGCCCGGTGGCGCCGGTCACCGACCAGGGCGAGCTGCCGTCGCACATATGCCTCGACCTTCCCCTCGGGCGTGTCGGCGCTCTCCATCGCCGCCTCCACCTCGGCGGCCCATACGGGGAAGTCGACGGCGCACAGCTCTTCCACGACAGCGGCGCGCGAGCGGAAGTACTCATACACGGAAGAGCGCGCGAGGCCCGTGCGCTCGGCGAGGGCGGGGAAGGTCAGTGCTTCCGTACCGCCTTCGGACAGCAGGGTACGGGCAGCGTCCAAAAGGGCGCCGCGCTGCATCGTCCGGTGCTCGGCCACAGAGGCCGCTCGAATCCTGGGCACCTCACCACTCTACGGATGGCACGCCCCGCGTGGCACTCCGCATGGCGACACGGCCCGCGAAAAGCCCGGGCGTCCGGAGGGTGACTCAGCGTCCGACGTCGGCGAGCTTCGCTCTGAGCTGGAGTACGGACTTGGTGTGGATCTGGCTGACCCTGCTCTCCGTGACGCCGAGGACATTGCCGATCTCGGCGAGCGTGAGCCCTTCGTAGTAGTAGAGCGTGACCACGGTCTTCTCGCGCTCGGGGAGGGTGTTGATGGCGCGCGCGAGCAGCCGTCGCAGTTCGCGGTCCTCGGCGATCTCGACGGGGTTCTCGGCGGCCGTGTCCTCGAGGGTGTCCATCAGGCTCAGCCGTTCGCCCCCCTCGCCGCCGACGTGCAGGAGCTCTTCCAGGGCGACCACGTTGGCCAAGGACAGCTGGCTGAACACGCCGTGGAGTTCCTCCAGCGCAATGCCCATCTCCTCGGCGACCTCGGCCTCGGACGGGGTACGGCGCAGCTGCGCTTCGAGGGTGGCGTAGGCGCGTTCGACGGCACGGGCTTTCTGCCGCACGGAGCGCGGAATCCAGTCCAGAGCGCGCAGCTCGTCGATCATTGCGCCGCGAATCCGGGTGATGGCGTAGGTCTCGAACTTGATGGCGCGTTCGGGTTCGAACTTCTCGATGGCGTCGATCAGTCCGAAGACTCCGGAGGAGACGAAGTCGGCCTGTTCGACGTTGGGGGGCAGGCCGACGCTGACGCGGCCGGCGACGTACTTGACCAGCGGCGAGTAGTGCAGGATCAGCTGTTCTCGCAGCCGCCCGTCGCCCGACGCCTTGTAGGAGCGCCACAACTCGTCGAGCGAGGTGGGCGGGGCGGGGCGCACGCTGCCGCGCGCGGCGGGTGGTACAGCCGCACGATCAGACCCGGAGGTGTGCTGGGGCATTCGTCGCCTTGAGCCGTTCTGCCGAGACACGGGTGGATGGATGTATGAGGGTTGAAGTGCCTGTGAGCGTAGCGTGACCGAAGCGTCGCGGTGCGCGAGGACGGCAGGTTCGGGCGTGCGCAGATACGTTCCGCTGCCCGCACCTCAGGGTTACCTCGTACGGCGTGGCGACACCCGGACAGGGAGCCGGACGCGGACCCCGGGAGGGCCGTGCGGGCGGACGCGGTGACGCGGTGTGCGGGACCTCGTCCATCCCCTGCGCCACATCGCCGTCTCCCCATGGATCGGCCCCGTGCCCCGAAGCACGGCAAACCTGGATTCTGCGGTCATTCCCCTCACCCTTTCACCCGTTCGCCCCAGGTCAAGTACCGCCTCGCCGGGAACCCTCAGTCCTCTCGGCGCGTCGCGCCAACTCCCAGCGATCACCGCACCTTTGCACGAATCCGAGGGACAACAGCTCGAAGAGTTTGCGCTGTGTGACCTCGCGGGGCGTGGCGGCTTCCTCCGCCAGACGGCCGGTGCCCGCGCTGCCGCGCGCGGGCAGCGCCTCCAGTACGCGGGTCGCGACGGGATCGAGGAGGTCGCGGATGCGGGTCGGGCCCTGCTGCTCGGGAGCGAGGTCGCCGATGCTGCCGACGAGTTCGATGACCTCGTCGGCGCCGGTGACCACCGCGGCCTCGCCGCGCAGGAGTTGATGTACCCCGGCGGACAGGCTGCTGGTGACCGGGCCCGGCATGCCCATCGTGAAGCGGCCGAGGGCCAGCGCTTGCCGGGCGGTGACCAGTGAGCCGCTGCGCAGCTCGGCCTCCACGACGACGGTGCCTCTGGTGAGTGCGGCGATGACGCGGTTGCGCTGGATGAAGCGGCTGCGGGTGGGATGGTCGCCGGGCGGTAACTCGGCGACCACCAAGCCTTGTTCGGCGATCCGGCCGATCAACTCGGTGTGGCCCCGGGGGTAGGCGTGGTCGGCGCCGCAGGCCATGACGGCGATGGTTGCGCCGTCCGCGGCCAGCGCGCCGCGGTGAGCCGCGCCGTCGACCCCGTATGCGGCTCCGGAGACAACGGCCCAGCCCCGGTCGGCGAGTCCGGCGCTGAGGGTCGCGGCCAGGTGCGCGCCGTAGTCGGTACAGGCCCGGGCGCCGACGACGGCGACGGAGCGCAGCGCCCACAGCCTGAGGTTGGCCGCCCCGCGTACCCACAGGCCGATGGGGCGGGCGTCCCCGAGGTCGTCGAGCTGGCCGGGCCATTCGTCGTCCCCGGGGCAGAGGAACCGGCCGCCGAGCGCGGTCATGGCATCGAGGTCCGCGGTGGGGCGGGCCCGGGCGGCCCGTAGCCGCAGGCCCGCGATCTTGGCCGGGGTGGAGCCCGTGGGAGGGTCCGCCGCGTCGTCGGAGAGGGCGTGCCAGAGGGCCACCGGGCCCATTTCGCGTAACCAGCGGCCGGCGGTTTCGTCACCCGGTTCGAGGATGCGGGTGAGGGCGGCGCGGGCGGTGCGCTGCGGTTCGTGTCCCTCGCGGCGGGCGGACCGCCGGCCGGCTGCCATCGGCTGTGCAGGATGTGGCTCGGTTGCCGTGTGTGCGGCGGGGCCCGGCTCGGTCGGGGCGGGCTGCCGGCTCCGGCCCGGCGTGGCGGTGACGGGATCACTCGTGGCAAAGCCCCATGCGTCGGTGCTGGTCATCGCTCACACCTGTCCCTGCGGTTGGGCGGCGGTCGTCGTGGCCGTGCGCTTGCCCCCGCCCCCGCCCGCTGCTGTCGGCGCGCCGCGGCGTACCCCCGTGCGGAGTTCCAGGGCCCAGTTGACGTCTTCGCCGGTGGGGCGGTCGCGGCCGGACAGGTCGGCGGCGGTCCAGGCGACGCGGAGGACTCGGTCGAGGCCGCGGGCCGTGAGGAGACCGCATTCGAGGTCACGTTCAGCCGGGGCCAGAGCGCCCGGGTCGACCTGCCAGCGGGTGCGCAGTTCATGGCCTGGCACCTCGCTGTTGGTCCGCCATGGAGTGTCGGCGAGGCGGGCTGCGGCGCGCTCGCGGGCGGCGTGGACGCGTTCGGCGACGGTCGCGGTGGATTCGGCGCCGCGGCCGAGGGCGACCAGTTCCGAGCGGGCGACCGGTTGGACGGCGATCCGGAGGTCCACCCGGTCCATCAGGGGCCCGGAGAGCCGGGCTCGGTAGCGCCGGATGGACGACGGCCGGCATTCGCAGTCGCCGCCGGGGGTGCCGTGCCGTCCGCACGGGCAGGGGTTGGCGGCAAGGGCGAGGAGGAAACGGGCGGGCATGCGCATCATGCCCGCCGCGCGGGCGACGACGACCTGGCCGGATTCCAATGGCTGGCGGAGCGCGTCCAGGACGCGTGGGCTGCACTCGGCGGCCTCGTCCACGAACAGCACACCGTGATGGGCCAGGGATACGGCCCCGGGGCGTGGCAGTCCGGTGCCGCCGCCCACGAGGGATGCCATCGTCGCGGAGTGGTGCGGGGCGCAGTAGGGCGGCCGGTGGAGGAGCGGCTGTCCCGGTGGGAGGGTGCCGGCCACCGAGTGGACGGCGGTGACCTCCAGGGATTCCTTGGGGGACAGTCGTGGCAGCAGCCCCGGGAGGCGTTCGGCGAGCATGGTTTTGCCGGCGCCGGGCGGGCTTTTGAAGAAGATGTGGTGGCGTCCGGCGGCGGCCACCTCCAGGGCGCGGCGGGCGCTGTGCTGTCCGGCGACGTCCGCGAGGTCGGGGGTGTGGCCACCGGTCGGCAGGCCCGCGCTGACGCCGGTGCCGGGCATCACCAGCCCGGCGAGCAGCGGGTCGGGGCGCCCTTCTTCGCGGGGATCTTCCTCGTCGGGTACCGGTTCGTCGGCGAGGACGGCGATGAGCTGGCGCAGGCTGCGGACGCCGAGGACGGAGACGCCGGGGACCAGCGAGGCCTCGGCCGCGGTCTGCTCCGGGACGACGACCTGGCGGTATCCGGCGTCGGCGGCGGCCAGTACGGCGGGCAGCACTCCGCGTACGGGACGGACCCGGCCGTCCAGGCCCAGTTCGCCGATCATCATCAGGTCGGTGAGTTCGCGGGGGTCGAGGCGTTCGGCGGCGCCGAGGACCGCGCAGGCCACGGCCAGGTCGAAGCCGCTGCCGCCTTTGGGCACGGATGCCGGGCTGAGGCCGACGGTGAGCTTCTTCTGCGGCCACTCGGTGCCGGAGTTCACGACCGCGGCCCGCACCCGCTCGCGGGACTCGATGAGACTCTTGTCAGGCAGTCCGACGAGGGTGAAGGCCGCGACGCCGGGTTCCAGGTCGGCCTGGACCTCGACGACGACGCCTTCGACGCCCACCAGCGCGACGGAGCAGGTCCGGGCGAATCCCATCAGGCCGCCCCTCGGACGTGCTGGACGACCGGGGCGCCGCGGGCCGGCAGGAGGACACCGACCACATCGATCCGTACGCCTCCGGGTGGCGGGCCACCGTGCCGTTCGAGCCAGCGTTCCGCCAGTAGCCGCAGGCGGGCGGTCTTCTCGGGACGTACGGCCGCCATGGGGTGTTCGTACCAGCCGGCGCGGCGGGTTTTGACCTCGCAGACCACCAGGGCGTCGCCGTCGGCGGCGACGATGTCGATCTCTCCGTCGCGGCAGCGCCAGTTGCGGTCCAGGATGCGCATACCGGCCTCGATGAGCCGCCGGGCGGCCAGGTCCTCGCCATAGCGGCCGAGTGCGCGCCGCCGGGTGTCGGCCGGTTTGGCCGCCGTCAGGCCGGGCGTCGTCGAGGTGGCCGTCTTCGGACCGGGCGCCGGTGGCACGGCGGCTGCCCGTTCGGCGACCGGTGCCCCGTGAGCAGGCTGCTTGACGGCCTGCTTCCTCACCGCCGGTGACTTGCGTCCCTTGGATGGCTTGCGTTCCGTGGGCGGCGCTCCTGAGCGCGCCCTCCGCGCCGGCTCCGCGGTCTGTGCGTCGTTCCCGGCCTTGCGGCCGGCCTGCATGGCGTTCATGCGGTACCACCTCCGGCACCGACTGTGACGCTCCCGCCCCGACCTGTTGGATCTTGGTGGACAGTGAGCCGGTTGTGGATAACCCGCTCACCCGTGCGGGTGACGCCGGGCGGGTTCAGGGCAGGCTCGGAGCCCGCCCCCTCCGCCGCTTCCGGCCGCCTCAGCTCCCCGGAAGATCCAGGTCGCTCTTGTTGAGCTCTTCGATGTTCACGTCCTTGAACGTGAGGACGCGCACCTGCTTGACGAAGCGGGCCGGGCGGTACATGTCCCAGACCCAGGCGTCGGCCATCGACACCTCGAAGAACACCTCTCCCTGAACCGAGTGCACCTGCATCTCGTAGTCATTGGTGAGGTAGAAACGCCGCTCGGTCTCGATCACATATTTGAACAGTCCGACGACGTCGCGGTACTCCCGGTAGAGCTTCAGCTCCATCTCGGTCTCGTACTTCTCGAGGTCCTCGGCGCTCATGGCAGATCCCCTTCAGCCGTGCGTCCCCCCATTGTGCGTCAGACCCGCTCGGTCTCCAGGAGCACCGGCGCATCAGGGGGCCCTTCGTCGAGCAGCGTGCGCAGCAGCTCGGCGAGTCTGGTTGGATACACCGTCTCATGCGAGGCGGACAGTTCCTCCGAAGTCCACCACCTCAGTCCCGAGACGCTGCGTCGCTCCAGGTCAGTCTGCCCGCCGGTGTCGGTGACAGTCCGGTCGGCCCTTCCCAGGTAATACCACTCGTCCTGCTCCCAGCGCCGCCCGTCGAACGGGAAGGCGCAGCGGCGCTTCCACAGGACGGGGCCGAGGACGGCGTCGGTGATGCCGGTCTCCTCGGCGAGCTCGCGGCGGGCCGCCTCTTCATGGGTCTCCGTGCCTTCCAGGCCACCACCGGGGGTGAACCACCACCTGTCGGTGGGGCGGGCCGGTTCGAAGCCGTGGAGCAGCAGGATCCGGTCGTCGGGGTCGAGCAGGACGATGCGGGAGACCTGGCGCACCAAGGGAGCGTCCGCTACGTCACCGGCCGCCGCCTCCTGGGCCGCGGCCGGACCCTCGACGCCCCGCCCTGCCTCCTCAGGCACCCTTGCGCGCCCTACGCCGGGCCAGGGGCCCGTAGGCCGCACCGACGAGGATGAGGACCGCGCCGGCGACCACCGCGAAGGTGATGGGTCGCACCGGGCCGGGCTGCGAGGTGCCGCCGGGGAAGGCGGAGAAGGCCGCCGGGCGCTGCATCACGCCGACGCTGCCGAGCGGCCAGGCGCGCGCGTCGACCCGGGCGTTGACGGCGCTGCGCGGTACCGAGCCGTGGTCGCCATCGGTGAGGTGGACGCGGGAGTCGAGGGAGTCGCTGCGGTGGTCACCGAGCAGGAAGAGCTGGCCGGTGGGGACCTTTGCCTTGAAGCCGATGGGTGACGCGGGTCCGCTGCCCTGCAGATACGGTTCTTCGACGGGGGTTCCGTTGATGGTCAGCCGACCCTGCTCGGTGCAGCAGGAGACCTTGTCACCGCCGACGCCGACGACGCGCTTGACCATCGGCTGGTTGCCCCAGGTGGAGTCCTTGAAGACGACGATGTCGCCGCGGCGTATCTCGGAGCCGTCGACCTTCTCCGCCAGGACCCGCGCCCCGACCGCGATCGTCGGCGTCATCGAGTCGGTCGGCACCGTATAGGGGCGGTAGATCAGCGCCGCCCATACGAAGCCGCCCAGGAACAGCACACAGCCGACGGCCACGGCCAGACCGGACAGCACACTGCCCGTCGTCCGGCCGCGGCCGTCGGTCCTGCGTTCCGTATTGCTGCTCATCCCAGCGCTCCCACCCCGCGGACCGCGCCCGCGTCGAAGATCCGGGACGGCACCTTACCTGGGGTTACGTGTTCCGGTCAGCCTCCGGCGGCGCCAGATCACGATCGGCACCGCACCGGCCAGGCCGAGGGCCGCCGGCGTCGCCGCCATGGCCTTGTTGATTCCGGGCTGGTCGAAGGTGTCCGGCACGGGCAGCGTCGCCCAGCGGTTGATGGGCCAGGCAATGGTGAACGCCCGGCCGACGACCTCGTTCTCCGAGACCGTGCCGTTGCCCTTGAGGTTCTGGTGGTAGCGGGAGTCGAGGGAGTCGTCGCGATGGTCGCCCATGACCCAGATCCGGCCCTTGGGAACGTGGATCGGGCCGAACGCGCGGTCGCCGCAGGGCGTGGCCCCGGGGAAGACGTACGAGTCTTCGTCGAGCGCCTTGCCGTTGACCTTGACGGGGCCGGTGCCATGGCACTCGACCGTGTCGCCGCCGACCGCGATCACCCGCTTGATCAGGTCCTTCTCCTCGGCCGAGGGCATCAGGCCGATGAAGCTGAGGACCTTCTGTACGGGGTTGGGCTCAGGGGTCGGCGTCTCGTTCAGCCAGCCGCCCGGGTCGTGGAAGACGACGACTTCGCCGCGCTGCGGCTTGGAGCCGAACCACGGCGTCAGCTTGTCGACCAGAACCCGGTCCCCGCGCTGCAGGGTGTCCTGCATCGAGTCGGACGGGATCGAGAACGCCTGTACCAGGAATGTCTTGATCAGCAGCGCGAGGAGCAGCGCGATCCCGATGAGGATCGGCAGCTCCTTCCAGAAGGCGCGCGGCTTCTTGGCCTTCTTCATGCCGCCGCTCTCCTCCTTGCCCGCTGACATGTCCAACGTATCGGACGTGTCCGAAGGGTCCGCCGAAGGTGAACTCTGGGCCTGCGCCCCTGACCGAGCTGGTGACTGATGCACGGAACTCGCCGCCGGCCGCGTGGTCTCACCACGTCCTGCCGGCTCTTCGGGCTCTTCGGTTCCGGACCGCGCGCCGACCGCCAAGTCCCCCACATCTGCTCCTCACTCCACGCACTCGCCTGCCCGTCAACCGGCGCAGGCCCACCACTCCCATAACGAGCGGGAGTTCCGCAGGGGTCGGGAGTACGGTCAAACTCTCAGGGGACAGCCTATGCGGAGCGCCTGCCGCCGACGCCTTGGCGCCCGGCGCGTCGTGCACGGTCGTGAAGGTGTCCGGCTCTTCCAGGCGCCGCCAGTGGCTGAACGGCCAGCCGATCACCACCGCCCGGCCCACGACGCCGTCCTCCGAGACCGTGCCACGGTACGGCTCGTCCAGGTGGAAGCGCGAATCCGCGGAGTTGGAACGGTGGTCGCCCATCACGAAGATCCGTCCGGTGGGGACGTTCACCGTGAACTTCAGCGTGGAGGGCGGGTTGCCCGGATGGATGTACGGTTCGGTCAGCGGGGTGCCGTTGACGGTGACCTTGCCCTGTTCGTCGCAGCATTTGACGGTGTCGCCGCCGACCGCCACGACCCGCTTGATCAGGTCCTGCTCGTCGGCCGACGGCAGCAGCCCGATGAAGGTCATGGCGTCCTTGACCGGCTGGAAGGCGCCGCCGTCGGCGGGGGGCTTGTTCTGTTCGCCCTTGAGCCAGCCTCCGGGGTCCTTGAAGACCACCACATCGCCGCGCGCCGGCTTGGAGCCGAACCACGGCGTCAGCTTGTCGACCAGCACCCGGTCGCCGATCTTGATCGTCTGCTCCATGGAGCCGGACGGGATGACGAAGGCCTGGACGAGGAAGGTCTTCAGGACGAGGGCGATGGCCAGCGCCACGCCGACGAGGATGGGGATTTCCTTGAGGTAGGAGCGTTGTCTGCGGCGCTTGATGCGCCGCGCCATACGCCGCCGCTCGGCCCGGCCACCCGTCCCGGTCCGTCCCGCCCGCCTGCCGGTCGCGGTCCCGCCCGCCCGGGAGCCGTCGCTCCCGCCGGTTTCCTGAGTGTCGCCGTACGCCCCGCTGTCGCTGTACGGGGCGTCGGGGCCGGGCCCCGGCCCGCCCCGGCCCCGCCGGGGGCTGTCGGCGCCCCTTCCGGGCCGGGCGGTGCCCTTGCCGCCGTGGCGGGGGCGTCCGCGGCTACCCATGGGGGCCTGCCGCGGCGGGTATCCGGTCGAAGGATCGTGGGTGCTCGAAGGTGCGCCAGCGGCTCGCCGGCCAGGTGATCAGGTCCGCGCGGCCGATGACCTTCTCCACCGGGACCGTGCCGCCGCCGGGGTCGCCGAGGTGGTCGCGGGAGTCACTGGATCTGGCGCGGTGGTCCCCCATGACCCACAACCTGCCCTCCGGCACCACGATGTCGAAATCCACCGAGGACGGCGCGTCCCCGGGGTGGAGATACGCCTCATTCACGGGCTCACCGTTCACTTCGATCCGCCCCCGTTCGTCGCAGCAGGTCACGTGGTCACCGCCGATGCCGATCACGCGCTTGACGTAGTCGGTCTCGGCTGGCCGGGCCAGGCCCAGCGCCGCGCCGGCTCCGCGCAGCAGTCCCGTGACGGGATTCTCCTCCTGCTCCCTGTGAACGAAGGAGCCGGTGCCGTCGAACACCACCAGATCGCCCCGCGCCGGCTCGCTGCCGAAACGGTACGCCAGCTTGTTGACCAGCACCCGGTCCCCGACCTGCAGGGTGTTCTCCATGGAGGTGCTGGGAATCAGAAAAGGCTGCGCGACGAATGCGCTGAGCAACAGGACGAAGGCCAGGCAGAGCGCGAGGAGGGTGGCCGGCCGCTGGCGCAGCCCGGCCGCGCGGGCGAGCAAACGCGCGGAGCGCGACCCCTGCTCCGGCCCCTGTTCGGGGGTGGGAGAGGGGTCGCGCTCCGTGAGCTGTGCGTCGGTGTCCATCGGGCCATGAGCCTATCCGGCCGGATCCGGACCCCGTACGCGAGCGTGGGTTTGCGTTGCCCCGGCGCAAAAAATCGTGCGCCGGGACGGCCCGGCTCAGTTGTCGCGCTTCTCCTTGATCTTCGCGGCCTTGCCGCGGAGCTCGCGCAGGAAGTACAGCTTGGCGCGACGGACGTCACCGCGGGTCACGACCTCGATCTTCTCGACGATCGGGGTGTGCACCGGGAAGGTGCGCTCGACGCCGACGGAGAAGCTGACCTTGCGGACCGTGAAGGTCTCGCGCACGCCGGCGCCCTGACGGCGGATGACAACGCCCTTGAACTGCTGCACACGGGAGCGGTTGCCCTCGATGACGCGGACGTGGACGTTGACGGTGTCACCCGGGCGGAAGGCCGGGATGTCGCTGCGCTTCGACGCGGCGTCGACGGAGTCGAGAAGGTGCATGACCTACTGCTTTCTTCGCTGATGCCACAGGTCATCAACGGGATATCGGAAATGATGTGTCGGATGCCGCTGTGTCGGGCGGGCGTCGTTCCCCCTGTGGCAGGGGCGCGCACCGGACTCACACGGCAGCGGCCTATTCTTCCACGGCCCCGGTCGTCCGCCCAAATCGGCCGTCCTCGCCCGCTGACCAGCCCAGAGCGGCCAGGATCGCGCGGTCGTGCTTGTCGAACGCGGCGGGGTCGGCGCGCTCGATCAGATCGGGGCGGTTGAGGTCGGTGCGGCGGAAGGCCTCGTCACGGCGCCAGCGGGCGATCTTGCCGTGGTGGCCGCTGAGCAGCACCTCGGGGATGCCCCGGCCGCGCCACTCGGGAGGCTTGGTGTAGACGGGGCCCTCCAGGAGGTCGGCCATCGCGCCGGGGGCGAAGGAGTCGTCCTGGTGGGAGGCGGCGTTGCCGAGGACGCCGGGCAGCAGCCGGGCCACCGCCTCGACCATGACCAGCACCGGTGCCTCTCCGCCGGCCAGGACGTAGTCGCCGATGGAGACCTCGCGGACCTCGACGCGGTCGCCGTACTCCTCGATGACGCGGCGGTCGATGCCCTCGTAGCGGGCCGGGGTGAACACCAGCCAGGGCTTGGCCGAGAGCTCGACGGCGAGCTGCTGGGTGAAGGGGGCGCCGCTCGGGGTGGGCACGACGATCACCGGTGCGCCCTCACCGGAGGCGAGGATCGTATCCAGCGCCTCGCCCCACGGCTCGGGCTTCATGACCATGCCGGGGCCGCCGCCGTAGGGGGTGTCGTCGACGGTGTTGTGCTTGTCGTGGGCCCATTCCCGCAGGTCGTGGATGCGCACATCGAGCTGCCCGCGGGCGCGCGCCTTGCCGACGAGGGAGACGTTCAGCGGTTCGAGGTACTCCGGGAAGATCGTGACGACATCGAGCCGCATCAGCTGTCCCCGCGGCTGCCGGCGATGTCCGCCTGGCTGTCGTCGAGGAGGCCGGGCGGCGGGTCGATGACCGCGCGCTGCTCCTCCAGGTCGATCTCCGGCACGATCTCGGAGACGAACGGGACCAGCACCTCACTGCCGTCGGGCCGCTGGACGACCAGCAGGTCCTGGTAGGGCAGGTGGGAGATCTCGGAGATCCGGCCGACGACGGTGCCGTCGCGGGTGACGACATCGAGGTCCATCAGCTGGTGGTCGTAGAACTCCTCGGGGTCCTCGGGGACTTCCTCGGGGTCGACCTCCGCGATCAGCAGGGTGTTGCGCAGCGCCTCGGCGGCCGTGCGGTCCGCGACGCCCTCGAAGCGCAGCAGCAGCCGGCCGCTGTGCACCCGGCCGGCCGTGATGGTCAGCGGTCCGACGGAGGACGGTTCGGTGGCGAGGACGGCGCCCGGGCCGAGCCGCAGTTCGGGCTCGTCGGTGCGCACCTCTACCGTGACCTCGCCCTTGATGCCGTGGGCGCGGCCGATCCGTGCCACTACCAACTGCACGCTGTTCTCTCCCGTTTTCTTGCGGCTGCACCGCCGCCGCTCTCGCGGAGGCGGCCGAGGACCGTGGCGGTTTGTCCATGGAGGGTGGTGAGGGTGGCTGCACCCTCACCAACGAACTCGGGCCGGGGACGGCCCGAGGGCCCTCCCCGGCCCGAGCCGGTGTTCAACTTGTCAGCTGACCTGGTCCACGTCGACGAGGTCGACGCGGATGCCCCGGCCGCCGATGGCGCCCACGACGGTCCGCAGGGCACGGGCGGTACGGCCGTTGCGGCCGATCACCTTGCCGAGGTCTTCCGGGTGAACCCGGACCTCCAGCACGCGCCCGCGGCGCAGGGTGCGCGAGGCTACCTGCACGTCATCGGGGTTGTCGACGATGCCCTTGACGAGGTGCTCGAGGGCTTCCTCGAGCATGCTCAGGCCTCGGTCGACTCGGAGGTGGACTCGGCCGCAGCCTCGTCCGCCTTCTTGTCAGCCTTCTTTGCCTTCGGGGTGATGGCCTCACCCTTCGGCTCGTTGCCGGAGTCCTTGGCCGCGGCCTCGAAGAGGGCGCGCTTGTCGGCCTTCGGCTCGGCGACCTTCATGGGCGCCGGGGCCGGCAGGCCCTTGAACTTCTGCCAGTCGCCGGTGACCTTGAGAATGGCCATGACGGGCTCGGTCGGCTGCGCGCCGACACCCAGCCAGTACTGGACACGCTCGGAGTCGACCTCGATGCGCGAGGGGTTCTGCACCGGGTGGTACAGGCCGATCTCCTCGATGGCCCGGCCGTCACGGCGGGTACGGGAGTCGGCGATGACGATGCGGTAGTGAGGCGCGCGGATCTTGCCCAGACGCTTCAGCTTGATCTTGACTGCCACGGGAGTGGTGTCTCCTGGTCTTGACGTGGTGGGGCACAACGGGATGCCACGTGGGGTTGCGGTACTCGGGGTGCCCGATGGACGCGTCAGCCGGAGGAGAGAGGGGTCCTGTGCGACTGTCGAGTACAGCTAGCCATTGTGCCACACGCCCATGGGTCAGCCGACCGCGGCCACCTCGGGGATCCGGAAGGGCTTGCCGCAGCCGCCGCAGACGATCGGCGCCTGGGCCAGCACGGAGGGCACCACGCGGACGTTGCGCCCGCAGTCGCAGACGGCCTTGACGCGGACGCCCCCTCCGGAGGAGCCGTGCCGGGCGGCCGGACCGCGGAAGCTGCGGGTGGTGTCGGTGGCGGTGGCGGCGGTGTGCGCCTTGAGGGCCCTGGACAGGCGTTCGATGGTGGAGCGGTAGCGCCTTCTGGCTTCGGGGTTGAGCGTGACCAGGGAGAAGCCGCTGCTGGGGTGCGGCTCGTCGGCATGGTCCAGGCCCAGCTCCTCGGCGATCGCCAGGAAGCGGCGGTTGTGGTAGCGGCCTGCGCGGGAGGTGTCACGGATGCCGCGGGTGGCGGCGATGCCATGGACTGCCTCATGGAGCAGCCGTTCGAAAGAGAGTTCGGCGCCGCAGGCGGACGAGGACTCTCCGATCAGGGACTCGGGCGCGGCCAGGTCCGGCAGCTCGGGGTGGTGCCGTTGAATATCGGCCCAGGCGAGCGCCAGTTCGGCGGCGAGGACAGGCGGTGTCGTGCTCACGTCGTGACAACGAGCCGGGGACGCCCGGTGTTCCGATTCCGGGGCATCCCAAATAATTTGCACGTACCAGTCAGTTTACGGTCATGAGGCGTGCCGAGGGCCGGGTGCGCAGATCTGCGCAGAAGACGCCCAGGGCACCTCAAGCCGGTATGTATCCCCGCGTACGCCGCATGGCGTAGCCGGTCGTATACCGGGGCAATGATCATCGCGGCGATGGTACGGGGAGTGCCGGTGCCCGGCCGGCACCGGCTCGCACCCCACCCTAGGGGGCGGTGGAGGCGGGTGGCCGGACGGCACCAGGGGCGCGGGGAGCGTCCGGGCGGCGTGCGCTGCCGTGGCGGAACGGCGCCGGCCGGGGCACCCTGGAACGGCGCTCCAGGGAGCGGGCCCGGCGCACACGGGGGCGCGCGGGAGACAACCCCGGCGCACCCCCTGGACGCCCGGACGAATGCGCAGTTGTCTGGATCGCGGGGGCGCACCACGCGCGAACACGGGGGCGATCGGTACGGAACAGCTTCGGGTTCTCGGCGAATAGGGGCGCTATCGATGTCACCGACGCTCGTGCGGCACCAGCTTCCGCACTCCGGATCCATGCGCTGCGACGACCCTCCCGTTCCGGCCGGGTCACGGGCGCGCACCCGTGACTGGGCCGAGATCCAGGAGCGGATGCTGGTGCCGCTCTACGAGGCCGCGTACGACCGTCTGGCGGTCGGACCCCATACCCGCCTGCTGGGGCTGGGGTGTGGCTCCGGGCTGGCGCTGCTGCTCGCGGCGGCGCGGGGCGCGCAGGTCAGCGGGGTGGATGCGGACGAGTCCCGGCTGGAGCTGGCGCGTGAACGGCTTACGCCGGACGGCATGCCGGAGCACACCCGGCTGGTCAGCGGCGGCCTGGAGGACGCGGCGCCCGGCGACGCCGCCTTCAATGTGGTCACGGCCTTCCATCCGGTGGGCTGCGTGAGCACCGTCGAAGGGCTGACGGCGTCGCTCACCGCGGCGGCGGGGCTGGCGGAGCGCGGCAGTGCGGTGGTGCTGGGCGGCTGGGGCCCGGTGGAGCGGTGTGCCACGGCCGGGCTGCTGCGGGTGGCGCAGCGGCCGGCCGGTCCCGGGGACGAGGACGCCGCCGGTTCGGCCGGGTGGTGGCCCAGCGGCCGGGACGATCTGGAGGAACTGGCGGAGCGGGCCGGGCTGCGGCCCGATGGCTCGGGCCGGGTGGCCTGCCCGTTCGGGTACGCCGACCTGGCGAGCGCGGTGCGGGGGCTGCTGTCGACGGGGCTGTTCGACGCGGCGCTGGAGGCGGCCGAGCAGCGCCAGGTGGAGAAGGAGCTCGCGGAGGCACTGCATCCGCATCAGCGGGCGGACGGGACGGTGTGGATGCCGAATGTCTTCCGCTATCTGATCGCGCGGACGAGGTAGCGCGGGGCCGGGGGCGGCGGCGGTGCCGGTGCCGGGGGCGGGCGTCGGGGCGGCATTTCGGCGGGCGTTTGGCAGTATCCAGGATCCTGTTTACTGTCATTTGTGTGAACGGCATCCACGGTCCCGACGGCCTCGACGAGCGGTTCCTGACCCGCAACGGGCATGCCGCCCGGCAGTTGGCGGCTCTGCTGCTTTTGCAGGAGGCCGACGGTGCGGGGGCACGGTTGCCGCGGGTCCGTGACGTCGCCGAGCGGCTGGGGGTGGGCAACGGCACGGCGCAGGCCGCGCTCCGGCTCCTGGAGGAGACGGGCGCGATCACGACCGTCGCCCGGGGCCATCTCGGTACCTTCCTCGTGGAGTCGGACCGGGCCCTCCTGTGGCGCCTGTCCGGCCTCGGCACGGTGCCGGCGGTGATGCCACTGCCGCACTCCCGGCGTTTCGAAGGCCTCGCGACGGGGCTGCGGACCGCGTTCGAGGAAGCCGGCGCACCGTTCGCGATCACCTTCCTGCGGGGTGCGGCCGCCCGGGTCGCAGCCGTGGCCGAGGGCAGGGCCGCGCTGGCGGTGCTGTCGCGCTCCGCCGCCGACCAACTGATCGGGCAGCAGCCGCTCGAACTGATCGCGGACCTGGGACCGGGCACCTACGCCGGCGAACACGGGCTGTTGCTGCGGCCCGGGGGCACGCTCGACTCCCCCGGTCTGCGGGTCGTCGTCGACGAGGCCTCGGAGGATCAGCGGACGCTCACCGAACGGCTCTTTGCGCACCGCCCGGACGTGGAGTGGGTGCCGTGTCCCTCCCTGCAGCCGTGGGAGGAGCTGGCGCGGGGCCGGGCCGATGCGGCGGTGTGGAATCTCGACGAGGTACCGGGACAACCGCTCGGCCAGGTGCAGGTGTTGCCGCTGGGCAATGAGTTCACCCGCGATCTGGCGGTGCGCCATACGAGTGCCGCGCTGATAGGCCCTACCGGCGGGGCGGCGGCCGCGGCACTGGCGGCCGTGCGGGGTGTAGTGAAGCTGTCCAGGGTCACGGCCGTGCAGGGCGAGGTGCTGCGGGGCGAGCGCGTTCCGGCGTACTGAGCCGACGCCTCTGCCGCCGGTAAGAAGTGACGGCACGTCAGTGAGCAAAATACAGAATCCTGGTTACTGTGACCTTCGAGGGAAGGACGGCCGCCCATGGAATCCCGTCTCGCCCGGCGCATCCGGCTCTTCTGCGACAGCGGGCAGGTGCGGCCGGAGGTCGCCGCGTTCGTGACGGCCGAGCTGGAGGCCCTGGCCGCCGATGGACGGCCGGTCACCGAGGACAGCGCGGGGATGCTGGCCGGCCATCTGCTGATGGCGCTGACCCGGCTGCTGGACGGCGAGACCGTCGACTCGTTCCGTACGGACGCGGCGGTGGCGGAAGAGCTCGCGGACCGTCCCGAGGCGCTGGCGCGGGCCCGCGACGTCGCCGGACGGGCCCACAGCGAGCTGGGCGCGCTGCTCCCCGGCCCGGAGGTCAACTTCCTGGCGCTGCATCTGGCCGTATGGCATGCGGGCGCGGCGGTGTCCGCGGCCCGACCGCGAAGGGACACCCCATGACCAAGATCCTCACCGGTGGCCTCGGCAAATCCGAGGTCGCCGGCCAGGTGACCGGCCTCGGGCTGCCGGGCGTCGAGATCGCCGTCAGCAACGACATGGACGCGGCGGTGCAGCTGCGGGCCGGGCAGGCGGACTACTTCCTCGGCACCTGCCACACCGGGGCCGGGGCCTCGCTCGGTGTGCTGGTCGGGCTGCTGGGCGCGGCCGTCTGCCACACCTTCGGACGGTCGGTCCCCACCACGGAGCAGATCGAGGCCCTGCTCGACGAGGGCAAGCAGGTGTTCGGCTACGCCGTCGACCGGATGGACGCGGTCACCCCGGTGCTCGCCCGCGCCATCGCCGCCCGTACGGCCTGACGCGTGGGCAGCCTCCCCGCTGCCGCGCCCCCGGGCCCGGCTGCCGCGGCCGGCGCCCTCGACTTCTCCACGGCCGGGCAGCTGACCGTCATCGGGGTGTGCGCGCTGACCGCGTACCTGGCGCATCGGGCACTGGCGGTGTTCAACGACGGCGTACGGCCGTTCCTGCTGGACTTCCTCCAGGGGCGGGCCACCCGCAGCGCGACCGGTGCGGTCTCCTTCGGCCTGTCGGCCGGCTTCATCTTCGGACTCGGCGCGCCCATGGCGCTGTCGTCGGGTGTGCTCAACCCCTGGCTGGTGTTCCTGCCGACCGATCTGCTGGGCATCCTCGCGCCGAGGAAGTGGCTCGCGCCGGTGCTGGGCGGTGCCTGGGGCGCGGTGGTGGTGTTCGGGCTCAAGGGCGCCAATGAGGTGGCACACGAGCTGCCGGTCGATTTTCTGACGGCCATGCAGCGGATGGCGACGCCGATCCTGTTCCTGTTCACGCTGTTCCCGGTGCTGGCGATCAGCAAGCAGTTCGGCAGGCTGCCGGGCGCGGTGGCGGGGGTGGTGGAGCTCGCTCTCGTCGTCGTCACGATGAAGCTGTTGCCGGAGGTGTTCGCCGGGGCGCCGGCGATGGCCGCCGGAGTGCTGCTGCTGATCGGCTTCGCGGTCGCCAGGGATCTACGGCAGCGGCGCAGGGAGCGGGTCCGGGCAGCGGGCGAGCGGGCGGAGACGGCGCACGAGTGGGCGGGGACGGCGCACGAGCGGGCGGAGGCGGCGGACGAGCAAGCGGGAGCGGCGGGCCGGCAAACGGGAGCAGCAGAAGACCGGACGAAAGCAGCGGACGAGCTGCCCGCCGGGCCGGACGAGGACCCCATGGTGTCGCTGTTCAGCGCGAGCGCAGCCCGCCTGCGCCGCCATCTGCCGCTGTTCATGGCGCTGGGCGCCGGGGTGTGTCTGCTGGCACAGCTGCACATATTCGGCGGCGGGGAGGCGGCAAGCTTCCTGATCGCCAAGGGGCGCACCGTGGAGGCGGCGCAGGTCGACTTCTACCGCGCCTTCGGGTTCCTGCCGCTCATCGCCACCACCGCGCTGGCCTCCGGTGCGTATGGCATCGCGGGCTTCACCTTCGTCTACCCGCTCGGCTATCTGCTGCCGAGCCCGTGGTGGGCGCTGGTGTGCGGGGCGCTGGTCTTCGCCGCCGAGGTGCTGGCGCTCAGCGGGATCGGCCGGGTGCTGGGCGGGCTGCCGTCGGTGCGCGACTCCTCCGAGCAGCTACGCGGTGCGATCGGCGCGACACTGCAACTGGCGCTGCTCTTCGGCTCGTTGCTGGCCGCCCAGGCGATGGGCGGCGGGCTGGGCATCCTGCTCGTCGGCGGGCTGTACCTGCTGAACGAGGCGATGGGGCGGGTGGTGGTCCGCACCGCCGCGGGGCCCGCCGCGGTCGTCGCCGGCGGTGTCCTGCTCAACGTCCTGTACTGGCTGGACCTGTTCACCCCTCTCACCTCCTGACGGGGCCCGTTCCCGGACAGGCTTCGGCCGCGCCGGGCGGGCCGGGAAGGCACTGATGAGCGATCTGCTGCAAACCGTCTCGGGCACCCTGCCCGCTTCCGCCGTACGCGGGCCGGTGCTCGCCCATGAGCATCTGGCGCTCGATCTGACCCGGGGCGCCGACAGCGCGGCGACCCTGACTGCCGGGCACCGCGCCGCGATCACCGAGGAACTGGCGTCGCTGCGCACCGAGTTCGGGCTCGGCCTGCTCGTCGAACTCACCTGCCGGGGCATGGGGCGCGATGTGGCGTCGATGGCCCGGATCGCCGCGGATTCGGGGGTGGCGGTCATCGCGGCGACCGGCTGGTATTACGAGCCTTTCCATCCGGCGGAGCTGAGCCGCACCAGCGCCGAGCGGCTGGCCGGCACGCTGGTCGGGGAGATCGAGCGCGGCTGCGGTGGCTCCGGGATCCGTCCCGGGGTGATCGGCGAGGTCGGCAGCCACGGCGACGTGCCGAGCGAGCCGGAGGCGCGGACGCTGACCGCGGCGGCGCTCGCCGCCACGGCGACCGGGCTGTCGGTGGCCACCCATGCCCAGTTCGGCCGCGGCGGCCTGGCCCAGCTGGAGCTGCTGACGGCGGCCGGGCTCCCGCCGCACCGGGTCAGCATCGGCCATCAGGACCTGCTCGACGATCCGGCGGTGCACCGGGAACTGGCGGCGGCCGGTGCGTACATCGCGTTCGACACCGTCGGCAAGGAGAGCTACCGGAGCGACCGGGCGCGGCTGCGGCTGCTGCTGGCCCTCCTGGAGTCCGGATACGCCGACCGGGTGCTGTTGAGCTGCGATGTCTCCCGCCACGGCTATCTGCTCAGCGAGGGCGGGATGGGCTACGGGCACCTGTTCCGGTCCTTCCTGCCGCGGCTGCGGGCGGCGGGCGTGGACGAGGAGCTGATCGACCGGCTGACGCGGCGCAACCCGCTGCGGTTTCTCACGGGGCGGGACGGGGCGGACGACGGGCCGGCGGCTCCGGGCGGAGGCGGGGTGGCCGACGGCCGGGCAGACGACGGCCCGGAGGGCGGTGCCGGGCCGGCCCGGGGGCGATGAGGCAGGGGCGCGGGGGCCGGCGCCCGCCCCGCGTCTGCCCCCTGCCCGCTCCAATGCGCCCCCATCCGCCGGACACGGCAGAGCCCCCGACCACCCACAGGAGGCCGGGGGCTCGTCAGCCGAAGCTGCGCGCGGACGCGCGAGGGCGCGGGAGGGTCAGCCCATGAACTTCTTGAATTCCTCGGGGAGTTCGAAGTTCTGCGGGTCCTGGCCGCCCTGCGGCAGGCCCAGCGGGTTGCCGGACTGGGCGGCCTCCCGGCGCGCCGCGGCGGCCTCTTCGTCAGCCTTGCGCTTCATCGGGTTACCGCTCTTGCGCTTGCCCTTGGCCTGCTTGACCTGCTTCTTCTTGCGGGCCCCGCCGCCCATGCCAGGCATCCCCGGCATGCCGGGCATCCCGGGCATGCCGCCGCCCTGGGCCATCTTGGACATCATCTTGCGGGCGTCGAAGAACCGCTCGACCAGGCCCTTGACCGCGCTGACGTCGACACCGGAACCCTTGGCGATACGGGCCCGGCGCGAGCCGTTGATGATCGTCGGCTCCTGGCGCTCGGCCGGGGTCATCGACTTGATGATGGCGGCCGTGCGGTCGACCTCGCGCTCGTCGAGGTTGTTGATCTGGTCCTTCATCTGCCCCATGCCGGGCAGCATGCCGAGCAGCTTGGAGATGGAGCCCATCTTGCGGACCTGCTCCATCTGGGCCAGGAAGTCGTCGAGGGTGAACTCCTTGGGGCCCTTCGCCAGCTTGGCCGCCATCTTCTCGGCCTCGTCCTGGCTGAAGGTCTGCTCGGCCTTCTCGATCAGGCTGAGCATGTCGCCCATGCCGAGGATGCGGGACGCCATGCGGTCCGGGTGGAACGCGTCGAAGTCGTCCAGCTTCTCGCCGTTGGAGGCGAACATGATCTGCTTGCCGGTGACGTGCGCGACGGACAGCGCGGCACCACCGCGGGCGTCACCGTCGAGCTTGGAGAGCACCACGCCGTCGAAGCCGACGCCGTCGCGGAACGCCTCGGCGGTGTTGACCGCGTCCTGACCGATCATCGCGTCGACGACGAACAGGACCTCGTCGGGGCTGACCGCGTCGCGGATGTCCGCGGCCTGCTGCATCAGTTCCTGGTCGATGCCCAGACGGCCGGCGGTGTCGACGATGACGACGTCGTGCTGCTTGGTGCCCGCGTACTCGATGGAGTCCTTGGCCACCTGGACCGGGTCGCCGACGCCGTTGCCCGGCTGGGGGCCGTAGAAGGCGACCTCCGCGCGCTCCGAGACGACCTGGAGCTGGTTGACGGCGTTGGGGCGCTGGAGGTCACAGGCGACCAGCAGCGGGGCGTGCCCCTGCGTCTTGAGCCAGCGGCCGAGCTTTCCGGCGAGGGTGGTCTTACCGGCACCCTGCAGACCCGCCAGCATGATCACGGTCGGGGGCGTCTTGGCGAGCCGCAGCCGGCGGGTCTCGCCGCCGAGGATGCCGACGAGCTCCTCGTTGACGATCTTGATGACCTGCTGGGCGGGGTTCAGCGCCTGGGAGACCTCGGAGCCGGTGGCACGCTCCTTGACCTGCTTGATGAAGGCGCGGACAACGGGGAGGGCGACATCGGCTTCGAGCAGCGCGATACGGATCTCGCGCGCCGTGGCGTCGATGTCCGCCTCGCTCAGGCGGCCCTTGCCCCGGAGGTTTTTGAAAGTACTCGCCAAGCGGTCGGAAAGCGTATCGAACACGGCGGTCGTCGATCCTCGGGGTCGGGGGCAGGCTTCAGTCGGGTTCCAGGGTATCGGGCTGCGCAAGCGAACCGGTCCTGCCCCGCTCCCCGCCGCTCCTTCCCCGCGCCCCGGCCGCTACTGCAGAGCGCGCTCCACGGCCGCCGCCACCTCATGGGCCGCGCCGTCGGACAGGGGCTCCCCGTCCGCCCCCGTGACATAGAACGCATCCACCGCGTTCGCGCCCAGGGTGCTGATGTGGGCGCTGCGGACGGCGACGCCGGCCTTCTCCAGGGCGCGGCCGATGCGGTGCAGCAGACCGTGTGCGTCCTGGGCGCGGACCTCGATGACGGTGGCGGTGCGGGAGCTGCCGGTGACCACGGTGACCCGCGGCGGCGGGGCGAGCACGGCTCGGGCCCGGCGGGCGTAGGCGCGTTCGCGCTCGGCGAGGCGGGCGGGGACGTCGAGGGAGCCGTCCAGGGCGCGGGCCAGGTCGGCGCGCAGCCGGTCGGGGCGCGGCAGCGAGCCGTATTCAGCGGCCACCCGCCAGCGCAGCAGCAGGACCGGGCCGTCGTCGACGGGGTCGAGCAGCAGCAGGTCGGCGGCGCGGACGGTGAGCCGGTGCAGGGCCAGCACACCTGCCGCGGCGGGCAGGACGCCCGGTGTGCCCGCCGGGCTCGTCGAGGGGCGGCGGCCGGGTGACCGGTGGGCGGGTACGGCGATGAGCAGTTCCACACCGACCGGCTCCCGGTCGGGCGGCGCGGACCCGTCCCCGGTTCCGGCGGCGGGTTCGGAGCGGGTGTGCAGCGCCAGGACCGGGCCGCCGGTGCGCCGGGCCTCGATCGCCAGCCGCTCCTGCTCCGCGGTCGGCTCATCGGCGTCGCGTACCTCCGTACGGGGCTCCCCCGCGAGCCGCGCGGTGACCCGTTTGACCAGGTCGGCGACGAGTCCACCGCGCCAGGCGCTCCAGGCGGCGGGGCCGGTGGCCAGGGCATCGGCCTCGGTCAGGGCGTGCAGCAGCTCCAGGGTGCCGGTGCTGCCGACCGCCTCGGCGACCGCGCCCACGGTCGCCGGGTCGTCCAGATCGCGCCGGGTGGCGGTCTCGACGAGCAGCAGGTGGTGCCGTACGAGAGTGGCGATCACCGCGGTGTCGCGGGCGCCGAAGCCGAGCCGGGCCGCCACGTCGCGGGCGATGGTCTCACCGGCCACCGAGTGGTCACCGGGCCAGCCCTTGCCGATGTCGTGCAGCAGGGCGGCGATCAGCAGCAGGTCGGGGCGGTGCACCCGGCGGGTCAGGGCCGAGGCGCGGACCGCGGTCTCGATGAGGTGGCGGTCCACGGTCCAGGTGTGGACGGGGTTGCGCTGGGGGCGGCAGCGGACGCGTTCCCAGTCGGGCAGCAGCCGCGTGATGATGCCCTCGGCCTCCAGTGCCTCCCATACGGGGACGGTGTGGCTGCCCGCGCCCAGCAGCGTCACCAGCTGTTCGCGGGCCTCGGCGGGCCAGGGCACGGGCAGCGGCCGGGTGGCGGCGGCCGTGCTGCACCGGCGGATCGAGTGGGTGGCCAGCGGCAGCCCGGCCTGGGCGGCGGCGGCCGCGGCGCGCAGGACCAGCACCGGGTCCCGCTCGGGGCGTGCGGTACGGGCCAGCACCGCCTCGCCGTCGAGTTCGACGACGCCCTCGGCGAGCGGTGAGCGCTCGCCCTTGCCCGCGGTACGGCCGTGCAGCAGCCCGCGCAGCATGGGCTTGACGGAGCGGGCGCGCAGCACCCGGCCGACCTCCCGCCAGGTGACATCGGCGGCGTAGGAGATGGTGCGGGCGGATTCGTAGGTCTGCCGCAGCAGGGCGTCCGCGTCGAGCATGCCGAGGGCGCCGGCGACCTGGTCCTGTTCCTGGAGGGAGAGCCGGTCGGTGGCGCGGCCGGTGGTCAGATGCAGCGCGTCGCGGGTGTCCAGCAGACGGGTGCGGGCGGCTTCCAGGCCGCCGCGCGGGGCGTCGGCGAGCCAGGAGGCGGCGACCGCACGCAGCGCGGTGGCGTCCCGCAGCCCGCCCCTGGCCTCCTTGAGGTCGGGTTCGAGCAGGTACTGCAGCTCGCCCTGCCGCTCGGCGCGCTCCTGGCACAGGTCGTGGAGCTCGGGGAGCCGTTTGGGGGCGCTCGCCCGCCAGTCGGCGTAGGCGGTGGTGCGCAGCGCGCCGGTCAGTTCGGCGTCGCCGGCCAGGTGCCGGGCGTCGAGCAGGCCCAGCTGCACCTTCAGGTCGTCGCGGGCCGCTTTACGGGCCTCGGCGGGGGTGCGAACGGAGTGGTCGAGGGCCAGCCCGAGGTCCCAGACGGGGTACCAGAGGCGGTCGGCGAGCGCGGCGAGGTCGGCGGGGGCGGCGCGGCCGTCGTGCAGCAGGAGCAGGTCGAGATCGCTGCGCGGGGAGAGTTCGCCGCGGCCGTAGCCGCCGACGGCGACCAGGGCGGTGCCGGACAGGCCGGCTTCGGTGGCGTGCCGGTGCAGCAGGCCGGCCAGCCAGTCGTCGGTCAGCCGGGCGAGGTCGGCGCGGCGATCGGGTCCGATGGCCGCCTCGTCCTGGAGGAGCCGCAGCCGGGCCGCCGGGTAGCCGCCGTCGTGCGCGGGCTCCCGCGCCGGGCCCGGTGTTCCGTCCGGTCCTGCCGTTTCCTCGACGCTCTCCGTCACCTCGCGCGCTCCTCGGTCGTCTGGTCCCCCGCGGTCACGTCGTCCCCGTACGGCCCTGGGGCACCTTCAGTCTGGGCCGCCGCGGGCCGGGCTGCCATCCGCCGCCGGGCGTCCGCTCCGGCACGGCAGCGGGTGCCGCCGGTTCCGGAGCCGCGCCACGGCGGCGGGTGGCGGTGGCCTCACAGTGCGTCCGGTCCCCGCTCCCCGGTCCGCACCCGTACCGCGTCGTCGACCGGGATGCTCCAGACCTTCCCGTCGCCGATCTTGCCGGTGCGTGCCGCCTTGACGACGACGTCCATCAGCTCCTCGGCGTCGGCGTCCTCGACCAGCACCTCGACGCGGATCTTGGGCACCAGATCGACGGTGTACTCGGCGCCGCGGTACACCTCCGTGTGCCCGCGCTGCCTGCCGTAGCCGCTGGCCTCGGTGAGCGTCAGACCGTGCACACCGAAGGCCTGCAGGGCGTCCTTCACCTCGTCCAGCCGGTGCGGCTTGATTACTGCCGTGATGAGCTTCACGCGTCCACCTTCTTCGTCAGAGCCTCGCCGAGTGCCGGTCCCTTGCGGCCGACCGTGCCGCCGCCCGCGCCGGCGAAGTCGTACGCGGTCTCCGCGTGTGCGGCCTGGTCGATGCCGGCGACCTCCTCGTCCTCGCCGACCCGGAAGCCCATCACCAGGTCGATGGCCTTGGCAAGGACGTAGGAGACGACCAGGGAGTACAGCAGTACGCAGACCACACCGACGGCCTGCCGGCCGAGTTGGTCGAGGCCGCCGCCGTAGAACAGGCCCTTGGCCTTGCTCTGCACCCCGCCGGTGGCGAAGAAGCCGATCAGCAGCGAGCCGACGACACCGCCGACGAGGTGGACACCGATGACGTCCAGAGAGTCGTCGTAGCCGAACTTGTACTTGAGATTGACGGCCATGGCGCACAGCACACCGGCGATCACACCGACCGCGATGGCACCCAGCGGGCTGACCGCGCCGCAGGCCGGGGTGATCGCGACCAGGCCGGCGACCGCGCCGGAAGCCGCGCCGAGCGTGGTGAACGAGCCGTGCCGGAGCTTTTCGTACGCCAGCCAGCCGAGCATCGCGGCGGCGGTGGCGACCTGGGTGTTGACGAAGGCGACCGCGCCGATGCCGTCGTCGTTGCCGAGCCAGGAGCCGGCGTTGAAGCCGAACCAGCCGAACCACAGCAGCCCGGCGCCGAGCATCACCAGGGGCAGGCTGTGCGGCCGCATCGGGTCCTTCTTGAAGCCGATGCGCTTGCCGACGACGAGGAGCACGCCGAGCGCCGCGGCGCCGGCGTTGATGTGCACCGCGGTACCGCCCGCGAAGTCGATGACCTTCAGCTCGAAGAGCCAGCCGCCCTCGCCCCAGACCCAGTGGGCGACGGGGAAGTACACCACGGTGACCCACAGGGCGATGAAGAGCGCCCAGGCGGTGAACTTCACCCGGTCGGCGAGTGCACCGCTGATCAGCGCGGGCGTGATGACCGCGAACATCAGCTGGAAGACCGCGAAGACATAGACCGGGATGGTGCTGGTGCCCCACAGCTCGGTCAGGCCGATGTGGCTGAGGCCGGCGAAGTTGCCGTTCCAGCCGATGAAGCCGCCCTTGTCGGTGCCGAAGGCGAGTCCGAAGCCGTACAGGACCCACAGGATGGTGACGATGCCCAGGCTGATGAAGCTCATCATCAGCATGTTGAGCACGCTCTTGACCCGGACCATACCGCCGTAGAAGAAGGCGAGCCCGGGGGTCATGATCATCACCAGGGCGGAGCAGATCAGCATGAACCCGGTGTTCGCCGGGCTGAGCGTCACCTTGTCTGCTGCAAGCGTCAGGATGCCTGGGGGCATCGGCGTCTCCTCGTCGTCGATGCGGCCCGTGCGGGCGTGTTTCTGGTGGGCCGGCTTCGCGATGAGGTTGTCGCAGCGTGGTTTCGGCCAAACCTTGCGGGTGTTTCCCCACCGTGACGAAGAAGGCCCCCGTGTTACACCCCGGTGAACTCCCAGATCACCCCCGGATCACCCACACCCGAGCCACCAGACCAGCCGCAGACCGCCCCCACATCCCCCCGTTCCCACCGAAAACGCCAATTGAGCAACCCCCACGGCGCCCAACCCCCTCCGCGAAAGCGGCGCCGGTTTAGGCGCAAAGAACAGCCCGGCCGCGGCTGCCGCCCGCGTGACCTGGCATGGGGGAGCCGAGTCGGGCTGTACGGGGCGGCGGCCGCGGCCGGAGTCCGGGGAGGGCGTGCCGTCAGACGGCCGCCGCTGATTCGGGAAGCTGGCGGGTGAGCTCGTCGCTGAGCCGGATCACCTCGGCGACGCCGCCGAATTCCCGCGCCGCGGTGTCCACGGTCTTGCGCAGCCGGGTGTTGACCCGCTCCGAGCGGACCTGCCGGGCGAACGGGATCGCCTGCTGCGCCATCGCCGCGCAGGCTTCGGGCTCCTTCTGCAGCAGGTGCACGGTGGCCATCCCGATCAGGTTGAGCGCATACGAACGCTGGTGCTCGGGGTCCTGGCCGAACAGCTCCACGGCGCGCGCCATGACGGGCTCGGCGAGCGAGGCGTAGGTGGGGCTGCGGCCGGCGACATAGGCGAGATCGCGGTAGGAGTGGGCGTTCTCGGCGTTCAGCTCGGCCTCGGAGAAGAAGCGGATCCAGTCCGGTTCGGGCTCGCCGGGCAGCACGTCGGAGAAGGTGTCCTCGGCCATCCGGACGGCCCGCTTGACCTTGCTGGGCTGGCCCATCCCGGCGTAGGCGCGGGCCTCCATCGCATACAACATGGCCTGGGTGCGCGGGGTGGCCGTTTCGCGGCTGCCGTACTGGGCCAGATGGATGAGTTCCAGTGCGTCGTCGGGCCGGCCGAGGTGGATCATCTGCCGGCTCATGCTGGAGAGGATGTACGAGCCCAGGGGCCGGTCGCCGGCCTCCTTGGACGCGTGCAGGGCCAGCACGAAGTATTTCTGGGCGGTGGGCTGCAGCCCGATGTCGTAGCTCATCCAGCCGGCCAGTTCGGCGAGTTCGGCGGCGACCTTGAACAGCCGCTTGGACACCGCCGCGGGCTGCGGCTCCTGGAGCAGATCGGTGACCTCGTGGAGCTGGCCGACCACGGCCTTGCGCCGCAGCCCGCCGCCGCACTGCGCGTCCCACTGCCGGAACATCGCGGTCGTCGACTCGAGAAGGTCCAGCTCCGGCTTGGACAGCCGTGCGGGCCGCCGGGCACGGTCGGGCTCCGCCGCGTCGCCCTGGCCCGCCGGGACCGGGACCAGCCAGCGCTGCATCGGCTCGATGAGGCTGGGGCCGGCCGCGAGGGCGAGGGAGGTGCCGAGGAAGCCGCGGCGGGCCAGCATCAGGTCGCTGCGCGAGAACTCACTGATGAGGCTGACCGTTTGGGCCCCGGCCCAGGGCAGGTCCACGCCGGAGACGGACGGGGACTGGTGCGCGGAGCGCAGCCCCAGCTCCTCGATGCCGACCACACAGCCGAAGCGCTCGGAGAACAGCTCGGACAGGATCCGCGGGATGGGCTCGCGCGGCTGCTCGCCGTCGAGCCAGCGGCGGACCCGTGAGGTGTCCGTGCTGATGTGGTGCGCGCCCATCTGGCGTGCCCGGCGGTTGACCTGCCGCGCCAGCTCCCCCTTGGACCAGCCGCTGCGCATGAACCACGAACCCAGCTGTGCGTTGGGTTGTTTGGCGGCGTCGGTGCCGCCACTGCCGCCGTTGCCTCCCACTGGAAGCCCCCATCCCGATAGCTGCCTTGATGTCTGTGCCCGGTGCCCGGATACCCGGCGCGTGCCGCGAACCCGCCACAGCCTGCCGCCTGTTGCGACGCCTGTCCGGGGTACATCTACCCGACCACGGATTCCGGCCACACCTTTTGGCCTGTGCCCCACCGGTGGTTGCCACCGGCATACCCGTGCGAATGATGCCTCTCCGGGGTTCGTGCACCGAAAGTAATCCTACGATCACCCCTCGCGCGAGGGCGATTGCGGAAACGCCACCATTCGCCACCCCTTCGTATGAACTCCCCGACAGGCTCCCGCGATTGACTTGACACAGGTCGAGCGAGGCCGGGCGGAGCGAAGCGCGCCAGGGCTCGCACGGCACACCGCACCACCCGGCACACCACGTCACACCACCGGCACCACGGGCCGGCGACGGAGCGTGAAGGGCACGACGCCGTCAACCCGCCGACTCGTAACCACTGGCACGCACCACCCGTTGGAGGGGGCATGGGCTTCACGATCGGCGGCATCCGAGAGATGCGTTCCAGCTCCCGGCGCCGCGCCCGCTCGACCGACATCACGGCGGCGGCGGAGTACACCGGGCTGTGGGGCTGGGATGTCGTCCCCGGCGCCCGGGCGGTGCGCGCGGGCAGCGGAGGCACGGACTGCTCGTGCGGCGCCGCGGACTGCCCCGCGCCCGGCGCCCATCCGCTGGCCTTCGCCGCGGAGCTGGCGGCCGGGGCGAGCTGGGAGACGGCCGCCGCGGCCTGGGCGGAGACACCGGGCGCCGCGCTCTTACTCCCGGTGGGCCGGTCGTTCGACATCCTCGACGTGCCGGAGGCCGCGGGACGCAACGCCCTGGCACGCCTGGAGCGGATGGGCCTGCCGCTCGGCCCGGTCGCGGTGACCCCGACCGGCCGGGCGCTGTTCTTCGTCGCCCCCGGGGCGGCCAAGGAACTCCCCGATCTGCTCTACCGGATGGGCTGGGACGACGCGACGCTCGATCTGCGGTCCCTGGGCCCCGGCGACCACATCACCGCACCGCCCTCCGACCTCGGCGGCCACGGCCCCATGCGCTGGCTGCGCCCGCCGACGCTTGACACCGCGGGCCGGCCGCCGCAGGCGCGGCTGGTGGTGGGCACCCTGGCGTATGTGTGCCACCGCTCAGCGGTGTGAGCCCGGGGTCGCTCCCGCCTCCCCGGACGTGCGGCGCACGGGAGCGGGCGCCGCGTACGCGACCGGAAGGCCCGGGCCCCCAGGGGCACGACGCCGGAGCGCGGGCGCCAGGGGCACGACACCGGGCCCGGGCGTTTAGGGGGAATGACGCCGGCCCCCGGTACCCGCCGTGTGCGGGTCCGGGGGCCGATGACGGTCCGGGGCGTGGCGCCCTGGCCGCGACCTCAGTCGATCAGGGCGTCGACGAAGGCCTCCGGCTCGAACGGCGCCAGGTCGTCCGCGCCCTCGCCCAGGCCGACGAGCTTGACGGGGACGCCGAGCTCGCGCTGGACGGCGACGATGATGCCGCCCTTGGCGGTGCCGTCGAGCTTGGTGAGCACGACCCCGGTGATGTCCACGACCTCGGCGAACACCCGGGCCTGGACCAGGCCGTTCTGGCCGGTGGTGGCGTCCAGGACGAGCAGCACCTCGCCGACCGGGCCGTGCTTCTCGACGACCCGCTTGACCTTGCCGAGCTCGTCCATCAGCCCGGTCTTGGTGTGCAGCCGGCCGGCGGTGTCGATCAGCACGACATCGGCGGCCTCGGTGATGCCTTCCTTCACCGCGTCGAAGGCGATCGAGGCGGGGTCGCCGCCCTCGGGTCCGCGGACCGTACGGGCACCGACCCGCTCGCCCCACGTCTGCAGCTGGTCGGCGGCCGCGGCGCGGAAGGTGTCGGCGGCGCCGAGGACCACGGACTTGCCGTCGGCGACCAGGACACGGGCGAGCTTGCCGGTGGTGGTGGTCTTGCCGGTGCCGTTGACGCCGACGACCATGACGACGCCGGGGATCTCGTCGCCGCCGTTGCCGATGCCGTTGGCGGTGTGCACGGTGCGGTCGGCGTCCGTGCCGATGAGGGTGAGCAGCTCCTCGCGCAGCAGGGCGCGCAGCCCCTCGGGGGTACGGGTGCCGAGGACCTTGACCCGCTCGCGCAGCCGCTCGACGAGCTCCTGGGTGGGAGCGACGCCGACGTCGGCGGTCAGCAGGGTGTCCTCGATCTCCTCCCAGGTCTCCTCGTCGAGGTGTTCCCGGGACAGCAGGGTCAGCAGGCCCTTGCCCAGGGTGTTCTGGGAGCGGGAGAGCCGGGCACGCAGCCGGACCAGCCGTCCCGCGGTGGGCTCGGGGACCTCGATCTCGGGCGCGGCGGGCGCCTCGGGCTCGGCGGCCGGTGCTTCGGCCACGGGGGCCTCGGCGGTGGGCAGCGTGACTTCTTCGATGGTGCGACGTTCTTCGTCGCTGGGGGTCTCGGCCTCCTCGCCGACCTGCGGTTCGGCGGGGGGCGCGGTAACGGAGGGCTTCGGGGCGGCCGGCGGGGACGGCGGCAGCTGCTTCTTCTTGCGGCCGCTGACGACGAGCCCGCTGATCGCGCCGAGCACGACCACGGCGATGATGACGGCAAGGATCACGGTTTCCATAACCCCTCCAGTATCAGCCACGCCCCGCCCGTGGGGACCGCACGCGCCGAAGCCACGGCGGGCGGGAACGGACGCCGGGAGTGGCCGGAAATGGTCGCCGAAGAGCGCGAGCGGGCCGGTGACGAGACGTGGATCTCCCCGCCGGCCGATGACCCGCAGGTGACCCCCGGGGAGCTGCCGCGACGAGCCGCCACCGAGTGGGCGGGACGACGGTCCGTACCGGGACGGCGACGGTCCGTACCGCCTCCGGCCTGGTCAGAAACGCTCGACTGGACCGTTCGACGAAGGTGGGCGACACTCGTTCTCGTCGTGGGGTCCAACGGAACGAATCGGTAGAAGTTGGATCAAAGTACGATGGTGGGCGGCCGCGCAACGCGCGTAGAGTCCTGGCAACCAATTCTGGCCAAGGCACCACAGTCGCTGCCTGCACCTCCCCCCCGGGGGTGCCTCCAGATCCCCGCATGGAGATACCTGCACCAATGGGCACCACCACGTCCGCTTCCGCTCCCGCAACCGAAGGCGCCGTCGAGACCCGCGGCATCGAGCCCGTTCCCGACCACGAACGCCAGGGCCGCGTCCGCGAGCTCTTCCCGACCTGGGTCGCCGCCAACATCAGCGTGTTGTTGCTCACCATGGGCGCCTCGCTCGTGGTCAACAACGGGCTGAACTTCTGGCAGGTCCTGCTGGTGGCCGTGATCGCCGCGACCGTCGCGTTCGGCATGGTGGGCGTGCTGTCGGTCTCGGGCAAGTGGGGCGGTGCCCCCGGCGCGATGCTCTCCCGGGCCGCCTTCGGCGTCCGCGGCAACTACTTCCCCGGCGCGATCCTGTGGGTCGCCCGCTTCGGCTGGGAAACGATCAACGCGGTCACCGGCGCCTACGCGGTACTGACCGTGCTGCATCTGCTGCTGGGCATCCAGAAGAACGACGTCCTCGTCGTCGTCACCCTGCTCGCCTTCGTGGCCGTCACCTACCTGGTGAGCGGCCTGGGCCGCAAGGCGCTCAACATCTGCAACAAGTACTCGACGTACCTGTTCGGCCTGTTCAGCATCATGGTGCTGGTCTACCTGGTCGCCACGATGGACTGGGACGCCATCTTCGCCAAGAAGGCCGGCACCACCGCCATGGTGATCGCGGGCATCGGCACCATCGCGGCCGGCGGCATCAGCTGGGTGCCCACGGGCCCCGACTTCGCCCGCTACCTCCCGCGCTCCACGTCCGGCAAGAAGATCGTCGGCACCACCGTCTCCGGCGCGGCCCTGGTGCTGCTGCCGATGGTGCTGATGGGCGGCGTGATGGCCGTCTCGAACCCGAAGCTGGCCGGCCAGAACACCGACCCGATGTCGTTCCTCGGCACCATCCTGCCGTCCTGGCTCGCGGTGCCCTACCTGGTCACCGCGCTGGTCGGCATGGTGCTGATCAACAGCCTGTCGATGTACTCCGCGGGCTTCACCGCCCAGACCATGGGCGTCAAGCTGCCGCGCGCCCTCGCGGTCAGCATCAATGCCGTCATCAGCCTGGTCGGCGGCCTGTTCATGATGCTGGTGGCCCAGGACTTCATCGGCCAGTTCATCGCCTTCCTGACGCTGCTCGCGGTCTCCTTCTCCGCCTGGATCGGCGTCTACGGCGTCGACATGGCCCGGCGGCGCAAGCTGGCGGTGCGCTATGACGCCGACAGCCTGATGAACACCGGCCGCACCAGCCGCTACTGGTACACCGGCGGCTTCTGCTGGCAGGCCATGACCGCCTGGGCGGTCGCCCTCGCCGCGGGCCTGTGCTTCACCAAGGTCCAGTGGTTCACCGGCCCGCTGGCCACCACCTGGATCGGCGAGAACGGCCTGGGCTGGGCGGCCACGATCGCGATCGCCGCGGTCGTCTTCGCCGTACTGCCGGCGCCCCGGGAGTCCGTCCCGGCGGCCGGGGACGGCGATGCGGCCGGGGCCCGGCAGCCGGTCGAGGCGGGCTGACCCGGCCCGCCCCGCGGACCGCGACCGCCCTCTAGTGGTCTGACGTAACGTCAGCTAGCGTCCCCTTCGCCAACCGCCTTGGCGAAGGGGACGTTTGCCATGTCTGCCCTGCCCGACCCGCCTGACCTGTCCGACCTGCCTGGCCCGCCAGTCACGGTCCTGCGCATCAACCTCGTCGACCCCGCGCCCACGCCGGCCGCGCTGTCCGCCCGCTACCGGGCCGCCGTCGAGATGGCCGCCTTCGCCGACGACCGCGGCCTGACCATGGTCCAGACCGAGGAGCACCACGCCACCACCAACGGCTGGATGCCCTCCCCGCTCACCTTCGCGGGCGCCGTCTTCGGCACCACCCGCCGCATCGGCGTCACCGTCTCCGCGCTGATCACCCCGCTGCACGACCCGCTGCGGCTGGCCGAAGACCTCGCCTCGCTCGACCTCCTCAGCGGCGGCCGGCTGGTCACCGTCGCCGGTCTCGGCTACCGGCCCGAGGAGTACGCGGCACACGGGAAGGACTGGCGGGGCCGCGGCGCGCTCCAGGACGAGGTACTGGAGACCCTGCTGTCCGCCTGGACCGGTGAACCGTTCACCTACCGGGGGCGCACGGTCCGGGTCACTCCCCGCCCGTACACCCGGCCGCACCCCCTGCTGCTGATCGGCGGCAGCTCCCGGGCCGCCGCCCGGCGCGCGGCCCGCCTGGGCCTCCCTTTCTTCCCCAGTGCCCACCTCCCTGAACTGGAGGCCTACTACCACGAGCAGCGCACCGCCTTCGGCACCGAAGGCTGGGTGCTGCAGCCGCCCGAACGGACCTCGCTCCTCCACCTCTCCGAGGACCCGGGCCGCACCTGGGCCGCGTACGGGGACCATCTGCTGCACGAGGCCCGGATGTACGCCTCCTGGCAGTCCGCCGGCACCCGCTCCGCGGTGCGCTCGTCGGCCCGGGACGTCGCGGCGCTGCGCGAGGAGGGCGTCTACCGCATCGTCACCCCGGACGAGTGCCTGCGGCTCGCCCGGCAGGCGGGCGCCCGAGGCTCGCTGATCCTGCATCCGCTGTGCGGCGGGATGCCCGTCGACGAGGGGTGGCGCTCGCTGCATCTGTTCGCCGAGGAGGTGCTGCCGCGCCTCAAGGACTGACGCCCGCCGAAGAGGTGTGCCATGCCTCAAGGGCTGACGGCCGGGGCGGATTCAGCCTTCCGGGTAGAAGACGAAAAGGGTGCAGCCCGCCGCCGACTGCGGGACGTGCCAGGAGCCGGCCGGCGCATGGAGGAAGGACCCGGCCGGGTGGTCGCCGTCACCGTCGTTGAAGGTGCCGGACACCACGAAGACCTCCTCGGGCCCGGGTGCGTGTACATCGATGCCCTCCCAGCAGCTGCCCGGATCCATCTCCAGCACCTGGGCCTTCGCCCCGTTGCCGCCGGTCCACAGCGGCCTGATCCGGATGCCGGGGAACAGCTCCTTGACCGGGGCGTCGTCCACCGCGGTCCATACGTAGCCCGGGGTCAGACCGGCTCCCCCTGCGCCCCGTCCGTCCCTCGTCCCTTGCCCGTCCCTGGCCGCATTCGTGGCCGCGTCCGTGGCCGCGCCCATGGCCGCGTCCGTGATCGTCTTCGCATCGTTCATGTCCCCAGCCTCGCCGGACGGAAGACACTCCCCCAGTGTCAGAAATGACGCCCTGAGGTACTTTCCTGCCATGCCAGGATCGCCGCGGCACGACCCGCAGCAGGACCCCGTGCACCGCGTGGTGGCACTGGTGCGCCCGCCCCAGTCGGTCTTCGAACTCGGCTGCGCCGCCGAGGTCTTCGGCACCCGGCGCCCCGGGCTGCCCGCCCGCTACGACTTCGGGGTGTGTACGCCGCGGCCCGGCCCCGTACCGACGACGGCGGGGTACGACATGGTGGTGACCCGCGGCCTGCCGGCGCTGGAGACCGCGGACACCGTCGTGATCCCCGGCTGGACACCGGCCGGGGAACCGCTCGCGCCCGCCGTCCGCTCGGCGCTGCGGTGCGCGCATGCGCGGGGCGCCCGGCTGGTCAGCATCTGTTCCGGTGCCTTCGCGCTGGCACAGACCGGGCTGCTGGACGGCCGCCGGGCGACCACCCACTGGAGTCTGGCGGCCACCCTCACCGAGCGTTTCCCCCGTATCGAGGTGGACCCCGCGGTGCTGTACATCGATCACGGCGACCTGGCGACCAGCGCGGGAGCGGCGGCCGGGGTGGACCTCTGTCTGCATCTCGTACGCCGCGACCACGGCGCGGCCCATGCCGCACGGATCGCCCGGCACATGGTCATGCCGCCGCACCGCGAAGGGGGCCAGACCCAGTACGCGGCGCCGCCCCCGGGAGAGGGTGCCGGCCCCGCCCCCGGCATGCGGCACTCACTGGCCCCGCTGCTGGAGTGGGCGGCCGGCCGGCTGGCCGGGCCGGTTTCCGTCGAGGACATGGCCCGGCAGTTGGGGATCTCCCCGCGCACCCTCGCCCGGCGGTTCGCGGACCAGCTCGGTACCAGTCCCGGCCAATGGCTGCTGGACCGCCGTATCGGCGCCGCCCGGGCCCTGTTGGAGGAGAGCGACCTGCCCGTCGAGGCGGTCGCGCTGCGCGTCGGCCTGTCGTCGGCGGTCAACTTCCGCCGGCGCTTCCAGCGCGCGCTGCACACCACGCCGTCCGCGTACCGGCGGGCGTTCCGTGCGGCGGACGGCGCGCCCCGGGCCGGCGACGACGTCTGAGACGCCGCGGCGCACCGGCACGAAGAAGCAGCGTCCCGGCACAAAAAACGGGTACTGCCCGGGGTCCCTGTTGACCCGGGGCAGTACCCAGTGCTGAGGAGAAGGACTGGCGGGGGGTTAGCCCATCTCCTCCAACGCCTTGCCCTTCGTCTCCTTGACGTACTTCAGCACGAAGGGGATCGAGAGCAGAGCGAAGACCATGTAGATGACGTACGTACCCGAGAGGTTCCAGTCCGACAGGCTCGGGAAGCTGGCCGTGATGGCCCAGTTGGCGATCCACTGCGCGGAGGCGGCGACGCCCAGCGCGGCGGCGCGGATCTTGTTCGGGAACATCTCGCCGAGGAAGACCCAGACCACGACGCCCCAGGAGAGGGCGAAGAAGAGCACGAAGACATGGGCGGCGATCAGGGCCACGGTGCCTTCGGTGGCCGGCAGGGTGCCGGCCGCGGTCTTGGCGGAGAAGGCCCACGCCTCCAGGCCGAGCGCGAGGGCCATACCGGCCGAGCCGATCAGCGCCAGCGGGCGGCGGCCGATCCGGTCGACGAAGATCATCGCGATCACGGTGCCGATGATGTTGATGATCGACGTCGTGAAGCTGTAGAAGAACGAAGCGCTCGGGTCGATGCCGACGGACTGCCACAGCGCCGAGGAGTAGTAGAACGCGACGTTGATGCCGACCAGCTGCTGGAAGACCGACAGTCCGATGCCGACCCAGACGATCGGCAGGAAGCCGAACTTGCTGCCGAGCAGATCCTTGAACGACGCCTTGTGCTCGCGGCGCATCGCGTCCTTGATCTCCGCGACCCGCTTGTCGAGGTCCACGGTCTTGCCCTCGACCTCGGCAAGCACCCCCTTGGCCCGGTCGACCTTGTCGGCGGAGATCAGGTACCGCGGCGACTCGGGGATCGCGAAGGAGAGCAGACCGTAGAGGACGGCCGGGATGACCATCACGCCGAGCATCCACTGCCAGGCCTCCAGGCCGGCGATGACGCCGCGCTGCTTGCCGTCGGCGAGGTTGAGGATGCCCCAGTTGACGAGCTGGGAGATGGCGATGCCGATGACGATCGCGGCCTGCTGGAACGAGCCGAGACGGCCGCGGTAGGCGGACGGCGAGACCTCGGCGATATAGGCCGGGCCGATGACCGAGGCCATACCGATGGCGAAGCCGCCGATGATCCGCCAGAAGGCGAGGTCCCAGAGGGCGAACGGAAGAGCGGAGCCGACGGCGCTGATGGTGAACAGCACCGAGGCGATCTGCATCACGCGGATACGGCCGATGCGGTCCGCGATCCGGCCCGCGGTGGCGGCGCCGATGGCACAGCCGATCAGCGCAACGGCGATCACCTGGGCGAGTACGGCGGAACCGACCTCATAGCGGCCACGGATCGCCTCGACGGCACCATTGATGACAGAGCTGTCATAGCCGAAGAGAAAGCCGCCCATCGCGGCAGCCGCGGTGATGAAGATGACATGGCCGAGATGTTCGGGACGGGCCTTGCGGCCTTCCGAACCCGTCGGCTGCGCGGTGCTGGTCAACGTGAACTCCAGTGGCCCGGCTGCGCTGCCGGGTTAGGGGGCTGGCCCTACAAGTGGTGCATAGGTTGGAGGCACCCACCACTTGAAGGTAAAAGCGACGTTGCAGAGACTATGCCTTCAAGTTTCGAAGTCAATAGGCCGAGATGAATTTGTTTCTCGGCCACTCAAGAGGCAGTTCGTTCAAGTTCTGAACTGATGCGGTGTCGGACACTCCGGGCGATCAATGACGGCCCCGAGCAGGGTCACGGCAGATGCCGATTCCGGTCGATATCACCCCCTGCCGACGCGGCTCCGCTCCACCGCTCCCGCGCTCAGTGCAGCCGCTGACTGATGACCTTGGTAACGCCGTCGCCTTGCATCGATACCCCGTAAAGGGCGTCCGCGACCTCCATCGTCCGCTTCTGATGCGTGATCACGATCAGCTGGGAGCTCTCCTGCAGCTCCTCCATGATCCCGATCAGCCGCTGCAGGTTGGTGTCGTCCAGGGCGGCCTCCACCTCGTCCATCACATAGAACGGGCTGGGCCGCGCCTTGAAGATCGACACCAGCAGCGCCACCGCGGTCAGCGACCGCTCGCCACCGGACAGCAGCGACAGCCGCTTGACCTTCTTCCCCGGCGGGCGCGCCTCCACATCCACCCCGGTCGCCAGCATGTCGTCCGGATCGGTCAGCACCAACCGCCCCTCGCCGCCCGGGAAGAGCCGCGCGAAGACGCCCTCGAACTCGCGTGCGGTGTCGCGGTACGCCTCGGTGAAGACCTGCTCCACCCGCTCGTCGACCTCCTTGACCACCTGCATCAGGTCGGCCCGGGTCTTCTTCAAGTCTTCAAGCTGCTCGCTGAGGAACTTGTGCCGTTCCTCCAATGCGGCGAACTCCTCCAATGCCAGCGGATTCACCTTCCCGAGCTGCTGATACGCCCGCTCGGCCGCCCTGAGCCGCTTCTCCTGCTCGGCCCGTACATAGGGCACCGGCTGATGGCGCGGATGCCCGGGATCCTCCGGAAGCACCTCGCCCTCGGCGGCCGGCGACGGCGGGACCAGCTGCTCGGGGCCGTACTCGGACATCAGCCCGGCCGGCTCCACCCCCAGCTCCTCCAGCGCCTTGGTCTCCAGCTGCTCGATCCGCAGCCGCTTCTCCGCGCCCAGCACCTCGCCGCGATGCATCGAGTCCGTCAGCTTGTCCAGCTCGGACTTCAGTTCCCGGCCCTGGTTGCGCTCGGCCACCAGCGCCTGCTCCCGCTCGGCCTTGGCCCGCTCCGCCGCACCCCGCTCCTCCTCGGCCCGTACGGCCGACACCTCGACATGGGCCAGCAGCTGCCGGGCACCGGCGGCGACCGCCCCGGCCACCTGCGCCTCGTGCCGCAGCCGCGCGCGCCGCCGCTCGGCCCGCAGCCGCGCCTCGCGTTCGGCGCGCGCCCCCCGGTCCAGCGCGTCCGCCCGCCCGGCGAGCGCCTTCACCCGCTCCTCGTGCGTCCGCGCCTGGAGCCGGGCCTCCATCTCGGTCTGCCGCGCATTGGCACCGTCGGCGGCCAGCCGGTCCCGCGCCGAGGTATCGGGCTCCTCGTCGCCGACGCCCGGCTCCTCCTCGGCCACCGCAAGGCGTTCGGCCAGCTCCTCGGCCTCCTCGACGGCCCGCGCCAGCGCCTCCTCGGCCCGGTCCGCCGCCGCGTCCGACCGCTCGGCCTCCCCCGCGGCCGCCCGCGCCTGCCCGCCGAGCCGGCCGAGGTCCCCGGCGACCTTCGACTTTTCCCGGTCCGCCGCTCGCCACCGCTCGGCCAGCTCCTCCACCAGCGCGGCACACTCCGTACGGCGTTCCGCCGCGGCCCGCTGCGCCCGCGCCAACTCCTCGCAGCGCGCTGCCAGCTCCTCCAGCTCGGCGGCCGCCTCGTCGACGGACGCCTGCACCTCCAGCAGGCTCGGCGCACCGGCGGAGCCGCCGTGCGCGAAATGCGCCCCGAGCAGATCGCCCTCACCGGTCACCGCCGTCAGCTCCGGCCGCGCGGCCACCAGCTCCTCGGCGTCCTCCAGCGTCCCGACCACCACGACGTCCCGCAGCAGCCGGGCCACGGCGGCCGTCAACTCCGCGGGCCCCCGAACCAGTTCCTCCGCGGGTACGGGCCCGGAACGGGGGCCGGGGAGCCGGGGCCCGGCGGACCCGGGTGCGCCGGATGCCCCGGGTACCCCGGCCGCGCCGCCCGCACCGGCGTCCACCACGGCCCCTTCGGCCCTGTCGGCCCCACCGGCCCCGCTCCACGCCGACACCCGAACGGCCTCGGTGGCCTCAGCGGCCTCAGCGGTCTCAGTGGCTTCAGCAGTCTGAATGGCCTCACCAGCCTCCGAGGCATCCGGGGAAACCGGAGCACTCGGGATATGCGGGATACTCAGAACCTCTGCGACATTCGGGACCTCACCAATCCCCGTAGCCCCCACCGCGTCCACGGAGTCCGCGGTCCCCACGGCCTCCGCGGCCGTCACATCCGCCACGTCCTCCACAGCCCGCGCCGACTGCGCAGGCACCCGCCCCGTCCCCCGCCGGCTCCCGCCTCCTCCCAGCACCATCGCCGCCCGCCCCGCGTCCTGTGTACGCAGCAGCCTGATGGCCTCGGCGGCCGCGCCCGGGCCGGTGACGGCGAGGGCGTCCGCGGCCACGCCGAGGGCAGCCGCGACCGGGATCTCGAAACCGGGGGTGACGGTCAGCAGTTCCGCCGCCGGACCGAGCACGCCGGTGAGCCGGCCTGCGGCGGCCAGCAGCGCACCGGTGCCGTCCTTGCGGCGCAGCCCCAGCGCCAGTGCGTCATGCCGTGCGGCGGTCGCGGCCCGTTCGCGCTCGGCCGTGGTCAGCGCCTCCCGCGCCGCGGACAGCGCGGACTCCGCCTCCGCCAATTCGTGGCGGGCCGCCTCGTGCCGACCGGCGATCTCCTCGTCGTGCGCGTCCAGCCCGTCGACCTCGGCCTTGAGCTGTTCGTACTCCTCCTGAGCGGTGACCGCCCGGCGCCGGGCGTCGTCCCTGGCCTCGGCCAACCGGCCGATCTCCGCCTGCGCCGAGGCGGCCCGCCCACGGGCGGCGGTGACCTGCCCGCTCAGCCGGGCCAGGCCCTCACGGCGGTCGGCGATGGCCCGGGCCGCGTCCCGCAGCCGCCGCTCCTCGTCCGCCAACTGCCGCTCCAGTCCGGCACGGTGTTCGACGGTGTCCTCCAGCGCCCGGCTCGCCGCCTCCAGCGCGGCCGTCAACTCCGCCTCCTGCTCGCGGATCCGGGCCGCCTCGCGCTCCATGTCCTCGGGGTCGCGCCCGTGCCGCTCCTCCGGCGGGGCCGCCGAAGCGCTCTTGACCCGCGCCTCGGCCAGCGAGATCGTGCCGCGCACCCGCTCCGCGAGCTGGGAGAGCTCGTGCCAGGTCTGCTGGGCGCGCTGCACCCGCGGCGTCAGGGTGCGCACCTCCTCCTCCAGCGCCGCCTCGTGCTGCTGGGCGGTGCGCAGCCGGTCCTCGGCGGCCTGCTTGCGCTCCTTGAGCGCCGCCTCGTCCGCGATCTCGGCGCGCAGCGCCCGGCGCAGGGTGACGAGGTCGTCGGCGAGCAGCCGCAGCCGGGCGTCCCGCAGGTCCGCCTGGATGACGGCGGCGCGCCGGGCGACCGCGGCCTGCCGTCCCAGCGGCTTGAGCTGGCGCCGCAGCTCATCGGTCAGGTCCTGGACACGGGCGAGGTTGGCCTTCATCGCGTCCAGCTTCCGCAGCGCCTTTTCCTTGCGCTTGCGGTGCTTGAGGACACCGGCCGCTTCCTCGATGAAGGCCCGGCGCCCCATCGGGTCGGCATGCAGCACGGAGTCGAGCTGGCCCTGCCCGACGATGACGTGCATCTCCCGGCCGATACCGGAATCGGAGAGCAATTCCTGGATATCCAGCAGCCGGCAGGTGTCTCCGTTGATCTGGTACTCGCTGCCGCCGTTGCGGAACATGATCCGGGTGATGGTGACTTCGGCGTATTCGATCGGCAGTGCACCGTCGGCGTTGTCGATGGTGAGCGAGACCTCGGCCCGGCCGAGCGGCGGCCGCCCGGTCGTCCCGGCGAAGATGACGTCCTCCATCTTCCCGCCGCGCAGCGACTTGGCTCCCTGCTCGCCCATGACCCAGGAGAGCGCGTCCACCACATTGGACTTGCCGGAGCCGTTCGGGCCCACGACGCAGGTGATGCCCGGCTCGAACCGGAGCGTCGTGGCCGAGGCGAAGGACTTGAAACCTCGCAGGGTCAGACTCTTGAGATGCACGCCGTGGGACTCTACCGGCCGCCCATCGGGGGACGACCCCCAACATTCCGGTCCCGATCACCCGCCCGTACGGCCCCCGGGTATACCGCACCGTTCATTTTCGGTTTCATTGCCGAAAGCGCAGGGCACATCATGCGGTAAGGGAGGGGCGGCACGGCTGAAGTGGCCGGAAGGTCCGAATAGGCCGGAAACGAAAGAGCGGGAAACGACGAAGGGACGCCGAAGCGTCCCTTGCAGATCTTGAAGAGAGCGGTCCTCAAGCGGCTGCCGCGCAGCCCTACCGGCCATTGGGTTGAGGTCAGGTGAGCGCGGGCTCCGCCTGGGGTACGTCGAGGTCGAGCATCGAGTCGTCGTGACGTGCGGCAGCGGACAGCATGTCGTTTTCGGCCTGCATCCGAATAAGTTCGGATTCAAGGTCTTGGACGCGCTGCTGAAGCCGTCGCATCTCGGAGAGGACTCGGGGGTCGGAGCCGCCGACGTAACCGAGAAGCGCCTTTGCCATGATGGATGGTCCTCCACAATGAGTGACCGACCGAAGCGGTGTGGGTCGTGAGGGATTCGCACCCGCGGTGCTTGTCATTCTCTGCGTGTACTCAATGCCAAACAGCTAAGGTGCGCGGGGATTCCAGAGTCTCACCAAACGGTTTGACGGTCAACACGATCACGCCCCGTATCCTCGGGCACCTGAGAGTGCGCGGCCGCGAGGGCGCTGCGCCGACTCCCCAGAAAGGTCCCGCGGGGGCGTAGAGATCATCCGTACAGCGGCAGCCTTGCACGGGTCGGCCGGATTGGCAACCACCAGGCCTTATCTCCTGTGAGCAGCTGACAAGGGCGCCTCTACAAGATCGTCTGTGACGGCCGTACGGATGGTTCCGGCGGACCCGCTCAGCGGATTTCGAAGCCGTCGTAACCGCCCCGGGGCGTGTCCCATATCTCAGTGACTCCGTCGACCCGCCCGGGCGTGTCTCCGGTACGGAGCCAGTCCAGCAGCGCATCGCAGTGGTCCTTCGGGCCCTCGGCGACCACCTGGACGCGGCCGTCACCGAGATTGACCGCAAATCCGGCGAGTTCGCCGATGCGAAGGGCGTTGGCCCGGGTGAACCAACGGAACCCGACGCCTTGGACCTGACCACGCACCCAGGCGGTCACACGGACAGCTTCGTTCATGTGTGCACGTTAACTGTCCAATTGCTCAGCGGTCACTTCTGCCCATCCGTCATGGCGTACAGTCCCCCGACAAGCGAGGCTCACTCTTATGGGTGAGCCATCTTGACGCCCAAGAAGCGCTGCGGCGGTAGCCGCTCCAGTGGAGCCGGTGCTTGCACCGGTGGAAGGAAGACAGCGGATGGGCCGCCACCGACGCTCTGCTCCACCAGCCCCCGATGCCCACGGTGCGGGGCCTGTTGACGCACCGTCGGCCGGGCACCCGGGCCCGTCGGACGCGGACCTGCGCCGCGGACATCGCGCGGCCCCGCGCCGCGGGCGGGCCCCCGTACGCACCGGACTGCTCGGCGCCTCCGCGGTGATGGCGATGGGAGCCGTCGCGGTCGCCTCCGGACTGCTCCCCGGTCACGGCCAGTTCGACGGGGGGACCAGCGGCGACCAGGGGGACCGCGTCCGGGCCGGCGCGCTGCCGGAGGCCACCGGGACGCCGGCCGGCGGGTCGGCGACCCCGTCCGACCGCGCCACGGAACAGGCCAGCCGCGGCAGCGCCCGCGCCACGGCCCCCGGCACCGGCCGCCCCTCCTCCCCCACCACCCCCTCGACGTCTCCCTCTCCGCACCGGACGGCCGCCTCCCCCGCCGGAAAGTCCGACACCCGCCGGTCCACCGTGCCCGCCGGCCGGCCGTCCTCGGCAGCGTCCGTACGCAGCGCGGCGCCGTCGAAGACCGCCGACACCCAGTCGTCCGCCGAGGCGCAGGTCCTGTCCCTGGTCAACCAGGAGCGCGACCGGGCCGGCTGCTCTCCCGTCACGGCGGACAAGGAATTGGCGGGGCTCGCGCAGCAGTTCAGTGACGACATGGCCCGGCGCGGCTTCTTCGACCACACCGACCCGGACGGGGACACGCCCTGGGACCGCGCCCGAGACGCGGGCATCGACGACCTGGGCGGCGAGAACATAGCCCGCGGACAGGCCACCGCCCAGGCCGTGATGGACTCCTGGATGCACAGCCCCGGCCATCGCGCCAACATCCTCAACTGCGATTACCAGACCCTCGGGGTCGGCGCCCATGTCGGGCCGGGCGGCCCGTGGTGGACGCAGGACTTCGGCTTCTAGAGCCGGGCCGGACGGCGCCCGGCCGGGGCCCGGCCGTCACCAAGACATGAGACGCCCGCGCCGCCCCGTGACGGACCACGGGGCGGCGCGGGCGTCTCGCGTGCGGGGTTGCCCCCGGACCCGCCGGTCAGGCGGCAACGGCGGCGCGGCCCGCGGCGAAGATGCGGGCCTGTTCGGCGATACGGCGTCCGAGGTGTTCGGCGGTGGCGATATCGGCCTTGTGGACCGCCTCCGCGCCCTGGTCGTTGTCGGACTGGGCGCCGGCCCCCAGGAAGAAGCCGAGCCGGTTGAGGTCGTTCTCCGAGGCGGTGGAGGAGTTCCACCCGGGGAGCAGGTTGAGGCTGACCCAGCTCATGCCGTGCTGGGCGGCGAGCACCGTGAAGAACTGCAGGGTGTGCAGCTTGTCCCCGCTCTTGGAGGCGGAGTTGGTGAAGCCGGCCGCGAGCTTGTCCTGCCAGGCACGGGTCGCCCAGCGCCGGGAAGTGGCCTCGGCGAAGGTGTGGAACGCCCCGGAAGCCGTCCCCATATAGGTCGGCGAACCGAAGACGATCGCGTCGGAGGCGTCGAGCAGTTCCCACTGGGCCTCGGTGATCTCGTCGACCTTGATCAGGTGGACGGTGGCTCCCGCCCCGGCGGCAGCGGCGCGGACGGCCTCGGCCAGTACGGCGGTGTGGCCGAAGCCGGAGTGGTAGGCGACGGAGACGACGGGAGCGGGCAGGGCGGAGCTGGTCACGGCGGTTTCTCCTCAAGGTCACGGCATCCCGGGACGGTCGGCACCCGGGGACGTCGGAAGGTGATGGGAGAAGAAAAGCACTAACTTTTAGAAAGCGCAATCTATTAGTTAGCGCTGTGTAAGGGTATGGTGTCGGTATGGCCACCGAGAATCCCGCAGAGACCGCCGAGGAGCCCCCGTCCGGCTGCCCGGACGACCTGGCCTACGACGTGTTCGCGCGCAACTGTCCCTCCCGTGACACGCTCAAGCACGTCACCGACCGATGGGGCAGCCTGACGCTGGGCGCGCTGCTCGACGGCACCTTCCGCTTCAACGAACTGCGGCGCCGGGTACAAGGCGTGAGCGAAAAGATGCTGGCCCAGACCCTGCAGGCACTGGAGCGGGACGGACTCGTCCACCGCGAGGCGCAGCAGACCAACCCGCCCCGGGTGGATTACGCGCTGACACCGCTGGGCCACCAGGTCGCCCGCCAACTGCAGTTGCTGATCGCCCTGGTGGAGGACCGGATGCCGCAGGTGCTCCAGGCCCGGGAACGCTATGACGCCCGGCACCCCGGGAGCTGAACCGGCGACCGGGCCGGCCCGCCGGGTTCAGCCGCGCGGCGGCCGCTGGCAGCGGGGGCAGAAGTAGCTGGAACGGTTCATCCAGGGACGGCGGCGGATCGGGGTGCCGCAGCGGCGGCAGGGTTCGTCCTCGCGGCCGTAGGCATCCAGGGAGCGGTCGAAGTAGCCGGACTCCCCGTTGACGTTCACATAGAGGCTGTCGAAGCTGGTGCCGCCGACGGCGAGCGCGGCATCCATCACCTCCCGTACGTGGCCGAGCAGTTCGGCGGTGCGCGGGCGGGTGAAGGTGGCGGTCGGCCGCTCGTAGTGGAGCTTGCTGCGCCACAGCGCCTCGTCCGCGTAGATGTTGCCGACGCCGCTGATCAGCGTCTGGTCGAGCAGCGCCCGTTTGACGGTGGTCCGGCGGCGGCGCAGCGCGTCGTGGAAGGCGGCGTCGTCGAAGGCCGCGTCGAGCGGGTCGCGGGCGATATGGGCGATGGCGTCGGGCAGGTGGTCCGCGTCGCCGGGGACGGTGTCGTGCAGCGAGAGGCCGCCGAAGGTGCGCTGGTCGACGAAGCGGAGTTCGGTGCCGAGGTCGTCGGCGAAGCGGAGCCGGATGCGCAGATGCTTCTCGTCCGGGGCATCCTGCGGTTGGACGAGCAACTGGCCGCTCATGCCGAGGTGGGCGAGGATCGCCAGGCCGTGGGTGACGGATGGCGTGACCCTCGGAGGAAGGCCTTCGGCGGCGGTCTGCGCGGCCGGGCCCCCGCCGGTCACCGGGAGCCAGAGGTACTTGCCGCGCCTGCGTGCCGCGCCGAGTTGCAGACCCATGAGCCGGGCCGCGAAGTCGGCCGCGCCGGCCGTGTGCCGGCGGATCGCGCGCGGATGCCGCACCTCGACCTCGTCGATCGTGCGGCCGCTGACCCAGCGCTCCAGTCCGCGGCGTACGACCTCGACCTCGGGCAGCTCGGGCACGGGACTCCTTGGGACAGCTGGGGGACGACAGCCGCAGCGTACCTCTCCCCTCCGGGGGCCCAGCGGGTCGCCCGGCACCGCGCACGGGGCTCCGGACAAGAAGGACCCCCGGTGCGCCGAAGCGCAACGGGGGTGGGGTGCCGCGCCGCAGAGGCGTGCGCCGTACGGCTAGCCGACGGTGTCTTCTCCGGCGGTCTCGACGGCCTCGGCGGGCTCTGCCGCCTTGGCCGCCTCGGCCACCTGGGCCGCCTCGTCCGCCGCGGCGCGGATCTCGCGCCACGCGGATTCGGCCGCCTGCTGCTCGGCTTCCTTCTTGCTGCGGCCGGTGCCGGTGCCGTACGAGACACCACCGACGCGGGCGGCAGCAGTAAAGGTCTTCTCGTGGTCCGGTCCGGTCTCCGTGACCAGGTACTCCGGAACCCCGAGGCCTTCGGTCGCGGTGAGTTCCTGGAGGCTGGTCTTCCAGTCCAGGCCCGCGCCCAGGCTGGAGGACTTCTCGATCAGCGGGTCGAAGAGCCGGTGCACCAGCTCGCCGGCCGCATCGAGGCCCTGGTCGAGATAGACCGCGCCGATCACCGCTTCCAGGGTGTCGGCGAGGATGGATGCCTTGTCCCGGCCGCCCGTGCCTTCTTCGCCCCGTCCGAGGCGGATGAAGGCGCCGAGGTCGAGGCCGCGGCCCACCTCGGCAAGCGCACGCGAGTTGACCACCGCGGCCCGGAGCTTGGCCAGCTGGCCCTCCGGCAGATCGGGGTGGATGCGGTACAGCGTGTCCGTGACCACCAGGCCGAGCACCGAATCCCCGAGGAATTCCAGCCGCTCGTTGGTGGGCAGACCGCCGTTCTCGTATGCGTACGAGCGGTGTGTCAGCGCACGCACCAGAAGGGCGGACTCGAGCTTGTACCCGAGCCGCCCTTCCAGAAGCGTGTGGGACGAGGCCGTGTCCGCCGGAGTCGGTTCATCCCCGCGTTTGCGGGAAGTCGAATTGGCGTCTGACATGAAGCCTGTCACCAGCCGCTCAGACCTCGAGGACCTGGCGCTTGTTGTAGGTGCCGCAGCTGGGGCACGCGATGTGCTGCAGCTTCGGCTCGTGGCAGCTAGCGCATGCCACCAGGGTGGGGACCGCAGCCTTCCACTGCGACCGGCGGTGGCGCGTGTTGCTGCGCGACATCTTCCGCTTCGGAACAGCCACGGCTACTTCTCCTGCTTCTCGTCGACGCCCGCTTCGGCGCCGCCCATGTTGTCCTTCTCGCCGTCCTTGACGGTCCCGGCGAGTCCCTGCAGTGCCGCCCAACGGATGTCGACGGCGTCGTGGTGGTGGTCCGGGTCGTCCGCCAGCCGCACTCCGCATTCGGAGCACAGGCCCGGGCAGTCGTCCTGGCACACCGGCTGCATCGGCAGTGCAAGCACCACCGCATCACGCAGCACGGGTTCGAGGTCGAACAGGTCGTCCTCGAGGAAGAGGGTGTCCTCCTCGTCCTCGGCGTCGTCGTCGGCGTCCTCACGGACCCTGGCGTCGGCGTCGGGGTAGGCGAACATCTCCTGGAAGTCCGCGTCGAGCTCTCGCTCCAGCGGCTCCAGACACCTTACGCACTCCCCCTTGACGGTTGCACGGCCGGTGCCTGTGACAAGCACCCCGTCCATGACCGATTCCAGGCGGAGGTCGAGCTCGACCGGTGCGCCCTCGGGCACGCCGATGACCTCATTGCCGAGGTCCCGGGGGGCCTCGACGGAGCGGGAGGCCTTCTTGAGCGCACCGGGACGCCGGCCCAGCTCGCGTGTGTCGAACACGAGAGGGGAACGGTGGTCGAGGCGGGCGTTGATGGCTTCCTGCTTTCTGTGGGTTTTCCGTGCCGTCCGTATTCCTGCCGGACAGGATTCGGGCAGCAGAGATCGCGGAGATACGCGCGACCGAAGAGCCAGGATACTGGACGGGCCCCGATAGGCCCAATCCGCTCCCGGCCCCCTCTCCGGTCCGCGGGCGGGGCCGCCTACTGGCGCCCCTCCTCGTACGCCCGGAGCTGGTCCAGGTCGATCATGCTGGTGTCGAAGAGGCTGGTCTCGTCCAGGGCGCCGGGCTGCGCGGGGTGGCCGTGCGGAGGCTGCTGCGGCTGCTGGGGCACCTGCTGCTGGAGGTAGGCGTTCGGGTCGTAGCCCTGCTGCTGGGCCTGCTGCTGGGCCTGCTGCTGGGCCTGCTGCTGGGCCTGCTGCTGGGCCTGCTGCCAGTCGTAGCCGTACGGGTCCTGGTGCTGGGCGTACAGGACCTCCTGCGGCTGCTGATAGCCGTAGACGTCCTGCTGCTGGTAGACCGCCGGGTCGGTGTAGTAGCCCTGCTGCTGGAGCTGGGGCTGGAGGGGCTGCTGGTATTCCTGGACCTGGGGCTGGGGTTGCGCCTGGGGCATGGGAGGCGCCTGGGGCATCGGGGGTGCCTGGGGCGGCTGCTGCTCCTGCTCGGCGCCGATGCCCGCCAGGCCGGCGAGATAGTCGGCGTCGGCCTGGTGTCCGGACTGCGGGTCGCCCTGCGCGGCCAGGTGGAGGCCCAGCTCATCGACCGCACGGGCCCCCTGGAGCTTGTCGCGGCCCCGGCCGACCGCCTCCAGCGTCTTGGTCAGCACGGCCTGGAACGAGCCGAACTTGGCGTCCACATAGGCGTCGGCGCGCTGCCGCAGGGTCTCCGGATCGGCGCTGCGCTCCGGGGCCTGGGTGCCGTCCTCGTCCGGGAATTCCTGCTCGCCCTGCCCGGGGCCGCGGCCGAGCAGCTTCTCGCGGCCGCGGTCGACGGACCCGATGGTCTTGGTCAGCACGACCTCGAAGTTGGCGAGCTTGCTGTCGACGTAGTCGTCGGCCTCGGCGCGGATCTCCTCCGCCTCCCGGCGGGCCTCCGTGAGGATCCGGTCCGCCTCGTCCTGGGACTGCCGGGCGACCTCGGTGTCGGAGATCAGCGACCCGCGCTGGGTGTGCGCGGTCTCGATGATCCGCTCCGCCTCGGCCCGCGCCTGCTCGACCATCTGCTCCCGGCCGCCCAGCAGCTCCTGCGCCTGCGCGAGGGAGCCCGGGAGCGCCGCCCGCACCTCCTCCAGCATGGCAAGCAGCTCGGCGCGGTTGACCACGCACGAGGCCGACATGGGCATGGACCGGGCACCGCCGACGGTCGCGACGATGTCGTCGAGCTTCTTCTGCACGTCCACCTTGGACTCGCCACTCTCTGAGGGGTTGGAACGACGGAACGGGACGACTGTACGTCCACGGCCCCTTTCCCCGACACCAACTGACGCCCCATCAGCCGGGCATCGGTCCGGTGCGCCCGGCGGGCGTCAGCCCTTGTTCCGCAGGCGCTCGGTCAGCGCCTCCAGGACGAACGACGGCACCAGATGGGAGACGTCACCGCCCCAGGCGGCGACCTCCTTGACGAGGCTGGAGGAGAGGAAGCTGTAGGTGGGGTTGGTGGGGACGAACAGCGTCTCCACTCCCGACAGGCCGTTGTTCATCTGGGCCATCTGCAGCTCGTAGTCGAAGTCGCTGACGGCTCGCAGCCCCTTGACGATCGCGGGGATGTCGCGCTGCTTGCAGAAGTCGACGAGCAGGCCGTGGAAGGACTCGACCTCCACGTTGCCGTACTCGGCGGTGGCCCGGCGGATCAGGTCGATCCGCTCGTCGACCGTGAACAGCCCCTGCTTGGACTGGTTGATCATCACGGCGACGTGGACGACGTCGTACAGCTTGGAGGCACGGGCGATGATGTCCAGGTGCCCGTTGGTGATGGGGTCGAATGACCCCGGACAGACGGCGCGGCGCAACTCGGGTTCCTCGCTCTCCGATCCGGTCATGACACGCTTACTGACGCCGATTCGGCGGACGTCGAAGCGGCGCGACCGTACCAAAGCGTCCCCTCGCCGTAGCGACGGGCCTTGATCGCTGCAAAACCGTCCGGCCACGGGAACGTGCCGCCTCGGGTACTGCGTTCCACGGTGACGAGTGCGTCGTCGGCAAGCCAGCCCTGACCACGGAGTGTGAGCAGGATCTCGCACAGCTCCGCGTCGGTCACCCCGTAGGGCGGGTCCAGGAAGACGATGTCGTACGGCTCACCCGGGGGCGGTGCGGCGGCGGTCTGTTCGGCCTTGCCGGCCCGGACCTCGACGCCCGGGAGGCCGACCGCGCGGACGTTGTCCCGGATGGTGCGCACGGCGCGGGCATCGGCCTCGACCAGCAGGACGTGTGCGGCGCCGCGGGAGAGCGCTTCCAGGCCGACCGCGCCGGAGCCGCCGTAGAGATCGAGCACCCGGGCACCGCCGAGCGGCCCGTCGAGGGATTCCCAGGTGGAGAACATGCCCTCGCGCGCTCGGTCGGAGGTCGGGCGGGTGCCGTTTCCCGGGGGTACGGCCAGGCGGCGGCCGCCGGCCGTACCGGCGATCACGCGGGTCATGGGCCCGTCCTTACGTTGCGCGTGGTCGGTGAGGAGGAGCCGGGCGGGCTCCGCTCCTCCACGATATTCCGTCGACCGGGGCCCGGCGTCCGGCCGGGCCTTCCCGGAGGCGCACCCGGTGGTGATCGATCTCACGTGGGGGCGGGGAGGTTGAGCGGTGGGCGGGCGGCCGGACGCCGCCCGACGCGCCCGGCAAGGGCCGCGGCCCCCGCTCACCCCTTGTCCAGATACTGCTCCCGGTCCTCGTCCAGCAGGGCGGACAGGGCGATCCGCAGCTCCGGATATCCGGTCAGCTCGGGATCGGCGGTGACCAGCGCGGTGGCCTCCTCGCGGGCGGCGGCGATCACCTCCTCGTCCTCGATGACCGCGAGCATCCGCAGCGACGAGCGGACGCCGGACTGCGCCTGCCCCAGCACATCACCCTCGCGCCGCTGTTCCAGGTCGATACGGGAGAGTTCGAAGCCATCGAGGGTGGCGGCCACCGCGGCGAGCCGGGCGCGGGCCGGGCTGGCCTCGGGCATCTCGCTGACCAGCAGGCACAGGCCGGGGGCGGAGCCACGGCCGACCCGGCCGCGGAGCTGGTGCAGCTGGGAGACGCCGAAGCGGTCGGCGTCCATGATCACCATGGCGGTGGCGTTCGGGACGTTCACCCCGACCTCGATGACGGTCGTCGCCACCAGCACATCCAGCTCACCGGCGGCGAACCGGCGCATCACGTCGTCCTTGTCGTCCGGCGCCATCCGGCCGTGGAGAACCGCCACCCGCAGCCCGGCGAGCGGCCCCTCGGCGAGCTGCCCGGCGATGTCGAGCACCGCGAGCGGGGGCCGCTTCTCCTCCGCGTCCTCCGGTGAACCCGCCCGGTCCTCGGCCCCCTTGGAGCCGGCCGGTTTCTTCGCCCCCTTGGGCGCGTCCTCCTCGTCGCCGATCCGGGGACACACCACATAGCCCTGATGCCCGGCCGCCACCTCCTCGCGGACCCGCTCCCAGGCGCGCGCGAGGAAGTGCGGCTTGTCCTTGGCGGGCACCACATGGGTGGCGATCGGCGAGCGTCCGGCGGGGAGTTGGTCCAGGACGGAGGTCTCCAGATCACCGAAGACGGTCATGGCGACCGTACGCGGAATGGGGGTCGCCGTCATGACCAGGAGATGCGGCGGCTGCTTGCCCTTGCCGCGCAGCGCGTCCCGCTGCTCGACGCCGAACCGGTGCTGCTCGTCGACGACGACCAGGCCCAGGTCGTGGAACTGCACCTTGTCCTCGATCAGGGCGTGGGTGCCGACGACGACTCCGGCCTCGCCGGTGACCAGATCGAGCAGCGCCTGCCGGCGGGCCGCGGCGCCCATGGATCCGGTCAGCAGCACCACCTTGGTGCCCTGCTCCGCGCCGCCGAGCATCCCGCCCTCGGCCAGCTCCCCCATCATCTCGGTGATCGAGCGGTGGTGCTGCTGGGCCAGGACCTCGGTCGGCGCCAGCATCGCGGCCTGGCCGCCGCTGTCGACCACGCCGAGCATGGCGCGCAGCGCGACCATGGTGTTGTGGGTGACGGTGAAGTGGTCGGTCACATAGGCGTGGCCGGGGTGCCGGACGCTGATGCACTGGACGGGCTTGCGGCCGGCGTACTCGATGGCCCGGATGGTGCGCCGGAAGCCTTCCCCGCCCTCCTCCGGCAGCGCCACGTCGACGTCGTATGTCCCCTCCCCCGCGGCGCTCAGCCGGGCCCGTCCGCCCAGCGAGCGCACCAGCCATGCGAGGTCGCCGGCCAGCGGGCGGTGCGCGGCACGGAACACCGCACGGGCGCCCGCGGGCCCGCTTACGGCACCCAGCAGGCCCTGCAGTACGGCCAGCCGGTCCTTCAGCGGCGCGTTACGGTAGGCCTCCGGCACCCGGGCCGCCGGACCGCCGTCCTCCGCGAGCTGCCGCCCCACCAGATACGGATCGAGCGGCCGTGCCCCGCCGTCGTCGAGGTCCACCGGCACGGCCGCGTCGATGGACCACCGGGGGCGTCCTTCGGGGTCGTGGAGGTCCCGGCGCAGTGCGCGGGTGGTGAGCACCCTCTCCTGGGCATCGCCGGTCCGGACGATCCACAGATGCTCGTCGTCGCACTCGACGGCGCTGCCGTCCGAGAGCACCAGCCGCCACACCTCGCGCTCGCCCTGCGGGAAGACGCCGTCCACCACGGCGAGCTCACCGCTGGGCACCACCACTTCGGTCCCGACTGCCATCTCCCCCATGGGGCGGAAGCCGCGCGGCGTCAGCACCAGCGCATCCAGCGGCTGGGCCTTGCCGGAGCCCACCTCGCCCTGGAGGAGGCGGTGCATGGGGTGTTCGGTCGCCAGGTCGTCGAAGATCTCCCGGCTGACCTTCTGCTGGCCGTCGGTGAGCGTGAAGGGCAGTTTCGCGTCGAAGGCGTCGAGGATGCCGCCGGTGGTCGACGTCCTTGCCACCGCCGGGAGTTGGGTCTCGGCGAGGCGGCGCCGGGCGAGCGCGACCTGCAGGACGAACGCCTCGTCCCACTTCAGCCGGTCCCGCGCGGCGGCGATATCGGCCTTGCTCGCCGGGCGGTGGATCTTGAGCAGCGCCTCGGTGAGCGGGACCAGCTCCCGGCCGTCCCGGAGCGCTTCAGGCAGCGGGTCGACGGCGTCGCGCGCACTGGGCAGCACCGCGTCGACCGCCTTGGCGATCTTCCAGGACGCCATCTGCTGGCAGGCCGGGTAGATCGGCAGGAGCTGCCCTGCGAAGGCGTTGACCTCCGCGCTGACCTCCTCGGCCGCGTCCTCGGCATCGCCGTCGAGGAGCGCGTACTCGGGGTGGGCGAGCTGGAGTTTGCGGTTGAAGACCGACACCTTGCCGGCGAACATCGCTCGGCGGCCGGGCAGCAGATCCTTGTGCGGCTTGTGGATGCCCTTGCCGAAGAAGACCAGCCGGAGGCGGCCGCTGCCGTCGGTGAGCGTCACCTCGAGGCGCTGTCCCCGGCCTCCGTTGAACTTCAGCACCCGGGAGTCCGCGACCTGGGCGACGACCGTGACGTGTTCGTCCAGCGGGAGGTCCGAGAGGCGGGTCAGTTCACCACGCTCCGCGTAACGGCGCGGGTAGTGGTGCAACAGGTCGCCGACCGTATGCAGGTCGAGATGCTCGGCCAGCACCTTTGCGGTGGTACCACCGAGAATTTTCTTGAGAGGTTCGTCGAGCGCTGCCACGCCTCTATTGCACACCACGCCTGTGACAATCGCGGCCGGCTCACCTGCCCGGCGCGCTCCCGCCGGCCCTGCGGCGCCTGCACCGGCCCGTACGCTCACCGGCCCCGCACGCACCGGCCGGTACGTGCGTACCGGCCCGCGCGCTCACTCCACGCCGATGAGCAACGGCGCGGCGTGCTGGCCCCCGTCGTAGACGACGGTGTCCACCGCGAGATGACGCTCGCGGACGTACTCCTCCAGCCGCTCGGCGAGCCCGTCGGGCGCCTTCGCGCCGAGGACCAGGGTCACCATCTCCCCGCCCGCCGACAGCATCCGGTCGAGCACCGTCATCGCGGTGCCGGTGAGGTCGGAGCCGATGACCGCGACATCGCCGTCGATCAGGCCCAGGACGTCCCCGGCCTGGCAGACGCCGGCCATCGTCCACGACTGCCGCTCGGCGAGGGCCAGCTCGGCGTAACGGGTGGCGCCCGCGGCCGCGGTCATCGCGACCACGTCCTCGTCGAAACTGCGGCCCGGTTCGTGCACGGCCAGCGCCGCCAGGCCCTGGACGGCGGAGCGGGTGGGGATGAGCGCGACCCGTACGCCCTCGGCGCGGGCCTCCTCGGCGGCGGCCGCCGCGGTGTGCCGCAGGTCGGCGTCGTTCGCCAGCAGCATCACCTCACGGGCGTGCGCCTGCCGGATCGCCTGCACCAGTTCGCCACTGGCGGGCGGCTCCCCGGGCCGCACCGGGACGGGGGTCGCGCCGGCCTGGGCACACAGCCCGGCGAGCCCGGCACCCGGCACCACCGCGACCACGGCCCGCGCCGTCATCTCCGGTTCCTTGGCCCGGGCACCGCCGAAGTGCGTGATCCGGATCCGGTACGGGCGGCCCGCCTCGATGCCGGCCTCCACGGCGGCGCCCGCGTCGTCGACATGGACATGGACGTTCCACAGGCCGTCCCCGCCGACCACCACCAGGGAGTCGCCGAGCGCGTCGAGCCGGGCCCGCAGCCCCGCCACGGCGGCGTCGCCGGCCTCCAGCAGATAGATCACTTCGAAGGCGGGCCCGTCCAGGTGCCCCCGGCCGTTCGCCGCCGCCACCCGGCCCGCGACCTCACAGCCGGCCGCCTCGGGAAGCGGGGCATCGGGGCGTACGGCGACCGGAACCGCCGAGACCTCCCCGGACAGCGCATCGGCGAGCGCGCCCAGCAGCGCGACCAGCCCGCAGCCACCGGCGTCCACGACACCCGCCCTGCCCAGCACCGCGAGCTGCCCCGGGGTCTCCTGGAGGGCGCTGCGGGCGCCTTCGTGGGCGGCGCGGGCGACCCCGGCGGCCCCGGCATCGCCGCCCGCGGAGCGTTCCGCGGCATCGGCGGCGGCGGTCGCCACCGTCAGCACGGTGCCCTCCACGGGGTGGGCGACGGCCTCGTAGGTCGACGCGGCGGCCCGGCGCAGCGCCCGCCGCAGGGCGTCGGCGGAGCCGTCGGTGGCGGCCAGCACCTCGGTCATCCCGCGCAGCATCTGCGCCACGATCGTGCCGGAGTTGCCGCGCGCCCCGATCAGGGCGCCGTGTGCCATGGCACCGATGGCATCGGCGAGACGGGGGGCGGTACCGGCCGAGGCGTGCCCGTCGAAGGCGGCCTCGACCGCGCGGGCCGCCGATTCGAGGGTCAGATAGAGGTTGGTGCCGGTATCGCCGTCGGCCACCGGGTAGACGTTGATCGCGTCGATCCGCTCGCGTTCCCGTCCCAGCGCCTCCAGGGCCAGCCCGCACCAGGAGCGGACCGCGGCGGCGTCGAGCGGGTACGGCACGTCGTCCTCCTGAGTCGCGGGATGCCACCGCACAGTAGCCGCGCTGCGGGGGCGGGGCCGGGGCGGGGGCCGGTGGGTGCGTGGTAGTTTCGTTCTACGGGAGCGGTCGTTGTATGCTGCTCCGGTTGCCCGATGCGAATCGGGCCATTCCTCTCCTGACGGCGCCGTTCGGGCAATGCACTCGGCTCGTCGGGATTTCACCGTAAGTGCATCTGAAGTCTTTGGAGTGACCCGTGGCTGCCAACTGCGACGTCTGCGGCAAGGGGCCGGGCTTCGGCAAGAGTGTCTCGCACTCGCATCGCCGTACCAACCGTCGTTGGAACCCCAACATCCAGACGGTGCGTGCAGTGATCGGGCGCACGCCGAAGCGGCTGAACGCCTGCACCTCGTGCATCAAGGCCGGCAAGGTCTCGCGCTGACGTCTAAGCCGTAGCGCAGCCCAGCCGGTTGCTTGGAAAGCCGGTCCACCTTCGTGGTGGACCGGCTTCTTCCCTTTCCGGGCCGGGTACGGCTCCCGGCGTTCCCCGGGCCGGGCGCCGCAAGTGCTCCGCCCGGCCGCGAGGCCACGGTGCACACCGTCCGTGGACGCCCTCAGTGCATGTCGCGCCAGCACCAGCCGTGGTCCACGGGGCCGATGCCCGCGCCCAGCCGGAAACCGCCCGCGAGGGCGCCGGTGACATAGTCCTTCGCCGCCGCGGTGGCCTGCGGGACCGTGTCCCCCTTGGCGAGCTGCGCGGCGAGCGCGCTGGCGAGGGTGCAGCCGGTGCCGTGGGTGTGCCGGTTGTCGTGCCGCGGGGCGCGCAGCCAGTGCTCCTCGGTGCCGTCGGTGAGCAGATCGACGGCGTCCTCGCCACGGCCGGCGGGGAGATGGCCGCCCTTGATGAGCGCCCAGCGCGGGCCGAAGTCCAGGATCGCGGCGGCCGCCCGGCGCATATCGGCCTCCTCCTCGACGCGGATACCGGTCAGCTGGGCGACCTCGTCCAGGTTGGGGGTGGCGACGGTCGCCGTCGGCAGCAGCACGGTGCGGACCGCGTCCAGGGCGGTGGCGGCGAGCAGCGCGTCGCCGTGCTTGGAGACCCCCACGGGGTCGATGACGACGGGGACCCGCAGTCCGGCGAGCAGTTCGGCGACGGTCTCGACGAGTTCGGCCGAGGAGAGCATCCCGGTCTTCACCGCCTGGACGCCGATGTCGTCGACGACGCTGCGGAACTGGGCCCGTACGGCCTCGGCCGGCAGCTCCCACGCGCCCTGTACGCCCAGGGAGTTCTGGGCGGTGACGGCGGTGAGCACGCTCATGCCGTGGGTGCCGAGCGCCAGCATCGTCTTGAGGTCGGCCTGGATGCCCGCGCCGCCGCCGGAGTCGGACCCGGCGACGGTCAGGACGCGTGGAGGTATGTGCATACCGCCGAATCTACTCGGCGGCACCCCGCGGCCCTGCGGGCGCCCGTGGCGTCACCGCCCGTGGGGGAGTCGCCCTTCGTGTCGCCGCCCGTGGTGTCGCCGCCCGTGGCCGTACGGGACCTAGTCGGCATCCCCGTTGTCGCCGAAGTGGTCCCAGCCGGCCTTCGCCCAGGGGGCACCGTCCACCGTCACCTGGGGCAGCGCGGAGGGGTGGAGCACTTCGCCGATGACCTTCCACCGGGCGGGCAGCTTCACCTCGGGCGGGAAGGTGGCGACGATCGCGTGGTCCTCGCCGCCGTTGAGCACCCACTGCATCGGGTCCACGCCGACGGCCGTGCCGATGTCGGACATCTGCGAGGGGATGTCGATCCCGGCGGACCGCAGATCGATCCGGACCTTGCTGGCCTCGGCGATGTGCCCGAGGTCGGCGACCAGTCCGTCGCTGACGTCCGTCATGGCGGTGGCGCCGAGTCCGGCGGCGGCCGGGCCCGCGTGGTACGGCGGCTCGGGGCGGCGGTGGGCCTCCACGAAGGCGCGCGGCGAGCGGAAGCCGCGGGAGAGGACGGCATGCCCGGCGGCGGACCAGCCGAGCCAGCCGGTCACCGCGACCACGTCGCCGGGCTGGGCGCCGGCCCGGGTGACCGGCTCCTGGTTGCGCAGATCGCCGAGCGCGGTGATGGAGACGGTGATGGTGTCGCCGCGCACCACGTCCCCGCCGACGACCGCGGCGCCGGCCACCTGGCATTCGTCGCGCAGCCCGTCCATCAGCTCGGTCGGCCAGGTGGCGGGGAGTTCCGCGGGCACGACCAGGCCGAGCAGGATCGCCGTGGGCACCGCGCCCATCGCCGCGATGTCGGCGAGGTTCTGTGCGGCGGCCTTGCGGCCGACGTCGTAGGCGGTGGACCAGTCGCGCCTGAAGTGCCGGCCCTCCAGGAGGATGTCGGTGCTGGCGACCACCCTCCGGTCCGGCGCGGTGACCACCGCGGCGTCGTCACCCGGCCCGATCCGTACGGCCGGAGTGGTGGTGAGCCGGGAGGTGAGCTCCCTGATCAGCCCGAACTCCCCCAGCTCGCCCACGGTGCCCTTCATGCTGTTGCCCTTCCCATGTGTACGGACGGTCCGTACGTGGCTGACGACTGTGCCGTACTTGCCGTGTTCACCGCGCGGGTCTCCCCGCTCCGCTCGGTGACGCGGTACCGTGGCGTCCCTTCTTCCCACATGATCCTCGTAGCCGCCCTGGAGGTTCCGTGGTACAGGCCTACATCCTGATCCAGACCGAGGTCGGCAAGGCCTCGGCGGTAGCCGAGACGATCTCCACGATCCATGGTGTGCTGCAGGCCGAGGATGTCACCGGCCCCTATGACGTCATCGTGCGCGCTCAAGCCGGCACGGTCGATGAGCTGGGGCGCATGGTGGTCGCCAAAATCCAGCAAGTGGAAGGCATCACGCGCACTCTTACCTGCCCGGTCGTCCATCTCTAGCTCCCCGTATCCTCGGCCGGGTGATCTCTACGCGCCGCCGGTACCTGGCCCTTCCGGTACTCACCGTGCTGTTCGCCGCGGTGAGCTGCTCCCCTTCCGAAGACGTGGCCGTGCCCGCCCCCACGGGGGCGGGCGCGCGGTACTGCAAGGCGCTGCACAAGGAGTTGCCGGCGACCGTGGACGGGCTGGAGCGGGGTACCCCCGAGCCCGAATCCGACTTCACTGCCATATGGGGCGATCCTGCCGTGAAACTGCGCTGCGGGGTGCCGAAGCCCGACGTCCTGACGTACGGGAGTGAACATTACAACCCCGGTGCCGACTCGGCGGAAGTCAACGGGGTCGAATGGCTCTTTGAGAAGCAGGACGACGGTTACCGCTTCACGACGGTGCTGCGCAAGGCCTTCGTCGAGGTGACCGTTCCCGGGAAGTACGCCCCCGAGGTCGATGCACTCACCGATCTCGGGGGCGCCGTGAAGAAGACGGTTCCCACCGGGGTCTAGGGGTGTCTCCCCTGTAGCGGCGGACCGGCCGCCGGGGGGGCCGCCGGCTCAGCGCAGTCCCGTGGAGCGCTGCAGCGCGGCCTGCAGGAGCCGGTCGATCAGCTCCGGGTAGCTCACACCGCTCTCCTGCCACATCCGCGGGTACATCGAGATGGGCGTGAAGCCGGGGAGCGTGTTGATCTCGTTGATCACGAACTCGCCGTTGTCCTGCAGGAAGAAGTCCGCCCGCACCAGTCCTTCGCAGGACGCCGCCTCGAAGGCCGCGACGGCCAGCTCCTGGACCTTCGCGGTCTGCTCCTCGCTCAGCGGGGCCGGGACGATCCCGTCCGCCGAGTCGATGTACTTGGCCTCGAAGTCGTAGAAGTCGTGCGCGGTGACCGGCGGAATCTCGGCCGGCACGCTGGCCCGCGGGCCGTCCTCGAACTCCAGCACCCCGCACTCGATCTCGCGGCCGCGCAGCAGCGACTCCACGAGGATCTTGGGGTCGTGCCGGCGGGCCTCCTCGATCGCCTCGTCCAGGCCGCCGAGGTCGTCGACCTTGGTGATGCCCATGGACGAGCCGGCCCGGGCGGGCTTCACGAAGAGCGGCCAGCCGTGCTCGCCGGCGAAGTCCACGATCTTCCTGCGGGCGGCCGCCGGATCGTTTTCCCACTCGCGGGGGCGGATGACCTCGTACGGGCCGACCGGCAGCCCGAAGGAGGTGAACACCCGCTTCATGTAGTCCTTGTCCTGGCCGACGGCGGAGGCGAGCACGCCCGAGCCGACGTAGGGCACTCCGGAGAGCTCCAGCAGGCCCTGCAGGGTGCCGTCCTCGCCGTAGGGGCCGTGCAGCACGGGGAAGACGACATCGACCTCGCCCAGCGCCTTGGGGACCGAGCCCGGCTCGCTGTAGACGACCTCACGGTTGGTGGGGTCGACGGGGAGCACCACGGCGCCCTCGGTGGACTCGGCGAGCGCGGCCACCGAGGGCAGCTGCCGGTCCGCGATGGCCATCCGCTCGGGGTCGTCGGCGGTCAGCGCCCAGCGGCCGTCGGTGGTGATGCCGATGGGCAGCACGTCGTACTTCTCGCGGTCGATGGCGCGCAGCACGGCGCCGGCCGTGACCACGGAGATCGCGTGCTCGGAGCTGCGGCCGCCGAACACGACGGCGACGCGGGGCTTGTGTGGGGAGGTCTCGCTGCTCATATCGGGTTGAGGGTACCTGCTGACCGGCGCGGAGTCAGTGCTGTGGCGGCCGTTGGTGGCGTCGTGCCGACGGCCGCCCGGCTGCCGGGGGCCGGGCTCCCGGACGGAACGGGACCGGACCGGACGTTCCGGCGCCGGTTTGCGTGCCGGTTTCCGAGCCGGATTCAGTGCCGTTCGGACTTGGCGCTGCGCGACATCAGCTCCTTGAGGGCGACCATCGGCGGCTTGCCCTCGTGGACGATCTCCACGACCGTCTCGGTGAGCGGCATGTCGACGCCGTGCCTGCGGGCCAGATCCCGTACGGATTCGCAGGACTTGACGCCCTCGGCGGTCTGCTTGGTGACCGCGATGGTCTCCTGGAGCGTCATCCCGCGGCCGAGGTTGGTGCCGAAGGTGTTGTTGCGCGACAGCGGCGAGGAGCAGGTGGCGACGAGGTCGCCCATCCCGGCCAGCCCGGCGAAGGTGTGCGCGTCGGCGCCCATGGCGAGGCCGAGCCGGGTGGTCTCGGCCAGACCGCGGGTGATCAGGGACGCCTTGGCGTTGTCGCCCAGGCCCATACCGGTGGCGATGCCGACGGCGAGTGCGATGACGTTCTTGACCGCGCCGCCCAGTTCACAGCCCACCACGTCGGTGTTGGTGTACGGGCGGAAGTACGAGGTGTGGCAGGCGGTCTGGAAGCGCCGGGCGACCGCCTCGTCGGCGCAGGCCACCACGGCGGCGGCGGGCTGCCGGGCGGCGATCTCCTTGGCGAGGTTGGGCCCGGTCAGCACCGCGACGCGCTCCGCGGGGACCTTGGCCACCTCCTCGATGACCTCGCTCATGCGCTTGGCCGTGCCCAGTTCGACGCCCTTCATCAGGGAGACCAGGACCGTCCCGTCGGGCAGCAGCGGCGCCCATTCGGCGAGATTGCCGCGCAGCGTCTGGGCGGGCACCGCCAGCACGGCGAACTCCGCGCCGCGCGCCGCTTCCGCCGGGTCGGTGGTGGCCCGTACGGACGCGGGCAGCTCGACCCCCGGCAGGTAGTCGGGGTTCGTACGGCCGTTGTTGACGGCGTCGACCAGGGCCGCACGGCGTCCCCACAGGGTCACCTCGCATCCTGCGTCGGCGAGCACCATCGCGAAGGCGGTACCCCAGGACCCCGTGCCGTAGACGGCGCAGCGCGTCACTTGCTTTCATCCTCCTGTGCCTGCTGGGTGCTTCGGGCCTGCTGCGGGCCGACGGCCGGTTCCGGGGCGGCGGTCCGCTCGGCGGGGGCCGTGGCCGCAGCGGCGCCCTGGGCCGCCTTGGCGGCTTCCCGGGCGGCGCGGCGCTCCCTGGCGACCGCCTTGCGCCAGTCGTACGGTTCGGTCGGCGCGGGCTCGCCGCGCACGACGGCCAGCTGCTCGGTGATGGCGGCCATGATGACCTCGGTGACGGCCCGCAGCACCTCGGCGGTCGGCTCCTGGTCGTAGAACGCGCTCAGATCGACCGGCGGTCCGGCCTGCACCCTCAGCGTCTTACGCGGCAGGAGGCGGAGCTTCTTCTCCTTGGCGTACGGCGGCATCGCGTCATTGGCGCCCCACTGCGCGACGGGAATGACCGGCGCCTTGGTCAGCAATGCCACCCGGGCGGCACCGGTCTTGCCCTGCATGGGCCACAGCTCGGGGTCGCGGGTGAGGGTGCCCTCGGGGTAGAAGGCGACGCATTCGCCCTTCTCGATGGCGCTGACGGCGGCGCGGAAGGCGGTGGCGGCGTCGGTGGTTTCCCGGTAGACGGGGATCTGGCCGGTGCCGCGCATCATCAGGCCGACAAAGCCGCTCTTGAAGAGTCCGGCCTTGGCGAGGAATCGGGGGACCCGCCCGGTGTTGTACTGATAGTGCGCATAGGAGAGCGGATCAAGATACGAGTTGTGGTTGACCGCGGTGATAAATCCGCCGTCGGCCGGAATGTGCTCCATTCCCTGCCAGTCCCGCTTGAACAGAACCAAGAGCGGCGGTTTGCAGATGACCGCGGCCAAGCGGTACCAGAAGCCGATTCTGCGGCGGGACACTGGGACACCCTCCTTGTGGGACCTGCAAAGCTGCTGCGGGCCGGCAGCCGCACAAGTGTCGCCCCAGGTACCCGCTATGTCGAGGACACCGTAACCCCGACGCTCCCGGAGAGCGGCGGCAGCAGGTGAGAATGGCGCCGATGCGACGAGACGGAGCGGATGTGGGCTGGAGCCTGGTGGTACCGCTGAAACCGCTGCTGCAGGCCAAGAGCAGGCTCTCCCCGGCCGCCGGTGAGGAGTTCCGGCCCCGGCTGGCCCTCGCTTTTGCCCTGGATACCGTGGCAGCGGCGCTGGCCTGCAAAGACGTCCGGGATGTGGCGGTTGTCACGGATGACCAGCTGGCCGCGGGGCGCCTGGCGGCGCTCGGCGCGCGCATTGTGCCCGACACACCGGCCCGCGGTCTCAACGCGGCACTGGCCCATGGAGCGGGCGCGGTCCGGGCGCGTCGCCCGGGCGCGGCCCTCGCCGCGCTCAACGCCGACCTTCCGGCGCTGCGCCCCGCCGAACTGGAACAGGTGCTCCATTCCGCTTCGCTATTTCCGCGTGCATTTCTCGCGGATGCGGCGGATATCGGGACAACACTTCTGACCGCGACTTCCGGAGTGGAATTGGAACCGGCATTCGGAGGTCCGTCCCGGGCCCGTCACCTGGCCTCCGGGGCGCGGGAGATCACCACGTCCACGGTGCCGTCGGTACGCCGGGACGTGGACACCGGCGAGGATCTGCTGGCCGCGCTGGCGCTGGGCGTGGGCCCGCACACGGCGCTCCAGGCGCCGCATCTGGCGGGCGGGGCGGGTCGGGCGGCCACGGCCACCGAGGCGCCGGACGGCGCACCACGGCCGGTGCCGCCGCAGGTCAGAGCATCCGGAGCGTGACCGGTCGGAGCGCCGGGGCGGGACCTGTCAGAGGGTCTGGAGCGTGACCAGGGCGATCTGCCGGTCGTCCCCTTCGCCGGTGACCTCGATACGGACCCGCTGACCGGGCCGCAGCAGCAGCAGACCGCCGGCGTCGAAGGCCGCCGCGTCGAAGGGCAGCGGGGTGCCGTCGTCCAGCAGCACGCTGCCGGAGCGGGTCTGGGAGTCGTACGTATACGCGGTGGCCTGCATGGGAGAGAGCCTAGACGAGCAGGCCCCGGGCCCCTTCTCCCGCCCGTGTGCCGGGAAGGACCAGGAGGGAGCGGGAAGGACCGGGGGGCCGGGGAGGTGCCCACCCGAAGGGCCCGGACGCACCGCGGGCCGGGCTCCCCGAAGGGAGACCGGCCCGACGCGTGGCGTCGCCGCTGCTGAATTACCGCTTGCGTGCGGTGGTCTTCTTGGCGGTGGTCTTGCGTGCGGTGGCCTTCTTCGCGGGGGCCTTCTTCGCCGTCGCCTTCTTGGCGGGGGCGGTCTTCTTCGCGGTGGCCTTCTTCGCGGTGGTCTTCTTGGCCGGGGCCGCCTTCTTGGCGGTGGCCTTCGTGGCGGCCTTCTTCGCCGTCGTCTTCTTGGCGGTCGTCTTCTTGGCCGCGGTGGTCTTCTTCGCCGTCGTCTTCTTCGCGGCGGCCTTCTTCGCCGTGGCCTTCTTGGCGGTGGCCTTCTTGGCGGCGGCCTTCTTGATGGCCGTACCACCGGTGAGGCTGCCCTTGGGTGCCTTCTTGACCGAGACCTCTCCGCCCTTGGGGAGCTTCTTCGAGCCGCTGACCAGGTCCTTGAAGCCCTGACCGGCGCGGAAGCGCGGAACGGAGGTCTTCTTGACCCGTACGCGCTCACCCGTCTGCGGGTTGCGGGCGTAGCGGGCTGGGCGGTCAACCTTCTCGAACGAGCCGAATCCGGTGACCGAAACGCGGTCGCCGGTGACAACTGAACGGACGATTGCGTCCAGTACGGCATCCACCGCGTCCGCGGCGTTCTGGCGGCCGCCGAGCTTGTCGGCAATGGCTTCTACGAGCTGCGCCTTGTTCACGTCTTCCCCTTCGGAGACATTGCTGGAACGAAAGTTTCCAAGCTTTTTCGCACGTTAGGCAGATATATACCGCAAATCAAACACGAAACGGGCTAATCACCCTTGTGCCGCAACGAAGTCGACCTTCACGGACTTCCGTCGGCGCGCACATCTTCGGGATAACGACCTTCGTCGAGGTCTTCCATGAACCACTCCAGACGCCTTGCCGCGTCCGCAAGATCGTGTTTAGCCGCGGCCGTGATGACGAGCAGCTTCCGGGTCAGCGCCATCCGTACGCCCTCCGGGACTTGCAGTGTGCGCACCTTTGTATGCGCGTCCTTGAGCCGGTCGGCGACGAGACCGTAGAGCTCGAGTTGGTCGTCGCGTTCCATGCGCTAATTGTGCCATCTGCGGCGAGTTGTCGCTTCACGGGGCCTCAACAGCGCCCTCGACAAGCAGAAGCGCCCCCTGCCAACTGCACAGGGGGCGCATCGTACGCAATATAGCTTTGAGCCATAAAACCCGAGGTCAGACCTCGAGGGTACGCGGCTTGAACGACGGCCTGTTCGCCTCGTACTCCACGATGGCCGACTCCTCCCGAAGGGTGAGACTGATGTCGTCCAGCCCCTCCAGCAGACGCCAACGGGCGTTCTCGTCCAGCTCGAAGTCGGCGCTGACACCCTCGGCGCGGACCTGCCTGCCGACCAGGTCAACGGTGATCTCGGCGGCCGGGTCGGCCTCCAGCAGCTGCTGCAGCCGGTCCACGGTCTCCTGCGGCAGGACCACCGTCAGCAGTCCGTTCTTGAGGGAGTTGCCACGGAAGATGTCCGCGAACCGCGAGGAGATGACGGCCTTGAAGCCGTAGTTCTGCAGCGCCCAGACGGCGTGCTCACGCGAGGAGCCGGTACCGAAGTCGGGGCCGGCCACCAGCACCGTGGCACCCTTGTACCGCTCCTGGTTGAGGACGAACTGCGGGTCCTTGCGCCAGGCCTCGAACAGCCCGTCCTCGAAGCCGTCGCGGGTGACCTTCTTCAGCCAGTGAGCAGGGATGATCTGGTCGGTGTCGACATTGCTGCGGCGCAGCGGGACGGCCCGGCCTGTGTGGGTGGTGAAAGCTTCCATGGTTCAGACTCCCGCGGGCGTGGCGACGGCTGCATCGGACAGATCGGCCGGTGAGGCCAGATGGCCGAGAACCGCCGTTGCGGCGGCAACCTGCGGCGAGACCAGGTGCGTCCGCCCGCCCTTGCCCTGCCGGCCCTCGAAGTTGCGGTTGGAGGTGGACGCGGAGCGCTCACCGGGCGCCAGCTGGTCGGGGTTCATCCCCAGGCACATCGAGCAGCCCGCATGCCGCCATTCGGCGCCCGCCGCGGTGAAGACCTTGTCCAGGCCCTCGGCGACGGCCTCCAGGGAGACCCGGACCGAGCCGGGCACGATCAGCACCCGGACGCCGTCGGCGACCTTGCGGCCCTCCAGGATCGAGGCCGCGGCGCGCAGGTCCTCGATGCGGCCGTTGGTGCACGAACCTACGAAGACCGTGTCCACGTTGATCTCGCGCAGCGGCTGACCCGCCGTCAACCCCATGTACTCGAGGGCCTTTTCGGCGGCGTAGCGCTCCGAGGCGTCCTCGTACGAAGCCGGGTCGGGGACGCTCGCCGAAAGCGGTGCGCCCTGGCCGGGGTTGGTGCCCCAGGTGACGAACGGGGCCAGTGCCGAGGCGTCGATGTGCACCTCGGCGTCGAAGACCGCATCCTCGTCCGTGCGCAGCGTCTTCCAGTAGGCGACGGCGGCGTCCCACTCCTCGCCCTGCGGCGAGTGGTCGCGGCCCTGCAGGTAGTCGAAGGTGGTCTTGTCGGGGGCGATCATGCCCGCCCGCGCGCCCGCCTCGATCGACATGTTGCAGATGGTCATCCGGGCTTCCATCGAGAGTTTCTCGATGGCCGAGCCGCGGTATTCCAGGACGTAGCCCTGGCCGCCGCCGGTGCCGATCCTGGCGATGATCGCCAGGATGAGGTCCTTGGCGGTCACGCTCTCGGGCAGCTCGCCGTCAACGGTGATCGCCATGGTCTTGAAGGGCGCCAGCGGCAGCGTCTGGGTGGCCAGGACGTGCTCGACCTGGCTGGTGCCGATGCCGAACGCCAGCGCGCCGAAGGCTCCGTGGGTGGAGGTGTGGCTGTCACCGCAGACCACCGTGGTGCCGGGCTGGGTCAGTCCCAACTGCGGTCCCACGACGTGGACAACACCCTGCTCGACATCGCCCAGCGGGTGCAGCCGGACGCCGAACTCCGCACAGTTCTTGCGCAGCGTCTCCAGCTGGGTGCGCGAGACCGGGTCGGCGATCGGCTTGTCGATGTCGAGGGTGGGGGTGTTGTGGTCCTCGGTGGCGATGGTCAGGTCCGTGCGGCGCACCTGGCGGCCGGCCTTGCGGAGGCCGTCGAACGCCTGCGGGCTGGTGACCTCGTGCAGCAGGTGCAGATCGATGAAGAGAAGGTCGGGCTCGCCTTCCGCGCGCCGGACGACATGGTCGTCCCAGACCTTCTCCGCGAGTGTCCGTCCCATCGCTTTCCCTCCGGCCGGCCGCATCGCCGGCCTTTCTCGTCCGTGCGCGATGCCCGCAGAAGTCCCCCTGCCAGGCCTTACGCCGTGACCCTGGTCCAGGGCCACACCTACAGATTGACGACTTCCCCGGAAAATTGAACTTGCGTTTCACAGTGTGAGACGCGAGTATCGTTGCATGGACAACTCTAGCGGCGTCGGCGTTCTCGACAAGGCAGCTCTGGTATTGAGCGCTCTGGAGTCCGGTCCGGCCACCCTCGCCGGGCTGGTCGCGGCGACAGGGCTTGCACGACCCACGGCCCACCGGCTGGCCGTGGCTCTGGAACACCACCGGATGGTGGCGAGGGACATGCAGGGCCGGTTCATCCTGGGCCCCCGCCTGTCCGAGCTGGCCGCGGCGGCCGGCGAGGACCGCCTGCTGGCCACGGCCGGCCCGGTGCTCACGCACCTGCGCGACGTGACGGGCGAGAGCGCCCAGCTCTACCGACGGCAGGGCGATATGCGGATCTGCGTGGCGGCGGCGGAACGGCTGTCCGGATTGCGGGACACCGTCCCGGTCGGCTCCACGCTCCCCATGAAGGCGGGCTCGGCCGCCCAGATCCTGATGGCCTGGGAGGAGCCCGAGCGGCTGCACCGCGGCCTGCAGGGCGCGCGCTTCACGGCCACCGCCCTCTCCGGCGTACGGCGCCGTGGCTGGGCCCAGTCGATCGGCGAGCGGGAGCCGGGCGTGGCCTCGGTCTCCGCCCCCGTACGCGGCCCCTCCAACCGCGTGGTGGCCTCCGTGTCGGTCTCCGGCCCGATCGAGCGGCTGACCCGCCACCCCGGCCGGATGCACGCCCAGGCGGTCATCGACGCGGCAGCCCGCCTCTCCGAGGGCCTGCGGCGCACCAGCTGACCACCCCGCGGCCGGGGCGGGCCGGGGCAGGGGCCGCCGTGGGGTGCGGGCTGCGGTCACGATGCCGAAAAAGGCCGCCCGTCGGCTGAGCACCCCGCGGCGGAGCAGGCCAGAGCAGAGGCCGCCGTGAGCTGCGGCCACACATACCGAAAACGCACCGGCTGAGCGCCCCGCGGCAGGGCGGGCCGGGACAAGGGCCGCTGCCGGACGCGGCCCCACATACCGAAAAGGGGTGGCCCCGCGCGGACAGTCCGCGCGGGGTCACCCCGGGCCCTCAGGGCGCCATCCGGTCCGCGGCCCGCTCCCCGCGGCGGCCGACCGGCACCGTCCCCCGGGCCTCCCCCAGCCCGAACGACGGCATATTGACGTAGATGCTCTCGTACGAGCCCGCCGGGACCACATAGGTCTCGTGCCAGAAGCCGACCTTGTCCCGCCCCTCCCGGGCCCGGCGGTTGAACGCCGCCCAGGCAGGGCGGTGCTCGCCGCCCTGGTCCGCGGCGTACGCCAGCAGCTTCTCCTTCGACTCCCAGTACTGGATGAGGCCCAGATTCCTCGGGAGCCCGGGGAGCAGGCGGTAGCCCAGCAATCCGCGGCCCCGGTCACGGGCCAGCTCCTTGATCATGCGCGGCATCGCCAGGAACACCGGAAGCCAACTCCGCACCGCCCACCAGCTGTTGATCCGCATCCCGATGAGGAAGACCACCACGCCGCCCTCACCGTCCGCCGTCATCCGTCCCTGCATCGGCTTGCCGCTCATGACAGCCCCCTTCGTCACACCGGACACCTTGGATAGCATCACTATCCATGCTTGGATAGTGACACTCTCCAAGAGGGAATGCAAGGGAAAGGTGCACAAGGGATGCGACTGGCAGAGCTGAGCGAGCGCAGCGGGGTACCCACCCCGACGATCAAGTACTACCTGCGCGAACGGCTGCTGCCGCCGGGCCGCCGGATCACCGCCACCCAGTCCGAGTACGGCGAGGACCATCTGCGCCGGCTCCGGCTCGTCCGGGCCCTGATCCAGGTCGGCCGGGTGCCCGTCACCACAGCGCGCGAGGTCCTGGCCGCCATCGAGGACGACTCGCTCGACCACCACCACCGGCTGGGCGCGGCCGTCCGGGCACTCCCCTGCGGCCCGGAGCCCGACGAAACGGACCCGGCAACGGCCGCCGCCCGGAACACCGCCGATGAGCTGCTGGAACTCCTCGGCTGGCGCTCCGGCCTCGCCACCTCGCCCGCCTTCGGCATGCTCGTCACCGCCATCACGGCACTGGACCGCCTCGGCTATGCCTGCGACACCGCGCATCTGCTGCCGTACGCGCGCCAGGCGGAACAACTCGCCGTCGCGGACCTGGACGTGCTCGAGGAGTTCGCGACGCGGGAGGAGCAGGTGGAGGCGGCGGTGGCCCTGACCGTGCTCTACGAACCGGTGCTGCTGAGCCTGCGCCGGCTGGCGGAGTCGGAGGAGTCCAACAAGCGCTTCGGCAGCGGAAGCTGACACGAAGAAGCCCCCCGCATGATGCGGAGGGCTTCTCCTTCTTGTACCCCCGACCGGATTCGAACCGGCGCTACCGCCTTGAGAGGGCGGCGTGCTAGGCCGCTACACAACGGGGGCAAGTTTTCCTGCAGTTGACGTGTCCCGAGGACACACCGCGCTGGGCTACCAGGACTCGAACCTAGACTAAATGAACCAGAATCACTCGTGCTGCCAATTACACCATAGCCCATGGTGGTTTAGACCAGTACCCCCGACCGGATTCGAACCGGCGCTACCGCCTTGAGAGGGCGGCGTGCTAGGCCGCTACACAACGGGGGCCCTAGCGATCCTCCACGCAACCGGAGTCGCGTGGGCTCTACATCGTCGCATTCGGGAGCGACCCGAAGGAGACGGAGAGGAAGGATCTGTACCCCCGACCGGATTCGAACCGGCGCTACCGCCTTGAGAGGGCGGCGTGCTAGGCCGCTACACAACGGGGGCCTGGTACTGCGATCAAGAAACCTTCCACACGATCACAGTGGACCGAAAGATCTCTTGCTGGGCTACCAGGACTCGAACCTAGACTAACGGAACCAGAAACCGTCGTGCTGCCAATTACACCATAGCCCACCAAAACTCAACCCCCCGTGGGGGGTTTGTTTGGTTTGCGCTTTCCGGCCGGGCCTTTCGGCCCTCTCGGGCGGCGCAGGAAGAACATTACCTGATCGTGGACGGCGCACCAAAACCGGTAACTTCGCGCAACAGCTCCGGGAGCTCCGCAAGGTCCGCGATCCGCCGCACGCCCTGCGGCGGCGGCTCCCCGGCCCCCTCCCCAGTGCCCGCACGGTCCAGCCATACGGCCGTCAGCCCGGCATCCCGGGCGCCGAGCGCGTCGATATCGAGCTTGTCGCCCACGTAGACCACGTCGCCGGGCGTTAGGCCAAGCGCCTTACAGGCGCCGTGGAATGCCTCCGCGGCCGGCTTGGCGTACCCCAGTTCATCCGCGCAGAGCACCGCCTCGAAGGACTCCCGGATCCCGAGGACGGCCAGCTTGCGCTCCTGGTTGGCGGTGGCGGCGTTGGACAGCACCGCCTGCCGCACCAGCGGTGCCAGCGCCTCCAGTACGGGCGCGGCATCCGGGAACAGGACCCAGGACGCCTCGTAATGGGCGACGTACCGGCCGAACCAGGCGTCGGCCTCGGCGTCGGAGAGCAGCGGGGTCCCCAGGAACGTCCGGGCCCGGGCCCTGCGGTGATCGAGAAAGCCCACCTCGCCGGCGAGGAAACGGGCGAACTCGGTCTCCATGACCGTCCGCCAGCGCTCCAGCGCCGCCTCCTCGCCGCCGTGGGCGGCAAGGACCCCTTCGGCCCGCAGGTGCCGCAGCGCACCGGTCCGGTCCGAGCCGGTGTAGTCGAAGAGGGTGTCGTCAAGGTCCCACAGGACAGCGCGCACGGGCATACCGGCAATGTAGCTCCCGGCGCTCCGGACAGGCCACAGGCCCGGAAGCCGTGCGGCGTCCGGGCCCGTGGGCGCTGCCGCGGGTCAGCCGGCCAGCTTGGCCAGGGCCGCGTCGATGCGCTGGAGGGTGCGCTCCTTGCCCAGGATCTCCAGGGACTCGAAGAGGGGCAGGCCGACCGTGCGGCCGGTGACCGCCACCCGGACGGGGGCCTGTGCCTTGCCGAGCTTGAGGCCGTGCTCCTCGCCGGCGGCCAGGACGGCCTCCTTCAGGGGCTCGGGGCCGGACGCCCAGTCGGCGGCGTCGAGCTTGGCGCGGGCCGTGGTGAGCAGCGCGACCGGGTCGCCCTTCATCGCCTTCGTCCAGGACGCCTCGTCCTCGACCGGCTCCTTGCGGAACAGGAAGTCGACATTGGCGGTGATGTCGGAGAGGACGGTCAGGCGGGTCTGGGCGTGCGGGGCGATGGCCTGCCAGGCGGCCTCGTCGAAGTCCTCGGGGGCCCAGTTGGCGTGCGGGGCCTTCAGCCAGGGCTCGCAGGCCGTGATGAAGTCCTTCACGTCCAGCTGCCGGATGTGGTCGGCGTTGATCGCCTCGGCCTTCTTCAGGTCGAAGCGGGCCGGGTTGGCGTTGACGTCCGCGATGTCGAACTTCTCGACCAGCTCGGCGACGGAGAAGAGGTCCTGGTCCGCCGAGAAGGACCAGCCGAGCAGCGCAAGGTAGTTGAGCAGGCCCTCGGGGAGGAAGCCGCGCTCCCGGTAGAGGTTGAGGTTCGCCTGCGGGTCGCGCTTGGAGAGCTTCTTGTTGCCCTCGCCCATGACGTAGGGCAGGTGGCCGAAGGCCGGGATCGCCTTGGCGATGCCCAGCTCGATCAACGCCTTGTACAGGGCGATCTGGCGGGGGGTGGAGGAGAGCAGGTCCTCGCCGCGCAGGACGTGGGTGATCTCCATCAGGGCGTCGTCGACGGGGTTGACGAGGGTGTAGAGGGGGGCGCCGTTGGCGCGGACGATGCCGTAGTCCGGGACGTTCTCCGGGGTGAAGGTCAGCTCGCCGCGCACCAGGTCGGTGAAGGTGATCGGCTCGTCGGGCATCCGGAAGCGGACGATGGAGGTACGGCCCTCGGCCTCGTACGCGGCCTTCTGCTCGTCGGTGAGCGTGCGGCAGCTGCCGTCGTAGCCGGAGGGGCGGCCGGCGGCGCGGGCGGCCTCGCGGCGGGTGTCCAGCTCCTCAGTGGTGCAGTAGCAGTGGTACGCGTGGCCGGCGGCGAGCAGCTTGCCGGCGATGTCCTTGTAGAGGTCCATGCGCTGCGACTGGCGGTAGGGCACGTGCGGGCCGCCGACCTCGGGGCCCTCGTCCCAGTCGAAGCCGAGCCAGTGGAAGGAGTCCAGCAGCTGGTTGTAGGACTCTTCGGAGTCGCGGGCCGCGTCGGTGTCCTCGATCCGGAAGACCAGGGTGCCCTTGTTGTGCCGTGCGTAGGCCCAGTTGAACAGGGCGGTACGGATCAGGCCGACATGGGGGTTACCGGTCGGGGAGGGACAGAAACGGACGCGGACGGGGGTCGCGTTAGCCACGCTTGATCACCTTGTTGGTGAGAGTGCCGATGCCTTCGATGGTGACGGCGACCTCGTCGCCGACGTTGAGGGGGCCGACCCCGGCGGGGGTGCCCGTGAGGATGACGTCGCCCGGGAGCAGGGTCATCGCCTCGGTGATGTGGACGATCAGGTCCTCGACCGGACGGACCATGTCGCTGGTGCGGCCGAGCTGGCGCTGTTCGCCGTTGACCGTGCACTGGACGGCGAGGCCCGCGGCGATGTCCTCGGGGGTGAGCCCGGTCTCGACCCAGGGGCCGAGCGGGCAGGAGCTGTCGAAGCCCTTGGCCCTGGCCCACTGCTTCTCACGCTGCTGCACATCGCGTGCGGTGACGTCGTTGGCGCAGGTGTAGCCGAGGATGACGTCCTTGGCGCGCTCGCGGGGCACCTCCCGGCACATGCGGCCGATCACGACGGCGAGCTCCGCCTCGTGGTGCACCTCCTGGGAGAAGGAGGGGTACGCGATGGGGTCGCCGGGGCCGGTCACCGAGGTGGACGGCTTGAAGAAGGTGACCGGCACGTCCGGGACGGCGTTGCCCAGCTCGGCGGCGTGATCGGCGTAGTTGCGGCCGATCGCCACGATCTTGTTGGGCAGAACGGGCGGCAGCAGCCGGACCTTGTCGAGGGGGACCTTCTGGCCCGAGCGCTCGAATTCTGCGAAGGGATGCCCCTTGATGACGTCGAGTTCGTCGCCTTCGAGGACGCCGAAGCCGACGTTGCCGTCGATGGAGAATCTGGCGATGCGCACGGGTTGCCGCTGCCCCTCAATTGATCACTGGCCGGAGTTGACACTCCAGGCTATCGCGGGGCCGCTGCTGATCCGGTGACGCTTTACGCCGGGACGTCCTGCGCGGGCGCGTCCATCAGGACGGTGCGGCGGGGATTGGCGGTCTGGGCCGGCAGGTCGACGGTGTGCTGCGGCGCCTGGAGTGCCTCGGTGCCGAGCTCGCCGGCGTCGTTGAGGTGAGCCAGGGTGGTGCGCCGCGGGTTGGCTATGTTGCGGAACATCGTCGTCGTCTTCACTGCTGCTTGCCTCGCGTCATCAAAGGTCGGGAAAGGGCCTGCCGAAAGCTGCCTTGTCACATCCGGCAACTGTGTAAAGCGTCAGGCTATGCACGCTATTCCCTGCGAAGTGCTGGGAAACTCAATGATCTTCCTGTGAGTTTGCTCACGAACCGTGCGACAAATGCCGCATTTTCCATGATCAACATCCCAGGGCGAAACGGACATTGACGGATTGAACTGCACGTTCCGCTCCCGATCACCGCACCTGGGACAGCCGCTGCGAGTGAACGACTCGCGGGCAAACGTCCGTTATGAACAGGGGCACGTTCTACAAGTCGTGACGTGCTCCGTACATTGCGTCACCCACGTCACAGTGCGCGGTTCCGCTCTTGTTGGAGATCCTGCACTGTGCTGGAATTCCACGGACCGCCGCACGTTTCAGCCGGCGCGCAGGGCGCAACGTAGCGCCGCGCGGTGGTGCCGCCCTCTCGGCCAGAGAGGGAAGCCCGCCGGTCACTCACGACCGCCATGGGGGACTCAGCGGTCCCCCATACGACTCGACACCGTCCCGCCGAGGTGGGACGCCTGGTCCAGAGGTTGCGACGCTAGTGCAGGGACGTTTCAAGAGGGATGGCAGCGCTGCGGCGGACCCGGAGCTGCGCGGCGGGACAGACCGCGCCTCCTCGCCCCAGCGCGCCCAGAGCAGTGGTTCCGCCGGGGGCACTCTGCCCGTCGACGGAGGCGGTCAGGCGCCGGGCAATGACGCTGCGGACAGCGGCAAGGCCAAGGCGCCGAAGAGCACCGGCGGCCCCGGTTCGCGAATAGCGTTGCGCAACTGGCGCATCAGTACCCGTCTGGTGTCCCTGCTCGCGCTTCCCGTGGTCGCCGCGACCACGCTGGGCGGTATGCGCATCGGCACGTCGATGGAGAACATCGACCAGCTCGACAAGATGCAGCTGCTCACCGAGATGACCCGGCAGGCGACCGAACTCGCCGACGCGTTGCAGGCGGAGCGGGACAAGTCGGCCGGTCCGCTGGCCGGCAGCGGCAACTCCAAGGACGACGCGAACGTCATCGCGCCCCGTGAGGCGACCGACCGCGCCAAGCTGTCGTTCAACCAGGCCACCGGTGACATCCAGGGCCAGGACGCCACGATGGCCGGTGTCCGGGCGACCGTTCTGGAGATCGGCCGCCAGCTCAACACCCTCAACGAGATCCGCGCCAACGCCTACAAGGACGGCGACAACTCCGCGCGGACCGTCACCAGCTACAACCAGCTGATCAACTCGCTGCTCTCGCTCTCCCAGGACATGGCGCAGGCGACCAGCAACCCGGAGATGATCCGCAGTACCCGTGCGCTGGCGGCGTTCTCGTCGGCCAAGGAGTACGCGTCGATCCAGCGCGCCCTGGTCAGCGCCGGCCTCGCCCACAAGGGCGGCCCCCAGCTGTCCGCCAACGACCGGCTGGCCGGCCGTAACGCCGAGGACAGCGAGAAGGCGGCCCGCGACCGCTTCTCGCAGATCTACACCAACAACGCCGGCGCGCTCACCCGCGGTCTGGACGGCAACAACGACGAGATCAAGGCCGCGGTCGCCTTTGCGCACCGCGCCTTCACCAGCGGCTCCGGCATCCGCAGCCAGGACTACCGCTACCTCGACTGGTACGACTCCGACACCGTCAAGATCGACGAGATGTCGCGGATCGAGACCACGCTGCTCTCGGAGATGGAGCAGAAGTCCCGCGAGCTGCGCGACGAGGCCAAGCAGTCCGCGATCATCAGCGGTGCGCTGATCCTGCTCGTCCTGGGCGTCTCGCTGGTCGGCGCGTTCGTCGTGGCCCGGTCCATGGTCCGCTCGCTGCGCCGGCTGCAGGACACCGCGCAGAAGGTCGCCCAGGACCGGCTGCCCGAGCTCGTCAGGCAGCTGTCCGAGTCCGACCCGCAGGACGTGGACACCTCCGTCCAGTCGGTCGGTGTGCACAGCCGGGACGAGATCGGCCGGGTGGCCGCGGCCTTCGACGACGTGCACCGCGAGGCGGTCCGCCTCGCCTCCGAGCAGGCGCTGCTGCGGGGCAACGTCAACGCGATGTTCACCAACCTCTCGCGCCGTTCGCAGGGCCTCATCCAGCGTCAGCTCTCGCTGATCTCCGAACTGGAGTCCCGCGAGGCCGACCCGGACCAGCTGTCCTCCCTCTTCAAGCTCGACCACCTCGCCACCCGCATGCGCCGTAACGGCGAAAACCTCCTGGTCCTCGCGGGTGAGGAGCCGGGGCGCCGGTGGACGCGGCCGGTGCCACTGGTCGACGTCCTGCGTGCCGCCGCCTCCGAGGTGGAGCAGTACGAGCGGATCGAGCTCAACGCCGTTCCGCAGACCGAGGTCGCGGGCCGGGTCGTCAACGACCTCGTGCACCTGCTCGCCGAGCTGCTGGAGAACGCCACCTCGTTCTCCTCGCCGCAGACCAAGGTCAAGGTCACCGGTCACGCGCTGCCCGACGGCCGAGTGCTGGTCGAGATCCACGACACCGGTATCGGCCTGTCGCCCGAGGACCTGTCGGCGATCAACGAGCGGCTGGCCAGCCCGCCGACCGTGGACGTCTCGGTGTCCCGGCGCATGGGTCTGTTCGTGGTCGGCCGGCTGTCGCTGCGGCACGGCATCCGTATCCAGCTGCGGCCCTCCGACTCCGGCGGCACCACCGCGCTGGTCATGCTGCCGGTCGATGTCGCCCAGGGCGGCAAGAAGCCGGCACCGAGCAACGCCAAGGCCGCCGGCGACCACGGCGGCGGGCAGTCCAGCCGACTCGCGGGGCTGCAGCCGCGCGGTCAGGTCGGCTCGGGTCCCACGGCCGGCGGGCGCCCCGCGCTGCCCGGCCGCGGCGGGCCCGGTGGCGGCCCCGGCGGCGGTGCGCCGAACGCCTTCGGTGCCTCGGCACCGGCAGGCCGTACGGCACCTCCCGGCGCGGGCTCGCCCGGCGCCCCGGCGCGCGGCGGCGACGCCCGCCCGGCCGCCGGCCGTCCCGGCGACTCGCGTCCCTCGCTGCCCACCCGCGGCGCGGACAACGGCCCGGCGCCCACCGTGGCACCGCCCACCGGTGCACCGCGCCGTGAGGAGCGTCCGCAGCTCCCGGCCCGGGGTCCCGCTGCCGAACTGCCGGGCGGTTCTCCGGCCGGCGGCCAGGGCGGCCAGGGCACTTCGCAGCCGGGCGGTACGAGCTGGGGTGCGCGCCGTGAGCGCGGCGGCTCCGACGACTGGCCGCTGACACCCCGCGAGGCGCAGGACCGGCCCCGCGGCCACGAAGAACCGGAGAGCACCGGCAGCTTCGAGCGGCCCGCGCCGACGAGCGGCGGCCCCGGTGACACCGCGGCGTTCGCCCGTCCCGACTTCAACGGTCCGCCCGCCCTCCGCGGACGGCTCCCAGGGCGGCCGCGGCCGGCCCGGCGCGCGTCTCGCCGGCCGGGGTGCGGGCAACGAGCGCGGCGACACCGGGCAGACCGGGCAGTTCGCCGTGCCGGACACCGGTTCGGGCCGGCCCGAGACGGGTCAGCGCGAGACCGGTCGGTACGAGACGGCTCAGTACGACGCCGGGCGGTACGACACCGGCCAGTACGAGACGGGCCAGTTCCCGCAGTCCGGCAGTGACACCGGGCAGTACGAGCGGCCTGCCGGCAACACCGGCCAGTACGAGCGGCCCGGCAGCAACACCGGCCAGTACGAGCAGCCCGGCAGCAACACCGGCCAGTACCGGCGGCCGGACGCCGAGCGCGAGGCGTACGCCGACGAGTCGCAGGGCACCGGGCAGTTCCCGGCGCCGCAGCCGCAGGACAGCGGTGCGCCGTCCGCCGATGTGCTCGGCAACGCGGACGCCGGTCCCGGTGACGGCCGTACGCCGATCTTCGACACCATCGAGTCCAACTGGTTCAACACCCCCGCGGCCACCGCTGCCGGGGTGCCGCCCCAGGGTGCCGCCGAGCCCGAGGCCCCGCGGCTGCCGCGCCGCGAGTCCGCTCAGGACGGCGAGACACGCGGCGGCGCCCGCGGCGAGGCACCGGTCAACGGCGCCCGCAACGCGGCGCCCGCCGAGGCCACGCAGTGGCGCAGCTCGCCGAACGACGAGACCTGGCGGCAGGCGGAGCAGATCCGCCAGCCCGCCGCGGGCGGCATCACCACCTCCGGACTGCCCCGCCGGGTCCCGCGCGCGAACCTCGTCGCGGGCACCGCGCAGCAGCAGTCCACCCAGAGCGGTCCGCAGGTCTCGCGTGCGCCCGGCGACGTGCGGGGCCGGCTGACCAATCTCCGTCGGGGTATCCAGCAAGGCCGGCAGGCCGGGACGTCGTCCACCGGCAATCACGGCATTGTCGATCCCACACACCAGCAGGAGCGTTAGTTGAGTCCGATAAGCCAGGCGGCGCAGAATCTGAACTGGTTGATCACCAACTTCGTGGACAACACCCCCGGGGTGTCGCACACGGTGGTGGTCTCCGCGGACGGACTGCTCCTCGCGATGTCCGAGGGCTTCCCCCGCGACCGTGCCGATCAGTTGGCGGCGGTGGCCTCCGGCCTGACCTCGCTGACCTCCGGCGCGTCCCGCATCTTCGAGGGCGGGACGGTGAACCAGACGGTTGTGGAGATGGAGCGGGGGTTCCTCTTCATCATGTCCGTCTCGGACGGATCGTCACTGGCCGTGCTCGCACACCCCGAGTGCGACATCGGCCTGGTCGGCTACGAAATGGCGCTGCTGGTCGATCGCGCAGGCACCGTCCTGACGCCCGATCTGCGCGCCGAACTGCAGGGCAGCCTGCTGCACTGAAGCGGCGCCCGCAGCGCCGCACCGTTCAGCACCCAACCACCCATGTGCCGCACCCCCCACCGGCCCAACCCGACGACACGTCAGTTGTCCCGCCCGGAGGACCCATGACCCCGCCACCTGCCACTTCCGGCCCGTACGGCGCCTACAGCCAAGCGCCGTACGGGAGCGAAGGTGACCAGCCGCTGGTGCGCCCGTACGCCATGACCGGAGGCCGGACCAGGCCGCGCTACCAGCTCGCCATCGAGGCACTGGTCAGCACGACCGCCGACCCCTCTCAGCTGCCCGGGCTGCTGCCCGAGCACCAGCGGATCTGCCACCTGTGCCGTGAGGTGAAGTCGGTTGCCGAGGTCTCCGCGCTGCTGCACATCCCGCTGGGTGTGGCGCGGATTCTGGTCGCGGACCTGGCAGAGGCCGGAATGGTGGCGATCCACCAGCCCGGCGGCAGCGGTGAGGCCGGCGGTACGCCGGACGTGACCTTGCTCGAGAGGGTGCTCAGTGGACTTCGCAAGCTCTGACAGCAACTCCGACGGGAACGGCACCCGCGCCACCACCTCCGCCAAGATCGTGGTGGCGGGTGGCTTCGGCGTGGGCAAGACCACGTTCGTCGGGGCCGTCTCAGAGATCAATCCGCTGCGCACGGAGGCCGTGATGACCTCCGCTTCGGCGGGGATCGACGACCTCAGCCACGTCCAGGACAAGACCACGACGACCGTGGCGATGGACTTCGGCCGGATCACCCTGGACCAGGACCTGATCCTGTACCTCTTCGGTACGCCGGGCCAGGACCGCTTCTGGTTCATGTGGGACGACCTGGTCCGCGGTGCCATCGGCGCCGTGGTGCTGGTCGACACCCGCCGGCTGGCCGACTGCTTCGCCGCGGTCGACTACTTCGAGAACAGCGGTCTGCCGTTCGTCGTCGCCCTCAACGGTTTCGAGGGGTATCAGCCGCACACGCCCGAAGAGGTGCGTGAGGCGCTGCAGATCAGCCCGGGGACCCCGATCATCATGACCGACGCCCGGCACCGCAGCGAGGCCAAGAGCGCGCTCATCACACTCGTGGAGCACGCGCTGATGGCCCGGCTGCAGTAGCGCGCAGGCGGCCCGCTCCCGCACCGGGAGCGGGCCGTACGGCAGTTGTCACCGGCGGGGGCGTTCCCCCCTGCCCGGGCCGGGTTCCCGGCATCCGTGAGTGGATCTGTGTCCTTCGACACGCCATCAAATTTGCTTCATAACGTTTCGACAGTGAATCAGCGTGGTTTCGACACCCCGCGCGCATGCCCGGCTTCGCTGCGCTCACAGATCTCCTGCATTTTGGCGCCGCTCGCCCTTAACGCCCCTTTTATCTCAGGCCCTTTCGGCCCCGCTCCGCCTTTACCCAGTGTTTGGAACGCACCGCCCTGACGTGCTGAAATTCGCTGAAACTCCGGAGTAGGAACGCCCAGAAGAAACGGCACAGCAAATCAGTGCCGGCGCCGAGAGGTTGTTGGTCGAGTGAGGCGAAGCAAGGCGAGCCCCGAGCCGCAGGAATCGCGGCGGGGCAACTTCACCCCGCCACCCAGAGGTGGCCTACCGGCTTCCGACGCGCCCGAAAATACGGTCGCGAAGCCTCCGGTCAGTGGCGGTAAGTACTCCCCGCGCAACTGGCGCGTGGCGACCCGCCTGAACGCCATTCTGCTGATCCCCGTGCTGCTCGCCCTGGTCTTCGGCGGTCTGCGCGTGGACAGCTCGTTCGGCACCTGGCAGGAAGCGCAGGACGCGGAGAACACCGCGAAGCTGGTGCGCGCCGCGCTCTCCTACAGCACCGCCCTGGTCGACGAGCGGGACCGCACCGCGGCGCCGCTGCTGAAGGGCAAGAAGGACGACCCCGTCGTCCAGCAGGCGCGGGACACCACCGACGCCGCCGCCGCCAGGTTCCACCAGGCCGCCAAGGCCATGCCGGACAAGCCGGGCCTCAAGCGCCGTCTCGCCAACTTCGAGAAGGCCGAGCCCAAGCTCCAGAAGCTGCGCCAGGCGGCCTACACCTCCCGGCTGCACGGGGTGCAGACCGAAGAGGGCTATGTCGAGGTCCAGCACCCGCTGAACGAGTTCGCCAACGAACTCGGCCTGGGCACCGGCAACATCACCTCCTACGGTCGTACGGTCTACGCCATCGCGCTGGCCAAGGCCGCCGAGTCCCTTGAGCGCTCCATCGGCACCCACCTCCTGGTGGACCCGGCGACCCCGCAGGGCGGCAAGGAGCACAAGCTGCAGCTGACCGCCTTTGCGTCGTACCGCTACCTGGAAGGCATCTCCATCGGCGAGTACACCTCCGGCGGTACGCCGGAGGACGTCGAGCGGCTCAACAAGGACGCCAGGGCACTCAAGCAGGCCGCACAGCAGAAGATTGCACGGGCGAAGGCGCAGGCGCAGGCCGCCGGCCGGCCGTTCCGCACCCCGCCGTCGATCGACCAGATGTCCACGCTGATGGCCACCGGTGCGGCGCCGGAGACGCTCGGCGCGCGCGGCATCACTTCGGACAGCTACTTCGCGGCTGCGACCGTCAAGTTCGACATGTACCGGTCCATCGAGAAGGACCTGGCGGACAAGGCCGTGAACGAGGCGGACCAGATCGCCGAGGACGCCAAGCAGTCCACCTTCGTCGACTCCGGCATCGTGCTGGCCGCGCTGATCATCGCGTTCATCGTGGCCGGCCTCATGGCCCGCCGGATGAGCCGCAACATGCGCCAGCTGCGCACCGCCGCCTTCGGCATCGCCGAGCAGCGGCTGCCGATGCTGGTCGACCAGCTCTCGCGGACCGACCCGGGCCGGGTCGACACCCGTGTGCAGCCCATCCCGATCTCCACCACCGACGAGATCGGCGAGGTCGCCCGCGCCTTCGACCAGGTGCACCGCGAGGCCGTCCGGCTCGCCGCCGAGCAGGCGCTGCTGCGGGGCAACGTCAACGCGATCTTCACCAACCTTTCCAGCCGTAACCAGGGTCTGATCGAGCGCCAGCTGGAGCTGATCACCGACCTGGAGAACAACGAGGCGGACCCGGACCAGTTGGAAAGCCTCTTCCGGCTCGACCACCTCGCCACGCGTATGCGGCGCAACGGCGAGAACCTCCTCATCCTCGCGGGCGAGGAGCCCGGCCGGCGCTGGAACCAGCCGGTGCCGCTGATCGATGTCCTGCGGGCGGCGACCTCCGAGGTCGAGTCCTACGAGCGAATAGAGCTCACCGGCGTCCCCGAGAGCGAGATCCACGGCACCGCCGTGACCGACCTCGTGCACCTGCTGTCCGAGCTGCTGGAGAACGCCACCACGTTCTCCTCCCCGCAGACCAAGGTGCGGGTCGCCGCGACCCGGCTGCCCGACGGCCGGGTGATGATCGAGATCCATGACAAGGGCATCGGGCTCACCCCCGAGGACTTCGCGGACATCAACCACAAGCTGGCCAACCCGCCGAGTGTGGATGCCGCGATCTCCCAGCGCATGGGCCTGTTCGTGGTCGGCCGGCTGGCCGACCGGCACGGGATCCGGGTGCAGCTGCGCCCCTCCGGCGAGCAGGCGGGCACCACGTCCCTGGTCATGCTGCCCGAGGCGATCACCCACGGTGGTGGCGGCGAGGAGCAGTACGACGACGACTTCACGGTCTCCCGAATCGTTCCGGAGCACCAGCAGGCGTCGTACGACACCCATCAGCGCACCGCCGCCGAGCTGGGCTTCGACGACACCCGCTACGGCCGCACGGACGGCGCGGAACTGGACATGATGGGCCGCTCGCTGCTCCGCGAGGAGCGCCGGGCAGCCCTGGAAGCCCAGACGGGCGGTGAGCAGTCCGCCGAGTACCAGGGGGACGAGCGTCCGCTCTTCCGTGACGAGGTACCGTCCGCCGGTGGCTACCAGGAGTCTCCCGGTACCTACCAGGACTACCCGCCCCAGGCATATGCGGAAGCCGATCAACCGCTCTACGACGACCGGGCCCACGGCCACCAGGCGTTCGGCGAGGGCAGCTTCGCCGAGACCACGGGCCAGCAGCCTTTCGTCTCCGGTGAAGCGGCACCGTCGGATGACTGGCCCGAACGCCCGGCGTTCGAGGGCTACTTCGGGACCGAAGCGGAATCCGACCGGAATACCACTGCCGCTCCCGCTGACGCCCCCGAGCGCGTACCATTCGAGCGTCCGGGCCCCACACCGAGCGACGCACCGTCGCTGACGGATGCCGGCCTTCCGCGCCGCGGAGGCCGCGACCAGCAGGCACCGCAGGTGCAGCAGCAGCGGAGCACGCCGGAGACCGGCCAGGACGGCTCCGACTGGCGCAGCTCCAATGATGATCGCTGGGAGAGGGCGGAGCGGCTGCGCGAGCCGAAGGCGGGCGGAGTCACCTCCTCCGGTCTCCCCCGGCGGGTGCCCAAGGCCAACCTGGTCGAAGGTGCCGCGGAGCAGACGCCGCAGGGCGGCCCTCAGGTCTCCCGCGCCCCGGAGGACGTCCGCGGCAGGCTGAGTAACCTGCGCCGCGGTGTCCAGCAGGGACGCAACGTCGGCACGGACCCCTCCGGGGTCCCCCAGAATGACCAACAGGGCTTCGGCCCCGGCAGCACCTACGATCAGGAGCGTTAGTGTGAGCCCGATGAGCCAGGCGGCGCAGAATCTGAACTGGTTGATCACCAACTTCGTGGACAACACCCCCGGGGTGTCCCACACGGTCGTGGTCTCCGCGGACGGGCTGCTCCTTGCCATGTCCGAGGGTTTCCCTCGTGACAGAGCCGATCAGTTGGCGGCGGTGGCCTCCGGCCTCACCTCGCTGACCTCCGGCGCGTCCCGCATCTTCGAGGGCGGGAGCGTCAATCAGACCGTGGTGGAGATGGAGCGCGGCTTCCTCTTCATCATGTCCGTCTCGGACGGATCGTCACTGGCCGTGCTCGCACACCCCGAGTGCGACATCGGCCTGGTCGGCTACGAGATGGCCCTGCTGGTCGACCGCGCGGGCACGGTACTGACGCCGGATCTGCGTGCCGAACTGCAGGGCAGCCTTCTCAACTAAAAGACAGGCAGTGCGTTTCCCGCCACCGCGCCTTATGGTTCGGTGGCGCGACCGGCGTCAGACAGGCAAGTTGGAGGAGGAGACGTGGCAACGCCCCCGAGCGGATACCCGTATGGTTCCGGACAGCAGTCCGGGCCTGTGGGCGAGACCCATAACAACCGCTTCAACTTCCCGTCTGCGCCGAGCCGCCGGCCGCAGCGGCCCCCGCAGCAGCAGCCCCGGCCGTACGACTCCCAGCCGTACGAGCCATCGGTGTACGACCAGCCGCAGGCACCGCGCATCCAGCCGGTGCAGCCGCAGCGACGCGCTCCCGAGCCCTCCCCCATGGGCTCGAACAACCCGCTCGTGCGCCCGTACGCCATGACCGGAGGCCGGACCAGGCCGCGCTACCAGCTCGCCATCGAGGCACTGGTCAGCACGACCGCCGACCCCGCGAAGATGCAGGGCCAGCTGCCGGAGCACCAGCGCATCTGCCACCTCTGCCGCGAGATCAAGTCAGTTGCCGAGATCTCCGCGCTTCTCTCCATCCCCCTCGGCGTCGCCCGGATCCTCGTCGCCGACCTGGCGGAGGCCGGACTCGTCGCCATCCATCAGCCCGGCGGGGACGAGACCGCCGGCGGACAGCCAGATGTGACACTGCTCGAAAGGGTGCTCAGTGGACTTCGCAAGCTCTAGCGGTGCAGCCCGCTCCACCACCTCCGCGAAAATCGTGGTGGCGGGCGGCTTCGGCGTGGGCAAGACCACGTTCGTCGGGGCCGTCTCAGAGATCAATCCGCTGCGTACCGAAGCCGTGATGACTTCCGCTTCGGCGGGGATCGATGACCTCACGCACGCGCCGGACAAGACGACCACGACCGTGGCGATGGACTTCGGCCGGATCACCCTGGACCAGGACCTGATCCTGTACCTCTTCGGTACGCCGGGCCAGGACCGCTTCTGGTTCATGTGGGACGACCTGGTCCGCGGTGCCATCGGCGCCGTGGTGCTGGTCGATACCCGCCGGCTGGCCGACTGCTTCCCCGCGGTCGACTACTTCGAAAACAGCGGCCTGCCGTTCGTCATCGCCCTCAACGGCTTCGACGGACACCAGCCCTACACGCCGGACGAGGTGCGTGAGGCGCTGCAGATCGGCCCGGACGCGCCCATCATCGTGACCGACGCCCGGCACCGCAGCGAGGCCAAGAGCGCGCTCATCACGCTCGTGGAGCACGCACTGATGGCCCGGCTGCGCTGAGCGGTCCACGGGACGCGTCCGGGCTCCCCGTGCCCGCACGCCCCGTACGACGAAAGGCCCCCACACCTCTTGGTGCGGGGGCCTTCGTCGTGCCAGGTGCCCGTACACGGCGCTGTACGGGCACCTGGGCCGGCGCCGGGGCTCACTTGCGCGCGGGGCACTCCTTCCATGCGAAGTGGTACACCGTGTTGATGTTGCCGTCGGTGGAGTCCATGGCCATGTAGCTGGTGGCCTTGGGGTCCGCCGACTTGGCGTCCACCCTCATCTCGGTGTTGATGTTGAAGTAGCGCTCCTCGCCACAGGGGGCGTACACCAGGGCGTCGACGTCGGTCTCGTCCGAGGTCTGCCAGTTGGAGTCGTAGGGGCCGACGAAGGTGTGGCTCTTACGGGCCGTCTGCTGCTGGCCCTGGAAGTAGTAGCCCGCCTGCTCCAGCCCTCTGGCCCCCGGGGCCAGGGACGCATAGCCCCGGTAGTCGGCCCGGGCGACCGCGTAGGTGAAGCCCTGCGGGACGTGCACGTTCAGCGCGATCTGGCAGTTCTTGCGGGAGTCGGTCGGCTTGCTGCCGGCGCCTGCCTGGGCGAGGTACTCGCTGTACGTGACGGTGAAGGCGGTGTTGTCCGGGGCGATGGCCACGGCGGCGCTGCCGGGTCTGCAGCCCGAACCGTTGACCGTGGCGACGGTAATGGTGATCTTGCCGCTCGGCGGGTCGTCGCCGAACCGGGTGGCGGTGGTGGGGGATGCCGATCCGGCGAGGAGCAACGATGCCACGGCGGCACCAGCACTGAGCGTGCTGAGCATGGGCTTTCCTTCCGGTCGTCCTAGGGCCCGCGGTGCGGGAACGCCAGGAGTGGGTTGACGAGCGCATGCCAGCACGGGTGGAGCGGCTTGAACAGCTCTGCTCCCCATGGTTGGGGTGAACCTACGCCTTGATCCGGACACCACCTGCCAAACCGGAATACCAGGTCCGAAAAGTAATGAGGCGCCATATCACGGTGGTTGAGGGCGTGTTGGGCGGTATATCCCTCAAGGGGGCGCGAGTGGCGGCTGAATCCGGGTGCGGGTTGCCGGTGGCTGGGGCCGTTTCGCCCAGTCGTTGTGGGTGGTGGGTCGGAGGGGACGCCCGGTACCCCGTCCTCGGCGCGGGCGCATCTGGTACGTGTGATTGGTTGCCCCGGCGTTCGCTCCGGTCCTGCGGGCGGGGCACCGGACATCCCCTCCGACCGCCGTCCGTCGGCGACCGTCCCGCCGTACCAATCACCGTTACGGCCAACACCCGCTCACCCCTTGGCAAGGCGCGGGCCAACCGCCAGGTCTCAGCCGCACCAGCCCTTGGCAGGGAACTGGCCGACAGGTGTGCAGGTTGTCGGCCGCCCAACCGTCGTCATCCGGCCGTCATCGTCCGGCCGACCCCGCCTCAGGTGTTCCTTGGCCGGAGGCAGCATGTGTGTGGTGACGGACGGTGCCACCGGCTGGCAGTCGGGAACGCACGAAGGCCGGAGGGGATGTACCGGGACCCGCCCGCAGGACCGGAGCGAACGCCGGGGCAATCAAATGCATGGACCAGGGCCGCCCGCGCCGTGGGGGCACCTCCCGGCCGAAGGCTGGGGGAGGGTTCCGGTGCGTCCCCTCCGGCCCCCGCGGCACCCACGAACCCCGCAAGGCGCCAGCCCCACCCGTCAAGCGGCGTCACTGAGACAGACGCGACGGCGCACCAAGGGGGCGCGGGGAACTGCGCGCCCAGCCACAACGCACCCGTAGGCAAAACGCGCCCTAGGGACCCCGCAAGCGGGGCCCCTAGTCGGCGACATCAGCGAAGCGTCACCGCTGCCAGCTGGTAGCCCCATGAAAGCCGCTCTGCCGCTCCAGGCGCCGCCAACGGGCGGCAGTCGCGTGCGGGCGGGACGGCGTGGGGGCGGCCGGCCGATGGGCGGCGCGGGCCAGCAGGACGGCGGTCAGGGCGGCCAGCTCTTCCTCGCTGGCCTGGCCCTTCTCCACGCGGATCGAGTCGGTGCGGTGGGCAGGATTCACGGTGTGTTCTCCGTCGTCACGGTGGGCGTAGTGCCAAAAGCGGGTGCGGGGGTGGCTACTGGGGCGGGTTGCCGTGCTTACGGGCCGGCAGGTCCGCATGCTTGGTGCGCAGCATCTCCAGGGCCCGGATGAGCGTGTGGCGGGTTTCGGCCGGGTCGATGACGTCGTCGACCAGGCCGCGCTCGGCCGCGTAATAGGGGTGCATCAGCTCGGACTTGTACTCCTTGACCATGCGGGTGCGCATGGCATCGGAGTCGTCCGCCTCGGCGATCTGCTTGCGGAAGATGACGTTGGCCGCGCCCTCGGCGCCCATCACCGCGATCTCGTTGGTGGGCCAGGCGTAGGTCAGGTCCGCGCCGATGGACTGCGAGTCCATGACGATGTAGGCGCCGCCGTACGCCTTGCGCAGGACAAGGGAGATCCGCGGGACGGTGGCGTTGCAGTAGGCGTAGAGCAGCTTGGCGCCGTGCCGGATGATGCCGCCGTGCTCCTGGTCGACACCGGGCAGGAAGCCGGGGACGTCCAGCAGGGTGACGATCGGGATGTTGAAGGCGTCGCACATCTGGACGAAGCGGGCCGACTTCTCGGACGCCTCGATGTCCAGGACACCGGCCAGCGACTGCGGCTGGTTGGCGATGATGCCCACCACCCGGCCGTCGAGCCGGGACAGCGCGCAGATGATGTTGGTCGCCCAGCGCTCGTGGACCTCCAGGAACTCGCCGTCGTCGACGATCTCCTCGATGACCTTGCGCATGTCGTAGGGGCGGTTGCCATCGGCCGGGACCAGGTCCAGCAGGGCGTCACCCGAGCGGTCGGCGGGGTCCTCGCAGGGCACCGACGGCGGGTTCTCCCGGTTGTTCGCCGGCAGCAGCGAGAGGAGGTAGCGGACCTCCTCCAGGCAGGTGGCCTCATCGTCGTAGGCGAAGTGGCACACGCCGGAGGTCTCGGCGTGGACGTCGGCGCCGCCGAGGCCGTTCTGGGTGATCTCCTCGCCGGTCACCGCGCGCACCACGTCGGGGCCGGTGATGAACATCTGCGAGGTCTCGCGGACCATGAAGACGAAGTCGGTCAGGGCGGGGCTGTAGGCCGCGCCGCCGGCGCAGGGGCCGAGCATGACCGAGATCTGCGGGATGACACCGGAGGCCTTGGTGTTGCGCTGGAAGATGCCGCCGTAGCCGGCCAGCGCGGAGACGCCCTCCTGGATACGGGCGCCGGCGCCGTCGTTCAGCGACACCAGCGGCGCACCGGCCTGGATGGCCATGTCCATGATCTTGTGGATCTTGGTGGCGTGGGCCTCGCCCAGCGCGCCGCCGAAGATCCGGAAGTCGTGCGCGTAGGTGAACACGGTCCGGCCGTGCACGGTGCCCCAGCCGGTGATCACGCCGTCGGTGTAGGGCTTCTTGGCCTCCAGGCCGAAGCCCGTCGCCCGGTGCCGCCGCAGCGGCTCGACCTCGTTGAACGAACCCTCGTCCAGCAGCAGCTCGATCCGCTCGCGCGCCGTCAGCTTGCCCTTGGCACGCTGCGCTTCGGTCGCCCGCTCGCTGGGTCCTTGCCGGACCTGCTCGCGGATGGCGTGCAGCTCGGCGACGCGCCCGCGGGCGTCGTTGGCGCCGGCGGGCAGATCTTCGACAGTGGTCATGCCTCGACGGTACGTGTGCGAGGCGCCCCGCACCGATGTCGGTTTCGTACAACGTCGCACGCGATTTGGTGGGCAGGCAGTACAGAACCGTGCTGTACGGGCCCCGCGTCCCGGCCTCCGTTCGGGTGGCGGCGCTTCCCCGCGTCTGTATGAGGCCCACAAACCGGAGGGTAGCGATGTTGTGGTGACCGGTTGATCGGCCAAGTCCCCGGCGTCGGTCAGCCCAGCTGCACCGTGCAGGTGTGGGTGGCGCAGCTCGTGCCGGGCGTCAAGCGCAGCCGCAGGGCGCGCCCGGTGGTCAGCACCTCGATCGCCGGGTCGTGGGCGAGCACCGCGCGCACCGGCCGTGACCAGGTGATTTCCAGCGGGTCGCCGGTGCGCTCCGGGGCGGCGAGGCACAGCAGCGCGGTCGGCCGCCGCCGCCCGTGGCGCTCACGCACCAGCACGCTCGCGGGGCCGCTGCTGGTGAGCGGCCCCGCGCGGCCGGCCCGCCAGAAGTTGGCGGCCGTTACGCCGAGCGGGTCGACGGCGATCGCCTGGCGGCCTGCGTCGTTGGCGAGCACGGTCAGCCAGCGCCGGTCGGCGGCCCTGGCGGCGAGGGTGCGGGCGGTGGCGCCCGGCATGAGCAGGTAGGCGTAGCGGGCGTCGGTCGGGTCGGTGCCGTGGTCCTGCCAGAGGGTGAGGTAGCGGCGGGTGAACGGCTCGGTGGACGAGGTCGTGTTGATGTCGTGCCAGGAGCCGGTGCGGGCCTCGCGCAGCACCTCGAGGGGCGCGCCGCCGGGGAAGACGTAGCCGCCGTGTCCGGCGAGGTGGACCCAGTGGGCGCGGCGGAAGGAGGTGGTCACGCCTAGCGTGCCGGGCCGGCGTACGCCGTCGACGGTGAGCGCGGCGGTGCCCCGTTCGCCCAGGCAGCGGTTGTCGACGACGGTCTCGGCCGGTACTCCGTCGCGGGCGGTGATGCCGGCGCCCAGGCAGACCAGGCAGTCCGCGAGCGCGAACCAGGATTTCCTGGCGGTGAGGGTCGAGGACAGGCCGCGCAGGTCCTGGCCGATCGCGGCGAACTCCCCGTCGGTGGTGCCGCCGACCCAGCGCGCGGCGGGCTTGGGCTCGCCCCAGCCGCCGCCCTCGTTGTCGGCGAGCCGCCGGGTGGACACGGTCGTGCCGGGGAGCCGGTAGGGGTCGACGGTGGGCCAGAAGGCGTCGGTGTACTGGTCGCCCCCGAAGTCGGCGCCCCACCAATAGAGCATGCCGGCGCCGGTGTGCCAGCCGCGCGGGTTCTCGCCGTTGCCGTTCTCGTAGTACGTGATGCGGTCGGAGGCCATGGCCAGGCCGGCGGCCCACCCGGGGCGGCGGTGCACGGCACGGTCCATGGCGGGGAAGAGCCGGTGGCCGACGGGTTCGGGGGCGGCGGCCGCGGGGCCGTCGGCAATCTTCGCGAGCCGGGCGAGGTCGGCGACCGGGTACTGCCGGTCGGTGAGGACGGGCAGGGTGCGGTCCCGGACGGTCCAGCCCTTGATCATGGCGTGCCAGCGGTCCCGCTCGGCGCTGCTCGCGGCCTGGGCGAGCAGCGCGATGGCGGCGATCAGCGCATGGCCGTGGTAGTGGTCGCTGCGCAGAATGTGCCGCTCGTCGCTGCGGAGATAGCCGCGGCTGACGGCGCGCCCGTTGACGCTGTCCATCATCAGGCCGTTGTGGAGCAGCGGGGCCCAGGCCCGCTCGACGCTGTCGAGGACGATCTGCCGGGCCGGGTCGGTGACCTGCCAGGACGAGCCGCCGAGCAGGGTGAACAGCCGGCCCAGGCCGTCCAGCAGGACATAGCCGTAGGTGCCGGAGTAGGCGACCCATGTGTGCTGGACGAAGGAGCCGTCGGCGTAGAGGCCGTCGCCCCGGGTGACGTAGGGGAAGACCGGCGAGAGGGCGTCGCGGGCCAGGGCGGTCTTGGCGGGGGCGCGGCCGAGGATGCCGCGCAGCGCGACCACCCGGCACAGGTCGACGCGGTTGGCGCCGGTGCTGGTCCCGGTGTAGTCGCCGAGCAGGACGTCCGGGACGAAGTGGTCGACGGCGGCCAGGCAGCGCTCGCGCAGCGCGTCGTCGAGGCCGCCGTCGGGCAGGTGCTGACCAAGGATCGCGAGGGTGTCGAGGAGGAGTCTGGGGCTGCCGATCTGCCACTCCCACCAGTTGCCGTAGCGGGTGGTGGCGGTGTTGTAGACGGTGGCTTCGAGGTGGTCGAGGCCGGTGAGCAGGGCGGTGGCGAGGCCGGGGTCGCCGGTGCGGCCGGTGCCGGGCTGGGCGTAGGCCTGGGCCATGGTGGCGAGCCGGCTGTAGCTCTGGGTGATGCCGGACGGCGGATCGTAGCGGCAGTCCGGCCAGAGGGAGGTGGCGGCCGGCCGCATGCTCGCCCGGAAGGCGTCGGCGAGGGTGCCGGTCTCCTGGAGGGCGGCGGCGTACGGCGGGGCGGCGGGGTCGAAGCCGCTGCCGAGGGTGAGCTCGCACCAGCGGGCGCGGAGGGTGGCGAACTCGTCCCCGGGAGCGATGGCCGGACCGGGGCCGGCCGCGGCGGGGTGGGCGGTGAGGCCGAGCGCGCTCGCCGTGGCGGCGGCAGTGGCGGTGGCGAGGAATCCTCGGCGTGACCAGACGGGCGTGGCGGGGAAAGGCGGCACGGTCGGTCCTCTCCATGGCGTCAACTGGAGGGTGGCGCTGCGCACTTGGGAGTTCCCGATGGTCTAGCACGCACCGCCGGAGGGCGGCAATGACCGCGCCGCAACGCCGCCCGCCACCCGCTCGGCGGAGCCCGCCCATCCAGAGAGGTTGAATGTTGAACCAGATGGCGCTACGGTGAATCTCGTTGAAGCTTAAACAAATCTGCGCACCGAGCCGGTGCGCCGTCTTCGAGGAGGAGCCATGGCTCTGTTCCACCGCAAGCGCACCGCCGACACCGGCGACACCACCGCCCCCGCCGCCACCAGTGCTGCCGTCCTCGACGCCGACCCCGCGCTCGCGGCGCTGACCGGCGACTACACCATCGACCCGGCCCACAGCAGCATCGGCTTCACCGTCCGGCACGCCATGGTCACCAACGTCCGCGGCACCTTCGGCGACTACGAGGGCACGCTCCACCTCGACGGCGCCGACCCGTCCCTCTCCACCGCGTCCCTCGACGTCAAGATCGCCGGCATCGACACCGGGATCGCGGACCGCGACGGCCACCTGCGCAGCGCCGACTTCTTCGACGCCGAGACCTTCCCGCTGATGACCTTCCGCAGCACCGCCGCCGAGCAGGTGTCCGGTGACCGCTACCGCATCACCGGCGATCTCACCCTCCGCGACGTCACCAGGCCGCTCACCATCGACCTGGAGTTCCACGGCGCGGCCACCGACGTCTACGGCGCCGAGCGGGTGGGCTTCGAGGGCAGCGCCGAGATCCTGCGCTCCGACTGGGGCCTGACCTGGAACGCCGCACTGGAGACCGGCGGGGTGATGGTCAGCGACAAGGTCAAGCTCCTCTTCGACATCTCCGCCGTCAAGGCCGCCCCGCAGGCCTGACCCGCATGGCCCGCCACACGACCGCGGCCCCGCACCACCCCTCTCCCCCGAGGGTCGTGCGGGGCCGCGGTCGTGCCGCTGCCGCGGCGCTCACTCCTGCGGCTCGACCCCGGCCCGCAGCAGCCCGTAGGCGTACGCATCGTCCAGCGCCTGCCAGGAGGCGGCGATGACGTTCTCCGCGACGCCGACCGTGGACCACTCGCCCCGGCCGTCGCTGGTGGAGACCAGCACCCGGGTGATCGAGCCGGTGCCCAGGGCGCCCTCCAGGATGCGGACCTTGTAGTCCACCAGCTCCATATGGGCCAGCTGCGGATAGATCCGCTCCAGGCCCACCTTCAGCGCCCGGTCCAGGGCGTTGACCGGGCCGTTGCCCTCGGCGGTGGTGACGATCCGCTCGCCCTTGGCCCACAGCTTCACGGTCGCCTCGTTGGCGTGCGTACCGTCCGGGCGGTCCTCGACGATCGCGCGCCAGGACTCGACCGTGAAGTAGCTGCGCGGCCGGCCGCCCGCCGCCCGCTGCAGCTCCTCGCGCAGCAGCAACTCGAAGGAGGCGTCGGCGGCCTCGTAGGTGTAGCCCGCCAGCTCCCGCTCCTTGACCCGCTCGACGACCCGGCCGACCAGCTCGCGGTCGTCGCCGAGGTCGACGCCGAGCTCCTTGCCCTTGAGCTCGATGGACGCCCGCCCGGCCATGTCGGAGACCAGCATCCGCATGGTGTTGCCGACCAGCGCCGGGTCGATGTGCTGGTAGAGGTCCGGGTCGACCTTGATCGCGGAGGCGTGCAGCCCGGCCTTGTGGGCGAAGGCGGAGACACCGACATAGGGCTGGTGGGTGGAGGGCGTGAGGTTGACGACCTCGGCGATGGCGTGCGAGATCCGGGTGGTCTCGGCGAGCTTGCCCTCGGGCAGCACCGGGCGTCCGTACTTGAGCTCCAGGGCGGCAACGACCGGGAAGAGGTTGGAGTTGCCGACCCGCTCGCCGTACCCGTTGGCGGTGCACTGGACGTGGGTGGCGCCCGCGTCCACCGCGGCCAGGGTGTTGGCGACCGCGCAGCCGGTGTCGTCCTGGGCGTGGATGCCCAGGCGCGCGCCGGTGTCCGCGAAGACGGTCCGTACGACGGCGGTGACCTGCGCCGGAAGCATGCCGCCGTTGGTGTCGCAGAGCACCACGACATCGGCACCGGCCTCGCTCGCGGTGCGCACGACCTCCTTTGCGTACACCGGGTCCAGCGCATAGCCGTCGAAGAAGTGCTCACAGTCGAGGAAGACCCGGCGGCCCTGGTCGCGCAGGTAGGCGACGGTGTCCCTGACCATCGCCAGGTTCTCCTGCGGCGTGGTCCGCAGCGCCAGCTCCACATGCCCGACATGGGACTTGGCGACCAGCGTGATGACCGGCGCCTGGGACGCCAGGAGCCCGGCGACCTGCGGATCGTCCTCGACGCGGACGCCCGCCTTGCGGGTGGCGCCGAACGCGACCAGCTGCGCGTGCCGGAAGCCGATCTCCGTACGGGCCCGCTCGAAGAACTCGGTGTCCCGCGGGTTGGCGCCCGGCCAGCCGCCCTCGATGAAGCCCACACCGAAGTCGTCGAGGTGCCGGGCGATGGTCAGCTTGTCGGCGACGGTGAGGTTGATGCCCTCGCGCTGCGCACCGTCGCGGAGCGTGGTGTCGAAGACGTGGAAGTCGTCGGGCACCGCGTCGGCGGGGAGGGTGGCGTGCACCGGGTTCGGGGAGGTGCGCCGCGCAGCGGCTCCGGCCGGGGTGGTGGCGGGAGACGGGTGGGAATGTGCATCCGTCATGCTGGTCTGGCTCCTGTCGGGATCTCGGTCTACCGGAATGACCGGTTCCACCGTCCCTCCATGGTCCCTCGCGCTGCGCCTCCGGTGCGGTGTGGTCCGGAAACGAAAAAACCTCTCGCGGGTGCGAGAGGTCTGCGCGCGGGTCTGGGACGACGATGGCCGCGCCGTACTCGGTTCGTACGGGGCGGTCACTGCGGACCGGCGCGCCTGCTGCCAATAATCATGGCGAACGAGAGCACGGTCCGCAGTGTGCCACACGCCCGGACCGGACACGTGGCAGTCTCACCATTCGGTCGGACTGTCCACCGCCGCCCAGCGCCGGAGCGCGGCGGTGGCCCGGGCGCGGTCCCGGGGCGCCAGCTTCCCGATGCTCACGACGTGGCTGGTGTGCGGGGCCAGGTAGACGTGCGCGTCCCGGCTGCCCTTGCCCGTACGGAAGGGCTCGGCCCGGGCGGGATCCATCTCGCCGTACACGAACAGCAGCTCGCTGCCGTGGTGCCGTACCCAGCGGTCGATGTCGGGCATGGCGTCCGGCTGGAAACGCAGCGGAATGCTGCGCGGCAGATAGGTGCGCATCTCCTGGATGCCGGGGTAGCGCAGCAATCCGGCGAGCTGCGGGGCAGCAAACGACACATAGCCGAGCTGGGTGCCCAACTGGTAGTAGGACGCGGTCATGGCGGCCAGGCCACGGTCGGTGAAGGCCGGGAGCATGGTCGTGCCGGCGAACCAGGTGAGCAGCGCGTCGCCGTCGGCCGAGGGCCGGGGGATCGCGCCGCAGCCGTCCGTCTCTCCCTGCTGCATCCAGAAGAGCATGGGCAGCTCCAGCACGGTGAGTTCCAGGGCGCGGTCGGCGCTGCCGATGGTGTGGAACGTGTCGCCCTGGCCTGCGGACCAGCGGGCGAGGCGGCCCGCCATCTCCGCACGCCGGGACCCCAGCATCGCGCGCTGCACCGCCGTGAGCGCGCTCCGGCAGGCGGGCGTGCCCACCCGCCGGAGGAAGCGGTCCTCGGCGGTGTCGTCCCGGTCGTCGGTGTTGTCGGGCGCCGAGTAAGCGACGGAGCCGGCCACATCGTGCGGGTAGAAACGCCGGTGGTAGACGGTGGCCATCCCGCCCTTGCTGCCGCCGGTGGAGATCCAGGCGGCGCGGTAGACCGGCTTGAGGGCCTGGATCAGCCGGTGGTGATCACTGGCCGCCTGCCAGATGTCGAGTTTCGACCAGTCGGCGATGCGGGGGCGGGACGTGCCGAAGTACCGCTGCTCGACGCTGATCTGGTTGCCGTCCACGATCTTGGTCGGCTCGGCACGGAATCCGGGGTCCTCGGTGTTGAGGTCGTAACCGCCGGTGTAGAGCACCATCGGCCGGGCGGTGGACCGGTGGAGCAGCGACAGCCGCTGCTCGAAGCTGCCCCTGCCGGGGTGCCGGTGGTCGACGGGCTGGCGGTAGAGCAGCGCGAAGGAGCGGTAGCCGGCCGGGGCGGGGTTCTCCTTGACCACCCGCATCCCGGGTACGGCCGCGATCCTGGCCCGGATGTCGTCGGCGGCCGGGCGCACCGTGACCGTGCGCACCGCCGCCGGAGGCGCCGTGGCCGGGTGCGCCCCGCCCGTCCGGGCCGTGGCCGTGGCCGGGGCCGCCACGGCCGAGGCCAGCAGGCCGGTCAGCAACAGCGGCAGGCATAACTGTCTCGTGATCTTCATACCGCCAGCCAACCAGCCGGGGCACCGGGCGCCTATCCCGGAACCGGCCCTGCCGCGGGCGGGGAAGGCCGGTTCCGGCCAGGACGGACGCCCCGGTCCAGGGCGGACGCCCCTCAGGCGGCGACTCACCCGGCGACTCAGTCGGCGACGGGCTCCCCCACCCGCGCCCGGCCGGCTCCCGTGTCCTCGTCCTGCTGGCCGACCCGGTGCAGGTCGATGGTGCGGGTCTCGCGCATCGTGAGGTAGACGATCAGCGAGACGGCGGCGCAGCCGGCGACGTACCAGGGGAAGGTCGACTCGATGCCCGACTGCTTCAGCCGCAGTGCCAGCGGCTCGGCGGTGCCGCCGAAGAGCGCGTTGGCAATGGCGTACGGGAGAGCGACGCCGAGGGACCGGATGCCGGTGGGGAACAGCTCGGCCTTCACACAGGCGTTGATCGAGGTGTAGCCGGTGACGATCACCAGGGCGAGCAGGGCCAGGCCGAGGGCCGGCCAGAAGCTGCCGGCGTACTTGAGCAGTGACATGATCGGCACGGTCAGGAAGGTGCCGCCGACCGCGAAGGTGATCAGCAGCGGACGCCGGCCGATCCGGTCCGAGAGCGCCCCGGCGAGCGGCTGGAGGCACATGAACACGAACAGCGCACAGAAGCTGACCAGGGTCGCGGTCTGTTTGGGCAGGCCCGCGGTCCCCGACAGGTACTTGGTCAGGTATGTCGTGTACGTGTAGTAGGCGACGGTGCCCCCCATCGTCAGGGCGACGACCAGGAACGCCTCGCGCTTGTGCTGCCACAGTGCCTTGAGGGTGCCGCGCCCGGCCCCGTCGTGGCCCGCGTCGCCGCCGACCGTCTCGCCTGCCTCGTTGAAGACCTCGGTCTCCAGCATGTTCCGTCGCAGGTAGAAGACGACGGCCGCGCCCAGGGCGCCGATGATGAACGGGATGCGCCAGCCCCAGCCGTGCAGCGCCTCGTCCGACAGGGTGTTCTGCAGGACGATCTGCAGCGCCAGCCCGATCAGCTGGCCCGCGGTCATGGACACGTACTGGAAGCTGGAGGCAAAGCCGCGCTTGCCCTCCGCGGACGCCTCGGTGAGATAGGTCGCGCTCGCCGCGTACTCGCCGCCGACGGACAGGCCCTGAAGGAGGCGGGCAATCAGCAGGACAGCCACCCCGCCGTAGCCGGCGACCGCGTAGGTCGGCGCGAGGGCGATGAGAATCGCGGACGCGGACATCAGGGTGACGGTGAGCGTCAGTGCGGCTTTCCGTCCCCGCCGGTCACCGATCCGGCCCAGCAGCCAGCCGCCGATGGGGCGCATGATGAAGCCGACGGCGAAGATGGCCATGGTATTGAACAGTTGTGCGGTGGTGTTGCCTTCGGGGAAGAAGGAGCCTGCGAAGTACACCGCGAAGCTGGAGTAGACGAACCAGTCGAACCACTCGACCATGTTCCCCGCTGAACCCACCCAAATCTTTCGCCAGTTGGCCCTGCCACCGCTTGCATCCGTCTCACCCGGGCGCTGTGTCACGCCAGCCTCCTCGCTTCACGGGCCGATCGACCGGCCAGCGGTTACGGTCGTCGATCGGTGCGGTGGCTGACAAGAGCACGGCGGGCAACGATCGGGCGTACTTGCGTGCGTTGTGTACACGGCCCGCGGAAAGGGCGGGCGCGGCCCTGGGGCCGCGCCCGCCTCTTCCTCCGTTGCGGTCAGGGCTTGCAGTGCCCCAGGTACTTGGCGCCGCGCACCTTCGTGGGGAGCGGGGCGACGGTGCCCAGGAACTCGTCCTTGCCCGGCTTGATGCACCAGGTCAGGTCCGGCGCCATGATGTGGTCCACCGTCACCTTGTGCCAGTACTTCTTCGAGCAGTTGTGGTAGTAGAGCCCGGCGCTGCCACCGGTGTGCACTCCGCACTTGGTCATCGTGGCCGAGGCCTTGGCGGTGGCCGGGGTCGCGGCGTTCGCCGCGGGCGCTGCCGGGCCCAGCAGCGCGGTGGCACCGAGGACGGCCAGGGCCGCGAACGGGGCCCTCTTCCGTGAGATCACTTCTGTTCCCCTCGTGTGGACGTGCCCGTGGAGCAGGCACGTCGGTCGGGCGCGTGCGAGGGGGCGGTCGGTCATGCACGTCCCCCCGGGCGTTCGGTCGCGCACGCGCATCCGGCGACGCTAGGGGGCGAAGATCACGGATTCAAGGGCCGCGCCGTACCGGTTTCCAGCGCCTCGTCCAGGAATTCGCGTACGTGGTCCAGGACTTGTTCCCGGTCCGTGCCCGGGAGGCCGACGACGAGCTGGGAGCCGAAGCCGTCGAGGAGAGCGCGGGTGCGGGTCGCGAAGCGTTCGGCGTCGACGGGGCGGAACTCGCCCTTCGAGATGCCCTCGACGAGGAGGGCCACCAGGTCGCGGTGCCAGGCGAGTTCGAGGTCGAGCTGGCGTTCGCGGGTCTCGTCGTCGGCGCTCCGGGAGCGGTTCCACACCTCCAGCCACAGCGTCCAGCGCGGGTCGCGGTGGCCCTCGGGCAGGTAGAGGTCGACCAGCGCGTCCAGTCGTTCGCGGGCGGGGACGCGGCGGGAGAGGGCGGCCCGGCGTTCGGTGCCGAGCTGTTCCTCGCTCCACTGCAGGGTCTGCAGCAGCAGCTCGTCCTTCGTACCGAAGTAGTAGAGGATGTGGCCGCTGCTCATGCCGACCTCACGGCCCAGCCCTGCCATGGTCAGCCGGTCCAGGCCCTCCGCGGCGATGGTCGTCATCGCCGCGGCGAGGACCTGCTCGCGGGGCTGGCTGAGCCGGCGCCGGGGGCGGCGCACGGGACCGGGCACGGGGACCTCCGGGTCGGCTGGACGGGGCCTGCGGGTCAGGCCTTCGGCTGCTGCTGGGTGATGCAGTGGATGCCGCCACCCGCTGCGAAGATCGTACGGGCGTCCACCAGGGTCACCGTCCGCCCGGGGAAGAGCCGGCGGAAGATCGCGGCCGCCTCCTCGTCGCGCGGGTCGTCGAAGCTGCAGAGCACCACACCATCGTTGCAGAGGTAGTGGTTGATGTAGGAGTAGTCGACCAGCTCGCCGTCCTCCTCCAGGACGGTCGGCGCCGGCACCTCCACGACCTCCAGCCGGCGGCCCCTGGCGTCGGTCGAGGAGCGCAGCAGCTTGGCGATCTCCTGGCAGATCGCGTGGTCGGGGTGGTCGGGGTCGGGCTGGGTGTGTACGAGGACGACGCCGGGGCGGGCGAAGGCGGCGACGATGTCGACATGGCCGCGGGTGCCGAACCGGCCGTAGTCGGCGGCCAGGCCGCGCGGCAGCCAGATCGCCTTGGTGGTGCCGAGGTGGGCGTGGATCTCGGCCTCGACCTCCTCCTGGCTGCGGCCGCGGTTGCGGCCCGGGTCGAGCTGCACGGTCTCGGTGAGCAGGACGGTGCCCTCGCCGTCGACGTGGATGCCGCCGCCCTCGTTGACCAGGGGCGTGGCATAGCGGCGGGCGCCGGCCAGCCCGCAGACCTGCTCGGCGATCTTCTCGTCGAGGTCCCAGCTGGCCCAGTCCTGGGCGCCCCAGCCGTTGAACACCCAGTCGGTGGCGGCCAGCCGGCCCGTGCCGTCGGTGAGGAAGGTGGGGCCGATGTCGCGCATCCAGGCGTCGTTCAGCGGACGCTCGACGAGGTTGATGCCGTCGCCGAGGAGCGCGCGGGCGCCCTCGGACTGCCCCGGTCCCGTGACGACGGTGACCGGCTCGAAGCGGCGCACCGCGCGCGCGACCGCGGCCCAGGCGCGGCGGGCCGCGGCCAGGGCCTCGCCGCCCTCCTCGCCGAAGGTGAAGTTGGGCCCTGGCCAGGCCATCCAGGTGCGCTCGTGACGGGCCCACTCCGGGGGCATGCGGAAGCCGTCGGCGGCAGGGGTGTTCATGCGGGGGTCCTCACGGTTCGCGGTGTCGGTGGCGTCACGGGTGTGGGTCTGCTTCACGGGTGACGGTCGGCGTCATGGGTGGCGGGGCGGCAGGCGGCAGGCGCGGCGGCCGGCAGGCACAGGGCCCGTCACGCCGGCCGCGGCGGCGTCACGGGCCGCGTCGTCACAGGAAGTACAGGCGCGAGAGCGAGACGGTGTCGGCCGGCTCCGAGCGCATCGGGTCGCCGTCGAGGGTGACCAGGCCGCTGCGCCCGTCGACCTGCACCTGTCCGACCCGGGAGTTGTGGACCAGGTCGCCGGGGCCGATGCCGCGGGTGCCGCGGACGGCCACCCGGCGGCGGCGGGTGGGCATCCCGTCCCCGCCCTGTTCGGCCGCGGCGCGCGCGACGAAGGCGACGGAGATCTCGGCGGGGGCCGCCCCGTGCGCGCCGAACTGCGGGCCGAGCACCAGGGGTTCGCAGGTGTCGGTGGCGGCGTTCGGGTCGCCGGTGACGCCGTAGGCGGGGAACCCGGACTTCAGCACCAGCTGCGGCTTGGCACCGAAGTACTGCGGCTTCCACAGCACGATGTCGGCCATCTTGCCGACCTCGATCGACCCGATCTCGTGCGAAAGGCCGTGCGCGAGGGCGGGGTTGATGGTGAGTTTGGCGACGTAGCGCAGCACCCGGGCGTTGTCGTCATGCGGGCCGTCGCCCTCCAGCGGCCCGAGTTCGGCCTTCATCTTGCCCGCCATCGCGAACGTGCGGCGTACGGTCTCGCCCGCGCGACCCATGCCCTGGGCGTCGGAGGAGGTGATGCCGATCGCCCCGAGGTCGTGCAGCACGTCCTCGGCGCCCATCGTGCCGGCCCGGATGCGGTCGCGGGCCATGGCGGCGTCGCCCGGCAGGTCGGTCTTCAGGTCGTGGACCGAGACGATCATGCCGTAGTGCTCGGCGACCGCGTCCCGCCCGAAGGGGAGGGTGGGGTTGGTGGAGGAGCCGATGACGTTCGGGACACCGGCCATCTTGAGGACGTTGGGGACATGCCCGCCGCCGCAGCCCTCGATGTGGAAGGCGTGGATCGTCCGGCCGTCCAGGACGCGCAGGGTGTCCTCGACGGTGAGGCATTCGTTGAGGCCGTCGCTGTGCAGCGCGACCTGGACGTCGTGCTCCTCGGCGACGCGCAGCGCGGTGTCCAGGGCGCGGGCGTGCGCCCCCATGTCCTCGTGCACCTTGAAGCCGCAGGCGCCGCCCTCGGCGAGCGCCTCGACCAGCGGGGCCTCGCCGGAGGAGGAACCACGGCCGAGGAAGCCGATGTTGACCGGCCAGGCGTCGAAGGCGCGGAAGGCGTGCCCCAGCGCCCAGGGGGAGTTGACGCCGACGCCCCAGACCGGCCCGAATTCCTGACCGATGATCGTGGTCACGCCGGAGGCCAGCGAGGCCTCCATGACGCGCGGCGAGAGCAGATGGACATGGGTGTCGACCGCGCCCGCGGTGGCGATCATGCCCTCGCCGGAGACGATCGAGGTGCCGGTGCCGACGACGACATCGACGCCGTCGAGGGTGTCGGGGTTGCCGGCCCGCCCCATGGCGTGGATCCGGCCCTCGCGGATGCCGATGGACACCTTGCGGATGCCCTGGACCGCGTCGATGACCAGCACGTTGCTGATCACCACGTCGCAGGTCTCGCGGACCGCCGCGGCCTTGAGGTGCAGCCCGTCCCTGGCGGTCTTGCCGAAGCCGGCCAGGAATTCGTCACCGGGCTTCTGGGCGTCGGACTCGACCCGGACGACCAGGCCCGAGTCGCCGAGGACGACCCGGTCGCCGGCCCGCGGGCCGTGTACCGACGCGTACTCGTGAGGGTCGATGGTGCCGGTCATGCCTGTTCCTCCGCTCCCAGGTAGCCGCAGGCGGCGGCCCGCCGCAGCGCTTCGGCCTTCGCGCCCGGTGCGTCCAGCGGGCCGTCCACCAGACCGGCGAAGCCGATCGCGATCCGGTCGCCGCCGATCGGGACCAGCCCGACCTCCTCGGCGCCGCCGGGATCGAACCGCACCGACGAGCCGGCCGGGACGCACAGCCGCATGCCGTACGCGGCGCCGCGGTCGAAGTCCAGCCGGGGGTTGGCCTCGAAGAAGTGGAAGTGCGAGGTGACGCTGACGGGCACGGTCGCGGTGTTGCGCACGGTCAGCACGACCGCGGGCGCGGGCTCCGGGTCGGCCGGCCCGGGCAGCACCGCGCCGGGCGCGGGCCCCTGGTGGTGCTCCCCGTCCCGTGCACCGGCACCGATCGGGTCGCCGACCACCGCGAGCCGGGAGCCGTCGTCGAAGACGGCCTCCACATGCACCTCGGTGACCACATCGGCCACGCCCGGCAGCACGTCGTCCGGGCCGAGCACACTGCGTGCCGCCTCGATGGCCTGAGCGAGGCGGCGCCCGTCCCGCGCCGCCTCGCAGACTGTGTCCGCGATCAACGCGGTCGCCTCGGGCACATTCAGCTTCAGCCCGCGGGCCCGGCGCGTCCGCGCCAGCTCGGCCGCGCCGAACAGCAGCAGCCGGTCGCGTTCCGTCGGGGTCAACCGCATCCCGCCACTCCTCCCGATCGATTAGAGCAGCACTCTAACCACGAAATGCCCGGGAGGAAAGCATTGACCGCGGGCACTGGGATGGGCGACATTGAGCGCTGCTCTAAACAGGCGGCCCGTAGAGCGCCGCACCACACGATCCCGACAGCGCGAGCACGGCGCGCAGCCCAGCGGTGCTCCGTGCGGTGGGCCCGGCACCCCGCCGCCCCCGCACGGCGCCACGTGTACCCGGAGCACCGCACGGCGCGGCACGCACCCGGAGCACCGCACACCCCCGCCCCGCTCGCCCACTGTTGTCCGGCCTCTCAGGGGAGCCCTCATGCCGATAGAACAACGCGGAGTCGACACCGTCCCGGAGGAGGAACGCACCAGCGGCCCTCGCGACCTGATCTCGATCCTGCTCGGGTCGAACCTCGCCCTCGGCGTGGTGATCTTCGGCTGGCTCCCGGTCTCCTTCGGGCTCGGCTTCTGGCCCTCGGTGACCTCCCTGGCGGCCGGCACCGCCGTCGGCACCCTCCTCACCGCCCCGCTCGCGCTGGTGTCCCTGCGCAGCGCCACCAACCTGTCCACCAGCAGCGGAGCCCACTTCGGCGTGCGCGGCCGGCTCATCGGCTCGGTCATCGGCCTGCTGCTGTCGCTGGGCTACACCGCGCTGACGCTGTGGGTGGGCGGGGACGCGGTCGTCGGCGCGCTGCACCGCCTGACCGGACTGCCGTCGAGCGGTGCGACCTACGCGCTGGTCTACGCCCTGCTGGCGGGCGCCACCGCGGTCGGCGCGGTCTACGGCTACCGGGTGCTGCTGCGGCTGAGCAAGGTGCTCGCCATCGGTCTGACCGTGCTGCTGGCCGTCGGCGTCGTCGCGTACGCGGGCACCTTCACCACCGCCGCGCCGCACGGCAGCAGCTATCTGCTCGGCGGCTTCTGGCAGACCTGGCTGCTGGCCGCCGTCTCCGCGGGGCTCAGCGGCCCGATCGCGTTCATCACCCTGCTCGGCGACTACAGCCGCTACATCTCCCCGCACCGGCACAGTTCCACGAAGGTCTTCGGCGCCACCTGTCTGGGCCTGCTGGTCGGCCTCCTGGTGCCGCAGCTCTTCGGTACGTTCACCGCGCTCGCCGTCGGCGCGGGCGCGGACTACGCGGGCCCGCTGGTGGCCGGCGCACCGCTGTGGTACCTGGCGCTGCTGCTGCTCAACGCCTCGGCCGGCTCGGTCGGCAACGCCGGTCTGATGCTCTACAGCATGGGCCTCGACCTGGACGCGATCCTGCCGCGCGCCACCCGTACCCAGGCCACCTATGTCGTCGCGGGCCTCTCGACCACGCTGGTCTACGCCGGTCATTTCCTGTGGGCCGCGCAGGACGCGATGACCTCCTTCGTCCTGCTGATGACGGCCGTCGGCACGCCCTGGGCGGTGATCACCGTGATCGGCTTCGTCCGCTGCCGCGGCAGGTACGACCCGGAGTCCCTGCAGGTCTACAACCGCGGTACCCGCGGCGGCGTGTACTGGTACCGGGCGGGCTGGCACGTCCGGGCCGCCGTGGCCTGGGCGCTGGGCTCGGTGGTCGGCCTGATGGGCGTGGACACGCCCTTGTTCCAGGGGCCGCTGCTCCCGCTGACCGGTGGCATCGACCTCAGCTTCCTGCTCGCGGCGGCCGTGAGCGGCCTCGCCTACCTGGCCCTCACCGCCCGGGACCCGCGCCCGGCCGCGGCACCGTGCGCCGTACCGCCCGCTCCCCCGGCCTCCGCCGCGGCGAAGACCCTCGCGGAGGTCCCCGCGGAGGCCCCCGCGGAGGCCGGCTGAGCCGGCCGGGACACGGCCGAGGCCGCCCCCGACGCAAGCAAGGTCGGGGGCGGCCTCAGTCGTGTACGGGCAGCGGCCCTCCTCGCGTGCGGACGGCCCCGGCCGGGTACGGCGAGACCCCAGCCCCTGTCCCGGGCAGCCCGGATCAGCCCAGCGGGTGCATCCAGCCGTGCTTGTCCTCGCCGATGCCGCGCTGGATGTCGAGGAGCGCGTCCCGCAGCTTCAGCGTGACCTTGCCGGGCTCACCACCGGACTGGACCCACTCGCCGCCCGCGCTCTTGACCGTGCCGACGGGGGTGATCACGGCGGCCGTACCGCAGGCGAAGACCTCGGTGAGGGTGCCGTTCTCCGTGTCGGTCTTCCACTGGTCGATGGAGACCCTGGCCTCCTCCGACGCGTAGCCCAGGTCGCGGGCGACGGACAGCAGGGAGTCACGGGTGACACCGGCGAGGAGGGAGCCGGTGAGCGTGGGCGTGACGATCTTGTCGCCGTACACGAAGTACAGGTTCATGCCGCCCAGCTCCTCGACCCACTTGTGCTCCACGGCGTCGAGGTAGGCGACCTGGTCACAGCCGTGTGCGGCGGCCTCGGCCTGCGCGAGCAGCGACGCGGCGTAGTTGCCGCCGGTCTTTGCGTCGCCCATACCGCCGGGGACGGCGCGCACCCGGTCCTCGGACAGCCAGATGGAGACGGGCTTGACGCCCCCGGCGAAGTACGCGCCGGCGGGCGAGGCGATGACCACGAAAAGGTACTCGTTGGCGGGCTTCACGCCCAGCCCGACCTCGGTCGCGATCATGAAGGGGCGCAGGTAGAGCGACTCCTCGCCGCCGTGCGCCGGCACCCAGCCCTTGTCCTGCTGGACGAGCAGGTCGCAGGCCTCGATGAAGGTCTCGACGGGCAGCTCCGGCATGGCCAGCCGGCGTGCGGAGGCCTGGAAGCGCCGGGCGTTGGCGTCGGGGCGGAACGTGGCGACGGAGCCGTCGGGCTGCCGGTAGGCCTTCAGGCCCTCGAAGATCTCCTGCGCGTAGTGCAGGACATTGGTCGCCGGGTCGAGGGAGAGCGGCCCGTACGGCACGAGCTGGCCGTCGTGCCAGCCGCGGCCCTCCGTCCACCTGATCGTCACCATGTGGTCGGTGAAGTGGCGGCCGAAGCCGGGGGCGGCGAGGATCTGCGCCCGCTCCGCGTCGGAGAGCGGATGCGAGGAGGGCTTGAGCTCGATGGTGGGCGTCGTCATGAATGCGTGTCCTTCACTGCGTGTTCCGATACCTGGGGGTACCTCCCAGCGTTCACTGGGGGAGCGTCACCGGCCCAGCCCTCCGGCCGGGGGTCAGGGGGCGGCCCCCACCTTTCGGCACCGGTGCGGTGTGTGGCGGCCACGCTCGGAATCTTGAACGTACCGGTCGTTACTGGGACGTCCGAGTTTCCTCGCGGGCGGCGATGCCACGTCCGATTATCGCCCGTGCGCCTCCGCCGCCGGAACCGAGGGCGTGTTCCGGGTCCGATGGTCGCACCCCACCGGGCGGTGAGCCCGGAGCGGACCAACGCGGACAGCGCCGGGCCTGGTGCGGCCCGGCGCTGTCGGTGGTGCGTGTCTGCGCTGCGGGCCTCAGCCGGCTACGCGTACGGCGAGTGCGTCGCCGATCTCGTCCGTGCTGCGTGCCGAGCCGTCCCTGGCCTCCAGGTCGGCCGCCACGGCCTCCTCGATGCGGGCGGCCTGCGGCGCGAAGCCGAGGTGGCGCAGGAGCAGGGCCACGGAGAGGATCGTCGCCGTGGGGTCGGCCTTGCCGGTGCCCGCGATGTCCGGTGCGGAGCCGTGGACCGGCTCGAACATCGAGGGGAACTCGCCGGTCGGGTTGATGTTCCCGGAGGCGGCCAGGCCGATGCCGCCGGTGACGGCAGCGGCGAGGTCGGTGAGGATGTCGCCGAAGAGGTTGTCGGTGACGATCACGTCGAACCGCTCGGGCTGGGTGACGAAGAAGATCGTCGCGGCGTCGACGTGCAGGTAGTCGGTGGTGACCTCGGGGTACTCCTGGCCGACCTTGTCGAAGATGTTCTTCCACATGTGGCCCGCGTACACCAGGACGTTGTTCTTGTGCACCAGCGTGAGCTTCTTGCGCGGGCGGGCGTTGGCCCGCTCGTACGCGTCGCGGACCACGCGCTCGACGCCGTAGGCGGTGTTGAGGCTGACCTCGGTGGCGACCTCGGCGGGGGTGCCGGTACGCAGGGAGCCGCCGTTGCCGGTGTACGGGCCCTCGGTGCCCTCGCGGACGACCACGAAGTCGATGTCGGGGCGACCGGCCAGCGGCGTGGAGGTGTTCGGGAAGAGCTTCGAGGGGCGCAGGTTGACGAAGTGGTCGAAGGCGAAGCGCAGCTTGAGAAGCAGTCCGCGCTCCAGCACACCGGAGGGTACGGACGGGTCGCCGATCGCGCCGAGCAGGATCGCGTCGTGCTGCTTCAGCGACTCCATCTCCGCGTCGGGAAGGGTCTCACCGGTCGCATGCCATCGCCGGGCGCCGAGGTCGTACTCCTTGGTTTCCAGCTTGACGTCCTGCGGGAGGACCGCGGTCAGGACCTTCAGGCCCTGGGCCACGACTTCCTGGCCGATACCGTCACCGGGGATCACTGCGAGGCGAATGCTGCGAGACATGGGGGGACCCTACTCTTCGTCCCATTGATTGACACGTAACGTCCGCCATACGGACACGTGGGCAGCCGGTCAACCGCCGTTCACCCGCTGTCCCCGTCGCGGTCGGGTCGCCCTGCGAGATTCGGCGGCATGACTGGAAACACCCGGGGGACCCACCCGCCCTCGCACACCCCGAGCGTCGGCATACCGGAGCAGCTTGCGGCCCGGATGAGCATGCCCGAGCAGCACGACTACCTCCGTACCAAGCTGAGCCGCCGCGGGCTGCTGCGCACCTCGGCCGCGACCGCGGGAGTAGTGGCCGGCTCCGGCCTGCTGGCCGGTTCGGCCCAGGCCTCCCCCACCCTGCTCGCCACGTCGTCCGCCGCCCGCGTCGACGGTGCCCTGGTCGCCCCGTTCGGCCGCCACCTGGCCTTCGGCGCCGACCCCAAGAGCCAGATGCGGGTGAGCTGGCAGGTACCGCTCGCCGTGCGGCGCCCGTATCTGCGGGTGGGACTCAAGCCCTGGGACCTCGGGCGCAAGATCGACGCCGAGGTGCGCGATCTGCACACCCCGTCGCTGTCCGCCAAGCTGCCGGCCGTGCAGCAGTACTACCTGCACGCCGCCCTGGACGGGCTGCGCCCGGGAACGACGTACTACTACGGCGTGGGCCACGACGGCTTCGACCCGGCAGACCCCCGCCACTTCTCCACCGTCGGCACCTTCCGCACCGCCCCGGCCCGCCCCGGGACGTTCGTCTTCACGGCCTTCGGCGACCAGGGCGTGAGCTACCACGCCCTCGCCAATGACCAGTTGATCCTGGGTCAGAACCCCTCCTTCCACCTGCACGCGGGCGACATCTGCTACGCGGACACCGACGGCGACGGCTCCGAGCACGACGCCTACGACGCCCGGGTCTGGGACCAGTTCCTCGCCCAGACCGAGTCGGTGGCCAAGTCCGTGCCGTGGATGGTGACCACCGGCAACCACGACATGGAGGCCTGGTACTCCCCCCACGGCTACGGCGGCCAGAACGCCCGCTGGACGCTCCCGGGGAACGGCCCGGACGCCAAGAACGCCCCGGGCGTCTACTCGTTCACCTACGGCAACACCGCGGTCGTCGCCCTGGACGCGAACGACGTCTCGTACGAGATCCCCGCCAACCAGGGCTACACCGGCGGCCGGCAGACCCGTTGGCTGGACCGCAGGCTGGCGGAACTGCGCGCCACCGAGGGCATCGACTTCGTCGTGGTCTTCTTCCACCACTGCGCCTTCTCCACCACCAACTCGCACGCTTCCGACGGCGGGGTGCGCGACGCCTGGCTGCCGCTGTTCGAGAAGCACCAGGTGGACCTGGTCATCAACGGGCACAACCACGTCTACGAGCGGACCGACGCCCTCAAGGGCGGCCGGGTCAGCAAGAAGATGCCGATCGGCGAGAGCGTCGACACCACGCGCGAGGGCATCGTGTACGTGACCGCGGGCGGCGCGGGCCGGGCGCTGTACGACTTCCCCGCGCCCGACAGCTACGAGGGCCACGTGAAGGACGTCGACCACATCGACAGCTACCACTGGGCCAAGGGCCAGGAGAAGAACAAGGACACCGTGGAGTGGTCCCAGGTCCGCTACACCGGTTACTCCTTCATCGCCGTGGAGGTCTCGCCCGGCCACCGCCCGCGGATGAAGGTCACCGCCCTCGCCGAGTCCGGCGAGCGCATCGATCACTTCGAGGTGACCCGCTCCCCCGCGCAGTGAGCAGCGAGCACCTGGAGGGGCGCCCTCGTGCGGGCGCCCCTACCAGCTCAGACCGTTCAGGAGAGAAAGAGCCACCGGGCCACGGACAGCCGGATCCGCCAGCAGCAGCGGCAGGGCACCGACGCCGGCCGCGACAGCACCGACCCGGGTCGCGCGCGCAGCATCTCAGTGCCCGGTGGAGCCGCCGTTGTCACGGCGGTCGAGGGCGCGCTGGAGGGCGGCCGCAGCGTTCCTGCGGTCGGCGTCGCTGGTCGTACGGGCGGAGTGACGGGTCCTGCGGACGGCAGTCTCAGCCATGATTCACGTCTCCTATGCCAGAGCCCCGAGAACAAATGGGATGCGTAGATCCAGAAGCGGCCGGAAGAGGGCGGGGGCCTCGGCACGGCAGGGGTCACCTGCGCTTGCGCACCGGGCCACATCCGCAATCGCTCGATGGAGCGTTACGTTCGGCTTCCTACAACGCTAGGACAGCTCGGCCGTGATGTCTGCACAATTACTTGGGCTTCCTACTATCTGAGACGGCGGGCGTGTGCTCGAACGAGTGATCTACGGACATTCGCAGGTCGGGGGCGTCTCCAGCTTCCTAGCTTGAGGGTGTCGCTTGTGCCGCCCGGCCAAGCCCGCCCACACTTGAGGAGGAGGTGCTGCACCATGACCGCTCTCGTATACGAGGCGCCGGAGGCCACGATGCCCGGACCTGACCGGGACGAGTATCTGTGGCAGACATGGAAAGCCATGGAACTCCCCGAGGGCCTTCACGCCGAGATCATCGAGGGGTCCATCGAGGTGTCGCCCACAGGCCGCTATTCGCACGGCCAGATCGCCAACCTGCTGCGGGACACACTGGTGGTGTTCCTCGCAAACAGTGAGTACGTCGCACGCCAGGACATGAACGTCGTCCACGAGCGCAAGGTCTGGATCCCCGACCTCTTCATCACGCTGGCGAACGCCGATGAGCACATGACCGACGACGGCATCGGCGTGGCGGCATCCGCCGTACCAATGATCGTCGAGGTCGTCTCACCCGGTCACGACGACAAGCTGCGCGACCGCGTCCGCAAACGCCGCGCTTACGCCCGTGCCGGCATCCCCGTCTACGTCATCATCGACGATTACGACGACCACGGCCACGTCACCGTACTGACCTCCCCTTCTCCTGAAGAAGCGAACTACGGCGACTCGATGCGGAGACCGTACGGCACCGACATCACACTCCCCGAAGGCCCTGCCAAAGGCTTTGTGATCGGCGAAGCGATCACCGGCCGGCCCCGCTCCGAGCACTGACCAGACGCCGACGGCCCGGCGCCCCCGGGGAGAGGGGTGCCGGGCCGTCGGTGTGCGCGGGGCGTCAGCCCATGTGCGGGTAGCGGTAGTCCGTCGGCGGGACCAGGGTCTCCTTGATGGAGCGGGTGGAGGTCCAGCGCATCAGGTTCTGCTTGGCGCCGGCCTTGTCGTTGGTGCCGGACGCGCGGCCGCCGCCGAAGGGCTGCTGGCCGACGACGGCGCCGGTCGGCTTGTCGTTGATGTAGAAGTTGCCGGCCGCGAAGCGCAGCAGCTCGCAGGTCCGGGCGGCCTCGGCACGGTCCTGGGCGATGACGCAACCGGTCAGGCCGTACGCCGAGGCGGACTCCATCTGGGTGAGCATCGCGTCGTAGTCGGCGTCGTCGTAGACGTAGACGCCGAGGATCGGGCCGAAGTACTCGTCCTTGAAGATCTCGTTCTCCGGGTCGGTGGAGACCAGGACCGTCGGGCGGACGAAGTAGCCCTCGCTGTCGTCGTACGTGCCGCCGGCCACGACCTCGACGGTCGGGTCGGCCTTGGCGCGGTCGATCGCCGCCTTGTTCTTGGCGAAGGAGCGCTCGTCGATGACGGCGGACATGAAGTTCGACAGGTCCGCGACGTCGCCCATGGAGAGGGAGTCGACCTCGGCGGCGAACTCTTCCTTGAGGCCGCTGTTCCACAGCGACGCCGGGACGTACGCGCGGGAGGCCGCGGAGCACTTCTGGCCCTGGAACTCGAAGGCGCCACGGGTCATGGCGGTCTTCAGCACGGCGCGGTCGGCCGAGGGGTGGGCGACGATGAAGTCCTTGCCGCCGGTCTCGCCGACGAGCCGCGGGTAGGTCTTGTAGTTCTCGATGTTGTTGCCGACCGTCTTCCACAGGTACTGGAAGGTCTTGGTCGAGCCGGTGAAGTGGATGCCCGCGAGGTCCGGGTGGGTCAGCGCCACCTCGGAGACGTCCTTGCCGTCGCCGGTGACGAGGTTGATGACGCCCTTGGGCAGCCCGGCCTCCTCCAGCAGCTGCATCAGCAGCACGGCGGCGTAGGTCTGCGTCGGGGACGGCTTCCAGACCACGGTGTTGCCCATGAGGGCGGGCGCGGTCGGGAGGTTGCCGGCGATCGCGGTGAAGTTGAAGGGCGTGATCGCGTAGACGAAGCCCTCGAGGGGGCGGTGGTCCGAGCGGTTCCAGACGCCCGGGGAGTTCGCCGGGGGCTGCTCGGCGAGGATCTGGCGCGCGAAGTGCACGTTGAAGCGCCAGAAGTCGATGAGCTCACAGGGGGTGTCGATCTCGGCCTGCTGGGCGGTCTTGGACTGGCCGAGCATGGTGGCGGCGGCCATCGTCTCGCGCCAGGGGCCGGAGAGCAGGTCGGCGGCCTTGAGGATGATCGCGGCGCGGTCGTCGAAGGACAGCGCGCGCCACGCCGGGGCGGCGGCCAGCGCGGCGTCCACCGCGTCCTGGCCGTCCTTGACGGTGGCGTTGGCGTACGTACCGAGCCGGGAGGCGTGGTTGTGCGGCTGCACGACGTCGAAACGCTCGCCGCCGCCCATCCGGTGCTCTCCGCCGATGGTCATCGGCAGCTCGATCGGGTTGCCGGCCAGCTCCTTGAGCTTGGCCTCCAGACGGGAACGCTCCGGGCTGCCGGGGGCGTAGGTGTGGACCGGCTCGTTAACCGGCACGGGGACCTGGGTCACAGCGTCCATAGCGGCCGTGTCTCCTTCGATTTCGCTCGTCGGTTGTTCGTACGTCGGTGGTGCGGCCGCGGCCGCGTCGGGTGGGCGGCTGCGGGCGGCGCCGTCCGGGAGGCACCCCGGGCTTCCAGCATCCACCCAAGCCCGCCCTCGCGGGGCGATTCAGCCGCGGGTTGCCAGCGACCTCAAGAAGAACGCGAGGTTCGCGGGGCGCTCGGCGAGCCGGCGCATGAAGTATCCGTACCAGTCGGTGCCATAGGGGATGTAGACCCGCATACGGTGCCCGTCGGCGACCAGGCGCCGCTGCTCGCCCTCGCGGATGCCGTACAGCATCTGGAATTCGTAGTCGGCCGGCTTGCGCCCGTTGCGGTGCGCCAGTTCCTGGCCGATGGCCACCATCCGCGGGTCGTGCGACCCGATCATGGGGTAGCCCTCCCCGGCCATCAGGATCTTCAGGCAGCGCACATACGCCTTGTCGACCTCCCGCTTGTCCTGGAAGGCGACGGTCGCGGGCTCTTTGTACGCGCCCTTGACCAGCCGCACCCGGGAGCCTTCCCCGGCGAGCGCGTGGCAGTCGGCCTCCGTACGGAAGAGGTAGGACTGCAGCACCGCGCCCGTCTGGGGAAAGCGTTCCCGCAGGTCGGCGAGGATCGCAAGGGTGGAGTCGACGGTGGTGTGGTCCTCCATGTCGAGGGTCACGGTCGTACCGGCCTCGGCGGCGGCCTCGACCACCGGAGTGACGTTCTTCAGCGCCAGCTCGTGGCCGCCGGGCAGCGCCTGCCCGAAAGCGGACAGCTTGACCGACATCTCGGCCTTGACCCCGAGCCCCTGCTCCTTGAGGGCGGCGGCCAGGTTCAGGTAGGCGTCACGATTGCGCAGTGCCTCGGCCGGGTCGGTAATGTCCTCGCCCAGGTGGTCGAGGGTGACCTCCAGGCCGCGCGCGGCCAGCGACCGCACGGCCGCCATGGACTCGTCCAGGCGCTCGCCGGCGACGAACCGGTCCACCACGGGGCGGGTGACCGGGGCGGCCGCAACGATGCGGCGGATGCTGTTGCTGCGCGCTGCGGCGAGGAGCACGGGACCCAGCATGGGCACCTCCACGAATCAGGGTGACAAGTACCGGCGGACGCCGGACGGACGGAACGCGTCGGCAAGATTGAGCCACCTGAAACTTAAGGATCCCGCCACTTCCCGGCCATCGACAGCTGTCACGCCTTCGTGGTCGGGATCTCAGACAGATGTATGAGAATGAAGGAGTGACGACCGGGTCAGGGGTGCCGGCGATGCGAGAGGTGTCCGAGGTACTGGTGATGCCACTGGTGTGGCAGCCGGAGACCGGTGGTGTGACGGCAAGCGACCGGAAGAGACCGGTGGTGTGACGACAGGAGAGGAGCCGGGCGGCGCATGCGGGGCGATTACCAGCAGCTCGTGGACGAGATCTCGGCGGCGCTCGGCGCCCCCGCGACGCTGGAGGACCGGGATTTCGGACTGATTGCGTTCGGCGCGCACGAGGGCGACGACGACGAGGTCATGGACCCCGTGCGGACCCGCTCGATCCTGCAGCGCCGCTCGTCGGCGGCGGTACGGGCCTGGTTCGAGGCGTTCGGGATCGCCCGTGCCACCACGGCGCTGCGCATCCCGCCGGACCCGGCGGCCGGGGTCTTCAAGGGCCGGATCTGCCTGCCCGTACGCCATCGGGGCATCGTGCACGGCTATGTCTGGCTGCTGGACGACGGGCATCTGACCGATCTCGAACTGGGCAGCCGCGGCGCGCCGCCCGACCCGCGGATCGCCCAGGCGATGGAGACCGCCGCCCGGATCGGCGCACTGCTGGCCGACGAGGCCCGCGCCGGATCCGAACTCGGCGATCTGCTGCGGGAGTTGCTGGCCGCACAGCCCGCCGGACGGGCGGCCGCGGCGGCCGCCCTGAGCGATGCGCTACGGGACAGCCTGCGCTTCACCCCGGGCATCCCGCTCACCCTGGTCGCGGTGCTGCCCTGGGACACCTCGGACACCGACGTGGCACCGCTGCCCAGCCTGCCGGGCCTGCTGGCGGCGTGTGCGCTGCCGGCGGGCGGGCCGGTCCCCCCGGCCGGGCGGGCGGACGAGGCGGACGCCGCCGCGCAACCCGCCAACGGGTCCGCCGGGCGCGCCGGGGCGGGCGCCCGTCCGCAGCCCGCGGCCGCCGCGCCCGCCCTGGCCGCGCTGGTCCGCCTGCGCTCGGCCGGCGCGCTCGGCCCGGCCCATGCGGTGGCCGAGCATCTGCTGCGCTCCCCGCGCGCGGGCGCCGTACCTGCCGAGGGGCGGGCGGCACGCGGCGGCGCGCGCAACGGCGGCCCCGCCGGGCACCCCCCGCCCCGCCCGGGTGCCGCCGGAATCGGCGCCGGGACAGCGGAGTTGACCGGCCTCCCGGCTACCTGGCGAGAAGCGCTGGACGCGGCCCGCGCGGCCCGCGCCGAACCCCGGCTGGGCCCGGTCACCCAGTGGGACGCCCTCGGCCCGTACCGCATGCTGACCGCGCTGCCGGACACCGCCCCCGACCCGGCCATCGGACCGCTGCTGGCCCCCGCGCACGCCGAACTCGCGCGCACCGCCGAGGTGTTCCTCGACTGCGCGGGCCAGGCGAGCCGCACCGCGCAGGCCCTGGGCATCCACCGCCAGACGCTCTACTACCGCCTGGGCCGGGTGGAGAAGCTGACCGGCCTCGACCTGGACGACGGCGAACACCGGCTGCTGCTGCACATGGCGCTGAAGGCGGCGCGGCTGTGAGGCGTATCCGGGATCCGCGACTTCGCCTGCGACGAAGGTGGTTCGTCAGCGGTGGATCGGCAACTCCGCGATCCCGTCGCACATGACCGTTCCGCCGGGCATGGACGCGCCCCGGCCCACCGCAGGAAGGGAGGGGCCGGGGCGCGTCGGAGGCGTCGGCTCCCCGTCCGGGGCGGAGGGAGCCACGCGGAGGGGGAGTCGGCGCCGGTCGGACGGGCCGGCCGGTGGGGCGGCTGCGGCCCTCAGATGGTGATGACCCCGCCGTGGGCGGTGGCGGGCTGGTGGCTGGAGTCTCCGGCATAGGTGGCCGTGTATCCGCCGTTCAGGATGATCAGCGGCAGGGCCAGGAGTGCGTTGCACACCGCCACGCCCTGGGCGTCCGTGGTGGACGTGCACAGGGGGAATCCGCCGGTGGTGAAGGTGATGGACTGCCCGGCGAGGGGCTGCCCGGTGTCGAGGTCGATGAGTGTCGCGGTCAGCCTCCCGACGTAGGGGTGGGGCGGGAAGACCTGGACGATGGCGGGAGTGGCCGTCAACTGGGTCCGGTCGCTGGTGTAGGTGAAGGGGATGCTCGCGCTGCCGCCCGGCGTGGTGACGGTGACCGTCACCGTTCCGGCCGTGTGCGGCGGCAGGGTCGCGAGGATCTCGTTGTCGGAGACGACCGTGAACGGCACGGGGGTGCCGTTGACCGTGACACTGGTCGCGCCGGTCAGGCCGGTGCCGGAGAGGGTGACCTGGGTGGTGGTGCCGGCCGGTCCGCTGGTCGGGAAGATGCCGGTGAGGGTGGGGGCGGAGGTCACGTAGGTGTAGTTGGTGGCGCTGGTCGCGATGCCGCCGGGGGTGCTGACGGAGACGGGTCCGCTGGTGGGGCCGCTCGGGGCGGTGGTGGCGACGATGGTGGTGTCGTTGAGCACCGTGAAGCCCGCGGCGGGGACTCCGGCGATGCTCACCGCGGTGGCGCCGGTCAGGCCGGTGCCGGTGATGGTGACCTGGGTGCCGCCGGCGGTGCTGCCCGAGGTGGGGATGAAGCCGCTGATGGTCGGGGCCGGGGTGACGTAGGTGTAGGTCGCCGGTCCGGTGGCGGTGCCGCCGGGCGTGGTGACCGAGACCGGTCCGGTGCCCGGTGCGTTCGGCGCGGTGGTGGCTGCGATGTGGGTGTCGTCGACGACTTGGAAGTCGGCCACCGGAACTCCGTCGACACTGACCGCGGTGGCGCCGGTGAGGTTCGTACCGGTGATGACGACGAGGGTGCCGCCGGAGGTGCTGCCCGAGACGGGGTTGATGCTGGTGATGGTGGGGGCCGGCGGGACATAGGTGAAGCTGCCGCCCGTTCCGCTCCCCAGGTTGGTGGTCACGGTCGCCTGGACGGTTCCGGCGGCGTGCGGCGGTGTGGTTGCGGTGATGGTGCTGTCGTCGATGAACGTGAAGCCGAGGACCGGCGTGGAGTTCAGCGTGACGGAGGTGACTCCGGTGAAGCCGCTGCCGGTGATGGTGATCGCGTCGCCGCCGAGCGTGGTGCCGGAGGACGGGCTGATCGACAGCACGATGGGGCGGATCTGCAGGACGCTGACGTCGTTGCTGCCGTTGTTGGTGACGTAGAGGAAGTTGCCGTCCGGGGTGACCGCCGCGCGGGAGGGCTGGGTGCCCACCGGCAGGGTGGCGATGATCGTGTTGCTCGCGGTGCTGATCACCCCGACGTTGTTGGTGCCGAAGTTCACCACGAACACCAGCGAGCCGTCCGGGCTGACCGCCACACCGGCCGGCGTCCCGAAGCCGGCGATGGTGGTGACCACGCTCGGCGGGCCGGTCGTGGTGTCGATGACGCTGACGGTGCCGGAGCCGTTGTTCGCCACGTAGGCGAAGTTGCTGTCCGGGGTGAAGCCGATACCGATCGGGGTGCTGCCCACCGGGACCGTGGCGGTGACGGTGTTGGTGGCGACGTCGATCACGCTCACCGAGGCGCTGCCGGAGTTGCTGACGTACACCGTCGCCCCGTCGGGGCTCGCCGCCACCCCGTTGGGGGTGCTGCCGACGGTGATGGTGGCTACCGACACATTCGTGGCGATGTCGATGACGCTGACGGTGCCGGAGCCGTGGTTCGCCACGTAAGCGAACGCGCCGTCCGGGGTGATGGCGATCTCGAACGGGTTGGCGCCCACGGTGATCGGGGAACCGACGATCGTGTTGGTGGCCGTGTCGATGACGCTGACGGTGTTACCGCTGCCGTTGGTCACGTAGGCGAAGTTGCCGTCCGGCGTGATCGCCACCCCGATCGGGCCGTTCAGGCCGGGGACCGTGGCCACCACGCTGGGCGGATTGGTGGTGGTGTCGATGACGCTGACGGTGCCGGCGCCGTTGTTCGCCACGTAGGCGAAGTTGCCGTTCGGGGTGATCGCCACGCCGATCGGACCGGTTCCGACGGGCACGAGCGAGTCGGCCAGCAGCTGCGCCCGCGCCTGCGCCGCTGCCAGGGGCTGAGAAGCGAGTGCTCCCGGCGCCGCGGCTTGTTGCGCAAGCATTCCGGCGAGGGCCCGTGCCAGCGCCTCGTGCGCTGTCCCGTCGACCTGGCCCGGTCCATGACCAGTTGTTGCCGCTGTGACGCTCTGCGCAAGCGCGAGGGCGGACGGCAGACCGTACGTCGAATCCATGACGTCTCCTTTGGCTGTGGGGCCGTCAGCCACCCCCGAGCCGTCGAATCCGCCAACCAGTCCGTGAGGAAGCTGAAGTCTCCTCACCGGAAGACCGGGCATCACCAGCCGGAACGTCAGTCCCAGGGCAGCCCTGTCCCCAGAAGAGGGATGGGCAGCCCGTGAGGCTTCTGCTCTGCCAGTAAGGCACCCTCCCCGGCCACTTGAACAGCCCTGAACATGACATTCACCCGCGCGGCCCAGCGCAGAAGAACCCGGGGCCGGCCCGACGACGCTGCCACTGATCACCGTGCCCGCGGACCTTACCGGCGTTCGGGCCGGCCCTATGCAGGCATCCGGCTCCCGCCGCCGGGGGCGTCACTTCCGCTGCAGTACCTCGCCCGCGGTGACCCGGCGCAGGGCGGTCGCCAGGTCCCGGCCGGAGGGCATGGTGTCCGGGGTGAGCAGCGACTGGACCATCAGGCCGGTGAGCAGGGCCTGGTAGAAGGAGCCGACGATGCGTGCCGCCTCCGGGTCGACCTCGGTGTCCGGCACCCCCTCGAAGACCGCGACAAGCCCCTCGCTGCTCTCCGGAAGCACCTCGCCGATCGCCTCGCGCAGTGCCTCGTCGCGCGGCAGCAGCCCCAGCACCTCGACCTGCGCGGCGATGAACTCGCGTTCCGTGGCGATCCGTTGCAGGACCGAGTCCCAGACCGCGGCGAACCGCTCCAGCGGATCCGCCCCCTTCTCCGCGCCGTCGTCGGCGGCGGCGGGCGCCTGGGTCACGCTCGCGCCCCACTCCTCGGTGGACGCGATGACCGCCTGGCGCATCAGGGCGTCCTTGGAACCGTAGTGGTATCCGATGGAGGCGAGGTTGGCGCCGGACGCGGCCACGATGTCGCGGGCGGTGGTGCGCGCATACCCCTTCTCCAGGAGGCAGCGTTTGGCGCCCTCCAGAAGGTCTTCACGGTGTCCCATGGGAGCAGCCTATCGCCGCACATACGCTCGTACCAGACGTCCGTATTAAACGGTCGTACACCTTCCTCCGTTGGTCCTGCGGATGGCCCCCTCCGTTTCCGCGCACCTCAGGCGGGCGGCCTCCCACCAGTGCCCGACGTGCCTCCGGTGCCTGAGGTCCCGCCGGAGCCCGGGGGCGACGTACCGCCGGCTCCGGAATCCCCGCCGGGGCCCCACCCCTCGCCGGGACCCGGCACCTCGCCGACCTCCGCCGTACCCGGCCGGGCCATCCCGTAGTGACGGTAGAGCTCGTCCTCTTCGGAGGGGTCGAGATGGCCGTCGGCGTCGACCCGCGGCGCGGCCTTGATGGTCTCCTTGTCATGCGGCACATGCAGATCGTCGCCGGTCCGGCGGACTCCGGCGAGCGGGATGAACGTCTCCTTCATCCCGAACAGCCCGGTGCGCACCGTGATCCACTCGGGGTCGTTGGTGGCGTCGTCCCGGTAGACCTGCTGGACCTTGCCCACCTTCGCGCCGTCCGCATCGACCACATGCAGCCCGGTCAGGCTCCGGGGGGCGTCGTCCAGGGGTGCATTCATGGCGTTCCCTCCTTCCGCACGCACCGGCGGGGGCACGCACACTCCCCATTGCGCGACGCCGCCCTCGCGGACGCAACCGGGCCCGGACTCCGCCGTGGCGGGGTCCGGGCCCTGGCCCGTTGGCCTGCGAGAACCTGCGAATCAGTCGCCGAGGTTCACCGCGCGCACGGAGGTCGCGCCGATCTCCTCGGCGATCTCGGTGAGCACATTCGCGGGAATCGTGTCGTCGACGGTCAGCGCGACCAGCGCCTCGCCGCCGACATCGGCCCGGGAGACCTGCATCCCGCCGATGTTGATGCCCGCCTCGCCCAGGATCCGGCCGACGGTGCCGACGACACCGGGGCGGTCGCTGTAGCGCATGAAGGCCATGTGGTCCGCGAGCGACAGGTCGATGGAGTGCTCACCTACCGCAACGATCTTCTGGGTGTTCTTGTGGCCCGCCAGCGTGCCGGAGATCGACACCTCGTCGCCGCCCGCCAGGGTGCCGCGCACGGTCACCACATTGCGGTGCTCGGGCGACTCGCTGCTGGTCGTCAGCCGCACCTCCACCCCGCGCTCCTGCGCGAACAGCGGGGCGTTGACGTACGACACCGTCTCGTCCACGACGTCCTCGAACACGCCCTTGAGCGCGGAGAGTTCGAGCACCTTGACGTCGTGCTGGGTGATCTCGCCGTACACCTCGACGTCGAGGCGCATGGCGACCTCGCCGGCCAGCGCGGTGAAGATCCGGCCCAGGCGCTCGGCCAGCGGCAGCCCCGGCTTGACGTCCTCGGCGATCACGCCGCCCTGGACGTTGACCGCGTCCGGCACCAGCTCGCCGGCCAGCGCCAGCCGCACCGACTTGGCGACCGAGATACCGGCCTTCTCCTGCGCCTCACCCGTCGAGGCACCGAGGTGCGGGGTGGCGACGACCTGGTCGAACTCGAAGAGCGGCGAGTCGGTGCAGGGCTCGGTCGCGTAGACGTCGAGGCCCGCGCCGGCCACCCGGCCCTCCTTCAGCGCGGTGGCCAGCGCCGCCTCGTCGACGATCCCGCCACGGGCGGCGTTGACGATCCGGACGGACGGCTTGACCTTGTGCAGCGCCTCGTCGCCGATGAGACCGACGGTCTCGGGCGTCTTGGGGAGGTGGACGGTGATGAAGTCCGCGACCTCCAGCAGTTCGTCCAGGCTCAGCAGCTTGACGCCCATCTGCGCGGCGCGGGCCGGCTGGACGTAGGGGTCGTAGGCGACGACCTTCATGCCGAAGGCCGACATCCGCTGGGCGACCAGGACGCCGATCCGGCCGAGGCCGACCACGCCGAGGGTCTTCTCGCTGAGCTCGACGCCGGTGTACTTGCTGCGCTTCCACTCGCCGTTCTTCAGGGCGGTGTTGGCCTGCGGGATGTTGCGGGCCGTGGCCACCAGCAGACCGCAGGCGAGCTCGGCGGCGGTGACGATGTTGGAGGTCGGGGCGTTGACGACCATCACGCCGGCCTTGGTGGCGGCGGAGACGTCGACATTGTCCAGGCCCACGCCCGCGCGGGCGACGACCCTGAGCTTCCTGGCGGCGGCGATGGCCTCAGCGTCGATCTTCGTCGCGCTGCGCACGAGGACGGCGTCGGCATCGGCGATGGCGGGCAGCAGCTCGGCGCGGTCCGCGCCGTTGCAGTGCCGGATCTCGAAGTCCGGACCGAGGGCGTCGACGGTGGCGGGCGACAGCTCTTCGGCGATCAGTACGACTGGTTTCGGGCTCACGTGCTCTTCAGTCCTCACTAGTCCTGGGGGTACCTCCCACGCCTTCAAGGCTGTGGGGGAGGGCGGCCGTCCCGACGGCCGAAGGCGGTGAAGGGGGAAAGCCGCGTGGAAGACGCACGACGCTGTGAGCCTGACGCGCTTGTGGTTGGCAAGTGTAGTGGCGTTGGGGGGTGCGTCCTGTGCCGGTGCGTAAGGATCACCCGTGCGTGGTTCGACGCGGTGGACAAGGCGCTCCGGCGGCCGGCCGGGCGCATGGACGAGGGGGCCGCGAGCTGTTTCGCGACCCCCTGTCCGATCGGCTTACGCCTCGTCGTCCACCCAGCTCATCAGCTTGCGCAGCTGCTTGCCGGTGGTCTCCAGGAGGTGGTCCTCGTCGGCCTTCTTGTACTCGTTGTACTTCGGCAGGCCGGCGTTGTACTCCGCCATCCAGTTGTTGGCGAAGGTGCCGTCCTGGATCTCGGCGAGCACCTTCTTCATCTCGGCCTTGGTGTTCTCGTTGATGATCCGCGGGCCGGTGATGTAGTCGCCCCACTCGGCGGTCTCGGAGACCGACCAGCGCATCTTCTCCAGGCCGCCCTCGTACATCAGGTCCACGATCAGCTTCAGCTCGTGGAGGCACTCGAAGTACGCGATCTCGGGCTGGTAGCCCGCCTCGACCAGGGTCTCGAAACCGGCCTTGACCAGCGCCGAGGCGCCACCGCACAGGACGGCCTGCTCACCGAACAGGTCGGTCTCGGTCTCCTCGGTGAAGGTGGTCTTGATGACGCCGGCGCGGGTGCCGCCGATGCCCTTGGCGTAGGAGAGCGCGAGCGCGAAGGCGTTGCCGGTCGCGTCCTGCTCGACGCCCGCGATGCACGGGACACCGCGGCCTTCCTCGTACTGGCGGCGGACGAGGTGGCCCGGGCCCTTGGGGGCGACGAGGGCGACGTCCACGCCGGCGGGGGGCTTGATGAAGCCGTAGCGGATGTTCAGGCCGTGGCCGAAGAACAGCGCGTCGCCGTCCTTCAGGTGGTCCTTGATGGACTCCTCGTAGACCTTGGCCTGGATCGGGTCCGGCACCAGGATCATGATGACGTCGGCCTCGGCGGCCGCCTCCGCGGGGGTCACCACGCGCAGGCCCTGCTCCTCGGCCTTGGCCTTGGACTTGGAGCCCTCGTGCAGACCGACGCGCACGTCGACACCCGAGTCGCGCAGGGACAGCGCGTGGGCGTGGCCCTGGCTCCCGTAGCCGATGACCGCGACCTTGCGGTTCTGGATGATGGACAGGTCGGCATCGTCGTCGTAGAACAGCTCGGCCACTTCGGGTATCTCCTTGGATCTAGCGGGTGCCCACACAGTACGTCGGGCGGGGTGAGGAAGGTCGGTGGGTCTCGCCATACGGTCCGGTCGGGCCGCAGGGTCAGGCCGAACGGTCCAGTGCGCGCAGCGAGCGGTCGGTGATGGACCGGGCGCCGCGGCCTATGGCGATGGTGCCGGACTGCACCAGTTCCTTGATGCCGAACGGCTCCAGCATCTTGAGCATCGCCTCCAGCTTTTCACTGGACCCGGTGGCCTCGATCGTGACGGCCTCGGGCGAGACGTCCACGGTCTTGGCGCGGAAGAGCTGGACGATCTCGACGATCTGCGAGCGGGTCTCGTTGTCGGCGCGGACCTTCACCAGGACGAGTTCGCGCTGGACCGCGGCGCCCGGCTCCAGCTCGACGATCTTCAGGACGTTGACGAGCTTGTTGAGCTGCTTGGTGACCTGCTCCAGCGGCAGCGACTCGACGCTGACCACGATGGTGATGCGGGAGATGTCGGGGTGCTCGGTGACCCCGACCGCGAGCGAGTCGATGTTGAAGCCGCGGCGGGAGAACAGCGCGGCGATCCTGGCGAGGATGCCGGGGGTGTTCTCCACCAGGACGGAGAGCGTGTGCTTGGACATGGTCTTCTCTCTATCTTCCGTGCGTCCGTGACGTCCTGGGCTCAGTCGTCTTCGTTGTCGCCGAAGTCGGGACGCACGCCCCGGGCGGCCATGACCTCGTCGTTGGAGGTGCCGGCGGCGACCATAGGCCACACCTGGGCGTCCTCGTGCACGATGAAGTCGATCACGACCGGGCGGTCGTTGATGGCATTGGCCTTGGCGATGACCGCGTCCAGCTCGGCCGGGTCCTCACAGCGCATCGCGACACACCCCATCGCCTCGGACAGCTTCACGAAGTCCGGGATACGGGTGCCGGCGCTCGGCTGCTTGCCGTCGGCCTCGGGGCCGGAGTGGAGCACGGTGTTGGAGTAGCGCTGGTTGTAGAAGAGGGTCTGCCACTGGCGGACCATGCCCAGCGCGCCGTTGTTGATGATCGCGACCTTGATCGGGATGTTGTTCAGCGCGCAGGTGACCAGCTCCTGGTTGGTCATCTGGAAGCAGCCGTCGCCGTCGATCGCCCAGACGGTGCGGTCCGGCTGACCGGCCTTGGCGCCCATCGCGGCGGGGACGGCGTAGCCCATCGTCCCGGCGCCGCCGGAGTTCAGCCACGTGGAGGGCAGTTCGTAGCCGATGAAGTGGGCGGCCCACATCTGGTGCTGGCCGACGCCCGCGGCGTAGATGGTGTCGGCGGGGGCGAGCTGCCCGATCCGCTCGATGACCTGCTGCGGGGAGAGGCTGCCGTCCTCGGGCAGGTCGTAGCCGAGCGGGTAGGTGTCGCGCCAGCGGTTGAGGTCCTTCCACCAGGCGGTGTAGTCGCCCTTGTGGCCGGCGTCGTGCTCGGCCTGGACGGCGACGATCAGATCGGCGATGACCTCGCGGGCATCACCGACGATCGGCACGTCCGCGGCGCGGTTCTTGCCGATCTCCGCCGGGTCGATGTCCGCGTGGACGACCTTGGCGTACGGCGCGAAAGAGTCCAGCTTGCCGGTGACGCGGTCGTCGAAGCGGGCGCCGAGGGTGATCAGCAGGTCCGACTTCTGCAGCGCGGTGACGGCGGTGACGGCACCGTGCATACCGGGCATGCCGACATGCTGCGGGTGGCTGTCGGGGAAGGCGCCCAGGGCCATCAGGGTGGTGGTGACGGGGGCGCCGGTCAGCTCGGCGAGCACCTTCAGCTCGGCGGTGGCGCCGGCCTTCATCACGCCGCCGCCGACGTAGAGCACCGGGCGCTTGGACTCGGCGATCAGCCGGGCCGCCTCGCGGATCTGCTTGGCGTGCGGCTTGGTCACCGGGCGGTAGCCGGGGAGCTCGGTGTGCGGCGGCCAGACGAAGGTGGTCTGCGCCTGCAGGGCGTCCTTGGCGATGTCGACCAGGACCGGGCCCGGGCGGCCGGTGGCCGCGATGTGGAACGCCTCGGCGATCGTCCGCGGGATCTCGGCGGGGTCGGTGACCAGGAAGTTGTGCTTGGTGATCGGCATCGTGATGCCGCAGATGTCCGCCTCCTGGAAGGCGTCCGTGCCGATCGCCTTGGACGCGACCTGACCGGTGATCGCCACCATCGGGACGGAGTCCATGTGGGCGTCGGCGATCGGGGTGACGAGGTTGGTGGCACCCGGGCCCGAGGTCGCCATGCACACCCCGACCTTGCCGGTGGCCTGGGCGTAGCCGGTGGCCGCGTGGCCGGCGCCCTGCTCGTGGCGCACCAGGACGTGCCGGACCTTCGAGGAGTCCATCATCGGGTCGTACGCAGGAAGGATCGCACCGCCGGGAATGCCGAACACGGTGTCGGCCCCGACCTCCTCGAGCGAACGGATCAGCGACTGCGCACCCGTGACGTGCTCGACGGCGGCGGGCTGCTGCGGTCCGCCGGAGTGACGGGCCCGCGGCTGCGGATGGTGGGCCCCGGAGGCCTGCTCGGTCATCTGCGTCTCTTCTCGAAGCTGAGGGTTTTGACGGATTTGTGAGGTTGCTGTGCAACAAAAAACCCCCCGTGCCAGGTGGCAAGCGAGGGGAGCGCGTCGGTGTGCGAATCGGGTTTCGTCAGTGACCCGGCTTCAGCCGACGCGCTTTCCAAGTACGAGAATTCGGGTGCGCATGGCACAGACCCTCCCCCCGCCGTGCACCGAGTGTCAAGTGGGTGGGACGGAGGTCTCACTATTTGAGCGCAATGGCGGATGCATGAGCGAATCCGGACCCGCCAGTCCGCCGTGCCGGACGGGCAGCCCGCTGCCGGTGAGCACCACCGCCCGGCTCTGGCCCGGCAGGTCCGGCACCGGGTAGTGGGCATGCGTCAGGGACCGCCGCAGCCGGTGCTCGTCGAGCGGCCCGGAGAACGCCATGCCCATGCCGTGCGTACAGCCCATGGAGCGCAGCGCGAGGACCTGCTCGGGCAGGTCGACGCCGTCGGCGACGGACTGCATGCCCAGGTCTCCGGCGATCCGCAGCAGCCCTGCCGTGATCTTGTGCAGCCGGGCGGACTCCACCACTCCGTCGACCAGCCCGCGGTCCAGCCGCAGGACGTCCACCGGAAGCCGGCGCAGCGCGCTGATGGCGGCATATCCGCTGCCGAAGCCGTCGAGGGCAATCCGTACGCCGAGGCGGCGCAGCGCGACCAGCCGGCGCTCCAGGTCGTCCAGCGGGATGCGGGAATCACTGTCGGACAGTTCCAGGACCAGCGCGCGCGAGGGCAGGCCGTGCCGGGTGAGCAGCGACTCGACCCCTTTGGGGGACAGCGCGTGGTCCAGCAGCCGGCGGGCGGGGAGGCGGACCGCGACCGGGACCGGGTAGCCCGCGCGGTGGCGCGCCGCGGCCTGCTCGACGGCCGCCTCCAGTTGCCACCGGTCCAGCTCCGCGGTGCGCTCGCCGTCGTCGGTGAACCGGCCGCGGTCACCGACCCGCAGGAACTCGGCGGGGGTGAAGAGGATCCCCTGGGCGGAGCGCCAGCGGGCGTGCGCCGCGACCGCGGTGACCCGGCCGCCGGACAGCTCCACCACCGGCTGGTGCAGCAGCGTGAACGCCCCGTCATGCAGGGCCGTGCGCAGCTTGGTGGCGAGCTCGGCACGGTGTGCCACCTCGCTCTGCATCTGGGGTGCGTACAGCTCCACCCGGCCCTTGCCGGCCTGCTTGGCGCGGTACATCGCCAGGTCGGCGTTGCGCAGCAGGCCCGCGGGGCTCACCCCGGGGTCGGCGAAGGCGACGCCGATGCTGGCCGCCACCCGGACGTCCCGGCCGTCGATGCGGTAGGGCTCGGAGAGCTTGATGCGCAGCCGGTCGGCGATCTCGTGGATACGGAATTCGCGGGCGGCGCGGTCGCGGGTGCCGTCGCCGGTGATCAGCGCGGCGAACTCGTCGCCGCCCAGGCGCGCCGCTATGTCCCCGGAGCGCACCGAGTCACCGAGCCTTCGGGCGGCCTGCACCAGCAGTTCGTCGCCGGCCTGATGGCCGATGGTGTCGTTGACCTGCTTGAAGCCGTCGAGGTCGATATAGAGCACGGCGGTGTCGTGGTCGCTGGCCCGGCGGCCGGTGACGGCCTGGGTGACGCGCTCGGTGAACAGCGCGCGGTTGGGCAGGTCGGTGAGCGCGTCGTGGGAGGCGTTGTGCTGGAGCTGGGCCTGCAGCCGGACGCGTTCGGTGACATCGCGGGAGTTGAAGATCAGGCCGCCGTGGTGGCGGTTGACGGTGGATTCGACGTTCAGCCAGCCGTCGCCGCCGGAGCGCCGTTCGCCGGCCCGGAAGCGGCATTCGATACGGGTGGTCGGTTCGTCCTCGGGGACGGCGGCGAGGAATCTGCGGACCTCGTGTACCACCCGGCCCAGGTCTTCGGGGTGGATCAGCGAGGCCAGCTCGGAGCCGACCAGTTCCTCGGCGTCGCGGCCGTAGACCCCGGCGGCGGCCGGGCTCACATAGCGCAGCACACCGGTCGGGGCGGCGATCATGATGACGTCGCTGGAGCCCTGCACCAGGGAGCGGAAGTGGTTCTCCTTCTGCGCCAGTTCCTGGGTGAGGGTGATGTTGTCGAGCAGCATGATGCCCTGGCGGACGACCAGCGCCAGCACGACCGTGCAGCCGGTGAAGAGCACCACGCGGTCGATGCGGCGCCCGTCGAGGACGTTGGTGAGGATGCCGAGCGTGCAGACGGCGGCGGCGAGATACGGGGTCAGCGCGGCGAGCGAGCCCGCGATGGGGCGGCTGCCGTGCGGCGGGACCCGGCGGGCGGCGGGCTTGACGTCCTCCTCGGGGCACTCCTCACCCGCGCGGCGGGCGACCCAGGGTGCGTACGCGAGCAGCATCGAGCCGGCGAACCAGCCGGCGTCCAGGATCTGTCCGGAGCGGTAGTGCTCCCGCAGCAGCGGCGAGCTGAACAGGGCGTCGCACAGCACCGTCAGCGCCAGCGCCGCGACGGCGGTGTTGATGGCCGAGCGGTGCACCGAGGAGCGCCGGAAGTGCAGCGCGAGCACCATGCTCACCAGCACGATGTCCAGCAGCGGGTAGGCCAGCGACAGCGCGCTCTGCGCCACACTGCGGCCCTGGAAGTGGGCGGTGTGAGCGAGCGCGAGACTCCATGAGAGGGTGACCAGCGATCCCGCGATCAGCCAGGAGTCGAGGCCCAGGCAGACCCATCCGGCCCTGGTCACCGGCCTCTTGGCGAGCACCAGCAGGCCGACGATGGCCGGTGGCGCGAACAGCAGGAAGCAGAAGTCGGCCAGGCAGGGACTGGGGACCGTGGTGCCCTGGATGACCTCGTACCAGCCCCATACGCCGTTGCCGAGTCCGGCCATGGCGGACGAGGCGGCGAAGAGCATCCATGCCGGGCGGAACCGGCTGCGGCGCTTGCGGGCGTACAGACCGCAGGAGAAGGCCGCCAGGAACGCCGCGAAGCTGAGGCCGAAGTCCCCCATGAACGCGGCGACTTCGGGCGATCCCCAGCCGAAGGCGGCGCCGACGGCATAGCCGCCGCAGAGCACGGCGAGGACGATCTGCGGCACCACGCCCGGTGGGTTGCCGGCCGGTGCCGGTGGCCGCGAGAGCATCGCCCCGGGGGCGCTCACCGGACTCTTCCCCTCGTCCGTACCGGGCGTCGCGAGCGGTGCGCCTGCGGACCTCGCAGTATCCCCGTGGGCGGTCGTGGATCGCGCTTTTCGCGAATCATCCATCGGCTGTACATCGCCCGTCGCCCCCCTCGAGTTCCGGATCTTTCGCATCGCGCCGTGTCCTTCCCGGCGTCGTCCCCGCTCGGGACGATACACCAGTTCCGTCACTCAGGGACATAGCATCTCTACGGAGCGTGACTGTCAGCGAATGACGAACACGCTTTGCAGTCGTACGGCCTCGTACTGCTACCCGCAAGCGGTCAGTCGGCGGTGGCGACCACGTTCCGCAGGGGCTCGCCGGCCGCGAAAAGCGTCAACTGATCGCGCAGCAGCCGCTTCGCACGGGGCAGGAAGGCAGAGCTGGGGCCACCGACGTGTGGAGTGATGAGTACGCCCGGAGCGTGCCACAGCGGATGCCCGGGGGGCAGGGGTTCCGGATCGGTGACATCGAGTGCGGCGCGCAGCCGTCCGGATTCCAGTTCGGCGAGCAGCGCCTTGGTGTCGACGACCCCGCCGCGCGCGATGTTCACGAGCAGTGCGCCGTCCTTCATCCGCGCCAGGAAATCGGGTCCTACCAGGCCACGCGTCGTATCGGTGAGCGGAGTCGCCAGCACGACCACGTCCGCGTCGGGCAGGAGGGCGGACAGGTCGGAGAGTGGATGCACAGGACCGCGCACAGTGTCACGCGCGGTGCGCGCGACGCGCATCACCCGCGCACATTCAAAGGGTGTGAGCCGGTCCTCGATGGCACTGCCGATCGAACCATAGCCCACAATGAGGACCGACTTGTCGGCGAGCGCAGGGCGGAAGCCGTGCCGCCACTCCCCCGCGTCCTGGCCCCGTACGAAGCCCGGGACATCGCGCAGTGCGGCGAGGATCAGGGTGAGCGCCAGCTCGGCGGTGCTGGCGTCGTGCAGCCCCCGTGCGTTGCACAGTTGGGCTCCGGACGGCATCCACTCCAGCCCCGGGAGCATGTTCTCGACACCGGCGGTGAGGGTCTGCACCACCCGTACGCGGCTCATCCGGGACAGCGGACGCAGGCTGGTCTCCGTGTCCTTCATGTAGGGGACGGCGTAGAAGACGCAGCGGGCCGGGTCGGCCGGGTAGTCGGGGCCGGCGTCCCAGTGGACGTAGCGGAGACCGCCGGGGAGGCCGTCGATCTCGTCGGGCGGGACCGGGAGCCATACGTCATGCGCATCGGTGCGCTGGTCTGCGGTTGCCATGGCCGCAGGCTATGCGAAGAGACGTTCCGTTCAGACGTTAGTTTGGTCTGGCCCTTGATCGGGGGCGAGGGGACGGAGGCACAGCCAGGTGGAGCGCAGGACAATCGGTGCGGCGGCTCTCGACGTGGGGGCCATCGGGCTCGGCTGTATGCCGATGAGCTGGGGGTACACCGAGTCGCAGCGCAGCTTGGACAGCTCGCTGCGGGCCGTGCACGCCGCGCTGGACCGGGGGTGCAGCCTGCTGGACACCGCCGATATGTACGGCCCGTTCACCAACGAGCTGCTGGTGGGGCGGGTGCTCAAGGAGCGGCGGGCGGAGGCGTTCGTCTCGACGAAGTGCGGGCTGCTGGTGGGCGAGCAGCACATCGTCGCCAATGGGCGGCCCGGCTACGTCAAGCGGGCCTGCGACGCCTCGCTGCGGCGGCTGCAGACCGACCGTATCGATCTCTATCAGCTGCACCGGGCCGACCCCGAGGTGCCCGTCGAGGAGACCTGGGGAGCGATGGCGGAGCTGGTGGCGGCGGGGAAGGTGCGGTCGCTGGGGCTGTGTGCGGTGGGCGCGCAGGCGGTACGGCCGTCCCGCGCGGCCCGTACGGAGCGGCGCCCGGCGGGCGGCGGGGCACGTCCCCGTTCCCGGATGCACGACGGCACGCTGGCCCAACTGGAACGCATCCAGCAGGTGTTCCCCGTCAGCAGCGTGCAGGCGGAGCTGTCGGTGTGGTCGCCGGAGGCGCTGGAGGAGCTGCTGCCGTGGTGTGAGTCGCGGGGGGTCGGGTTCCTCGCGGCGATGCCGCTGGGGAACGGCTATCTGACCGGCACCCTCACCCCGGGGCAGGGCTTCGAACGGGAGGACATACGGGCCCGCCACCCCCGCTTCACCGCCGAGATGATGGCGGCGAACCAGCCGGTGGTGGCGGGGCTGCGGCGGGTCGGCGCCCGGTACGGCGCCACACCGGGGCAGGTGGCGCTGGCGTGGGTGCTGGCGCAGGGCCGGCATGTGGTGCCGGTGCCGGGCACGAAGAAGGAACGCTGGGCCGCGCAGAACGCCAACGCCGCGCAGCTGACACTGGCCCGCGAGGACCTGGCGGAGATCGCCGCGCTGCCACCGGCGCGCGGGTCCTGGTACTGAGGGGTCCTGGTAGTGACGGGTCCTGGTAGTGGCGGGTCCTGGCCCTGAGGGGTCCTCGTACTGACGGACCCTCGTACCGACGGGCCCCGGCACCGAGCGGGCCACGTACCGCAGCTGCCCGCCCCCGGGGCCGGGAGAACGGCGCGGCGCCCGGGCTGCGCGTGTCCCGCTCGCGGCACGGCCGCCCCGGCCGGATCATGGCAGGTGGGAGTGGCGCGGGAACGGACAACGCGCGGCGCGGTGAGGCCGCGGTGTGGTGTTCTGGTCCACTCCACGTCCTGCCGACGAGAGGACCCCTGCCGTGCAACGCCGTTTCCGGACCGCCGTGTTGGCCGCCGCTTCGCTGCTCCTGGCAGCGGGCTGCACGTCCGGCGGCGCGCAGCCCCGGGGCGGGGGGAGTTCCACCCCGGCGGAGAACCGCGGCGGAGCGGCCTCGCCGAGCGCCACCGCGTCGTCGGCCGCGCCGCCGGCCAAGGGCTCGGTGCAGGTGACCGGCACCCTGGCGACCGGACTGAAGTCGCCGTGGGGCGTGGCGGTGCTGCCGGGCGGGGATCTGCTGGTCTCCTCCCGTGACACCGGGAAGATCTTCCGGGTCGCGGCGCACGGCGGGAAGATCACCGAGCTGGGATCGGTGCCGGGGGTGGATCCCGGAGGCGAGGGCGGGCTGCTGGGGATCGCGGTGTCGTCGACGTTCGGCGCGGACCACCAGGTGTACGCGTACTTCACCACCGCGTCCGACAACCGCATCGCCCGCATGATCTACGACGAGAAGCGCCCCCGGGGCAATCAGCTGGGCGCGCCCGACACCATCCTCAAGGGGATCCCCAAGGGCCAGATCCACAACGGCGGCCGGATCGCGTTCGGCCCGGACAAGATGCTGTACGCCGGCACCGGTGAGACCGGGGACACCGGACTGGCGCAGGACAAGCATTCCCTGGGCGGCAAGATCCTCCGGATGACGCCGGACGGGCAGCCGGCACACGGCAATCCGGAAGCGGACTCGGTGGTGTACGACTACGGCCACCGCAATGTGCAGGGCCTGGCCTGGGACGACGACAAGCGCCTGTGGGCCTCGGAGTTCGGCCAGAACACCTGGGACGAGCTCAATCTGATCGAGCCGGGCAGGAACTACGGCTGGCCCGAGGTCGAGGGCAAGGGCAAGGCCAGGGGCGGGACCGCGGGCACCGTGTTCACGGACCCGGTCGAGGTGTGGAAGACCGCGGACGCCTCGCCCAGCGGTATCGCCTACGCCAAGGGTTCGGTCTGGATGGCCTCGCTGCGCGGCGAACGGCTGTGGCGGATCCCGCTGAACGGGACGAAGCCGGTGGCGGCTCCGCAGGCTTTCCTGCAGGGCACCTACGGCCGCCTGCGGACCGTCGTGGCGGCCGATGACGGGGCGTTGTGGCTGGTCACCAGCAACACGGACGGGCGGGGCACACCGCACAAGGGCGATGACCGGATTCTCCGCCTCAAGGTGAGCTGACCGGGCTGATCCTCTTTTCGGATGGCCTGCCTACACTCGGGGGCAGGGGACGGGTGCGTGTCAACCGACGAGGGGGCAGGGCACCATGTTCAACATCGCGGAAGAACTGTTCGCGCCGGGGCGCAAGCACACCGACGAGGAGCGGCAGAAGATGTCGCTCGTCGTGGATGACGTGGGTGACGGTGACCCCGGCAAGGGCCCGATCGATCTCTCCTCGGGGACCGTCGTCGTCAGGGCACCCCGGCAGCGACCGGGCGGGGAACCCGGCCGGGAACAGGACCGGGAACGGCCCTGAGGGTGAGTGGCCAGGAGCCGGAGCGGTCAGGAGGACACGGCAGCTCCCGGACCGGGTGCCGGCTCCCCGAACAGGCGCAGGCGGTGTGCCACCGCGCCCGCCTCGCCGCGGCCCGAGACGCCCAGCTTGGCGAGGATGTTGGAGACATGGACGCTGGCGGTCTTCGGGGAGATGAACAGGGTGTCGGCTATCTGGCGGTTGCTGCGCCCGTCGGCGACCAGCCGCAGTACGTCACGTTCGCGGGGTGTCAGGCCGAGGGATTCGGCGGGGACGGCGCCGGCGGGTGACGGGTCAGCGGCCGCCGCGCGGGCGGCACCGGACGCCGGCTCCGTCGCGGACTCCGGCTGCAGACCGGGCAGGGGGACGCGGGCCCGCTGGGCGAGGAGGGCGAGTTCTTCGGCGAGCGGGCGGGCGCCCATCGCCGCGGCGGCGGTGTGCGCCTGGCTGAGCAGGAGTACGGCGGCCTCGCGCGGGGTGCGGCCGTGCAGTCCGAGGGTGGCCCGCTCGCTGCCGTGGAGGAGGGATTCCGCCCAGCGGTAGCAGGCCCGGGCGAGCTCGTGCGGGCGTTCCAGGGGCTCGAAGGCGGCGACCGCCTCCGCCCAGGAGTCGGGGGTTTCGCGGCCTTCGGCGCGGCGGAGTTCGGCGTCGAGCGCGAGGCCGTAGGCGGCCCAGACCGGGCAGAGCCGGGGCAGCTTCTTGGCGGCCTCCCGGACGCGGGCGAGGACCGCGGCCCGGCCCGGCCCGGCGGCGGGAAGTCCGCGGGCGTCCGCTTCGGCGGTGGCGGCCGACCAGAGCAGCGGCCAGGCGTAGCGCTGGGTGCCGGGCGGGAAACCGGCGTCCAGGGCCTGCTGGAGGATGCTGCGGGCATCGAGGAGGCGGCCCTGGTGGGCGGCGATCCGCAGCGCGTGCCGCGCCATGACCAGGACGTTCTGCGGCTGCGGGTCGTGGGTGCCGTAGTGCTCCTGGGCGACGGCCAGTTCGCGTGCGGCGGTGGCGAAGTCTCCCTCGTTCAGCGCGAGGCCGGTGTGGCGGCTGGCGGCCAGCGCGATGGTCCGGGGGTTCTGGGCGAGGCGGCGGGCATCGGCGGCGGCCCGTCCCGCTTCCTCCCAGCGGCCCAGCGACTGCAGGGATTCGGAGCGGTTGCCCAGGACCCAGCTGGTGCTGTCCTTGAGGCCGTAGCGGGTGGTGAGTTCGATGCCCTGCTCGGTGACCTCGACGGCTTCGCGGGAGCGGCCGACGCCTTCCAGGGCGGACGGGAAGTTGATGTGGCCGCGGGCGATGACGGCGAAGTAGCCGCGGTCGACGGCGCGGCCCAGGGCGGCACGGAAGTCGTCGAGGCCCGCGTCGACCTCCCCGGAGTCGACCCGCAGCCCCGCCAGGGTCAGCCGGGAGTTGAGCTCGGCCTCTTCGTCGCCCACCAACTGGGCGAGTTCCACGGCGCGTTCGGCCGTCGCGAAGCTGCCGGGACCCGGGTCGTGCAGGATCGCCCAGCTGGCGACGGCGGCAAGCACCTCGGCGTGCACGGAGGACGGCGGCAGGCCGCGCATCAGCTCCTGGGCGGCGCCCAGGTCCTCCCAGCCGTTGCCACGGCCGGTGCACTGGCAGAGCCGGGAGCGCTGCACCAGGAACCATGCCGTACGAAGGGGGTCCCCGCCGCTCGCACCGTGGGGAGAGCCGGGGGAAGGGTCGCTCTCGCCGCGCAGGGACCGCAGGGCGCGCTTGACGATCGTGAAGGCGCGTTCGTTGTCGCCGGAGAGCCGGGCGGCCACCGCGATCTCGGCGAGCAGGTCGAGGAAGCGCAGGGCGTCGCCGTCGTGGCAGCCGCAGGGCGGGTACGCCTCGGCGTAGTCGACCGGGCGCACGCCCTGGCGGACCTCGGTGGGCGCGTCGTCCCACAGCTCCAGGGCGCGCTCCAGCAGCCGCAGTTGCTCGGCGTAGGCATGGCGGCGGCGGGCCTGGACGGAGGCGGCGAGGACGGCGGGCAGCGCCTTGGCGGCGTCATGGGACTTGTACCAGTAGCTGGCCAGCCGGGCGGCGCAGACCTCGGCACGGACCAGCGAGGGGTTGGCTTCCAGTGCCTCGGCGTAGCGGCGGTTGAGGCGGGTGCGCTCGCCGGGCAGCAGGTCGTCCACGACGGCCTCGCGGACGAGGGCGTGCCGGAAGCGGTAGCCCGTGCCGTCCCGGGTGGGCACCAGGGTGTTGCTGCCGACGGCGGACCGCAGTGCCTCGATGAGGTCGTCCTCGGGCATCCGGCAGACGGCGGAGAGGAGTTCGTGTTCGACCGTGGAGCCGCCCTCGGCGGCCGTGCGCACCACCCGCTGGGCGTCCTCGGGAAGCGCCTCGACGCGCACCAGCAGCAGATCGCGCAGCGGGTCGCTGAGGCCGTGCAGCGCGCCATCGGCGAGGCCGCGGGCCAGCTCCTCGACGAAGAAGGCGTTGCCCTCCGAGCGCCGGAACACCCGGTCGACGGTGTCCTCTTCGGGGTCGCTGCCGTGGATCCCGGCGATCTGGGAGCGGACCTCCTCGCGGTTGAAGCGAGCGAGTTCGACGCGGCGGACCGTGCGCATCCGGTCGATCTCGGCCAGGAAGGGGCGCAGGGGGTGGCGGCGGTGGATGTCGTCCGAGCGGTACGTCGCCACCAGGAGGACGCGCGCGTCGTGCAGGCAGCGCAGGAGGTAGGCGAGCAGTTCGCGGGTGGAGCGGTCGGCCCAGTGAAGGTCCTCGACGACAATGACGAGGGTGCGGTGGGCGGCAAGCCGCTCCAGGAGGCGGGCGGTCAGCTCGAAGAGGCGGGCGCGGCCGATCTCCTCGTCGTGTGCCTCGCCCGGAGTCTCCCCCAATTCGGGCAGGATGCGGGAGAGTTCGCCCTCCTGTCCTGCGACGGCGGCGGCCAGCTCGTCGCGCAGATGCCAGTTGAGGGTGTGCAGGATCGAGGAGAACGGCGCGAAGGGCAGGCCTTCGGAGCCGATCTCGATGCAGCCGCCGCAGGCGACGAGCGCGCCGGCGGCGCGGGCCGACTCGCAGAACTCCTCAATGAGCCGGGTCTTGCCGACTCCGGCCTCACCGCCGATCAGCAGCGCCTGGGGCTCGCCGGACGCCGTGCCGCGGGCGAGCGCGTCACCCAGCGCGGCGAGTTCGGCCGCACGGCCGATGAACACGGGACTGACGGACCTGGTCTCCACGCCGGTGAGCATCGCACAGGGGTCTGACATTCCGGCAGGGGGCTCCGGTACGCGAAACGCCCGGCCCGGTGCGGAAGGCACCTGGGGCCGGGCGGACGGCTGGGGGCCGGGCGGACGGCTGGGGGCCGGGCGGACAGCCGGGGCCGGGCGGCGGGCCCGGCACCTGAGGCGTCATGTGAGCGCCGCGGTCAGGCGGCGGCGCGGCGTATCCGCCACCACCCGCCCCGTGTACTCACCCGCCCTCCGGGTTCGTCCGTCCCGGAACGGGCCGCGCCACGGCGCCCGTTCCGCGGGGCCTCGGCCGACCCGGCCGCCTCGCGCACCAGGCGCTGCCGGTCGGCCTCGCGGCGCAGCTCTTCGTGACGGATCCGGATCTCCAGCTCGGAGCGGTACATGGCGTGTCTCCCCTGATGGCGGTGAGGTGGTCACTCGACGGCTTGTCGATGTGCTCAAGCCTCGTCGCCAAGGGGGGTCCGCCACATCGGGAGAGTTCCCGATCTTCGGCCCCGGGCGGTGCTCAGAAACCCGCGGTATCGCCCGGTGGTTCCTTAGGCACCGCCCGCGGCACCCGTACGGTGCTCAGAAAGCGGCCCGGATGTCCTTACGGAGTTGCGGAGTTCCCGGAGGTCCTTACGGGTTACCGGGTTACGGAGCCGCGGGTCCGGCGCCGCCCGCGGGAGCCTTGGGCACGGTCGGCATGCTCCCGAACAGGTCGAGGTACATGCCCGCGGAGATCAGGATCCCCAGCACGCCGAGCACCAGTCCGCCCCAGGCGACGGCCTTCACCCAGGTGGGGCGGTGCCGGGTGGTGGTCACCACCACCGTGGCGGCGATCACGGCGAGCAGCGCGAAGAAGCCGTTGACCAGGGCGTTGGTGTGCCAGGAGGCGCCGTAGACGGCGGAGATCTGGTCGGCGGCCTGGGCCTTGCCCGACTGGACCTTGATCTGGCCCATCAGGTTCGCGCGCTCGGCGAGCGTGGTGCCCAGCCAGGTGCCGGTGACGGACGCGAGGCCCAGCCCCGCGGCGACGACGGCACCGGCGCCGGCGGCGATCCCGGTGGTGGACCCGGCGGTGTCCGGGTCGCGGTCGAGGGTGTCGACGCCGTCGTCCGCCTCGAGGTCACCGGCCTCGTCCTGCGCGGCGAGGGCGGCGTTGTCATCGGCCTGCTCATCGGCCTTGGCGGCGGCCTTTCCGGCCGCCTCCGCCTCGGTGGTCTCCGGGATCGCAGCAGTCTCCTTGGCCCCCTGCGCCGGCACGGTCTTCTCGTCGTCGGTTCGGTTCTCGGTCGTCCTGGTCGTTCCCATGGGCGCGACCGTAGGTGCCGCGTCTGAGAGTGAGATGAGAATGGCGGCGGCCGGCGGGCGGCAGATGGCGACACGCCGTCCGCGGGGCGCCGCGCGGGGGCGTCCGGCGCCGGGTCCTACACCCCCACCAGCGGTTTCTCCCCGCCCTGCGGCCCGGGCAGCCCCGCCGCCGCGCCCGGCTCCGGCGGCGGCTCGATGCTGATCCGGGGCAGCCACCGGTCGAGCCAGGACGGCAGCCACCAGTTGGCGCCGCCCAGCATGTGCATCAGGGCGGGCACCAGCAGCGTACGGAGCACAAAGGCGTCCAGGGCGACGGCGCAGGCCAGGCCGATGCCGAACATCGCGATGGTCCGGTCCCCGCTGAGGATGAAGGCCGCGAACACCGCGATCATGATGACTGCCGCCGAGTTGATCACCCGGCTGGTCTCGGCGAGGCCGACCCGTACCGCCCGGCAGTTGTTCCGGGTCAGCTGCCACTCCTCGTACATCCGGGAGACCAGGAACACCTGGTAGTCCATGGACAGGCCGAAGAGCACCGACACCATGATGACCGGCAGGAACGGTTCGATCGGGCCGGCGCTGCCCAGTCCCAGCAGCTCGCTGCCCCAGCCCCACTGGAAGACCGCGACGACGATCCCGAAGGACGAGGCGACGGCCGCGAGGTTCATCAGCGCGGCCTTGAGCGGGATGCCGATGCTGCGGAAGGCGAGCAGCAGCAGGACCGAGCCGAGCGCGATGACCACACCGATGAACAGCGGCAGCTTGCCGACGATGACGGCGGCGAAGTCGTCGTAGCTCGCGGTGATGCCGCCGACCCGCACCCGCAGCGTGCTCGCGCCCTCGGCCGCGGGCAGCACCTCGCTACGCAGGTGTTCCACCAGGTCGGAGGTCTGCCGGGACTGCGGTGAGGTGGTGGGGACGACGGTGATCACACCGGTGCTGTGGCTGCCGTCGAACTCGGGAGCGCTGACCTGGGCGATACCGGGCGTGTCCCGCAGCCGCTGCGGCAGCTTGTCGAAGGCGACCCGGTCCCCCGCGCCGTCCAGGGTGCCGACGAGCGTCAGCGGCCCGTTGAATCCGGGCCCGAAGCCGCTCCCGCGGGCGTCGCCGGACCCGCCGCCCGCCAGCAGGTCGTAGGCCTTGCGGGTGGTCGAGGTGGCCGGGTTGTTGCCCTGGTCGGAGGTGCCCAGATGGAGTCCGAGGGTCGGCAGGGCGAGGACGGCCATGGCAGCCGCCGCGGCCACCCCCAGCAGCTTGGGGTGCCGCTCGACGAACCCGGACCAGCGGGCCGCGATACCGGCGGGCCGCTCGGGCCGGGGCCCGTGCTCGGCCAGCCTCCGGCGCTCCCGGCGGCTGAGCGCCCGCATCCCGATCAGTCCGAGCAGCGCCGGCAGCAGGGTGACGGACGCGGCCACGGTCAGGACGACGGTGAGCGAGGCGGCGAGGGCGACTCCGTTGAGGAAGCTCAGCCGCAGGATCAGCATGCCCAGCAGCGCGATACAGACGGTGGCCCCGGCGAAGACGACCGCGCGCCCGGACACCGAGACTGCGCGGACGGCGGCCTCGCCGACCGGCAGGCCGGCGCGCAGGCCCTTGCGGTGCCGGGTGACGATGAACAGCGCGTAGTCGATCCCGACGCCGAGGCCGATCAGCATGCCGAGCATCGGGGCGAAGTCGGCGACGGTCATCGCATGGCTGAGCAGGGTGATGCCGGCCGAGGCGGTGCCGACGGCGGCCAGCGCGGTGACGATCGGCAGGAAGGTCGCGGCGAGCGACCCGAAGGCGAGGAAGAGCACCACGGCCGCGGCGCCGAGCCCGATGATCTCCGCGAGCTGGGCACGCGGCGCCTCGGTCAGCGCGATCCCCGCGCCACCCAGCTCGACCTGGAGGCCGTTGCCGGCGGCGGCCCGGGCGGTGTCGACGACCGTGCGGACCTGTGCGGGGTCCAGGTCGTCGGTGGCGCGGTCGAAGAGCACGGAGGCGTAGGCGGTGTGCCCGTCCTTGCTGATCTGCTGCGCGCCCCGGCCGCCGGTCGGGTCCGTGCCGGGCCCGCCGTAGGGGCCGTGCACCTCGGCGACGCCGGGCAGCTCGGCGATCTTCTCAAGCGTGTGCGTCATCGTCGTACGGACCGTGGCGGCCCGCACCGTGGTGGAGTCCGTGTGCCACACGAGGGTGTCGCTGTCCCCGGACTGCCCGGGGAAGGCCCGGTCCAGCAGGGCCGAGGCCCGTCCGGATTCGGTGCCGGGCACCTCGTAGTTGTTGGAGTACGCCGACCCCGTCACCGCCGCGGCGGCCGCGACCCCCGCGAAGGCGGCCAGCCAGAGCACGATCACCACGATGCGGCGCCTGAGACACCACCGAGCCAGAGCGGTCACGGACCTCGTCTGCTTCCCGGGGTTGTGCGTCGATATCTCCCGGGAGCGGGTGGTGCCGAGCGCGGATGTACGGGGGACGGGCGAGCCCGCCGCCAGCCCGTGAGGGAGCGGCGGACCCCCTTCTTCCGTGCAGGGTGTCAGCCCGGGGAGATCCTTTGAGGTGTTTGTGGACTTCCCCACAAAGAGTCGGAAATGGGGAACTCGGGGCGGGAGGGGAACCCGTCCCCGCGTCCCGTCCCCACCTCGGGCCCCGGCACCGCCCCGCATTCCGGCCCCGCCCGTATGCCGTGCCTCAGCCGGTGACCGACTCCTTGCCGTTCTCCACGTGTCCCATCAGCCGGCGGTGGAAGGCCGGGTCCTCGGCGACCGAGAGACCGAGGTCGTACCAGCCGTGTGCGTCCTGTGCCGGATGGGCGACGGTGCGGCTGCGGCCGGCCTTCACCTTCACCGTGCGCGGCGCGGTGGCCGCGTACGCCAGCGGCTCCAGGGTGAAGGTCAGGTCGGTGCGGCCGGGGTTGGTGAGGGTCAGGTGGAGCTCCTGCCGCCCGGCATCGGTCCGCGTCCCGATCATGACGGCCGCGGCGGCGCCCCGCCCCGTCCCGGCGAACTCCCGCCGGAAGCCGTTCGGCCCGGTCACCGTGAAGCGGTACGCCCCGTCCTTGACCGGCACCTCCCACCTCCCCTTCCCCCGCACGTCCCGGTGCTGCGGGGCGGCGAACTCCTTCGCGTACGGGTAGAGCGCCAGGTGTACGGAAGCCTCTCCGTCATTGCGTACGGCCATCCGGAAGACCGCGGCGCCCGGGTCGAAGCCGCCGTCGGCATCCGGCTGGTACGGCAGCGCCCTGGCCGGACGGCTGCCGCCCTCCTGCCGCGGCAGCGCCTGCCGGACCGGCGGCCAGGGCAGCCAGCGCCCGCTGAACGGCGGGACCGCCCCGGGCTGTGGCACCGGCGGCTGCCGGCGCCCGCGGGAGAAGTCGAAGGCGGCGGTCAGATCGCCGCACACGGTGCGCCGCCAGGCGCTGATGTTCGGCTCCTCGACACCCGTCCAGCGCTCCAGGAACCGGGTGATCGAGGTGTGGTCGAAGACCTGCGAGCAGGCGTAGCCGCCGACCGTCCACGGCGAGATGACCAGCATCGGCACCCGCATGCCCAGACCGGTCGGCCGGCCGTCCCAGAACTCCCCGTCCGTCCCGGCGGGCGGGACCGGCGGCGGCACATGATCGAAGAACCCGTCGTTCTCGTCGTACGTCAGGAAGAGCGCGGTGTGCCGCCAGACCTCCGGGTTCCTGCCGAGTGCGTCCAGCACCTTGTAGACGAGGGTGGCGCTCTGGGCGGGCGAGGACGAGCCGGGGTGCTCGGAGTCCGCGGCGGACGGCACGAGGTATGACACCTCGGGCAGTGCGCCGGCCGCCACATCGGCGGCGAACGCGGTCGCCGTGCTGCCCGGCTCACCGCGGCGCAGCGCCCGCTCGAACAGGGAGCGCTCGGCGGGGCCGAGGCAGCCCACGCCCTCCTCCAGCAGCCCGCGCAGCCGCCGGCGCCCGGCCTCGTCGGCGCCCGCCAGCTTCCCGTAGTAGCCGGTCATGTGCTGCGCTCCGTCGGCCTTCACCAGGGCCTGCTTCGCCACCGCCTTGAAGGTCGCATAGAACTCCAGGTTGTTGTCGGTGAAGTTGTCCCACTCCTGGTAGACCCGCCAGCTGCGGCCGGCCTTCTCCAGCCGCTCGGCATAGGTGGTCCAGGTGTAGCCGGTGTGGGTGTCCTCCGCGTAGGCGTCGTTGCCCACGGCCCGCTTGCCGTCGGGCTCATAGCCGGTCCAGCCGCTCACGAGGTGGTTGCGGTTGGGGCTGGTGGAGGAGTGGATCGAGGAGTGGTAGGCGTCGCAGACGGTGAAGGTGTCCGCGAGTTCGTAGTGCAGCGGGACGTCCTGCCGGTCGTAGTGCGCCATCGTGGCAGGGAACTTGGCGGTGACCCAGTTGTTCATCCAGCCGCCGTTCCACGCCCTGGACCCGCCGTCCCAGCCGTGGTCGAGCGCGCCGATGTACTGCAGGTCCTTGCGCTGTGCGGCGGCCGCCCCGCGCACCGGGAACGGCAACACGGTCCCGATGCCCAGCCACCCCGGCTGCTCGAAGACGCTCCGGCCGCCGGGCAGTTCGACGGCGTTGCGGTCGCCGTAGCCGCGTACGCCGCGCAGCATCCCGAAGTAGTGGTCGAACGAGCGGTTCTCCTGCATCAGCACGACCACATGCCTGAGGTCCGCGAGCCCGCCCCCGCCGCGCGCCGGCCCCGCCGCGCCGGCCGCCAGCGCCTGCTGCAACGACGGCGGCAGCAGCGACCCGGCCGTCGCGGCCCCCAGCGCCGCCGCCCCGACTCCCAGTAAGTGTCTGCGAGATATCTCCGATGCCACGCCCGACCTCCCAGTCGACGATCCCTCAGCCCGTCGTCGGTCTGCGCCCGACCCATGGCGAGGGGCGCCCGGGACGCTAGCGGAGGGCCGCGACGGGCAACAGACAGCGGAGTCGACGACTTGGGGAAAGGCGAAGGCCGGGCGCCCGCGCCGTAGAGCCCGCGCGGTGCCCCTGCGCAGCCGCCGCGTGCGCCCGGGGAGCGGACGGCGCACGCGGCAACTTTTTTCGGCCGTCCGTTTTCCCGGCGACACCCACGGAGACCTGACAATCTCGTGAACTCCCGGCATTCCGCTGGCCGACTTATGCGGTACAGGTCATATTCCCGGTGCCCGCCCGGTGCTAAATTCCGGCACCGTAAGTCCGTGTCACTCACTGCTGGTAGCGGAGGTTGCCATGAACGAGCACGCTGAGCAGGCGCAAGCCCCCACGGAGTACATCCCGCCGATGCTGGTCGAGGTCGGCGAATTCACCGAGGACACGCTGGGCAACTGGCACGGCACGTCGCCCGACTGGTTCTTCAACTACTACTGGTAAACCGTCCGGCCGCAATTCCGCCGACGCGACGACGGGGGAGCCGGGTCCGCCCGCGCGGAGCCGGTCTCCTTCTTCCTTCATTTCATGGCGGCGCCGGTCATTCATGACGGCGCCGGACCGCCGCGGCATCCGGACGCATGCCGTACGGCCCGCCGGCGCGCTCCGCGGCCGGCCGGACCGCGGGGTACGACAGGGGAACGACGGGGGAGGGCACCAAGGATGAGTGCGGGGTTCGTGGTCCTGCCCGACACCGCCGACGGGGCGGAGGTCCGGGCGCGCTTACCGTTCGCCGGCGCCCAGGTGATCCCCCACGCCTCCGGGCGACCGTGGCTGGTCGGCCGCTGGACCCGCGATCAGGTGAGGGTGGCCTCGGCGGGCCCGGCGCGGCTCGCCGTGATCGGCCCCTCCCCGGTCTCCGCCGACCGGCTGGCGCGGCTGGCCGCCGGCCTCACCCGGCTCCCTGACGTGGACCGCGTCGTGCCCTCGTTGCTGGGCTCCTGCCACCTCGTGGCCTCGGTGGACGGGGCGGTCCGGTTCCAGGGCAGCCTCTCCGGGCTGCGCCGCGTCTTCCACACCCGGGTGAACGGGGTCCGCATCGCCGCCGACCGGTCCGATCTGCTCGCGGCGGTGACCGGGAGCACGGTGGACGAGGAAGCGCTGGCCCTGCGCGTGGCCTGCGGCCTCCAGGTGCCCTTCCCGGCCAACGCGCGCAGTGCCTGGTCGGGCATCCACACCCTCTCCCCGGACACCTTCCTGCGGTGGGACGGCGACCGGGACCGGGAGGTGCGGTGGTGGCAACCGCCCGTGCAGGACCGGTCGTTCGAGGACGGGGCGAGGGCGGTACGGGACACTCTGTCGGCCGTACTGGAGCAAAGACCGCCTCCCGGGGGCCGGTTGAGCGCCGACCTCTCCGGCGGGCTGGATTCCACCTCCCTGAGCTTCCTGGCGGCCCGCAGCACCCCGGAGCTGCTGACCTTCCGCTGGGGCGAAGCCGAGGCGGGCAACGACGACGCGGCCTACGCGGGGCTGGCGGCAGGGCTGCTCGACCGCGCCGAGCACCTGGTCGTTCCGCAGCACGAACTCCCCGAGATCTTCGCCGACCCCGACGTCGCGGCCGGTGCCGAGGAACCCCTCTCGCTGACGCGTGCGACGGCCCGGATCCGCCGGGGTGCCCGGTTGCTCGCCGACCGCGGCTCCCGCCGCCACCTGGCGGGACACGGCGGCGACGAGCTGTTCTCCCCCATGCCCAGCTATCTGCACACGTTGCTGCGCCGTCATCCGCTGACCGCGCTGAAGCACGTCCGGGCGTACTGCGCACTGACCCGCTGGCCGCTGAAGGCCACCCTCGCCGATATCGCGAACCCCGGTACCTGCGCCTCGTGGTGGCAGGCCCAGGCCGGCCTGCTGACCGCACCCCGGCCGCCCGTGCGGCGCCCGACGCTGGGCTGGGGGCTGGGGGCCGTGCGGGCGGCGCCCTGGATGACCGCCGAGGGCATCGAACTGGCCCGCGCGGCCCTGCAGCGCACCGCCGATGAGGCGCAGCCCCTGGCCGACGACCTCGCCACCCACACGATGCTCATGGTGGTCCGCTCGAACACCTTCGGCTACCGGCTGCTGGCGCGGTTGTACGCCGAGTCCGGGGTGGAGCTGGACATGCCCTACCTGGACGACACCGTGCTCGACGCCGTGCTGCGCGTACCGGCCCATGAACACGCCGGACCGTGGCGGTACAAGCCCCTGCTGGCCGCCGCGATGCGGGACATCGTGCCCGACCGGATCCGGGCCCGGTCCACCAAGGGCGAGTTCGGCGAGGACATCAGAAGGGGCCTGCGCCGCAACCTGCCCGCCATCCTGGAGGTGTTCGCCGACTCCGAGCTGGCGGCCCGCGGCCTGATCGACCCCGGGGAACTCCGCCGGCGGCTGACCCTCCCCCAGCCGGACAACACGATGCCCCAGGCGCTGGAGAACCTGCTCGGCTGCGAAACCTGGCTGCGCACCGCCGAAACCCGGCCGCGCACCACCGCCGGACGCCACGGCACCACTCCGCACCCCCACGCGATCCCTCACAGCACTGCCACCCCTCATAGCACTGCCACCCCGCACAGCAACGCCACCCCGCACAGTGACGGCACCGCCCCACGGAAGGTCTGACCCGTATGCGGCTCCACTCCGACGTCTCCATGACGGACACCGACGACGGCACGGTACTGCTGCACCAACGCACCGGCCGCTACTGGCAGCTCAACCTCACCGGCAGCCGCGTACTGCACCGTCTGCTGGACGGCGACACCCCCGAGACCATCGCCGCCGGCCTCGCCGCCTCCTACGGCGTCGACCCGCAGCGGGCCGCGGACGATGTCGGCGCCGTGATCCGCCAACTGCGCGCCGCCGGACTCACGGTGGCCCCATGAGCCAGTCCATGACACTGGCCGAGCGGCCCCGGCTTCCCCTGCGCCGCCGCCTCCTGCCGTTGCTCGCCGTCGGCGCGGCCCGTCCGCTCGCCCGCCTCAAGCCCGCCCGGCTGCGCACCGTGCTCGAATGCGCGCGCCGCGGGGCGTCTCCGGCCGGCGCCCGGCAGGCCCGAACCGCGCGCGACCAGGTGGTGTCCGTGAGCCTGCGCTGTGCGGGACAGAACTGCCTGCAGCGCTCGATCGCCACCGCGCTGCTGTGCCGGGCCCGCGGCGTCTGGCCTACCTGGTGCACCGGCGTCCGTACGCACCCCTTCGCCGCTCACGCCTGGGTCGAGGCCGACGGCCAGTTGATCGGCGAGCCGCATCCGCAGGGTTACTACAAGCCGCTGCTGACCGTCCCGCCCCGTGCCGGGGGCGCCGGGGATCCACAGGAGGTGGCCGCCCGATGACCGCCGTGCGCCCCGACGGGGCCCTCCCCTCCGCCGCCGGGGCGCTGCGCCTCGTCGAAAGCCGCACCACCGGTCCCACGACGGTGCACGTCACGGAGTACGTGCAGGCGATGTCCGCCCACTGCCCGTACCTCGCACCGTCCGTAGAGGGCGGGCTGACGAACTGGACGGTGTACGAGGCGGCCGGGGGCGTGCCGGAGGTCGAGGAGGCCGTGTTCGAGGCGGGAGTACGCAGCGCGGAGTGGATCCGGACGCAGGCGAACCGCCGGCACGGTGCGCTGGTGTGCGAGAACATCGCGGTCCGCGGCGCCGGACGGGAGGTGCTGGCGTGGCCGCACTGGGCCCTGAAGAACCTGTACGCCCCGGTCGGCGTCATGTTCGGCAAGTTTCCGGTGGGCGAGCAGGTCGCCGACCACCGCGGCCGCATCGTCCCCGAGCCACCGGTCTCCTTCCTGGTCGTACGGTTCGTCGTACGGGCCCGCGATCCGCTCTTCCTGAGCCGGACCCCGGACCTCGCCGACACGGTGGCGGTCGCGGCGGACGACGGGCGGGACGTTTTCGGGCAGCGCTCGCGCGAGTGGAAAGACGTGAAACTGTGGGCGCGGGAGCGCCTGCCGAAGCGGCCGTAGCGCATCCCGGGACCTGTGACGGTCGCACGGTGCCCTGCCCGGGGACGGACCGCGGCGCCGCCGGGGGCGGAGGTGGCCGGTTCCGGCGCGCGACGGCTGTTCCCAGCGGGCGCACTCCCCTGGGAAGATCATGTCGGCCTCCCCTCCGGGACCCGGCGGCCTCCCCCGCCGCACGGCCGCACTCGCAGAGCCGCACGGCCGCCCTCGTCGGACAAGGACTTCCAGCACCATGACCACCCTGACCTCCGGCACCGCCCGCCCCGGCAACCGGCCCCTCTGGCTCATCGATCTGCCGGTCGTCCTGGTAGCCGTCGTCTGGGGTTCCAGCTATCTGGCCGCCAAGGAGCTGGCCACCGCAACCACGGTCGTCGCCCTGCTCCTGCTGCGGTTCGTGGTGGCCGCTGCGGTGATGGCGGTGGTCGCGGGCCGCGGGATCACCCGGCTGAGCGCCCGGGAGACCGGCGCGGGTGTGGTCCTCGGCATGCTCCTGTCCGGCGTCCTGGTAGTGGAGACGTTCGGGGTGGTGCACACCTCGGCGACCAACGCGGGCCTCATCATCAGCCTGACCATGATCTTCACTCCGCTCGCGGAGGCCGTGGCGACCCGCACCCGCCCCACCGGGGCGTTCCTCGGCGCGGCGGCGCTGTCCGTGACCGGTGTGGCCCTGCTGACCCAGGGGTCGGGGTTCACCGCCCCGTCGTCCGGCGATCTCCTGATGCTGCTCGCGGCGGTCGCCCGCACCGTGTACGTCATGGCCATGGGCCGTATGACGTCGATCCGTTCGACCGACTCCGGGGCGCTCACGGTCGTCCAGTTCACCGGCGCCATCGCCGTCTTCGCGCTCGCGTCACTCTTCACCGGCGTTTCACCGGTGGCGGTCGCGGCCGCGTACTCCCCCCAGCAGTGGGCCTCGCTCCTCCATCTGGCGCTGATGTGCACGCTCTTCGCCTTCTTCGTGCAGATGTGGGCGGTGCGCCGCACCTCACCGTCCCGCGTGAGCCTGCTGCTGGGCACCGAGCCGCTCTGGGCAGCCGTGATCGGTGTCGCCGCAGGCGGGGACCGGCCCGGCCTGCTCGGCGCCGCCGGGGCGGTCCTGATCCTCGTCGGTACGACCTGGGGCCGGCAGGCCACGGCGCCGGCGGCCACGGCGGACATGGCAGATATGGCGGACGCAACAGCCACGACGGAGGGCGAGCCGGTGGGTCGACCGGAGGGCGGGACCCCGGAGGCGCCCCCGGCCTCGCAACCGGCCGCGGGCACGCCGCAGGGGGCACCGCAGGGCGCACCGCCCCTGTGACCCCGGGCAGACCCGGCGGACCCGGCGATCCGGGCGTTCCCGGTGGCCCCCGTACCCACGCCGTCGCGCACACGCCCCCAAGTCCCCGTTGCGCCAGACCTCTTGACCGCCCTATTGGTCTGAACCATTCTGTGCCCAGGAGCGGTGGCCACCGTCTTGCTGCAGTTCTCCCCGTGTTCCCCCCTCGACACCGGAGACAGCCATGCCTCGTACGGCACATGCCCGCCACACCCGACACATCCGCCACACCCACCACACCCGCCCTGCCCGCCACAGACGCCTCCTCGCCGCGGCACTGACGGCCCTCGCCACCGCGGCGGCCACCCTCTCGGGTTCCGCCTCGGCCGCCGCCGCCGAGGTCAACGCCGCCAGGAACGCCGGCTACGAGTCCGGCCTGAGCAACTGGACCTGCTCGGCAGACAGCGGCAGCACCGTCGGCTCCCCCGTCCACAGCGGCACCGGCGCCCTCAAGGCAACTCCCACCACCTCCGACAACGCCACCTGCTCCCAGACCGTCGCCGTCAAGCCCGGCTCGGCCTACCGCCTCAGCGCATACGTCCAGGGCTCCTACGTCTACCTGGGCGCCTCCGGCACCGGCACCACGGACGTCTCCACCTGGACCCCGTCCGCCACCGACTGGCAGCAGCTCAGCACCTCCTTCACCACGGGCCCCACAACGACCTCCGTCACCGTCTACACCCATGGCTGGTACGGCCAACCCGCCTACCTCGCCGATGACTTCAGCGTGCTCGGACCCGACGGCGGGGGCGGCACCGACCCCGGACCGGAGGCCCCGGCCACCCCCGGCGGCCTCACCGCCCACGCGGTGACCCCGTCCTCCGTGACCCTGTCCTGGAACCAGGTCCCCGGCGCCACCGGCTACACCGTCTACCGCGACGGCACCCCATACGAAGCGGTGCACGGCACCTCGGCGACGGTCTTGGGCCTGTCCCCCGCCACCTCCTACCGCTTCCAGGTGTCGGCCACCAACGCCGCCGGAGAATCGGCCCGTTCGGCGCAGATCACGGCCACCACCGCCCCCTCGGGAAGCGGCGGCACCCCCGCCGTTCCGAAGCACGCGGTCACCGGCTACTGGCAGAACTTCAACAACGGCGCCACCGTCCAGAAGATCAGCGAAATCCCCGGCCAGTACGACATCATCGCGGTCGCCTTCGCCGACGCCACCACCACACCCGGCGCCGTCACCTTCACCCTCGACTCGGCCGGCCTGGGCGGCTACACCGTCGACCAGTTCAAGGCCGACATCAAGGCCAAGCAGGCGGCAGGGAAGTCGGTGGTCCTCTCCGTCGGCGGCGAGAAGGGCGCCGTCTCGGTCAACGACGCCACATCGGCGGCCACCTTCGCCGCCAGCCTCTACACCCTCATGCAGCAGTACGGCTTCGACGGCGTCGACATCGACCTCGAAAACGGCCTCAACCCCACCTACATGAGCCAGGCACTGCGCTCGCTCTCCCAGAAGGCGGGCGGCAACCTCGTCCTCACCATGGCTCCCCAGACCCTCGACATGCAGTCCACCTCGGGCGGCTACTTCCGGACCGCACTGAACGTCAAGGACATCCTCACCGTCGTCAACATGCAGTACTACAACAGCGGTTCCATGCTCGGCTGCGACGGCAAGGTCTACTCCCAGGGCACCGTCGACTTCCTCACCGCCCTGGCCTGCATCCAGCTCGAAGGCGGCCTCGACCCCTCGCAGGTGGGTCTGGGCCTGCCCGCCTCCACACGGGGCGCGGGCAGCGGCTATGTCGCCCCGTCCGTCGTCAACGCGGCCCTGGACTGCCTCACCCGGGGCACCTCCTGCGGCTCCTTCAAGCCCGCCCGGACCTACCCCGGCCTCCGCGGCGCCATGACCTGGTCGACCAACTGGGACGCGGCGAACGGCAACGCCTGGTCGAACGCGGTCGGCCCGCACGTTCACGGATTGCCGTAGTTCTTGCCGTAGCCCGTGGCGCAGTTCTTGCCGTAGTTCTTGCCGTAGCAGCGGAACTCGCACCACACGATCTTCCCCGGCACGCGCTCGCCGACGCCCCACGCGTCGGCGAGCGCGGACACCAACAGCAACCCCCGCCCGGACTCGCCCTCGTCCTCGTCACCGTCGTACGGCAGCGGCACGGGCAATCGCGGCTCCCCGGTACCGCTGTCGTGCACCTCGACCCGCAGCAGCCCGCCCTCGTCCAGCGACAGGCACAACCGGTACCCACGGCCGGGCGGCACGCCGTGCAGCAGGGCGTTGGTGGCCAGTTCGCTCACACACAGCAGGACATCGTCCGCGAGGTGGTCCAGGTCCCAGTCGGGGAGGGCGGTACGGGCGAACTGCCGCGCCCCCGAGACCGATCGGTGCTCGCGGCGGTAGAACGCGGTGCGGGCGCAGAGTTGTTCCTGCATCTCCTTTTGCATGGCGCCACTGTCACACTGCGTGACTATGCTGGACCACAGCGTCAGGTCGTACGGATTCGTTGTACGACATCTGGCGGTGTCACGCCGTCGCGGGGAGGGGAAGGCAGAGCGCATGCACCCGGCGAACAAACCGAAGCGGATCACTTCCTGGCATGTCATCGGCGCCCAGCTGAGTCACTTCCGGAAGGCCGCCCGCATGACCCAGCCCATGCTGGCCGAGCGGGTGGGAGTACACGAGGACACCATCGGCTCGGTCGAGCAGGGCCGCAGACCGCTGAAGCTCGACCTGGCCGAGACGATGGACGAAGTCCTGGGCACCAAGGGGGCGTTAGCGGTCGCGGTGGCGAAGGTGCCGGAGCGGGAGAAGCTGCCCGCCTTCGTCCAGGACCTGGTGGAACACGAGGAGGAGGCACTGACGCTGCTGTCGTACCAGAACCAGGTGGTGCCTGGGCTGTTGCAGACCGAGCCGTACGCACGGGCAACCTTCGCCTCCCTCTACCCGCCTCTGGAGCACGACCAGGTCGAGGAATGGGTCTCCGGACGCATCAGCCGACAGAAGCTGCTGGAGCGCGAGAAGCCTCGGCCCATGCTCAACTTCATCCTGGAAGAGGTCGCACTCCACCGGCCGATCGGCGGCCCGGAGATCCTGCGTGCCCAGCTCCGCCATCTTCGGTCGTGCGCCGAACTCCCTTTTCTGGGGCTCCAGATCATGCCGACAGCCCGATGCCCCCATGCTTCCTTGGACGGTCCTTTGGTCCTGCTGGAGACACCCGAACACGAGCATTTCGCCTACATCGAAGCGCAACGGATCAGCTTCCTCGTCGATGATCCGGACGAGGTCAGTGGTTACCAACAGAAATATGGGATGCTGCGATCGCAGGCCCTCACACCAGAGGAGACGAAGAGCCTGCTGGACGACTTGCTAGGAGAGCCATGACCAGCACAGCAGCCCAGCACGTCTCTCACGGTCTTAGCTGGTTCAAGTCCAGCTACAGCGCCAGCGCCGGCGGCAACTGCATCGAAGTCGCCTACGACTGGCACAAGTCCAGCTACAGCGGCAGCGAGGGCGGCGACTGCGTCGAGGTCGCCACCTGCCCCCACGCCATTCACGTCCGCGACTCCAAGAACCCGGACGGTCCGGCGCTCACGTTGAGCGCCCCCGCCTGGGCCGCCTTCATCGCCAACGTCTCCGTCTGACCGGCGCAGGGGCCGGGACCGGGGCGGGGACGGAGGCGGCGATGCAGCAGCGTCAGCTGGGTACGCACGGGCCGAGCGTCTTTGCGCTCGGCCTCGGCTGTATGGGGATGTCCACGTCGTACGGCGTTCCGGACGACGCGGAGTCCGTGCGCACCCTGGACCGCGCCGCCGAGCTCGGTGTCACCCTCCTCGACACCGCGGACGCCTACGGGCGGGGCGCCAACGAGGAGTTCCTTGGCCGGTGGCTGCGCGGCCGTACGGCGAGGCAGCGGGACGGACTGGTCGTCGCGACCAAGTTCGGGCTGCGGCACGACGCCGCCACCGGGCGGGTGAACGAGGTCGACAGCTCCGCCGCCTGGGTGCGCGAGGCCTGCCACGCCTCGCTGCGCCGGCTCGGTACGGACCGTATCGACCTCTACTACCTGCACCGCCGCGACCCGGCCGTCCCCATCGAGGAAACGGTCGGGGCGATGGCCGACCTCGTCGCCGCCGGCGCCGTACGCCATCTCGGCCTCAGCGAGGTGAGTCCGCAGACGCTGCGCCGGGCGCACGCCGTCCACCCCATCAGCGCCGTACAACTGGAGTACTCCCTCTTCACCCGCGAGGTCGTGGAGGGCGAGATGCTGGCGACCTGCCGGGAACTCGGCATCGGCGTCGTCGCCTACTCACCGCTCGGGCGCGGCATGCTGACGGGTGCGCTGGCGTCCCGCGACGAGCTCACCGCCGAGGATGCCCGGCGCCGTTGGCCCCGGTTCTCCGAGGCGAACATCGACCGCAATCTGCGCCTGGTCCAGGCCGTTCGCACGGTCGCCCAGGCCCTCGGCTGCACCCCGGCACAGGCCGTCCTCGCCTGGCTGCTCGCCCAGGGTGAGGACATCGTCCCGATCCCCGGCACCAAGCGCCGGGCGTATCTGGAGGAGAACGCCGCGGCGGCCGGTACCGCGCTGACCCCGGAACAGGCGGCCCGGCTGCGGGCAGCCGTGCCCGACGGCGCGGTGGCCGGGGAACGCTACCCGCTCGCCGCCCTGGAGCGACTGGGCCACTGAACCGGGAAGCGGCCGGGCGGGCCCGGCCGCGCCCGTCACACCTAGTCGGCCCGCTTGACGCAGGTCTGGTCATCTTTCGGCAGCTTGCCGGTGGCCAGGTACCGGTTGACCTTGCCGTCCACGCAGGCGCTGCCGTATCTGCCGTAGATCCCGTGCCGGTTCGCGCCCTTGAGGGTGATCAGCTGAGAGCTCGGCAGCAGGCCGTGCAGCGCGAGACTGTTCCTGTACGTGGCGCGCGGGTCGCCGGTGGCGGCCACGATCAGCGCCGGTGCGTCGTGGCGCACCTGGGTGGGCTTCTCGCGCGGCCGGTCCCAGAAGGCGCACGGTCCGATGTTGTTGGTCAGCGGGCCGAAGAGCGCGTGCTCGGCGCGGCTGCGCTCGATGTCCCGCCAGTAGCGCTCCGGGTCGCGGGGGGCCGGCTTGTCCCCGCAGATGATCGCGGTCTGCGCCCCGGCGGATTTCGCGTCCTCGCCGTTCAGCATGCTCCGCAGAGCCGCGGCGAACTGCGGAGACAGCCGGGTCGGCTGCCCGCTCACGGCCTTGGCCAGAACGGCCATGTGCTCGCCGAGGGCAGCTCGCTGCGCGTCGGTGTCGTCTGCGATCTCGGCAGTGATCAGGGACGGCACCTGGGTGTCGTCGAGGCGGAAGACGTCGGGGGCGGTGCCCACCGTCAGGCCGCGCGCGGACGCCGCGACGACGCTGCGGACCGTGGCGAGCACGTCGGCGCGGGTGCGGCCGAGGCCGTAGGTGACGTTGCGGCGCGCCGCCCAGGCGGCCCAGTCGGAGAGCGCCCGCTCGTTCTCGGGCTCGGCACCCTGAAGCAGCCGGGGGCCGTAGCCGTCCGGGGTGAGCGCCCCGTCCAGCACCGTCCGGTCGAAGCGGCCGGGGAACAGCTGGGTGTACACCGTGCCCAAGTACGTTCCGTAGGAGTAGCCGAGGTAGGAGATCTTCCGCTCGCCGAGCGCACCGCGGATGACGTCCATGTCGCGCGCCGTATTGCGGGTGCTGATGTGCGGCAGCACCGACGCGTTGGTGGCCCGGCACTTGTCGGCCAGGCCCTTCTGGAAGGCGACCTGGCGCTCGAAGCTCGCACGGCTGAGACCGGCCGAGAGGATGCTGGTGCCGACGGGCCAACCGCAGTCCAGCGGGGTGCTGCGTCCGACGAAGCGCGGGTCGAAGCCGATGATGTCGTAGCGCGGGCCGACCGCCTTCATCGCCTTGCGGGCGTCCGGCGGGGACTGGAGGGCAGGGCCGCCCGGGCCGCCGTTGTTGAGGAGCATCGAGCCGATGCGGTGGCGGGTGTCGGTGGCCTGGAGCCGGGATATCGCGACGGTGATCGTCCGGCCCCGGGGATCGGCGTAATCCAGCGGCACGGTCACCTCCGCGCACCGCACACCGGCCTTCTCCAGGCCATGGCCCATCGAGTCGTCAGGGCCCTGGACACAGCTGCCCCAGGCGAGGCGCTGCCGGTAGTAGCGGTCGAGCCCGGGCCCGGTGCCGTGTCCGGCGAGTGCCGCGGCGCGGTCGCGGTCCGCGACAGGGGGCACGGTGGCCGCGGACACGGCGGGGGAAGCGGCGAAGCAGGCAGCGAGGGCGACGCCCGCTGCCCAGGCGCGGCGCAGGGCCGGGCTGAGGGTGATCACGCGGGCTCCTCGGTCTGATGAGAGGTGCGGTCGCCCGCGCAGAAGGCGCTGTCGACGACGGCGCGGAAGTCGGCGGTTCCGTCGGCCAACGGCGTGCCGTTCGGCCGCTCCGGGCCCGGCTGTTCCCAGCCCTGCTGCTCCCGGCCCTCCTGCTCGGATCCCTGGCGCTCAGACCCCTGCCGCTCGGGGGCCGGGAAGTAACTGTGCGAGTGCGGGCCCCGCCCAAGGAGTCGGTGACCGCGCCGCAGGCCGCATCGCAGGCGGCTGACGGGGCCGGCCGGGCCACTGCGTTCGCCGCCGGGGCAACGAGCACCGGCACGGCCGAGGCCGCGGCCAACGCGGTCGCGCACCGCTCCGGCCGGCGCATACGCAAAGGGAAGTTTCTTCGCTTTGTTCGGTAAACATTTCACACCGTCAGACGCTAGAAGCGCCGGCGCCGGTGCTCACTGCGGCTGTCCCCCCAATCTCAGTAGGGCCAACTCCAGCAACGCTCACCCCGGATGCGGGGACGGCCCCGCCGCACCGCGGCACAACAAGATCATTCGGCAGGTGCCCCTAAGCCCCGTACACAGCAGCGACGTTGTTCCGCGGGGCAGGCCGGATCTTCGCCGCGGGTGCCACGGCGAAGGCGCGGAGCAGGTTCTCGGTGGTGCGGGTGACGAAGGCTCGTGTCCGGTCGTCCATGCCGTGGTCACGGCCGTCGTCGTGCGTTCCGGCCATCAGGGCCTCGACCCAGCGCATCGTTCCGGAGGAGAAGACTCCGGCGCCGCTCGGCACGGTGTAGTAGGCAGAGTCCGCGTGGCTGCGCCGGCCGTTGCAGACCAGCGGTGAGTGGGCGACGATCTCCAGCTGCTCCGGCGTGGGCGCCTGTGGGGTCACCCGGTCGTACTCCACCCCGACCAGGTGGTCGAAGGCATCGCCCCGCTTCGCGCCCGTCCCCGCGAAGAGCCAGTGGTCCGCGTTGTGCACGACATAGGGCGCATCCGTCGGGTAGCCCTCGTAGAAGACACCGGTGAGGGCGGACTCCGGGTCGGCGGCGGGTGGTTGGCGGAAGTCGTGGGTCGGCGGGGCCCGGTGCGGGCCGGCGAAGTGCGGATCGTCCCGGTAGGCGGTTTTGTAGCAGACCACCGTGCGCAGAGCACCGGACGCACCCGACCCCGAACCCTGCCCCTGCCCCGGACCGGGACCCGGACCCGGTTCCAGCCTGACCCGGCGGAAGCAGGCATTGGCCCCGAGGAAGGCCAGATTGGTGCCGGCGTCGCGGGCCCGGGTGACATGCTCCCGCTGTTGTGGGGTCCAGTACTCGTCGTGGCCGAGCGAGAGCGCCGCCGTGGCGCCCCGCAGCGCCGACGGGTCGTGGTGGACGTCCACCCCGGTGGTGTAGGCCAGCGGGAGGCCGAGCCGTTCCGCGAGGACCACCAGTGCGCGCTCGTAGACCAGGAACTTCCCGGCGCCGTTGGTGTCGTAGGGCCGGTCGAAGCTGACGGCCAGCGAGCGCGTGCCGTACCCGCCGTCCGCGCCCCGGTAGAGGCTGTAGCCGCCCCATGCGTTGTACGCCTGCCAGGTGGCCACCGCGTGCATCAGCACCGTCCGGCCTGTGGTGCGGGCCGAGCGGACGACCATCGGGACGTACCGCTGGTGCCCGTGCTCGGCATCCAGCCGGAGCAGATAGGCACCCGGCGGCCAACCGTCGGTGCGTACACGGAGGGTGCGCTCCCAGTCCGCTCGTACGCTGCGGGTCCCGGGCAGCAGCCTCGGGTGGCGCTGGCGCCGTCCGGCGACCCGGTCCGAGTGCCAGACCCGCCGGGCCTGGGCCCCTCGGTACCAGCCCACCCGGTAGGCCGCGACACGGAACCCGGGTGCTGTGGTCGAGACGTACAGTCCGAACTCCTCGCCGGGCAGGACGCTCACCTTGTCGGTGTAGCCCTGGACCGCATCGGGCGGACCGGCCGAGCGGATCCGCCAGTCCGGGTGTCCCGGCCGGTCCCGCTCCGCGGCCAGGTCCGGCTGGTCGCCACCCGTGGGGCCGGCACCGGGTCCCCCGCCTGACGTGGAGCCACAGCCGGCGGTCACTCCCACGGCGAGACCGGCGGCCCCCACGGCGGCGGCCCCGAGGAACCGTCTGCGGTCCAGGCCGCCTCCTGAGCCGCCCGCCCCGGCGGGTTCCCAGCCGGGTTCCGCGGCCCCGCCGTGTACCTCGGCGCCGTGTTCGGCGGCCCCGCTGTCGGGCCGGTCGCCATGCCGTGGGTCCTCGCCCATTTCGCTGCTCCCGTACGCACCCTTCCGCCGAGCTGTCAGGACGATCCTCCGGCGCTCCGCGCCACCGGACGACCCCAGCGGGCCCGAATGCGGGTACGGCGGCCCCGGCGCCACGGACCCGAGGGCGGGCGCAGCGCACCCCACCTGATCGTCTACAGTCGTGTAGACGAAAGCTGGGCGCCGCTCACCGGTACGCGTGAGCGGCTGAACGACGCCCGGGATCGAGCAGGTCGCGGACACGGCGCACCGCGCCGGGAGGGCGGACATGACGATGGCACAGCCGAACAGCGAGGCGCCAGCACGACCCGTGGGCGAGCGGCGGTCCGGCACCCCCGTGCCCGACGCCGGACACGGGCCGGGCTGGAGCAAGGTGCCGCAGGTCACGGCCGTGTTCTGGGGGGTGAAGGTGCTCACCACCGGCATGGGAGAGACGGCCTCGGACTACCTCGGCCGGACGCTCGGCCCGATACCGGCCGGCAGCCTGGGACTCGCCGGGCTGGTGGCCCTGCTCATCCTCCAGTTCCGGACCACCCGCTACCGGCCCTGGATCTACTGGTCCGCCATCGTCATGGTCAGCGTCTTCGGCACCATGGCCGCCGATGTCGTCCACGTCATCGCCGGCATCCCGTACACGGTCTCGGTCCTCACCTTCTCGGCCGGGCTGGCCGCGATCCTGACGGCCTGGTACGTGTCCGAGGGAACGCTCTCGATCCACAGCATCCGCACCCGCCGCCGCGAGGCGTTCTACTGGGCGACCGTGCTCGCCACCTTCGCCCTCGGCACCGCGGTCGGCGACCTCACGGCGGGCACCCTGCGCTGGGGGTACCTCCCCTCCGGCATCCTGTTCGCCGCCCTGATCGCGGTGCCCGCGCTGTCCGGACGCTTCCTCGGCCTCAACGCCGTCGCCGCCTTCTGGTGGGCGTACGTGCTGACCCGCCCGCTCGGGGCCTCCTTCGCCGACTGGATGGGCGTCTCCACCGCCCGCGGCGGCCTCGGGTGGGGAACGGGGCCGGTCACCCTGGCGCTCATCGTGCCCATCGTGCTCCTCGTGGCCTACCTGGCGATCAGCCATAAGGACACCCCGGCCGAGCGGCAGGCGACGGGCACCGCCTCCTGAAGGCGGGGTGGAGGGGGCGGCGGCACGCAAGGTGCCTGCCATCCGCCCCCCCAACCCGGCGGCCCGTCGGCCCGTCGGCCCGTCAGGACCCGAGCAACGCCGGTGCCAGCTCCCGCAGTTGGTCGAGCCCCAGACCCCGGTCCGCCGCCACGGGCTGCAGGGCCACATGGTCCGCTCCGGCCTCGTGGTGCTCGGCGACCCGCCGGCGGATGGCGTCCACGTCCCCCCACGCCACGATCGCGTCCACCAGCCGGTCGCTGCCGCCGCCGAGGAAGTCCTCGTCCCCGAAGCCGAGCCGTCGCAGATTGCCGGTGTAGTTCGGCAGCTGCAGATAGCGGCGCGTGTGGTGTTCACGGGCCAGCGAGCGGGCCGTCGCGGGGTCGGACTCCAGCAGCACGGCCTGTTCCGGCGCGAGCAGCGGGCCGGTGCCGAGGATGTCGCGAGCGCGGGCGGTGTGTTCGGGGGTGACGAAGTACGGGTGGGCGCCGTCCGTCCGGTCCCGCGCCAGCTCCAGCATCTTGGGGCCGAGCGCCGCCAGCACCCGGCCCGGCGCCGGATCGGCCGTCGGGCCGTCGTACGGGGCCTCGTCCATCGCGTCGAGATAGGCCCGCATCGCCGCGAGCGGCTTGGCGTAGCTGTGGCCGCGCGCATCCACCAGCGGGGCGTGGCTCGCCCCCAGCCCGAGCACGAAGCGTCCGTCGTACGCCTCGGCCAGGGTCCGGGCGGCGGCGTGCGCGGCGGACGCGTCCCTGACCCAGATGTTGGCGATGCCGGTGGCGACCGTGATCCGCTCGGTGGCGGCCAGCAGCAGACCGGCCAGGCTCACCGACTCGGAAGCCGGCGTCTCGCCGAACCACAGGGCGCCGTACCCCAGTTGCTCGATCTCGGCCGCCGCCCGGCGCGCGGCGGCGGCCGGCACCCCGCCGAGCCCGCCGTGCCAGACGCCGACCCGGCCGATCCTCGCGGCGAGAGATTCGTGCTGCACCGTTCCTCCAACTGGCCCAAGGGTGATGCCCCGTCCTCGGCCTCGGACTCGGCCTCGGACTGCGGAGGGGCCTCTCCTTGATCACAGCATGGCGGCAGGCTCCGGCATTCCCGGTCGGGCCGGGCCGATCGGGTGGGCGGTACGACGAAGCGGCCGTCCTCCCGGGAGTGTTTTCCCGGGAGGACGGCCGCTCAGCGCTGCCGGACGGGTGGGTCCGTCAGCCCTCGACGCCCAGCTTCTCCAGGATCAGTTCGCGCACCCGGGCCGCGTCCGCCTGGCCGCGGGTGGCCTTCATGACCGCGCCGACCAGGGCGCCGGCCGCGGCCACCTTGCCGCCGCGGATCTTGTCGGCGATGGCGGCGTTGGCGGCGATGGCCTCGTCGACGGCGGTGCCCAGGGCGCCCTCGTCGGAGACGACCTTCAGGCCGCGCTTCTCGACGACGGTGTCCGGGTCACCCTCGCCGGCCAGCACGCCCTCGATGGTCTGGCGGGCCAGCTTGTCGTTGAGCGAGCCGTCGGCCACCAGCGCGGTGACCCGGGCGACCTGCTCGGGGGTGATCGGCAGGGCGGCCAGGTCCACGCCGTCCTCGTTGGCGCGGCGGGCCAACTCGCCCATCCACCACTTACGGGCCGAGGCGGAGTCCGCGCCGGCGTCGACGGTGGCGGTGATCAGGTCGACCGCGCCCGCGTTGAGGATCGACTGCATGTCGTGCTCGGAGATGCCCCACTCCTCGCGCAGCCGGTTACGGCGCAGCCGTGGCAGCTCGGGCAGGCCCGCCCGCAGTTCCTCGACCCACTCGCGGGAGGGGGCCACCGGCACCAGGTCCGGCTCGGGGAAGTAGCGGTAGTCCTCGGCGTTGTCCTTGATGCGGCCGGCCGTGGTCGAGCCGTCCTCCTCGTGGAAGTGCCGGGTCTCCTGGACGATCGTGCCGCCGGAGGAGAGCACCGCGGCGTGCCGCTGGATCTCGAACCGGGCCGCACGCTCGACGGAGCGCAGGGAGTTGACGTTCTTGGTCTCCGAGCGGGTACCGAACGTCTCGGTGCCGTTGGGGCGCAGCGAGAGGTTCACGTCGCAGCGCATCTGACCCTGTTCCATCCGGGCCTCGGACACGCCCAGCGCCTTGATGAGTTCGCGCAGCTCGGCGACGTACGCCTTGGCGACCTCGGGGGCCCGCTCGCCCGCGCCCTCGATGGGCTTGGTGACGATCTCGATGAGCGGGATACCGGCGCGGTTGTAGTCCAGGAGGGAGTGCCGGGCGCCGTGGATACGGCCGGTGGCACCGCCGATGTGGGTGGACTTGCCGGTGTCCTCCTCCATGTGGGCGCGCTCGATGTGCACCCGGAAGATCTCCCCGTCCTCCAGCTGCACGTCGAGGTAGCCGTCGAAGGCGATCGGCTCGTCGTACTGGGAGGTCTGGAAGTTCTTCGGCATGTCCGGATAGAAGTAGTTCTTCCGGGCGAAGCGGCACCATTCGGCGATGGAGCAGTTCAGCGCCAGGCCGATCTTGATCGCGGACTCGACGCCGATCGCGTTGACGACCGGCAGCGAGCCGGGCAGGCCGAGACAGGTGGGGCAGGTCTGCGCATTGGCGTCCGCGCCCAGGGTGGTGGAACACCCGCAGAACATCTTGGTCTTGGTGCCGAGCTCGACATGGACCTCCAGGCCCATGACGGGGTCGTACGCCGCGAGGGCGTCCTCGTACGACACCAGGTCAGTGACAGTCACGGTGAAACTTTCCCTCTCAGCCCAGCAGGACGTCGTCGTCGCCCAGGCGCTTCAGTTCGCGGTAGAGGATCGCCAGGCCGGTGACGATCGCCGCGGCCGAGACGGCGGCGTCGATCAGGCGGAGCGTGTCGTTCTCCTGACGGGCCAGCTTGGCCTGCTTGGCGACGCTGAGGGCGCCGAAGGCGGTGCTGCCGATCGACAGGTACAGCCCGCCCTTGGACTTCTTGAAGTTCTTGGCCTTCTTGGTCATGGCGCTCACAGTGCAGGTGCCTCCTCGAGCAGCGGGTGACCCCACTTGGCGGTGAACGCGGTCTCGACCGCGGCACCGACCTTGTAGAGCCGGTCGTCGGCCATGGCAGGAGCGATGATCTGCAGGCCCACCGGCATCCCGTCCTCGGGCGCCAGGCCGCAGGGCAGCGACATCGCCGCGTTGCCTGCCAGGTTGGTGGGGATCGTGCACAGGTCGGCGAGGTACATCGCCATCGGGTCGTCGGCGCGCTCGCCGATCGGGAAGGCGGTGGTCGGCGTGGTCGGCGAAACGATCACGTCGACCTGTTCGAAGGCCTTCTCGAAGTCGCGGGTGATCAGCGTCCGCACCTTCTGGGCGGAGCCGTAGTACGCGTCGTAGTAGCCGGAGCTCAGCGCGTAGGTGCCGAGCATGATCCGGCGCTTGACCTCGGGGCCGAAGCCGGCCTCGCGGGTCAGGGCCGTGACGTCCTCGGCGGACTTGGTGCCGTCGTCGCCGACCCGCAGGCCGTAGCGCATGGCGTCGAAGCGGGCCAGGTTGGAGGAGCACTCCGAGGGCGCGATCAGGTAGTACGCGGACAGCGCCAGGTCGAAGGACGGGCAGTCCAGCTCGACGATCTCGGCGCCCAGCTCCTTCAGCAGCTCGACGGACTCGTCGAAGCGCTGGATGACGCCGGCCTGGTAGCCCTCGCCGCGGAACTGCTTGACGACGCCGACGCGCATGCCCTCGACGCTGCCGTTGCGGGCCGCCTCGACGACCGCCGGGACCGGCGCGTCGATGGAGGTGGAGTCCAGCGGGTCGTGGCCGGCGATGACCTCGTGGAGCAGCGCCGCGTCCAGGACCGTACGGGCACAGGGGCCGCCCTGGTCCAGGGAGCTGGAGAACGCCACCATGCCGTAGCGGGAGACGCCGCCGTAGGTGGGCTTGACGCCGACCGTGCCGGTGACGGACGCGGGCTGGCGGATGGAACCGCCGGTGTCCGTGCCGATGGCGAGCGGGGCCTCGTAGGAGGCGAGGGCGGCGCTGGAGCCGCCGCCGGAGCCGCCGGGGATCTTGGTGAGGTCCCAGGGGTTGCCGGTCGGGCCGTAGGCGCTGTTCTCGGTGGAGGACCCCATGGCGAACTCGTCCATGTTGGTCTTGCCGAGGATGACGACGTCGGCGGCCTTGAGCTTCTTGGTCAGCGTCGCGTCGTACGGCGGGATCCAGCCTTCGAGGATCTTCGAGCCGACGGTGGTGGGAATGCCCTCCGTGGTGAAGATGTCCTTGAGCGCGAGCGGGACGCCGGCCAGCGGGCCGAGCTTCTCCCCGCGGGCGCGCTTCTCGTCCACGGCACGGGCCTGGGCGAGCGCGCCCTCGCGGTCGACGTGCAGGAAGGCGTGCACCTTCTCGTCGACGGCCTCGATGCGCGCCAGATGGGCCTCGGTCACCTCGACGGCGGTGACCTCGCCGGAGGCGATCTTCGCCGCGATCCCGGCGGCGGTGAGCTTGATCAGGTCAGCCATGGCCCTTGCTTCTTCGTTCGCTTCTCCGCCCGCGCGGCGCAGAGGTGCGGCTTTCGCGGACGGGTGCGGCCCGGCGGCCGCGCGTGCGTCGCTCACGATCACTCCTCCCCCAGGATCTGCGGCACCTTGAAACGCTGCTGCTCCTGGGCCGGGGCGCCGGAGAGCGCCTGCTCGGAGGTCAGCGACGGACGGACCTCGTCCGGCCGCATGACGTTGGTCAGGGGCAGCGGGTGGGAGGTCGGCGGTACGTCTTGGTCGGCGACCTCGGAGACGCGGGCGACCGCGCCGATGATGTCGTCGAGCTGTCCGGCGAAGTGGTCGAGCTCTTCTGCCTTCAGCTCCAGACGTGCCAGCCGGGCGAGGTGGGCGACCTCCTCGCGCGTGATGCCAGGCATGCAGCGATCCTCTGGTGTTCTGGGCGGAGTGTTCCGGGCGGAGAGTCCAGGCGGAGTCTTCTCGTCGAATGCTCCTGTGAACTTTTCCGGCCCAATCCTATGGCGTACGCAAGAGCTGCCGCGAAACCGTTTCGCCACGGGCGGCCGTGAGCGCCGGGCGCGGGGCGATTTCACGATCCGCCGGAGGGTGACGCGGCCCGTGGCGTGCCGGGGCGCCGCCCCTGGGCAGGGGTGGCAAGGAAGGGCCGGACAGGAGTGACCAGGGGCGGCCGGCCGGGAGCGGCTAGGTGCGGCCGGGGGCGTCTTCGACGGGCCGGCGGCCCCAGGCCGAGATCATCGGTGAGGTGGCGAGGTCGAGACGCCCGGCCGCGATGTTGGCGAGGTGCTGCTCGATCTCGTCGTCGGTGGCGAGGCCCGCGGCGGTGAGCTTGTCGCGCACCTGATGGACCGTGGCCGCTTCGAGGGCGTCGCAGGCGGGCGAGGCGATCGGGAAGTAGGCGTCGGCCTCGACATCGGCGAGGCCGGCCTCGCGCAGCAGCCGCGGCAGCTTGCGCCCGTAGGCGAGGTCGGCGCCACGCTGCTGCAGCAGCTGACGGAAGCCGCTGCGCAGCCGGTTGGCGAGCTCCTGCTCGGGGCCGTACACGTCGGGGCAGATCAGCGGCTGCAGGGCGGGGTCGGCGTCCTCGATCAGCAGCCGGCCGCCGGGGCGCAGCGCCCGGACCATGGTGCGCAGCGCGGCATCGCGGTCGCCGACGTGGACGAGGACGAGGCGGGCGTGGATCAGGTCGAAGGGACCGGCCGGGGGCTCGTCGCGGGCGACATCGTGGCGGAGCACTTCGACTCCCCGGGCGGCGGCCGTCTCCGCCCAGGACACGTCGATGTCGGTGGCGAGCACGCGCCCGCTGGGCCCCGTGCGCTCGGCGAGCCACGCGGCGACGGTCGGTCCTCCGGCACCGACCTCCCAGCACCGCCACCCCTCCTCGATCCCGGCCCTCTCGAAGTGCCGGAACGTCGAGGCGTCGAAGAGGGCGGCCAGCGCGTCGAAGCGGGTACCCGCCTCGGCCTGCCGGTTGTCCAGAAGGTACTCGTTGCCCTGAACCATGCGCCGATCCTGCCATGCCCGAACCGCCGTGCGAGGGGGTCGGGCGGGGCCTGGACCGACCGCCACCTAGGAAGCCTCCGGCCCGGATGGCCCGTCTGCCTCCTCCGTCGCCTCAGGCCCATGGGAGGGGGCGGGTTCACGGGACGCGTCGGAGATGCCGGTGGGGTTGGTTGGGTCGGTGGGATCGGTGGCGTCGGAGGCGCCGATGGCGTCGGAGACATCGGACGCGTCGGGGGCGTCACCGTCGCCCGGCACGTCACTGCCGCCGGACACTTCGCCGTCGCCGGACACACCGACGTCGCCGCCGTCCAACGGCTCCTGTTCCTCGGGCCGGACCACTGCTGAGGGCGTCTGTGCAGGTTCTTCGGAGCGGGGACACGGGACGGCCGGTAAGGGCCGGGTCAGTTCAAGACCTGTCCCGAAGGGCGCTCGGCGGCCTTCTCCGCCGCCAGGGCGGCCGTCTCCGATTCACGCTGCCAGCCGCGCTCGCCGCGGGCTCTCAGCCATGCCGTGGTCTCGTCAGGTGGCATCGCGGCGGCCACCAGCCAGCCCTGTACGGCATCACAGCCCAGGTCCCGCAGCCGCTCCCAGGTCTCGTCGTCCTCGACGCCCTCGGCGACGACCAGGAGGCCGAGGGAGTGGGCGAGGTCGAGGGTGCAGCGGACGATCTCGGCGTCCTCGTTGTCGACGGCCAGCCGGGCCACGAAGGAGCGGTCGATCTTCAGCTCGCTCACCGGGAGCCGCCGCAGATGGACGAGGGAGGAGTAGCCGGTGCCGAAGTCGTCGAGCGACATCTTCACGCCGTGCGCGGTGAGCCCGGCGAGGGTGTCGGCGGCCCGTTGCGGGTCCTCCAGCAGGACGTGCTCGGTGATCTCCAGTTGGAGGGCGCCCGGTGGGACGCGGTGCCGGGCGAGCCGGGCGGCGACCGCTCCGGCGAAGCCCGGGGAGTGCACATCGCGCGGGGAGACATTGACGGCGACCGGCACCTCCAGGCCCATCGCGCGCCAGCGTGCCACCTGGGCGAGCGCCGTTTCGAGGACGTACTCCGTCAGCCGGGGCATCAGCCCGGAGGACTCGGCGATGGCGATGAATTCGTCCGGTGGCACCCGGCCGCGGTCCGGATGCACCCAGCGGACCAGCGCCTCCAGCCCGGCGACATGGCCGTCGAAGCCGACCTTGGGCTGGTAGTGCAGCTCGACGTCGCCGGCGTCCAGGGCGCGGCGCAGATCGCCCAACAGGCCGAGGCGGTCGGGGGTGTTGCCGTCCCGCTTGGCCTCGTAGAGCTCGACACCGCTGCGGTCCCGCTTGGCCTGGTACATGGCCACGTCGGCGCGGCGGAGCAGCCCTTCGGCGTCGAGGGCGTGGTCGGGGAAGACGGCGACCCCCGCGCTGGCTTCGAGCACGAGGGTCAGTCCGTCGAGGTCCAGCGGGGAGCCGAGGGCGGCGACGAGGGAACGGGCCACCCGCTGGGAGCTGGTGAGGGAGTCGGTGGTGGGCAGCAGGACGGCGAACTCGTCACCGCCGAGCCGGGCCGCCTCGGCGCCCCGCGGCAGGGCGTGCCGCAGGCGGTCGGCGATCTGCAGCAGCAGGCGGTCGCCGGCCAGGTGGCCGAGGGTGTCGTTGACGGAGCGGAAGCGGTCCAGGTCGATGAGGACCAGCGCCGAGCGGGAGCCGACGCGCTCGGCGTCGTCCAGCGCGGTCCAGGTGCGCTCCAGCAGCCACTGGCGGTTGGGCAGGCCGGTGAGCGGGTCGCGCAGCTGCTCCTCGGCTCGGGCGCGGGCTATCCAGAGGGTGGAGTCCAGCGCGATGAGCGGGACCGCGAACAGCGGCAGCAGCAGCGGGGCGTAGAGGGCGCAGACGGCGATCAGCGGGGCGATACCGAGCAGGGCGATGCCGACGAGTGCCTGGCGCAGTACGGCCGTTCGGGGGATGGCGGGCAGCTGGCCGGTGCGCGGGGCGAGGCTGACCCACAGGAGGCCGCGGCTGACGAAGAGGTAGCCGGCGGCGGTGACCACGACTTCGGGGAGGACGGCGAGGTTCCAGGACGGCGGGGCCCAGGGGTGGCGGACGCTGGAGACCACGCCGAACGCGGCGAGGCCGAGCGCCGCGGCGCCGATGCCGAGGACGTCCACGGCACCGTGCACCACGGCCTGCCGCCAGCGGTGCCGCCGGGCGGCGCCGACCAGGACCACGACGGAGAGGCTGACGAGGGTGGCGGGCACCCAGCCGTAGAGCAGCAGGACGGCCAGGGACAGGGCGGCGCCGGAGCCCGTGCCGCCCCACCAGCGGTCCCGGCCGAGGGCGACCAGATGGCCGACGATGATGCCGGTGAGGATCGCCAGCGACCAGCCTATGGAGGCGCCGGGGAACAGCGCTTCACCTTTGCCGAGGGTGACGATGACACCCGTGACGAGCGCGAGGCCCGCCACGAGGACGATGGTCGCGGGCAGCGCGGGCACGACGAGCCGCCGGAGCCGCGACGCCGGAGCGGCGCTGTCGGTCGGTTTCATTCCGATCCCTCTCACAGCCGGCTGTGCCCGCGCCACGGCAGGCGCACTCCTCAACAGTAGGCCGCGGAAGGCCGCCACGGGCAGCGATCGACGACGGTTGCCCGAATGCGACCCGGCGTCGCGGATCAATCTGGTATGCGCCGATGGGGTGACACCTCACTCCTCCTCAGGCGGAGTGACAGCTACCGCTCGCGCTGCGTCAGGACCCTGCTCCAGCAGCACCGCGAAGCCATCATCGTCCAGCACGGGGACCTTCAACTGCATGGCCTTGTCGTACTTCGAACCAGGGTTGTCGCCCACCACTACGAATCCGGTCTTCTTCGAAACGGAACCGGTCACCTTCGCTCCGAGGTTCTGTAGGGCCTCTTTCGCGCCATCTCTGGTGTGTGACTGAAGTGTGCCCGTTACGACGACGGTGACGCCTTCGAGGGGACGCGGGCCCTCGTCGCCCGCTTTCTCCTCCTCCATCCGGACGCCGGCGGCCCGCCAGCTCTCGATGATCTGCTGGTGCCAGTCCACGGCGAACCACTGCTTCAACGAGGCGGCGATGGTGGCTCCGACGCCGTCGACGGCGGCCAGCTCCGTCTCGTCCGCGTCCCGGATGCGGTCGATCGAGCGGAACTCCCGTGCCAGCGCCTCGGCCGCCACCGGGCCCACATGCCGGATCGACAGGCCCGTGATGATCCGGGCCAGCGGGCGCTGCTTGGCCGCCTGGATGTTCTCCAGCATGGCCAGGGCGTTCTTCTTCGGCTCACCCTTCTGGTTGGCGAAGAAGGTGACGACCTTCTCCTCGCCGGTCTTCGGATCGCGCTTGGGCAGGCCGGAGTCGGGGTCGAGGACGTACGACTTGATGGGCAGCAGCTGCTCGATGGAGAGGCCGAAAAGATCACCCTCGTCCTTCAGCGGCGGCTCGGCGGGCTCCAGCGGCTGGCTGAGCGCCGTCGCCGCGACATAGCCGAAGTTCTCGATGTCCAGGCACTTGCGGCCCGCCAGATAGAACAGCCGCTCGCGGATCTGGGCGGGGCAGGCACGGGCGTTGGGACACCGCAGGTCGATATCGCCTTCCTTGGCGGGCTGCAGCGCCGTCCCGCACTCGGGGCACTCGGCCGGCATCACGAACTCCCGCTCGCTGCCGTCCCGCAGGTCGACGACCGGGCCCAGGATCTCCGGAATGACGTCGCCGGCCTTGCGGATCACGACGGTGTCCCCGATGAACACGCCCTTGGCCTTGACCACGTCCTGGTTGTGCAGGGTGGCGAACTCCACCTCCGAGCCGGCCACCGTCACCGGCTCGACCACGGCATACGGCGTGACCCGGCCCGTACGGCCGACGCCGACGCGGATGTCGACGAGCTTGGTGTTGACCTCCTCCGGCGGGTACTTCCAGGCGATCGCCCAGCGCGGCGCCCGCGAGGTCGACCCCAGCCGCCCCTGCAGCCGGATCTCGTCCAGCTTGACCACCACACCGTCGATCTCGTGCTCGACGGCCGTACGGCGGGTCTCGGCGTCGCCGTAGTGGGCGATGAACTCGCGCACCGCCGCCAGGGAGTCGACGACCTTGTTGTGCGTGGCCGTCGGCAGGCCCCACCCCTTGAGCAGGTCGTAGGCCTCCGACTGGCGGTCGATCTCCAGGCCTTCGCGGGCGCCGATGCCATGAACGACCATGTGCAGCGGGCGCCCGGCCGTGACCTTGGGGTCCTTCTGGCGCAGCGAACCGGCGGCGGCGTTACGGGGGTTGGCGAACGGCGGCTTGCCCTCGGCCACCAGCCGCTCGTTGAGCTCCAGGAACTTCTCCATCGGGAAGTAGACCTCCCCGCGCACCTCCACGAGATCCGGGATCCGGTCGCCCTGGATACGGTGCGGGATCTCGGCGATCGTCCGGACGTTGGGCGTGATGTCCTCGCCCGTACGACCGTCGCCGCGGGTGGCGGCGCGGGTCAGCCGGCCGTGCTCGTAGGTGAGGTTGACCGCGAGGCCGTCGACCTTCAGCTCGCACAGGAAGTGGTATCCGGCGCTCCGGGGGTCGCCGCCCAGCTCACCGGCGATCCGCTCGGCCCAGCCCGCCAACTCCTCGCCGTCGAAGGCGTTGTCGAGCGACAGCATCCGTTCGCGGTGTTCGACCTCGGTGAACTCCGTGGCGTACGCCCCGGCGACCTTCTGGGTCGGTGAATCGGGGGTGCGCAGCGCGGGGTGCTCGTCCTCCAGCGCCTCCAGGGAGCGCAGCAGCCGGTCGAACTCCGCGTCGCTGACGACCGGGGCGTCCTTCACGTAATACCGGAAGCGGTGCTCCTCGATCTGCTCAGCGAGCTGCGCGTGCTTCTCCCGCGCCGCCGCAGGCACGTCGGATTGAGCTGCGTGCTGTTCGCCAGCCACCGTCTTGTCCTCCCGTGGTCCTTGAGTGCGGTCACTCAGGGTTGTCTGCGAGTGATCTCGCCGCCCGGACGCAGTGGGCGAGGGCCGAGCGGGCATAAGCGGGCGAAGCGCCCGCGAGTCCGCACGCGGGAGTGATCACCACGGACTCGCTCAGAGTCCCCGGCGTCAGCCCCAGCCTGCGCCACAGCGTCCTGACACCCATGACGCTACCGGCAGGGTCTGACAATCGGCTGTCCACGCCCGGCACCACGCCCGCGAACAGCGCCGTACCGCCCTCGACGGCCTCTCCGATCGCTTCTTCCTCACGCTCGGTGAGCAGGGAGAAATCGAACGAGATGCCCGTGACACCGGCCCGCCGCAGCAGCCCGAACGGCACCTCGGGCGCGCACGAGTGGACGACCACGGGGCCGCCCTCCGCCACCGCGACAAGATCACGCAACGCGCCCTCGACCACCGCCCGGTCCACGGCGCGGTGGGTGCGGTAGCCGCTCGCGGTCTTCACCCGTCCCTGGAGCACGGCCGTCAGCGAGGGCTCGTCGAGCTGGAGCACGACCCGGGCGCCCGGCACCCGCCGCCGTACGTCCGCGAGATGGCCGCGCAGCCCCTCCGCCAGGGACGCCGCAAGGTCCCGGCAGGCCCCCGGATCGCCGACGGCCGCCTCGCCGTTGCGCGTCTCCAGAGCGGTGGCCAGGGTCCACGGGCCGACCGCGGAGACCTTCAGCGGCCCCTCGTAGCCCTGGGTGAACTCCTCCAGGGCATCGAGATCTTCTCCGAGCCAGGAGTGGGCGCGCCGGGTGTCGCGGCCCGGCCGGTCGCTGATCCGCCAGCCGCTGGGCTCCACATGGCCGTAGACCTCGACGAGCATTCCGAGGGTCCGCCCGATCATGTCGGCTCCGGGCCCCCGGGCCGGGAGCTCCGGCAGGTACGGGAAGGCCTCCAGCGATCCGGTGACGGTCTTCGCCGCTTCGCGCGCGTCACCGCCCGGCATCGATCCGATCCCGGTCGCCGCGCCCGCGGCCCACTTCTGCGTGCTGTTCTCGCTCACCCAGGCAGGGTATGCGGCGTCACGGCGGGCGGGGTGCGCCAGGTGTGGATGCCGGAGGTCCGCAGCGGCGCGTACGGCGGCCGTCCCAGCGCCTTCAGCAGGTCCTTGCGCGACACGGCCCGCTCCTCGCGCAACGCGGCCCGCTCCGCGCGCCGGGTGGCCGAGGGGGGAGGCGGTTCCCATCCGCCGCAGCAGATCGCAGCAGGCCCATCCGCAACTCCCGCCCCGCATCGGTGCGTACGAGCCGCTTGGCCCGCCCATCCGACGGAAACCGCACCCCGCCGCCGCGGCCTGGCTTCGCTTCAGCGGTCACTCGTGCGTGCAGCGCACGTTGCCGCGGCGGAAGCCCCCGCCCCGCAGGAGCATCCCGGCTTACCGGTTACCGGCCGGGCCGCACCGACACGTCGTTGATCTCCGCGTCCCGCGGCAGATCCACGGCCGTGAGGATGGCCGTGGCGACCGACTCCGGGTCGATCCAGCGGGACGCGTCGTACTCCTTGCCCTCCTGCTGGTGGGTGCTCTCCTGCATCGGCGTGGCCGTCCGACCCGGGTAGACCGAGGTCACGCGGACGCCGTTGCCGTGCTCCTCCGCCCGCAGCGAGTCCGCCAGCGCCTTCAGGCCGTGCTTGCTGGCCGCGTACGCGCCCCACTGGGGGTTCGCATGGAGCCCGGCACCGGAGTTGACGAAGACGACATGCCCCTGGGCGACCCGTACCAGCGGCAGCAGCAGCCGGGTGAGCTCGGCGGGCGCGACCAGGTTGGCGGCGAGCTGGCGCTGCCAGGCCTTGGCCGGCAGATCGCCGACCGCGCCCAGCTCGATGACGCCCGCGCTGTGCACCAGGGAGTCGATACGGTCCGGCAGCGGCTGCTGTCCGAACGCCCAGGACAGCTTCTCGGGCAGGGCGAGGTCACCGACGAGCGTGCGGGCGCCGGGGAACTGCGCGGCCAGCTCCTTGGCCCGGACCGCGTTGCGCGCCAGCAGCCACAGGTCCTCCCCGCGCTGTGCCAGCCGCCGTGCGACCGCCGCTCCGATGCCCGATCCTGCTCCCGTGATCAAGTGCGTACCCATGGGACCGATCCTAACGAGCGGCGCCGGGGACGCGGAGCGCGGTGGCTCAGGCCACGATGCCCGCCTTCTCCTCCAGGTAGGCCAGCGCACCGACGCCGTCCGCCGCGAAGAAGACCAGGTCGGTGAGCGGAATCGGAAGGAACCCCTCCGCCTCCATCCGCTGGAACTGTTCCTTCAACCCGTCGTAGAAACCCGCGGTGTTCAGCAGCACCACCGGCTTGGTGTGCATCCCGTGCTTGCGCAGCTCCAGGATCTCGGTGGCCTCGTCCAGCGTGCCCGTGCCACCGACCATCACGACGATGGCGTCGGCGCGCGCCAGCATCTGTGCCTTGCGCTCGGCGAGGTCCTTGGTGACGACCATCTCATCGGCGCCCTCGCGCGCCTTGTGCGCCAGGAACTCCACGGAGACGCCGATCAGCTTGCCCCCGGCGTCCTGCACCCCGTCGGCCATGACCTTCATCAGGCCGGTGTCCGAACCACCCCAGACCAGTGCATGCCCGCCCTTGCCGATCAGCTCGGCGAACCGGCGGGCAGGGGTGACATAACGGTCGTCGAGGTCGGCGGCGGAGCAGAAGACGCAGATATTCATGCGGCCACCTTACGAGCGGGGGCGCGGGGCTGTGGGGCCGCGCAGTCGCGGGGGCGTGCGGTCGCGGGGGCGTGCGGTCGCGGGGGCGTGCGGTCGCGGGGGCGTGCGGTCGCGGGGGCGTGCCGGGCCGGGCGGCCACGGTGGGCGGCCACGGTGGGCGGCCCGTGGGGAACGGCCGGGCCGGGCGCAGGCAGCCAGGGGCGGGGGCGGGCAACGGGCAGCCCGTAGGGGACGGGCCGGGCGGCGGGGCGATGCCCGTACGGGGCGAGCCGGCCACAGGTTCGTTGCCCGGCCCGGGCCACGGGGCGGTGCCCGTACAGGCCGCCCCGCTGCCCGTGCCCTCCCGCTAGATCAGCCCCTGGTCCAGCATCGCGTCGGCGACCCGCTCGAAGCCGGCGATATTGGCGCCGGCCACATAGTCACCGGGGAGCCCGAACCGTTCCGCGGTCTCGTAGCAGCGGTGGTGGATCGAGCGCATGATCGTCGCGAGCTCGCCCTCCGTACGCTCGAAGGACCATGCCTCGCGCGAGGAGTTCTGCCGCATCTCCAGCGCGCTGGTCGCCACACCGCCCGCGTTGGCGGCCTTACCGGGGCCGAAGGCCACCCCGGCCTCCTTGAGCAGCGTCACCGCCGCCGGGGTGGTCGGCATGTTGGCGCCCTCGGAGACCGCCTTGACGCCGTTGCGGACCAGGATCCGGGCGGCGTCCTCGTCCAGCTCGTTCTGCGTCGCCGACGGCAGCGCCACATCGCAGGCGACGTCCCACACCCGCCCACCGGGCACATACTTGGCGGACACCCCGCGCCGCTCGGCGTACTCGCTGATCCGGCCGCGCTCGACCTCCTTGATCTGCCGCAGCAGCGCCAGGTCGATGCCCTTCTCGTCGACGACATAGCCGCCGGAGTCCGAGCAGGTCAGCACGTTGGCGCCGAGCGCCTGCGCCTTCTCGATGGTGTAGATCGCGACATTGCCGGACCCGGAGACCACCACCTGCTGCCCGTCCAGCTCCTCGCCGCGCTGCTTGAGCATCTGCTCGGTGAACAGCACATTGCCGTACCCGGTGGCCTCCGTACGGGCCTTGGAGCCGCCCCAGGCCAGCCCCTTGCCGGTCAGCACACCGGGCTCCCAGCGGTTGGTGATCCGCCGGTACTGGCCGAAGAGATAGCCGATCTCCCGCCCGCCGACGCCGATGTCGCCCGCCGGTACGTCCGTGTGCTCGCCGAGATGACGGTGCAGCTCCGTCATGAACGACTGGCAGAAGCGCATGACCTCGGCGTCCGACTTGCCGTGCGGATCGAAGTCGCTGCCGCCCTTGCCGCCGCCGATGTTCAGCCCGGTCAGGGAATTCTTGAAGATCTGCTCGAAGCCGAGGAACTTCACGATTCCCAGATTCACGGACGAGTGGAAGCGCAGACCGCCCTTGTACGGGCCGAGCGCGCTGTTGAATTCCACCCGGAAGCCCCGGTTGACGTGAATCGCCCCGGAGTCGTCCTGCCAGGGAACCCGGAACATGATCTGCCGCTCCGGCTCGCAGATCCGCTCCAGGATCTTCGCCTCGGCGAACTCCGGGCGGGCCGTCAGCACGGGGGCCAGCGTCTCCAGCACCTCGAGAGCCGCCTGGTGGAACTCGGGCTCCCCGGGATTTCGCCGGACCAGCTCGGCGTACAGGGATGCCGGCCCGGCACGATGAATGCCGGGATTGACCTCAGATTGAACAGTCGACATGACTTCCGTTCCCTTCGTGGCCGCGGAGAGGCCGTCTGCGGTCCGGACCCTGACGAGCCCTCACAAGTGCAACAACTCCTTGTGAGTCCTTATCGTCACCACTCCTCGACCCGTCACCTTTGACGTCCCGTCGCGTTGCCGACTTTATGGGGGTCATCCCGCCGATCGACTGTGGGATGCACGACACGCCGTTCCCTTACGCAATCCCGCCAACCACCTGACGCCCCGCCCCCTCCTCTCCCCCGCCCCGTCTCCGCAGGTCAGGACACCGGCAGCGGCCCATCTGGCGGCACTCCCCACGCCCCGTCCCCCCGCCGCGGCACGGCCTGTGCAACACCTCACAGTTGACCGGCGGACTGTGTCCCCACGCCTCACCGGGCACGAGAACCCCACCCACCCCTACACGGACACCGACGGACCGGACAATGCCCGTCATGTCCGTCCCGCTCCTCACCTCCCCCGTAACCGCCGACCGGTCCCACTGACCGACCGGGACCAGCCCACCCCCGTGATGCGGCTGGTCCCGGCCGGCCCGTCCCCCGGGACGTCCCGGCCCGGCCGGACGACGCGGTGGACCGTCGCATGACGGCCCTGCTCCTCCCACCGGCTCCGGAACGTCGGGTCTTGAAGGTCTTGCGGTCTTGCGGTCTTGCGGTCCTGCGGCCGTGGCCCTTGGTTCCGTCGTTCCCCGGACAACACCCCTAGGCCGTGTCCGAGACATGATCGCGGGGTGGAGCGGGGTGAGCTGACGGATGCGGCGTGGCGGGGAGCTGAACGGTTCCGGGGTCCTGGGCGACGGCCGGCTCGTCGGCGAGGTAGGGCGGAGCCGGCTCGTACTGGATGTACCGGCGGACCGCGCGGGCGTGCGCCCGGCCGTGGAGACGGCCGATGAGCCACAGGGCCATGTCGATTCCGGCCGAGACGCCCTGGCTGGTGACCAGGTTTCCGTCAACGACGAAACGGGCGTCGTCGACCACGGTGATCTCGCCCCTGGCCCGCAGGGCTTCCTCGAACTGGTAGTGGGTGGCGACCCGGCGGTCGCGCGCCGGGCCTGCCTCGTGCAGGAGCAGGGCCCCGGTGCACACACTGGTCGTCCAGGCGACGCCGGCGGCGGTCTTGCGGATCCAGTCGATGAGCACGGGGTTGGACACTTCGCGACGCGTCCCGTTGCCACCCGGAACCAGCAGCACATCCAGCGGAGGGTGGTCGTCCAGAGTGTGGTCCGGCAGGACCCGCATGCCCTTGTTGCAGCGGACGGCGTCAGGGCGTTCAGCGATGAGCACCGCCGTGTCGGCATGATCGCGGAGCATGGAGGAGGCGGTGAACACGTCCCACGGCCCGGTGAAATCCAACTCCTCGGCACCGTCGAAGATCAGCAGACCGTAGGTGGTCATATGTACTCCCTGGTGGATCGGAATCGGTCGCGGTAATCGGACGGTGAGACGCCCAAGTGCCGGTGGAACGCGCGGCGTAGCGTCTCGGCGGTGCCGAAGCCGTACCGCCGGGCAAGGGCCTCGACGGGGTGCTCGCCCTCGACGAGCGCCCGCTTGGCAGCCTCGATGCGTACGCCCTCGACGTAGGTGCCGGGCGGGGTGCCGAGCTCGGCGGTGAACCTGCGCTGGAGGTGACGGGGGCTCAGCCCGGCGTGCGCAGCGAGGTCGGCGATGCCGTGCCGGGCGCCGGGATCGGCGTGGATCGCCGAAACCACCGCGCGGACGGGGTCGGTGGCAGGCTGCGCCGACCACAACGACACGCTGAACTGCGACTGGGGACCGGGGCGGCGCAGAAACAGCACCATCTCCTGCGCGGTGGCGTGGGCGACCTCGCGGCCCACGTCGTCCTCCACCAGAGCGAGAGCGAGGTCCATCCCTGCCGTCATCCCGGCCGACGTCCACATCCGCCCGTCCCTGAGGAAGATCGGATCGCAGTCGACAACCAGCTCGGGATGCTCCCGTTTGAGCTGCTGCTCACGCGCCCAGTGGGTGGTCACCCGCCGTCCCCGGAGCAGTCCGGCGGCTGCCGGCAGGAACACCCCGCTGCAGACCGAGGCGACGCGCCGGGCGCCGGCCCCCACATCGGCGATCCAGCCTGTCAGGGCCGGATCGTGCCGAGCCTGGTCGACACCGTCACCGCCCGCCACCACCACCGTGTCGATCTCCGCGGGGTTCAGATCGGCGACGCCGTAGGGAGCGTGTATCGAAGGACCACTGACGGAGCGCACCGGTCCCGGCTGCGATGCCACGATCTGGCAGGAGTACGCGTCGGTGAGCCGGTGGGCGTACTGAAACACCTCGTACGGGCCGAAGAGGTCAAGAGGCTGGAAGTCCTCGAAGATCACAAAGGCGATGCGGCGCTGCTTCACTCGTCCACCCTCTGACCTGGCGCGGATGGCGTCAACGACAGGTATCCCACGCTTCGCGCCATGCCCGTGAGTGCAACAGCAGGAGCTGGACGGCTCATCAATGGCCCACTCACGCTGCCCTCCCGTGAGTCGGCACCCGGCCCGGGGGCCCCTGAGCCCTTCAGCTCCCGGTGGCGGTCGACGCAGCGGCGGTCACGCCCGCCACCGCTTCACCGTCCTGGTGGCCGCCGGCGTGCTCCGCCTCGGTCCGGACCATCTTCTCCATCGGCTCGGCGCAGCTGCCCCCTGCGACGACCATCGCCAGCAGGATGGCAACCACCGTCAGCACGGTCCCCAGCCAGACCATCGTGTGGACCGGGACGGTGTAGGCGCCGATCACCCGCGCCCCACACTCGACCAGCAGGACGGTCCCCCATATCAGCGAAAACCTCCGCTCGGCCCGCCGGAACCGTGCGGACCCGGCCATCAGCCGGTCCCAGGCGGCGTTCTTCGCCGCGTTCCCCTTCGTCACGAACGGCTTGAGGCCGGCGGTCATCAGAGGCTTCCCCATGAACACGGAGACGATCATCGCTATGCCGACGACGCTGCTCACCCCGCTGTCCTTCGCGAGCATCAGCCGCGGATCGCCGGTCATCGTGCTCAGCAGCAGGCCCACCACGTTGACGACAAGGATCACCAGGGCAAGGCCGTTGACCCCGGCGCCCCGCACCAGGCCCCAGACCGTACGCAGCGCCGGCACCACACTGCTCCAGCCCAGCGCCGCGACCTCACTGAGCCCGAAACCGTTGCGCAGGACGTAGTACGACGCCAGCGGAATCCCCACGTCCAGGACCAGCGGCAGCAAGCTCTGCGCCAGCGGATTCGGCGTCACACCGTCCGCGACCTGCCCCTGCTCCCGGCTCTGCTCCCGGACCTGGTCCCGGCTCGGGCGCTGACTCTCGCTCTCGCTCTCGCTCTGACTCCGGTGCACGGTGGGCTCCCCCGAATTGCTCTCTGAACGGCGACTTTCTTCGACGTCTTCAGCTTCGGGCAGGGCCGGGCACCGCAACAGTTTCGACTGTCCTCACTTCGGCATGACATTTGTCAGTGGTGGGCGGCGAACCAGTCGGCCGCGCCTGGTTCTTCGGATTCTCCTGAGCCTCCTGCCGCTGCCCACACCGGTGTTAGCCGGACGTTAGCGCCGCGGCAGGCCGGCGGTAGCGGCCCCGAGCAGAGTGGGTGACGTACCGAGGAAACACCGACACCGACTGCCCCGGGGGACCCCACAATGAGCTCCAGCGCCACCGTCCGCACCGCTCGCCGCCGCCGCACCCTGCGCCTTGCCGCCGCGGCTCTGACCGCAGCCGCCGGCCTCACCCTGACCGCCTGCTCCGGCGCGGACGCCACCGGCGCGAAGCCCGCCGGCCGCACCGACGCGGGCGCGGTCTCCGCCACCGGCGGCGCGGGCTCCTCCACCGGAGCGCAGGACTCCGATGCCCAGGGCTCCGGTGCTCAGGGCTCCGGTACTCAGGGCTCCGGTGCTCAGGCGGGCTCCGGAACCCAGGCCGGCTCCGGCACCAAGGCGGACGGCGCAGCCAAGCAGTCGGGCAGCGCCCACGCCACCGGCGGCAAGGCGGGCCCGGGTGTCCAGCGCTGCCACACCTCCGGTCTGAAGGCGGCGTTCGCCACGGGCGGCGACGCGGCTCCGGACCCGGACGCGGGCGGCGCGACGACCACCAGCATCGTCCTGACCAACAAGGGCGGCAGCGCCTGCAAGATCGGCGGCTTCCCGGGCGTGGACCTCAAGTCCGAGAACGGCGGCGAGCGCTGGTCGCTGGCCCGTTCGTCGAAGAAGTTCAGCTCGATCACCCTGCAGCCCGGGGACAGCACCGACTTCACGATCAACGTCGCCATGACCAAGGAAGAGACCGGCTTCTACCAGCCCGCCTTCGCGGACGTCACCCCGCCCAACGAGACCACCTCGCTGACCGTGGAATGGCCCTGGGGCACGCTCGTCGACCAGCGGAGCGCCACCCACCCGGCCACCTTCGTCAACCCCATCGGCTGACCACCCGGCCCGCCTCTGACCGCTCTCCACCCGGCGAAACCCCCCGCCGGCAGAGAGCCGGGAAAGTCCGCTGTCCCGGTGCAACTACACCCGGACAGCGGACTTTCCGCTTCGCCGCCGGGGGTTACGGGAGGGCTCTCAGGCCTCCGCCCATACCCGTCGCTCCGTAGTGGCGATGGTCGCCGAGCCGACCACCCGGCTGCCGTCGTAGAGGACGATCGCCTGGCCGGGGGCCACGCCGCGGACGGGCTCCGTGAAGGTCACCTGGAGCTCGGTGCCGTCCACCACCTCCGCCGTGACCTCGGTCTCTCCGCCGTGGGCACGGAGCTGGGCGGTGTACGGGGCGGGGCCGGCCGTCGGGGGACGGCCGCACCAGCGGGGGCGGATCGCGGTCAGCGCCGTGACGTCGAGGGAGTCGGCCGGGCCGACCGTGACGGTGTTGTCGACCGGCGAGATGTCGAGGACGTAGCGCGGCTTGCCGTCGGGGGCCGGGTGGCCGATGCGCAGGCCCTTGCGCTGGCCGATCGTGAAGCCGTACGCGCCCTCGTGGGTGCCCAGGACCGCGCCGGACTCGTCGACGATGTCGCCGGGAGCCGCGCCGAGCCGCTTGGCGAGGAAGCCCTGGGTGTCGCCGTCGGCAATGAAGCAGATGTCGTGGCTGTCCGGCTTCTTGGCGACGAACAGGCCGCGGCGGGCGGCCTCTTCACGGATCTCGGCCTTGGTGGTGAGGGTGTCGCCGAGCGGGAACATGGCGTGCGCCAGCTGGCGGTCGTCGAGGACGCCGAGGACGTACGACTGGTCCTTGGCCATGTCGGAGGCGCGGTGCAGTTCGCGGGTGCCGTCCTCGCGCACGACGACCGTGGCGTAGTGGCCGGTGCAGACGGCGTCGAAGCCCAGGGCCAGGGCCTTGTCCAGGAGCGCGGCGAACTTGATCTTCTCGTTGCAGCGCAGGCAGGGGTTCGGGGTGCGCCCGGCCTCGTACTCGGCGATGAAGTCGTCGACGACGTCCTCACGGAAGCGTTCGGCGAGGTCCCAGACGTAGAAGGGGATGCCGATGACGTCGGCGGCGCGGCGGGCGTCGTGCGAGTCCTCGATCGTGCAGCAGCCGCGGGCGCCGGTGCGGAACGATTTCGGGTTTTCGGAGAGCGCGAGGTGCACGCCCGTCACGTCGTGGCCGGCCTCGGCGGCGCGGGCCGCGGCAACGGCGGAGTCGACACCGCCGGACATGGCGGCGAGTACACGGAGGCGGCGGGGTGCGTCATCAGTCATAGCGTGTCCAGGGTAGACGGAACCGCCGACAGTGCCGAAAGCGTTATGCAGCGCATGGGGAAAAGGGACGGGGACGGCGGCGGGGACAGCGCCGGCACAGGCCGCGCGGACGGCGCCGGCACAAGCGGCGGGGAGCCGAGCGAGGGCCGGGGGGCCGCCGCGCCGGCGCCCGGTCTCACCCGGCGGCGGGCGCTGTGGATCGGGGGCGGCGGGGCGGCGGCCGCCGGGGTCGCGGCGCTGGTGGCGAGCGGTGAGCCGGCGCGGTGGTGGTGGCTGCTGCCGGGGAACGAGAAGCCGCGTACGTCGGGCGTGGTGGACTTCCGGGGCGCGCAGTGGATCGCGGCGTCCCCGGAGAACTATCGGCGGGCCGACCGGCCGGCGGATTACGGGATCGACCGGGTGGTCATCCACGTCGTCCAGGGCAGCTACGGGACCGCGCTGGACGTCTTCCAGGACCCGTATCACGAGGCCGCCGCCCATTACGTGGTCCGGAAGGACGGGCATATCGCGCAGATGATCCGCGAGCTGGATGTGGCGTTCCATGCGGGGAACCGCGGCTACAACGAGCGGAGCGTCGGGATCGAGCACGAGGGGTACGTCGACCGGCCGGAGTCGTTCACGGCTGCCATGTACGCGTCGTCGGCGCGGCTGACGGCCGGGATATGCCGGCACTACGGCTTCCCGGCCGACCGGGAGCACATCGTGGGGCATGGCGAGGTGCCGGGGACGGATCACACCGACCCGGGGAAGCACTGGGACTGGGACCGGTATCTGGGGCTCGTACGGGCCGAGCTGCGCCGTCCCGTACAGAAGCCACCGCACCCCGGGGGCCGGGGCAACGGCGGCGCACAGGCCCCCACGGGAGCACCGGGGACACCGGGGACATTTGGGACACCGGGAGCAACGCCCGCACCGGAGCACCGTGGCGCCACCCGCTAGCGAGGCCCGCCCTACGGGCGAACGAGGGGACCTTGAAGACAGGCCCTAACTCAGCCCCGCACTCCGCGCCCGTTCCACCACCGGGCCGATGGCCTCTGCCAGCGCCGCCACGTCCTCCGCCGTGGAGGTGTGGCCCAGCGAGAACCGCAGGGTGCCGCGGGCGAGCTCCGGGGACATGCCGGTGGCCAGCAGGACGTGGCTGGGCTGGGCGACGCCGGCGGTGCAGGCGGAGCCCGTGGAGCAGGCGATGCCCTGAGCGTCCAGGAGCAGCAGCAGGGAGTCGCCCTCGCAGCCGGGGAAGGAGAAGTGGGCGTTGGCCGGGAGGCGGCCCGCGGGGTCCGGGTCGCCGCCGAGGACGGCGTCGGGGGCGGCGGCCCGTACGGCCTTGACCAGGTCGTCGCGCAGCGCGCCGATGTCGCGGGCGAAGTCCTCGCGGTGGGCGGCGGCATACCGCCCTGCGGCGGCGAAGGCGGCGATGGCGGGGGTGTCGAGGGTGCCGGAGCGTACGTGCCGCTCCTGGCCGCCGCCGTGCAGCACCGGCACCGGGGCGTACTCACGGCCGAGCAGCAGCGCGCCGATGCCGTACGGCCCGCCGATCTTGTGGCCGGAGACCGTCATCGCGGCGAGCCCGGAGGCGGCGAAGTCCACCTCCAGCTGGCCGAATGCCTGCACCGCATCGGCATGCAGCGGGATCTCGAACTCCGCGGCGGCCTCGGCCAGTTCGCGGACCGGCTGGAGGGTGCCGATCTCGTTGTTGGCCCACATGACCGTGGCGAGCGCGACATCGGCGGGGTTGCGGGCGATCGCCTCGCGCAGCGCCCCGGCGTGCACCCGCCCGTAGGTGTCGACCGGCAGCCATTCGACGCGGGCGCCTTCGTGCTCGGCGAGCCATTCCACGGCGTCGAGGACCGCGTGGTGCTCGACGGGGCTGGCGAGGACGCGGGTACGGGCCGGATCGGCGGCCCTGCGTGCCCAGTACAGGCCCTTGACCGCGAGGTTGTCGGCCTCGGTGCCGCCCGCGGTGAAGACGATCTCACTGGGGCGTGCGCCGAGCGAGACGGCAAGGGACTCGCGTGCCTCCTCGACGGTACGCCGGGCCCGCCGGCCGTCGGCGTGCAGCGAGGACGCATTGCCGGTGACGGTCAGCTGGGCGGTCATCGCCTGCACCGCCTCGGGAAGCATCGGGGTGGTGGCGGCGTGGTCGAGGTAAACCATGGTGCGCACGATTCTACGAGCCGACGCGGCGGGCTCCGGGGGCGCATACGCAGCGCGCGGGAGCGGCGGGGCGCCGGGACGCCGCCGGACGCCCGGTACCGGGCTCGCACGGGCGGTGCGCGGGACCGGCCGTTCCCGCTTCTCGCTGCCCGGTTTCTCGCTACCCCGCTTCCCGCTGCCCTGCTTCTCGCTGCCCCTTTTCCCGGCGGGCGGCAGCAGGCCCGCCCGCCCCGCTACTCCACCGTCACCGCCCGCGCCAACTGCCGTGACTGGGCGACCAGTCGGTCCTCGAAGTCCCAGACCTCCGCGTCCTCCTCCAGGAAGCCGCCCGCCAGGTTGCGGGTGGTGATGGCGACCCGCAGCGGGCCGGGGGCCGGGCGGCGGCGGATGTGGGCGGTCAGCTCGACGGTGGGCACCCAGCCGGAGAGCCCCATCTCGAAGGCGGTGGGCGGGAGGGCGTCGACGGTCAGCAGGAGGGAGAGCGGGTCGGGTTCGCGGCCGTCGGCGAGGCCGAACCAGGCGCGCATCTCGCCCTTGCCGGAGGGGGCCCCGACGGCCCAGCCCGCGGTCGCCGGGTCCAGGCGCAGCGCGAGCCGCTCGGCGATGGCGGTGCTGCCGGGGATGGCGGGGCGGCCGTCGGGGGCACTGTCCGTGCCCAGGCAGTGCTCGTACGGCGGGATGGCCGGCGGTTTGGCGGTGGTGCGGACGTCGTCGGGCAGCGCGTCGAGGTCGCCGTACGCGGCGAGCACCCGCAGTCGCTCGATCTCGCTGCCGTCCTCCGCGAACTGGACGAGGCTGGCGGTGCCGGTCGACATCGTGCGGCCGGTGCGGACCACGTCGGTACGGATCACGGCGGGGCCGGGGACCGAGGCCGTCAGGTAGTGCGCGGTGACCGAGAGCGGGTCGGGGTGCGGGAGGGCGTCGCTCAGGGCGCGGCCCATGAGGGCGAGGAGGTAGCCGCCGTTGACCGCCTGGATGATCGTCCAGCCGGCGGAGAGGTGGGCGTCATAGACGCCGGGGGCGCGGCGGGTGACCGCCGTATCGCGGTCGAACTCGCTGTTGCCTCGGTTCACCAGAGCCATGGGTTGCACGCTACACCGGATAGTTACCGACCGGTAGTGTCAGTTTTAACGGCCTCGAACGGAAGCATCCCGTCCGGGCCTGCGATGATGAGCGCCATGCTTCACGTCCTCTACCTGGTCGGTGTGGCCGCCTTCGCCGCGAGCGGGGTGCTGGCCGCCTATCGCGCCAATATGGACCCCTTCGGCGGCCTGGTGCTCGCCTTCGCCGCGTCGATCTCCGGCGGCACGCTGCGCGATGTCATCCTCGACCGGCGTCCGCTGTACTGGACGCACGACTGGGTGCTGCTGACCGTGATCATCTGTGTCGGCGTCGGCACCATGATCTATCTGCGGTTCTGGCAGCTGCCGCACAAATCACTGCTGGTGGTCGACGCGATCGGGCTGTCCGTGGTCACGGTGATCGGGGCCCGCGCCGCGATCGAGGCGGGCGCCACCCCGCTCGCCGTGATCATCCTGGCGGTCCTGACCGGGGTCGCCGGCGAGGTCATCCGCGATGTGCTGTGCGGGGAGTTCCCGCCGCTGCTGCTGCGGGAGGACGTCTATGCGATCGCGGCGCTGGCCGGCGGCTGCTGCTACCTCCTGCTGCACCACCTCGGCACCGGGGCCACCCCCGCCGCGGCGATCTCGGCGGGGGTGGTGTTCGCGCTGCGGATGAGCGCGGTCTACCTCGGACTGCACCTGCCGCGGTCGCAGCAGCTTCGCGACCGGCGCGGGCAGCAGGACTCCGGCTGACCGCGGCGGCCGGTGCTCAGTTCGCCGGCGGCGCCGGCTTGCTGTCGGTGTTCAGCCAGGTGGTGAAGAGGTCGTCCAGCTGCTGCCCGGAGATCTTCTCGGCGAGCGCGATGAACTGGGCGGTGCCGGCATTGCCGTAGCGGTGCGCGGAGGTCCAGGCCGGCAGCAGCTTGAAGAACGCCCGGTCCCCGATCCGCTCGCGCAGCGCCTGCAGCGTCATCGCCCCCCGGGAGTAGACGGCCTGGGCGAACATGGTGTCCCGCTGCGGATCGCCGACCTTCACCTTCCAGAAGGCATCACCGGCCGGCCAGGCGTCGTAGGCCTTGCGGAAGGCGTCATGGGCGCTCAGGGTGCCGCGGTGCTCGGTCCACAGCCACTGCGCATAGCTGGCGAAGCCCTCGTTGAGCCAGATGTCCTTCCACTGCTTGACGGAGACCGAGTCACCGAACCACTGGTGCGCCAGCTCGTGGACGATGGTCCCCTCGCTGCGCACGGCCGAGTAGGCGGGCTTGGACTGCACTTCCAGCGAGAAGCCGGCCTGCGGCATGTCGTCGACGATCGCCCCGGTCACCTCGAAGGGGTACGGGCCGAAGACCTTCGACCAGTAGTCGGTGACCTCGGAGGTGACGCCGTAGACATCGACGTTGCCGGTGGGCAGGGTCGGGTCGATGGCGACGTAGACGGGCGTGCCGCCGGGGGTGGTGCCGGTACGGACGTCGAACTTGCCGATGGTGGCGGTGGCCAGGTACGTCGCCATCGGACGGCTCTCGCGCCAGTGGGCGTACGAGCGGCCGTGCGCCTCCCCGGAGCTGATCAGGCGCCCGTTGGAGACACCGGTCAGGCCCTTGGGGGCGTCAATACGGATGTCGTAGGTCGCCTTGTCGGCGGGGTGGTCGCTGGAGGGGAACCACGTGGAGGCGGCGTTCGGCTCGCAGGCGACGAAGACGCCGTCCTTGGTCTTCATCCAGCCGTAGTCGGAGCCGAAGACGATCGGACCGCTCAGCGCCTGGGGGACGCCGTGGTAGGCGAGGGTGACGGTGAACTTCTTACCACGGCGCAGCGGGTAGTCGGGGCGCAGGGATATCTCGTCGCCGGATCTGGAGAAGTGCGCCCGCCGGCCGTTCACCCGGACCGAGTCGACCGTCAGCTTCTGCAGGTCCAGGTCGAAGGCGGAGAGGTTCTGGGTGGCCCTGGCGGTGAGCGTGGTGCGGCCGTCGAGGCGGCCGCTGCCGGGCTGGTAGCTGACGCCTAGGTCGTAGTGCAGGGCGTCGAAGCCGCCGTTGCCCAGCTGGGGGAAGTACGGGTCGCCGATGCCCGGCGCGCCGGGGGACGCGGCGGGTGCGGCGGCGATGGTGGCGGCCGAGGCCACCGCGGTGGCCAGCGCGAGCCAGCGGGAGGTGCGACGTGCGGAACGGGAGAGTGCCATGAGCCATCCCTTCGGACACACGGATGAAGTTCGCCTCAAGATCGAACAACCGTGCTGACTCTGCACTCTCCCGCCGCGTTCCACCCAGGACTTTGCCAAGTCCCAAGTGTTACTTGCCGGTTGCGGCCTTACCGCCCGCCATTCCGGTGTTCCCCGGGCCTGCTGTGTCCGCTGCGCCTGCTGTGTTCTCTGCGTTCTCCGCGTTCTCCGGGTGGTGGCAGGCCACCTGGTGCCCCGTCCGCAGCGCGACCAGCGGCGGCTCGGTGGTGGCGCACACCTCGGTCGCCTTCCAGCAGCGGGTGCGGAACCGGCAGCCGGAGGGCGGGTTGATCGGTGAGGGCACATCGCCCTTGAGCAGGATCCGGTCGCGCTGGGTGCGCCGCTTGGGGTCGGGCACCGGCACGGCGGACAGCAGCGCCTTGGTGTACGGGTGCATCGGCGACTCGTAGAGCGCCTTGCGGTCGCTCAACTCCACGATCTTGCCGAGGTACATCACCGCGATCCGGTCCGACACATGCCGGATGACCGAGAGGTCGTGGGCGATGATGACGTACGTCAGCCCCAGCTCCTCCTGCAGGTCGTCCATGAGGTTGACGACCTGCGCCTGGATCGACACATCGAGCGCGGAGACCGGCTCGTCGGCGACCACCAGCTTGGGCTTGAGCGCCAGCGCGCGGGCGATGCCGATGCGCTGCCGCTGGCCGCCGGAGAACTCGTGCGGATAGCGGTTGTAGTGCTCCGGGCTCAGGCCCACCAGCTCCAGCAGCCGCTGCACCTCCTTCTTCACCCCGCCCTCGGGCTCGACGCCCTGGAGGCGGAAGGGGGTGGAGACGATCCCACCGATGGTGTGCCGCGGGTTCAGCGAGCCATACGGGTCCTGGAAGATCATCTGGACGTCCCGGCGCATCGGCCGCAGCCGGCCCGAGGACAGGTGGGTGATGTCCTGGCCCTGGAACTCGATGGAGCCGCCGGTCGGCTCGTCGAGCCGGGTGATCAGCCGGCCCATCGTCGACTTGCCGCAGCCGGACTCGCCGACGACGCCCAGGGTCTCCCCGGGACGGACGTCGAAGTCGATGCCGTCGACCGCCTGCACCGCCCCGACCTGCCGCTTGAGCAGGCCCTTGGTGATCGGGAAGTGCCGGACCAGACCGCGGACCCTGAGCAGCGGCTCGGCGTCGGGGGAAGCCTTTGCGGCAGGCTTCGCGGGGGCGTCCGCCGTCTTCTGGAGCGGAATCTTCTTGTTCTGGTCGTCAGTCGTCTCGGTCACAGCTTCGGCGCAATCTCTTCGGTCCAGATACGCTCCCGCTCCTCCTGCGACATATGGCAGGCGGAGAAGTGCCCGCCGCCGGCCTCGCGCAGTTCGGGGCGGACCGTACGGGTGAGGTTGTCCTTGGGGATGTCCGCGTACGGGCAACGGGGGTTGAAGGCGCAGCCGGACGGGACGTTGATCAGGCTGGGCGGGGAACCCTTCACCGGGATCAGCCGGTCCGTCTGGTCACGGTCGATGCGCGGCATGGAGCCGAGCAGACCCCAGGTGTAGGGGTGCTGCGGCTCGTAGAAGACCTTCTCGGCCGGGCCGCGCTCGATGCACCGTCCGCCGTACATCACCAGCAGGTCGTCGGCGAGTTCGGCGACCACCCCGAGGTCGTGGGTGATGATGATGACCGCCGAGCCGAACTCCTTCTGCAGATCGCGGATCAGGTCCAGGATCTGCGCCTGGACGGTGACGTCCAGGGCGGTGGTGGGCTCGTCCGCGATCAACAGCTCCGGGTTGTTGACCAGCGCCATCGCGATCATGGCGCGCTGGCGCATACCGCCGGAGAACTGGTGCGGATGGTCGTCCACCCGCTTGTCGGGCTGCGGGATACCGACCCGGTCCAGCATCTCGATCGCCCGCTTGCGCGCGGTCTTCTTGTCCACGTCGTGGTGGACGCGGTAGGCCTCCACGATCTGGCTGCCGACCGAGTAGAAGGGGTGCAGCGCGGACAGCGGGTCCTGGAAGATCATCGCCATCTCGCGGCCGCGCAGCCGGCGCACCTCGTCCGGCTCGGCCGAGACCAGCTCCTTGCCGTCCAGCCAGATCTCGCCGGACATGTTCACCTTGCTGCGCTGCTGGCGCGAGGCGCGGTGCAGGCCCATCACGGCGAGGGAGGTCACGGACTTGCCGGAGCCGGACTCGCCGACGATGCCGAGCGTCTTGCCCTTCTCCAGGGTGAAGTTCAGGCCGTCGACCGACTTCACGATCCCGTCGTCGGTGTTGAAGTGAACCTTCAGGTCACGCACTTCGAGGAAGGCGGACGGGGGCCGGGAGCCGGCCGCGGCGGGCTCGCCCACGGCGGTCTCGGTCTGGTCCTTTGAGGAGTCGGTCACGAGAGCCTCACCCGCGGGTCGACGGCGGCGTACAGAACGTCCACCACCAGGTTGCACATGACGATGAAGAACGCGGCGAGCAGGGTGACGCCGAGGATGTTCGGGAGGTCGTTGGCGTTGATCGCCTCGACGGCGAAGGCACCGACTCCCTTGAGCGAGAAGACCTGTTCGGTGATGAGCGCACCGCCGAGCAGCAGGCCCAGGTCCATGCCGAAGACCGTGATGATCGGGGTGAGCGCGGCCCGCAGGCCGTGCCGGACGACCACCTTGCGCTCGCGCAGGCCCTTGGCGCGGGCCGTACGGATGTAGTCCTCGCTCAGCGTCTCCAGCATGCCCGCCCGGGTGAGCCGGGCGTAGAGCGCGGAGTAGAGGAAGGCCAGGGTGACCCAGGGCAGGACCAGGGTCCGGGCCCAGCCGAACGGATCGTCCGTCAGGTAGATGTAGTCGCTGCGCTCGAATATCGGCCACTGGTAGGTGAACAGGGCCAGGGCCAGGGCTCCCGTGAAGAACATCGGGAGGGAGACGCCGGCCAGCGCGACGCCCATGGCCATCCGGTCGAAGAACGAGCCGGGGCGCAGCGCGGAGAGCACGCCGGTGGCGACACCGGAGACGACCCACAGCACGGCCGCGCCGGCGGCCAGCGAGAGCGTCACCGGAAGCCGGTTCTGGATCTCCGGCCAGACCTCGATATGGGTTTTGAAGGAGTAACCGAAGCACGGCACATGGCACTTGGCCGCTTCCGGACCGAATTTGTAGTCGACGCCGACGAAAATGCCCTTGAGGAAGTCCCAGTACTGCTCGTACACGGGCTTGTCCAGGCCGAGATTCTTCTTGACCGCGGCGATGTCCGCGGGCGTGGGGGCCTTTCCGATGTACTGCTGGGCAAGCTGGTCGGTGCTCTGCCCGGCCAGCTTCGGCAGCAGGAAGAAGATGCCGAAAGTGACCGCGCTGACGATCAGCAGCAGGACCACTGCGCTGATCAACCTGCGGATGATGTACGAGAACACGGGGATGCGGCGTCGGCGCCGCGGGCCGGTTCACCACCGGCCCGCGGACACCAATGCCTTCACCTGCCTTCCAGGGCTGCTACTTCTTGACGCCGATGTTGAGGTAGTCGTACTGACCGCTGAAGGCCGAGGTGGACACCAGGTTGGTGGCCTTGGGCGAGCGGTACATCAGGACCTTGAAGTAGGTGAGCGGAACGATCGCCGCCTGCTCCATCGTCTTCTTGTCGATCTCGGCGTACGCCTTCTCGCGGGCCGCCTTGTCGGTGTTGGCGATGGCGCTGTCGAGCAGGTTGTTGATCTCCGGGTCGTCCAGCTCCGAGAGGTTGGCGTTGCCGGACTGGCTGATCGCCTTGCCGTTCAGGATCTGCTGCAGGTAGCCGTAGCCGGTCGGGAAGTCCGAGCCCCACTGCATCATGATCATGCCGACGTTGTTCTTCTTGTTGAACTTCGGCACACCGGCGTAGTCCGAGAAGTACTTGCTGGTGGGGTACGACTGGATCTTGGCGGTGACGCCGATCTTCTTCAGCGAGTCGATGACCGAGGTGGCCGCGTCGACCTCGTCCTGGCGGTCGTTGCGGGCCAGGATCGTGGTCGTGGTCTTGCCGGCGCCGCACTTCGCCCAGTGCTTCTTGGCCTCGGCCAGGTCCAGCTTGTCGCCGTCGTACTTCTGCGGGTACAGGTCGTACTTCTGGTAGCCCTCGATGTCGGTCGGCAGGACCGTGGAGGCCAGCTCACCGCGGATCGGGCCGCCGAGGGAGGTCTGTACGGCCTTCTTGTCGATGGCGTACTCGACGGCCTTGCGGCACTCGATGTTGTCGAACGGCTTCACCTTGGTGTCCAGCGCCGTGTAGACCAGGCGCTGGCCGAGGGTGTTGTCGGTGTTGCCCTTCTCCTTGGAGTTCGTCAGGAGCTGGGCCTGGGTCTGCCCGTCGACACCACGTCCTGCCAGGTCCACCAGGGTGTTACCGGACTGGAGGTCCTTGTCGATGGTCGACTGGGCGACCTTCAGGTTCAGGACGATCTTGTCCGGCAGCTGCTTGCGCAGCGGGTCCGTCTTCGCGGACCACTGCGGGTTGCGGACCAGGGTGAGCTTCTTGCCCTCCTGGTAGCTCTCGAACTTGTACGAGCCGGTGGACAGCACGGACTTGGTGTAGTCCGCGCCCTTGTCCTTGGCCTGCGGGACCGGGGCGGTCTGCGGGGCGCTGACCAGGTAGTCGAACTCGGCGAACGGCTTCTTGAGGTGGAAGACGATCGTCTGGTCGTCCGGGGTCTCGATGGACTTCAGACCGGCCTTGGTCTTGTCCTTGTAGGGACCCTTGTAGCCGCCGTCGTTGTCCTTGAGGAACTGCTGGAAGTAGTTCGGGCCCAGCGAGAGGGTGTCACGCGCGAAGTTGCTGCGCTCGACGGCGTACTTGACGTCCTGCGAGGTGGCCGTGGAGCCGTCGTCGTACTTGACGCCCTTGCGGAGCTTGTACGTCCAGGTCTTGCCGCCGTCGCTGGGCTTGCCCATCGACTCGGCGAGGTCCGGGACCAGCTCGTTGCCCTTGGCGCCGGGGCCCGGCTTGAAGGTGGTGAGCGGGCGCGCGTAGAGGCGGCTGAAGTTGTAGATGAAGGCGTAGTAGGTGTTGCCCGGGTCGAAGGACTCGGGGGCGTCGCTCATCGCATAGGTGACCGTGCCGCCCTTCGCGTCCGAGGCGTTGACGACGCCCTTGGTGGCGGCGTTCGCCTCGCCCGAGCCCTCCGAGGAGCCGTTGCCCCCGCTGCAGCCGGCCAGCAAAAGGCCCGCACTGGTGATGGCCGCGACAGCCGCGACCGGAACTGACCTTCGCATGATGGTCGGTGTCCCCTTCGTTCGTCGAGAAAGGTCAAATCTCAAAACGCAGTAACGCAGTAACGCGGAAACGCAGTAACGCACTGGGGGTGTCGGAGCGGGTGCCCGCGGCGGCCGTCAGCGGCTGCGCGGGTCCAGCGCGTCCCTCAGCCCGTCACCGAGCAGGTTGAACGCGAGCACGGTGACGAAGATCGCGAGGCCGGGGACGATCATGTACTGGGGGTCGACCTCGTAGTACTTGACCGCCTGGTTGAGCATGCCGCCCCAGGACGCCTGGGGCGGCTGAATGCCGACGCCCAGGAAGCTCAGGGCCGCTTCGAAGAGGATGTTGGAGGGGATCAGCAGCGTCGAGTAGACGATGATCGGCCCCACCAGGTTGGGCAGCAGCTCCCGGAAGAGGATGAACGGCCCGCGCGCGCCCATGCCGCGGGCGGCGTCGACGAATTCACGCTCGCGCAGCGACAGGGTCTGCGCGCGCACGATCCGCCCCATGTAGGGCCAGTTGAAGAAACCGATCACGAAGATCAGCACCGAGATGTGCAGCGGCAGGCCCTCCATGCCGAAGGCGCCGCCCTGCAGCGAGGCGGAGATCGCGATGGCGAACAGCAGCAGCGGGAAGGCCAGGAAGACATCCATCATCCGGCTGATGAGGGCGTCCACCCGCCCGCGGTAGAAGCCGGCGACCACACCGAGCACGGTGCCGATGGCGACCGACAGCACCGTCGCGCCGAACGCCACGATCAGCGACACCCAGGAGCCCTCCAGGATCCGGGCGAGCAGATCGCGGCCGAACTTCGGGTCCACGCCCAGGGGGTGGTCAGCGCTCATGCCGCCGAGGTCGCCCTTGGGGAGCGTGGTGTTGGGGTCGATCAGCGACTGGTGGGGATTGTTCGGGTCCAGTCCCAGCAGGGCCTGGATCGGACGGGAGAGCGCGGCGACGACGATGAGCAGGATGACAACGATGGCACCGGCCACCGCAACCTTGTCCCGCCTGAAGCGCAGCCAGGCGATCTGACCGAGCGAACGCCCCTCGATCCGCTTTGTCTCGACGCCCTTCAGCACCGCTTCCGGCTGCGCCTCAGCAGCCGCCCCGGTGGTCTCGATCGGTGCGGTCACAGTGCCTTTGACCCCTCTCGGCCGACGGTGGCCGGCCCCTGCCCGCCGCGGATTGCGGCCTGGTTCACATCACTGGTGCAAGTTCGGTGCAGCAATTCCTGCGGACATCGCGGAAGTTCGCACTATGGAAGTTCTCAGGCTTACGCGACGCCGTGGGATGACGCTCGTACAAAGGACCGAGGTCTGTTGTTTCCGGAGTCTTCATCCCTTTCTCGATCAGTCACCAGCCCTGATGGGGAAAGGATGCGCAACTGTGATGTGCTCCACTGCCTTCCGTTATACGGACAAAAGTTCGGGCTGAGCGGAGCGATCGCCCGCGGGAGAGGTCCTCAACCGCGGGGCATACAGGGGCAATTCACCACAAGACCGGCGCCCGGACGTTACCCCCGGGGCGCCGGAGACAGGCTGTCAGTAAGGGCGCGGGTAGCCGTAGCCGTACGACGGCGCGGGAGCCTGGGCCGGCTGACCCGGCGGCTGGGCGTAGCCGTCCCGGTCGAAGAACGGGCGCGTGGAGGCCCGCATCCACATGCCGACCGGGTCGAACTCGTCGTTCATCGCGACGGTGGAGACCGGCAGACCGTCCGGCACCGCGCCGATCGACTGCTGGATCATCAACCGCACCGAATCCACCGCTTGTTGGCCGGTGTCGTACAGATCCAGACCGATCGCCAGATAGGGGGCACCGAGCGCCGGCTGCACCCAGGCCCGGCGCAGCGACCGCACGGCAGGCGTCCGGTGTGCGTTCTGGGCGAGCAGCGCGTAGAACTGCGGGATGTCGATGACCGGTTCGGAGATCCGCAGCGGACCGGCCGGCAGCCGGTCCAGACCACCGGCGATACGGCGCAGATCCAGCCACGGGATGCCGACACCCCCGCCGGAGGCATGCGGATTCAGCCACAGGCCCCAGCGGTCGGGGAAGAGCGAGGCGGCGATCTCCAGGCCGGTGACGACCTCGTGGTCGCGGTTCCAGCCGGAGGCGGCGAGCTCGGGCGCCGAGGTCACACACGGCGCATAGCCGAGGCCTTCGACCTCCATGTTTCCGTACTGCGCATCGGGCGAACCGGCCCGGCCGTGCCACAGCAGCATCCAGACCTGGCCCGCGGCGAGCGCCTGCAGCAGCGCCTCATAGGCGTCGTAACGGCCGGGCGAGACCTGCTGGAGCAGCTGCTCCAGTGCTCCGGCCGCCGCCGGCCCCTGATGCGCACCCGCGCTCACGTGGTCCGTCCCTTCGTCCGCAGGGCACGTCATGGGTGCGCCCGCCCGTCATCCATCCAGCTTACGAGTGGTCCCGAGAGTAGAAGGGCCGCACACGCTCCAGCATCCAGTCGGCGACCGGGTCGCCCTGGGCGAGGTCGAGCATGACGAGCTGTACGGGCCAGGGCACCGGCACTGCGCCGAGCGCACGTCCGAGGGCTGACAGTACCGCCTCGCGGGCGGTGCCGTCGTGCAGTGCCGCGGGGTCCGCACCGATCTGCACACCGACGAACAGCGCGGGCGTGTCGCCCTCGACACTTGCCAGGGCACGCCGGGCAGTCAGGACAATTCCGGCGCCGGAGAACTCCAGTCCGGCGGCGGCCAGGAAGTCCACCGGCTCGTCCTGCCAGTCCGGCTCGAAGAGCCGCACCCGGCCGCCGCTGGGCAGACCGGTCCGCTCCTGGCGCCCCTCCCGGCACAGTTCGGCCACCGCGGGAGGCGGCAGCGGGACGCCGATCGTGCCGTCCGGGTTGACCGCGATGCCGATGTGCGGGGGCAGCCCGCGGGCGAACTCCCGTGCCGGGGCGACGGTGAAGGACATATGCGCGCCGACCGCCCGCAAGAACTCCTGCTCGGAGCTGTAGACCGGGACATAGGCCGCACCGTGCAGCTCGACGGTGGGCAGATCGAGGCCGCGGGTGCCGGGACCGGCGCTCTCCGGTCCGCCGCCGTTGGGCAGCGGCACCCAGACCCTGCTGCGGCCCAGCACCTCGACGATCCGGCCACCGGCGCCCGGGTGCCCGGCCGCGGCGGCCAGCACCTCTTCGAGCTCGTTCGCCGGCCACGCCAGCTGCGGTATCCCCTGCTGCGGAAATGTCATGTGCACCCACCCGTTCCGAACCGCGCCATCTGGCCAAAGACCCTAGACGAGAAGGCGTGCGGAGGGACCCTCGGGGCACGGTGGCGGTGCGCTCAGTCGAAGCTGACCGTCTCCAGGGCGCTCGCCGCCCGCCGGTCGAGCAGGACGGCCGAGTGGCAGCCCTTCGGCAGCCGGGCCGACTCGGCCGCGCCGACCAGCCTGCCCACCGCCCCGCGGTGCCGCGCGAAGGCGTACCCCGACACCCCGCGCCCCCGCGACTCCTGGCCGGACAGCGCCACCTCGGGCGGCACATCGAGCAGCACCAGATGCAGCCCGCGGCCGCCGCGCACCGCCGACCGCGCGATCCAGCCACGCACCCACGCCAGGGTGCCGCAGTCGTGCACCACCACGCTGCCCCCCGAGCGCAGCGCACGGCCCAGCGTCAGGTAGTGGGCGGCCCGGACCAGCGGACGGTAGAGGGCGTACGGCAGCCGGCGCAGCCTGCCGTGCTCCCAGCGCTCGCGGACGTCCTGCGAATCGATGCGGTGCACCACGGCGCCGTGTGCGTCCAGCGGCGGTACGACACGGTGCATCAGGGTGCTCTTGCCGCTGCCCGGCAGACCGGAGACCACCACCAGGTCACCGGCCGGGAACCGCAGCTCGGCGGCCCCCCTCGCCCGTCCGCGGCCCCTCAGGTCCACGACTTCGGCGCCGCGCCCGGGCCGGACGACGGGCCGCGGCCTCCGGCCGGCCCGGGGCCCGGCGGCGGGCGGCACCGCGGGCGCGGTCGCCGGAGGCGCGACGGCCGGAGGCACGACGTCTGAAGTGGCTCCGAATGCCGCTTCACTGTGCACGCGATCGTCCTCCCCGTCCGGTTCTGCTCCGGTTCGAGTCCGTCCCCTACCCGCAGAGTGTCAAGAAAAGGTAATGCCCATCAAGGCTATTGTCCGATCTGCCCACGTCACGGGCGGGGTGACAGCAGGGGCTCCTCTATCGGGCGATCCCGTGCAATGATGTGGCCGCCACGTGCACATCGCGTCTCACCTGTGCACCGCCAACTGCATACCGGCCGTTTGAACCCGCGCGGGAGAGTCCCCGGCCGCCATGGCGGGGCGCCGAAGGAGCAAGTCCTCCCTTGAATCTCTCAGGCCCCTATACCGCGCAGGCGAGGCAGATCTGAAAAGCGAGCCGCAGCCCGGCACACGGGGCGGCTCCACCCAAGGTGCAAACCGGGTCCGTTCGCGGGATCCCGGTGAACCTCTCAGGTTCCGATGACAGATGGGGAGAACGTCTTGTCACCCCTGCCTGGGAGCCCGGAACCATGACTGATGCCCCCCGCCGTACCGCGCTGGACGCCACCCATCGTGCGCTCGGCGCCACCATGACCGACTTCGCCGGCTGGGACATGCCGCTGCGCTACAGCAGCGAGCGTGACGAACACATCGCCGTCCGTACCCGCGCCGGCCTGTTCGACCTCTCCCACATGGGCGAGATCACCGTCACCGGCCCGCAGGCCGCCGACCTCCTCGACTATGCGCTGGTCGGCAACATCGGGGGCGTCAGGACCGGCCGCGCCCGCTACACCATGATCTGTGAGGACCAGGGCGGCATCCTGGACGACCTGATCGTCTACCGCCTGGCCGACCAGGAGTACATGGTCGTCGCCAACGCCTCCAACGCCCAGGTGGTGCTGGATGCGCTGACCGCGCGGGCGGGCGGCTTCGACGCCGCGATCCGCGACGACCGGGACGCCTACGCGCTGCTCGCGGTGCAGGGCCCGGAGTCGCCCGGGATCCTGAAGAAGGTCACCGACGCCGACCTGGACGGCCTGAAGTACTACGCGGGCCTGCCCGGCACCGTCGCCGGCGTCCAGGCGCTGATCGCCCGTACCGGATACACCGGCGAGGACGGCTTCGAGCTGTTCGTCCGGCCGGCCGACGCGGTCGCCCTCTGGGAGGCGCTGACCGAGGCCGGCCAGGACGCCGGTCTGGTGCCCTGCGGCCTGTCCTGCCGGGACACTCTGCGCCTGGAGGCGGGCATGCCGCTGTACGGGCACGAGCTGACGACCTCGACCACGCCGTTCGACGCGGGTCTGGGCCGGGTCGTGAAGTTCGAGAAGACGACCAACAACGGCGACTTCGTCGGCCGTACGGCGCTGGCGGCCGCCGCCGAGCGCGCCGAGGCGAACCCGCCGCGCAAGCTGGTCGGCCTGATCGCCACGGGCCGCCGGGTCCCGCGCGCCGGCTACCCGGTCGTCGCGGCCGACGGCACGGTCATCGGTGAGGTCACCTCCGGGGCCCCCTCTCCCACCCTCGGCAAGCCGGTCGCCATCGCCTACGTCGATGCCGCCTACGCCACACCGGGCACCGAGGGTGTGTGCGTGGACATCCGTGGAAGCCATGAGCCGTACGAGGTCACCGCTCTGCCGTTCTACAAGCGGCAGAAGTAGCACAGACAGCAGAAGCAGGAGCTCACCCGGGGCGGACCCGGCAGCGGCGCGCACCCGTGCGTCTCACTGTGCAAGCCCCTCCCCCTCGGCGTCACCAGGGGCGACCCCCTTCACCACCACACCCTCGCGTACAGGAGAATCGAGCCATGAGCAACCCCCAGCAGCTGCGCTACAGCAAGGAGCACGAGTGGCTGTCGGGCGCCGAGGAAGGCGTCTCGACGGTCGGCATCACCGAGCACGCGGCCAACGCGCTCGGCGACGTCGTCTACGTGCAGCTCCCCGAGGTCGGTGCCACGGTCGCGGCGGGCGAGACCTGCGGCGAGCTGGAGTCGACCAAGTCGGTCAGCGATCTCTACTCGCCCGTCGACGGTGAGATCACCGAGATCAACGAGGATGTCGTCAACGATCCCTCGCTGGTGAACTCCGCCCCGTTCGAGGGCGGTTGGCTGTTCAAGGTGAAGCTCGGCGGTGAGCCGGGCGAACTGCTCTCCGCCGACGAGTACGCCGCCTTCATCCAGAGCTGAGCCGCCGGCTCCCCGTCCGGCACCGCCCGGGCCAAAGCTCCTCCGGACCCGCCGTCCGGCCGGACCCCGATCGCGCCCCCTGACTCCCCCAGGAAGACTCATGTCGCTTCTGAACAGCTCCCTCCACGAGGTCGACCCCGATGTCGCCGCCGCCGTCGACGCCGAACTCCACCGCCAGCAGTCCACCCTCGAAATGATCGCGTCGGAGAACTTCGCCCCCGTCGCCGTCATGGAGGCCCAGGGCTCCGTCCTCACCAACAAGTACGCCGAGGGCTACCCCGGCCGCCGCTACTACGGCGGCTGCGAGCACGTCGATGTCGTCGAGCAGATCGCGATCGACCGCATCAAGGCCCTGTTCGGTGCCGAGGCCGCCAACGTCCAGCCGCACTCCGGCGCGCAGGCCAACGCCGCCGCCATGTTCGCCCTGATCAAGCCGGGCGACACCATCCTGGGTCTCAACCTCGCCCACGGCGGGCACCTGACCCACGGCATGAAGATCAACTTCAGCGGCAAGCTCTACAACGTGGTGCCCTACCACGTCGACGAGAAGACCAACCTCGTCGACATGGAGGAGGTCGAGCGCCTGGCCAAGGAGCACCGCCCCAAGCTGATCGTCGCCGGCTGGTCCGCCTACCCGCGCCAGCTCGACTTCGCCGCCTTCCGGCGCATCGCCGACGAGGTCGGCGCCTACCTCATGGTCGACATGGCGCACTTCGCCGGCCTGGTCGCCGCCGGCCTGCACCCCAGCCCGGTGCCGCACGCCCACGTCGTGACCACCACCACCCACAAGACCCTCGGCGGCCCCCGCGGCGGCGTGATCCTCTCCACCCAGGAGCTGGCCAAGAAGATCAACTCTGCGGTCTTCCCCGGCCAGCAGGGCGGGCCCCTGGAGCACGTCATCGCCGCCAAGGCCGTCTCCTTCAAGGTCGCCGCCTCCGACGACTTCAAGGAGCGCCAGCAGCGCACCCTCGACGGCGCCCGGATCCTGGCCGAACGCCTCGTCCAGGACGACGTCACACAGCACGGCGTCTCGGTCCTGTCCGGCGGCACCGACGTCCACCTCGTCCTCGTCGACCTGCGCGACAGCGAGCTCGACGGCCAGCAGGCCGAGGACCGCCTCCACGAGGTCGGCATCACGGTCAACCGCAACGCGATCCCCAACGACCCCCGGCCCCCGATGGTCACCTCGGGTCTGCGCATCGGCACCCCGGCGCTGGCCACCCGCGGCTTCCAGGCCGAGGACTTCCGCGAGGTCGCCGACATCATCGCCGAGGCCCTCAAGCCCGCCTACGACGCCGAAGCCCTCAAGGCCCGCGTCACCGCACTCGCGGAGAAGTTCCCGCTGTACCCGTCCCTGTGACGCGACTCATGCACTGAGCCCGCTGCCCGCCGGTGACCGGCGGGCGGGGGGGTGCACGACGGCGCACGACGGTGAGCCCGGGGTCGTCGGTCCCGGGCTCATGGTCTGCCGGCTCTGCTTCTCTTCGGGGCTCTTCCCGCCGCTTCCGGGCTCTTCCGGGGCTCTTCCGGGGCTCTTCCGGGGCTCTTCCGGGGCCCTTCGGGGCCCCTCCGGTCTTCATGCGGGTGCAGGGGCTGCCGGTGGGGCGGGCGTAGCATGCATGACCGGTGCGGTGGCGGGCAGCCGCCCCCTCATGGGAGGGAAGGCAGTTTCCGGCCGGTCCCCCCGCACGCGGATCAGGACCGGGCACGAAGCAGGCACGACCGAACACGACCGGACCCGCGCCTGCCCGGCAGGCGGACCGGCCGGTGCACGGCCCGGTGCCGCCACCTGCCCCTGGCCTCCAGGCCTCCAGGCCTCCGTCCACCCCGGCCTCCATCCGCCCTGGCCCCCATCCACACCCGCAGCTGTCCACACCGACCGACGACGCCCGTCACCCCCTCGCCTCCTCTCACCGCCCGTCACCGTTCGTTACCCGCGGCGTCGCGCACCCGACGGCTTCCGTCCGACGGCACCGGACCACGTCCGCGCTACCCTCGACCAACGGCGCAGAAACGTCCCCTCTGCCCCATTACTCCACCGCTCCACCGTCCCATCCGCTTCATCGCTCCACCGTCCACCACGAGCAGACAAGGGAGTCCGCCCCCGTGGCCATCTCCGTCTTCGACCTCTTCTCCATCGGCATCGGCCCCTCCAGTTCCCACACCGTCGGCCCGATGCGCGCCGCCCGGATGTTCGTGGGACGCCTCAAGAAGGACGGTCTGCTCGCCCAGACGACCACCGTGCGCGCCGAGCTCTTCGGCTCGCTGGGCGCCACCGGCCACGGCCACGGCACCCCCAAGGCCGTCCTCCTCGGTCTGGAAGGCCACTCCCCCCGCACCGTCGACGTCGAGTCCGCCGACGCCGAGGTCGAGCGCATCCGGCAGACCAAGCGGCTGCGGCTGATGGGCGCGGAGATAGGCGCCGCGCACGAGATCGACTTCGACGAGTCGGCCGAGCTGATCCTGCACCGGCGCCGGGCCCTGCCCTACCACGCCAACGGCATGACGCTCTTCGCGTACGACGCCTCCGGCGCACCTCTGCTGGAGAAGACCTACTACTCGGTCGGCGGCGGTTTCGTCGTCGACGAGGACGCGGTCGCGGGCGAGAACCCGATCGTGCCCGACGACACCGTTCTGACCCACCCCTTCCGTACCGGCGACGAACTGCTGCGACTGTCCCAGCAGACCGGCCTGTCCATCTCCGCCCTGATGCTGGAGAACGAGAAGGCCTGGCGCACCGAGGAGGAGATCCGGGCCGGGCTGCTGGAGATCTGGCAGGTCATGCAGGCCTGTGTCACGCGCGGCATGTCCCGCGAGGGGATCCTGCCCGGCGGCCTGAAGGTGCGGCGCCGCGCCGCCAACGCCGCCCGCGCCCTGCGCTCCGAGGGCGACGCGGCCGCCCGCGCGATGGAGTGGACCACCCTCTACGCGATGGCCGTCAACGAGGAGAACGCGGCCGGCGGCCGGGTGGTGACCGCCCCCACCAACGGCGCGGCCGGCATCATCCCCGCGGTCCTGCACTACTACATCAACTTCGTGCCCGGTGCCGACGAGGAGGGCGTGGTCCGCTTCCTCCTCGCCGCCAGTGCGATCGGCATGCTCTTCAAGGAGAACGCCTCCATCTCCGGCGCCGAGGTCGGCTGCCAGGGCGAGGTCGGCTCCGCCTGCTCGATGGCCGCCGGCGGCCTCGCCGAGGTCCTGGGCGGCTCCCCCGAGCAGGTCGAGAACGCCGCCGAGATCGGCATGGAGCACAACCTCGGCCTGACCTGCGACCCCGTCGGCGGCCTCGTCCAGATCCCGTGCATCGAGCGCAACGGCATGGCCGCCGTCAAGGCCGTCACCGCCGCCCGCATGGCCCTGCGCGGCGACGGCCGCCACCACGTCTCCCTCGACAAGGTCATCAAGACCATGAAGGACACCGGCGCCGACATGAGCGTCAAGTACAAGGAGACCGCCCGCGGCGGCCTCGCCGTCAACATCATCGAGTGCTGACCTCGGAGCCCTGACAGCCCCGAAGGCCCTGAAGGCCCTGAAGACCCTGACCAGCGCGTTTGCATCTTTCCGCGCGGTCAGGGCCTTGCCTTGCCCAGGCTGGGGTTGCCTCCCGCTTCACACGGCCGAAAGCCCCTCAGATTCCTTCTGAGGCGCTGAGGGCAACGGGGAGGGCATCTTGCTGCTTGGCCTCGTCTCCCTGACCCCGCCTCGGTAGCCCGGAACTTGCGCCAGCTGCGCTGTCTTTGGCGTTCGCCGCCTTCGGTATGCGAACCCGAGAGTCACGAGGCGGCACGATCGTTGACGCCAGCCTGGTCCGCGCTTGCGGGGCCCGTGAGGGGCACGGCGGTGCTTGAGAGCGGGCCCTGAAGGTGAGCCGCCGGGGCGTGACTCCTGTGCCCGGCGGGGCGGTCGCCTGCCGGGTTGTCTGTCCGGCTATCTGCCGATTTCCCAGGCGAAGGGTGGGAGTTCGCGGGCCCGGGAGTAGACGTCCAGGGCCTGGCTTGTGGGGACGAAGGGGTGGACTCGGGCGCCTTCGAGGCCGGCCAGCAGGCGGGCGCAGTGGTGGACGCAGCCGGCGACCTCCCTGCCCTGGCGGTCGACGATGGTGGCGGCGTCCCGAGAGCCCTCGCACGGGGTGGGGTCCTTGGCTGCGGCGGCCGGACAGCGGCCGGGCGGGGCGCTGGACGCTGCGGTCCGGTCGGCTGACCGGCGCGGCGGCGAGGGGTTGAGTGGTTGGTTCATCGGTGGGCCCCCTGGTGTTGCGGTGGTGCGTGCTGTGAGCGGCGCCGTGGCGGAATCGCTGCCGCCGTCCCGGTGCCCAGGACAGTGCTGCTCGGCGTGGGATGCGTCCATGCCGCCTTGGGGAAGACCTGGTCCTATCGTCAGCTATTCATGGGAATGTGCGCGATGAGAGGGCGGAACCGGGCTGTTCCGGCGGGGGCAGGCGAAGGGTTCCAGGAGCAGTGCGAGGGCGAGCAGGGTGGCCGCCAGCAGCCAGCCGGCCAGAACATCACCCGGCCAGTGGACACTCAGATAGACGCGAGTGAGGCCTACTCCGGCGGCCCAGAGGGCGAGTACCACGCACCACGTGCGGGCCACGGAGGGGCGGGCGCGCCGGGCGATGCCCCAGGCCAGGATTCCGGCCGCCAGCGCCGAGGTGGTGGCGTGGCCGGAGGGGAACGCGTAGCCGGAGGCGTACGAGGCCCAGACGGCGGCCGGCGGGCGGGGGCGGGCGAGCAGTTCCATCAGGCCGTAGCGGATCGCCTGGCCGATGGCGAGGACGGCGACGGCGCAGATCACGGCGCGCAGCCGGCCCGCCGCACCGCGGCCGGCCATCAGGCCGGCGAGCACCACCAGCAGATAGGGAACCGGTCCGCTGCCGGTGGCGGTCAGCGCGCGGGCCAGGGAGCGCAGCGGCTCGCCGTGGTGAGCCGTGGACCAGTGGAGGGCGGCCCGTTCGGGGGCGAGTGGGGCTCCGTGCCGTAGGGACACGGTGAGGGCCACGGCGGCGAAGAGCGCGGCGCAGACCGCGGCGAGGGTCAGGAGCGGGGCGGTGGCGGGGCGCCGCCATGGGGCGGGGTGCGGGTCGGGGCCGGGGGTCGGCTCCGGGTCGGGGGGCGGGGCCGGCTCCCGGGCGGGCTCCGGGTCCGGCCGCTGCGTCCCCGGCGCCCGTTCCGGTTCGGATTCCGGTTCCGGCCGCCGTCCCGGTTCCGGTTCCGGCTCCGACGCCGTCACCGCTCGGCGATCCGGGTGTACGGGCCGCCGTCGACCGAGGCTCCCCCGAAGGCGAGATGGGTCACGGGGTTCTCCTTGGCGGCTGGTGCTCTGCGGCTCGGCGCTCCCCGGCTCTGCGGAGCACTGCGCGGCTCGGTGCGAAGGGCGCCTGACGGGGACGGGCGGGGCGGCGTGGACCGGGCTTCGAGGGGCGCGGATCAGGCGTCGGGTGGCGGGGCTCAGGCCTCGGGTGGCGGAGTGGGGTGGTCGGGGGCCGTTTGCGGGCGGCTGCGGGAGCGGAGGAGTTCGACGGCGAGCGGGGCCAGCGACACCAGCACCACCAGGGCGACCAGTGGCAGCAGGTAGCGGTCGACGTTCGGTACCGACGTGCCCAGGGCGTATCCGGCGAGGGTGAGGCCGAGCGTCCAGAGCAGGCCGCCGGCGATCTGCCAGAAGGCGAAGGTGCGGGCGGGCACGCCCAGGGCGCCGGCCAGCGGGTTCAGCACGGTGCGGACGACGGGGACGAAACGGGCGAGGACGATGGCCTTGCCGTGGCCGTAGCGGGCCAGGAACTCCTCGGCGCGGGCGGCGCCCTCGTGCAGCCGGCGGGCGCGGCTGCGGGCCAGCAGGGCGCGGCCGCCGCGCCGGCCGATCCAGTAGCCGGTCTGGGCTCCGGCGAGCGCACCGACGGCGGCGGCCGTGAGGACCTGGGGCAGCGCGAGGTGCACGGCGCCGCCGGCGCCCGGGGCGCACAGCAGTCCGGCGGTGAACAGCAGGGAGTCACCGGGCAGGAAGAAGCCGACCAGCAGCCCGGTCTCGGCGAACAGCACGACGGCGACGCCCAGCGCACCGAACGCGGCCAGCAGGGAGCCGGCATCGAGCACATTCACGGCCTGGACGACCGCTGTCACCTGCGGAAATGCGGCGGCTGCGGACATGTCAGCGGCCCCTCCCATAATGGGTTGCGGGCCCGGCTTCCGGCCGGCCCGACCGACTACAGTCTCGTAGACGGTCTACGGAACTGTAGACGACGAAAAGGTGAAGGGCGTTCCATGTCGGACACATCACCCGTGCAGCGGCGCCCGGCCGGGGAGCTGGAGGCGAGCGTGCTCGCGGCGCTCTGGGCGGCCGCCGGGCCGCTGAGCCCCGCCGAGGTGCAGAGCGGGCTCGGCGGCCGGCTCGCGCGGACCACCGTCACCACGATCCTCACCCGGCTGCACGACAAGGGGGCGGTCTCCCGGGCCCGGGCGGGCCGAGGTTTCGTGTACTCCCCCATACAGGACTCCGCCGGGCTGACCGCCCGGCGGATGCGCAGCGAGCTCGACAAGCAGGACGACCGCGGCACCGCGCTCGCCCGCTTCGTCTCGCAGCTGACCAGCGAGGACGAGCAGTTGCTGCGGTCCCTTCTGGAGAGCGTGGACGGCACCTCCGAGGGACCGGGAGCCGGCTCGCAGCCCGGATCCGGGCTCGGCTCCGGCACCGGCTCCGGGCCCGGCTTCGACATCGACTCCACCCCCGACGCCGGCACCGTCCCCGCCCGCGACGCCGGCACCGTCCCCGCCCCCGACGCCGGCACCGTCCCCGCCCGCGACGCCGGCACCGTCCCCACCCCCGGCACCGGTTCCGGCTTCGCCCCCGGCTCCGGCTCGGCCCCGCCCCCCAGGGCCGCACCATGATCGTCGCCGTATGGATTCCCCTGCTGATGCCGCTGCTCGCGGTGCCGGCCGCCCGTCGGCTGGCGGAGTCGCTGCCGCCGCGCGCCGCGGCCTGGCTGCTGACCGGCTGCGCGGTCGTGCTGGCCGGCTGTACGACCGCGGCGCTCGGCCTGCTGCTGACCGCCGGGGCGCTGCGACTGCCGCCGGTCGCCGCTCTGGACCATCTCTCCCTGCCGCTGCCGGCCGGCGATCCGGCGGCGTCGGTCCCCGCTGCCGGTGCCGCCGCCTGCCTGCTCGGCGCCGTCGCCCTCGCCGTCGTCCACCGCGCCCGCCGCCACCACACCGAACTGCGCACCGCCCGGCTCGCCACCGACGCCCACCCCACCTCCGGCGATCTGTGCGTCCTGCCGGACGCCGCGCCCGACGCCTACGCCCTGCCGGGACGGCCGGGCCGGGTCGTGGTCACGGCCGGGATGCTGCGGGCGCTGCCCCCGGACGAGCGGGAGGCGCTGTTCGCCCATGAGCGCGCCCATCTCGCGGGCCGGCACCACCTTTTCCTGCTCACGGCCGCGCTGGCCGCGGTCTGCCATCCGCTGCTCCGGTCCCTGCGCGCCCCGCTGGCCTACGCCCTGGAGCGCTGGGCCGACGAAACCGCCGCGACCCGGGTGGGCGACCGCCGCGTCACGGCCCGCGCCATCGGCCGCGCCGCCCTGGCCGCCCGCCCCGGCGCCGCGGGTGCCCACCGTCCCGGCACCGTCCTCGCCGCGACCACCGGCCCGGTGCCCCGCCGGGTCGCCGCCCTGCTGGCCCCCGAGCAGGCCTCTGCCCCTTCGCTACGCGCCGCCGTCCACGGCCGCCGGCTGATCGCCGCCGCCCTGCTCGCCTGCGTCACCTTCTCCGCGGCCTCCGCCCTGGACGCCGCGACGGATCTGCACGAGACGGTGGAATCGGCCGGGCGATAACGGTTCGCGGCGCTTAGCTTTTGGCCCACGTTTTCGGCCGCCCCGCCGTGGGGGTTGCTCGGCGTTTTTCGCCCACTGCGCGGTGCGCCCGCCGTTTCGCCTGGCGGCCCGTTCGCTGCGCGTTGCCTTGCCCCGTTTTCGGCTGTCCCGCCGTGGGGCTTCTCGCCGTTGCGCCTGGCGGCGGGCGGGGTCCGCTGCGCGGGGCCGGTTCGCTGCGCTGCCTCGCCCCTGTTTTTGGCTTTCCCGCCGTTGCGCCTGGCGGCGGGCGGGGTCCGCTGCGCGGGGCTGTGGGTGCGGTGACGGGCCTGCGGGGCCGGTGTGTGGGACTGCTTCGCTTTACGTCCCACACACCGGCCCCTCCGGCCCGTCCCCTCCCGTGGGGGAGATGGTGAAGGTGGGTGGGGGCGGGCGTCGATCACAGACATTTCCCCGTGCCAGGGTCATTCGCCGCGCCAGGCCCATCTCCCTGTGCCCACGGCCGTTCCCCTGTGCCTACGGGCATTCCCTACGTCCACGACGCGCACCTGACCAGTCACAGCCACCCCCACCGGCCTTCTTCCCACCCACCAACGGGAGGGGACGGGCCGGAGCGGGTGGGGTGCCGGACGTAAAGCGAAGCAGTCCGGCACCCCACCCGCGGAGGTCCGTCACCGCACCCCGACAGCCCCGCGCAGCGGACCCCGCCCCGCGCAGCGGCAACGCCCGCCGCAGGCACAACGCTCGCCGCAGGCGCAACGGCGGGCGCACCGCGCAGCGGGCGAAAAACGGTGAGAATCCCCCACGTCGGGCCAGACAAAAACGTGGGCCAAAAGCAAAGCGCAGCGAACCGCTAAGCCCGAGTCCCCACCGTGAACCCCAACATCGCCCCGCCCCCGGCACGCCTCGCGGCGAACGCGTGGCCGCCGTGGGCGGTGGCGATCTCGCGGACGATGGCGAGGCCGAGTCCGGAGCCCGGCAGACCGCGGGCCGCCGCGGCGCGGTAGAAGCGGTCGAAGACCCGGGTGAGGTCGGCGTCCGCGATACCGGGGCCGCGGTCCAGGACCTCGATGCGGGCTCCGGTGACGACGACCTCGATCGGCTCCGTGCCGCCCGCGTCGAATTTGGCGGCGTTCTCCAGCAGATTGGTGAGCGCACGGTGCAGCGCGGCGGACCGGCCCTCGACCACCGCCGGGCGGACGGTCCGTACGGTGATCTCCCGGCCGGTGCGGCGGCGGGCCGAGGCGGCGGCCTTCTCGGCGACCTCGGCCAGGCTCACCTCCGAGAGCGGGTCGTCGTCCCGCTGCCCGGCCGCCAGGTCCACCAGCTCATTGACCAGGTCGCTGAGTTCACGGGCCTCGCCCGCCAGGTCGGCCAGCAGCTCGTCGCGGGCGTCCGGCGGCAGTTCGTCGAACCGTTTCAGGAGCGAGATGTTCGTACGGAGCGAGGTCAGCGGGGTGCGCAACTCGTGTCCTGCGTCCTGGACGAGGCGCTGCTGGTCCTGGACGGCGCTGGCGAGCCGGCCGAGCATGTCGTCGAAGGCCCGCCCGAGCCGGGCGACCTCGTCCCGCCCGGCCACCGGGACCGGGACGTCCAGCCGTCCGTGCTCCGCCACGTTCTCGGCGACCGAGGTCAGCCGCACCAGCCGGCCGGTGATCCGGCGCGCCAGCCACCAGCCGCCCGCGCCGGAGAGCGCGATGACCGCGGCGGCCAGCAGGGCGGTGCGCTGCTGGAGCGCGGAGAGCAGATCCTCGGTCTCGCTGAACTTCTGCGCGACCTGCACGGCGCCGCGGCCGCCGCCGAGCGCCACGGTCGCGACGTGGTACTCCTCGTCGCCGATCTCCGCTTCCCGTTCGGCGAGGTGGCCGGCGCGCGCGTCACCGGCGACCTTGCGTTCCCCGGTACCGGCCGGGAGGGCCGGGTGCCCCGCCTCGACGATCCGGCCGTCGGCGCCCAGGATCTGCACATCGGTACGGGTGGGCCGGGTGAGGTCGTCGCGCGGCCCGTCGTGGTCGGGGTCGACCGTCGTGTAGTCGGTGGGCTGGAACGGCTTTTCCTGGACCTGGGTCCGCAGATCCCGTACGACCTGCGAGAACACCGACCTCTCGTCGACCCGCACCAGCCGGGCCGCCGCGTCGTAGCTGAGGAACCCGACCAGGACGGTCACCGCGGCCGCCCCCATGGCGAACGCCACCGCGAAGGCGGTGCGCAGGCTGGCGGGCTTGCGGGTGCGCAGCCAGGCTGCCGACCCGCCCCTGCGCCAGGAGCCCGCCCAGGCCCGCAGCCGCGCGCGCAGCCGGGCCCACAGCCGGCGGCCGGGCGGGGTGGAGCGTCCGGTGCCGGACCGGTCGCGGGCCCGGGACATCTCAGTCCTCCCGCAGCACGTAACCGACGCCACGCACCGTGTGGATCAGCGGGCGGTTGCCCGGGACATCGACCTTGCGCCGCAGGTAGCCGACGTACACCGCGAGGTTCTTCGAGCCGGGACCGAAGTCGTAGCCCCAGATCCGGTCGTAGATCGTCGAATGGTCCAGGACGATTCCGGCGTTGCGGGCCAGCAGCTCCAGCAGCTCGAATTCGGTCCGGGTCAGCTCCAGCTCCCGCTCTCCGCGCCAGGCGCGGCGCGAGGGCCCGTCGATCCGCAGATCCGCCGCCTCGACGACACCGCTGTCCGCCACGCGCGCGTCGTACGACCCCTCCCCCTCTTCTGTCTCGTCCGTCACACCGGGACCGGTGCCCGCACCGCCCTCGTCCGTCGCCGTCCCCGCCGTCGTCCGCCGCAGCAGCGCCCGCAGCCGGGCGAAGACCTCCTCGACCTCGAACGGCTTGACCACGTAGTCGTCCGCACCGGCGTCCAGACCGGCGATCCGGTCCGCGGTCTCGACCCGGGCGGTGAGCATCAGGATCGGGGTGCGGTCCTGCTCGGCCCGCAGCACCTGGCACACCTGCAGCCCGTCGATCCCCGGCATCATCACGTCCAGCAGGATCACATCGGGCCGCTCTCGGTGCGCGGCGGCGAGCGCCTGGATCCCGTCGGCGACGGCGGTAACCCGGTACCCCTCCAGGGTCAGGGCACGCTCCAGCGCGGTGCGGATGGGCCGGTCGTCCTCGGCGAGCAGTACGGAATGGGTCACGCGGCAAGTCTGCCAAGGGCCCGGAGGTGCAATGCCGGGCGGCCGGTCCTGCCGGGGCTTTCTTACCCGGATCTCACCCGGGGTTCTTACCGGGCTCTCACCCTCGCCACGCCATCGGCTTACCCCTTACCGCCACGGTGGCCCGGTGCCGGACGGGCCGGTCGCGACGACGCGGCCGCGAGCGTACCGGCCGGTCGGACGACTCGGCACACCTCATCGGGGAAGAGCACCACACCGCATGAAGATCACCCTCCTGCTCCACAACGCCTACGCCATCGGCGGCACCGTCCGCACCACCTTCAACCTCGCCGCCGCGCTCGCCGACCGGCACGACGTCGAGATCGTCTCGATGCTGCGGCACCGCGAGGTCCCGCGCTTCACCGTGGACCCCCGGGTGCGGCTGGTGCCGCTGGTGGACACCCGCGTCGGCAGCGAGGACATGGCCGATCCGCTGTTCGGCGAGCCCGCGCAGGACTTCCCGCTCGCCGAGAAGCGGCACCACCAGTACAGCCGGCTGACCGACGTCCGGGCCGCGGAGTTTCTGCGCAGCACCGAGGCTGATGTGCTGATCGGCACCCGGCCCGGCATCAATGTCTACCTGGCGCGGTTCGGCCCCCGCCGGGCCCTGCGGATCGCCCAGGAGCACCTGAGACACGACGCCCACAGCAAGCGGCTCCGGGCCGAACTCGCCCGCCATTACCGGACGCTGGACGCCCTGGTCACCACCACCGAGGCGGATGCCGCGGTCTACCGCGCACGGATGCCGCTGCCGGGCGTACGAGTCCTGGCGGTGCCCAACATCGTGCCCGCACCGGACGGCCCGCCGTCCCGGGGCACCTCGAAGGTGATCGCGGCGGCCGGCCGGCTGGTCCGTGGCAAGCGCTTCGACCTGCTGATCGAGGCGTTCTCCGCGGTCGCCGCCAAACACCCCGACTGGCGGCTGCGGATACACGGCGGCGGCGCCGAGCGCGCACAGCTCCAGGGGCTGATCGACGGGCTCGGACTGAACGGGCAGGCGGAGCTGACCGGGCCGGTTTCCCCGATAGAGGCGGAGTTCGCCAAGGCGTCGATCGTCGCCTCGGCCTCGGACGCCGAGTCCTTCGGCATGACCCTCGTCGAGGCGATGCGCTGCGGCGTTCCCGTCGTCAGCACCGACTGCCCGCTGGGCCCGGCCGAGATCATTCACGACGGTGCGGACGGGCTGCTGGTGCCGCGCGGCGACGGCCGGGCGATGGCCGGCGCACTCCTCCAGCTCATCGAGGACCCACAGCGCCGGCGCGACATGGCCGGGGCCGCGCTGGAGAGCTCGCACCGGTACGACCCGGAGCCGATCGCCGAGCGCTATGAGCTCCTTTTCCGGGAGCTCCGGTCGACGCGCGCCGTCCGCGCCTGGCGGCGCACCCTCGGCCGGGCCCGGGGCGTCGCGCGGCGGCTGGTGCGGCGGGCCCTGCGGCGCTGAAGCGGCGCCCCGGAGAGCGGGCCGGACGGCGCCCCACCGGGGAGTGGGCCGGTCCGGACTGCGAGACCGGGCCCGCCGCGATGCGATTGCAGCACCCGGCACACCCGTCGTCATGCGACCGCGGCACAAGCTCCCACTTGGCCGTCGCGCAAGGAGCTCACTTGACCGCGGGACAAGGCCTCAACTTGACCGCGACGCAAGGAACTTCCCTACCACAATCTGGCGTCCCAGGTGGCAAGCATGCTGAACTGCTGGAACGAGACTGCTTCGCACGCAGGAACGCCGGCTCGCGGAAGCATCTGATCACGGGAGTGCAGAAACACGAGGGAAACGAAGACCCGGCACCGCGGCAACGCAGTTGAGGATGCACGCAGTTGACGCTTCGAATCCGCAGGTCCGATCGGCAGGAGGCCGTTCATGCTGCATGGTGTCGATGTCAGCTCCTACAACACCTCGTACTCCGCCGAGGGGCTCGACTTCGTTTTCGTCAAGGCCACCGAAGGCCGCTCCTACATCAATCCGCACCAGTCCGCACAGGCGTCAAAGGCCCGTAAAGCGGGCTGCGTGGTGGGTTTCTACCACTTCCTGTGGCCGGGAAATATCGCCGCCCAGGCGAAATACTTCGTCGAGAAATGCGCATCGGTGCAGGGCGACCTCCTCGCCTGCGACTGGGAGCGCACCGGCGAGGGGACCTACGCGAGCACTGCGCAGAAGGACCAGTTCCTGCGCGCGGTGAAGAAGCTCCGCCCCACCCACCGCGTGCTGCTCTACTGCAACCGCGACTTCTGGCTGAACCACGACACCACCTCCTACGCGGCCGACGGCCTGTGGATCGCCGACTACGTCTCCGCCGGACATCCGCGGATCAAGGCGAAGTGGCGCATTCATCAGTACACCGACCAGCCGCTGGACAAGGACGTCGCGGACTTCTCGACCAAGGCCGCCCTCAAGACGTGGGCGCACCCGGCATAAGGTTTGCCACGGCGCGCCTTTCCGCGCCGCCGGAAACCGCGCGTACGCAGCGCAGAAGAACGAAGAACAACGCTGCGTGGGCGACACCGGAACAACGCGTCACCGCACCACGCGACGCGGCACGAGAAACACGACGCAGACGCTGCACGAGCACAGCCGATGCAGCACGAGAACAAGAGGAGCAGCCGTGAGCGACCCGGCGTCCAAGGCCCTGCAGCAGGAGATCGCCCGGGATCTCCAGGTGACCGCGTCCTTCGACGCCGAGCAGGAGATCGAGCGCCGGGTGGCCTTCCTCACGGAGCGGCTGACCTCCACGGGCCTGCGCTCGCTGGTCCTGGGGATCAGCGGCGGCGTCGACTCCACGACCACGGGCCGGCTCTGCCAGCTCGCCGTGGAGCGGGCCCGCGCCGCCGGGCACGAGGCGACGTTCTACGCGATGCGGCTGCCGTACGGCGTCCAGGCGGACGAGAAGGATGCCCAGCGGGCGCTGGAGTTCATCCGCGCGGACCGGGAGCTGACCGTCGACATCCGCCCGGCGAGCGATGCGGCGCTGCAGGCCGCGGTGGACGGCGGGCTCGTCTTCCGTGACGCCCACCACCAGGACTTCGTCCAGGGCAACATCAAGGCACGCCAGCGCATGATCGCGCAGTACGCCGTCGCGGGTGCCCACGACGGCCTGGTCGTGGGCACCGACCACGCGGCCGAGGCGGTCTCCGGCTTCTTCACGAAGTTCGGTGACGGCGCGGCCGATGTGGTGCCGCTCACCGGGCTGACCAAGCGCCGGGTGCGCGCGGTGTCGGCGGCCCTGGGCGCCCCCGCCGAGCTGGTGCACAAGGTGCCGACGGCCGACCTGGAAACCCTCGACCCGGGCAAGCCGGACGAGGACGCGCTCGGTGTGAGCTACGACCAGATCGACGACTACCTGGAGGGCAACCCGGTCGACGCCGCGGCCGCCCAGGCCATCGTCCGCCGCTACCGCCTCACCGAGCACAAGCGGGCGCTGCCGATCGCACCCTGAGGGGCGGACTCGACTGGGGGCCGGGGGTTCTCCCCGGCCCCGGCATGCCCGTCCCGCTCCCCGTCCCGTCATGGACCGGCAAGGGGACCGTCACCGTCCCGGTGCTAAATCGTGGGCATGAGCGGGCATGCATCCCGCCATGGGAAGCCGCGAAGTGCGATCGGAAGATCAACTGTCAGTGGGTCCGCCTACGCTCCGAGGCATGGGTTACGCAAACCTGCGCGAACTCCAGACCGCGCTGACCACCGCCTCCGACCTTGCCTCGTCCCTGCAGTCCGCGCCCAACCGGCGCGATGCGGACCAGCTCGTCGACGTCCTCCGGCAAGCACTGACCGCTGCCGGCTCGCTGGGCACGGATACCGGCCCGACCGGCTGCGCCATACATCCCCATGGCGCGGTCGACCCGTTGTACGGCGACCCGGAAGATCCGCTTCCGCCGGGCTACGGAAAGTGCCTGCTCTGCAACGACCGCCGGCGCCGGGCGGACGCCCACCCGGCGCACGCCCGCCCCCATACCCGTACGCATCCCCACTGGCGGCGCCGGATGACGGCCTAGGGGGTGTCCGGGCAAGCCGGTGACGCAGGTCCCCCGGCCCACCGGCCGGTCCCCGTCCGACAGGGCAGGGCTACCATCCGCGCATGCGACCTGCCACATACAGCGATGAGGACCTAGAGCAGCACTCCCTCCGGCGACGGGTGCCCGATGACGGGCAGCGGTCCGGCTTCGAGCACGACGTCGACCGGATCCTGTATTCGACCCAGTGGCGGGCGCTGGCCGGCAAGAGCCAGGTGGTGGCGAGCGCCGAGCTGGGCGCGTACCACACCCGGCTGACCCACTCCATGAAGGTGGCGCAGCTCGGCCGGCGGATGGCGGAGCGGCTGGAGCGCCGGTACGGCGGGCCCAATCCGGCGCTCGTCGAGGCGGCGTGCATGGCCCACGACATCGGCCACCCGCCCTTCGGGCACGCGGGTGAGCTGGCGCTGCGCGCCACGATGGACGAGCTGCACTTCGCCGACGGTGTGCTGGACAGCTTCGAGGGCAATGCGCAGACCCTGCGGGTGCTGACCTTCCTCGCCGCCCACAAGTACCCGGGCCATCGCGGACTGCACCTGACCCGCGCCTGTCTGGACGCCGCCACCAAATACCCGTGGGAGCGGGCGCCCGTCGACCAGGACCCGGCACGGCATGTGAAGTGGGGGGTGTACGTCGCCGACCGGGAGGCGTTCGCCTGGGTGCGGGCCGGCCGTACGGACACCGCCGTACCGGTCGAGGAGCAGGTCATGGACTGGGCGGACGATGTCACCTACGCCTGCCACGACGTGGAGGACTTCTACCGTACGGGCCTGATCCCGCTGGCCGCGCTGTTCCCGCCGGACGGGGCGGCGGGCGCCGACACCGAGCGGGAGATCCGCCGTTTCCTGGACTATGTGCAGGCCAAGCGGGCGCGCGAGGGCGAACCGTTCGACCGGGACGCGGCGCTGGTGATGATGGCCGACATCGGCAAGCGGCTGGCGGTGCCCGCCCCGTACAGCGGCAGCCATGAGGACGCGGTCGCGGTCAACCGCCGCACCTCCGATCTGATCTCGTACTTCACCCGGGGGATCGAGCTGGAGGTGGGCGGCGGGGCGGCGATCCGTTACGGCGCGCAGCTGGTGATCCCGCCGGAGCGGCGGGCCGCCTGCGATCTGCTCAAGGAGCTGGTGTGGTGCTACGTCATCGACCGGCCCGCGCTGGCCACCCAGCAGCACGGCAAGCGGCGGGTGGTGAGCGAGCTGCTGCGCTGGACCCATGACGCACCCGAGCTGCTGCCGCCGGACCGCGCCGAGGAGCTGGCGCTGCACGGCGACCGGCTGCGTGCCTGCGCGGACCATGTGGCCTCGCTGACCGAGGACCAGGCGCTGGCCCTGCACCGGCGGCTGTCGGGCACCGGCCTGGGGTCGGTCAACGACAACGTGTGGTTGTGAGTGAGCAGGTGAGCCCCGGGGGGCCGCCCACGGGGCTCACGGATCCGGTGCCCCTGGGTGCCGCCCGGGGGGCCGGAGTCCGGTGCCGTTCCACAACGGCCCGGCCCCGCCGGAACGGCCCGGCCCCACCGGCGGCACTCCGCCGCTATTCGGCCCCTTCCCGTGGCCGTTCCGCTCCGGACTCCGACGGGTCGGCCTCGCTCCTCGGCTTCTTCTCGGGCCGTAGCGCAATACGGCCGAGCACCGCGGCGACGATCAGCGCGGCCACCGCGATCAGTGCATAGTCCGGTACGGCGTTCCCGATCCGCGCCGCCCATTCCTCGGCCCGGAATTCGTCGTCCGCGTCGAGGATTCCGGGCAGCGCGCTGGTCCCGTTGAAACGCAGGAACAGCACGCCGATACCGATGAAGAACACCCCGGACAGCACCGAGGTGGTGTGCAGCCGCAGTTTTCCGAGGGTGAATTCACGGCCCCGCAGCCAGCCCCGGGTGCCGAGTTTGCAGCGGTCCCACAAGAGCGCCAGCACGAACAGCGGCAGCGCCATGCCCAGTGCGTAGACGGCGAGCATCGAGGCGCCGTACACCGGTGAGCCGCTGACCGCCGTCACCGTCAGCACCGCGCCGAGAATCGGGCCCGCGCAGAAACCGGCGAGCCCGTAGACACAGCCGAGCAGAAAGGTGGAGACGGCCGACCGCGGGGTGATTTTCGCCGCGGCCTCCTGGGCACGCCGGGAGGCGAAGCCCAGGCCGAAAATCTGGGCCAGCCCCATCGCGATGACCACCCAGCCGCCGACGGCGATCAGCAGATCGCGGTGGCCGTTGAACAGCCGGCTGGCCACCGTACTGGCCGCGCCGAGCGGCACCAGCGTCGTGGCCAGCCCCAGATAGAACACCCCCGTACGGGCCACCAGCCGGCCGGGCGTCGAGAGGGAGTACGCGAAGAACGCGGGCAGCAGCAGCGCGCTGCACGGGCTGAGCAGCGCCAGCGCACCGCCCAGGAACGCCGCCAGGTAGCCGATGTCGTTCATTCCCCGGCTCCCTTGGCCGCCGGTCCGTCCTTCGCCTTCGACCCGTTCTTGTCCGTCGGCCCCTTCTTGTCCGCCCGCGCCGCGGCGTCCTTGATGCCCTGGGCGAAGACCTCGGCGGGCTGGGCCCCGGCGACCGGGCGGCCGTTGATGAGGAAGGACGGCGTGGACTGCACCCCGAGCTGGTACCCCTCGGCCTGATCCTTCTTCAGCGCGCGCTCGGCGTCCTCGCTCTTCATGTCCGCACGGAACTTGTCGATATCGGCCACACCGCTGCTGCGGGCCAGCTCCACGAGCTTGTCCTCGGCAAGCGCCTTGCCCTTACGGGTCTTGGCGTACAGCTCGTCGTGGAGCTGCCAGAACTTGCCCTGTTGCCCGGCGGCCCAGGAGGCACGGGCGGCCCGCTCGGAGTCGGCGCCGAAGACGGTGAAGTTGCGGAATTCGATGCGCAGGGTGCCCGCGTCGACGAACTTCTTGATCAGTCCGGGCTGGGTCTCGCGGGTGAAGCGGCCGCAGAACGAGCACTGGTAGTCGGCGTATTCCACCAGGACCACCGGGGCGTCCTTCCTGCCGACGGCCAGCGGATCGCCGTCCTCGCGCCGGGTGGTCCGCTTGGCGAGGTCGTCGAACATCTTCTGCTGTGCGGGGTCCTCCGCGGGCGCGTCGGAGGCGGCGGCCTCGGGGGCGTTGCTGCGGCCGGTGCCGCGGTCGCCCTCGACGGACTTGCCGACGGCGACCCCGATGGCGATGACGGCGACGACAAGGGCGATGACCGCGCCGATGGCGGCCAGTTTGCGGGTGGGAGAGGCGGAAACGGGCATGCGGAAGCTCCAGACGTACGGAGGGGAAGGTCAGGCCGTGTGCGTCGGGACGGCGGCCTATATCCGCAGTACGGGCAGGAGCGGGGTGCGGTCGCGGGCGGGCGCGCTGTCCGTCGGTGGCCGGGCGAGCGCGCACTGCGCGGGCAGATCCGCGGCGAGCGGCCCCGGGCCGGTGGTGGCGGGGGCCAGGGGCTCACCGCGGTGCGGTGTGGGCAGCGGGGCGGACTCCGCGGGCCCCGGGGCATGCCGGTTCGAGCACTTCTTGGGCGCGTGGGCCATTGCGATCGGGGCACCGGGGTCGAGCCGCGGTGCGCCGGCGACGGCAGACGGACGCGGCGGTTCGTCGCCGGACGCCGCTGCGTCCCCGTCCGGCGATGCGTCGCCGTCCGCCTGGCTCGCGGCCGGGCTCGCCGCCCCGCGCGCCGCCGCCGGGGAAGCCGCCGCCTCCGGGGAAGCTGCCGTCGCACCGTCGGCCCGCCAGGCAGCCGTGGCCGCTGCCGCCCGGCCTGCCAGCCAGGCCTGGTCGCCGCCGATGCGGCACAGCAGCGGCCCGAAGGTGACGGCGAGGAGGAGCAGCAGCGTCAGCGTGGCCGACCGGCGCACGTGGTGCATGTCCCCCTCCTCTCCCGGGCTTGGTGCGCGAACATGAATATCCCATCCTACGGATCGTCATCGCGCGAGCGGAGCACCCACCGGAGCGGGCCTCGGGGCCGCCGGGGCACGGGGACCGCCGGGGCACGGGGACCGCCGGGGCACGGGGACCGCCGGGGCACGGGCGGCAGGAGCAAGCCGGACCGGGGCGAGGCGGGCCCGGCCGGACAGGGCCGGGGCCTGACCGCCCCGCGCCGCCCCCAGTCGTGGGCAAACCGCCCGTCAGCGGTCGGCGATCCGCATCTCGAACCAGGTGGTCTTGCCGCGGGGCAGCAGATCCACCCCCCAGCGGTCGGAGAGCTTATCGACGAGGAAGAGGCCGCGGCCGCTGAGGTCCATCTCCTGGACCGGCATCAGGCAGGGCAGGCCGCGGGACGGGTCGCGCACCTCGATCCGGATCCAGCCGCGGCGGCGCAGCATCCGCAACCCGAACGTGCGGGCGCCGGTGTGCCGCACGGCGTTGCCGACGAGCTCGGACACCAGCAGCACGGCGTGCTCGGCGAGCTGGGGCGTCAGGGACCACTGCCTGAGGAGTACGGCGGCGGTCAGCCGGCGCGCGATACCGGCGGACTGGGGGCGCGAGGGCAACCGCACCTCTCCGAGAGCCGGGTCACCGGCCGGATCGGGGGCCGCAAAGGCCGGTGCGCGAGGGGCCGGTGCGGTGTCTGCGTCCGGACCGGGGATGTCCCATCGTGCGGCGGCCGGATCGCTCCGGGGCCGCGGCTGCTCCATTCCTTCGAGGCCCGCCATGCCTCCCATCATGGCCGTTGCACGGCGTCCAGGGGAGCGGAACCGACGGAATCGATTGTCCGGAATCGTCGGTTCCAGCCCTCCGGCCAGACATATGCCAACGGCAGTTAAGGATCCGGTGCACCCCGGCTGACCTGCCGGGACATCGGGCCTGCGAGGAAGCGGCCGGGCACCTCAACAAGGTTGCCTTAAGGCGCAATTAAGACTTCCTTCGTTCGCCCGGACGAGGCATTGCACCCGGCTCAAACCTCAGCAGTACCGCCAACAACACTCGTTTCAGAGGAACTTGGCCTTGCCCGGCCCTTCCTCGACGAAGCTGCGCATGCCGGTCTCCCGGTCCTCGGTCGCGAACAGCCCCGCGAACCAGTTGCGTTCGATCGTGAGGCCGGTGTCGATGTCGGTCTCCAGGCCTCCGTCGACGGATTCCTTGGCGGCCCGCAGTGCCAGTGCGGGACCGGCCGCCAGCCGTGCCGCCCAGGCGTGCGCCTGCTCGTAGACCTCCGCGGCCGGCACCACCCGGTCGACCAGGCCGAGCGCAAGCGCCTCGTCGGCCTTCACATGACGGCCGGTGAAGATCAGGTCCTTGGCCTTGGACGGGCCCACCAGCCGCGCCAGCCGCTGGGTGCCGCCGGCGCCGGGGATGAGGCCCAGCAGGATCTCCGGCTGGCCGAGCTTGGCGTTGTCGCCGGCGATCCGGAAGTCGGCGCAGAGCGCCAACTCGCAGCCCCCGCCCAGCGCATAGCCGGTGATCGCGGCGACCACCGGCTTGGGGATCCGGGCCACGGCGGTGAAGGAGTCCTGCAGGGCCTTGGAGCGCACCACCATGGCCGGGTGGTCCATGGCCTGCATTTCCTTGATGTCCGCGCCGGCCGCGAACACCTTCTCGCCGCCCCAGACGACCACGGCACGCACATCGTCGCGGCGGGTGACCTCCTCGGCCAGCTCGCGCAGCCGGTCCTGGGTGGCGATGTCCAGTGCGTTCATCGGCGGACGGTCCAGGCGGATGGTGCCGACGCCGTCGGCGACCTCGAGATTCACAGTCATGCGGGAAGGCTAGTACGCGTTAACGGCATCGGGCCCGGTGCACTGCGTCACAGTGCGCCGGGCCCGCTCGCCTTCCGGCCGTCCCGCTGCCGGGGCCACCGATGCGCCTGTGGGCGGATCTGCTGACGGCCTACTCGGCGGGCCTACTGACGGGCCTTCCACTTCTCCCAGGAGAGGTTCCAGTCGCTGAAGCCGTTGTCCGGCTGGATCGTTTCGTCGTGCGAGTTCTTGACGATGACCACATCGCCGACGACGGAGTTACGGAAGAACCACGCCGCCGGGGTGGAGCTGTCGCCGCCACCTCGCTGGTCGAAGAGGCCCACACAGCCATGGCTGGCGTTACGGGTGCCGAAGGTCGCGCGGCCCGACCAGTAGTTGCCGTGGATGAACGTGCCGGAGGTGCTCAGCCGCATCGCATGCGGGACGTCCTTGATGTCGTACTCGCCGCCGAAGCCGACGGTGTCGCCGTTCATCCGCGTCACCTGGTGCTTCTCGCTGATCACCATCTTGCCGTTGTACGTCTCGGTGCCCGGCCCGCCCGAGGTGATCGGGATGGTCTTGATCTTCTTGCCGTCGCGGACCACGGTCATCTTCTTCGACTCGGCGTCGACCGTGCTGACCTGGCTGCGGCCGACGGTGAAGGAGACCTCCTTGGCCTGGGTGCCGTAGACCCCGGGCCGGCCCTCGACGCCGTTGAGGTCGAGCTTGAGGGTGACCTTGGTGCCGGCCGCCCAGTACTTCTCGGGGCGGAAGTCGAGCCGGTCGTTGCCGAACCAGTGGCCCTCGACGGGGACCGACGGCTTCGCGCTGACCTTGATGGCGTCCTCGACGGCCTTGGGGTCGGTGATACCGCGGGTGAAGTGGATCGAGACCGGCATCCCGACGCCGACCTGCTGGCCGTTCTCGGGGGTGTACTGGCCGATGAAGGTGTTCTTGGGGACGAGGGTGGTGAAGCGGGAGTGCTCGGCGGCTTCCCGGCCCTTGCCGTCCACCGCTATGGCGTCGACGGTGTACTCCGTCGAGGCGCCCAGGTGGCCGCTCGGCTGCCACAGGGCGCCGCTGCCCGCTATCTTCCCATCGACCTCGTTGCCCTTGCCGTCCTTGACCTTGACGGACTTGAGCCTGCCCTTCTGGGCGGTCACCTTCAGCGCGCCGCTGGTGGCGACGTTGTGCGCGCCGTCCTTGGGCGCTATCGTCACCGCCGCCTGCGAGGCGTCCTTCTCCCCCGCCTTGCCGGCCGGTTTGCCGTCATCGACGTCACCGCCGCATGCGGTCACCAGCAGCAGCATCGCGCCGACCAGCAGGGCCGGCGCACCCCCGCCCCTGACCGGCCACCGACGCCGGCGAGCCGGCACCCCCGAATTCGGCTGGACGTTCACGACTGGCCCCTTTCCCCCTCGCACGGCCCGCGGCCCCCGCGCGCGCGGAAGCGGACAGCCGTGCGCTTGCCGTTAGATAACCACACCGCGGTGACAGTGAACTCCCCGTGAACGTCACCGTTTAGTCCCAACTGCGGGGGTGGTGCGGAGGCAGGGGGCGGACGGCTGCCGGGGCGGCCGCCGGCCGGGCCAGCGCGGACCCGGCCCGCCACAGCTCCCAGGGCATGTTCCAGCCGCCGAGGCCGTTGTCCGGCGCGACCGTACGCTCCGGGGAGTGCTCCACCACGACGGTGTCGCCGACGATCGAGTGGCCGAAGAACCAGCCGGCCGGGGTGTGGGGGCCGCCGCCCTTGATGTCCTTCAGCCCGACGCAGCCGTGGCTGGTGTTGAGGCCGCCGAAGACCTCGGGCGGTGCCCAGTAGTTGCCGTGCAGGAAGGTCCCTGACCTGGTGAGCCGCATGGCGTGCGGCACGTCCGGGATGTCGTACTCGCCGCCGAAACCGACGGTGTCGCCGTCCATCCGCGTCCTCGACTGCCGCTCCAGGATCACCATCGTCCCGTTGTAGGTGGGGTTCGCGTCGTCGCCCGCGGTGACCGGCAGCACCACCACCGCCCGGCCGCCCTGGCGCACCGTCATGGTGTGCCGGGCGGCATCGATGACGCTGACCTGGTCCCGGCCCACCCGGTAGCGGATGGTCCGGCGCTGCGTCCCGTAGGCGCCCGGCCCGGCCTTCACCCCGCGCAGCCGCAGATCGACGGTGATCACGGTGCCCGGCCGCCAGCGCTCCCGGGGCCGGAAGTCCAGCCGGCGGTGGCCGAACCAGTGGGCGGCGATTCCGACGGCGGGCCGGGCGCTGACCTTGACGGCGCGTTCGACGGCCGCGCGGTCGGCGACCGGCCGGTTGAAGACCAACGAGAAGATCATGCCGGTGCCGACCGTGGCGTCGCCCTGCGGCGAGAAGTGGGCGGTGAAGCGGCGGACGGGCACGGCGGTGGTGAAGGTGGTGTGGCGGGCCGAGCGATGGCCCGCACCGTCCAGCGCCACCGCGTCGACGCTGTACTTCGCGCCGGCCTGGAGGCGCCCGGCCGCCGGGCGCCAGGTCATACCGTCCGGGGTGATCCGCCCGGCGACGGGCTGCCGGCCGGCGCCACCGGTCCGGCTGACCTCGACCCGCTCCAGCCGCCCCTCGGGCACCCGGACCTCGAACCGCCCGTCGGCCCGTACACCGTGCGCCCCGTCATGGGGGACGACGCTGATCGCCGCCCCCGGGGAGCGCGGTGTGCCGCCGACGAACACCTCGGCGTCCCTGCAGCCGGCCAGCGCCACCACTGAGGCGAGCCCGGCCGCGGCGGCGAGGACGACGCGGACCCGGCGGGCCGCCCGCACCGCCGCTCGCCCGCTCGCCCGGCCCCGGTCCGGCACCCGGCCCCGCCCCCTGCCCCGCACACGGACGTCCGCACGGGTCTTCGCTCGGTCCCCTGATCGGTTCTGCTGATGGGCGGTCATATACCGAATTGTGACGGATGATGCCCAGGTTAGGACGTATGCCGTGTAACGGGATGTCACGGTCAGGGCGGGGCAGACCGATGAGCCTCCGCCGCGGGAAGCGTGAGGCAACGCCTGGTTGCGGGAAGAACAACGGGGAGGGCGGGGGACACCTGCACGGCCGGACTCTCCCGGTGGACGCCGGGGGTACCCCCGTGCCGGGGCCCGCCGCCCGACCGAGCCATGAGCCGCAGGAGGCCGGCACGTGTCGAGCGCACCCGAGCAGGAGGCGGTGGCGGATGAACCACTCGCCCCACCCGCGGACATCCGCCCCGGCAGCCCCACACCACTGGGCGCCCGCTATCGCACCGGCCCCGACGGCATCGCCGGCACCAACTTCGCCCTGTGGGCGGGCGGCGCCGAGGCCGTGGAACTGTGTCTCTTCGACGACGCGGAGCGCGAGACGCGCCATGCGCTGACCGAGCTCACCCATGAGATCTGGCACGGCTTTCTGCCCGGTGTCCACCCCGGCCAGCGCTACGGCTACCGGGTGCACGGCCGCTGGGACCCCTGGAGCGGCGCCCGCTGGAATCCGGCGAAGCTGCTGCTGGACCCGTATGCCAGGGCCGTGGACGGTGACTTCGGCACCCGTACGGAACCGTCCGGTGCGGGCTCGGCGCTGCCCGCACAGCTCTACGGGCATGTCCGGGACTGGCCGGAGCAGCAGGTCGCCGACACCGTGCGCGACGACCGGGACTCGGCGCCGTACGTCCCCAAGGGCGTCGTGGTCGGCGAGGACACCGGGGACGAGGGCGGCGTCGACGAATGGCAGGACGACCGCCGGCCCAAGACACCCTGGCCGGATTCCGTGCTCTACGAACTGCATGTGCGCGGCTTCACGATGCGCCATCCCGGTATCCCGGAGCGGCTGCGCGGCACCTATGCGGGGCTCGCGCACCCGGCGGCGCTGGAGCACCTGGTCCGGCTCGGCATCACCGCCGTCGAGCTGCTGCCCGTCCACCAGTTCGCACACGAGGACCACCTGGTGCGCCGGGGCCTGCGCAACTACTGGGGCTACAACTCCCTCGGCTACTTCGCGCCCCACGCCGGATATGCCGCCACGGGCACCCGGGGGCAGCAGGTCGGCGAGTTCAAGCGGATGGTGCGGGCGCTGCACGACGCGGGCATCGAGGTGATCCTCGACGTCGTCTACAACCACACCGCGGAGGCCGGCGAGCTGGGCCCGACGCTCTCCCTGCGGGGCATCGACAACCGCGGTTACTACCGGCTGGCCGCCGAGGCCCGCCGTTACACCGACTACACCGGCTGCGGCAACACCCTGCACGTCGTCCAGCCCCATGTCCTGCGCCTGATCACCGATTCGCTGCGCTACTGGGTCACCGAGATGGGCGTGGACGGCTTCCGCTTCGATCTGGCGGCCGCGCTGGCCCGCTCCATGCACGATGTCGACATGCTCTCGCCGTTCCTCGCGGTGATCGCCCAGGACCCGGTGCTGCGCCGGGTCAAGCTGATCGCCGAGCCCTGGGACGTGGGCTCCGGCGGCTATCAGGTCGGGGCCTTCCCGCCGTTGTGGACGGAGTGGAACGACCGCTACCGCGACACCGTCCGCGACTTCTGGCGCGGCGCCCAGCACGACGTCCGCGACCTGGGCTACCGGCTCTCCGGATCGAGCGACCTCTACGCCTGGGGCGGCCGCCGTCCCTACGCCTCGGTCAACTTCATCACCGCGCACGACGGCTTCACCCTCCGCGACCTGGTCACCTACGAGCACAAACGCAACGCGGACAATGGCGAGGGCAACCGCGACGGCACCGGCGACAACCGCTCCTGGAACTGCGGCGCCGAGGGCGAGAGCGACGAGGAGGAGGTCCGCGCACTGCGCCGCCGCCAGCTGCGCAACCTGCTGACCACCCTGCTGCTGTCGACGGGCGTGCCGATGCTGGTCGCCGGCGACGAGATGGGCCGCACCCAGCACGGCAACAACAACGCCTACTGCCAGGACAACGCGACCAGTTGGCTGGACTGGTCGCTGCTGGACGACCTGGAATGGCGCCCGCTGGCCGATCTCGCCGCCCGTCTCATCGCCCTGCGCCGCGCGCACCCCGTGCTCCGCCGCCGGGCGTTCTTCTCCGGGCGGCCGCATCAGCAGGGCGGGCTGCGCGACCTCGCGTGGTTCACCGCGGACGGTACGGAGATGACCGAACAGGACTGGTACACCCCGGGGGCCACGCTGGGCATGTACCTCTCCGGGAACGACATCTCCCAACGCGACGCCCGGGGCATCCGCATCGTCGACGACAGCTTCCTGGCCGTGCTCCACGCCGCCGACCGGCCCTGCCCATTCACCCTCCCCGGACCGCCCTGGGCCCGCGCCTACGACCTCCTCGTCGACACGGCGCAGGAGGGCCGGCCGGGAGCGGAACAGCCGCCGTACCCGGCGGGCAGCTCGCTGACGCTGGCCGGGCGGTCGGTGGTGCTGTTCCGGGCCGTGCCGGGCTGAGGGGGCGGCGGGACGGCGCCCGGGGCGACGGACGGCGGTGGGACGGAAGGACGGTGGCGGGCGGAAGGACAGTGGCGGGGCGGCGGGGGCGCGGCAGGAAACCGCCGGCGAGGGCGCCGGGCGGAAAAATGGCATGAGCGTTGTCAGTGACGCGCCTTACGCTCGCGAGTGATGGCCGATACCGCGCAGACCTCGCCCCCGCCCGACCGGACCGACTTACCTCAGCGCTCCGCAGTGCGCTCGCTGTTGCGCCTGTGGCCGTTCATCCGCCCGGTGCGGGCGCGCATGGGCACCGCCGCGTGCGTGGCGGTACTCGCCTCGTGCATCAGCCTGGTCATCCCGCTGGTGCTCAAGTGGCTGGTGGACGGGCCGGTGGCCGAGCGCGATCCGGGCGGGGTATGGCTCGGTGGCGCCTTCCTTCTGCTGCTCGGGCTGGCGGAGGCGCTGTTGTTCGGACTGCGGCGCCGGCTGGTGGCGCGTCCGCTGGCCGGGGTCGAGGCGGCGATGCGCGAGGCGCTGTACCGCCATGTGCAGCGGCTGCCGGTCGCCTTCCACGACCGCTGGCCCTCGGGCCAGTTGCTGTCGAGGGGGACCACCGACCTCCAGCTGTTACGGATGTTCTTCACCTTCCCGCTGACGTTCCTGCTCGTCAACGGGGTGACCATCCTGGTGGGCGCGGTGATCCTCATGGTCCAGCGCTGGTCTCTGGGCCTGGTGCTGCTGGCGCCGCTGCCACCGCTGATGGTGCTGTGCTCGGTCTTCGAGGCGAAGTACGGGCGCGCGGCCCGCCAGGCCCAGGACCAGGTCGGCGATCTGACGACGGTGGTCGAGGAGTCGGTGCTCGGCATCCGCATCATCAAGGGCTTCGGACGCCATCGCAGCCAGGCCCGGTCCTTCCGGAAGCTGACGCATGCGCTGCGTACCTCCGAACTCCGCAAGGCCCGGCTGCTGGCCTGGATCCTGGTCTTCATCACCGCACTTCCGGAGCTCGCGATCGGCGGCGCCCTGGTGCTCGGCTCGCTCCAGGTGGCCGACGGCGCGCTGTCCGCGGGCACCCTCGTCGCCTTCCTCTCGACCGCGCTGGCGCTGCGCTGGCCCGTGGAGTCGATCGGCTTCCTGCTGGCCATGAGCAACGAGGCGGCAACGGCCACCGACCGGTACTTCGAGGTCATGGACGAGCCCGCGGTGGAGGCATCGTCGACGGGCAGGGAGACCGGGGGCGTACGGGTCGGGGGCGTACGGGTCGGGGGCATAAAGGGCGGGGACGTACGGGCCGCGGACGCACACGCCGCGAACGCACGGGCCGGGAACGCACCGCCCACGGGCCCGCCGGACGCCACCGCACGGCCCACGGACACCCCGGCCTCGCACTCCCCCGCGGCGCCCGGCACCGGCGGACTGGTCTTCTCCGGCGTCGAGTTCCGCTACCCCGATGCGCCGCCGGACGCCCCGCCCCTCCTCAAGGACATCACCCTGCACATCCGGCCCGGCGAGACGATGGCGCTGGTCGGGGCGACGGGCAGCGGGAAGACCACGCTCACGGCGCTGGTGCCGCGGCTGTACGACCCGACCGCGGGCCGGATCACCCTCGACGGGCGCGATCTGGCGACGCTCAGCCGGGACGAGGCCCGTGCGCTGGTCGCGGTGGCCTTCGAGGAGCCCACCCTCTTCTCGGCGACCGCCGCGGAGAACGTGCTGATGGGCAGCGAGGACGCCCAGGACAGTGACCTCCGGCGGGCGCTGGCGGTGGCGCAGGCCGAGGGATTCGTCGACGCCCTCCCCGAGGGCAGCGCGACCCAGGTCGGTGAGCAGGGACTGAGCCTGTCCGGCGGGCAGCGGCAACGGCTCGCCCTGGCCCGGGCGGTGGTCGGCCGGCCGCGCTTCCTGATCCTCGACGATCCGCTCTCCGCCCTCGACGTGCACACCGAGGCTCTGGTGGAGGCGGCGCTGCGCCGGGCCCTGGCGGCCACCACCGCTCTGGTCGTCGCCCACCGGCCGTCCACGGTCCTGCTCGCCGACCGGGTGGCGCTGCTGTCCGGCGGCCGGATCGCCGCCGTCGGCACCCACCACCAACTGCTCCGGGACCACCCCGAGTACGCCGTCCTGATGTCCGGCGAGGGAGAGAGCGCCCGATGACCACCACCGCGACCGGTCTCCCGCCCGACGGCCCCGAGGGAGGCCGCGACCCGCAGCAACACCCGCCTGCCACACCGCACCCGCCGGGGACCGTGGGCACTCCGGAGACCGAGCGAACCCCGGAGCCGGGCCTCTCAGAGACCCAGGGCCCGGCAGAGACCAAGGGCCCCGCAGAGACCGACGGCACCCCGGAGGCCGACGACACTCCGGAGCCCGAGGGCTCCCCCGCCACCGACGCCTTCGCCCACGATCTGCTCCCCACCCCCAAGGGGGCCGCGCGCACCCTCCTGGCTTCCCTGCTGGCGCCGCACCGGCGCCGGGTCCGGTGGGTGGCCGTTGCGCTGCTGCTCCAGCAGGCTGCCGTACAGGCCGGTCCGCTGCTGGTCGCCTATGCGCTCGACCGCGCGGTACCGGCACTGCGGGCGGGCGATCACGGGCCGCTGATCGCCGTGGCGGTGGCGGCGGTGCTGTGCGCGGTGGCGTCCGGCGGGCTGCAGTTCGGCTTCATCCAGCTCTCCGCCCGGGTCAGCCAGGATGTGCTGCTCGACCTGCGCGGCCGGATCTTCCGGCATGCGCAGGCGCTGAGCCTGGACTTCCACGAGCGCTATACGTCCGGCCGGCTGATCTCCCGCGCCACCACGGACGTGGAGTCGCTGCGTGAACTCCTCGAGGAGGGGCTGCAGGAGCTGATCACGGTCGTGCTCTCGGCGGTCTACATCACCGTCACCCTGATCTGGCTGGACTGGGGGTTCGGCGCGGCCGCCCTCGTCTCCGCCGGACCGCTCGGCCTGCTCGTACGCTCCTTCCGGCACCGTTCGCACCGGGTCTACAGCGCGAAGTCCACGGCGATGGCGAGCGTCATCGTGAAGTTCACCGAGACCCTGGGCGGCATCCGCCCGGTACAGGCGTTCCGCCGCGAGCGCCCGAACGACGCCGCCTTCGCCCGGCTGAACCACCGGCACGCCCGGATCAACGGCGCCACCTCCCTGGAGATGGCGCGCTACGTCGTCCTCTCCCGGCTGGTGGCCAACACCACAGTCGCCGCGCTCGTCCTGTGGGGCGCCTACCGTGTGGCCACGGGAGGGCTGGCGCTCGGTGTGCTGGCGGCCGCGGTGCTCTATCTCCGGCGGCTGTACGACCCCATCGACCGGCTCGGGATGTTCCTCAACGCCTATGAAGGCGCGGCCGCTTCCCTCCAGAAGATCGCCGGCCTGCTGGCCCTCCGCCCCGGCGTCCCGGAGCCCGGGACACCTGCCGCGCTGCCGGCCGTCGCGGCGGACCGGCCGGGCCGCGAGGTCGCCTTCCGCGGTGTCCGGTTCGCCTACCGCTCGGGCGGCGAGGTGCTGCCCCGCTTCGATCTGACCCTGGCGGCGGGCGCGACCGTGGCCGTGGTGGGTGCCACCGGCGCCGGCAAGTCCACCCTCGCCAAGCTGCTGGCCCGCTTCTACGACCCCACCGAGGGCGAGGTGCTGCTCGACGGCGTCGATCTGCGGGCGCTGTCGACCACCACCCTGCGCCTCGGTGTCGTCATGGTCACCCAGGAGGCCTTCCTGTTCTCCGGCACAGTCGCCGACAACATCGCCCTCGGCCGCCCGGACGCCACCCGCGCGGAGATCGAAGGCGCCGCGAAGGCCATCGGCGCCCATGACTTCATCACCGCTCTGCCGGACGGCTACGACACCGATGTCCGCAAGCGCGGCGGCCGGATATCCGCTGGCCAGCGCCAACTGGTGAGCTTCGCCCGCGCCCTGCTCGCCGACCCCGCCGTCCTCATCCTCGACGAGGCCACCAGCTCGCTGGACATCCCCGGCGAACGCGCGGTGCAGCGCGCCATGGCCACGGTGCTGCAAGGCCGTACGGCCCTGGTGATCGCGCATCGCCTCTCGACCGTCGAGATCGCCGACCGGGTCCTGGTCATGGCCGACGGCCGGATCGTCGAGGACGGCCCGCCGAAGGAACTCATCGCCGGACGGGGCCGGTTCGCCGAGCTGCACCAGGCATGGCGGGAGAGTGTCGGGTAGCCGGCCAGTTCGTAGGCTGGCTGCGCGCTTCGATGGACAACAGACACGTGACATGGGCCATGGGCCATGGGCCATGGGCCATGGGCCATGGGCCATGGGCCATGGGCCATGGATGAGCGTCCACGACGGACCGGTCCGCAGCGCTACTTGCGGGTGCGCGACACCTGTGAGAGCGCGTCGACGGTGACGCCCACAATGGCCAGGAGCTGCGCCGGGCTCGCCCCGGTTCTGCTCATGACGGCGAGAGACTGGTTCACGGCGGCCACGTGTTCAGCGAAGGCATCGGCGTCCTGGTCGGTCAATCGGCCTGCCTTCAGTGCGGCGCGCAGACGCAAGCGCTGGAAGCCCAGTGCCTCCTTCGCGCGAGCCGCGACGCTCTGGCTCAGCACCGGAATTGCCATGGCCGATTGGGCGACCAGGCATCCGTCCGGCAGTTCGGGATCGGCGATGCGCGCGAGGGTGACGTCGAAGAACGCACGAACGGCTGTATGAGGCTCCGAGGCTGCACACGACAGGGCGGCGTCGTACTTGTCGCCGTAGCGCGCGGCATAGCGATCCAAGCAGCGCAGGAAGAGCGTGTCCTTGTCGCCGAGCGAGGAGTAGAGGGAGCTGCGGTTCAGGCCGGTTGCCCGGGACAGATCGTCCACCGAGGTGTCGGTGTAGCCCGCGCGCCAGAACTGGATCATCGCGGCGTCAAGTGTCGTGTCCATGTCGAATTGCTTCTTGCCTGCCACGTGGCACTTCCTAGCCGGTGTGTCGATGGTCCGTGTTGCACCGCACCATTCCATCTTGAACCAACCAGTTCAAGATGTGTTAGCGTCCAAGCCTGGTCATGGCCGGGCGTCCTCCACAGCGCGACATGGCAGCCCGGCTCGTCGTCCCTGTCCTGCTACCGGGCCTCACCGGCCAGGGCGTCGGGACCCGGACGCCGAGCAGCACGCCGGCCCCTCCGGGCAGCTGCACTGCGCTCGTGGGCCCAACCCCCGGGCGAAGCCCCTGACCAGGACACCCGACACCGACGGAGGATCCCCGTGAGTGACCCTGCGACCAGCGCTCGGCACGTCCGCGAGAGTAACCCTGTCCCCGATCTGCCCCTGCACGACCTGGCGGGCTTCACTCACCGCTGGGTTGATGCCGACGGCGTCCGCCTTCATGCCGTCGAAGGCGGACGGCCGGCCGGCCCGGCCCTCGTCCTGCTCGCCGGATTCCCGCAAACCTGGTGGGCATGGCGAAAGGTCATGCCCACCCTCGCCGGCCGGTTCCACGTCATCGCGATCGACCTGCCGGGTCAGGGCCACTCCGAGCGTCCGGAGCGCAGCTACGACACGCACACGGTCGCCGCGCATGTCCACGCCGCCGTGAAGGCTCTCGGAGTGCCGACTTACTGGCTGGCCGCCCACGACATCGGCGCCTGGGTCGCTTTCTCCCTCGCACTCGGATGCGAGAGTCAACTGCGCGGGGTCGCTCTGCTCGACGCCGGAATTCCCGGCATCACCCTTCCCGAAGCGATTCCCACCGACCCGGATCGGGCGTGGAAGACCTGGCATTTCGCGTTCCACCTCGTGCCCGACCTGCCCGAGACGCTGCTTGCCGGACGCGAACGGGACTACGTCGGCTGGTTCCTGAAAGTGAAGGCCCTCGCTCCCGACACATTCGAGGACGCCGAGCTCGACCACTACGCAGCGGCCGTCGCCGTCGACGGTGGCCTCCGCGCCGCCCTTGCCTACTACCGAGACGCCGCCGAGTCGGCGCGCAAGAACCACGAGGCGCTCCAGCGGCAGCACCTGACTGTGCCCGTCCTCGGAATCTCCAGCAGCCACGGCTCCATCCCGGACATGGCGGCCTCCGTCAGCCCATGGGCCGACGACGTCACCGGAGTCGTCGTGCCCGACGCCGGACACTTCATCCCCGATGAGCAGCCCGAAGCCGTCGCTGCCGCGATAGCCGATTTCATCCTCGCCGGCGACTGACACCGGTCGGACCTGCCCGCCTGCGCGCCGCCCCGGTCCGCCTGCGCGCCGCCCCGGTCCGCGCGACGTCACGAGCGCAGCGCCGGCCAGAGTCTCCGGGCTCTTGCTTCAACCCCACTGCCCGCTCAGGTGGTTGAAGGACGCTCGGGCGGCGTTTTCCTGTGCGAGGGCTTCGTGTTGGCCGGTCCATCCGGTGGCCTGCTGCAGCGAGGCGAACTCGCGCTGCAGGGTGGTGGCGGAGGTGGTGCGGGTATCGGTGCTGATGGTGACCAGCAGCCCCTCTGCCAGCAGCGGGGTGGCGGGGTGGTGGGCCAGGCTGGGGACGGCGCCGGTCTGCACATTGCTGGTGGGGCACATCTCCAGGGCGATGTCGTCGGCGCGGAGCCGGTTCAGGAGTGCGGTGTCGGAGGTGCAGCGCACACCGTGGCCGATGCGGTGAGCACCGAGGACGTCGATCGCCTCCCACATGCTTTCCGGCCCTGCGGCCTCTCCGGCATGGACGGGTGCAGGGCAGGCCGGCACGGTGGGCGAGGTCGAAGGCGGCCCGGTGCGGCTCGGCGCCGCATAGGGACGGCGGGCACCTGTCGAGGCGAGCCCGGCCCTCCGCACGCCCGGTGAACTCCGGTTGCCGGAAACGGAGTTCACCGAGAAGATCGACACCTCACTCGCTGCCATCGACCGGGCGGGAGGAAGGCCATCCACGCAACCACGGCCCCCACCGGCGTCGAAACAAGCGTCGGTTCAGCCGGGGCGAGGACGACATGAGGGGCGGGGCGGACAGCATGAGGGGGCGGTCAGCATGACGGAGTCCGAGGGCGGCGGCGCGAGGGGGCCCGCCCCCGTGCCTGGCGCGAGGGGGCCCGCCCCGCATCGCGCCGGGCGCTATCTGTGGTGGCTGGTGGTCTGCCAGCGGGGGCGGGTGGTGGCGGGCGCCTCGTACGGGAGTCTGTGGATGGTGGGGCTGATGCTGCCGCCGTACGTGCTGTCGCGGGCCATCGACGACGGGCTGGCCCCGGGCCGGACGCCGGTGCTGCTCGGCTGGGTGGCGGTGCTGCTCGGGGTCGGGGTGATAAACGCCTGGATGGCGGTCATGCGGCATCGCACGATGACCCGGATCCGGATGGACGCCACCTTCCGTACGGTGCGTGCCCTCGTGGCCCAGACGGTGCGGCTGGGGGCGGCGCTGCCCCGCAAGGCGACGGCCGGGGAGGTCGTCGCGATCGGGATCGGCGATGTCGCGGTGATCAGCCAGACGCTGACGATGACCGGGCCCGGTGTCGGCGGGGTGCTGGCGTACGCGGTCGTCGCCGTCCTGCTGCTGAACGTCTCGCCGCTGCTGGCCGGAGTGGTGCTGCTGGGGGTGCCGTTGCTCGCGGTGCTGGTCGGGCCGCTGCTGGGGCGGCTGCAAGGGACGCAGACGCGCTACCGCGAGCGGCAAAGCGGGCTGGCGGCGCGGCTGACGGATCTCGTCGGCGGCCTGCGGGTGCTGAACGGCCTCGGCGGGAAAGCGGTGTTCGCCGACCGCTACCGGCACGCCTCGCGGGCGCTGCGCGACGAGGGGTACCGGGTGGGTGCGGTGACGAGCTGGGTCCAGGCGCTCGGGATCGGCCTGCCGACGCTCTTCCTGGCCGCGGTGACCTGGCCGGCGGCCCGGATGGCGGCCCAAGGCACGCTCACGTTGGGCGAGTTGGTGGCGGTCTACGGCTATACGGCGGCGCTGGTGGGACCGGTGTCGTACTTCATCGAGGGCGGCTACGGCCTCACCCGGGGGCTGGTCGCGGCCCGGCGGGTCGTACGGTTCCTGGCGCTGGAGCCGGACGGCGCGGACCGGGCCGGGAAGGCCGGCGCGGACCGGGACGCTCCCCGCGACCCGTCCGTCCTGCACGATCCGGCGTCGGGCGTCGCGGCGGTGCCCGGGGAGCTGACCGCGCTGGTCGCCGCCCGTCCCGCCGAGTCGGCTGCCGTGATCGACCGCCTCGGCCGGTTCGCGGACTCGGCCGCGACCTGGGGCGCGGTACGTCTCGACGAGATCGCGCCGGCACAGCTCCGCGACCGGCTCCTGGTGGCGGACAACGAAGCGGATCTGTTCGCCGGGACGCTGCGCGAGGTGATCGGCGGACGGCGGGAGCGGACCGAGGAGGCGATCGACGACGCCGTCCGCACGGCGCTGGCCGAGGACATCGTGCGCGGTCTGCCGGGCGGGCTCGACGCCCCGGTCGAGGCACAGGGCCGCAATCTCTCCGGCGGGCAGCGGCAACGGCTGCGCCTGGTGCGGGCTCTGTTGGCCGACCCCGAGGTGCTGCTCGCCGTCGAGCCGACCTCGGCGGTCGACGCGCACACCGAGGCCGGTATCGCGGCCCGGCTGCACGCCGCCCGCGCGGGCCGGACGACGGTGGTCACCAGCACCTCGCCCCTGCTGCTCGACCGGGCCGACCGGGTGTGCTTCCTCGTCCACGGCACGGTCGCGGCCATCGGCACTCATCGTGAACTCCTCGCCGCCCGGCCCGGATACCGCCGCCTGGTCTCCCGCGGCGAGGACGCGGAGGGCGACGGCACCGGCCCCCTGGGCGCGGCCGGGGTGCCCGTGAGCGAGGAGGACGCACGATGACGGTGGCCCCCACCCGGCCCCCGGCCGATGACGAGCTGCCGGACGGTGCGGCGCTGCCGGTGGCCGATCCGGCCACGACCCGGCGGGCGGCACTCCGGCTGATCCGGCGCGACGGCCGGGCCTTCGCCCTGATGCTGGCGCTCAACGCGCTGGCCGCCGGCGCCGGGCTGGCCGGCCCCTGGCTGCTCGGCCGGATCGTGGACACGGTGCGGGACGGCGGCGGGGTGCGCGCGGTCGACCGGCTGGCCCTGGTCATCCTGGTGTGCGCGGTGGCGCAGTTGCTGCTGGCGCGGTACGCCCGGTTCGTCGGGTACCGCTTCGGCGAGCGGACCGTGGCGCGGGTCCGGGAGCAGTACGTCGACCGGGCGCTGGCGCTGCCCGCCGCGACGGTGGAGCGGGCGGGCACCGGCGATCTGACGGCCCGGGGCACGTCCGATGTCACCGCGGTCGCCGAGACGCTGCGGGACGCCGCACCGGAGGTGTGCGTCGCCGTGGTGCAGGCGCTGTTCCTGCTCGGTGCGGTGGTCGTGCTCGATCCGCTGCTCGGCGGGTGCGGGCTGGGGCTGCTGTGCGGCCTGGTCGCGGTCCGGTGGTATCTGCGCCGGGCGCACACCGCGTATCTGGCGGAGGGAGCGGCGACCTCGGCGCTCGCCGAGCTGCTGTCGGCCACCGCGGCGGGCGCCCGCACCGTCGAGGCCCTGGGGCTCGGGGAACGCCGGCGGGCGGCGTGCGAGCGGGCCATCGAGCGCTGCCGGCGTACCCGTACCCGCACGCTGTTCCTGCGCAGCGTGCTGCTGCCCGCGGTGGACGCCTCATACGTCCTCCCGGTGGCCGGTGTGCTGCTGGCCGGCGGGGCGCTGCGGGGGCACGGCGCCGTCAGCCTGGGCGTGGTGGTCTCCGCCGCGCTGTATCTGCGGCAGCTGTCCGAGCCGCTGGAGACGATCCTCTTCCGGGTCGAACAACTGCAGAGCAGCGGCGCCGCGTTCGCCCGCGTCGAGGGCCTGGGCGGGGTCCGGCGGGCCGACGGGACCGGCCCTGCGGCCCTCCTGCCCCGTCCCTCCCGGGAGCCGTCGCCCGCCCCTGCCGCCACGGCCGCTCCCGCCGACCCTCTCGCCCCGCTCTCCCCCGTCGACGACCGTATCGACGTCACCTCCGTGCGCTACGCCTACGCCACCGGCGACGACGGCCCGCACCCCGCGCCCCGCGACGTCCTGTGCGGGGTGGACCTGACCGTCCGCCCCGGCGAACGCCTCGCCGTGGTGGGCCCCTCGGGGGCCGGCAAGTCCACCCTGGGGCGGCTGCTGGCTGGCATCGACGCGCCGCGCAGCGGCTCGGTGACGGTCGGGCGGGTGCCGGTCGCCGCGCTGGGCCCGGAGGTGCTGCGCCGGCAGGTCGTCCTCGTGACCCAGGAGCACCACGTCTTCCTGGGCACCGTCCGGGACAATCTGCTGCTCGCCGCGCCCGGTGCCGGGGACGCCGCGCTGCGCGCCGCGCTGGCCGCCGTGGGGGCCGACTGGGCCGAGGAGCTGCCCGAGGGCCTGGACACCGAGCTGGGCGCCGGCGGCCACCGCCCCGACGGCGCGCAGTCCCAGCAACTGGCCCTGGCCCGCGTGGTGCTGGCGGATCCGCACACCGTGATCCTGGACGAGGCGACCGCGCTGCTCGACCCCCGTACGGCGCGGCACACCGAGCGCGCCCTGGCCGCCGTCCTGAAGGGCCGTACGGTGATCGCCATCGCGCACCGGCTGCACACCGCGCACGACGCGGACCGGGTGGCCGTCATGGAGGCCGGCCGGCTCACCGAACTCGGCACGCACGACGAGCTGGTGGCGGCGAGCGGCGCCTACGCCGCGCTGTGGCACTCCTGGCACGGCCGGGGAACGCCCGGCTGACCCACCTCGCCTCGGGTGACCGCCGTCGGCGGGGACGGGATGACGGGATCCGGACGGCTATGAGCTGCTGTTCTCACGGCTTTCGGGGGTTTGAACGGGCGGGAACGGATCGCGCGGCCGATCACGGGCCGTCCGTCTTCCGAACACCGATTTCGCGCAACGGACGGTTTCCGGCCAATTCGTTGAACGGTGCCTGACAACAAGCCACCGGTGGTGGGACTCTTCCCCGCAACCGCCGCACGGATCCCCACAGCACCACATCCCGCGGTGGACGCAGGTTCTCCCTGCTCGCTCTGTTCCACGCGTACCACCCGTACCACTCGTACGCCCAGCGCCACCCGTAACACCCGTACATCCAGCACCCCCCGTACGTCTCCCCCCACACGCTCCAAGAGTTCTGCCTCGCTCTGCCCGGACGGCCGCTTCGCCGCCCGGTCCCCCTCGGCCGCCACGCCACTCGGGCGGCCACCGCAGAAGGAGTCAGTGTGAGACGCACCCCCCATGGACGCGCCGTTGCGACCGGTGCACTCGTCGCCGTCACGGCAATGCTGGCAGTCGGCGTCCAGGCCGGTACCGGCACGGCGGCCGCCCCGCGGCCGGGCACCACGCATGCCACCCCCGATCCCGGCGCCCTGCCGGCCAAGCTGTCCCCGTCCCAGCGTGCGGAGCTGATACGGGCAGCCAGTGCCACCACCGCCGAGACCGCGCGGCAGCTCAAGCTCGGCGCGCGGGAGAAGCTGGTCGTCAAGGACGTCTCGAAGGACGTCGACGGCACCGTCCACACCCGCTACGAGCGCACCTACGACGGGCTGCCCGTCCTCGGCGGCGACCTCGTGGTGCACGAGAGCAAGGGCGGCACGCTCAAGGGCGTCACCAAGGCCCTGCGCTCCCAGATCAAGGTCGCCAGCACCACCGCGAAGGTGAAGCCGGCCGCGGCCGAGGCGAAGGCCGTCACCTCCGCCCGGTCGCTCGGGTCGAAGAAGACCGAGGCCGCGAAGGCACCGCGCAAGGTGGTCTGGGTCGCCGACGGCAAGCCGCTGCTCGCGTACGAGACGGTGGTCGGCGGGCTGCAGGACGACGGCACCCCCAGCCAGTTGCACGTCATCACGGATGCCACGACCGGCGCCAAGATCTTCGAGTACCAGGGGATCGAGAAGGGCATCGGCAACAGCGAATACAGCGGCAAGGTCACCCTCGGGACCTCGGGCTCGGCCCCGAACTTCTCGATGACCGACGGCGCGCGGGGCAACCACAAGACGTACGACCTCAAGCACGGGTCCTCCGGGACCGGCACGCTGTTCACCGACGCGGACGACACCTGGGGCGACGGCACGCCGCAGAACGCCCAGACGGCCGGTGTCGACGCGGCCTACGGCGCGCAGGAGACCTGGGACTACTACAAGAACGTGCACGGCCGCAGCGGCATCCGCGGTGACGGCGTGGGCGCCTACTCCCGTGTGCACTACGGCAACAGCTACGTCAACGCCTTCTGGGACGACGGCTGCTTCTGCATGACGTACGGCGACGGCAGCGGCAACAACTCCCCGCTGACCGCCATCGACGTGGCCGGCCACGAGATGTCGCACGGTGTCACCGCCGCCACCGCCAACCTCACCTACAGCGGTGAGTCCGGCGGCCTGAACGAGGCGACCTCGGACATCTTCGGCACCGCGGTGGAGTTCTACGCCAACAACTCCTCCGACCCCGGTGACTACCTCATCGGCGAGAAGATCGACATCAACGGCGACGGCACCCCGCTGCGTTACATGGACAAGCCGTCCAAGGACGGTGCCTCGGCCGACTACTGGTCCAGCGGCGTCGGCAACAAGGACGTGCACTACTCGTCCGGTGTCGCCAACCACTTCTTCTACCTGCTGTCCGAGGGCAGCGGCCCGAAGGACATCGGCGGCGTCCACTACGACAGCCCGACCTCCGACGGACAGCCGGTCCCGGGCATCGGCCGGGCCAACGCCGAGAAGGTCTGGTTCAAGGCACTCAGCCAGTACATGAGCGCCAACACCGACTACGCGGGCGCCCGTACCGCCACCCTGCAGGCCGCGGCGGACCTGTTCGGCCAGGGCAGCGCGTCGTACAACACGGTCGCCAACACCTGGGCCGCGGTGAACGTCGGCTCCCGCGTCCCTGACGGCGGCGGGGTCACCGTCACCAACCCGGGCAACCAGACCAGCACCGTGGGCCAGGCGGCGAGCCTGCAGATCAAGGCGAGCAGCGGCACCGCGGGCGCGCTGACGTACGCGGCGACCGGCCTGCCCGCCGGGCTGTCGCTCAACACGTCCACCGGTCTGATCTCCGGTACGCCGACCACGGCCGGCACCAGCAATGTGTCGGTCACGGTCACCGACGCCGCGAAGAAGACCGGTAACGCCACCTTCACCTGGACGGTCAACGCGTCCGGCGGCGGCAGTGTCTTCGAGAACGCCGACGACGTGGCGATTCCGGACGCGGGCGCGGCGGTCACCTCACCGATCAATGTCGGCCGCACCGGCAATGCGCCGAGCACCCTCAAGGTCGCGGTGGACATCGTGCACACCTACCGCGGTGACCTGGTCGTGGACCTGATCGCCCCGGACGGCACGGCCTACCGGCTGAAGAACTCCAGCGCCTTCGACTCGGCGGCCGACGTGAAGACGACCTACACGGTCAACGCCTCCTCGGAGAAGGCCTCCGGCACCTGGAAGCTGCGGGTTCAGGACGTCTACTCTCAGGACACCGGCTACATCAACGGCTGGAAGCTGACGTTCTGATCCTCCGTCGGCACCCGGCCGTCACCTTCGTGTGACACAGCCAAGGGCCAATGGATCATCGCAGGTCACAACTTGCCTGCAGGACAACGATGTTGGGCGTCATCCCCGGATCCTCGGGGGTGGCGCCCAGCTCCGTTATACGAACAGCGATCACCTCTCTACGGACAATTTTCAGCCAATTCCCGAACACCCTCCTGACATGCACGCGTTCGAATGACAGTCTTCCCGAACGCACGTCACACCCGCATCGCTTTGCACCCCCACCTCTTGGCAAAGTTGAAGGAGCACGCGTGACCCCCCACATGTCCCGTAAGACCCGTATCGCCGGTATCTCCCTCGCAGCGGCGGCCCTCGTGGCCGCCGGCATCACCGCAGGTACCGCCGGTGCCTCCACCGTCCAGGCCCCCACCGCGGACGGTTCGCCCCTCAAGCTGAGCGCCTCGCACCGCGCGGAACTGCTGCGTGACGCGAGCGCCACCAAGGCGCAGACCGCCAAGGAACTCGGCCTGGGCGCACAGGAGAAGCTGGTCGTCAAGGACGTCATCAAGGACGCCGACGGCACCACGCACACCCGCTACGAGCGCACCTACGACGGGCTGCCCGTCCTCGGCGGCGACATGGTCGTGCACACCGCCAAGGGCGGCGCCATCAAGAGCACCACCAAGTCGACGGGCAAGTCGGTCAAGGTGGCCTCCACCACGGCGAAGATAGCCCCGACCGCCGCCGCGCAGTCGGCGCAGGGCACCGCGGTGAAGTCGCTCAGCGGCAAGAAGGCCGACGCGCAGACGCCCAAGAAGGTCGTCTGGGCCGCCTCCGGCAGCCCCGTCCTCGCCTACGACACCACCGTCAAGGGCGTCAAGAAGGACGGCACGCCCAGCCGGATGCACATCATCACCGACGCCAACAGCGGCAAGAAGATCTTCCAGTACGACGACATCCGCACCGGCAAGGGCGAGAGCGAGTTCAGCGGCTCCGTCGACCTGGGCACCTCCAAGGAGGGCAGCGGCTTCACGCTGACCGACGCCGACCGTGGTGGCCACAAGACCCTCAACCTCGGCAACAGCGAGACCGGCGAGGGCAAGGCCTTCACGGACGAGGACGACAAGTGGGGCACCGGCAAGCCCGACGACCCGCAGACCGCGGCCGTCGACGCCCACTACGGTGCCGCCGAGACCTGGGACTACTACAAGAAGGTCCAGGGCCGCAACGGCATCAAGGGTGACGGCAAGGGTGCCACCTCGCGCGTCCACTACGGCAAGAACTACGTGAACGCCTTCTGGGACGACGACTGCTTCTGCATGTCGTACGGCGACGGTGAGGGCGACAAGGCCCCGCTGACCGCCCTCGACGTCGCGGCCCACGAGATGTCGCACGGTGTCACCGCCGCCACCGCCAACCTCACCTACAGCGGTGAGTCCGGCGGCCTCAACGAGGGCACCTCGGACATCTTCGGCACCTCGGTCGAGTTCTACGCCAAGAACGACAAGGACCCGGGCGACTACCTCATCGGCGAGAAGATCAACATCAACGGTGACGGCAAGCCGCTGCGTTACATGGACAAGCCGTCCAAGGACGGTCAGTCGAAGGACTTCTGGGACTCCAGCACCGGTGGTCTCGACCCGCACTACTCCTCGGGTGTCGCCAACCACTTCTTCTACCTGCTGTCCGAGGGCAGCGGCCCGAAGGAGATCGGTGGCGTCAAGTACGACAGCCCGACGAAGGACGGCAAGAAGGTCGAGGGCATCGGCCGGGACAAGGCCGAGAAGATCTGGTTCAAGGCCCTGACCGAGTACATGACCTCGAACACCGACTACAAGGCCGCCCGTGAGGCGACCGTCAAGGCGGCCACCGACCTGTACAAGGCCGGCAGCCCCGAGGTCAAGGGTGTCGAGGCCGCGTGGGACGGCGTCGCCGTCAAGTAACGCGCCGCGCGGCAACGCGCTGACCGTTTCGGGGTGAGACCACCCTGCAGCGAGCGGTGTCCGGAGAGAACTTCTCCGGACACCGCTTTCGCGCGTCCGGGGCCGGGCGCCTCCCGACGGGGCCGGGGCGCCCCTGTCCGGGTGCCGGGGCACCTCCCGACGGGACAGCCCTTACCGCCGCGTCCCGTGATATGGCCGATTTCACCCCCTCATGCGCTCTTGTACGGACTACCTCCTGGGGGGAGGCTGCGAGGTGGGCGCCGAGGAGAACCGGCGCGGCACCGGACATCCGCACACCGCAACTCCGCTGTGATCACACCGAGTTGAGGAGGCGAACGCCGACCGTGTCAGCGCAGTGCCGCAGTCTCTCGCGAGGGGGCGGCAGGGTGTCCGCCGGCGCACGGCGGGCCCGGGGCCACGCACCCGCAGGACACCGTCCGCCGGCCCGCCCGGCAGCCGCCCGGCCGCCGCCCGCGGGAAGTCTCACCGGGTACGCCCGTGCTCACCCGCACCGCCCACCTGCACAGCAGCCACCGGGGGAACCACCGACCGGAGGCCGGAGGAGCGCCGACCCGCCCCGCCGCGCCATCCGCCAGCCGAGTGAAAGCGGACAGGAGCGCCCATGCGCGCACCCGGCACCCCCGCCGTGGAGCGGATACAAAGGACCAAACCTAGCAAAGCGCCACAAACTCAGGTGAGCCCATGATCGGTCGCATTCCTGTTCTGGACATCCGCCCGCAGATCGATTGCGGCCGCCGCCCGGCGAAGGCGGTGGTGGGCGAGACCTTCGAGGTCTCGGCCACCGTCTTCCGCGAAGGGCATGACGCCGTCGCGGCCAATGTGGTGCTGCGCAATCCGGCCGGCCGCTGCGGCCCCTGGACCCCGATGCGGGAGCAGGCACCCGGCAGCGACCGCTGGAGCGCCGAGGTCACCCCCGGCATCGAGGGCCGCTGGTCGTTCACCGTCGAGGCCTGGTCCGATCCGGTCACCACCTGGCGGCAGCACGCCGCCGTGAAGATCCCGGCGGGCATCGACACCGAGCTGGTACTCGCCGAGGGCGCGGAGCTCCACGAGCGGGCCGCCTCGGAGGTCCCCAAGAGCGACGGCCGGGAGTCGGTGCTCAGCGCCGTGGACACCCTGCGCAACCCCGAGCTGCCCGCCGCGACCCGGCTCGCCGCGGCGCTCTCCCCCCAGGTCACCGGGGCGCTGGACCGCCACCCGCTGCGCGAGCTGCTGACCGTCTCGCGCCCGATGCCGCTGGTCGTCGAGCGCCGGCGGGCCCTGTACGGCTCGTGGTACGAGCTCTTCCCGCGCTCCGAGGGCGCCACCGTGACCCCGGACGGCACCGCCGTCAGCGGGACCCTGCGCACCGCCGCCGACCGGCTGCCGGCCGTCGCCGCCATGGGCTTCGACGTGGTCTATCTGCCGCCGGTCCACCCCATCGGCACCTCGTTCCGCAAGGGCCCCAACAATGCGCTGTCGGCCGGCCCGGACGATGTCGGCTCCCCCTGGGCCATCGGCTCGCCGGCCGGCGGCCATGACGCCCTCCATCCGGACCTGGGCACCTTCGAGGACTTCGACCACTTCGTCCGCACCGCCCGCGAGCTGCGGATGGAGGTGGCCCTGGACTTCGCGCTGCAGTGTTCACCCGACCACCCCTGGGTCACCCTGCACCCCCAGTGGTTCCACCGCCGGGCGGACGGCTCGGTCGCCTACGCCGAGAACCCGCCGAAGAAGTACCAGGACATCTACCCGATCGCCTTCGATGCCGACTTCCGCGGGCTGGTCCGCGAGACCGAACGCCTGCTGCGCTTCTGGATGGCCAAGGGCGTACGGATCTTCCGGGTGGACAACCCCCACACCAAGCCGGTGGCCTTCTGGGAGAAGGTGATCGGCGAGATCAACCGCACCGACCCGGACGTGCTCTTCCTCGCCGAGGCATTCACCCGCCCCGCCATGGTGCACACCCTCGCCCGGATCGGCTTCCACCAGTCGTACACGTACTTCACCTGGCGCAACACCAAGCAGGAACTCACCGACTACCTGACCGAGCTGTCCGGCGAGAGCGCGGGCTACCTGCGGCCCAACTTCTTCGTGAACACCCCGGACATCCTGCACGCCTACCTCCAGGAGGGCGGCCGTACCGCCTTCGAGGTACGTGCCGTCCTGGCCGCCACGCTCTCCCCCACCTGGGGCGTCTATGCCGGATACGAGCTCTGCGAGTCGACGCCGCTGCGCCGCGGCAGCGAGGAGTACCTCGACTCGGAGAAGTACCAACTGAGGCCGCGCGAGTGGGATGCGGCGGCCAGAGCGGGGCGCACCATCGCCCCCCTGATCACCACGCTCAACCGCATCCGCCGCCGGCACCCTGCCCTGCAGCAGCTGCGCAACCTGCACTTCCACCACGTCGACAACGACGCCGTCCTCGCCTTCTCCAAGCACGAGGGGCACGGCGACCGGGCCGACACGGTGCTCACGGTGGTCAACCTCGACCCGCACCACACCCACGAGGCAACGGTGTCGTTGGACATGCCGGAACTCGGCCTCGGCCGGCACGAGTCCTTTCCGGTGCGCGACGAGCTCACCGGCGATACCTACCACTGGGGCAGGGACAACTATGTGCGCCTGGAGCCGGGCCGCTCTCTCGCGCCTGCCCATGTGCTGTCGCTGCGACCGTCCTCACCGATCGGAGGGTCACCCAATTGATCGTCAATGAGCCTGTCCCCGACACTTTCGAGGACACCCCGGCGAAGGACCGCGATCCCGACTGGTTCAAACGAGCCGTCTTCTACGAAGTCCTGGTGCGTTCCTTCCAGGACAGCAATGGCGATGGCATCGGCGACCTCAAGGGCATCACGGCGAAGCTCGACTATCTGCAATGGCTGGGGGTGGACTGCCTCTGGCTGCCGCCGTTCTTCAAATCCCCCCTGCGGGACGGCGGTTACGATGTCGCCGATTACACCGCGGTGCTCCCCGAATTCGGCGATCTGGCCGACTTCGTGGAATTCGTGGACGCCGCGCACCACCGCGGCATGCGGGTGATCATCGATATGGTGATGAACCACACCAGCGACCAGCACCCGTGGTTCCAGGAGTCGCGCACCGACCCCGAGGGGCCGTACGGCGACTACTACGTCTGGGCCGACGACGACAAGCAGTACGCGGACGCCCGCATCATCTTCGTCGACACCGAGGCCTCCAACTGGACCTTCGACCCGGTCCGCAAGCAGTACTTCTGGCACCGGTTCTTCTCCCACCAGCCGGATCTCAACTACGAGAACCCGGCGGTCCAGGAGGAGATGATCTCCGCCCTGCGCTTCTGGCTCGACCTGGGGATCGATGGTTTCCGGCTGGACGCGGTGCCCTACCTTTACGCCGAGGAGGGCACCAACTGCGAGAACCTGCCGGCCTCGCACGCCTTCCTCAAGCGGGTCCGGGCGGAGATCGACACCCATTACCCGGACACCGTACTGCTGGCCGAGGCCAATCAATGGCCGGAGGACGTCGTCGACTACTTCGGCGATTACGGCGTCGGCGGCGATGAATGCCATATGGCCTTCCACTTCCCGGTCATGCCGCGCATCTTCATGGCGGTGCGGCGCGAATCGCGCTATCCGGTCTCGGAAATCCTCGCCAAGACCCCGGCGATTCCGTCCGGCTGCCAGTGGGGCATCTTCCTGCGCAACCACGACGAGCTGACCCTCGAAATGGTCACGGATGAAGAGCGCGACTACATGTATGCGGAGTACGCCAAGGACCCGCGTATGCGCGCCAATATCGGTATCCGCCGACGGCTGGCCCCGCTGCTCGACAACGACCGCAATCAGATCGAGCTGTTCACCGCCCTGCTGCTGTCCCTGCCGGGTTCGCCGATTCTCTACTACGGCGACGAGATCGGCATGGGCGACAACATCTGGCTCGGCGACCGCGACGCGGTACGGACACCGATGCAGTGGACCCCGGACCGCAACGCCGGGTTCTCCTCGTGCGACCCGGGCCGGCTCTCCCTGCCGACGATCATGGATCCGGTCTACGGATACCAGGTCACCAATGTCGAGGCCGCGATGAGTTCGCCGTCCTCGCTGCTGCACTGGACCCGCCGGATGATCGAGATCCGGAAGCAGAACCCCGCGTTCGGGCTCGGCAGCTATACCGAGCTGTCCTCCACCAACCCGGCGGTGCTGGCCTTCCTGCGGGAGGCGCCGGGCGCCGGTGGCGCGGACGACGACCTGGTGGTCTGCGTGCACAACTTCTCGCGCTTCGCCCAGCCCACGGAGCTGGACCTGCGGTCGTTCTCCGGCCGCCATCCGGTGGAACTCATCGGCGGCGTCCGCTTCCCCGCCATCGGGGAGCTGCCGTACCTGCTGACCCTCGCGGGCCACGGGTTCTACTGGTTCCGGCTGCGCAGAAACTCCGGATAACATCCGGCGCCCTGACCGGGCACGGGTGCCGGAAAGACGCCCGTACGCGGCCGCCTGGCGCGTACGGGCGTTTTTTGACCTTTCGCCCGGGCACCCTCCCTACTACCGCACGGGCCGGGTGAGCCATCGTCGGTCCCCCCGGCCCGGGAGGGAACCCGCCGCGCAGCGGAGCAGGGCACGCCGGAATCGCCGCTGCCGTACGGACGGGCTCGCCCGGTGCCCGCCCCCGGACCGCGTCCGGGTGCACCACCGGCAGCCTCCGTCTGGGGGTACCCCCACCGCGCCATCGCACAGTCAAGGCCGCATTCCGGGACACTTTGCCCTATATGTCGTGTGCCCGGGGAAAGGACGCGACGCCATGTCGGACACCGCCTCGACCCGTGCCACCCGCAACACCCCTGATCAGCGCCCGCTCGCCGCCGCCCCCGATCTGCTGTCCTCGCTGGCACCCCTGCTCGCCGAATGGGTACCGCGCCAGCGCTGGTTCGCCGGTAAGGGGCGGCTGCTCACCGGCTTCGGCCTGCTCTCGGCGACCGAACTGCTGCCGTGCACCGACGGCAGCGCCCCCGGCCTGCTGCTCCTGCTCGTCCGCGCCCAGCAGAGCGCGCCACCGAGCCGTAGGCCCGTCGGCGGAGACTGCTACCAGCTTCTGCTGGGGGTGCATCCGGCGCTGCCGCCGCAGCTGGCGCCGTCGGTGATCGGCCGCCCCGGCGGCGGTCCGCTGCGCGGCCGCACCGTCTATGACGCGCTGCTCGACAACCGGCTGTGCGGGCTGCTGCTGGAGCGACTGCGGGTACCGGGCCGGCTCGGGGCGCTGCGCTTCTGCCGGGAGCCGGACGCCGAGATCCCCTCCGGGCTGCCGGGCCGGCCGATCGCGGTCGAGCAGTCCAACTCCTCGATCGTCTACGGGGATTCCTTCATCCTGAAGGTCTTCCGGCGGATCGAGCCGGGGGTCAACCCGGACCTGGAACTGCCGCGGGCGCTGGCGGACGCCAAGTGTCCGCGGGTGCCCGCGCCCGCCGCCTGGTACGAGTCGGCGGCCGCCGAGGCGACCACGCTGGGCGTGCTGCAGCCGTTCCTGCCGGGCTCGGCGGACGGCTGGCAGCTGGCGCTGAACGCGCTGGCCGTCCGCGCCGATTTCACCGGCTCGGCGCGGGCGCTCGGCCATGCCACCGCCGAGGTGCACACCGCGCTCGCCCAGACGCTGCCGACCACCGAGCTGCGCCGCCCGCAGCTGGAAGTGATCGCCGCCCAGATGCACGAACGGCTGGACGCCACCGCCCGCGCGGTGCCCGTACTGCAGCCCTACCGCGCCCGGCTGCGCACCGCCTTCGACACGCTGGCCGCGACCGGTCACGACGGCCGCAGCTGGGCCGCCCAGCGCATCCACGGCGATCTGCACCTGGGCCAGACGCTGCGCTCCGCCGACGAGGGCCGCTGGTCGCTGATCGACTTCGAGGGCGAACCGGCCCGCCCGCTGGCCGAGCGGCGCCGCCTCCAGCCGGCGGTGCGCGATATCGCGGGGATGCTGCGGTCCTTCGACTATGCCGCGCGCAGCGGCCCGGCCGGCGGGGACCCCTGGTCGCTGGAGTGGGCCCGGCGCACCCGTGACGCCTACTGCCGGGGCTATGCGGAGGCCGGCGGGCTCGATCCGCGCTCGGCGCCCGAACTGATGCGCGCTTACGAGACCGACAAGGCCGTTTACGAGGTGCTCTACGAGGCCCGGCACCGGCCCGACTGGCTGTCCGTCCCGATGGCCGCCATCCGGCGGCTGGCGGCCGGCGGGGAGCAGGGCACGGGGGCGGACAGCCCGTCGGGCAGGCGGCCCGGCGGGGCAGCCGGTTCCGCCGGGCCCGGCAACGGCCGGGGGTGAGGGGCCGCAGACGAACCGCCGATCCGCCGCACGTACGCCCCGTAGGCCCCGAGACCCGACCGACGCCCCGCACCGCCCCGAACCGCACCGCCCCGAACCGCACCGCCCCGCCCCGCCCCGCCCCGAGGAGGCCTCTCGTGACCGCCCGCCCGCCGTCCCGTCCCACCACCCCCGACACCACGCCCGCTCCGGGCGCGGCCGACGACAGCGCGGCGGGGCGGTCCGGCCGCGCGGCGACGTCCCGGCCCCCGGCCGTCGCACCCGCGGTGGCCGCGCGGGGCACTTTCGCCGGCCCCGCGGCCGGTGCCTCACCCACCCGGCCGTCCGCGCCCCGGGAGGTCTCGGCGCCCGGCCGGGCGGCCGCGCCCGCGGGCCCGTCCCGTGCGGCGCCGCCGGGAGCCGGCAGCCATGGGGTCCGGTCCGCCGCGCCGCTGTCCGACGAGGACCGCGGCCGGCTCCTGGACGGGGCCCATCACGATCCGCACGGGCTGCTCGGTGCCCACCCTGTACGCGGCGGACTGCTCATCCGGGTCCTCAAGCCCTGCGCCCGGGGCGTCACGGTCCTGGCGAAGGGGCTGCGCGCGGACCTGCCCGCCGAGGGCGACGGGCTGTTCGCCGGGGTGCTGCCGCTGCGCACGGTCCCCGACTACGAGCTGCTGGTGGACTACGGCGACAACGCCCTGAAGGTGCAGGACCCCTACCGCTTCCTGCCCGCGCTCGGCGAGCTGGATCTGCATCTGCTCGCCGAGGGCCGGCACGAGCAGCTGTGGCAGGCGCTCGGCGCGCGGATCACGGAGCACCAGGGGGTGACCGGTACCCGCTTCACCGTCTGGGCGCCCAATGCCCGGGGCGTGCGGGTCGTCGGCAACTTCAACTACTGGGACGGCACCGGCCACCCGATGCGCTCGCTGGGTTCCTCGGGTGTCTGGGAGCTCTTCCTGCCGGGCGTCGGCGAGGGCGAGCTGTACAAGTTCGAGATCACCCGGCCGGACGGCTCGCGGACCCTGCGCGCCGACCCGATGGCCCGGCGGACCGAATGCCCGCCCGCCAACGCCTCGGTCGTGGAGGCCTCGCACTACCGCTGGACGGACGCCGACTGGATGGCCCGGCGCGGCGAACGGCCCGTGCACGAGGCGCCGTTCTCCGTCTACGAGGTGCATCTGGCCTCCTGGCGTCCCGGCCTCACCTACCGCCAGCTCGCGGTGCAGCTCCCCGCCTATGTCAAGGACCTGGGCTTCACCCACGTCGAGCTCATGCCGGTCTCCGAGCACCCCTTCGGCGGCTCGTGGGGCTATCAGGTGACCGGGTTCTACGCACCCACCGCCCGGATGGGCACCCCGGACGACTTCCGGTTCCTGGTCGACGCACTGCACCGGGCCGGCATCGGCGTGCTGATGGACTGGGTGCCGGCGCACTTCCCGCGCGACGACTGGGCGCTGGCGGAGTTCGACGGCCGCCCGCTCTACGAGCCCCAGGACCCGGCACGGGCCGCGCACCCGGACTGGGGCACCCTGGAGTTCGACTACGGCCGCACCGAGGTCCGCAATTTCCTGGTCGCCAACGCCGTGTACTGGTGCGAGGAGTTCCATATCGACGGCCTGCGGGTGGACGCCGTCGCCTCGATGCTCTACCTCGACTACTCGCGCGAGGACGGCGGCTGGACCCCGAACGTGCACGGCGGCCGGGAAAACCTCGATGCGGTCGCCTTCCTCCAGGAGATGAACGCCACCGTCTACCGCCGCTGCCCCGGTGTCGTGACCATCGCCGAGGAGTCCACGGCCTGGGACGGCGTCACCCGCGCCACCCACCATGCGGGTCCCGGCGGCTTCGGCGGTCTGGGCTTCGGGCTGAAGTGGAACATGGGCTGGATGCACGACTCCCTCGGCTATGTCTCCAAGGAGCCGGTGCACCGCAAGTACCACCACGGCGAGATGACGTTCTCCATGATCTACGCCTACTCCGAGAACTATGTGCTGCCGATCTCGCACGACGAGGTGGTGCACGGCAAGCGCGCACTGGTGTCGAAGATGCCCGGTGACTGGTGGCAGCAGCGGGCCAACCACCGGGCCTACCTCGGATTCATGTGGGCCCATCCCGGCAAGCAACTGCTCTTCATGGGGCAGGAGTTCGCCCAGGGAGCGGAGTGGGCGGAGAGCCACGGCCCGGACTGGTGGCTGCTCGACCCGTCGTACGAGGCGGAGCCCGACCACCGGGGCGTACGCGATCTCGTCCGCGAGCTGAACCGCCGCTACGCCGCCACCCCCGCGCTGTGGGAGCGCGACACCGATCCGGCCGGCTTCTCCTGGATCGACGGCGACGCGCGCGAGGACAATGTCTTCTCCTTCCTGCGCTTCGCCGCCGACGGCTCTCCGCTGATCTCGGTCACCAACTTCTCGCCCGTCGTCCGCCACGCCTACCGGCTCGGCGTCCCCGGCCACGTCCCCGCCTGGCGGGAAGTGCTCAACACCGACGATCCGCGCTACGGCGGCAGCGGCATCACCAACCCCGACGCCCTCAAGGCCGAACCGACCCCCTGGAACGGCCGCACCGCTTCCGTCTCCCCCGTCCTCCCCCCGCTGGCCACCCTCTGGCTACGGCCGGCCTGACCACCTCACGGCTGCGGGCCCGAGAGTGGCCGGTGCGCGGGGTGTGCCGCGGTGTCCAGCGGTGTGGCGCCCGGTCACGCCGGAGGGGCGGGCGCCGCACCCGGCGCCCGCCCCTCCGCTCTTCCCGCGGCCGGGATCAGACCTTGGCGGACGTCTTCGTCATCGCGCCGTCCCGTGGTTCGACGACCTCCGGGGCGGCCGGCTCCGCGGAGGCGTCGTCGGCCATCGTCTTCTCGTCGAACGGCAACCGGCCGGCCAGCACCTCCGCCGCCCTGGCCTGGTCGATCTCCTTGGTCCAGGTGCCGATCAGGACGGTGGCCACCGCGTTGCCGGCGAAGTTGGTCAGGGCGCGCGCCTCGCTCATGAAGCGGTCGATGCCGACGATCAGGCCCACGCCGTCGACCAGTTCGGGGCGGTGCGACTGCAGGCCGCCGGCCAGGGTCGCAAGTCCCGCGCCGGTGACGCCCGCCGCGCCCTTCGAGGCGATGACCATGAACACCAGCAGCGAGATCTGCTGGCCGAGCGGCAGCGGCTTGCCCATCGCCTCGGCCACGAACAGCGAGGACATCGTCAGGTAGATGGCGGTGCCGTCGAGGTTGAAGCTGTAGCCGGTGGGGACGGTGATGCCGACGACCGGCCTGCCGACGCCCAGGTGCTCCATCTTCGCGATCAGCCGGGGCAGCGCCGACTCCGAGGAGGAGGTGGACAGGATCAGCAGGAACTCCCGGCCGAGGTACTTCAGCAGCCGGAAGATGCTGACCTTGGCGATCAGCCGCAGCAGCGTGCCGAGCACCACGATCACGAACAGCACACAGGTGGTGTAGAAGCCGATCATGATGACGGCCAGGGACTTCAGCGCGTCCAGGCCGGTCTCGCCGACCACCGCCGCGATGGCACCGAAGGCGCCCACCGGCGCCGCCCACATGATCATGGACAGCACCCGGAAGACCAGCTTCTGGAGGTGCCCCACACCGCGCAGCACCGGCTCGCCCGCCGCGCCCAGCGACTGCAGCCCGAAGCCGACCAGCAGCGCCACCAGCAGCGTCTGGAGCACCTGCTCCTGGGTGAAGGCGGAGACCAGGGTGGTGGGGATCATGCCGAGCAGGAAGTCGGACAGCGACTCCCCGCCGCCCCCGGTCTGGGCGTGGCCCGCGTGCCGGACGGACTCGGTCAGATGGAGACCGGAGCCGGGGTCCAGCAGGTTGCCGACGACCAGGCCGATGGCCAGCGCCACGGTGGACATCACCATGAAGTAGCCGAGGGCCAGTCCGCCGACCGCGCCGACCTTGGCGGCCTTCCGCACCGAGCCGACGCCCAGCACGATGGTGCAGAAGACGACCGGCGCGATCATCATCTTGATCAGGTTCACGAACCCGGTGCCGAGCGGCTTGAGCTGGACGGCGACACCGGGGGCGGCGAAGCCCACGATGATGCCGAGCAGTACCGCCCCGATCACGGCGATATAGAGGAAGTGGGTCCGGTCCCGCTTCGCCGGCGCGGTCTCCTCGGTGGTGCCCCCGGACGTCGGGGTCTGTGCAGCCACGGCTGCCTCCTCGGTCTACGGCTGTGCGCTGATCTGCGGCTCTGTCGCACAACAAGTTCCGGCGACTATGCACGCCGCTGTGGCGCCCGTCACCCTTACGTACATTTCGTTCACGTAAAAGTGACCGCCCGGACGGTTTCGAAAGTGACCGTGCAGACTGTTCTGTATGCGACTCCCCCGACCCCGCCCGCCCCGGCGGCTGCGCGGTCCCCGCAGCCTCGCCGGGCAGCTCTTCGCCATGCAGGTGGTGCTGGTCGCGGCGGTCGTCGTGGGCTGTGTGCTCTTCGCGTACCTCAGCGCGGGACGGCAGGCGGAGGAGACCGCACGGCGGCAGGCGACGGCCGCCGCCACCGCCGTCGCCGACTCCCCGGCGGTGGTGGCCGCCGCGCGCACCAAGGACCCGACGGCCGCGCTCCAGCCGTACAGCGAGCGGCTGCGGCGCGATGCCGGTGTCGACTTCGTGGTGGTGATGGCCACGGACGGGACCCGCTGGACGCACCCCGAGCCGTCCGCGATCGGCAAGAAGTACCTGGGGCACATCGGCCCCGCGCTGCACGGCACGGTCTTCCCCGAGACACACATGGGGGTGCTCGGGCCGTCCGTACGGGTCGTCGCCCCGGTCCATGACCCCCGGCGCGGCGGCCGGATCACGGCCCTGGTCAGCTCCGGGATCACCATCGAGACGATCAGTGAGCAGCTGCGCAACCAGGTCCTGGCGCTGGTGGGCGTGGCCGCGGGCGCGCTGGCGCTCGGCGGCCTGGGGACGTATGTGATCAATGCCCGGCTGCGCCGGCACACCCATGGGATGAACGCGGCGGAGCTCAGCCGGATGCACGAGTACCACCAGGCCGCGCTGCACGCCGTGCGCGAGGGGCTCTTGATGCTCGACGGGCAGCGCCGGGTCGCCCTGATCAACGACGGCGGGCGGGAGCTGCTGGGGCTGTCGGACGACGCGGTGGGCCGTCTCGTCACCGAGCTGGGGCTGCCGGAGCCGCTGACCGAGGCGCTGCTGGCGCCCGGTCCCCGCGTCGACGAGCTGCAGCTGACCCGCGAACGGGTGCTGGTGGTCAACTCCGCGCCGGTCTCCGGCGGGGAGCGGCGCGGCAGCGTGGTCACCCTGCGCGATCACACCGAACTCCAGGCGCTGTCCGGGGAGTTGGACTCGGTACGCGGCTTCACCGAGGCGCTGCGCTCGCAGGCCCACGAGGCCGCCAACCGGCTGCACACCGTGGTCTCGCTGATCGAGCTGGGGCGGGCCGAGGAGGCCGTGGAGTTCGCGACCGCGGAGCTGGAACTCGCCCAGGCGCTGACCGACCAGGTCGTCGGCGCGGTCGCCGAGCCGGTACTCGCGGCGCTGCTGCTCGGCAAGGCTGCGCAGGCCAACGAGCGGGGCGTCGAACTGACCCTGACCGCCGACAGCCGGATCGACGACGGGCTGCTGCCGCCCGGCCTGCCGGCCCGCGACCTGGTGACGGTGCTGGGCAATCTCCTCGACAACGCCCTCGACGCCGCCGCACCCACCCACGAGCACACCGCCACCGGTCCGCCGCGGGTGCGCGTCACCGCGCGGGCGGACGGCGGCGAGCTGCTGTTGCGGGTGGCCGACAGCGGCCCCGGGGTGTCCGCGGGCGCCGCCGAGGAGATCTTCCGGCGGGGCTGGAGCACCAAGCAGGGCACGGCCGCGCCCGCCCGGGGCCGCGGTCTGGGCCTGGCCCTGGTCCAGCAGGCGGTACGCCGCAACGGCGGCACCGTCACCCTGGACCGGGCACCCGAAGGCGGCGCGCGGTTCACCGTACGGCTGCCGCTGCGGACGGGCGCGCCGGCATGAACGACGCGCGGGGCACGGCCCGTTCCGGAGCGAGAGGAGGAGCCCGGTGACCCCTTCCGACATCCGGGTCCTCGTCGTCGAGGACGATCCGGTCGCCGCCGACGCACATGCCCTGTACGTGGGACGGGTGCCCGGCTTCACGGTCTCCGGCACCGTGCACTCCGGCGGCGACGCGCGCCGTCATCTCGACGCGCACGCGGTCGATCTGCTGCTGCTCGACCTCTATCTGCCCGACGGCCACGGGCTGGCGCTGGTGCGGACGCTGCGCGCGGCCGGGCACACCGCCGACATCATCGCGGTCACCTCCGCCCGGGACCTGACGATGGTGCGCGAGGGCGTCTCGCTCGGCGTGGTGCAGTACGTACTGAAGCCGTTCACCTTCGCCACCCTGCGCGACCGGCTCACCCGCTACGCGGAGTTCCGCGCCACCACCGGCGAGGCCAGCGGGCAGGACGAGGTGGACCGGGCGATCGCGGCGCTGCGCGCACCGCGTCCGGCCGCGCTGCCCAAGGGGCTGACTGCGGCCACCCTGCGGGCGGTGACCGACGTGCTGCGGGCCGCCGGGAGCGGGCTGACGGCGACCGAGGCGGCCGCCGATGTGGGCATCTCCCGGATCACCGCCCGCCGTTATCTCGAACATCTGGTGGAGAGCGGCCGGGCCGCCCGCGCCCCCCAGTACGGCCAGGTCGGCCGCCCCGAGTTGCGCTACCGGTGGTCGGGCCATTGAGCGGCGGTGACCGGTGGCCTGCTTTCAGCGGGCAGCCCACCGTGGCCGGCTGGAGGTCGCGCCGGGCGCCCCGCCGCGCCGCTGATTCTCCTGACCTTCATCAAGCACACCCACCGCTGACGGAGACCGACGGACGAAGTCCGGGGAACGGAAACCCGCAGGACCGCACGGAAAACCGGCCGGCTGGTGGGTTCCTACGAGCCTCGGGCTTGGGCATCCGCACCATAGGTGGGCGGCGGGACCGTCACTTACCGTGTGCCGGTGCATACGCAAGGCGGGGAGCCCCGCAGACCCCCTTTCGACGCCGAGGCCGCCCGCCGGCTGCGCGAGGCCCTGGGGATGACCCCGGCCCATGTCGCCTACGGAATCCGGGCCGCCTTCGGCATACCGGTGGCGCCGGCGACGGTGGCGTCCTGGGAAAGGGGCGAGAGCGCGCCCACGGAGGCCGAACTGACCGCGCTGGCCGGTGCCCTGTGGTGCGCGCCGGGCGAACTGCTCGGCGCACCGGGCACCCTGTGCGAACACCGCCTGACGCTCGGCCTCGCGGCGGCGGACCTCGCGCTGCGCATCGGCATGGACCGGGCCGCGTACGAGCGCCTGGAGGCCGGCGGGGGGTGGAGCGGCAGCGACCGGCAGGCCGCGGCGCTCGCCGAGGCGCTGGCCCTGCCGCTGCCCGCGCTGATCCGCTTCACCGGCCGGGACGGACGGCTGACCGAGCTGCTGACCAGCGCCGTCACCACCCGCTGGCAGGCCTACGTCCGGCCGGTCGGCAAGGTCGTACCGCTGCCCGGGCCGCAACTCCGCGCCGTCCTGCAGGAGCTGCACAGCGCCTATCAGTCGACCATGACCGCTACGCTCAACTGGGGCGGCTCGGCCGGCGCCGAGGAATCCGGCAGGGCGGGACGTGCCTTTCTCGACGGCATCCTGGCGGAATTCTGGGCCCGGGCCGGCGAGCCGCGGCCCTGAGAATCCCCTCCCGCCTCTCCCGGGCCTCCGGGTCATCCCCGAGATGCCCCGTCGGCCCCAGGTCGGACGGCCGTCCGTCCAGAGGATGACGCCGGGGGTGCCGATGCAACTTCCGGCCGGTGCGGCTTTCGGTCCTTGCGGCCGAGGTGCACGGGGGCCTGTGCCTTCGAGAATAGGGACATCGAAACGTCCGTCCTTCTCCAGGAGTTCCCCGTGTCCCACCCGGCCGCCTTTCCCGCCCCCACTCGCGCCGACGCTGCCGTCGCCGCCCGTGCCACGGACCTCAGCAAGGTCTACGGCCAGGGGGAGACCCGTGTGGTCGCGCTGGACTCCGTCTCGGTCGACTTCGGCAAGGCCAGGTTCACCGCGATCATGGGTCCGTCCGGCTCCGGCAAGTCGACGCTGATGCACTGCATGGCCGGACTGGACACGATCTCGTCCGGCTCGGCCCGGATCGGCGACGTGGAGCTGTCCTCGCTGAACGACAAGCAGCTGACGCGGCTGCGCCGCGACAAGATCGGCTTCATCTTCCAGGCGTTCAACCTGCTGCCGACGCTGACCGCGCAGGAGAACATCACGCTGCCCATGGACATCGCGGGCCGTAAGCCGGACCGGGAGTGGGTCAGCCGTGTCATCGAGACGGTCGGCCTGTCCGGGCGGCTGTCGCACCGGCCGGCCCAGCTCTCCGGCGGCCAGCAGCAGCGGGTCGCGGTCGCCCGGGCACTGGCCGCCCAGCCGGAGATCATCTTCGCGGACGAGCCGACCGGCAACCTCGACTCCCGCTCGGGCGCCGAAGTGCTGGGCTTCCTGCGGGAGTCGGTGCGGGCGATGCAGCAGACGGTCGTGATGGTCACTCATGACCCGGTCGCCGCCGGCTATGCGGACCGGGTGGTCTTCCTCGCCGACGGTCGCATCGTCGAGGAGCTGCACGAGCCGACCGCGGACACCGTCCTGGACCGGATGCGGCTCTTCGAAACCAAGGGACGTACGAGCTGACGCCCGGTACCCCGCACCACCGCGCTCCCCGGCGCGCTGCCCTTCATCCCGAGCCACCGGACCAGGACTGACACCACCACCATGCTGCGAACCGCCCTGCGCAACGTGCTTGCGCACAAAGCCCGATTGATGATGACCGCACTCGCGGTCCTGCTCGGCGTCGCCTTCGTCGCCGGCACCCTCATCTTCAGTGACACCGTCGGCTCGGCCGTCCAGAAGGCGTCCGAGAAGAACCTCGACGGGGTGGCCGTCTCCGTCCAGGCCAAGGACCCCGCCCCCTCCTCAGGCCCCGCCAAGGACGACAAGCGGAGCACCCTTGTCGACGAGAAGCTGGCGGACAAGGTCCGCGCACTGCCCGGCGTGCGGTCCGTGCGCAGCAATGTCAACGGCACGGCCACCGTCGCCGGCCCGGACAACGTGCCGCTCGGCAACGACTGGCAGAACCTCGCCACCAACTTCCAGCCGGACAAGGACGGCTACGACGCCCGCTACCCGCTGATGCAGGGCCGCGGACCGACCGCCGACGACGAGATCGCGCTGGACGAGGCGACCGCGAAGGCGTCCGGCCGCAAGATCGGTGACTCCGTGCGGCTCGCCACCGACGGCCCGGTGCTGACGAAGCGGCTGGTCGGCATCGTCACCACCGAGGACCCGCAGGTGACCGCGGGCGGCAGCCTGACGCTCTTCGACACCGCCACCGCGCAGAAGCTGTTCCTGCACCCCGGCCAGTTCGACGAGCTGGTGATCGGTGCCGCGCCCGGCGCCGATCAGCAGGCACTGACCGCCAAGATCCGCGAGGTGCTGCCCAAGGACCGTGCCACGGCGACCAGCGGCACCGAGCTCGCCGCCGAGCAGTCCAGGAGGGTCGCCAACCAGAACAATGCCCTGAGCCAGACGCTGCTGACCTTCGCCGGGATCGCGCTGTTCGTCGGCGTCTTCATCATCGCCAACACCTTCACCATGCTGATCTCCCAGCGCAGCCGGGAGATCGCCCTGATGCGTGCGATCGGCGCCTCCCGCCGTCAGGTCGTGCGCTCGGTACTCGCGGAGGCGGCCCTGCTGGGCCTGATCTCCTCTGCCGTCGGATTCGCGCTGGGCATCGGCCTCGCCGTGGGTCTGCAGGCGGTGCTCGCAGCGAATGGCGCGGGTTTCCCGGACGGACCGATCGTCATCAGCCCGGCCGCGGTGCTCTCCGCGCTCGGTGTGGGCGTCGTGGTCACCGTACTGGCCGCCTGGCTGCCGTCCCGCAAGGCGGCGAAGATCGCGCCGGTGGAGGCGCTCAACACCGTCGAGGCGCCGCCGGCGCTGCGCAGCCTGGTGCTCCGCAACTCCCTCGGCACGGTCATCGGCGGCCTCGGCGTCGCGACCATGTGCTACGTCTCCACGCTGAAGAAGGCCGACGACCTGCCGATCGCGATGGTGGGCGCCATGCTGACGCTGACCGGCGTCATCATCCTCGCGCCGATGCTGTCCCGGCCGCTGGTCTCGCTGGCGGGCGTCGTCACCACCCGGCTCTTCGGCATCAGCGGCAAGCTGGCCAAGGAGAACACGCTGCGCAACCCCCGCCGTACGGCGGCGACCGCCTCGGCGCTGATGATCGGCCTCACCCTGATCACCGGCATGACGGTCGTCGGAAACTCGGCCGGCCAGGCCATGGACAAGATGACGGCCCAGGGGCTGAAGGCCGACTACAAGATCGGGACCGTGACGTTCACCGGTCTGGACCCCAAGCTGTCGCAGAAGGTGGCGGACCTCCCGGGCGTCGAGGCGGCGGCTTCGCTGCGCGATTCGGGCTTCGAGACCCCTAATGCCACCATGGGCCTGATGGGCACCGACCTCAGCGCGATCGGCAAGGTCGCCCAACTGGACTTCATCAGCGGTTCGTTGAAGGGCGCCGGAGGCAACGACATCGCGGTCTCCCAGGAGATGGCCAAGATGAAGGGCTGGCACACCGGCGACACCCTGGACGCCACCTTCTTCGACAAGAAGAAGGCGAAGCTCAAGATCGTCGGAATCTACGCGGACAACGAGCTGCTCGGCGACTCGATCGGAGCCGCCTCGCTGGCGGCGCCGCACCAGTTCCAGCCGAAGGCCCAGTCGCTGCTGGTGAAGGCCCAGAACGGCCCCTCGGAGGCGCTGGAGAAGCAGATCCGGCACACCCTCGGTGACAGCCCGCTGCTGAAGGTCCAGGACCACGCCGACCTGCGCACGGAGAACGCCGGGAACATCGAGATGGTGCTCAACGTCTCCTACGGGCTGCTGGGCATGGCCGTCATCATCGCGGTGGTGGGCGTCGTCAACACCCTCGCCATGTCGGTCTTCGAGCGGACCCGCGAGATCGGGATGCTGCGGGCGATCGGCCTGGCCCGCAGCGGTATCAAGCAGATGGTCCGGCTGGAGTCGGTGGTCATCGCGCTGTTCGGCGCGGGCCTGGGCATCGCGGTGGGCGTCTTCTGCTCCTGGGCCGCCGGCAACCTGGTCAGCCAGGGCCTGCCCACCTACGAGCTGCTGCTGCCCTGGGGCCGGCTCGCGCTGTTCGTCCTGATCGCGGTGGCCGTGGGCATCCTGGCCGCGCTGTGGCCGGCCCGCCGCGCGGCCCGGCTGAACATGCTGGAGGCCATCGGCGCCCAGTGACCACCTGACCGCCACCCCCCACAAAGGCGGCGCGCCTGTCCTCGGCCGAGGACAGGCGCGCCGTTGGTGTTTCCGGGAGGCCGTTGGTGCTTCCGGCCGTTGGTGCTTCCGGGAGGCCGTTGGTGCCCGCGAAGCAGCGGGGCTCAGAAGACCGACTCGGCCTCGTCCATCCGCCACTCGGGCACCGTCTTGAGTTCGGTGACCGCCTCGTGCAGCGGCACCATCGTGATGTCGGTGCCGCGCAGCGCGGTCATCCGGCCGAAGTCGCCGCGGTGCGCGGCCTCGACGGCGTGCCAGCCGAAGCGGGTGGCGAGCACCCGGTCGTACGCGGTGGGGGTGCCGCCGCGCTGGACGTGGCCGAGGATGACCGGGCGGGCCTCCTTGCCGAGGCGCTTTTCCAGTTCGACGGCGAGGTGGTTGCCGATGCCGGTGAAGCGCTCATGGCCGAACTGGTCGATCGCGCCCTTCTTGTAGTCCATGGTCTCCTCGGCCGGGTGGGCACCCTCGGCGACACAGACGACCGCGAACTTCTTGCCCCGGGCGAACCGCTCCTCGACCATCGTGACCAGGTCGTTCACATCGAAGGGACGCTCCGGCAGGCAGATGCCGTGGGCGCCGCCGGCCATCCCGGACTCCAGCGCGATCCAGCCGGCGTGCCGTCCCATCACCTCGACGACCATGACGCGCTGGTGCGACTCCGCGGTGGTCTTGAGGCGGTCGATCGCCTCCGTCGCGACGCCGACGGCGGTGTCGAAGCCGAAGGTGCGGTCGGTGGAGGAGATGTCGTTGTCGATGGTCTTGGGGACGCCCACGACCGGCATCCCGGCGTCCGCGAGCATCCGGGCGGCGGTGAGGGTGCCCTCGCCGCCGATCGGGATCAGGACGTCGATGCCGTAGTCCTTGGAGAGGTCCTTGGACATCTCGCAGGCCTCGCGGAGCCGGTTGCGCTCCAGCCGGGACGAGCCGAGGATGGTGCCACCACGGGCCAGGATGCCGCTGACCGCCTCGAGGTCGAGCTTGCGGTAGCGGCCTTCGAGCAGTCCCTTGAAACCGTCCTCGAAACCGATGACCTCGTCACCGTGTCCGGTGAGGGCACGGTGGACAACAGACCGGATCACAGCGTTCAGACCAGGGCAGTCGCCGCCTGCGGTGAGGACTCCGATACGCATCGTGCTGTGTCTCCTGTGCTCGCTGTTGGTTCGTGTGAGCCGGTCCGATTGTTTCACGGGCCGGCCCGCCCTCCCCCTCCACGGACCTCACCCCCACTGTCCTCGCACGGGCTCCACAAGGGAAACTGGGAGAGCGGCCTATCCACACGCGCAGGTATTGTCAAGAGGGGCACGCCCACAATAACGACTTATTTTGACCTTGTGGCCATCGATGGGATCGGAGAGCACACGTGACGCGGAGCGTGTACGTAACCGGTATCGACCGCGGCGACGGCCGCCAGGTCGTCGAGCTGGGGGTCATGGAGCTGCTGACCCGCCATGTCGACCGGGTGGGGGTCTTCCGCCCGCTGACCCACGGCGACGGGCCCGACCGATTGTTCGACCTGCTGCGGTCCCGCTACCGGCTCACCCAGTCCCCCGACACCGTGTACGGCCTCAGCTACGACGAGGCGTCCGCCCTCCAGGCCGAACGCGGCACCGACGAGCTGGTCTCCCGGCTCGTCGACCGCTTTCATGCCGTGGCCAGGGACTACGAGTACGTCCTGGTCCTCGGCTCGGACTTCGCCGCCACCAGCCTCCCGGCCGAGCTGAACCTCAACGCACGGCTCGCCAATGAATTCGGCGCCGCCGTGCTGGCCGTCGTGGGCGGCCAGGGCCAGGAGGCGGAGTCCGTACGCGCCGAGGCCCGCAACGCTTACGGCGCCTACCACTCGCTGGGCTGCGATGTCGTGGCCGTGGTCGTCAACCGGGTGGCCCCCGAGCACCGCGCGGCGGTCGCCGACCGGCTCTCCGCCCGGCTCCCCGTGCCCTGCTACGCGCTCCCCGAGGACGGCTCGCTCTCCGCGCCGACCGTCGGCCAGATCGTGCACACCCTCGGTGCCGAGGTGCTGCTCGGCGACGACTCGGGCCTGGCCAGGGACGCCAGGGACTTCGTCTTCGGCGGCGCCATGCTGCCGACCTTCCTCAAGGCGCTGACCCCCGGCGCTCTCGTGGTGACCCCCGGAGACCGGGCGGACCTGGTCATCGGCTCGCTCGCCGCGCACAGCGCCGGTGCCCCGCCGATCGCCGGGGTGCTGCTCACCCTGGACGAGCGGCCCGGCCCCGACATCATGGCGCTGGCGGCCCGGCTCGCCCCCGGCACCCCGGTGGTCTCCGTCCCCGGCGGCTCCTTCCCGACCGCGGGCGAGCTGTTCGCGATCGAGGGCAAGCTGAACGCCGCCTCGCCGCGCAAGGCGGAGACCGCGCTCGGCCTGTTCGAGCGGCATGTGGACACCGTGGAGCTGACGAACCGCATCTCCGTCGCCCGCTCCGGCCGGGTCACGCCGATGATGTTCGAGCACGAGCTGATCGAGCGCTCCCGCTCCGGCCGCCGCCGGGTGGTCCTTCCGGAGGGCAGCGAGGAGCGGGTGCTGCGGGCCGCCGATGTGCTGCTGCGCCGCGATGTCTGCGATCTGACGCTGCTGGGCGAGGAGGAGGCGATCCGCAAGCGCGCCGCCGACCTCGCCATCGACCTGGCGGACGCCCAGATCATCGATCCGCAGACCTCCGAGCTGCGCGAGCGGTTCGCCGAGCGCTACGCCGCGCTGCGCGCCCACAAGGGCGTCAGCATCGAGCTGGCCTTCGACGTGGTCGCGGACGTCTCCTACTTCGGCACCCTGATGGTCCAGGAGGGTCTTGCCGACGGCATGGTCTCCGGCGCGGTGCACTCCACCGCCGCCACCATCCGGCCCGCCTTCGAGATCATCAAGACCCGGCCGGGCGCCCAGATCGTGTCCTCGGTGTTCTTCATGTGCCTGGCCGACCGGGTCCTGGTCTACGGCGACTGTGCGGTCAACCCGGATCCCGACGCCGAACAGCTGGCGGACATCGCCATCCAGTCGGCCACCACCGCCGCTCAGTTCGGCGTCGAGCCGCGGATCGCGATGCTGTCGTACTCCACCGGCACCTCCGGTTCCGGCGCGGACGTCGACAAGGTCCGCAAGGCCACCGAGATCGTCCGCGAGCTGCGCCCCGATCTGCTGGTCGAGGGCCCGATCCAGTACGACGCGGCGGTGGACGCGGCGGTCGCGCAGACCAAGCTCCCCGACTCCGACGTGGCCGGCAAGGCCACCGTGCTGATCTTCCCGGACCTCAACACCGGCAACAACACCTACAAGGCCGTGCAGCGCTCGGCCGGTGCGGTCGCCGTCGGTCCGGTCCTGCAGGGGCTGCGCAAGCCGGTCAACGACCTCTCGCGCGGCGCCCTGGTCCAGGACATCGTGAACACCGTGGCCATCACCGCCATCCAGGCACAGGGCGCCCGTCCCGGCGCCGGCCCCGCCGCCTGACCCGGCCGCTCCCCGTCCCCGCCCCCCATCGGAAAGCGCTCCATGACTGCCACCGGCACCCGCGTCCTCGTCCTCAATTCCGGCTCCTCGTCGGTGAAGTACCAGCTGCTCGACATGCACGACACGCAGTCGGAGGGCGGCTCCGCCGCGGGCCGGCTCGCCGTCGGCCTGGTCGAGCGGATCGGTGAAGAGACCTCGCGCCTGACCCACACCCCGCTGGCCACCGGGGGCGACAAGCGCGAGACCGAAGGCCCGATCGCCGATCACGAGGCCGCACTGAAGGCCGTCGCCGCGGAACTGTCCGCCGACGGCCTCGGCCTCGACTCCCCGCAGCTGGCCGCGATCGGGCACCGGGTGGTGCACGGCGGGCTGAAGTTCACCGAGCCGACCCTGATCGACGACGCGGTGCTCCAGGAGATCGAGCGGCTGGTGCCGGTCGCCCCGCTGCACAACCCGGCCAACATCACCGGCATCCGCACCGCCCGCGCGCTGCGCCCCGACCTGCCGCAGGTCGCGGTCTTCGACACCGCCTTCCACACCACGATGCCGGAGTACACGGCCCGCTACGCCATCGACGTGGAGACCGCCGATGCGCACCGCATCCGCCGCTACGGCTTCCACGGCACCTCGCACGCCTATGTCTCCCGCAAGACCGCGGCACTGCTGGGCAAGGACCCCTCCGAGGTCAATGTCATCGTGCTCCACCTGGGCAACGGCGCCTCCGCCTCGGCGGTGGCCGGCGGCCGCTGTGTGGACACCTCGATGGGCCTGACCCCGCTGGAGGGCCTGGTCATGGGCACCCGCTCCGGCGACATCGACCCGGCGGTCACCTTCCACCTCAAGCGGGTGGCGGGGATGTCGGCGGACGAGATCGACACCCTGCTCAACAAGAAGAGCGGACTGATCGGGCTCTGCGGCGACAACGACATGCGGGAGATCCGGCGCCGGATCGACGAGGGCGACGAGCGGGCCGCGCTCGCCTTCGACATCTACATCCACCGGCTGAAGAAGTACATCGGCGCCTACAGCGCGGTGCTCGGCCGGGTCGACGCGGTGGCGTTCACCGCGGGCGTCGGGGAGAACGCCGCCCCGGTACGCGAGGCCGCCGTCGCGGGCCTGGAGGAGATGGGGATGGCCGTGGACGCCTCGCTCAACGCCGTACGGTCCGACGAGCCCCGGCTGATCTCGCCGGAGTACGCCCGGGTTGCGGTCGCCGTGGTACCCACGGACGAGGAGCTGGAGATCGCCCAGCAGACATACGCCCTGGTCAGCGCCTAGGTCTCGGTGTTTCCGCCTACCGATATATTCCGCCGCTAAACAAACCGATAGGATTCCGCCCATGCGCCGTTCCAAAATCGTCTGCACCCTGGGCCCCGCCGTCGACTCCTACGACCAGCTGAAGACGCTGATCGAGGCCGGCATGAATGTGGCCCGATTCAACATGAGCCACGGGACCCAGCCGGAGCACGAGGAGCGGTACCACCGCCTCCGCAAGGCCTCCGAGGAGACCGGCCGCGCGGTCGGCGTGCTGGCCGACCTCCAGGGCCCCAAGATCCGTCTGGAGACCTTCGCCGACGGCCCCGTGGAGCTGGTGCGCGGCGACGAGTTCGTCATCACCACCGAGGACGTCCCCGGCGACCGGACCATCTGCGGTACGACCTACAAGGGCCTGCCCGCCGATGTGTCCAAGGGCGACCCGATCCTGATCAACGACGGCAATGTCGCCCTGCAGGTCGTCGAGGTCGACGGCCCGCGGGTGCGCACCATCGTCATCGAGGGCGGGGTCATCTCCGACCACAAGGGCATCAACCTGCCCGGCGCCGCGGTGAACGTCCCCGCGCTGTCCGAGAAGGACATCGAAGACCTCAAGTTCGCCCTGCGGATGGGCTGCGACATGGTCGCGCTGTCCTTCGTGCGGGACGCCAAGGACGTCCAGGACGTGCACCGCGTCATGGACGAGGTGGGCCGCCGGGTCCCGGTCATCGCCAAGGTCGAGAAGCCGCAGGCGGTCGCCAACATGCAGGAGGTCGTGATGGCCTTCGACGCCGTCATGGTCGCCCGTGGTGACCTGGCGGTGGAGTACCCGCTGGAGAAGGTCCCGATGGTGCAGAAGCGCCTGGTGGAGCTGTGCCGCAGGAACGCCAAGCCGGTGATCGTGGCGACCCAGATGATGGAGTCCATGATCACCAACTCCCGGCCGACCCGCGCCGAGGCGTCCGATGTCGCCAACGCCATCCTCGACGGCGCCGACGCGGTGATGCTCTCCGCCGAGTCGTCCGTCGGCGCCTATCCGATCGAGACCGTCAAGACGATGTCGAAGATCGTCGAGGCGGCCGAGGAGGAGCTGCTCTCCAAGGGCCTGCAGCCGCTGGTGCCCGGCAAGAAGCCGCGTACGCAGGGCGGTTCGGTGGCCCGTGCGGCGTGCGAGATGGCGGACTTCCTGGACGGCAAGGCGCTGATCGCCTTCACCAAGTCCGGTGACACCGCCCGCCGCCTCTCCCGCTACCGCGCGGCCCAGCCCATCCTGGCCTTCACCACCGAGGCGTCCACCCGCAACCAGCTCACGCTGAGCTGGGGCGTCGACGCCTTCGTCGTGCCGCACGTCGACAACACCGACGCGATGGTCGACCTGGTGGACGCCGAACTGCTCAAGCTCAAGCGCTACAGCCAGGGCGACACCATGCTGATCACCGCCGGTTCGCCCCCGGCGTCCCCGGCACCACCAACATGGTCCGGGTGCACCACCTCGGCGGCGAGCAGGCCTGACGCCCCCGGCACACGAAACGGCGGTGGGCCGCCCCCGGAAGGGGACGGCCCACCGCCGTTTTCTGCGGCTCCCGGAAGGGCCGGTGATCCCCGGCCCGCGCAGGTGATCCTCAGTCCGTGATCGACTGGTGCAGACCCGGGATGTGGAGGTTGCCGCCGAACTGGCCCGCCTGGTCGATCTTCACCTTGGTGAAGTACGCGAACGGGACGTTGATCGGCGGCGGGTGCTCGGGGTCGAAGACGATCGGGATCAGACCGAAGAGGTTGCCCTGCAGCCGCTCGGTGTACATCGTCACCTTGCCGCCGCGGATCGTGGACGTCGAGCCCGGTGCGCCCTGGACGTGGTAGTGCTTGCCGGACGTCGGGTCGTCGACGATCTGGTGCAGATCGCCGATGTCGACGCTGTCGGCGGTGAACTTCAGGGCCTGCTTGGTGTGGCCGTTCTGGGTCTGGACGTTGACGACGCCCTCGTAGTTCAGGCCGCGCAGGGTGAGCGCGCTGGACTCCAGGTGCCAGGGGTCGTCGGGCAGGGTGGCGGGCGTCTGCTCGGCCTTGCCCTTCTGCTTGTTCTCGACGACGCAGGGGAAGGACTTCTTGCCGCTGGCGTCCTTGCCGTCCAGGCCGCCGCCGGGCAGGGCGTTGTCCGCCGTGCCCACCGCGCCGTGGACGGTGTCGTTGACCGTCTTCGACCCGTTCTTGACGGCGTCCCCGGCCTTGCCGGCGCCGTCCTTGAGGCCGTTGACCGTGTCCGTGACCGGCTTGGTGACCTTGTCGGTGGCGGAGCCGGCGTCCTTGGACGCGGACGGCGAAGGGCTCGGCGAGGCCGGCTCGGACGCCGACGGACTCGGCGAGGCCGAGGAGTCCTCCGACTTGTCCCCGAAGAGACCGCCGAGCGCATCACCGATGCCGCCCAGCAGCCCCTTGTCGTCCTTCTTCTCCTCGGAGGACGACGGCGACGGGGTCGCGGAGCCCGAAGGCTCCTCGGTCTTCGAGGAACCGGACGGCGCGGGCTCGGACGCCTTGCCGGCGTCCTTGCCGGCCGAGGGCGAGGCGGAGGGCTCGCCGGACGGCTTGGTGTCGTCCTTGCCCTGGGCGTCGTCCTTGCTCTGCGCGTCGTCCTTCTTGTCCGCCGCACCGTCCTTGGACTTGGCGTCCTTGTCGTCCACCTTGTCCGGGGCGGTGACGCACGGGCCGTCCTTGAAGGGGCTCTTGGGCGCCGGCTTGGCAATCGCCATCTGGGGCGTCAGCCCCATGCCCATGAGCACGGCGGACGGCATGGCGGCAATGGCTATCGCCTTGCCCGCGGGCACGTGGAGCCGAGTCAGCAGCGGCTTCCTCGGCGCCGCGTGCCTCGGCCCGGTTCTCGCCCCGGCAGCTGCGCTCTCGTGCAGCTCGTCACCCGGCACGGTGCCTCCCGTTCGTTCCGTTGGTCGGGCTCGTTCCTGACAGGTCGTCCAGTCCGATGACCGACCCGGGACCGTCGGCCGGCGCGGGGTGCGTAGCGACCACCGGTCCGGCAACCGTCTTGCGGGCCGGCTCCCCGGCGTCGTCCCCGCTCCGCCCGTCCTTGCCCGGTGCCCACGAGACTCCCAGCGCACCGCCGATCAGCCCCAGGAGGAAGCCGATCAGGAAGGCACCGAAGTTCGAGACGACCAGGGAGACGAGGGAGAGCAGAATCGCCGCCACACCCGCAAAGACGCGCGAAGCGGGCTGGAACCACATGGTCAGGCCGAGCACGACCAGCAGTACGCCGATGATCAGCGAGCCGGCGCCGGCGGTGGTCGCCATGCGGACGGTCAGGGAACCGATCGTGAGATTCGCGTAAGGGATGTACATGATCGGGATGCCGGCCAGCAGAGTCAGCATGCCGCCCCAGAACGGGCGGTGTGCGCGCCACTCCCGGAACGAAAGCCGCTTCCGGCCGATGGTCTCGATCAGCCGTGGTCGCGTGTCGGCGCTCATGTCGTACAGCTCCTCGGGACTGGCAAATCGGTGGTTCTGTGCTGGGTGTCCTACTGGGCTACCCGGCGTACGGGCACGGGGAACGACGAATGCCGCACAGCTCGCCCCGCGCCCGCACGCTCAGTGCGTCAGTAGCACTCGCTCTTGCCCTTGGCGACGCTCATCTTCAGGCCGCTGAGCTTGAACGTTCCGGCCGTCGTGGCCCATGCCCGCTGCCTGACGTGGGTCAGCGTGGCCGAGTCGGCCTGCTGGGCGAACGAGCCGGGGTCGGCCTTGTCGCCCTTGTGCATCCCCGGGCCCTTGGTCGTCGAGCCCGCAGCAACACCGATGTCGATGTTGTTGAAGGTCGCGTCCGCGGACAGCTGGTCGAGGTCGATGTAGAGGTTCTTCGCCTCGACGGGCGTGTCACCGCCACCGGCCGACAGCTTCATCGACACATCGCCGAAGACCGGCACCGGCACGACTACCGACTGGCACAGGTTCTTGATCTTGGCGTTCGAGAACCCCGAGACCGCCACCGGGACCTGCTTGCCGCCCTTCTGGGCGTCAATGGCTCCGTACTGAACAAATCCGGTGCCGTCCAGCCGGTCGGTAGCGACCTTGAACTGCTGACCGGACACGCTGAACGATGCCGCGAGCGCACCCTGCGAGAGGGCGACACCGATCGCGGCGGTCGCCGCGACGCTCGGCACCATGACGACGGCGAACCGCTTCCATCTGGTCCCGCCACGAGCCAGGGACTCCATGACTTTCCTCCTTCTCGGACGTACATCTCCGGTACGCGCCGCCCCCGTTGGGACAGCCGTGCCTGGGATGGGAGAAGTGCTACGTCCTCGGGAAGGAGAGCGCCTGCCTCGGAGGCACATCGTGTTCCGAACACCGGCGATCACCCCCGAGCGACAACCACTGGCCACGCTCTCGCGCAACCTCCTGGACAGGCCCTGCCGGGTGGGGCAGAGACCCCCCTGTCCACCGCCGGCGGCACCTGCCGCCGACCACTCGGTGGGGACCCAAGTACCCCGCGACGCCGACCGGATGCCGGGCTGCGGGAATGGACCGAGCGTGGCCGATCGTGGTCCATTCGGAGCCGCGGCACAAGGGGCTCGTTACTTGCGGGTAACGGCCCGATAACCCTGCCACGACCCACTGAAATCAAGCGGACACATACCGTCGCCACTAACAGTGAGGGGACATTGGGCAATTGCGGACACAGCGGCGCAAGGGGGTCGCTCAGACTTACTTGAAGTAACAGCGGCCACGATTACCAAGTTTTGGTAAAACGTGGCCGCTGTGTCGTTTGTTCGGGCGACTCGCGAAGGTCGTACTGGTCAGAAGCGGGCGAGTCCGATGAGAGCGGTCAGAACAGCACCCGGGCGAGCGCGGTACGCGCCGCCGTCACCCGCGGATCCTCCGCGCCGATGACCTCGAACAGCTCCAGCAGCCGCAGTCGCGCGGCCTCCCGGTCGTCACCCGCCGACCGCTTCACCGCGTCGACCAGCCGGCCGAACGCGTCCTCGACATGACCGCCGACCAGGTCCAGGTCCGCGGCACGGATCTGCGCCTGCACATCGGCCGGATTCTCCGCGGCCTCCTTGCGCACCGCCTGCGGGTCGAGATCCTGCACCCGGCGGAGGAGTTCGGCCTGCGCCAGGCCGAGCTTGGCCTCCGGGTTGGCCGGGTCGTCGTTGAGCACGTTCTTGTACGCCTGGACGGCACCGCCCAGGTCACCGGAGTCCAGCGCCTGGTTCGCGGCCTCCAGCAGTGCGTCATAGGGACCGGCCGGCGCCGGGGCCGCGGCCTCCTGCTCCGCCTCCCCCGCGGCCTGCGGGTCGAGCGGCGCTCCCACGATGCCGAACTGCTGCTCGGCGGCCTGCACCAGCTGGTCGAGCACCTCGCGGATCTGCGACTCCGGGGCCGCGCCCTGGAAGAGCGGGATCGGCTGTCCCGCGACGACCGCGAAGACCGCCGGGATGCCCTGCACCCCGAACTGCTGGAACAGCATCTGGTTGGCATCGACGTCGATCTTGGCCAGCACGAACTTGCCGGCGTACTCCCCCGCGAGGCGCTCCAGCAGCGGACCCAGCTGCTTGCACGGCTCGCACCACTCGGCCCAGAAGTCAATGACGACCGGGACCTCGGTCGAGCGCTGCAGGACGTCCTGCTGGAACCCCGCCTCGTCGACGTCGAACACCAGGCGGGCACCGCTCACGGGTGCCTGGCCCGTACGGGCGGCCTCGGCACGTGCCTGCTCCGCCTTCTGCTTCGCTTCCCCCGCCGACTTCACCGCTGCGAGGTCGACGACTCCACTCATGGACATATTGCGTGGCTGCATGGGTCCATCCTCCCCCCTGGGCGGGCCGTTCCGGAAAGCGATCCGGAAAGCGCTGCGGTCTGCGATGCGATCGGTCGTGCGGCGGTGCTGCAAAGTGCCGGTCCGGTGCTGCCGCCGGGCCGGGTTACCGGGCACCGCACCCCGTCCGTACGCCCCGCCGGAATGCCGGCGTACGTCCGGGATCGCTGCCCGTACTGGCCCCGAGGAGGGCCGTCGTGCGGTCCCGAGGAGGACCGTCGTGCGCGGCCATGGGTCCCCACCCACGGCCAGTGGCTGTCACTCTTACGCTACGACCCGTAGCGTAACTCGCCGTCGGCCCCGCATCACCACCGGGTCCGGCCCCGCGAGGGGTGATCTGCCTCACGGGCGGCATCTCCCGTACTGCCCGGTATGGTCGCCCGCATGCACCACTCCGCCAGTTCCCCAAAGGGCCGCACGGGCCGCCCGCGCAGCGCCGAGACCGATCTCGCGATCCTGCACGCGACCCGGGCCGCACTCGTCGATCTGGGCTGGGGGCGGCTGACCATGAGCGATGTGGCGGCCCGGGCCGGTGTCGCCAAGACGACGCTCTACCGCCGCTGGGCCAACAAGAACGAGCTCGTCGTGGACGCCGTGGCGGTCCTCTTCGACGAGCTCGAACTCCCCGACCGGGGCTCCCTGCAATCCGATATCGAGGGCGTGGTGCTGCAGTTCGGGGCACTGCTGGCGCGGCCGGAGACCAAGACGGCGCTGATGGCCGTGGTCGCGGAGTCCACCGCCGACGAGGCGCTGCGCGAACGGATCCGCTCGGCGATCGTCGACCGCCAGAAGCGGCTGGTCCTGCTCGGCCGCTCGCGCGCCCAGGCCCGCGGCGAACTACCCCCGGACACACCCGGTGCGGACGGCGAGCGGGACGCCGCCCGCAACATGGACCTGATCTTCGATGTGATCGCCGGGGCGATCGTGCACCGCACCCTGGTCAGCGGGGAGCCCGTGGATGCCGCGTGGGGACGCGACTTCACGGCGCTCTTCCTCACCGGGCTCTCCGCTCTGGGCGACCAGGGCTGAGCCCGGCGGACGGGTGCCGGCCGCGGCGCGGCACCGAGGTGCCCGCCGCGGCGCAGGTCACAACCGGCAGGCGGATCAGACCTGGTAGCGGTCCGCGGCGAACAGGTGCAGGTTCTGTGCCACCCACTCCGAGGTCTGCTTCAGCCCCTGCTCCAGCGTGACCTCCGGCCGCCACGAAGCCCACTCGCGCGCCCGGGAGTTGTCCGACAGCAGCCGCTCGACCTCGCTGCCGGACGGCCGCAGCCGCGCCGGGTCCACCACCACCTCGGCCTCCCGGCCGGAGGCCGCTATCAGCGCCTCGGCGAGCGCCCCGATGGCGATCTCCCGCCCGGTGCCGAGGTTGACGACCTCGCCCAGTGCCCGGTCGCAGTCGGCCAGCGCCAGGAAGCCGGCCGCGGTGTCGGTGACATACGTGAAGTCGCGGGTCGGGGTGAGCGAGCCCAGCTTGATCTGCCGGGCGCCCGCGTGGAGTTGGGCCAGGATCGTGGGGATCACGGCGCGCGCGGACTGCCGGGGGCCGTAGGTGTTGAACGGCCGCACCACCGTCACCGGCAGCTCGAAGGCGTGCCGGTGCGACAGCGCCATCATGTCCGCGCCGATCTTCGAGGCGGAGTACGGCGACTGCGGCTGCAGCGGGTGGTCCTCGCCGATCGGCGCGGTCAGCGCGGTCCCGTAGACCTCACTGGTGGACGTGTGCACCAGCCGCCGCACCGCATGCCGGCGGCAGGCCTCCGCGACGTTCTCCGTCCCGACGACGTTCGTCTGCACATACGCGCCGGGCGAGTCGTAGCTGTACGGGATCCCGATCAGCGCGGCCAGATGGAAGACCGTGTCGCAGCCCTCGACAGCGTCCATCACCCGGCCCGCGTCCCGCACATCGCCCGCGACCATCTCGACCGGGCCGCCCGGCACCAAATAGCGCGCCAGATTTCCCTTTTCGGCGTAGGGCTTGTAATGGACGAACGCGCGCACCTCGGCGCCGGCCTCCACCAGCATGTCGACCAGGGTCGAGCCGATGAACCCCTCGGCCCCGGTGACCAGGACCCGGCGGCCCGTCCACTGCTGTGTGCTGCTGTTCATGCTGACTCCTTCATCGTGGGGTGGTGGTGGACCTGCGGGTGGCCGGCGAGCGCCAGCACCTTGTCGGCCAGCAGGCCGGCGGCCTGCGCATGGGTGCCCGGGTCGGCGGCCGCGCCCATCGCGGCGAGCCGGGCCGGATCGTCGAGAAGCGGGGTGACCAGCGCGTCCAGCCGCTCCGCCGTGGTCTGCGGATCGGGCAGCAACAGCGCCGCCCCGGCGTCCGAGAGCACCCGGGCGTTATGGGTCTGGTGGTCGCCCGGCGCATGCGGATACGGCACGAGGACGGCCGGCATCCCGATGGTGGCCAGCTCGGCGACGGTCGCCGAACCGGCCCGGCAGACCACGAGATCGGCGGCGGAGTACGCCAGATCCATCCGGTCCAGGTACGGCACGGCCTCGGCGACCGCGTCCCCGCCGTTCGCCGCCAGGAGGGCCCGGGTCTGCTCCAGGGCCGCCGGCCCGGTCTTGATCAGCAGCCGCAGGTCGCTGCGCGTCCGGTAGCGGCCGGCCAGGCCCACCGCCGCCTCGGTCAGCCGGGCCGCCCCCAGGCTCCCGCCGTTGACCAGCAGCAGCCGGGCGCCGTCCGGTACGCCCAGGGCCCGGCGGGCGGCGGGCCGCAGCCCCGCCCGGTCCAGCTCGGCCAGCGGGCCCACCAGCGGCATCCCCACCGTCTCGGCCCGCTCGCCGCCCGCCAGATGTTCCCGGCTGCGGTCGAAGGCGAGGGCGATGTGCGGGGTGAGCCGGGCCGCGAACTTGTTGGCCCGGCCGGGCACCGCGTTGGACTCATGGACCAGGCTCGGCAGCCCGGCCATCTTGGCCCCGACGATCACGGGGGCGCTGGGATAGCCGCCCATACCGACCGCGACCTGGGCTTTCTGTTCCTTGAGGATCGCCCGGCACTGGGTACCCGAGCGCAGCAGCGCGGCCGGCAGCAGATAGCGTCGGGCGCCGAGCGAGGGGTCGAAGGGGATCATGTCGACGGTGTGCAGCCGGTATCCGGCCCGGGGGATCAGCTCTGTCTCCAGGCCGCGTTCGGTCCCGACGAAGGAGATCACCGCATCGGGCACGGCCCGGCACAGCGCGTCAGCGAGAGCGAGTCCCGGATAGATATGGCCGCCGGTGCCGCCCGCACCGATCACGACGGAGAGTGGTGTGCGCATGGCCGCCACGCTCGCGATACGCCCTAAGAAGCTTCTAAGAGAGGTGTTTGGCAGCCTATGTCCATGCCGCCCACGCCCGGGAACACCCCAGCCCCCAAGATCCTCGTCGTCGACGACCAACCGGAGGTACGTGCCGCCGTCGAGGACGGCCTCGCCGTGGAGGGCTATACGGTACGGGGCGCCGCCGACGGCCTGGCCGCCCTCTCGGAGGTCGCCGGCTGGCAGCCGGACGTCCTCGTCCTGGACGTGATGATGCCCGTGCTGGACGGCCTGGCCGTCTGCCGCCGGCTGCGCGCACTGGACGACCGCACCCCGATCCTCGTCCTGACCGCCCTGGACTCGGTCAGTGAACGGGTCGACGGGCTCGACGCGGGCGCCGACGACTACCTCGTCAAGCCGTTCGCCCTGGACGAGTTGGTGGCCCGCGTCCGGGCCCTGCTGCGCCGGGCCTCCGCCACGGCCGCCGAGGACTCCCGGCTCGCCTTCGACGATCTGGTCGTCGACCCCGTGACCCGCACCGGCCACCGGGCCGGCCGTCCCCTGGAGTTCAGCCGCACCGAATGGGCGCTGCTGGAGCTGCTGTTGCTGCACCCCCGGCAGGTGCTGCCGCGCGAGGTGATCCTGGAGCGCGTCTGGGGCCGGGACTTCGGCCCCGACTCCAACTCCCTGGCCGTCTACATCGGTTATCTGCGCCGCAAACTGGAGGCGGGCGGCGAGCCCCGCCTCGTCCACACCGTGCACGGGGTGGGATACCGCCTGGACCACGCGGAGGGCGCGTGACCGGCAACCGCGGCCTGGGGGCCCGCTGGCGCCGCCGCCGTCCGCTCCGCACCCGGCTGGCGCTGGCCGCCTCGTCCGCGGTGGCCGTGGTGGCGGTCGGCGTCTGTGCGGCCGCGTTCTCCATCATCGACTACCAGATGACCCGTCAGCTGGGGCTGAACCTGACCCAGACGGCCGCCCAGGCCGTCCGGGACCGCCACGACTGGGGCCCGACGCCGAGTGACACGCTGTGCCAGTACCCGGCCTCGGCCTGTATCCAGATCGTGCCGTCCGACCCCGCCAAGGACCCGCGCGAGCGGTATGTGCTGCCCGTCTCCGACGCCACCCGGCAGGTCGCCGACGGCCGGCGCGCGGCGTTCTACCAAAAGCTGACGGTGGCCGGCCATCCGGTCCGGATGCTCACCACGCGCCTGGCGGACAAGGACGAGGCGGTGCAGGTCGCCCAGCGCTCCGACACCGTCGACCGGGGCGTACAGCAGGCCGCCTGGGCGCTGTCCGCGGTCGGCGGCGCCGGTGTCCTGCTGGCCGCCGCACTCGGCTACTGGGTGTCCCGTACGGGCCTGGCGCCGGTCGCCCGGCTCACCGCCACCGCGGAACGCATCGCCGCCACCCGCGACGCCCGCCACCGCATCGAACTGCCCCCGGGCCCGCCCGCCCGGGAGGACGAGATCACCCGCCTGGCCACCAGCTTCAACACCATGCTCGGCGAGCTCGAACAGTCCGTCGCCGCGCAGCGCCGCCTGGTCGCCGACGCCTCCCACGAGCTGCGCACCCCGCTGACGGCGCTGCGCACCAACGCCGAACTCCTGGCCCGCGCCGGCCGGCTGACCGACGCCCAGCGCGACCGTGCCTCGGCCGCACTGGGCCGCCAGCTGCGCGAGGTCACCACCCTTGTCAACGACCTGATCGAACTGGCCCGCGACGAGGAGCCGCAGCCCCTGGTGGAGCAGGTGCGCCCGGCCGCCCTCCTGGAGCACGCGGTGGGCGCGGCCCGCGAACACTGGCCGGAGATCACCTTCACCACCGCCATCGCCCCCGCCGCGGCCCAAGTCGCGATCCCCGGTGTGCCGCCCCGGCTGTCCCGGCTGCTGTCCAACCTCCTCGACAACGCCGCGAAGTTCTCCCCACCGGGCGGCCCGGTCGACACCGAACTCACCTTTTCCGCCGATGAGTTGGCCCTGACGGTCCGCGACCACGGCCCCGGTATTACCGAGGCCGACCTCCCGCACGTCTTCGACCGCTTCTACCGCGCCGAGGCGGCCCGCGCCCTGCCCGGCTCCGGCCTGGGCCTGGCCATGGCCCGCCAGATCGCCCGCGCCCATGACGCCGAACTCACCGCCGAGCGGGCGCCGGGGGGCGGGGCGCTGTTCCGGCTGCGGATGCCGGTCGCCGCAGCGTAGGGCCGGTCGTCGAAGCCCTGCTGCCAACGGCCTCCGCCCCGCTGCCAACGGCCGTCGGCGGCGGGGCGGAGGACCGGCTCAGAACCCCGCCGGCTCCGTGTAGACCCCCCACTCGTCGCGCAGCACACCGCAGATCTCGCCGAGCGTCGCCTCGGCCCGTACGGCCTCCAGCATCGGCTCGATCATGTTGCCGCCGGCCCGGGCGGCTTCCAGCATCGCCTTCAGCGAGGCCTCGACCCGGGCGTCGTCCCGGGCCTCCTTGCGGGCCGCGAGCACCCGCACCTGCTCGCGCTCGACCTCGTGGCTGACCCGCAGGATCTCCAGGTCGCCGGTGACCGAGCCGTGGTGGCAGTTGACGCCGACGACCTTCTTGTCGCCCTTCTCCAGCGCCTGCTGATACTGGAAGGCGGACTCGGCGATCTCGCCGGTGAACCAGCCGTCCTCGATGCCGCGCAGGATGCCGGAGGTCATCGGGCCGATCGGATGCTCGCCGGTGGGGACCGCCCGCCTGCCGCGCTCCTTGATCTGCTCGAAGATCTTCTCGGCGTCCGCCTCGATCCGGTCGGTCAGCGACTCGATGAACCACGAGCCGCCGAGCGGGTCCGCCACGTTGGCGACGCCGGTCTCCTCCATCAGCACCTGCTGGGTGCGCAGCGCGATCTCCGCGGCCTGCTCACTGGGCAGCGCCAGGGTCTCGTCCAGCGCGTTGGTGTGCAGCGAGTTGGTGCCGCCGAGCACGGCCGCCAGCGCCTCGACGGCGGTCCGTACGACGTTGTTGTACGGCTGCTGGGCGGTCAGCGAGACACCGGCGGTCTGGGTGTGGAAGCGCAGCCACTGCGCCTTCTCGCTCGTCGCGCCGTAGACGTCCCGCATCCAGCGGGCCCAGATCCGGCGCGCGGCACGGAACTTGGCGATCTCCTCGAAGAAGTCGAGATGCGCGTCGAAGAAGAAGGACAGTCCGGGGGCGAAGGTGTTGACGTCCAGGCCGCGCGAGAGCCCCAGCTCCACGTAGCCGAAGCCGTCGGCCAGCGTGTACGCCAGCTCCTGCGCGGCCGTCGCGCCCGCCTCGCGGATGTGGTAGCCGGAGACCGAGAGCGGCTTGTACGCGGGGATGCCGCGCGCGCAGTGCTCCATCAGGTCACCGATCAGGCGCAGATGCGGCTCGGGCTGGAAGAGCCATTCCTTCTGTGCGATGTACTCCTTGAAGATGTCCGTCTGCAGGGTGCCGTTCAGGACGCCCGGGTCGATGCCCTGCCGCTCGGCGGCCACCAGATACATGCAGAAGACCGGGACGGCGGGCCCGCTGATCGTCATGGACGTCGTGACGTCACCCAGCGGGATGTCCTGGAACAGGACCTCCATGTCGGCCGCCGAGTCGATGGCGACACCGCAGTGGCCGACCTCGCCCAGCGAGCGCGGGTCGTCGGAGTCCCGGCCCATGAGGGTGGGCATGTCGAAGGCGACGGAGAGGCCGCCGCCGCCCGCCTTGAGGATCATCTTGTAGCGCTCGTTGGTCTGCTCGGCATTGCCGAAGCCGGCGAACTGGCGGATCGTCCACGTCCGCCCGCGGTAGCCGGTCGGGTACAGCCCCCGCGTGAAGGGGTACTCGCCCGGCCACCCGATCCGCTCGAACCCCTCGACCGAGTCCCCGGGCCGGGGCCCGTACGCCGGCTCGACGGGATCGCCCGAGAGCGTGGTGAAGTCCGCGTCCCGCTTCCGGGCGGAGTCGTACCGAGCCTGCCAGCGGCGGCGGCCCTCATCGATCGCGTCAGCGTCCATACCGTCGAATTTACTTGGACGTCCTACTACTTGTCGACGGGAGAGCCCCATGAGTTACCTCTCGCGCCACTCAGGTCACCTTCCGTAACGAACCCCGGACAGCACAAACGCGCCCGCCCGATTCCGGGACAGGCGCGTATGAGCAGGTCGGCAGGGGTGCCGTCGGACCGCGTCGGGGCGGAGCCGGTGCGGTCAGGCCTTGACCCGGCTGCGGTCAGGCCTTCACCGGCTCCGGAGCGTCATCGGCGATCAGCGGCTCGATCTCCCGCACCACCTGGCGCTCCACGAAGAAGGCGGCGGTGGGGATCGTGCCCGCGATCAGCACCCACAGCAGCTTGCCGAACTTCCACTTGGCCTTGGAGCCCAGGTCGAAGGCGAACACCAGGTAGATGATGTAGAGCACGCCGTGGATCTGCGAGACGACGAGGGTGAGGTCCTTGCCCATCCCGAAGCCGTACTTGAAAACCATGCACGTGCAGAGCACCAGCAGCATCACGGCGGTGATGTAGGCCATCGCCCGGTAACGGGTCAGGACGCTTCGCTTCATGCCCCGAGCGTAACGGCCCGTTCCGGGGCGATCTTCGCCGCCCCCCTGCGTGCGCCGGGCCCGCCGGGCAAGGCCGCGGCGCCCGCTACTCGTCCTGGAAGTCCTCCGCCGCCACCCGCAGCGGCCGCAGCATCGCGAAGATCTCCCCGCACTCCTCGGCGTCGTACGTCCCGAGCCCGAAGTCCATCGCCATCAGCTCGCGGGTCGCCGCGTCGCACACCTCGCGGCCCTTGTCCGTGATGGTGGCGAGCGTGCCCCGCCCGTCGTTCGGGTTCGGCCGCTTGGCCACGAGACCGGACTTCACCAGCCGGTCCACGGTGTTGGTCACCGAGGTCGGATGCACCATCAGCCGCTCGCCGATCTTGGACATCGGCAGCTCGCCGGCCTTGGAGAAGGTCAGCAGCACCAGCGCCTCGTAGCGGGCGAAGGTCAGCCCGTACGGTTTGACGACCGCGTCTACCTCGGCCAGCAGGATCTGATGGGCGCGCATGATCGAAGTGATGGCGGCCATCGAGGGCACGGCGCCCCATCGCTGCTGCCACAGTTCGTCGGCGCGCGCGATGGGATCGAAAGCAAGGCTGAGCGGCTTCGGCACGCTTCCGACCCTACCCGGCGCTCAAATGGTGGTCAGCCGTGTCTCAGTTTTCGGTACCGGGAAGCGGTCGGGCCGGGCCGGGCACCCTTGTGCCCGCCCCTGTGCCCGCCGCACGGACCTCTCCCCCGGCGGCGAGGGCAGCGCTCGGGGTGCCGCGGGACCACCGCTCAGGAGCGACGGGCGTCGCCCTCGGCGAGGTACCGCTCCACGGTCTCCACCTTCGAGGTCAGTCCGTCCGTGACGCCGGGCCGGATATCGGCCTTGAGCACCAGGGAGACCCGCCCGGAGCGCGCCTCGACGGCCGCGACCGCGCGCTTGACGACGTCCATGACCTCGTCCCACTCGCCTTCGAGGGAGGTGAACATCGCGTCCGTGCGGTGCGGCAGCCCCGACTCGCGGACGACCCGGACCGCGTCGGCGACGTACTCGCCGACGTCCTCGCCGACGCCCAGGGGGCTCACGGAGAAGGCGACGATCATGTGTTCAGGACCCCTTCCTTGCGGGCGCGGGCCGCGATCACACCGGCCTCTTCCTCGCGCTTGAGCACCTTGTCCCCGTAGAGGCCGCCGAACGGCAGGATCGCCAGCACGAAGAAGAAGGCGACGCGCTTGAAGGACCACTTGGTGCGGTTCCACACGTCCAGCAGCAGCACCACATACGTGATGAACAGCAGTCCGTGGATCAGACCGAGCGGCATCACCAGGGAGTCGTAGTCGAAGGCCAGGCGGAAGCCGGTGCCGAAGATCAGCAGCGCCGGGAAGGAAAGCGCCTCCGGGATGGATGCCAGGCGCAGTCGGTGCAGGGCGGCGGCGGTCTTGATGTCCACGGGAACCTCGTTCGGGTGGCAGATGGGCGGTCGGCGCGCAGCGCCGTCTTCTGGGGGCGGAGGTCGGGAGACGGGCGGGCAGTCGGCGCGCAGCGCCGTCTTCTGGGGGTGGAGGTCGGGCGACGGGCGGGCACTGCTTGTGCAAGGGTTCACAAGCTTCGCCCTATTGTTACAGCCGCTCCGGCGATCACCGCGCCGGGGGAGGCGCGGAGCACCCCCGGGCCGGTCCCCGGCGGAATTCAGGGCGGGATCAGGGCGATATCAGGGCCGAAGGACCTGCCCCGGGCGGCCGCGGCCGACTACGGTCTGACCCGTGGCTCAGTTTCGGCTCCAGGGGAGCAAGGTGCTCGCCGTCGATATGACGGGCGACGCCGTCAAGGCGAAAAACGGTGCGATGGTCGCGTACGACGGCCAGATGTCGTTCAAGAAGATGTCCGGCGGCGGCGAGGGCCTGCGGGGCATGGTCACCCGGCGGCTCACGGGTGAACAGATGGCCGTGATGGAGGTGAAGGGCCACGGCACCTGCTATTTCGCGGACCGCGCCGGCGAGATCAACCTCGTCCAGCTGCAGGGCGAGAAGCTGTACGTCGAGGCCAGCAATCTGCTGTGCACGGACGCCGCGCTGCGGACGGGCACGACCTTCACCGGCCTGCGCGGCGCCTCCCAGGGCAACGGCCTGTTCACCACCACCGTCGAGGGCAGCGGCCAGGCGGCGATCACCTCCCACGGCCCCGCGGTGGTGCTGCGGGTCACCAAGCAGTACCCCCTCCAGGTCGACCCGGGCGCCTATGTCGCCCACACCGGCGACCTCAAGCAGCACTTCCAGACCGGGGTGAACTTCCGCACCGTCCTCGGCGAGAGCTCCGGCGAGTCCTTCCAGATCCGCTTCGAGGGCGAGGGCCTGGTCTACGTACAGCCCAGCGAGCGCAACACCATGGGAGGTGAGGTCTGATGCCGTTCACGGCGCTCAACTCCCGCATGGTGGAGGCCAGGATCGGGCCGGGCCAGCGGATGTACAGCCAGCGCGGCGCGATGCTCGCCTACCGCGGCGAGGTCGCGTTCACCCCGAACATCCAGGGCGGCCAGGGCGGCATCGGCTCCATGATCGGCCGCCGGATCGCCGGTGAGGCCACCCCCCTGATGACCGTGGAAGTCCCCCAAGGTCTTAATGACCAGGGAGGTGCCCCCACCGCCACCGTCATGTTCGGCCACGGCGGCCATCACGTCCATGTCGTCGACCTGACCGGCGAGACGCTGTACGTCGAGGCCGACCGGCTGCTGGCCTTCGACGGCTCGCTCCAGCAGGGCACGATGTTCATGGGCGCGCAGGGCGGCGTGATGGGCATGGTGCGCGGCCAGGTCACCGGCCAGGGGCTGTTCACCACGACCCTCAAGGGCGTCGGATCGGCCGCGGTGATGGCGCACGGCGGCGTCATCGAGCTGCCGATCACGCCCCAGCGCCCGGTCCATGTCGACCCTCAGGCCTATGTCGCCCACCGCGGCGACGTCCGCAACAAACTGTCCACGGCGCTCGGCTGGCGCGACATGGTCGGCCGCGGCTCGGGCGAGGCCTTCCAGCTGGAGCTGTCGGGCCAGGGCACCGTCTACGTCCAGGCGTCGGAGGAGAAGCTGTGACCGGTCCCGTCGTCCACGACGTCTCGTCGCTCCCCGCCGACGACAACGTCAACGCCTACGCCTTCAGCGTCGACCTGAACGGCCAGTGGTTCCTGCAGAAGGGGAAGATGATCGCCTACTACGGGCAGATCGACTTCCAGGGCATCGGACACGGCCGCCTGGACCGCCTGATCGCCGGAAGTTTCCATTCGCCACTGCACGCCGCGGACTGGGTCGTCGCCGAGGGCCGCGGAAAAATGCTGCTCGCGGACCGTGCCTTCGACGTGAACTCCTTCGATCTGGAGGACGGCAACCTGACGATTCGCTCCGGCAATCTGCTCGCATTTCAGCCATCTCTCGCGCTGAAGCAATCGATCATCCCGGGCTTCCTCACCCTCATCGGGACCGGCAAGTTCGTGGCCGCTTCCAACGGCCCGGTGGTCTTCATGGAACCGCCGATCCGGGTCGACCCGCAGGCGCTCGTCGGCTGGGCCGACTGCCCCTCCCCGTGCCACCACTACGACCACCAGTACCTGCGGGGATTCCTGGGCGGGCTGCGGGCGCACACCGGCATCGGCGGAGCGTCCGGCGAGGAGCACCAGTTCGAGTTCGTCGGCGCCGGCACGGTCCTGCTGCAGTCCACCGAGCAGCTGATGCCGGAGCTGGCAACCGGGGCGGTTCCCACCGAGGCGGGCGTTCCGGGCGGGGGCGGACACGTTCCGCAAAGTGGCTCACAACTGCCCCAGCTCCCCGGCAACCTCGGGAGCCTCCAACGCCGCTTCGGGCTGTGAGCGATACTCTGCGGACGGTGACCTCGAACGTCTGACCAACGTCCACCTCCGGCCGCCGGCGTCACCGCCCCCACCCAATTAATTCACTATTCAACTTTTACGGGTAGAATCATTCCATGACGACCGACAGTGACACCCCCTGGCTGACCGACCAGGAGCAGTGTGCCTGGCGCACCCACCTGGACGTCAGCAGGCTGCTGATGCACCAACTCGAGCGTGATCTGCAGCCGTTCGGCCTGACGAACAACGACTACGAGATCCTGGTCAACCTCTCCGAGGCCGAGGACCGACGCCTCCGGATGAGCGACCTGGCAGCCAGCACGCTGCAGTCCAAGAGTCGCCTCTCGCACCAGATCACCCGGATGGAGAACGCCGGCCTGGTGCGCCGTGAGAGCTGCGAGTCGGACCGCCGTGGCCTCTACGCCGTGCTCACCGACGAAGGCTGGGACACCATGCGCCGGGTCGCCCCGCACCATGTCGCCTCGGTCCGCAAGCACTTCATCGACCTGTTCAGCACCGAGGACCTGCAGGCGCTCCGCACCTCCCTCGGCCCCGTCGCCGAACACCTCCGCAAGGAGCGCGGCGGCCTCTGACCGGCCGGCCTCGGCCCCCTGACCGGGCCGGGGCCGGGCGGCCAGGGCCTCGCCGGATCAGCCGGCCACCGGCAGCCGCAGCTCGAATACCGACCCCGTGCGCACGCCCAGCGAGCCGCCGTGCCGCACCGCCACGTCCCGCGCGATGGCCAGCCCCAGCCCTGCCCCGCCGTCGTCCCGCGCCCGCGCGTCATCGAGCCGTACGAACCGCTCGAAGATCCGCTCCCGCTCGTCTTCCGGCACCCCGGGCCCGTCGTCCCCGACCCGCAGCACCACCCACTCCCCCTCACGCACCACGGCCACCCGCACGGCCCCGGCGGCATGCCGCTGCGCATTGTCGAGCAGGTTCCCCAGCACCCGCGCCAACTGACCGCGCGACCCGGCCACTTCTGCGCCCGCCAGCTCCCCGACGTGCACCGGGATCCGGTCCGCGACCCGCTGCGAGCTCTCCTCGCGCACCATCGCCGCCAGATCGACCCGGGCGTCCGCAGGCCGCTCCCCCGCATCCAGGCGCGCCAGCAACAGCAGATCCGCCGCCAGCCGCTGCAGCCGTACGGTGTCCTCCACCGCACCCGGCACATCCAGCAACTCCGGATGCGCCACCCCCACTTCCAACTGGGTCCGCAGACTCGCGATCGGGCTGCGCAGCTCGTGCGAGGCGTCCGCGACGAACCGCCGCTGCCGCTCCACGGACGACTCCAGCGCCGCCAGCGTCTCGTTGGTCGTCCGCGCCAGCCGGCCGACCTCGTCCTGCGACGACGGCACCGGCACCCGGCGGCTCAGATCCGTACTCGCCGTGATCGCGGCCATCTCCCCGCGGATCCCCTCCACCGGCCGCAGCGCCCGCCGGGTCACCAGCCAGGTCACCCCCGCCACCACCACGAGCAGCAGCGGCAGCCCGATCAGCATGGCGTCGCGCACCGAGCCCACGGCCTCCCGCTCCGGCGCCAGCGCCGCCCCTGCCCGCACCGTCGCCTCCTCGCCCCGGGTGTCCTTGGCCTCGGCCACTGCGAACCGGTAGTCGGCCACCTTCCCGTCGACGTTCGCGGTCCCGTCCCGGTAGTGGACGTCCCGATCGACCTCACCGGGTTCGAGCCCGCTGCGGTCGTCGTCATCGTCGTCGTCCTCCCCCGGCGTACCCGGCCCGACGCTCCCCGTGTCCGGCTTCTGCCGCGCGCCGCCCACCGGTTTCCCGTCGACGGCCCGCACGTCTTCGCCGGCCGCCAGCACCCGTCCGTCGTCATCGGCGACCACCACCGGACCGTCCTCACCCTCCGGCAGCTTCAGCTTGTCGTACGCCGTGCCCGTCGCGATCTGCGAGGCCACCTCCCGCGCCGCGAGGTTGGCCCGCAGCCCGGCCTGGTCCTGCAGATTGCCGCGCAGCACCAGCAGCACCGCCGTCCCCGCCGCGATCAGCGCCAGCGCCACCACCGCGGTCGCGCCGGCCGCCGCCCTGGCCCGTACGGAGCCCAGCGCCCTACTCACCCGCCACCAGCCGGTATCCGGCACCGCGCACCGTCACGATGTGCCCGGCACCGAGCTTGCGCCGCAGTGCACTCACGTACACCTCGATGATGTTGACATCGCCCTCATAGGCGAAGTCCCAGACGTGCTCCAGGATCTCTGCCTTGGAGACCACCTCGCCCGCCCGCAGCGCCAGCTGCTCCAGCACGGCGAACTCCTTCGCCGTCAGCGTCACTTCTCCGCCGTCCCGCTCCACCCGCTGCGCGCCCTGGTCGATGGTCAGCGACCCCACCCGCAGCACCGGCAGCGCACTGCGGCCGTGCCGGCGCAGCAGCGCCTTCACCCGTGCCACCAGCACCACATACGAGAACGGCTTGGTCAGATAGTCATCCGCCCCGGTGTCCAGCCCCTCGGCCTCGTCGTACTCGCCGTCCTTGGCCGTCAGCATCAGCACCGGCACGTCGTGGCCTGCGGCCCGCAGCGCCCCGCACACCCGGTAGCCGTTCATCCCCGGCAGCATGATGTCGAGCACGATCAGGTCATAGCCGTCCGCCGCCGCCCGGCGCAGCCCCTCCCGGCCGTCGTGCACCACGTCCACCGCGTACCCCTCGGCCATCAGGCCCTTGGCCAGCGACAGGGCAAGCCGCTTCTCGTCCTCCACGATCAGCAGACGGAACGGGCGGCGCGCGCCTCCGGGCGGGCTGTGGCGGGTGACAGGCGGGTGCATGCGTTCACCATGCCATCGCTTTCCTGAAGCCCCTTTCAGGCTCCTTCAGGTCCCCTTCAGCTTCGTTCAGCGAGTGTGTGGACACAGCCGATCGCAAGGGGAGAACACACATGAAGCGCCATCTGATCATCGCCACCGCCGCGGCCGCCGCACTCGTCGCGGGCGGTACGGTCACCGCCGTCGCGGTGGGCAACGGCGCCGGCTCCGCCAACGCCTCCGGCGGGCAGCTCCCGGCCCGGACGGCCGCCCAGCACGCGGGTCCGCAGGCCTCGGGCACGGCGCAGGTGCAGGACGGCCGCTCCAGCATCCCGATGCAGGACGACGACGCGAACGGCCAGGAGGAGATCCGCGAGGCCAACGCCGCCAAGGTGAGCGCACCGGACGCCGCGGCCGCCGCGCTGAAGGCCGTCCCCGGCACCCTGACCGGCCTCGACCTGGACGCGGACCGCCCCGGCCTGGTCTGGGACGCGGATGTGCTGGGCAAGGACGGCAAGTCGCACGAGATCACCCTCGACGCGGGCAATGCGCGGGTGCTGAACCAGCACGTCGACCGCGGGGATGACGACGACGCCCAGGAGCAGGCCGCCGCCAAGAACGCCAGGACCGACGCCGCGGCCGCCGCCCGCACCGCCGCCTCGCACGGCAAGGTGACGTCCGTCGAACTGGACGACGACCACCGTGGCAAGGCCGCCTGGGAGGTCGAAACGCTCACCAAGGACGGCAAGGAGCACAAGTTCCTGGTCGACCCGCAGTCCGGCACCCTGAGCGCCGCTCCGGCGCACGACACGGACGACGACGACAACGACGGCGCGGACGACTGAGCCCCGCCCCGCTCACCCCGGCCCTCGCCCACCCTGTTGTGGGCGGGGGCCGTTGTCGTGGCGCCACGGCCGTTCGAGGCTCAGCCCGGACACGTGGTCGCTGCGCGGCCGGACCACTGACACCTTGCCTGTGGCTGCGGCCGGTCACGAGGTTGCTTCGCTGCTTGGACCCGGTGCGGGTTGCCGGTGGCTGGGGCCGTTTCGCCCAGTCGTTGTGGGTTGGGGGGCCGGAGGGGACGCCCGGTACCCCTCCCCCAGCCTTCGGCCGGGAGGTGCCCCCACGGCGCGGGCGGATCTGGTACGTGACATAGGTTGCCCCGGCGTTCGCTCCGGTCCTGCGGGCGGGGCACCGGACATCCCCTCCGACCGCCGTCCGTTGGCGACTGTCCCGCCATACCGATGACTGTTACGGCCAACACCCGCTCCCCCCTCGGCAGGACAGGGGCAACCACCAGGCCCAAGCCGCGCCCAGGCATTGGCAGGACACCGGGCAACCACCGGGTCCGAGCCACAACAGCCAGGTCTGAGCCGACCAGGCCTTGGCAGGCACTGGCCGAGCGGGCAAGCAGGTTGTCGGCCGCCCAGCCGTCGTCATCCGGCCGTCGTCGCCCGGCCGACACCGCCCCAGGTGCTCCTTGGCCGAAGCCGGCATGCGCTTGCGATCGGTGACGGACGGTGCCACCGGGCGGCAGACGGGAACGGACGAAGGCCGGAGGGAATGTACCGGGACCCGCCCGCAGGACCGGAGCGAACGCCGGGTCGATCTCTCCCACGTACCAGATGCGCCCGCGCCGAGGACGGGTTCCGGTGCGTCCCCTCCGGCCCCCGCGGTACCCACGAACCCCGCAAAGGCGCCAGCCCCAACAGACCAGGCCGCCAAAAACCGGCTGGCATCGACCACGCCCCAAAAGGGGCGCGGGGAACTGCGCGCCCAGCCACGACACAGCCGCAGACAAACAAACGGCCTCAGTCCCCGTTCGTCAGCCCGTCGACCAACTCATCCGCCGCCCGATACGGATCCGTCTCACCGGAAACGATCCGCTCCGCCAACGCATCCAGCCGCCGATCCCCCCGCAGATCCCCGATCCGCTCCCGCAGCGCCGTGACCGCGATCGTCTCGACCTCATGCGCCGCCCGGGAACGCCGCCGCTCGGCCAGGACGCCCCGCTCCTCCATCCAGGCCCGGTGCTTCTCCAGCGCCTCGACGACCTCGTCGACACCCTCGCCCCGCGCCGCGACCGTCTTGACGATCGGCGGCCGCCAGTCACCGGGCGTACGGGATTCGCCCAGCCCCAGCATGTGGTTGAGCTCGCGGGCCGTGGCGTCGGCGCCGTCCCGGTCGGCCTTGTTGACGACGTAGACGTCGCCGATCTCGAGGATTCCGGCCTTGGCCGCCTGGATGCCGTCGCCCATGCCGGGCGCGAGCAGCACCACGCTGGTGTCGGCCTGCGAGGCGATCTCCACCTCGGACTGGCCGACGCCGACCGTCTCGACGAGGACGACGTCGCAGCCCGCCGCGTCCAGCACCCGGATCGCCTGCGGCGCGGCCCACGCCAGGCCGCCCAGATGACCGCGGGTGGCCATCGAGCGGATGTAGACGCCGGGATCCGAGGCGTGCTCGCTCATCCGTACCCGGTCGCCGAGCAGCGCGCCCCCGGAGAACGGCGAGGACGGGTCGACGGCAAGGACGCCGACCCGTTTGCCCGTCTTGCGGTACGCCGTCACCAGCGCGGAGGTGGTGGTGGACTTGCCGACGCCGGGCGAGCCGGTCAGCCCGACCACATAGGCATTGCCGGTGAGCGGCGCCAGGGCCGCCATCACCTCGCGCAGCTCCGGTGACGCCCCCTCCACGAGGGAGATCAGCCGGGCCACGGCCCTCGGCCGGCCCTGCCGTGCCTGCTCCACCAGCTGTGGGACGTCCACCATCGCCGCTCGGCTCCTTCGGTTCGCGGTCCGCGAATCGGCCCGCCCGTACGCGTGCGCGTACGGGCACTCGGTTACTTACCCGGTACGCGAATGATCAGCGCGTCGCCCTGACCGCCGCCGCCACAGAGCGCGGCGGCACCCACGCCACCGCCCCGCCGGCGCAGCTCCAGCGCGAGATGCAGCACGATGCGGGCTCCGGACATCCCGATCGGGTGACCCAGCGCAATGGCGCCGCCGTTGACATTCACCTTTTCCGGGGACACCCCGAGGTCCTTCATCGACTGCACGGCGACGGCCGCGAACGCCTCGTTGATCTCGATCAGGTCAAGATCGGCGACGGTCAGCCCGTCCTTGCCCAGCGCGTGGTTGATCGCATTGGAGGGCTGGGACTGGAGCGAGTTGTCGGGGCCGGCGACATTGCCGTGGGCACCGATCTCCGCGATCCATTCGAGACCGAGCTCCTCGGCCTTGGCCTTGCTCATGACGACGACGGCGGCCGCACCGTCGGAGATCTGCGAGGAGGTGCCGGCGGTGATCGTGCCGTCCTTGGCGAAGGCCGGCCGGAGCTTGCCGAGCGATTCCGCGGTGGTTTCGCCCCGGATGCCCTCGTCCTTGCTGAAGACGACCGGCTCGCCCTTGCGCTGCGGGATCTCCACGGGGGTGATCTCGGCCTCGAAGAGCCCGTTCTTCTGGGCGGCGGCGGCCCGCTGGTGAGAGCGCGCGGCGACCTCGTCCTGCTCCGGCCGGGCGATGCCCAAACGGGTGTTGTGCTTCTCCGTCGACTCGCCCATTGCGATGTCTTCGAAGGCGTCGGTGAGGCCGTCGTGGGCCATCGCGTCGAGCATCTCGACGGCGCCGTACTTGAAGCCCTCGCGGGACTTCGGAAGCAGGTGCGGGGCGTTGGTCATGGACTCCTGGCCACCGGCGACGATGACGTCGAACTCACCCGCACGGATGAGCTGGTCGGCCAGCGCGATGGCGTCGAGACCGGAGAGGCAGACCTTGTTGACGGTCAGCGCGGGGACGTTCATGGGGATGCCGGCCTTCACGGCCGCCTGGCGCGCCGGGATCTGCCCCGCCCCGGCCTGGAGCACCTGGCCCATGATCACGTACTGCACCTGGTCGCCGCCGATGCCCGCCCGGTCCAGCGCCGCCTTGATGGCGACACCGCCCAGGTCCGCGCCGGAGAAGGTCCGCAGGGATCCCAGGAGCCGCCCCATGGGGGTGCGCGCTCCCGCCACGATCACTGAGGTGCTGCCGTTCGTGCCGTTCGTTGCAGACATGCGGTGCGGCCTTCCTTTGCAGGGAAGTTAACGAGGGTTACCGGTCAATGTACTGAGCGGTACGCCGCGGGTCACCGGCAAGCGGGTGTGATCGCGCGCACGTTGCGTAACCGGCCATGCGAGGGGTGCACTGGAGCCATGCTGACGCGAATCGACCACATCGGGATCGCCTGTTTCGACCTCGACAAGACTGTCGAGTTCTACCGTGCCACGTACGGCTTCGAGGTGTTCCACACCGAGGTCAACGAGGAGCAGGGAGTCCGGGAAGCCATGATCAAGATCAACGGGACGTCGGACGGCGGCGCCTCGTATCTGCAGCTCCTGGAGCCCACCCGCGAGGACTCCGCGGTGGGCAAGTGGCTTGCCAAGAACGGCGAGGGCGTCCATCACATCGCCTTCGGCACCGCGGACGTGGACGACGACTCCGAGGCCATCCGCGGCAAGGGCGTCCGGGTCCTCTACGACGAGCCCAGGACGGGTTCGATGGGGTCCCGGATCACCTTCCTGCACCCCAAGGATTGTCACGGAGTGCTCACCGAACTCGTCACCGCGGCGCCCGCCACCTCCGAAGAGCACTGACCTTCACCTTCCCCGGCCGGTAGAGTGCTGCTTCGGCCGGGGTAAGGGAGTGGGGCTCGGTCCATACTCTGCCGATGATCTGACACCATTTCTTCGGAAGGGTCAGCTCCGATGGGCGCGAGTCCGGTACGACGTGACGTGTACGGGACGAGCACCGCAGGACCGGAGACGGCCGCCACCATGACCAGGGGACGGATGGGACCGCGCAGTGCGGGGCAACGACCGCTACGAGGCTGACGACCACCTCTCGCAGTTCGAGGCCGAGATGGAGCGGCTGAAGAGCGAGCGGGACAAGGCCGTCCAGCACGCCGACGACCTCGGCTACCAGGTCGAGGTGCTGCGCGCCAAGCTCCATGAGGCGCGCCGCAACCTCGCGACCCGTCCTGCCTACGACAACGTCAGTCATCAGGCCGAGCAGCTGCTGCGCAATGCGCAGATCCAGGCGGACCAACTCCGTACGGACGCCGAGCGCGAGCTGCGCGAGGCCCGGGCGCAGACCCAGCGGCTGCTGCAGGAGCAGGCCGAGCGGCAGTCCCGGCTGGAGGCCGAGCTGCACGCCGAGGCGGTCACCCGCCGCCAGCGGCTCGACGAAGAGCTCAACGAGCGCCGGCAGACCGTCGAATCGCACGTCAACGAGAACGTCGCCTGGGCCGAACAGCTGCGTGCCCGGACGGAGTCGCAGGCCCGCCGGCTGATGGAGGAGTCCCGCCGGGAGGCCGAACAGGCGCTGTCGGCCGCACGGGACGAGGCGCAGCGGCTGGCCGAACGCGCCCGTGAACGGCTCGGCACCGCGGCCGAGGAGGCCCGTACCGAAGCGGAAAGCATCCTGCGCCGCGCCCGTACGGACGCCGAGCGGCTGCTGAACGCCGCCTCCAACCAGGCCCAGGAGGCCACCGATCAGGCCGAGCAGCTGCGGACCAGCGTCGGCACCGAGTCGGAGGAGGCCCGCCGGCAGGCCGCGGAGCTGACCCGCACCGCCGAGACCCGCGTCCAGGAGGCCGACAAGGCGCTGCGCGAGGCGCGCGCCGAGGCCGAGAAGCTGGTCGAGGAGGCGCAGCAGAGCGCCACCAAGCGGCTGACGGCGGCCGAGTCGGACAACGAGCAGCGCACCCGTACGGCCAAGGCGGAGATCGCGCGGCTGGTCGGCGAGGCCACCAAGGACGCCGAAGCGCTCAAGGCCGAGGCCGAGCAACTGCGCGAGGACGCCCGCGCGGAGGCCGACCGGCTGATCGCCGAGGCGCAGGAGGCCGCCCGGTCCCAGGCGTCGGAGGACGCCGCGGCACAGCTGGCGAAGGCCGCACGCACCGCCGAGGAGGTGCTGACCAAGGCCTCCGAGGACGCCAAGGCCACCACCAAGGCGGCCGCGGAGGAGGCCGAACGGCTGCGCAGCGAGGCCGAGGCCGAGGCGGACCGGCTGCGCGAAGAGGCGCATGACACCGCGGCCCAGCTCAAGGGCGCGGCGAAGGACGACACCAAGGAGTACCGCGCCAAGACCGCCGAACTCCAGGAGGAGGCACGGCGGCTGCGCGGCGAGGCCGAGCAGCTGCGCGCGGACGCGGTCGCCGAGGGCGAGCGGATCCGCAGCGAGGCCCGCCGGGAGGCGGTCCAGCAGATCGAGGAGGCGGCCGGCTCCGCCGAGGAGCTGCTGGCCAAGGCCAAGGCCGATGCCGAGGAGACCCGTTCGGGAGCCGTCGCGGAGAGCGAGCGGGTGCGGACGGAGGCCATCGAGCGCGCCACGGCGCTGCGCCGGCAGGCCGAGGAGGCGCTGGAGCGGGCCCGTTCGGAGGCCGAGGAGCTGCTGACCGAGGGCGCCCAGGCCGCGGAGATGGTGACCACCGAGGCCGAGGAGTCCGCCGCGCGGCTGCGCGTGGCGGCCGAGGAGGCCGCGGAGGAGCTGCGGACCGGGGCGCAGGCCGAGCTGGACCGGCTGCACGGCGAGGCGGAGGAGAAGGTCACCGCCGCCGAGGAGTCGCTGCGCGGTGCCCGCGCGGAGGCGGAGCGGCTGCGCCGGGAGACGCAGGAGGAGGCGGCCCGCCTCAAGGCGGAGTCGGCCGAGCGGCGCCGGCTGCTGACGCAGCAGGCCGAGGAGGAGGCCGAACGGCTGCGCACGGAGGCCGCGTCCGACGCCTCGACGGCACGTGCCGACGCCGAGTCGGTGGCGACGCGGCTGCGCAGCGAGGCGTCGGCCGAGGCGGAGCGGCTGAAGGCGGAGGCGCAGGAGACCGCGGATCGGGTGCGTGCCGAGGCCGCGACGGCCGCGGAGCGCACCGGCGCGGAGGCGGCGCAGGCGCTGGCCGCGGCCCAGGAGGAGGCCGCGCGGCGGCGCCGGGAGGCCGAGCAGCTGCTGGGCGAGGCCCGCGAGGAGGCCCACCAGGAGCGGACCGCGGCGCGCGAGCAGAGCGAAGAGCTGCTGTCCGCGGCCCGTACGCGGGTGGGCGAGGCGCAGGAGGAAGCCGAGCGGCTGGTCGAGGAAGCGGACCGGCGCGCGAGCGAGTTGGTGGCGGCGGCCGAGCAGACCGCACAGCAGGTGCGGGACGCGGTCGCGGGGCTGCACGAGCAGGCCGGTGAAGAGATCGCCGGACTGCGTTCGGCGGCCGAGCATGCCGCGGAGCGCACCAAGGCCGAGGCACAGGACGAGGCGGACCGGGTCCGCAAGGACGCCTACGAGGAGCGGGAGCGCGCCTCGCAGGACGCCGCCCGGGCGCGGCAGGAGGCCCAGGAGGCCCAGGAGGCCGCGAAGTCCCTGGCGGAGCGGGCGGTTTCCGAGGCCATCGAGGAGGCCGACGCGCTCCGCACGGAGGCGGCCGGTGTCCTGGACGAGGCACGCCGGGAGGCCGATACGGCACGGTCCGCGGCCGCCGAGCAGGCCGACCGGCTGGTGGCCCAGGCCACCGCGCAGGCCGAGAAGCTGGTCGCGGACGCCACGGCGAAGGCACAGCAGCTGCGCACCGACGCCTCGGACGCGCTGACCGCGGGCGAGCAGGATGCGGCACGGGCCCGTGCGGAGGCGCGCAACGACGCGAACCGGATGCGCTCGGACGCCGCCGAGCAGGCCGACCGCTTGATCACCGAGTCCCGCGCCGAGGCCGAACGGATCGTCACCGAGGCGACCGAGCTGACCTCGTCGGCGCAGGACGACGCGGACCGTACGGTCCAGGAGGCCCGGCAGAACGCCGAGCGGCTGCGGGCCGAGGGCGAGCAGCAGGCGCAGACCCTGGTGGCGAAGGCGACCGAGGCGGCCGAGCGGCTGCGGGCCGAGGCGGCCGAGGCGCTGGAGAAGGCCCGTCTCGACGCCGAGCACACCGGCGACCAGGCGCGCGAGGCGGCCAACAAGACCCGCTCGGACGCGGCCGAGCAGGCCGACCAGCTGATGTCGGAGGCCGCGACCGAGGCGGAGCGGCTGCGCGCGGACGCGGCGGAGACGACCGCGGACGCCGAACGGGACGCGGACCGCACCCGGGCCGATGCCCGCGAGCAGGCGGACCGCATGGTCGCGACGGCCACCGCGGAGGCGGACCGGCTGCGCACGGACGCGGCCGAGACGGTCACCGCCGCCCAGGAGCACGCCACCCGCACCCGCGGCGAGTCCGCGAAGGTCAAGGAGGACGCCGAGGCGGCGGCCGAGCGGACCAGGGCACAAGCGCAGCAGGAGGCGGACCGGCTGATCGACGAGGCGCGCAAGGACGCCGCCAAGCGCCGCGGGGACGCGGCCGAGCAGGCGGACCAGCTCGTCGCCAAGGCCCAGGAGGAGGCCCTGAAGGCCGCCACCGCCGCCGAGGAGCAGGCCGACACGATGGTCGGCGCGGCCCGCACGGAGGCCGACCGGCTCCTCGCGGAGGCGACGGCCGACGGCAATGCCCGGGTGGAGAAAGCCCGTACGGACGCGAACACGCTGCTGGAAGAGGCCCGCGGCGACGCCACGGGCATCCGGGAGCGCGCCGAGGAGCTGCGCCAGCGGATCGAGTCCGAGGTCGAGGAGCTGCACGAGCGGGCCCGCCGGGAGTCCGCGGAGACGATGAAGAACGCCGGCGAACGGGTCGACAAGCTCATCGCGCAGGCCACCGCCCAGCAGGTGGAGGCCGAGGAGAAGGCCGACCGGATGGTGGCGGACGCCAACAGCGAGGCGAGCAAGGTCCGGATCTCGGCGGTGAAGAAGGCCGAGGGCCTGATCAAGGAGGCCGAGAACAAGAAGGCCGAGGCGGTGCGCGACGCGGAGCGGATGCGCGGCGAGGCCGAGGCGGAGGCCACCCGGATCGTGGACGAGGGCAAGCGGGAGCTGGAGGTCCTGGTGCGCCGGCGCGAGGACATCAACGCCGAAATCAGCCGCGTTCAGGACGTTCTGGAGGCGCTGGAGTCGTTCGAGGCACCCGGCGGAAACGGGGAAGGCAAGGGCGGCGGGGTGAAGGCGGCCGCGGGCGCGGGGGCAACTCGTTCGAGTGGCAAGCAGTCTGAAGGGTAGCCACTCAAATGAGGGGTCATTCTCCAGATCAAACCGGCAATGACTCGATGACACGCCGTGATGGCCCCTAGGATTCTCCTTATCACCTCACCGGTCTCTTCGACAGGAACCCCATGAGCGACACTTCCTCCCCCTTCGGCTTCGAGCTCGTGCGGCGTGGGTACGACCGCGGTCAGGTGGATGACCGCATTACGAAGCTCGTCGCCGACCGCGACAGCGCGCTGGCCCGCATCACGTCGCTGGAAAAGCGGATCGAGGAGCTGCACCTCGAAACGCAGAACGCCCAGGCGCAGGTCAATGACGCCGAACCGTCTTACGCGGGCCTCGGTGCGCGCGTGGAGAAGATCCTCCGCCTCGCCGAAGAGGAGGCGAAGGATCTGCGCGAAGAGGCCCGCCGGGCCGCCGAGCAGCACCGTGAGCTGGCCGAGTCGGCCGCCCAGCAGGTCCGTAACGACGCCGAGCAGTTCGCCACCGACCGGAAGGCGAAGGCGGAGGACGAGGGCTCCCGGATCGTCGAGAAGGCCAAGGGCGAGGCGGCCACGCTGCGCGCCGAGGCGCAGAAGGACGCGCAGTCCAAGCGCGAGGAGGCGGACTCCCTCTTCGAGGAGACCCGCGCCAAGGCCGCCCAGGCCGCAGCGGACTTCGAGACCAACCTCGCCAAGCGCCGTGAGCAGTCCGAGCGCGACCTGGCCTCGCGTCAGGCCAAGGCCGAGAAGCGGCTCGCGGAGATCGAGCACCGCGCCGAGCAGCTCCGCCTGGAGGCCGAGAAGCTGCGGACGGACGCGGAGCGCCGGGCCCGCCAGACGGTGGAGACCGCGCAGCGCCAGGCCGAGGACATCGTGGCGGACGCCAATGCCAAGGCGGATCGTATCCGCAGCGAATCCGAGCGCGAGCTGGCGGCGCTGACCAACCGCCGCGACTCGATCAACGCCCAGCTGACCAACGTCCGCGAGATGCTGGCGACGCTGACCGGTGCGGCGGTGGCCGCGGCCGGCGCCCCCGGCGAGGACGAGACCGCCTCGCACGGCGTCCCCGCCCAGCAGACCCGCTGACCCGCCGGACCACCGACCCGCTGCCCCTCCCCCGGCCAACGCCGGGTGGTGCCACCGGGCAGGTTTCGCGCCGGTCCGGACCGCGCCCCCGTACCGCCTCTGTGGCGGTGCGGGGGCGCGGTGCGTACGGGGGGGTCAGCCGGGCGGCCCCGCACCGGTGGCAGGGGCCACGGAGCGGGCCTAGCGTGCTGTACATGATCGAGCTCGAGGGGCTGACCAAGCATTACGGCGACAAGGTCGCCGTGGACCACCTCACCTGCACGGTGCGGCCCGGTATCGTCACCGGCTTCCTCGGGCCCAACGGTGCGGGCAAGTCGACGACCATGCGGATGATGCTCGACCTGGACAACCCGACGTCGGGCACGGTCCGGATCAACGGCAGGCACTACCGCCAACTGCAGGACCCGCTGACGTACATCGGGGCCCTGCTGGAGGCGAAGTCGGTGCACGGCGGCCGGAGCGCCGCCAACCATCTGCTGTGTCTGGCGCAGAGCAACGGCATTCCCCGCAGACGGGTCGGCGAGGTACTGGACACCGTGGGGCTGAGCGCGGTCGCCAGGAAGCGGACGAAGGGGTTCTCGCTCGGGATGAGCCAGCGGCTCGGCATCGCCGCGGCGCTGCTCGGCGATCCGCAGGTGCTGCTCTTCGACGAGCCGGTCAACGGCCTCGACCCCGAGGGCATCCACTGGATCCGCACGCTCATGCAGAACCTCGCGGCCCAGGGCCGCACCGTTTTCGTCTCCTCACACCTGATGAGCGAGATGGCGCTGACCGCCGAGCACCTGATCGTGATCGGGCAGGGCCGGCTGATGGCCGACACCTCGATGAAGGACTTCATCCACCAGAACTCCCGGTCCTACGTCCGGATGCGGTCCCCGGAGCAGGAGAAGCTGCTGGATCTGCTGCACGCCGAGGGCATGCAGGCGGTGGCGGCCGGCAACGGCTCGCTGGAGGTCGACGGGGTGCCCGCGGAGCGGCTGGGCGAGCTGGCCGCCGCACATCAGCTGGTGCTCCACGAGCTGAGCCCCCAGCAGGCGTCCCTGGAAGAGGCGTTCATGCAACTGACGGCGGAGTCGGTGGAGTACCACGCACACGGCGGCGAACCGGTGCCCGCGCAGGCCGGCGGATGGTCGCCGGCGGCGCGGCCCCCGCAAGAGCCGCAGACGGCCGGGGCACGGCCGGGCGAACCGCAGCCGACCGGCTGGGGCACGGACTGGCAGAAGAAGAAGAGGAGCTGACGGATGGCGGCGGTCGGGCAGGTCATTCGGTCGGAGTGGACCAAGATCAGATCGGTGCGGTCCACGGTGTGGACGCTGGGCATCGCCGTCGTGGTCACCGTGGGGCTGGGGGTGTTGATCTGCAGCCTGACCAGCAGCGACTTCAACTCGATGCCGGCCAGGGCCCGGGTGGCGTTCGACGCCACCAACATCAGCTTCGCCGGGATGGGGCTGGGCCAGCTCGCGATGATCGTCTTCGGGGTGCTGGTGGTGTCGAACGAGTACAGCACCGGCATGATCCGCGCCTCGCTGGCGGCCGTACCGCAGCGTGGCACCTTCCTGTTCTGCAAGCTGCTGGTGGCCACCGCACTGGTCTTCGCCGTCGGTCTGGTGACCAGCTTTGTGACGTTCTTCGCCGGGCAGTCGGTGCTGGGCGATCTCCGGGCGCATATCGGGGATCCGGGCGTGCTGCGCGCGGTGATCGGCGGCGGGCTCTATATGACGCTGATCGCGCTGTTCTCGATGGCGGTAGCCACCATGCTGCGCAGCCCGATGCTTTCGCTGGGCATTCTGATGCCGTTCTTCTTCCTCATTTCCAATATTCTCGGAAATGTCACGGCGACCCAGAAAATCGGCCGCTTTCTGCCGGACCAGGCGGGCAAAAAGATCATGCAAGTGGTGACGCCCGCCAACAGCGATGTGCCGTACGGCCCGTGGGGCGGGCTGGCAATCATGATCGCCTGGACGGCCGCGGCACTCATCGGCGGATTCGTACTCCTGAAAAAGCGTGACGCATAACGGATCGCGCCCGGCGGACAGCGCCCAGCAGATAGCGCATGGCGGAGGAGACCGGCTCCCCTCCGCGTCCGGATCCACGCCCTCATCCATGCCCGCATGCTCGTCCCCCGCGTCCGCGTTCCGTCCCTGAGCAGCGCGGTTGCTCCCGGCGCCCCTCGCCGGGCGCAGGCGCAACGGCGAGAGCGCGCGGCCGCCAAGCCGCCAAGCCGCGCAGCCGCACGGCCGCACAGCCGCACAGCCGCGACGCCGCGCGACGGCAAATCCGGAGCCCGGCGGGGCAGTCGGAGGCGCGAGGAATTGACGGGAACCGTCAACGGCCGGATAGCCTCCTAATCCTCACGGGGGTACGAGGGCGCGCGCCTCTGCCCCGACGATCTCGCGAGGGGCGGAGAATTGATCGAGGCAGTCGGCCTGACGAAGCGCTACGGCGCCAAGACGGCCGTGTACGACCTGTCGTTCCAGGTAAGGCCGGGCACGGTGACCGGCTTCCTGGGGCCCAACGGCTCCGGTAAGTCGACCACCATGCGCATGATTCTTGGCCTGGACGCACCGACCTCGGGGCGGGCCACCATCGCCGGCCGGCCCTTCCGCAGCCTCCCCAATGCTCCGCGCCAGGTGGGCGCGCTGCTCGATGCCAAGGCCGTGCACGGCGGCCGCAGCGCGCGCCAGCATCTGCTCTCGCTCGCCCAGCTGTCCGGCATTCCCGCCCGCCGGGTCGACGAGGTGCTGGGGGTGGTCGGTCTCCAGGACGTCGCGAGGCGGCGCTCCAAGGGCTTCTCGCTCGGGATGGGCCAGCGGCTGGGCATCGCCGCGGCGCTGCTCGGCGACCCGCAGGTGCTGCTCTTCGACGAGCCGGTCAACGGCCTCGACCCCGAAGGCATCCTGTGGGTGCGCAATCTGATGAAGCAGCTGGCGGCCGAGGGCCGTACGGTCTTCGTCTCCTCGCATCTGATGAGCGAGATGGCGCTGACCGCCGAGCACCTGATCGTGATCGGCCGTGGACAGCTGATGGCGGACATGCCGGTCAAGGACTTCATCTCGGCCAACTCCGCCGATTTCGCCCGGGTTCGTACGCCGGACACCGAGCCGGAGCAGCGCGAGAAGCTGACCGCCGCGCTCGGTGAGGCCGGCGGGCAGGTCGCGCCCGAGCCGGACGGCTCGCTGCGGGTGACCGGGCTGCCGCTCCCCCGTATCAGCGATGTCGCGCACCAGGCCCAGGTCAGGCTGTGGGAGCTGTCGCCGCACCAGGCGTCGCTGGAAGAGGCGTATATGCAGCTGACCCAGGGCGCCGTGGACTACCGCTCGACACACGACCAGCGGGCCGGCCTGCAGGGCGCCCCCGCCGGGTACGCCCCGCAGGGCGCCGCACCGCAGGGGTTTGCGGGCGGACCCGGATACGCGGCAGGGCAGCCGGGCCAGGCGACGGCCGGCGTTCCCGGCCAGGGGCAGCCGAACCCGTACGCCCAGCAGGACCCGTACGCGCAGCAGGCGGCCGGGGCGGCTCCGGGGCAGGGCTATCCGCCGCCCGCGCAGGCTCAAGGTCACCCGTACGGGTCACCCGAGCTCTACGGCGCACCTCACCCGTACGGGCAGCAGCCCGCCGCGCCGATGCCGCCCGCCTCCCCCGCCGACCAGCCCACGCCGCACCACGAGGACGCCCGATGACCAGCCCTCAGCAGCCGCAGCCCCAGCCGCAGCCTGAGCGCGGACCCCACGACACCGGCGCGCAGCAGCAGCCGATGCCGGCCGCGCCTCCGATGCCGCCCGCCGCCCCGCAGGGCGCCGCACCGCAGCAGCAGGGCACCCCGGCCCAGGCGCAGCCCGCCGGTCCGGAGCAGCCCGCACAGCAGCACGCGCCGCAGCAGCACCCGCCGCAGCAGCCCGCGCCCGCCCAGGAGGCCGGCACGATGATGCTCCAGGCGCAGCAGGCACCCGGGCAGCCCGCACCACCCGCCAAGGAAGCGGGCACGATGATGCTCCAGGCCCAGCAGGCCCCTGGGCAGCCCTCGCTCGCCAAAGAGGCGGGCACCATGACGCTCCAGGCCCAGCAGGCTCCGCAGCCCCAGCAGGCCCAGCAGGCGCCCGTACCGCAGCCGCTCGCCGCACATGGCCCGGGCAAGGACGCGGGCACGATGATGCTCCAGGCCCAGGCACCGGCCCAGGGTCAGGGCCTGGCCCAGGGCCAGACCCCGCAGCCTCCCGCCCAGCCGCACCCCCAGCAGGCCTACGCCGGCGGACCGGGCGGCTATGTCTCGCCCATCCCGGTGCGCCCCACCCACCTCGGCCATGCGCTGCTCTCCGAGTGGACAAAGATCCGCTCGGTGCAGTCCACGCTCTGGACGTTGGGCGTGATGATCCTCCTGACGGTAGGCATCGGCCTGCTGGCGGGCTCGGTCGTCGCCGGGCACAGTGACACGCTCGGCCCCGACTCACCCCTGAGCTATGGCACCTTCGGGATGATGATGGGCCTGATCCCCCTGATCACGCTGGGCGTGCTGGTGATCACCTCCGAGTACGGCACCGGAATGATCCGCACCACCCTCACGGCCTGCCCGGCCCGCGCCCGGATCCTGACCGCCAAGGCGATCGTCTTCTTCGCCCTGAGCTTCGTCCTCGCCCTGGTGACCACGACCCTGGTGGCCATCGCGCAGTACTCCATGGTCAGCGGCCTGGAGATCAAGAACGTACCGACCGGGGCGGACTGGTTCCAGGCCACGGTGGGGGTGAGCCTGTTCGTCGCCATGATCGGGCTGCTCTCGCTGGCCGTCGGCGCCCTGCTGCGCCACTCCGCGGGCGCGATCACCCTCATGATCGGCGTCTATCTGCTGCCGCTGGTGCTGGCGATCTTCATGCAGGCGGAAAGCCTCAAAGACGTCCAGACCTGGCTGATGGAGTACGCGCTCCCCAGCGAGCTCAGCGTGATGTTCAGCGGCAACCTCATGGGCTCCGGACCTACCGGCTGGGACCCCCTGTGGATCGTCACGGGCCTGACGGCCGTCACCCTCGGTGCCGCCTACGCGGTCATCAACAAGCGCGACGTCTGAGTCAGTGACGTCGGAGTCAGTGACGTCGGAGTCAGTGACGTCCGAGACGGTCCGGCCGCACCGGCGCCCCCGGGCGCCGAGGAGCGGGCAGGATGCTGCCCTGAGCTTCAAAAAGAAGTAACTGCCCTAGTAACGGGGCGCGTTACGGGACCGCTGGAGCCGCGCGCTCCGGCGGTCCCGTGCGTTCCAGCACGCCTTGTGCCAGTGCCGGCGGTCGTCGACGTCGCCGTGCTGCGGCCAGGCGACCACATGCGGGACCCCGGGCGGGATCTCCTGGTCGCAGCCGGGGCAGCGGTAGCGCTTGGCCGCGCCGCCGCCCCCGACGTGCCGCACGACCCAGTCCTCGCCGCGCCACTCCTCGGCGGTCTCCCAGCCGCCGCTGCCGGGAGGCGACCCCATCCGGCCGTAGGGGTCACCGCCCGTGCGGTCAAAGGGCTTCGCACCGCCGTGCTGGCGGTTTCGGCGCGGGGACACAGAACACCTCGGATATGTACGGAGTCACGGGCTGTCACCAGCGTACGCGGCGCGGTCAGGGGTGGACGCCGCTCGGCAGGATTCTGCGATCATCAGGAAATTTCGCGTCAGGCCGTGCCCTTGGCACGTGTCACACGTTGTTGCCTGTGGGGAGTCGCGTCGGCTGCGAGGAGGCAGAGAGCGATGCGCGTTGGGGCTTTCATCCTGGCCGCTCAATTCCCCGGTCAGGGACAGGGGGAAGCACTGCACCGCGCGGTGCGCTCCGCGGAGGTCGCGGAGGAGGCCGGACTCGACGATGTCTGGCTGGCGGAACACCACTTCGTACCCTACGGCGTCTGCCCGAACGCGGCGACGCTGGCCGGGCTGCTGCTGGGCCGGACCCGCAGGATCGGGGTCGGGACGGCGGTGAGCGTGCTGCCGACCCAGCATCCGGTGGCACTCGGTGAGCAGGCGGCGCTGCTGCATCTCACCTCCGACGGACGGTTCACCCTCGGCGTCGGCCGGGGCGGTCCGTGGGTCGATCTGGAGGTGTTCGGTTCCGGACTCGAAGCGTATGACCACGGCTTCCCGGAATCGCTCGATCTGCTGATGCGCTGGCTGCGGGAGCCCCGGGTCGGCGCGCAGGGCAAGCGCTATACGTTCCGCGAAGTGGCGGTGGTACCGCGTCCGGCCGAGGCGCTGACCGTTCCGGACGATCCGGGTGCCGGGCCGCCGGGCCCGCCGGTCGTGGTCGCCTGCACCTCCCCCTCGTCGGTGCGCACGGCTGCCGCGCGCGGGCTGCCGATGCTGCTGGGCATGCACTGCGGCGACGAGGAGAAGGCGGAGATGGTCGCCCTGTGGCGGACGACCGCGCGGGAGGCCGGGCTGGACGGCGACGAGGTGGCCGCGGCCGCGCATGTCTCGGCCGGCGTGGTGCAGATCGCCGACGACCGCGAGGCCGCGCGGGAGACCCTGACGAAGGCGATGCCCGGCTGGCTGCGGCAGGGCCTGGGCGCCCATGTGACGGTCGACGGCCGCTATCGCGCGATGCGCGATCCGCTGGCCTATACGGAGTTGCTGTGCGGGCTGCACCCCGTCGGCCCGCCGCAGTGGTGCGCGGACCGGCTGGCGGCGACCTCGGAGCGCACGGGCATCACACGCTTCGCACTGCTCGTCGAGGGCTCCGGCGACCTTGCGGCGACGGAGGAGAACGTCCGCAGGCTGGGCACGGAGGTGCTGTCGCAGCTGGAGTGACCGGGCCCGGCAGGGCGGACGGCAGGCGGAGGCCGGGTGTGGATACCGCGCGCGGGTGCCGGTGACGGTGCCTGCGATGCGGTAGCAGGAGGGTGCAGGGGCGCCGTACGAGGGAGCGGTACGAGCGAACGGTCGCCCTGCGGTGAGTGGTGCTGCCGCTGGCGCACCGGCACGGTGCTGGTCATCACCGTGTGCGCAGCGGCAGCAACTCCGTTCAGCAGTCGCGGAGTTCGGGCGACTGGTTCAGCAGCTGACCCCGGATGGACGTGAAACGGGCCAGTCGGTCGTCCACCACCGGGTCGAGCGGGAAAACCGCGACACGGTGGCAGTTCTGAAAGGCGAGCCGCACACCGAAGTGGCGCTCAAGGGAACCACGGATGGCGTCACTCGCCAGTGCGCGCAGCAGCTGGCCGCGTGCCTGCTCGTCCGGCGGCGGCGTCTGATTGTCGGCGAACTCTCCGCCGTCCACCTTCAGCTGGGCCACCAGAGAGCTGATCATCCCCCATGCGTAGGGCAGGGAGGTCCGGACGCAGTCGACAAATGCAGCTTCGTCGACCTCGCCTCGCTCGGCCTGTTCGAGGAGGGCCGGTGAGACGTCGAGCGACATGAGGTTCTCCTCTCGCGGCCCCGCCGGGACGGACGGGGCCTAGGGACGGGACTGGGGGCATTGCGACGGAGCGTGTTCGATTCACAACCCCCCGCTGTAACGGTATGCCGCGCAAGGTGCCCGCACCAGGAGATTGCACATACAACCGGCCATTGGTGAGCGCCGGGGGTGCGGGGATTTCCCCCGTAAAGGCCCGGTGGTCCAGGGCGAATCGCGTGGGGGGCCTCCGGTCGAGTAGCGTTTCACCCCATGCGTCTCGTCATCGCCCGCTGCTCCGTGGACTACGCGGGCCGGCTCACTGCCCATCTCCCCTCGGCCCCCCGCCTCATCCTGGTGAAAGCGGACGGCTCCGTCTCCATTCACGCGGACGACCGGGCCTACAAACCCCTCAACTGGATGTCGCCGCCCTGCACTCTCAAGGAGGGCGACGGGGAGGTGTGGACGGTCGTGAACAAGGGGGGCGAGAAGCTGATCATCACCCTCGAGGAGGTCATGCACGACTCCTCGCACGAGCTCGGCGTCGACCCGGGGCTCATCAAGGACGGGGTGGAGGCGCACCTCCAGGAGCTGCTGGCGGACCGGATCGAAACCTTGGGCGAGGGATACTCGCTGATTCGGCGTGAATACCCCACTGCCATCGGCCCGGTGGATATCTTGTGCCGGGACGCCGACAACCAGACCGTCGCCGTCGAGATCAAGCGGCGTGGTGAGATCGACGGTGTCGAGCAGCTCACCCGCTATCTCGAACTCCTCAACCGCGACCCGCACTTGGCGCCGGTGAAGGGCATCTTCGCGGCGCAGGAGATCAAGCCGCAGGCGCGGGTGCTGGCCACCGACCGCGGTATCGGCTGCGTCGTCCTGGACTATGACGCGCTGCGTGGCATCGAGGACGACAAGCTGCGGCTGTTCTGACCCCGCGGCCCCGGGCGCGGCGGCCGCACAGTACGCGCACAGCGCGAGGGCCCGGTACGTGTGTACCGGGCCCTCGCGCTGTCTGCTGCCCGACCGCCGGCCGGGAGGGTGCGGGGCGCCGTCAGCCGGCCGGGGCGCTCTGCGTACCGGAGCCGGAGGGGGCCGTTCCGTCCGACGGAGCGGAGCCACTGCCGCCGGAGGAGCTGCCGGAGGGGTTGGCGACCGACTGCGACGGGCTCTGTGTCGTCGGCTTGCCCGTGCCGGGGTCGTCGGTGGGCGTCGGATCCGGCGAGGTGTCCGTCGGGTCGTCCGTCGGTGTCGGGTCCGACGGGTCGTCCGTCGGCGGGCGGGTGTGGGTCGGCCGGCCGGTGGGCGTGGTGGGCCGCCCGGTCGGCTCGGTCGGGCCGGTCGTCGGGTCCGTCGGCGATGTGCTGGGATCGGTGGGCGAGCCACTGGTGGCGGGGTCGCTGACGGACGGCGACGGGCTCTGCGAGGTGGCGGGGGTGCCGGGCCGGGAGGTGCCGGGGCCGGTGGGCGGCAGGCTGGAGCCCGTGGCGGGCTGTTCGGCCGGCAGGTCGCTGCTGTCGCCGTCGTCCGTGGTCTGCTCGGTGCTGACCTTGTCGTCGTGCGGGTGGTCACCACCGGTCGCCCCGAGGGTGACGACGGTGCCGAGGACGGCCGCCAGCAGCGCGCCGGCGCCCGCGGCCACGACATTGCGGCGCGCCCCGCCGAACACCCGCAGAGCGCCCTTGCCGGTCTTGGTGCCGCTCCCGGCCACGGCCGGGACGGCCGTGGTGGCGGCGGTCGCCGAGGCGCCCCGGGCGGTGATCGTGGCCGCGGTCTCCTCGGCGCGTGCCGCCCGCAGCTTGGCGGTCGCGGCGGTGTCGCGCGGTGTGGCGGCCGGCTTCTTCGAGGCCTCCGTTTTCCGGGCGGAGACCGCGCCGGCCGCCTGCGGGAACGCGGTGGTGGCCGCCGCGGCAGCTTCGGCCCGCGAACGGTCGGTGACCAGCGCCAGGGCACGCCGTCCGGCCACCGCGCCATTGCGGTCGGAGAGCACCCCACGCAGCCCGATGGACGCCTCCAGCTCGGCGCGCGCCCGGTCCAGGCTGCCGGTGCACAGCGCCAGTACGCCCAGCTCGTGGTGGAAGTAGGCCTCTTCGGCTACCTCCCCGGCCAGCCGCGCGGCCTCCTGGCCGTGCCGCAGGCTGCGCTCCCACGCGTTCCAGTGCAGGGCGGCAGCGAACGCCGGGGCGGCCGTACGGGCGAGCAGCACGGCCGCGCTGGCGTGCCCGCTCTCCCGGCTTCCGGTCAGTGCGCCCATGGCTGCCAGCGCCACATCGGATTCGGCGGCGACCCGCTCGGGGGTGACCGAGGGGTGACCGGCCCACCAGGCGTAGTGCTGAGCGGCGGTGTGCGCCCGTGCGGCCGCGCCCTCCGCGTAGCCGGCCGCCTCCAACTGCTCCTGGACGGTGGCGGCGAGCCGGTAGTGGCTGCCGACCGGGGTGATCAGGCCGCAGGCCAGCAGCTCGCCGAGGGCGGCGTCGGCGTGGGTGTCCTGGGTGAGGGCCGGCAGATGCGCCTGGTGGGGCAGCTCACCGCCGAGCGCGACGGCGAAGCGCAGCGTCTCCTGGGCGGCGGCGCCCAGCCGCGACGCGAGCAGCGGGGCGGGCGCGGCGGCCTCGCCGAGGGACGGCAAGGGCACCTCGGCCTGCTCGCCCGGCCCGGCGTCGGAGGCATCGGCAGCGGTATCGGTGCCGGCCCCGGTGGCGATGCCTGCCGCCGTGCCGGCGCCGGCCGCCCCCTCCTCGGGGAAGAGGCCGTAGCCGTCGTCGAGGGCACCCGGTGCCTCCCGCATCCGGTCCCGCTGCCGCAGCAGCGCGGCGGCCTGGACGAAGCGCAGCGGCAGCCCCTCGGACTCGAACCAGAGGTCGGCGGACCAGGCCTCCTCGTCGTCGGTGAGCGGCCGGTCCACGGCGCGCTCCAGCAGCCGGGCGCAGCCGGCCCGGCCGAGACCGCCGAGGAAGACCTCTTCGAGGTGCGAGCCGGGGTTGGGGGCCGCGACGTCGGGAGTGGCGGCGATCAGGAAGGCGCATTCAGGGGTGGCGTCGAGCAGTTCGTCGAGCGCGGAGCCGCCGAATTCCAGGTCGTCCAGGACGACGATGGCGCCGATCTGCACGATCAGGCGCTGCAGTTCGGCCCGGTCGGGGCGGTGCTGCGGAGCCCGGTACACGGCGGCGTGCAGCGCGTACAGCAGGTCGGTGACGGTGCGGTGGTAGCCGGAGAGCCGGATGACGCCGTCGGGGGCGAGGTCGGCGCAGGCGGTGGCGACGGCGTCCAGCAGCCGGGTGCGGCCCGAGCCGGAGGGGCCGGTGACGCGTACCGAGCGGCCGCGGGAGAGCAGCCGGACCAGGCGTTCGGTGTCCTCGGTGCGCTCTTCGAGCACGCTCTCGGGCCCGTCGGACCCGGGCGGGCCCGGGGGCACCGGGGGCGCGGCGGCGCGGGCGGCCGCGGCGCGTTCCTGCGGGTCGAGCCTGCTGGGTGCCTCGGGGCGCTCCCCGGGCGGGCAGGGTTCTATTTCGCTGCCGTCGACCGGGTTGACGGTGACGAGGTAGGCGCCCGAGACGAGACGGACGACGCGGGCGGGCCCGCCCGAGCCGCTGCGCGCGCCGCCGGACGCGGGGGCCGGCGGCCCGGCGGGTCTGTCCTGCTCGCCGTACTCCTCGGGTCCCCGGTGGCTGTTCGGGTCCATGCTGCAAGCTCCCAGATCTGGCGTGCCGACTGCGCTTCCGGCCGTCCGCACTCCCCCGGCTCCGGCAGGTCGTCCTCAGCCGTCGCGTCTGGTCCGGTGCCCGCCGCGGATGATGACATACGGGCGGGAACCGAACCTTAGACCTGGAGAGCGGGCGGGTGCACCACCGGGGGCCGGTCCTGACCGGAACTTCCCGGATTGGTCGGTATCACGCGGTTTACGACATTTCCTTGGCCCGGCTCTTCAGCTTTCGTCACGCTTCGGGCGCGATCCTGATCGCCCGGGAACGCCCCGGACCGCGCGCGGGAGGCCTGACCCGCGAGCGGGAGGCCCGACCGGGATGCGAGACACCGGCCCCATGTACAGGACACCGGGCGGCCCGCCGCGCCCGCCTCACACCCGCGGGAGTGATTCCGCCTCGATGCCGCCCTCGATGGCGAGGATGCGGTGCAGCCGGGTGGCGACGAGCAGGCGCTGCATCTGGGGCGGCACGCCGCGCAACACCAGCCTGCGGCCCACCCGGCCGGCGCGGCGGTGCGCGCCCATGATCACGCCCAGGCCGGTGGCGTCCCAGGAATCCAGCTCGGTCAGGTCCAGCACGAGATCGCCCCGACCGGAGTCGACGGCAGCGTGCAGGGCCGTACGGGCGTCCGCCGCGCTGCGGACGTCGAGGCGGCCCCCGACGACCAGCTCGGCGTGGTCGCCCCTGATGTGCATATGCGCTCCCCGATGTCATGGGTGGTGACGCCTGGACGTCTACAGAACTGACTGCCTCTCATGCGGCGAAGTTGCCGCCTGTAAGCGAACCGATACCGAATTCACCCCTCGGGGCGACACCGCCGGCCCGAGGGGGCTGACGCGGCCTCAGTGCTCGTAGAAGCCCTGCCCACTCTTGCGACCGATATCGCCCGCATCGACCATTCGCCGCATGATCTCCGGCGGTGCGAACTTCTCGTCCTGGGACTCGGTGTAGATGTTGTCGGTGGCGTGCAGCAGGATGTCGACGCCCGTCAGGTCGGCGGTGGCCAGCGGTCCCATCGCATGGCCGAAGCCCAACTTGCAGGCGGTGTCGATGTCCTCGACGCTGGCCACGCCCGCTTCGTAGAGCTTGGCGGCCTCGACGACCAGTGCCGAGATCAGGCGCGTGGTGACAAAGCCGGCCACATCGCGGTTGACGACCACGCAGGTCTTGCCGACCGACTCGGCGAACTGCCGGGCGGTGGCCAGGGCTTCGTCGCTGGTCTTGTAGCCGCGGACCAGCTCGCACAGCTGCATCATCGGCACCGGCGAGAAGAAGTGCGTACCGACGACCCGCTCAGGACGGGAGGTGACCGCGGCGATCTTGGTGATCGGGATGGCCGAGGTGTTGGAGGCCAGCACCGCCTCGTCCTTGACGAGCTTGTCCAGCGACTGGAAGATCTCGCGCTTGACATCGATCCGCTCGAAGACGGCCTCGACGACGATATCGGCGTCGGCGACGGCCTCCAGGTCGGTCGTGGTGGTGATGCGGGCCAGCGCCTGCTCGGCGTCGGCCGCCGGCAGCTTGCCCTTGGCGACGAACTTCTCGAACGAGGCCTCGATACCGCCCTTGCCCCGGGCCAGCGCCCCGTCCGTCACATCGCGGAGAACCACGTCCCAGCCCGCCTGGGCGGAGACCTGCGCGATACCGGACCCCATGAGTCCGGCCCCGATGACGGCGAGCTTCTTTGCCACTGCTGTCCCCTCACACCCTGTGCATTTGACGGTCCTGGGTGACGTTAGCGCTCGTGAGCGATCGTTTGGAGGGTAAGAGATGCGCGTCACGTCTCAGATGACGGACGTCACACCGACGGGGCCCGCGGGCGGCGCGCGGATCCGGACAGCCCGCCGTCAGTCGGTCGCCCGTACGGCGTAGTTGAGGACCTTCTCCCCCAGCAGCTCCGCCATCTCGTCGAGCAGGACCAGAGCCTCCCGGGAGGCCTCGGCGGGTTTGCGCCCGGCGAGCATCTGGTGCGTGATCCAGCCCATCAGGCTCTGGTGCACCCAGCCGATCTGGCCCGCCATCAGGCCCGGCAGCGGATCGCCGGCCGCGGCGCCGGTCTCCTCCCGCAGCGTTTCCTCCAGGTTGAGATGGGTCTCCTGCTGCATGTACCAGAGGCGGGCCTTGAGAGCGGGCGCCCCGTGCACCACCCGCATGAACTGGTCGTAACCCTCCATCAGCCCCACCCGCGGCGAGACCGCCTCGACCTCGTCGCGCAGCTCCCGCAGCACGGCGGCGGCCGCGGACTCCCCGGCCGCCCGGCCGCGCACAAAGCGCGAGAGCCGGTCCACGACGCCCTTGCTCCGGTCGAAGAAGAGGTCTTCCTTGGCCGGGAAGTAGTTGTAGACGGTGTTCACGGAGACATCCGCGGCCTCGGCGACCTCCGCGATGGTCACCGCGTCGAAGCCCCGCTCCAGGAACAGGCCGGTGGCCACGTCCGAGATGTACTGGCGGGTCTGCCGCTTCTTCCGCTCCCTGAGCCCTTCTGCCATGCCCTCACCCTACCTTTCTTTGGGCTCCATTAAATTTTGGGGGCATTGCAATTTTTCAGTCGCTCTATTTTTCTGTGGGCATGCCCGTCATCCACGCATCCGGACTCGCCCGGACCTTCACCACCCCACGCGGCACCGTCGAGGCGGCACGCGGCATCGATCTCACCGCCGAGCGCGGCGAGATCCTCGGCTTCCTCGGCCCCAACGGCGCCGGGAAGACCACGACCCTGCGGATGCTCACGACCCTGCTGGCGCCCAGCGCAGGCACCGCGACCGTCGCCGGCTGCGACCTCGTCCGCGACCCGGCGGGCGTCCGCCGCGCCACCGGCTATGTCGCCCAGTCCGGCGGCGTCGACCCCCACATCTCGCTGCGCGAGGAACTGGTCACCCAGGCCCGCCTCTACCGTCTCGGCAAGGCCGAAGCCCTGACCCGGGCCGAGGAGTTGGCCGCCGACCTGGGCCTGGACGACCTGCTCGACCGCGCGATCGCCACGCTCTCCGGCGGCCAGCGGCGCCGGCTCGACCTCGCCATGGGCCTCACCCACCGTCCCCAGGTGCTGTTCCTCGACGAGCCGACCACCGGGCTCGACCCGGGCAGCCGTGCGGATCTGTGGGACCTGGTCCGCCGGATCCGCACCGAACACGGCACCACCGTCTTCCTGGCCACCCACTACCTCGACGAGGCCGATGCGCTGGCCGACCGGCTGGTGATCGTCGACAAGGGCGTGGTGGTCGCCGAGGGCACTCCGGACGCCCTCAAGCGCGCCCATGCCGGCTCCCCCGACGCGTCCTTGCAGGACGCCTTCCTCGCCGTCACCGGGCGCGGCGCCACGCCCCACGACCCGGCCCCCGTCGCCGTCTAGGAGCCCTCTTTGTCCTCCTCGCCCACCTCGCCCTCCTCGCCCTCCTCATCCCCCTGGCGCTCCTTCTCCTCCTTCCTCTCCGACACCGGGCTGATCTTCGGGCGTTACGCCCGCCAGACCCTGCGCTCCAGGCCCCAGATGCTCTTCGGGGTGCTGATGCCGCTGCTGTACCTGCTCTTCTTCGGGCCGCTGCTGACCGGTCTGCCGCTGTCCTCGTCCGGCAGCTCCTGGCAGATGCTGGTGCCCGGGTTGCTGCTCCAACTCGCCCTGTTCGGGGCTGCGTTCTGCGGCTTCGGCATCATCGTCGAGAAGCAGCACGGGGTCGTGGAGCGGATGCGGGTGACGCCGGTGAGCCGGCCGGCGCTGCTGCTGGGGCGGGTGCTGCGGGATGCCGCGCTGTTCGTCTTCCAGGCGGTGCTGCTGGTGCTGGCCGCGCTGGCCATGGGGCTGCGGGCACCGCTGCCCGGCATCCTCATCGGCTTCGGGTTCGTCGCCGTGCTGACCGTGGCGCTGGCCTCGCTGTCGTACGCGCTGGCGCTGAGGGTGAGCACACCGCAGGAGTTCGGACCGGTCATCAACTCCGTCACCATGCCCTCGATGCTGCTGTCCGGGCTGATGCTGCCGATGGCGCTGGGGCCCAAGTGGCTCGATGTGCTGTCGCACTTCATGCCGCTGCGCTATCTCGTGGACGCGGTGAGGGCCGCCTTCGTCGGCTCGTACGCCTCCTCGGCCATGCTCTACGGCGTGCTGGTGGCGGCCGTCTTCGCCACCCTCTCCGTGACCTACTGCACCCGGGTCTTCCGCAGGTCCGCGGCGTAGGCTCGCCCTATGGTGAATCTGACGCGCATCTACACCCGCACCGGCGACAAGGGCACCACCGCCCTGGGCGACATGAGCCGTACCGCCAAGACGGATTCGCGGATCTCGGCCTACGCGGACGCCAACGAGGCCAACGCGGCGATCGGCGTCGCCCTGGCGCTCGGCTCGCTCCCCGAGGACGTCGCGGCGGTGCTGCTGCGGGTGCAGAACGACCTGTTCGACGTCGGCGCGGACCTGTCGACACCCGTGGTGGAGAACCCGGAGTTCCCGCCGCTGCGCGTCGAGCAGAGCTATATCGACAAGCTGGAGGCGGACTGCGACCGCTTCCTGGCGGAGCTGGAGAAGCTGCGCAGCTTCATCCTTCCCGGCGGAACGGCCGGCGCCGCCCTGCTCCACCAGGCGTGCACGGTCGTCCGCCGCGCGGAGCGCGCGACCTGGGCCGCCTTCGAGGAGCACGGCGAGACCATGAACCCGCTGACGGCCACCTACCTCAACCGCCTCTCCGACCTCCTGTTCATTCTGGCCCGTACGGCCAACAAGGAGGTCGGGGACGTGCTGTGGGTGCCCGGCGGAGAGCGCTGAGCGGCGGCGGCCGGGCGGGCGCAGCAGACAGGCGGGCGGGCCGGCAGGCGGCGGGGACGCGTCCTAGCGGAGCGTCTCCTGCTCCTGCCGGGCCGCTTCCCCGGGGACCGCGGTCCGGCCGCGGGGGTCCTTCTTCTGCCAGACGAGGTAGCTCAGCGCGATCACACCGTGGATGCTGACGATCTTCAGCGCGGTGCCCTGCCACTCGTGCAGCGAGCTCGTGTCACCGCCGTCACCGACGTACCAGATCGCGGCCTGCAGCAGCCCGCACGCGACCACCGCCATCACCACCGTGCGCAGCCACAGCTTCCCTTCGTGCTTGAAGCGGGCCATTCCGTAGCCGGGCTTGGCCGGCTTCGGGCCGCCCGCGAAGCGGTGGGCGAAGTGCCCGTCGACCCACTTGATCGTGTAGTGGCCGTAGGCGACCGTGAAGCCGATGTAGACGGCGGCCAGGCCGTGCTTCCAGTCCGCCGGTGCGCCGTTCTTCAGGTCGATCGCCGTGACGATCAGCAGGACCAGCTCCAGCAGGGGCTCCATCAGGAGCACCGCCGCTCCGGTCCGCGGCATCTTGGCCAGGTAACGCAGCGCCAGGCCGAGGGCCAGCAGCACCCAGAAGCCGACCTCGCAGGCGATGATCAGCACGACGATCACGGCTGTCTCCTTTCAGGGCTCTCCACCGAACACCTCCAGCCTTCCAGCGGCCGCCGCCCGCCACGTCGTCGCGCGCGATGATCCGGACTGCATCTTTCGATGTAGCACGCGGCTCACGGGGATGCGCCGGACATGGGGGCAGCGGGCCCCGGCGCCGTGTTTGATGGAGCAGTGACCGCCAGATCCCCCGCCGCCCCCGGCCGGCCGCACCGTCTCGATGTGCTCATCGCGGGCGGCGGGCTGCTCGGCGGGCTGCTGCTCTGGGCGATGGATCTGCACGGCGGGCCCTCGCGCCTGGGGCTGTCCCCCTCGCTCACCTTGGTGGCGCTCACCGTGATGTCGGTGGCGGCACTGATGCGCCGTACGGCCCCGATGGCGGCGCTGGCCCTCGCGGTGCCTGCCCTGGTGCTGGACATCAGCGCCGGCACGTTGGTCGCCACCGTCCTGATGTTCACGGACGTGGTCTATGCGGCGGTGCTCTACGGACCGGCGAACGCGGCCCGCCGGATCCCGCTGCACTCCGTCCTGGTCACCGTCCTGACGGCCATCGGCCTGACCGCGGCCTGGCAGGACCCGCAGGTCGTGATGGTCATCATCAGCATCGCGCTGATCACCATCGCCCCGGCCTGGACCGGCTTCATCATCCGTAATCACCGCGACGCCGCGCAGGCCGCACAGCTGCGGGCCGAGCAGATCGCGCTGCTGGCCGAGGTCGACCGGACGCAGGCCGTGCTCGGTGAGCGGGCCCGGATGGCACGCGAGCTGCACGACATGGTCGCCAACCATCTGTCCGCCATCGCCATCCACTCCACCGCAGCGCAGTCCATCGACGACCCGTCGGCGACCCGCGAAGCGCTCGGGGTGATCCGTGAGAACAGCGTGCAAGGTCTGGCCGAAATGCGCCGTCTCATCGGGCTGTTGCGGGACCCGAAGACGGCCGACGGGGACGAGGAGCCCGCGGCGACCCCCACGCTCGACGGGCTGGACGCCCTGATCGACCAGGCCCGTACGAGCGGCGGCAGCAGCGGACTGACCTTTGAGCTGGACGACGCCCGGAGCCCGGACGGGCCCGGAGCCGGTCCGAAGCCGACGGCGCCGGTCGCCCTGGCCGCGTACCGCATCGTCCAGGAATCGCTGACCAACGCACTCAAGCACGCCGCGCCCGGCGAGGTGCGGGTGCGCATCGCCCATGACCGCGGCGGGGCGCTCACCGTCGCCGTCCGCAGCCCGTTCGCCGACCGCCCCGGCCCCCGTGCGCCCGGTTCCGGCAGCGGCCTGGTCGGGATGCGCGAGCGGACCGCCCTGCTGGGCGGAGCATTCGAGGCCGGCCCGGAGAGCGGGCCGGCCGGCAGAGTCTGGCTGGTGCGGGCAGCGCTGCCCGCCGCCGAGGAGGAAGAACAACGATGACAGGCGCCGACGCGCAGCCGATCCGGGTACTCGTCGCCGAGGACCAGTCCGCCGTACGGGCCGGGCTGGTCCTCATTCTGCGCTCCGCCCCCGACATCGAGGTGGTCGGGGAGGCCGAGGACGGCGAGGAGGCGGTACGGCTCGCCCGCGAGCTGCGCCCCGCCCTCGTCCTCATGGACATCCAGATGCCCCGCCTCGACGGGGTCTCCGCCACCCGGCAGGTGGTCTCCGAAAAGCTGGCGGACGTACTGGTGCTGACCACCTTCGACCTGGACGAATATGTCTTCGGGGCGCTACGGGCCGGGGCGGCGGGCTTTCTCCTCAAGGACAGCGACGCGGCCGCGCTGCTGACCGCGGTGCGCACCGTGGCGTCCGGCGAGGGGCTGATCGCTCCGGCGGTGACCCGGCGGCTGATCGCGGAGTTCGCCAGCCCGCGTACGGCCCTCCGGCGGCCCGCGCGGGACGGTGAGGCACCGGACCCGGCGGTCCTGGACGCACTGACGCCACGCGAGCGGGAAGTGCTGGGGTGTCTGGGGCGGGGGCTGTCGAACGCCGATATCGCACTTCGGCTGGCCATGGCGGAGGCCACCGTGAAGACACATGTCAGCCGGCTGCTGGCGAAGCTGGAACTGCGCAGCCGGGTGCAAGCAGCCGTACTGGCACAGGAGTTGGGGGTGGACGGGCCGTAGGGAGCGGGGCGGGGAAGAGGTGGCGACGGGCCCGGGAGGGGCGGCGGCGGGCTGAGAGGGGGGCGGCGCGACGGCGGCGCACAAGGCCCGCCGGCGGACTCCGTAGGGGCCGGCCGAACGCATCCCGTAGGGGACGCACGGCCCCCCTGCGGGGCCACAATCCGGCAGCGACCGAGGATATTCCCCGGACCACCCGAATCAGGCCACGTTCACCCTCCCCCAGACTCCGTCCGGGGGCACCCCCACCCAGCGAGGCGCTATTTTCTAAGCCACATTGACTCTCCCCCAGACTCCGTCCGGGGGCACCCCCACCCAGCGAGGCGCTATTTTCTAAGCCACATTGACTCTCCCCCAGACTCCGTCCGGGGGCACCCCCACCCAGCGAGGCGCTATTTTCTAAGCCACATTGACTCGCTGGCCAGGCGGTGCCGCCTCCAGCCAGGCGAGGAAGCCGGTGAGCGCGTCCTCGCTCATCGCCAGTTCCAGGCGGGTGCCGCGGTGCCGGCAGGCGAGCACGATGGAGTCGGAGAGCAACGCCAGCTCTTCCTCACCCTGCGGGGTGCGGCGTTCCAGGACCTCGATGGCGGAGCGCTCCAGGAGGCGGCGCGGCCGGGGCGCGTAGGAGAACACCCGGAACCATTCGACCCGGTCGCCGTTGTAGCGCGACACACCGTAGATCCAGCCCTTGCCACCGGTCTCGTTCTCCGGCACATGCCAGCGCAAGCTGCAGTCGAAGGTGCCACCGGACCGCTGGATGAGCCGCCGCCTCAGTCCGAAGACGAACAGCCCCAGCAGCACCAGTACCACGACCACGCCGCTCACAAGCAGAGCGAGGACCATCTCGACCGACCTCCTCGCCTCGATGGGGGTTCCCCCGCGCCGGTCGGGCGTGGAGGAGAGTAACGCATCTGCATTGCCTCAGCCGCGGGCCGCTCCGGACAACTCCGGGCAGCCCGCGGCTGAGGATCGATCTCGTCGGTGACGGGGCTCAGTGAACGCCCGTCACCGAACGCAGCCGGACATCGGCGCGACGCTCGGCGGCCGCGTCAGCGTCCGACTTCGCTCGCTCCAGGGCCCGCTCCGCGCGCTGGACATCGATCTCGTCCGACAGTTCCGCGATCTCCGCGAGCAGAGACAGCTTGTTGTCGGCGAACGAAATGAAGCCGCCGTGCACCGCGGCGACGACGGTGCCGTCCCCGCTCTCGCCGGTCGTACGAATCGTCACCGGGCCCGACTGCAGCACGCCGAGCAGCGGCTGGTGTCCGGGCATGACGCCGATGTCGCCCGACGAGGTGCGCGCGACGACCAGGCTGGCCTCGCCGGACCAGACCTGACGGTCCGCGGCGACCAACTCGACGTGCAGCTCAGCCACGATGGCTCCTCGGGTCTCCACCTGCCTGGCTCGGCAGATGTTGGGTCAAATACTAGTGGTCGTACGGGCCGGGGGCGGCCAGGGCCGCCCCCGGGACCGGTGCCGGGGTCAGGAGACGCCCAGCTCCTTGGCATTGGCCTTCAGGTCCTCGATGCCACCGCACATGAAGAACGCCTGCTCGGGGAAGTGGTCGTAGTCGCCGTCCGCGATCGCGTTGAACGCGGTGATCGACTCGTCCAGCGAGACGTCCGAGCCGTCGACACCGGTGAACTGCTTCGCCACGTGGGTGTTCTGCGACAGGAACCGCTCGATACGACGGGCGCGGTGGACGGTGAGCTTGTCCTCCTCGCCGAGCTCGTCGATACCCAGAATCGCGATGATGTCCTGGAGGTCCTTGTACTTCTGCAGGATCGTCTTGACGCGCGAGGCGCAGTCGTAGTGCTCCTGCGTGATGTAGCGGGGGTCCAGGATCCGGGACGTCGAGTCCAGCGGGTCGACCGCCGGGTAGATGCCCTTCTCCGAGATCGGGCGCGACAGAACGGTCGTCGCGTCCAGGTGGGCGAAGGTGGTGGCCGGCGCCGGGTCGGTCAGGTCGTCCGCGGGGACGTAGATCGCCTGCATCGAGGTGATCGAGTGACCACGGGTCGAGGTGATGCGCTCCTGCAGCAGACCCATCTCGTCCGCCAGGTTCGGCTGGTAACCCACCGCGGACGGCATACGGCCGAGCAGCGTGGAGACCTCGGAACCCGCCTGGGTGTAACGGAAGATGTTGTCGATGAAGAAGAGCACGTCCTGCTTCTGCACATCGCGGAAGTACTCCGCCATGGTCAGACCGGCCAGGGCGACGCGCAGACGGGTGCCCGGGGGCTCGTCCATCTGACCGAAGACCAGCGCGGTCTTGTCGATGACGCCGGACTCCGTCATCTCCTCGATGAGGTCGTTGCCCTCACGGGTGCGCTCGCCGACACCGGCGAACACCGACACACCGTCGTGGTTGTTGGCCACGCGGTAGATCATTTCCTGGATCAGAACGGTCTTACCGACACCGGCACCACCGAACAGACCGATCTTGCCGCCCTTGACGTACGGGGTCAGCAGGTCGATGACCTTGACGCCGGTCTCGAACATCTCGGTCTTGGACTCGAGCTGGTCGAAGGTCGGGGCCTTGCGGTGGATCGCCCAGCGCTCGGTGACCTCGGACGCCGCCTCCGGCTTGTTCAGGATCTCACCGAGGGTGTTGAACACCTTGCCCTTGGTGATGTCACCGACGGGGACGGTGATCCCGTTGCCGGTGTTGGTCACCGTGGCCTGGCGGACCAGACCGTCGGTGGGCTGCATGGAGATCGCACGGACCATGCCGTCGCCCAGGTGCTGGGCAACCTCGAGGGTCAGGGTCTTGAGCTTGCCCTGCTCGGCCGGGTCGGCGACCTCGACGGTCAGCGCGTTGTAGATGTCCGGCATCGCGTCGACGGGGAACTCCACGTCGACGACCGGGCCGATGACCCGGGCGACGCGGCCCGTTGCCGTGGCCGTTTCAACAGTGGTGGTCATAGTGGTCAGTCACTCCCCGCGGTCGCGTCGGCCAGAGCACTGGCGCCACCGACGATCTCGCTGATTTCCTGGGTGATTTCGGCCTGTCGGGCCGCGTTGGCAAGCCGCGAGAGCGACTTGATGAGCTCTTCCGCGTTGTCGGTCGCCGACTTCATCGCACGGCGCGTGGCGGCGTGCTTGGAGGCGGCGGCCTGCAGAAGCGCGTTGTAGATCCGCGACTCGACATACCGCGGAAGCAGGGCGTCGAGGACGTCCTCGGCCGACGGCTCGAATTCGAACAGCGGAAGGATCTCGCCCTTGGCCGTCTCCTCCGACTCCGCCACCGCCTTGTCGAGGCTGAGCGGCAGCAGCCGGTCGTCGAGCGCCGTCTGCGTCATCATCGAGATGAACTCGGTGAAGACGATGTGGAGTTCGTCCACGCCGCCCTCGGCGGTGTCCTGCTGGACAGCGTCGATCAGCGGTGCGGCGATCGCCTTGGCGTCCGCGTACGTCGGGTTGTCGGTGAAGCCGGTCCACGACTCCACGACCTTGCGCTCGCGGAAGCTGTAGTACGACACGCCCTTGCGCCCGACGATGTAGGCGTCGACCTCCTTGCCCTCGGCCTTGAGCCGCTCGGTGAGCTGCTCGCCGGCCTTGAGGACGTTGGAGGAGTAGCCGCCGGCCAGACCACGGTCGCTCGTGATGAGCAGCAGCGCGGCCCGCGAGGGACGCTCCGCCTCCGTCGTCAGCGGGTGCTGGGTGTTCGAGCCCGTGGCAACCGCCGTCACCGCGCGGGTCAGTTCACTCGCGTACGGCGTCGACGCCGCCACCTGGCGCTGCGCCTTGACGACGCGCGAGGCGGCGATCATCTCCATCGCCTTGGTGATCTTCTTGGTCGCGGTGACGGAGCGGATGCGACGCTTGTAGACCCGGAGCTTGGCTCCCATGGATCAGGTCCCTTCCGTCGTCACTTGCTGGTGCCGGCCGGGGCGTCCTCGCCGAGCAGCTTGCCGTCCGAGGTCTCGAACTGCCGCTTGAAGCCGTCGACGGCCTCGGAGATCGCGCCGATGGTGTCGTCGGACATCTTGCCGCCCTCGACGATGCTGGTCAGCAGGTCCTTCTTCTCCCGGTGCAGGTGGTCGAGGAGCTCCCGCTCGAAGCGGCGGATGTCCTCGACCGGGACGTCGTCCATCTTGCCGTTGGTACCGGCCCAGACGGAGATGACCTGGTCCTCGGTGGGGTACGGGGCGTACTGACCCTGCTTGAGCAGCTCGGTCATGCGCTTACCGCGCTCCAGCTGCTGCTTGGAGGCCGCGTCCAGGTCGGAACCGAAGGCGGCGAACGCCTCCAGCTCGCGGTACTGGGCGAGGTCCACGCGGAGCCGGCCGGAGACCTGCTTCATGGCCTTGTGCTGGGCCGAGCCACCGACACGGGAGACGGAGATACCGACGTTCAGCGCCGGGCGCTGGCCCGCGTTGAAGAGGTCCGACTCCAGGAAGCACTGGCCGTCGGTGATGGAGATGACGTTGGTCGGAATGAACGCCGACACGTCGTTCGCCTTGGTCTCGACGATCGGCAGACCGGTCATCGAGCCGGCGCCCATCTCGTCGGAGAGCTTGGCGCAGCGCTCCAGCAGACGCGAGTGCAGGTAGAAGACGTCGCCCGGGTAGGCCTCACGGCCCGGCGGACGGCGCAGCAGCAGGGACACGGCGCGGTAGGCGTCGGCCTGCTTCGAGAGGTCGTCGAAGATGATCAGGACGTGCTTGCCCTGGTACATCCAGTGCTGGCCGATGGCCGAGCCGGTGTAGGGCGCCAGGTACTTGAAGCCCGCCGGGTCGGACGCCGGGGCGGCGACGATGGTGGTGTACTCCAGGGCGCCGGCCTCCTCCAGCGCGCCGCGCACGGACGCGATGGTGGAGCCCTTCTGGCCGATGGCGACGTAGATGCAGCGGACCTGCTTCTTCGGGTCGCCCGAGCGCCAGTTGTCGCGCTGGTTGATGATCGTGTCGACGGCCAGGGCGGTCTTGCCGGTCTGGCGGTCGCCGATGATCAGCTGACGCTGGCCACGGCCGATCGGCACCATGGAGTCGACGGCCTTGTAGCCGGTCTCCATGGGCTCGTGGACCGACTTACGGACCATGACGCCCGGAGCCTGCAGCTCCAGGGCGCGGCGGCCCTCGGACTCGATCTCGCCGAGGCCGTCGATCGGGTTGCCCAGCGGGTCGACGACGCGGCCGAGGTAGCCCTCGCCCACGGCGACCGAGAGCACCTCACCGGTGCGCTGCACCGGCTGGCCCTCCTCGATGCCGCTGAACTCGCCGAGGACCACCGCACCGATCTCGCGCTCTTCCAGGTTCAGCGCAAGACCGAGCGTGCCGTCCTCGAACTTCAGCAGCTCGTTCGCCATCGCCGAGGGAAGGCCCTCGACCTTCGCGATGCCGTCTCCGGCCTCGCTTACCGTGCCGACCTCCTCGCGCGAGGCCGCGTCCGGCTTGTACGCCTGGACGAAGTTCTCCAGCGCGTCCCGGATCTCCTCCGGCCGGATCGTGAGCTCCGCCATCTGGGTTCCCTGCTCTCCTTGTTGGGCCCGAAGTTACTTGCGGGTGTCCGGGGGTCTGTCCCCCAGGGGGTTTCCGCTTACGGCCCAACTCGGGCCGCCGTCATGCTTGTGCTGGTCCCCGGGGCGTCGTCCGGACCGCAGCCGGACCTCGTGGGTCCGGCCGGCTGGTCCGGCGTCCGACCGCCGGTTGTGCAGCTCTTGAGTTGGTGTGGCTGGGTCAGCCGGCCATCCGCCGGTTTGCCTCTTCGAGGCGCGCCGCGATGGTTCCGTTGATGACCTCGTCGCCGATCCGGACCTGGACTCCGCCGAGGACCTCGGGGTCCACGTCGAGGTTCAGGTGGACCTGCCGTCCGTACAGCTGCGCCAGGGAAGCGCCCAGGCGCTGCCGCTGCCCTTCACTGAGGGGCACCGCGGAGGTGACCACCGCGACCATCCGGTCCCGGCGGCTCGCCGCCAGCTTGGAGAGGGCGTCGAGCCCCGCTTCCAGGCTACGGCCCCGCGGCTGTACGACAAGACGGATCACGATGCGCTCGGTGACCGGGTTGGCCCGGCCGCCCAGCAGCGCACGCAGCAGCTCCGTCTTGGCCGCGACGGTCGCGTTCCGGTCGGTCAGCGCACCGCGCAGCTCGCCGTTGGAGCTGACGATCCGGCCGAACCGGAAGAGCTCGTCCTCGACGTCGTCGAGCTGGCCGGCCCGCTGCGCGGCGACCAGGTCGGCGCTGTAGGCCAGCTCCTCGAGCGAGTCCGTCAGGTCACGCGAACGCGACCAGCGGGCCCGGACCATGCCGGACACCAGGTCGACGGCCGGGCCGCCCACCTGGTTGCCCAGCAGTCGTCCGACCAGTTCGGCACGCGCCTCGGCGGCCTGCGCCGGGTCGGTCAGGACCCGACGCAGCGACACCTCGCGGTCGAGCAGAGCGGTGACGGCAGCCAGCTCCTCGGCGAGCTTCGCGGCGTCGACGGAGGTGTCATCCGTCAGCGCGTTGAACTGCTCGCGTGCGGAGGCGAGTGCCTCGCGGCTCGCTCCGTTCATCGTCCGGCCTCAGCCTTCGTCGCGTCCGAAGCCGCCTTGGCCTCGACGTCGTCGAGGAAGCGGTCGATGGTCCGGCTCTGCCGGGCGTGGTCCTCGAGGGACTCCCCGACGAGCTTGCCGGCCAGGTCGACGGCGAGCTTGCCCACGTCCTGGCGCAGCGCCTGCGCAGCCTGCTTCCGGTCCGCCTCGATCTGGGCGTGACCGGCAGCGATGATCTCCTCACGCTGCCGCTGGCCCTCGGCGCGCATCTCAGCGATGAGCGTCGCGCCCTGCTCCTGCGCCTCCTGGCGCAGGCGCGCGGCCTCGTGGCGGGCGTCGGCCAGCTGTGCCCGGTAGTCCGCGAGCACCTGCTGAGCCTCGGCCTGATTCGCCTCGGCTTCCTCCATGCGGCCTTCGATGAGCGCCCGGCGCTCTTCCAGAACCTTGTTGATGTTCGGGAGGAGCTTCTTGGCCAGGAAGCCGAAGACGATGAAGAAAGCGATCAGGCCGATGACCAGCTCTGGAATCGGCGGGATCAGGGGGTTCTCAGGAACCTCCGCCGCCATGTTGAAGCCCAGGGCGTTCACATCAATGCCTTCCGTCTGTCAGCGGGTTTGCAGCGGTCCATCAGGTCCTGAAGAGGAAGCCCATGACGATGCCGATCAGGGCGAGCGCCTCACAGAAGGCGAAACCCATGATCTGGTTGGTGCGGATGAGGCCGGCCGCCTCGGGCTGGCGGGCCAGGGCCTGGGTGCCGTTACCGAAGATGATGCCGACGCCGACGCCGGGGCCGATCGCGGCGAGGCCGTAACCGATCGAGCCGAGGTTGCCGGTGACGCCGGCGGCGAGGTTGACAGTCTCGAGAGCAGCGGACATGCCGTTACTTCCTTCTCTTTCACGGACCGGTGGGGGTTGGCCACCGGGCGTCTATGGGGCTGGGAAAGCGGGGGCTCAGTGGTGCTCGGCGAGCGCGCCCTGGATGTAGTTCGCGGTCAGGAGCACGAAGACGTACGCCTGGACGGCCTGGATGAACAGCTCGAACGCGGTCAGCAGGATGGTCATGATGAACGAGGCGCCGGCGTAGACCACGCCGATTCCGTTCAGCAGGTACCAGGTGGCGATCGTGAACATCAGCAGCAGGAGGTGACCGGCGAACATGTTCGCGAAGAGCCGTACCGCGTGAGTGAAGGGCCGGATGATCAGGTTCGAGAGGAGCTCGATGACGACCAGCATCGGCAGGACCGGGCCGAGCGACTTGTCGTAGCCGCTGAAGTTCTTCAGCGCACCGACGAAGCCGTGCCTCTTGAAGGTCAGGGTGACCCACGTGATGTAGACGATGGCGGCGAGACCGGCCGGGAAGGCAATGATCGACGTCACCGGGAACTGGGCGATCGGAATGATCGACCAGAGGTTCATGATCCAGACGAAGAAGAACAGCGAGACGATGAAGGGGACGTACTTCTCGCCCTCCTTCTTCCCGAGGGCGTCATAGACGATCCCGCGGCGGACGAAGTCGTAGCCCGCTTCGCCGATCATCTGCAGCTTGCCCGGGACCACCTTGGCCTTGCCGAACGCCGCCCAGAAGAACCACACGACCACGACGGTGCTGAGCAGCGCCAGCAGCATGACCTTGTTGAACTCGAAGCCGTTGATGGTGAACAGCGGCTTGAAGACGAACGATTGAAGCCCGGGAGCTGGGAAGCCGCACCCGGAAAAGATGTGGCAGTCGGTCTCGAAGGCGAGCATCGTTTCAGCACTCACCGCGAGCTCCTTCAGCGTGGCGCATGGGTACGGCAACCTCGTTGTGTCGGCGCGGCGTTGAGCCACGGAGCGGCACTGGACTGGTCTTACGGATTAGGGGGCGGCTGGCGGGCGCTGGGCCCGGCCACATCACAGGCATCGGCCGCGAGAACTTCCCGTTCCATTGAGTGGAACCCGGGAGCTCAGCCGCCTGCGCCAACTGTGCCGCAGTTGAAACCGGACGATAGCAGGCCCGCAAGTGGGCTTTTATCTCGGCCCTACGTGTCACGTCGGCGACCCCGCCGTCTCCGCCTTCTTCGATTCGGCGGAGTCGGGTTCCACGTACAGAATCTTCGCCTTCATATGCCCGCGGGTCTGTGCCGCGATCCATACGAGGGTGGCGCCGAGCAACGTGAACGCAAAGGCCTTGGTGTCGAAGAACGTGGTGTTCTTGAACGCGATCAGGAAGACCGCCACGAACAGAATCTGCACCGTGTACAGCAGCAGTCCCATCATCTGGAACAGCTGCGGGTGGTTCTTCGCCGTCTTCTGCAGGACGACCAGGCCGGCCCCCATGACGAGCAGCACCAGCACCGTGCCGATGACGGCGCCGAGCGCTCCCGCCGCACCGGCGACCACAGCGCTCACGGCAACGGCGACAGCGCCGGTGGCGAGGGTGGGCACAACGGCGTGAAGGAGTAGTCGGGCGTCATTCGACTGCATGGCGGCGCTCCGGCAAAAGATGTGGGGTGTGTCGTCGTGGACGAGCGTAGACCCGGCCTGAGGCGGAACCTGCGGCCCAAGGGCAGTCGCACTACGGCCCTTCGGCTCTATCGCCGGGTTTCGTGAACGGTATCACAAACTATTTGATGAGGTCTTTACCTGGTTCGTGTGGACCCTGTCACACCTGAGCGTGAACCTGCGCGTTGGTGCACTGACAGCCAGCTTTTTGTCTGGTATGGGGTCAAGCGACCCGATTCCTGTCGCACGTTCGGGCGACCGGAACCGCGGATCAGTGGTGACTGTCCGCCCTTCGGTGTTCCACGAAGCGTGAGCGGTCGCCGATCGCGGTGGCCCCGTTGATGCCCGCGGGAACCGGTTCCCGCTCCTCCTGCGGCCCGGCGACGCTCTCCTCGTCCCATTCCGCGGCCGGGGCCTGCGGAGCCGTTGCACGGGAGACCCGGCGGTAGCGCGGCGGCACCATCCACTCCGCCCAGCGCGGCGTGCGCGGGGTGAAGCGCGGCAGCAGAAGCAGCACCAGCCCGACCGCGCTCAGCAGCACGATGCCCAGCACGATCCACATGCTGGCGTTGTTCACGGAGTAGGCCACCGCGCCGAACGCGATCAGGGCCGACCAGAAGTACATGATCAGCACGGCCCGGCTGTGCGAGTGCCCGATCTCCAGGAGCCGGTGGTGCAGGTGCCCGCGGTCGGCCGCGAACGGCGACTGGCCCTTCCACGTACGCCGCACGATCGCCAGGATCAGGTCGGCGACCGGCACCGCGATGACCGTCAGGGGCAGCAGCAGCGGGATGTAGACCGGCACCATCGCGTGGGTCGCCTCACGCAGACCGCCCGCCTTCACATTGAGCAGGTCCGGGTCGACCTGGCCGGTCACCGAGACCGCGCCCGCGGCCATCACCAGGCCGATCAGCATCGAGCCCGAGTCGCCCATGAAGATGCGCGCCGGGTGCATGTTGTGCGGCAGGAAGCCGAGGCACATGCCCATCAGGACGACCGAGAACAGCGTGGCCGGCGCGGCCGCCTCGATGCCGTAGCCGAACCACATCCGGTACGCGTACATGAAGAACGCCGCGGCGGCGATGCACACCATGCCGGAGGCGAGGCCGTCCAGGCCGTCGACGAAGTTCACCGCGTTGATGGTGATCACGACGAGGGCGACGGTCAGCAGGGTGCCCTGCATGGGGGTCAGCGAGACCGTGCCGACGCCGGGGATCGGGATCCAGAGGATCGTCAGGCCCTGCAGGACCATCACGCCCGCGGCGATCATCTGGCCGCCGAGCTTGACCAGGGCGTCCACGCCCCACTTGTCGTCCAGGACGCCGAGGAGCCAGATCAGGGCGGCGCCGGAGAGCAGCGCCCTGGGCTCGTCGGAGTTCTCGAAGACGCTCTTGAGGTTGGTCAGGTGCGAGGCCACCAGCAGACCGGCGCACAGGCCGCCGAACATGGCGATACCGCCGAGCCGCGGTGTCGGCTCGCGGTGCACATCACGCGCACGGATCTCCGGCATCGCACCGGCCGCGATCGCGAACTTCCGTACCGGCCCGGTCAGCAGGTAGGTCACCGCGGCCGTGACGCACAGCGTCAGCAGGTATTCACGCACGGGCTGCCCCATTGGTATAGCTGGCCATCACAGCCCCACACCCTATGCGTGTCAGCCCCCTGGCCGTGAATACAGGAATAGACGCCTGGCGTCAGCGGATGGTTCCACCGTCACCCGCGATCGGGATAAGGCGGAAAGCCATGGACCAATGCGACGGTCCGGGAGCGGGCCGTACCGTCCTCCTCCAGCGCCGCCACGACCAGCTCGGCGACCGCCGTCATCTCCGCCTCGCCCATGCCCTGCGTGGTCACCGCGGCGGTCCCCAGCCGCAGGCCGGTCCGGCGGGCCGCCGGGGCGTCGGGGGCCTGGGCACACGGCAGCGCGCAGGTGTCCAGCACGATCCCGGCGGCGGCGAGCCGTCCCCGGGCGGTGCGGGCGTCGAGGCCGCGGGGAGCGGTATCGACGGTGATCAGGTGGGTGTCGGTGCCACCGGTGGTGACCGTCAGGCCCTGTCCGGCCAGCGCCCCGGCGAGTACCCGGGCATTGGCGGTGACCTGATGGGCGTACGCGGCGAAGGCGGGCGTGGCGGCCTCCCCGAAGGCGACGGCCTTGGCCGCCACCGCGTTCATCTGGGCGCCGCCCTGGGTGAAGGGGAACACCGCACGGTCGATGCGCTCGGCCAGCTTCCCGCCGCACAGGATCAGCCCGCCGCGCGGCCCGCGCAGCACCTTGTGTGTGGTTCCGCACACCACATGCGCGTACGGGACGGGGCTGGGCGCCGCTCCCCCGGCGATCAGCCCGAGCGGATGCGCGACATCGGCGATCAGATACGCGCCGGTCTCGTCGGCGATATCGCGGAAGGCGGCGTAGTCGATGTGCCGGGGGTAGGAGATCGAACCGCAGACGATGGCCTTGGGCCGGCGGGCGCGGGCCAGCTCCCGGATCGCGTCGTAATCCAGCAGCCCGGTCTCCTCGTCGACGCCGTAGCCGGCGAAGTCGAACCAGCGGCCGGAGAAGTTGGCGGGCGAGCCGTGGGTGAGGTGCCCGCCGTGCGGGAGGGACATGGCCAGGACGGTGTCACCGGGGCGCAGCAGGGCGGCGTAGGCGGCCAGTACGGCCGAAGACCCGGAGTGTGCCTGGACGTTGGCGTGTTCGGCGCCGAAGAGGGCCTTGGCGCGCTCCACCGCGATGCGCTCGGCGAGGTCGACGATCTCGCAGCCGCCGTGGTGGCGGGCCCCCGGGTACCCCTCGGCGTATTTGTTGCCCAGCGGGGAGCCGAGGGCCGCGAGGACGGCCGGTGAGGTGAAGTTCTCCGCGGCGATCAGCTGAAGACAGTCGCTCTGCCGGGCGCTCTCACCGAGCAGTACGCCGGCGATCTCGGGGTCCTGGTGCAGCAGGGCGGCGAAGTCCGGGGCGCCGGCCGGCCGGGCGGCGGCGTCACGGGCGGCGGCCCGTGCGCGGTCCTCGGCGGTCTCGGCCGCCCCGGCGGCGGGCTCGGCGGCCCGGGAAGGGCCGGCCGGGGTCTCGTGACGGGGTGACGCGGTGGTGGCAGGCATCGCTTGCTCCGGGCCTCGTACGGGGACGTAGTCCCAATGTAGGCGCGGCGGGGCGTTCGGGCGCGGTGTGCGGGCCGACCGGGTCCGCCCGCCCGCACAGGGCCCCCGAGGGCCGTCTCCCCGGTCTGCGGGGAGGGCAGGCCTCAGGCCCTCGCCGGGACCCCGGTGAGGGCGGTGACGACCGGGTCGAGCGCCTGGTTGATCTCGTCGCCGATGGAGCGGAAGAAGGTGATGGGCGCCCCGTAGGGGTCGTAGACCTCGTCGGACTCCGGGTTGGGCGCCAGCAGCCAGCCGCGCAGCGCCGCGGCGGCGCCGACCAGCGCACGGGCGCGCTCGACCAGCCCGCCGTCCGGCAGGTCCGGGTCGGGGTCGGGCAGCGTGGCCGGGTCTATCGCCCGCACCAGCCGGTTGAACTCCTTGAGCGTGAAGGTGCGCAGCCCCGCGGAGTGCCCCATCGAGATGACCTGGGCACGGTGGTCACGGGTGGCGGTGAGCACCAGGTCGGCGCGGATGACGTGCTCGTCGAGCAGTTCCCGGCCGAGGAACCCGGCCGGGTCGGCGCCGTAGTCGGTGAGCACCGTCGCGGCGTGGGTCTCCATCGGCGCGCCTTCGTGGCCCCAGGTGCCGGCGCTCTCCACGAGCAGCCCGCCGCTGCGGGCGTCGCCCAGCCGCAGCTCCAGGGCACGGCGGTGCAGCCGCTCGGTGATCGGCGAGCGGCAGACGTTGCCGGTGCTGACGTGGAGGATCCGAAAAGGGGGTGAGGGGGGTACAGGTGGGTGGGTGCCGGTGCCTGGTCCCGCTATGCCACGCCCCAGGGGCGCCATCAATTGGCCACCTCGAGCTCGGGTACCACCTTGCGCAGTTCCTCCGCGCTGAGCGCGCCCTCGCGCAGCAGCACCGGGATCTTGCCGGTGACATCGACGATCGAGGAGGGCACGGCGGCGGGCGTCGGACCGCCGTCGAGGTAGACCGAGACCGAGTCGCCGAGCATTTCCTGTGCGGCGTCGCAGTCCTGCGGGGACGGGTGGCCGGTGAGGTTGGCACTGGAGACGGCCATCGGGCCGAACTCGGTCAGCAGCTCGATCGCGACGGGGTGCAGCGGCATCCGCACCGCGACCGTGCCCCGGGTCTCGCCCAGGTCCCAGGTCAGGGACGGCTGGTGCTTGGCGACGAGGGTGAGCGCCCCGGGCCAGAAGGCGTCGACCAGCTCCCAGGCCTGCTCGGAGAAGTCGGTGACCAGGCCGTGCAGGGTGTTGGGGGACCCGACGAGGACCGGGGAGGGCATGCCGCGCCCGCGGCCCTTGGCCTCCAGCAGGTCGCCGACGGCCTCGGCGCTGAAGGCGTCCGCACCGATGCCGTAGACGGTGTCGGTGGGCAGCACGACCAGCTCACCGCGGCGGACGGCCGAGGCGGCCTCGCGCAGACCGGTGGTGCGGTCGGTCGCGTCGCTGCAGTCGTATCGCCGTGCCATTACGGGACCTCCTCGTGCGAAACGAATACTTCGGATGCATCGGCTGCATCAGGCGCCGAAGCGGAACGCGTCATGGCGTCGCCCGGCGCGCGGTGGCGAAACGGGGCCTGTTGTTGAGGTCCGGGTGGTCGGCCGCATCGGCCCAGCCCCGCTCCTCGGTGAAGATCCACGGCACCTGCCCGCCCTGGGTGTCGGCATGCTCGATGACGACCACTCCGCCGGGGCGCAGCAGGCGGTGTGCGGTCCGCTCGATGCCCCGGATCGTGTCCAGGCCGTCCTGGCCCGAGAACAGCGCGAGCTCGGGGTCGTGGTCGCGTGCCTCGGGTGCGACGTACTCCCACTCGGTCAGCGGGATGTACGGCGGGTTGGAGACGACCAGGTCGACCTGCCCGTCCAGTTCGGGAAGCGCGGTCAGCGCGTCGCCTTGATGGAGAACGACGCGGGACCCCTCGACGTTCTTGCGGGCGTACTCCAGCGCCTGTTCGGACAGCTCCACGGCGTGCACCCGCGAGCGGGGCACCTCCTGGGCCAGGGCGAGCGCGATGGCCCCCGAGCCGGTGCACAGATCGACGATCAGCGGCTCGACGACGTCCATGGCCCGTACGGCGTCTATCGCCCAGCCGACCACCGACTCGGTCTCCGGGCGGGGTACGAACACCCCGGGCCCGACGGCGAGTTCGAGGTAGCGGAAGAACGCCCGGCCGGTGATGTGCTGGAGCGGTTCACGGGCCTCGCGGCGGGCGACGGCCTCCCAGTAGCGGGCGTCGAAGTCCGCGTCCTTGACGTGGTGCAGCTCCCCCCGCTTGACGCCGTGCACGAACGCGGCGAGTTCCTCGGCGTCGAAGCGCGGCGAGGGCACACCGGCGTCGGCCAGCCGCTGGGTGGCCTGGGCCACCTCGGCGAGCAGAAGGTTCACGGGGCCTTCCTCCTAGTGCGCTGCGTCTTCATGGTGCGGTGCCGGTGCCCGGGGCGCCCCGGGGACGGGGCTGGGGCCGGTGCGTACGGGTCCTGCGGGCCTACTGGGCGGCGGCGAGCTTGGCGGCCGAGTCGGCGTCGACACACGCCTGGATGACCGGGTCGAGTTCGCCGTCGAGCACCTGGTCCAAGTTGTACGCCTTGAAGCCGACCCGGTGGTCCGAGATGCGGTTTTCCGGGAAGTTGTACGTACGGATGCGCTCGGAGCGGTCAACCGTGCGGACCTGGCTGCGCCGGGCGTCCGACGCCTCCTTCTCGGCCTCTTCCTGGGCGGCGGCCAGCAGCCGGGAGCGCAGGATACGCAGCGCCTGCTCCTTGTTCTGGAGCTGGCTCTTCTCGTTCTGGCAGGAGACGACGATGCCGGTGGGCAGGTGGGTGATGCGCACCGCGGAGTCGGTGGTGTTGACGGACTGGCCGCCGGGCCCGGAGGAGCGGTAGACGTCGATCCGCAGGTCGTTGGGGCCGATCTCGACCTCGACCTCCTCGGCCTCGGGCGTGACCAGCACGCCGGCCGCGGAGGTGTGGATCCGGCCCTGCGATTCGGTGGCGGGCACGCGCTGGACGCGGTGCACCCCGCCCTCGTACTTCAGCCGTGCCCAGACGCCCTGTCCCGGCTCGGTGGCGCCGCCCCCGCCCTTGGTCTTCACGGCGACCTGGACGTCCTTGTAGCCGCCGAGGTCGGACTCGTTGGCCTCCAGGATCTCGGTCTTCCAGCCGGCCCGCTCGGCGTAGCGCAGGTACATCCGCAGCAGGTCACCGGCGAACAGTGCGGACTCCTCGCCGCCCTCGCCGGCCTTGACCTCGAGGATGACGTCCTTGTCGTCGCTGGGGTCGCGCGGGACGAGCAGCAGCCGCAGCTTTTCGGTCAGCTCCTCGCGCCGGGCGTCGAGCTCCTTGACCTCGTCGGCGAAGTCCGGGTCGTCCGCGGCGAGTTCGCGCGCGGTCTCCATGTCGTCACCGGTCTGCTTCCAGTCGCGGTACGTCGCGATGATCGGGGTGAGCTCCGCGTAGCGCTTGTTGAGCCGCATGGCCTCGCGCTGGTCGGCGTGGACCGCGGGGTCGGCCAGCCGCTTCTCGAGATCGGCGTGCTCGCCGATCAGTTCCTCGACCGCCTCGAACATCGTGGGGTTCCTCTACTGGCTGCTGTGGTGACCCGGGTACCGGGGCGCTGGCACATCTGCGGCTGCGCCGCGGGCCCCGGCCCCCCGTACGGGAGCCAAGGGCCAGGACGACAAAACGCCGGTCCGGTCACCCCTGGGCAGGGGCGACCGGAGACCGGCGCCGTGCGGGTCGCTACTTCTTGGCGGCTGCAGCGCCCTTGCCGAAGCGGGCCTCGAAGCGGGCCACGCGGCCGCCCGTGTCCATGATCTTCTGCTTGCCCGTGTAGAACGGGTGGCACTCGGAGCAGATGTCGGCGCGGACGGTGCCGCCGGCGACCGTGCTACGGGTGGTGAAGGACGCGCCACAGGTGCAGCTGACCTGGGTCTCGACGTACTCCGGGTGGATGTCGCGCTTCAAGGGATTCTCCTAGGTTCGGGAGTGCACCGGGTCGTGCTGCGGGTTGCGTCACGTGAACCGGGGCCGACGGTCCAGTCTGCCAGGACTAGCCGTATCTCCCAAAACCGGGGTAGGGCCGCAGCTATTCCCCGGGCCGGTTCCGGGGCCGCCGGACCCCGGAACCGCCGCCTTCCGGCTACTTCACGTACTTGTCCGTGCCGCCCTGGTCACCGGCCGAGCCCTTGATCGCGGACTTGGGGATGTCCCTGTCCTGGCGCAGCGCGTCCCAGACCTGCTCGCTCTTCTTCATCAGCGGCACCACGCGGTCGGGGTTGGCGGGGTCGTACGTCACCGGCAGCGTCACCATGTCGATGTGGTCCGAACCGATGTTGCCCAGGCTCTTGGCCAGGCCGGTCAGTTCGCTGACCGAGTTGAGGTCGGTGTCGGTGGTGATGGCCTTGGTGGCCGTGTCGGCGATGTCGTAGAGCTTGGTGGGGTTGGTGAGCACCCCGACGTTCTTGACCTGGTTCATCAGGGCCTTGATGAACGCCTGCTGCAGCTGGATGCGGCCCAGGTCGCTGCCGTCGCCGCCGGGCACCCCGTGCCGGGTGCGGACCAGGCCGAGCGACTGCTCGCCGCCCAGGGTGTGCTTGCCGGCCGGCAGGTGCAGATGACTGTTGTTGTCGTCGATCGGCTTCTTGGTGGTGACCTCCACCCCGCCGAGCGCGTCGATGAGCTTCTTGAAGCCGGTGAAGTCGACCTCGACGAAGTGGTCCATCCGGACCCCGCTGATCGACTCCACGGTCTTGACCGCGCAGGCCGGCCCGCCGACCTCGAACGCCGTGTTGAACATCGCCCGCTGCGCACCGGGGGCGTCCTTGCCGTCCTTGGTGGTGCAGTCGGGACGCTTGATCATGGTGTCCCGCGGGACGCTGACCACGCTGGCCTTCTTACGGCCCTTGTAGACGTGCACGATCATCGCCGTGTCGGAACGGGCGCCGCCCTCGTCCTTGCCGTACTCCCCGTTCTTGCCGGCGCGGGAGTCGGACCCCATCACGAGGATGTCCATCGAACCGTCGTCGACGTTCTTCGGCCGGTCGTGTCCGAGGGCGGCGTTGATGTCGACGCCCTTCAGATTGCCGTTGAGCTTGAAGTAGACGTAGCCGAGTCCGGCCCCACCCAGCAGTACGACGCTGGTCAGCGTGCACAGGGTGATGGTCAGCGCTCGGCGGCGTCGGGTCGGGCCCTTGCGCCGGCGGCCCGTGGCACGTATGCCGCGGGCACGGCTTTCGGCCGTCTTCGCGGTCCCGTTGCTGTCCGCCATCTGCTCCTCAGTCCTCATTCGCTCGGCTGCCCCTCGCCGCCGCCGTGCTGTGTGCTGACACGGCCCGTTGCTCCTTGTCAGACGGGAGGTCGACGGGAAGGGTTGCACAGCGAGTCATGAGCGATTTCTTAGAAATGCGCGGGGGTCCGCTCCGCAGGCCCAGGACCTTGGTCCTTCCCACCTGGGCTTTCGGCCCTTTTCCCGGCATGGCTGAAACCATGCGGCTTACATGGATCTGTGCGGAAGGTCTCAAGCGCGGCATGTGTACGGCCCACGGGGCCCGGGCGGCCCGCCCGACGCCGCCCCGCGGCCTCCGCCGCCCCCGGCCGCAGCAGCACACAGCCCCCCTCACCCACGAAAGGGTGAGGGGGGCTGTGCGGTACGGCGCCGGTGCGCCCTGCGGGCGTCAGTCGTTGCCGTTGCCCGCGGTCGGCGTCGTCTTCTGGATCTGCAGCAGGAACTCCGCGTTGGACTTCGTCTGCTTCATCTTGTCCAGCAGCAGCTCGATGGCCTGCTGCTGGTCCAGGGCGTGCAGCACCCGGCGCAGCTTCCACACGACGGCGAGCTCGTCGCTGCCCATGAGGATCTCTTCCTTACGGGTGCTGGACGCGTCCACGTCCACCGCCGGGAAGATGCGCTTGTCCGAGAGCTTGCGGTCGAGCTTGAGCTCCAGGTTGCCGGTGCCCTTGAACTCCTCGAAGATCACCTCGTCCATCCGCGAGCCGGTCTCGACCAGCGCGGTGGCCAGGATGGTCAGCGAGCCGCCGTCCTCGATGTTGCGCGCGGCGCCGAAGAAGCGCTTCGGCGGGTAGAGCGCGGTCGAGTCGACACCACCGGACAGGATGCGGCCCGAGGCCGGGGCGGCGAGGTTGTACGCACGGCCCAGACGGGTGATCGAGTCCAGCAGGACGACCACGTCGTGACCCAGCTCGACGAGGCGCTTGGCACGCTCGATGGCCAGCTCGGCGACGGTGGTGTGGTCCTCGGCCGGGCGGTCGAAGGTCGAGGAGATGACCTCGCCCTTCACCGACCGCTGCATGTCGGTGACCTCTTCCGGACGCTCGTCGACCAGGACGACCATCAGGTGGCACTCGGGGTTGTTGCGGGTGATCGAGTTGGCGACCGCCTGCATGATCATGGTCTTGCCGGTCTTCGGCGGGGCCACGATCAGACCACGCTGGCCCTTGCCGATCGGCGTGACCAGGTCGATGATCCGGGTCGTCAGGCCGCCCGACTCGCCCTCCAGGCGCAGCCGCTCCTGCGGGTAAAGGGGCGTCAGCTTCCCGAACTCCGGCCGTCCGCGGCCCTGTTCGGGCGCCACGCTGTTGACGGTGTCGAGCCGGACCAGCGCGTTGAACTTCTCGCGCCGCTCGCCGTCCTTGGGCTGGCGGACCGCGCCGGTGACGTGGTCACCCTTGCGCAGGCCGTTCTTGCGGACCTGGGCGAGCGAGACGTACACGTCGTTCGGGCCGGGCAGGTAGCCGGAGGTCCGGATGAATGCGTAGTTGTCGAGGATGTCGAGGATGCCCGCGACGGGGATCAGGACGTCGTCCTCGGTGACCTGCGGCTCGTTGCCGAAGTCCTCACGGCCCCCACGACGGCCCCGGCGGTCGCGGTAGCGGCCGCGACGGCCCCGGCGTCCGCCCTCGAAGTCGTCGTCGTCATCGGTGCGGCGGTCGCGCTGGCGCTGGCCGCCCTGGCCGCCCTGACCGCCCTGGCCGCCGCCGTCACCGGCGTCGCCCTTGCGGCGGTCACCGCGGTCGCGCTGGCGCTGGCCGCGGTCGCCGCGGTCGCCCTTCTGGCCGCGGTCGCCGCGGTCGCCGCGGTCCTGACGCTCGCCCTTGCCCGGCCGGCCCTCGCCGGTCTCCTGCGGGGCGGTCGCGGTGTCGGTCTTGGCATCCGCCTTGACCTCGGTCTTCGCCTCGACCCTGGTCTCGGTCTTGACGTCGCCCGAGGCGCCCTCGGGGCTGCCCGCGGCGGCGGTGGCACGGCGCCGGCGGCGCTCGCCGGCCGGCTGCTCGTCGCTGACGGGCTGGCCGGGGATGTCGATCTGCTGCTGGGAGCCGGACTTGTCCGCGGCCTTGCCGCCCTTGGCGGCCTTGCCTGCGGTCTGCTCCGCGCTGTCCTCGCCGGTACGGGCCTTGGAGGTCGTACGGCGCTTGGGCTTGGTCTCGGTGTCGGCGGGCGCGTCGGCCTTGGCCGCGGAACCCGAGCCTGAAGCGGCCTGGGAGGAGCCCCCGGCCTGCTTCTCCTTGATGACCTCGATCAGCTGGCTCTTGCGCATCCGCGCGGTGCCCTTGATACCGAGGCCGGAGGCGACCTGCTGCAGCTCCGCCAGGACCATGCCGTCAAGGCCGGTGCCGGAACGGCGGCGCCGTGCGGTAGCAGGAGCGGCGGGAGCGTCCGCGGCGGGCTCGGTGGCACTGCCATCGGTGCGCGCGCCCATCAGATCGGTGGTGTCGCTCACGAAGGGTCCTTCCCTGGAGCGGGCGTCGGCCTGTCTGGCTCGGCGACCGGTTGTGCTGTCCGGCTGGGTCCTTGGTCTTGTGGACCGGGCCGGGGCGGTGGTCCCGCCGGAAGTGGCGGAGAGAATCAGTTCATGGCTCCGGCGTGAAGAGATGCAGACTGGCCATGTCGTCACGCCGATTCCGGAGCGTGCTCACTCCTGCTCAGGCCATGGCTCCAAGCAGTTTGGGAGGCTCCCGGAAGAAGGTGGTCCCTATGGGGGACACGAAGCACCGCGCCGCTCAGGCGTCGAGTACTGACTTGAGGTTAACACTACCGGGTCCAACAAACATTCCCCCTCTCAAAGACCGGCAATCGTCGATCACCCGCGTGATCACCCGGCGAGCGGCAGCACGCAGGTGCCCGCCGCGTCGAGGGTCAGCCGGTTGGCCGCCCACCCCTCTCCCGCCAGTGCCGCGACCTTCTCGGCCGCCGCGTCCTCGACCAGCGCGAGCACCGTCGGGCCCGCACCGGACACGACTGCAGGGACGCCGTCCGCACGCAGTCGGTTCACCAGGGCCACACTCTCCGGCATCGCGGGAGCGCGGTATTCCTGGTGGAGTCGGTCCTCGGTCGCGGCGAGCAGCAGCTCGGGGCGCCTGGTCAGCGCCTCGACGAGCAGTGCGGCGCGGCCGGCGTTGGCCGCGGCGTCCACATGGGGGACGGTGCGCGGCAGCAGTCCACGGGCGGTCTCGGTCAGCACCGGCTTTCCGGGGACGAAGACCACCGGAACGATGGAATCTGCGGGATCCATCCGGATCGCGCGGGCGGTGCCGGCGTCCGTCCAGGCGAGCGTGAACCCGCCCAGCAGGCAGGCGGCGACATTGTCGGGGTGGCCCTCGATCTCGTTGGCCAGCTCCAGCAGCGCGGTGTCGTCGAGCTTTTGCTCACCGCCTATCGTCACCGCGCGGGCGGCGACGATGCCTGCGCAGATGGCGGCGGAGGAAGACCCCAGGCCGCGGCCGTGCGGAATGCGGTTGGCGCAGACGATTTCCAGGCCGCGCGGCTGTCCGCCGAGCAGCTCGAAGGCGGTGCGCATCGACCGGACGAGCAGATGACTCTCGTCGCGCGGCAGGGAGTCGGCGCCCTCACCTGCGATGTCGATGTGCAGGCCGGAGTCGGCGACGCGCACCACGACATCGTCGTACAGGCCCAGGGAAAGACCCAGGGCATCGAAGCCGGGACCGAGATTGGCGCTGGTAGCGGGGGTGCGCACCCGGACGGCGGCGGCGCGGAACGCGGGACCGGCCATCGCTCGATGACTCTCCTTGATTGATACTGCGGTACTGGCCCACACAGCGCCGCGGCACCGAAGTGCCCGGCCGGCTCGTGGGGTCTGTTCTGACCTGCCCTGAACGCCACTGCGTTATGCCGTGGGGAGGGGAGTTGGCTCCAGCCTATCGAAGGAAGGTTCTGTCGCGACATAGGGCGCACAGGAGGCGCACGATGCGTGTCGCGCGCCTTCCTGTGCCCCGACGCTGCCTTCCCCGGGCTTTGCAGCCTTTGCACACTTTGCTGCAAGGGGCAAAGGGGCGTCCGCCGCCCCCTCGCCCGGTGCCGTACGCGCAGGTCCTGCCGTACGGCGGCGCCCCCGCGCGGGGGCGCCGGGCCGCCTTAGACGAGGCCGAGGCGCTCCGCCGCGGCGTCCGCGTCGATCGGAACCGTGACCGGCTGCGGCGCTCCGGCCACTGCCCAGTCCGGGTCCTTGAGGCCGTTGCCGGTCACCGTGCAGACGATGCGCTGGCCGGGGTCGACCTTGCCCTCCTCGGCGGCCTTGAGCAGACCGGCGACGGACGCGGCCGAGGCGGGCTCCACGAAGACCCCCTCCTGCGCGGCCAACAGGCGGTAGGCAGACAGGATTTGACGGTCGGTCACGGAGTCGATGAAGCCGCCGGACTCGTCCCGCGCCTGCTCCGCGAAGGACCACGAGGCGGGGTTGCCGATGCGGATCGCGGTGGCGATGGTCTGCGGGTCCTTGACGACCTCACCGCGCACGATCGGCGCGCTGCCGGCGGCCTGGAAACCCCACATCCGCGGGGTGTGCGAGGCGATGCCGTCGGCCGCGTACTCCCGGTAGCCCCGCCAGTACGCCGTGATGTTGCCGGCGTTGCCGACGGGCAGCACATGGATGTCGGGTGCGTCGCGGAGCATGTCGACGATTTCGAAGGCCGCGGTCTTCTGGCCCTCGATACGCGCCGGGTTCACGGAGTTCACAAGTGCGACCGGGTAGTTGTCGGACAGCCGCCGGGCGAGCGTCAGACAGTCGTCGAAATTTCCCTCGACCTGGAGAATCTTCGCGCCGTGGACCAGCGCCTGGCCCATCTTGCCGAGCGCGATCTTGCCCTGCGGGACGAGCACCGCGCAGACCATGCCGGCCCGGACCGCGTAGGCGGCCGCCGAGGCGGAGGTGTTGCCGGTGGAGGCACAGATGACCGCCTTGGCACCCTCCTCCTTGGCGCGGGTGATGGCCATCGTCATGCCACGGTCCTTGAAGGAGCCGGTGGGGTTGGCGCCCTCGACCTTGAGGTGCACCTCGCAGCCGGTGCGCTCGGAGAGCACCTGCGCCGGTACGAGAGGCGTGCCGCCCTCGCGGAGGGTGACGGCCTCGGTTGTGTCGCTGACCGGAAGCCGGTCGCGGTACTCCTCGATGATGCCGCGCCACTGGCTGCTTGCCGTGGTCACAGTGGAATTGGCAGACATGGGTTCCTTTACTCCCCTTCGACCCGCATGATGCTGGCGACACCACGGACGGTGTCGAGCTCGCGCAGAGCCCCGACGGTCGACGACAGGGCCGCGTCCGCCGCTCGGTGGGTGACGATGACGAGGGATGCCTCGCCGTCCTTGCCCGACTGACGGACCGTATCGATCGATACGCCGTGTTCCGCGAAGATCGTGGCGACCTGGGCGAGAACACCGGGCTTGTCGGCCACATCGAGGCTGATGTGGTACCGCGTGACGACCGCGCCCATGGGGCTGACGGGCAGCCGGGTGTAGGCGGACTCACCCGGTCCGGTGGCACCGGCGAGCTTGTTGCGGCAGACCGCGACGAGGTCGCCGAGGACCGCGGAGGCGGTCGGCGCGCCGCCCGCGCCCGGCCCGTAGAACATCAGCTGGCCGGCCGCCTCGGCCTCGACGAAGACCGCGTTGTACGCCTCACGGACGGAGGCGAGCGGATGCGTCAGCGGAATCATCGCGGGGTGCACCCGCGCGGTCACCGACGCCCCGTCCGCGGCCCGCTCGCAGATGGCCAGCAGCTTGACCGTGCACCCCATCCGCTTGGCGGAGGCGATATCGGCCGCGGTGACCTCCGTCAGGCCCTCGCGGTGCACATCGTCGATGGTCACGCGGGTGTGGAAGGCGATACCGGCCAGGATCGCGGCCTTGGCGGCGGCGTCGAAGCCCTCGACGTCGGCGGTCGGATCGGCCTCGGCGTAGCCGAGCGCGGTCGCCTCGTCCAGCGCCTCGCTGTAGCCGGCGCCGGTCGAGTCCATCTTGTCGAGGATGAAGTTGGTGGTGCCGTTGACGATGCCGAGCACCCGGTTCACCTTGTCGCCGGCCAGGGACTCGCGCAGCGGCCGTACCAGCGGGATCGCGCCGGCGACGGCCGCCTCGTAGTAGAGGTCCGCGCCATTGGCCTCGGCCGCCGCATGCAGCGCCGCACCGTCCGCCGCGACCAGCGCCTTGTTGGCGGAGACCACGCTCGCGCCGTGCTCGAAGGCGGTGGTGATCAGCGTACGGGCCGGCTCGATACCGCCGATGACCTCGATCACGACGTCGATGTCGCCCCGTTTGACGAGCGCGGTCGCGTCGGTGGTGACCAGCTCGGCCGGGACGCCCTCGCGCACCTTGTCGGGGCGGCGGACGGCGATCCCGACGAGCTCCACGGGCGCACCGATACGGGCGGCGAGGTCATCGGCGTGCGTCGTCATGATGCGCGTCACCTCTGAGCCGACAACACCACAGCCCAGGAGCGCCACCTTCAGCGGACGCGTACGCATCATTTGACCTCTGCTTCTCATCGATCAGCGAATTCCAGCTTGCTCTTGCACAAGTCTCACGCACCGGACGGAGGTTTCCGCCCTACGTCCAGATGCCGAGACATTTATTTCATCCGGGTCCGGGACCCGGCGATCCGGTCCTACCCGACATCCAACCGCAGGAGATCTTCCTCCGTCTCCCGCCGGACGATCACCCTGGCCTGACCATTCTTTACCGCGACAACGGGCGGCCGCAGCGAGTGGTTGTAGTTACTCGCCATGGAACGGCAGTACGCACCGGTGGCCGGCACCGCGAGCAGATCCCCCGGCGCCACATCGGCCGGCAGGAAGGCATCGCGTACGACGATGTCGCCGCTCTCACAGTGCTTGCCCACCACGCGCGAGAGCATCGGCGCGGCATCGGAGGTGCGCGACACCAGGGCCACGCTGTACTCCGCGTCGTAGAGCGCCGTGCGGATGTTGTCCGACATCCCGCCGTCCACGGACACATACGTCCGCAGGCCGTCCAGCTCCTTGACCGTGCCGACCTCGTACAACGTGAAGGCGGTGGGGCCCACGATCGCCCGGCCCGGCTCGACCGACAGCCGCGGCACGCCCAGCCCCGCCGCCGCGCACTCCTTGCTCACGATGTCGCCCAGAGCCGACGCGATCTCGTGCGGCTCCCGCGGATCGTCGTCCGAGGTGTACGCGATGCCGAGCCCGCCGCCCAGATCGATCTCGGGCAGCTCGATACCGTGCTCGTCACGCACTTCGGTCAGCAGCTGCACCACGCGGCGCGCGGACACCTCGAATCCCGCCATATCGAAAATCTGTGACCCGATATGGCTGTGAATTCCGATGAGTTCCAGCCCGTCCAGCTTCAGCGTACGACGAACGGCCTCCGCGGCCTGCCCGTCCGCCAGCGCAATACCGAACTTCTGGTCCTCGTGCGCGGTCGCGATGAACTCATGCGTATGCGCCTCGACACCGACCGTGACCCGGATCTGCACCCGCTGCCGCTTGCCGAGCCGCTGCGCGATATGCGCGACCCGCACGATTTCCTGGAACGAGTCGAGCACGATCCGCCCGACCCCCGCCTCCACGGCCCGGGTGATTTCCTCGGTGCTCTTGTTGTTCCCGTGCAGGGCGATCCGCTCGGCCGGCATTCCCGCCGCCAGTGCCGTGGCCAGTTCGCCGCCGGAGCAGACGTCGAGATTCAGCCCTTCCTCGTTCAGCCAGCGGACGATGGCCCGTGACAGGAAGGCCTTCCCGGCGTAGAAGACATCCGCCCCCGGCCCGAAGGCGTCCTTCCACGCCCGGCAGCGGGCCCGGAAGTCGTCCTCGTCCAGGAAGTACGCCGGAGTGCCGAATTCCGCGGCGAGCGCGGCGACGTCCAGCCCGCCGACGGTGACCACACCGTCAGCGTTGCGGGAGACCGTACGGGACCAGACCCGCGGGTCGAGGGTGTTGAGATCGGCGGGCGGCCCGGCGTAGTGCCCCTCGGGCAGTACGTCAGCGTGCCGGGGCCCTGCAGGGTGCGCGGAGCGGCTCATGGCGGTGGAGATCCCCTCGAAGTCGTTCAGAGGTGGGCGGGAGCGGAGATGCCGAGCAGACGCAGGCCGTTGGCGAGCACCGTCCCGCTGGCCTCGGCAAGGGCCAGCCGGGCACGGTGCACGGCCAAGGGTTTCTGCTCCCCGACGGGCAGCGGCGGAAAGTCGTCATGCCACCGGAAGAACGCGTCCGCGGTCGCCTCCAGATGGCGCGCCACACGGTCCGGTGCCCGCAGTCGCGCAGCGTCGTCGATGGCGGAGGGGTAGGTGGCCAGCAGGGTCTGCAGAGCCTGGAGGCCGGGGAAGGACTCGGCGTCGGCGGGTGCGGATTGCTGTGGCGCCTGCTCCGGCGCGCGCCGGGCCGTGGGCGCGGGCCCGTCGGCCGCCGCCGGACGCCCCACATCCCCCGGCTCGCTCACAAACCCCAGGTCACCCGCGTTCCGCACCAGCGCCCGCGCCCTCGCGTACGCATACTGCACCCGGAAGCGCGGATTGCTCTCCCGCTGCACCGGCCGCTCGGGCACCCGCACCGGATCGTGCGCGGCCGGCCGCAACAGCACCCAGCGCGCCTCGTCGGAGCCGAGCCGGGCGGTGAGGGTGGCGAGGTCGTACGGAACGGGCGCGAGCGCGGGATGGCCACCGGCCCGGCGGCCACCGCCCCGTCGGCCACCGGTCCCGGCCGCCGCGCCGATCCGCGCCAGCACCTCGCCGACCACGGCCTCACGGGCGCCACCCGCCGCGGAACCGGCCACCGGACGGAAGACTCCATCAGAGGCTCTATCGGAGGCTCCCTCGAAGGCATCACCGGCGACATCAGCGAAGGCATCAGGGCTCCGCCCCGCCCACGTCCCGCCGTAGCCGTCCCCCTGCGCCAGCACCTCCCGTACGAGCGCGGTCAGCGCCCCGTCCCCGAGGGTGAAGTTCAAAAAGCCGGGTCCGGCGATCTCGACCCGGGCGATCCCGGCGCTCCCGGCCAGCCGCTTCCGCAGAATCTCTGCGACCTCGCGGGCCGGCCTTCCCGCCGGCCCCGCGAGCTGCAACGCGACATTGGAGGCGTAGTCCCCACACCCGGGCCGCGGCGGCGGCTCGACCACGATCCGCGCCGGCACCGGCACGGAGAGCTCCTGCTCCTCCACCGCACCACGCACGGAGCGCAGGACGGTGCGGGAGAGCTCAGCGGGGGTCACAGGACAAGCGTATGGGAGACCAGGGGTAGGTCTGCGACCCGGTTTCGCCCTGTGGACACTCCACGCGACGATCCAGGACGGTTCCGGCACACACCCGAGCACGACCCCGGCACGTCCCGGCGCGGCCCCGGACTCACAGCACGCGGCACCACCCCGGCTCACCGCACGCGAATCGCGCTACTCCCCACCCGCATCCACCATGCCGACACCACCGGAGGCCGGCACTCCACCGGACGCCGCGACTCCGCCGGACGCCGCGATCCCGTCGGGCGAAGCTCCACGCTCCACCGCACGTCCACCCCCGTCGCTCTCCCCGTCCCCGTCCCCGTCGCCGTCCGCGGCCCCACCCTCGGGCCCACGTTCCCGCTGGCGCCTCTCACGCACCAGCATCCCCACGGTCCGCACCAGCTCCGCCGGCTCGAACGGCTTCGCGAGAAACGCGTCCACCCCCACCGACTCGCCGTTGTCCACTTCGCTCTGGGTACATGCGCTGACGATGGCGATCGGGATGTCCCACGTCCGCGGATCGGAACGCAACCGCGCCGCGGTGTGCAGCCCGTTGAGCCGCGGCATCACCACATCAAGGGTCACGACATCAGGTCTCACGTGGTGCACCACGTCCAGACATTCGGCACCATCAGCCGCGGTCACGACCTCGAAGCCCTCCAGCTCGAGATTGACCCTGATCAACTGCCGGATCACCTTGTTGTCGTCGACAACGAGGATCCGACCGGACAAGCCAGGCACACCATGAGACTAGGACGCCGCCTGAGACTGCGTCCCGGTTTTCCCCACTTCCGCCCCCGTGCGAGGGACCTTTACCCGACCGCCACCGCCACCTCCCCGCGATGCGCTAAAAGCTCCGGCACAAGGTGCCGCCACCCCTCCCGGCCCCCTCCCCCACGACCCGCGAAACCTGTTCATGAACACCCCATCAGAGCTGGTAGGGTTCTACCCGTCGCCACAGGAACACAGGCGGCAACGCCCCCGTAGCTCAGGGGATAGAGCAACGGCCTCCGGAGCCGTGTGCGCAGGTTCGAATCCTGCCGGGGGCACTTCCGCTCGAGTTGGCACGATTGTGTCGCCGACTTGCGAAAGTGTCGTGTATCAAGGCTCGGACTCAGTCATCGCTGAGTCCGAGCCTTTTTGTTCGCCGCAACCTAAAGACACGCAGCGTGGTGTTCAAGCAGGAATTGCCCCTCTGCCGAAGCGTTCTCCTGCGGCTTGGCCTGACGGGCGACGAAGCAGACGACGCCGCACTGAATCAGCCTGAGGTGGTGGCAGGCCCCAGGCGGCTCCATTCCGTACCCGGCACTTACGGCCCCTTCGACCAGGCCTGGCGAATCATGGAGCTTGAACCCGGGCATCATCCACCGGGGCAGCTGTTCGCCATCACCCTCAACCTGCCCGGCAAACGCAGTTGTGCCACCTCTTCCTATGTATCTGCGCGCGGCCGGGAGACGGAGGCAGCCAACTCCGAGGCGGTTTCGCCTTATCAGCTCCGCACACCGCGCGACCCGTTACGATCTGGACCGGGTATTGCTGCCGAACAGCCCCAATCAGCACAGATCGACGTGGACACGAAGCGGGGATGGCTCATGCGGGACGGCCGGTGGGTCACGGTCACCGAATCCGAGTTCCAGCACGAGCGCCGGGGGCTGGAGGACATCCGCGAGAAGCTCCCCGACAGCGACCCCTGGCGTGCCTGGTCGAACTTCACCTTTACCGCGCACAGCGGCCACGTGCGGGAAGTCGATCTGCTCGTGGTCGCTCCCGGCGGTGTGTACTTGATCGAGCTGAAGGACTGGCACGGCTCGGTCGAGTCCCGCAACGGCACGTGGCTCCAGACTCAGCCCAGCGGCCGGCAGATCGCGCACGGTAATCCGCTCCACCTGGCGAACAAGAAGGCAAAGGAGCTGGCACAGCTTCTGGCCCAGGAGGGCGAGCGGGTGTGGGTGTCGGAGGTCGTCTGCTTCACCGATACCTCGTTGCGGAACCGGTTGCCTTCCCATGATCAGCACGGCCTCTACACCGTCCATCAGCTCGCCCTGATGCTGTCGGAGCCCCCACGCGACGAGCACCGCCGGATCGACAGGTCGCGGTCGCGCCGGATCAAGTCCGCCCTCGAGCGGGTGGGCATCGCCTGCAGTGACGCCGAGCACAAGGTCGGCCCCTATCTGCTGCACCGCAAGTCGTTCGAATCGGGACCGACGTGGGCGGACTATCTGGCCCGGCACAGCGAGCTGCCGGAGGCCGCCCGCATCCGCGTCTACCTGCGGGAGCGCGGATCGGACGCCGAACTGCGGGCATCGGTGGAGCGCGCGGCGCGGCGCGAGGGCGAGGTGCTCAGGAGCTTCAAGCACCCCGGTGTCGTGCAGCTGAAGCAGTACGACCCGTCAGGGCACTCGGCAGGACCCGCGCTGATCTTCGACTTCGATCCGCGGACGCTGCGCCTGGATGAATATCTGGCGCAGTACGGAGAGAAGCTGGACATCCTTAGCCGGATGGCGCTGGTCCGGCAGCTCGCCGAGACCGTGCGCTCGGCGCACGGCCGCCGGATCTACCACCGCACCCTGGCAGCCCGCGCCATCCATGTGATGCCCCGCGCCCGGGGCCGGGCGGCGAGCACGGACGGCGAGGATTCAGGCTGGCTCAGCCCGCATCTGCAGATCTCTGATTGGCAGGTAGCGGTCCAGCGCGGCTCCGAATACGGCGCGCCGAGTGGCGGCGAACGTTTCGCTCCGACGACGTTCTCGCGCGCCGGGGCCCATCTCGCGGAGGGCGCGGATCCGTATCTCGCCCCGGAGCTGACCGCGCTGAAGGCCGACCCGGTTGCGCTGGACATCTACGGCCTGGGCGTCCTCACTTACCTGCTGGCCACCGGCAAGGCTCCGGCCGCCAGCCAGGCCGAGCTGCTGGCCCGTTACGAGGCGGGCGAGGGGCTGCGGCCCAGCGCGGTGGTGGACGGCCTGTCGGAGTACATCGACGAGCTGGTTCAGGCGGCCACCGCCTATCACGTCGACGACCGGCTGGACTCGGTGGACGACTTCCTGGACATGCTGGAAGTCGTCGAGGCGGTTCTGACCGAGCCCGCACCCGCTGACCCCATACGCCCGGCCGGGACCGAGAAGGACCCTCGGGAAGCGGTCGCGGGCGATGTGCTGGCCGGTCGCTGGGAGGTCAGGCGCCGCCTCGGCACGGGGTCGACCAGCCGCGCTTTCCTCGTACGGGACCTGACAACCGGCCCGGAGGTGCGCTTCTCGAAGTCCCTGGCGGTGCTGAAGGTCGCCATGTCGGACAGCCGCGGCGAGACGCTGGCCCACGAGGCCGAGGTGATGGGGCGGCTGCGCCCCGATTCACGGATCATCCGTCTCGTCGAGCCGGAGCCGCAGCGCATCGGCGGCCGCACCGTCCTCGTCATGGAGTATGTCGGTGACGAGCGCGAGGCCGAGGGCGAGCCTGCCGCACCTGGGGAGCGGAGGAGCAGGCGGCGCGAGGAGACGGTCGCCCGCCAGCTGCGGGAACACGGCCGACTGTCGGTGGACCAGCTCGAGGCCTACGGCGACTACCTGTTCGGGGCGGTGGACTTCCTTGAGGGTGAGGGCGTGTGGCACCGCGACATCAAGCCGGACAACATCGCGATCCGTATCCGCCCGAACCGCACCCGTGAGCTGGTGCTGATCGACTTCTCGCTGGCCGGCTACCCCGTGCAGGAGACCGGGGCCGGGACCGACGGCTACCTGGACCCGTTCATCGGCACGCTCACCGATCGCTCGGTGTACGACGGGCACGCAGAGCGGTACGCCCTGGCCGTCACCCTCCACGAGATGGCCTCCCGCGAGCTTCCGGTCTGGGGCGGCGGCAAGGTGTCACCGCGCCAGACCGACCCCGAGAAGGAGCCGTACCCGAAGATCGCGGCGGACGCGTTCGACCCGGCCGTGCAGAACGGCCTGATCGAGTTCTTCCGGACGGCGCTGCACCGCGACGCTGCTCAGCGTTTTCCCGACCTCAAGCCGATGCGGGACGCCTGGAAGAAGATCTTCCTGGCCATGGACGAGGCGAAGCCGTCGTCCCGCCGCTCGCGTCAGCCCTCCTCCGCGCCGGGCCGCGTGAGCGCTCCCGGAGCGGAGGCGGCACCGGCCCAGGACGCCCCCATCCCCGCCGCCGAGGAGGAGAGCGCCGAGCAGCAGCGCGACCGGCTGGCTGCCCAGGCCCGCCGTGAGACCTCCATCTCGGCCTCGGGCCTCAGCCCGGCCGCCGAGTCCTTCGTCTACGGACTGCGCGTCAACGATGTCGGAGGTCTGCTCGACTACAGCCGGCATCAGCTCGTCAACGCGCCCGGCCTGGGTGCCAAGACCCGCAAGGAAGTCCTCCGCCGCATCAAGGAATGGCGGCAGCGGCTTTCCGAGCAGCCGACGACCCCGCTCACTCCCGAGGGCCGGAAGGCGGCGAAGGAAGAGCTGTCGGCTGCCGAGGCCGCGCTCGCGACCGCGATGGCGGAGGGCGGCAGCACCACAGGACTGCCCGAACGCGCGCTGCGCAGCGTCAGCCTCGACACGCTCGCCACGATCTTCGTACCGGAGCTCAAGAAGGACGGGGCGAACCGCAACGAGTGCGAGATGGTGCGACTGCTGCTGCGCCTCCCCGACGAGCAGGGCACGCTGCCCGGGATCGGGGTGTGGCCCAAGCAGAAGGACGTCGCGGGCGCGCTCGGGCTGTCGGCCGGCCGTATCCCGCAGATGCTGAAGACCCAGCGCACCCGGTGGAAGCGGAACCCGGCGGTGCGGGTACTGCGCGCCGAGATCCTGGAGCTGTTGCGGGGGCTCGGCCGGGTCGCCTCGGCCGCGGAGGTCGCGGACGCCCTCGCAGTGCGGCGTGGCACCCAGTTGCCCGAGCGCGAGCAGCGCCGGGCGCTGGCGCTGGCCGCCGTACGAGCCGTGGTGGAGGTCGAGCAACTCGTTCCGGACGAGGCGGAGTTCCAGCACGCGCCGAACCGTGACGCCGCGGACGAGAGCATGGGCGCGGGACTGCTGGCCCTGGAGGTCGGCTCCGACGACGCGCCCGAGACGCCGTCCGGGCCCGGTCTGCTCCACTACGCCCAGCGGCTGGGCAAAGTCGCCGACCGGCTGGCGAAGCTCGACACGCTGCCGACCGCGGCGACGGTTCTGGCGGAGCTGGGCGCCATCACACCTCCGAGCGAGGCCGTGGACTGGGATGAGCGGCGCCTGGTGGAGGTCGCCGCCGCGGCCTCGCGCCGGGCCGCCGCGACGCCCCGGCTGGAGATCTACCCGCGGAATCTGCCTCTCGTGCGGGCCCTGCGCCTCACCCAGGCAGGTCTCGTACCTCTCATCCCCGGCGTGCCGGACGCCCGGCAGCCGGGATTGACGAGCCAGGACGTCCATGAGCGGGTACGGGCACGCTTCCCCGAGCTGCTGAACGAGCTGCGCGGGCACGCGTTGCCGACCGGGGGGCCGTTGACGAAGGCCTTGCGGGACGCCGGGTTCGATCTGGAACTGAAGACCCGCGAGGGCACCGGCACACTGCGCTACATCCCTTGCCAGGCGGATGGCGGCTCCACGTACTTGTCGTCGGACGCCGCCCGCCAGGCCACCGGCACCCTCACCGCCCACCGATACTCCGACGACCCGCAGCTCGCGGGCGCGGTGGTGGCCGAGGAGCGGCTGCAGTCCTCGGCCCGGCGGGACGGCTTCCGCGTGCTGACGGTACGGACGGGACTCGCCGGCCACGCGGTGCGCGAGCTCACGACGGACCGCTTCGGGGCGGAGGCGGTGTCGGTCACCGACCTGTTCCTGCAGGCCCTCCATGAGCAGGTGGACCCGCGACCGAAGCCGACCTGGGAGACGATCCTGCGCGCGGACGCGGCGGAGCCGGGGTCGAAGGCGGCTATGAGGTTCGGCGAGTACGCACGGACGAGTTGGGGCGCGGTGGAGCCCCGGCTGCGAGAGCTGGTATCAGGGGCGCCGCCCGGCTCGGGGTCCCCTGCGCAGCCGGTGCTGCTGACGGACGCGGGTGCGTTCGCGCGCTACGACGCGATGGCGGTGCTGGAACGGCTGGCCGAGGCCGCACGGGACGGGGGGCGCGGGCTGTGGCTGCTGTGTCCGCAGAGCGACCCGGCGCGACCCCCGAGGTTGGGGACAACGGCTGTGCCCTACCAGTCCGGGCTGGGAGAATGGATCGAATTGCCGGAGTCCTGGGTGGCGAATGCCCACCGGGCCGAGGCATCGGCAGCGGGCTTGCCAGGGGACGAGTAGCGGCGTGAGCGTGGACGCTGCCGAGGCCATGGGGACAACGGGACTTACGGGACGTACGGGAGACACGACGACGTGATTGACGCTGCAGCGCTGCGGGCCGACCTGATCAAGCAGGTCAAGACGATCGAGGCGGACCTCGCCAAACAGGTCAAGGACGGGGAGTCGGTCCTCAAACCGCTGCGGCAGGAGTACGAGAAGGCGAGCAAGGCGAATCCGGCAACCCCGAGGTGGGTTGCCTGGCTGGACGCTCGTCTGGCTGAAGGCGACCTGTCGGCGGACCGCGTCGAGCAGGTCCGCGCGGCGGAGTCGCACGCGGGCCGGCTGCGGGCCGAGTACGACGAGGCGCGCAGGCTGGGACGTACGGCGGCGACGTGGAACGCGTGGCTGGACGAGCGGGTCACGCAGGTCGCGGTGGCGTGGGTGCTGGGCACGGTGTTCGTCCGGTTCTGTGAGGACAACCGGCTGATTGCGGAGCCGTATCTGGCGGGGCCCGACGCGGAACGACGGGACCTGGCGGAGGCTCGGTACGCGCAGTACGTGGAGGAGGACCCGGACCCGACCTACCGGGGCTGGCTGGAGCGGGCGTTCGAGGAACTGGGCGCGGGCCAGGCCGGAAAGCTGCTGTTCGACAAGCGGCGCAACCCGCTGTACCAGATTCCGCTGTCGCACGATGCGGCTCGGGCGCTGGTGGAGTTCTGGCGCGAGCGGGGCCAGGGCGACGACAGCGACAAGCTGGTCCACGACTTCACCGACCCGCTGGACGAGGACGACCCCACGAAGGGGTGGGACACCCGGTTCCTGGGTGACCTGTACCAGTGGCTGTCGGAGTCGGCCCGGAAGACGTACGCGCTGCTCCAGACCCCGGAGTTCGTGGAGGAGTTCATCCTCGACCGGACGATGGACCCGGTGGTGCGGGAGCTGGGCGGAAAGTTCGGCGAGCTGAAGATGATCGACCCGACGTGCGGGTCGGGACACTTCGTGCTGGGCGCTTTCCGGCGGATGGTCCGGCTGTTCGCGGAGCGGGAGCCGGGGCGGGATGTGCATGAGCGGGTGCGGGATGCACTGAATGCGGTGCACGGGGTGGATATCAACCCGTTCGCGGTGGCTATTGCGCGGTTCCGGTTGCTGATGGCTGGGATGGCGGCGGGGAATGTTCGGACTCTGACGGCGGCCAACAAATACGACTGGCCGATCCACTTGGCGGTGGGTGACTCGCTCATCCAGGACCGCCAGCTAGAACTTGAACTCATCGGAGAAGAGTCCGGGAAGCGGCTGGTCGACTTCGCATACGCAACGGAGGATGTGCACGAATACCCGCGCATTCTCGAACGAGGGCGCTATGGCGTAGTGGTGGGTAATCCCCCCTACATCACAGTCAAGGATAAGAATCTGAACGCGCTCTATCGGGAGCTGTACGCGTCTTGTGCGGGTAAGTACGCACTTTCCGTCCCCTTCGCCGAGCTCTTCTTCCAGCTATCGAAGATTGGGGACAGCAACGGGCGCGGATATGGCATGGTCGGTCAAATCACCGCGAACTCCTTCATGAAGAGGGAGTTCGGGAACAAGCTGATTGAGGAATATTTCGCCCACAAGATCGAGCTGACTGAGGTCATTGACACCTCAGGGGCTTACATCCCTGGACACGGTACACCGACAGTGATTCTTGTTGGGCGGCGCCGCTCAGGGGAAACTCGAACAGAAAAGATTCGCACCGTCCGGAGCATTCAAGGCGAACCCTCGGCTCCCAAAAGGGCAGCTGATGGACTGGTCTGGAAGGCCATCGTCAGCCAGATCGACCAACCGGGTTCATCGAGCTCTTGGGTATCGGTTGACGACCTCGCACGTGAACGGTATTTTGGCAAACAACCCTGGATCCTAACGGACGGTGGCCTTGAGCTCGTAGAGCGAATCGAAGAGAGCACAGTTGCTCGTCTCCGCCAAATGTTGGCGCTGGATGTCGGGTTCGGCGGGATCACCGCCGAGGATGACGCATTTTTCTTCCCCAATGCGTCATCCGCCCGACGCCAGGGCATCGAAACGACGATCCCAATGGTCACGGGAGACGTCGTTCGCAACTACTCCATTGCACCCGAGATCACCAGCATCTGGCCATACGATGGCAATCTTGCGACCATAAAGTCCGCGGCAATCCCAGAAACGATCCGGGCAATGTGGCCGAATCGACGTGTCCTGCAACGACGCAAGCGCTTTGGGAAGTTCATCGACACCATTCCGGCGATCCAGTGGTATGAGTACGGAGAACTTTACCGCGAGAAGCTGCGAACATCACGATCGATCGTCTTTGGATTCGTCGCCACGCACAACCACTTCACGCTTGACCGCGGAGGTAAGGTATTTAAACAGTCCGCGCCGATGATAAAGCTGCCTGAGACAGCAAGCGAAGAGGATCACCTTAGGATTCTTGGACTGCTCAATAGTTCCACCGCCTGCTTCTGGCTCAAGATGATGAGCCATGACAAGGGTAGCCAGGGGGTAAACGAGGGCTTCAAGTCGCAAGACTGGGAACGTTTCTACGAGTTCACTGGTACCAAAATTCAGAAGTTTCCTGTTCCTCTCGCTCAGCCCTGCAGCCTAGTGGGCGCCCTGGATGCACTGGCACAGGAGCTCATTGCCACTAGCCCCGCCGCGCTTGCCGCTCCGAATGCCGCCACCCCCACCGCACTTTCACTCCGTGCGGCCCGCACCAAGTGGGAGTCCACCCGCGCCCGCATGATCGCGCTCCAGGAAGAGTTGGACTGGCACGTCTATGCCCTCTACGACCTGCACGCCATAGACCTCCGCGCCGCCGAATCCGAGGTCCCCGAACTCGCCCTTGGTGAACGCGCCTTCGAGATTGTGCTCGCCCGGGGCGTCAAGAAGGGTGAGGCATCCGACGAGTGGTTCAAGCGACATAACTCCAAGCCCATCACTGAGATCCCTGATCACTGGTCCGATGCCTACAAAGCCGTCGTCCAAAAGCGCATCGATGCCATAGAGACGTCACGCGCCATCGGCATGGTGGAGCGCCCCGAGTACAAACGCCGCTGGGCAACCGAGGCGTGGGACGTCCTCCAAGAGCATGCGCTCAAGTCTTGGCTGCTGGATCACATGGAGAAGCGCGAGCTGTGGCTCCCGGACGGGCAGCCGACCATCCTCACCCGCGACGAGCTCGCTTCCGCTCTCTCGTCCGATGAGAACTTCGTGTCCGTCGCGGAGCTGTATGCCCCCCGCGCAGAGCTCGCGACAGTCGTCGCCGGCCTTCTCGCCGAGGAGCACGTACCGTTCCTCCCTGCGCTTCGCTACAAACTCAGCGGTCTGAAGAAACGCGTCGACTGGGAGCACGTCTGGGACCTCCAGCGCAAAGAGGATGCCGTTCCAGACGAGCCCGCCAAACGCAAGATCCGGGGCACCATCCCCGTGCCGCCCAAGTACACCTCGGCCGACTTCCTCAAGCCGTCCTACTGGCGTGCCCGAGGCAAGCTGGACGTGCCCAAGGAGCGGTTCATCTCGTACGCGACTGGCGCGATCTCCGGTACACCAAACCTGTTCGGCTGGGCGGGCTGGGACCACCGGGAGCAGGCGCAGGCGCTCGCCACGTACTTCACGAACCATGACGGGCTGTCCTCCGAGGAGATGACGCCGCTGCTCGCGGGTCTGCTCGAACTTCAGCCCTGGCTCGACCAGTGGCATGACGACTTCGACCCGCTTTACGGCAGCTCCCCCGCGGCCTTCTTCGCGGGCTACCGCGCCACCCAGCAGGGTGAACACGGTCTGACCGACGACGATCTGCGGGCCTGGCGGCCCACCCCGGCCGCTCGTGGCCGGCGCTCGGCCAAGGGCTGATCTCTAGCCCGGCGTGTCCTCCCTGCCTCTGCCCGGGGAGGACACGCCAGTGTCTCGCACGGTCAACGGTGCGGTGGCATCCATCAGCAGTGCCGGTCCCTCGTCCAATTCGAGCACGATGGTGCACCCGCCGCCCAGCGCTGACCGCTCAGCGCCCACCCTCTGTACCTTGCGCCACGCGCCCCGTACTCGTACGCACTGACCTGCGCGGACCGCTGCCGCAGCGATCGCGATCCCGTCGCGTTCCGTAAAGAGATGCGGAGCCTTTAGCTCAGCCCAGACGGTCTTGCCGATCCCGCACGCGCGTTGCTCAAAGCCCCAGCGATGGGCCAGCGCTTCCACGAGCAGCAGCCCGCGCCCGCCCGTCTCATCCTCTCCAGGCGCCCGCACCTCCGGTTTCCCTTCACCTGCATCGCTGACTTCCAGCCTCAGCAGGTCGTCTTCCACCAGCCACTCGATCCGCACACCCACCAGCCGGTCACGCGGCACACGCACCTGCAGCGCGTTGGTCACCAGCTCGGATAGAACTAACTCTCCTGTCTCCCACACGTCTTGGCCTGCTCCCCAGGTACCGAGTACGGCATACAGCAACGCTCGCGCCCTTCGAACGCTGCTGCGGCGACGGGATAGTCGGAAGGTGACTTCGTTCGGTGCAGCCATGGCGGCCCCCAGAGGGTCGAAGTGCGTCCGGGATCCCATGGCCGAGATTGCGCTTCGAGCCGCAGGACACCGATGTCCATGGCCAGCAGAATGACCAGACACCGCGCGAATCTGCAACGTTGCCAATTGGAATCATGCCGATTTTCGCTCTTCCGAGTTAATCTCAGCCCGCCGGGGCCGCCGTCTTGCTAGAGCTATACGCATGCCTGCGAAGAGCACCAGCCCGAACCCATCAACCGTCCTCGGCCGCCAACTTGGCGATGAGCTGAAGCGGTTGCGAGACGCGTCAGGTCTCACCACCACGCAAGCCGCCGAGGCCCTCGACTGCACCAAAGGCAAGGTCAGCCGGATTGAAAACGGACGCGTGGCACTGCGGCTCCCGGACCTGACGGCGATGCTGCAGGCGTACGGCGTAGCCGACGCTGAGGTGAGAGAGCGGCTGGCTGCGCTGGCGCGCAAGGCCAATCGCCGGCGCAGGGAGGGCTGGTGGAATCAGTACGGTTCGGTTCTTGCCGATACGTATCGCGACTACATCGCCTTGGAAGCGATGGCCAGCTCCATCCGCACGTTCCAGGCTCAACTTGTCCCCGGCCTGCTTCAGACCCCTGAGTACATCCGAGCCGTGACCGTGGCCTCGCAGCAATGGCAGACCGCAGACGAGATCGAGGCATTCGTCCAGGTGCGTCTCGCCCGGCAGGAACGCCTCACCGGCGACTCCCCTCTGCGTATCTGGGCAGTTCTGTCGGAGGCCGTGCTCCTCCAACAGGTTGGCGGGCCAGAGGTGATGAAGACGCAGCTACAGCACCTGCTGGACGTCTGCGAAAACCCCAACGTGACCATCCAGGTGCTGCCGTTCTCGCGGGGAGCCCATGCGAGTATGTTCGGGCCGTACGTAGTGCTGGGATTCCCCGAGCTGGGAGCACTCGACGTGGTGCTGGCCGACAACCCGACCGGCTCCATGTGGCTGGAGCAGGAGACCGAGGTCGCCCGTTACCAAGATCTCTTCGGGGCCGCCCGCACATCTGCGCTCTCACCAGTGGAGTCCCGCGGCATCATCCGTCGCAGGGCCAAGGAGCACAGAGCATGAAAAGTGGACACCACATAACGCCGAACTTGTCGGGTGCAAGCTGGCACAGCAGCACGTACAGCGGTGGCAATAACGAGTGTGTCGAGATCGCCGACAATCTCCCCCACCTCGTCCACGTCCGCGACAGCAAGCGCCCCACCGGTCCCGTCATACGCTTCAGCCACACCGCCTGGAGAGCCTTCCTCGCACACCTGAACTGAGGCGGCGCCCCGGCACAGCGACTGCGCGAGCGCGGCGGAGCGTGTACCGCCCACCGCACGCACCGCTCCCACCTCGTATGCAACCGTTACGATCGAGGACGGGCCGCAGCCGTCAGCGCGACGGCTGATGACAACACTCCGGGAGCACGCGGGAACAATCCGTGATTGCTGCCCCGGCCGGGGGATCGCCCTGCTGTCCAGGCCCGCACGCACGACCAGGACGCAGGAACCAGGAGAAGCGAGACACAGATGGCCCCGAACGCCCCCGGCACGGCCCCACTGCTCCGCGACGTCATCGACATCAAGACGTCGATCTCCACCTCCGACTTCGTGCTGAAGCTCGCGGAGGCCGTCACAGACGAGGGGGCAGCCCATGCGCTGCGGGACTACGTCGTCACCGAGCGGCTCCTCGAGAACTTCGACGAGGCGCTCGGCCTGATCAAGGCGTCCCTCGACGGGCACACCTCGAAGGCCGCCTATCTCCACGGCTCTTTCGGTTCCGGTAAGTCGCACTTCATGGCGGTCCTGCACGCCCTCCTCCGGGGGGAACCGGCAGTCCGCAGCCGCGGGGACTTCGATCCGGTCCTCGCCAAGCACGAGTGGCTGGGCAGCGAGGGCAAGCGCTTCCTCCTCGTCCCGTACCACATGCTCGGCGCGAAGTCCCTGGAGCAGCGGGTCCTCGGCGGCTACGTCAGCCACGTCAAGGGCCTGCCCCAGCACAAGGACGCTCCCACTCCCCAGGTCTACCGGACCGATTCCCTCTTCGAGGACATCCGCTCCCACCGTCGGCGCGTGGGCGACCAGACCTTCATCGACGGGCTCGCCGACGCTCCCACCCCCGGCGCCGCCGGCGCCGACGAGGATAACGACGACGAGTGGGGCGAGCCGTTCGCCTGGACGCCGGAGCTCCTCGACACCGCGCTGGCCGCCGAGGAGCTGGACGGCGGCGAGGTGAATCTCAACCTCATCAACCCCAGTACCCCGGCCGAGCTACGCGCGAAGCTCGTCCATGACGCGAGCGTCACCTGGTTCCCGGGCTTCGCCAGGAACGCTGCCGAGGACGAGCACGGCTTCATCTCTCTCGATGCCGGCCTCGCCGTGATCGCCGAGCATGCGAAGTCGCTCGGCTACGACGGGCTGATCCTCTTCATGGACGAGCTGATCCTTTGGCTCGCCAACCGGATCCATGACCAGAAGTTCGTCTCCCGTGAGACGGACAAGATCACCAACTTCGTGGAGGGCGCCGACTCACGCCGGGCCATCCCGATCGTCTCCTTCATCGCCCGCCAGAGAGACCTGCGCGAACTCGTCGGCGAAGAGACTTCCGGCGCGGCTGAGACCGCGATCCAGGACAGCCTCAACCTGGCCTCCGGCCGCTTCGACAAGATCACGCTGGAGGACCGCAACCTTCCCCAGATCGCGCACGCACGCCTCCTGAAGCCTAAGAACGCGGAGGCCGCCGCCAAGCTGGACGGCGCCTTCACAAAGATCAAGCGGGTCGGGCCGCAGATCTGGGACGTGCTGCTCGGCTCGGACGAGGCGACGACCGGGGCCGACGAGGAGTCGTTCCGGCTGACGTACCCCTTCTCCCCCGCTTTCATGGACACCCTCGTCCATATCTCCTCCGCCCTGCAGCGCTCCCGCACCGGGCTGAAGCTCATGGGCCAGCTCCTCGCCGATCACCGGGACGATGCGACGCTGGCGAACCTGATTCCGCTCGGCGATCTGTACCCGGTCATCGCGGACGGCGGCGACAGGCCGTTCGTGGACAGCCTGAAGGTGGAGTTCAAGGTCGCGGACAAGCTGTACCGGACCAAGCTGCGGCCGTACCTCCTGGGCACGTACGAGATCACCGAGGAGGACGTCGAGCGGTATCAGCACCGCCGGGAGAGCATCACCGATCAGCAGCTTCTTGGCCGCTGCCGGGGCTTCGTGGGCGACAACCGGCTGATGTGCACCCTGCTGCTGTCGGCGCTCGCCCCCGGCGTGCCCGCGCTCCGCGATCTCACGATCCGGCGGCTCGGGGCGCTGAACCACGGTTCGGTCCTCTCCCCCATCCCCGGTGCCGAGGTCGGAGCGATCCAGACGAAGGTCGACGAGTGGGCCACCCGCTTCGCCGAGATCAAGCCGACCGGTACCAAGACCAATCCCGGCGTACGGCTCGAACTGGCCGGGGTGGACGTCGACTCCGTGATCGCCAACGCCAACGTCAACAACAACCAGTCCAACCGCCGGGCCCTGGCCACGCGGATCCTTGCCGAAGAACTGGGCCTCGAGGTCCACGACCGCATGGGCGCGGACGAGCTGACTCTGGTCTGGCGCGGGTCGAACCGGACGGCCGAGGTCGTCATCGGCAATGTCACCGATACCGAGAACATGCCCGACCACGAGTTCTCCCCGAGCCAGGACGGCCTGTGGCGGCTGGTGGTCGACCTGCCTTACCACGAGGGCGAGCACGGGTCCGTCGAGGCCGTCAACCGCATGCGCGGCCTGCGCCCGCCGTCCGGCGCCGGGCCCCGCACCGTGGGATGGATCCCCGCCTACCTGTCGGCCGCGCGCTACAAGGACTTCCAGAAGCTGGTCGTCATCGACTATGCGCTGGCCGACCAGCGGCGCTTCGACACCTCCTACGCCCAGCACCTCAACGCCGACAACCGGGCACGCGCCAAGGTGCTCCTCGAGGGGCAGCGCGACGCCCTCCGGAAGAAGGTGAAGGCGGCCTTCAAGGAGGCGTACGCGTGTGCCGACAAGAAGGCTGTCGACGTGGATGTGTCCTTCGACGACCATTTCCAACCGCTGCGTGACGTCCCCGAGCTGCGGGTCTCCATCGGGCAGACGCTGTCCGACGGGGCTCGGCACATCGTGAAGCAGCTGCTGGCGCATCAGTTCCCCGCGCATCCGGACCTGGACCCTGACGGCACCAACACCGCGGTCAAGCCCAGTGACGCGCGCACCGTGTTCGGACACATCCGGGCGGCGGCGGAATCCGCCGACCGGCAGGTCGAGATCCCCTCGAAGGACCGGCCAGTGATGCGGCGTATCGCGACGCCACTCGGGCTCGGCCAGCAGAAGGAGGCGTACTTCCGGCCCTCCAACCGCTGGGTGGACCACTTCAACCTGCAGGCCCGTAACGACGCGGGGCCGAGCGACCTGAGCGTGGTCCAGCTCACGGAGTGGATCGACCAGCCCGAGCCGATGGGGCTCGCCCCCTTCCTCGCCAACCTGGTAATCGCCGCCTACGCCGAGATGGACGACCGGGTGTGGGTACGCGCCGGCAGCGTGCTCGACCCCTCCCCCGAGCTCTCGGCCATCAAGCCTCAGGACGCGCTGCGCTCCCAGCCGCTGCCGGAGGAATCGGTCTGGGAAGAGGCCGGGAGCCGGTTCTGGGACATCTTCGGGGAGCAGCCCCCGAAGCTGCGCCGAGGACGGTTGGTCAGCCACTTCGCCCGGCAGATCACCAGCAGGGCCCGCGAATACAAGCCGCAAGTGGACACGCTCGTCGAGGAGCTGGAGAAGCACGCGACGCTGCTCGGCCTGAACGGGGCCGATGAACCCGCGTCGGGCAGGCTCACCCTCGCCCGTCGCTCGCGTGACCTGCTGGGCGAGCTGTACGTCCTCTCCCAGGGCCCGACCGGAGGTTCGGCGGCAGCGAAACAGATCATCACTGCCTTTGCCGGCTTCGACCTGGGTGAGGCGTCCGCCAGCCGGTACGGGGCCTCGATCAAGCAGGCGAAGGCCGTAGCCGACGCGATGGTCGTCGCGGCCTGGGACATGCTGAGGCTTGCCCCCAACTACGGGCCGCAGGGCGAGGCGGTGCTGGAGGCGCTGCGCGGCGCCGCGCGTGCCGATCAGCGCACCATGCGGCTCGAGGACGCTCTGCGGGACGCGCGAAAGTCCATCGTCGCGGTCATCGAGCGCAGCCAGGCTGCCGTCCGACCGCAGCCGCCCGCGGTCACGCCCGCCACCCCTGTGTCTCCGGCGGCCCCGCGCACCAGCCCCAATGAGGTGAGCCTGGACAACAAGACCGCTCAGCCTCCCGTGTCGACCAAGCACCCGCTTCCCGGCCCCCGTGCCGCGCGCCGCTCGGGCGGGGGCCGGGCGAAGGCGTCCCAGGCAATCGTCCAGCTCCGGGCGGAGCTGGACGAACTGGCCGCCACCGAGCCCGATGCGACGATCGAGATCAGCTGGCGGGTCGTGGAATGAACGAAATGAGGCATGTGCGGTGACCACGGCGACCAGTGCGAGCGTGGAGACCCTCACGAGCGCGGTGCGGCTCAACTCCGCCACCATCACCCAGTACCTGGTGTCGCAACGGGGACTACCCCCGGGTAAGCGCCGGGCCGTGCTGCTGCGCGCCGCACCCTGCTGGGACGGCCCGGCTGAACTGCCGTGGGGCGAACGGCGGCAGGCGGCTGTCGCGACCGCGCCCTCGCCGCTTGCCGCATACGAGCTGGTCCTGGCGCATCAGGCACCCTCGGCAACGGGCCCCGACGTCCTGGTGGTGCTCACCGACCGGGAGGAGGCCGAACTCGGCCCCGACCTGCTGGCCAAGGTGCACCGGCACCGAGTCAACGCCGTGGACACGTGGGATGTCGTCCGGGAAAGCTTTGGCGCCCTCCACACCGACAGCCGGCTGGTCAATGAGAACTGGGCCGCCGAGTCGCTGCTGGACGCCACCCCGCCGGGTGGCTGGCCCCAGCTGCCCGGCGGAGTGTTGTCCCGGGACAAGGCGCTCAGCGAACTCACGCTCCGCAGGCTCGGCATCGGCCGGTACGACCCGGACCGTGACCAGCACCCGCTTTCGACGAACGGCGACGAACTCGACATCCACTCCCTGCTGAGGTGGTCGCTGGCCTCCGGCGGCCCGGACCGCTTTCTGGCGCTGCGCGCACCTGAGCGTGCCGGTATCCGGCAGTTCCTCGGGAAGTCGGAGCAGGCGGGGCAGGCCGGGCGGGGGCTGCTCGCCCTGGTCGAGGCCGAGCACGGTCCGGACGCCGTCGCCTTCGGTCTCGTCTGCGCCGCGCTGTGGGGGCATTCCGACGCGGCAGCAGACGCCGAGAACTACCGGGCCCGGGGGCGCGCCGAGCGATGGTTCGGGGAAGAGCCGCCCGCTCATGGGGAGGCCCTTGACACACTCGTAGCGGCCTTCGGACGGTCCTGCGAGGAATTCGTCTCCGGGCTGCTGCTGACCGGACGGTCGGATCACGAAGAGTCGTCGGCGACCGCGCGTCGGCTGTCCGGCGCCGCGCTCGACCGTGCGGTCTCCCTGGCGCGGCAGTTCGGCGCAGAACCGGCCACCCATAGGAGCCCTCTGCTGGCCGCGGGACTCGAGGCCCGGTTCACCACCGTCGGGGAGGCTCTCCTGGACGGCGGCCAGGCGCGGATCGCGCGGGCGGTGGAGGCGCTCAACGATCACCGGCTCGCGCCAGAGCCCGATGCCCGCCCCCGCGCCGAACGGGCGCGGATGGCACAGCGGCTCATCCAGTGGCTCGCGACCGAACCGGCGGTGGAGAGCGAGAGTGTGGCGGCCAGCATCAACCGCCATGTCGCCGAAACCGGCTGGGTGGATCTTGCGCTGGAGCACATCGAGTCCGGCGGGGATGTGGACGCGACGCTGAAGTCCGCTTACGACGCCTTGTGCACCTCCGTACGTGCCCGCCGCCGCGAGATCGACCGGAGCTTCGCCCAGTGCCTCGCCACCCATGCGACAGCCGGCCGGACTCCCGAGAGCATGCTGACGGTGGAGTCCTTCCTTCCGACCGTCGTCGCCCCTGTGGTGAAGGCGGGGAAGCGCCGGGTCCTGCTGCTGGTGCTCGACGGGATGAGCGCCGCCATCGCCGCCCAGCTCGCCGAGGAACTGCGCGACCACTGGGTGGAGTACGACCCGCTGCCCAAGGCAAAGGGTGCCCCGCGGCGCCGGGCGATGGCCGCCGCGCTGCCCACCGTCACGGCTGTGTCGCGGACCTCGCTGTTCGCCGCCCGGCTCATGAGGGGCACGCAGGCCGACGAGAGAAAACTCTTCCCCGAGCACCGCTTCTGGGGAGAAGACCAGGCCGGGGTCTTCCACAAGGATGATCTGCGAGGCGAGACCAGCGGCGATCCCATTGGGCCGGAACTGCATGAAGCACTGATCAGTGACCGCACGCATGTCGCTGTGGTGCTGAACACCATCGACGACCGGCTTGCCACGGAGCAGAAGCTCGGCGACGGGGCCTGGCGGCTCGGCGAGATAGGGCGGCTTCTGGACCTGCTGCGTTTTGCCGCCGGCCAGGGCCGCGCTGTGATTCTCACCAGCGATCACGGGCATGTCATCGACCGGCATGGGGTGCGGGTCGACACCGACCCCGACGGTGTGGAATCCGCTCGGCACCGGTCCGGAGGGGGCCCGCTCGCCGAGACGGAGATCGTGCTCTCGGGACCGCGCGTGATCGCGCCTGATCCTGGCGGTGAGATCGTCGCGCTCTGGGACGCCGACTCCCGCTACACCTCACAGAAGGCCGGCTACCACGGCGGCGCCTCCCTGGCCGAGGTCGCCATTCCGGTACTCGCCTTCCTCCCGTTCGGCGCGGAGCCGCCCAGCGGCTGGCGTGAGCTGGGCAGTCAGCAGCCGCCGTGGTGGACACTCACCCCGAACGCTCCCGAGCGAGCGCCCGTACGGCCTGCCGCGATCTCCGCACCCGCGAAGAAGCCGTCGAAGCAGGCCACCGAGCTGGCCCAAAGCCACGACTCGCTCTTCGAAGTGGCTGTGGTTCCCTCACAGAGCGAAGATGCCCTGCTCTCCGCCGAGCTGGTGTCGCCGGACGACACTCTGGTCAGCGGCTTGCTGGCGTCCGAGGTCTTCGGTGCCCAGGTGCAGTTGCTCGCCCGCAAGCCGGATCTGCCGCGGGTGGAGAAGGCCGTGCGGGCCCTGCTGGACGCGGGCGGCACGCTTCCGGTGACGGCCCTGGCCCAGCGCATCGGCCTGCCGGCGTCCAGAGCGGCCGACGGCTTCGCCGCCGTACTACGACAGCTGCTGAACCACGACGGTGTGCAGGTACTGGAGACCTTGCCGGACGGCCGGACGCTGCGGTTGCACACGGGACTGCTGCGCGACCAGTTCGAGCTGACGTGACGGGTTGAGACGTGTTGCGTGGTGCCGGACCGGACAACCGGTCCGGCACCACGCCGACCGTCAGCTGTACTGGCGGAGCAGCCCTAGGAACTGGCGCAGTTCCTCACAGAGCTTCTTCGACAGCGGCTCAGGGTCGAAATGCGCGATCATGTTGCGGATCTCCCGCACCCGGTCGAGCTGCCGCACGAACTGGACGCGGTCCGCGAGCGTCCAGCCGAGTGCCTGCCAGTTCTGATCGGCCTTCTGGCAGAGGTCCGCGTTTTGCTGATGGCCGTCGAGCAGCTTCACATAACCGTTGAACATCAGATCCGTGATCTGGCCCGTCTGCTTGTTCTTCCGTTGCACCGCACGGATGGCATCCGGTTCGAGCGCCGCACCAAGACACTTGCGGAGCCGGAACTCGATCTCTCCGATGACGAAGAAGGGCCACGCCGTCGCCTCGAAGCGCTCAGTGACATCTGCGGCCGTCACGATTCCGGTGATACGACCACTCATGTCGCGTACGAGCAGGTAGCCGTACTCGCTGATCATCGGCAGCAAGGAGAAGAAGTCGCTGCGGACATCTGCAATCGGCGGGTCATCCACAACCGCGTTCAGCAGGGTGGTGTGCTCGTTTCTCTCATACATCCTGGCCACCGAACCCCAGGTGACCACGCCCCGCAGCGTCGACGTACCGTCGATGACCGGAACCTGGGAGTAGTTTTTGGTGAGCATGAGATGGGTGGCCGTCTTGACCTGCGCGGTGGACGGCACGGAATCGACTCCGTTATGCGCGGCCGGGAGATCGCCGATCCGGAAGGAATGCTGCGGCAGTGTCCCCTGCGTCAGCCCGTCCTGTTCCGCGTCCGCCTCGTCTTCACCGTCCTGCTCCGGAACCGCGACGGATTCCTGGGGCACGACGTGGACATCGGCCCGGAGGTTGCAGTTGGCGAAGTAAGGGACCGTCGAGAGCCCGGCGTCCTTCAGGATCTGCGTGATGAAAGGTACAGACTGGTCGTTCCGCACTCGGGTACCGAAGAGCGCGAGGAGATCGGCGACCGGAATCATCTTGCCCTGGAGCGCGCGAAGCTGCTCCTCGGACGGTGTCTGCGCCATCGCCCGACTCACCAACCCACCGTGTCACGGAAGACTGTGCGCTTGCCCATGGCGGACCTCACCAGGTCCAGGAGCTGCCGTGCCCGGCTGTCGTAGAAGCGCTCGAAGTCCGGTTCGTGCAGGGTGGACGGATCGATGAGATGCGTGGCGAGGACGTCGTCGAACCATTCGGGCCGCATCCCGGATTCCAGCATGAGCGACTTGAGATACACGGCGGGAGACCCGGTGAGGCTCCGGCTGGCCCGGAAGGACAGCGGCGTTTTGTTGACGATCGAGTTTGCCTTGGCGGCTTCGGCCGGGGCGTTCTTGGCGATCCACCCCTTGGGGAAGATCTGCCGCACGTCCACGTTGTGCTCAATCAGCCGGCCCGCCGTGAGCGGTGCCTCGGTGAAGTACCAGTCGACCGCACCCTGTTTGACCAACAGCGCGTAGATGCCCTTGTAGGCGGCGCTGTTGCGTGTGGTCAGGCTGTCCAGCCGGTCATCCAGGAAGGCTGCTTCGGTGACCGTGTCGGGAATGGTCTCTCGAGGATCGCCGTTCGAGGGAACGGCCCCTTGAGGGTCGATCCAGCCGATCAGTTGCTCCACATCGCGGGTGAATCGGCTCTCGGTCGATCCGCCATACATCTCGCCGAGCACACCGCACCAGTACCATTGAGCGATCCGCTCGTCCGCCCCGGGCGTGTCGGTCGCCTCGCCGAGGACGGCCCGGACAGCCGCCAAGGGGACGAGCTGGGTGCGGTACGGGAGGTCAGCCGTGCGCACGATGCACTGCTGCTCCAGAAACGCGCCCACCCATTTGAAGGCTTCGGCCACCCGCGGCGCCAGGCGCCGGAAGTCCGCCAGCGGCAAGCGCAGCAGATCACGACGCTTGCAGGACACTGAGGTGCGGAGCCTCGCCTGCTTCTCCTCCCAGGTGCGGACAAGGGCGACGGCCTGCAGGAAGTCACTGCTGCTCAGCCCGTCCTCAACACCAGCTTCCATACGGCCGAAGACCGGGTAGGAGGAGGTCAGATCCTTCTTGATCTGCTCCCACTCGACCGGGAGACGGTAGTAGTCGCCGCGCTCCGCCACATGCTCCTGATTGCCGGCGTACGTGGCGGTGAGCAGTTCAAAGACGTTGAGTGACACCCCACCGGTATTCACCCGCTCGAACACAGCGCATACAGCGTCCATGGTGGTGGAGGCCGGAAGCTTGATCATAGGAACCTGGAACTGCTGCACATGGTTGAGAACATGCTGCTGGAATTCGCTCCAAACGCCCCAGTTCGCCGGATCGACCTTCACGAACTCCTGAAGCCACTGGTTCACACGATGCGGGTCGAACACGATGTGGAGGGGAAAGAATCCCGCGGCGCACTCCTGCTCGACCGTGCTCAGGTCGAGAACGACCCTGCGTGCGAAATCAGCCTTGAGGATCCTGTCCTCCGGGACGGAGACGACCGCGTCATCGCGGTCGGCGGGTGCCCCGACGGCTTTGGCGATGTCGATGTAGTACCAGCGCTCAAGTGGCTTGCCCCGCGTGTCAACCGTTTCCACCGGACGGTCCCGGTACAGCGCCTGGTAGAGGGAGGTCATGCGTTGCTGGCCGTCAAGGAGCAGCAACTCGGGCGTCCTCCCCTCGGCGGCCTCCGCGCCGTTGAGGGTGCGGGGCTTGAACTGCGAGGCACCGCCGGTCTGCAGTGCCATCACGACGCCGAGCGGATAGTCGAGCGTCACTGTCGCAATGAGGGCCCGGATGCGTTCATCATCCCATTTCCAATCACGCTGGAAATCAGGAAGCTGAAGGACTCCGGATGCGACGTCCTTGAGTACAGCGCCTAGATTGAGGCCGTCGAGCGCCACGCTGGGTCTTCCCCCCGGTTAAGGCAGAACGGTGTGAACCCACAATTGCATCAAGTGACTAACGAGGCGTCAAGTCCGGTAGCAGGGGCCCCAGAAACCTGCCGTAGTGCGAGACTGGCGGGGTGAGTACAGACAGCCCCGGCCGCAGCAGACCCGTCAGTGCCACCCGGCGCCGCGACGTGATCGATGCCCTTCGGCGTGGTGCCGTCCCCGAGAGCGGACTCGACCTCCTCGCGACAGGTCTGGGACGCTTCGAGCAGGCGCTCGACACGGAACTCGACGCCGTCGCGTCAGGGGCTTCGGTCTTCAAGGCGGTCCGGGGCGAGTACGGATCCGGCAAGACGTTCTTCACCCGGTGGCTCGGCGAACGCGCCAAGCGCCGTAACTTCGCCGTCGCCGAGATCCAGATCTCCGAGAACGAAACACCTCTGCATAAGCTGGAGACCGTTTACCGCCGCCTCACCGAACGGCTGGCCACCCCCGGCTTCCCGCCGAGCGCGCTGCGGCCCGTGGTGGATGCGTGGTCTTACGCACTGGAAGAGGACGCACTCGCCGCCGGGGCCTCGGAGGAGGCCCTGCCTCACGAAGTCGAACGGTTGATGACGGCCCGGCTCGTCGAGGTCTCCCGGCACGCACCGTCGTTCGCCATCGCACTGCGGGGGTACCGCTCCGCTCTCGCGGCGGGCGACGAGGCTGCGGCGTCGGCAGTGATGGCCTGGCTCGGCGGACAGCCACACGTCGCCGCCACGGCCCGTAAGGCAGCAGGGGTACGGGGGGATCTGGACCACTTCGGCGCGCTCGGTTTCCTGCAGGGCCTTCTCACCGTGCTGCGCGACTCCGGGCATGCAGGGCTTTTCGTCGTGTTGGACGAGGTGGAGACGCTCCAGCGGGTGCGCTCCGACGCGCGGGACAAAGCGTTGAACGCGCTGCGCCAGCTGATCGACGAGGTGCACTCCGGGCGCTTCCCTGGGCTCTACCTGCTGATCACCGGGACGCCCGCGTTCTTCGACGGCCAACAGGGCGTACAGCGTCTGGCTCCGCTGGCTCAACGTCTGGCCACCGACTTCACCACCGATCCCCGCTTCGACAATCCGCGCTCGGTGCAGCTGCGGCTCTCCGGCTTCACACGCGACTCGCTCGTCGGCCTGGGACTCACCATCCGTGACCTGTACGCGAGCGGCTCTTCGAGCCCGGACCGCATCACGACGGTCGCGGACAACGCCTACGTCGCCGATCTAGCCAAAGCCGTGGGTGGGGCGCTGGGCGGAAAGGTGGGAGTCGCTCCCCGGCTGTTCCTGAAAAAGCTGGTCAGCGACGTCCTCGACCGTGTCGATCAGTTCGAGGACTTCAACCCGCGTGAGCATTATGCCCTGACCGTGAACACGACCGAGTTGAGCGAGGTTGAACGCAACGCTGCGGCGGTCACCAGCGCTGACGACATCGCACTGGAGCTTCCGTGACGGAGGTCCCCGGAGCCACCGATTCGCTGGACCGACTGCACCGGGGGCTGGTCCACCACCTCGTGAACTCTCTGGGATGGACTGGATTGCGGCCGCTCCAGGAAGAGTCGATCGCGCCACTGATGGACGGCTCCGACGCTGTGCTGCTGGCCCCCACCGCCGGTGGAAAGACCGAGGCAGCGTGCTTCCCCCTGCTGTCGCGGATGGCCAAGGAGAACTGGAACGGCACTTCGGTGCTGTACGTCTGTCCGCTCAAGGCGCTGCTGAACAATCTGCTGCCCCGGCTGGAGATGTACGCGTCGTGGCTCGGTCGCACTGCTGCACTCTGGCACGGCGACATCCCCCAGACGCGCCGCAAACGCATCCTGCGCGATCGGCCGGATGTACTGCTCACCACCCCGGAGTCGCTGGAAGCGATGTTGGTAAGTACCAACGTCGACCACCGGACGTTCTTCTCGGGACTGCACTCGATCGTCGTCGACGAGGTCCACGCCTTCGCGGGGGACGACCGGGGCTGGCACCTGCTGGCCGTTTTGGAACGCCTGGAGCGTGTGGCCGAGCGGCCGGTGCAGCGCGTAGGGCTCTCCGCGACGGTGGGGAATCCGCAAGACCTGCTGGCCTGGCTTCAAGGGTCCGGGGCCGGCAAACGCTCGGCACAGGTAGTCGCTCCGCACCTACGAGAGAAAACTCCAGCGCTGCCTCCGCCCGGTGCTATCGAACTCGACTACGTGGGTTCGCTGGCCAATGCGGCCACGGTGATCGCAGCCCTCCACCAGGGTGAAAAGCGCCTGGTGTTCTGCGAGTCGCGTCGTGACGTCGAGAAGCTCGGCGAATCGCTACGCGCCAAGGGCGTCACTACCTTTCTTTCCCATGCGTCGCTGTCCCCCGATGAGCGGCGTCGGGCGGAAGAAGCCTTCGCCGAGGCCCGTGACTGTGTGATCGTCTCCACCAGTACGCTGGAACTCGGCATCGACGTCGGTGATCTGGACCGGGTCATCCAGATCGACGCGCCCGGCACGGTCGCCTCGTTTCTGCAACGTCTCGGCCGCACCGGACGGCGCCCCGGCTCACTACGCAACTGCCTCTTCCTGGCGGTGGACGAGCCCGGTCTGCTGTCAGCGGCTGCCCTCCTCCTGCTCTGGTCCCGCGGCTGGGTGGAACCCGTCGTCGCGCCGCCGGAACCCCGGCACATCGCAGCCCAGCAGATCCTCGCTCTATGCCTTCAGGAACACCAGGTCGGTGACCAGGTCTGGCAGGAATGGTGGGGTGGGCTCGGCCCGTTCGGGACCTCGGCGGTGCCAATCGTTCGCTATCTGATCGACGAAGGTTATGTGGATCGGGACAGCGGTCTGATGTTCATCGGCCCCGAGGCGGAACAGCGTTTCGGCTTCCGGCACTTCATGGATCTCACCGCGGTGTTCGCCGCGGCGCCCGAGTTCACCGTGCTGACCGGTCGCACCCTGATCGGTACGACGGATCCAGCGTTGCTGACCGACGAGATCGTCGGCCCTCGCAGACTGCTGCTTGCCGGACGCAGCTGGCAGGTGACCTACATCGACTGGTCGCGCCGCAGATGTTTCGTCGAGCCGGTGGACGGGGGTGGAAGGGCCCGTTGGGGCGGGGGGAGCTTTGCTCGCGGCGCTTCGTACGAGCTTTCGCAGGCGGCACGCGAGGTGCTGCTCGGCGCGACACCACCGGTCGCACTTACCCGGCGTGCCGAGGGCGCCCTTACCCAGGCCCGACAGGGCTGCTCCGAGTTGGTGCATCCGGGCGGGACCGTGATTGTACGGGGTGGCCGCGACACCAACACCCGCTGGTGGACTTGGGGCGGATTCCGCGCCAACGCCACACTGGCCGCCACGCTCACGTCCATCGCTGACCCCCTGCAGCGCCCCACGGATGCCTATATCCGGCTGCGCGAGGACGTAACCGCTCAAGAATGGAAACTGGCCATCACGGATGGCGCCGAACGGCTGTGCCTACCCGCAGTGGACCCTCACGCCCTGACTGGGCTGAAATTCAGCGCAGCACTTCCACGGCGTCTGGCAGAGGCGACGCTCGCGTCCCGCCTGGCCGATCTCAAGGGGGCTGCTGCGTTGCTCCGCCAACCCACCACGTTCGCCGTATGGGGACCATAGCGGGTGTGCAACATGGTCCGAGACCTGCCGACACTGGCCGAGCCACCTTCTTCGCTGGGAAATTCCCACAGGAACGGCGATCGCAAGGGTGCGGGGCACGGATACCGGCCGGCTGCTCTGGCAGTGGTCCGACGCGAAACCAGGCGAGCCGCTGCCGGTGGACAGACGGATTGGCTATTGGGAACGCCCATCGATTCTCATGAGCGAACGGTCCCTGGTAGGCGCTCCCCCGCCGGCTTCGGCCCAGGGGCCGCGTCCATACGGCGCAGGGCTTCGAGTACCACTGGAGTTGGCGTCATCATGGGTCCGGATCTGGTCCGGCGGAGCGACAGGTGGGTCGCTGACCGTGCCGCATCCAAGGCCTCGGCGTTCAAGTCGTTCACTCCCGGCTGAACATAGACCGCTTGATCCGCAATGCCTACAAAGTGCTGCTGACGCACGGCCTGGTGTGATCAACTCCACTGCCCCAGAGATCCAGGACAAGGTGCGCATTCTACTGCGCGGCACCCTCCGTGACCGAGGCTGTACTTCAGCAGGCTCTGGTTCAGACCTCCCAAGGCGATTGATCGGCGCCAGCCCCCACCGATCGGCCACAGGCGAAGACCGGGCACCCGGCGGCTCAGCCAAGCGCCCGGTCAGTGGGCGCGTAGGGCTGAGAAGTCAGCCGTCCAGCCGCACCGGGAGGGATTCGATTCCGTAGACGATCGAGAGTTTGCGGAATTCCAGTTCCTCCGGTGTGGCGGCGAGGCGCATGTTCGGGAAGCGGCGCACCAAAGCGGGGTAGGCAGCGCGGAGTTCCATGCGGGCCAACTCGGCGCCTACGCAGCGGTGGATTCCGTAGCCGAAGGCGAGGTGGGAGGGGACATTGCGGGCGGGGTCGAACTGTTCCATTTCCGGGCCCAGTTTGCCGTCCCGGTCCGCGCCGCTCAGGGAGCACAGCACCACATCTCCGGAGGCGATCGCGACGCCGCCGATTTCCAGGTCCTCGCGGGCGAAGCGCGGGAAAGCGACCTGGACGACGGTCAGGTAGCGGAGAAGTTCCTCGACGTAGCCGTCGACGACGTCGTCGCCGTCGTGGAGGGCCGCGAAGTGCTTGGGGTCCTGGAGGAGGACCAGGGCGCCGAGGGCCAGCATGCTGGCGGTGGTTTCGAAGCCGCCGGTGAGGACGCCGTCGGCGAGGCCCGCGAGTTCTTCGTCGCTGACCGAGTCGCCGTGTTCCTTCACGATCATCCCGAGCAGGCCGTCGCCCGGATTTTCGCGCTGCTTTTTTACGATGTCCCGGAAATAGGAAAGGGATTCGGATATGGCGCCGAAGGAGGCGTTTGCGCCGCTGAAAAGGTCGAAGCGGGCGGCGCTGAGGCGTTCGAAGTCGGCGCGGTCTTCATAGGGGACGCCGAGGAGTTCGCAAATGACGAGGGAAGGGATGGGGAGGGCGAAAGAGTGGACGATGTCGACCGGATCTCCGTTTTTGCCCTCCTTTTCCATGGCATCGAGGCGTTCCTCGACGATTTCGTGGATACGGGGGGTGAGCCGGCTGAGGCGGCGCATGGTGAATTCGGGCGTCAGGAGACGGCGCAGCCGGGTGTGCACCGGCGGGTCGGCGAATCCGAGTCCACCGGGGTTCTGTTCGGCACCGGCGCCGGCCTTGCCGACGAGGTTGGTGAAGTCCGAACTGAAGGCATTGGCTTTTCCCAGGACTGCCTTGACCTCGTCGTAGCCGGTGACCAGCCAGACGTTGGCGGCAATCGGCACCGGGAGCTTACTGACGGGTTCCCGCTCCCGGACGGCGGCCAGATCACCCACAGGGTTGAGCCCATCGCGCCGCAATGGCATCAGGACGGACTCGGGCAAGAAAGACATTCGAGACAGGTCGAAGCCTTTCTTCCGGGTTCTCGCCAGATACATACGGCCGGCCCAGGCGATGATCCGGGAACGGAGAGTCGTCATGACGCTAATACTGCCTTTCGTCGAGGGGGACGGTCCCCCGCGCTCCGCAGCCCAAGGCGGCCGGGGCAGCACGGAACCTCCACTCGGCGTGCACCGGTGTGACGTACGCCATAGCCCCTCGCTTACGGTGGTCATGGCACTGGTCCATGCCATCGACCGATGTCTTCGGTCGCCCGCATCAGCGTGACGAGCTCGGCCTCGGCCTTCTTCTTCTATTCGGTCTGGACGAGTTTACAAAGTGCCATTGGGCGCGTTCACGGAACAACCCGGAATGACCCCGAGCGGGCCCTGAGGTGCCCCTGAGACACCCCTGAGATGCCCTCGAGTCGCCCTTGCTGCACCCCGAGGCGCCCGTGACGTGTCCTGAGGTGCCCCTGGTTCCGGGCGGTGGGTTTGCAGTGCCGGGCGTGGCAAGTGCGCCTCCTTGGGGGCGCGTTGGGAGTGGAGGGAGAAGGAGAGGGGAGGAGGGGGTGGTTCCGGAGTGGCGAGGGCATCCGGAGGTGAGTAGTGAGGCCTGCCGACGCGGCGTCACGGATGGTGACGAGTTGCGGACTCTCCGGAGCGTCTTTAGCGTGAGGAGGGAACGAAGTGAGGGGCGGGCCCGGCGTGGCGCGAGAGAGCGGCGCGTGAGCGGGAAGCCGCACTCACAGCCGGGGAAGGGTGCGACAGGCACCGCACCGGCGGGGCGCAGGCCCCGACCCGTCCGTCAGGTGACGCCCGGCAGCTTCGCTCATCTCATCCCGCAGGGAATCGATCCCCGGGGACTCTCCCCTTCGCAGGAGGAAGCGCATGTTTCCGCAGTCGAAGTCCGGTAAGCGCGGCCTGTTCGGCCTCTTCGCCCTGTGTGCTCTTTCCGGTGTGCTGGCCGGAATCGTCGCGGCCGGCCCCGCCCTGGCGACCGACGGGAGCGAGGGCGACAACTTCGCCGTGTCCGAGGGCCATGTCGTCGCCGAGGACGGGCTGGTGGTGCGCATCGGCCCGAGCACCCACTACCGCGTGGTCGGTTCGAAGGAGTACGGGTCCAGGGTGGGGATCGTCTGCCGGGTCAAGGCGGAGCGCATCGAGGGGAACCCGGTCTGGTACAAGCTCTCCGATGCCTCGTACGCCTGGTCCTCGCGGCGGGACATCGTGAGCGACGGGGAGGCCCCGCCCTGGTGTTGAGGCCGGGTGCCCCAAGGCCCCGAGGCCCCGAGTCGCGCCTCAGCTCATCGCGAACTTGGCGACGTACTCGTCGAAGGGCTCGATGCCCGCCTCCTCCCGCAGGGCGTCCATGCGCTCGGGGTCTTCGCAGGGCCACGGGACGGGTGAGCCCCCGACGACCCCCGCGATCTGTGTGCCGTAGATCTGTTTGCGGCCCTCGTTCACCAGCGTCCGGTCGCGCAGGAAAGCCAGCTCGCGCGGGCTTGCCGAGCCCGCCTCCACCGCCTGTTCCATCAGCCGGAGCGCACGCCGCTGCACATCGAGCTGACGGTCGGCGTGCTGCGCAATCAGCCAGGCGCCGCGAGCGGCATCGTCACCGACCAGCTCCGCCGTCGGCCAGCCGTACTCGTCCATGATCTGGTGGAGCCGGTCGCCGTGCTGCGCGGAGAGGCGGCGCCAGGCCAATTGTTCCGCGGGGTTGTCGCTGTTCGCGCCGGGTGACGTTCTCTGGTCCGCCTGAGCCATGCGGATGAGTTCCGCCGACAGGGCCGTCGTGCTGTGGTCGTTTGTCACGTTCGCTCCATGGTCTGCGTACGCGGGGTGCGTATGTGGGGTTCGTACGTGGTCTGCGTTCGCGGGCTTCGTTGGCGGCTTCGTTCGCGGGGTTCGTTCGCGGGGTTCGCCTGTGGCGGGCGCCTGTGGTCTGTGCCTGTTCCGGTTCACCACGCTAGGGGTCTTTCGCGGCGCGAAGATCATTCCGGGGAACGGTGACAGGGAGGGCCGGATCGGGCGATACTGGATCTACGCCGAAAACGGATACGGGGACGCACCCACACGCGGGCGTCCGCGCGGACGCCCGAACGTCGTATCCGACATAACGGAAATAACGACCGCCGCTTGCTACGTTGCCAGACATGACGGCAATGGCAAGGGCGACGGCCGCCGCGCGCCCGGCGGACACTCCCCCACCCTTGCCGTCACTCCCCAAGCGGCGGGGCGTCGAACTGGCCCTCCTCTTAGGCGCCGTCCTGATCAGCGTCTGCGGATATGTGGCCGTGGGGCTGGCGAGGTGGCATGCCCTGCCGGGTGGTGCGCTCCGCTACGGCGCGGGGCTCGGCGGGCTCGCGCTGCTCGCGCACCTCGCCGTACGCTTCCGCGCCCCGTACGCCGATCCGCTGCTCCTTCCCACCGCTGTGCTGCTCAACGGCGTCGGGCTGGTGCTGATCTTCCGGCTCGACCAGGAGACGCCCCGCAACCACGCCGCGCCCACCCAGCTGCTGTGGTCGGCCGTCGGCGTCGCGCTCTTCACGGCGGTGGTGGTGCTGCTGCGGGACCACCGGATGCTGCAGCGGTACGCCTATGTGTGCGCGGCGCTGGCGCTCGTGCTCATGGCGGCGCCGATTCTCTTTCCCGCCGTCAACGGGGCGAAGATCTGGATTCGTTTCGCCGGATTTTCCCTGCAGCCGGGCGAGTTCGCCAAGGTGCTGATCACCGTCTTCTTCGCGGGCTACCTCGCCGCCAACCGCGGCGCGCTGGCGCACACCGGGCGCCGGATGTGGCGGCTGCGTCTCCCGACCGGCCGGGTGCTCGGGCCGATCGTCGCGATCTGGCTGATCAGCGTCGCCGTGCTGGTGCTCGAACGCGATCTGGGGACCTCGCTGCTGTTCTTCGGGATCTTTGTCGTCCTGCTGTACGTGGCCACCGGGCGGACCGGCTGGATCGCGATCGGGCTGTTCCTGGCGGGCCTCGGGGCGGTTGCCGTCGGCACGCTGGAGCCGCATGTGCACAGCCGGGTCGAGGACTGGCAGCACCCGTTCGCCGGTATCGCGGCGGGCAAGGGGCCCGGTCAGCTCGCCCAGTCGCTGTTCGCGTTCGCCGCCGGCGGGATGTTCGGCACCGGCCTCGGCCAGGGCCACTCGTATCTGATCGGCTTCGCCATGAAGTCCGATTTCATCCTGGCGACCTATGGCGAGGAGCTGGGGCTGGCCGGGCTGACCGCGCTGTTCCTGCTGTACGCGCTGCTGGTGGCGTGCGGTTACCGTGCCGCGGTCGCGGTGCGGGACCCGTTCGGCAGCCTGCTGGCCGTGGGCCTCGCGGCGCTGCCCGCCATCCAGGTCTTTGTGATCGCGGGCGGGGTGATGGGGCTGATTCCGCTGACGGGGATGGCGATGCCGTTCCTCGCACAGGGCGGATCGTCCGTCGTCACGAACTGGATCATCATCGCGCTGCTGCTGCGGATCAGTAATCGGGCGCGGATGCCGGCGGGTGCGGAAGGGGCGAGGACCGGCCGTGGGGGGAGGGCTGGGAGAAGGAACCGGAAGGCGGGGAGGGCTGCCGGGCACCCCGCGGCGGACGAGGCGGCGGGCGACACCACGGACGGGGCGGCGGGCGAGAAGGCGGGCGAGACGGCTGACGAGGCCAGGAGCGGTGTGGCGCATGCTGCCAGGAGGGCGGGCGCCCACGACGGCAGGAGCGCGGGCACGCACGACGGCGGGAGCGCGGGCGCCCACGACGGCAGGAGCCCGGGCACGCACGACGGCAGGAGCAGTGCGGCGAGCCTTCCCGGGAGTGGCACGGGGCTCGGGGCCGGGAGTTGGGTGGTCGGTTTTCTGAAACCGGCCAAGCCCCAGGTGCCGGAGGCGGTGAGCGCATCCAAGGGGGAGCAGAGGGATTCCGGGGAGCGTAGGGGGTCCGGGGGGCAAAGGAGGTCCGGGGAGCAGAGGGAGTCAGAGGCGCAGCGGGAGCCAGAGGCGCAGCGCGCGCCCCGGGCGCAGGGCCGGCAGCCGGCCGCCCCGTCGCCGGCGCCCGTTGATGACGCGCGCGACGCACGCTCCCCGGAGGCCGGCCGTTGATCCGCTGTATTCGCCTCACCGCGGCCTTCTCCTTCCTCCTCCTCGTGGCGCTGCTGGTCAACGCCGCCCGGGTGCAGGTCGTCGACGCGGAACGCTTCAGCGCCAGTCCGGCCAACCGCCGCGGGCCGATCGTCCGTTACGCACAGCCGCGCGGTGCCGTGCTCGTCGCCGGCCGCGCGGTGACCGGTTCCCGGGACAGCGGGGGGCGGCTGCGCTACGAGCGCACCTATACCGACGGGCCGCTGTATGCGCCGGTCACCGGCTACTCCTCACAGACCTACGGGACCTCCCTGCTGGAGAGCGCCGAGGACGGCATCCTCTCCGGGGCCGACGACCGGCTCGCCACCTTCCCGTGGTGGGACCGGCTGACCCGCGCCCACCGGCCGGGCGGCAGCGTCCACACCACCATCAACCCACGGATGCAGCGCGCCGCGTTCGACGGGCTGGGGGGCAAGAAGGGCGCGGTGGCCGCGATCGAGCCGCGTACGGGGCGGATCCTGGCGCTGGTGAGTACGCCGTCGTACGACCCGGGCGAGCTGTCCGGCAATGGCGCCGGGGTCACCGAGGCCTGGCGCCGGCTGAACGGTGCCGAGCAGCAGCCGATGCTCAACCGGGCGCTGCGCCAGACCTATCCGCCCGGCTCCACGTTCAAGGTCGTCACCGCGGCGGCGGCGCTGGAGAGCGGCAAGGTCACCGATATCGACGCGCCCACCGATTCGCCCGACCCCTACCCTCTGCCCGGCACCGACACCCGGCTCGGCAATGCCGCGAAGGGCTGCGAGGACGCCTCGCTCAAGGACGCCTTCCGGGCCTCGTGCAACACCGTCTTCGCGCGGCTGGGCGCGGAGATCGGGCTGCGCGGCATGGCCGATACGGCCCGGCGGTTCGGCTTCAACGACCGGCGGCTGTCCATCCCCTCACTCGTCGCGCCGAGCAACTTCGATACGCGGATGGACGCCTCGCAGGTCGCGCTCTCGGCCATCGGGCAGTACGACACCGCCGCCACACCGCTCCAGATGGCGATGGTCGCGGCGGCGGTCGCCGACGGGGGCCAGCTGACGGCGCCGTCGCTCATCGACAAGGTGACCGATGCCCGGGGTGTCGTGGTCGCGGCCGATCCGCACCGCCCCACCCGCCAGGTGACCAATCCGGTCACGGCGCAGCAGCTCCAGGACATGATGGTCGACGTCGTCGAGCACGGCAGCGGGCGGCTCGCCGCGATCAAGGGCGTCACGGTCGGCGGCAAGACCGGCACCGCGCAGCACGGTGTGCGCAACGAGGGCACGCCGTATGCCTGGTTCATCTCCTGGGCGCGGCAGAAGGACGGCTACGAGCCGGCCGTGGCCGTGGCCGTGGTGGTCGAGGACGCGGCCGCCGACCGTGCGGACATCAGCGGCGGGGGGAGCGCGGCGCCGATCGCACGGGCGGTGATGGCGGCGGCTCTGGGCTGAGCCCTTTGCGCTGAGCCCGGTTGCCGGTCCTGTGCCCGCCCCGCGCCCGTCCCGTGGCCGTCCTGACGTCACAATGGCCGTATGGCTGATGCGATCCCGTCCATGGAACCTGCTCCGCCCCCGCTGTTGTCCCTGGCCGAGGTGGAGGCGCTGGCCCGGCGCGCACACTCGGGTCAGACCGACAAGGCGGGCCGCCCGTATGCCGAACATCTGGCCGCGGTCGCGGCGGGGGTCCGCGAGCGGGGCGGCAGCGATGAGCAGATCGCCGCGGCCTGGCTGCACGACGCGATCGAGGACGGGGCACTGAGCCGGGAGTGGCTGGCCGGTGCGGCGCTGGGCAGGACGACCAAGGCGATGATCCTGGCCGTCACCAAGCGGGCGGACGAGCCGGTCGAGGAGTACACCGCGCGGATCCTGGCCACGCCCGGGGCGCTGCTGGTCAAGGAGTCCGACCTCGCCCACAACGCCGATCCGGAGCGGCTGGCCGTGCTGGACGCTCCGACGCGGGAGCGGCTGACGGCGAAGTACGCACGGGTGCGGGAGCTGTTGGGGCTGACCCGGCGGTAACGGGGCCGTCGTCTCCGGGCTATGCCCATTGCCGGTTTCCCTTGCCGGTTTCCGTTGCCCGTTTCCGTTGCCCGTTTCCGTTGCCCGTTTCCGTTGCCCGTTTCCGTTGCCCGTTTCCGTTGCACGGTGGGGTCCACACATCGGACACCTCCGCAGAAAGGTGTCGTACACAGCTAGTCTGCGGCGATGAGCTCTACGCAGCCTTCGTCGCAGCCGGCCGCCGCCGCGGAAGCCCGCGTGATCGCCGCCCTGGAGGGCGTCGGCGTCAAGCGGTACACCACCGGCCAGATCATCCTCGACGCCGTCGACTGGAGCGTACGGTCCGGTGAGCACTGGGCACTGCTCGGCGCGAACGGCGCCGGCAAGACCACCATCCTGCGTCTCGTCGGGGCGCTGATGTTCCCGACGGTCGGCACCGTCGAGGTGCTGGGGCACCGGCTCGGGTCCGTGGACGTCCGCGAGCTCCGTGCCGTCATCGGGCTGGTCTCCGGCGCACAGAAGGTTCCGCAGGACGCGACGGGCCACACGGTCGTCCTGACCGGGGCGACCGGCACCGTGCAGCCGTTGTGGCGCAAGTACGACGAGGCGACCCGCGAGCGCGCCCATGAGCTGCTGGCCGAGCTGGACTGCAAGGAGCTGGCGGAGCGGCCGTTCGGGGTGTGCTCGGGCGGCCAGCGGGCCAGGATCCTGATCGCCCGCGCCCTGATGGCCGACCCCGGCCTGCTGCTGCTCGACGAGCCGTTCAACGCGCTCGACCTGCCCTCCCGCGAGGATCTGATCGATGCGCTGCACCGGCTGGCCCTGGCACGGCCGGAGTTGGCGACCGTGACCGTCACCCACCACCTGGAGGAGCTGTCGCCGTCCATCGGCCACGCCCTGATGCTGCGCGAGGGCCGGGTGCAGGCACGCGGCCCAGTGGACGAGGTGCTGACGGGAGAGCGGATGACCGCGTGCTTCGGCCGTCCGATCGAGGTGTCCCGGCACGAGGGGCGGTGGCTGGCCCGGTCCGGTAAGCGGTAGCCCTCCCGCGACGATCCCGGCCGGCGCGCCCTGAGCAATCCCGGCGGGCGCCGCCTATTCCTGCACGGCCGTGTCCCGCACCCCGCTCAGGAACCGCCGGATCGCCGCCTGCTCCCCGGCCTCGAAGGTGGCCAGCAGGGCGATGGTGCGGTCGATCAGCGGGCCGAAGAACGACCGGCCCAGGGTGACCGCGCGCTCTTCCACCTCCAGCAGGACACGGCGCCGGTCGCGGGTGTCGCGGACCCGGCGGATCAGGCCGAGCCGTTCCAGGCGGTCGATCAGCGCCGTGGTGCCGGCGGAGTTCAGGCCCAGCCGCTCGCCGAGCCGCCCCGGGGTGGACTCGGCGCCGTTGCGGGCCGCGTCCAGCAGGCTGATCAGGGCCCGGAGATCGGTGGGGTGCAGGCCGTTGTGGCCGGCGAACCGCGCTCCCGCGAGGTCGAGTCGCAGCGTCACCTCACGCAGCAGGTGGACCAGGTCCATCCCGGCCGGTTCAGCGGATTCAACCGGTTGAACCGGTTGAACCGGTTGAACGGATTCGACCGGTTCCCTTCGGTCAACCGATTCATCATCGGGCGCCACCGACTCGGCGCGTTCCACCGACTCATCAGGTTCTTGCCGCCTCGTCATGCCTCATCGCCTCCCTTTCCGGGCTCATGGTGTGTTCCCGGACCCACGACATCTTCCGCCGCGCTCCTGACGTCCCGTGCCGGACTCCTGCATTATTACCTCGTTCACCGAGATACTTGCCGAACGAGGTATTGCTGAGGCTCCTCGTTCACCGCTCCATCTCGCTCTCCGCTCCACCTCGTTCCCCGCTCCCCTCGTCCCGGAGGTGCACCATGACAGCAGCGCCCGCCCCACGCTCTCCCGCGCACTCCCCCTCCGCCGCCTTTCGTGCCGCCTACGAGCAGGCCATGGCGCTCTGGCCGGTCCCGGTGGAACGGCTCGATCTGCTGTCGGAGTTCGGCAGCACCCGGGTCAATGTCTGCGGGCCGGCCGGCGCCCCGCCGCTGGTACTGCTGCACGGCGGCGGCACGACCTCGGCCATCTGGTACGCCCAGGTCGCCGCGCTCGCCCGTACGCACCGGGTCCATGCCGTGGACCAGATCGGCGCACCGGGACTCAGCGTGCACTCCGGACGGGCAATCCGGCGGCCGGAGGATCTGTTCGCCTGGCTCGACGGCGTGCTCAGCGGCCTCGGACTGGAGTCGGCCGCGCTGCTCGGGCACTCGTACGGCGGCTGGCTCGCGCTGAGTTACGCGGTGCACGCAGCCGGGGGACAGCCCTCCGGCTCCCCCGGGACGCCGAACCGGGTGGAACGGCTGGTGCTGCTCGATCCCACCCAGTGTTTCGCCGGGTTCCGTCTTTCGTACCTGCTGCACGCACTGCCGCTGTTCGTACGGCCCGGTGAGCGCAGCACCCGGCGGTTTCTGGAGTGGGAGACGCGGGGTGCGCCGCCCGCGCCGGAACTGGTGCGGCTGATGGGCCTGGGCGGTGCCGAGTTCCGTACCGCGAAGGTGGTCACGGGGCCGCGTCCGGGCGTCGCCGGGCCGGGCGGAGCGCCGGTGCCGACCCTGGTGCTGCTGGCGGAACAGAGCCGGGCACACGCTCTGCGCCGGGTCGCCGCACGGGCCGGACGGACGCCAGGCGTACGGATCGGGACCGTGGCGGGCGTGGGGCACCACTCCATGCCGTACGGCCAGGCCGGCGAACTCGGCCGCCGGGTGCGGGACTTCCTGCACGACCGGCTCGCGGACGGCACGGCCCCGTAACCCGCCGAGTACGGGACTCCCCACCACCGGCTCACGGACGGCACGGCCCCGCAGCCGTGCCACCGCCAACGGCTCCGCCCTCGCGGCGTCCCCGCGGACCCGCGTTACGCCCGCCGGTCCCGGAGGCGGCGGAACGAGGTGTACTGGTCGCACATCAGGTCATGGAAGGAGCCGAAGCGCTTCGGCCCCTCCCCCGACCACGAGGCGAGCCAGTAGCCGGCCCATTCGCCCCGCTCGTCGACGTCCGCGGGGTCGAGGAATATCACCGCGCCGTCGCAGTCGAGAGAGAGGCACAGGGCGCGGGCAAGGATCTCGCCCTCGGGCTCTTCGCCCTCGTCCTCGTCGGCGAACTCGGTGTCGCTGTACGCCTCGATCCAGCTGGACTCATCGCTGTCGGCCAGCCAGGCGAGCTCGGAGGCGCCCGCGAGCCGGTAGATGAAGAACCCGGTGTTCCGCCACCCGTTGGTGGTCAGCAGGAACTCGCGGAGCGACGGCGGCAGCGGCCGGCCCAGGCGGGCCTCGGCTGCCGCGACCTCGTCCGCGCCCGCCGGGGCGAACCCGAGCCACCCGTCCCGTACGACCGCGTCCTCCAGGGGCCCGTCCCCCTCGCGGTCGTGCCCGGCGATCCACTCCTCGCTCCAGCGTTTCAGGAACGGCCGCCACTGCTCGCGGTTCATGCACTGCCCTTTCGCTTCGAACGCCGTCGGACGTTGCCCGACGTCACTGCGTCAACGACAGCACAGGGGTCTGACATCCACCGCCCGCTCAGGCCTCGTCCGCGCCCTCCGCGATGGCCGCCGCGACCTCCGCCGTACGGGCCTCCTCCTCGGCCGCGAAGCGTTCCGCGTCGAGCCTTTCGGCGAGTTCTTCGTCCTCGGCCATGAGCAGATCGAGGTTGGAGTCGCCCATCTCGAAGACGCCCATGTCCACATAGGCGCGCTGGAGACGTTCGCCCCACAGGCCGATGTCCTTCACGCAGGGCACGATCCGGCTGAAGAGCAGCTTGCGGAAGAGGTGCAGGAATTCGGAGCTCTCGGTGAATTCGGCGGCTTCGTCGTGCGGAATGCCGAAGTTTTCGAGGACTTCCAGGCCGCGCAGGCGGTCGCGCATCAGGTAGCAGCCCTCGATGACGAACTCCTCGCGTTCGCGCAGTTCGGCGTCGGTGAGCTGCTTGTAGTAGTCGCGCAGCGCCATGCGGCCGAAGGCGACATGGCGTGCCTCGTCCTGCATGACGTAGGCGAGGATCTGCTTGGGCAGGGGCTTGGTGGTGGTGTCGCGGATCATGCCGAAGGCGGCCAGCGCCAGGCCCTCGATCAGCACCTGCATGCCGAGGTACGGCATGTCCCAGCGGGAGTCCTTGAGGGTGTCGGAGAGCAGGGCCTGGAGATTGTCGTTGATCGGGTAGAGCATCCCGATCTTCTCCTGGAGGAAGCGGCTGTAGATCTCGGCGTGGCGCGCCTCGTCCATGGTCTGGGTGGCGGAGTAGAACTTCGCGTCGAGGTCCGGGACGGATTCCACGATCCGTGCCGCGCAGACCATGGCGCCCTGTTCGCCGTGGAGGAACTGGCTGAACTGCCAGGAGGTGTAGTGCTGCCGGAGTTCCCCGCGGTCCTTCTCGGTCATTTTGTCCCAGTACCTGGTGCCGTACAGGGACATCGACTCGTCCGGGGTGCCGAGCGGGTCGAAGGGGTCGACCTCCAGGCCCCAGTCGATCCGCAGGGTGGCGTCCCACTGCTTGTCCTTGCCCTTCTGGTAGAGGGCCAGCAGCCGGTCGCGCCCGTCGTCGTAGTCCCAGCTGAAGCGTGCCGCACCGGAGGCGGGCACCTTCCACACGGGGTCGCCAGGGTCCTGTACGTAGAGATCTCGGGTCGGCACGGACGCCTCCTCGGCTCGCCAAACGCCTTGTCGTGGGCGGTCGTTGGCAGGCTCACACGTTTCTTACCGACGGGTCAATAAGTCGTGCGCAGGGGATTGACGCCCTTACTGACACGCAGTCTCATAAGAGGTGACCACGGGCCGGCCCTGACCCACTAGCGAGGTAGCCACAGCCATGACGAGCGCACCCACCGAGATGACCGCGACGGACACCGAGGTCCTGCGGGACGCCCTCGGCCTGCTCAAGGACCGGGAGCAGGTCGCCGAGCGGCTGCTCGACTCCTCCGCCAAGCACTCCTTCGACCCCGACACCGAACTGGACTGGGACGCCCCCCTCGAAGAGGGCAAGTGGTTCTGGCCGCCGGAGCTGGTCTCGCTCTACGACACCCCGCTGTGGAAGCGGATGTCGGTCGAACAGCAGCAGGACCTCTCCCGGCACGAGGCCGCCTCGCTCGCCTCGCTGGGCATCTGGTTCGAGATCATCCTGATGCAGCTGCTCGTCCGGCACATCTACGACAAGCCGGTGACCAGCGCACATGTCCGCTACGCCCTCACCGAGATCGCCGACGAGTGCCGGCACTCCAAGATGTTCGCGCGCATGATCCAGAAGGGTGGCGCGCCGGCGTACCCGGTCTCCCGGCTCAACCACCAGCTCGCCCGGGTCCTCAAGACCGTCTCCACCACCCCGGGCTCGTTCGCCTGCACCCTGCTCGGCGAGGAGATCCTGGACTGGATGCAGCGGCTGACGTTCCCGGACGAGCGGGTGCAGACGATCGTGCGCGGAGTGACCCGCATCCATGTCGTCGAGGAGGCCCGGCATGTGCGCTACGCCCGTGAGGAGCTGCGCCGCCAGATGGTCACCGCGCCGCGCTGGGAGCGGGAGTTGACCCGCATCAGCTCCGGCGAGGCGGCCCGGGTCTTCTCCCTCGCCTTCGTCAACCCGGCCGTCTACACCCACGTGGGCCTGGACCTGCGCGAGGCCGTCGCCCAGGTCAAGGCCAGCGGCCACCGCCGCGAGGTGATGCAGTCCGGCGCCCGGCGGCTGACCGATTTCCTGGACGAGATCGGCGTACTGCGCGGAGTGGGCCGCAGGTTGTGGCGCAGCTCGGGACTGCTGGCCTGAAGCCCCCGGCATGGAACCCGTACCCCCCGAGCACCTGTGCGAGGCGGAACCCGGGGCGGTTACGCTGCTGTTCATGAACGGCAGCGGCACCGCCCCAGCAGTACCCCGACCCGCCTACCGCAGGCTGAGCGTCGAGCAGCGCCGCAGCCAATTGCTCACCGCCGCGCTGGGCCTGTTCGCGCACCGGGCGCCCGAGGACGTCTCGCTGGACGACGTCGCCACCGCCGCCGAGGTCTCCCGCCCGCTGGTCTACCGCTACTTCCCCGGCGGCAAGCAGCAGTTGTACGAGGCCGCGCTGCGCAGCGCGGCCGACGTCCTGGAGCGCTGCTTCGCCGAGCCGGAGACCGGACCGCTCACCCGCCGGCTCTCGCGCGCGCTGGACCGCTATCTGGCCTTCGTCGACGAGCACGACGCAGGGTTCAGCGCGCTGCTGCAGGGCGGCAGCGTCGTGGAGACCACCCGTACGTCCGCGATCGTGGACGAGGTACGGCGCGCCGCCGCCGACCAGATCCTGCGGCATCTGGGCGAGCCGGAGCCGGGCCTGCGGCTGCGGATGACCGTCCGCATGTGGATCACCGCCGTCGAGGCCGCCTCGCTGATCTGGCTGGACGAGGACAAGCAGCCGGCCCTCGACGAGCTGCGGGACTGGCTGGTCGACCACTTCGTCGCGCTGCTGACCGCCACCGCGGCCACGGACCCGCAGACCGCGCGGGTGACCCGGGCGGCGCTGAAGCTGGAGACTGCCGACGGCCCGGCCGGTGTCCTGGCCCGCCGCATCCTGCCCGTCGTGAGCGACGCCGGACATCTGCTGTGACCGGCCGCCCGGCCGTAGCGGTGTGACACTGAGGACGTGAGAAGCGAGAACACCCTCTTCGTCGGGGGCCCGCTGGACGGCCGGGTCCTCCCCGTCCTGGTCGGCATGACCGGCCGGCCGCCGAAGACGTACGAGGTCCCGGTGCCGCACGACGACGGCCGCCCGCCGACGGTCCATGTCTACCGCCGCGTCCCGGCACGGGTGGGCCGCCTGGGCCTGCCCAGCGGCTGGAAGTACGAGTACGCCCCGGAGGGCAAGGCGCCGGACGACGGCCCCAAGTGGCCCTGGCGCAAGCCCCGTTGAGCCACACATAAGCCGCACTCCACACACCGGCGCGGCCCCCGCCCCTCACCACTCCCCCACGGACAACCGCCGCACCCACGCGAGGGGACGGGCCGGAGGCGGTGGGTGCGGGGCTTTGCTTCCGCAGGCTCCGAGAAAGAGCAAAGGCGAAGCGCAGCGGAGCGTAAAGCGAAACAGTCCCGCACCCCACCGCCGGAGGCCCGTCACCGCACCACAACACAAACACGCGCCGCGGCGGCAGCCCGCAAAAACACCCCCTCCCCGCCGAAGGCGGGGAGGAACAAGCACGGCGGTGCCACCCACCCACGCGGGAAGACAGCCCCCGCCGCAGGCGGTATTCAGCCCGTCAAAGAAGCCAGATACGCATTCGTCTTGTCCGGATCGTAGAAGAAGTTCTCGAAGTCGGACGGGTCGTTGAAGCCGTTGGCGAAGCGGTCGGCGACGGGCTGCAGCTGGCCGGCCGCGCCGATGAGGTTCAGGATGTGCTCCGGCGGCGGGGCCAGCATCGCGTTGGTCCACTTGGTGACGTGCTGGGCGGTGTTCCAGTAGCGCTCGAAGGTGCCCTGCATCCACTCCGCGTCGAAGGGCCGGTCACCGTGCTCGACGATGGAGGCCAGGTAGGAGGCGGCGCACTTGGAGGCCGAGTTGGAGCCCTGGCCGGTGATCGGGTCGTTGGCGACCACGACGTCCGCGACACCGAGCACCAGACCGCCGGAGGGCAGCCGGCCGATGGGGTTGCGCACGGTGGGGGCGTAGCGGCCGGCCAGCGTGCCGTTGGCGTCGGTCAGCTCGACCTTGGTGGCGCGGGCGTACTCCCAGGGCAGGAACTTCTCCATCAGCTCCAGCGTCAGGGCAAGGTGCTCGTTGGGGTCCTTCACGCCCTGGAAGGCGTCCAGCGGACCGCCGGGTATGCCCTCCCAGAAGAGGATGTCGGCGCGGCCGGAGGTGGTGTACGTCGGCATGACGAACAGCTCGCCGACGCCGGGCACCAGGTTGCAGCGGACCGCTTCGAAGTCGGGGTGCTCGGGGCGCGGGCCCATGCCGTGGACGTAGGAGACGGCGAGCGCGCGCTGCGGGGTGTCGTACGGCGAGCGGGAAGCGTCCCGGCCGAACATGGACACCAGCTCGCCCTTGCCGGCCGAGACCAGCGTCAGGTCGTAGCGGCTCGCGAAGAAGTCCAGGTCGGAGACGGCCGCGCCGTGGATGACGAGCTGGCCGCCGCGCTGCGCGAAGGTCTCCATCCAGCCGGCCATCTTCACCCGCTGGTCGACGGACTGGGCATAGCCGTCCAGCTTGCCGACCCAGTCGATGGCGCGCTGCGAGCCCTCGGGGGACTCGTGACTGCCGGGGGCGGCGACCGAGACGCCCAGGCCCTCGATGCGCGGGGCCTGGTTCTCCCAGAAGTTGATCTGGAGGTCGCGTTCGTGCTGGAGCGCGGTGTGGAACATGCACTGCGTCGACATGACCCGGCCGGCGCGGATCTCGTCGGCGGTGCGGTTGGACATGAGGGTGACCTCGTAGCCCTGGGACTGGAGGCCGAGGGCGAGCTGGAGACCGGACTGGCCGGCTCCGATGACGAGTATTTTCCGCATGGCGGCACTCTTCTCTGCTACTGCTGGTGTTCGGGGAGGGGAAGGGGGGAGGGTGGCCCGCACGGGGCCGTGGCCCCGTACGGGGGCCGGTTACTCGGGCGCGGTCTCCAGGGCGTGGCCGACCAGCGCGAGCAGCGACTCGATCACCGTGACCCGCTTCCGCGCGTCCATGATCACAACGGGCACGTGCGGCGGCACGGTCAGCGCATCGCGCACATGCTCGACGGCGAAGGCCTCGGTCCCCTCGAAGTGGTTGACCGCGACGACATACGGCAGTCCGCAGCTCTCGAAGTAGTCCAGTGCCGGGAAGCAGTCCTCCAGACGCCGGGTGTCGGCCATCACGATCGCACCGATCGCGCCGCGCACCAGGTCGTCCCACATGAACCAGAAGCGCTGCTGTCCGGGCGTGCCGAACAGGTACAGCACCAGCTCCTGGTCGAGGGTGATCCGCCCGAAGTCCATCGCGACCGTGGTCGTGGTCTTGTCCGGGGTGGCGGTCAGATCGTCCGTGTCCGCGCTGGCCTGGGTCATCACCGCCTCGGTCTGGAGCGGGGTGATCTCCGAGACCGAGCCGACGAACGTGGTCTTGCCGACGCCGAAACCGCCCGCCACCACGATCTTGGTGGCGATCGGCGCCCGCGAACGGTCCGTCTGCCAGCTCTGCAGCCCCGCGTCGGCGGCCGTGGCCGCCGGGTCGGACGGGCTCACGGAACCGGGGGTCGCCGTGGGCCCGGCCGATATCGTGTCAGAGCCTGTGAAGTCCACTCAGCACCCTTTCGAGCAGCGCGCGGTCGGGCCGGTCGGAGCCGTGCCCGGTGCCGTAAACGCGAATCTTTCCCTGGTCGGCGAGGTCGCTGAGCAGTACACGTACCACGCCCAGCGGCATCTTGAGGAGCGCGGAGATCTCCGCGACCGAGCGCATCCGGCGGCACAGCTCGACGATCGCGCGCATCTCCGGCATCACCCGGTCGCCCCAGCCGCCGGAGGTCAGCTCGCGCCGCTCCTCGGGCGCCTCCAGCGCGGCCACGAACGTCTCGACGAGCAGGACATGGCCGAACCGCGTCCGGCCGCCGGTGAGCGAGTACGGCCGCACGCGCGAGGGTTTGCGCTCCCCGCTGCGTACGGGGAGTTTGCGGGAGCTGCTCATGCCGAAACCTCGCTTCGTCCGCCCTCGCACTCGCTCGGGGCGCACCTCTCCATGGTTCGCTCAGTACGTTCGCTCACTGGGGGCTCTCCATCGACTTACGCAATTCACTGCGGAGTTCGGGGGTGAGGACATGTCCGGCCCGGCCGACGAACAGCGCCATGTGGTAGGCGATGACGCTCATGTCGCAGTCCGGGGTGGCGTGCACCCCGAGCAGCGAGCCGTCACTGATCGACATGACGAACACACTGCCCTCGTCCATCGTGATCATCGTCTGCTTGACCGCTCCGCCGTCCATCAGCTTCGCGGCACCCTGGGTGAGGCTGCCCAGCCCGGAGACGATGGTGGCCAGGTCCGCGCTGGATCCCCGCGGACCGTCACCCCCGCCCGGCCGTGCCACCTCCTCCGCCCGGCCCGGGTCGGACGACAACAGCAGCAGGCCGTCGGAGGAGACCACCGCGACCGAGTGGATTCCCGGTACCTCGTCGACCAGGTTGGTCAGCAGCCAATGCAGATTCCTTGCCTGACTGCTCAGACCTTGTCCGTAAGCAGTGGGCGCTTGCGCCTTCAATCGCGTGCCTCCTCGACAACGTGGCTCTCTCCCGGGGCCCCCGCTCCGTCGGTGTCCGTCTGTGGGATGGTCAGCTCCGCTGTGCGTTCCGCGATCTCGGCTTCGACCTCGCGCCGGCCGTCTCGCGCCCCCGCCTGAAATCCGCCGAGGCGGCGCCGCAGCGCCTCGGCATTGGCCGAACCGCTCTTGCGCGGTGCGGTCGGCGCCTGTTGCTGCGCCACGACCTTCGGGGTGCGCTTGGGCAGCCCCATGGAGGTCGTCCGCCGCTCCCCCGCAGGCGGGGCGGCGGCGGTCTGTGGGTCGGCCGGTGTTCCGGCCGGGGACACGTCGGCGGGTGCCGCGGCCGTGTCCGTGGGTGCCGCGTCCGTCCCGGGGCCCGTGTGCTGGTCGGGCCCGATGGCGTACGGGTCGGACGAGGGTGCTCCGGCGCCGTCCGGCGCCCGGTCCGCGGACCGGCTCGCGGCCGGGTCCGCCGCCGGGGTGGCGTCGTCCTCGGGCCGGAGGTGCTCGCCGGCGCCGCTGGTGGTGGCGGCATAGGGGCCGGGCGACTGCGGGCCGTACGGGCTCGGCTCGGAACCGGAGTACGTGGTGGGGCCCGCGGGCTGCGGCCCGGTGGGTGCCGGTCCGTCCGGCACGCCGAATCCGGCCGCGTCGATCGCGCGCTCCGCGGCGGCGACGAACGGGTCGGCGGCGGGGTCGGGGTCCGTGTCCGGGGTGCCGTCGTGACCGGCCGCCGGTGCGGCCGCCCGGCCGTGGGGCTGCCCGGCCGGCGCGGGGGTGTCCTGGGCCGGGCCCTGGCCGGGCCCACCGGCCGGAGCCGCGGCGGCGGTCGGAGGACCGGCCACGGCTGCCGGGTCCCTGCGGGCCACCCGGGTCGGCAGCGCGTTGGAGTTCGCCTCGGCGACGGAGCCGGGCAGGCCCGGGCTGTGCACCACGTCCTGGGGCGCACTCGCCGGGGAGGCCGACGGCGCCGGGCGGGTCGGCAGGATCGAACCGGGCAGGACGACGACGGCCGTGACGCCGCCCTGCTTCGCGTCCCGCAGCTGGACCCGGACACCGTGCCGGGCGGCCAGCCGCACCACGACGTACAGACCCAGGCCCAGCGCCTCGTCGATGCTCTCGGAGGACGAGGCGGCTTCGACGTCCATCAGCCGCTCGTTGAGCTCGGCCAGCCGCTCCGAGGTCATCCCTATGCCCTCGTCCTGGACGGAGAGCATGACCTCGCCGCTCTCCAGCAGCCAGCCGGAGAGCTCGACATGGGCGTCCGGCGGCGAGAAGGCGGTGGCGTTCTCCAGGAGTTCGGCGACCAGGTGGCTGATGTCGTCCGCGGCGAATCCGGCGACCTGGGAGTGCGGCGGCAGCGACTGGATACGCACCCGCTCGTAGCGCTCGATCTCGCTGATCGAGGCGCGCATCACGTCCAGCAGCGGTACCGGCCCCTGGTGGTTGCTGCTGTACTGCTCGGCGCCCGCCAGGACGAGAAGGTTCTCGCTGTTGCGGCGCATCCGGGCGGCGAAGTGGTCGAGCTTGAAGAGGGTTTCCAGCCGCTCCGGGTCCTGCTCGCTCTCCTCCAGCGACTCGATGACGCCGAGCTGGCGCTCCACGAGGCCGAGGGTGCGCAGCGAGAGGTTGACGAACCGGCCGTGCACACCGGCGTGCAGGGCCGCCAGCCGCTCGGTGAGATCGGCGATCTCCTCCTTCAGGCCCTCGCCCTGCTCCTGCAGCACCTCGCGCTCGGCGACCAGCCGCTGCCGGCCGCTGATCAGCCGCTTGCGCTCGCCCTCCAGCTCGGCGGTGCGCCGTGCCAGCTCGCCGACCTGGGCGTGCAGCGCATTGACGGACCGGACGGTGGTGGCGAATTCGTCGTTGCGGCCCTTGTAGGTGAGGGGGTCCTCGTGTGCGGGGTCGGCGGCCAGCCGCTTGGCGCCGATCCGCAGCGCGGCCAGCGGCTGGGTCAGGGAGCGGGCGGCCCAGACGCCGGCGCCGACGGCCAGCAGCAGGCACAGCCCTTCCAGGCCGATGCGGATCTCCAGCTCCGTGACGTCGTCGTCGCGCAGCGCGCCGAGGTGCTGGATGTCGGCGGTGGCCATGGCGGATTCGACGCCGCGCATCAGTCCGATGCGGCTGGTGAGCGTGGCCTGGACCCGCTGGCGGCTGAGCCGCAGATCGGTGGCGTCCAGCCGGGGCTGGTCGGTGAGCCGGGCCAGATAGCGCTCGGCGGTGTTGACGTCCTCGCCGTTGACGGTGCGGACGTAACGGTCCCTGGCGCCCTGGCTCGCGGCCTGCTGGAAGTCGCCGAGCGCGCCCTGTTCGCGAAGGTTCGCGACCTGGGCGAGGGTCGTCAGCCGGGGCTGGCTGCCGCCCGCCTTGAGCGCGGCGAGCAGCAGGGCCCGGGTGCTCGCGGCCTGTTCGGTGGCGCGGCCGAGGGCGGGCAGCGCGTGGATGTCGGCGTCGGCGGAGTTCGCGCGGGCGGGCAGCTCACGGGCGATGTCGTCGCTGATCGCACCGAGCGCCTGGATCGTCTGGGTGTAGGCGTTATGGATCTGCTCGGCCGATGCACCCGCGGACAGCGCCTTTTGACGGGTTTGCGGCAGCGCACCCAGGAGCTTGGCGGCGGCCTTGTACACCGCGGTCTCGCCCGAGGCGTGCTGGGCCTCGGAGCGCAGTTCGCCGATCTGCCGGTCCACGCGGGCCCGCTGGGCGCGCAGGGCCGCGGCGTCGCCCGTCCGGGCGGCCCGGGCGCCGTTGACGGAGTTGCCGAGTCCCGCGGCCGTGCGGCTGCCGTGCCCGGTGGCGACGTATGCGGTCATACCGTCGCGTTCGTCGGCTAGGGAGTGCGCCAGCGCGATGGCCTGCGCGTTCAGTTCGGCCAGATCGACCAGTTGCTGACTGTGGGTGGCGTCGTCGGCCGTGGCCGTCAGCCCGGGGACGCCGGAGCCGAGGACGGCGGCGGCCACGACCGCGACCGCCCCGACGAGCCGGTTGCGCACGCGTGCGGGACTCCGTCCCGTCCGGTCCTCGCCACCCTCCGTCATACCCGGACCCGTACCAGGACCCGAGCCCGCATTCGGTCCCGAGACCGAACCGGCCGGTGATCCCGGCTTCCTTGCGCCGCCTCGAAGCCGCATCTTCCGCACCGCTGCTCGCATTCCTGTCTCGCCTGTCCACGCCATATGGCGTCGCGGACCCGGCTCGCTCTCCGCTCACGGGGGCGGACCTGCGCGAAGACGCAGCAGCACACACTTCCGCGAGGGGAAACAGCCCGGCTCTGCGCGTCGCGACGAACGTCCTGGCCCCACCCCATGACCGGGCAACGACCATTCCACCGGCGCCGCGCAGTGGCTCGGCAACACATGCCCGGCCACCTGAACGAGTGAACATCAATCGGAGTTTGACCATCAACTTCCGTGCGCCAACGTTTTCGGCCGCAACGCCGCCCAACCCCCGAACGGGTTTGGAGATGCGTCCGGCTCCTGGAAGGATGCGCGCCCGCACGCCGCCGCCCCGGCGGTCCTTACCTCCGGTACGCCGCCGCTCCGGCCACCCTCCGGTGCCGCTGTCAGCTCCTGTCACCGGGGGCGGAGCCGGGGCCTGGGGCAGACTGGCGGCCATGCGCATCGAACTCGCCACCGAGCCGGGCGACCCCCAACGCCCAAACGAGGACTACGCATCGGTCGCCCTGCCGGCCGCCGGCGAGGGCGGAGCCCTCGTCCTGCTGGACGGGGTGACACCCCCCGAGGAGGACTACGGCTGCCGCCACACGGTGCCGTGGTTCACCGCGCGCCTCGGTGGCGCAATGCTCGAACTGTCGGTTTCACACCGGGATATGACGCTCGCTGAGGTTCTTTCCTCGGCCATCTCCCGGACGGCCGATTCTCACCGGGCGACCTGTGACCTTTCTCACGCCCGTACTCCGCAGGCAACCGTGGTCGCCGCACGGTGGTCCGGGGACACCGTCGAGTACCTCGTCCTGTCCGATTCGGTGCTGCTCCTGGAGCGGGCGGACGGCTCGGCGCAGCCGGTGCTCGACCCGCGGCTGGACGAGCTGCCGCCCGCGGTCCGCGACCGGCGCGCTGCCGTACGGGCACTGCCCCGCGGCTCGGCGGAACGGGCCGCGGCGGGCCGGAAGTACGCCCGCGCGGTCGAGGCGCTGCGCAACGCGGAGGGGGGCTTCTTCACCGCGGCCGCCGACCCGGCGGTGGCAGCGCGGGCGGTGTCCGGCAGCGTGCCGCGTTCCGGTCTGCGGTCGCTGACCGCGCTCAGCGACGGCGCGAGCCGCTGGACGGAGGTCTTCCGTGAGGGCTCCTGGGCCGACTGCGTGGCGCTGGTGGCCGGGCAGGGCCCGCAGTCGCTGATCGACCGGGTCCGGGCGGCGGAGGCGGCGGACCCGGAGGGCGCGGCGCATCCGCGCGGCAAGGCGCGGGATGACGCAGCGGTGATCTTCGTGGCGCCGTGACGGCGCGACGGCGTGACGGCGTGACGCTTAACGGCGTGATTCCTGTGGCGCGGTGAATCCTCTGAGGCCGGGCTTATGGGGCACCGGGTCGTGTGCGCCGGTTTTTGTGACGTCGTGACAAAAAACCGGCGGACGGGAAATTTCTCCCGCCGTCGGTGAACGGCACCACGGCGGTGCGGGTCCGGGGTGCGAGGCGGCCCGCTCCCCCACCGTGCAGGACGACGCCCCGGGGGAGGCGCGCCTCAGACCTCCTCCCCCTCCTGCTCCGCGTTCAGCCGGTGCAGCAGGCGGGCGAGTTCGGCGACCTCGGTGCGGTCCCAGGAGGCGAGGCGGCGGGCGTACTGGGCGCGGCGGCCGGTGCGGACGCGGGTGAAGCGGTCGCGACCCTCGTCGGTGAGGCGTACCAGGACGGCCCGGCCGTCGGCGGGATCCGGCTCGCGGGCGATGAGTCCGAGCTTTTCCAGGGCGTGCAGCTGGCGGCTCATCGTGGCCTTGCCGACGCCGAAGAAGCCGGCGAGGCCGGTGGCCCGCTGGGTGCCGGCGTCGGCCAGCCGGACGAGCAGGCCGTACGCGGAGGGCTCCAGGTCGGGATGTACCTCTCGTGCCAGTTCGCCGGACGAGGCACGGGCCCGGCGGAGAAATACCGCCAATTCGCGTTCCAGGGCCAGAAATACGTGGTCCACACCAATTGGTTCGCCGTCCGCCGCCGAACCGTCGGCTCCGGTGTTGTGCACGTCAGCGCCCCTTCTCGCTTTCCCTCACCTGAAAGTTTCCGCCATCGGCGGCTGAAGCCGCAGCTCGGCCAGTATTTCGCAGGAGTAGACCAACGGCAGCACGGTGCCCCTCTTTTGTCACGCCGTTCTACGCGCGTACGTTGCTTCTGGCATGGGCATAACAAGAGCCCGGGCTGTCAACGGTCCGCCGCGCGTCCTGGACGTCGCACCGCCGCGCCCGCACGCCTGCGCCATGCCGTCAGCTCCTCCCCCTCAGCTCCTCCCCCCTCAGTTCCTCCCCCCCTCAGGTCACCCACCGAGATCTTCGGAGGCACGTATGTCCGTGCTCAGATCCGGCTTCCCCCACCGACCCGCACGCTCCCTCACCACCCTGGCCGGGGTCCTCCTCGCGGTCCTCGCCCTCCTCCTCGGGCTGCCGGGCACCGCCGGCGCCACGGCCACCCGGCGCGCGCCCGAGCCCCGCCACCCCGGCCAGGACTGGGCCGGTTCCCAGATCGCCCGGCACGAGGGCACCGCGGCCGGCACCGCACCGCCGGCGTCGCCGCTCGCGTCCGTCGAGGGTGTGGACGTCAGCAGCCACAACGGCAGCGTCGCCTGGTCGACGCTCTGGAACAGCGGCGTCCGCTTCGCCTATGTCAAGGCGACCGAGTCCACCAGCTACACCAACCCGTCGTTCGCGCAGCAGTACAACGGGTCCTACAACACCGGGATGATCCGGGGCGCGTACCACTTCGCCACACCCGACACCTCCAGCGGTGCCGCCCAGGCCACCTACTTCGTCAAGCACGGCGGCGGCTGGTCCAGGGACGGCAAGACGCTGCCCGGCGCGCTCGACATGGAGTACAACCCCTACGGCGCGACCTGTTACGGGCTGAGCGCGGCCGGCCTGGTGAACTGGATGAAGGACTGGTTCGCCACCTACAAGGCGCGTACCGGCCGGGACGCCGTCATCTACACCTCCACCAGCTGGTGGAAGCAGTGCACCGGCAACTCCGCCGCCTTCGGTGCCGTCAACCCCCTGTGGATACCGCGCTACGGCTCCTCGGCCGGCGAACTCCCGGCCGGCTGGGGCTTCCACACCATCTGGCAGTACACCTCGTCCGGCACCACGGTCGGTGACCACAACCGCTTCAACGGCGTGCTGGACCGGCTCAAGGCCCTCGCCAACGGCTGATGCACGGGCGTGCGGCCCCTCTCCACGCCCGGGCCGTACGCGCGAGCGGGCCCCTGCCGCACACCGGGTGCGACAGGGGCCCGTACCGCTTCCCGCCCGCGTCCGTCGGTCCGCGACCGTCATGACGTGTCCGTCAGGCCGGGTCCGTCAGACCGAGCCCCTCAGGCCGCGACCGATATCTCCGGGGCGGCCCCGTTCGCGGCCGGGGTCAGCGCCAGTTCCAGCACCTGGCGGACATCGGCGACCGGGTGGACCTCCAGGGAGTCCAGGATCTCGGCCGGTACGTCGTCCAGGTCCGGTTCATTGCGCCGGGGGATGATGACCGTGGTGATCCCGGCACGGTGCGCCGCCAGCAGCTTCTGCTTGACGCCGCCGATCGGCAGCACCCGCCCGGTCAGCGAGACCTCACCGGTCATCGCCACCTCCGGCCGGACCTGCCGGCCCGACAGCAGCGAGGCCAGCGCCGTCGTCATCGTCACGCCCGCGCTCGGCCCGTCCTTGGGGACGGCGCCCGCCGGTACGTGCAGATGCACACCGCGCTCCTTCAGGTCGGCGACCGGAAGCTCCAGTTCGGCGCCGTGCGAGCGCAGGAACGACAGCGCGATGTGCGCGGACTCCTTCATCACGTCACCGAGCTGGCCGGTCAGCTGGAGCCCGGAGGCGCCGGTCTCCGGATCGGCGAGCGAGGCCTCCACATAGAGGACATCGCCGCCGGCGCCGGTGACCGCGAGTCCGGTGACCACCCCGGGGACGGCGGTGCGCCGCTCGGCGGGGTCCTGCGCCGCCTCGGGGGTGTGGTGCGGCCGCCCGATCAGCGGGCGCAGCTGGTCGCTGCCGACCGTGAACGGCAGCTCCCGCTCCCCCAGTTCGTGCTGTGCGGTGACCTTCCGCAGCAGCCTGGCGACGGCACGCTCCAGATTCCGTACGCCCGCCTCGCGGGTGTACTCCCCCGCCAGCTTGCGCAGCGCGTCGTCCTCCAGGGTCACCTCGCCGGGCTCCAGACCGGCCCGCTCCAGCTGGCGCGGCAGCAGGTGGTCCCGGGCGATGACGACCTTCTCGTCCTCGGTGTAGCCGTCCAGGCGCACCAGCTCCATCCGGTCGAGCAGCGGCTCGGGGACGGCTTCGAGGACATTGGCGGTGGCCAGGAAGACCACATCGCTGAGGTCGAGTTCGACCTCCAGGTAGTGGTCACGGAAGGTGTGGTTCTGCGCCGGGTCCAGGACCTCCAGGAGGGCGGCGGCCGGGTCGCCCCGGAAGTCGGAGCCCACCTTGTCGATCTCGTCGAGCAGCACCACCGGGTTCATCGACCCGGCCTCCTTGACGGCCCGTACGATCCGGCCGGGCAGTGCGCCGACGTACGTACGGCGGTGGCCCCGGATCTCCGCCTCGTCCCGGACGCCGCCGAGCGCGACCCGGACGAACTTCCGGCCCATCGCCCGCGCGACGGACTCGCCGAGCGAGGTCTTGCCGACCCCGGGCGGCCCGACGAGCGCCAGCACGGCGCCGCCCGCCCGCCGCCCGCCGCCCTGGCCCGCATCGCCGCCCGAGGTCCCCTTCGACGGCCCGCCGGCCAGGCCGAGGCCCCGCTCGGCACGCCGCTTGCGGACGGCCAGGTATTCGGTGATCCGTTCCTTGACGTCCTCCAGGCCGAAGTGGTCGGCGTCCAGCACCTCCCTGGCGCCGGTGATGTCGTAGGCGTCCTCGGTGCGTGCGTTCCAGGGCAGTTCCAGGACGGTGTCCAGCCAGGTGCGGATCCAGGAGCCCTCGGGGCTCTGGTCGCTGGACCGCTCCAGCTTGTCGACCTCCTTGAGGGCGGCCTTGCGGACGTCCTCGGGCAGGTCGGCGGCCTCGACCCGGGCGCGGTAGTCGTCGCTCTCGTCCTCCGGATCGCCGTTCAGGTCGGCGAGTTCCTTGCGGACCGCCTCCAGCTGCCGCCGCAGCAGGAACTCCCGCTGCTGCTTGTCGACGCCTTCTTGGACGTCCTTGGCGATGGATTCGGCGACGTCCTGCTCGGCCAGATGCTCGCGCAGCGTCTCGGTGGCGAATTTCAGCCGGGCGACCGGATCGGTGGTCTCCAGCAGATGGACCTTCTGTTCGGTGGTCAGGAACGGCGAGTAGCCGGAGTTGTCGGCCAGCGTCGGGACGTCCTCGATCTGCTGGACGCGGTCGACGACCTGCCAGGCGCCGCGCTTGCGCAGCCAGCTGGTGGCCAGCGCCTTGTACTCCGTGACGAGTTCGCCGACCGCGCCGGGCAGGGGATCGGGGACCGTCTCCTCGACGGTCGTGCCCTCCACCCAGAGCGCGGCTCCGGGCCCGGTCGTGCCGGAACCGATCCGCACCCGGCCCAGGCCCCGGATCAGCGCGCCGGGATCGCCGTCGGAGAGCCGCCCGACCTGCTCGATCCGCCCGAGCGTGCCGATCCCGGCGTACGTCCCGTCGACGCGGGGAACGAGCAGCACCCGCGGTTTGTTACCCGGGGTGGCGGCGGCCTGCGCGGCCTCCACCGCTGCCCGTACGTCCGCGTCGGACAGGTCCAGGGGCACCACCATGCCGGGGAGCACGACCTCGTCATCGAGGGGCAGCACGGGCAGAGTGAGCGGTGTGGACGTCGAAGCCATGATCTCCCCTTCGGCAAACAAGTTGAGCTTTACCCACTCAATGCAGCCGGGCCGGGAGATGTTCCCCGCTGTGCGTTCGCTGTGAGCGATCGGGCGCGGCGCGCTACCAGTGGGCGGGACGGGACAAGCCCTGCGGCAGCTTGGCCGCCGCGTCGCCCTTGGCCGCGTTGAGCTGCGACTGGGTCAGGAAGAGGGCACCGGTGAGATCGGCACCGCTGAGGTCGGCGTCCCGCAGATCGGCGCCGATCAGGTCCGCCGTGCGCAGATCGGCGCCCTTGAGGTCGGCGGCGATGAGGTAGGCGCCCCGGAGGTTGGCGCCCCGGAGATGCGCCCCCTTGAGGCGGGCCCCCATGAGATCGGCCCCACGCCGCTCCTTCTTGCGGCCCGGCACCCCGGCCCGTACGAGTTCGCTGGTGCGCAGCAGCAGGGCGTTGACCTCGCCCCGGTGGGCCGGCACATCGAGCGCCGTGAGCTCCTGGGCGCCCGCGCGGGTGAGGCCTTCGGTTTTCTCCAGTGCGGCCCGCAGCTCGGCGTGCACCGGACGGGCCGCCGGCCGGGCCAGCGCCTCGGCCAGGTACCAGAGGAGTTCGTGCAGCTGCCGCATGACGGGGAAGACGTCGAACATCTGCCGGGCGGTCTCCGGGGCCTGCCGCCAGTCCCGTCCGCCGAAGGTGACCTGAGAGACCTTCTGCCCGGCACCGAAGCAGTCGAAGACGGTGCAGCCGGAGAAGCCGCGCCGGCGAAGGTCGGTGTGGATGCCGCAGCGGAAGTCCGTCTGCAGGTTCGGGCAGGGCCGGCCGGCGTCCTTGTCGATCGCGAAGTCCGCCGAGGCCGCGAACGGCAGCGCGACACAGCAGAGCCCGAAGCAGCTGCCGCAGTCGGACTGCAGGCCGAGGTCGGCGGTGTCCGGAATCGATGGCCCGTGGTCGGTCGATGGCATGCGGTCTGGGGACAAGGCGGGTGCACTCCTGCGGCCGGCAAGCGCCGCACGAGGCCGCGCTCGGAAGGAGCCGCCATTCTCCCAGGCGGCCGCGGCGCACCGCGCCCGGCCGGATGCGCTCGCCGCGGGAGGGCAACGGGAGAGCAACGGCCCCGTCGCCGACCGGCGTTGTCAGTGGTCGCCTCTAGCCTCGGGACCATGAGCATGATCGGACAGTACGCATGTGTCACCCCGGCCGAACTCGACCGCGCCCTGGGCGATCCCGAGTGGGCGCTGGAGCTGGTCGGCGAGTGGATGGAGGCGGAGGCAGAGGCAGAGGCGGACGGGTCTTCGCCGTCCGCGCCGGCGCGCTGCATGGACGTCGACAAGGCCTGGGACGCGCTCGGGTTCCTGCTGCGCCGGGCGGCCTTCCCGGTGGACATCGTCCATGGCGAGGCGGCCGTCCCGGATGCCGACGACTGGGGCTACGGCCCGCCCCGCTACCTCCCCCCCGAGCAGGTGCGGGCCGCCGCCGGGGCGCTGGCGGAGATATCCGGTGAGCGGCTGACGGACGGCGTCGGCCCGGAGGATCTGGCCGCGGCGGAGGTGTACCCGTCGATCGTCTGGGAGCGGGGCGAGTCCCTGGACTATGTGCGCGAGCATTACGAGCAGCTGCGGCCGTTCTTCCGCACGGCGGCGGACCAGGGGGACGGCATGCTCATGTGGCTGGGCTAGCGGTCCGGCCGGGACCGGAGACGGCCGGTGCAGGGCTCAGGCGGGGCCGGGCGTCGGCCGGGGCCGGGCGGACCGCGCGGAAAAGCCCGGCGTCTGCCTCCTCACACCCCGTCATGACTGCTACCTTCACCGCATGTTGCAGCGGATGTCCGGAATCTTCATCGGCGCATTCTTCGGCACGGTCTTCGTGGTCGCCAACGCACACGCCCCGCTGAATCCCGCGCTCGGTATCGCCCTGCGGGTGCTCGCGGTGCTCACCTTCGCCGGGCTGCTGACGCTTGCGCTGCGGGCCGGGCGCCTCGGACAGCCCGCCGACGGTGCCGGGAGTCCGCGGGCGGACTGGTTCCGGGGGCGGTTCGCGTTCGTCGTGGGGGCCGAGGTGGTGCTGCTGATCGGCGGCAATCTCGCGCTCCGGGCCGCGGGCGCCCCCGAGCCGACCGCCGTGGCCTGGACCGCGCTGATCGTCGGTCTGCACTTCGTCGCGCTGTCGGCGGTCTGGAAGCGGCGCAGCATCGCCGTCCCCGGCGTCGCCCTGACCGCGCTCGGAGTGACCGGGCTGGTCATGGCGGCGACCTCGGCCGTGGCCTGGGTGCCCTTCGTCAGCGGCGTGCTGTCCGGCGTGGCGCTGCTGGGCGGCTGCGCCTACGCCATCACCCATACCTACCGCGCGGCCGTGAGCCCGCGGCCGGAGGGCGCTCAGTAGGTCCGCACGCCCCGCAGCGCCTGATGCCCCAGGCCGCCCAGGAGCGGCGCGGGCCGGGCGTGCCGGGTGCGCCAGCGGCGCACCAGCGGCCAGCTCACCACCCCCAGGGTGAGCGAGAGCAGATGCCCCCAGTCGGTCATCGGGTCGAGGCCGGCGAGCAGATCGGTCACTGCCACGTATCCGACGCCGGCCAGCACGGGCCAGCGCAACCAGGCGGGCAACAGGCCCGCGAGGGCTCCGATGCTGGTCATCACGCCGAAGCTGATGCCGTAGTCGAGGCGGTGCAGCGAGCTCTCCGGCAGCCGGCCGGCGGCGACCGAGAAGGCGACGGGCAGCTCGGTGGCGAGGGTGGCCAGCGCATGGCCGCCGAAGAAGACGGCGGCGGTGCGCAGCCCGCCGATCCGCCGCTCCAGCGCCGTCAGGACGAAGAGGAAGCCGATGGCGTACGCGGAGGTCATCCCGCCCGCGATCCACAGGGCGCTGGCGACGAGCACCAGCAGCGGGGCCTGTGCCAGGTGGACGACGTCCGTACTGGAGCCCTGGAGCAGGTCGGAGACCAGCGCCGGGTCGGCGTACTCGGCGAAGAGCGAGGTGGCCACGAGGAGAAGGGCGTAACCGAAGGTGAAAGGGGTGCCGGCGGGAGTGGGCAGCAGCCGCCACGGCCCTCGTCGCGGGGGCGCCGGCAGAGCCGCCTGCTCCGCCGTCACGAGGGCCGGCCGGGAGGGGCGCTGCCGGGGGATGCCCGGCAGCAGGTCCGGGGGGACGGCCGGCGCCGCGCCCGGCCCGTTGCCCGTCCCCGGTATGACGGACGGCGCGCGATCGGCCCGTGCTCTCGCGGCGGTTCCCAGCCAGCTCACTTGTCCGAGGCCCCTTCCGTCCCTGGCGGATCCGGTCAGCCACGCCCGTGCCCCCCGGCCGTGGTTTCCCTGCCTTGTCCTACGTCGCGGACCAGCCTGCATGCTCAACCCATGAAGAAGCTGTGTGAGTGATATCCCTCACATAAGGCAACTGTCCACGGGGGCGTCGCGTCCGTGCCGCCGACGGCGGAACCCTGCCCGTGACGTTGGACCGGCGCGGCCCGTATTCGCCACCATGGCGCCATGGCTCCCGTTACTCCGACGCAGGCAACGACCGGCCTCCCCGAGGCCCCGCGCACCCTCGACCGCCGCGAGGGCCCGTACGGTGAAGTGGTGCTGCGACAGCGGGGCGGACCCCCCGCAGGAACCGGAGTTGAGACCTCCGACGCCCCCGCCGCACCCACGGTCTACGAGATCATCGCCAACGGCTGCTTCCTGATGGACACCTCCGACGGCCGGTCGGAGCGGCTGCTGATCGACGCCGCCCTGGCCGCGCTGCCGGCCGACCGCGTACGGCCCTCCGTGCTGATCGGCGGCCTCGGTGTCGGGTTTTCGCTGGCCAGAGCGGCCGAAGTGCCGCGCTGGGGCCGGATCGTCGTCGTCGAACGCGAGGAAGCGGTCATCGACTGGCACCGCACGGGCCCGCTCTCGGCGGTCTCGGCACAGGCGCTGGCCGACCCGCGCAGCGAGATCCTGCACACCGACCTGGTCGCCCACCTGCGGGCCCCAGCGGGCCAAGACACCTACGACGCCCTGTGTTTGGACATCGACAACGGTCCCGACTGGACCGTCACCGAGGACAACAACAGCCTCTACTCCCCCGGCGGACTCGCCGCCTGCCGGGACCGCCTGACCCCCGGCGGGGTGCTCGCCGTCTGGTCCGCGCAGCCCTCGCCGGCCTTCGAGGAAGCCTTGCGAAATGCCGGATTCAGCGGGGTACATACGGAAGAGATCCCCGTTGTCCGAGGCGTCCCTGACGTGGTCCATCTCGCGCGGAAGGGCGCGTAGCCGACACTCACACCATGCCCGTACGCTGCTGCCCAGCAATACGCGACCACGCAGGGGATGCAGGGGCGGGCGATGGACCAGACTCAGACAACGCAGGGCGGCGCCGCCGCCACGCCGGGCGCCCAGCGCCGGGTACTGGTCGTGGAGGACGACCCGACGATCGTCGAGGCCATCGCGGCCCGGCTGCGCGCCGAGGGCTTCCAGGTGCAGACGGCGACCGACGGCCCGGCCGCGGTGGAGACCGCGGAGGCCTGGCAGCCGGATCTGCTGGTCCTCGATGTGATGCTGCCGGGCTTCGACGGCCTGGAGGTGTGCCGCCGGGTCCAGGCCCAGCGGCCGGTGCCCGTGATGATGCTCACCGCCCGGGACGACGAGACAGACATGCTCGTCGGCCTCGGCGTCGGCGCCGACGACTACATGACCAAGCCGTTCTCGATGCGGGAGCTGGCCGCCCGGGTGCACGTCCTGCTGCGCCGGGTCGAGCGCGCGGCGCTGGCCGCGCACACCCCGCGCAGCGGCATCCTCCGGCTGGGCGAGCTGGAGATCGACCACGCCCAGCGCCGGGTGCGGGTGCGCGGCGCTGACGTCCATCTGACGCCCACCGAGTTCGATCTGCTGGTCTGCCTGGCGAACACCCCGCGCGCGGTGCTCTCCCGTGAGCAGCTGCTGGCCGAGGTGTGGGACTGGGCGGACGCCTCCGGGACCCGTACGGTCGACAGCCACATCAAGGCGCTGCGCCGCAAGATCGGCGCCGAGCGCATCCGTACGGTCCACGGCGTCGGCTACGCCCTGGAGACCCCCGCCGCATGACGCGGCGGCGGTGGCACACGCCCGTGCGTGAGCTGGGGCGGCGGGTCTGGGAGGGCCTGCGCCCGCTCGACCCGTACCGCTCGGTGAAGGCCGCGCTCGGCGCGCTGGTCAGCGTCTCGGTGATCATCACCACGCTGCTGGTCTTCGTCGCGATGCACTCGGCCACCGAGCTGCGGGTGATCACGATCTTCTCGGTGATCGCCTCGCTGCTGATCACCCAGTTCGTGGCCAACAGCCTGACCGCTCCGCTCGACGAGATGACGGACGTCACCCGGTCGATGGCGCACGGTAACTACAGCCGCCGGGTCCGCTCGGAGCGCCGCGACGAGTTCGGCGACCTGGCGAACGCCTTCAACCGGATGGCGGCCGATCTGGAGGCGGTGGACACCCACCGCAAGGAACTCGTGGCGAATGTCTCGCACGAGCTGCGCACCCCGATCGCCGCGCTCCGCGCCGTCCTGGAGAACGTCGTCGACGGGGTCAGCGAGCCGGACCCGGAAACCATGCGGACGGCGCTGCAGCAGACCGAGCGGCTGGGCCGCCTGGTCGAGCACCTTCTCGACCTGTCCCGGCTGGACAACGGGGTGGTGCCGCTGCACGCCCGGCGCTTCGAGGTCTGGCCGTATCTGTCCGGGGTGCTCAAGGAGGCCAATATGAGCCGCGGCGCCTCCACGCTGTCGGGGCTGTCGGGGGTCGCCGGCTCCGGCACCCACACCCGTACGGATGTCCACCTCCACCTCGATGTCTCGCCGCCCGAGCTGACCGCGCACGCGGATGCCGAGCGGCTGCACCAGGTCGTGGCCAATCTCATCGACAACGCGATCAAGCACAGTCCGCGGCACGGCCGGGTCACGGTGCACGCGCGCCGCGGCGAGGGGCCCGAGAGCCTGGAGCTGGACGTGCAGGACGAGGGGCCCGGCATCCCCGAGTCGGAGCGCTACCGGGTCTTCGAGCGCTTCAACCGCGGCGGCCCCGCCCCCTCGGGCCCCGGCTCCGACGGGGGGACGGGCCTGGGCCTGGCCATCGCGCGCTGGGCCGTCGACCTGCACGGCGGACGCATCGGCGTGGCCGAATCCCCACGTGGTTGCCGGATCCGGGTCACTCTTCCGGGGTTGGAGTCAACTCGAAGCTGACGGCCGCTGACGTAGGGTCGGTGGTGGGAGCACTTCTGTGCGGGTCCCCTGGCGATGCCCCCTACCCGCACACAGGCAAACCTCGTGCTTTTCCCGCCAAGTCCTGCCCCGAAACCCGTCCGGGAATGTGACGTACGCGACGAGTGACCCTCCCAGCCTGCATCCGGGGTCACAACAGGCGTAGCCTTTATTCCCGCTGTCCACCACCTTAGGAAGCGGAAGAGGGCGGTTGCCGCCGTGTCGCTACAGTCCCCCAACAGCTCGAGCATCTCGACCGACCAAGAGGGGCAGGGTAAGAACCCTGCCGCCGCGTTCGGTCCCAATGAGTGGCTCGTCGACGAGATCTACCAGCAGTACCTCCAGGACCCGAACTCGGTAGACCGAGCCTGGTGGGACTTCTTCGCCGACTACAAGCCGGGCGGCGCCACCGCGCCGGGCCAGCCGGCGGAGGGCTCTGCCCCCGCGCCGGCCGCTCCGGCGCAGTCGTCCCCGGCGGCGCCCGCCGCGGCGGAGCCGAAGCCGGCCGCCGCCACCCCGGCGAAGCCGGCCGCGAGCGCGCCGGCCCCGGCCAAGGCCGCGCCGGCGAAGTCCGCGCCGGCCAAGCCGGCCGCCAAGGCCGCCGCTCAGCAGGCCGACGGCGAGGTCACGGCCGGTCCCGAGTTCGTCACGCTGCGCGGCCCTTCGGCTGCCGTTGCGAAGAACATGAACGCCTCCCTGGAGCTGCCGACGGCCACGTCCGTCCGCGCGGTCCCGGTGAAGCTGCTCTTCGACAACCGCATCGTGATCAACAACCACCTCAAGCGCGCCCGCGGTGGGAAGGTCTCCTTCACCCACCTCATCGGGTACGCGATGGTGCAGGCCCTCAAGGCCATGCCGTCGATGAACTACTCCTTCGCGGAGAAGGACGGCAAGCCGACGCTGGTCAAGCCCGACCACATCAACCTCGGTCTGGCCATCGACCTGGTGAAGCCGAACGGCGACCGCCAGCTCGTCGTCGCCGCCATCAAGAAGGCCGAGACGCTGACCTTCTTCGAGTTCTGGCAGGCCTACGAGGACATCGTCCGCCGGGCCCGCGACAACAAGCTGACGATGGACGACTTCACCGGAGTCACCGCGTCGCTGACGAACCCGGGCGGCATCGGCACGGTGCACTCCGTGCCGCGTCTGATGCCCGGCCAGTCCATGATCATGGGCGTCGGCGCGATGGACTACCCCGCGGAGTTCCAGGGCACCTCCCAGGACGCCCTGAACAAGCTGGGTGTCTCCAAGGTCATGACGCTGACCAGCACCTATGACCACCGGGTGATCCAGGGCGCCGCCTCCGGCGAGTTCCTGCGCATCATGAGCCAGCTGCTGCTCGGCGGGAACGACTTCTTCGACGACATCTTCAAGTCGCTGCGGATCCCCTACGAGCCGGTCCGCTGGCTGCGGGACATCGACGCCTCGCACGACGACGACGTCACCAAGGCCGCGCGGGTCTTCGAGCTGATCCACTCCTACCGGGTCCGCGGCCACGTCATGGCCGACACCGACCCGCTGGAGTACCACCAGCGCAAGCACCCCGACCTCGACATCACCGAGCACGGCCTCACCCTGTGGGACCTGGAGCGCGAGTTCGCGGTCGGCGGCTTCTCCGGCAAGTCCATGATGAAGCTGCGCGACATCCTGGGCGTGCTGCGCGACTCGTACTGCCGCACCACCGGCATCGAGTTCATGCACATCCAGGACCCCAAGCAGCGCCAGTGGATCCAGGACCGGGTCGAGCGCTCGCACAAGTCGCCCGAGCGCGAGGAGCAGCTGCGCATCCTGCGCCGGCTGAACTCCGCCGAGGCCTTCGAGACGTTCCTGCAGACGAAGTACGTCGGCCAGAAGCGCTTCTCGCTGGAGGGCGGCGAGTCCGTCATCCCGCTGCTGGACGCGGTCATCGACTCCGCGGCCGAGTCGCGGCTGGACGAGGTCGTCGTCGGCATGGCCCACCGCGGCCGCCTCAACGTCCTCGCCAACATCGTCGGCAAGTCCTACGCGCAGATCTTCCGCGAGTTCGAGGGCAACCTCGACCCGAAGTCGATGCACGGCTCCGGCGACGTGAAGTACCACCTGGGCCAGGAGGGCGTCTTCACCGGCCTGGACGGCGAGCAGATCAAGGTCTCGCTGGCCGCGAACCCCTCCCACCTGGAGGCCGTCGACCCGATCGTCGAGGGCATCGCGCGTGCCAAGCAGGACCTCATCAACAAGGGCGGCACGGACTTCACGGTCCTGCCGATCCAGCTGCACGGTGACGCGGCGTTCGCCGGCCAGGGCGTGGTGGCGGAGACGCTGAACATGTCCCAGCTGCGCGGCTACCGCACCGGCGGCACGGTGCACGTGGTCATCAACAACCAGGTCGGCTTCACCGCCGCCCCGGAGTCGTCACGCTCGTCCATGTACGCCACCGACGTGGCCCGCATGATCGAGGCGCCGATCTTCCACGTGAACGGCGACGACCCCGAGGCCGTCGTCCGCGTTGCCCGTCTGGCCTTCGAGTTCCGCCAGGCGTTCAACAAGGACGTCGTCATCGACCTGATCTGCTACCGCCGCCGCGGTCACAACGAGTCGGACAACCCGGCCTTCACCCAGCCGCTGATGTACGACCTGATCGACAAGAAGCGCTCGGTGCGCAAGCTCTACACCGAGTCCCTGATCGGTCGCGGCGACATCACGCTGGAAGAGGCCGAGCAGGCGCTGCAGGACTTCCAGGGCCAGCTGGAGAAGGTCTTCACCGAGGTCCGCGACGCCTCGACGGCCCCGGTGGCCCCCGAGGTGCCGCAGCCCCAGGCCGAGTTCCCGGTCCACGTGGACACCCCGATCTCCCAGGAGGTCGTCAAGCGGATCGCCGAGTCCCAGGTCAACATCCCCGAGCGGGTCACCGTCCACCCGCGTCTGCTGCCCCAGCTGCAGCGCCGCGCGACCCAGGTCGAGGACGACACCATCGACTGGGGCATGGGCGAGACCCTGGCCATCGGCTCGCTGCTGATGGAGGGCACCCCGGTCCGGCTCGCCGGCCAGGACTCCCGCCGCGGCACCTTCGGCCAGCGCCACGCGGTGCTGATCGACCGTGCGACCGGCGACGACTACACGCCGCTGCTCTACCTCTCCGAGGACCAGGCCCGCTTCAACGTCTACGACTCGCTGCTGAGCGAGTACGCGGCGATGGGCTTCGAGTACGGCTACTCCCTGGCCCGCCCGGAGGCGCTGGTCATGTGGGAGGCGCAGTTCGGTGACTTCGTCAACGGCGCCCAGACGGTCGTCGACGAGTTCATCTCCTCGGCGGAGCAGAAGTGGGGCCAGACGTCCGGCGTCACCCTGCTGCTGCCGCACGGCTACGAGGGCCAGGGCCCGGACCACTCCTCGGCCCGGATCGAGCGCTTCCTCCAGCTGTGCGCGCAGAACAACATGACGGTCGCCGCGCCGACCCTGCCGTCGAACTACTTCCACCTGCTGCGCTGGCAGGTCCACAACCCGCACCACAAGCCGCTGGTCGTCTTCACCCCGAAGTCGATGCTGCGTCTGAAGGCCGCGGCGTCGAAGACGGAAGAGTTCACGACGGGCGGCTTCCGCCCCGTCATCGGCGACTCCACGGTCAAGGCCGAGGATGTCCGCAAGGTCATCTTCTGCTCCGGCAAGGTCTACTACGACCTGGAGGCCGAGCGCGAGAAGCGCGGCGCGAACGACACCGCGATCGTCCGCATCGAGCGCCTGTACCCGCTTCCCGGCAAGGAGCTCCAGGCGGAGATCGCCAAGTTCCCGAACGCCGAGAAGTACCTGTGGACCCAGGAAGAGCCGGCGAACCAGGGTGCGTGGCCGTTCCTCGGCCTCAACCTGATCGACCACCTCGACCTGGCCGTCGGTGCCGATGTCCCGCACGGCGAGCGCCTGCGCCGCATCTCGCGGCCGCACTCCTCGTCGCCGGCCGTCGGCTCCGCCAAGCGCCACCAGGCGGAGCAGGCACAGCTGGTCGCGGAGGCCTTCGACGCCTGAGGCGCCGGGCCGCCGAGTGACCGGTGGTGAAACAGCGGAAGGGCCCGTCCCCGGTGGGGGCGGGCCCTTCCGCATGCCGGGTTCTGACGCCGGGGGGCTGGACCGGGCTAGACGGGCTGCGGTTCGAAGTCCCAGTACGGGCGGCGGCGGCGCCGGGCGGAGAGGGTGTGCGGGTGTTCGGCGCCCAGCGTCTCGGAGAGCTGTCCGATTGCCTCCTGCTCCAGCTTCGCCGCCTCCTGGCCACGGCGCAGCGCCCGCAGGTCCTCGGCCAGTGCGGTCTTCGCGGAGAGGGTCAGCGGGTGGGTGTCGCCCAGCGTCGCCTTGGCGCGCTCCAGTGTGGCGCGGCCCAGTTCCACGGCGCCCTCCTCGTCGTCCACCCGGTTACGGGCGGCACCGGCGTTCAGCGCACAGCCCAGCGTCCAGGGATGGTCGGGGCCCATCGCCCCGGTCATCCCGGCAAGCGCCCGGTCCGCGAGGTCCAGCGCCTGTGCCTGGTCCCCGAACTCGGCGCGGACCAGCCCGACGTTCCCCAGGGCGCCGACGGTGTACGGGTGGCGCTCGCCGGCCAGCGCCCGGTAGCGCTCGGCGACCTCCTCGGCGAGGTCGCGGGCGTGCCCGAGGTCGCCGTGCTCCCGCAGGAAGGTGGCGTGGTCCGCACGCACCATCAGCGTCTCGGGGTGGCGGGGGCCCTGCACCCGGCGGGAGCGCTCGACGAGGTCGGCCAGCAGCGTGGCGGCGCGGGCGGTGTCGCCGGAGCGCCGCAGGCACAGCGCGAGGTTGTGCTCGGCACGCAGCGTCTGCGGGGTGTGCGGGCCCATCACCTGCAGATGCAGCCGGGCGTTGAGCTCCTGGGCGGAGGTGGCGTCGCGGTAGCGGCCGAGCAGGCGCAGCGTACGGGCGTAGGCGGTGCCCGCGTTGAGCGTGAGGTGGTGCCGTGCGCGCAGTTCGCGCTCCCGGAAGGCCAGCACGTCGCGGTGGGTGACCAGCGCTTCCTCGTAGCGGCCGAGCAGCGCCAGGACCGTGCCGAGGTTGTGCCGCGAGGAAAGGGTGCGGGGTGCCTCCGGGCCGAGCAGGTCGGTATAGGCCCGCCAGACGGCGTCGAAGAGGTCATAGGCCTGTGCGTACGAGCCCAGCGCGATCAGGGTGCCGGCCAGGCCGTCCTGCGCCCGCAGCAGATCGGCGTCGGCCGCGTCCCGCTCGGCGGTGAGCTGGTCGACGACGGCGCTGCCGACCGCCTCGGCCTCGCGGTAGCGGCCGAGCCTGCGCAGCATGTTGGCGTGCTGGTGGGTGAGGACGAGCATGGTGCGCTGGGTGGCCGCGAGGCGGGTGCGCCAGCGGGACATGAACTGTTCGCACAGCCGCAGGCCCATGCGGTATTCGCCGCGGACCCGGAGGTATTCGACGCAGTTGAGCAGCAGTTGCTGGACCGCGGGCTCGGGGCTGTCGAGGACCCCGGCCGGCTCCAGATGCGGGATGAGTTCGGCGTAGCGCTCCCAGCAGCGGGTGTCGGCGGGGTTCTGCGGGTCGGCGGTGACCAGCACCCGGCAGGCCGTCGCCGCCATCAGGTCGCGCTCGTCCTCGGTCATGTCGCTGCGCAGGAACCGGTGGTAGAGCCGGTGCATCAGCGCGGTCTCCACGGCCGGGTCGGCGTCCTCGGAGACCTGGTAGTCGAGGCGTACGGCGGTGGATTCGGTCAGCCGGCGCAGTGCGGTGTTCCAGCTGATCGGCTCGGCGGCCAGGTCGGCGAGGTGTTCGGGCAGGTCGCCGCGGCGGGCCTGGGCGAGCATCGGGACGGGGATGGTGTCCGGGGCGAAGAACGCGAACAGCTTGAGGAGTTCGACCGCGGCGGGGCTGCGTTCGCGCAGGGTGTTGAGGGTTATGGCCCAGCTGGTCTGGAAGGCCATGGGGTAGTCGGAGGAGATCCGGATGCCGACGAGGCTGGGCTCGCCGCGGCGGATCAGCTCGATGTACTCCTTGGGGGACATCGGGTTGGCGTCGAGCCAGGCGGCGGTCTGGGCGAGCAGCAGCGGCAGGTCCTGGACGGCGTCGGAGAGCAGATCGGCCTCCATCGGCGTCAGCCGCGGTGCCCGCCGCCGGGCGTAGGCGACGCTCTCGACGCGGTGGAAGGGCAGTACCTCGATCTCCTGCGCGCTGCCGGAGCCCGACCAGTCGCGGGTGAGGGTGGTGATCAGGACATGGCCGCGGCCGTCGGGGACCAGGTCCTCGATCTGCTCCATGTCGTCGGCGCTGTCGAAGATCAGCAGCCAGCGGCGGTAGGGGCGGCCGACGCGGAGCGCTTCGTGGACGGCGCGGATGCGGTCGCCCAGCTCCCGGCCCACGGGCAGGCCGAGCCGGGTGGCGAGTTCGGCGAGCTGTTCGCGGGCGGCGCCGCGGTTGGTGGCGCTGATCCACCAGACCACGTCGTAGTCGTTGCCGAAGCGGTGGGCGTATTCGGCGGCGATCTGGCTCTTGCCGACGCCGGAGGTGCCGTACAGCGCGATCCGGGTCTCCAGCGGCGGGCCCGCGCCGGCCCCGGAGCCGGCCAGCTTGCCGTGCAGCTCTTCGAGGACGTTGTCGCGGCCGGTGAAGCGGTTGTTGCGGCGCGGGATGTTCCACACCTCGGGCGGGTTGTTCGGGAAGCGGGGCGCGCCGGGCGCCTCCTCGTCCACGACCCGGCCCTGCCCGGCGATGCCGAGCCGTTGCAGCACCCTGCGGTTGGCCTCGCGGGCGTCCAGGTCGCGCAGGTCGGCGGGCCGCAGCAGGGACGCGGTGGCGGGCAGCGACTGGGTGGCCACGCTCACCGCGGCGAACCGGTCGGCGTGCGGGGAGACCACCTCGCGCAGTGCCGTCGTCCACTCCTCCTGCGTCTTGGGGCCCAGCCGGAAGTACCAGTCGTCGAGCACGATCAGCAGCCGGCCCTCGGCCTCCAGCAGCCCCGTCAGCTCCGCCACCAGCGCGGTGTCCGCCTGGGGGTCCCAGCGCAGCAGGGTGGTGCCGTGGCCCTGCGCTTCCAGCTGATGGGCGATCCATGCCGCCCAGGGCCGGGTGAAGCCCGCATAGCTGATGGTGATGTGCTCGCCTGCGCCGGTGGGACCGGAAAAGGTGGCCTGATCGACCATGCGACCGTCTCCCTGGGATGCGATGGTGCGCGCTGCAGAGGCTGTCTCATCCGGCACGCCCTGGCTCTTCGGCACGATAGCCCAAGTGTCCCCCCATATGACGACAGTGCGTCAGGTCAGGTGGACGGCAGGTCAGTTGAGCGCGATCGTGGCGTCCAGCCGGGCCGCGATATGCCGTATCAGGCGTTCCAGGTCGGCGCAGTAGACGGACGGGTGGGCGAATCCGCCGGTGTCCGCGCGGTAGCGATGGGCGTAGTTGCCGCCGCCGCACACCTCCACCAGGGTGCAGCTGCGGCACTGCGCGCCGAGGCCGTCCCGGCCGCTGCGGCGGGCGGCCATGCCGGGGTGGGCCAGGGCCTCGTCGAAGGTGTGGTGGAAGACGTCGAGGCCGGTGGCGGCGGCGCCCTCATAGGTGGATTTGAGCGAGTCCACCTGTTCGATGGCGCCGTCGGTGTCGACGACCAGGGCGACGACCGGGGAGAGGCCGACCGCCTCGCTGGAGCTGGGGCGGCCCAGGAGGAGGCCGAGGATTTCGGTGAACACCCGCACCCGGGGCCCGGGGCCGCCGTCCCACCACAGGTCGAAGACGGTGCACAGCCAGTCGCCGTACGGGGTGCGGCCGGCCGGCCCCATGGGTCCCCTCGCGGCGGTGGCCGGGGGCGGGCTGGACCAGTTGGCGTGCGGGAGGAGGAAGTCGACCATCGGGGGGTCCAGGGCGCGCAGGGAGTCGTGGACCTCGGCGGGGTCGGCGGTGATGTCGATGGTGCACAGGATGCCGGCGAACACCTCGGGCCGGTCGCGGAGCAGGCGTACGGCGCGGGAGACCGCGGGCCAGGAGGGCCGCCCCGCGTGGTCGGTCCGGCGGCGGTTGAGGCCGGGGGTGCCGCCGTCCAGGCTGAGTCCGAGCCGGAATCCCGCGGCGGCGAGGGTGTCGAGCATCTCCTGGGTGAGGAGCGTGCCGTTGGTCTGCAGGCCGAATTCGGCGGTGCAGCCGCCGGGCAGCGCGGCGCGGATCGCGGCGGCCTGCTCCAGGAGCGGGCCGGGACCGGTGAGCAGCGGCTCGCCGCCGTGCAGATCGATCCGGACCTCGCGCAGCCGGTGGGTGCGGGCGTGTTCGGCGATGCGCAGGGCGGTCTGCCGGACGGTGGCGGCCGGGACGGTCGGCGGGCGGGTGCGCCAGCTGCGGTCAGGGCCGGTGTAGATGTAGCAGTAGGTGCAGGCGAGGTTGCAGCGGCTGTGGACCTTCAGGACGAACTGCCGGAAGGGTACGACGGCCGTCCGGCCGGTCTGCTCCCCCGCCACGGCGTCGCCCCCTGGACTCGTCTGCCTGCGTCGAGGTACGGGATCGACAGCTCCCGCCCGCTGACTGGTACATGGCTCGGCCCGCGATCGAGGAACCGGATTCCCTCGGCAACTGGCCGGTTCCCTTGCACGTTTGCCCAAAAACCGTCGTTCTTGCCTGTCAATGCAAGGCTTTTTCCGGGCCGTCCTCGTAGTACGCCACGGCCTCGTCCGCCGACGGCCAGTTGCGCAGCAGCAGTGCCGCCACCTCTCCCAGCACCGCATGATCCGTCCGCGCCGCGAGAACGCCCACGTCAACCCCGGCGAAATCCGGCAGCCGTTCGGCCGACGGCCCCGGCCGGGCGGCCACCGCCGGTTCGGTGCGGGGGATAGTCGCCACGCTGCTCTCCTCTGGCCGGCTGGACGGGTGTGTTCCCGGACTCCCGTCCACGGAAACACGTTCCGGTGCGGACGGCCAGGCCGATGGACGGGCGCTCGGGGCGGTCAGGCGGTGGTTTCCAGGGCGCGCATACGGGCGCGGGTGCGCTGGGCCTCGGCGCCGGTCTCCTCCGCGGCGCGCTGCCACTGTTCCCAGCTCTCGCGGTAGGCGTGCAGCGCGGAACGGGGCCCGGCCGTGGCCTCCAGGACCTCGCCGCGGCGGTGGTGGGCCCGGGCGGCCAGCAGCGGGCTGCCGGCCCGCCGGGCGGCCGCGGCGGCGCGGCGGAAGCAGGCGGCGGCCCGGTCATGACGCTCGCGGGAGTCGAAGCGGCGGTCCAGCAGCAGCTGGATGTCGCCCACTTCGAGCCACGCCTCGGCCTGCACCGCGTCCGGTACGTCCACACCGCGGGCGGCCAGCTCCAGGATCCAGTCGGCCTCGTGCAGATCGGCGAGGGAGGGCTGGCGTTCGTAGCGCAGTCGCAGGGCGCGGCCGAACAGCAGCCGGTGGTGGCCGAGGTCGGGGTCCTGCGGCCCGGCCCGGCCCAGCGCCTCGCGCAGGACGTGCACCGCCTCGTTGGCCAGCCGTTTGCCCGGTCCGCCGGCCGGTTCCTGCCGGGCGCGCAGCAGCAGCGCCGCGCCGCGCTCGGCCAGCAGCGCGCTGTGCTCGGGCGTATCGGGGGTGGCCAGGCGGAGCGCGGCGGCCAGGGCGGCGAGGGCGGCGTCGAGGGCCGGCAGGGCGCCGGTGCGGGTGTGCACGGCGCGCTGGACGGCGGCCGTACGGCGCAGGGCGGCCGCCTCCAGCGCCGGGTCGTCGAGCGCACGGGCCATCGCCCGGGCGCGTTCGAGGAGGGGCAGTACGGACGGCAGGCCCGCGCCGTCGTGCAGTTCGCGGGCCGCCGCCAGATCGAGCAGCGTCCCGCAGACCAGCCGGTCGGCGGTGCTGCCGCGGCGGCGCAGCAGGACGGTGGCGGTGTCGAGGTCGTCGGCGGCCCGTACCGCGAGCGCCCGGGCGGGCTGCGGCCCTTCCTCGTGGCCGCGGGCGGCCCGCCGGGCCTGGTCGAGCAGGACACCGCCCCGGGCGGCGTAGACCTCGCCGGGTACCTGCTCGCCGCTGGGCCACTGGTCGAGCAGGGTGGTGAGGCAGCGCTCCGCCTCGTCGAGGGGGTCGTCGGCGGCCAGGTCACCGGCCCCGGGCAGTTCGTCGGTCCCCGGCCCGGTGTCGGGGGCGGGCAGGGCGGCGAGGCGGCGCAGGACCTCGGTGCGCAGCACCATGCACTCCAGGACGCGGGGGTCGAGCAGGCTCATCAGCCCGCAGGCGGCGTGCAGACGGCGGGCGGCGTCGGCGAGCGCGCCGCGTTCCTCGGCCGGTGTGCCGGCGCTGTGGCGTTCCCCGGCGCGGGCGTGGCCGACCCGGCCGAGCACGATCAGCGCCCGGGTGCGCTCGGCCTCGCGGGCGGCGGTGGCGGCCTCCTGGTCACCGGCGGCCCCCTCGGCCGTGGCCCGCTCCGCGGCGTGGGCCGCGCGCTCCGCCTCCTCCAGGGCGTCCGGCTGGCGCCACTTCGCCCAGGCGTGCAGCAGGGCGCGGGCGAGGTCGGTGCCGGCCACGGGCAGCCGCTCGGTGGCGGCGCGCAGCAGCCGGACGGCCTCGATCAGATCCCGGACGGCGCGGCCTTGTTCGTAGCGCTCCAGGAGGGCGGCGCCTTCCGCGGCCGGGCCGTCGGGTGCATACGGCCGCCGGGCGGGCGGGCGAAGGGCCGGTTCGAAGCGGCGCAGGACGCGCTCGGAGACCCGGGCGAAGGGTTCGGGGACGGCGCGCTGGCCGGTCTCGGGCTCCCGGCCGCTGCCGGAGAGCATGGCGACCGCGACGGCCGGGAAGTTGCGGGCGCTGCGGCCGAAGGTGCGCTCGATGTAGAGCGAGCAGTGCTTGAGGACCAGGGCGGCCTCGCCCGCACTGAGCCGGCCGAGGAGTTCGTCGCGTACACCGGGCACGAAGTCGTACCACGGCCCGCTCACCGCGGCCTGCTCCCCCGGCGTCCCCTCCTCGGCGGGGAGTTGCGTGACCAGGCCGCTGAGCAGCACCTCCGCCAGCTCGGCCGGGCCGGTCTGCGGCAGCATCGCGCGCTGGACGAGCTGGATCACGGGCAGCGCGAGCGGGACCGCCGAGAGGTGGACGGCGAGCAGCCGGGCGGCGGGGGAGGCCTGCTGGTCGAACTCGCGGACCATACGGGCGGGTGCGGCGCGCTCGGGCTCGGGCGGCGGCGGGACCGGCTGTCCGGCGCCGTGGTCGGCCCGTACGACACAGGCCGCGCCGCGCAGGGAGAGGCCGGCGTCGGCGGCGGCCAGCCGGGCCCAGGAGCCGAGGGCGGAGGGGGTGGCGGAGAGGACCGGGATGGCGCGTTCGCGGGGCGCTGCGTGCGCGGCGCCCGGTGTCCCGGCGGGGCGCCGGCGACGGCGGGACGGGCGGAATCCCAGGGCTTGGTAGGAGCCCTGGCGGCGGACGAGGGTGCCGGCCACGGCGGGCAGGAGGGTACGCGCCCACATCCGCTGCGGCAGCGGCTGGACCACGGCGAGCGGGGCGTCGGCCGCCCAGCGGTAGAGCAGCCGCTGCATCCGGCCGTCCCGCCACAGCGGGCCCGCGCAGTCGCTGACCACGAGGGTGAGGTGGTGGCCCGTCGGGTCGTGCAGCTGGTCGGCGGGGCGCAGCGGGCGGCCGGGGCCCGGGGCCGCCGCGACGCCGATGTCCGGGCCGTGCGGATGGAGGTAGTGCACCGTCACATCGCGGAAGGCGCCGACCCGTTCGCAGACCTGGCGCAGGTCGTGCAGCATCTGCTCCCAGACGGCCATCGAGGACGAGCCGTCCATCAGCAGGCGGAGCGCGGCTGCCCGGCGGTGCACCCCGCGCAGCACCGGGATGATCATTTCGGCATGGGCGGAGAGTTCGGCGGTGGCGGGCTCGTCCAGCTTGCGTCGGGCCGGGGCGACCGGCGGGCGGTAGCGCTGGATGGGCCGCAACGCCCGCTGCAACGGCAGCAGCCCGGGGAAGGCGGAGGCGATCGGGACCGCGACCTCGCCCAGGCGCCGCCGGTCCGGGTCGGGGAGCCGTTCGTCCCGGGTGGGCAGCAGCTCCGCGACCCGGCGCCGGGCGCTGTCGCGGAGGGCGGACGAGGACGGGTCCGCGTCCGCAGGGCCGGGGTCGTCGCCGCCCTGCGGTGTCCCACGGGCGTCCCCGGGATCCACGGAGACGGCCGGTCCCACCCGGAAAGTGGCCGGATCCGGACCACCGGGCTCCTGGGTGCGGGCGGGTCCGGCCTCCGCGGAGCCGTCGGCCCGTGAGGCGTCCGGGGTGATCCACTGGGCGAGCCAGAGGGCGTCGGCCATCCCGCGGGCGTCGGCCGGCACCCCCGCCGCGGTCAGCCGGGCGACGAGTTCGTCGAGGGGGCCCGGTCCGGCCTCCCCGAGGGACACCGCACTCACCTCGTCCGGTCGAGAGGCCGCATCAGCTCCGCCGTCAGACGCCGCCGGGTCTCCTCCTCGTCCTCGTCCGTCCAGCCGGCCTTCTGCGTAAGGTGGATGGCGTTGAAGAGCTGGTCGACGGCGCGGACATCGCCGGGCTCGCGGTCCAGGAAGCCGTCGATCACCGCTTCGTAGCGCTCGGCCGCGCCCTCGCCGAAGTGAGCCCGCACCATGGCGGCCAGCCGCTCCTTGTCGGGCACCGGGATGTGGAGGTGGATACAGCGGCGCAGCAGGGGCGCAGGGAAGTCGCGTTCGCCGTTGCTGGTGAGGACGATGAAGGGGAAGGCGTGGCAGCGCACCCGGCCGTCGCGCACCGTCACCCGCGCGCCGTCGTCGCTCAGCACCTCCACCTCGGGGGCGGATCCGGCCAGCCGCTCCAGCTCCGGAATCCGGAACTCCCCTTCCTCCAGCACGTTGAGGAGGTCGTTGGGCAGGTCGATATCGCTCTTGTCGAGCTCGTCGACGAGCAGGACGCGGGGCCGGGCGGCGGGCAGCAGGGCCGTGCCCAGCGGGCCGAGGCGGATGTAGCGGCCGATGCCGCCGCCGGGTTCGTCGGTGGGGTCCGCCTCGCCCGCGGCCCCGTCGTCCGCGGCGCCCGGGGCCGCGCGGGCGATCTGGAGGTCCTGGAGGCGGCCGATGGCGTCGTAGTCGTACAGGCCGTCGCGCAGGGTGCTGCGGCTGACGACCGGCCAGCCGAGCACCCGGCCGAGGCCGAGTTCGTAGGCGACCGAATGCGCCAGGGTGCTCTTGCCGCTGCCCGGCGCGCCGGTCACCAGCAGCGGACGGCGCAGATAGAGGGCGGCGTTGACCAGCTCGCGCTCGGTCTCGCCGGGGCGGTGGTGGCTGGCTTCGCGGTGCTGCACGCCGAGCCTGCGCTCGGAGGAGGGGTCGAGGGCGGCCGGCGGCGCCACCAGAGGGCCACCGTCGAAATCACGCCATGGGGGTGGCGGCGGAAGGTGCTCAATTCCGTCGTGCGGTGCCCCCGCGCCACGGTAGATGAGCCAGTCGCTCACGTCGGAACTCCTCGTCGCCGGCCAGGCCTCGGTCAGGAGCGATGGTCATGGCGGATCGCCGGAGACGTCGGCATCGTCCACCCCGGCCTCCCCCACGTCCGCCACCCGCCATCACGCAGGTGCGCCTCACGGACAAGTCTTCCACGACGCTATGACAGTACTCAGCCGGACGGAAGCGCACGGGGCGGTTTCCGGTCTTCCGCGGGGGCATCGCGGGCGGCCAAGTGCCATGTACGGGGCGCCACTTGCCGCGGCAGGGGCGGACGGGGCAGGGGCGGGCACCGGGCGCGTGCGAGGCGCAGGGGGGCGTGCGCGGCGCCCGGTCTGTGTCGGGGAGCCGCCCCGTCGGAGGCGGCTCCGTGCCCGGTTCATCGCGGGGACAGCTGGGGGCGGTCCGGGAAGAGCGGCGGAATCGGGTCCTCCGGGTCGTCGTAGAGGAGCACCAGGTCGCGGGCCCAGTGCATGCCCTCCTCGGCGGCCCCGGCGGCCTTGGCGCGCAGCTGCCGGACCAGCTCGGGGAGCCGGGCCAGCCCGCCCGAGCCCTGCAGCAACTCCCGTACCCCGCGGTGGAATTCCTCGCATCCGGCATCGCAGACCCGCTCCTCGCCGTGGCCGCCGGCCGGCCACAGTCCGGCGGGGAAGCCGGTGTCCAGGACGGCGCCGACCGCGTCCCGCCCGAAGCCGTCGGCGACGGTATGGCACAGCGCGGGCAGCGCGCCCTCGGCGGCCGTCTCCAGCAGCCGCCAGACCGCCTCCTCGGAGCCGGGCGACGCGCCGCCGCCCGGGTGCGGCGCAATGCGCAGCGCCTGCAGCTCGGGGGCGGCGGCCAGGCCCTGCCAGCGGCGCAGCCAGGCCGGGTCGACCTGCTCGCGCCGGCCCTGGTCACGCAGGATCACGGCGCGCCCGGGGCCCACCGGCCGCAGCCGGGCGGTGCGCCGGGTCGAGGCCGCGACCTCCCACTGGCCGGCGGCGGTGTGCCAGCGGCCTTCGGGGACGGCGACCTCCAGGCGTACCCGGGCACCCGGCCCGGCGTCGCCGTCGGCCCGCAGCAGGCGCCCGCCGAGCCGTCGCAGCACCTGGTCCCGCGCCTGCTCGAACGGCACCCCGCCGGCCGACTCCTGGACGTCCACCCGCAGCCACTGCCCCTGGCCGTAGCCCTCGCTGACCGACCAGTTGAAGAGCTCCGGTCCGCCCTCGTCGTAGAACAGCGGCTCGAACTCGACGAGTACGGAGCGCGGGCGGCGGCGTACCGGCCCTATCCTTCGGCGGTCCTGCGGCTGCAGCACCACCGCCTTGGCCTGGACGAACTCCGCGAGGCGCAGCGCCTGTCCGCGGACCGCGGCGGCCTGTTCGCCCGGTACGTCGCGCACCTCGTCGGCGGTCAGCTGCGCCACGATCCGCAGGTAGTGCACAAAGGCGCGCAGCTCGGTGTACGGGTCGCTGCCCTGGTAGAGCGCACCGTGGCCGTCCCGCCAGGTACGCAGCGCCCAGGCCCCGGGCCGGTCCCCGCGGTCCAGCACCTCGCCGACCGCGGCCTCCACGACCAGCGGATCGCGCGGCGCCGGCAGACGGGCGAGCAGGTCCAGCGCCTGCAGCCGCTCCTGTACGCCCCACAGGCGGCCCCGGCCCGACATGATCGCGTGCTGCGCGTCGAACCAGGTCGGCCCGGCGGCGCGGCCGAGCTCCTGGCCGGCCCAGTGCCAGCGGTCGTGCAGGCTCATCAGCGCGTGGTACGGGTCGGGTCCCAGGCCCTCGGCGCCCGGGACCAGGTGTTCGGGCCCCAGCCCGCGCAGCGCGGTGACCGGCACCGCGAGCCCGACGTGGTCCTGTTGGTGGCGGCCCTTGACGATGCCGACCACCTCGCCGCGGTCGCAGTCGATCAGCGGCCCGCCGGAGGCGCCGGGGGTGACCCGTACATCGCTGCCGAACTGCAGCCCCCGGGCGTCCCGGGCACCGAAGCGGACGGCGATGAAGGGGTCGACGGGGAGGGCGGGGGTGGCGGGCCCGGCAGGGGTGGCGGTGAGGGCGTGCGGGTCCGCGGGGCCGGCAGGTGCCCGGCGCCCGTCCCGTGCCGCCCGGCTGACGCGGTCCCCGTCCGGCTCCCGCGTGCCGTGTCCGTCTCCCTCTCCCCTCCCCCGTGCACCGCGTCCGTCCCGAGTGGCGGCTTCCCCGCGCGCGCGTGCGCCCCCGCCCGCGCCGGGGCCTGCGCCCACGCCGGGGCCCGGGTCGGTGCCGCGGCCCGGGTCGGCGCCGGGGTCCGGGTCGGCACCCGCGCCCGCGCCCGAAGCGTCATGGCCGCGGAAGATATAGGCATCCTCCAGGAGCGTCGCCGGCTGATCACTGAGCCAGGCGCAGGGGTGCTCGGTCTCCGGGTCGAGCAGCCGGACCAGCGCGAGATCCGCGCGGCTGGCGGCGGGCCCGGCCGCCGGGTCGGGCCGGCTCAGGTCGTACGCCGTCCGCGCCGGCACCACCCGGCCGCCGAACGCGACCCCGAAGACCCCGTCCGGGCCCGTGCCGCGGCGCCGCCCGTCGCTCGCCGCGAGCACATGGGCGCAGGTCAGCACCCATCCCGGGGCGATCAGCACCCCGCTGCCCCACGGCCGTCCCGCGGTCGTCCCCGGGGCGGGGCGCAGGGCGACGGTGGCGCGCCCGGCATGGTCGAGGAGCTGTGCGTAGTGGGCACGGTCACCGCGGCCGGCGGCCTGGCCCTCGGAAGTCGTCATCAGCGGCTCGCATCATCCGGCTCCCGGCGGCCGGCCGCGGGTCCCCCGTGCGGCTCCGCCGCCGGCGGCGCCTCGTCCGCGCGACGCCAGGTGAGCGTGACCGAGAGGTTGGCCTTGGCCTCGCCGTCCGCGAGCAGGGCGACGGCCTTGCCCGGCTTGGCCGACAGCTCCACCCCGAAGGTCACACTGGTCTCGTGCGGCGCGACCCGCTCGGTGGCCTGGCGGATACTGGCAGCGACCCCGCCGACCACCTCGCGCAGCCCCTCGACGCGGGCGCCGAGCGCGTCCCAGGCACCGACGTCCTCGAATTCGCCGTCGGCCGCGTCCGCGTCGTCCGGCCCGTCGAGTCCCGGGGCGTCGAGCCGGGAGACCCGGGCCCAGACTTCCGTACCGTCGGGCAATTCGATGCGCTGCGCGCGCTCGTGCATCACGGCCTCCTGCTCCCCGTGGGCGGCAATTCCCCGATCACCGCGGGACCGTTGACAAGGTGATCAGGCTAGCCTTCGGGTGCCTGTGGCGCGAGAGGTCCATGAGCCTGCCTATCCTGGCCGGGAATGACCCATGACCCCTGGTGGAGAGCGCGTGTATTTCACTGACCGTGGCATCGAAGAGCTGGAGAGCCGGCGCGGCGAGGAGGAGGTCTCCCTCGGGTGGGTGGCCGATCAGCTGCGGACCTTCGTCGACCTGAACCCGGACTTCGAAGTACCGGTGGAGCGGCTGGCCACGTGGCTGGCCAGGCTGGACGACGAGGACGAGGACGAATAACCGGTCGGGCCTGCCAGCCGGCCGGGCCTGCCGGCGTACGGCGGGGCAGGGACCGGCACCGCCCCACGCGGCAGGTGCCGCTTGCCCGGTCCGGTCCGGTCCGTACGGGGCTCCCCGCGCGAGCAGGTCCCCGTTGCCGCGCGTACGGCCACCGCCGCGCGGGCGGCGGGCCGTACGCGAACAGGCCTGGATCAGGTGTAGCGGAGCGCGTTGCGCATCCGCATCTTCACGTCTTCCTCATCGTTGAAGGCAGCCCGCCCGGCCCGCGGGTCGTGCTCGTAGTAGGCCCTCTTGTTGTCCAGCTCGGCCCTCCTCGCCCCTTGCTCGGCGCCACGGAGCGCGTCGCGGATCTCCTCCGCGTGCCGCGCGTGCCGGCAGGCACCCTGCGCCTGGACGGCGTACTTCTGGGTCGCCTTGTTGTGGCCGATGGCCTTCTTGTAGCTGTGGGCGCCGTCGGCCGACAGCGCCTTGTTGTTCGCCGAGTTCGCCTTGACGACCAGGCTGTGACAGCTCGCGGCGGCAGAGACGGAAGCGGTGGCGGGCGCGGCGTGTGCCGACGCGACCGGCCCGGCCACCGCGGCACCGAGCACCAGAACCGAGAGCAACCCCGTTGTCCTACGCACGTGTTCAACTCCTTCATGGCATACGCCACGACATCAGGTAACACCACTGAGGACTCCGCGACCGCACCGGGCGGTTCCGCTCTTCCGCACCTTGGCGATCAAGGACGCCCGGGCCCATCCCCCGAACCAGACACTTGACTTCCCTCATCCGCGATATATCGTGTCTGGTGTAGACGCGATATGTTGCGTTGCGCATGACAGCGGATTCAGGGGAGGCAGGCATGTCAGCCGGGAGCGAGTGGTCGCACCAACCGACACAGGTGACCTCACCACGCACTCTGGAGGTCACCGAACCCGTCGACGCCTTGAACGTGCGGGTGATCAACGGCACCGTCAACGTCGTCGGCACCACGGACGACGGCCCGGCCCGCGTGGAGATCGGCGAGGTGCACGGCCCGCCGCTGACCGTCTCCTACCGGAACGGCACCCTGTCGGTCGCCTACCAGGACGTCCCCTGGAAGGGCTTCCTGAAGTTCCTCGACCGCAAGGGATGGAACCGCAGCGCGGTGGTCTCGGTGACCGTGCCGGCCGGCACCCGCGTCGAGGTGGGCGTGGTCGGCGCAGGTGCGGTGATCTCCGGCATCTCGGGACGTACGGATGTCCGTGGTGTCTGCGGTGACAGCACGCTCGTCGGACTGACCGGCGGGGTGCGGGCCGACACGGTCTCCGGCAGCGTCGAGGCGCAGTCGGTCTCCGGCGATCTGCACTTCCACTCCGTCTCGGGGGATCTGACGGTCATCGACGGGGCGGGCGGGGCAGTGCGCGCCGACTCCGTCAGCGGTGACATGGTCCTCGATCTGGACCCCGCGCAGGGCGCCGACATCGCCTTGACGACGGTCTCCGGAGAGGTCGCCATCCGGCTCCCCGACCCGGCCGACGCCACGGTCGAGGCCAACACCACGAGCGGCACCGTCTCCAACGCCTTCGACGGCCTGCGGGTCAGCGGCCAGTGGGGCGCGAAGAAGGTCACCGGCTCGCTGGGCGCGGGCACCGGCACACTCAAGGTCACCACCGTCTCCGGCGGCCTGGCCCTGCTGCGCCGCCCCTCCCCGGAGGCCGGGGACAGCCGGCCCGGCACGCCCGGCGACGCCGCCCCCGGTCCGCACGACGACTCCCCCACCGGCCCGACCGCCGGGAAGAAGGTGCTCTGAGCATGCCCCCCGTCTTCGCCCATGGCCGCCTGCGCCTCTACCTCCTCAAGCTGCTCGACGAGGCGCCGCGGCACGGCTACGAGATCATCCGCCTCCTGGAGGAACGTTTCCAGGGGCTCTACGCCCCCTCCGCCGGCACGGTCTACCCCCGGCTGGCCAAGCTGGAGGCCGAGGGCCTGGTGACACATGCGACCGAGGGCGGCCGCAAGGTCTACTCGATCACCGATGCCGGAAGGGCCGAACTCGCCGACCGCGGTGGCGAGTTGGCGGATCTCGAACTGGAGATCCGGGAGTCGGTCGCCGCACTGGCCTCCGACATCCGGGAGGACGTGAGCGGTTCGGCGCGGGATCTGCGCCGCGAGATCCGGGAGGCCGCCCAGCAGGCCCGCAAGGACGCGGGAGGGTCAGGGAAGGCCGGACGGAACGGCGGGGGGCCGGCGGACGCCGCGCGGGACACCGCCGAACGGCCCTTCCCGGAGGCCCCCGACTACTTCGACGCCGTCTTCGGCGAAAAGGAGTCCTGGCGGCAGGCGAAGGAGGAGTTCCGGCGCGCCAAGGAGGAGTGGAAGGAGCAGGCCCGTCGGGCCAAGGAGGAGAGCCGGCGCGCCCGGCAGGACGCCCAGCGGGCCCGTAAGCAGGCCAGGGACGCCCAGGTGTTCGCGCGCGAGGAGGTCCAGCGGGTCATCAAGCGCGTACAGGAGCAGACCCAGGGGGCGGTGCGGTCCGGCGACTGGTCGGGGGCGGTGCGCGAGGCGCTGTCCGAGGTCTCCCGCGAGGTCGGGCGCTTCACCGGCGGCCAGTCGGGCACCGGGCGGGGCGAGGAGCCGCGCGAGGCCGGCCGGGGCGACGAACCGTACGGGACCGGGCAGGGCGACGAACCGTACGGTGCCGGGCGGGGCGGCGCGGACAGCGGGGCCCGGGTGACGGTCGAGCGCGTCGACCTGACCGAGGAGAAGGCCGGGGAGGGCCCGGCGGCAGGGGCTCCGCCGGCCCCGGAGTGGGCGCAGGAACCGGCCGGCGACCACCCCGCCCGCGACTTCGACCGGCTGCTGGACCGCTTCCGCGACGACCTGCGGGACGCGGCGCGCGATCACGGCGTCACGGCCGAGCAGCTGAAGGAGTCCCGCCGCCGGCTGTCGACGGCCGCCGCCCACATCGGCGCGCTGCTGCGTCATCCGGAGCAGTACGGCTCCTTCACGGACCGGGACGAGTGAGACGGGTCCTTCACGGACCGGGATGACGGAACCGGGGCTTCGCTGCGGGGGGGCGACTGAGCGGCCGGGGCCACCGGGCGGCCGGGGGCGCCGAGCAGCCGGGGGACACCGAGCGGCCGGGGCGGGCGCGCATCGGATGCGCGCCCGCCCCGCTAGGCGACCTCCGGGGCCCCGACGCACTCCCGCAGCGCCCCGATGAGCCGCTCGACCCGCTGGTCACCAGGGCCGCCCATCCGGTTGGCGGTGTACGCGAACCCGACCCCGAACTCGTCGTCCCCGAAGGCGAATTGGCCGCCCGCACCGCTGTGCGCGAAGGAGCGCGGACCGAGCAGCCGGCGGAACGCCGAGTCGAGGAGGACGCCGGTCCCCCAGCGTGCGCCGAGGTCCGGGAAGCCGGAGAACGAAGGCCCGCCCGACAGCTGGGTGACCGCGTCGGTGACGGTTCCCTCGGTCAGCAGTCGCGGCCCGCCGTCCAGACCGGTGGCGACCGCCGCGTACAGGGCCGCCAGGCTCCGCGCCGACGACACCGCGCCCGCGCCGGGGAATTCGGCGGTCAGCAGGGCGGGCGAGTTGTAGCCGTGCGGATCGTCGAGCCCGGGGAAGGGCAGGACGCCGTTCATCGTCACGGCCCGCATGGGCAGCAGATCGGCGCTCGGCAGCGGGGGCCGTCCCTCCGCCTCGACGAGGCGGGCCATCCGCGGCACCTCCTCCTGCGGCATACCGATCCAGGTACGCAGGCCCAGGGGGTCACCGATGGCCGCCCGGAAGAAGCGGCCGGGCGTGCGGCCGGTGAGGCGCCGGATCGCCTCCCCGACGATGAAGCCGAAGGCATGGGCGTGGTACTCGAACGCGGTACCGGGCTCCCAGAGCGGCTTCTGTTCCTCCAGGGCGCGGATCACCGGCGTCCAGGCGGTCAGCTCCTCGAACGTCAACTGCCGCTCGACGAGCGGGATTCCGGCGGTGTGGGCGAGCACCATCCGGGTGGTGATCTCCTCCTTGCCGTGGCGGGCGAACGCCGGCCAGTAGGCGGCCACCGGCGCGTCGAGGTCCAACTGCCCGTCCTGCGCCAGCAGATGGGCCAGGATGCTGACGACGGCCTTGGCGAGGGACATGACGGGAAGGACGGTGTCCTCCTGCCACTCCCGCCCGGTCCGGTCATCGGCGACACCGCCCCACAGGTCCACGACCTTGCGCCCGCCCACGAACACGGCAGCGGCGGCGCCGAGTTCACCGCGCTCGGCGAAGTTCCGGGCGAATTCGTCCGCGAAGGCCCCGTACCCCTCGTCGGCCCATCCTCGGTACGGCATCCGCTGCTTCCTCTCCTCAGATGCATCGACCCCCCGTGGGCCGTCGGCCGGGTCACCCTACGCACAGGCACCGCCCGGACTCGATCGAATATCGGGTGTACGGGAGGGACGTCCGGCAGCCGCCCGACCACGAAGGCCACAGCGACCACGGCGACCACGGCGGCCACGGCGGCCGGAAACGGGTCCCCCAACCGGGCCTCGGCTACGCACAGTTGCCATCTGCGCTCTGGATTCACGCCGCGTAATCGGGGAACTCACTACTTCGCACGGCTTTCCGTCCGGCGCCGGGCTCCAGGGAGCCCCAGCTGCCCGATTCCGCGGGCCGGTGACCGTGTTCCCGACCACGGCCCCACTCCCTGTCTGCGCACGCATCGTGAAGGCCATGAGGTAAAGCGATGTCGGAATACCTTTCGGTCGCCCGCCGGATGTGGCACCTGCTGGAGCCACTGCACGCCACGCTGTACTTCGCCCCCGAGGCCCGCCAGGTCGCCGCCGACCTCGGCCATGACGTGTCCTCCCGCTGGCCCAGCTACTTCGCCTGGCGCACGGCTCCGCTGGGCGCCGCCGGTCCTGAACTGGTGGCCGCGACGTACTACACCTTCAGTCCGCGGCTGATCGCCCGGCACCTCCCGCGGATCTGGACCGTCGCGGACCCGGCCAAGGTGCTGGACGCGCGACTGCTGGCCATGGACCGGGCGCTGACCTCCCTGACCGGCGGCCGGCTGAGCGCCGCGCAGCTCGCCGACGCGGCCCGGCTCGCCCGCCAGGCCGCCGAGAACGCCGGCTGTGCCGCCCGCCCGCTGGCCGCCGCCAACCGCGATCTGCCGTGGCCGGACGCACCGCATCTGGTGCTCTGGCAGGCCGCGACGGTACTGCGCGAACACCGCGGCGACGGCCATCTGGCGGCCCTGCTGACCTGCGGACTCGACCCCTGTGAGGCCCTGGTGTCCTTCGCCGCGATCGGTGCCGCGCCGACCGCCGACTTCATGGGGCGCGGCTGGAGCGCACAGGAGTGGAGCGACGCCCGGCACCGCCTCGCCGCCCGCGGCTGGATCGCGCCGGACGGCACCGCGACCGAGCGCGCCCGCAAGGAACGCGAGGCGATCGAGCGGACCACGGACCGGCTGGCTGCCGGCCCGTGGCGGGCACTGGGCCATTCACGTGCCGAACGGCTGGCACAGCTGCTCCAACCCCTCCTGGGCGCGGTGTTCGAGGCCGGCTACCTGCCCCGGCACAGCACGCTGGGCATCGGGACGGTGAAGGTCGGCTATCCGTAGGGCGCGTGCTGCCCGGGGGGATTGCCGGTGGGGCCTTGCCACCCGTGGAGTGCTTGCTTCGCGTGGGGGGGCTTCCCGCCCGTGGGGGCTTGCTACCCATGGCGCGCGCTCTCCGTGGTGACGCGCCCGCCGGGCATCCCATCCCAGCAGCGCGCCCACCGGGCAGTCCCTCCCGGGGACGCGCCCTCGCGTACGGGCCCGCCCCCGGGCTTCCTCAACTCGCCCGCCGGCCCCGCTCCTCGCCCAGCGCCCGCAGCACCTCGACGTAGGTCACCCCGTGATCGGCGAGCACCGCCGCGGCCGGTCCGGGCCTGGCGGCCAGCGCCATCAGCAGATGCTCGTCACCGAGGTACCGCTCACCGCGTCCGGCGGCGATCCGCAGGGCGCGCTCCAGCACGGACTTCGCCTCCGCCGTGAACAGCCGGCGCGTCCGCTTCCTGCGCCCGGCCCGTCCGTCGGCAGCCAGCGCACCCACCCCGTGCGCCTGTTCCACCCGCGTCACGACCTCGTCGATATCGATCCCGAGCCCGGCCAGCGCCGCCGCGTCGGCCGTGGACACCCCGCCGCGCCGGCGCACCGCCGCGAGGGCGTCCGCCACCGACTCCCGCCGCGCATGGACGCCGAGCGCCGCGAGCACCCCGGCGGCCGGCGAGTCCGTGCGCTCCAGCAGCGCGAGCAGTAGCTCCGGTTCGCCGACCGTGCCGCTGCCCGTGCGGTCCGCCTGCTCCGCGGCGCCGCGCACCACCGCGCGTGCGTCGGCCGTGAACTTCTCGAACATCAGCGCCTCCCGTGCTTCTTGTGCACTGCCTGCCTGCTGACACCCAGCTCCGCCGCGATCTCCTGCCACGACCAGCCCTTCGCGCGGGCGCTGCGCACCTGCACGGCTTCGAGCTGTTCCAGCAGCCGGCGGAGCGCGGCCACGGCGCGGAGCCCGACCCGGGGGTCCCGGTCACCGGCCCGCTCGGCAAGATCCGTTGCATCGGTCATAGCTGTCAATTTACGTTGACACGCGAAGCTTGTCAACCATCATTGACACGCACGGAGCGCCGACAGCCGGCGGGAGGCATAAGGCGAAAGGGGGTAAGGCAGAAGGCCCAAGGACGGGCGAGCGCACTAAGGCCGGTCAGGGGCGGTCGCGGTCGCGGACAAGGCAATCACCGCCGCGGTGCCATCCGTCCACAACGCCGCGGCGGCCGCGTCCGGCGCCGTCAGCAGCGCCGCATCGAACCGCTCCAACTGCGCCTCATGGGCGCCGGGTACCCCGGGAGATGCGCCGGGCTCCCCAAGAGACGCGCCAGGCGCCCCGAGCCAGGCGCGCCCCTCGACCGCCACCACCATGACCTCGTCGGGGTCACGGACACGGTCCCCGTCACGGCCACGATCGGCAGCACCGCCACCAGCCGGCCACACCACCCGGCTCCCCCTCCCTCTCCCCCGCCCCCGCACCATCTCCACGGTCGCCGCCGCCCGCCCCTCCCGGAGCATCACATTGAGGTTGACGACGGGGCGGCCGTCCAGCAGCCGGGAGTCGGTGGCAGCACCGCCGGGGAAGGCGAACGGGCGGTAGCGCTCCGGGAGGAGCTGCGCGGTGCCGTCCACCGTCAGCTCCAGCCCGGCGCCGTCGACGACGGTGAGGATCCGCCGGACGCCGGGCAGCGGCGAGTACGGCCCGTCCCGGGTGACGTCCGCCAGGCTGACCCGCCAGGCGAAGGTGTCCCAGCCGGAGCCCGGCGGCTGGACGGCGACCTCCCGGGTCACCCCGCCGCCGTTGCTCCACGGCGCGGCGGCGCGCCCCTCCGCCCGCAGGATCCGCACTCTTCCCGGCCTCCTCGCCGAAGGGATGTCACACCACGCACCAATACACACCAAAGGGACGTCACACCACGCACCGAAGGGACGTCGACATCACGCCGGCCACCGCAGGGACCGCACGCCAGACGTCACACCGTCAGCACGACCTTGCCGAACAGCTCGCCCTCCGCCATCTTCGTGAACCCCTCCCGCGCCCGGTCCAGCGGCAGCGTCGAATCGATGACCGGCCGGATGCCCTTGGCCGCGCAGAAGCTGAGCAGCGAGGCCAGCTCCTCCTTGCTGCCCATCGTGGAACCGACGATCTTCAGCTCCAGGAAGAAGATCCGGTTGAGCTCCCCGCTCTTCGGGGTGAAGCCGCTGGTGGCGCCCGAAATGACCAGACTGCCGCCGGGGCGCAGCGACTTGACGGAGTGCGACCAGGTGGCGGCGCCGACCGTCTCGATCACCGCGTCCACCCGCTGCGGCAGCCGCTCACCGGTCGCGAACACCGCCTCGGCGCCCAGCTCCAGCGCGCGCTTGCGCTTTCCCTCGTCCCGGCTGGTGGCGAAGACCCGCAGCCCCGCGGCGGCGCCCAGCACGATGGCGGCGGTCGCCACGCCACCGCCGGCGCCCTGCACCAGGACGCTGTCCCCGGGCCGTACGCCCGCGTTGGTGAACAGCATCCGGTACGCGGTCAGCCAGGCGGTCGGCAGACAAGCCGCCTCCTCGAAGGACAGCTCCTTCGGCTTGGGCAGCACGTTCCAGGAGGGGACGGTGACCTGCTCGGCGAAGGTGCCCTGGTAGCGCTCGGTGAGGATGGAGGGCTTCTCCCTGGCGCCGACTCCGTGGCCGGTCTGCCCGATGACGGAGTGCAGGACGACCTCGTTGCCGTCCGCGTCCACTCCGGCGGCGTCACAGCCGAGGATCATCGGCAGGCTGTCCTCGGTGATCCCCACCCCGCGCAGCGACCACAGGTCGTGGTGGTTGAGGGAGGCGGCCTTGACGTTGACGGTCGTCCAGCCGGGGCGTACGTCAGGGGCCGGGCGCTCCCCCAATTCGAGGCCGTTCAGCGGCTGGTCACGGTCGATGCGGGCGGCATAGGCAGCAAACATGATCCCAACGTAGGCCGCGGCCGGGCGCTGCGGTACCGCGCAGGGGTGTGACACGCGCCGCGCCGCCGTGCCGCGTCATCCGTGTTGCACGGCGCCGCCCGTATTGCGCCGCGCCACCCGCGCTGCGCCGCGCCACCCGCGCTGCGCCGCGCCACCCGCGCTGCGCCGCGTCACCCGCGCTGCGCCAGGCGTCCCCGTGCCGCGCCACCACAACGGGCCGGGCCCGCACCTGTGTGCGGTGCGGGCCCGGCCCGTTGGCGGACGACTCCGGTTACTCCGGTGGCGGCGCGGTCAGCGACGGGCCACGCCCTCGGCGCGGGCGGCGGCCGCGACGGCGGCGGTGACGGCCGGTGCGACCCGCTCGTCGAACGGCGAGGGGATGACCCGGTCGGGGCTGAGCTCATCGGCGACGACGGCGGCCAGCGCCTCGGCGGCGGCGAGCTTCATGCCTTCCGTGATCCGGGTGGCCCGCACCTTCATGGCACCGGCGAAGATGCCGGGGAAGGCCAGCACGTTGTTGATCTGGTTGGGGTAGTCGCTGCGCCCGGTGGCCACCACGGCCGCGTACTTGTGCGCGACCTCCGGGTGGATCTCCGGGGTGGGGTTGGCCATCGCGAAGATCAGCGAGTCCTTCGCCATCTTGGCCACCGCCTCCTCCGGCACCGTGCCGCCGGAGACCCCGATGAAGACATCGGCGCCGTCCAGCGCGTCCTCCAGCGACCCGGTCAGCCGGCCCTTGTTGGTGAAGCCGGCCACATCGCGCTTGACGTCCGTGAGGTCGCCGCGGTCGGTGGAGACGATGCCCTTGCGGTCGCAGACCGCGACGTCGCCGATGCCCGCCTCGATGAGGATCTTGGCGATGGCGACGCCTGCCGCGCCGGCGCCCGAGATGACCGCACGCAGCTGGCCGAGCGAGCGGTCGGTGAGCTTGGCGGCGTTGCGCAGCGCGGCCAGCGTGACCACGGCGGTGCCGTGCTGGTCGTCGTGGAAGACCGGGATGTCCAGCCGCTCCTGGAGCCGGCGCTCGATCTCGAAGCACCGCGGCGCCGAGATGTCCTCCAGATTGACCCCGCCGAAGGACGGGGCCATACGGACGACGGTCTCGATGATCTCGTCGGTGTCGGTGGTGCCGAGCGCGATCGGCACCGCGTCGACGCCGCCGAACTGCTTGAAGAGGATGGCCTTGCCCTCCATCACGGGGAGCGAGGCCTCCGGGCCGATGTCACCGAGGCCCAGCACCGCGGTGCCGTCCGTGACCACGGCGACGACCTGGGACTTCCAGGTGTAGTCGTAGACGAGCTCGGGCTGCTCGGCGATGGCGCTGCACACCTTGGCGACACCCGGCGTGTACGCGAGGGACAGGTCGTCCTTGTCGCGGACCGGCACGGTCGCCTGGATGGCCATCTTGCCGCCGCGATGCAGCGCGAAGGCCGGGTCGAAAGCATCGTCGGGCGCACTGCCCGCGCCCGCGCCGGTATTGCTGTCGCTGCGAGGATTGACGATCTCCGCTGCCACTTGTCTTACCCCTTTAATCGAAATTCTGTTGAGGGTGGCCACCCCCTGGTTGAGGGGTGGGCGGGCACCGCGTCCGCGCCCTGCACGGCGGATGACCGCCGCGCGCGGGGAGGTTTCGGACGCCGGGCGCGCCGCACACGCGCCCTGAGCCCCGGATGAGGGGTGTAACGAACCTTTCTACCCGACGGGCGCGGGCCCCGACGAGTCAGATTCCTTACCCTCGAGTTCAGAGTTCCGACAATAGCCGCGAAATACACAAAAAACGTAGAAGAGTCATCCCCCTCCGGTCCGGATCCCGAGACGCCGGGAACAGGCAGGGAGTCCCGGCCTCGGCGGAGGCGGAGGCTCCCCTTGTGCCACAAGGGCGTCACCTCGCCTCCTCCGTCCGTTATCCGATTTTGACCATTACGACAGTCCGAATACCGGAGCCCGGATGGCAGGATTCCGTCACCAACCGAGGTCGCGACGCTCGACGGTGTGCCCCCGGCCCTTTGTCACGTCGGCTTCTCCATCGGCTTCTCCATTCGCAGGAGGCTCAGCATGACCGCAAGCACCACCCGTCGCACGGCCGCCGGCAGGTCTCGCACGGCCGTGGCCGCGGCGGCCGCGGTCGCCGCCTCGCTGCTGCTGCTCAGCGCCTGCGGCGACCAGACGGACGCGGCCATCGCCAAGCGCGAGGCGAAGAAGAACCGCAACGCCAATGCGCCGCTGTTCAAGAAGCTGCCCAAGGACGTCCAGGAAAAGGCCATGCTCCAGGTCGGCTCGGACATCACGTACAAGCCGGTGGAGTTCCGTTCCAACGGCGTGATCGAGGGCATCGACCCGGATCTCGCGGAGGCGATGAGCAAGGAGCTGGGCATCAAGCTCAACTTCAACAACGCCACCTTCGACACCCTCATGGGCGGCCTGAAGTCCAAGCGCTACGACATCGCGATGTCGGCGATGACGGACACCAAGGAGCGCCAGGAGGGCATCGACAGCAACACCGGCAAGAAGATCGGCCAGGGTGTCGACTTCATCGACTACCTCAACGTCGGTGTGTCGCTCTACACCCAGAAGGGCAAGACCAAGGGCATCGACGGCTGGGAGACGCTGTGCGGCAAAAAGCTCGCGGTGCAGCGCGGCACGGTCTCGCACGACCTGGCCAAGGACAAGTCGAAGGCCTGTGAGAAGAACGGCGAGCAGCCGATCTCGATCGAGGCCTTCGACAACGACTCCGAGGCCCAGACCCGGCTGCGCACCGCCGGTGTGGACGCCGTCTCCAGCGACTACCCGGTCGCGGCGTATGCGGTGAAGGTCTCCGGTCACGGCAAGGATTTCCAGATGGTCGGCGGCGCGCCGCTCAAGGCGGCCCCGTACGGCATCGCGGTCCCCAAGGGCAAGGAGCAGCTGCGTGACGCGCTCCGGTCCGCGCTGGAACTCGCGATCAAGAACGGCTCGTACGCCAAGGTCCTGGACAAGTGGGACGTCAAGGATGCCGCGGTCAAGAAGGTGCAGCTCAATGGCGGCTCCTGAGCCGTCGAACGCCTACCCCTCCGCCCCGCGCACCTCCCGCCGAATGCTGAAAGGCAACACCCGTGTCAGTTGACGTCGACAAGTCGGCCCAGCCGCCGGCGGACGCTCCGCCGCCCCAGCCCGAGCCGATCAAAGCCATCCCGGTCCGCCACTACGGCCGCTGGGTGGCGGCGGTCGTCGTCATCGGACTGGTCGCCCTGCTCGGCCGGGCCTTCGCCGCCGGGAACGTCAACTGGGACGCCATTCCCCAGTACATGTTCAACGCGGACATCCTCAAGGGCCTGCGCAACACCCTGCTGATCACCGTGCTCTCGATGATCATCGGCATCGTGGGCGGCGTGATCCTGGCGGTGATGCGCCAGTCCAAGAACCCGGTCACCTCGACGGTCGCGTGGTTCTACGTCTGGTTCTTCCGCGGGACGCCGGTCTACGTCCAGCTGTTCCTCTGGTTCAACCTGGGCCTCGTCTTCCAGTACATCGACATCATGCCGATCTACAAGGACGAGTGGTCGGACTTCATGACCCCGTTCCTGTGCGCGCTGCTGGGCCTCGGGCTCAACGAGGCGGCGTACATGGCGGAGATCTGCCGGGCCGGTCTCAACGCCGTCGACGAGGGCCAGACCGAGGCGGCGCACGCGCTGGGCATGAGCCACGCCAAGACGCTGCGCCGGATCATCGTGCCGCAGGCGATGCGGGTGATCGTGCCGCCGACCGGCAACGAGGTCATCAACATGCTGAAGACCTCCTCCCTGGTCATCGCCGTCCAGTACTACGATCTGCTGCAGGCCGCGCAGAACGTCGGACGGGACTCCGGTGTCGTGGTGGAGATGCTGATCCTCGCCGCCGCCTGGTACCTGATCGCCACCACGGTGCTGAGCATCGGCCAGTACTACCTCGAGCGTTACTACGCCCGCGGCTCCAGCCGCCAACTGCCGCTCACTCCGCTCCAGCGCGCCAAGGCGAGGCTGTCCGGCGGCTTCAACCGCCCCGGAGGTGTGGGATGACCAGCAAGATCACGACGAGCAAGGCGGCCGGTACGAGCGGCGGCCCGATGGTCAAGGCCGAGGGCGTCCACAAGTCCTTCGGCGCGGCCCACATCCTCAAGGGCATCGACCTGGAGGTCGCGCCCCGGGAGGTCTTCTGCCTGATCGGCCCGTCCGGCTCCGGCAAGTCGACGTTCCTGCGCTGCATCAACCACCTGGAGAAGGTCAACGCGGGACGGCTGTCCGTCGACGGCGAACTGGTCGGCTACCGCGAGCACAACGGCAAGCTCTACGAGCTGCGCGACAAGGAGGTCGCCGCCCGCCGCCGCGATATCGGCATGGTCTTCCAGCGCTTCAACCTCTTCCCGCACATGACCGCGGTGGAGAACATCATGGAGGCGCCGATCCAGGTCAAGGGCGAGTCGAAGTCGGCCGCCCGGGAGCGGGCGGTCAAGCTCCTGGACCGCGTCGGCCTGTCCGACAAGGCCGGGAACTACCCCTCGCAGCTCTCCGGCGGCCAGCAGCAGCGCGTCGCCATCGCCCGTGCGCTGGCGATGGAGCCCAAGCTGATGCTCTTCGACGAGCCGACCTCGGCCCTGGACCCGGAGCTGGTCGGTGACGTCCTGGACGTCATGAAGGACCTGGCGGCGGACGGTATGACGATGATCGTCGTGACCCATGAGATGGGCTTCGCCCGCGAGGTCGGCGACTCGCTGGTCTTCATGGACGACGGGGTGGTGGTCGAATCCGGCCACCCGCGCGAAGTGCTCGGTAACCCGCAGCACGAGCGGACGAAGTCGTTCCTGTCGAAGGTGCTGTAAGGCGCCGGAGCTGCCGGAGCCCGCGCCGGGCTCCTTGGGCCGCGGCGAGACCTGCTCCCCCGGGAGAAGGCTCGCTGCGGCCCTTCCGCCGTCTTTGTCCTCTACTTCAGACCCAGCACCAGCGCGTCCGTGGGCGAGGCCCATACCGGCCGCGCCTCCGCGAACCCCGATTCGCGCAGCACGGCCGCGTGCCATGCCGCCGAGGGGGTGTCGCCGTCCGCGTGCTCGCCGTAGATCTCGAAGCGCTCGGCGGTCGGCCCGGCCAGGTGCGGGTCGGCGGCCGCCAGCCGCCACCACTCGGCCCAGTCGACGGCGCCGGCCGCCTTCGCCGCGTCCATCCGCGCATGCCGGAAGGCCCGCTCGGCGGCGTTGATCCGCAAGGTGGCCTCCTCGGGCATGTGGTCGGCGTTCATGAAGACCCCGCCGTCCCGCACCAGGGTGCCGAGCTGCCCGTACAGCCCCCGGAGGTCCTCGGTGTGCAGCCAGTGCAGCGCGGTGGCGGTGAGCACCGCGTCGTACGAGTCGTGCGGCAGCCGGTCCGTCCAGGCCGGGTCCTTGAGATCGGCGCGTACGAACCGGACCCGGCGCTCGTCGGCGAAGTACCCTTCCGCGATGGCCAGCAGCGCGGGATCCAGATCGACGCCCACACTCTCGGCCCCGGGGAACCGCTTCAGCAGCCGGTCGGAGATACTTCCCGTGCCGCAGGCGAGATCCAGTACCCGGGGCGCGGGACCCACCAGGGCCTCGACCATGTCCAGCATCACCCGGAACCGCTCCTCGCGGTCGGGGAGGTACCACTCCTGCTGGCGGTCCCAACTGTTCTGCCACGCCTGCCAATCGGCGCCGGCAACGGTCTCGGTCATCGCTTCCCCTCCCAGACGTCATACCCTGGCATGAAGTAATACCCTCGTAGCTACAACACCCATTACCTCACGCAAGCACTCCGCACCTTAGCCCCCGCCCGTAAGGACTACAAGTGGAACTGGCCTATTACTCGGACTATGCCGTGCGACTGGTCAACACCGAGCAGCCCGAGCGCGGCACCGACAGCCTCACCACGGTCGAAGCCGTACGCGACCTCTTCGGCCCCGCCCAGCAGGCCGCCCGGCGCGCGACCGAGAGCGACGTGACCCGGCTGCGTACGGTCCGCGCACGGCTGCGCGCCGTCTTCGAGGCCGCGGCCGGCGGCGACGAGGTGCGCGCCGTGGACCTCCTCAACGCCCTGATGATGGAGTTCCCGGTCAGCCCGCAGATCTCCGGCCACGAGTACCGCGACGACAACAACCGCCCCGACTGGCACATGCACATCGCCGACCACGCGGCCAACGCCACCGCGGGCTACACCGCGACCGCCTGCATGGGCCTGGCCTTCCACCTCACCGACCTGGGCGTGGACCGGCTCGGCATCTGCGAGGCGCAGCCCTGCCGCAACGTCTACCTGGACACCTCGACCAACCGCTCGCGGCGCTACTGCTCCGACCGCTGCGCCACCCGCGCCAATGTCGCCGCCTACCGCGCCCGCAAGCGCCTGGAGAGCGAGCGCTCGGGCCGCACCGGACGGACCGCCGAGACCACCCAGGAGAGCACCCCGGTGACCGAGCGCTGAATCCCCCGCGGGGGCCGCACCCGCACCCAGGCACGGGCGAGGACCAGTTCGTCGGGAACGACCCCGAATTCCCGGCTGTCGTTCTCGACGAACGGGTTGTCGCCCTGCACCCACCAACCGCCGTCACGCCGCCGCACGGCCCGCTTGACGATCAGCAGATCCTGCCGGAACGGGTGCCGCAGCACGACGACGTCACCGGGCCGCACCGCCGCCCCGTACTGCACCACCAGCTGGTCGCCGGGCCGCAGCGTCGGCACCATCGACGGGTTGTAGACCTCGGCCAGCCCGAAGGCGCGAAGGAGCCCGCCCCGCCCGCGCCCCGCGTCCGCGTCCCCGCCCTGCTCCGGTCCACGCTCGTGCACCCGCTCCGGCATCCCGTACCTCCCGGTCCAGCCCCGGTCCGTCCCACTCACCGGTCCATCCTCCATCAGCCGCACCCCGGCACCGGACTTTTGCCCTAAGACCCCCGGCCCGACCAAGAAAAGCCTTCCCGCACCGAGTAATCTCGCACCTGAGAAGACGATCACGAGGAAGGACTGAACATGCTTTCGCGCCTGTTCGCCCCCAAGGTGAAGGTCAGCGCCCACTGCGACCTGCCCTGCGGCGTGTACGACCCGGCCCAGGCCCGCATCGAGGCCGAGTCGGTCAAGGCCGTCCAGGAGAAGTACCAGGCCAACGAGGACGCGGACTTCCGCACTCGCGCCGTCCTGATCAAGGAGCAGCGCGCCGAGCTGGCCAAGCACCACGTCTCGGTGCTGTGGAGCGACTACTTCAAGCCCCCGCACTTCGAGAAGTACCCGGAGCTGCACCAGCTGGTCAACGACACCCTCAAGGCCCTCAGCGCCGCCAAGGGTTCGAACGACCCGGCCACCGGCCAGAAGGCCCTGGACTACATCGCCCAGATCGACAAGATCTTCTGGGAGACGAAGAAGGCCTGACCTCCGGCCAGGCGTCCGACCCGCGTTCTCGCCGGTCATATCGCTTCACCGTCCGCACCCGCTCCCCACGCCGCCCAGCAGGGCACCCGTGACGGAGCGGGTGCGGTCTTCTTCGCCCTGCCACAGGTGCGCGTAGATCCGCAGCGTGATGACGGCGGACGCCTACCCGAGGAGCAACTGCACCTGCCTTCGTCTCCGCCCCTCAGCCCGGTCCCACGTCAGTGCGTGAGCAGAGCGCCGATTTCAGCCAACGCCAAGCGCGCGGCGGACCACGCCATGGACGGTGATATCGAGCCATGACTGGGCCTACTTGAGACCTGCCTGTGCCTGACCGAGGACAGCGCCGCCACCAGCGCGTCCAGGTCTCCGGTGCAGACGATCACTTCCTCGTCGTCGGCCGGGAGGCCGAAGCGGGCGAAGAAGTCGCCGAGGGCTTCGGGGGTGACGGAGGCCGGCCGCGCCTGGCACGGCAGCAGAGCCCCGGCACGGCAGCAGGGCCCGGACCGCGCGTCGCGGTCCGGGCCCGGCCCCGTGCGGTGCCGCCCTGCGGCGGCGCTGCGTCAGCTCTGTGCGGTGTCGTCGCCCGCCTGCCCGGCGCTCTCAGCTGCGCCTGCCTTCTCGCGCATCTTGCGCACCAGCTCCGCCTTCTGGTCGGCGGCACCCTGGCGGTCGAGGTTGCGGTGCGGACCGTTGTTCTGCCGCTCGGCGCGGGACAGCTTCTTGCGCTGGCCGCCGCCCATGCCCACGGGGTTGTTGATGTTCTTGCTCACGGGTTCTCCCGGAATGATGTGAAGTGATCTACGGATTCATCGGTGGGGGACGGGCGCGGCGACGTCGGAGGACGTCAGCAGGGGCCCATCACGCTCTCACTCGTAAATCGGCGTCTGGAAGAACATGACAAAGACATTACCCGGTTCCGTCGGCCCCGCACACCAATTTTTTCGCCGCCGCGGCGTCGGCCGGGCCTTCGGCGAGCGCCCGGGGTCAGCCGTTTCCTTCCGGGAATCTCAGCACCGCCAGCACCCGCCGGTGGTCGCCGCCCGCCGGGGCATGTCCAGATGGGCGTTACTGGCCGCCGCGTGCGTTGTCAGTGGCCGCGAGGAGAAATTCAGGCGAGAGGAGTGACCTTCACGACGGCGCCGGACCGCCCCGGCGCCGGCCGTGGCCGTGGCCGTGGTGCAGGCCGCCCGCCGCCATGCCTCTGACCGGGAGTTCGGCCGCTGTGGTGCCGGCCGGGCCGATGCCCTTGGCTGTGGCCGCCTTGCCGTAGCGGTTTGCCAGGGGTGCGGAGGTGAGGCCGTGGGCGAGGACGCTGAGCAGGACGGTGAGGGTGACGACGGGGACCACCGCTCGGGCGTCGGGGGCCGCCAGCTCCTCGACCGCCAGCAGGCCGAAGATGATCGAGGCCAGTCCGCGGGGGCCGAACCAGCCCACGAACAGGACCGTTTTGAGGTCCAGCCCGCTCCCGATCAGGGACAGGGCCACGGGCAGCATCCGGATCACCGTGAGGCTCAGTACGGCGTAGACCGCGGTCTGCCAGGTGAGGTGGTCGAACACCGCCGGCAGCAGGAGGGCGCCGAAAACCAGCCAGACCAGTACGGAGAGCAGTGCGGCGGACTGCTCGACGTACAGGAGCACCCGCTGCGGCGCGCCGTGCGTCGATCCGACGGCCAGGCCCGCGACGAAGGCGGCGATGAAGCCGTTGCCGCCGAGTGCGAGCGCGGAGGTGTAGCCGAGGAGGGCCAGGGCCAGCACGCCCGCACCGGCGAAGTCCTCGGCCGCCCAGCCGTTGCGGAGCGTGGTCCGCAGCAGCCATCCGGCGGCCAGTCCGACCACCGCGCCGTACGCCGCACCGACGGCGAGCTGCACCACGGCATGGCCGGCGGCGTCCGGCGGGGCGGTGTGCTCGGCCGCGGACACCCCGGCCAGGGCGAGCACCACCAGGGGTGTGACGATGCCGTCGTTGAGGCCGCTCTCGACGTTGATGAGCCGGCGGATCTTCGCGGGGACGACCGGGTTGACCATCATCGTGGCGCCGAGCGCGGCGTCCGTCGGAGCGAGCGCGGCCCCGACGTACAGGGCGGCCCACCAGGAGACACCGGGGAGCAGGGCGGCCGCCAGCACCGTGCCGAGGACCACGCACAGCGGCAGCCCGATCCCCAGCAGCCGCCCGTAGAGGCCGAGCTCCGGGCGCAGGGCCCGGAAGGAGAGCCGGGCGGCGTCGGTGAAGAGCACCCAGACCAGGGTGACCTCCGCGAGCAGCTTGACCGTCTCGTGCGGGAGGTGGATATCGAGGGCGCCGGTGCCCTCGCCGAGCAGCAGGCCCAGCAGGACGAAGGCGGCGGGAGCGGTCAGCTCGTAGCGCTCCATCCGCCGCGAACACAGGCACCACAGGAACAGCAGGAGCAGGACCAGGGAAAGGGTGCCGTCCACGGGGTCTCTCCAGGACTCGGCCTCGTCGGCCTTCGGGCAGCCCAGTCTCGGACATCACCGCCGTCGCGGGGGCGGCGCACGGCAGACCGGGCGCCGCCTTTCACACTGTTGGCCGAAGAGCCGGGTGTCCGGAGTCGCCGGATATCCGGCGTGGCCGGGAAGGTCCGGCGGGGGCCCGTAGGAGGCGGCCCGCCGCCCGAGCCGCTTCGGCAAGCGTGGGCGCACGGTGGCAAGGAGCGCGACGGCCTCGGTGACGCAGCGGTGGGTTACTGATGCAGCCAGGGCGAGCTGGTGGCCCAGAAGATGGTGTCGGCACCAAGGGTGTTCGTGCCGAAATCAGTGAACTCCTGGCGGGTGTACGGCTTTCCCGTTTTGGGATTGGTGTATTCGAAGTCGGGTTCCTGTACAGCCATGGCTACGAGCGGCAACTTCCCTCGGTAACGCTTGAAGAACGGGTACGAATTCTCCATCTGTGCCGGACGGTTCGGCAGGATGTCAGGTCCGCCCAGGCCGATGCCGTGGGACTTTGCGAATTCGAAGGTCCGCCCCATGTAGTTGTGATCGTTTTTCCATTCACCTGGCCAGAAGTTGACGTACTGGATGAACGGCGTCTTGGTGAAGACCTTTTTCCCGTAGGCCATGTTGTCGAGCTCTGCATGGAAGTAGGAATCGTTCGTGTATCCGGTGCGGTCCTTGCCGGTGTCCACTCCGGTGGCGGTTTCCGGGAGGTTCACCCCGGCCAGACGACCGTCGAACCGTTGCGCCAGCGCCTTCAGCAGATGCTGGAAGCGTCCTCGCACCTGCGGATTCCACTGCGCCGCGATCGATCCGGGCTCACCGGGGCCGAGGCCGCTGTCGTTCTTCGTCGGAGCCGCGCCGCCCTTGTACTCCGGATCGGCCAGCAGGTAACCCGGGAGTCTGCCCTGCGGCGTGAAGAACCGGTCCTGGATCTGGACGACCAGCTTCTTGTGACGCGGCTGCAGGTAGTTCAGCGCCTCGTCGATCGACGAGAAATCATACTGGTCCTTCTTCGGTTCGAGTGCCTTCCACGGCACCACCACCTGCACCCCGCCGATGTCCGGGCGGTCCATCAGCGGTTTCACCGTGGTGTCGAAGTCACCGATCGAGGCGTACAAGTAGTTCGCCGCTGCCTTCTTGTGGGACACCGGAACTGCGGTCCCATGAGACCCCGGAGCGGCCGCAGCAACCCCCGCCAAGGTCATCGTTATCAGCGCGCCGATTCCGGCAGCAATACGTTTGATCACCATGAACGAGACGCTATGAAGCAATCATAAAAGGAAGATAAGAAGCGCAGCCCGGCGCGGAGTTCACGCCTGCGGGCCGCCCCTAGGTGTGCTGTCCGGACAGCACACCTAGATCCCCGCCGGCAGCAGCCCGCCATGACGCACCAGCCAGGCCCGGTAGGCCTCGCTCGCCCAGGCGGTCTCCATGTACGAGGCGGTCAGGTCGGCGAACAGGTCGTCGGCGGAGGCGGCGGGGGTGCCTTCCTGGCGGCAGGCCATGAAGAGGCGGACGGCCAGCGGGTCGCCGTACAGGGGGCGGATCGCCATGCCGTGCCGGGAGCGCGCGGTCGGCTGGCAGGGGGTGACCACCTCGCCGGCCGTGACCAGGTCCACCGTGGTGAGGTAGTCGCCGTGCACGACACGGGGGTTGATACCGGCCGCGGCCCAGATGCGGCGCAGTCCCGCCCATTCGCCGTCCACGGTCGGATCGACCATCCACTGGTCGTCCGCGAGGTCCGACACCCGGACCACCGTCCGCCCGGCCGCGGGATGGGTGTCCCCCACGGCGATGAACTGCGGTTCCCTGGCGATGAGTTCATGCTCGACCAGGCCGTCGGGGACCCGCAGGGGCGCGCCTTCGACCTCGTGGACGAAGGCGGCATCGAGCTGTCCCGTCGCGACCATGTGGAGCAGCGCATTGGCGGAAACATCGGTTCTTATCGTGGTGTCGGTGTCCGGCAGCCGCACCCGGAGCCGGCGCAGCCACCCGGCGACCGCGGGGCTGTTGGTGCTGCCGATGTGCAGCCGGGTGCCCTGGTCGTGGTGCGAGGCCGAGGCAACCTCGTCAATAAGTGCGCGCATTTCGGCCACTATCGGCCGGGCCCGGCACAGCACCGCATGCCCCAGGGGCGTGGGCCGGCTGCCGGTCGGTTCACGGAAGAAGAGCTGGCCGCCCAGGGCATTCTCGATGCGGTGGAGCTGGGTCGTCAGGGAAGGCTGGGTCATGCCGAGCTGCCGGGCCGCCTTGCGTACGCTGCCGGAGTCCGCGATGGCGCACAATGCGCGAAGATGCCGTACCTCGAGCTCCACGTCCGGAGCATAACGACGTAGGCATACGTCACACCAGACTCTCAAACCTGCCGGAACGCGCTCTTTTTCCCGGGGTATTGGCCGGTGCTATCGCCACCTGGCATCTCTGTCTTCCGGGTGAACTCCGTCCAGACTCAACGGCACCAAGAAATCCGCAGGGCCCCGGTCGCCGCCCCACACGGCGACCGTACGGCCCTCGGAGTCAAAGGAGCCCCCACATGAGATCTCCCAAGACGGCGCTGTCGGCGGCGCTCGGCCTGGGCCTCGTCGCCGCGCTCGCAGCCGCGGCACCGGTTTCGGCAGCTTCCCCCTCCCCCACCAACTCCCCCCGCAGCACCCCCGCTTCCATCGCGGCCTACAACGGCTCGGCGGCCGAGAAGGCCGACACCAAGGCGTTCTTCGAGGCAGTGGTGAAGTCGGCCAGGGCCAAGATGAAGGCGCACCCGGACGCCGCCTCGGTGACCGTCACCTATGACGCCGGCGCGGCCCCGACCTTCGCGAACCAGATAGCCCAGAGCGCGTCGATCTGGAACAGCGCCGTGTCGAACGTGAAGCTGCAGGCGGGCAGCGGCGGCGACTTCCAGTACCGCGAGGGCAACGACCCGCGCGGCTCGTACGCCAGCACCGACGGCCACGGCAAGGGCTATGTCTTCCTGGACTACCAGCAGAACCAGGAGTACAACTCCACCCGCGTGGCCGCGCACGAGACCGGCCATGTGCTGGGCCTGCCGGACCACTACGAGGGCCCGTGCAGCGAGCTGATGTCGGGCGGCGGCCCCGGCACGTCCTGCCAGAACACCCAGCCGGACGCGAACGAGAGCGCGAAGGTGGACCAGCTCTGGGCCAACGGCCTGGCGGGCGTCCACTTCGGCAAGGCCTCCTGACGTACCCCACGGGCCTTGTGACGTAACGAAGTTCGGCGGTGGCCGGCGGATTCGACCGAGCTGACGGTGGTCGGAAGCCGCACGGCAGGGGGCTGTCGAGAGCCGGGACCTGGCGGCCGGCACTCGTACCCCACCAGCCCTCGTCTCTCCTGCACCGTCCGTGCGGTGGGGCTCCCCCGGAGCCCCACCGTTTTCGTCTGCCCGCGGGCGGCCGGAGGGGCGTCAGCCCCAGATCGCCTGCCCGGCGGCCACCCCGGCGAACGCCGCCGCCGGCCCGGCCGCCACGGTCACCACGACATTGGCCACCGCACTCGCCCGGGCCCGGTCCGCGGCCAGCCGGAGCGTCTCGTAGGAGAACGTCGAGTAGGTCGTCAGGGCACCGCACAGTCCCGTGCCGATCAGCAGTTGGACGTGCGAGGAGGCGGCGCCCGCGGAGGCCGCGCCGGTCAGCAGGCCGAGGATCAGGGAGCCGGTGACGTTGACGGTGAAGGTGCCCCAGGGGAAGACGGCATCGTGGCGGGACTGCACATAGCGGTCGGTGAGGAAGCGCAGCGGCGCCCCGACCATGGCACCGGCCACCACCAGCAGCCAGTTCACCCGCGTCCGCCCTCCCCGGCGCCCGTGCCGTTCGCACCGCCCGTGCCGCCCCTGCGCCGGTAGGAGATCATCTCGCACGGGTCGAGGGTCACCAGCCCGCCGTCCGCGAGGAGTTCGTCCAGTTGCGGGAGGAAGGCCCGCACCCGCTCCTCCGTGTCGACGACGACGATCGCCACCGGCAGCTCCTCGCTCAGGGACAGCAGCCGCTGGGTGTGGACGATGCCGGAGGAGCCGAAGCCCTCGACCCCCCGGAAGACGGCGGCCCCGGCCAGCCCCGCATGGTGCGCGCGGTGCACGATCTCCGCGTAGAGCGGTTTGTGGTGCCATACGTCCTCTTCGCCGACGAGGACCGTGAGCCGCAGCGCGGGGGCGCCGCCCGGTTGTGCCGTGCCGTGTGTCATGCCGTCCGCCGCCTCAGTTGGAGAAGTGCCCGGGTGCCGGTCACCCCGGCCCACACGGCGGCGAGCGTGACGAGCACGGTGCCGACGAGCGTGGCCAGGGCCGCTGCCGTCCGCCCGGCGGCGACCAGCCGCTGGATGTCGACGGCGTAGGTGGAGAAGGTGGTGAAGCCGCCGAGGATGCCGGTGCCGAGGAAGGGGCGCACCAGCCGGTGGGCCGCGCGGACCTCGGTGATGACCACCATCAGGACGCCCATCAGCGCACAGCCGACGGCGTTGACGGTGAACGTGGTCAGGGGAAAGGTGCCGTGGGCCGTGGGCCACAGCACCGCGGCGCCGTAACGGGCCGTGGCGCCGAGCGCGCCGCCCGCCGCCACCACGCCGATCACCGGCCACTGCCCCTGCCAGGGCGCCGCAGGGCGGCCTCGCTCGTCCATGTCTCTCCCGAGATCATCGCCGCCCTCAGGCTAACCCTGTGCGTTTGACACCGCGAAACATGGGATGTTCCCATCACCGGTGGAATGGCACCCGTAATGGCACCCGCCAGAGCCCCGGAATACCGGGCCTCTGGCGACGACGGAGAAGGACGGCGCCGATGCCGCTGCGCAGCACCGCCCGCACCAGCCTGGTCGATCTGGTCATCGAGCAGATGGAGCGGCTGATCGCCGACGGCGAGTGGGGGGTCGGCACGAAGATCCCCGCCGAGCCGGTGCTGGTGGAGCAGCTGGATGTGGGGCGCAACACCGTCCGGGAGGCGGTGCGCGCGCTGGTGCACACCGGGATGCTGGAGCCGCGGCAGGGCGACGGGACCTATGTCCGCGCCGGCAGCGGCTTCGGCGCGGCCGTCCAGCGGCGGCTGCGGCGGGCCGAGAGCCTGGAGGCGTACGAGGTGCGGGCCAGCCTGGAGCGCGATGCCGCGCGCTATGCCGCCGAGCGCCGTACCGACGAGGATCTTGCCGCGCTGCGCGGCGCGCTGGCGGAGCGCGGCCGGGCCTGGGAGAGCGGCGAGGTGGCCGCCTTCATCGAGGCGGACATGCGCTTTCACCGCGCGGTGGCGGCCGCCGCGCACAACAGCGTGCTGGCCGAGCTCTACGAGCACTTCAGCGATGCGCTGCGCGGGACGCTGCAGGCCGTGCTCGGGACGCCGCTGCCCGAGGCGGTCCGCCATCAGCTCGACGAGCACACCGCCCTCGTCGACGCCATCGAGGCGCGGGACGCCGAGGCCGCCGAGCGGGCCGCGCTGGCGCACCTCACGGAGGCGATGAACGCCCTGCGCGAGGCCGCCGCGGAGCCCGGCCACCGGGGCAGCCGCACCACCACTCACCCTGGAGACGACGCACATGCGTGACGAAGGAGGACCGGCGGTCGCGGAGGCACATCCCGCCGCCGGCATACCCGGAGGTCCGGCAACCACGGCGGGCACGCCCGTCACCGGCAGATCCGGGGAGCCGGACACCTCCGTTGCCGGCCTGCCCGGGGGCCCGGCCGCCGCACCGGGGCCGACTCCGTCCGGCGTCGCCGGCCGCCGTGCCCTGTACCTCGGCACCGGCGTCGTCCTGCTGGCGCTGAACCTGCGTCCGGCCCTGGTCGCCGTCTCTCCGCTCGTCGGCACCATCCGCGACGACAGCGGGATGTCGGCCGCCGCCACGAGTCTGCTCACCGCGCTGCCGCTGCTCTGCTTCGGCCTGCTGGCGCCGGTCGCACCGCGGCTGGGACGGCGGCTGGGCATGGAGCGGTCGCTGCTCGGCACCATGGCCCTGATCTGCGGCGGAACCGCGATACGGCTGCTGGACTCGACCGTGGCGCTGTTCGCCGGAACGCTGGTGATCGGCGCAGGGATCGCCGTCGCCAATGTGCTGCTGCCCGGCCTGATCAAGCGGGACTTCCCGGCCAGGGCCGGGCTGATGACCGGGCTGTACTCGATGTCGCTGTTCGGCGGCGCCGCGCTCGCGGCCGGCGTCACGGTTCCCCTCCAGCAGGCTGCCGGTCTGAACTGGCGCACCACGCTGGCCTGTTGGGGCATGCTCGCGGTCCTCGCGCTGGTCTGCTGGCTGCCGCAGGCCCGTACCCGTACACGGGTGCCGGCGGCCGCGGCCCGCGCCGCGGCGCACCCGGTGCGCGGGCTGTGGCGCGATCCGCTGGCCTGGCAGGTGACCGGCTATATGGGCCTGCAGTCGCTGAGTTACTACGCGGCCGCCGCCTGGCTGCCGACGATACTCACGGACGCCGGGATGAGCGCGGGCGACGCCGGGTGGATGCTCTCCTTCTCCTCGCTGCTGGGCATCACCGGCTCGTTCCTCGCACCGGTCGTCGTCGGCCGCCGGCTGCGGGCCGGCGTCCTGGCCGCCGCGGGCGCACTGTTGTGCGCGGCCGGCTTCCTCGGGGTGCTGGTCGCGCCGGCCTCCGGCGCCTACCTCTGGATGGTGCTGCTCGGCCTGGGCCAGGGCGCGGCGATCAGCCTCGCGCTGCTGTTCATCGTGCAGCGCGCACCGGACGCCCGGCACGCCGCCCAACTCTCCAGCATGGCCCAGTGCTTCGGCTATGTCCTCGCCGCGGCCGGCCCGGCCGTCCTGGGCGCCGTGCACGACCTCTCCGGGAGCTGGACGGTCCCGCTGACCGTCCTGCTGGCGCTGCTGCTGCCGCAGATCGCGGCGGGCTGGTGCGCGGCCCGGCCGCGACAGGTGGCGGGGCGGTAGCGGTGGGGCGGGGCGCGCGGGTGCCTCGCCCCGCCCCGCCCGCGGGTCATGCCAGGACGGTCTCCCGTACGGGGTGGTGCCGGCTGATGTTGCGGGCCAGCAGTTCGGTGGCTTCCTTGACACCGATCTCGCCGCCGCTGCCCCCGGTGGCGGGCAGCCGTCCGTCCGCGTACTTCAGCTCGGCCATCGCGGTCTCCATCGCCCGGTGCGCGGCGAACAGGCAGGGGGTGCTGTAGATGGCCACATCGACGCCGAGTCCGGTCAGTTCGGTCAGCGAGAGCCGCGGGGACTTCCCGCCCGCGATCTGGTTGAACAGCAACGGCTTGGTGCCGAGCACCGCGCGGATCCGGCGGATCCCCTCGACGCTGCGCACCCCGTCGACCAGCACCACATCCGCGTCGGACCCGGCCAACGCCGCCGCCCGCCGCAGCATCTCGTCCTCCTCCGTGGCGTCCGTACGGGCCACGACGAGCAGATCGGTACGGCTGGCCAGCACCATGTTCAGCTTCTCCAGGTACTCCTCCAGCGGCAGCAGCAGTTTGCCGTCCGCGTGGCCGCAGCGACGGGGCCGCTTCTGGTCCTCCAGGATCACCCCGGTCGCGCCGGTCCGCTCCAGGCGCTGCACCACATGGCAGGCCACTTCGGGGTCGACATAGCCGTCGTCGATGTCCACCAGCAGATGGTGGCGGGGGAAGGCGCCGCGCAGCCGCTCCACGAAGGCGGCCATGTCGGGCCAGGCGATGAACCCGATGTCCGGAAGCCCGTAGTACGACGCGGCGAAGCCGAAGCCGGACACGAAGAAGCCGTTGTAGTGCGCGGCGGCGATCGAGGCCGAGTGCATGTCGTGGACGCCGATCAGTGGCGTCGTCCCCTCGGCCGCGATCTCGTCACGCAGTGCCTGTCCGTACCGCAATGTGCTCTCCTCACAGAACCGGCGGGGACCGCGGTCCGGCGTCCGGGGGCGCGGGGAGGTCCCGGCGCCGCCAGCACCCGCCCACTGGGGAACTGGTCAGAGCATGTTTATCCGGCGTATCGGCGGCGTGCCTTTAACACGCCATGACCTTCCGTAAGTTTCTCTTTACTTCATCCCCGGGTGCGCATCCGACGGGCTCACGGGCCACGCCGGGCGGGCGGTCCGGGCAGGCGGTCCGGGCAGGCGGTCCGGCCGACCGTGCCCCCCGAGCGCTCCCCGGCCGTGCCCCCCGGCCAGACTTCAGGGGACAGGCCCCGGAGGACGGGCCTCAGAGCCAGCCGTTCCGCTTGAAGCCGCGGTGGATCACCCAGCAGAGCGTCACTATCAGCCCCATGACCAGCGGATAGCCGAACGTCCAGTGCTTTTCCGGCATATGGTCGAAATTCATGCCGTACACACCGCAGACCATGGTCGGCACCGCCAGGATCGCGACCCAGGCACTGATCCGGCGCATGTCCTCGTTCTGGGCCACGGTGACCTGGGCGAGGTGGGCCTGGAGTATGGAGTTGAGCAGTTCGTCGAATGCGGTGATCTGCTCGGTGACCCGGTCGAGATGGTCGGCGACGTCCCGGAAGTACGTCTTGATCCGGGGCTCGACCTGCGCCATCGGCTGGGTCGCCAGCTCCTGCATCGGCCGGTCCAAGGGAGCCACCGCACGCTTGAGTTCCAGCAGCTCGCGCTTGAGCTGGTAGATCCGGCCGGCCCCGCCGCTGCCGCGCACGGAGAAGACCTCACTCTCCACGTCGTCGATATCGATCGAGACGGCGGCGGCGACATCGAGGTAGTCGTCCACCACCAGGTCGGCGACGGCGTGCAGCACGGCGGACGGACCGAGCGCCAACTGCTCGGGCACGGACTCCAGTTGCTCGCGCAGCGGGCCCAGCGAACCATGCCCGCCGTGCCGCACCGTGATCACGAAGTCGGTCCCGGTGAAGACCATGATCTCGCCGGTCTCGACGACCTCGCTGGTGTCGGTGAGCCGGTCGTGCTCGACATAGCGGACCGTCTTGAAGACGGTGAACAGCGAATCGTCGTAGCGCTCCAGCTTGGGCCGCTGGTGCGCGTAGACCGCGTCCTCGACGGCGAGCGGGTGGAGCCCGAACAATTCGACAATTCCGGCGAATTCCTTCTCGGACGGCTCATGCAGGCCAATCCATACAAATCCACTGCCGGACTCCCGGACCCGGCGGATCGCGGCCTCGGCCGGATGGTCGCCGTCCTGCCGCACGCCGTCCACGTACACCGCGCAGTTCACCACGGCGGTGCCGAGCGGCGAACGCGCCGGGTGGCTGAGGTCGACCCCCCGGGTGCGCGGCTGCGGCAGCCGGACGGCCTTGCGGAGGTTGCTGATCATCGACACCGGGCCAGTATGGCCCGCGGGCGCGCAGGAGCAATACGGCGCAGCGGCGGTTTTACGCAGCGCGGCGGGGCGAAGACGCTGGGGAGCGGACACGGAGGGGGCAACGAGAGGCCGGGAAGGGCAGCGAGAGGGCAAGGAGGGAGCAGGGAGGGGCGACGAGAGGGCGACTGGAGGACGGAGAGGGCCCGGCGACACAGTGACACCGACCGAGGAATACCCTAGGGGGGTATAACGTTCCCGGAGCGACGGCACGGGGACGCGCAGCACACCGAGGAGCAGCCATGACGACCGCGGTCGGAGAGCACGGAGTCGAATTGGAGATCGGCGGGATGACCTGCGCTTCGTGCGCCGCCCGCATCGAGAAGAAGCTCAACCGCATGGAGGGGGTCACCGCCACCGTCAACTACGCCACGGAGAAGGCCAGGGTGACCGTGGCGCAGGACAGCGGCGTCGGGACCGCCGACCTGATCGCCACCGTGGAGCGCACCGGCTACACCGCGGCCCTCCCGGAGCCGCCGGCCCCAGCCCCGGCGTCGGACACCACAGGACCCGTGGGCGGCGAAGGCCACGGCCGGGTGGACGGTCAGGCGGACGGCGACGGGCTCGCCGCGCTCCGTCAGCGCCTGCTGATCTCCCTCGCCCTCTCCGTCCCGGTGGTGCTGCTGGCGATGGTGCCGCCCCTGCAGTTCACCAACTGGCAGTGGCTGTCGCTGACCCTGGCCGCGCCGGTGGTGGCGTACGGGGCCTGGCCGTTCCACCGGGCCGCCTGGACCAATCTGCGGCACGGCACGGCCACGATGGACACCCTCATCTCCATGGGCACCCTCGCGGCACTGGGCTGGTCGGTCTGGGCGCTGTTCTTCGGCACCGCGGGCATGCCGGGGATGACGCACCCCTTCGAGCTGACCATCGCCCGCACCGACGGCAGCGGCAGCATCTATCTGGAGGCCGCGGCCGGCGTCACCACCTTCATCCTGGCCGGGCGGTACTTCGAGGCGCGCGCGAAGCGGAAGGCGGGAGCCGCGCTGCGGGCGCTGCTGGAGCTGGGCGCCAAGGACGTCACCGTGCTCCGGGACGGCCGTGAAGTCCGGGTCCCCACCGCGGCGTTGCAGGCCGGCGACCGTTTCACCGTACGGCCCGGGGAGAAGATCGCCACCGACGGGAAGGTGCTGGAGGGCGCCTCCGCGGTGGATGCCTCGATGCTCACCGGTGAGTCCGTCCCGGTCGAGGTGTCCCCCGGCGACACGGTCATCGGGGCCACCGTCAACGCGGGCGGCCGGCTGGTCGTCGAGGCCACCCGGGTCGGCGCGGACACCCAGCTCGCCCGGATGTCGCGGCTGGTCGAGGACGCGCAGAACGGCAAGGCCGCGGCCCAGCGGCTGGCGGACAAGATCTCCGCGGTCTTCGTCCCGGCCGTGCTCGCGCTCGCCCTCGGCACCCTCGGCTGCTGGCTCGCCACCGGCGCGGGCGTGGTGGCCGCCTTCACCGCCGCCGTCGCCGTCCTGATCATCGCCTGCCCGTGTGCCCTCGGGCTGGCCACGCCCACCGCGCTGATGGTCGGCACCGGACGCGGCGCCCAGCTCGGCATCCTGCTCAAGGGACCCGAGGTACTGGAGTCGACCCGGCGGGTGGACACCGTCGTCCTGGACAAGACCGGCACGGTCACCACCGGCGTGATGACGCTCACCGGGATCCACCTCACCGAGGGCGTCACGGAGCCGGAGGTGCTGCGGCTGGCCGGCGCGCTGGAGCACGCCTCCGAGCATCCCGTCGCCCGTGCCATCGCCACCCGCGCCGGCGCCGGTGCCGGGCAGCGGGCCGGGGACGGCGCCCCGGCGACAGCCCCGGCCGCCCTGGCGGCCCCCGAGGATGGCCTCCCCACCCCCGAGGAGTTCGCGAACGTCCCCGGCCTGGGCGTCCGGGGGGTGGTGGAGGGGCACACCGTTCTGGTGGGCCGCGAGCAGCTGCTGAACCAGGCGTCCCAGTTCCTGACGCCCGAGCTGGCAGCCGCCAAGGCCGCGGCCGAGGCCGAGGGGCGTACCGCGGTCACCGTCGGCTGGGACGGCGCGGCACGCGCGGTGCTGGTGGTGTCCGACGCGGTGAAGCCCACCAGCGCCGAGGCGGTGCGCCGGCTGCGGGCCCTGGGGCTGACGCCCGTCCTGCTGACCGGCGACAACCACGCCGTCGCGACGGCGGTCGCGGCCGAGGTCGGGATCGACGAGGTGATCGCCGAGGTGCTGCCCGAGGACAAGGTGGCGGTCGTCGAACGGCTGCAGTCCGAAGGCCGCTCGGTGGCGATGGTCGGCGACGGCGTCAATGACGCGGCCGCGCTGGCCCGCGCCGACCTGGGGCTGGCGATGGGCACCGGCACCGATGCCGCCATCGAGGCCGGTGACCTCACCCTCGTACGGGGCGATCTGCGCGCCGCGGCGGACGCCATCCGGCTGGCCCGGGCGACCCTCGGCACCATCCGGACCAATCTGTTCTGGGCGTTCGGCTACAACGTCGCGGCGCTGCCGCTGGCCGCCGCCGGACTCCTCAACCCGATGATCGCCGGGGCCGCGATGGCGTTCTCCTCGGTCTTCGTCGTCGGCAACAGCCTGCGGCTGCGCCGCTTCCGGGCACTGGCGGGGTAGCGGGGAGCCGCCGGGCACCGGCCGGGGAGCGAGAGCCGCCGCGCACCGGCCGCGGCAGGCCTCCGGGACGCGCCCGCGGGCGGAGCAATACGCCCGGGCGCCGTAGCTCTGCCGTTGGATCGGGCGGGCTGCTGCCCCTGCGGGATTCCGCCCCGCCGCCCGTGGGCGCCCCGCTCCCTGCGGGCCGCCCGCGGGCCGGGCTCCGGGCCGGGCGCGGGTCGGACGCAGGTCAGACGCCAGGGATCTCCAGAGAGGGATCTCCGCGGTTCTGACAAGTGTCTCCAGTTCTGGCGACGGAACATTGGCAGTTCACGCAGCCGCCCGTCGGCAGCGAGGGGTGAGACTGGTGACGTACCGCCCACCCACGTACAGGGGATTTCATGACCGGGTCACGCGTCCTGGCTCTCGGCCATTACCAGCCCTCCGGCGTGCTCACCAACGACGACCTCGCCGCGATGGTCGACACCGACGACGCCTGGATCCGCAGCCGGGTCGGCATCCGCACCCGCCATGTCGCCGCCCCGGACGAGACCGTGGACGCCATGGCGTCCGCCGCCGCGGCCAAGGCCCTGGCCGCCAGTGGCCTCGCCCCGCAGGACATCGACCTGGTGCTGGTCGCCACCTGCACGGCCACCGACCGCAGCCCGAACACCGCGGCCCGGGTCGCCGCCCGGCTCGGGCTGGACGCCCCCGCCACGATGGACCTCAACGTCGTCTGCTCCGGCTTCACCCATGCGCTGGCCACCGCCGACCACGCCATCCGGGCCGGTTCCTCGACCCATGCGCTGGTCATCGGGGCGGAGAAGTTCACCGAGGTCGTGGACTGGACGGACCGCTCGACCTGTGTGCTGGTCGGCGACGGTGCGGGCGCCGCGGTGGTCAGCGCCTCGCCCGAGCCGGAGATCGGTCCCGTGCTGTGGGGCTCGGTGCCGCAGATGGGCGGTGCGGTACGCATCGAGGGCGAGCCGGCCCGGTTCTCCCAGGAGGGCCAGACCGTCTACCGCTGGGCGACCACCCAGCTGCCGGCCATCGCCCGCACGGTGTGCGAACGCTCCGGGATCACCCCCGCCGATCTTGCCGGTGTGGTGCTGCACCAGGCCAACCTGCGGATCATCGAGCCGGTCGCCGAACGGCTCGGGGCGGTCAACGCGGTGGTCGCCAAGGATGTCGTCGACTCCGGGAATACCTCTGCGGCCTCCGTGCCGCTCGCCCTGTCCAAGCTGGTCGAACGCCGTGAGATCAGCTCCGGCGCTCCGGTGCTGCTGTTCGCCTTCGGCGGCAACCTCTCGTATGCGGGACAGGTCATCCGCTGCCCGTGAGGCGGACGCCACCACGTCCGATTCGTTCAAGACCGCGGCGCGGCGGGCGCCCTACGCTCGCCGCATGACCAGCACTCCTTCCTCCAGTACCCCTTCCTCCACCGCACCAGCGTCCTCCACCACACCGTCCACGCCGCGGTTCGCCGCCATCGGCATCGTGGTGGCCGACATGGCCGCGGCCCTCGCCTTCTACCGCCGCCTCGGCCTGGACGTCCCCGCCGAGGCGGACCGCGCCCCGCACGCAGAGGCGCAGCTCCCGGGCGGTCTGCGGCTGATGTGGGACACCCACGCGACCGCGCGGGCCGTCGACCCGGACTGGACGCCGCCGCAGGGCGGCACGCCGACGGGGCTGGCTTTCGAGTGCGCCGACCCCGCCGGGGTCGACGCCGTCTACGCGGAACTCACCGCCGCCGGCTATACGGGCGAGAAGCCGCCGTGGGACGCCTTCTGGGGGCAGCGCTACGCCGTCGTGCAGGACCCGGACGGCCATGGGGTCGATCTGTTCGCGCCGCTGCCGTAGGCGCGCCCGGGCACCCAGGAGTCCGTCAGGTGCGCCCCGGACCTGGGCGGCATGTCCGCCTAGCCGATGTCCCCGGGGTGCTCGCGCAGGTACATCGCGCCGCAGCTGTGGCAGAAGGGCTCTCCCTTGGGCGTGCCCCAGACTTCGGCCGTCTGGGTGGCGGCGGCCGGTGCCAGCTCCCGCCCGCACATCGCGAGGGTGCCTTCCAGCCGCACCATGTGCCAGATCTTCACCGGCGTGTCCGCGTGCGGCAGGACGCCTTCCTCGTACTCGGCGCGCATCTCGTGCTCCATGGCCGTGCACCTCCTACGCCCACGATGCGCCAGCCGCCGGGCGCCCACAACGGCAACGGGGCGCCGGGCGGACGACCGGAGAACCCATACAGGCGGCGCCGGGCCGACGGCCGAAGGGCCCGCGCAGACGGCGCCGGGCCGCCCGCCCGTCAGAACACCGACCATCCCGTCAGCGTCGTGAAGTGGTCCAGCGCCGCGGCGCCCGCCACCGAATTGCCGCGGGCGTCGAGTCCGGGGCTCCACACGCACAGCGTGCAGCGGCCCGGGATCACGGCGATGATGCCGCCGCCGACACCGCTCTTCGCGGGCAGCCCCACGCGGTAGGCGAACTCCCCCGCCGCGTCATACGTCCCGCAGGTCAGCATCACCGCATTGATCCGCTTGGCCTCGCGGGCCTCCAGCAGGCGGCTTCCGTCGGCGCGCAGCCCGTGACGGGCGAGGAAACCGCCGGCGACGGCCAGGTCCCGGCAGCTCATCTCGATCGAGCACTGCCAGAAGTAGTGCTCGATGACGCTGGGGACAGGGTTCTCCAGGTTGCCGAAGGACGCCATGAAATGCGCCAGCGCCGCGTTGCGGTCGCCGTGTTCGGCCTCGGAGTCGGCCACCGCCTGGTCGAAGGCGAGGTCCGGGTTGCCGCTCTCCTCACGGAGGAAGTGCAGCATCGAGGTGCTGGCATCGCCGGTGAGGGTCTGCAGCCGGTCGGTGACCACCAGCGCGCCCGCGTTGATGAACGGGTTGCGCGGGATGCCGTCCTCGGCCTCCAGCTGGACCAGCGAGTTGAACGGCGTACCGGACGGCTCGCGGCCCACCCGCTTCCAGATGTCGTCGTGGCCGTCATGGCTCTGCGACATCACCAGCGCCAGCGAGAAGGCCTTGGAGATGGACTGGACGGAGAACGGGGTCTCCCAGTCGCCGACGCCGTACACCTCGCCGTGGATGTCGGCCACCGCGATCCCGAAACGGTCCGCCGACACCCGTTCCAGGGCCGGTATGTAGTCGGCGACCCTGCCCCGTCGCACATACGGCCTGGCGTGGGCCGCTACCTCCTCGAGAACGGCCTGGTAGTCCATGACGGACACGCTAACCCGGGGCGAGCAGCACCCCCATCGGGGCCCCCGCCAGCACCTTCACCTCGCGGGCGAGATGCGCCTGGTCCGCGTATCCGGCGCATGCCGCGACCTGTGCGCGGGGCATCCCGGAGCGCGCCAGATCGAGCGCGCGGACGAACCGGAGCACCCGGGTCAGGGTCTTGGGGCCGTAGCCGAACGCGTCCAGGCTGAGGCGGTACAGCTGGCGTTCGCTGAGCGCGACGGACCTCGCCACCTCGGCGACGGGGCGGCCGCGGGCGAGCGCCGCGGCGACGGCGGCGGTCCGCCCCCGTGCTGTGGTGGCATCAACGTCCTGGAGACGGGCCCCGGCGGTCTCCTCCAGGACACGGCCAACGCCGCCGACACCGCCGATGCCGATGCCGCCGATGCCACCGACACCGCCCGCGCCGCCCCCGTCACCCGTCTCCCGTGCCGCCGCCAGCCGCCCGGCCAGCTCCCGTACCCGGCCGGCGGGCCACAGGTCCGCCAAGGGCACCCGCCGGTTGCGCAGTTCATGGGCCGGTACGCCGAAGACAACCGGCCCCTGCCCCGGCGCGAAGCGCAGCCCCACGAAGAGGGTGCCTCCCGTGCCCTCCAGGCCATGGGGGCTCTTCAGGCGATGAGGGCTCTCCAGGCGATGAGGGCCCTCGATGCCATGAGGAACGGCGCCGGGAACGACACCTCCCGGGAATTGCGGCCCGGTGTCCGGACCGGCCACCAGCAGCCGGCCGCCCTCGCTCCAGATCAGGTCCATACAGCCGTCGGGCAGCACCGGCCGGGCCGCCGGAGGTGCCGTGCGCGTCCACAGCACCGCGCCGGCCAGCCGCGACGCCCGCTCCCGGTATCCACCGGATACCTCGGATACGCCGTATTCACCGCATGCGCCGGATACGCCGGGTGGCTCATCCGAGTAGCGCTCTTCGCCCATATCCCTCAGCCTGGCACGGGAACCCCACGGCCGTCCGCGCCGTTGATCCCTTACGACACGGACCTCACGGAGGTGGCACATGTCAGGGTTTCTCGACCGCGCGAAGGAACAGGCCCAGAGCGCACTGAACCAGGGCAAGCAGAAGGTCGACGAGGTGCAGCAGAACCGCGCCGGCAACGAGCTGCTGAGAAAGCTGGGCGCCGCGTACTTCGCCGAGCGCCGGGGCAGCGGCTCACCCGAGGCGACCCAGGACGCACTCAACACCCTGGAGGCGCACGTCAATGCGCACGGGGACGCGTTCCTGCACACGAGCGGGTAGCGCACCTCCCGTCAGGCGGGCAGGGCACGGACCGCACCGCCGGCACCGGTGGCACCACCGGCACCCGGGACAATGGGCAGGGTGACCAGCACCGCCCCCGGCCCGCTGCCGGATCCGCACGCCCTGCGCCCGCGCCTGCCCTCACCCCTCCAGGAGATCGAGGACACGACGTTCGCGCGCCGCGGCGTACGGCTGCTGCTCAAGCGGGACGACCTGATCCACCCGGATCTGGCGGGCAACAAGTGGCGCAAGCTGGCGCCGAACCTGCGCGCCGCGGCCGCCGCGGGCGACCGCGCGCTGCTGACCTTCGGCGGCGCGTACTCCAACCATCTGCGGGCCACCGCCGCGGCGGGCCGGCTGCTCGGCTTCGCCACCATCGGCGTGGTCCGCGGCGACGAGCTCGCCGCCGCGCCGCTCAACTGGTCGCTGGCCCGCTGCGCCGCCGACGGTATGCGGCTGCACTTCCTCGACCGCGCCCGCTACCGCCGCCCCGATGACCCGGACGTGCTCGCCGCTCTGCACGACCGCTTCGGCGCGTTCCGTGTCATACCGGAGGGCGGCAGCAACTCCCTTGCCGCACAAGGCTGTACGGAGCTGGGCCGGGAGCTGCACGGAGCCGCCGGCACCGTCGCGGTGGCCTGCGGAACGGGCGGCACCCTGGCCGGGCTCGCCGCGGGGCTGGCGCCAAGGCAGCGCGCCCTGGGTATCCCCGTACTCAAGGGCGGCGATCCGCACTTCCTCCAGGAGGCGGTCGGGGAACTGCAGCGCGCGGCATTCGGCGGACCGCGCGGCGACTGGCGGCTGGACGCCCGCTTCCACTGCGGCGGATACGCCCGCCGCACCCCGGAACTGGACGCGTTCGCGGACGCCTTCGAGGACCGGCACCAACTGCCCCTGGAGCGGATCTACGTCGCCAAGCTGCTCTACGGGCTGACGACGCTGGCCGAGGAGGGTGCCTTCCCTCCCGGCAGCACGGTGGCCGCAGTGATCACCGGTACACCTGAGCCAAGCCCGGGCTAAGGGCCACGGGCCGGAGTCACGGCACACGGCAGCGGTTCCGGCGAACACGACAGGGACCGGTCCCCGCCCCCGGACTACGACGCCTCCTCCCGATAGGCCGCGGCCTCCTCCAGATCCAGCCTGCGCAGCAGCGTCCGCAGCATCTCGTCATCGATCCGCCCGGTGTCCCGCAGCTTGACGAACACCCGCCGCTCGGCGTCGATCATCTCGCGGGCCAGCCGCCGGTAGGTCTCATCGGCGGACTCCCCGGTGACCTCGTTGACCGCGCCGAGCCGCTCCCACACGGAGTTGCGGCGCCGCTCCATGATCGTCCGCAGCCGGTCGGCGAGCGGCCCGGGCAGGGCGTTGCGCTCGTCCCGCAGGAGCTCTTCCAGACGCTCCTCGGCGGCGCGCGAGGCCTCGTTCTGCGCCTGCGCCTCGGCCAGCGTCTCCCGCTGCGGGTCCGGTCCCGGCAGCTTCAGCGCGCGGATCAGCGGGGGCAGCGTCAGCCCCTGGATGACCAGGGTGGCGATGACGGTGGTGAAGGTCAGGAAGAGCACGAGGTTGCGGGCCGGAAAGGGGCCGTCGCCGGGCACGGTGGACGGGATGGAGAACGCGATGGCCAGCGACACCACACCGCGCATCCCGGCCCAGCCGACGACGACCGGGGCCTTCCAGGTCGTATCCGTCTCACGGGCCCGGATCCGGGCCGACAGGACGCGCGGCAGATAGGTCGAGGGAAAGACCCACACGAAGCGCGACAGGACCACGGCGAGGAACATCACGGCCGCGTACGAGAGGGCCTGCGCCGCGCCGAACTCCCCCAGTCCGCGCACCACGACCCGCAGCTGCAGTCCGATCAGTGCGAAGACGGCGGACTCCAGGACGAAGGAGACCACCTTCCACACGGCCTCCTCCTGGAGCCGGGTCTCGAAGTCGACCTGCCAGGAGCGGTGCCCCAGGTAGAGGCCGACCACGACGACGGCGAGCACCCCGGAGGCGTGCAACTGCTCGGCCGCCGCGTAGGCGAAGAACGGGATGAGCAGCGAGAGGGTGTTCTCCAGCAGCGCCGACTCCCGCAGCCGGACCCGCAGCCAGTGCAGCGGCACCATCAGGACGACACCGATGCCGATGCCGCCCAGCGAGGCGACGGCGAATTCCTTGATGCCGTCGCCCCAGGTGGCGCCGACCCCGAGGGCCGCGGCCAGCAGCACCTTGTAGGCGGTGATCGCGGTGGCGTCGTTGAACAGCGATTCGCCCTGCAGGATCGTGGTGATCCGGTGCGGCATCCCGAGCCTGCGGGCGATGGCGGTGGCCGCGACGGCGTCCGGCGGGGCGACGACGGCCCCCAGGACGAGCGCGACGGTCAGCGGCAGCCCCGGGATGACGAGGTAGACCAGATAGCCGACCGCCAGCGTCGCGAACAGGACGTACCCGACCGACAGCAGCGCCACCGGCCGCAGATTGGCCCGCAGATCCAGGTACGAACTGTCCAGCGCCGCGGTGTGCAGCAGCGGGGGCAGCACCAGCGGCAGCACGATGTGCGGATCGAGCGTGTAGTCCGGGATGCCCGGGATGAAGGACGCCGCCAGGCCCGCGGTGACCAGCAGCAGCGGCGCGGGGACGGGGGTACGGCGCGCCAGTCCGGCGACCGCCGCGCTCCCCGCAACCAGCAAAAACAGCGGCATCACTGCCATCGACCCGTCCCGTCCCCGAACCCTTCGCCACCCGTCCCAGCGATCTAACCTGGCCATCATGAGCGAGTGCACGCACGTTGCCGGACTGCCGCGCCCCGAACCGGCCCCGCTGAGCGCGACCTGCCTGGAGTGCCTGGCCGTCGGCAGCCACCCCGTACAGCTGCGGAAGTGCCTGGTCTGCGGCCACGTCGGCTGCTGCGATTCGTCGCCGTTCCGGCATGCCACCCGGCACTTCGAGGAGACCGGCCACCCCGTGATGCGGACGCTCGAACCGGGCGAGTCCTGGCGCTGGTGCTTCGCCGACCAGACGCTGGTGTGAAGCGCCGCCGGGCGCCCGTTTAGCCTTCACCCATGATCCGCGAAGCGACCCCCGACGACGTTCCCGTCATCCTGGCCATGATCGGCGAGCTGGCGGCGTACGAGCGCGCGCCCGAGGCCGCGCAGGCCACCGTGCCGCAGCTGGAGGAGGCCCTGTTCGGTCCGCAGCCGGCCGCCTTCGCACTGATCGCGGAGGCCGGCGGCGCCCCGGTGGGCTTTGCCCTGTGGTTCCGGAACTTCTCGACGTGGACGGGCACGCACGGTGTCTACCTGGAAGACCTGTACGTCCGCCCCGAGGCGCGCGGCGGCGGCCACGGCAAGGCGCTGCTCGCGGCCCTCGCGGAGATCTGCGTGGCCCGTGGGTACGAGCGTTTCGAGTGGTCAGTCCTGGATTGGAATGAACCGTCCATCGGTTTTTACCGGTCGTTCGGTGCTCAGCCCATGGACGAATGGACGGTCTTCCGGCTCACTGGAGGGGCACTGCACAACCTTGCGGGCACCTCGCGTGTCAACGGAGCGTAATCGGCATCGATTTGACAGTGCACACCCCTAGCCACTGTCCGTACCCGTGGCTTTACAATCAGTGACAGTGAGGGCGCCGGGCGAACCGGGGCCGGATCGCGCCGGACGGCAGCCGCGCTCCTTCCGGGCGACATCGGCCCGCAGATCGCGATAGCGTCACAGCCGAACCATGTGTCGCGCCGGATCGTTCTCCTTTCATCCGAGGGGAGAAAGACCCGGCAGGAAATATCCCGAACAACGCGAATACCGCGTATTTCCAGCTCAACCAGCTTGTGCCACCTTGGAGGTGAGGGTGTCCCAGATCGCAGGCGAGCCCGGGACTCAGGACTTCGTGGAAGTCCGTCTGCCCGCTGCGGGTGCCTACCTGTCCGTGCTGCGTACGGCCACGGCCGGACTCGCAGCCCGCTTGGACTTCACCCTCGACGAGATCGAGGATCTGCGCATCGCGGTCGACGAGGCGTGCGCGATCCTGCTGCAACAGGCCGTCCCCGGCAGTGTGCTGAGCTGCGTCTTCCGCCTCATCGACGACGCACTGCAGGTGACCGTGTCGGCCCCGACAACCGACGGCCGCGCCCCCGAGCGCGACACGTTCGCCTGGACGGTGCTCTCCGCACTGGCCGGCAAGGTCGATTCCACGGTCGCCGAGGACCAGACGGTCACCATCAGTCTGTACAAGGAGCGCGGCGCCGGTCCCGGACCGTCATGACCGAACAGGGGGCCCCGTGAAAGATCTCGAACGCGGCGGGCGGATGGCGTCCAGTGCGACCATCCCCGAGCAGCAGGCCCGGCCGCATCCGGTGGGCGTAGACGACCACGGCGGCCGGTTGGATGCGGCGGAGCAGGCAGAGCGGGCGGACCACATGGAGCAGAGCGAGCAGCCGGGGCAGCAGGCGCATCAGCACGATGCGCCGGCCCCCGAACACCAGCTGCAGGATCAACAGCATTCGCATGGGCCGCACGACCGCAGCGGCGCCAGGGCGTTGTTCTACGAGCTGCGCACGCTGCCCGACGGCTCCCCCGAGCGCGCCGAGCTGCGCAACACCCTCGTGCGTATGCACCTCCCGCTCGTCGAGCATCTGGCCCGGCGCTTCCGCAACCGTGGTGAGCCGCTGGACGACCTGACCCAGGTCGCCACCATCGGTCTGATCAAGTCCGTGGACCGCTTCGACCCGGAACGCGGCGTGGAGTTCTCCACGTACGCCACCCCCACCGTCGTCGGCGAGATCAAACGGCACTTCCGCGACAAGGGCTGGGCGGTCCGCGTCCCGCGCCGCCTCCAGGAGCTGCGGCTGTCGCTGACCACCGCGACCGCCGAGCTGTCCCAGCGGCACGGCCGCGCGCCCACGGTCCACGAGCTGGCCGAGCATCTGGCGATCTCCGAGGAGGAGGTCCTGGAGGGGCTGGAGTCGGCCAACGCCTACAGCACCCTCTCCCTGGACGTCCCGGACACCGACGACGAGTCCCCGGCCGTCGCCGACACCCTCGGCGCGGAGGACGAGGCGCTGGAGGGCGTGGAGTACCGCGAATCCCTCAAGCCGCTGCTGGAGGACCTGCCCCCGCGCGAGAAGAAGATCCTGCTGCTGCGCTTCTTCGGCAACATGACCCAGTCGCAGATCGCCCAGGAGGTCGGCATCTCCCAGATGCACGTCTCCCGTCTTCTGGCCCGCACCCTCGCCCAGCTGCGCGACAAGCTGCTCGTCGAGGAGTGAACGAGAACTGAACGGGGCGGGCGGGGCTCTCACGAGCTCCGCCCCTCGTACGTCCGGCCCCGGTCCCTCGCGCCCTGCGCCGCCCCCTCAGGTCAGGCCCCGGCTCCGCACATCGGGCCGGTCCCTCGCGTCAGGTCCTGCGAGCCTCGCGTCAGGCCCGGCCCCTTCCGTCAGGCCCGCCCATCCGGGCAGGCCGTACCGGAACGGCCCTCAGGGCGTCTCCCGCGGCCCGATGCCCAGCGCCTCGGTGGCCGTCGGATTGACCAGCAGGACGAGCACCACCAACGCGGCCACGGCCAGCCCGATACCGGCCGCGATCAGCGCACCGCCGCCGTGGACCAGCGTCCAGGCCACCGGCAGCGCCACGATCTGGGTGATCAGCGAGGGGCCCCGGCTCCACCGGCGGCGCAGCCACAGCCCCCGCGCGGCCACCAGCGGCAGCACCGCGAGCGCCAGGACCGTCAGCCCGCCCATCTCCGCCTGCTGCGGACTGTCCGGCGAACCGGCGAGACCGATGAACAGCATGTACCCGCCGAGGGCGGCCAGCGCGAGCCCTTCGACCGCGGTGAGCGCCGCCGCGGCGCTCAGCCGGGCGGGCCGCGGGCCGGTCGGCTCGGGCGCGGTGGGGGCGCCGGCGGCTCGGGACACGGACTGCTTCTGCTGACTGCTCACCCCAGCAGGGTAGCGCCGGCGCCCCGGCAGCCGGGGCGGCCCCGGAGCCGGACGGGAGGCATGGCCGGTACCGGCAGGTAGGTACGCTGCTCCATATGCGCGCACTTCTCGTGGTCAATCCCGCAGCAACCACCACCAGTGCCCGCACCCGTGAGGTACTCACCCACGCGCTCGCCAGCGACCTCAAGCTGGAGGTCGCACAGACGCAGTACCGCGGGCATGCCCGTGATCTTGCCCGGCAGGCCACCGAGAGCGGGGAGACCGACCTGGTGGTGGCGCTCGGCGGCGACGGCACGGTCAACGAGGTCGTCAACGGCCTGCTGGCCAATGGCCCCGATCCGGACTCCCATCCCCGGCTGGCCGTCGTCCCCGGCGGGTCCACCAATGTCTTCGCCCGCGCGCTCGGGCTGCCCAATGACGTCGTGGAGGCCACCGGCGCCCTGCTGGACGCGCTGCGCGACGGCAGCGAGCGCACGATCGGCCTGGGGCTGGCCGCGGGCACACCGGGGACCGAGGACGAGGGCGTACCGGAGCGCTGGTTCACCTTCTGCGCCGGCTTCGGTTTCGACGCCGGCGTCGTCGGCCGGGTCGAGCAGCAGCGCGAACGCGGCAAGCGTTCGACCCACGCCCTGTACGTGCGACAGGTCGTACGGCAGTTCCTGGTCGAGGCGAACCGCCGGCGGGGCATCCTCACCCTCGAACGCCCTGGCGGGACCGAGGGCACAGCGGAGCGCGTCGAGGACCTCGCGCTGGCCATAATCTGCAACACCGCCCCGTGGACCTACCTGGGCAATCGGCCGATCTACCCGTCCCCGGAAGCCTCGTTCGACACGGGCCTGGATCTGTTCGCACTGAGCAAGCTCTCCCCGCCCGCAGTGACCCGGTATGTCACCCAGCTGCTGGCGTCAACACCCGAGCGCGGACCCCGGGGCAAGCACGCACTCTCACTTCACGACCTCACGAACTTCACCTTGCATTCGCAGGTCCCCCTGCCGTTCCAGATGGACGGTGACCACCTGGGGCTGCGTACGAGTGTGACGTTCACAGGCGTTCGCCGTGCACTGCGTGTGATTGTGTGAGCAGTAGAGCCTAAAGTCCTTTCACTCGAACGTTTAGACTGGTTTCCACCCCCTGGAATGACGGCTGTGAGCTAGGCGACACCAAGGAATCAAAAAAAAGTTTCCGGAAGGGGTTGTATCCGCAGCCGAGGTTTGCGAGTCTCTTCATGGCGATCGGGACGGCCGCTTTACCGGCCCCCTTGAGAGCCCGAATCCTCCTCCTCATTCCACAGGACCGCACCAGTTCGCAGCTGGAGTTCGGCCCTTTGCTTGTGGGGGGATTCGTGAAAGCGTTCACATTCACAAGCAACGATCCCGTCATCACGAGGAGATGGAGCAGCCATGGACTGGCGTCACCGCGCCGTTTGCCGCGAAGAAGACCCCGAGCTCTTCTTCCCTATCGGCAACACCGGTCCTGCGCTCCTGCAGATCGAGGAAGCCAAGGCCGTCTGCCGCCGCTGCCCCGTCATGGAGCAGTGCCTGCAGTGGGCGCTCGAGTCCGGCCAGGACTCCGGCGTCTGGGGTGGTCTGAGCGAGGACGAGCGCCGCGCGATGAAGCGCCGTGCCGCTCGTAACCGGGCGCGCAACGCCAGCGCCTGAGCCAGTAGCCCCGTGGCCCCCGAGCCGCAGCGCGCAGTACCCCCGATGCACCCCCGGAGCTCACCGGCCCGGTCGTAATCGCATCGCAAGAGCTTTGAGCCCCGGACCGGATGGGTCCGGGGCTTGCTGCTGTTCCGGGCCTGCTGTCGGCCGGGCGGCGGCCGGCGGACCTGACGGCTGCCGCCCGGTCTCAGTGCTGCTTCTCGGCACGTACCGGTACGTCGAGGATGACCTGGGTACCCCGCTCGGGCGCCCGCACCATGTCGAACTTTCCGCCCAACTCCCCTTCCACCAGGGTCCGTACGATCTGCAGCCCCAGGTTTCCGGCACGGTGCGGATCGAAGCCCTCGGGCAGGCCGCGGCCGTTGTCCTGGACGGTGACCAGCAGCCGCGGCTCGGTACGGCTGCCGCCGCGCACCGCGCCGACCTCGACCGTGCCGTGCTCCGCCTGGTCGAAGGCGTGCTCCAGGGCGTTCTGCAGCACCTCGGTGAGCACCATCGACAGCGGGGTGGCCACCTCGGCGTCCAGGATGCCGAAGCGCCCGGTGCGGCGGGTGGTCACCTTGCCCGGGGAGATCTCCGCGACCATGGCCAGCACCCGGTCCGCGATCTCGTCGAACTCGACCCGTTCGTCGAGGGTCTGGGACAGCGTCTCGTGCACGATCGCGATCGAACCGACCCTGCGCACGGCCTCGTTGAGGGCGTCGCGGCCCTGTTCGGAATCCATCCGGCGCGACTGCAACCGCAGCAGTGCGGCGACCGTCTGCAAATTGTTCTTCACCCGGTGGTGGATTTCCCGGATGGTGGCGTCCTTGGTGATCAGTTCCCGTTCGCGACGTCTCAGTTCGGTCACATCGCGCAGCAAAACCAGTGAACCGCTGTGCGTTCCCTTCGGTTTGAGCGGAATGGCGCGCAATTGAATGACGCCTTCGTCACCCTCGACCTCGAATTCCCTGGGGGCCCAGCCGCTGGCGAGCTTGACCAGCGCCTCGTCCACCGGGCCGCGGGCAGGCGCCAGTTCGGCGGTGGCCTGGCCGAGGTGATGGCCCACCAGGTCGGCGGCGAGGCCGAGCCGGTGGTAGGCGGAGAGCGCATTGGGGCTGGCGTACTGGACGATGCCGTCCGCGTCGAGCCGGATCAGTCCGTCGCCGGCCCGTGGCGAGGCATCCATGTCGACCTGCTGGCCGGGGAAGGGAAACGTTCCGGCAGCGATCATCTGAGCGAGATCCGACGCACTCTGCAGATAGGTGAGCTCCAGCCGGCTGGGGGTGCGCACGGTCAGCAGATTGGTGTTGCGGGCGATCACACCGAGCACCCGGCCCTCGCGGCGCACCGGGATGGACTCGACGCGTACCGGCACCTCCTCGCGCCACTCCGGATCGCCTTCCCGCACGATCCGGCCCTCGTCCAGGGCGGAGTCCAGCATCGGACGGCGGCCGCGGGGAACGAGATGGCCGACCATGTCGTCCTGGTAGGAGGTGGGGCCCGTATTGGGCCGCATCTGGGCGACCGATACGTAGCGGGTGCCGTCGAGGGTGGGAACCCACAGCACGAGATCGGCGAAGGAGAGGTCGGAGAGCAGCTGCCACTCCGAGACCAGCAGATGGAGCCACTCGAGGTCGGTGTCGCTCAGAGCGGTGTGCTGGCGTACGAGATCGTTCATGGAGGGCACGTCTTGGAGCCTACCGGCGTACGGTGTACCTGTTGACTCTGCACGGGCATGGACAAGTAAGAATGGTCTAGTCCAGAATTCAGCAAAAGGCCTCCGCTCTCCCCGCACAGGAGGGCGGAACGAGGCCGAAGCGCTCTCTGCCCTGACTGCGCCGAGGCCTCCGATCGACCGGCCCCTGGACGGGACCGTGCCCCTACCGCACACAGGGGCACCTTCCGCCCGCAAGGCGGGGCCGGCCGATGTCAGCTCCGGGCTGCGGTGCCGGACAGGTTGAGGGTCCTGTCCCGGCGCCGCGGCCCGCGGGTGCTTTCGGGGCCTTTCCGGCGCGGCGCCGCCTCTTCGTCGCCCCTCACTCCTCGCTCTCCCCCTTGCCGGGCTGCCGGCGAGCCGTGCCGCTCGCCGGCCACGACTACGACCCCGGCCCCGGTCCCGACTCCGGTCCCGCCTGCAACGCCGACGCGTCATCACCCCGACGGGAAAATGTGCCCTTTCGTTCGGAAGCGCTGCCGGGTCCGGAGGGCTCCATTCTGCTAGATTGGTCTATACCACATGGACCATTCTCCAGAACGGCAGGCCAAGCGTGGAAGTTGTCATCGTTCCGGACGCCACGGCAGGCGGCGAGCTGATCGCGGGGGCCCTCGCCGCCCTGCTGCGCCGTAAGCCCGACGCGCTGCTCGGTGTGGCCACCGGCTCTACCCCGTTGCCCATTTACGAGGCGCTGGCGGCGCAGGTCCGGGCCGGCGCGGTGGACGCGTCACGGGCGCGTATCTGCCAGCTCGACGAATACGTCGGCCTGCCGGCCGGGCACCCCGAGTCCTACCGTTCGGTGGTCCTGCGCGAGGTGGTCCGGCCGCTCGGGCTCGGCGAGGACTCGTTCATGGGGCCCGAGGGGTCGGCCGAGGATGTCCAGGCCGCCTGCGAGGCGTACGACCGTGCGCTGCGCGAGGCCGGCGGGGTGGACCTCCAGCTGCTCGGCATCGGCACGGACGGGCACATCGGCTTCAACGAGCCGTGCTCGTCGCTCGCTTCGCGTACCCGGATCAAGACGCTGACCCAGCAGACCCGGGCGGACAATGCCCGGTTCTTCGACAGCCTGGACGAGGTACCCCACCACGTCATCACCCAGGGCATCGGCACCATCCTGGAGGCCCGCCATCTGGTGCTGCTCGCCACCGGCGAGGGCAAGGCCGACGCCGTGGCCCGTGCCGTCGAGGGCCCGGTCGCCGCGCTGGTCCCGGCGTCGGCGCTGCAGCTCCACCCGCACGCCACGGTCGTCGTGGACGAGGCCGCGGCCGCCGAGCTGAAGCTCGCCGACTACTTCCGCGCCACCTACGCAGCGAAGCCGGAATGGCAGGGCCTCTAGGGTCTGTCGTCAAAGTCCCGTCGTTCGCCCGTAGGGCGGGCCTCGCGGTGTCTGGTGCACTGCACTCTCCCCCACGCCTTAAGGGCGCGAGAGGGGCCCCCACCGCTCGCTCCGTCTCGGCTCCTCCATTTGAACCGTGGATGCCGAGCGCGGTCGCAAGGCGGAGGGTCTTCCCGGTACTGGGTGTACCGGGATGATCCCGACAACGCGGATGGGACTTTGACGACAGACCCTAGAGTCCGGACCGGCGGGCCCGGGCAGGTTCACTCCCCGCTCGACGGCTCCCGGAGGCCGGTGAGGACTTCGGCGGCGGCGCGGCCGCAGACGCGGGCGGCGCCATGGGTGGCGAGGTGCGGGGCACCCCGGGGCGGGGCCTGGGGGACGCCCATTTCGACGACCGCGGTGTCGGGGCGGGCGGCGAGGAGGGTGCGGAGCGCGTCGGCCATCCACGGGTGACGGTGGACGTCGCGGACCACGGCGACGACGCGACGGCCCCCGGCCGCCGTGAGCAGACCGCCGATCAGCGCGGCGGGGCTGCCGGCCTCGGCGGCGGACTCGGCGGTGCAGGTGGTGGTCTCGGTGCCCGGGAGCAGCCGGGCCAGTTCGGCGGCGACGCCCCAGGGGGTGTCGTCCCCCACGGCGATGTTGGCGAGCGGGGTGAAGGCGGCGACATACGCGGGTGAAGTCAGGGGCTCGTACGGGCCGTCGGCGGTGAGGCGCAGGGCGCGCCGGGCCGCGGTGAGGCCGATCCCGGGTGCGGGCGCGGCCCCCTCCCCCGCACCCGCGCTCCGGGTCCAGCGCGCCAGGGCCTGCACCCGCGCCGCGGCGTCGGCCAGCCGGCTCTCCGGCAGCTCGCCGTCGTGCACCGCCCGCACCAAGGCGTCACGCAACCGCAGCACGGTGTCCTCGTCCGCCAGACCGCCGCCCACGCACAGGGCGTCGGCACCGGCCGCCAGGGCCAGCACGCTGCCGCGTTCGAGGCCGTAGGTGGCGGCGATGGCCTGCATCTCCATCCCGTCGGTGACGATCAGGCCGTCGAAGCCGAGGCCGCCCTCCGCGACGGGGGCGCGCAGCAGACCGTGCAGCGCGGCCGGGCTGAGGGTGGCGGGGCGGTCGGCGTCCAGGGCGGGCAGCAGGATGTGGGCGCTCATCACGGCCCGGGTGCCGGCGGCGATCGCGGCGCGGAACGGCACCAGCTCCCGTTGGTGGAGGGTGGCCAGATCGGCTGCGATGCGCGGCAGGTCGTGGTGGGAGTCGACGGCGGTGTCGCCGTGGCCGGGGAAGTGCTTGGTGCAGGCGGCGACACCGGTGGACTGCAGGCCCTCGACGTAGGCGGCGGTGTGCCGGGCGACCAGGTGCGGATCGGCGCCGAAGGAGCGGACGCCGATGACCGGGTTGGCGGGGTTGGAGTTGACGTCGGCGGAGGGGGCCCAGTTGAGGTTGACACCGCAGTCGGCCAGCCGCCGGCCGAGTTCGCGGGCGACCTCGCGGGTCAGGGTGGTGTCGTCGACGGCGCCGAGCGCATGGTTGCCGGGGAAGGAGGAGCCGCCGCGCACCTCCAGCCGGGTGACATCGCCCCCTTCCTCGTCGATCGCGACGAGCAGGTCCTCCCGTTCGGCACGCAACCGGTCGGTCAGGGCGGCGAGTTGCGCGGGGTCGGCGACATTGCGGCCGAAGAGGCCGACCGAGGCCAGCCCCTCGCCGATCCGGCGCAGCAGCCAGTCGGGGGCGGTGGTGCCGGTGAAGCCCGGCTGGAGGACGGCGAGCGCGTCGCGGGTGAGGGGGTCGGCGGGGCGCACGGAGCGTGCGGAGCCTGCAAAAGAGGTCATGTGCGGCGTTATCCCTTCACTGCGCCGGAGGTGAGACCGCCGACCGCCTTGCGTTGCAGGAACAAGAAGAGGACCAGGATCGGCACGGCGAAGATCGAGGCCGCGGCCATGGTGGCACCCCAGTCGTCCCCGAACTGGCTCTGGAACCGCGAGAGCCACAGCGGCAGGGTGCCCATGGCCGGTTCCTTGTTGAGGACCAGCACGAGCGGGAATTCGTTCCATGCGGTGATGAAGCCGAAGAGCGAGGTCGCCATCAGGCCGGGTGCCAGCAGCGGGAAGACCACCTTGCCGAACGCCTGCCGGCGCGAGCAGCCGTCGACCATCGCGGACTCCTCCAGCTCTTTGGGCACCGCGGCGACATAGCCGCGGAGCGTCAGCAGGGTGAAGGGCAGCACCATCAGCAGGTAGAAGCAGGTGAGCGGCAGCAGGCTGTTGAGCAGGTCCGCATCCCGGACGATCATGTAGATGGAGATCACCATGACCTCCCAGGGCGCCATCTGGGCGATCATAAAGGTCAGCAGGATGCCCCGGCGGCCCCGGAAGCGCATCCGGGTCAGGGCGAACGCCCCGCAGAGCGCGATCACCAGTGACAGGCCGACGGCGAGCACGGTCACCACGACCGAGTTCCGGGCCAGCGCCCAGAAGTCGGGGGCGTTCACCGCCGTCGCGAAGTGCTCGGCGGTGCCGTGGAAGGGGAACCACACGGGGTCTTCGGTGATGATGTCCCGGGTCGGTTTGAAGGCCGTGCTGAACATCCAGTAGACGGGGAAGGCGAAGCCGAGGGCGAGCACGAGCGCCGTGGCATTGAGCCAGAGGCGGCGGGCCGTCGCGGAAGCGGTGCGCTTCACAGCTCGTTCTCCTCGTGTCGTTCCTGCCTGAGCGTCAGGCGCAGGTAGTGGGCGGTCACGGCCAGCAGCACCACGATCGTCAGCAGGGAGATCGCGGCGCCCATGCCGAAGTGGAGGTTGCCGACGCCCTCGGTGAAGGCGTAGATCGGCAGCGTCTCGGTGAGCCGGTCGGGGCCGCCCTCGTTGATCGCGAAGATCTGCGGGAACGCCTTGAAGACCCAGATGATCTCCAGGAACGTCGTGGCCAGGAAGAAGGGTTTGAGGAAGGGGAAGGTGACGGAGGTGAAGACCTGCCAGGTGCCAGCGCCGTCCATCCGCGCCGCTTCGTAGAGCTCCCCGGGGATGGTCGTGGTGGCGGCGTAGAGGTTCAGGGCCACGAAGGGCAGCGACTGCCAGACGATCAGCATGGTGATCACGGAGAAGGTCGACAGCTGGGTGCCGACCCAGTCGTAGTGGGCCATGGCGTGCCAGCCCGCCCTGTCCAGCAGCCAGTTGACGACGCCGTAGCGGGAGTCGAAGAGCCACTGGAAGACGGTGGTGGCGGCGATCACCGGCATGGCCCAGGCCAGCACCAGCGCGAGGGACAGCGTGAGGCGCATCTTCTTGCCGAGCCGGGCCAGCAGCAGCCCGATCAGCGTCCCGAGGACCATGATCAGGACGACATTGACCGCGGTGAAGACCAGGGTGCGCAGGGTGACCCGCCAGAACTGCTCGCTGCCCAGGATCTCCTGGTAGTTGCCGGTCCCGCGCCAGTCGGTGAGGTGCTGGATCAGCTCCTTCATATTGAGGTTCTGGAAGGAGAGCAGGAGGTTGCGCACCATGGGCCAGCCCAGGAAGACCGCGGTGGCGAGCAGGGCGGGCAGCAGCAGGAGGTAGGGGGCGCGGCGGGCGGGGGAACGAGGAGTGCGGCGGGCGGGGGAACGAGGGGCGCGGCGAACGGGCGGACGAGGGGTGCCGGGCCCCGCCCGCCGGCTGTCCGGGCCACGCCGTGGGGGCGGGGCCCCTCCCCCACCGGTCTGCGGCACGGCACTTCCCGCCGCGTCGTCGAGCTGCGCTGCCATGGGCCCTGCTCCCCCTCGTTCCGTGACCTCGGTGCACCTGGTGCCGCGCCTGCGTCCGTGCCGGCCGGACCGTGAAAGGACGGCCCGCGGACAGCCGCCGGTTACTGCCGGGCGAGCCGTGCGTTGATCTCGGATTCGACGTCCTTGGCGGCGTCGGCCGGGGACTTACCGCCGAGGACGGCCGTCATATAGCTCTTGATCGGGTTCGGCAGGTTCTCCACCGCGGCCCACTGGGGAATCAGCGGAGTGGTGCCGCCGGACTTCTCCGCGGCGGGGGCGGCGGCCGCGGCGGCCGGATTCTTCTGGGCAACGGCGGCCAGGTCGGCGGACTTCGGGGTCCAGCCGGCTTCCTTGACCATCTGGCCGTCGTTCTGCTGGGACAAGGCGACCTTCAGGAATTCCCTGGCGAGTTCCTGGTTCTTGCCCATACCGGCGACGGCGAAGTTGGAGCCGCCGAGGAATACGCCTTCGGGCTTGGCCGCGGTCTCACCGGGGATGGTGAAGAAGCCGATGTCTTTCTTGATATCCGGGTTGGCCTTGACAGCTTCGGCGGCCTCGTAGCCCATGGCGATGACGGCCCCGGTCTTCCCCTTGGCGAAGATTTCACTCTGCTGCGGGGTGGCCTCGTCCTTGTTCTTGGGAGCGGTGCTGAAGGCCTGGTACTGCTGGTAGATCTCCATGGCCTTGGAGACCTTGGGGTCCGCGAGGTTGGAGACCCACTTGCCGCCCTGCTTCTTCACCAGCTGGGCGCCGGTGCCGAGGGTCAGGCCGTCGAGGAAGTACCAGTTCTGGCCGGGGAGATACAGCGGCTCGGCGCCGGTCTTCTTCTTGATGGCGGCAAAGTCCTTGAAGAGCTCCTTGCGCGTCGTGGGGGTGCCCTTGAGGCCGGCCTCGGCCCAGATTTTCTTGTTGTACATCACCACGCGGTTTCCGGCGAACCACGGCAGTGCGTACTGCTTTCCGTCCACGAGCGAGGCCTTGTTGAAGGCGTCGTTCCAGTGGGAGCCGATCTCCTTCTTCAGGTCGCCGAGATCGGCCAGGGCTCCGGCCTTGGCATAGGCGGCGGTCTGGGTGTTGCCGATTTCGACGACATCCGGCGGGGTGTCCTCGGAAAGGGCGGTGCTCAGCTTCTGCTGAATGCCGTTCCACTGCTGGACCTTGAACTCGACGGTGGCACCAGTCTTCTTCTTGAACTGCTCGGAGACCTGTTCGGTCCACTGCGCCGGATTCGAACCGCTCATCACCCAAACGGTCAGCTTCTTCCCCTTGAAGCCCTCGGCGCCCGCCGTGCCGCCGCCACCGGCCCCACAGGCGGCGACACTCCCCAGCATTCCCGCGACCGCCGTCGCCGCTATGAGCCCACGCTTCATTGCGCTCTCCCCCCAAGACCGGGTGTGGTCCTTAATGGTTTAGACCAGTGCCCCGCAGCTTGGCCTAGACCTTTTGGAGTGTCAAGGGTGTATAAGAGTCGCTGTCAGGTCCGTTACCGGACCGACATCTGACGGAGCGGGGACCTGCACGGGAGCGCGGGAACCCACCCGTGCCACGATGTGAGCCGCTACGTACGGAGGAGCCGGTGACGGCAGCGCGACAGGAGTCGGAGAGGCGGGTCATGGAGACGGACGGGGGCAACGGTGCCGAGAGCGGCGGCGGCACGCGGACCGCGCGGGTACCCAAGTACTACCGCCTGAAGCGGCACTTGCTGGAGATCACCGAGACCCTGCCGCCCGGCACCCCGGTCCCGCCCGAGCGCACCCTCGCCGCGGAGTTCGACACCTCGCGTACAACGGTGCGCCAGGCCCTCCAGGAGCTGGTCGTCGAGGGCCGGCTGGAGCGCATCCAGGGCAAGGGCACCTTTGTCGCCAAGCCCAAGGTGTCCCAGGCGCTGCAACTGACCTCCTATACGGAGGACATGCGGGCCCAGGGTCTGGAGCCCGCCTCCCAGCTGCTGGACATCGGCTATGTCACCGCCGACGACCGGCTCGCCGGCCTGCTGGACATCGCCACCGGCGGCCGGGTGCTGCGCATCGAGCGGCTGCGGCTGGCCAGCGGCGAGCCGATGGCCATCGAGATCACCCATCTGTCGGCGAAGCGCTTTCCGGCACTCCGCCGCAACCTCGTCAAGTACACCTCCCTCTACACCGCGCTGGCCGAGGTGTACGACGTCCGCCTGGCGGAGGCCGAGGAGACCATCGAGACCTCACTGGCCACGCCGCGCGAGGCCGGTCTGCTGGGCACGGACGTCGGCCTGCCGATGCTGATGCTCTCCCGGCACTCGCTCGACGCGCAGGGGCAGCCGGTGGAGTGGGTGCGCTCGGTCTACCGGGGCGACCGCTACAAGTTCGTCGCCAGGCTGCGCCGCCCCACGGACTGAGCGGCACCACGGGCCGAGCGGCGCCCCATGGACTGAGCGCCAGTTACGGACCGAGCGGCGCCCACGGACCGAGCGCCGCACGGGCCGGCCGCCCCCTCGTGGGCCGATCCATCCGACAGACCGACGACACGCCACATCCCCGGACTTACCGGGGTTCGGCACGCCCCTCGACGCCCCCACCCCAACCGCGCCCCGCTCACCCCACCCCCGCTGCGGCCGATTCCGCCCCAACCGGGACAAACCAGGTCATCGCCCGCACCGCAAGGGTGTCCCCAGGTGGATTCTCCATACCGATATGCGGACAGCTAGTGACGCGCGCCACGGCCCTGCCATAGATTTCCAGCCCATTACACAGGAGACAGCCACAGCCAGGGGACGGAGCCATGGCCATGACACAGTCAGTCGAATCGCCGGATCGCAGACAGGTGGTCACCCCCACGCGTGTGGTGGCCGGGGTCTGCCTGATCGCTCCGTTCGTGGCGATGCTGTGGGTGAGCTCGTACGCCAGGATCGAGCCGAAGCTCATCGGAATCCCGTTCTTCTACTGGTACCAGATGGCGTGGGTGCTGGTCTCGACGGTGCTCACCATGATCGCGTACAAGCTCGTGCAGCGTGAGCAGCGCGCCCGCAAGGGCGGTGCTGCCCAGTGACTCTCACCGCGACCGCGACGGGCGCCTCCGAGGCCCTTGCCGCTTCCTCCACCAAGGGCATCGACGGCGTGGCACTCGCCGTCTTCGTCTTCTTCTTCCTGGCCGTGACGGTCATGGGGTTCCTGGCCGCCCGCTGGCGCAAGGCCGAGCAGTCCGCCAACCTCGACGAATGGGGGCTGGGCGGCCGCAGTTTCGGCACCTGGGTGACGTGGTTCCTGCTGGGCGGCGACCTCTACACCGCGTACACCTTCGTGGCCGTCCCGGCGGCGATCTATGCGGCGGGGGCGTCCGGCTTCTTCGCCGTCCCGTACACGATCCTGGTCTACCCCCTCATCTTCACCTTCCTCCCCCGCCTGTGGTCGGTCTCGCACAAGCACGGCTACGTCACCACCTCCGACTTCGTGCGCGGCCGCTTCGGCTCCAAGGGCCTGTCGCTGGCCGTGGCGCTCACCGGCATCCTCGCCACGATGCCGTACATCGCCCTCCAACTGGTCGGCATCCAGGCCGTCCTGGACGTGATGGGCATCGGCGGCGGCGAGAACACCAACTGGTTCGTCAAGGACCTGCCGCTGCTGATCGCGTTCGCCGTGCTGGCCGCGTACACCTACTCCTCGGGCCTGCGGGCGCCGGCCCTGATCGCCTTCGTCAAGGACGGGCTGATCTACCTCGTCATCGCCGTGGCGATCATCTACATCCCGATCAAGCTCGGCGGCTTCGACGCGATCTTCGACTCGGCCGGCAAGGCACTCGCCCAGCCAGGACCGGTCCCCGGCAAACCGCGCGGCGAGCTGATCAGCGGCCCCAACGCCCAGTGGGCGTATGCGACGTTGGCGCTCGGCTCGGCCCTGGCGCTCTTCATGTACCCGCACTCGATCACCGCGACGCTCTCCTCGCGCAGCCGCAATGTGATCCGGCGCAACACCACCATCCTGCCGCTGTACTCCCTGATGCTGGGTCTGCTGGCGCTGCTCGGCTTCATGGCGGTCAAGGCCGGCACGGACATCCAGGGCAACCCGCAGCTGGCCATCCCGCAGCTCTTCGAGGACATGTTCCCGAGCTGGTTCACCGGCGTGGCGTTCGCCGCGATCGGCATCGGCGCGCTGGTGCCCGCGGCCATCATGTCCATCGCCGCGGCCAACCTGTTCACCCGCAACGTCTACAAGGACTTCCTCAAGCAGGACGCCACGCCCGAGCAGGAGCACAAGGTCGCCAAGCTGGTCTCGCTGCTGGTGAAGGTGGGCGCGCTGGTCTTTGTGCTCACCATGGACAAGACCGTGGCGATCAACTTCCAGCTGCTGGGCGGCATCTGGATCCTGCAGACCATGCCGTCGCTGGTCGGCGGGCTGTTCACCCGCTGGTTCCACCGCTGGGCGCTGCTGACCGGCTGGGCGGTCGGCATGCTCTACGGCACGCTCGCCGCCTACGGCGTCGCCAGCCCGACCCAGAAGCACTTCGGCGGCTCCAGCGCGGAGATCCCCGGTATCGGCGAAATCGGCTACATCGGTCTGACCGCCTTCCTGCTGAACGTCGTGGTCACGGTCGTCCTGACCTTCGCCCTGAAGGCCGCCAAGGCCCCCGACGGCATCGACGAGACCAGCCCCGCCGACTACACGGCGGACGCCGGCGACCGGGGCGTCAGCGTCGAGCTGCCGCCGGCGACGGCGGGGGCACCGGCGGGGCACTGAACCACCGGCTGAGACACGGCTAACGGGCCGTCGCGTCCTTACGGGCGCGACGGCCCGTTCGTGCGCCGGGTCAGTGCACCCACTCCTTCAGCTGCTCGGTGTCGAGGGTGATGCCGACGGGGTCCGGGAGGTGGATCTTCTTGCCGTACCGCACGGTGCGGACGTTTTCGTAGCGGCCGTCATCCGGCTCGCTATGGACCGCGACCTGACGGGCTTCCCGGTCGACCAGCAGATAGAGCGGGATACCGGTCTCCGCATACACACGGGGTTTCTCCACCCGGTCACGCCGGTCGGTGTCCGAGTCGTAGGCGGTGACTTCGACGGTCATGAGCACCGGGTCGGGATCCGCCCATTCGCTCTGGCCGACGAAGACACCACCGGGGGCGAGTTCGCCATCCGGACGGGCCCGTCCTTCGCGACATTTCTGCACCTTCAAGCCCTGATCCGGACAGAGCCGCAGCTCGGGGCGTGCCTGACGGCAGATGCGCGTCAGCCACTCGACGATCCGGCCGTGGTCCCCGTCCGGTACGGCCTTGCTTCTGATCTTCCCGTCGATGAACTCCAGCCGCGCGCCCTTGTCCAGACGGGCAAATATCCGGGCGGCCTCTTCGAAATGCTCGGTCTCCATGAGGTGCGGACGGCCGGCGAGCGCGGTCATGAGGCCTTCTCCCCCTTCCACGGGACGGAGCAGAGAACGTGTCACCGACGATAGCCGAGGCCACTGACAGACACTGTGTGATCACTCACGACACACTAGATGTGGGGGTGCACGCGAGGAGCCACCACCACATGTATGCTCGTCCTCGCTGTCGCCGCAGGGGAATCCGGTGCGAATCCGGAACTGTCCCGCAACGGTGTGGGAGCGCGCTCGACCGGCCGGACACCGGCTCCGGCGTGCGCTCGTGTAGTCCGAGGACCTGCCGATGGTACGTCCGCACCGCCATGGGTGCGGGTGTCGAAACGTCCGGGCCCCGAGGGTTGGGCCGATGGACGCCGCGCGGTATGCCCGCGCACCCCTGACGCTTTCGGGGTGCCGCATGCCCGCGTGCGCCCTTCGCGTCCCTCCCCTCCGGCCCCCGCCGAGTGAGGGAGAGCATCACGTGACCATCGCGCCAACGGAGCCCGCGTCAGACTCCGAGGTCGTACCGCCCGTGGTGGCCACGCCTGCCGGTTCCGCCGGCAATGGAGCGGGCGAGGACGGTCCGGGCGTAGCCCTGCTGCGCACCCTGACCGAGCTGACCGAGGACCTGACCGCGACCGACCCCGGCAAGGTGGCCGCCGCCGCCCTGCGCGGCCGGCACGCGGGCTCCGACGAGGCCGAACTGCGGTCGCTGGCCATCGATGCCGCGGCCGGACTGATCGGTGACGAGCCGCAGTACTCCAAGCTCGCCGCGCGTCTGCTCACCCTCGCCATCGCACAGGAGGCGGCCGGACAGGGGGCGGTCGCCTTCTCCGCCTCCGTCGAGGTCGGCCACCGCGAGGGCCTGATCGCCGACGAGACCGCGGAGTTCGTCCGCAGCCACGCGGCCCGTCTGGACGCGCTGGTCGAGCGGGCGCTGGCCGACGGTGCCGACGACCGGTTCGGCTACTTCGGGCTGCGCACCCTGCACTCGCGCTACCTCCTGCGCCACCCCACCACCCGTCAGGTCATCGAGACTCCCCAGCACTTCCTGCTGCGGGTGGCCTGCGGCCTCGCGGAGACCGCTGATTCCGAAGAGGGCAGCAACCACGCCCTGGACGAGGTCGCCGAGCTCTACCGCCTCACCAGCTCGCTGTCCTACCTCCCCTCCTCGCCCACGCTGTTCAACTCCGGCACCCGCCACCCGCAGATGTCGTCCTGCTACCTGCTGGACTCGCCGCTGGACGAGCTGGACTCGATCTACGACCGCTACCACCAGGTCGCGCGGCTCTCGAAGCACGCGGGCGGCATCGGCCTGTCGTACTCCCGTATCCGCGCCCGCGGTTCGCTGATCCGCGGCACCAACGGGCACTCCAACGGCATCGTGCCGTTCCTGCGCACCCTGGACGCCTCGGTCGCGGCCGTGAACCAGGGCGGCCGGCGCAAGGGCGCCGCCTGCGTCTACCTGGAGACCTGGCACGCGGACATCGAGGAGTTCCTGGAGCTGCGCGACAACACCGGTGAGGAGGCCCGCCGCACCCACAACCTGAACATCGCGCACTGGATCCCGGACGAGTTCATGCGCCGGGTGGAGGCGGACGCCGACTGGTCGCTGTTCTCGCCCTCGGACGCCCCCGAGCTGGTGGACCTGTGGGGCGACGAGTTCGACGCCGCCTACCGCAAGCTGGAGGCCGAGGGCCGGGCGCTCAAGCAGATCCCCGCCCGGGTGCTGTACTCCCGGATGATGCGCACCCTGGCGCAGACCGGCAACGGCTGGATGACGTTCAAGGACGCCGCCAACCGCACCGCCAACCAGACCGCCGAGCCCGGCCAGGTCGTGCACTCCTCCAACCTGTGCACCGAGATCCTGGAGGTGACCAACGACGGGGAGACCGCGGTCTGCAACCTCGGGTCGGTCAACCTCGCCGCCCACCTGGGCGAGCACGGCGAGATGGACTGGGAGCGGCTGGACGCCACCGTCCGCACTGCCGTCACCTTCCTCGACCGCGTCGTGGACATCAACTTCTACCCGACCGAGCAGGCCGGGACCTCCAACTCCCGCTGGCGCCCGGTCGGTCTGGGCCTGATGGGCCTGCAGGACGTGTTCTTCCGGCTGCGGCTGCCCTTCGACTCGCCCGAGGCGCGGGACCTGTCAACCCGTATTTCCGAGCGGATCATGCTCGCCGCGTACGAGGCGTCCGCCGACCTCGCGGAGCGGCACGGCCCGCACGAGGCGTGGTCCGCGACGCGTACGGCGCGCGGTGTGCTGCACCCGGACCACTACCCGAACGCGGAACCGCGCTGGGCGGACCGCTGGGCTGCGCTGCGCACCCGTATCGCGGCGACCGGCATGCGCAACTCCCTGCTGCTGGCGATCGCCCCGACCGCGACCATCGCCTCCATCGCGGGCGTGTACGAGTGCATCGAGCCGCAGGTCTCCAACCTCTTCAAGCGCGAGACGCTGTCCGGTGAGTTCCTGCAGGTCAATGCCTACCTGATCGAAGAGCTCAAGGCGCTGGGGCTGTGGGACGCCCGGACCCGGGACGCGCTGCGCGAGGCCAACGGCTCGGTGCAGGACGTCGCATGGATCCCCGAGGAGATCCGGGCGCTGTACCGCACCGCCTGGGAGATCCCGCAGCGCGCCCTGATCGACATGGCCGCGGCCCGTACGCCCTACCTCGACCAGAGCCAGTCGCTGAACCTCTTCATGGCGTCGCCGACCATCGGCAAGCTCAGCTCGATGTACGCCTACGCCTGGAAGCGCGGCATCAAGACGACGTACTACCTGCGGTCACGGCCGGCCACCCGGATCGCCCAGTCGGCACGCGGCACCTCGGCCGCCGCCCCCGCCCCCGTACCGCAGCAGGCCACCGACCCCGAGGCGGTCGCCTGCTCCCTGGAAAACCCCGAGTCCTGCGAGGCCTGCCAGTAATGACCACCGCACCGGAAACCAACGCCGCCGCGCACACCGCCACCACCGGCACCAAGAACCTCCTCGACCCGGGCTTCGAGCTGACGCTGCGCCCCATGCGGTACCCGGAGTTCTACGACCGCTACCGCGACGCGATCAAGAACACCTGGACCGTGGAGGAGGTCGACCTCCACTCCGACGTCGCCGACCTCGCCAAGCTCTCGCCGGGTGAGCAGCACATGATCGGCCGGCTGGTCGCGTTCTTCGCGACCGGTGACTCGATCGTCTCCAACAACCTCGTGCTGACGCTCTACAAGCACATCAACTCCCCCGAGGCGCGGCTGTACCTGAGCCGGCAGCTCTTCGAGGAGGCCGTGCACGTCCAGTTCTACCTGACGCTGCTGGACACCTACCTCCCCGACCCGGACGACCGCGCCGCCGCCTTCGCGGCCGTGGAGAACATCCCGTCCATCCGGGAGAAGGCACAGTTCTGCTTCCGGTGGATGGACTCGGTCGAGAAGATCGACCGGCTGGAGTCCAAGGCCGACCGGCGCCGCTTCCTGCTGAACCTGATCTGCTTCGCGGCCTGCATCGAGGGGCTGTTCTTCTACGGCGCCTTCGCGTACGTGTACTGGTTCCGCTCGCGGGGCCTGCTGCACGGCCTGGCCACCGGCACCAACTGGGTCTTCCGCGACGAGTCCATGCACATGGAGTTCGCGTTCTCGGTCGTGGACACCGTCCGCGAGGAGGAGCCCGACCTCTTCGACGACAAGCTGGAGCAGCAGGTCACCGAGATGCTCAAGGAGGCCGTCGAGGCGGAGCTGCAGTTCGGCCGCGACCTGTGCGGTGAGGGCCTGCCGGGCATGAACACCGACTCGATGCGCGAATACCTCCAGTGCGTCGCCGACCAGCGGCTGCAGCGACTCGGCTTCGCGCCGGTCTACGGCTCGGAGAACCCGTTCTCCTTCATGGAGCTGCAGAACGTCCAGGAGCTGACCAACTTCTTCGAGCGCCGGGCGTCCGCCTACCAGGTCGCCGTCGAGGGGTCGGTCTCCTTCGACGACGACTTCTAGACGGTTTCCGGACGAGTTCTGGAAGACGTACCGCGACGCCCCTTCGCCCCGCCCGCCCGCCGTTTGTGAGCGTTCTGTTACCTCGGCAACCGGAACCATGCCCGCCAGGTCTACCCGGGCATGAAGGGACTGAAGGGGCGTCGCCGGTTCATCGACTATCCGCGCCAGGGACGGGGAGGTCTGCGCCGTTGGCTGCCGTCATGGAGACAGTGGCTGAGCGTCGTGGCGCTCGGCGCGGGCGGCCTGGCGGGGCTGTTCGCCGTGGTGTACGCGCAGGTCGGCATACCGAGTGAGAATGCGCTCGCCGGCCAGGAGGCCTCCGTCTATTACTGGGCGGACGGCAGCCAGATGGTGAGCGTCGGCGCCGTCAACCGGCAGAACGTCACCCTCGACAAGGTGCCCGACTCCGTCGAGAACTCCGTGATCGCGGCGGAGAACGCCACCTTCTACAGCGACTCCGGAGTCTCGCTCCAGGGCATCGGCCGCGCCGTGGTCAACATGGTCTCCGGCGAGGACACCCAGGGCGGCTCCACCATCACCCAGCAGTATGTGAAGAACACCTATCTCTCACAGGACCAGACCCTCACCCGCAAGGTGAAGGAACTCGTCATCTCGCTGAAGGTGAGCAACCAGAAGTCCAAGCAGGAGATTCTGCGCGGCTATCTCAACACCAGCTGGTTCGGCCGTGGTTCCTACGGAATCCAGGCCGCCTCCCATGCCTATTACGGCATTGACGCCAAGGACCTGGATCCCAGTCAGGGCGCCGTACTGGCAGCCTTGCTGAAGGGCTCGGAACAGTACGATCCGGGGCTGAGCGCGGCCAATCACCGGCGGGCCGTGGCCCGGTGGAAGTGGATACTCGACCGGCAGGTCACCACCGGGAAGATGAGCCAGGAGGAGCGGGCGAAGTACCGCACCTTCCCGGAGCCCCGGGGCCTGTCCAAACCCACCAGCCAAGCCGGCCAGACCGGCTATCTCGTGGATGTCGCCAATAAGTTCATCAAGGCCGACACCGGCCTGACCGACAAGGAATTGGCACGCGGCGGCTACCGCATTCACACCACCTTCGACAAACAGCGCACCCACCGGCTGGAAAAGGCCGTGAAGGACGTCCGCCGGGACACCATCGATCCCAAAAAGCGCGCGGCCGACAATTATGTGGAATTCGGCGCGGCCTCCGTACGCCCCAAGGACGGGGCGATCGTCGCCCTCTACGGCGGTGCCGACGCCACCCGGCACTTCAGCAACAACGCGGACACCACAGCGGTCCCGGCCGGCTCCGCCTTCAAGCCGTTCGTGCTGGCGGCCGCGCTCCAACGGCCGGGCGGCGCCGCCCCGGACACCACGGAACAGGCGGCGGACCGGCGAAAGATGGGGTTCGGGAATCTGATGGGTGCCCTGATGAAGGCCCAGAACCCGCCGTTCGTCCAGGCCGGGCAGCAACTCGGGCTGGAACGGATCCGGGATCTCGCGGTGGACGCGGGCCTGCGCAAGGAGAGCATGGCCCGCCTGGAGCAGACCTTCCCGCTGGGCACCTCGGCCCCCAGCGCGATACGGATGGCGAGCGCCTACACCACCTTCGCCAACAGCGGGCTGCACACCGACCCCTACGCGGTGACCGGGATGACCCACAACGGCAAGAAGGTGCCCGGCCTGCACCGCCGCGAGCCCGTACAGGTCCTCGACGCCGGGGTCGCCCAGCAGGTGTCCACCGCGCTGGAGGGAGTCGGCTGGCGCACCCTGGGGAAGCCGGACGCGGCATCCCAGCAGGCCGTCGCGGCCGGCCGCACGGAGCCGGGCGACCGGATGAAGTCCGCGTGGTTCATCGGCAGCCCCTCGGGCGCCGGCCCTGACCTCGGTGCCGTTCCCGGCGCCGGACCGGAGACGGGGGGCAGTGTCCGCCCCGACCCGGCGCCCCGCGCCCGTGACGCAGACGAACCGACCACCGCCGTCACCATGTTCCGCAACAAGCCGGGCGCGCCCGACCTGCTGCCGATGCAGGGCGTCGGCGGTTCCGGCACCGGGCTGGGGACGGCCCTCCCGCCGAAGGTCTGGAGCGCCTACCAGCAGGGCTCGTGATCCGGTTCCCGTCGTCCAGGCGCCCGGCCGCCGGCCGGGCGCCCGCTCGCGTCAGTCGTTGGCGACGACGGGGTAGCGCGGCTCCAGCTCGGCCATCTGCTTCAGCGCGTCCTTGCGGTCCCGCTTGCTGAGCCGGTCGATGTAGAGGTAGCCGTAGAGGTGATCGGTCTCGTGCTGCAGGCAGCGCGCGAAGAAGCCGGTGCCCTCGATCGCGACCGGCTCGCCCTTGGCGTCCTGGCCGCGGACCACGGAGTAGTCGGGGCGGGCCAGCGAGGCGTAGGCGCCGGGCACGGACAGGCAGCCCTCGTTGGAGTCGTCCAGGATCCGGCGCTCGGCGGGCAGCTCGTCCAGGACCGGGTTGCAGATCGCGCCGACGTGCCGGACGCCCTGGTCGTCGGGGCAGTCGTAGACGAAGACCTTCAGGTCCACACCGATCTGGTTCGCGGCCAGGCCCACGCCCTCGGCGGTGCGCTGGCTGGCGAACATGTCGTCGATGAGCTGGGCGAGCCCGTCGTCGAACTCCGTGACGTCCTTGCACTCCTTGTGGAGCACGGGGTTGCCGACGACCGTGATCGGCCGCGAGGTGCCGCGCTCGCGGTGGGCGGTCTCCCGCTCCTCCGCGTCCGTGACGTCATCGATGAATGCTTCGTCCACGCGCTGGTCACCGTCTTGATCAAAAACAGGCTGCTGGGCCATCTCCGCCGTACGCCTTCCTGAAAACCCTGAGTAGTCGCGCTACAGCCTACGGGGGCGCGCCCCGGCGCTCAGCAGACCTCTTCCAGATCCCGCCACTCACGGGTGTCCGGGCTGTCCGCGACCCAGCCGTCCAGCAGACCGCGCACCAGGGCGGACGGCGCCGCGATACCGCACTCGCGCTCCGGCACCCACAGCGAGCCCGAGCCCGCCGTGCGGTGTCCCAGCGGTCCGGGGTGGCCCGGTTCACTGTGGTCGTGCGGGTCCAGGTGCTCGCCGTCGCCCTCGTCGCTGGGCATCCGGCTCTCCGAGCACGTACGGCACAGCAGCCGGACCGACGAGGACCAGTCCTCGGCGGCGAAGCCCGCATCGGCCGCCAGCCGCTCCAGGGCGTCCCGGTCGGCCTCCGTGGCGGCCTCCAGGAGCACCACCCAGGTGGGGACCGGGGAGGGCGCCCACAGCTCGATCTCGTCGAAGACCGGATAGGCCCGGGTGGCACCGTCGGCGCCCGAGGCAATGGTCCGCTCGCCGTGCGGGACGCCGTCGTGCAGCACCACCTCGCCCCAGCGCCGCCCGGAGGACGGCAGCGGGATGGACAGCACCTCGATACGGGCCGGGTCCAGCCGGCGGCCCCAGACCACCTCGGCCTCGCCTTCCGGGGAGAGGCGGACGGCGGCGCTGCCCAGGGCCATACCGAGCGGTTCGCCGGACGGCGAGCCCTCACCGGGGACCTTGAGGCCGTAGGCCTGCCAGGCCCGGCGGGCCAGCGGCCAGTCCTGCAGGGCGGTGGCGGCGATGCCGACGTTCCACCAGTCGGGCGCCCCGGCCTCGCGGTCCAGCAGCGCGACCGCGCGCAGACCGGCGGCCCTGGCCTGGTCCCAGTCGTGCCGGAACTTGTGCAGCAGAGCAAGGTTGAACCAGGACTCGGACAGCCACGGCTCCATGTCCGCGGCGCGGGTCAGCAGCGCCCCCGCGTCCTCGTAACGGCCGTCGCCGATCAGCGTGAAAGCGCGGTCGGTCGCCTGCCGCCACGAGGCGGAGGGCCGATGCCGTACCTTGCCGAAGATCCTCACGATTCCCGCCTGCTGGTTGCTCTTGGTGCCACTGCGGTGGGGTGCCGAGCGGCGTCCGGGGCCGTCTGAGGGGCCCACTCGACAACCTGCCACAGATTGCCGTCGGGCTCAGCCTGGTTTGCTGGTCCCCCTGCGGCTCCTTGCCCTTCGCCGACCCCCTGAACCCCCTGAAAGGGGCTTCCTTCGCATCCAACCATGCCCATCTCGGAGGGCGCTCATTACCCATGGGTTCCGTGACATCCGGCGCTCTGTGCAGGCGGGGCGGCGAATGCGGGGGCGGGAGCGGCGAGACGGCCCCTTGAGGCGGCTGGTGACCGGCCGGGGACCGTTTCCCGCCTTACCGGGGCATACAGCTCCGGGACGGGGCGGCGTACGCCGGACGACCGGGCACCGCCGGTCCCGCGCCGCGCGAGGAGTCGGGCATCTCACACCGGCATCGCACGCCGCCACTGCCCATCGCCGCCCCGCACCGCCCGCACGCATCGGCGTCTCACACCGCCCGGCCGCCGCACGCCAGGACCCTGGCCAGCGCCTCGACGACCCGGGGCTCGTGGTCCTGCGCGGTGGCCAGCCGCAGCCGCTCCAGGGCGCGCAGCGAGCCGCCCGGCCCCGCCGACTCCCCCGACAGGTCGTCGTAGGCGTTGACCGTGCGGACGATACGCGCCGTGACCGGCTGGTCCCGGTACGGATCGGCCTGCCGCTCGACGACCACCGCGACCTCCGCGGGAACCCCGGTCTGCCGGACCACGGCGCCGCCCAGCAGCGCGATCCGGCGCTGCTGCGCGGGCGGCAGCGGCGCGGTGGCGCCGTCGGGCACCGGGTCGAGGAGCGAGAGCTGTCCGATGTCATGCATCAGCGCGGCGTATTCGAGCACGTCCAGGTCCGGTGCGTTCAGACCGAGTTCACGGCCCACGGCGCGGCTGAGCGCGGCCACCCGGCGGGCGTGGCCGTGCGGGGTGTAGCCGGCGATCTCGGTGGAGCGGGCCAGCGAGGCGATGGTCTGGCGGTAGGTGGTGCGCACGGCCGCGAACCGGCGGAAGGCGAACTGGGTCAGCAGCAGCGGCAGACAGAAGACCGGCAGCGCCCAGAGCCCGGCGACCGCAGTGGCCAGCGAGATCACCACTCCGGTGGCACAGATCGCCGAGCCGATGCCGGGCAGCGCCCGCAACTCGTCGCGCAGCAGCGGCCCGTACGGCCAGCCGGTGCGGGCGCGGGCCAGTGCGGCCGCCAGCACCGCGTCGCACAGCGCGGTCAGCGCCATCAGGCCGGTCAGGAACAGCGGGTAGACCGGTCCTGAGGCCACCCAGCTGCTCAGGGTCCCGGTGTTGTAGAGGGGCTGGAAGCAGGTGGCGGCGAACCCGATGGTCAGCATCCGGCGGGCGAGGTGGTCAAGCGCCGGGCCCCGGCCGCGGGCGACCTGCGGGACGAGTCCGACCAGACCGGCCGCCAGGACCACGGCCACGATCTGCGGTACGCCATGGGTCGTCGGCCGTCCGCCGGCCTCACCGAGCAGCGCGTACGCGAGGGCGCCGGCCGCGCCGAGCGGGGAGACCTCCCGCTCTCCCGGCCCCCGCCCCCCGGCCGCCGGCCGCGCGCCCCGGCCCACCAGCTCGCCCACCGCTATCAGCAGCCCGAAGGCCAGCGCGATCCCGGGCTCGGCCAGGCCCTCCCAGAGCGTCCGGCCGAGCGACCAGCAGGCCAGCGCGCCGGCCGGGGCGTAGACGGCGGCGATCACGGCGCCGCCCCGTGCGGCAGGCACCCCGGCCCGGGTGGCACGGCCGTCCGCCGAACGGCTCCCGGACGGCCAGGGCAGCCGGGGCGGCCGGGACCGCTCCGGGGCGCCGCTCATCGCGCACCCTTCCGTCCGGCCTCTTCGGGGCGCGGCTCGGACCGCCGGGCCGGCCGCTGCCCGCCGGCGCCCGGCCTCCCGGCGCCCGGCTCCCCAGCGCCTGGCTCCCCCGCGCCCTGCACCGTGGCCGCTCCCGGCGCCGCACCGGCTCCCGGCAACGCACCGGCTCCCTCCACCGCACCGGCCCCTGGCGCCGCACCGGGCTCCGGCGGGCCGCCGACGCCCTCCCCCTCCCGCACCGCACCGGGCTCCGCGTCCGCCGCCGCCACCAGGTCCGGGTGCCAGCCGTACCGGTCGAGCGCCGCCGCCAGCGCCCGGACCATCCGCGGGTCGAACTGCGCCCCGGCGCACTTGCGCAGCTCCGCCACGGCCGCCGGCACCGGCCGGGCCCGGCGGTAGGAGCGGGTCGAGGTCATCGCGTCAAAGGCGTCCGCGACCGCCACCACCCGGGCGCATTCCGGGATGTGATGCCCCATCAGTCCGTAGGGATAGCCGCGCCCGTCCAGCCGCTCGTGGTGGTGCAGGATCGCCGCCCGTGCCTCCCCCAGGAAGCCGATACCGCGCACGATCTCGTGGCCGTATTCGGGATGCAGCTCGATGACCCGTCGCTCCTGCGGCGTCAGCGGTCCGTCCTTGCGCAACAGCCGGGTGGGGACGCCGAGTTTGCCGACGTCGTGCAGGATGCCGGCGAACCGCAGTACCTCCACCCGGTCCTCCGTCATGCCCAGCTCCCGGGCGATCATCACCGAGGCGCGCCCGACCCGCTCACTGTGCCCGCGGGTGTAGCGGTCCTTGATGTCCACGGCCTGGACGAGGGCGCGGATGGTGGCCTGGTGGGCGGTGCGTTCACGGTGGTACTGGGCGAACACCCAGCAGGACAGGCACATCGGCAGCAGCACCAGCAGTGCCGCCGTCGGCCCGTACGAGCTGCACCACAACACCGCCATCATCAGCCCGGCCAGGCCGTGCACCAGATGCGGCCCCAGCGAACGGGAGAGCGCCCCGCGCCAGGCGGTGCGCAGCGGGCGCCGCTCGGCGGCGACCAGCACGCCGCCGTCGAGCGCCACGAGCACCGCACAGAAGGTGGTGGCGGCGGCCGCGGCGGGCAGCAGCAGAACGGGGAACTGCGGTGCGGACAGCGGGTGATGGCCGAGGGCCCGGAAGACCTGGGCGGCCGCGCAGCAGGCCAGTGCCGTCTCGGCGGCGTGCCAGAGCCTGCGGGCTCCGGCCGAGCGCGCCTTCGCCGGGCCGGTCAGCGCTCCGGGGACGGCGGCCAGTGCGGCCAGGGGCGGCGGCAGCAGAAAGACCCCGGCGAGCAGGACGGGGCTGGCCCAGCCTGCGACAAGCGCCCCGGGCGCCCCGGCGGAACCCGCGCCGTACGGTATCCGGCCGCCCACCAACGGGCAGCGGTGCAGCTGTTCGCACACCGCGTACAGGGTGGCCAGGGCCAGCGTGCTGCTCCAGGGGGCGCCGGCTCCGAGCCGTGACGCCGGGGCGGCACACAGCGCCGCGGCAAGCACGGCGCAGCCGATATACCCTCGCGCGGCCGCCGGAAGTCCCCGCATCGCGCCCTCCTCACCGAGCCCACCGCTCCCCCACGCTCTTGGGGAGCAGAGGGACCCCTCGCGCTGCCTCCGCAGTGCGTCGGGGTCCGGTGAGAATAGAGGGGCCGGGGCACCGGGGAAGGTGCATCAGCGGATCGGGCGGGACGAATCGGCCCGTCCCTCACCCCTTAGGGTGACGTGCCGCGTTACTCGGCCCGCGCGGTCCGGCTCCGTGCATCGGTGGAACCGGTCACCCCGCCCGGACCGGTCCCCTCCTCGGATGCCGCCGCCTGCTCGCGCTGCGCCTGTTCCTTCTTGGCCTGTTCGAGCACGCTCACCTCGGGCACGGTCTCGCCGGCCCGGATGAGGTCGATCCGGCCCATCACCTTGGAGCGCAGGTCGCTGGGGACGTCGTCATGGCCGCAGCAGCGCTTGACGAGCTTCTTGACCGCCTGCTCCAGGCCGTACTTCTCCAGGCACGGCGAGCATTCGTCCAGATGCACCTGGAAATCTGCGCACTCCCCCGCGGGCATCTCCCGGTCGAGATACTCGTAGAGGTGGTCAAGGACCTCTGAGCAGTCCTTCTCGTGCGGCTCTCCGCAGCTCATGATCCCGAGCCTTTCCGGTCGTGCGACTCCGTCGTGCGCGCGGACTGCGGGTCCGCGGTCGCCGCCCCCGCCGGGACCAGCCCGCGCTCACGGGCGTAATCCTCCAGCATGCCGCGCAGTTGGCGCCGGCCTCGGTGCAGTCGGGACATCACCGTGCCGATGGGTGTCCCCATGATGTCCGCGATCTCCTTGTACGCAAAGCCCTCGACATCCGCCAGGTACACCGCGATACGGAATTCCTCGGGGATCTCCTGGAGCGCGGCCTTCACATCGGAGTCGGGGAGGTGGTCGAGCGCCTGTGACTCCGCGGAGCGCAGTCCCGTCGACATATGCGACTCGGCGCGCGCCAGCTGCCAGTCCTCGATCTCCTCGGCGGCGCTGCGCTGGGGCTCGCGCTGCTTCTTGCGATAGGAGTTGATGAAGGTGTTCGTGAGGATGCGGTACAGCCAGGCCTTGAGGTTGGTGCCCTCCCGGAACTGGTGGAAGGACGCATACGCCTTGGCGTATGTCTCCTGCACCAGGTCCTCCGCGTCGGCCGGATTGCGCGTCATGCGCAGCGCGGCGGAGTACATCTGGTCCAGGAACGTCAGCGCGTCCCGCTCGAAGCGCGCATTGCGCTCGGCGGCGCTCTCCTGAGCCTTGTTCTCAGCCGTGCCGTCGGTCCCTGCGTCGGTACCGGTGACCGGACCCACCTCCTCCAACACCGTCCTGGATCCGGATGCGGACCCACCCGATTCGGAGAATAGACGACGATCCGGTGCGGCCGCCGCTCCAGCCAGGGCGGGCTGCTTCACCATCTGCGACCGGGGCAGGTCGGCGGCCGGGCGGGCCGGGCAAGCGATTCCCATGCGGCGGACTCCTCTTCCTCATGCTTCACCGGACGTACTCGAGTACTACGCCTCGCACAACAGCCGCATGGGGCGCGGCATTCCCGGAAGCAGAGTTCAAAGGGCCGGCGGCCGGACGCGGGCGACTGCGGGCGACCACGGGCGACTACGGCCGGGGCCCGGCAAGCCCGCTTGCCACTCCGGCAAGGGGGGCGCACAAGGACGAGCGCACCAGGGGAAACGGACAGGGAAAGGAGACCGTCAGCCGAACATCCCGTCCAGCCAGGCCGCCACCGCATCCGTGATCACGGCCATCGACTCCGCCTCGCCGACGCCCGCCTTCTTGGGCACCGCGAAGCCGTGGTCGGCGTGCGCCACCTCGGTGATCTCCGTCTCCGGCGGGAACTCCTCAGGGCGTCCGAACGGATCCCGGCCGCCCTGGACGACCAGCGTCGGCACCCCGGCGCCGGTCAGCTCGTCCACCCGGGACTTCTCCGGCCGGCCCGGCGGATGCAGCGGGAAGCTGAGCGCCAGTACGGCCTGCGCGCCCAGGTCCCGCGCCGTACGGCAGGCCACCCGGGCACCGGCACTACGGCCGCCGGCGACCACCGGCAGCCCCGGCTTCTCCAGCGCCGGCCACAGCGCGGTCCATCCGGAGTCCAGGGTCTTCGGCGCGGGCGCCAGCTTCTTGCCCGCCACCCGCCACGGCTGCTCGACCAGCGCCACGGTGTACCCGCGGGCCGGCAGCGCGGCCGCCAGGGCCCTCAGGTCGCGTGCCTCGATGCCGCCGCCTGCGCCATGGCTCACGGCCACCACGGCCCGTGCCGGCGTGGCGTCACGGTGCCAGGTGATCCGGGCGTCGCCCGCCGGTGTGCCGACCGTGTCGGTCTCGATCGCGCCAGTGCTCATACGCCCATCCTGCCCGTGCCGCAGCCGGACGGGCAGCGCGGACACCCGCGCGGCACCCCAGGACGTGCGCGCGGCACCCCAGGCACTCAGGCGGCACCCCAGGCAGCACGGGCGACACCACAGACATACGGGAGGGCCGCCCGGCCCGGCCCCCGCGCCCGCCACAGGTCGGACACGCCTCAGAACAGCGTGCCCACCTCCGGACCGTCGAGCTCGGCGACCAGCTCGGGTCCGTTGGTGCGGACATTGCTGACCCCGGTCGGGACGGGATAGGCGCGCATCATCCCGGCCGGCGGCGGGGCCAGCAGTGCGCGTATCTCGTCGGGGTCGGTGCGGGACGGGTCGAGCCAGGCGTCCCAGCGGTCCGGTGTCAGCACCAGCGGCATCCGGGGGTGGATCTCGGCCAGGGACTGCGGCCCCTCGTCGCCGGCGTCCCCCGCCAGCGGGGTGGTCTCGGCCTCCGTGGTGACGACCGTGCAGGTCACCCACCAGGCCAGCGGGTGGTCGCCGGGCAGCGTACGGTCCCGCCAGAACTCGTAGAGCCCGGCCATCGCCATCACGGACCCGTCCGCGGGCGTCACGAAGTAGGGCTGTTTACGGGGCCGCTTCTTCCTGCCCTGCTCCTCCAGCTCCCGCTCCGCGGCGTCGGTGACCCACTCGAAGTAACCGTCTCCGGGGAGCAGGCACCGCCGGGTCGCGAAGGCCTGCCGGAAGGACGGCTTCTCGTGCACCGTCTCGGCCCGCGCATTGATCATCTTCGCGGCGGCCTCGGGTGACTTCGACCACGACGGGACCAGGCCCCACTTCAGCGTCCGCAACTGGCGCACCGGGCCGTCCGGCTGAGCGGCGCCGGCCGCCGCGCCCTTGAGGGGGCGTTCGAGCACCGCATGCACCCGGTCCGTCGGCGCCACATTCCAACTGGGCGCCAGGGTCTCCGTCGGCTCCCACTGCTGAACGCCGAAAACCCCCACCAGGTCCTCGGGACGACGACTCGCTGCATACCTACCGCACATGCATGCCACACTGCCATGCCACACGAAGGGGAGACATGGACACCGACCACCTCACCGACATATGGAGCCGGGTCTTCGGGACCCAACCCGCCCCGTCGCTCTGGCTGGTGATCATCACGGCGGTGCTCGCCCTGGGCGCCGTCGTCCCGCACACCGCCTGGCGGCTGTCGCGGAACGCCGTCACCATCGCCCACGAGGGCGGCCACGGACTGATCGCCCTGCTCACCGGCCGCCGCCTGGACGGCATCCGGCTGCACTCTGACACCTCGGGCCTGACCGTCTCGCGCGGCAAGCCGACCGGCCTGGGCATGGTGCTGACCGCCGCGGCCGGCTACATCGCACCGTCCCTGCTGGGCCTGGCAGGCGCCGCGCTGCTCGCCGCGGGCCACATCACGGCGCTGTTGTGGGGCGCGACCGCGCTGCTGCTGGCGATGCTCATCATGATCCGTAATGCGTACGGCGTGCTCACCGTCGTCCTGACCGGCGCCGCGTTCGTGCTGGTCTCCTGGCTGACGACGGCGGATGTGCAGGCGGCGTTCGCCTATGCGGTGGTGTGGTTCCTGCTGCTGGGCGGGGTGCGGCCACCGTTCGAGCTGATGGGCAAGCGGCGCCGCGGGGGTGCGGTCGACTCCGACCCGGACCAGCTGGCGCGCCTGACCCATGTCCCGGCGGCCGTCTGGCTCGGCCTGTTCCACGTGGTGACGCTGTGCTCCCTGATGGGCGGCGGGCGCTGGCTGCTCGGCCTCTGAGGCCCGCCGCCCCGGGCGCCGGCCGGCCCTCGTACCGCGCGCCCTGGGTGTCCGCCGCCACGCCGGAGCGTCCGCCGCCACGCCGGGGCCGGGCGCCGTCACGCCGGAGCTGGACGCCGTCGTTCCGCTCCCGGCACGCGAGCGCACTATCACTGCCACGTTTCGGCGGGGTTGCACGGCTTTTGATCAAGATCGGCACCCTTGCCCAGCCATTAAAGTAAGGGGCATGACCGAGAGCCCCGCACATCCCGCCCTCTGGCCCGCCCCGCTCGCCGCCGGGGCCGTCGATGCCACCGTCACCGTGCCCGGCTCCAAATCGGTCACCAACCGCGGCCTGGTCCTGGCCGCCCTCTCCTCCGAGCCCGGCTGGCTGCGCCGACCGCTGCGCTCCCGGGACACGCTCCTGATGGCCGAGGCGCTGCGCACCCTGGGCGTCGGCATCGAGGAGACCGCCTCCTCCAGCTCCGCCGGCGCCGCCGCGCAGCCCGGCGGCGGCGAGGCCTGGCGGATCATCCCGGCGGGTCTGCACGGCCCGGCCACCGTCGACGTCGGCAACGCCGGCACGGTCATGCGCTTCCTCCCCCCGTCGCCGCGCTCGCCGACGGCCCGATCCGCTTCGACGGCGACCCCCGCTCCTACGAGCGCCCGCTCGGCGGCGTGATCGACGCGCTGCGCGCCCTGGGCGCCCGGATCGACGACGACAACCGCGGCGCGCTGCCCATGACGGTCTTCGGCAGCGGCGGCCTGGACGGTGGCGCGGTCGAGATCGACGCCTCCTCGTCCTCCCAGTTCGTCAGCGCCCTGCTGCTGTCCGCGCCGCGCTTCAACCAGGGCGTCGAGGTCCGGCACGTCGGCGCGGCCCTGCCCTCCATGCCGCACATCCGGATGACCGTCGACATGCTGCGCAGCGTCGGCGCGCAGGTGGACACCCCGGAGGCGGGCGGCGAGCCGAACGTCTGGCGGGTCACCCCCGGCGCGCTGCTCGGCCGCGATCTGGTCGTCGAGCCGGACCTGTCCAACGCGCAGCCGTTCCTGGCCGCGGCGCTGGTCACCGGCGGCCGGGTGACCATCCCCGACTGGCCCGAGCACACCACCCAGCCCGGCGACGCGCTGCGCGAGATCTTCACCACCATGGGCGGTTCCTGCGAGCTGACCGAGCACGGGCTGACCTTCACCGGCAGCGGCCGGATCCACGGCATCGACGTCGACCTGAGCGAGGTCGGCGAGCTGACCCCGGGCATCGCCGCGGTTGCCGCCCTGGCCGACTCCCCCTCCACACTCCGCGGCGTGGCGCATCTGCGGCTCCACGAGACCGACCGGCTCGCCGCGCTCACCAAGGAGCTCAACGAACTCGGCGGCGATGTCACCGAGACCGCGGACGGGCTGCACATCCGGCCGCGCCCCCTGCACGGCGGGATCTTCCACACCTACGAGGACCACCGGCTGGCCACCGCCGCGGCGGTCATCGGCCTGGCGGTCGACGGCGTGGAGGTGGAGAACGTCGCCACCACCGCCAAGACGCTGCCCGACTTCCCCGCGATGTGGACGGACATGCTCGCCCCGGCGTCCGCTGCCTCCCGGAGAGGCTGAGGGGTTCCGCCGCCATGCGCCGCTACGGAAAGAACCCCGACGAGGACGACATCCGCGTCCGCCCCAACCCCAAGGGCAACCGGCCCCGCACCAATATCCGCCCCAAGCACGAGGACGCCGGCGAGGGCCTGGTGCTGACCGTCGACCGCGGTCGGCTGACCTGCCTGGTCGACGGCCGTACGGTCACCGCGATGAAGGCCCGCGAACTGGGCCGCAAGAGCGCGGTGGTCGGCGACCGGGTCGCCGTCGTCGGGGACCTGACCGGCGCCAAGGACACCCTCGCCCGGATTGTCCGGGTCGAGTCGCGGTCCTCGACGTTGCGCCGTACGGCCGACGATGACGACCCGTTCGAGCGGGTCGTGGTCGCCAACGCCGACCAGCTCGCGATCGTCACCGCGCTGGCCGATCCCGAGCCGCGCCCCCGGCTCATCGACCGCTGTCTGGTCGCCGCCTACGACGCGGGCCTCGACCCCCTGCTGGTGCTGACCAAGTCCGATCTGGCCTCCGCGGACACCTTGTTGGAGTCCTACGGCGCGCTCGGCGTCCCCTACCTCGTCACCAACCGCGACGAGCTCGCCGACGGCAGCGCCGCCGAGCGGGTGCGGGCCGCGCTGACGGGCCGGATGACAGCGTTCGTCGGGCACTCCGGGGTGGGCAAGACCACCCTGGTCAACTCCCTGGTCCCGGAGCGCCGCCGGGCCATCGGCCACGTCAACGCGGTCACCGGCCGCGGGCGGCACACCACCACCTCGGCGCTGGCGCTCCCGCTGCCCGGGGACTCGGGCTGGGTCATCGACACCCCGGGCGTACGGTCCTTCGGGCTGCATCACGTGGACCCCTCCCGGGTCATCCACGCCTTCCCGGATCTGGAGCCCGGCACCGCCGGCTGCCCGCGCGCCTGCAGCCACGACGAACCGGACTGCGCGCTGGACGCGTGGGTCACCGACGGGCACGCCGATCCGGCCCGTCTCTACTCGCTGCGCCGCCTCCTGGCCACCCGCGAACGCCGCGAGGGCGACTGATCCCTGGACGTTTGCCGCCGCCCGCCGGAGGTAAAGGCATAATCACACCAAGGTCGGCGTAGTGCCCAAGGAGGCCCTGATCGCCCGGACGGGGCCCGAACGAGTGATTCTGACGCCCCGCCGTCGCTCATGCAGGACAGGCTCTGGCTGACGGAGGCAATGGGACATGGCGTGGCTGCTGGTCGTGGTGGCGGGGATCCTGGAGACCGGCTTCGCGGTCTGCCTCAAGCTCTCGCACGGCTTCACCCGCCTCTTCCCGACCATCGCCTTCGCGGCCTTCGCCCTCGGCAGCTTCGGTCTGCTGACGCTGGCGCTGCGCAAGCTCGACGTCGGCCCGGCGTATGCGGTGTGGACCGGCATCGGCGCCGCCGGGACGGCGATCTACGGCATGGTCTTCCTCGGCGACCTGGTCTCCACTCTCAAGATCGTCTCCATCACCCTGGTCATCGTCGGCGTGGTCGGTCTGCAGCTGTCGGGGTCGGCGCACTGAACCATCGGCGCACCGAGGCGGGAGCGGCGGTGTGCACGGCGGTCGACGCGGGGGTCTGGTGACCTGGGGGCTGTCTTCAAAGTCCCGTCGTTCGCCCGTAGGGCGGGCCTCGCGGTGTCTGGTGCGTGCGATCGCAAGGCGGAGGGTCTTCCCGGTACTGGGTGTACCGGGATGATCCGACAACGCGGATGGGGGTCCCCCCGCGCCGTTCAGGCGTGGGGGAGTGCGTGCCAGGCGCCGCGAGGCAGGCGGGACTTTGAAGACAGGCCCCAGGGGCTCTGGTGCCCCTGGGGCCGTGGGGGCTCGTGGGGGTGCAGGGCGCCCGTCACCGCCGGCGCACGTGCGGCCCCTCCTCCCCACCGTCGTAACGCTCCCGCCACCCCTGGGCGGGCGGCACAGTCGTGACGGTCCGTCACCCCCGGCCGGGCAGCGCAGTCGTAACGCCCCGCTATCCCTGGTCTGCCGGCGATGCACCGGCCGCCGTCCGGGCGAAGGCGCCCCGTACAAGCCGGGACACCGCCTCCGTCTCCAGCTCCCGGCCCGACCGCTGAGCCGGTACGCGTCCGGGGACCTGCGCCACGCCGGGAACCTGCGCCGCGCCGGAGGCCGGCGGGGCGACGACACAGGCCAGGGTCAGCCGCGCCGCCGTCTCGCAGGCGGTGCCCAGGGCGGGCAACTCCCCCGCCGGCCAGTCGGGCTCCAGCGCCGCGACAGCCTGGTCGCAGAAGCGGCCGACGAGCTCCGCGGGCCCCGGCAGCGGCGCCTCGGCGGGCACCGCGGCGCGCTGTACGGGGAGGCCGGGCCGGTCGGCCCGTACCGGCGCCGGGTCGCCCTGCGCCCCCGAAGGGATCGGCAGCCGGTCGTTCCAGCAGCCGGTCAGTACGGCCCTGACCAGGGGGTTCGCCCGGGCGGTCCGGAGTGTCCAGGCGGCCGCGGCCACCACCCGGCCGGCCGCGTCGCCCCGCGCCCCGGCGGCCGAGGCACCCCGGGACAGCGCCCGGGCGACCCCGGCGAGGTAGTTCTCGGTCTCCCGGCGGACCAGGGCGCGGGCCAGCCCCTCCTTGCTGCCGAACTCGTTGTAGAGCGTCTGGCGGGAGACGCCGGCGGCGGCCGCGACATCGACCATCCGGACGGCCGTCCAGGCGCGTTGCGTCAGCGCCGTGTAGGCGGCATCGAGCAGGGATTCACGCGCTGCGGGCATCGTCGCCTCCCCGGCCGCCGGCCCAAGCGGCCGGTGTGCGCACAGAATTGACGCGGCGCCAGATGCTGTCAAGGGGCGCCGCGGCACCCACACACCGGCGAGCCCGGGGCTGTCACACGCCCGGCGGCGCCCGGCCGTGTGGCTCCTGCGCAGACCAATCGATACTGTTCGCCCATGCCCGACTATCACGATGATCTTCGCCTCGGCCATGTTCTCGCGGACGCCGCGGACGCCGCGACCATGGAGCGCTTCAAGGCCCTCGACCTCAAGGTCGAGACCAAACCGGACATGACACCGGTGAGTGAGGCGGACAAGGCGGCCGAGGAGCTCATCCGCGGTCAGCTCCAGCGGGCCCGGCCACGGGACGCGGTGCTCGGCGAGGAGTTCGGCAGCGAGGGCGCGGGGCCGCGGCGCTGGATCATCGACCCGATCGACGGCACCAAGAACTACGTCCGCGGAGTGCCGGTCTGGGCGACGCTGATCGCGCTGATGGAGCGCGGGGAGAACGGCGACCGCCCGGTGGTCGGCATCGTCTCCGCCCCGGCGCTCCACCGCCGATGGTGGGCCGCCGACGGGCTGGGGGCCTTCACCGGCCGCAGCCTGACCTCCGCGACCCGGCTGCAGGTCTCGCAGGTCGGCCGCATCCAGGACGCCTCGTTCGCCTACTCCTCGCTGACCGGCTGGGAGGAGCGCGGCAAGCTGCCCGGTTTCCTCGACCTGAGCCGGGACTGCTGGCGCACCCGCGGCTACGGGGACTTCTGGCCGTACATGATGATCGCCGAGGGGTCGGTGGACATCTGCGCGGAGCCGGAGCTCTCGCTGTGGGACATGGCGGCGTGCGCGGTGGTCGTGAAGGAGGCCGGCGGGCAGTTCACCGGCCTGGACGGCAAGCCGGGCCCGCACAGCGGCAACGCGGCGGCCTCCAACGGCCTGCTGCATGAGGATCTGCTCGGCTATCTCGGCGACTCCCCGCGCTGACCTGCGACGGGCCGGGTATTCGGACACCCGTCCCGCAGTTGCCCCTTGTTGCATCGGCACAGGCATGTGAACATGAGAATCCCCCACTTTGTGAACTTGTGAATCCCTTCGCAAGGCACATTCACCAAGGAGGTGGCTCCACTCCATGCCCATGCACGTCAAAGACGCCATGAGCACGGTGGTCCTCACCATCGGGCCCGCTCACACCCTCCGACAGGCGGCACAGCTGATGGCGGCCCGCCGCATCGGCGCGGCCGTGGTCCTCGACAACGACAACAGCGGTATCGGCATCCTCACCGAGCGCGACATCCTCAATTCCCTCGGTGCGGGCGAGAACCCCGACCGGGAGACCGCCCAGACCCACACCACCTCGGACGTGGTCTTCGCCGCCCCGCACTGGACCCTCGACGACGCCGCGGACGCCATGGTGCGCGGCGGCTTCCGCCATCTGATCGTGCTCAACGACCATGAACCGGTCGGTGTGGTGTCCGTACGCGACATCATCCGCTGCTGGTCGGCCACCACGGAACGGGCCGACGCCGTACCGGCCTGAGCACGGAGACCGGACGCACGAAGAGGCCGAAGCCCCATGGCATCCGGCCTCTTCGCTTGTATACGGCAGCGACAATTGAGCAACCCCCACGGCGATCAACCACCTCCGCGAGAGCGGCGGCGGATTAGCCGCAAAGGGCTGCCTACGCTCAGCCGCGCAGGGCCTGGACCGCGGCCTCCAGTCGCTTGCCGTAGTCCGCGTCCGCCTTGCGGAAGTTCTCGATCGCCCGCTGGGCGATGTCGTCGCGGGAGACCTGGGAGATGAAGCCCGCCAGGTTGTCGATCAGACGCTCCCTCTCCTCCTCCGACATCAGGCGGTAGAGAGTGCCGGCCTGGACGAAGTCGGTGTCCTCGGCGTGCGAGGACGCGGCCTGCTCGCCGGTGGGGCCGGTCACGGTGGCCGGCTGCCACAGGGGGCGGCCGGTCTCGCTCGGTCCGCCGAAGCTGTTGGGCTCGTAATTCTTCGCGCCCGCGTGCCGTCCGTCGTAGAGCACGCCGTCCCGGCCGTGGGTGCGCGCCTCGGCGGCGTGCGGGCGGTTCACCGGGAGGTGGTCGGCGTTGATGCCGACGCGGTAGCGGTGGGCGTCGCCGTAGGCGAAGAGACGGCCCTGGAGCATCTTGTCGGGGGACGGGCCGATACCCGGCACGAAGTGGTGCGGGGAGAAGATCGACTGCTCGACCTCGGCGAAGATGTTCTGCGGGTTGCGGTTGAGCTCCAGCTTGCCGATCTCGATCGGCGGGTAGTCCTCGTGCGGCCAGACCTTGGTCAGGTCGAACGGGTTGAAGCGGTAGTTGGCCGCCTCGGCCTCGGGCATGATCTGCACCTGGACGGTCCAGCTCGGGAAGTCGCCCCGCTCGATGGACTGGCGCAGATCGCGCTGGTGGCTGTCGGGGTCGAGGCCGGAGGTCTCGGCGGCCTCGGAGGTCGTGAGGTTCTTGATGCCCTGGTCGGTCTTGAAGTGGTACTTGACCCAGAAGACCTCACCGGCGGCGTTGTTCCACTGGAAGGTGTGCGAGCCGTAGCCGTTCATGTGGCGGTAGGAGGCGGGAATGCCGCGGTCTCCGAACAGCCAGGTGACCTGGTGGGTGGACTCCGGCGACAGACCCCAGAAGTCCCAGACGTTGTCCGCCTCCTGCGAGCCGGTGTACGGGTCGCGCTTCTGGGTGTGGATGAAGTCGGGGAACTTGATGGCGTCCTTGATGAAGAACACCGGGGTGTTGTTGCCGACGAGGTCGTAGTTGCCCTCTTCGGTGTAGAACTTCAGCGCGAAACCGCGCGGGTCACGCACCGCGTCGGCCGAGCCGAGGTTGCCCGCGACGGTGGAGAAGCGCAGGAAGGTCTCCGTCTGCTTGCCGACCTCGGAGAGGAAGTTGGCGCGGGTGTACTTGGTCACGTCCGCGGTCACCGTGAACGTGCCGTACGCGGCGGCGCCACGGGCGTGCACGATGCGCTCCGGGATGCGCTCGCGGTTGAAGTGCGCGAGCTTTTCGATCAGGAGCTGGTCCTGGATGAGGCCGGGACCGCCGATGCCGGCCGTCTCGCTGTTCTGGTTGTCCCCGACCGGAGCCCCGGACTCCGTGGTCAGCGGTCCGGTGGTGCTCTCTACCGACACGTGCGCCTCCTGGAAAGTCTTCTACACCTGCCCTTGGCTTGCGCCGATCACGATCCTACATTGGACAATGTCTAAGTCAAGAAGAACCCGAAAGCCATACTCGATCCGGTGATGGACCTGTCGCTGCTACCCTTGGCTGTATCTGACTGATAGGTGATTGGCATGAGTGACCTGCTGGAACGGCTCCGAGGACGCGGCTGGCGGCTGACCGCGCAGCGACGCGTCGTCGCCGAGGTCCTCGACGGGGACCACGTCCACTACACCGCCGACGAGGTGCACGCGCTGGCGTCCGACCGGCTCCCCGAGATCTCCCGCGCCACGGTCTACAACACCCTGGGCGAGCTGGTCTCGCTCGGTGAGGTGATCGAGGTGAGCACGGACGGCCGGGCCAAGCGCTACGACCCCAACGCCCACCACGACCACCAGCACCTGATCTGCTCGCGGTGCGGCACGATCCGCGACGTCCACGTCCAGGGCGACCCGCTCTCCGCCCTGCCCGAGCCGGAGCGCTACGGCTTCCAGGTCTCCGAGGTCACCGTGACCTACCGGGGCATCTGCCCCACCTGCAGCGCCCCGTCCTGACGCCCGGGCGCACCGGCCCCCGCCCGGGCCGCCCGCGCACCGCGTCACGCCATACGCACCGTCGAGCCCGCGCCCACCCGGCCGCGGGCTCCTTCGCGTGCCCGGCCCGCCCGCCGGCCGCACTCCCGTCACCGCACCCCCACCAGCCCGTCCCGCGCCACAGCCCCTCCCGCGCATCAGCTCACCCCGCACCCATGCCCGCACGCCCCTTGCCCAAATCTGACGGGCCGTCATATCGTCGGCGCGCCGCGCTTTCCGGCCACCGGGCCTGCCCGGGCCCGGGACCCGCACGACGGCGGCACCCTGTCCGCACTCCGCAAGGAGCACCCCGTGGGAGAGCCGCACCCGTCCCCCGCAGCGCACCACCCACCCGCCGGCCCGTCCGCCCGGCCACCGGCCCTGCGCGCCCGCGCACTGACCCGCTCGTTCGGCCGCGGCAGCAAGGCGCTGGCCGCCCTCGGCCCCGTCGACGCCGACATCGCGGCGGGTGAATTCGTCTGTGTCGTCGGCCCGTCCGGCTGCGGGAAGTCGACCCTGCTGCGCATCGCCGCCGGGCTGCTCCGCCCCACCGGGGGCGAGCTGGAGATCCGGGCGAGCACCGACCGCCCGGCCGCGATGATCTTCCAGGACTACGGCATCTACGACTGGAAGACCGTACTGGTCAATGTCCGCTTCGGCCTCGACATCCAGCGCGTGCCCCGTAAGGAGGCCGACGCACGGGCCCGCTCCTGGCTCGCCCGGATGGGCCTCACCGACTTCGCCGGCGCCTACCCGGCAGCGCTCTCCGGCGGGATGCGCCAGCGCGTCGCCATCGCCCGCGCACTCGCCGTGGAGCCCGAGATCCTGCTGATGGACGAGCCGTTCGCGGCCCTCGACGCCCAGCTGCGCACCCTCCTCCAGGACGAACTGCTCGCCCTCACCCAGACCACCCGCACCACCACCCTCTTCATCACCCACAGCCTCGACGAAGCCCTGGTACTCGGCGACCGGGTCCTGGTGATGTCCGCCCGGCCCGGCCGGATCATCGCCGAACGCCGCCCGCCGTTCGGCCGGCCACGCACCGGAGAAGTCCGCGACACCCCCGAATTCACCTCCCTGAAGGCCGAGTTGTGGCAGCTGCTGCGCGGCGAGGTCGACCGGACCACCGCGGCGCACCCGGCCGCGGGGGGAGCCGTCCCCGCATGACCGCCCCCGTCCGCGCCCCCGGCCCCGGTCCCGAGGACGGCCGGCCCGCCCCCGACGGGCGTCTGCTCGTCCGCCGCCCCGGCCCCCGGGAACTGCGCCCCCGGCGCACCCACCGCCGCCGGCGCATCCTGGAGATCTCGCTCGCCGTCGCCGTCCCGCTCCTGCTCGTCGCGCTGTGGCAGCTGGCCGCCGACCTGTCCTGGATCGACGCCCGCATCTACCCCGCGCCGTCCACGATCCTGGCCGACGGCTGGGACCGCGCCCTGGCCGGCGCCCTGTGGCCGGACGTGTGGGCCACCCTCCGGCGCGTCCTGGCCGGATACGCCGCCGGCACCGTCGCCGGCTACGTCCTGGGCCTGCTGATGGGCTCGCTGCCCCTCGTACGGGCCGCCCTCGAACCCCTCCTGGACGCCCTGTACGTGGTGCCCAAACTCGCCCTGCTGCCGGTCTTCCTCAACTTGTTCGGGCTCGGCGAGGGCCCGCAGATCGCCCTCGTCGCCGCGACCGTCTTCTTCTTCGTCTGGATCTCCACCATGGCGGCGGTGCTGGCCGTCCCCTCCGGTCACCGCGACGCCGGGCGGGTCTTCGGTGCGAGCCCCTGGCAGATGTTCCGGCACGTCCTGCTGCCCGCCTCGCTGCCCGCCGTCCTGGTGGGCGCCCGGATCGCCGCGGGGGTGGCCGTCCTCGTCATCGTCGCCTCGGAGCAGATCGCCGCCACCGACGGCCTCGGCCATCTGATCTTCGATTCCCGCGCCCTGTTCCAGAACGACGTGATGTGCGTCGGCATCGTCTGTGTGGCCGTCCTCGGCGTGCTCTTCTCCGAGCTGGTGCGGCTGGCCGGACGTCTGCTGGCCCCCTGGGCACCCCGCGACCGGGGCCGCCCCCACAGCTGACCGACCGCACCGTCCGCCCGCCCGGACACCGCCCGCACGGAGGTCCCATGCGCACCCGCACCCCCACCGTCGCCGTGCTCCTCGCCGCGCTCGCCCTCGGCACGGGCTGCGCCGCCCACAAGGACAGCGCCGCCGTACGCGGCCCCCGCACCGTCAAACCCGTACGGGGCTGCGGCCCGGCCTCCTGGACCGACCCCGCCGACCTCGCCCCCGACCGCGCCCCGGCACGCTGCGCCAAGGGCGCCCCGGCCCCGCGCCCCCTCGCCCGGCGCCGCACGCTCACCATCGCCACCGGCACCCTCAGCGCCGAGTACGTGGCCCCGCTGCGCCTGGCCCTGGCCAAGGGCGAGTTCGCCAAGGAGGGCCTGGACGTCCGGCTGAAGGTCCTGCCCACCCCGGAGGCCCTGCCACTGCTGGCCAAGGGCGAGCTGGACGCCCTGTGGGCAGCTCCCGAGGCAGCCGTCGTCAACGGCATCAACGGCGGCTTCGACATCCGCTGGGTGGCCGGCAACTTCTCCCCCGCCCCGAAGTCCAGGAGCGGCCTGTGGGCGCGTCTGAAGAGCGGCGAGAGCGCTTCCTCGGTCTCCCTCGCGGGATCGAGGATGGGCACCATGATCGGGAAGGGCTCCGTGATCATGTACCCGATGGCCAGGACCTTCGCCGGACACGGCGCCGGCCTGGACTCCGTCGCCTTCCAGCAGCTCGGCTCCGCCGACGTACTGACCGCCCTGACCGGCGGCGGGGTGGACTCCGCCTGGCTGCTCGACCCCGTCTGGCGGCGCGTCGACGGTGACAAGAGGTACGCGTTCCTCGGCGGCCAGCCGCAGGGCGAACCGCTCGGCGGCGCCCTGTACGGCCCGAATCTGCTCCAGCGGGACCCGGACGCCGGGGTCGCCTTCCTGCGCGCCTACCTCCGCACGGTCAACACGTACTTCGCCGGCGACTACAAGGCCGGCCAGGCCTTCGTCGCCGGGCTGGCACGGCTGCTCGACGTCGACGCGAAGATCCTGACGTCGGTGCCGTCGCTCCGGATGGACTGGGAGATCAGAAAGGGCACCGCGGACCGGCTCCAGAAGGCCTACCGCGAGGCCGGCGTCACCAGGGGTGCCCCGCTGCCGGAGAAACGGCTCGTCGACCGCAGTTTCTACGCGGAAGCGGTCGGCCACCGGATACCGAAGTGACCACGACGGCAAGCGCGGGCGGCCACCACGGGCGACAAGCATGACGAAGGCCCGGATTCCTCAAGGAATCCGGGCCTTCGCCTTCAGTAGCGGGGACAGGATTTGAACCTGCGACCTCTGGGTTATGAGCCCAGCGAGCTACCGAGCTGCTCCACCCCGCGTCGTTGTTGGCTTTACTCTAACCCCAGGCCGACGACCAGCGCAAATTCCTTCCGCGCGGCCCGGGGCCCGGCCCTGTGGACCGGCCCCGGGCCTCCCGGATGCCCGTGGGGCACCCGCTACGCGCTGAGCTCTTCCTGGAGCGCCGTCCGCAGCCGCGCCGCACGCTCCGCCACCTCCGGCGGCCCCAGCTCGACGGCGCGCGCACACCAGCTCTGCGCCTCGGCGAGCGCACCACGCCGGGCGGCGAGCAGCGCCAGCCGCAGCGCCGCCCGGCCGTGGCCGGTCTCGGCGGCGCGCTGCCACCACAGGGCGGCCTCGGGGAGGCTGCCCTCGCGGGCCAGCAGGAGCCCGAGGTTGAAGGCGCCGTTGCGGCTGCCGGCCTCGGCCGCCGTGCGGTACCAGTCGGCGGCCTCCACGGCATCCCCGCGGGCCGCCGCGAACATGCCGACCCGGACCTGGGCCCGACGATGGCCCAGGCGGGCGGCTCGCTCGTACCACTGCACGCTCTCGTCGTCCGCCGTGCGCTCGCTGTCCGCCAGCCCCTCGCCCGCGGCGGCCGCCCGGCGGTCGAGCAGGTCCGCGAGCCGGAAGGCCGCCTCGGAGCTGCCGCCACCGGCCGCACAGCGCAGGTTGCGCTCCGCGTCCTGCAGCGCACCGTCCCGCAGCTGCACGATGGCGACCTGGAGGGCCGCCTCCGTGTGCCCGGCCGCGGCCGCCCGCTCGTACCAGGTGTGCGCCGTACGCTCCGCACCCCGCCCGGCGAAGAGGATGCCGAGGTTGAACGCGGCATCGACGCTGCCCGCCTCGGCCGCCTTGGAGAACCACGGCTCTGCTCCCGCGGCGTCACCGCGCTGCAGCAGCAGGATGGCCAGCGCGTTGGCGGCCTCGCAGTGCCCGGCGTAGGCGGCCCGGCGGTACCACTGCTCGCCGCGCCCCTCCCGGCCCTGCTCGGCGCAGAGCAGACCGATGTTGTAGGCGCCGTTGACGTCCCCGGCGTCCAGCGCGACGCGGTACCAGCGCTCGGCGGTCTGCAGTTCGCCGCGGTCGGCGTGCAGCGCTCCCAGCGCGTTGGCAGCGTTGCCATCGCCGTCCTGGGCCGCCCGCCGCCACCATTCGGCGGCGCTCTCCTCGTCCCCCGCGTCCCGCAGCAGGAAGCCCAGCGCACAGGCCGCGCGCGCCTCGCCGTCCTTGGCGGCGGACAGGTACCAGCGGCCCGCCTCCTGGACGTCGCCGCGGTCCTCCAGCAGCGCGCCGAGCTGCAGCGCGGCCCGCCGGTGGCCCCGCGCGGCGGCCTGGCGGTACCACTGCTCGGCCTCCTCCTGCCGGTTCAGCTCGCCGTACGCGGGGACCGCACGCCGGTCCGTGTCGCGGCCGTCCTCGATGAGCCGGGCCAGGCGGTACGCGGCCTCACGGTGGCCGCGCTCGGCGGCCGTACGGAACCAGCGCTCGGCGCCGATGTCGCCGCGGTGCTCCAGCAGGTCGGCCAGGGCGTACGCGCCCAGGCAGTGCCCGGACTCGGCGGACTGACGCAGCCAGTACTCGGCGGCCGGCTCGTCGCCGCGCTCGCGGTAGTGGCGCCCGAGGGCGTGCGCCGCGGCGGCGGAGCCCGCGACGGCCGCGATCCGCCACCAGCCGGCCGCCTCGTCCCCGTAGCCCCGCTGGTGCAGCAGCACGCCGAGATTGTTGGCCGCGGCGCGGTCGCCGGCGGCGGCCGCGGAACGCAGATGCGGCTCGGCGCCGTCGAGGTCACCGCGGCGCAGCAGCATCGCGCCGAGCGCGCTCATGGCGGCGGTGTCGCCCGCCTCTGCGGCCCGGCGGTGGCCGGACTCGGTCACGGCATCGGACGCTTCGGCGGCCTCCGCGGCCTCCATCACATCCATCGGCAGCTCGGATTCGCGCCCGTCGTCGGGCGCATGCACAAACCGGTCCGTCTCCAACAACCTTGCCTTGTCCCCCATAAGACCCATCGTCGCATCACCTGTAACCCGCGTACACCTGGTATACCGCAGCCAGTGAGGTCACTTCAGCGGTTTGTCGACTTCCCGACACGACGACTTGGCAAACTCAAGCACACACCTTCCCCACATCGGCCGCGCGACCCGGCTTTGACCGGTAACGAACCCGAAGACATGACGGGATGACGACATGACGAAGGCCCGGATCCCTGAGGATCCGGGCCTTCGTCTTTTCGTAGCGGGGACAGGATTTGAACCTGCGACCTCTGGGTTATGAGCCCAGCGAGCTACCGAGCTGCTCCACCCCGCGTCGTTGTTGACCTCAACCTATCACGGCAGCGGGACGGCCCGGACCACCGCGGCCCGGTGGCCACCGGCGCGAACCGGCGGCCACCGGGCCTGGGGGCATACGGCGGGGTCAGCCGGCCGGCTTGCCGCCCTTCTGGGACGCCTTCGCCGCCCGGTCCAGCGCCGCCTTGAGCTTCTTCTGGGCCTCGCCGTAACCGGCCCAGTCGCCCGAGGTGCGCGCCCTCTCGCCCTCCTCGTAGGCCTTCTGTGCGTCGCCCAGAGCCTGCTGCACCGTCTGGCCGGACGGAGGCTGCTGTCCGGTTCCGGTGTCGCCGCCGGGCGGGTTCTGCGAGCCCGTACTGGGCGCCTTCTTGCCGAAGACCACGTCCAGCGCGTCCTTGAGGGAGTCCTCCAGGACGGGCTTGTTGTCGCCGTAACTGACCAACACCTTCTTCAGAAGCGGGTAGTTGGTGTTGGCGCCCCGCAGATACACCGGTTCGACGTAGAGCAGTCCGCCGTCCAGTGGCACGGTCAGCAGATTGCCGTACTCGATCTCCGAGTCACCGAGCTTCTTGAGGATATTGAGCTCATTGGCGATGCTCGGATCGGAGTTGAACTTCGACTGCACCAGCTGCGGGCCGGGCACCGGCGTCTGCGAGGGCAGTTTCAGCAGTCTTATCCTGCCGTAGTCGCCGCTGGTCGCATTGGCGTCGACGGCCATGAAGGCACCGAGGTTGTCGCGCTTGTTGGGCGTGAAGCTCGTCGTCAGCGAGAACGCCCGGTCCTTCTGGCCCGGCATCTTCATGCTCAGGTAGTACGGCGGTACCGCGTTGCCCGACTTGGTCGTCGGGTCGTTCGGGATCTGCCAGCGCTCGGAGCCGGTGTAGAAGGTGCCCGGGTCCGTGACGTGGTAGGTGGTCAGCAGCTGGCGCTGCACCTTGAAGAGGTCCTGCGGGTAGCGCAGGTGCTCCTTGAGCGCCGGGCTGATGGCGCTCTTCTTCTCGACCGTGCCGGGGAACGACTTCATCCAGGTCTTGAGGACCGGGTCCTTCTCGTCCCACTGGTAGAGCTTCACCGAACCGTCGTAGGCATCCACCGTCGCCTTGACGGAGTTGCGGATGTAGTTGACCTGGTTCTGCTGGGCCACCACCGCCCGCTGGCCGTCGGTGAGCGAATCGGCCGTGCTGTCCCCGAGCGTGGTGCGCGAGGCGTACGGATAGCCGTTGCTGGTGGTGTAGGCGTCGACGATCCACTTGAGCCGGTGGTTGACGACCGCCGGGTAGGCGTCGCCGTCGATGGTCAGCCAGGGGGCGACGGCTTCGACGCGCTCCTTGGGCGTGCGGTTGTACAGGATCCGCGAGCCCTTGCCGATCGCTCCGGAGTAGAGGATCTGCGGCTCCCCGAACGCCGCCGCGTAGGCCGCGCGGTTGACCGGGTTGGCGAGGCTGACGCCGCTGTTGCCCCGGTAGCTGTAGCTCTTCTCGCCGCTGTCGTCGGAGTAGTCCAGTTCCTTCTGCGGACCGCCGACGATGGAGTACTGCGAGGTCTTCTCGCCGTAGTACACCCGCTGCTGGTACGAGCCGAGCTGCCCCTTGGCCGGCAGATCCGACTCGGTGTACTTGGGGCCGCCGCCTTCGGCGGCCTCGGTCCCCTTGGCGGCGACCGCGCCGTAGCCATGGGTGTACTTGAAGTGGTCGTTGATCCAGTTGCGCTCGGGGATACCGGCGATGTTCAGCTCGCGCAGACCGATGACGGTGTCCTGCTCGGCACCGTCCTTGTCCTTGTAGCGGTCGACGTCGAGGGTGGAGGGGAACTGGTAGTACCCGCGCACCTGCTGCTGTTGCTGGAACGCCGGCGAGACCACGTTCGGGTCGAGCAGACGCATGGCGGCCGTGGTGTCGGCGTTGTCGCGCAACCGCTGGCTGTCCGCCTTGTCGGCGGGCTTGTAGTCACCCTTGTACGGCGTGACCTGGGAGTCCTGGATGTCGTACGCGTCCCGGGTCGCCTTGATGTTCTGCTTGATGTACGGCGCTTCCTTGGCCTGCTCGTTCGGCTGGACCTGGAACTTCTGCACGATCGCCGGATACAGCCCGCCGATGAGGACCGCCGAGAGCACCATCAGGCCGAAGCCGATCACCGGCAGCTGCCACGTCCGCCGCCAGAGGGTGGCGAAGAACAGCACCGCGCAGATCGCCGCGATGAAGAACAGGATCGTCTTCGCCGGGAGGTAGGCATTGGCGTCGACGTACCGCAGGCCCGTCCAGTTGTCCGCCGACTTCAGGCCGCTGGACTTGACCGCCAGGCCGTACCGGTCGAGCCAGTACGCGATCGCCTTGAGCGAGACGAAAATACCGAGCAGCACCGACAGGTGACCGGTGGCCGCCGCGGTCGCCCGCGAGCCGGGGCTGGTCAGCCGCAGTCCGCCGTAGAGGTAGTGGGTCAGCGCCGCGGCGACCAGACACAGCACCGCGCAGGCGAATCCGAAGCTCAACAGGAAGCGGTACCAGGGCAGATCGAACGTGTAGAACGCGATGTCCATGCCGAACTGCGGGTCCGTCTTGCCGAAGGGCACGGCGTTGACCCACTGCAGCCAGGTCCGCCACTCACCGGAGGCGGAGGCACCGGCGATCAGGCCGATCACCGCGGTGACCGCGATCAGCGCCCACTTCTTGAAGGGCGCGATACCCATCCGGTAGCGGTCCAGGCTCTGCTGCTCCACGGACATCGCGCTCAGCGGCGGCCGCAGCCGGTACGCGAGCCAGACGTTGACCCCGACGGCCACGGCCATCAGGACGCCGAAGGCGAAGAACAGGCCGATCTTGGTCCACAGGGTGGTGGTGAAGACCGAGGAGTACTTGACCGAGCGGTACCAGAGCCAATCGGTCCAGAACCCCGCAAACATCACGAAAAGCATGGCCAATACGGCCAGCACACCCAATGTCATGAGCAGGGTCCGGATCCGCCGCGATGGTCGGCCGACTCTGATCCGTGGCCCTGTCGGGCCTCCGCCGCGGTCCGGCATCTGGAAAGCCAAGGTGCGCACCTCGAAGTTCGCTGTCGTGTGGAGCAGGCCCGGCGATAGTAGGACCCACCGATGCAACTTACGAAGGCTTTACTCAGTTCCCGCTTTCCGGGGTACACAAGGCACGATGTTGAGCATGACCAACCTCCCCGTTGACGGCACCCCCCTCGCCGCCGACCCCCTGACCCGCGCGGTGCTCGAGATCGACGAGTACAGCGCCGGGCTCGGCTGGGATCAGCCCGCCCGCCTGTTCGCCCTCGTCGACACCGCCAAGCTGCGTGCGCAGGAGCCCTCGCTCGCCGCCCAGCTCGGCATCGACGACTCCACCACCACATCCCTGACCCCCGTGGAGCAGGACGAGATCCCGGCGGGCGTCCCGCTGGACGAATTCCTGGCCACCATTGCCTGGCCCGACGCCGTCACCGGCTGCGCGCTGACCGTGGAGCGGCTGATGCTGCCGCCGTCCGCCGAGGACTCCGAGCCCGCGGGCATGGACGAGGCGCAGCTCGCCAAGTGGGTCGCCAAGCACCCGGACCGCCAGGAGGTCCGGATGACGGTGGCCGTGCTGCGGGACGGCCGGCGCGAGTCGGCGCTGCGGCTGCGCGAGAAGGACTCCACGACCGAGGTGCTCACCGGCTCGGCGCTGGTGCCGGGCCTCGCGGAAGCACTGGCAGCGACGTTCGAGGGCTGACGGCGGTCCGCCGGGCCGGTGCCCGGGCCCCGACGGTGCGCGTCGGGCCCGGGCACCGGCCCGTTTTCAGGACCTAGGCGTGGCCCGCGGGGCTGCAGCTCGGCAGGCCCGCGGTCTCGCCCTTGCGGATCTTCTCCAGGGCCTTGACGGCGTCGCCTATGGTGCCGACCTTGACCAGGGTGAGCCCCTTCGGGGTGTCCTTGGCCGCGGCGGCGCAGTTCTCCTTGGGCGTCAGGAAGTACTGGGCGCCCTTGTCGCGCGCGCCGACCGTCTTCATCGAGATGCCACCGATCGGGCCGACCTTGCCCTTGTCATCGATGGTGCCCGTACCTGCCACGAACTTGCCGCCGGTCAGGTCCCCGGGCGTGAGCTTGTCGACGATGCCGAGCGAGAACATCAGCCCGGCGCTCGGGCCGCCGACGTCGGCCAGCTTGACGTCGATGGGGAACGGGAAGAGGTGATCCACGTTGGCCTGGATGCCCACGATGGCGCGGCCGTCGTCCGCCTTCTGCGTGCTGACCGTGATCTGCTGCGCGCCGCTCGCGGGCTTCTTACCCTGCTTCTCCGCCGCGGCGGCGACCTTGGCGGGGATGATCGTGAAGACGACCTTCTCGCCCGGCTTGTGCCGGGTGACCAGCTTGGCGACGTCGCCGGCCTGCTTGACCTGCGTCCCGTCCACCGCCTTGATCACATCGCCCGCGTGCAGCCGCCCGTCGGCCGGCTTGTCCTTGACCACGGAACCCACCACGGTCTGGCTGCCGACCGGGATGTGCAGCTGATTGAGGGCGGAGGCCTTGGCGCTCTCCTGGGACTGGCTGAACTCCTCGGCGTTCTCCTGGTCGGCCTGCTCGGCCGTCTGTCCCTCGGGGTAGAGCGTCTTGTGCGGCACCACGGCGTTGTCGTGGTCGAGCCAGCCGAACACCGCCTCGAAGAGGTTCATGCGGTAGTCGGGGCCGGTGACGCGGACGGTGGTCATGTTGAGATGACCGGTCGTCGGATACGTCTTGCGGCCGGAGATCTGCAGCACCGGCTCGCCGTCGTGATCACCGAGGGTGTTGACCGTCGGCCCCGGTGACATCTCGGAGTAGGGCACGGGGATCAGTACCCCGGCGCAGAGCAGCGCGATCAGCATCAGGATCGAGGCGAGCAGCGTCGCGGTGCGGCGTGGCATGGAACGACAGTACGGGACGGGTATGACAACCGGCCCGCCGGGCCGTCCGTACGAGGTCGAACACCCGGCCGTGGGCCCGCCCGTACGCGAGGGTCATCGCTAGGAGTGGCGCTCGGCTTGTCCGCACCCGGCAGGAACGTCAGCGGTGACGTCAGCGGGAACGTCAGACGGGATCCGAGGCGGGGTCGGGAACGGCGTGCTCCTTTTCCATGGCGTCACGGAACCGGGCGTAGCCCGCGAGTTCTGCGACATCCCCGGCCTTGCGGTTCCGTAGGGCCCAGCTGCTCCACACCGCGGCAATCAGCCCCGCACCGACCGGAATCAGCAACCAGAGGAGCGCACCCATCAGCGACCTCCCAACCCCTTGTACGACCGCGATCGACGAATAAGCAGATTAACCATCTGCTGGGTCAACGCTCACGCCAGGGGGCGGGTTACGCAACCGGAACACAAGGCACCGGTTCGGCCTCATGTTCTAAGGCCCGCACCCCGTGGCCACAGGGCCACTGCCTGCGCGTCTGTCATGTCGCCTGCCCCGGGAGAGCGCCCTTACGCACCGGGCAGGACCCCGCTCCCGGAGCACGCCGGCCCGACCAGAAGACGACGCTACGCCCCCACCCGCCCTCCCGTCGCCCGACCTCCACCCCCAGAAGACAGCGCTACACGCCGACCCATTCCTCGGTCCCGTCGGAGAACATCTGGTGCTTCCAGATCGGCACCTCGTGCTTGAGGTCGTCGATCATCCTGCGGCAGGCCTCGAACGCCTCGCCGCGGTGCGGGCAGGACACCGCGACCACCACTGCCAGATCACCGATGCCCAGATCACCCACACGGTGGACGGCGGCCAGCGCCCGCACCGGGAAGTCGGCGATCACCTTCTCGGCGATCCGGCGCATCTCCGCCTCGGCCGTCGGGTGCGCGGAGTAGCCCAGGCCCTCGACGTCGGCGCCGTTGTCGTGCGAGCGGACCGTGCCGACGAACAGGGCCGTACCGCCGGCCGCCGAGTCCCCCACGGCCGCGAACACCTCGTCCACGGACAGCGCGCGCTCGCGGATCTCCAGGAGCCTGATCGGGTCCGGCGCGGCCTGCTCACCGGGGTGGTCGCGGCCGGGGGACGAAGGGGAAGGCGTGCCAGACATACCCCCATCGTGCCGTACGCGGGCACGGCGGGGTATTGCCGATTCCGCCGGTCGTCCCGGGCGCCGTATGGAGAAGTCTCCAGCGGAGACTTCTCCGGCCCGGCGGGCCCGGTTCCCCCTCAGATGCGGCGGCGGGCCTTACGGGCACGGCGCACCAGTGCGGCGGTGCCCAGGAGGGCGACCGTGGCACCGGCCGCGCCCGCGGCGGTGGCGTCCTTGCGGCCCAGCCTGCGGCCCGCAACGGTGTGCCGTCCGGCGACCTCCTCCAGGAGCTCGGCGAGCACTTCCTCGTTCGTCCACCGGGGGCGCCAGCCCGCCTCGTGCAGCCGGCTGCCGCTGACCACCCATGGATGCATCGTGTACGCCAGGTCGCCCGCGGGGGACGGCGTCAGGCCGATGCGGTGCAGGCGGGCGGCGGCGCCCAGGGCCACCGAGGACGGCAGCTCCATGCGCCGGATGCCGGAGAGCTCTTCGACCTCCTCCTGCTCCAGCCAGCCGTCGCAGCCCACCGCGAGCTCGCCGTCGACCTTCTCCAGCGCGGCGAACTCCAGGGCGCTGACCAGGTCCTCGACATGGCAGAACTGCCAGGCGGGGCGGGACCCGGCGACGACCAGGAGGCGGGGCGATTCGAAGTAGCGGGTCAGTGCGGTGTCCGTGCCGCCCACCAGGACGGTGGGGCGCAGCACGGTGACGTTCAGGCCGGGGTGCGCGCGGGGCGCACGGTGCGCCAGGTGCTCGATCTCCAGGAGGTCGCCGACACCGGTGGCGTCCGCGGTGGCCCGCAGCTCGGCGTCCTCGGCCAGGGGAACGTCGTTGTCGGGCAGCGCCCCGTACACCATGGCGGAGGTGCACAGCACCACCCGGTGGACACCGGCGGCCGCGGCGGCGGTGAGCACGGTCTGGGTGCCGCGCACGTTGTAGGCGGTGCGCGCCGCGTCGTCGGTCTCCAGGTCGAGGTCGAGCGCCAGGTGGACGACGACGTCCGCGCCGCGCAGCTTGTCGGCGATGGCCGGGTCCCGGACGTCCAGGACGTGCCAGTGTGCCTCGGCGACGTCGCCGCGCCGCTCATCGATGGCCACCACCTCCTTGACCTCGTCGGAGGCGACCAGGGCACGGGTGAGCAGCGCACCGACTCCGGAGGCGGCTCCGGTGACGGCCACCACGGGCCGGCGCAGCGGCCGGTCCGTGGCCCCACCTGCGCCATTGCCTGCCTTCTCGGTCTGGGCCGCAGCGTTTCGCGCTGCGCGAACGGTCGGATCTGGGGAACTCACCGGGCGTCTCCAGCGGTTGTCTTCAGTGCGGACGTGTGGTCATGCGTACGCACCAGGTGGCGTCCATCCTGCCCCAGCCACCGGGACAGCGAAGCACCGAGCCCCGAAGCGGTCCAGGTGTCTACGCTGGAGGTGATGTCGGGCAGCCGCCGTCGGCCACCTGGTCGGCGGCCCTACGAGCCGAGGAAACCCGTGAGTGACACCCCATTTGGATTCGGCCTTCCGCCGGAGGAGCCGGAGGACGGCGACAACGGCAAGAAGAAGGGCGGCCAGGGAGGTAGCCAGGGCCCCGCGGACCCCTTCGGGTTCGGCGGCGGGAGCGGCGGCGCGGACAATCCGTTCGCGGCGCTCTTCGGCGGCATGGGCGGCCCCGGCGGCGAGATGAACCCTGGCGACCTGGGCGCCGCCTTCCAGAAGCTCGGACAGATGCTCTCCTACGAGGGCGGCCCGGTGAACTGGGACATGGCCAAGGACATTGCGCGGCAGACCGTCGCGCAGGGCGCCGAGGACGGCAGCAAGGACGCGAGCCTGTCGCCGGGTGAGCGCAGCGCGGTCGAGGAGGCCGTACGCCTCGCCGACCTGTGGCTGGACGGTGTGACGTCGCTGCCGTCGGGCTCCGGCTCCGTGGTGGCCTGGAGCCGCGCGGAGTGGGTCGAGGAGACCCTTCCGGTGTGGAAGGACCTGGTCAATCCGCTCGCCGAGCGCGTCGGATCGGCCATGGGCGATGTCCTGCCCGGGGAGATGCAGGCCATGGCGGGCCCGCTGCTCGGGATGATGCGCTCCATGGGCGGCGCGATGTTCGGCACCCAGATCGGCCAGGCGCTGGGCGTACTGGCCGGCGAGGTCGTCGGTTCGACGGACATCGGGCTTCCGCTGGGGCCGGCCGGCAAGGCCGCGCTGCTGCCGGGGAACATCGCGAGGTTCGGCGAGGGCCTGGGCGTCGCGGAAGAGGAAGTGCGGCTGTATCTGGCCCTGCGCGAGGCCGCCCACCAGCGGCTCTTCGCGCATGTGCCGTGGCTGCGCTCACATCTCTTCGGTGCCGTCGAGGGCTATGCGCGCGGCATCAAGGTCGACACCACCAAGCTGGAGGACGTGGTCGGCCAGATCGATCCGCAGCATCCCGAGGAGCTGCAGAACGCCCTTCAGCAGGGCATGTTCCAGCCCGAGGACACCCCGGAGCAGAAGGCGGCGCTGGCCCGCCTGGAGACCGCCCTGGCCCTCGTCGAGGGCTGGGTGGACGCGGTGGTGCACGCCGCCGCCAAGCCGCATCTGCCGTCGTCGGACAAGCTCCGTGAGACGCTGCGCCGGCGCCGGGCCAGCGGCGGCCCCGCCGAGCAGACGTTCTCGACGCTGATCGGTCTGCAGCTGCGTCCGCGGCGGCTGCGGGACGCCTCGCGGCTGTGGGCGTCGCTGACGGACTCGCGGGGCCTGGAGGGCCGCGACGGCCTGTGGGAGCACCCGGACATGCTGCCGACGGCGGCGGACCTGGACGACCCGGACGGGTTCGTGCACCACGAGCAGCCGGACTTCTCCGAGCTCGACAAGATGCTCGGCGAGGCCGCGAGCGGCGGCAAGCCCGATCTGGACAAGCCGGCCCCGGGCAAGCCCGCCGGGGAGGACGACGGCCCGGACGAGGCGTCCGGCGAGAGCAAGGGTGACGGCGGCAAGTGAGTCTGCGCGAGGACGCGGCGCGGGTGCTCAAGGAGTGGCCCGCGCCGTCGACCGGACAGGAACAGCTGCGGCTGGCGTATCTGGACCATCTCGCCGCCCATCAGGACGGCATGTGGAAGCCCTGCAAGGACGGGCACCTCACGGCCAGCGCGCTGGTGATCGACCCGGCCGGCGGCCGGGTGCTGCTCACCCTGCACCGCAAGCTGGAGATGTGGCTGCAGATGGGCGGCCACTGCGAGCCGGAGGACGCCTCGCTGGCCGGGGCGGCGCTGCGGGAGGCGCGCGAGGAGTCGGGGATCGCGCAGGGGCTGACGCTGCTGCCCGGCGGCCCGGTGCGGCTGGACCGCCATCACACGCCGTGCGCGGTGCATCTGGACGTCCAGTACGCGGCGTTGGCTCCGGCGGACGCGGTGGCCGCGATCAGTGACGAGTCACTGGATCTGCGGTGGTTCGCCTACGACGAGGTGCCCGGCGTCGCCGACACATCGGTGGTGCAGCTGGTCGAGCGCACCCGGGCTCTTCTCCAGACGACGACGCCCGCGCTCTCCGCGGGAGGGCGGGGCGAACCGGCCCGCTGAACGGCAGCTCCCGGCCGCACACGCGCCTCGGTGCCCGCCCTTCCCGGGGCGGGCACCGAAGCACCTGCGTCAACGGCGTCTCTCAGGAGCTCAGTTGGTGAAGATGTTGCCCTGGTTCATGCCCCGCGCGCCCTGCTGGCCCATACCGAACTGGGCGGCCACACCGGAGCCGACGACGGCGTTCTGCGGCGGCAGCAGCTCGCTGGGCTGCACCAGTGCGTAGCCCTGGCCGAGGAAGCTGAGCTCCCAGCCCTCGCCCGTGTTGCCGCGCCGGCGCATCACCCCGGAGGAGTGCGTCTGCGCCTGCATCTGCACCCGCAGCGAAGCGGACCAGGCCACCACCGCGTCGGCGTCCGCGTTGACGTACTTGTCGGGCGTGACCTGCAGCATCAGCGGCTCGCCCGAGGTCATCAGGACCACCTGGCCCCGTCCGGAGATGTTGAGCTGGTACTTGCCGGTGCCGGAGATGCCGTACTGGCTGTCGACGGAGACGACCTCCCAGTGGAGGCCGGAGTCCAGCGCCAGGACATAGCTGCTGTCGACGGTCAGGCCGTCGTGGTCGACGTCGACGACATGGACGTACTGGGCGAGGTTGGCCAGATAGACCGTGCCCTGCCCGGAGACGCGCATCAGATCGAGGCCTTCGCCGGAGTGCGCGCGGGCGCGCTGCTGGCCGGGCGTCGTGTAGTTGCCGTCGAATTCGAGCAGCCCCTGGTAGGCGACCATGGCGCCCTTACGGGCGAGGAGGTCCTCGTGGCCCTGGAGGGCGACGCGCAGCAGCTGACTGTTCTGCAGGACGTAGCGGTCCTGGGTCTGTGCCTCGGTGAAGGCGAAAAGCGGACTCTGCATGGCGTGTTCGGTCCTCCCCCTCAGCCCCGGGCCCGGAGCCGGTCGGTGCTGTCCTCGCTGGGCTGGACGACGACGAAGCCCTGGCCGGAGAAGCCCAGTTGGTAGGCCTCGCCACTGCCGCGTCCGATCATCGAGGACGCCTTGAAGCTGCGCTTGCCCTTCATCTTCAGGTGGGTCGACCAGGCGACCAGGGCGTCCGGGTCCACATAGGTCTCGTCCTCGCCGCGGCCGCAGTCGACGACGAGGGGCGTGCCCCGGGAGGTCAGGGCGACCCAGCCGGTGCCGGAGATCCCGACGTTGAAGAGGCCCTGGCCGGCGAACTTCGCCATGCCCTTGACGCGCTGCACGCCCCACTGGAGCTGCGCGTCGAAGGCGAGGAGGTTGGTGCCGTTGACGGAGAGCGAGTCGCCGTCGAGGTTGATGCAGACCACGTCGGCGCCGTAGTCGGCGAGGTAGAGCAGACCGTCTCCGGAGCACTTCATCAGAGGTGCGCCCTCGCCGGTGAGCCACTGGGAGGCCATCTGGCGGACGGCGGGTGGGTTCGGCTCGTACTGGACGAAGCCTTCGTAGGCGACCATCGAGCCGGTGCGCGCGAAGACATCCTGGCCGCTCTGCATGGCGATCTTCACCATGGCGCTGCCGTGGTTCTCCATACGGGCGGCGGGCGGGGTCGGGGCGTAGCCCGACAGCTGCTGCTGGTTCATGACGTGCGGGCTCCCTCAGACCTCGTAGGGCTGGACGACGATGAAGTTGCCGGGCGCGCCGCGGAACTGGAGGTTCACGGTCTCGCCGGAGTGGCCGGGGAAGGCGTGCCGGCGCAGGCTCACCTGGCTGGAGATGATCACCTGCGAGGCCGCGGACCAGGCCACGATGGCGTTGGCGTCGGCGAAGGTGGTCGGGGTGACCGGCAGCACGACCGGGGTGCCCTGGGTCTTGATGACGAGGGTGCCGGTCCCCTGGAACTGCATGGTGAACAGGGCGCCACCGGGGATGCCGTGGCCCTCGATCCTGCGGACCTCGTGCTGCAGCGACTCATCGAAGGCGAGGACGGCGTCGGCGGACACGCAGATGGCGTCGCCCTGCAGCTCGATGGGGTGGACGTGGGCGCTGTTCTCGGCGAAGAAGACCTGCCCCTGGCCGGTGCAGCGCATCAGCTGCATTTCCTGGCCGGTGGCGTTGCCGACGATCCGGCCGCGGAAACCGGCGCCCTTGTAGCCGAAGTCGACCTTGCCCTGGTAGAGCACCATGCTGCCCTGGCGGGCCAGCACCGGCTGGCCGTCCACGCCGAGGTCGACGCGGATCAGCTTGCTGTTCTGCGGGGTCCAGCGCTGACCGGTGGGGGCCTCCTTGTACTTGTCCAGCACGACACCTAGGCCGGGGCCACCGCCCTGGGGTATCGCGGGGCCCTGGCCGCCGCCGTAAGAGGCGCCCGGAGGCTGCTGTCCCGGCTGCCCGTACGGGGCGGGCTGACCGTAGGGCGGGGCCTGCTGGCCGGGGAAGCCGCCGGGCGCGGTCTGCGGCTGCCCGTACGGCTCCTGACCGGGCGCCGGCTGGCCGTACGGGGCCGGCGGCTGCTGCCCGGGCGGGCCGGGCACACCGGGCGGGGCCAGCGGCGCGGCGATGGTGGGCGCGTTGTGCACCTGCGGGACGGTGGGCTGGGGCCTGGCATGGGGCGCTTGGGGCGGGCCGAAGTCGGGCGCGGGCTGCTGCGGGGCGGGGGCGGCGGGCGCCCCGAAGGACGGCGCGGGGGCCGCCGCGCCGGACGGCGGTGCGAAGCCGGGCGCGCCCTGTGCCGTGGTGGGCGGCGCCGGCGCCTCGGCCTCTTCGGCGACCTCGCCGCCGAAGTTCTTCAGCAGCGCCTCGAGGCCGCCGTCGAAGCCCTGGCCGACCGCGGCGAACCGCCAGACATCCTTGAGGTAGAAGTCGCCAAGCATGACGGCGCGTTCGGTGCTGAACTCGCTGCCGTCGAAGGAGTAGCGGGCCACCTCTTCGCCGCCGGCCACGATCCGGAGGTAGCCGGGGCCGATCTGCGAGACCTGGCCGGCACCGTCGAGCGCTGCGGTGAAGGAGAGCTTGTGGATATGCGGCGGGATCTTGTCGAGCGTGACCCGGAAGGACTCGCTGTCGCCGGCCTGCGCCCCGAGCAGCTGGACCGACTCCTCGGGCGACTTGGGCTGGTTGAAGAAGATGAAGTACCGGTCGTCGGACAGCCGCTCGTCGGCGTCCAGGCCGAAGCAGCTGATGTCGAAGGTCAGGCCGGGTCCGGCGATCTGCACGCCGACGTACAGATCCGTTCCCGCCGTCAGATCACCGATCTTGGCCTTGTGGCCGCGCTGGAATTCCCTGGCCATACGTAACGTCCATCCCCCGCTCCGGCTGTGAGTTCCTTCTGCGCGGCCAGGCTAACCGCTGGCGCCGACAGCAGGCGATGCCGGGGCGCGGCGGATGCCGTCCAGTGCCGCGGTCACTCGTCGCGGGCGACGGGCAGATGGGGCAGCCGGTCGGCCGCCACCACCCCTTCGAGGTAGCCGCGGGCCCGCTCCGTACGGGGGTAGGCCTCCAGCAGCCGCCAGAACCGGGGGCCGTGGCCGGGGACGAGCAGATGCGCGAGTTCGTGCAGCAGGACGTAGTCGATGACGTATTCCGGCATGCCCTGGAGGCGGTGCGACAGGCGGATGCTGCCCTCCGCGGGGGTGCACGATCCCCAGCGGGTGTTCTGGTTGGTCACCCAGCGCACCGACGCGGGGCAGGCGCGGCCGTCCAGATACTGGCCGGACAGCCGCTCGGCACGCCGGGCCAGCTCGTCGTCGCCCAGCATCCGCTTGCTTTCCTGGGCGGCGAGCTTGTCGAGCATGACGGTGACCCAACGCCGCTCCTCGGCCTCGGACATACGGGCCGGGATCAGGACCACCGTGCGGTTGCCCTCGCGGTACGCCGAGACCGTTCTGCGCCGTCGTGAGCTGCGGCGCACCTCGACGGCACTGGTGCCCGACCCGCGGGCCTGGGGGCTCGGAGGAGCCCCGCGCGATGTGTCGGCGGCGCGGCGCAGGGGTGTTTCCCCTGGGCCGTGGGAAGGGTCGGCGGGCACGCGCCCGACGTTACCCGCTGGCGGTGCGGGAAGTCCCGCCCCGCGGACGGTTCGCCACCGAACCACTCCATGGCGTGCACCGCTTGTACGACCGGCACCCCCTGCCTGTGGATAACTTCCGCAGGAATCCGCGACACGGCGCATGCTGGGAGCCGGACGACGAAGGACGGGGCGGAGATGCGGCATCCGATGCTCAAGCCAGCGCTGCGGCGCGGCTGGCGGGACAGGGAAACGGTGCGATTCGGCGTGGCGCCGGCGCATGCGCTGGTGGTCGGCCCGGTCGATACGGCGACCGGAAGCTTCCTCTCGCTGATCGACGGCACCCGCACCCTGCAGCAACTGATCGAGGAGGCCGCGTTACTGGACCTCCCGCCCGAGCACGTACGGGGTGTGGTGGACCGGCTCGGCGCGGCCGGGCTGCTGGAGGCCCCCACCGCCGGCGGCCCGCCGGCCGAGGCCGTACGGGCGGACCACGCCGCCTTCGAACAGCTGCGGCCCGACCTGGCGTCCCTGTCGGTACGGCATCCGGAGCCCGCGGGCGCCCTGGACCGGATGGGGGCGCGCCGGGCGGTCAGGGCCAAGGTCAAGGGGGCGGGGCGGGTCGGCGCCGCGATCGCGGCGCTGCTCTCGGCCTCGGGGATCGGCCGGGTGGAGGTGTTCGACGGTGGCACGGTCCAGCCGTGGGACGTGATGCCCGGTGCGCTGCCTGCCGAGCAGACCGGTGAGCGGCGCAACGCCGCCGCCCGACGGCTGGTCACCCGCTGCTCCCCCTGGGGCCGTACCCCGCGGCCGAAGGGCCCGGTCAGCGAATCCGGCGAACCCGGACTGTCCCTGGTGGTGCTCGCCCCGCGCGACGGGCTCGGTGCCTACGCCCCCGACCCCGTGCTCTCCGAGCCGCTGCTCACCGCCGGAATCCCGCATCTTTACGCGGGGGTGATCGAGGGCACGGGTGTGGTGGGTCCCTTGGTACTGCCCGGAGGTTCGGCCTGTGCCCGCTGCGATGAACTGCGCCGTACGGACGCGGAGCCGGCCTGGCCGCGGCTGCTGGCGCAGTGGCGGTCGGGACGTGGTTCCCCCGCGGTGCCGGCCTGCGATGCCGCGCTGGCCACCGCGGTCGCGGGGGTCGCCGCCGTCCAGGCGCTGACGTTCCTCGACGGTGAACTGCCGCCGTGCACAGGGGCGCGGATGGAGCTCGCCGCACCGTGTGCCACCGTGCAGACGGTGCGGATCGAGCCGCATCCGGAGTGCGGCTGCGGCGCTGCCGGTTCACCCGGTGCGGCGGGCGCCTCGGATCCTCGGCCGTGACACGCCACAATGACGGAGTAACCCCGGTTGGGGGACAGTGTGAGTTGGAGGGGCACATGTCTGATCTTCCCCGCAAGGCGGTCACCCGCACCGCCAAGCTGGCCGCGCTGCCACTGGGGTTCGCCGGCCGTGCCACCTGGGGCCTGGGCAAGCGGATCGGCGGCAGATCCGCCGAGATCGTCGGCCGGGAGCTGCAACAGCGCACCGCGGAACAGCTCTTCAAGGTGCTCGGCGAGCTGAAGGGCGGGGCGATGAAGTTCGGGCAGGCACTGTCCGTCTTCGAGTCGGCGCTGCCCGAGGAGATCGCCGGCCCCTACCGCGCCGCCCTGACGAAGCTTCAGGAGGCGGCACCGCCGATGCCGACCAGCACGGTGCACTCCGTACTGGCGGAACGGCTCGGTGAGGACTGGCGGGAGTTGTTCGAAGAGTTCGAGGACAAGCCGGCCGCGGCGGCCTCGATCGGACAGGTCCACCGTGCGGTGTGGCACGACGGCCGCGAGGTGGCCGTCAAGGTGCAGTATCCGGGTGCCGGCCAGGCGCTGCTGTCGGACCTGGCACAGCTGAGCCGGTTCGCCCGGCTGCTGGGCCCGCTGATCCCGGGCATGGACGTCAAACCGCTGATCACCGAGCTGCGCGACCGGGTGTCCGAGGAGCTGGACTACTCCCTGGAGGCGGCGGCCCAGCGGGCGCACGCCGAGGAGTTCGCCGACGACCCGGATGTGGTGGTGCCGGCCGTGGTCCACCAGTGCGACGAGGTGCTGGTGACGGAGTGGATGGACGGGGTGCCGCTGTCGGAGGTGATCGCGGACGGCACCGACGAACAGCGGGACCGGGCCGGTCAGCTGCTGGCCCGCTTCCTCTTCTCCGGCCCCGCCCGTACGGGCCTGCTGCATGCCGACCCGCACCCGGGCAACTTCCGGCTGCTGGCCGGGGACTTCCCGGACGGCCCGGTCGAGGAGTGGCGGCTGGGGGTGCTGGACTTCGGCACCGTCGACCGGCTGCCCGAGGGGCTGCCGCCGACGATCGGGACCTCGCTGCGGATGACGCTGGAGGGCGAGGCGGACGCCGTCTACCAGCTGCTGTGCGAGGAGGGCTTCGTCAAGGAGTCCATCGAGCTGGACCCGGACGCGGTGCTGGACTACCTCCTGCCGATCATCGAACCCGCCCTGGTGGACGAGTTCACCTTCACCCGGGGCTGGATGCGCCATCAGGCCACCCGGATCGGCGATCCGCGCTCCCCCGCCCACCAGTTGGGCAAACAGCTCAATCTGCCGCCCGCGTACCTCCTGATCCACCGGGTGACCCTGAGCACGATCGGGGTGCTGTGCCAGCTGGGGGCGACGGTACGGCTGCGCGACGAGCTGGAGGCGTGGCTGCCCGGCTTTGTGCCCGAGGAGGAGCCGGCCGGCCCGGACGTCGCCGGTATCCAGGCCCTCGGGGACGACGGGATCGGCGCGGACCTCGGGAAGGAGTCCGTCGAGGAGACCACGGTCTGAGCGGGACCCGGCGGCGCCGGGCAGGCCCGTCCCGTCTGCTCCGCCGGCCGGAGCCGACGGGACGGGCCCGGGGTCAGCCGGCCCAGGCGGTCGCCGCCCCAGGCCGTCGCCTGCCCAGGCGGGGGCCGACCCGGCACTAGCCGGCCTCGGCGCTGGCCTGGCCTCGGCGGTGGCCTGGCCTCGGCGGTGGCTCGGCCTCGGCGGCGGCTCGGCCTCGGCCCGGCCTCACCACCAGCTGGAATCCAGACGCCCTTCGATGGCCCGGATGTTCTCCCGCGCACAGGTGTCGCAGAAGTAGCGGCGCTCACCGTTCTCGACGGAGCAGGTCCAGGTCGGCCCGGCGCCCTCGGCGACCGCGCCGCAGCCGGCGCACACCGTGTTCCCGTCGGCCAACTCCGCGCGTTCATGCGTCTTCTGGTCCACCAGCCGACGATATCCCCGCCGGCCCCGCGAAACGGGATGCAACGCACTGCGGGGCCCGCCCTGTCGGGCGGACCCCATGGGTGGCGGCATCAGCGCCTTACTGCATCACGGCCATCGCCAGCGCCCGGCGGGCACGGAGCGACGCGCGCTCGGCGCGCCGCTGCATACGCCGCGCGGCCGCGAGCCGATGAGCCCTGCGTTCCGATTCGGCCTCCTGGAGGCGTTGGTGCATATGCGCACGCGCCAGGGCTTCTGGGATGAGTTGCATGGCGAGGTTCCTGTTCTGCCGCGACTCTGTCGCGTCGGTGTTCACAAGGACGGGGGTGTCGGTGAGAGAGGGGTTCATCGTGTGGTCCTGCTTCTGGGGGTCCCGGGTGAGGGGACGGTCGATCGTTCCTGTGCTGAGGGTGTTCATGCCGCGACCGGGTTCTTGCGCGGACGGCCACGCGGACGCTTCCGCGGCACGACGACGCCCTGGACGAAGAGCTCGCCACCCCAGACGCCCCACGGCTCACGGCGGTCCTTGGCACCGGCGAGGCAGGCCTCGCGGACCGGACAGGTCTGACACAGCGTCTTGGCGTACTCGACGTCGGCCGGGGACTCGGCGAAGAAGACCTCGGGGTCGTAGGTCCGGCACGGAACAGCGGCGCCGAGGCGGTCGATCTCGTCGTCGAGCTCGGTGAGGGGAAGCAAGGAGTTCTCCTGAGGGTCGGGCGGAGGGATCAGGTCGGTGGCTACGGACGGGGTGTGCGTCTGCAGTTGCACGGTGGTGTGTTCCTCGTCTGTTCGGCCCGGCTGGTGGCGGGCTCGTGGGCAAACAAAAGGGCCGCGGATCCCGGTGTGGGTTCCGCGGCCCTGGAAGGTGCCGACCTGATCGTGCCGATCAGGCTGGATCTCTCCAGGGTTCGTGGCCGCGGTAGGCCCACGTTTCATGCTGCGTCTGGTACTGCTTCCGGGATCCGGCACCATTGGCCGCCGCGAAGACAAAGGCATTCGCCGATGCCGCCGCTGCTACCGCAGGTGCCTCGGTCGGTCGCTCGCTACGCTCGCCGCGCGTCAGCACAGCGAGGGCCTCGGGGCGCGCGACCCCGATACCGGACGGACGGCCGAAGCCGGACATACCGGTACCAAGGAGCGAGGAGCCGAGCGGGCAGGTGGCGACGACCGAGAGATCGGTCATTTTGTTGGTCTCGATGATGCTGATCACTGGGCTCGCCTCCTCTCGGCGTCTCGGTGGACCGGGAATCCCGTTCCAGGGTGTTCAAGTACAGCACGGATCCATCGGATCTCGGAAAGAAACCGTTGTCTCCGTTGCTTGTGAAGGCTATGGGGATGCGCTCCGCGCGCGCAAACTATTTTTCCGACGAGTTTTCCGCGGCGTCCCCGGAGCCGTCCTCCGAGGTCCCCACGAGCTCCTCGCCGGCACAGATTGCCAGCACGTCACTGCCGTAGCGGTCGAACTTCCGCCGCCCCACTCCTGAGATGACCGCAAGCTCCGCTTCGGTTCCCGGAACGGCCTCCGCGATCGCCATCAGGGTCTTGTCGGTGAAGACGCAGTAAGCGGGCTGCCGGGAACGCGCCGCCTGCTCGGCCCGCCACCCGCACAGCCGCTCGTAAAGCGCCTCGTCGAGCTCCGAGGGGCAGTCCTCACACCGCATCAGCTTCATCTCGCCCGCGTCGGTGAGGGTCCGGTTGCAGACCCGGCAGCGGGCCGGGCTGCGGTGCCGGGGGCGCCGCGTCACCACCGCCGCCCCCTCGCCGCGCTCGACGCCCCCGGAGAGCGCGCCCGGCGTCCGGCGGCCGGCGGCCGCCCCGGACCCGGGCCGCAGGCCGCTCAGGAAGCGGCTTGCGCGGCGGGAGGCCCGCCCGCCGGGAGAGCGCGCCAGCGACCAGGACAGGCCCAGATGCACCCGGGCGCGGGTGACGCCGACATAGAGCAGCCGGCGCTCCTCCTCGATCTGCTCGTCCGTCTTGGCGTAGGTGATCGGCAGCATGCCCTCGGTGAGGCCGACCAGGAAGACGGCGTCCCACTCCAGGCCCTTGGCGGCGTGCAGGGACGCCAGGGTCACCCCTTCGACCGTCGGGGCGTGCTGGACGTTGGCCCGCTCGTCCAGCTCGGCGACGAGGTCCGCGAGGGTGGCCGCGGGCCGGGCCTTGGCGAAGTCCTCGGCCAGGCGGACCAGCGCCGCCAGGGACTCCCAGCGGTCCCGTACCGCCCCGGAGCCGGCCGGCGGCCTGCTCGTCCAGCCCATGTCGCTGAGCACGGCCCGCACCTCGGACGGCAGGTCCATGGCGTCGTCGAGCAGCGCGTCGTTGGCACCGAAGCGGGCGGCGCCGCGCAGCTTGACGCCTGCCTCACGCACCTCGGGCCGCTCGAAGAACCGCTCGGCGCCCCGCAGCAGATACGGCACGCCGGCGTCGGCCAGCGCCTGCTCGTAGACCTCGGACTGGGCGTTGATACGGAAGAGCACCGCGATCTCCCCGGCGGGCACGCCGGCGGCGATCAGGTCACGGATCCGGCGGGCGGTGCCCTCGGCCTCGGCGGGCTCGTCGGCGTACTCCGTGTACACGGGCTCGGGCCCGGCCTCGCGCTGCGAGACCAGCTCCAGGCGCTGCTCGGCGGCGCGCCCCTTGGCCTGGGAGAGCAGACCGTTGGCGAGGTGCACGACCTGGGGGCTGGAGCGGTAGTCACGGACGAGCTTGACGACCGTCGCGTTCGGATGGCGGGTGCGGAAGTTGAGGAGGTGGTCGGGGGTGGCGCCGGTGAAGCTGTAGATCGTCTGGCCGGCGTCGCCGACCACACAGAGGGTGTCGCGGTCCCCCAGCCACAGCTCCAGCAGCCGCTGCTGGAGCGGGCTGACGTCCTGGTACTCGTCGACGACGAAGTGCTGGTACTGGGCCCGGACCTGCTCGGCGATGTCGTGCCGGTCCTGCAGCACACCGACCGTGAGCAGCAGCACATCCTCGAAGTCGATGCTGCCGCGGTCGCGCTTGAGCTGTTCGTAGGTGCGGTAGATCTGTCCGACCTCGGCCGGATCACGAGGGGCCTCGCGGCCGGCCTTGGTGACGGCGGCCGGGTAGTCGGCCGGCACGGTCTGGGTGACCTTGGACCATTCGATCTCGGCCGTGACATCGCGCAGCTCATTGCGGTCCAGCCGGATGCCGCAACGGGCGGCGGCCTCGGCGACGACCTGGATCTTGCGGTCCAGCAGCCGCGGGACATCCCCGCCGACGGCCTTCGGCCAGAAGAACTGGAGCTGCCGCAGGGCAGCGGAGTGGAACGTCCTGGCCTGGACCCCGCCCGCGCCGAGCTGCCGCAGCCGGCCGCGCATCTCGCCCGCCGCGCGAGCCGTGAACGTGACCGCCAGCACACTCGCGGGCTGCAGGATCCCGGCCCGCACCCCGTAGGCGATCCGGTGGGTGATCGCGCGGGTCTTGCCCGTGCCGGCGCCGGCCAGCACGCAGACGGGACCGTGCAGAGCCGTGGCGACCTCGCGCTGCTCGGGGTCGAGCCCGTCGAGCACCCCGTCGGCCGAGTCAGGCACCTGCGGGAAAAGAGAGGAGTCCGTTGCTGCTGTCACCCCGCCATGCTGCCAGGTCCGCGCGGCCGCCCGGGAAGCCCGTCCACAGCCGCCGCACCCCGGTCGTACGCATCACATGCCCTGTGGACAGCTTCCGGCACGCGGGAGCGGATGATGCTTTGCTTTTCTCAGCGGCGAGCGGAGAGCAGCGGGCGGCAGCGGCAGCGGCAGCGGCAGCGGCAGCGGCAGCGGCAGCGGCAGCGGCAGCGGCAGCGGCTGGAGGGTAGCGCGGTGGGGCTGACGCGGTGCGGGGGCCGGTGGGGGCGGTCTCGCGGGGTGGGGCGGTGAGGGCGGAGTGGGGCGGGGTGGGGGTGGGGTGGGGGTGGGGTCCCCCCGGGGAATGCCCCGGGCACGTCGTACGTTGTGGTGCTTGGCCGCGCCGAGTGCCGAGTAGGGCGTCGGGCGGTTTCGGATCAAGACTTGACGAAGGAGCGCGGGACGCATGGCGGGCACTGTGACGATGTACAGCACGACCTGGTGCGGATACTGCCGTCGGCTGAAGGGCCAGATGGACCGCGAGGGCATCGCGTACACCGAGATCAACATTGAGCACGACCCGGAGTCCGCGGCGTTCGTGGAGAAGGCGAACGGCGGCAACCAGACGGTGCCGACCGTGCGGTTCCCCGACGGCTCGACGCTGACCAACCCGTCCCTGGCGCAGGTCAAGGAGAAGGTCGGGGCCTGACGGCCGGATGACCTGACGGCCGGATGGCTTGATGGTCTGACGGCTGCGCCCCCCCGTGTACGCGGCAGGCCGTCGGCCGGATCCCCCATGTGGGACCGGCCGACGGCCTGCTGGCTGCTGGGCGCTGTCGTGCTGTCGACAGCCTGTTGTCCGCTGCGTGCCGCCTTCTGCCTACCGCCTGCCGCCCGACGGCGTCCGGGGTGCGCGCCGCCGTGCGGCTGCTCCCCCGGCTCGCCGTCGGGTGTTCACGGCTTGGGCAGCGGCTTGCCGTACCAGAGCTCGATGAGGCGGGCGGCGATGGAGATGCCGTAGGGCGGCAGGACCTCGCCGGAGTCGAAGGCGGCGCGCAGGTCCTCGCGGGAGAACCAGCGGGCCTCTTCGATCTCCTCGCCGTCGACCTGGATCTCGGACGACGTGGCGCGCGCCATGAAGCCCAGCATCAGGCTGGAGGGGAAGGGCCAGGGCTGGCTGGCGATGTACTCGACCTCGCCGACGACGACGCCGGCCTCCTCGAAGACCTCGCGGGCCACCGACTGCTCGATGGACTCACCCGGCTCGACGAAGCCGGCAAGGGTGGAGAACCGGCCCTCGGGCCAGTGGACCTGCCGGCCCAGGAGGGCGCGGTCGTCCTCGTCGGTGACGAGCATGATCACGGCCGGGTCGGTGCGCGGGTAGTGCTCGGCGCCGCACGCCGGGCAGCGGCGGATGTGGCCCGCCGCTGCGATAACGGTGCGCTCACCGCAGCGTGAGCAGAAGCGGTGCAGGCGCTGCCAGTTTTCGAGGGCAACGGCGTGCACGAGGAGGCCCGCGTCACGGGGCGACAGCAGCAGACCGGCCTCGCGCAGGCCCGCCGGGCGCGCGGACTGGTCCATGCGGCCGGGCAGCGAGTCCTTCTGGAGGGCGAAGTAGCTGACACCCTCGCCGTCGGTGCCGAGGTAGTAGCGGTGGGCCTCGGTCAGCGGCGCCTCGAACGACGGCGTCGTGATCAGCTCGGTGCGGCCGTCAGGGGTGTCGTCGATCAGCGCCTGCCCGCCGGACACCACGAAGACACGCGTCGTCGGGTGGCTCCAGGCCGCCGCCAGCCATGCCTCGTCGAGCCGGTGATGGGCGGAGCGGTCGATTCCGCTCGGCGCGCTGAAGGTGAGCGGCCGGCCGGCTGTGTGGTCGGTCCAGGTGGTCACTGCTGTTTCCAACTCCCCCTGTGGCGTGGGTGATTGCTGCGTACGGGCGCGGAGCGTTACGGGGGCGCGTGCGGTCAGGCCGGGCGCCAGGTCTCCGCCAGGTCGTCCCACAGAAGGGCGGCGGTCTCGACGCCCTTCATCAGCAGGTCGAGCTCGACCTTTTCGTTCGGTGCGTGCCAGCCGTCGGACGGCACGGAGATGCCGAGGAAGAGGACCGGGACGCCGAGGACGTCCTGGAGGTCGGCCGCCGGTCCGGAGCCGCCCTCGCGGGTGAAGCGGATCTTGTCTTCGAAGGCCAGGCCCATGGCGCGGACGAGGGACTGGAGCGCGGGGTGGTCGAGCGGGGTGAGGCAGGGGCGGGTGGCGCCCCAGAAGGTGATCTCGTGGCGGATGCCGGCCGGGAGGCGTGCGGCGACCCAGTCGCGTACGGATTGCTGCACGGCGACCGCGCTCTGGCCCGCGACCAGCCGGAAGGACAGCTTGAGCTGTGCGGTGGACGGCACGATGGTCTTGCCGCCGGGGCCCTGGTAGCCGCCGCCGATGCCGTTGACCTCGGCGGTGGGGCGGGCCCAGATGCGTTCCAGGGTGGTGCTGCCGGCCTCGCCGAGGGGGGCGTGGGAGTGCGCGGTGCGCAGCCACTCCTCCTCGTCGAAGGGCAGCTCGGCGAAGAGTTCCCGCTCGCGGTCGGTGAGCTCGATCACGCCGTCGTAGAAGCCGGGGACGGCGACCCGGCGGTCGTCGTCGTGCAGCGCGGCGGCCAGCCGGGCGGCCTCGGTGGCGGGGTTGGGGACGGCGCCGCCGAACGAGCCGGAGTGAAGGTCCTGGTCGGGGCCGTAGAGGTCGATCTGGCAGTCCGTCAGGCCACGCATGCCGGTGCACACCGTGGGGGTGTCCCTGGACCACATGCCGGTGTCAGAGACGATCACCGCGTCGCAGGCGAGGCGGTCGGCGTGCTTCTCGATCAGGGCCGGGAAGTTCGGTGAGCCGGACTCCTCCTCGCCCTCGATGAGCAGCTTGAGATTGACGGCGGGGGCGGTGCGGCCGGTCGCGGCGAGGTGGGCGCGCACGCCCAGGGTGTGGAAGAAGACCTGGCCCTTGTCGTCGGCGGCGCCGCGGGCGTAGAGCTTGCCGTCGACGGTCTGCGGGGCGAAGGGGTCGGTGTGCCAGCCGTCCTCGCGGGCGGCGGGCTGGACGTCGTGGTGACCGTAGACGAGCACGGTCGGCGCGGACGGGTCCCCCGAGGGCCACTCGGCGAAGACCGCGGGCAGGCCGTCGGTCTCCCAGATCTCGGTGGTGGGAAAGCCGGTGTCGGAGAGCTTCGCGGCGAGCCATTCGGCGCTGCGGCGTACGTCGCCGGCGCGCTCGGGGTCGGCGGACACGGAGGGGATGCGCAGCCACTCGGCGAGGTCCTCGAGGAACGCTTCGCGGTGCAGGGTGATGTACGCGCGGACGGCGCTGTCCGGGGTTGTGCTCATACGCCCGAGCCTATCGGCCTTGTGGGGGACGCCGGTCGGCGGTCTCGCCGAGCAGGATGCGTTCGAGTCCGGCGCGGCCGGGCAGCCGGGCGGGCCGGACCACCTCGCCGCTGCGGACGTAGAGGAAGGCGGCGCCGACGGCGGACGGCTCCAGGCCGTACCGCTCGGCCCAGGCGAGGCGGTAGACGGCCAGCTGGAGGGGGTCGGCGCTGTGGGCCCGGCCGGTTTTCCAGTCGACGATCTCGAAGCGGTCGCCGTCGGGGCCGGGCTCTTTGTAGACGGCGTCGATCCGGCCGCGGATGACCCGCCCCGCGAGGGTGAGCTGGAAGGGGGCTTCGACGCGGAAGGGGGTGCGGTGGGCGTAGGGGGTGCGGGCGAAGGCTTCCTTGAGGGCCTCGAGGTCGTGTTCGTCGACGATGGCGGCTTCCTCGCCCGCTTCGGCGCCGGGCAGCTCGTCGGGGCCGAGCAGGGGCAGCGTCAGCTCTTCGAAGCGGGACTCGACCCAGGCGTGGAAGCGGGTGCCCCGGCGTGCTCCGCGCTGCGGCGGGCGCGGCATGGGGCGGGCCAGTTCGCGGGCGAAGCCGTCGGGGTCGGCGGCGAGGCGGAGCAGCTGGGTGGCGCTGAGCGCGGAGGGCAGCGGGACGTCGCGGACGGTGGCGCGGGAGCGGCGCAGCTCGGCGGCGAGGGCGTCCAGATCGCGGTCCCAGGACCCGACGGTGCGCCGCTCCTCGGGGAGGAGGGTGTGCGGCGCGGTCTCGCCGGCGTGGGCGATGCCGGCGTCCGTACCTGCCGTGAGGTCGGGCTCGGTGGAGCGCTGGGCACCGATGTGGGCACGGAGCGGGGCCGGGCCGGCTTCGGAGGTGTCGTGCGGCGCGGCATCGGCGGCGGGGGCTGCGCCCGGCTGGGCGGTGAGCGGAGCGTCGTCGTCGAACGGGTCGGCCTCGTCAAAGGGGTCGGCCTCGTCGAAGGGGGCGGCCTCCGGCATGTCGAACGGATCGGCGTCCAAGCCGTCATCCGCCGGTGGCGGCGGCCAGTCGGGGTCGTGGGCGGACAGGGACGGCGGGGCGGCGGCAAAGGCGGCGGACCCCTCCCCCGTACGGCGTTCCAGATGGGCGCGGACGGTGGCCGCGGCGGCGCGGCGGCGGGCCGTGGCGGTGGGGTCCAGGGGCAGCGGCCAGGCCTGTTCGGTGGCGGCCTCGGCGAGGGCGGGGTTCTCCTCGCCGTCCTCGGGGGCCCCGGCCCAGTGCTCGATCTCGCCGTGTCCCGCCTCGCAGTGCTCGCGCAGCGCCTCCAGGAAGGCGGAGGGGCCGCGCGGTCGCTTCTGCTGGGGGCCCCACCAGTGGCCGGAGCCGAGCAGCAGGGAGCGGGGACGGGTGAAGGTGACATAGCCGAGGCGCAGTTCCTCGGTCTCCTGGTGCTGCTTCATCGCCTCCTTGAAGGATTTCAGGCCGCGGGCGGCCCATTCCCCGACGTCGGGGAGGGTGGCGGCGTCGCCGCGCAGGGCGTGCGGGAGGACCTTGGGCCGGCTGGTCCAGGACTCACGGGCCTGTTCGCTGGGGAACTGCTTGGCGACCAGGCCGGGTACGGCGACCACGTCCCATTCCAGGCCCTTGGACTTGTGGGCGGTGAGGACCTTGATGGTGTTGTCGCCGCCGGGAAGGGAGCTGTCCAGGCCCTTTTCGTGCTGGACGGCGGTGCGCAGGAAGCCGAGGAAGGCGAGCAGGGTGGCGTCGCCGTCGAGGGATTCGCCGCCTTGTTTGGCCGCGAATCCGGCCGCGATGTCGAGGAAGGTACCGAGGGTTTCGCGGCGGCGGGCGGCGAGGGCGTGCGGGGACGCGGACAGCTCGACTTCCAGGCCGGTGGCGGCCAGCACCCGGTGGAGCACGTCCATGAGGGGGTCGCCGAGGGAGCGGCGCAGGTCGCGCAGTTCGGCGGCCAGGTAGGCGAAGCGCACCCGGGCTTCGGGAGAGAAGGGAAGCCCGTCGCCGGGTCCTTCGGCCTCCAGGAAGGTGTCGAGGGCGTCGGCGAGCGAGATGGTCTCGGCCGGGTCGACGCCTTCGACGGCCTCGGCGAGGCGCTGCCCCGGGTCGTCGGACGGGGCGGTGTGGTGGACGAGGGTGCGGGCGCGGCGGCCCAGGAGCGCCAGGTCGCGGGGGCCGATCCGCCAGCGCGGGCCGATCAGCAGGCGGACCAGGGCGGCGTTGGCCGTGGGGTCCTGGAGCACTTCGCATACGGCGACGAGGTCGGCGATCTCGGGCAGGTGCAGCAGTCCGGAGAGGCCGACGACCTCCACGGGGAGGTCCCGGGCGACCAGTTCGCCCTGGATGCGGGCGAAATCACCGGCGGTGCGGCACAGCACGGCGATCTCGCCGGGCGGGGTGCCGGTGCGGACGAGGTGGGCGAGGGAGTCGGCGAGCCAGGTGAGCTCTTCGGCGTGGGTGGGCAGCAGGGCGCAGCGGACGGTGCCGTCGCGCTCGGCGCCGGGGGCGGGGCGCAGTGCTTCGACGCCCTCGTGCATCCGCCGCAGGGGCGCGGCGAGGCCGTTGGCGAGGTCGAGGAGGCGGCCGCCGCTGCGGCGGTTCTCGCTGAGGGCGTACCGGCGGGCGGGGGTGCCGTCCTGGAAGGGGAAGTGGACGGGGAAGTCGTCGAGGTTGGCCACGGAGGCGCCGCGCCAGCCGTAGATGGCCTGGCAGGGGTCGCCGACGGCGGTGACCGCATGCCCGGTGGGGGTGCCGGTGCCGGTGTCGGTGCCGGTGTCGGTGCCGGCACCGAAGAGGCCGGACAGCAGCAGCCGTTGGGCAACGGAGGTGTCCTGGTACTCGTCGAGCAGGACGACGCGGAATTCGTCGCGCAGGATCCGGCCGACTTCGGGGCGGGTGGTGGCGAGGGTCGCGCAGTGGGCGATCTGGTCGCCGAAGTCGAGGAGGTCGCGGCGGCGCTTCTCGGCCCGGTAGGCGGTGACGAGGTCGAGCAGTTCCAGGCGGCCGCGGGCGGTCTCGGGGGCCTTGCGCAGGTCGGCGTTGGTGAGTTTCACGCCGTCGAGGGCGGCCAGGAGCTCGGTGTCGTACGTGCGGAGCGCGGCGGGGTCCACGAGGTGTTCAGCGAGCTCGGCGTCCAGGGCGAGCAGGTCCTCCACGAGGGAGGGCAGGGAGGTGGTGAGGGCGGGGTAGGGGCCGGGGGCGGCACGGAGCGTACGGGCGGCGAGCTGGAAGCGGGTGGCGTCGGCGAGGAGCCGGGCGCTGGGCTCCAGGCCGATGCGCAGGCCGTGGTCCTTGAGGAGCTGGCCGGCGAAGGCGTGGTAGGTGGAGATCCGCGGCTCTCCCGTGGGCTGCCCGTCGGACCGGCCGGTGGCGGTGGCGCCGGCATCGGCCGGGAGCGCGTCCGGGTCGGTGACTCCGGCGGCGAGGAGCGCGGCCCTGACGCGTTCGGCGAGCTCGCCGGCCGCCTTGTTCGTGAACGTCAGCCCGAGGACCTGCTCGGGGGCGACCTGCCCGGTGCCGACCAGCCACACCACGCGCGCGGCCATCACCGTGGTCTTGCCCGAACCGGCTCCGGCCACGATGACCTGCGGGGCGGGCGGGGCGGTGATGCACTCCGTCTGCTCCGGCGTGAACGGGATGCCGAGCAGCTGCTTGAGCTGCTCGGGGTCGGTGAGGCGAGCTGACACAACAAAAACCGTAGCGGTCGCCACTGACAATCCGCTGCGCTTGGCTTGCTTCCCACGTTTTCGGCTGTCCCGCCGTGGGGGTTTCTCTTTGTTGCGCCTGGCGGCGGGCCCGTCCGCTGCGCTTTGCCTCACCCCGCTTTCGACTGTCCCGCCGTGGGAGTTCGCCGCCGTTGCGCCTGGCGGCGGGCGGGGCCGCTGCGCGGGGCTGTGGGTGCGGTGACGGGCCGGAGGGGCAGGGTGTCCGGACTGCTTCGCTTTACGCTTCGCTGCGCTCCGCCTTTGCTCTTTATTTTGATCTTCGGAAGCAAAGCCCGGACACCCTGCCCCTCCGGCCCGTCCCCTCCCGTGGTGGAGGGAGGTGAAGGCCGGTGGGGGTGCACGTAAACGATCACGTGCACCCCCACGCAGGTTCTTCCACCCACTCACGGGAGGGGCCGCGCCGCAGGACGGAGTCCGGAGGAGCGGCACCGCACCCGACCACCCACGCCCGCCGCAGGCGCCACGGCGGCGAACTCCCACGGCGGCCAAAGCCAAAAACGGTCCGAGGCAAAGCGCAGCGGACCGGCCCGCCGCAGGCGAAACAAGAGAAACCCTCACGGCGGGGAAGCCGACAACGTGGGAAACAAGCCAAGCGCCGCGGCCCCGCTCACTCGACGACGTGCCGTCCCTCCGGCTGTGCGCTGCATGATGCCCGGAAGGTGCAGTGGGTGCAGTGGGTGCCGGTGGTCGGGGTGAACCGCTCTTCCAGTACGCGGCCCGCCGCGGTGGCGAGCAGTTCGCCGACCCACTCGCCCCCGGCCTCCGCCGGGGCGCCCCCTTCGTCCGCCGAGGGGGCCGCCGCCTCCAGCGGCTGCTGTGCCTGTACGGCGGGCAGGGCGTCGCCGCCTTCCTTCTGGGCCGCGCCCAGCCGCAGATGCACCAGTTCCGCGCCGCCCAGCTGCGGCGTGCGGCCGTCGAAGGCGTCGTCGACCGCGCCCTCGCGCACCGCGAGCTGGTAGACGGCGAGCTGGGGGTGGCGGGCGACCTCGGGGCCGGTCGGCTTCTGTTTGCCGGTCTTGAAGTCGACGACATACGCCCGGCCCTGCGCGTCCCGGGAGACGTGGTCCATGCTGCCGCGGATGCGGACCTCGTAGGCGCCGGCCCGGAGGGTGAGGTCGAAGCCGTGCTCGGTGGCGGCGGTGTCCCGGCCACGGGTCTCGCGTTCCATGACGTGCCAGCGCAGGAAGCGCTCCAGGGCGGCGCGGGCGGACTCCTTCTCCTGGCGTGACTTCCAGGGGGCGTCGAAGGCGAGGGAGTCCCATACGGAGTCCAGGCGCTCCATCAGGACGGACAGATCGGCGGGGGTGCGGCCGGAGGCGACCTCGTCGGCGAGCACATGCACCACGTTGCCGAAGCCCTGGGCGGCGGTGGCGGGGGTGTCCGCCTTGACCTCGCGGCCCAGGAACCACTGGAGGGAGCAGGTGTTGGCGAGCTGGTCGAGGGCGCTGCCGGAGAGGACCACGGGACGGTCGCGGTCGCGCAGCGGGACGGTGCTGTGGGTGGGTTCGAACAGGCCCCACCAGTTGTCCGGGTGGGCAGCCGGTACCAGGGGGTGGTGATCGTCGTCGTGCAGGGCGGCCAGTTTCGCGAGCCGCTGGGCGGCGGCCTCGCGCAGCGCGGGGGTGGCATCCGGGTCGACGGTGGTGGCGCGCAGCTCGGCGACGAGCGCGGCCACCGAGAGGGGGCGGCGCGGGCGGCCGGTGACGTCCTGGGGGGTGACGCCCAGCTCGGTCAGGAAACGGGAGGGCTGGTCGCCGTCGTCGGCAGCGGCCTTCACCGCGGTGACGACCAGGCGTTCGCGGGCCCGGGTGGCGGCGACGTAGAACAGCCGGCGTTCCTCGGCGAGCAGCGCGCCCGGGGTGAGCGGTTCGGCCAGGCCGTCGCGGCCGATCCGGTCGGCTTCCAGGAGCGATCCGCGGCGGCGCAGGTCGGGCCAGAGGCCTTCCTGGACTCCGGCGACGACGACGAGCCGCCATTCCAGGCCCTTGGCGCGGTGTGCGGTCATCAGCCGTACGGCGTCGGGGCGCACCGCGCGGCGGGTGAGGGTGTCGGCGGCGATGTCCTGGGCGTCGAGTTCTTCCAGGAAGTTGAGCGCGCCGCGGCCGCCGGTGCGCTCCTCGGCGCGGGCGGCGGTCTCGAAGAGGGCGACGACGGCGTCCAGGTCGCGGTCGGCGTTGCGCCCGGCGGCACCGCCGCGGTGGGCGGCCCGCTCCAGGCGCTGCGGCCAGGGGGTGCCGTCCCACAGCTCCCACAGCGCCTGTTCCGCGGTGCCGCCGCCGGCCAGCAGTTCGCGGGCCTTGCGCAGCAGCAGCCCGAGCCGCTGGGCGCCGCGGGCGTAGGCGGGGTCGTGCGCCACCAGGCGCTGCGGTTCGGCGAGCGCCTGGGCGATCAGTTCGTCGGAGGGCCGCGGAGGTGTCTGTCCGGCGGCCCGTTCCTCCTCGCGCAGGGCCCGGCCCAGCCGTCGCAGATCGGCGGAGTCCATGCCGCCGAGGGGGGAGGTCAGCAGGTCGAGGGCGGTTTCGGCATCGAGTACGGGGCGGGCGGCGACTCCGGCGGGGGCCGGGTCGGAGGCCGGATCGGGGGCGGCCTCGGCGAACGGGAGGTCATCAGGATCGGCCTCGGCGAACAGGGCGCCATCAGGATCGACCTCGGCGAACGGGTCGTCATCGGGGGTGACCTCGGCGAACGAGGCGTCATCGGGGGCGGCCGTACCGGAGGGGACGTCTCCGGAAGTGGCCTCACCGACGGCGCCCGCGGCAGCTCCCGCCTCGCCAGGACCGCCGGGACCGGCACCGTCCAGGCCAGCACCGTCCGGGCCGGCTCCGTCCGAGCCGGCCCCGTCCGAGCCGGTCCCGCCTGCCCCGGCCCCCGCCGGACCCTGCCCCAGCGCGGCCCGCGCCGCCGCCCGTAGTGCCGTCAGCAGGGGGGCGACCGCGGGTTCGTGGCGCAGCGGCAGATCGTCGCCGTCGATGTCGAGGGGTACCCCGGCCGAGGTGAGCGCACGGCGTACCGCGGGGAGTGAGCGCCCCCCGGCGCGTACGAGGACGGCCATCTCGCGCCAGGGCACGCCGTCTTCCAGATGGGCGCGGCGCAGGATGTCGGCGATGTTGTCGAGCTCGCTGCCGGGCGTCGGGTACGTGTACACCTCGACGCGGCCGCCGTCCCGTACGGGCACCGGCTCGCGGTGGGCGCGTACCGTCCGGGCCGGGAGGCGGGTGAGCGGCATCCTGCGGGTCAGCAGCCGGGTGGCCGCGAGCAGCGCGGCGCCGGAGCGCCGGGAGGTGCCGAGCACGGCCACCGGGGCGGGGGTGCCGTCCCCGCGGCGGAAGGTCTCGGGGAAGTCGAGGATGCCGTTGACGTCGGCGCCCCGGAAGGCGTAGATCGACTGGTCGGGGTCGCCGAAGGCGACGAGGGTGCGTCCCGGGGAGCCCGGCGCCCCCGTCGCTCCGTGGTTGCCGGCGAGCGCGCGCAGCAGCCGTACCTGGGCGACGTCGGTGTCCTGGTACTCGTCGACGTAGACCGCGTCATAGGAGGCGGCCAGGTGCGCCGCGACGTCGGTGCGTTCGGCGAGCAGCACCGCGCGGTGCACCAGTTCGGCGTAGTCCAGTACGCCCTGGGCGTCCAGGACGTCGAGGTATTCGGCGAGGAAGCCGGCCGCGGCGCTCCAGTCGGGGCGGCCGGTGCGCCGGGCGAAGGCGCCGAGGGCGTCCGGGCCCAGGCCCAGTTCGCGGCTGCGGGCGAGCACCGCACGGACCTCGTCGGCGAAGCCGCGGGTGGTCAGGCAGGCCCGCAGCTCGTCCGGCCAGTTCACCGGGGCACGGCCGGCGCCGGCCAGTTCCGCCTGTCCGGCCAGGAGCTCGCGGACGACGAGATCCTGCTCGGGTCCGGACAGCAGCCGCACCGGGTCGGCGAAGAGGTCGGCGTCCTGATGGGCGCGGACCAGGGCGTAGCAGAAGGAGTGGAAGGTCGTCGCCTGCGGGATGCCCGCCCGTGGTCCGCCCCCTGTGGCGGGCGCGCCGCCGACCGGGTTCTCCAGGTCGGCCAGCCGGGCCGCGAGCCGGTCGCGGAGTTCGACGGCGGCCTTGCGGCTGAAGGTCAGGACGAGGATCCGCTCGGGGTCGCCGCCGGCCCGCACCCGGCGGGCCACCGACTCCACCAGGGTCGTGGTCTTTCCGGTGCCCGGTCCGGCCAGCACCAGCAGCGGCCCCTGCCGGTGGTCAACCACGGCGCGCTGGGCTGCGTCCAACGCAGGAGGAGCCACCCGCCCCGGCGGGGTGCGCACCAGCCGGTACGTGCCTGCGGCACCCCGCGGCGCCACCCGGTGGGGCGGCGCCGGCGGGATGGCCGGGGAGGCCGAGAAGGAGGAACTCACGTGGATCGCCGGTCCTGAGGAGGTGCTGGTCGTGGTGCGTGCGTGGTGCGCGGCGCCGCGGGCCGCCGGTCAGGGGTGGTCCGGCTGCGCGGTGCGCGGCGGAGCCGTCGTCGTGACGGCAGTGCCCGACGCTACGCCAGGCCGCGTCCGGGCCGCTGAGCCTGCCACGGCCCGTCGCGCGGTGCCGTCGGCGCTAGGGAGCCGCGCCGCCGTCCGCAGCACCGCCCGCGCCACCGTTCGCGCCACCACCCACGCCGCCGTCCGCGTCTCCGTCCTGGCGCCCGTCCCAGCGGGCCCGCCGCATGTCGAGCCGCGGTATGTGGTCCTCGGCGGCATGCGGGGCCGTCCGCAAGGGGGTGCCCTCGTCGCGGTAGTGCCCCAGGGCGCGCAGTTCACTGCCGGGCAGCAGCCGGCCGTCCGCGCGCACCACCCGCCACCAGGGCACGGCGGCGCCGTAGAGCGCCATCACCCGCCCCACCTGCCGCGGCCCGCCCGTCCCTCGCCCGCCACCGCCCTCCGCCACCAGCCCTTCGGGCTGCTCCTCCTCCTTGAGCCACTCCGCGACATCGCCGTACGTCATCACCCGGCCCGCCGGGATCAGCTCGGCAACCGCCAGGACCCGTTCCGCGTACTCCGGGTACTCCGGATCTTCCGGGTTTGCGGGGAATTCACCCGCCGCCTCATCTCCGGTCCCACTCATTCGGTCCATCCTGCCGTACGGCACCGACAATGGGATCGGACACACGGTCCGGCGCCTTCAAGAGGTCGGCGGCAAGGCGCGACTGCCCCGGTGATGGGAGGGCGTTCCGCTTCCCGCACCCCCGAAATGCACCCTGATGCCCCCCTCCACCGGTCGGCCGTGCCACCATCTTCCGGACGGTGACTGGTGATACGAGATCAAGAAGAGACAGCCGAGCAGCAGGGTGCGGCGCCTCCACGGGAGGCGGGCACCCCTGAGGCACTGGCCGTCGACGCCGCAGGCACCGCGCCCGGACCGGCCGCACCGACCGAGCGGCCGAAGCGGCAGCAGGCGGCGCCACAGGGGACGCACCAACGGAGGCCGGGCACGGCTTCCGCTACCGAAAAGGCGAGCACGATCGAGAAGGCCGAACGACCCGGGGCGTCCGAGAGGCCGGAAGAGCCCAAGGAGCCCGAGCCAACCGAGCGGGACGAGGAGAAGAGCGAGGAGGAGCGGAACGGCAAGGAGCCCGAGCAGGGACAGGACGGACCGGCCGCGCGCGAGCGGCGCGAGGAGCCGGAGGCCGGCACGCCCCTGGGCAAGCCCCAGCCGGCTCCCCCCACGGCTCCGGACAGGCCCCACGCCGCTCCGGACAAGCCCCACACGGGCTCGCACCGTTCCGACCTGAGCTCCGACGAGTACGGCGAGTTCCACGTCGACCGGGTCTCCGGCGACGAACCGCTGCTGCCCGCCCGGGTGCACCGCCCCGCCGACCTGCTGCGCCTGCTGCTCGGCATCGCCGGGATCGCCCTCGTCCTGGGGCTCGCCACCTTCGCCCACGGCACCACCCAGGGCCTGGCACGGGACATCGGCACCGGCGCGAAGGCGGCGCCCCCGCTGCTGATCAACCTGGCGGGGCTGACCTCCAGCGTCGCGGTGCTGATCGTGCCGGTGGCGTTCGCCGTGGAGCGGCTGATCAAGCGCGACGGGCTGCGGATCGCGGACGGGGTGCTGGCCGCCGTCCTCGCCCACGGGGTGTCGCTGGCCGCCGATCTGTGGGTGGCCGATGCCGCGCCCGTCTCCATCCGGGACGCGCTGACCCAGCCCCTGGAGAACGGTTCGCTCTCCGCTCCGGTGCACAGCTATCTGGCCCCGGTGATCGCCTATATGACGGCGGTGGGCATGTCCCGGCGGCCGCGCTGGCGGGTCGCGATGTGGTGCGTGCTGCTGCTGGACGCGTTCGCGGTGCTGGTCGGGCGGTACACCACCCCGTTCGCGATCATCACGACCGTGCTGATCGGGTGGACCGTCGCCTACGGCACCCTCTACGCGGTCGGCTCCCCCAATGTCCGCCCCACCGGCCAGAACCTGCTCGCGGGACTGCGCCGGGTCGGCTTCCACCCGGTCTCGGCGCTGCGTGCGGAGGACGCCGGCACCACCGACCACTGGGACCACCCCGACCGCGGCCGCCGCTACCTCGTCACGCTGGAGGACGGGCCGCCGATCGATGTCACCGTCGTCGACCGCGAGCAGCAGGCGCACGGCTTCTTCTACCGCGTGTGGCGCCGGCTCTCGCTGCGCGGCATCAACCAGCGCCGCAGTCTGCAGTCGCTGCGCCAGGCGCTGGAGCAAGAGGCGCTGCTGGCGTACGCGGCCATCGCGGCCGGCGCCCACGCCCCCAAGCTGATCGCCACCTCCGAGCTCGGCCCGGACGCGGTGATGCTGGTCTACGAGCACATCGGCGGCCGCACCTTCGACTCGCTGGCCGACGAGGAGATCACCGACGCGCTGATGCACAGCGCATGGCGGCAGGTCGAGGCGCTGCAGTCGCGGCGCATCGCGCACCGGCGGCTGGTCGGGGACGCGCTGCTGATGGATCGTTCCGGCACCATCGTCCTGACCGAGCTGCGCGGCGGCGAGATCGCGGCCGGTGATCTCGTGCTGCGGATGGACATCGCCCAGTTGCTGGCCACCTGCGGTCTGCGGGTGGGTGCCGAGCGCGCGGTGGCCGCGGCCGTCGAGGTGCTGGGCCCGGACGCGGTCGCCGACAGCCTGCCGCTGCTGCAGCCGATCGCGCTGAGCCGCACCACCCGCGCGACGCTGCGCCAGCTCGCCCGTGAGCGCGCCAAGCGGGAGCGCGAGGCGGTGCTGGAGGCCTCCCAGGCCGCCAAGGAGGCACGGGAGTCACGAGAGGCGGAGGGCCCCAAGGACCGCAAGACGATGCGGGCCGAGCGGCATGCGGAGAAGACCGCCGAGAAGCGGGCCCTGGACGATGCCTCGGAGGAGGCCCGCGAGGAGGACCTGCTCGCCCAGATCCGCCGGCAGGTGCTGCTGATCCGTCCGACGGCGGTGATCGAACCCGCGAAGCTGGAACGGCTCAGCCCGCGCATCCTGATCACCTGGATCGCCGGCGCCTTCGCCGTGTACCTCCTGCTGTCCCAGCTCACCAACTTCAACCTCGGCGACATGGTCAACAAGGCCCGCTGGGAGTGGGTGCTGGTCGCGATGCTCTTCTCGGGGCTGACGTATATCGCGGCGGCGATGAGCCTGCTGGGGTTCGTCACGGAGCGGGTGTCGTTCGTCCGGACGGTGATCGCGCAGATCGCGGGCAACTTCGTGAAGCTGGTGGCGCCGGCCGCGATCGGCGGAGTGGCGCTCAACACCCGCTTCCTGCAGCGCGCCGGGGTCCGGCCCGGGCTGGCGGTGGCGAGCGTCGGCGCGTCCCAGCTGTTCGGTCTGGGCAGCCATGTCCTGCTGCTGCTGGTCTTCGGCTACCTGACCGGCACCCAGGAGCAGACCCCGACGATCTCGCCGTCCCGTACGGTCATCGCCGGACTGCTGACCGTGGCCGTACTGGTCCTGATCGTCACGGCGGTGCCGGCGCTGCGGAAGTTCGTCTCGACCCGGGTGCGGTCGCTGTTCGCGGGGGTGGTCCCGCGGATGCTGGACATCCTGCAGCGGCCCGGGAAGCTGGTCACCGGCATCGGCGGGATGCTGCTGCTGACGGCGGCGAACGTGATGTGCCTGGACGCCTCGATCCGCGCGTTCGGCGGCGGCGACACGATCAGCTACGCGAGCATCGCGGTGGCCTTCCTGGCCGGTAACGCGCTGGGCTCGGCCGCGCCGACGCCGGGCGGTGTGGGTGCCGTCGAGGGCGCGCTGATCGGTGCGCTGACGGTCTCCGGGCTCGCCGCCGATACGTCGTTCCCGGCGGTGCTGCTGTTCCGCCTGATGGTCTTCTGGCTGCCGGTGCTGCCGGGCTGGGTGGCCTTCAACTACCTCACCCACAAGGGCGAGATCTGAGCGGAAGCCGCCGCCGCGCCGGACGGGAAACCCCGCCCGTACGTGCGGCGCACCGCGCAAAGGCGCCGGTCCGTGCGGTACGGACCGGCGCCTTTGCGCAGGACTCACGGGCCTCGGTGGAGGCCCCGGCCGGTGCAGGCCGTGGGTCTGGTCAGTAGACCGGCTTCTCCGGCTCGACGGTGTTGACCCAGCCGATGACGCCGCCGCCGACGTGCACGGCGTCGGCGAAGCCCGCGGACTTCAGTACGGCCAGGACCTCGGCGGAGCGGACACCCGTCTTGCAGTGCAGAACGATCTTCCGGTCCTGCGGCAGGTCCTGGAGGGCGGTGCCCATCAGGAACTCGTTCTTGGGGATCAGCTTGGCGCCGGGGATCGAGACGATCTCGAACTCGTTCGGCTCGCGGACGTCGATGATCTCGATCTTCTCGTCGCCGTCGATCCACTCCTTGAGCTGCCGGGGAGTGATCGTCGAGCCGGCCGCCGCCTCCTGGGCCTCCTCGGACACGACGCCGCAGAAGGCCTCGTAGTCGATGAGCTCGGTGACGGTCGGGTTCTCACCGCAGATGGCGCAGTCGGGGTCCTTGCGGACCTTGACCTGGCGGTAGGTCATCTCCAGTGCGTCGTAGATCATCAGCCGGCCGACGAGCGGGTCGCCGATGCCGGCGAGCAGCTTGATGGCCTCGTTGACCTGGATCGAGCCGATGGAGGCGCACAGCACACCGAGGACGCCGCCCTCGGCGCAGGAGGGCACCATGCCCGGCGGCGGGGGCTCCGGGTACAGGCAGCGGTAGCAGGGGCCGTGCTCGCTCCAGAACACCGAGGCCTGGCCGTCGAAGCGGTAGATCGAGCCCCAGACGTACGGCTTGTTCAGCAGCACGCAGGCGTCGTTGACCAGGTAGCGGGTGGCGAAGTTGTCGGTGCCGTCCACGATCAGGTCGTACTGGGCGAAGAGCTCCATGACGTTGGTGGAGTCAAGGCGCTCTTGGTGCAGATTGACCGTGACGTACGGGTTGATGCCCAGGACGGTGTCCTTCGCGGACTCCGCCTTGGAGCGGCCGATGTCCGCCTGGCTGTGGATGATCTGGCGCTGCAGGTTCGACTCGTCGACCTCGTCGAACTCCACGATGCCGAGCGTGCCCACGCCGGCCGCGGCCAGATACATCAGCGCGGGCGAGCCCAGGCCACCGGCGCCGACACACAGCACCTTGGCGTTCTTCAGCCGCTTCTGCCCGTCCATCCCGACATCCGGGATGATCAGGTGGCGGGAGTACCTGCGGACCTCATCGACGGTGAGCTCGGAAGCGGGCTCGACCAGGGGTGGCAGCGACACGGGAACTCCGTTGGTCGGTCTAGATGGGGTTCCCCCCGCCCGAGCGGAGCCGAGAGTGGGGGAGCTTGCTCTCCCCGCAACACTGCCACGCCCTTCTTCATTCCGAGACACCTGTTCCGATGCGCGAGACGAATCCGTCCCAGTAACCGGGCAGTGACGCCCAGGCGTCTCCGGGAGACACCCCTGGCGCCGCCCCGGCGGCCCGGCGGCCGGTCAGATACGGCAGGCGGCCTCCATCCAGATGTCGGCCAGGGACTCCTCCAGCCCGATCCGCGGACGCCAGCCGAGCCGGTCACGGGCGGTGCGGACATCCGCCTGCTGCCAGGTGCCGCAGCCGTCCGGGTAGGGGTAGGTGGCGGGCGGCGAGCCGACCGGGTGCTCGGGGGACGGGCCGGGGATGACCAGCCGGGCCGGCGGGGAGTCGATCTCGTGCAGCGCGCCGCCGAAGCCGGCGACCCGGGCGAGCACGGACGCGGCCTCGCGCAGCCGTACGGCCCGGCCGGTCCCGATGTTGACGACGCCCTGCGCGGCGGACAGCGAGGCGGCGTGCACCGCCCGCGCGACATCGCGGACGTCGACGAAGTCCCGCTGTACGCCGAGCCCGCCGAGCTTGAGTTCGTTGTCGCCGGACTGCATGGCGCGGCGCATCGCCTCGGCGAGCCGGCCCAGCGGTGAACCGGCGGGGGTGCCGGGGCCGACCGGCGAGAAGATCCGCAGCACGACGGCGTCGAGGCCGGAGCCCAGGACCAGTTCGGTGGCGGCCAGTTTGCTGACGCCGTACGGCCCCCCGGGGCGCGGCACCGCGTCCTCGGCGGTGGAGGAGCCGGGCTGGGAAGGCCCGTACTCGGACGCGCAGCCCAGGTGGACGAGCCGGGCGCCGCAGCTGCTGCGGCGCAGCGACTCACAGATGGTGGCGACCGCGACGGTGTTGTGCCGGGTCAGTTCGCGGGCGCCGCCGCGGGTGGCCCCCGCGCAGTTGACGACGACACCGGGGTGGACCGCGTCGAGGAAGCGGGTGAGCGCACCGGGGCTGCCGGTGGCCAGGTCGAAGCGGACGTCGGCGTCGTCGCCCCGCCCGAGGGCGGTGAGCTGGACGGCGGGGTCGGCGAGCAGGCAGTCGGCGACATAACGGCCCAGGTAGCCGTTGGCACCGATGAGCAGCACCCTCATCGTGCGACCCCCCGGTGCGCGTGGCGTGTGGTCGGCTGGACGTTCATATGTCGTGCTCCTAAGGCGGATCGAGGGAAGTACGTCGGCTTCCGCGGAGTCGGCCTCCGCCCCGGGGGCGGGGGGCAGGTGGGGGGTGAGGTCCGCGGGTCAGGGGTCGAAGCGGCCGTTTCGGGGTGCCGCTCCGGGGGTGGTGCGTGGTGGGGGTGCCCGTGTGGGGGAACGGGGAGTCCGGGGAGGGGGAATCCGAGGGCGGGGAGTCCGGAGGCAGGGAGTCCGAGGGCAGGGGGCCGGGGGCCAGGGGGCCAGCCGGGGTGCGTGCGGAGGGTCACGGCCGGTGCGCCTCCGCCGGGCCGGAGGGGGCCGGCCAGTGCGCGCAGGCGCCGGTGAGCGCCCGCAGGCCGTAGAAGAGGAGCCCGGCGGCGGCGGCCGTGCAGGCCACGGCGGGTACGGCGGCCGGTCCCACGGCGGTGGTGAGCGCTTCGACCGGTACGTCGAGCGGGGGCAGGCCGGGGAGCCGGGCGATGAGCACCAGGGACAGCGCGAGGGCTTCCAGCGCGGCGGCCGAGGCCAGGCCCGTCGCGGCCGCGCGGGGGAAGCCGTGCACGGCCAGCAGCCGGGCGAGGAAGAGCAGCACCCCCAGGGCGGCCGCCGCGGCCAGTGCCGTCGGGCCGTCGCTCCCGAAGGCCGCGTCCGCGCCGAGGAGCAGGGCCACCAGCGCGCCCAGGAAGAGCAGGGTGGCGGCGAGCAGCAGCGGCCGGACACGGGCGGCGAGTTCTCCGAGGCCGCGGCTGGCGGCCAGCCCGCGCCGCCCGCGCGCCGCGAACCAGTGGGCGCAGCCGGCCGCGGGTGCGAGGGCGAAGGCCAGGGCCACGGCGGTGGCGACGGCGGCCCGGGGCATGGCGTCGGGCAGGTCGGGGCCGCCCGCCAGCAGCTGTCCGAGCAGCCAGTCGCCGTAGACCGCGTATCCGGCCGTCCAGCAGACCCACAGGCCGGCGGTCCAGGATCCGGCGCCCCGGTGGCGCAGTCGCAGCGGCCCGGACCGGACGGCCAGCCGGACGGCGAGGGCGACCAGCACACCGCCCGCCGCGCCGACGCAGGTGCGTACGGCGGGAGTCGCCGCACCGGCCGAGGCGAGGGCGGCGACCGCCGCGACGCAGACGGCGCCGGGCAGCAGCTGCAGCGCCCCGCGCACGGCGTGCGAGCCCCGCGCGGGGGCGGAGACGGGAGCGGGCGGGCGGGGCTGCCCGTCCGGCCCGGCGTCCGGCGCGTCGGCGCGGGGCACCCGGGCGTAGAGCTCTTCGGCCAGCGAGAAGACGTCGCGGTGCCGGAAGCGAGCGGCCGTCCGGTCGGTGACGCCGTGCGCCTCCAGGCCGGCGGCGATCTCCAGCGCGTCGACGGCACGCGCGCACAGCTCCTGGTGGCGGTGCATCAGGGACCGTACGGGGTCGGCGGGGCCGCGGCGCGGCGGGCGGGCGGTGGTCTCCTTGGCCGGCGGCGGGGTTCGGGTGGCGTTCCCCTCCGCCATGGCGGCCGCGGGGCGGGCGGCGTCCCCGTCCGCCATGGCCGGCGCGGCGCGAGTGGCGCCGGGGTCGGGAGTGGTCACAGCCTGTCCCCTCTCCCCCGGGCCGCCGCCGCACAGCCGTCCGTGCGGGGGCCGGGGTGCGGCATACGCCGCCGGGTGGGGCGGCCGCGGCCGCCGGGGACGGTGTGGTCGGCGTACACCGGGCGGCCGGGACGGCGGTCGCGCCGGAGCCTGTACCCGAGCCCGGGCCGGCTCCCGCCGTGCGCCACATCCGTCATGCCCGTCACCAGTGCCACGCCCACCAGGCCCATCGCACACATCACGTCCAGCACAGCCGTCACCCTCACCACTGCCCTCTCTCTTTCGCTCTCTCCTCCGCGCCGGTCACGCCTGTCCGATCGCCGGCCGCTCCCCATCTCACCGACCGTCTCGCCCCTCGGACGCCGGTCGCTCCCCCGCCCTCCGCCACTCCCCCGCCTTCCGCGCCTCCGCCGGCCTCCGCGCCTCCACCGGCCGGCACCGGCAGCACGGCGGTCCGCTCCTGTGCGGGGACGGCCCAGCTGGGCGTACGGCCCGCGGGCACGGCAGCCGAGGTGGCTGACACGGCGTCCCGGGCAGCGGGGACGGCGTCCCGGGCGCCGGGCGCGGCGGCGCGGGTGGCGGCACCGGTCGCGGCCCAGCGGCCGGGGACATGGGACTCGGCGGGACGGGCGAAGGGCTGCGGGACGCCCCGGGCGTCCCGCGCACGGCAGGCGGCCGGGAGGGCCGGGGCATGGGAGATCAACTCCAGGTAGATGCCACGAAATGCCGCGACATTCTGCTCGACGGTGAACAGCTCCAGCGCCCGCGCCCGGGCCGCCGCACCCAGCCTGGCCCTGCGGTCCGGGTCGCCGAGCAGCGTGGTGCAGGCCTCCGCAAGGGCGCGGGGGTTACGGGGCGGCACCACCAGACCGGTGCCCCCGATGACCTCACAGACCGCACCGGCATCGGTCGACACCGTGGCGCGGCCGCAGAACATCGCCTCCACCAGGGAGCGCGGAAAACCCTCGATGACACTGGAGAGCACCACCACGGCGCCGGAGGCGTAGGCGTCCGCCAGGTCCGGCACCTCGGGGCTGCCGATCTCCTCGAAGCTGACCGGGTTCTCGCCGACGCTGCGGGAGTCGGCCGCCTCGTCGGGGAAGAGCTGGGCGGCCAGCGCCTGGCACTGCGCGAGATATCCGGGCGCCTGCGGGTCGCGGCCGACGCCGCCGACGATCCGCAAGGTGGCCTCCGGTTCGGCCCTGCGGATCTCGGCGAAGGCGTGCAGCAGCCCGATGAGGTCCTTGGCGGGCTCGATGCTGCCGACCCACACCAGCGTCTTGGAGTCGTCCGCGCCGGCGTCCGCGACCGCGGCGAAGGGGGCGGCGTCCATGCCCGGGTAGACCGTGCGCAGCCGGGCGCGGTCGGCGCCGCAGCGCTCCTGCCAGCGCCGGGCGTGGGTGTTGCCGGGGGTGATCAGCGCGGCCTGCGCATAGGTCTCGGCGGCCAGTGCGCCCTGGAAAGCGGCGAGCAGCGCGCGCACCGGCGCACTCAGTGGTGCGGAGGCGCGCGCGAGATAGTGCTCGCGCAGCCGTACGCCGTACTCGGTGACCAGGAGCGGGGTGGCGAAAAAGTGCTTGGCCAGCAGCCCGGGGAGGGCGGCCGCGCCACCGGAGGTGGCATGGCAGAGGTCCACACCGCCGAGCCCGGGAGTGTGCCGGTCGCCGTACCAGTCCAGGGACAGCGGCCGCAGCGCTCGGGCGAGCCCGGCGGTGACGGCCAGCAGATCGTTGACCTGTGCGCCCGGCGCGGCGGGCAGCGCGCGGGGCCCGTGACAGGCGGCTTCCAGGAGGCGTACGGCGTCCTCGGAGTGCAGCAGCGCGGGCAGTCCCCGGTGCTCGCGGGCGAGTTCGGCGAGCCCGTAGAGACCGCCGGCGAAACGGTCCGCTTTACTGGTCACCACCTCATCGGGGGTACCGCCGGGGACGGCGGGCGGATACCCGGCCGGCGCTCCCCCGTGGGCGGCGCCCCGGGCGGGGACCACCGGGGTGGCCGGCTCGCCTCCTGGAGGCGCCGTGGCAAAGGCCGCCACGAGATCGCCGAAGCACTCGGCGAAGCGGCGGCGCTCGCGCCGTCCGGGGGTGCGGCCCCTGCGCGGTTCGCCGGCCCGGCGGCGCCCGGCGGGAAAGCCGTCCTCCAGGGGCGCACTGCGTACCAGCCGTACGTGGCGCGGCAGTTCGGGCCGTGGCGGCGCGTCCCGGCGGGGCTCGGCGCTCAGGGCGTAGACCTCGAAGTCATGGCCGGTGAGCCCGCGCACGAGCCGGTCGCACCACGCATGCGACTCACCGGACGCATACGGGTAACCACCTTCGGTGAGCAGTCCAATGCGCACGGGTGCACCCCCGTCCTCCCATATCAGCCATATCGACGTCCCTGGCGTGCCGGCGGCACGGCCGCCACCTGCGGGAAGAAGCTATGCAAAGGGCCGGTGGCGCGATGGACGGTTGTCCATCGCGCCACCGGAAGGGGTGAACGCACGTAACTTTCCGCCCCAAAGGGCGTTTCGACGCGCTATGCGAGGGTCACGGGCCACCGCCCGTGGCGCCCGCCGTTGCGCCGCCCGCTCACTTCTGGGTGGGGAACGGCCAGGAGTTGGGCCGGCAGGTCACCCCGTCCGTCGTCAGGAACTTCGTCTGCTGCATCATCACCGGGGCCAGTGCGCCCTGCCGGGAGCAGACCTCGTGGTTGTGCCCGAGGCGGTGGCCGACCTCGTGATTGATCAGCATCTGGCGGTAGGCGAACATCTTGTCCTGGCCATAGGTCTTGGCGCCCTGTGCCCAGCGGTAGGCGTTGATCATCACGCGGTCGGTCGCCGCCGAGTCACACGAGACATTTCCCTCGCTGGTGTCGAGACCGGACTTGGCGCACCACGCCGCCGTGGTCCCCGGGCTCGCCAGCGTGATCACGAAGTCGGCGTTCCCGGATGCCACCCGCTGGAAGGTCCGCTGCCCGCCGTGCGCCCAACTGCGCTCATCGTTGAGGGTCTTGTGCACCGCCTCGGCGAAGAGCTTGCCGTCCAGCGGCAGCCCCTCCTCGATATCAACGCGGTAGCGCATCACCTTGCCGTGGCCCGGCGCCTTGGCGTCGCCGCCGGTCGGCCTGAACTTGCCGCTGCCGGCCAGACGCGCGTCCAGCGGGAAGACCTGCGCCATCTGCTCGTCATAACTGGCAGGCTTGGCGTCCTGGGTGGGCCGGGAACGCGACCTGGAGGCTTCGTCGCCGACCCCGTCGGTACGGTCGTTGCCGCTGCGCGTCTGGGGGTCGCCGCCCTCCTTGTGCTGTTCGGCGACCTGGCCCGCGATGACGACGGCGAGGACGGTGGTCACCGCCGCGGCCGCCGCACCGGTGAACGTCCGGCCCATGCCGCCCTTCTTGCTGCCGTGCCGCGACTCCTCGCCCGCGAATCCTTCGGCCGGGTCCCGGTCGGCCGGGTCGCCCGGCTCGCCGCCGTCCGCGCCGGATGCGGTCCGCGGGTACGGCACGTCGGCCTCGTCGCGGTCGAAGGCCCCCGACCGCCCCGGGAAGCGGCCGCCCGAAGGCATGCCGTCCCCGCCGGCCCCGTGCACTCCGGCCGCCGGCCCCGCCGTCCGGGGCGCACCGGCCCGGAACACATCGTCGTCCGGGTCGTCCGCGCCGCCCCGGCCCCCCGGGAACGACCTGGCGTCGAAGGCATCCACGTAGTCGCGCCGCGGCCCCGGGCCGGTGCCCGGCGGGGCGACCAGCGGGGCACCGGGCGCCTCCGCCCGCGGGCGGGGAATCCTCGGCGCACCCTGACCGGAGGCCACCGGGGAGGACGGCGCTCCGGGGAACGCGCCCCAGCCACCGCCCGGCTCGTGCTGTTCGGGGTGTCCGCCGCGCACCGCATCGCCGCCGAACGGCTCGCGTCTGCGGCGTCCGGAGCCCTGCCCGGAGCCGGGCGCACCGTCTCCCGGAGGGGTGTTGCCGGGCGGACCTGCCGTCTCCGGGCTTTCCGCAACGGTCTCCGGCCGGCCTCGGCGGCTATGGCGTCCCACGGGGCGTGTCAGCTCCTGCCCGCATCAGCGGTCACATCGGTCACTTCACTGTCGAGCAGTTCGCGGACGGCCCGCGCCACTGTCTCCGGGTATTCCATCATCGCCACATGCCCCGCCTCCGGCAGCGTCAGCAGTCGCGAACCGCGGAACGCCGCGGCCGCCCGCCGCGCCATCCGGTAGGAGACCAGGCGGTCGCGTCCACCGTAGACGAGAAGGGTGGGGGCGAGAACTCTCTCTGCCTGACGCCACAAATTATGCTGTCCGCCCAGCGTGTAGGCGTTCACCAGACCACGGGCCGAGCGCTGCATCACCTCCCAGAAATACGGGAGTTCCAGCCGTCGCGCATACTCCTCGGCCGCGGCGTTGAACCCTTCCGGGCTGACCCGGCCGGGGTCGCCGTAACAGAGCGCCAGCACCTCGCGGGTGCGGCGCTCGGGCGTCCAGTCATGGGTGAGCCGGCCGAAGAGCCCGACGATACCGGGGACGGCCAGCAGCGCCGTGGGCACCGCGGTCAGCTGCGGCGGCACTTCGGGCAGCGCCGGGGAGACCAGCGTCAGGGTGCGGACGAGGTCGGGCCGCACCGCCGCCACCCGGGTCGACACGGCACCGCCCATGGAGTTGCCGATGAGGTGGACGGGGCCGCGCCCGGCCGCGTCGAGGTGGCGGATGACCGCCCGGGCCTGCGCGGAGACGGAGTAGTTGCCGTCGTGGGGCGGCGGCGAGTGGCCGAAGCCGGGCAGGTCGACCGCCTCGCCGTCCACCCGGTCGGCGAGCAGCGGCATCAGGTCCGACCAGTTCTGCGAGGAGCCGCCGAGGCCGTGGACGTAGAGCGCGGGCTCGCGCTCCTCCGCGGCGCCACCGCCCGCGGCCTCCTCCGCTCGCTCGTCTCCCTCGTCGCCGTGCGCGGGCGGCCCGGCGGGTGCCCGTACGGTCAGCGTCAGGCCCGGCAGGGTCACGGTGCGCACCGTCTCCGCCCCGCCGTGCCGGCCGGGGCCGGCCGGTGGCACCGGGAAAGCGGCGGTCGCGGTGTCCGGCGACTCGGTCGAAGACATGGGAACGATGTTACGAGACGATCACGCCCCCGATCGTGTGTCCGCGGTCACACACCGCATCGCGCTGCCGCGGCCACTCTCCTACGCTCGTAGGCGAGGGCAGCCGCCCCGGCCCCTGCTTTCATGCCAAAGGCACCAGCCGACGAACGAGCACGCGGGAAAGAGGAGCCACCATGCGCGTCGACCCGACAGACCCGGAGACCTTCACGGACGAGAGCGACGCCACCGATATCGACGTCGAAGCCCCCGAAGCGGACACCGCCGAGCAGTACGCCGATCTCGCACCGCAGCGGGACGAGCCGCTGACCGCCCACGATCCGGACGAGGCGAACGAGGCGGATCTCGCCGAACAGGCCCGCGTCGTGGAGCTCAACGAAGACGAATACCGATGACCCGGGAGGTTTTGTCGGCTTCCGCGAGGGGTGCCGGGCAGAAATTCTCGGCCTCGACCGCGCACAGCCGGGTTACCCAAAAGTACGATGGCGGGCGCGGTGCACCACCTTGCACGGACCGCGTACGGAACAACTTCTGGGAGGCAGCGTGAGCGCCATCGAGCAGACCGAGGCGACGCGCCCGCGGGGCACACGCCTGCCACGACGGGCCCGGCGCAATCAGCTTCTGGGCGCCGCCCAGGAGGTTTTCGTCGCACAGGGCTACCACGCGGCCGCGATGGACGACATCGCCGAGCGGGCGGGCGTCAGCAAGCCCGTGCTCTACCAGCACTTCCCGGGCAAGCTGGATCTCTACCTCGCCCTGCTGGACCAGCACTGCGAGGCCCTGCTGCAGTCGGTGCGCACGGCGCTGGCGTCGACGACCGACAACAAGCAGCGGGTCGCCGCCACCATGGACGCCTACTTCGCCTACGTGGAGGACCCGGGCGGCGCCTTCCGACTGGTGTTCGAGTCGGACCTCACCAATGAACCGGCGGTCCGCGAGCGCGTGGACAAGGTGTCGCTGGAGTGCGCCGAGGCCATAAGCGCGGTGATCGCCGAGGACACCGGCCTGTCGCGGGACGAGTCGATGCTGCTCGCCGTGGGCCTGGGCGGCGTCTCCCAGGTCGTGGCCCGGTACTGGCTGTCCTCGGAGAGCAAGGTGCCGCGGGACACCGCGGTGCAGCTGCTGACCTCGCTCGCGTGGAAGGGCATCGCCGGCTTCCCGCTGCACGGCAGCGACACGCACTGACCGTGTTCGCTGCAGGCGTGGTCCAGGGCGTCCTGCGCGTCCCCGGACCGGGCTAATGTGTGCTGCGTACGGCGCGATGACCGCGCATCCTCCCCCAGCTGACGCTGGGGATCCCCGGACCGTCGGAGGGACAAAAGCCGTGGAGGTCAAGATCGGCGTGCAGCACGCACCCCGCGAGATCGTTCTGGAGAGCGGGCAGTCTGCCGAAGAGGTCGAGAGCGCGGTGTCCGACGCGCTGGGCGGCAAGTCACAGCTGCTGAGCCTGGTGGACGACCACGGTCGCAAGGTCCTGGTCCCGGCGGACCGGCTGGCCTATGTGGAGATCGGCGAGCCCACCGCCCGCAAGGTCGGTTTCGGCGCGCTCTGAGCAGGGGGCGCCCGATGCGGCGCCCGCAGGTGACAAGGGCGGCGGCCCGGAGATCTCACTCCGGGCCGCCGCCCTTTTCCTGCCGCCTTCCGCGCGCCGGCCCGTCGCGTCTCACCGGTTCCCCCCGGTTCTCCCGGACCTCGCCCGATCGCCCCGGTTCTCCGCGGATCTTGCCGGATCGCCCCGGTTTCACCGCGCTGTTCCCCCGCCCGTTTCCGGCCCCTGCCCGCCGCCTTTCCGCAGATCAGGCCGTTCGAGTCGGTCCGGCTGGGCTGATCAGGCACGGGACCTGCGCAGGGAGGGTTGCTGCCGGTGCCCCCTGGGTACGACCGCCTGTGACCGATTTGTTCAGCTGATCGGCACCGTCACACGGGAGGGAACAGCATGATCTGGGAAGCGCTCGGCGCCGTGCTCATCGGCTTCGCCACCGCCCTGTCCGCCACGCGATGGCTGCCCGACCGTTTCCCCGCACGCGCCCTCACCCTGGCGACCGGCCCGGTCGCGGCGCTGCTCGGCGCGCTGCTGACCCGCTCGATCCTCGGCCCGGGCCACCCCGTCCAGGTGATGGTGGCCGCGATCGCCGTGGGCGCGGCCCTGCTGTCGGTCGTGGCGCGCCCGCCGCGCCGGCGCTTTCGGCGGCCGGCCACCCCCTTGAAGGGGCACCGGACGGCCTGAACCGCCCGGCGCGCCCCTCGCGGGTCAGGCCGCGAGGCCCAGCGCCGCCATCCGCTTGGTGTGCGCCTCGGTGATCCGCGAGAACATCCGGCCCACCTCGGCCAGGTCGAAGCCGTCGGCCACCCCGCCCACCAGCATCGTGGAGAGCGCATCGCGGTCCGCGACGACCCGCTGCGCCTGCGACAGCGCCTCGCCCATCAGCCGGCGGGCCCACAGCGCGAGACGGCCGCCGACCCGCGGCTCGGCCTCGATGGCCGCGCGCACCTTCTCCACGGCGAAGGTGGCGTGCCCGGTGTCGTCGAGTACGGCCAGCACCAGATCGCGGGTGTCGGAGTCCAGCCGGGCCGCGACCTCGCGGTAGAAGTCACTGGCGATCGAGTCGCCGACGTAGGCCTTGACCAGGCCCTCCAGCCAGTCCGACGGCGCGGTCTGGCGGTGGAACTCGTCCAGCGCGGCGGCGAACGGCTCCATCGCCTCGTTCGGCTCCGCCTCGATCTGCGCAAGCCGCTTCCGCAGCCGCTCGAAGTGGTGGAACTCGGCCGAGGCCATCTTGGCCAGCTCGGCCTTGTCGTCCATCGTCGGCGCGAGCTTGGCGTCCTCCGCCAGGCGCTCGAAGGCGGACAGCTCGCCATAGGCGAGCGCGCCGAGCAGATCGATCACGGCGGCCCGGTACTGGGGCTCGGTGGATGCCTGCGCCCAGTCCTGGGCGGCGATCCCGGTGTGTGTGCGCGCGTCAGCGGCGGCGTTGTCAGGCGTTCCCATGACCGGCACAATAGCCCGCTCGGCCGTCCGGGGAAGGCCCTGGTCAGCCACTCCGGTTCCCCCGTACGAACGGCGGTCGTGGCCGGTGTCCCGGTGCCGCGCCGGGCCGTGATGTATTCCTCACTCATACAAGCCTTCGGATGAGCGCGCCGTATCCGGGGTACAGTGGTATTTGGACCTGCCGAGTATCGGTGGGTCGTTCCACGAAGCGGATGCCCGGTCGGTGGCCCGATCGGCTCCAAACCGACCGCCCTCTGACGCGGCGCGTAGCAGACATACGCACGGCAAGAGGGAGACCGCTCGCGGCAGGAGTGCCTGAGCGTTGGCAGTGGTCCCGCCCCACCGGCCGCATCATCAGGCCGGCCCCGTACGAACTCGTACGAAGGTGCGGTACGACCCCCTTCGCCGCCTCACGCCGCGTCTCACAGAAGAGGCAAGATTCTGTCTACATTTCGAGACCTCGGCATTTTCCCCGAGACGGCCGAGGCCCTGGAAGCCGTCGGCATCATTTCCCCCTTTCCCATCCAGGAGCTGACGCTCCCCGTCGCCCTCTCCGGCAACGACGTGATCGGCCAGGCCAAGACCGGCACGGGCAAGACCCTGGGCTTCGGCCTGCCGCTCCTGGAGCGCGTCACGGTCCCCGCCGACGTCGAGGCCGGCCGCGCCAAGCCCGAGCAGCTGACCGAGGCGCCGCAGGCCCTGGTGGTCGTGCCCACCCGTGAGCTGTGCCAGCAGGTCACCAACGACCTGCTCACCGCAGGCAAGGTGCGCAATGTCCGCGTCCTGGCGATCTACGGCGGCCGGGCCTACGAGCCGCAGGTCGAGGCGCTGAAGAAGGGCGTCGACGTCATCGTCGGCACGCCCGGCCGGCTGCTCGACCTCGCCGGTCAGCGCAAGCTCGACCTCTCCCAGGTCAAGAGCCTGGTGCTGGACGAGGCCGACGAAATGCTCGACCTGGGCTTCCTGCCCGACGTCGAGAAGATCATCCAGCTGCTGCCGGCCAAGCGCCAGACGATGCTGTTCTCCGCGACCATGCCCGGCCAGGTCATCTCCCTGGCCCGCCGCTACATGTCGCAGCCCACGCACATCCGCGCCACCGCGCCGGACGACGAGGGCCAGACCGTCCGCAACACCGCCCAGCACGTCTTCCGGGCCCACTCCATGGACAAGCCGGAGATGGTCGCCCGCATCCTGCAGGCCGAGGGCCGGGGCCTGGCGATGGTGTTCTGCCGTACGAAGCGGACCGCCGCCGATATCGCCGACCAGCTCGCGCGCCGTGGCTTCGCCTCCGGCGCGGTGCACGGCGACCTCGGCCAGGGCGCCCGTGAGCAGGCGCTGCGCGCCTTCCGTAACGGCAAGGTCGATGTCCTGGTCTGCACCGACGTCGCCGCCCGCGGTATCGACGTCGAGGGCGTGACGCACGTCATCAACTACCAGTCGCCCGAGGAGGAGAAGACCTACCTGCACCGCATCGGCCGTACGGGCCGCGCGGGCGCCAAGGGCACCGCGGTCACCCTCGTCGACTGGGACGACATCCCCCGCTGGAAGCTGATCAACAAGGCGCTGGACCTGGCGTTCGACGAGCCGGAGGAGACCTACTCCACCTCGCCGCACCTGTACGAGCAGCTGAACATCCCCGCGGGTACCAAGGGCGTGCTGCCGCGCGACGAGCGCACCCGCGCCGGGCTGGCAGCGGAAGAGGTCGAGGACCTGGGCGAGACCGGCGGCCGCGGCCGTGGTCCCCGTAAGGGCGCCGTCGTCGAGGAGGAGCGCCCCCAGCGCACCCGTACACCGCGGCAGCGCCGCCGTACCCGTGGCGGTACGTCGCTGGACGGGGCGGCCGCCGCCGAGGCGCAGGCGACCGCGTCCCCTGCCGTCGCCGAGGGCACCGAAGGTGCGGAGACCGCCGGGCCGCGCCAGCCGCGCCGGCGTCGCCGGACCCGCGGCAGCCAGGCCTCGGGCGCAGCGGCCGTCCCGGCTCCGGCCACCGAGGCCGGGGGCGCCCCTGCCAAGGCGACCCAGGCTGAGCCCAAGGTGACCCAGGCCGCTCCCAAGGCAGCCCAGGCTGCCCCCAAGGTGACCCAGGCTGCCCCCGTGGCGGCCGAGGCTCCGGCGGAGCCCGTGAAGCCGCGCCGCCGCCGGGCCCGCCCCGTCCGTCCGGAGGACAGCGGGAGCTTCCAGACCGTGGAGACCGCGGCGAGCGCGCTCGCGGCGGCGAAGGGCGCGGCGGTCATCGCCGAGTCCGCGGCCGTGGCCGAGCCCGCCGAGGCGCCGGCCAAGCCGCGCCGCCGGACCCGCAGCACCGCCAAGGCCGCCGCGGCGACGGCACCGGCCGCGGTGACGGAGACCGTCACGGACACCGCGGACGCCGCGGTGGAGGCTCCCGCCAAGCCGAAGCGGACCCGCAAGGCAGCCCCCAAGGCCGCCGAGGTCGTGGCGGACACGGCCGAGGCCGCCGTGGAGGCGCCCGCCAAGCCCAAGCGGACCCGCAAGGCCGCGGCCAAGCCGGCCGCCGAGAGCGCCGCCGACACCGCCGAGGCCGCACCCGCCGAGGACGCCCCGGTCAAGCCCAAGCGCACCCGGAAGGCCGCGGCCACCGCCAAGGCCGTGGCGGACGCACCCGCCGCCGAGGACGCCCCGGCCAAGCCCAAGCGGACCCGCAAGGCCGCGGCCAAGCCGGCCGCGGAGGCGACGGAGACCACCGAGGCCAAGCCGGTGCGCCGCCGCACCCGCGCCAAGGCGCCCGCCGCCGAGGCCACGCCCGAGAGCTGAGCCTCCCCCGGCTGACGCCGGGATCCCGGCGCGACGACCCGGCGCCCGCACTGTGCGGGCGCCGGGTCGTCGGCGTCCCCGGCCCGGTTTTCCGCCCGGCCCGGATAACCTCACTCCATGAGCAGGCCGCCCACCCTCACACTGCCCGCGTGCGCCCGTGCGTACCGACTCGACACCGAGCGCGGCGCGTTCGCCGTGCACGACGCCCGGCCCGAGGCCGCGCCGATCGGGACCGCCCTGCTGGTGCCGGGATTCACCGGCAGCAAGGAGGACTTCATCGCCCTGCTGGCTCCGCTCGCCGCGGCCGGGTTCCGGGCGGTCGCCGTGGACGGGCGCGGGCAGCACGAATCCTCCGGCCCCCGCGATGAACGGGCGTACGCGCAAAGGGAGTTGGCGCTCGATGTGCTGGCCCAGGCGCGGGCCCTGCGGGAGCCGGACGGCGGTCCTGTGCATCTGCTGGGGCACTCGTTGGGCGGGCTGGTCACCCGGGCCGCCGTACTGCTCGACGCGGCCCCGTTCCGCTCGCTGACCGTGCTCTGCTCCGGGCCCGCCGCCATCGAGGCGTCCCAGCAGGCCCGGGTGCGGATGCTGATCGAGGCGCTGGGCACGCTCGACATGGAGAGCGTCTGGCGGGCGATGCGCGAGCTGGACCCTCCGGAGGCGGCGGACGCGTCGACGCCGCCGGAGATCGGCGCGTTCCTGTATCGCCGTTGGCTGAACACCGTTCCCGAGCAGCTGATCGCGACCGGCCGTCAGATGCTGGCGGAGCCCGACCGGGTGGCGGAGCTGGCCCGTACGGGGCTTGCCACGCATGTCGTCTCCGGCGCCGTCGACTACGCCTGGCCGGTGCCGTCGATGGATGCGATGGCCGAGCGGCTGTCCGCCCGGCGCACCGTCATCGAGGGCGCCGAACACTCCCCCAACGCCGAACGGCCGCAGAAGACGGCCGAGGCGCTCGCCGGGTTCTGGAGCGGTGTGGGCTGAGCGCCGCCCGGCCGTCGGGTATCGCCGCCGCCCGTGTGGACCGAGCGGACGGCGTCGCCAGGACAGCACGGGGTGGTTCGGCGAGCATCGAGGCAGGCGGGCCCCCACCGGCGCCCGGCCGGCACCGCTTCGCACGAAGGGCCCGACCATGACCGAGAATCCGTCGACTCCCCCGGCCGGCGCCGAGGACGACCCCCACGGCATCGCGCTCACCCGGACCTTCGACGTCCGCCGTGAGCTGGTCTTCGAGGCGTGGACGACGCCGGAGCACTTTGCGTACTGGTTCGGTGGGGAGCTGGCGGTGCCGGTCGAGCGGATGACGATGGACGCCCGGCCCGGCGGGGTCTGGACGCTGGTCATGCGCACGCCGGACGGCGGTGAGCTGCCGTTCTCCGGGGTCTACCGCGAGGTCGCCGCCCCGGAACGGCTGGAGTTCACCCTCAAGGACGCGGCCGCACCGAGCTCCGAGGGCGAGATCGTCCGGGTCACCCTGACCGATCTCGGTGACCGTACGGAGATGGCCTTCCGCCAGCTCGGCGGCAACCTCACCTCCGAGCAGTACCGCCAGGCGGAGGCGGGCTGGACGGGCTTCTTCGACCGCCTCACCGAGCTGCTGGCGAGGGCCTGAGCGGCCGGCACGGCCTGCGGGCCGCGGCGCAGCGGGGAGTGCCCCGGCAGGGCCCGCTGCCGGCGCCGGTGACGAGCCTGGTCCGGGCCTAGTACTGCCCCTGGACGTGGTCCCAGAAGCCGTCGCGCAGGACCCGCCGCAGATCGGCATGGCTGCGCAGGGAGTGCCGCAGCAGCGCCTCCGCGGCGGTCAGGAGTTCCTGGTCGACGGCGCCGGGCAGATACGGGTGGCCCGGCAGCAGCCCGGCCACCCATTCGCGGCCGCGTTCCGAGAGCCACTGCGCGGCGACCTGCGCGCCGACGAAGCGGACCTCCGCACGGCTGGGCGCGGGCCCCTCGCCCGTCATCTGGTCGCCGCACTCGACGCCGATCCGCCGGGTGACGTACGGCTTGCAGAACTCCAGGTCGAAGGTGCGCGCGCTGTCGACCTCCCACAGCAGCGGCTCGGCCTGATTGCGGCCGCCCGAGGCCTCGATGCCCCACAGATGCACCCGTGCGCCATAGCCCTGCGCCGCCTCCACCGCGGAGACCAGGTCCTCGTCGCCGCCGATGAGCACCGCGTCGCTGATCGCGCGGTGCCGGGCCAGCGACTCCAGGTCGGAGCGGATCAGGGAGTCGACGCCCTTCTGCTGGTTGTTGGCGTTGAGGTTGCCGAGCCTGATCTTCACATCGGGCAGCTCGGCGATCCGCTGCTGCTCCTGGGTGTGGATCCGGCGGCGGGCACCGTCGTACCAGTAGACGCGCAGCAGCCGGCTGTCCGGGAAGATCATCCGGGCCTTGTCGATAAAGGCCTCGATGATCCCTTCGGCGTCGAGATCGAACGCCTTGCGGTCCTCCGTGCCGGTGACCAGCCGTCCCGCCGCGGCGTAGACATAGCCCGCGTCCACGAAGGCCGCATGGGTGGACGGGGTGGTGGAGACCTCCGCGAGCACCCGGGTGAGCAGCTCGTTCGTGCGCTCGATCCCGGCGGCGAGCGCGGTGAGGTCGGTGTGGCCCGTGGGCTGGACGTCGTTCATACCGGACCCATTCTCCGGGCGGCCGCTCCGCGGGCACAAGCGCGCCGAAGCCTCGTACTTAGGCCGTCGAAATTTTTCTTTAGCGTAGGGAATGATTGCACTGGGCAGGTCGTTATACGTGGACGGAGCGCCCGGCAGCGACGCCGGGCCGCTCGTATACCCAAGAGTTCTCCGCAGGAGGATCAGACGAAGGGAGAAGCCGTATGCGCTTCGAGATCATGCGCCTGGACGATGTCGACGGTGTCGCCGTGGACAGCACCGTCGTGGACGCCGCCTCCGTCAACCGGATCGTGCAGCAGGCCGCCGCAACGGGCCAGCGCATCTACATCCGCCCGGCCGGCACCGCCGCCCGCTAACACCCGCTCCGCCGCCCGACGGCGCGAGCACGCCGCCGGCCGAGCCCGCGCACGGCCGCAACCGCACGAGCGCCCCCGTATGACGACTGACAGCTCAGTACGCCGTACGGGGGCGCTGCGGTGTCCGCGGCCGGCCCCCGGGCCCCGGGAAGGGCCTCAGGCTCCCTGGATCACCTGCAGCACGCCATTGATGATCTGCTGCACCGCCAGCGCGGAGAGCATCATGCCCGCCAGCCGCGTCACCAGGACCACTCCGCCGTCCTTGATCACGCGGATGATCACCAGCGAGAACCGCATCACGAGGTAGAGCACCACATGGATCGCCGCGATCGCCGTCCAGACGGAGAGCTGGGCGGCGAAACCGTGCGCGTGCTGCACCGCGAGGATCACCGAGACGATCGCGCCCGGCCCGGCCAGCAGCGGCATGCCCAGCGGCACCAGCGCCACATTGACGTCCTTGGTCTGGGTCGGCTCCTCCGACTTCCCGGTCAGCAGATCCAGCGCGACCAGCAGGAGCAGCAGCCCGCCCGCGATCATCAGCGCGGGCGTCGAGATGTGCAGCCGCCCCAGGATCTGCCGGCCGAAGAGGCCGAAGACGGCGATGACGCAGAACGCGACGGTGGCCGCCTGCCAGGCCATCCGGCGCTGCACCTTGGCGGGCCGGCCGGAGGTCAGGCCCAGGAAGATCGGGGTGATACCCGGCGGATCCATGATCACGAAGAGGGTGACGAAGAGCGTACTGAAGACAGCGATGTCGAACACGGTGAAGGCCTTGCGAGAGGTGGTACGGGACGAGCGCTCACGGGCGGCGCGCGGGCGCGGATCCGTAAGGCAGCCAAGGAAGGAAGAAGGGAGGACAGGAAGGAGAGAAGGGGTGGTGGCGGGCGGGCAACGGCGGGCGCAGGGCGGTATCCGCACCGCTCGGCGGCACCGGGCAGGTGCCGGTGGCGTCCCGGGCTACGGGGCGTGCGCGGCGGCCGCCGGGCCGCGGCGGGCTCAGCCGCCCGTGCCGGGAACGGGGAAGGCGCCGGTCGCGCGGCGCACGATCTCGCCGTAGATCTCGGGGTCGGTGGTGTATTCGCCGAGGCGGCAGGTCTTGCGGCTGCCGTGGTAGTCGCTGGAACCGGTGGTCAGCAGGCCGAGGTCGGCGGCCAGGCCGCGCAGCCGCGCGCGGGTCGGCTCGTCGTGGTCCATGTGGTCGACCTCGATGCCGTCGAGGCCGGCCGCGGCGAGTTCGGCGATCGCGCTCTCCGGTACGCAGGAGCCGCGCTTGACGGCCAGCGGGTGCGCGAAGACGGTGACCCCGCCGGCGGCCTTGACCAGCCGGATCGCGTCGAACGGGTCGAACTCGTGCTTCTCCACGTACGCCCGCCCGTCGTTGGCCAGCCACTCGGAGGTGAAGGCGTCCGAGACGGAGCCGACCACGCCCAGCTCGACGAGGGCGGTGGCGATGTGCGGCCGTCCCACGGCGCCGTCGCCGGCGATCCGGGCGACCTGCTCCCAGGTGACCGGCACACCGAGCTCCCGCAGCTTGGCGACCATCCCCTGGGCCCGCGGCACCCGGTCGTCCCGCACCAGCTCGCGCTCGCGGGCGAGCTCCGGCTCGTCGGGGTCGAAGAGGTAGGCGAGCATATGGAGACTCACCCCGTCGAGCCGGCAGGAGAGTTCGGCGCCGGTGACCAGCGTCAGCCCCGCGGGCAGTGCGGCCCGCGCATCGGCGTGCCCGCCGACGGTGTCGTGGTCGGTCAGCGCGACGACGTCCAGCCCCGCGGCCGCGGCGCCGTGCACCAGCTCCGCGGGGGTGTCCGTCCCGTCGGACGCCGTGGAGTGGGTGTGCAGATCGATGCGCACGACGCGGACTCCAGACTGCTGCGGGGCGGATTCGGGACAGATACGGGACGGGACCCGGCAGGAGGCCGGGTGACGGTACACCGCAGGGGACCCCAGAAGGATACCGGGCGGCCGGGAGCGCCCAAGGCCCTCCGGACGGTGAGGGAGGCCACCCCGGCGCCCACGTCACCGGCGTCCGCATCTTCGACGGCCGTGGCTCCGGCGGCCCGCATCTTCGACGGCAGTGGCTCCGGCGGCCCCTCTCCGGCAGCCATGCCTGGGACAGCCGTGCCTTCGGCGACCACATCTCCGTCTCCGGATCTCCGTCTCCGGCGGCCGCCCCTCAGCCCAGAATCCGCGGCGAGATGGCCCCGCACGGCAGCAGGTCCACCTCGGCGCCCGCCTCGCGCAGATCGGTCAGCACCAGCTCGTCGTAGAGCAGCAGCCCCGACTGCTCGGGCCAGGCGATCGCCCAGAGCCACAGCCCGCGCGCCTCGCCCGCGAAGACCGCACGGTCCGCAGGCGCACCGTCGACGTGCCACAGGGCGGTCGGGCGGCCGGCGGCGAGCACCTTGGCATGCGGCGGCTTGTCCACGCACATATGGGGGCCGGGGTCGGGACCGTCGATACCGGCGTAGCGCGAGCCGAGGCCGACGCCCAGCTCCTCGGCGATCAGCAGCAGTTCGCCGGGGCCGCCGAGCGGTCCGGGGCCCGTGCAGGCCACCGCGGTCGCGCGGCCGCCGCTGCGGTCGTCACCGGCGCAGGCCACGCCGGTGAACAGCCAGCCGACCGGCAGCGGCCAGGGCATCCACACGGGCACCTGCGCGCGGTGCACGACAACGCCGAGCGCTTCGACGCTCGGCGGGACGACGGGCTGGAGTGGGTGCACGGTGCCGTGCAGCGCGCACTGCCAGGTGTCGGAGAAGAGACCGGGCGCCCGCACCCGGCCTCCGCACTTCGGGCAACTGGGTTCGCCCCTCATAGCCCTCCACGGTCCTCCTGGCCCGCCGCCGCGTCAAGGACGATCACCCCACCGGTGTGCCCCGAATCACGTACGCCGCCGCGTATTTGGCCACTTCCCGGCCGCGCGCCCCGTCCGGCCGGGAAAGTAGTTGCCACTTGCACTCTTTAGCGTACCTAACTTATTGTGTGTAAACATCAACGATCTCGGCGGTCCGGCGAGACCACGGGGATCAGGGGTACGCAACCGGCAACGGGAAGGAGATCCGCAGCATGAGCGGCACGAAGGGCAGCAGCCACGGCAGCGGCGCGGACGATCCGCTCGACGAGGGCGGCACGTCCCTCCTCCGCCAGCCGAAGGCCGTATGGGCCACGGCGGGCGCCTCGGTCGTGGCCTTCATGGGCATCGGCCTCGTCGACCCGATCCTCCCCTCGATCGCGCGGGGCCTGCACGCCACCAACAGCCAGGTCTCCCTCCTCTTCACCTCCTACTTCCTGATCACCGCCGTCGCGATGCTCGTCACCGGCTTCGTCTCCAGCCGCATCGGCGGCCGCAAGACGCTGCTGGCCGGTCTGGCGCTGGTGGTGGTCTTCGCCGCGCTCTCCGGCATGTCGGGGTCGGTCGGCGAGCTCGTCGGCTTCCGGGCCGGCTGGGGCCTGGGCAACGCCCTGTTCGTCTCGACGTCGCTGGCGGTCATCGTGGGCGCGGCGGCCGGGGGTTCCGCGGCGGCGATCCTGCTCTACGAGTCCGCGCTCGGCCTCGGCATGGCCTGCGGCCCGCTGCTCGGCGCGATCCTCGGCGATATGAAGTGGCGCTACCCGTTCTTCGGCACCGCCGCCCTGATGGCCATCGGCTTCCTCGCCATCACGGCCTTCCTCAAGGAGCAGCCGAAGCCGGCGGCCAGGACCTCGCTCCTCGACCCGCTCAAGGCGCTCGGCCACGGCGGCCTGGCCGCCACCGCCGTGGCCGCGTTCTTCTACAACTACGCGTTCTTCACGGTGCTGGCCTTCACCCCGTTCGTGCTGGACATGTCGCCGTACAAGTCCGGTGGGGTCTTCTTCGCCTGGGGAGTGCTGCTCGCGGTGTTCTCGGTGATCGTGGCACCCCGGCTGCAGCACCGCTTCGGCTCGCTGAAGGTGCTGGGCGGCTCACTGCTGCTGCTCGCGGCCGACCTGATCGTCCTGGGCTACGGCGACCACACCACCGCCATCGCCTGCACGGTCCTCTCCGGCGCCTTCATCGGTCTGAACAACACCGTCTTCACGGAGCTGGCCCTGGGCGTCTCGGACGCGCCGCGCCCCGTGGCGAGCGCCGGCTACAACTTCGTCCGGTGGTTCGCGGCGGCGGCCGCACCGTTCCTCGCGCCCAAGATCGAGGAGTGGACCGATATCCACCTCCCCTTCGTGGTCGCGGCCGGGGCCGCGGTGACCGGCGCCGGCATCGTCGCCGTCCGGCGCCGCGCGCTGACCACCGAGGCCGGGGCGCCGGTACCGCGGCACGCCGGACAGGAAGCGGTCGCGGTCTTCGCCGACTGAGGCGGACCGGGCCCCGCGCACACCCTGTGGTCCGCCCGCGTACGGAAACTGACGCCCCGTCCGCCCTCTTCGGAGGGTGGACGGGGCGTGCGTCGTCGTACCGTCGCGCGCGGCTCAGTCGAGCGATACGCCCGCACGCAGCGGGTCACGCAGATCCGTACCGTGCTCCAGCCAGCGCTTCTCCAGGGCCTCGGCGCCGTGCACCCGCTTCCAGGCGGCCTCGTTGGGCGTCATCGGCAACAGCGGCAGAAAGCGGACCGGCTCCCTCGGCTCGTCGAGCGCCAGGTCTTCGACGAGGCCCCCGGGCGAGGCGACCAGAACCGAGGTGAAAGCCGCCCCCGGCCACAGCGGCTCCCCCACGTCCAGCGAGGCCCCGGGAGCCACCACCACCCCCTCGACCTGCGGCGACGCGGCGAGCACGGCGAGCGGCCTGAGCACCTTGTCGCTCTCCACGCGGCCGGCGCGTACGGACAGCAGGAGTTCGGCGCGCGGACCGCGCAGCGGATCGGCCAGCACGGCGGTGGGATCGGCCATGGGCTGCGCGGACATCCCGAGCGTGGCGTATCGCACCACCCCGTTGTCCACGAAGCGGAGGACCTCGATACGGTCGGTGCCGAGGAACGTGACGGCGGCGCGCGCGTCCGGCTCGCCCAGGGTCGTCCGCAACCGGGCCTCGACCAGCTCAAGAACGTCAGACATGCCGTGAGCATAGGCCGGAGCCTTCGCCCGGCCGTCACCGCTCCACGGGCTTCCCCCGGGCTCCGTCCGGGACCCGGCGCAGCGTCGTTCGTTCTTCGTATGGAACGGGCAAAGCGGCGCCGTAACACCGCAGGCGGCTGATAGCCTTGCCGTCTGCTCAGGGAATGACGTCGTCCCCCAACGGGGACCGGCCGGAGGAGGTGGGGCTGCGGTGGATCCGAGTCGACCGTGCAGTACCGATAGTTCTCCTGTCATCCCCTTCGCGCAGCGAATCTCCTGATCCGAGAGCTTCCGTACCCCGCCGTTCAGCGGCGAAACCAGGGAAGCACCTTTGCGCCGGATGTAGATGACGGAAGAGCGCCTTCGACTCTTTGTTCCGTGTTTTCTGCGAACTGCCGTCAGTGCCCTCGCACGAGCGCCGCCCGCTTTGCGGACGTACAGCCGATGACGCCTCGTACGTCCACGTTCCGGGCAGCGTTGCGCCCCGCGCTCGCCACTGACGGCCGGCCCGTGAAGGAGCCTGCCATGTCGATGATCCGTGACCTGCGCGCCGCCGTCCGCCCGTCCCGGCGGCGCGACAGCACCCCGTACAGCTACGAGAAGTCCGCCCCGGCCTGCAGCAACAGCGCCATCGTCGACTGCGGCGTGTACCGCGAGGGCCGCCGGGTGAGCGAGCACGTCACCCCGGCCGCGGCGATGGCCTCGGTCCGCTCCGAGGGGGGCTTCGCCTGGATCGGGCTGCATGAGCCCACCGAGGCCGAATTCGCCGGTATCGCCCAGGAGTTCGGGCTGCACCCGCTCGCCGTCGAGGACGCCGTGCACGCCCACCAGCGGCCGAAGCTGGAGCGCTACGACGAGACCCTGTTCACCGTCTTCAAGACGGTCCACTACGTGGAGCACACCGAGCTGACCGCCACCAGTGAGGTGGTGGAGACCGGTGAGGTGATGTGCTTCACCGGCCGGGACTTCATCGTCACCGTGCGGCACGGCGGCCAGGGCTCGCTGCGCGCGCTGCGGCACCGGCTGCAGGACGACCCGGAACTGCTGGCCAAGGGGCCGTCCGCGGTGCTGCACGCCATCGCCGACCAGGTCGTCGACGGCTATATGGCGGTCGCGGGCGCGGTCCAGGACGACATCGACGAGGTGGAGATCGACGTCTTCAGCTCGGGCACCAACGGCAAGGGCATCGGCGGCAAGGGCTCCCCCAAGGGCGGCGACGCCGGGCGGATCTACCAACTCAAGCGTGAGGTACTGGAGTTCAAGCGCGCGGTGTCGCCGCTGCTGCGGCCGATGCAGCTGCTGAGCGAGCGTCCGATGCGGCTGGTCGACTCCGACATCCAGAAGTACTTCCGGGATGTCGCCGACCACCTGGCGCGGGTCAACGAGCAGGTGCTGTCCTTCGACGATCTGCTCAACTCCATCCTGCAGGCCAACCTCGCGCAGGCGGCCGTCGCGCAGAACGAGGACATGCGCAAGATCACGGCATGGGCGGCGATCTTCGCCGTCCCCACGATGATCGCCGGGATCTACGGCATGAACTTCGACTACATGCCCGAGCTGCACTGGAAGTTCGGCTATCCGGCGATGATGCTGGTGACGGTCGCCATCTGCTTCGGCATCCACCGCGGGTTCAAGCGCAACGGGTGGCTCTGACCGCTGTGGCCACAGTGGCCGGGGTGGCTGCTGTGACCCCGGCCCCGCGGCATCGGGCCGCTCGGCACCGGACCCGGCGGCAACCGGGTCCACGGCCTCAGGGACCGCCGCGCCCCGGGCCGCCGCGTCCCGGCGTCCGGGCGGCCCCGGAGCGCCACGACCGGGGCCATTAGGCTGGGCCGTATGACGGAGACCGTGTCGCAGGCCCTGCAGGATCGGGCGCTCATCGAAGAGGCCACGAAGAAGTCCGGCCTCATCTGGGTGCGGGGGAACACCGGCCCGGCCCGGGCGCTGTGGCATCTGTGGCACGACGGAGCCGCCTGCCTCGTCGGAGGCGGGGACGGCGAACAGCCGCTGGACGACCTCGGGCTCACCGACGGCGGTACAGCGACGGTCACCGTACGCAGCAAGGACAAGGGCGGCCGGCTGATCGTCTGGCAGGCCACCGTCGTCGAGCCGGCACCCAGGAGCGAGGCCTGGCAGGCCGCCGTCGACGAGCTGAAGGGCAAGCGCCTCAACGCGCCGGATGCCGACACCCTGACGGAGCGCTGGGCGCGCGAGTGCCGGGTGCTGCGGCTGGAGCCGACCTGGGCGGCGGAGCAGCGCCCCGGGCAGATGCCGGCGGACTCCCACGCCGCGCCGCCGCTCGCGACCCCCGCGATCACCCGGCGTCCCGCGCCCGCGGCGCTGCCGAAGCTGCTGCGGCGGGGGCGCAAGGGCTGAAGCCCGGGTGGTGGCGCAAAGGGCTGAACCCGGGCGGTGAGGGCCGCGGCCCGTTCCCGGGGCCCGGGCCTCATTCGGCCCGTTTTCAGCGCTTTCCCGGCCTTTCTCAGCCCTTGCCGGAGATCTTGGAGCCGTAATCCACGACCTGGTTCCTGGGCGGGGCCTTGAGGTCCACGCTCCGGCCCCAGTCGGCCAGCCGGACCACCCCCGCACCGCCCGCGCGCTGGAGCCGCAGCGGGTAGGGCGTGCCCTCCAGGGAGACGTCCAGGGTGCCGCCGGAGCCCGCGCCGGCGGCCACCCGGACGGTGCGGACCCCGTCGATATCGCTGCGGTTGCCGGTCGTCAGCTTGCCGTGCAGGCCGAGGAGGCCGGCGAGCAGGGTGTCCTTGTCGGTGAAGCCGCTGAAGCGCTGGTAGACCGGGTCGCCGGCGGGCACCTTGACGTATTTGCCATCGAGCTTGCCCGCCGCCTGGTTGGGCTTGCCCGAGCCGCCGCTCTTCTCGCCGGCCCAGAAGGCCGCATTCGCCTTCAGATAGAGCGCATCGCCGACCCGCAGCAGCTGGAAGGCGGCCGCCTTCGTGGTCAGCTCCCCCTTCGCACCGCCCTTCGCCAGCCGCATGTCGAGCTTGTAGGTGCGGCCCTGGCTGACGACATTGCCGGAGAGGTGCACGGTGTCCGCCCGCTGGGCCGCGGCCCGCGCCTTGGATTCGATCTTCGCGGCGGACAGCTTCCCCACGCCGTTGGTGCCGGCGTCCGGGTCTTCCCCGCCGCAGCCCGTCACCGCCACGGCCAGTACCGCACAAGCCGCCCCCATGAGCGCGGCCCGTCGCGTACGACGGGTTCCGGCCAGGGGTCGGGGGCCGGCGCCCGGGGGAATTGCGCTCACGTCGGCTGTGCCTCCTGATGCGGGTGACCTCGACAGCAGTACGGCAGCGTACCTGGGCCGCGCACGGTCTTCGGCGGGGAGCGTGGCGGTCACCCTACGGCCTCCTTCACCGGGGCGGCGCGGGCCGGGGCGCGTTAGCCTGAACCCGGATTGATGCCCTATTTCGGGGCTTAACGGGAGAAAGGGCGGCACTCTGCATGGCAGTGGTGACTCCCCGGGTCTTCGTCTCCCATCTCGCCGGCATCGCCGTCTTCGACCCCAACGGCGACCAGGTCGGCCGGCTGCGGGACCTCGTCGCGCTGCTCCGGGTCGGGGACCGCCCCCCGCGGGTGCTCGGGGTGGTCGTCGAGGTGATCAGCAGGCGCCGGATCTTCGTGCCCATGACGCGGGTGACCGGGGTGGAGTCCGGCCAGATCATCATCACCGGCGTGGTCAATATGCGGCGCTTCGAGCAGCGGGCGTCCGAGACGCTGGTACTCGGCGAACTGCTCGACCGGCGGGTGCGCCTGGTGGAGACCGACGAGGAGGTCACCGTCCTCGACATCGGCCTCACCCAGCTGCCGGCCCGCCGCGACTGGGAGATCGACAAGGTCTTCGTACGGAAGGGCAAGGGCGGGGCGCTGCGGCGGAAGGGCGAGACGCTGACCGTGGAGTGGTCGGCGGTGACCGGCTTCTCGCTGGAGGAGCACGGGCAGGGCGCGGAGAGCCTGCTGGCCACCTTCGAACAGCTGCGGCCCGCCGACCTCGCCGGCGTGCTCCACCACCTCTCCGCCAAGCGGCGCGCCGAGGTCGCCGCGGCGCTCGACGACGACCGGCTGGCGGATGTCCTGGAGGAGCTGCCGGAGGACGACCAGGTCGAGATCATCGGCAAGCTGCAGGACGAGCGGGCCGCCGACGTCCTGGAGGCGATGGACCCGGACGACGCCGCCGATCTGCTCTCCGAGCTGCCGGAGGAGGAGAAGGAACGGCTGCTGGCGCTGATGCGGCCGGAGGAGGCCGCCGATGTGCGGCGGCTGATGTCGTACGAGGAGCGGACCGCGGGCGGGCTGATGACCACCGAGCCGATCGTGCTGCGCCCGGACGCGACGGTCGCGGACGCGCTGGCGCGGGTGCGCGACCCGGACCTCTCGCCCGCGCTGGCCGCCCAGATCTACGTCTGCCGGCCGCCGGACGAGACGCCCACCGGCAAGTACCTGGGCCTGGTGCACTTCCAACGGCTGCTGCGCGACCCGCCGTTCACCCTCGTCAGCTCGATCGCCGACACCGATCTGCCGGCCCTGCCCCCGGACACCCCGCTGCCGGAGGTGACCAGCTATCTGGCCGCGTACAACATGGTCGCCGCCCCGGTCGTGGACGAGAGCGGGGCGCTGCTGGGTGCGGTCACCGTCGACGACGTACTGGACCACCTGCTGCCGGACGACTGGCGGGAGGACGGGCTGCACGACCCGGCCACGGCCGGTCTGAACGGCGACCGGCCCCTGGGGGAGAGTGCCCATGGCCGGTGAGGAGCGGGACGGCGCCGGTCAGCGGTCGCGGGCGAACGGAGCCTCCGCGATGCGCCGGGGCGCGGACCGGCCGCGGGTGCGCCTCGACCAGCCGCGCGCGCCGCGCCGTACGTTCCTGCCGGAGTACGACCCGGAGGCGTTCGGGCGGCTTTCGGAGAAGATCGCCCGCTTCCTGGGAACCGGCCGCTTCATCGTCTGGATGACCGTCACCATCATCCTGTGGGTCCTGTGGAACACCACGGCGCCCAGTGGCCTGAGGTTCGATCAGTACCCGTTCATCTTCCTGACGCTGGCGCTGTCCCTGCAGGCGTCGTACGCCGCGCCGCTGATCCTGCTGGCGCAGAACCGCCAGGACGACCGCGACCGGGTCACCCACGAGCAGGACCGCAAGCAGAACGAGCGGTCCATCGCCGATACCGAGTATCTGACCAGGGAGATCGCGGCCCTGCGGCTCGGCCTGGGCGAGGTCGCCACCCGCGACTGGATCCGCTCCGAGCTCCAGGACATGCTGCGGGATCTGGAGCTGCGGCAGCCGGCCGGCGCGGAGAGTGATGAACGCGACCGCTGACGGGCTTTCCGGAGGCACCCTCACGCGCCGTACCGCCCTCCCGTCGCCCCACCACCACCCCTTTGGGACGCGCTTTGCGCGGCCGTACTATCTCTACATGGCTACCCACACGCCCGAAGGCGCCACCCCGAGCGAGGACGCGGTCCGCGAAGCGCTCGCGACGGTGAACGACCCCGAGATCCACCGCCCCATCACCGAGCTGGGGATGGTCAAATCGGTGGACATCGCGGCGGACGGCGCGGTGGCGGTCGTGGTCTACCTCACGGTCTCCGGCTGTCCGATGCGCGAGACGATCACCAGCAATGTGCGGGAGGCCGTCGAGCGGGTCGAGGGCGTCACCTCCGTCGCCGTCGAGCTGGACGTGATGAGCGACGAGCAGCGCAAGGAGCTGACGGCCTCGCTGCGCGGGGGCACCCCCGAGCGCGAGGTGCCGTTCGCCCAGCCCGGTTCGCTGACCCGGGTCTACGCCGTCGCCTCCGGCAAGGGCGGCGTCGGCAAGTCGTCGGTGACCGTCAACCTCGCCGCGGCGATGGCGGCCGACGGCCTGAAGGTCGGTGTCGTGGACGCCGACATCTACGGCCACTCCGTACCCCGCATGCTGGGCGCCTACGGCAAGCCCACCCAGGTCGAGAACATGATCATGCCGCCGTCGGCGAACGGCGTGAAGGTCATCTCGATCGGCATGTTCACCCCGGGCAACGCCCCGGTGGTCTGGCGCGGCCCGATGCTGCACCGTGCGCTCCAGCAGTTCCTGGCCGATGTGTACTGGGGCGACCTGGACGTGCTGCTGCTGGACCTGCCGCCCGGCACCGGCGATATCGCCATCTCGGTGGCCCAGCTCGTCCCGAACGCCGAGATCCTGGTCGTCACCACCCCGCAGCAGGCCGCGGCCGAGGTCGCCGAGCGGGCCGGTTCGATCGCCGTGCAGACCCACCAGAAGATCGTCGGCGTGGTCGAGAACATGTCCGGGCTGCCCTGCCCGCACTGCGACGAGATGGTCGATGTCTTCGGCACCGGCGGCGGCGAGCGGGTCGCCGAGGGCCTGACGAAGACGACCGGTACGCAGGTGCCGGTGCTCGGCGCGATCCCGATCGACGTCCGGCTGCGCGAGGGCGGCGACGAGGGCAAGCCGGTCGTGCTGACCGATCCCGACTCCCCCGCCGGCTCGGCGATCCGCACCATCGCGGGCAAGCTGGGCGGCCGCCAGCGCGGCCTGCAGGGCATGTCGCTGGGCATCACCCCGCGCAACAAGTTCTGAGAGCGCATCCGCCGCGAGGCCGGCGGACGCGCAAGGGGCGGGCCCGTGCGGGCCCGCCCCTTTTGCGTTGCCGTCCGGCGCTCTTCGTGCGCTGCCGCTCAGCCCTCGTACTCGGTCAGATCCTTGATCACCGAGAAGCCCAGCCCGTACGCGCTCATCCCCCGCCCGTAGGCACCGATGTGGACGCCCTCGTGCCCCTCGGCCCCCTCGGCCCCCTCGCTCGCCGAGCCGGCCAGCACCCAGCCGTACTCGGACTCGCGGTAGGCGAAGGACGTCGGCACGCCGTCCACCGGCAGCATCAGCTCGCTCCAGCTCCCGCCGCCGAGGTCGTCGGCCAGCTCCCAGGCGAGCATCGTCTGCTGATCCAGCCAGTCCTGGCGCAGCGTCCGGTCCATCTGCGTGGGCCAGGTCTGTGCGAGCAGGCCCGAGCCGGCGAGCCAGGCGGCCGTCGAGACCGAGGTCGCCTCCAGTACACCGGTGCCGTCGGCACTGCGCCGTACGGGACGGCTGGCGACCGTCACCACGACCGCGAACCGCTCGTCCTGCGGCGGTTCCACCTTGATGGTGGGCTCCTCGCCATGCCCGGTGGCGCCGTGTTCGACGGTGCCGTCCGCGGCTGCGCCGACCTGCATCAGCCAGCGCGGACCGGTGAACGCCTCGTCGAGGCCGTACCACGGGAACGCGGCCAGCAGATAGCCGTCGACCTTCCGGCCGGCCTCCGCGGACACCCCTTGTGCCGCTGTCCGACTCGTCGTCTCCATCTGCGCGGAGCCTCCTTGTTGCCCTGCGTCGTGGGCGGCCCGCCCCCCTCAGGCGACCGAACCCCGGACACCCGGAGCATAGCCATAGGCGTCAACACAGCCGGTCATACCGGTGTGTGTCAGGTGGCATCGGCGTCGAACGGCGGACGCTCGTCCGGCTGAGGGCTTCCGTTCTTCTTCACCAGGTCAGGGCGGCCGGCGGAGGCGGCCGGGGACTCCTTGGACAGGCTTGGACCTGCCCCGTTCGAGGGCGTGGCGGAAGAGGCGCTGTCGTGGCCGTGGACGGCGTCGGTGACCTCGGCCATCTCCTTCTTCAGGTCGAAGCCGTTACGGATCTCCTGAAGGTCCTTGAGGCCGTACTCGTCCTTGTCCAGGACATGCTTGCGCACGAAGTTCTTGGGCTTGAGGTCCTCGAACTCGAAGTCCTTGAAGTCCGGCCCGAGCTCGCTGCGGATGTCTTCCTTGGCGCTGTCGGAGAACGCCCGCACCTTGCGGATGAAGCCCATGACGTCCTGGATGACCTTGGGCAGCTTGTCCGGACCGAAGACGAGCACCGCAAGGATCACGAGCGCCACCAGCTCGAGGGGTCCTATATCGAAGAACACCTAGCAGCTCCTTGGGTAATCCGCGGCCTTCGTCGGCCTATGGGCCAGGCCGCCTATCACGGTACCTGGCCCCGTACGTCGGGCGGGAGTCGCCCGTACCAACACCATGCAAACGATCAGCCCGTGCTGGAGGAACCCAGGCTGAGCCGTACGGAGCGGTCCTTGCCGCCCCTCCGGAGGGTGAGCGCCAGCGTGTCGCCGGGCCGGTGGCTGCGGATCTTGACGATCAGTTCCTCACCGCTGTGCACCGGGGCGCCGTCCACCTTGGTGATCACATCGCCGGCCTTGATCCCGGCCTTGGCACCGGGGCCGTCCGGGATGACCGGCGGCTTGCCGCTCTTGCTGTGCTCGCCGACCCGCGCCCCGTCACCGGCGTACTCCATCTCCAGGGTCACGCCGATCACCGGATGGGTCGCCCGGCCGGTGTTGATCAGCTCCTCGGCAACCCGCTTGGCCTGGTTGATCGGTATGGCGAAGCCCAGCCCTATGCTGCCGCCCTGGGCGCCGCCGACCGGGCCGCTGCCGCTGTCGGCCGCCCGGATGGCGCTGTTGATGCCGATCACCCGCGCCTTGGCGTCCACCAGCGGGCCGCCGGAGTTACCGGGGTTGATGGGCGCATCGGTCTGCAGCGCGTCCACGTACGAGACGTCGCTGCCGTCACCCTTCTCGCCGCCCGCGGTGATCGGGCGCTGCTTGGCGCTGATGATCCCCGAGGTGACGGTGTTGGCGAGGTCGAAGGGTGCGCCGATCGCCACCACCGGGTCGCCGACCTGCACGGAGTCGGAGTTGCCGAGGGTGAGCGGATGCAGTCCCGTGACGCCCTCCACCTGGACGACGGCGAGGTCATAGCCCCCGTCCTGGCCGACGACCTTGGCCTTGGCCGTCTGGCCGCCGCTGAAGGTCACCGAGATCTCGCCACCGCTGCCGGCCGGCTGGACGACATGGTTGTTGGTGAGGATGTGGCCCTGGCGGTCGAGGACGAAGCCGGTGCCGGTGCCCTGTTCGGCGCTGCCCCGCACATGGATCGTGACGACGCCGGGCAGCGCGGTGTGCGCGATCCCGGCGACACTGTCGGACCTGCGGCCTCCCTCGTCACCGGCGGACTGCGGCAGCCTGATGTCGTTGATCCCGCCGTAGCGCTCGACGTAGGCGCCGATGCAGCCGCCGATGCCGCCCGCGAGGAGTGCGAGGGCCACCGCGCCGGCGACCAGCTGACCGCGCCGGCGGCGCCGGTCGTGCGCGTGCGAGGACGGGGCGAGGGGCCCGCCCTGCAGCGGCGCGCTCCAGGGGTCGTAGTGCTGCCAGGCGCCTTGGGGGGCGGGGTGCTGACCCTGGGGGGCCGGGTGCTGACCCTGGGGGGCCGGGTGCTGACCCTGGGGGCAGGCCGGTCCGTGGTCGCCGGGCAGGCCGGGGTAGGGCTGCGGCTGGGACGCGTACGGCGCGGCGGTGGCGGCTGCCGGGCGGGGGCCGCCGTCGCCGGGGTGGGGGACGAAGGGGCCGTCCGGGCCGTGCGTAGCTTCCGGGCTGTCCGGGCCGTTCTGCGCTGAGCCGTCGGGTCCGACGGTCGGGCCCGGGACGGCGGCCAGAGGGGTGGTCTGTGGGGTGGTCTGGGGGCCGGTGGCATGCGGGGCAGTGGTCTGCGGACCGGTGGCGTGGCGGGCAGCGGTCCGCGGTGCGTCCGGCTGCGGCGCGTTGGGCTGGGCGGGGCCGGGATGCGCTGGGCCGGGATGCGTCGCGTCGGTCTGCGGTGCGTCGGTGCGGGTGGCGGCCCCCGGGGCGGAAGACGGCTGCGGCGGGCCGGGCTTCTGGAGCCCCGGATGGGAGGCGCGCGGCTCGGCGGCCGCGGGGTGCGCGGCATCGGTCGTCCGTGCCGGGGGCGGCTGCTCCCCGGTGTGCGCGAGCGGCGTCGGGCCCTCGCCTCCCGGCCCCGGCGCACCCGTCGGCACAGCGGACGGCGCCGCGGGCGGGGCGACGGGCGTAGCGGCGGACGGCGGTGCCTGCGAGGCCTGCTGTGGCTGCGGTGCCTGCGGTGCCTGCGGTGCCTGCGGTGCCTGCGGTGGGACCGGGTAGCCCGTTCCCGGCATCGCGGCCTGCGGGGCGGCCGGGGCGGCGTACGGGGGCAGCGGGCCGGCGGCCGGCGGGAGGACGGTGCCACGCGCGGGGGTAGCCACCGGCCGCTGTACGGGCGGTGCGGGCGCCCACGGCCCGGGACCGCCGTACGGAGGGGTGCCGTACGGGTCCTCGGCGTGCAACGGCTGCTGCCGCGGCGGTGTGGCACTCGGGGCCACAGACGCGGGAGTCGCGGACGCAGGAGTCGCGGACGCAGCGGTTCCGGACGCAGCAGTCCCTGCCGCAAGGGTCCCCGGCGCGGGGGTTCCGGACGCGGGAGTACCTGCGGCGGGAGCCCCGGTCGCGGGAGGCCCGGACACCGCAGCCCCTGGCGCGTGGGTGCCAGACACGGGAGCCCCGGCCGCCGGAGTCCCTGCGGCGGGAACGGGGGCTGCCGCCGTGGTCGTGGCCGCTGCGTCCGGGGCCTCGTCTGGCGGGGGCAGCGCCTCGTCCCGCGCGGCACCGGTCACCCGGCCGAGCGTCATGGTCGACGGGGCCGGCCGCGCACCGCTCGTCCCGGCGCCCGCGGCTCCGGCCTCCTCCTCGCGCGTCCGGTCCGCGGCCGTCCTTCCGCGTGGCGCCGCCAATTCATCGGCCATGACGTCAACTTCGGCGCTCCCGGCGCTCCCAGCACTCCCGGACGTCCCGGCGCTCCCAGTACTCCCGGCGCTCGCGGAACTCCGGGCGCCCCCGAAAGGAGGCTCCGGCGATATGCCCGCCCCGGAGTCCGTGCGCGGCTCCGGTGGACGCACGACCCAGTCCTGTGCTTCCAACCCCTCGGAGGTACCGGATGCGCCGGACGCGCCGGATGCTGCGGCCACCGCGCCGTCCGCGGCGCCGGCCACCCTTTCGTCCGCGACGCCGGCCACCGTCGTGGCGTCCGCAGCACTGCCCGCCGCGCCGTCGGCGGGCGCCGCCGCCTGCGGACGGGCCTCGGCGGACGGTTCGGTGTGCGGGGTGCCTTCCGGGCGGCTCCACCACTTCAGCTTCGGCCCGGCGGCCTTACCGTCGTCCATGCTCTCCCCAGAATTCGCCCGCGGACCTGCGCGGGCCACCACCACCTCGCGGTACGCGCCCGGTCAGGGGTGCGCCGCCCACAGGGATTCAACCAGTTCCCCGCGGGGCTGCGCAGGAGACGGTCAGCGCTGGGCCGGGGTTGAGCCAGCAGCGGAGGGGGCTGCCGCGACCGCGGAACCGGTCAGCGGGCGCATGGGCTCCAGGGGTGGGAGCGCGGGCGGGTTCTTCCGCACCGGGGCGGTGCCGGCGTTGGCAACCAGGGGTGCGAGGTAAGACGCCGAGGCCGGACCCGTCGCGGCTATCAGGGGCGACAGGCCGAAGCGGCCGGCCTGGGCGGGCGCCGACGCCGGGGATTGCGGGGCGGGGGGTGCCGCGGTGGGGCCGTACAGGGTCATGGCGCTGGGGGCCGGGGCCATGGTCGGGCCGCCGGACGGCTGCCAGGCACCGGACCGGGAATTCTTGGCGGGAAATTCCTCTCCGCGAAGGAGCGGGCCGGCGTCGGCCGCCGGGCTGACGCCGAGCGGGGTGACGGCCGTGCCGCCGCCGTCGACGCGTCCGCCGGGCAGATCGACCGCCGCCTCCAGCGGGAGGGCGCCGCCCAGCGCGAAGGCCGCAAGGGAGACCGCACCGGCCGCCGCGAAGGCGAACCGGCGCCGCTGCGCGGTCCGGTAGCTCTCCTGCACCCGGAAGCCGCGTCCACGGGGCTGCAGGGGAATTGCCGCCATGGGATGGCCGGAGTGACTGTCGGAGGGGACATAGCGGAACGCGTCACCGCCGCGGATGAACTCACCACGTCGTGCGAACTCACCACGCCCGAATCCGCCGCGTCCGAAATCGCCACGCCCGAACTCGCCGCGTCCGAAGCTGCCGTTGCCGAGCCGACTGCCATTGCCGTTGCCTAGTCGGCTGCCGGGGCCGTCCGGGTCGCCACCGGGCAGTTGCTGCAGTCGTGCCAGCAGCCCCTCGGAAGGACCGGGGGGTGCCGTCTCGGCGAATACGCTTTTCAGCCGGCGCTGGGCGTCGGCTTCTGCCTTGCACCGTCCGCATGTCGCAAGATGCGCGAGCACCCGCTCGCGTGCGTCATGCCCCAACTCGCCGTCGACCAGAGCCGCGAGGCGGTCGCCGAGATGCTGCTCGGCGGGGGACGGACCGCCAATGGCGCTCACGCGATTCCGACCTCCCCCGTGGGCACCACGGCCAACGACCGCCGCTGCTCACGCTCTTCGGCACGGGTGGCCGGGGCGCGGTGCTTGAGGGCCTTGCGCAGGTGGGAGCGGCCACGGTGGATCCGGCTGCGGACCGTGCCGAGCTTGACACCGAGCGTGGCGGCGATCTCCTCGTACGACAGGCCCTCGATGTCACACAGGACGACGGCGGCACGGAACTCGGGCGCAAGGGTGTCCAGCGCCTGCTGCACATCGGCGTCGAAGTGGGTGTCGTTGAAGACCTGCTGGGGGAGGGCTCGCGGCTGGGCAGCCGCTCGGCGGCATCGTCACCGAGCGCGTCGAAGCGGATGCGCTGACGGCGGCGGACCATATCCAGGAAGAGGTTGGTGGTGATCCGGTGCAGCCAGCCCTCGAAGGTGCCGGGGGTGTACGTCGACAGCGAGCGGAAGACGCGGACGAACACCTCCTGGGTGAGGTCCTCGGCGTCGTGCTGATTGCCGGTGAGGCGGTAGGCGAGGCGGTAGACCCGCGCGCTGTGGGTGCTGACGATCTCCTCCCAGCTGGGCGGAGTCCACGCCTGCGCATCCGCGTCTGCGGCAAAGGTCGCGGTGGTTGCGGAGTCGGCGACGGGGGCCCCTCCCTTGGCCTTCGGGCCATGGGGACGGGAACGGTCAGCAGTGTCTGTCACGGATTTCGGCTCGGCGAACGACCTTTTCAAGCGCCTCAGCACCCCTCGGTCACCCGCCGCAGCCGCACCTCCCCTGGTGGCTCTGGTGGTGTCCAGTAGAGCCCCTACCATATCCACCTCGCCCGTTAGCTCCGGATAAGCAGTTTTGACCTGCATTTGGTCCTGCTTCTGTTCATGGTTCGTGTCTCGCGCGGTCTTCACCGGTGCATCCCCCCGTCATCCCCTTCCCGTCCTTAACGTCCAGTCCCATCTGCGGGTTCCCGGACGCAGCGGATACAGTCACGGTTGCGTCAACTACGGGGACAGGAGAGGGCCATTACCGGCAACCGGCAGACGAGCTTGGCTTTCGCCGAGGCGTACGGCGCCGGGACCATCGACGACAGCGCCGAGACCGCCCTGCGGTGGTCCCGCGACTGCGCGCGCGAAGCCGGCATCCGTACGGTGACGAACGGCACCGGCGCCGCCCTCCGCCTGCTCGCGGCCGCCGTCGACGCCAAGGCGGTCGCCGAGATCGGCACCGGCACGGGCGTGTCGGGCATCTATCTCCTGCACGGCATGCGGCCCGACGGGGTGCTGACCACCGTGGATCTCGAACCGGAGCGGCAGGCCTTCGCCAAGCAGGCGTTCCGAGCGGCCGGCTTCGCCGGGAACCGCGCCCGCTTCATTCCGGGCCACGCGCTGGACGTGCTGCCCCGTCTCGCGGACGGCGGCTACGACCTCGTGTTCTGCGACGGCGACCTCATGGAGTGCCTGGAATACCTCGCTGAATCGTTGCGGCTGCTGCGCCCCGGCGGCCTGGTCTGCTTCGAGGGCGTTTTCGCCGACGGCCGTACGGTCGACTCGTCGCTGCAGCCCGCCGAGGTGCTGCGGCTGCGGGAGCTGCTGCGGACCATCCGGGAGAGCACCACGCTGGTGCCGGCCCTGCTGCCGGTCGGCGACGGCCTGCTCTGTGCGGTCAGACGCGGCTGACCGGCCCCGGCCTCCCGGCCGCCGCAGGTCACAGGACCGCAGGTCACAGGACCGCAGGTCGGAGGTCGGAGGTCGCAGGCCCGGGCCCGGACCGGGCCCGGCGCCAGGACAGGCAAACGGCCCCGGCACCTGGCGCGCATTCGCACGTGCCACATGCCGGGGCCGGGGTAATTCGGCTGGGGATACCGGGGTCAGCCCCGGGAAACCGCCGGTTGCGCCGCCCTTGTCAGACGGTGACCTTGTCCAGGGCCTCACCCAGGGCCTTGGCTTCGTCGGGGGTCAGCTCGACGACGAGCCGCCCGCCGCCTTCGAGCGGAACACGCATGACGATGCCCCGCCCCTCCTTGGTCACCTCGAGCGGGCCGTCACCCGTCCGCGGCTTCATGGCCGCCATGCTCGTTCCCCTTCCTGAAACCAGCTCAATCAAGCTCATCTCAGCCGACGGCCCGGATAGGCACGTGTCACCGGCATCGAACAGATTGCTTCCAGGCCATTATCCCGCATCGAACGACCCGATGACCAACATCGGGCCGCATCCCTTCGGCAACCCGCTCTCTCAAACCCCCTCAATTCGGGGAGGTGGCTGCAATACTTCTCCGCCCGCCGACCTCCGACGCGCCCGCAATCTTTGATGTACGTCACATGCCGGGGCCCGATGATCTCCGGCATCCTGAGCGCTGGCTGCCGCTGACGAGCAGTCCGAGCCGCGACGGAGGGGACTCCCACTATGGCCGACACCGTGCTCTATGACGTGACCGACGGACTCGCGACGATCACTCTCAACCGCCCCGACGCGATGAACGCGCTGAACATCGAGGCGAAGGTCCTGCTGCGGGACACCCTGCAGGAGGCCGCCGCCGATCCTGCCGTACGCGCCGTTCTGCTGACCGCCACCGGGCGCGCCTTCTGCGTCGGGCAGGACCTCAAGGAGCACATCGGGCTGCTGGCCGAGGACCGGGCCACCGGCTCCGGCGGCACCATGAACACCGTGCGTGAGCACTACAACCCCATCGTGACGGCGCTGACCGAGATGCCCAAGCCCGTGGTCGCGGGCGTCAACGGGGTCGCCGCGGGCGCCGGTGCGGGCTTCGCCATGGCCGCCGACTACCGCGTGGTCGCCGACACCGCGTCCTTCAACACCTCCTTCGCGGGCGTCGCGCTGACCGCCGACTCCGGGGTGTCCTGGACGCTGCCGCGGCTGATCGGCCATGGCCGGGCCGCCGATCTGCTGCTCTTCCCGCGCAACATCGGCGCCCAGGAGGCGTACGACCTGGGCATCGCCAACAAGGTGGTGCCGGCCGACGAGCTGGCCGAGACGGCCGCGGCCGTCGCCCGCCGGCTGGCCGAGGGCCCGACCGCCGCCTATGCCGCGATCAAGGAGTCGCTGGCCTACGGGGCGGGGCACTCGCTCGCCGAAACCCTCGGCAAGGAGGACGAGCTGCAGGGCCGGGCGGGGGCTTCGGAGGACCACGCGATCGCGGTCGAGGCGTTCGTGAAGAAGGAGAAGCCGGTCTTCCTGGGACACTGAGCCGGCATCGGCGACCGGGTGTCGGCGACCGGGCCTCGGTGACCGAATGTCGGCGACCCGGTACAGCCGACCCGGCCCGGCGACTCCGTGCAGCCGACCCGGCCGGCGCCCCGGCCCACGACCGCCCCGGCCCGCGACCGGCGGCCCGGGCCGGGTCAGCCGGCCGCCGCCTCCACGGCCCGGCGGACATGGCAGTCCGCCAGATGATCGTTGACCAGGCCGCACGCCTGCATCATCGCGTAGGCGGTGGTCGGACCGACGAAGCGGAAACCGCGCTTCTTGAGGTCCTTGGCGAGCGCCGTCGACTCCGGGGTCACCGGCTGCACATCGCGCACGGTCCGCGGCACCGGCCGGCCGGCCCGGTCGGGGGCGTAGGACCAGATCAGCGCGTCGAGCTCGCCCGCGGCCAGCTCGGTGGCGATCTTGGCGTTGTTGATCGTCGCGGCGATCTTGGCGCGGTTGCGGATGATGCCCGGGTCGGCGAGCAGCCGCTCGGCGTCCGCGTCCGTGAACCGCGCCACCTCGGCGATCCGGAAGCCGGCGAACGCGGCACGGAAGCCGGGGCGGCGGCGCAGGATCGTGATCCAGGAGAGTCCGGACTGGAACGCCTCCAGGCTCATCCGCTCGAAGAGGGCGTCGTCGCCGTGGACCGGCAGGCCCCATTCGGTGTCGTGGTAGGCGCGGTAGTCGGCCATCTGTGCCGACTCCATCCCCCACGGGCAGCGCGGGATGCCGTCCGGTTCGGTCACCACGCCGCTCATGGACGGTCCCCGCCTTCCGGCGTCATCCCTGGGTCTTCGGCCGGCTGCCGGTCCTTCGCCCGGTCCTTCTCCGGGGCGAGCCGCTTCTCCTCGATCGGTCCGAGCAGGGGCGGGCCGTCCTGTATCAGCCCCGGGCCGCCCATGGCGGAGGCGTGCACGCCGGCCAGCGCCGCCTCCAGCTCGGCGATCCGGGCGTCGCGCTCGGCCAGTTCGGCGCCCAGGCGGTCCAGGACGTCGTCGACCTCGTTCATCCGGTAGCCGCGGACGGTCACCGGAAGGCGGACGGCCTCCACATCGGCGCGGGCCACCGGGCGGTCCTCCGGCAGCGGGTCGTGCAGCCGGTCCGGCTCGGAATCCCGCAGCCCACCGCTGTCACCACCGCCGACGACCACGAGGGTGACGGCTGCCACCACCACGACCATCGCGATCAGCAAGAACCAGAACACGACCAACTCCCCGGACTATGTGCCTGCACTGATCGTGCCATGCGGGTGTGACAGTTAGGGTCGCTCCCGGACCACGGAGAGGGAGTGCGGGAATGCTGCGGCTGGGGAATCGCGAGTTCGGGGCGCACGAGCCGGTGATCATGGCGATCGTCAACCGGACGCCGGACTCGTTCTACGACCAGGGCGCCACGTTCCGTGACGAACCCGCGCTGGCCCGCGTGGAACAGGCGGTGGCCGAGGGTGCCGCGATCATCGACATCGGCGGCGTCAAGGCCGGCCCCGGCGAAGAGGTCAGCGCCGAGGAGGAGGCCCGCCGCACGGTCGGGTTCGTGGCCGAGGTCCGCAAGCGCTTCCCCGATGTGGTGATCAGCGTCGACACCTGGCGCCACGAGGTCGGCGAGGCGGTGTGCGAGGTCGGCGCCGATCTGCTCAACGACGCCTGGGGCGGGGTCGATCCACGGCTCGCCGAGGTCGCGGCGCGCTACGACGTGGGCCTGGTGTGCACGCACGCGGGCGGTGCGCAGCCGCGTACCCGCCCGCACCGGGTGACCTACGACGACGTGATGGAAGACATCCTGCGGGTGACGCTCGGGCTCGCGGAGCGGGCCGTGGAGCTGGGCGTCCGGCGCGACGCGATCATGATCGATCCGGGGCACGACTTCGGGAAGAACACCCGGCACAGCCTGGAGGCGACCCGCCGGCTGGACGAGATGGCGCGGGCCGTTCCCCGGGAGCTCGGCTTCGCTCACGCGGGGGAGACGCCCTTCCCGGTGCTGGTCTCGCTGTCCAACAAGGACTTCGTCGGCGAGACGCTTGACCGGCCGGTCAAGGAACGGGTGCTCGGCACCCTCGCGACCACCGCCGTCTCGGCCTGGCTGGGCGCCCGGGTCTACCGGGTCCACGAGGTCGCCGAGACCCGGCAGGTGCTGGACATGGTGGCCTCGATCGCCGGCCACCGGCCCCCGGCGGTCGCCCGCCGGGGACTGGCCTGAGCCAGGGGCCTCAGATCCCGACCTCCTTGGTCACCAGCGCGATCGCCTCGTCCACGTCGTCGCTGAGGTGGAAGAGCTCCAGGTCGTGCATCGACGCCTTGCCCTCGGCGATGAGGGTGTCGCGCAGCCAGTCGACCAGGCCGCTCCAGTAGGCCGTGCCGAACAGCACGATCGGGAAGCGGGTGACCTTGCGGGTCTGGACGAGGGTGAGCGCTTCGAAGAGCTCGTCGAGGGTGCCGAGCCCGCCGGGGAGCACCACGAACCCGCGGGCGTACTTCACAAAACACGTCTTGCGGACGAAGAAGTAGCGGAAGTCGACGCCGAGGTTCACATACTCGTTCATGCCCTGCTCGAAGGGCAGCTCGATGCCCAGCCCGACGGAGGTGCCACCGGCCTCGTTGGCGCCCTTGTTGGCGGCCTCCATGGCGCCGGGGCCGCCGCCGGTGATCACCGCGAAACCGGCGTCGACCAGGGCCCGGCCGATCCGCACTCCGGCGTCGTACTCCTTGGAGTCACGCGGCGTACGGGCGGAGCCGAAGACGCTGACGGCCGGGCCCAGCTCGGCCAGCGCGCCGAAGCCCTCGACGAACTCCGACTGGATGCGCATCACGCGCCAGGGGTCGGTGTGCACCCACTCGGAGGGGCCTTCGGAGTCCAGCAGACGCTGGTCCGTGGTGCCGGTCCGCACCTGGTCCTGGCGGCGCAGTACGGGACCCAGCCGCTGCTCCTCGGGGACCGGTGCTCCCTCGGGACTGGCCATGTCGTGCTCCCTCCGCTGGCAGATCGTTTGCCGTTTCAGCGTAGATCCGCGGACGTGAAGCGCAGGGGAATTCGAGGGGGAGGCGTGCGGTCGGCGCCCGGTCCCCGGACCGGTGACCGGGCCGTCAGGCGGTCAGCCAGTCGCGCAGCCGCTCCTCGCAGTGGAGGATGCGGTCGATTTCGACCCGTTCGTCCTTCTTGTGTGCCAGCAGCGAGTAGCCGGGGCCGTAGTTGACGGCCGGGACGCCCAGAGCGCTGAAGCGCGAGACATCGGTCCAGCCGAACTTGGGCATCGCGCTGCCGCCGACGGATTCCATGAAGGCCCTGGCCGCCGGGTGGGACAGTCCGGGCAGCGCGCCCGGGGAGTGGTCGTCGACGACGAACTCGTCCACCGGGCAGTCCGCGAAGACCTCGCGGACGTGGGCCAGCGCCTCGTCGGGGGTGCGGTCCGGCGCGTAGCGGAAGTTCACGGTGACCGTGCAGGCGTCCGGGATCACGTTGTTGGCGACGCCGCCCTCGATGCGTACGGCGTTGAGGCCTTCGCGGTATTCGAGGCCGTCGATGACCGGGCGGCGCGGCTCGTAGGCGGCGAGCTTCGCCAGGATCGGGGCGGCGGCGTGGATCGCGTTGCCGCCCATCCAGCTGCGGGCGGAGTGCGCGCGCTCACCGGTGGTGCGCAGCAGGACCCGCAGGGTGCCCTGGCAGCCGCCCTCCACCTGGCCGTCGGAGGGCTCCAGGAGGACGGCGAAGTCACCGGCGAGCCAGTCGGGGTGGGCGTCGGCGACATGGCCGAGCCCGTTGAGGTGCGCGGCGACCTCTTCCTGGTCGTAGAAGACGAAGGTCAGGTCGCGGTTGGGCACCGGGACCGTGGCGGCCATCCGCAGCTGGACGGCGACGCCGGACTTCATGTCGCAGGTGCCGCAGCCCCACAGGACGCCGTTCTCGTCCAGCTGGGAGGGGACGTTGCCGGCGATCGGCACGGTGTCGAGGTGCCCGGCGAGCACCACCCGCTCGTCGCGGCCGAGGTGGGTGCGGGCCACGACGTTGTTGCCGTGGCGGTCGACGGTCAGGTGCCCGAGCCCGCGCAGCGCGTGCTCGACGGCGTCGGCGAGGTCCTTCTCGTTGCCGCTCTCGGAAGGGAAGTCGACGAGCTGCGCGGTGAGCGCGGCGGCGTCGAGCGACAGGTCGAGGGCGGGGTGGTCTGTGCGGCGCTCCATGGATCCGACCCTATCCGCAGCACTCCAGTACGGTAGGCGCGTGTCCGCGCAGCCCTCAGCCCCCGTCCGCCGCACCCGCCCGTGGCGTATCGCCGCGGCCGTCGCCGTGCTGATCGGACTGGCCGGCTATCTCGCGGTGCAGTACATCACCGCCGGCCCGGGGGCGCCGCGCTGCACGGTGCGCGGCGCGGGCGACGCCGAGGCCTACGAGCTCTCCCCCGAGCAGGCCGCGAACGCCGCGACGATCGCGGCCGTGGCGTCCTCGCGCGGGCTGCCGGAGCGGGCGGTGACCATCGCGCTGGCGACCGCCATGCAGGAGTCCGGGCTGCGCAATATCGACTTCGGTGACCGGGATTCGGTCGGGCTCTTCCAGCAGCGGCCGTCGCAGGACTGGGGCACCGTGCAGAAGATCATGGATCCGGTCTACTCGGCCGGGGAGTTCTACCGGCATCTGGCGAATGTGCCCGGCTACTCCCGGTTGCCGCTGACCGTCGCCGCACAGCGGGTGCAGCACAGCGGCTATCCGCAGGCCTACGCCAAACACGAGGCGAACGCCGCGCAGTTGACCGGGGCACTCACGGGCCGCGACGAGGGTGCGATGACCTGCACCGAGAGCCGCCCGGTGGACAGCCGGGCGGGCGGCGCGACGAAGGTGCGGGAGAAGCTGGTGCGGGAGTTCGGCCCCCGGGTGCTGCCGCGGACGGCCGCCGGCGGCAGCAGCGCGGGCGGCGGGCGCGGGGTGACGATACCGGTGCGGGCGGCCGGTGCGATGGCCGTGGGCGATACCCCGCGGCGCGGCTGGGAGCTGGCGACGTGGGCGATGGCGCACTCCGCCGAGCTGCGCATCGAACAGATCTCTTACGCCGGCCGGACGTGGACCGCGGCCGATTCGGGAAAGGGCTGGCAGCAGAAGCCGGCCGATTCCGCGGCGGCCGCGCGCGACGTTCGTATCATCACCGAGCAATAGTTTGACGGGTCCCCCGGGAGGGGTGCAGACAGCAATTCGCCGGAGTCACAAGGCAGTTGGCGCGCCGCTTTCGTGTACACCGCCAATTCCCTTGCGCGCAAAGGGCTGTGACGTTTCCGCAGTCCATCGGGTCATGCGCATATTGCCCTTCTTTATCCAGGCCCGATTATGTGACGCGTTACCAACTCTTTACCGGAGTTCACCGCAACCTTCGGGGTTCTGACGCGGTAGTCAGTGCGTCCGCCAGGCGGATATGGCACATCTGTCAGAAGTACGAGTCCTTCTCCGTAAAAGGAGCACCATGTCCCTCCCCGTTACGCGTCGGATCGCCCGAGCCGCCCTGCTCGTTGCAGCGGGTGCCGCTCCCGTGGTCGCTGCGGCCGGCTCCGCGAGCGCCGCGGATCTGCCCGCCAAGACACTCGGCGGGCTGACGGCGCCCCTGGACTCCCAGAACACCAGCCGCACCCTGGACCACACCGCGCGCCACGGCGTCGGCCTGGTGAACGAGGCCGGCAACAAGGCGGCGACGAAGCTCGCCCCGGCGCTCGTGGAGACCGCCGGCCCGGTCGTGAAGAAGGCCATGCCGCTCACCCAGGGCGCCGCCGACAAGGCGGAGGGCGCCGTCCGCCCGATCGCCAAGCACGGCGTCTCGACCAACTCGCTGCCGCTCGAGGTGGCCAAGGGCCTGGTCGGGTCGTCCAAGGGCCTGCTTGCGCCGGCTCAGGGCCTGCTCGGCGGCCTTCCGCTCGGCGGCCGCTGACCGGACCGTCCGCCCGCAGACGCGCAGGGGCCCGGGGAGTTCGCTCTCCCCGGGCCCCTGCGCGTGGTCAGACGCGGCTCACTCCGCCAGCCGGCGCACCGCGGCGGCCACCCGCTCGTCGGTGGCGGTGAAGGCGATCCGAACGAACCGCTCCCCCGCCACGCCGTAGAAGTCACCGGGGGCGACGAGGATGCCGCGCTTGGCGAGGTCGCCGACGGTCTCCCAGCAGGACTCGTCGCGGGTCGCCCAGAGGTAGAGCGAGGCCTCGCTGTGCTCGATGCGGAAGCCCGCGGCCTCGAAGGCACCACGCAGGGCGGCACGGCGGCGGGCGTAGCGCTCGCGCTGCTCGGCGACGTGGGCGGTGTCGCCCAGCGCCGCGACGGTGGCGGCCTGCACCGGCGCCGCGATCATCATGCCGCCGTGCTTGCGGATCTGCAGCAGGTCGCCGAGGACCGCGGCGTCGCCGACGAGGAAGGCGGAGCGGTAGCCGGCGAGGTTGGAGCGCTTGGAGAGGGAGTGGACGGCGACGAGGCCGTCGTGGGAGCCGCCGCAGACATCCGGGTGCAGCACGGAGACCGGGTCGGCCTCCCAGCCCAGCTCCAGGTAGCACTCGTCGCTGACGACCAGCACCCCGTGCTCGCGCGCCCAGGCGACGGCGCGGCGCAGTTCGGCGGCGCCGAGCACCCGGCCGGTCGGGTTGGACGGCGAGTTCAGCCAGAGCAGCTTCAGACCGCTGGGGTCCAGCTCCCAGGGCTCGTCGTAGACGACCGGCTCGGCGCCGGCCAGACGGGCGCCGACCTCGTACGTCGGGTAGGCCAGGCGCGGGTAGGCGACCTTGTCCCCGGCGCCCAGGCCCAGCTGGGTCGGCAGCCAGGCCACCAGCTCCTTGGAGCCGACGACCGGCAGCACGTTGGTGTGCTCCAGCCCCTGGGCGCCGAGGCGGTCGGTCGCCCACCCGGTGAGCGCGTCCCGCAGCGCGGCCGTCCCCCACACCGTCGGGTAGCCGGGGCTGTCGGCCGCGTCGGTCAGCGCCTGCCGCACCAGCGCGGGGACCGGGTCGACCGGGGTGCCCACGGACAGGTCGACGATGCCGTCGGTGTGTGCGGCGGCGGTGGCCTTGTACGGCTCCAGCCGGTCCCAGGGGAAGTCAGGAAGACGGTCGCGGAGCGACTCCCTGGAAGGGTGGCGGTGGGAGACGGGCCGGGAGGACGATGCTGCGCCCACGGTGCTCTCTTTCTCGGTGGTGCCGGGCGCCGGCGCCTCATGCGCCGGTCCCGTACGGCGAGCTGGCCGTACGGGACCGGGTCGGCGCCGTGCGACCTCCCCCAGCTCGCGCTGGGAGTGCCCCCGACGTCATCGGAGGCGAGAGGGAGCGGGCGGACTGCTCCCTCCGGGGCCTCGCGTCGTTACTGGTTCTGCGGCGGAAGTGCCGCGATGAAGGGGTGGTCCCGCTCGATCAGGCCGAGCTTGCTGGCGCCACCGGGCGAGCCGAGCTCGTCGAAGAACTCCACATTCGCCTTGTAGTAGTCCTTCCACTCCTCCGGGGTGTCGTCCTCGTAGAAGATCGCCTCGACCGGGCAGACCGGCTCACAGGCACCACAGTCGACGCATTCGTCCGGGTGGATGTACAAGGACCGCTTGCCCTCGTAGATGCAGTCGACCGGGCACTCCTCGATGCACGCCTTGTCCTTGACGTCGACACAAGGCTGCGCGATGACGTAGGTCACGCTGTCGTTCCTCCTCGGTAGGGCCGGCGGACCGATTGGCAGTACCGCCGCTGGGCGCGCGGGAGCGCGGCGTCGTCGATGCCCGCCATCTAGTATCTCCGTTCCCGGGCGCGAGACGAACAAGAGGGGCGGTTTGAGCGATGGAATTCCTGGCCGGCGGCCACGCGGAAGTCCGCATCACCCGTGCTGACGTGGGCAAAAGGGTATCCGTCCGGCGCTTGACCGGGGGCGGAGCGGGGGAGCCGGCGTTCACGGACGCGGTCGGGGTTCTCACATCCTGGGATGAAGGTGTGCTGAGCATCACACGACGCAGCGGTGAATGCGTCAGGATCGAGGAGTCCTCGCTGGTGGCGGCCAAGGTCGTGCCCGCCCGCCGCCCGGCGGCCGGCCCGCAGGGATCTTCGGGTCCCTCCTCGGCGCCGGCCCGCCGCAGGGGCCCGTCGGCCACCGCCCTGGAGCTCCAGCGGATCGCCGCCCGCGGCTGGCCCGCCGCGGAGACGGCGTCGCTCGGGGAGTGGACGCTGCGGGCCTCCGGAGGTTTCACCCGCCGCGCCAATTCCGTCCTGCCGCTCGGCGACCCGGGCGTCCCCTTGGACACGGCGCTGGAGCGGATCGGCCACTGGTATGACGAGCGTGGGCTGCCGGCGGTGATCACGGTCGCCACCGGGCAGGCCGGCACCGACGAGGAGCTGGCCGCGGCGCTGGCGGAGCGCGGCTGGACCGCTGAGCGGCACACCCGGGTCCGGGTCGCGGCGCTGGCACCGCTCGCCGACATCGACACAGACGCCATGGGCACCACGGGCACCACGGGCGCTTCTGCCGGCACCGTCGGGGGTGCCCCGGCCCGGGTCGTCCTGTCCCGGGAACCGGGCGCGGGCTGGCTGGGGCTGTACAACCGGACCGGTGAGGCAGGCGTGACCGGCGAGACCGGTGAGGACGACGAGGCAGACAAGACCGGCAAGGCCGCACGGGATGCCCTGAAGGTGCTGACCGGCGGGCCCTCGGTGTGGTTCGCGACGGTGCATGACACGGACGGCGGCACGGCGGCGATCGGACGGCTGGTCGTCGACGGGCGCTGGGCGGGTTTCGCGGCGGTCGAGGTGGCACCTGCCGCACGGCGCCGGGGGCTGGCCACCCGGGTGATGGCGGCGCTCGCCGAGCAGGCCCTCGCGGAGGGCGCCTCGGCCGCATATCTGCAGGTCGAGGCGGACAACGCGGGCGCGCTCGCGTTCTACGACCGGCTCGGCTTCACCGACCACCACGGCTACCACTACCGGCGTGCCCTGCCGGGCGGCGGCCGGCACTGAACGGGGAGCCCGCTGCCATGCCCCACGAACCCGAACCGGGACCCGAGCCGGAGCCCGAGCCCGAGCCGGAGCCGGACGGCGGTCGCGCCGCCCGGCGGCGGCAGTTCGCCGATGCCGCGCGCGCCGAGCGGCCCGATCTGGCGGTGCTGTGTCTGCTGATCGGGGCCGAGGCCGACCCCGCGCTGGACGAGGCGGGTTGCGACGCGGTCCAGATCGAGCTGGACCGGCTGGCCGGGCTCCTCCCGTACTCCCCGGCCGGCGGCCCGGGTGCCTGGGCCCGCAACCTCGCCGAGCTGCTCGGCACCCGCTGCGGCTTCGGCGGCTCACCCGCCGACTACCGGCGGCTGGAGTCCTCCCTGCTGCACGAGGTGTTGCGGCGGCACCGGGGCCTGCCGATCCTGCTGTCGGTGGTGTGGATGGAGGTGGCCCGGCGGGCCGGCGCACCCGTCTACGGGGTGGCCCTGCCGGGGCACTTCGTCGTCGGCTTCGGTGATCCGGCCGGTGCGCACGTGCTGGCCGATCCGTTCGCGGGCGGGCGGCTGCTCACCGAGGAGGACGCGGGGCTGCTGGTAACCGGCGCGACCGGTGAGCCGCTGAGCGCGGGGATGATGACGCCCGCCGATCCGCTGGAGATCGTGCTGCGGGTGCTCAACAACATCCGGTCCTGGGCGCAGGCACGCCCGGAGCACAGCGCGGTGCAGCTGTGGGCACTGGAGCTGTCGCTGCTGCTGCCGAGCCATCCGGCGCGGCTGCGCCTGGAGCGCGCCCAGCTACTCGTCCAGCGCGGCGAGTTCCTTGCCGGGGCGGCCGAGCTGGAGGAGTACGCCCGGGTGGTGGAGGCCGTCGACCCGGCCGGTGCGAAGGCGATACGGCGTCAGGCCGCCGCGGCGCGTTCCATGCTCAACTGAGTGGCGGCGGGGCTGCGGCGGACGACCAGCGCGGTCGCGTCGTCCTTGAGCTCGCCGTCGGTGAAGCTCTCCAGGTCGGCGCGGAGGGTACGGGCCAGCTCGGCGGGCTCCAGGTCCGTCCACCCGGCCAGCCGTTCCGCCAGCGGGTAGAACGCGCCGTCCTTGCCGCGCGCCTCGGTCACCCCGTCCGTGCACAGCACCAGCCAATCGTCAGGCTCGGGGTGGACCCGGACGCTGTGCCGGGGCTCGCCGCTGAGCGTGCCCAGGCCGAGGGGCAGCCCGCCCTCGCCCTCCCGGCGTTCGTAGATCTTGCCGTCGCGCACCAGGTAGTACGGGATATGGCCGCAGGACAGCACCCGGCCCTGCGGCAGGCCGACCGGGTCGCGCACCTCCATCAGCAGCGCCGTGACGAAGCGCTCGTCGGCGCCCTGCTCGGCCGAGCGAGTGTTGTAGCGGGCCAGTGCCTGCTCCATGCGCTCGGCCACCTCCTCCAACGAGTCCACATGCTGGGCGGCCTCCCGGAACGACGCCAGCACCTCCAGGCCCGCGCCGATCGCCGGCATGCCCTTGCCCTGCACATCGCCGATCATCAGCCGCAGCCCGTGCGGGGTTTCGATGGCCTCGTAGATGTCGCCGCCGACCCGGGCCCCCTCCTGGGCGGAGACATAGAAGCCGTACGCCTCGACCGCGCCCGCGCTGAGCGGCAGCTCGCGCAGCATCGCCCGCTGCACCGTGTCGGCCACCATGCGCGTACGGGCGTGCAGCGCCTCACGCTGCAGGCGGGTGCGGCACAGCACCAGGGAGAAGACGGCCACCAGGACCACGCCGAAGATGCTGACGACCCGGCTGGCCGGAGCCCAGTCGGGCACCGTGAAGATATCGACCAGGGTCAGGCACACCATGAAGACGGCGGCCACCAGGAGTGTCACCCGGAACGACCAGCGCAGCGCGGCGTAGAGCGGGGCGATGCCCAAGAAGGCCGAGATGTGCAGCTCAGGGCTGGTCGTGGCGTCCAGGATCGCGACGACGAAGATCGCAAGGATGAGCAGCGCGGGAGCAAGGCGGTTGCTCTCCGTCTGCCGGTCGGCAGGCATAACACTTCAAGGGTGCGGGACGCCGCCCGGCACCGCACAGGGGCCGAAGTCCATGGGGGCTCCCGCGGCGAGTGGGGCGGGGGCAGGGTCCTTGCCGGGGGCGCGAGGGGCCCCGGTGCGACGAGGCCGGGGCCGCGAGGCCGGGGGCCCTTGCCAGCGGCCGCGGGGCCAGGCCCGGGCTTCCGGGTCCGGGCTTCCGGGTCCGGGCTTCCGGGTCCGGGCTTCCGGGTCCGGGCTTCCGGGTCCGGGATCAGGGTTTCTACAGCCAGCCCTTGTCGCGGGCCGTCGCGACCGCCTCCGCGCGGTTGCGGGCGCCGGTCTTCTGGATGGCCGTGGAGAGGTAGTTGCGGACCGTGCCCTGGGACAGGTGCAGGGCGTCGGCGATTTCGGCGTTGGTGGAGCCGTCGGAGGCGGTCCGCAGCACCTCCCGCTCGCGCTCGGTCAGGGGGCTGGCGCCGTCGGCGAGCGCGGCCGCGGCCAGCACCGGGTCGATGACGCGCTCGCCGCGCAGTACGCGCCGAACCGCCTCCGCGAGCCGGGCCGCCGGGGCGTCCTTGACCAGAAAGGCATCGGCACCGCACTCCATCGCGCGGCGCAGATAGCCAGGACGGCCGAAGGTGGTGAGGATGACGACCTTCACGCCGGGCAGCTCGTCACGCAGCGCGGCCGCGGCGTCCAGCCCGCTGATGCCGGGCATCTCGATGTCCAGCAGCGCGACGTCCACGGCGTGGGCACGCGCCGCCGGAAGCACCTCGTCACCGCGCGCCGCCTGCGCCACGACCTCCAGATCGTCCTCCAGGGACAGCAGCGCGGCCAGCGCCTCCCGGACCATCGACTGGTCCTCCGCCAGCAGCAGTCTGATCATGCGGGTCACCTTAAGCCGTATGGGGGGGGTGGGCGGGGTGGGCCTGTGGAGACTCATGGGCCGGGCGTCCCCTGTGCCTGCCCGTCCGTGGACCCGTGCGTCCGTGGGCCCGCTATGTCCGTGGGCCCGCTATGTCCGTGGGCCCTCGCGTCCGGCCTCCGGCCTCCGCGGCGCCGTGCCCGCAGAGCAGGCTGCGCGCCTGCACCGGACCGCGTGCGTACGCCGGGCCGCGTGCGTACGCCGGGCCCCGCACACCTGCACCGGGCCGCACACCTAAGCCGGGTCTATGACGGGCTCGGGGGATATCTCCGGGGCGGGGGCCGCGGCACTCCTCGGGGCCGTGCCCAGGGGTACGGAGGCCCGGAGGGCGAAGCCGCGGCCGTGCGGGGCGGGGCCGGTTTCCAGGCGGCCTTCGGCCAGGGCGAGGCGTTCGCGCAGGCCGCTGAGGCCGTTGCCGTCGTGCTGGGTGCGGGGCGGGCCGGCGCCGTCGTCGATCACCGTCAGGCACAGACGGCGGCGCTCGTCGGCCTCCCACTCCTCGGCGAGCAACAGCTCGCAGCGGTGGGCGCCGCTGTGCCGTACGACATTGGTCACGGCCTCCCGCAGCGCCCAGGCCAGCACGCTCTCCGCATCGGTCGCCAGCCCCTGGTATTCGCCCTCCAGCGCGGGGTCGGCGACGACCCGCACCCCTGCCGTACGCAGCGCGGTCCGCGCCCCGGCCAGTTCAACGGCGAGCCGCGGCCGGCGATAGCCGGTGACGGCCTCCCGCACATCGACCAGCGCCTGCCTGCTGACCTGCTCGATGTCGGCGACCTGCCGGGCGGCGTCGGAGGGCCGGTCGGGCAGCATCCGTCCGGCCAGCTCGCTCTTGAGCGTGATCAACGAGAGGGAGTGGCCGAGGAGGTCGTGCAGGTCACGGGCGAGCCGCAGCCGTTCGTCGTTGGCGGCGAGGCGGGCGACCTCCTCGCGGGCGGCGCGCAGCTCCGCGGTCGTATGGATCAGATGCTGCACCCCGACCATCATGAAACCGACGCCCACCGAGGGCAGGCCGTAGGCGAAGAGGTAGTAGCCGCGGATCTCCGGATAGCGCGCCCCGACGGCGAGCAGCACCACGGTCACCAGGGGGATGGCCCAGCGGGACTCCCGCCAGGGCAGCACCACGGCACAGGCCACGCTGGTGAAGATGAACAGCACCAGCCAGGGGAAGCCCAGCGTCCACGAGAGCGCGGTGGCCAGCGCCAGCATCAGGGCCGGCGCGCCGTACTGCAGCAGGCTGGTCATCTTCCGCCACATGTGCCGGAAGACCAGCACCACGTAGGAGAGCACGAAGAGGGTGAGCCCCAGACCGCCCCAGATCCGCTCGGCGGTGGGGACCCCGGCCTGCAGCAGCCGGCCCACCGGCCCGGCCAGATACAGCAGCCAGACGCCGATCCACATCGTCTTGGCGACCGCCTGGCGGCGGTTGCGGGGCACCTGCCCGATCCTCACGGGGCCGTCGGCCCAGGGCTCGCTCTCCATCTCCTGTGCCTCATGCCTTCCGGGTGTCCTTGCGGTAGAGCCAGGCCGCGCCGGCGGCGAAGACCAGCAGATACCCGGCCAGTATGGCCATGTCCTTCACATGCGGTGCCTCGCCGGCCTCCACGGCGGTGCCGAGCGCGGTGTACGCATGTGTCGGCAGCCATTCTGCGATGTTCTGCGCCCACTGCGGCAGGATCGTCAGCGGCATCCACAGGCCGCCGAGGAAGGCCAGGCCGAAGTAGCACAGCATGGCGATCGGACGGACCGCGTCACCGGTGGCCAGATAGCCGATGGCAACGCCCAGGGCGGCGAAGACGAAGCTGCCGAGCCAGGTGCCGGCGGCGATGGATATCCACTGCCAGGCCTCGAGCCGGACGCCCTTGACCGCCGCGGCGACGATCATGACCAGCAGGATCGACGGCAGGCTGACGGTCGCGGCGGCGGCCATCTTGGCGGCGACATAGCCGCGTCCGGGCAGGGCCGTCAGCCTCAGCTGCCGCACCCAGCCCTTCTCCCGCTCCTTGGCGATGCGCTCGCTGTTGCCCAGCAGCACGGCGGTCATGGCGCCCAATGCCGCCATGGACACCATGAAATAGAGCCCCATGTCCAGCTTCATGCCGGGGATCGGCTTGCTGTCCGCACCGCCGGCGATGATCAGGTACAGCACCGTCGGGTAGATCACCGAGAAGAAGATGAACTTCTTGTTGCGCAGGGCGCGGATGATCTCCAGCTTGATCAGAGTGGTCATCGGGCCGCCTCCTCGGCGGTGGCAGAGGTCGCGTCGGAAGCGGTGGTCAGGGCGATGAAGGCCTGCTCCAGGCCGAGGCCGGAGACTTCGAGGTGGTGCGGGTAGAGGCCGAGGCCGTAGAGGGCGTGGACGGTGGCATCGGCGTCGTGGGACTGGATGCGGACCGTGCGCCCGGAGACCTCCAGGGCGGCCAGGGACGGCAGGCTCTGCAGTGCCTCGCGGTCGGCCGGCTCGTCGAGCTCGAAGCCGACCCTGCGGGCGCCCGCCCTGGCCTTGATCTCGGCGGCGGTACCGTCGGCCAGCACCCGGCCGCGGTGCAGCACGATCACCCGGTCGGCGACCTCGTCGGCCTCTTCGAGGTAGTGCGTCGCGAAGAGGACCGTACGGCCCTGCTCGGCCTGCCGGCGCATCGCGCCCCAGAAGGTCTGCCGGGCGGAGACGTCCATACCGGTGGTCGGCTCGTCCAGCACGATCAGGTCATTGGCACCGGCCGTGGCGAGGGCGAAGCGCACCCGCTGCGCCTGACCGCCGGAGAGCTTTTCGACCAGGCGGTCGGCGATGTCGGTGATGCCGGCGGTGGCCAGGATGCGGTCGACCGGATAGCCGCGCGGGTGCAGATCGCGGGCGAGTTGGACCAACTCCTTGACCTTGACGCCGTCCATCAGGCCGCCGCTCTGCAGCATCGCGCCGACCTTGCCCTGCGCGATGGCGCGCTGCGGGGTCGTGCCGAACAGGGTGACGCTGCCGGAGTCGGCGTTGCGCAGGCCGAGGAGCAGGTCGAGGGTCGAGGACTTGCCCGCGCCGTTCGGGCCGAGAAGCGCGACGGTCTCTCCCGGGGACAGCTCCAGATCCAGGTCGGCCACCGCGCGCACCGCGCCGTAACTCTTGCTGACCTGCCGGAAGCTGACCACGGGTGCCCGGTCCGCCCCCTGCGCGGTGGTGGGTGTGGTGGTCGCTGTGGTCGTCATGTGCTTCAGCTTCCGGGATCCGGCCCGCGCGCGGCAGTGTCGGCTGTATGCACTGTGGCATGACATCTGTCATGGGTGAGGCCCCCTAGGGGTCTTCTCCGGGGGCTCCGGGGAAGACGCCCTGCGGGGGCCTCTTACCTGCGGCTTTGCGCCGCTCGGCGGTCAGTTGGCCGTTCGTGGCGGCGGTCGGTTGCCGATCGTGGCGGTGCTCAGTTGCCGTTCGTGGCGATGGTCTGGACCCGTTCGGCCGGGGTGGTGCCGAGAAGCGCCTTGCCGACGGCGCTCGCCACCTCCTCGACGCTGACCGGGTGCTTGGAGCCATCGCCCTTGGTCACGGTGACGCCGTTGAAGGTGTCGCCGTAGAGCTGCTTGAGGGCCGGACGGTCGTAGTACGGCACCAGACCGCCGTCCACGATCTTGAACGACAGGAACTTCGGGATGGACTTCTGCGGGCTGAAGGAGACCGTGTGCGCCGCATCCGTACGGACCGTCACCAGGCCGGACATCGCGGGCTCGGCGAACTGCTGCATCGCCTTGTTCACCGCGGCCTTGTCGACCTGCGGCCGCTGCGTGCTGGCGGCCAGCACCACGGGTGCGTCGCTGCCGGTCGTGGCGCGGGTGCGGTAGGCGTCGGTGACCTTCTTCTTGGACGCCTTCACATCGATCGCCTTGTGGGGCACGCCGTAGTGCGGCACCGCCTTGCCGTTCTCGAAGGTGATCCCGCCGTCCTTGGCGGCGCCCGCCTGCCCCGCCGCGTTCTCCAGCGCGATCTGCAGCTTCTCGTCGTCGACGACCACCGCAGGCTCGGCCTGGCGGGTACCGCCGAACAGCGAGCTGATGACGGAGACCGGGTTGTAGTCCCGGCCGGCCGCCTTGCGGACCGTCGCCTGCGGGTCGATGTCCAGGCCGGCCTTGTCGGGTTCGAGGGTCGCGGCCTTGCCGTCCACGGTGAGCTTGAGCGGGGTGGCGCGGCGGCCCTTGAGTGCCGTCTCCAGCTTCTTGACGGCGTCTTCCTTGGTGGTGCCGCCGATGTCCACGCCCAGTGCGGTGGTGCCGTTGGGCACGTCGGCGTGGTCGAGCAGCAGCCCGGCGCCGTAGGCGACACCGGCCAGGACCACCACGGCCACGCCCACGAGAACGAGCTTGTTGCGGCCCGTCTTGGGCGGGTTGATCGGCTCGGGGATCTTGGGCCGCGGCTTCGGCGCGGCCCGGTCGCTGCCATCGGCCGGCCCTGCCGCGAACGGCGACGGCGGCCCGTCGGCTCCGGGCACCTTCGGGATGCCGCTGACCAGCGTGTCGCCGGACACCCGGTCGCGGCCGCCGCCCTGCGGGCCCTTCGCGCCGCCCTTGCCCTGAGGACCGCCGGGCGCCGTGCCCTTCGGCCCGCCGGGCAGTCCACCCGTGACACCGCCGGGCGCGCCGAGGCCGCTGCCCGGCCCGGCCAGCGGCGCCGGCGGCTGCGGGGTGAGCTCCGCGGTGTCGTCGATCCGGGGCGCGCTGCCGGCGCCGGGGTCGCTGAAGCCGGGCGGGAGGTTGAGCGCGGAGCTGCCGCGCGCCGGCCCGGTCGTCGGACCGTTCGGGCCACCCGCCGGGGCGTCGAACGGAGTGTGCTCACGGGCGGGCCCGGCGGGTGCGTCGAACGGCGTACCGCCGCCGGAGGCCGCACCGTCGAACGGCGAACCCCCGCCGCGCGGACCCTCCTCGTACGGCGAACCGCCGCCGCGCGGACCGCTGTCGAACGGCGAGCCGCCGCCCTGGCGCGCACCGCCGCCGGGCCCGGCGCCGCCGTCGAACGGCGACGCGCCGTCCTGCGGGGCCGGGTTGTCCGAGAAGTACGGAAGGTCGGGGCGCTGCTGTGGCTTGGCGCCGGACGGGGCACGCGGCGGGGTCGCACCGCCAGGGGCGGGCGGCACGGCATGGGAGCCGGTGGAGGACTGCCCGCCGGATCCGGCCTGCGACTTGCGCGGCGCGAACCAGTCGCTGGTCTTCTCGGCCTGGCCGCCCGCGGGGGCCTCGTCCGCCGGGGCCTCGGGCCGGGGGGTGTTCGCCGTACGCTCCGCGTTCCGCTCGCTGCCGCGGGCAGGGCGGGGCGTACCGCGGGAACCGGCGGGACCGCCGGATGCACCCGATCCGTTCATGCCGGACTCCTCACCGACGGGCTTGCGCACGACGACCGGCGGGATGGGGCGCGACCCCGGAATGTTGATCTTGATCCGCGTCGTCAGTGTGGTCTCGGTTTTGGGCTCCTCCGGCTGCGCCGCGGCACCGGGCGCCGGCGCCTCGTCGGCATCTCCCCTGGGCGAGCCGTACGGCGGCGTCCCTGATGGGTACGCGGCTCCGCCACGGCCCTGAGGGCCGGAGGACGAACTGTCAGATTCACGACTCAAAGCAGGTTCTCCCGGTTGGCTCCGCCGCTCGTCAGAGATGATCCCCGGCCACAGGCCGGGGGGTGCCCCCAGGGCGGCGCGACGGCGCGCACCACCATACTGTCCGCCGCGGGCGGGCACCCGGGGAGCGTACGAACACCGCCGCCGCGGGCAAACCCCCGGTACCCGGTCCGTTCACCCCGACCCGCGCGGCATCCGTCCCGGTATGGACCACGTCATCCGCCAACTCGCCCGTACCGGGCGCCCGTCGTGCGCATCTGGGCGGCGGTGGCACAGATCACAGCGACCAGGATGCCGCCCAGCAGGAAGATGTACGAACCGACCCCCGCACCGAAAAGAAAGTCGCCTTCCGGCCGGACGTTGCCGAGCAGCAGGAACACCGTCACCAGCCAGGCCCCTCCGGGCACCAGCACGCCCGCGGAGGTGCCGGTCGCCCGGACGCCACCGTAGAAGAGGCCGGCGACCCCGGCCAGCGCCAGTACCAACCCGCCGGGGAACCAGGCCGCTTGTACCAGCGTTCCGGCGAGGGCGACCAGCACGCCCGCGACCAGAAGAAGCACATATATGCCCACCCGGCCCGGCGTCAGCGGCGCGGTCAGCGCGGCACCGGCCGACGGCACCACGGGGACACCGGACCGCACACCGGGCCCGCCGCCCGAGCCCGCCCTCGACCGCTGCCCCTCACGGGAGGCCGCGCCGCCCTTGCCACCGGAAGCCGCGTCACCCTTGCCACCGGCGGCCGCACCACCCTTACCGGCGGCCGCCCGGCCGTTTTCTCCGGCGTCGCCCCCGCCGCCCTTCGCCGCACTCATTCCGCCACCTCCTCGATACGGACACTCTCCTCCATACCCAGCATTTCGCTCACACCCGCGAACAGATCGTCCTCGTGTGCGCCCACCGCGGCGCCCGGGACACCGTGCACCAGCCGATAGTGTTCCGAGCCGAACAGCGGCTGGCCCAAGTCGTTGGAGAGCGCGAAGAACGGCCCGTCGACCGCGATCTGGGTGTAGTGCGCCCGCATCGCCGCCGTCTTGGCGGCGATCTGCGCAGGATCACCGTGGAGGGCCGCCGTGACCTCGGAGTCCGGCACCACGCCCGGCACATCGTCGACGGTGGCGACTCCGGGGAAGCCGTGACCGGCCGCGTGCAGCCGCGCGAAGCCCTCCTCGACCACGGACCGGGGGGTGCAGTTCCAGTAGATCTTCCCGATCGCATGCGCACCGCCCAGCTCGGGCCGGAAATCCGCCTGCGCGGCCAGCTCGGCACCGCGCATCGCCACCCGGTGGGCCTGGATGTGATCGGGATGGCCGTACCCGCCGTCCGGGTCGTAGGCGACCAGGACCTGCGGCCTGACCTCCCGGATCACGGCCACCAGATCGGCGGCCGCCTCGTCGAGCGGGGCCTGCCAGAAGGCGTCCGGCCGCTCGTTTTGCACCGCGCCCATCATCCCGGAGTCCCGGTAGCGGCCAGGACCGCCGAGGAAGCGGTGGTCCGTGACGCCCAGGGCCTCCATCGCCGCGGCCAGCTCGCCGGCGCGGTACGGGCCGAGGGTGTCGTCACGGTCCGGCGCGAGGTGCGCGAGCTCGGGCGGGATGACCTCGCCCTCCTCGCCGAGCGTGCAGGTCACCAGGGTGACCAGCGCACCTTCGGCCGCGTACTTGGCCATGGTCACGCCATTGACGATCGACTCGTCGTCGGGGTGCGCATGCACCAGCAGCAGCCGGCGGGAAGAAGCCGGGCTCGAAGCGCTTCCCCCGGAGGGGACCGACCGGGACGGAGCGGGCTGAGGACTCATACCGACAGCCTACGAGCCGCCCGCCCCGCCTCCCACGGGCGATCCCGGCCGGCCCCCGCACGCCCGGCCGGAGGACGGGCATGCGACGGACGGGACCGGGCGAGGGCAGAACGGGACCGGGCGAGCGCCGGTCAGAACTTGATGTTCCCGAGCATGCCCGCGACGTTCGTCGTCAGCTGCTTGATCGTCGGCGCGATGGACGAGCTGGCCAGATAGAAGCCCAGCAGCATGCACACCAAGGCATGCGGGGCCTTCAGTCCGGACTTCTTGACAAGCAAGAAGACGATGATCGCCAGCAGCACCACCGCCGAAATCGAGAGTGCCACGGCGGCTCACCTCCAAGTACTCGGGGTCCGGACAGAGTTGGTGGCACACGGGCCGTCTCCACGAACCCGCGCACCGGGTATGCCAAGGGCTCTTTACCCCGTACCCACGGCACCCAAGAGATCATAACTTTCCGTCCTAGCGCATAAGTCGGAGCACGGAAGCAGAACGGGGGCGCACACGATCTTCACGAGCGCGACCACGGTGAGCCGGTCCCCCCTTTAGGCTCGGCCCATGACCGGACAGCCTTCGTTCCCGCGGCAATACGCCCGTACGCAGCGCTTCACTCTCGGCGCACCACGCGGCTACGCCCTCTCCCCCGACGGCGCGCGTGTCGTCTTCCTCCGTTCCCGTTCGGGCAGCGACCGCAGCCAGCAGTTGTGGGTGCTCGATCTGGAATCGGGACAGGAGTTCCCGGCCGCCGATCCGCAGACTCTGCTGGCCGGAGCCGAGGAGGACCTGCCACCACAGGAGCGGGCCCGCCGCGAGCGCAGCCGGGAGAGCTCGGCGGGCATCGTCGGCTATGCGACGGACGCCGCCGTGGAGTTGGCGGCGTTCACCCTCTCCGGCCGGCTGTTCGTCTCCGAGCTGCGGGCCGGCACCACCCGTGAACTCCCCGTCCAGGGGCCGGTCGTGGACCCCCGCCCCTCGCCGGACGGCCGGCAGGTGGCCTTTGTGGCGGACGGCCGGCTGCGGGTGGTCGCGGTGGACGGTGCCACGACCACGGACGAGGACAACGGCGGTCCCGCGGGCGCCGGACCGGTGGACCGGGTGCTGGCCGAGCCCGACGGGCCGGAGGTGACCTGGGGGTTGGCGGAGTTCATCGCGGCCGAGGAGATGGGCCGCTACCGGGGCTTTTGGTGGTCCCCGGACAGCGCTGCGGTGCTGGCGGCGCGGGTCGACGAGGCGCCGGTGCAGCGCTGGTGGATCGCCGACCCCGCCCATCCGGACCGGGAGCCCGTGCGGGTCGCGTACCCGGCGGCGGGCACCCGCAACGCCGGGGTCACGCTGACGCTGTTCGGCCTGGACGGCTCGCGCACGGACATCGGCTGGGACACCGAGCGCTACCCCTATCTTGCGCGCGTCCACTGGTCGGCGGCCGGGCCGCCGCTGCTGCTCGTCCAGGCCCGCGACCAGCGCGACCAGCGCTATCTGGCCGTCGACACCGCGACCGGTACGACCAGGACGGTGCACGAGGAGGAGGACGAGGCGTGGGTTGAGCCGTTCCCCGGGGCGCCGGCCTGGACGCCGGACGGACGGCTGGTGCGGATCTCGGACGAGGGCGGCGCGCGGAAACTGTTCGTCGGCGCCCGCCCGCTGACCGGCGCTCCGCTGCACGTGAGGGCCGTTCTCGATATCGGCGAGGACGATGTCCTGTTCTCCGCGAGCGGCACCGACATGCACGACATCGGCGTCTACCGCGCCTGGTTCCGCGGCAGCGGTGACCAGGGCGGCTGGGAGCGGGTCGGCGAGCGTGCGTATCCGACGGTGTCCTCCGCGGTGCGCGGTGGCTCGGTCGCCGTGCTGTCACAGGCGTCGCTGGAGCGGCCCGGCACCCAGGTGGACGTGGTGCGGCTGGATCCCGACGGCGGCGAGAAGGTCCTCGCCTCCATCGGCTCCTGCGCCGAGGAGCCGGTGCTGACCGCCCGCCCCCGGCTCGTCCAGGCCGGGGAACGCCGGATTCCGTGCGCGGTGCTGCTGCCCACCGGCTACCAGGAGGGCGACGGTCCGCTGCCGGTGCTGATGGACCCGTACGGCGGTCCGCACGGCCAGCGGGTGGTGGCCGCGCACCACGCCCATCTGACCTCCCAGTGGTTCGCCGACCAGGGGTTCGCGGTGATCGTGGCGGACGGCCGGGGCACTCCGGGCCGCTCCCCCGCGTGGGAGAAGGCGATGTGCCGCGACGTCGCGGAGGTCGCCCTGGACGACCAGGTCCACGCGCTCCAGGCACTGGCCGGATCCTTTCCCCTGGACATGGAGCGGGTGGCGATCCGCGGCTGGTCCTTCGGCGGCTATCTCGCGGGGCTCGCGGCGCTGCGCCGCCCCGATGTCTTCCACGCGGCGGTGGTCGGCGCACCGGTGACCGATCTGCGTCTGTACGACACCCATTACCAGGAGCGGTATCTCGGCCACCCGGACGAGGAGCCGGCGGTCTACGCCGCGAACTCGCTGATCACGGACGACGGGCTGTCCGGGGCGGTCGAGCCGCACCGCCCGATGATGATCGTGCACGGCCTCGCGGACGACAACGTCGTGGTGGCGCACGCGCTGCGGCTCTCCTCGGCGCTGCTGGCGGCGGGCCGCCGGCACGAGGTGCTGCCGCTGTCCGGCGTGACGCATATGGCCTCGCAGGAGCAGGTGGCCGAAAACCTGCTGCTGCTCCAGGTGGACTTCCTCAAGAGGTCGTTGGGGATGGCGCCCTGAGGGCGTAGCGCACCCGGAAGGCGTATGACCGGGAGGCACCTTCCCGAAGGGCGCCACACCGGAAGGCGTCTCACCAGCCGGGCGGCAGCCTGGACGGCGGGGGCGGGGCGTGCGGCGGCCGCGCCTCGCCCGGGGCGGAGCCGTACGCCAGCACACCGTCCGTGGGATGGGAGGCGTCCGGTGTGCCGGGGCGGGCCGCCGCGATCAGCGCGGCCAGCCCGGCGGCCGCCACGAAGGCCGCGGTGCCCACCTCCAGCCGGGCCTGGAGCGGCAGCGCGCCGAGGCGGCCGAACTCCCCGGTGCGTACGGCGAAGACGAGTGCCAGGGCTCCCTGGACCAGCAGCAGGGCCGCGGCCGTCATCGCCGCGGGCCGGGCCCAGGGCGCGCGGCGAAGTACGGCGGCCGCGGCCCCCAGGGCCAGCAGGGCGAGGGCCGCCGCCTGCCAGTGCACCGGGGGCTGCAGCAGGGCGCGGAAGACGGACGCGTCCCCGAGCAGGCCCTTGCGGTAGACGTCCCCGTCGAGCCGCTGCTGCCAGTGGATCTCCCAGCCGGCCACGGTGAGTCCGGCGGCGCCCAGGAGCACACCGGCCGTGACGGCCGCTCCCCGGTACGGCCGGCCGGGCCGCTCGGGACCCGCACCGGACGGCACCGCACGGACCACTCCGTAGGCCGAGGACGCCACCTGAGGCAGCCCGCGCGCGGCGTGCCTCGCATACCGGTCCGCCCGGCTGCCCCGTCGCCGGCCCGCCACGACCACCACGAGCAGCACGACCGCCAGGGCGAGCTGGGTGATCGCGGTCAGCCGCGCCCGCGCCGTAAGGCCGCTGTCCAGCCCCTGGAGCCAGCCGGCGCCCAGCATCCACACCAGCGGGAGGCGCAGCAGTGCGGTGGCGGCCGCCAGGGAGAGCAGTGCGCCCGCGGCCACGGACGGCAAGACGGCGCTGCGCAGCGCGGCGACCGCGACGGCGAGCGCGCCGAGCGTCAGCAGCGGGTCGAGCGCCGAGGTCGCCCAGGCGGTGAACTCCCGCGGCCGGCGCGCCTCGCCCAGCCAGGTCCACCACACGTCCGCGCCGTGCTGGGCGATGGTCAGGTCCCGGATGATCCAGCCCGCGGTCAGCAGCGCGAGCAGCAGGCAGACCAGCGCACCGATGCCGCGTGCGCCGCGGGTGAGAACGCCGTCCCGCGTTGTGGACACGGCCAGCCCCCGTCCGTGTCGATGTACTGGGTGGTCCCGGGCGGCCCCGTGGAGGGCGCCTCCCCGCAGGTCTACTCCAGACCCGGCGCAGGGACAACACAGCCGCAGTCAGCGGCGGACGAAATATCCGCAAAGCAGCAACCGGCCGGAACGCCGTCTGGCGCTCCGGCCGGTCTACGGCACCCGCACGGCCGTACGTTGTTCATCATGGCGCGTCCGTATATCGGTGTTGCGACAGTGAAGTTGCCTTCATGTTAAAGACTTTCGTACCGATATGTCCCCCATGCCGTATATCAGGGTCACCTGTCAAGCACGCCATGGCACCAACTTGCGCAACGTTCGCTCAAGAAGTAGACGACCTGTTCACGAGCACACCCGATCCCCTTGACTCCGCCATAAATCACTTGCGACAGTCCGCTCATCCAGCGGTGCATTCGGTGCCGCTTCATGTTCCAAGAGAACTCGGCGCGGGGGCACTTCGCGATGACTAGTCCATCCCAGACCGCGGCTACCACGTCCGACACACCAGGACGTGGGCCGGAAGGTCTGAAGAAGGCGAAGGACGGCAAGGACGGTGAGCTCGTAGGCCGTTCACCCGGACAACTGATGTGGAGACGCTTCAAGCGGGACCGCACCGGTGTCGTCTGCGCCGTCATCGTGCTGGCCTTTTTCGTCGTCTCGGCGCTCGCCCCGGTGATCGCCTCGCTGTACGGCAAGAACCCCTACACGTTCTACGGCAACGAGGACCCGAGTCTCTTCGACGACTTCGGCTATCCGATGGGTGCCAACGGCGGGATCTCCGGCGACTTCTGGTTCGGCATCGAGCCCGCGCTGGGCCGCGACCTGTTCACCAACCTGCTCTACGGCATGCGGATGTCCTTGGGCATCTCGGTGGCGGTGACCATCCTCGTGGTGATCACCGGCACCCTGCTGGGCGTCACGGCCGGCTACGTGGGCGGCCGCACCGACTACTGGCTCGGCCGGATCATCGACTTCCTGCTCGCCTTCCCCAGCCAGCTGACCTTCGTGGCCTTCATGCCCGTGGTCGTCGCGTTCTTCATCCCGCCGGGCGACGAGACCCCCACCTATGTGCGCGTCGTGGCGCTGATCCTGGTGCAGTGGGCGCTGGGCTGGATGGGTCTGGCCCGGCTGCTGCGCGGCCAGGTGCTGTCGCTGCGCGAGCGCGAATTCGTCGAGGCCGCGAAGATCACCGGCGCCTCGCCCTGGCGGATCATCCGCAAGGAACTGCTCCCCAATGTGGTCACGCCCATCCTGGTGCAGGCCACCTACATGCTCCCGCTGTTCGTCACGGCGGAGGCCGGCCTGTCCTATCTGGGCGTCGGCATCATGGAACCGACCCCGGACTGGGGACGGCTGTTCCACACGGCCGGCATGGTCTACGAGAACGACCCGACCTTCCTGATCTTCCCCGGCGCCGCGATGGTGATCTTCGTGCTGTGCTTCAACCTGCTCGGGGACTCGGTCCGGGACGCCTTCGACCCCAAGTCCGGGCGCTGATCGTCCATGTGAGGGGGCGGCTGCCACCCCCGCGCCGGGCTCTACCCGGATGCGTCAGGCAGCACATCTGGACAACAACCGACAGGCAGGTGCTTGGAACCTCATGAACGCACTATCTACGCGCAGAGCACGCGCGACGGTCGTGGCCCTGGCGGCCGCCTCCCTCGCGCTCACCGGCTGCAGCAGCGGCGGCGGCAACGGCAAGGACGAGTCGGCGACGGACAAGGACGCCGCGGCGCAGGCCAAGGCGGTGCCGCTGGGCAAGGCCGCCGACTCCACCGGCCCGGCCGCCGAGGTCAAGGGCTCCCGCAAGGGCGGCACCATCCGCGTCTACCAGCGTGACAGCTTCAACCACCTGGACCCGGCGCAGATGTACGTCAGCGACCTGGGCGACCTGTCCAAGCTGATCTTCCGTGGCCTGACCACCTACAAGCAGGACGACAAGGGCAACAAGACGGTGGTCGGCGACCTCGCCACCGACGCGGGTCAGATGTCGGACGGCGGCAAGACCTGGAAGTACACGCTCAAGGACGGCGTCAAGTTCGAGGACGGCAAGCCGATCACCTCGAAGGACATCCGCCACACCATCGAGCGGATGTACGCGAAGTTCATCACCGACGGGCCCAGCTACCTCCAGACCTGGCTGTCGGGCGAGGGGACCACGTACCGCAAGGCGCTGCCGGACGGTCCGTACAAGGGCGACCACCTGCCCAAGAGCGTCCTGGACACCCCGGACGACAAGACCGTCATCTTCCACTTCCAGAAGCCGCAGTCGCAGGTGCCCTACGCGCTCGCCATCGCGGGCTACAGCGCCGTCCCGGACAGCGCGAAGGACACCAAGGAGAACTACGACGTCAAGCCGGTCTCCTCCGGCCCGTACAAGTTCGCCTCCTTCAAGGAGGGCAAGTCCGCGAAGCTGGTGCGCAACACCAACTGGGACCCGAAGACGGACCCGGCGCGCCACCAGTACGTCGACGCCTTCGACATCACCTTCAACCACCAGTTCTCGGACTCCACCAAGCGCCTGATGGCCGACCAGGGCGAGGCCAAGAACGCGATCAGCTTCACCAACGCGGTGGAGCCGACGCAGACCAAGCAGGTGCTGGACAACGCCAGCGCCAGCAAGCGGACGGTGCAGGGCTACCAGCCCTACGTCTGGCAGATGAACATGAACATGGACCGCATCAAGGACAAGAAGATCCGCGATGCGATCACCTACGCCATGCCGAACGCCCAGATCGTCCGCATCAACGGCGGCAGCTACGGCGGTGAGGTGGCCGGCGGCCTGCTCGCCCCGACCGTCGCGGGCTACGAGAAGGGCTACGACCCGTACGGGAAGCTCACGCACCCCAACGGCGACCCGGCGAAGGCGAAGAAGCTCCTCAAGGAGGCCGGCAAGACGGGCATGAAGCTCGTCTACGCCTACTCCAACACCGAGATCCGCCAGAAGGAAGCCGCGGTCGTCGAGGACGCGCTGAACAAGGCGGGCTTCAACGTCCAGAAGAAGGAGGTCGACTCCTCCTCCTGGTACCAGCAGATGGGCAAGGTCGACAACGGCTTCGACATCTACATGACCGGCTGGGGCCAGGACTGGGCGGACGCCTCCACCGTCATCCCGCCGTCGTACGACCCGCGGCAGATCCAGGACGGCGCGGCCAACTACTCCCACATCCGTGACAAGCACATCAGCTCCGAGATCGACCGCATCCAGAAGATCGCGGACGTCACGAAGCAGACCGCGGAGTGGCAGAAGCTGCACCACTACATCGTGGAGAAGATCAACCCGGCCGCGCCGGTCTTCTACACCAAGGTGCTCCAGCTGTACGGCTCCAACGTCGGTGGTACCCGCTACAACAGCGACACCAACTACCTGGACCTGAACACGCTGTACCTCAAGAAGTAAGCAGCAGCAAGCACCGGAAGGCGGTCCGGAGAGCGCGCGGCACGGCGGAGCGCGCGCTCTCCGGGGCCTTCCCCGCCATCCTCACTCCCCACTGCCGCCGCCGTCCTGAGAGCAGCGAACTGCCATGCTTCCCTTCCTATTCCGCCGGATCCTCGGCGCGGTCATCATCCTTCTCCTGCTGAGTGCCTTCACCTTCTTCGTCTTCTTCTCCACGGGCGACCCGGCGATGATGGCGTGCGGCAAGAACTGCACCGCCGACAACGTCGCCCTGATCCACCACAACCTCGGTCTCGACAAGCCCCTGACGACGCAGTACTGGGACTTCCTCGTCGGCATCTTCGCGGGGCGCGACTACAGCGTCGGGCACTGCAGCGCCCCCTGCTTCGGCTACTCCTTCGCCACCCACCAGGACGTCTGGGCGACGATGATGGACCGGCTGCCGACCACGGCGTCGCTGGCCATCGGCGGCGCGGTCGCCTTCCTGGTCATCGGCCTGGGCGCCGGTCTGCTGGCCGCCTGGAAGAAGGGCTCGCTGCTGGACAAGACCGTCACCGGCGTGTCCATGGTGCTCAGTTCGGTACAGATCTACATCCTGGGCCCGATCGTCCTCGGCATCTTCGTCTACAGCGGCCTCATGGGCTCCCCCAAGTACGTGGACTTCACCAGCAACCCGGCCGGCTGGTTCATGGGCCTGCTGCTGCCGTGGCTGGTGATGTCGACGATCTTCACCGCGCAGTACACCCGTATGTCGCGCTCCACCATGATCGAGCAGCTCCAGGAGGAGCACGTCCGTACGGCCAAGGCCAAGGGCATGCCGGCGCGTTATGTCTTCCTGCGCTACGCCTGGCGGGGTTCGCTGATCCCGATCGTCACGATCCTGGGCATCGACCTCAGCTCGCTGTTCGGCGGCGCCATGATCACCGAGTACACCTTCTCGCTGGCGGGCCTGGGCCGCCTGGCCATCAACTCCGTCACCACCCTCGACCTGCCCATGATCCTGGGTGTGCTGATCTTCAGCGCCGCCCTGATCCTGGTGTTCAACATCATCGTGGATGCGACGTACGCCCTCATCGACCCGCGCGTGCGCCTGTCCTAGGAGAGCCTGAAGTGACCACACTCACCAAGACCGAGGGCACGCCGGTCCCGACCGGATCGGACCCCTTCCTGTCCGTCCGCGACCTTCAGGTGCGGTTCTCCACCGAGGACGGCATCGTCAAGGCGGTCGACGGCCTCTCCTTCGACCTGGAACGCGGCCAGACGCTCGGCATCGTCGGCGAGTCCGGCTCCGGCAAGTCCGTCACCAACCTCGCCGTCCTGGGCCTGCACGACCCGAAGCGCACCGAGATCGGCGGCGAGATCGTCCTGGACGGCCAGGAGTTGACCGGAGCCCGGGAGAAGACCCTGGAAAAGCTCCGCGGCAACAAGATGGCCATGATCTTCCAGGACGCGCTGACCGCCCTGTCGCCGTACTACACGGTCGGCCGGCAGATCTCCGAGCCGTACATCAAGCACACCGGTGCCAGTAAGCGCGAGGGCCGGCAGCGCGCCATCGAGATGCTGGCCAAGGTCGGTATCCCGCAGCCCACGCTGCGGGTGGACGACTATCCGCACCAGTTCTCCGGCGGTATGCGCCAGCGCGCCATGATCGCCATGGCGCTGGTCTGCAACCCCGAGCTGCTGATCGCCGACGAGCCGACCACCGCCCTGGACGTCACCGTCCAGGCGCAGATCCTCGACCTCCTCAAGGACCTGCAGCAGGAGTTCGGTTCCGCGATCATCCTGATCACCCACGACCTCGGCGTGGTCGCGAACACCGCGGACGACCTGCTGGTGATGTACGCGGGCCGGGCGGTGGAGCGGGGCTCCGTCAAGGAAATCCTCACCCAGCCCCGGCACCCGTACACCTGGGGCCTGCTGAGCTCCATGCCGCGGCTCTCCTCGGACGTCAGCGAGGCGCTGCACCCGATCCCCGGGTCGCCGCCGAGCCTGCTCAACCCGCCCTCCGGCTGCGCCTTCAACCCGCGCTGCGGCTTCACCGGCGAGGTCGGCGGTGCGCGCTGCACCGAGGAGCGGCCGCTGCTGGAGCCGGGGCACGCCGCCGCGTGCCACCTGAGCGCCGAGCAGAAGCAGACCTTCTTCACCGAGCAGATCAAGCCCCGGCTGGGCTAGGGAGCGACCACCATGACAGACAACGTCACCCTCCCGGCGCCTCGCGACGCCGCGCCCGTCCCGGGCGAGCCGCTGCTCACCGCCGAGGGCCTTACCAAGCACTTCCCGATCTACGGCGGGTTCCCGTTCAAGCGGAAGGTCGGTGCGGTCCAGGCGGTCGACGGGCTCGACCTGACCGTGCACGCCGGCGAAAGCTTCGGCCTGGTCGGTGAGTCGGGCTGCGGCAAGTCCACCACCGGACGGCTGCTCACCCGGCTGATGGAACCGACCTCCGGCAAGATCACATACGCGGGCCGGGACATCACCCACGCCGGCCGCAAGGAGCTGGCACCGGTCCGGTCCGAGATCCAGATGATCTTCCAGGACCCGTATGCCTCGCTCAATCCGCGGCAGACGGTGGGCACCATCATCGGCGGCCCGATGGAGATCAACGGGATCAACCCGCCCGGTGGCCGGGAGAAGCGGATCCGTGAGCTCCTGGAGACCGTGGGTCTCAACCCGGAGCACTACAACCGCTTCCCGCACGAATTCTCCGGCGGCCAGCGCCAGCGCATCGGAGTGGCCAGGGCGCTCGCCCTGGAGCCGAAGCTGATCATCGCCGACGAGCCGGTCTCCGCGCTCGACGTCTCGATCCAGGCGCAGGTCGTCAACCTGCTCCAGAAGCTGCAGCGCGAGCTGGGCATCGCGTTCCTGTTCATCGCCCACGACCTGGCGATCGTGCGGCACTTCAGCGAGCGGGTCGCGGTGATGTACCTCGGCAAGATCGTCGAGGTGGGCGCCCGCGACGACATCTACAACCGGCCGCGCCACCCGTACACCCACGCCCTGCTCTCGGCGGTGCCCGAGGCCAAGCTGGTGGAGGACGAGGAGGAGGACCGCGAGCGCATCCGCCTCGCCGGTGACGTCCCCTCCCCCGTCAACCCGCCCTCGGGCTGCCGGTTCCGTACCCGGTGCTGGAAGGCACAGGACAAGTGCGCGACCGAGGAGCCGCCGCTCGTCCAGATCACCGGGAACCAGGCCGGCCACCTCACGGCCTGCCACTTCCCCGAGGAGCCGACGACCGCGGCCCGGGACGAGGACATCATCCTCGACCCGGCGCTGGCCGCGATGGAGGACGCCGAGCCGGCCGACGAGGCCGGTAAGACCGACTAGCGACAGCAGGCGCACGAAGCCGAAGCCGCGCGGACCGGAGCCCGCTTCCCCTACGGGAGGCGGGCTCCGTCTCGTCTCACTCACTCACTCGCCACCACCTGCCGCTCCTCGGCGAAGTGACATGCCGAGGCGTGCCCGGCCGGCGCCTTCGTCTCCCGGAATTCCGGCGGCACTTCCAGCGGGGGCACCACATCCGCGCACAGCTGCTGGGCCTTCCAGCACCGTGTGCGGAAGCGGCAGCCGGAGGGCGGGGCGGCGGGCGAGGGGACATCGCCCGCCAGCAGGATGCGCTCGCGGTGGCTGCGGGCGTCCGGGTCGGGGACGGGGACGGCGGACAGCAGGGCCTGGGTGTACGGGTGGGTGGGGTGCTCGTAGATCTGCTCGCCGGTGCCGGTCTCGGCGAGCCGGCCCAGGTACATCACCGCGACCCGGTCGGAGATGTGCCGGACGACGGACAGGTCGTGGGCGATGAAGACGTACGACAGATCGAACTCGTCCTGCAACTGCTCCAGCAGGTTGACCACTTGGGCCTGGACGGAGACATCCAGCGCGGAGACCGGCTCGTCGGCGACGATGATCTCCGGGCGCAGCGCGAGGCCGCGGGCGATACCGATGCGCTGGCGCTGGCCGCCGGAGAACTGGTGCGGATAGCGGTTGATGTACTCGGGGTTGAGCCCGACCACGTCCAGGAGTTCCCGGACCTTTCTTCGGCGGTCTCCCTTGGGGGCCACCTCGGGGTGGATCTCGTACGGCTCGCCGATGATGTCGCCGACGGTCATCCGGGGGTTCAGGGAGGTGTAGGGGTCCTGGAACACCATCTGGATATTGCGGCGTACGGCCCGCAGGGCCCGCCCGGAGAGGGTGCTGATGTCCTCGCCGCGGTACCGGATCTGACCTGCCGTCGGCCGCTCCAGGCCGACCAGCAGCTTGGCGACCGTGGACTTGCCGCAGCCCGATTCGCCGACGATGCCGAGTGTCTCGCCCTGGTGGAGGTCGAAGGAGACACCGTCGACGGCCCGGACCGCGCCGACCTGCTTGTGGAAGAGCACGCCCCGGGTGAGCGGGAAGTGCTTGACCAGGTCGCGGACCTCCAGCAGCAGTTCCGGGGTGCCGGCCGCCGGGGCACCGGCCGCCGGCGTGCCGACCTCACCGGGCCCCATCGATCGTCTCCTTCCAGAAGTGGCAGGCGCTGGCCCGGCCGGGCCCGGCCTCGTAGAGCGGCGGAGGGTCGGTGCGGCAGACGTCCTGGGCCAGCGGGCAGCGGGGGTGGAAGGGGCAGCCCGGCGGGATGGCGGTCAGATTGGGCGGCAGGCCCTTGATCGCGTACAGCCGCTGGCCCTTCTGGTCCAGCCGGGGGATGGAGTCCAGCAGACCGCGGGTGTACGGGTGCGCGGGCGCCCGGTAGAGCTGGTGGACGGGGGCGGTCTCGACGATCCGGCCCGCGTACATCACCGCGATGGTGTCGGCGACGTCCGCGACCACCCCGAGGTCATGGGTGATCAGGATCAGCCCCATGGTGAGCTCGCGCTGCAGCTCCGCCAGCAGGTCCATCACCTGCGCCTGGACCGTGACGTCCAGCGCCGTGGTCGGCTCGTCCGCGATGATCAGGTCGGGGCCGAGGGCCATCGCCATCGCGATCATGATGCGCTGGCGCATCCCGCCGGAGAACTGGTGCGGATAGTCGCCCACCCGCTGCCGGGCCGCCGGGATGCCGACCCGCTCCATCAGCTCCACGGCCCGGCCGCGGGCGCCCTTACGGGACATCCCCTCGTGGACCTCGAACATCTCCGCGAGCTGCGCCCCGACGGTGAGGACCGGGTTCAGCGCGGACAGCGAGTCCTGGAAGATCATCGCCATCTTGGCGCCGCGGACCTTCCGCCGCTCCTCCTTGCGCAGGGTGAGCAGATCGCGCCCCTGGAAGATGATCTCGCCGCCGGTGACGAACCCCGGCGGCGAGTCGAGGATGCCCATCACGGCTTGGGCGGTGACGGACTTGCCGGATCCTGACTCTCCGAGCACCGCCAGCGTCTGCCCCGGCGCCACGCGGTAGCTGACGCCGTTGACGGCCTTCGCCACGCCGTCGCGGGTACGGAACTCGACCCGCAGATCGCGCACGTCGAGCAGGGGCGCCTCCGCGAGGGCCGTGCCGCCGCCCGCGGACCTGCTGTCCGCGGGCCCGCTGTCCGCGTCCTCGTTCGTCATCTTCCGGCTCCTCAGCGCAACTTGGGGTCGAGGGCGTCGCGCACCGCGTCGCCGAGCATGATGAACGCCAGCACCGTGATGCTCAGTGCGCCCGCGGGCCACAGCAGCATGTGCGGCGCGCTGCGGATGTAGGTGGAGGCCGCGGAGATGTCGATGCCCCAGGAGACGGTGGGCGGTTTCAGGCCCGCGCCGAGGTAGGAGAGCGTCGCCTCCAGCGCGATGTACGTGCCGAGCGCGATGGTGGCGACGACGATGACCGGGGCGACGGCGTTCGGTGCGATGTGCCGCAGCAGCATCCGTCCGTTGCTTGCGCCCAGCGCCCGTGCGGCCTGGACGTAGTCGTTCTGCTTGGCGGTGACGACGGACCCGCGGGCGATACGGGAGACCTGCGGCCAGCCGAGCAGCACGATGAAGCCGACCACCGGCCAGACCGTGCTGCTGGTGACGACCGAGAGGAAGACCAGGCCGCCGAGGATCACCGGGATGCCGAAGAAGATGTCGGCGAGCCGGGAGAGCAGGTTGTCCCCCCAGCCGCCGAAGAAGCCGGCCAGCCCGCCCAGCAGGCTGCCCAGCAGCGCCGCGCCGGTCGTGGCACAGACGCCGACGGTGATGGAGGCGCGGGCCCCGTAGACCACCCGGGTGTAGACGTCGCGGCCCTGGGTGTCGAAGCCGAAGGGGTGGCCGGGCTGGGAGCCCTGCTGTGCCTTGGCGAGGTCCGCGCGGTACGGGTTGCCGGTGGCGATCAGCTGCGGCCAGATCGCGATGATCACCAGGAACACGATGACCAGCGCGGAGACCACGAAGACGGGGTTGCGGTACAGATCGTGCCAGGCGTCGCTCCACAGGCTGCGGGGCTTGCCGGGCTCCTTGCCGAGCCCGGCGCCCGGCGGGGCCGCACCGGGCCGCCGCTCCAGCGACTCCGCCTCGCCGATGGCCAGTGCGGCGGAGCCGCCGTCGCCGTGGCCGATGGCTTCCTTGGGGACGTAGGGCTCAGGCATAGCGGATCCTCGGGTCGAGGACGGCGTACAACAGGTCGACGAGGAGGTTCGCCAGGAGGAAGACCAGCACCAGAATCGTCACGAAGCCCACGACGGTCGGCGAGTTCTGCCGCAGGACTCCCTGGTAGAGCTGGAAGCCGACGCCATGAATGTTGAAGATGCGCTCGGTGACGATCGCGCCGCCCATCAGGGCGCCGATGTCCGTGCCGATGAAGGTGACCACCGGGATCAGCGAATTGCGCAGCAGATGGCGGGTGATGACCCGGCGCCGGGGCAGGCCCTTGGCGACGGCCGTACGGACGTAGTCGGCGCGGGCGTTCTCCGCGATCGAGGTCCGCGTCAGCCGGGTGACATAGGCGAGCGAGACCAGGGCCAGCACCAGCCCCGGCAGCAGGAGTTCGTTCAGTGGCGCTTCGGGGGCGACGGACGGCGCGGCCCAGCCCCACTGCACCCCGAACAGGAACTGCAGCAGATAGCCGCTGACGAACGTCGGGATGGACACCACGACGAGGGTGAGGACGAGGACCGTGGTGTCGATGTCCCGGCCGCGGCGCAGCCCGCTGAACACCCCCAGCACGATGCCCGCCACCATCTCGATCACGATGGCGATGACCGTCAGCCGCAGGGTGACGGGAAAGGCGGAAGCCATCAGCTCGGTGACCGACTGGCCGTTGAACGCGGTGCCGAAATTTCCCTGGAAGATCTGGCCCATGTAGTGCAGATACTGCTTCCACAGCGGCTCGTCGAGGTAGAGGTCGCGGCGGATCTGCGCGGCGGTGGCGGGGTCGGGGGCCCGGTCGCCGAACATCGCGGCCACGGGGTCGCCCAGTGCGTAGACCATGAAGAAGATCAGGAATGTGCTGCCGATGAACACCGGGATCATCTGGAGCAGCCGCCGGATCACATAGCGTCCCATGAAGCGTCAACCTCCCTCACGCCGCAGTCAGTTGACCTTGATCTCGTTGTAGACGGGCACACTGAACGGATTCAGTGCCACATTGCTGATCCGCTCCGAATAGCCGGCGCTGCCGTTCTGGTACCAGAGCGGAATGGCCGGCATCTGCTGGGCGAGGATCTTCTCCGAGTCCTGGAACGTCGCGACCGCCCGGCCGGTGTCCGTTGCCGCGTTCGCCTCGTTCACCAGCTTGTCGAAGGCGCGGTTGCTGAACTTGCCGTCGTTGGAGGATGCGTCGGTGTAGTACAGCGGCTGCAGGAAGTTCTGGATCAGCGGATAGTCCATCTGCCAGCCGGCCCGGAACGGCCCGGTCATCCGCCTGGCCGTGATCTTGTTCCGGAAGTCGGCGAAGGTCCCGACCGGGTTGCCGACGCAGGCGTTGTCGTCGCCCAGCGACTTGTTGACGCTGTTGCAGAGGGCGTCGACCCAGTCCTTGTGGGAGCCCGTATCGGCGTTGTACGTGAGGGTCATCGTCCCGCCGGGGATGCCGCCCCCCTCCTTGATGAGCTGCTTCGCCCTGGCCGGGTTGAACACACAGGCGTCGCCGCACAGCCCCGCCTTGTACCCGCCCTTCGCCCCCAGCACCGGCGAGGTCCAGTCGGTGGCGGGGGTGCGGGTCCGCCGGAAGATCTCCCGGGTGATCTGGTCCCGGTCGATCGCCATGGACAGACCGCGCCGCAGCTTCTCCGCGCCCGGATGGTTCCACCGCTTGTCGTACATGGGGAAGGTCAGGGTCTGGATGATCCCGGCCGGCTGGTTGATGTAGCGGCCCCCGAGGTCCGCCTTCACATGCGTGAGCTGCGCGGCCGGCACATCGTCGACCAGGTCGAGATTGCCCGCCTGCAGATCGGTGTAGGCGGTGTTGTTGTCCGTATAGACCCGCAGGTCGATTCCGCCGTTCCGCGCCGGATCGTCACCCGGGTACTTTCCCCACTTCCGCATCCGCAGCACGGACCCCTTTTCATAGGAGTCCACGAGATACGGGCCGTTCCCGACAGGATTCCCGAGCCAGGCGTCGTGGTGGCGGAAGAATGCCCGCGGGAGCGGCATGAAGGCCGCGTAGCCCAGCGTGTCGGGCCAGCTGGAGAAATTCTGGTTGAGCTTGACGGTGAAGGTGTGGTCGTCCTTCACCACCAGCCCCGACAGGGTCCTGGCCCGCGGACGCCCGCGGTCCGGATGCACCTGCGCAAAGCCGTCGATGTAGGAGAAGAACGCCGCGTTCTTCTGCTTATTGCTCAGCAGCGCACCATAATTCCAGGCATCCACGAAGGACCGGGCCGTGACCTTTTCCCCGTTGCTGAAGGTCCAGCCCTTCTTCAGCGTCACCGTGAAATTCCGCGAATCCTTCGTCTCGATGCGGTCGGCGATCACATTCTCCGCCGCGCCGGTCTTCGGGTTGTAGCGCTTGAGCCCCCGGAACAGCATCTCCAGAACCTTGCCGCCCTGGACCTCATTGGTGTTCGCCGGCTCCAGCGGATTCTGCGGATCACCCCAGGACGAGCTGACCACCCCGGAACGGCCTGCGCCGGCCCCGCCCCCGCAGGCCGAGGCCACGAGGGCGACGACGACGGCGCAGCCGCCCCACTTCGCGCGCGTGGCTCTCCGCATGACGCCTCCTCAGGTCCGGATCATGCCTAGCCACATCAGAGCGCAAAGGGGGACGTACCGCACTTCGGCGGCGACCGCCACTGCTCCGAAGACCGGAGAAAACCCTCGGATGCCTGAGCGGGGACGGGCGGGGAGGTACGCCGCCCGCGGCCGGTGCCACGGGCGGGGACAGAGCGGAGGAGCCCCCGGGGAGAAGCCGCGGGAAAGCCCGGAGAGAGCCCGGGGAGAACTCCGGGAAAGCCCGGGGAGAGCCCCGGAGCGCCCCGGAGCGCCCCCAGGCCCTCTCCCCGGACTCGCCCCGGCAACCCCTATATGTGATGCACGGACTCCACCGCGAACAGCCGCGGGTCGAACCCCTCCGCCAGCGCCGCGGCCTCCGCCATGTGCTCCTGCGCACTCGGGTCGCCCAGCATCGTCCGGAAGTGCTCCTCGCTCTCCCACTGGGCGTAATTGACGACCCGTTCGCCGTCCGCGCTCGCGTGGATGTTCGCCGAGATGAACCCCGGCCGGTCCTTCATCGTCTCCTCGGTGGCCCGGCTGAGCACCGCCACCAGCTCCGCCTGCCGCTCGGGCGCGACGGTGAACACATTGATGAGCGTGGCGATCCCGCGCCCGGTCTCGATCTTCGTTGTAGCTGCCATACCGCCAGTCTGCCGCCGACCACTGACAACCCGGCCGTGGCCGGGATGCCGGCGCCGCGGAGCCCCTGCCGCTTCCCCCGCGCGGGCCGCCCCGCCCTGCCCGGGTACGCAAACGGGGCGCCCCTCACGCGGAGGGACGCCCCGTTTCCCGGACCGGCAGCCCGGCCCGGACCACCGTCGGTGTTACCGCTTGGCGCGCGACGCGGTGCGGCCGCGCTCCTTCTGGTCCAGGACGACCTTGCGGATACGGACCGTCTCCGGGGTGACCTCGATGCACTCGTCGTCGCGGCAGAACTCCAGGGACTGCTCCAGGGAGAGCTTGCGCGGCGGGACCACGTTCTCGGTGGTGTCCGCCGAAGCCGCACGCATGTTGGTGAGCTTCTTCTCCTTGGTGATGTTCACGTCCATGTCGTCGGCGCGCGAGTTCTCACCGATGATCATGCCCTCGTACACCTCGGTGCCCGGCTCCGTGAAGATCACGCCGCGCTCCTGGAGATTGATCATCGCGAACGGCGTGACCGAACCGGAGCGGTCGGCGACCAGCGAACCGTTGTGGCGGGTGCGCAGCTCGCCGAACCACGGCTCGTGGCCCTCGAAGAGGGAGTGCGCGATGCCCGTACCGCGGGTCTGGGTCAGGAACTCCGTACGGAAGCCGATCAGGCCGCGCGACGGCACGATCCACTCCATACGGATCCAGCCGGAACCGTGGTTGGTCATGGTCTCCATACGGCCCTTGCGGGACGCCATCAGCTGCGTGATCGCGCCCAGGTGCTCCTCGGGGGAGTCGATCGTCAGGCGCTCGATCGGCTCGTGCAGCTTGCCGTCGATCTCCTTGGTGACGACCTCGGGCTTGCCGACGGTGAGCTCGAAGCCCTCCCGGCGCATGGTCTCGACCAGGATCGCCAGCGCCAGCTCGCCACGGCCCTGGACCTCCCAGGCGTCGGGGCGCTCGGTGTCCAGCACGCGCAGCGAAACGTTACCGATCAGCTCGCGGTCCAGGCGGTCCTTGACCTGGCGGGCGGTGACCTTGTGGCCCTTGCCGCCCTTGCCGACCAGCGGCGAGGTGTTCGTGCCGATGGTCATCGAGATGGCCGGCTCGTCGACCGTGATCAGCGGCAGCGCGACCGGGTTCTCCGGGTCGGCCAGCGTCTCGCCGATCATGATGTCCGGGATACCGGCGACGGCGCAGATGTCACCGGGGCCGGCCTTCTCGGCGGGCTTGCGGGTCAGCGCCTCGGTCATCATCAGCTCGGTGATGCGGACGTTGGACATCGTGCCGTCACGCTTGATCCACGCGACGGTCTGGCCCTTCTTCAGCTCGCCCTGCTCGACCCGGAGCAGGGCGATACGGCCGAGGAAGTTGTCCGCGTCGAGGTTGGTGACGTGGGCCTGGAGCGGGGCTTCCTCGTCGTACTCCGGCGCCGGGGCGTGCTCCAGCAGCGTGGTGAAGAACGGCTGCAGGTTCTCGCTGTCGGCGGGGACGGTGCCGTCCTCCGGCTTGGTCAGCGAGGCGACGCCGTCACGGGCGCAGGCGTAGACGATCGGGAACTCGATCTGGTCCTCGTCCGCGTCCAGGTCCAGGAAGAGGTCGTAGGTCTCGTTGACGACCTCGTCGATCCGGGAGTCGGGGCGGTCGGTCTTGTTGATGCACAGGATGACCGGCATCCGGGCCGAGAGGGCCTTGCGGAGCACGAAGCGGGTCTGCGGGAGCGGGCCCTCGGAAGCGTCGACCAGCAGCACGACCGCGTCGACCATCGACAGACCGCGCTCGACCTCGCCACCGAAGTCGGCGTGGCCGGGGGTGTCGATGATGTTGATCGTGATCGGGTCCCCGCCGTCCTTGGGGTGATACTTCACCGCCGTGTTCTTGGCGAGGATCGTGATGCCCTTCTCACGCTCCAGGTCGTTGGAGTCCATCATCCGGTCGTCGAGCTTCTCGGCGGCGTGTTCGGCGAACGCACCGGCCTGCTTGAGCATGGCGTCGACGAGGGTCGTCTTCCCATGGTCGACGTGGGCGACGATGGCTACGTTACGAATGTCGTGGCGCGTGGGCATACTGGCGGCGCTTCTCCCGGAATCGTGGGTGGCGGCACGTCCATCCGGTACGCGCGCCTGCCGGGCATAACGAAGCCACGGCCTCACCCCATCGTACGGGGCTGCGGCGGCATTGGCCGCCGCAGCCCGTACCTATGCCGCCTGACCTGCGGTTTCTTGCCTTTTATTCGCCAGGGTGGCTGCCCTGCTACATCTGGTAGCCGATGTCCTGGAAGCGGGGCGTGGCGAAGCCGAAGGCGCCGACGTTGGCGAGCGTCTTCTTGGTGGCCACCAGTTCGGGCCGCTGGTAGAGCGGGATCGATCCGGCGGCCGCCCAGATCCTGGCGTCGGCCTGCTCGACGAGCGTGTGCGCGGCGCTCTCGTCCAGCTCGGAGGCGGCCTGGTCGAAGAGCTGGTCGATGTGGTCGGTGCCGACCCGGGTGTAGTTCTGCTCGACGGTCAGCGAGCCGTCGGGCGCGGGCTGCGGCTTGGCGTAGATCGGCCGGGCGTCGGTCGCCGGGTAGGCGGTGCCGGGCCAGGAGTACAGCGCCATGTCGTAGTCACCGGAGGCGATGTGGTCCTGGAAGTAGCTGGCGTCGGAGACCCGCTGGAGGGAGGTCTGTACACCGATCTTGCCGAGCATTTCGGCGATCTGCCGTCCGACGGTGCGCAGCTGTGCGGAGCCGGCCCCGTCGGGGAGCACGAAGCGCAGGGTGAGCGGCCTGCCGTTCTTCTTGACGGCGGCGATCTTGGCCCCCTTGTGGCCGGCCGGCCGCGGTGCGAAGGCCGCGTCGGCGGGCCGCTCGGCGGCCGCGCGCAGGGCGCCCGGGTGGCCGCCGGACCCCGGCAGATTCGGGGCCTGCCCGGTCTCGATCAGCTCGGCCGCGCCGAGCGTCTGTGCCGCGCGCTTCTTGTACTGCTTGTACCTGGCGTACGCCCCGGACCCGGTGTCACCGTTCGCCTCGTCCTTCTCGTTGGCCGCCGCCTCCTTGTAGAACGACGCGCTCTGCCGCAGCAGGGCGGCCTGCTGGACCTCGGAGCCGACCGCGCCGGTGAAGGACAGCGGAGCCTTTGCGGCGGCGGGCCGCATGCCGTCCCGCCGGCCGCCGTTGGCGGGCGGGGCGGCATGACCGTGGCCGGAGCGGGCCGGGTTGCGGTCGTCGGCATCCCCGTCGTCCCCGCCGTCGGGCCGGTCGCCGGCCCGCTCGTCCCCGTAGCGGTCGTCCGAGGTGTCGTAGCCGTCCTCGCCGTCGGCGCGGCCCGCGCCGGGCGCCGGTGCGCCAGCCTTCTCGCCGGCCTGCTGGCGGTCGGTGTCGTTGCTCTTCCAGCCGGCTTCCGCGAGCAGCGCCTTGGCCGCCCCGGTGTCCTGGCCGCCGAGCGCATCGCTGTGGTCCTGGTAGCCCTGCTGCTCGGCCATCAGCAGATGGCTGCCGAGCGGCCTGGACGGCAGGTCGAGCGGCTTGAGGACGGTGTCCGCGAGCTCCTGGCGATCGAGGGCGCGGGCCACCGCGCGGCGCACCCGGTCGTCGGCCAGCGGTCCGCTGCTGCCGTTGAGGGCGAGCTGGGTGTAGGCGGGCTCCAGGGCCTTGCGGATGGTGTAGCCGCGCAGCACGGCGTTCTCCGCGGCGGCGGCCTTGGCGTCCGAGCGGGCCCTGGCCCGGCTCCCCTCGCCCAGCGGGCCCGCGTTGCCGTCGCCGGGCTTGTGGGGGCCGGCGGAGGCGGCGCGCCGGGCGGAGGCGACCCGCTTCGCGGCGACCTGGTCGACCGCCGCGACATCGATGCTCCCGTCGGCGAGCGCCGCGGCCCGCTTGTCGCCGGGCAGCGACTGCAGCACGATCCTCTTGAGCATGGCGGGATCGCCCCACCACTTCGGGTTGCGTACGAGGACGACGCGCCCCTGTTCGGCGTCCCGCTTCTGGAAGAGGAACGGCCCCGCGCTGACCTTCAGTTGCTCGCGGGCGCCGTCGTTGAAGGCGTCCGCGCTGCCCATCACGCTCTTGGGGTAGAGCGGGGTGAACAGCGACTCCCAGTCGGCGTAGGGGCGGGCAAAGGTGACCTTGACCTCGCGGGAGTCCGCACCCTGTTCGACCTTGCCGATCCGGTCGTAACCGGCGTTGCGGGCGGTCCAGAACGCGTTGTCCTTGCCGCGCAGCGCGGTCCACTGGGCGATGAAGTCGGCGGCGGTGATCGGTCTGCCGTCGCTCCACCGCGCCTTGGGGTTGATCTTGTAGGTGACGACCTGCTTGGGGTCGCGGGCGCTGATGTCCGCGGCGTCCAGGTAGTCGGCGTTGCGCTGCGGCCGGCCGTTCGCGTCGATGGTGAACATGCTGGGCAGCACCGCGCCGGTGATCCGCGTGGTGGCCGCGTCGGCGTCGGACTGGAAGGCGTTCAGCGTGCCGGGCATCGCATCGACGGCCCAGCGCAGCATGCCGCCCTTCTTCAGTTCGCCGCGGGGCGCGGGGGCGATGTCCTGGGATGTGGCGACGGACGTGTCCCGGGTCTCGTCACTGCATCCGGTCAGGGCCGGCAGCGGGAGCAGCACCCCGGCCGCGATGAGCGCGGCACACCGGCGCCGGCGGCACGCCGCGCGGCGGCCTGAGGGGTGGTCGTGGTCGGTCATGACGGTTACCTCCGGGCTCGCCCGCGCCGCGCCGTGCGCCGCAAGGGGCCTGACCGGCACACCACGTTCGGCCGACTTTGGGGCTCATCACATCTATGGCACCCCTACTGAAGGCGAGCGCGCGCGCAGTGCCCGCCCGACACGTCGGCCGGGGCCCCAAGCCCACCCGCCCGGCCCAACGCCGGGCCCCTCAGCGGCCTGAAACGGGTCGCCCGGGGGCGCGGAACACCCCCGCATACCGGCGGTTGTCGTATCCGCGTTCGACCTACGCCGAGGCGCATGGTTGCCGGAACGCACCGGTTCGAGTCGTAATCACGCTCGCCCCCTTCCCAACGCCTACTGTGACGCGCGACACTCTCGGGCGCATGAGATCGCCCACCACACCTTCAAAGTGAGGGCACGTTATGTCCCTTCAGGACGAATTGACGGCGGTTGAACGCAGCCTGGACGGCCTGGTCCGTTCGGTGGGCCGGCTGGAGGCGCAGCTCGACGCCTGTCTGGACGTCCGCCGGCTCCGCAGCGACACGGACCATCTGCGCGAAAGCCTGACCCTGCTCAAGCAGAGCGTGGCGGCCGGTCCGCCCCGCCGTCCGAGCGCCGTCGTCGAGGAGATGGTGACGATCCCCGACGCCCCGTACGACTCCGCGCTGTGGACCGATGCCGAGGACGAGGGGCTCGGCTCCCGGAACGGCCACGCGCCCTGACGACGCAGCACGAGTCCCGCTCACCGCCCCTCATCCCGTCCCGCCCCGCCCCGGCGGTGCCTTCGCCGCCCCCGCCCCGACGGAGCGCCCTTCACGGAGACCGACGTTGGCCACTGGCACCGAACCCTCCCCACCAGCGCCCGCGAACGGTGTGCACACCACCTCGCGCGCCGCCATCCCCGCCCGTCATCTGCGCACCGACCGCTGGTGGCTGGCGCCGGCCTGCACCGCCGCCGGACTGTTCGCGTTCATCGTCTACTCGACCTGGCGGGCGTTCGCGAACGCCGACTACTACCACGCGCCCTATGTCTCGCCGTTCTACTCGCCCTGCCTGGCGGAGAACTGCCACACCATGCGCGGCGGCCCCAACTGGGAGCTCTTCGGCAGCTGGTGGGGCCTGTCCCCCGCGCTGCTGATCCTGATCTTCCCGCTGGGCTTCCGGCTGACCTGCTACTACTACCGCAAGGCCTACTACCGCGGCTTCTGGGCCTCGCCGCCGGCCTGCGCGGTCGCCGAGCCGCACAAGAAGTACACCGGTGAGACCCGCTTCCCGCTGATCCTGCAGAACATCCACCGCTACTTCTTCTACTTCGCGGTGCTGGTCGCGGGCGTGCTGACCTACGACACCGCGCTCACCTTCCGCGACGAGAACTACGCCTGGGGCCACATGGGCCTGGGCACCCTGGTCTTCCTCGCCAACATCGTGCTGATCTGGGCCTACACCCTCTCCTGCCACTCCTGCCGGCACATCATCGGCGGCCGGCTGCGGCACTTCTCCAAGCACCCGGTGCGCTACCGGCTGTGGGGCTGGGTCGGCAAGCTCAACGAGCGGCACATGCTGCTCGCGTGGTCCTCGCTGATCAGCGTGGCCGTCGCCGACTTCTATGTCTTCCTGCTGGCCAGCGGGGCCATCACGGACCCGCGTTTCTTCTAGACGACAGCATCTCCTAAGGAAAGGTGTGCCCCCTGATGGCGCATGTGGACCGGCAGGCATGGGACGTGGTCGTGGTGGGCGCCGGCGGCGCCGGGCTGCGTGCCGCCATCGAGGCCCGCGAGGCCGGCATGCGGACGGCCGTGATCTGCAAGTCCCTGTTCGGCAAGGCGCATACGGTGATGGCCGAGGGCGGCATCGCCGCCAGCATGGGCAATGCCAACGAGCACGACAACTGGCAGGTCCACTTCCGCGACACCATGCGCGGCGGGAAGTTCCTCAACCAGTGGCGGATGGCCGAGCTGCACGCCCGTGAGGCCCCGGACCGGGTGTGGGAGCTGGAGACCTGGGGCGCGCTCTTCGACCGCACCGCGGACGGCCGGATCTCCCAGCGCAACTTCGGCGGCCACGAGTACCCGCGCCTCGCGCACGTCGGCGACCGTACGGGCCTGGAGCTGATCCGTACCCTCCAGCAGAAGATCGTCTCGCTGCAGCAGGAGGACGAGAAGGAGTTCGGCGCGTACGACGCCCGGCTGAAGGTCTTCCAGGAGTGCACGGTCACCCGGGTGCTCAAGACGGACGGCAAGGTCTCCGGCGCCTTCTGTTACGAGCGGGAGTCCGGCCGCTTCTTCGTGCTCCAGGCCCCGGCGGTGGTGCTGGCCACCGGCGGGATCGGCAAGTCCTTCAAGGTGACCTCGAACTCCTGGGAGTACACCGGCGACGGGCATGCCCTGGCGCTGCTGGCCGGGGCGCCGCTGATCAACATGGAGTTCGTGCAGTTCCACCCCACCGGCATGGTCTGGCCGCCGTCGGTGAAGGGCATCCTCGTGACCGAGTCCGTCCGCGGTGACGGCGGGGTGCTGCGCAACAGCGAGGGCAAGCGCTTCATGTTCGACTACATCCCGGATGTCTTCAAGGACAAGTACGCCCAGACCGAGGAGGAGGGCGACCGCTGGTACGAGGATCCGGACCGCAACCGCCGCCCGCCCGAACTGCTGCCCCGCGACGAGGTCGCCCGCGCCATCAACGCCGAGGCCAAGGCGGGCCGCGGCTCCCCGCACGGCGGCGTCTATCTGGATGTCTCCACCCGGATGCCGGCCGAGGTGATCAAACGCCGGCTGCCGTCGATGCACCACCAGTTCAAGGAACTGGCGGACGTGGACATCACCGCCGAGCCGATGGAGGTCGGCCCGACCTGTCACTACGTGATGGGCGGGGTCGACGTGGACCCGGACACCGCGGCGGCGACCGGCGTACCGGGCCTGTTCGCGGCCGGTGAAGTGGCCGGCGGGATGCACGGCTCCAATCGGCTCGGCGGCAACTCGCTGTCCGACCTGCTGGTCTTCGGCCGCCGGGCCGGGCTGCACGCGGCCGAGTACGCCCAGGCGCTGGCCGAACGGCCGGCCGTCGACCCGCTGCAGATCGACGCGGCGGAGGCGGAGGCGCTGCGCCCCTTCAGCGCCGAGCTCGTCGAGGCGGACACCGGCCGCGAACCGGGCCCGGCGGAGAATCCGTACACCCTGCACCAAGAGCTCCAGCAGTCGATGAACGACCTGGTCGGCATCATCCGCAAGGAAAGCGAGATGTTCGAGGCCCTGAAACGGCTGGCCGATCTGCGGGTGCGGGCCCGGCGGGCCGGCGTCGAGGGGCACCGGCAGTACAACCCCGGCTGGCATCTGTCCCTCGATCTGCGGAACATGCTGCTGGTCAGCGAGTGTGTGGCGCGGGCGGCGCTGGAACGCGAGGAGAGCCGGGGCGGGCACACCCGCGACGACCATCCGGCGATGGACCGCACCTGGCGCAACATCAACCTGGTCTGTGAACTCGCCGACCCGCAGGGCGACGCGCGGGCCTCCGACGCGGCGCTGGGCCAGATCCGCCTCTCCCGCCGCGAGACCCCGCCGATCCGCCGCGACCTGCTGGAACTGTTCGAGAAGGACGAGCTGGCGAAGTATCTGACCGACGAGGAGCTGAGCCGGTGAGCGTGTCGCAGGAAGAGCAGCAGCAGTCCGGCGTCTACCAGGCGCACTTCCGGGTGTGGCGGGGCGACACGGACTCCGGAGACCTGGAGGACTTCAAGGTCGAGGTGCACGACGGCGAGGTGGTACTGGACATCGTCCACCGCCTGCAGGCGACCCAGGCACCCGATCTCGCCGTGCGCTGGAACTGCAAGGCCGGCAAGTGCGGTTCGTGCAGCGCGGAGATCAACGGGCGGCCGCGGCTGATGTGCATGACCCGGATGTCGGTCTTCGACCGTACGGAGACCATCACCATCACGCCGATGCGGGCCTTCCCGGTCATCCGCGATCTGGTCACCGATGTGTCCTTCAACTACACCAAGGCCCGCGAGATCCCGGCGTTCGTGCCGCCGCCGGAGCTGGGCCCCGGTGAGTACCGGATGCAGCAGGAGGACGTGGGCCGGTCGCAGGAGTTCCGTAAGTGCATCGAGTGCTTCCTGTGCCAGGACACCTGCCACGTCGTCCGGGACCACGAGGAGAACAAGGAGGCCTTCGCCGGGCCGCGCTTCCTGATGCGGATCGCCGAGCTCGACATGCACCCGCTGGACGCGGCCCCGGAGGCCGGTCTCGACCGCAAGCGCACCGCGCAGGACGAGCACGGGCTGGGCTACTGCAACATCACCAAGTGCTGCACCGAGGTCTGCCCCGAGCACATCAAGATCACCGACAATGCGCTGATCCCGCTGAAGGAGCGCGCCGCGGACCGGAAGTACGACCCGCTGGTGTGGCTCGGGAACAAGATCCGGCGTCGTAGCGAATGACCGGAAGGGGCCGGGCGGGGCCCGGGGTGCACGCCCTGGGTCCCGCCCGCGTCCTTGGCTCCTCAGTTCCTCAGGTCAGGCCCTCGGTCCCTCAGTTCCCCAGGCACTCGGGTCCTCAGGCACTCAGGCCCTCAGCTCCTCAGAACAGACTCAGCAGCGCCTCGGCCGGGTCCACCGCCGCCGACTCCCCGTCCGGCAGCGCGAGTTCGAACCACACGGTCTTGCCGCGCGGGGTACGGCGGCTGCCCCAGCCCTGGCTCAGCAGGCCGACCAGCTGCAGTCCGCGGCCGCCCTCGTCGGTGTCCCGGGCCCGGCGGCGGCGCGGCTGGGCGAGATCGGCGTCCCAGACCTCGCAGACCAGGGTGCGGTCCAGCAGCAGCCGAATCCGGATCTCGCCGTGGCCGTGCCGTAGCGCATTGGTCACCAGCTCGCTGACCAGCAGCTCCGTGGTGTCGACCAGCTCCTGCAGGCCCCAGTCCGTCAGCTGGTCCCGGGCGAGTTCCCGGGCGCGGGCCACCGAACGGGCCTCCGGCGCCAGGCTCCAGTCGCCCACCGCGTCCTTGGGCAGCCCGTGCACCCGCGCCATCAGCAGCGCGATGTCGTCCTCGCCGTGGGAGGTGTCCATGGCGCTCAGCACCTGGTCGCAGGCGTCCTCCAGCGGACGGTCGGCGTGCGAGAGGGCCGTGCGGAACGCCTGCAGCCCCTCCTCCAGCGGATGGTGGCGGGACTCCACCAGACCGTCGGTGTACAGCGCCAGCAGCGCCCCGTCCGGCAGCTCGACCTCGATCTCCTCGAACGGTTCGCCGCCCACCCCCAGCGGCATCCCCGGCGGCACGTCGAGCAGCAGTGCGTCCTCGCCGTCCTCGACCACCGCCGGCGGCAGGTGCCCGGCGTTGGCGAACGTACAGCGCCGGGTGACCGGGTCGTAGACGGCGTAGACGCAGGTGGCGAGGTAGACCTCGGAGAGATCGGCGGTACCGGCGGAGCGCCGCTGTTCCCCCGTGCCCTCGCCGGCCCCGGACCGGCTGCGGGCGGAGCGCGCGGTCGACGACCTGCCCTCGCCGTCGCCGCCGAGCCCTCGGGCGATCTCGTCGAGCGCCGAAAGCACCTCGGCGGGCTCCAGGTCCAGCAGCGCCAAAGTCCGTACGGCGGTGCGCAGTTCCCCCATCGCCACGGCGGCGCGCAGCCCGCGTCCCATGACATCGCCGACGACCAGCGCCGTGCGGTGGCCAGGGAGCTCGATGACATCGAACCAGTCGCCGCCGACCTCGGTGGCGGTGGTGCCGGGCAGATAGCGGCAGGCGATGTCCAGACCGGCGGCCTCGGGGTCGCCGGGCGGCAGCAGGCTGCGCTGCAATATCAGGGCCCGCTCGTGCTCCCGGCGGTAGAGGCGGGCGTTGTCGATACAGACCGCGGCGCGCGCGGCCAGCTCGACGGCGAGCGCGGTGTCACGCTCCCCGAACGGCTCGCTGCCCTTGGTACGGGAGAACTGCACCAGTCCGACGACGGTGTCCCTGGCGACCATCGGGACGGCGAGGGTGGAGTGCACCACCGCGCCCAGCTCCGGCCCGTCGTCGCTCTCCCGGCCCGGGATGATCTGTGCGTGGGCGGTCCGCAGTGCGCCCGCGCAGGGGGAGTTGAAGGGGTAGCGGTGGACGGCGCCGACCGCGACCGGACCCGGCGCGTCGCCGGGCACACCGGGGGCGGTGGCGAGCGGGGCGTCCGACACGGCGCTGGCGAAGGCGACCCGGCGCAGCTCCGCGCTGCCGTCGCTCATGCCGGGCGGGGCCTCGTCGCCCGCCAGCAGGCCCTGGTAGAGGTCCACGGAGGCCAGATCGCAGAACTGCGGTACGGCGACGTCCAGGAGGGTGCGGGCGGTGGTCTCCAGATCGAGGGAGTTGCCTATCCGGGCGCCGGCTTCGTTGAGCAGGGCGAGGTTGCGGCGGGCGTTGGCGGCCTCGCGCTCGGCCCGCCGACGGCCCGTCACATCGGCGGCCAGCGCCGCGACGCCGATCGGGCGGCCGCTGGCGCCGTGCAGCCGGTAGAGCGACACCGACCAGCGGCGGCGGTCGTCCTCGCCGGGCGCCATCCCGACCAGTTGCATCTCGGTGACCGGCTCGCCGGTGTCCAGGACGCGGCGCAGCGCGACGGTCATCCGCTCGGCCTCGGAGCGCGGCAGGAAGTCGTGCGGACCGCAGCCGCGGTACTTGCTCGCCGGACCGCCGAAGACGGTGGCGAACCGTTCGTTGACCCGCAGCAGCCGCAGATCCGTGCCGAACAGGGTGAAGCCCATGGGAGATTGACCGAAAACGGCCTGCGAGGCGGCGAGGTCGGTCTCGATGCCGCGCAGCGCGCGGACGTCGACGACGAGGCAGACCGCGGCCCGCTCACCGTTCTCGTCGCGCGAGGGCATCACATAGATCTCGGCGAGCCCGTCGGCTTCCGTGCCCTCTCCCTTGCGGTAGGGCACCAGGCCGGTCCACTCCCGGCCGTCGAGTATCTCGGACACCTTGCGGCGCCCGGTCGCCCGCAACTCGCGGGGGACGAAGGCCTCGACGGGGTCCTTGCCGAGCGCGTACCGCGCGGGTATGCCGAGCATGTGCTCCGCCCGCTCGCTCCACTGGTCGATCCGCCCGTCGGGACCGAGCGAGAAGGAGGCCACGCGAATGTAGTCATAGATCGATCCGGGCCGGCTGCTCTGCCACACGGGCGGGCCCGCCGGCTCGTGCGGGCGGCCACCTGGATCACCGGAGCCGTCCGCACCGCCCTGACCATCGGCCTGCGCGGGTTCTTCCCCGCCAGATGACATCTCGCTCACGAGCCCCGTCCCCTCCAGCTCATCGTGCCCGGACCGGACCCGCCTGAGTATCCAGTACCCCGGCTATCCGGAACACGGTCTTCACGATCACAGCACAGTCTCGATCGCAGCCCACCCACAGAATGTCGATGAATTGGCAACGATCAGGACCCACCTGTCTCCTAACCAGCCACCGACAGCTCGAACCACACTGTCTTGCCACTCTTTCCGCGACGGGTCCCCCAGCGCCGCGAACTGCATGCGACCAGCTGCAATCCACGGCCTCCCTCGTCGTCGGGAGCGGCGTCGCGCTCCTGCGGCGGGTCGGGCAGCGGATCGGAGACCTCGACGAGCAGCCCGTCGGTGTTGAGGAGCACCATACGGACTCCGATCGGCCCGCTGGCGTGACGCAGGGAGTTGGTGACGAGCTCGCTCACGAGTAGTACGGCCATATCGGCGGCGCCGTTCAGGCCCCAGTCGTCCAGCACCTGCCGCACCGCCATGCGGGCCGTGCGCACCGCCCCCGGATCTGCCGGAAAGCTCCATTCGGCGCTGGGTGCACCGGAGGCCCTGCCGCGCCCGCGGACGTGCCCGGAGTCCGGCTCCGGGACCCCTGCCGCTGCGCTGTCGCTCACGCCGATCACATCCCAGCCCGATGGCAATCCCCGTCGCCTTGCCTGCATCGAAGGGGTCAATCAGGACATACCCGCTATCTATCCCGCAGTACCGCCTGCAGCGGCGCACTGTGGCACAAATGAAACATATCGGCGGGCGGGGGTGGGGCGGTGCGCACGGCCCGCCGGTCCGCGCAAGGAGGGCCTACAGGGCCCCGTACGCCCCGGGACGGCGACTACGGCCGTACGCTCGGCGCCCCGGCCGTCCCCGCCAGCCGGCGCATCGCCTCGGCCACCGCCGGGCGGTCCTGGTCCAGCCAGTCGACCTGGGACTCCTCGCCGGGCAGCAGCCAGCGCAGCTCGTCGTGATCCTGCAGGGGCCGCGGCGCCCCGGACAGCAGCCGGGCCGTCCACACCTGCAGGACATAGCCGGGTCGCAGCACCCACTCCCCCGGGATCCGCTCCAGGGCCGCCGCCTCGACACCCAGCTCCTCGCGCAGCTCTCGCTCCAGCGCCTGTTCGGGTGTCTCGTCGTCCTCCACCTTGCCGCCGGGCAGCTCCCAGCGGCCGGCCAGTGCGGGCGGTGCACTGCGCCGGGCGGCAAGCAGCCGCCCGCGCTCGCACACCGCTCCGCCCACCACTACGCGCACGGTCGTCATGCGCGGCAGCCTACGTCCCCCGCCCTCGTCCCGCTTCCCGCTCGCCGTCTCTCAGGTCGTCGCCCGGTCGGCCTTCTCGACCACGTAAAGCTGCTGGTGGCCGCGCGGTCCGAGCCGGTCGGCCACCCGCTCCGCCTCCGCTCGGGTGGCATAGCGGCCCACGCGATACCGGTTGCCGCCTTCGTCCTGGCGGATGACGAGCCAGGGGAGCACTGCTCCACCCTCGGTCATTGCGCCCCTCCGTCCGCCGCGTAGCGCGCCGTCGCACGCCCCTGGTCTGCTGATGCCGACATCGCAATCCGCATATGCCCGAGCCTACGCCCGACCTTTACTCACCGCATATGGCTTTACACAAAGAGGTACCGAACCGGCCACCCGCGGGCCTCCGGCGTACCGGAAGAGGCCTGCGAATGGCCGGTGATCCCGAGCGGTCCCGGGCGATGCATGACGTGGTGCGGGTGGCGGCTCAGGCGCCGGCGGGTGCCTTGACGCCCTCGGCCGCGGCTTCGTCCTCCGCGGCAGCGTCCTCGGCCGCCGCCTCGGCCTCCGCCTCGGCCTGGAGCAGCGTCGGGTTACGCCAGGAGCTGCGCACACCCCAGTAGTAGAAGGCGAGACCGATCGCGGCGACCAGGAGGATGTCCCAGCCCTCCGGCAGATAGCCCTTGCCGCCGAAGTCCTTGCCGCCCAGGTATGAGACAGCGGCCATGACCAGCAGGTACACGACCATCCAGGCGCCGGCCTTGAGGTGCGGACGCAGCTCGGCCCACGGCTTGCGGCCCTGGGTGAGCGGCTTGCCGATCTCGTACCAGGCCCAGACCGGCAGTCCGACGGCCATGATCAGGATGACCTTGCCGGTCAGCGGCCAGCGGCCCCAGTACAGGACCAGCGAACCGAAGACCATCGCGATGGGCGCGATGACCGGCATCGCCCGCAGCTTGACCGGCCGCGCGAGGCTCGGCGACAGCCGGCGCAGCGACATCACCGCGACCGGTCCGGTGATGTACGAGATGACCGTGGCGACCGAAACGATCTCGGCGAGCGAGCCCCAGCCGCGGAAGACCGCGAGGAACAGGAAGGCGATCGCGAGGTTGAGCAGCAGCGCCGGACGCGGCACACCGGTCTTCTTGTCCACCTTGCCGAAGATGCCCGGCAGATGACCGTTCTCCTGCACGCCGTGAATCATGCGCGAGGTGGTGGCCGCGTAGATCATGCCCGTGCCGGACGGCGAGACAAAGGCGTCCGCGTACAGCAGCAGCGCCAGCCAGTTCAGGCCCCAGGCCACCGCGAGGTCGGCGAGCGGCGAGTTGAAGCCGAGACCGGCCCAGCCACCGCCGGCGGTCAGCTTGTCGCCGGGCACCGCCATCAGGAACGCGACCTGCAGTGCGACATAGATGACCAGCGCGATGACGATCGACCACACCACGGCCTTCGGCAGCGACTTGCCGGGGTTGCGGGCCTCACCGGCCATGTTCAGCGGGGACTGGAAGCCGTTGTAGGCCCAGACTATGCCGGACACGGCGACGGCGGTGAAGACCGAGCTCCAGCCGTTGGGCGTGAAGCCGCCGTGGTGGGTGATGTTGCTGGTGTCGAAGTGCGCCATCATCAGCGCGCTCGCGGTCAGCACCGGGACGACGACCTTGAACACCGTGATCGCGGTGTTGGTCTTCGCGAACAGCGAGATCGCGAACCAGTTGAGGAAGAAGTAGAAGATCAGCAGGATGCTGGCGAGCCCGACGCCGGTGCCGGTCAGCTCCTTGCCGTCGTAGAGCGCATGCGCCCAGCCGAAGTCCCAGGAACTCATGTACTGCACGGAGGCGGTGGCCTCACCCGGGATGACCGAGACGATCGCGATCCAGTTCGCCCAGGCCGCGAGGTACCCGGCGAGCGAGCCGTGCGAGTACTGGCCGTAGCGGACCATGCCGCCGGCCTTCGGGAACATCGAGCCGAGCTCGGTGTAGGTGAGCGCGATCGTGAGGGCGACCAGCGCCCCGATGATCCAGGCGAGGATCGCGGCCGGGCCCGCGATGGCGGCGGCACGTTCGGCTCCGAAGAGCCAGCCGGAGCCGATGATGGACCCGAGACCCGTGGCGGTCAGGGCGATGGTCCCGAGGGACCGACGGTAATTCGAGTGCGAGCCCTGCTCCGCGCTCGGGGTCTTCGTCGTGCTCACGTGCTTGGTCTCCTGGTCTTCCCCCGTGCCGTGCACAAACTTCGCCATCGTAAGAGCGAATCGGAGCGTCGGCTTCCCACAGCAGCCAGAAAAAGGCCTGTAGTTGAGGGTCTGTGAGTTATCCAACACAAGGTTTCAGCCAAATTTTGTGTACGAATAACTGCAAACCGGACACTCGCCAGAGAACCGAGGGTGAGATCGGGGCGTCTCGCGCACGCGCACAGGAGGTTGCGGGGCGGACGCGGGGGCGTCTTGCGCATGCGTAGGGGGACTCGGCGGGCGTCTCGCGCAGGTGCCGGCGTAGAGGTAGGTGCGGGCCGGGCACGCGCGCATGGGGATACGGGGGGGGCGGGAGCGGTCCGCGGCAGCAGGAGTGCGAGCGGTCCGCGGGGGCGGTCTGCCGGGGACGGGAGCGGTGCGAGGAGGCGGAAGCGGTTCGCGGGGGGGGGCGGGAGCGGTGCGGGGGGGACGGGAGCGGTGCGGGGGGGGGGGGACGGGAGCGGTGCGCGGCAGCGGTCGGCGGCAGCGGCCCCCGGCTACTTCACCGGCAGGTGATACGTGACGCGGTGCCGGTCCGCGAGGGTGACGACATCGGCCGTCTCGACCGGCCTGCCGCCCGCGAAGTACGTACGCGAGACGACCAGCACGCCGTGCCCGGGGACCCCGCCCAGCGCCATGGCCTCCTCCGCCAGTGCGGGCCGCGCCCCGACCTCCTCGACGACGTTGTCCACCACCACATCGATGGCCGCCATCCGCTCGACCACCCCGCGCCCGGCCAGCGGCCCCTCCTCCGGCAGCATCACGGGCGTCCGCCCGGTCACCTCCAGGGGCTCCCAGGAGGTCGAGAGCATCGACGGCTCCCCCTCCGCCCGGAAGACATAGCGCGTCCTCATCACCTTGGCGTCCTGCGGGATGCGCAGCCGGGCGGCGATCGCCGCACCGGCCGGCTCCTGCTCGCTGTGGGACTCCCAGGTGCCCCGCACCCGCTCGTCCGTCTGCTCCTGCCGGAACGGCGTACAGCCGCCCGCCGAATGGAAGCCGACGCGGGCGATACGGCGCGGAACGGGTTGTTCGCGGACGTAGGTGCCCGACCCCGAGCGGCCCTCGACCAGCCCCTCGGCCATCAGGACCTTGCGCGCCTCCAGGGCGACGGTGTCCGAGACGCCGTACTCCTCGCGGATGCGCGCCTGGGAGGGAAGGCGGGTGTGCGGCGGCAGCACCCCGTCGACGATCTTCTGGCGCAGGTCGCCGGCGACGCGGAGGTACGCGGGCTGCTCACCGAAAGGCACGTGCCCCTCCCAACAGCTTGACGGTGAGCAACAGCGTGGCAACCCCGCGTTGCCGATCGCAAGCTTGGGCCAGATATTCACCTGATGTGATGAAACCCAGCTCAGCCCGTGTAAACGACCGAGGCCGGGCACCACAGGCTCTCGTAACCCCACCCCGCGCCACCCCACCCATCCTTTCCACCCGGTAGCCGCCGCCCATGCATGTCACGATCGAAAAGGAAGCACGGCCGAGCCGAAGAGATGAAGCACGGTCGAGCCGAAGCGAAGAGACGCCCGAACGGCGCACGGCGAACGGCGAGCGGCGAGCGGCGAGCGGCGAGCGGCGAGCGGCGAGCGGCGACGGAACGCACGGCAGGCCGCGGACGGCAGACGGCAGACGGCAGACGGCAGACGGCAGACGGCAGACGGCAGACGGCAGACGGCAGACACTGCAACCACAGCAGACACAGCAAACGGAAGACGGCACAGCACCCGGCAACGGAACGCGGGACGCGGTATCAGGACGGGAAGAAAGGGAGCCCATGCCCGCCGAAACCCAGCTCTCCCCCATGCCCAAGGACTGGCAGCGGGCACTCGCCGTCGTCGCGCACCCCGACGACCTCGAATACGGCGCCGCGGCCGCCATCGCCGAATGGACCGCCGCCGGCCGCGAGGTCAGCTACCTCCTGGTCACGCGCGGTGAGGCCGGCATCGACGGGCTCGCGCCCGGGGAGGCCGCCACTGTTCGCGAGACCGAGCAGCGGGCCGGCGCCGGGCTGGTCGGCGTCCACACCGTCGAATTCCTCGACCACCACCACGACGGCATCATCGAGCCCGGCCGGGCGCTGCGCCGCGATCTGTCCGCGGCCGTCCGGCGCCACCGTCCCGAGCTGCTGCTCACCCTCAACCACCACGACACCTGGGGCGGCGGCCACTGGAACAGCCCGGACCACCGGGTCGTCGGCCGCGCCGTCCTCGACGCCGCGGGCGACGCCGCCAACCGCTGGATCTTCCCCGAACTCGCCGGCGCGAAGGGACTGGCGCCCTGGAACGGCGTCCGGTGGGTGGCCGTGGCGGGCTCCCCACACCCCACGCACGCCGCGGAGGTCGGCCCCGGCATCGACCGCGCCATCGACTCGCTGGCGGCACACGGGGCGTACATCAAGGGCCTGCGCGGCACCGAACAGGATCCGCACACCTACGCCCGCACCTTCATCGAGCAGATGCTGCGCACCGGCGGCGAACGCTACCGGGGCCGCCCCGCCACGCTCTTCCAGCTCTTCCCCCGCTGAGCGCCCGCTTGAGCGCCCGCCAAGGCCTTTCCCGGCGCCTGCCCCCTTCCGCTCTTCACCCTTTCCGCGCCACGTAGTAGACGTTCAGGATGTCGCCGGGCACCTCCCGGGCCTCGACCTCGCCGAACCCCGCCTCCGCCGGCATCCGCAGCGCGGCCTGCCGCCCCCAGGCCGTGCCCAGCCCCGCGCCGCCCTCCGCGAGGGAGACGGTCATGCAGTAGAAAACCGACAGGGCGTAGAGGGCGGGCCCCAGTGGATGGCCGACGTTCTCGGACAGCTCGCTGGAGGCCGCGATGTCGCCCATCAGGAAGACCCCGTCGTCCCGCAGCCCGTTCGCGACGGCGGCCAGCGTGCGCGCCGGACGGGCCAGGTCGTGGATCACGTCGAAGGCCGTGATCAGGTCGTAGGAGCCGGTGAGTTCGGCCGTATCGGCCACCTCGAAGCGGGCGTTGCCCAGCCCCCACCGCGCGGCCTCGGCCCGTGCCGTGGCGATGCCCGCGGCGGAGATGTCCCTCCCCACGAACCGGCTTCCGGGGAAGGCGCGCGCCAGCAGATTGACGGCATGCCCCTGTCCGGTGCCGATGTCCAAGACGTCGACCCCGGAGTGCAGTTGGCCGTGAGCCCCGGCACCAGCGGCACGATCGTGCCGGTCAGCGCGGCGTCGTACACCCGCGCCGTCTCCTCGGCCTGCACGTCCTGGAAGCGGGGATACGAGGAGTACGGCACCCCGCCGCCGGCCCGGAACGCCGCAAGGACCTCGTCCTCGACGTCACCCATCATCGCCAAGTACTGCATGAAGGCTGCCATGTTGTCCGGCCCCGCGGCCCGGGACAGCACGGCGGCGTGCTCGGGCGGCAGCCGGTAGCACCCGTCCTCGGGCGCGTACTCGACCACGCCCCCGACGGTCATCCCGCCCAGCCACTCCTGCACATAGCGCTCGTCCAGCCCGGCCGCCTCGGCGATCTGCGCGCTGGTCGCCGGCGGCAGGCCCGACATCACGTCGAACAGCCCGGCACGGTGGCCAAGACTGCACAAATGCCCCAGACAGGCGTCGTTCAGCACCTGGAGCATCCGCCCGGCGAACTCCTCCTGCCGCGCCGGATCCGGGCCCGCCGGGATCTGCTCGCCCATCGCCGCCTCTTCCTGACGCCGGAGTACGGTGCGCCCCTCCCGGAGCGCGGTGCGCCTCTCCGGAAGCCCGATGCGACTCCCCCACCCGGGGCCCGCCGACCACGGCATGACGCACACCCCCACACCATGCCGCCCCCTCGACCGCACCACCCCTTTAGCGCACCTTGTCCCCCTTTCACCTCATCTCGATGCTACGCGGCGGCCTCGGCGTCTTCAGCGCTCGCGCCGCCGTCCCGGCCGATTCCTGTGGGCCGTCGGTGGCAAAGCGGCCCCCGCCCGCTTGCGCCTGCCGCCGCCCGCCGCCCCCGCGCCGCACAATCGCCCCGGTCACCACGTACGGAAGCATCTTGGCGGACAGAGGAGAACGGCCCATGGACGCAGCGGGACATCCGGATCGCAGAGCGGTGCTCGCCGGCGGCGTCGCGGCAGCCGCCACGCTGGCGGGCTGCGCCTCGACCGGCGCCGCCCCGGTGGCGGACGAGGCATCGCCCTCACCGTCACCACGGCCGACCACGCCCGCCGCGGCGTTCGACCGGCTGATGGACGGCAACGCCCGCTGGGTGAGCGGAGACCTCCAGCACCCCGACCGGGACCCGAGCCGGCGCGAATTCGTGGCCCAGAAGCAGGTGCCCTTCGGCTCGATCCTCTCCTGCATCGACTCCCGGGTACCGCCCGAGCTCCTCTTCGACACCGGCCTGGGCGACCTCTACGTGATGCGCACCGGCGGGGAGGCCGTCGGCCCGGTCGTCACCGGCTCCGTGGAGTACGGCCCCATGACGAGCGGCACCCCGCTCATCGTGGTCCTCGGGCACCAGCGCTGCGGCGCCGTCGAGGCGGCCTACAAGTCCCTCCGCGACGGCAAGCCCCTGCCCGGCAACCTGGAGGCAATCGCCAGGGCCCTGCGGCCGGCGTACGAACAAACGGTCCGCGAGGGCGGCGGCGGCGACCCCGTCGACACCATGGCCCGCGCCCAGGTCAAGCTGACCGCGGCCAACCTGCGCTCCAACCGGGACCTGGCCCCGCTCGTGGCCAAGGGCAGCCTCGCCGTGGTGGGCGCGTACTACTCACTCGACAGCGGCAAGGTGGAAGTCCTGGCCGGCGCGCCGTCCTGACCGAAGGGACAGGCCCCACTCGGACGTTGATGATCTCGTAGCCCCCACCCCGCCGACTCGCTACGGTTGAGCCATGACCGCACTGCCCGACTGGATGCGCCCGCCCCGCGCGGAAGGCTGGTTCGCGGAGGACCTGGACCGCCTCCCCGAGGCGCCCCGCCACACCGAGCTCATCGACGGAGCACTCGTCTTCATGATGTCCCCGCAGCGGTCGTGGCGCGGCCGTCTCGTCACCGGCCTGACCGTGGCTCTCATGGACCAGGCCCTCGGCGGCGTCGAGGCCGAGCGGGAGATGACCATCCGCCTCGACGCCCGCAACCGCCCGGAGCCCGACCTACTGCTGACCACGGCTCCGTACGAGGCGGACCGCACCTGGTTCGCCCCGGAGGACGTCCTGCTCGTCATCGAGGTCGTCTCCCCCGAATCCGCCCACCGCGACCGCACCGTCAAGCTGCGCAAGTACGCCGAGGCCGGAATCCCCCACTACTGGTGCATCGAGGACGAGGACTCCGTCCCCGCCGTGCACGTCTACGAGCTCGACCGGCCGACCGGGGCCTACGCACCGGCCGGGATCTTCCGCCATGCCCTCAAGCGGTCCCTGCCCTTCGAGATCAGCCTCGACCTGGACGAGCTCACCCCGGGCCGGCCCGGCTGAGACCACGGTGCGAGGCCGGCACCATAGCGGCGCGGGAAGATGACAAAAAGGAAGACAAAGGGGCCGGACTCTCTGCGTCCGACCCCTTTGACCTGCGCATTCGGCAACTCAGGTCGCCTGCGGCAAACGTGCGACTACACGTTGAACCGGAACTCCACCACATCCCCGTCCTGCATCACATACTCCTTGCCCTCCATGCGGGCCTTGCCCGCGGCGCGGGCGTCCGCGACCGAGCCGGTTTCGACGAGGTCGGCGAAGGAGATGATCTCGGCCTTGATGAAGCCCTTCTGGAAGTCGGTGTGGATGACTCCGGCGGCCTCGGGGGCGGTGGCGCCCCTCTTGATGGTCCAGGCGCGGGTTTCCTTGGGGCCGGCCGTCAAGTAGGTCTGCAGGCCGAGGGTGTTGAAGCCGACGTGGGCGAGGGTGGCCAGGCCGGGCTCTTCCTGGCCGACGGACTGGAGGAGTTCCAGGGCCTCGTCCTCGTCCAGCTCGGCGAGGTCGGCCTCCAGCTTGGCGTTCAGGAAGATGGCCTCGGCGGGGGCGACCAGGGCCCGCTGATCGTTCTTGAAGTCCTCGTCGGTCAGCTCGTCCTCGTCGACGTTGAAGACGTAGAGGAAGGGCTTGGTGGTGAGGAGGTGGAGGTCGTGCAGGAGCTCTTCGTTGCCGGAGCCCTGGACGATTCCGGCGGAGAAGAGCGTGTCGCCCTTCTCCAGGATCGCCTTGGCCTCCTCGACGGCCTTGACCTTCGCGGCCACGTCCTTCTTGATGCGCGACTCCTTCTGGAGACGCGGCAGCACCTTCTCGATGGTCTGGAGGTCGGCGAGGATCAGCTCGGTGTTGATGGTCTCGATGTCGTCCTTGGGCGAGACCTTGCCGTCGACGTGGACGACGTTCTCGTCCTTGAAGGCGCGGATGACCTGGCAGATCGCATCGGACTCGCGGATGTTCGCGAGGAACTTGTTGCCCAGGCCCTCGCCCTCGGAGGCGCCACGGACGATGCCCGCGATGTCGACGAAGTCGACGGTGGCGGGGAGGATCTTCTGCGAGGCGAAGATCTCGGCGAGCTTGGCGAGGCGGGTGTCGGGGACGCCGACGACGCCGACGTTCGGCTCGATGGTGGCGAACGGGTAGTTGGCCGCCAGCACGTCGTTCTTGGTCAGGGCGTTGAACATGGTCGACTTGCCGACATTCGGCAGACCGACGATTCCGATCGTGAGCGACACGTGGCGACTCGACTTCCGAGCGAGGTGGTGGGGTGGGCACGGCCCCGGGAGGGCCGATCCACCAGTCTACGGGGCGGCCGGGGCCGGGCCGCCGCCACCGGGACCGGCCGCGCCCCCCACCCGGCTCCGGACCCACCCCCGTCCCGCTCCGGCCGCACCCCCGCCCCGCTCCGGCCGCACCCCCGCCCGGCTCCGGATGCCGAACTAATCCGCAACGGGCTCGGCCCAATGCGCGTGTCCCGTAACCGGTTAATCCCACTTAGCGGCCTACCGTTGACGAGTGGAGCAACACGAAGCGCGCACCCCCCAGCCCAGCCCGCCGCGGTCCGCACGTCCGCCCGCGGGCCAGGACGCCCGGCTCCCGCGCCCCGCCGAGGCCGTGGCCCCCGACCCCGACGACGATTTCCTCACCGCGATGCGGGCCTCCGGGTTCGCGGCCGTACCGGCATCCGCACCCGCGGTCGCACGGGCCGCGGGGCGCGGTCCCGCACCGGCCGGCCCCCTCCGCGCGCCCGCCCGAGTGCCCGGGGCGGCTGCCCCGGGACGCGCCCCTGCCGCACCGGAGGGCGTGGAGTCCGCGACCGTCTACCGGGCACGTCCGCAGCGCCCGCTGCCGTCCCCGCCGCCCGTCCTGCGGCGCCGGATGCCGGCGGCCAAGCTCACCGGGCTCGGCTGCTGGCTGCTGGCGACGCTGGTGCTGCTGGCCTTCGCCTTCCTGGACCGGCTGCTGCTCGGCGGCGCACCGGCCCCGTACGGCGTCTTCTATGTGCTGGTCGGGGTCGGCGCGGCGCTCTGGGTCAGGCCGTTCGACCTGGTCATTGCGCCGGTCACGCTGCCGATCGCGTTCACGCTCGGTGCGCTGCCGCTGCAGCGCGGCGCGGGCGGGTTCGACGGGCTGCTGATGGGCGTGTTCACCGTCCTCGCGCTGAACGCCGGCTGGCTCTACACCGGCACGCTGATCAGCGCGCTGCTCGCGATCGTCCGCCGGGTGCTGATCATTGCCCGGCGTCGGGCCAGCCGACCGGCGAGTCGACCGCAGAACGCACCGCGCGGTCCGCAGGACCGGCCGACGGGGCGGACGCCCGAGCGGGAGCGGCCGCGGCCGGGGAACCGTCCGCGGCAGGTGGCTCGCCAGCCCGAGCGGCGTACGCCGCCATCGCGGCGCCCACGATCCCCGCATTGTTCTGAAGCTGAGCCGGCACGATCTCCGCGCTGACGCCCTCGATCAGCGGCAGGAACTTCTCCGCCTTGCGGCTCACCCCGCCGCCGATCACGAACAGCTCGGGTGAGAAAAGCATCTCCACATGGGCGAGGTACTTCTGCACCCGGTGCGCCCAGTGCTGCCAGCTCAGCTCCTCGTCCTCCTTGGCCTTGGTGGAGGCCCGCTTCTCGGCGTCGTGGCCGTGCAGCTCCAGGTGGCCGAGCTCGGAGTTGGGCACCAGGCGGCCGTCGGTGAAGAGGGCGCTGCCGATGCCCGTGCCGAGGGTGAGCACGATGACCGTGCCGGTCCGGCCGCGGCCGGCGCCGAAGCGCAGTTCGGCCAGGCCGGCCGCGTCGGCGTCGTTGAGCACCGTGACGGGGCTGCCGCCGGCCTCGCCGCCGAGCCGCGCGGTGAGCAGCCCGGCCGCGTCGAGCCCGATCCAGCCCTTGTCGACATTGGCGGCGGTACGGGTCGTCCCGTCGGTGACCACACCGGGGAAGGTCGCGCCGACCGGCCCCGACCACCCGAAGTGGTCCACGACCTCCCTGACGCCGTCCGCGACCGCATCCGGGGTGGCCGGATGCGGGGTCAGCACCTTGTGGCGCTCCTCCGTGAGCTCGCCGCGCTCCAGATCCACCGGGGCACCCTTGATGCCCGATCCGCCGATGTCCACACCGAAGACCCTCATGGGAAAAGGCTAGGCGTCGGCGGGGCGGCCCGCCCCCGGGATGCACCGACCGGTGGCCCGGACGGCGCGGCGAACGCGGCGGGCTCAGTCCTCGGTTGCCGCCTTGGCCTCGGCGCGCAGGTCCCGGCGGAGCTCCTTGGGCAGCGAGAAGTGGATGGACTCCTCGGCGGCCGTGATGGTCTCCACGTCCTCGTAGCCGCGCTGGGCGAGCCAGTCCAGGACGCCGTGGACAAGCACGTCAGGGACGGAGGCGCCGGAGGTGACACCGACCGTGCCGACGCCCTCCAGCCAGGCCTCGTCGATCTCCTCGGCGTAGTCGACCAGATGGGCGGCGCGGGCGCCCGCGCCCAGCGCCACCTCGACCAGGCGCACGGAGTTCGAGGAGTTCTTGGAGCCGACGACGATGACCAGGTCGGCCTGGGCGCCCATCTGCTTCACCGCGATCTGGCGGTTCTGGGTGGCGTAGCAGATGTCGTCGCTGGGCGGCGAGAGGAGGTTGGGGTAGCGGCCCTTGAGGGCGTCCACCGTCTCCATGGTCTCGTCGACCGAGAGGGTGGTCTGGGAGAGCCAGACCACCTTGTCCGGGTCGCGGACCTCGACATTGCCGACATCCTCGGGGCCGTCGACCAGCGTGATGTGCTCGGGCGCCTCACCGCTGGTGCCGATGACCTCTTCGTGACCCTCGTGGCCGATCAGGAGGATGTCGTAGTCCTCCTTGGCGTAGCGGACGGCTTCCTTGTGGACCTTGGTGACCAGCGGGCAGGTGGCGTCGATGGTGGCGAGCTTGCCGCGCTTGGCCTCGTCGTGGACGGCGGGCGCCACGCCGTGCGCGGAGAAGATGACGATGTTGCCCTCGGGCACCTCCTCCGTCTCGTCGACGAAGATGGCGCCCTTCTTCTCCAGGGTCTTCACGACGTACTTGTTGTGGACGATCTCGTGGCGTACGTAAACGGGGGCGCCGTACTGCTCAAGGGCCTTCTCGACAGCGATCACGGCGCGGTCCACGCCGGCACAGTAGCCACGGGGGGCGGCGAGCAGGACCTTGCGCTGATCGCTGCGGCGCGGAGCGTCTTCGCCCGGGGTGGTGGCGGGCGTCGGGCTGGGCGAGGAAGTCATGCGTCCCATCGTAAAGGCGTGGCCCGCTCCGGAAGATCGCGCCGTTGTCCGAGACTGGGACGGCATGGAGCGAGGAGGCAGGATGCCGGGCACGAGCGGCGGCACGGGCGGTGCGGGGGCGGGCGGCGGGGAGCCCGGCGGCGGCGCGGACACCGCGGCCGGCGGGGGCAGTGGCAGGGGCAGCGGTTCCGGCGGCCCCGGTGCGCTGCGGCGGACGCTGACCTTCCGGGATCTGGTCGTCTACGGTCTGCTGTTCATCGCCCCGATGGCGCCGGTCGGGATCTTCGGCACGCTGCAGGCCACCTCGCACGGTGCGGTCACCGCCGTCTACCTCGTCGCGACGGTCGCGATGGCGTTCACCGCGTACTCGTACGCCCAGATGGTGCGGGTCGCCCCGCAAGCCGGATCGGTCTATACGTACGCCCGGGTGGGTCTGGGCGAGGGTGCGGGGTTCGTCGCCGGGTGGATGGCGATGCTGGACTATCTGCTGATTCCAGCGGTGGCGTATCTGTTCTCCGGGATCGCGCTGCATGCGCTGGTGCCGTCGGTGCACCAGTGGGTGTGGACGGCGCTGGCGGTGGCCGTGACCACGCTGCTGAATCTGTGGGGCGTGCGGACGGCGGCCCGGGTGGGCTTCGCGGTGCTGGCGATGGAGATCGTGGTGCTGGCGGTGTTCGTGGTGTCGGCGGTCGCCGAGCTGGTCGCGCACGGGGCGCCGCGGGGCTGGGCCGAGCCGCTGACCGGCGAGGGCGGGTTCTCGGTGCGGGCGGTGCTGGCCGCGGTGTCGGTGGCGGTGCTGTCGTATCTGGGGTTCGACGCGATCGCGTCGTTCGCGGAGGAGGCCGGGGGACGGGGGGCTGCCGGGGCGGCCGGGGGCCAGGGGCCTGCGGGGACAGCGGGTGCCCGGGGAGCCAGGGGGCCGGGCAGGGTGGCCGGCGGGCCGGACCGGGTGGCCGACGGGCCGGATCGTGTGGCGCGGGCGGTGCTGGTCTGTCTGGCGGTGGCCGGTGTGCTGTTCGCGGCGCAGACGTATCTGGCGGCGCTGCTGATGCCGATGAGCGCGGCGGAGCTGGCGGCCCGGCCGGGCGAGCAGGGCGGCGCCTTCTACGCCACCGTCGACGCGTCGGTGGGCCGCTGGCTGCACGACCTGGTGGCGGTGAGCAAGGCCATCGGCGCGGCGTTCGCGGCGCTGGCGGGGCAGGCGGCAGCCGGCCGGCTGCTGTTCGCGATGGCCAGGGACCGGCGGCTGCCCGGGGCGATGTCGAAGGTGGACGCGGGCAGCGGGGTACCGCGCAGGGCGCTGCTGGGCGCGGCGCTGGTGTCGCTGGTGGCAGCGGTGTGGGCGGCCCGCAGGGACGACGGGCTCGACCAGCTGTCCTCGGTCGTGAACGTGGGGGCGCTGACCGCGTTCGGGCTGCTGCACGCGTCGGTGACCGGCTGGTTCTGGATCCGCCGGGCGGACGGGACGCCGAGCGTGCTGCGGCATCTGGTGGTGCCCTTGCTGGGGCTGGCGGTGGTGGTCGCGGTGATCGTCGAGGCCTCGGCCGCCGCGCAGGCCGTGGGTGGGGCCTGGCTGGTGGTGGGGCTGGTGGTGCTGGCGATGCAGTACCGGGGGTGGGTGCGCGGGGGCGGGGTGCGGGAGTGAGGGGTTGGGGCGCGGGTGCGGGCTGGGCGCAGGGCCCGTACCGGCAGGCGGGGTACGGCCTGCCGGGCCACGTACCGTGCGAGCGTGCCGCCACTGTCGGTGCCCGCCGCTAGTCTCGCTCGTATGGCTGTTTCTACGTCCCCGGAAACGCCGATCCCGGTCGGCGAGGTGTCCCGGCTCATCGGCGGTTGGATCGACCGGCTCGGCGCGGTGTGGGTCGAGGGGCAGATCACCCAGCTCTCGCGGCGCCCCGGCGCGGGGGTGGTCTTTCTGACGCTGCGCGACCCGTCGTACGACATCTCGGTGAGCGTGACGTGCTACCGCCAGGTCTTCGACAAGGTCGCCGACGTGGTGAGCGAGGGCGCCCGGGTGGTGGTGCACGCCAAGCCCGAGTGGTACGCCCCGCGCGGCCAGCTGTCACTGCGGGCCGCGGAGATCAAACCGGTCGGGGTCGGTGAACTCCTCGCCCGGCTGGAGCAGTTGAAGAAGTCGCTGGCGGCGGAGGGGCTGTTCGCCGCGGATCGCAAGAAGCCGCTGCCCTTCCTGCCGCAGCTGATCGGGCTGGTCTGCGGCCGGGCGAGCGCCGCCGAGCGGGACGTCCTGGAGAACGCCCGGCACCGCTGGCCGGCCGTCCGTTTCGCGGTGCGCAATGTGCCGGTGCAGGGGGTACATGCGGTCCCGCAGGTGGTCGCGGCGGTCCAGGAGCTGGACGCGCTGCCCGAGGTGGACGTGATCATCGTCGCGCGGGGCGGCGGCAGCGTGGAGGACCTGCTGCCGTTCTCCGACGAACAGCTCGTCCGGGCCGTGAGCGCGGCCGTGACCCCCGTCGTCTCGGCGATCGGGCACGAGCCGGACTCCCCGCTGCTGGACCTGGTCGCCGATCTGCGTGCCTCGACGCCGACGGACGCGGCGAAGAAGGTGGTGCCGGACGTCGGCGAGGAGCTGGCCCGGGTCCAGCAGCTGCGGGACCGGGCGCTGCGCGCCGTGGACGGCTTTCTGCAGCGGGAGGAACGGGGGCTCGCTTCGGCGCTGCAGCGGCCGTGCATACAACGGCCGCAGCGGATGGTCGAGGACCGCGAGGAGCAGGTCACGGCGCTGCTGGAGCGGGGCCGGCGGACCCTGGGTCACCTGCTGGACCGCGCCGACTCGGAGCTGACGCACACCCTGGCCCGGGTCGTCGCGCTCTCCCCCAAGGCGACGCTGGAGCGCGGCTATGCGGTGCTCCAGAAGCCGGACGGCACGGCGGTGCGCTCACCGGACGAGGTCGGCGCGGACGAGGCGTTGCAGGCCCGGGTGGCCGAGGGCGGGTTCAGGGTGCGGGTGGACGGCGTCCCGGGCGCGGTCACACCCCCCGAATAGTGCAAAGGCAGACTCTTAGGGTGGGAGACATGGCGAAGGCGAAGACGGATGGCGCGGCGGACACGGAGCAGGGTGCGGCGGCCGGCGCCGGGACCCAGGTGGAGTCGGTGGACTCCACGCTGGGCTATGAGCAGGCGCGGGACGAGCTGATCGAGGTCGTCCGCAGCCTGGAGGCGGGCGGCACGACCCTGGAGGAGTCGCTCGCGCTGTGGGAGCGCGGCGAGGCACTGGCGAAGGTCTGCCGGCGCTGGCTGGACGGCGCACGGGCACGGCTGGACGCGGCGCTGGCGGAGTCGCCGGACGAGCCGGAGGCGGAGCGCGCATAGCGCCGGAGCGCGCAGAGCGGCGGAGGATGCAGAGCGGCGGAGCGCACCGGGAGAGACCCCGACCGCCGCCCCTCACCGTCACAAAAGCCGCAAGAGCGAAGCACAGAACGAGGCACACCCCTGTGAACCGCCTCACAGCACCCTCTTTTAGTTGAATCTTAATCTATCTGAACTACAGTGCTTTGCCGTACGACCCCTGTAGTACGTGCATGATCACTACTGTCTGCAGTGCCACAGAACCCGAACCCAGCTCACTCACCGAGGTGCCTTTATGTCTCTCGCCCTTGACGCCGCCGCTCAGGACCTCCTGTTCCGGGAGGCCCAGACCGCCAACACGTTCACGGACGAGCCGGTGACGGACGAGCAGGTCCAGGCCATCTACGACCTGGTGAAGTTCGGCCCGACCGCCTTCAACCAGTCGCCGCTGCGGATAACCCTGGTCCGTTCCCAGGAGGCCCGTGAGCGCCTGGTCAACCACGCCATGGGCGCCAACGGCCCGAAGACCCTCGGCGCGCCGCTGACCGCGATCCTCTCCGTGGACCTGGACTTCCACGAGAAGCTGCCGCAGCTCTTCCCGCACGCCCCGGGCATCAAGGACACCTTCTTCTCCGAGGCCGCGCGCCGCGAGGTCGCCGGGACCCAGAACGCCACCCTCCAGGCCGGTTACTTCATCGTCGGCATCCGCGCCGCCGGCCTGGCCGCGGGCCCGATGACCGGCTTCGACTTCACCGGCGTCGACAAGGAGTTCTTCGGCGACGGCAAGCAGAAGTCGTTCCTCATCATCAACATCGGCAAGCCGGGCGCCGACGCGTTCTTCCCGCGCTCCCCGCGGCTGACCTTCGACGAGGCCGTCGCCACCGTCTGAGCGGGCCCCCCGCCGGGAGCCCCCTCCGGGAGGCGCCACGGGAACCCCATGGGGAACCCGCGGCAGTCGCACGGCGCGACGCCGCAGGACACCCCGCCCGCCCCACGCACGAGGCCGCCGCACCCCTCCCGGGTGCGGCGGCCTCAGCGGTCTCCTGCTCGGCGGCCGCGCCGCGCAGCTCTTCGCCGCTCAGCTCTTCTTCGCCACCAGCGCGGCGGCCAGGTCGGCGAGCCGCCCGTAGGGCGCGGTGCCGGTGACGACCGTGGTCACCCCGGGCTCCTCCCGGACCAGCGCGTTGTACTTGTCGCCCTTGTAGCGGTCCCACTTCTTGCTGCCGACGGCCTGCTTGCCCTCGGCCTTGGTCGCGCCGAGCGTGACGTCCTTTATGAACTTCCGCGGCGTGGCGTCGCTCTGCTCGACGGCCGCGTACTCCTGCTCCGGGTCGAGCATGCCCAGATGCCAGGCACCGCCCTTGCCGTCCTCGCTCGCCTTGTACGAGACGGAGGTGGCACGCCAGGTCTTGGGCAGCCCCTCGGGCGCGGCGACCGGGTAGGGCGCCGCCCGCCGGGCCGTGATCAGTTCGACGCGGTAGTCGACCTTCTTGACCGCGTTCCTCGCCGCGTCCGCGCCCTCGTCGTGCGGGATGAAGAGATAGATCGCCCCGACGAGGATGCCGATCACCGCCAGCGACAGGACCATGTCCCGCACCGTTTGCCTGCCTCGCATACCTGCCACGCCCCTATGGTCCCCCATCCCCGCCGCGGCCCCGACAGGCCCCCCGGCAAAGCCCGTCACCCTGCAAACACCCAGGTGACCGGGGCCCCCGATGCTGCTCATGCGTAGGGCCCTCTGCTCATTTTGGCGGCCTGGAGATACTGTGAACCTCCGGGGGAAACCCCCCGCACCCCCGCACAGCCACCCTCATTCCTTCACGGCCGTCGCCGTTCAGAAAGGTGCGCTCGATGAGCGAGCATCATCTCCCGTCCCCACTCGAGGTCAGCCCCGAGGCGCCGGACCGCAACCTCGCCCTGGAACTCGTCCGGGTCACCGAGGCCGGTGCCATGGCATCGGGTCGCTGGGTGGGGCGAGGTGACAAGAACGGCGCGGACGGCGCGGCGGTGAAGGCCATGCGCGCCCTGATCCACACCGTCTCGATGAACGGCGTCGTGGTCATCGGGGAGGGCGAGAAGGACAACGCCCCGATGCTCTACAACGGCGAGCGCGTGGGAGACGGCACCGGCGCGGAGTGCGACGTGGCCGTGGACCCGGTGGACGGGACGACGCTGACCGCCAAGGGCATGGCGAACGCCGTGTCCGTGATGGCGGTGGCCGAGCGCGGCTCGATGTTCGACCCGTCCGCGGTCTTCTACATGGACAAGCTCGCCACGGGCCCCGAGGCGGCGGACTTCGTCGACATCACGGCGCCGGTGGCCGTGAACATCAAGCGGATCGCGAAGGCGAAGAAGTCCGCGGTCGAGGACGTCACCGTGGTCATCCTGGACCGGCCCCGCCACGAGGGCCTGGTCAAGGAGGTCCGGGAGGCCGGGGCCCGGATCAAGTTCATCGCCGACGGCGATGTCGCCGGCGCGATCATGGCGGCTCGTGAGGGCACCGGCGTGGACCTGCTGCTGGGCATCGGCGGTACGCCCGAGGGCATCATCGCTGCCTGTGCGCTGAAGTGTCTGGGCGGCGCCTTCCAGGGCAAGCTGTGGCCCAAGGACGACGAGGAGCGGCAGCGGGCGCTGGACGCCGGGCACGACCTGGACAAGGTGCTGGAGATCGGCGACCTGGTCCGCGGCGACAACGTCTTCTTCGTCGCCACCGGCATCACCGACGGCGAACTGCTGCGCGGCGTGCGCTACCGCGCCGAGAACGCCTACACCCAGTCCCTGGTGATGCGCTCCAAGTCCGGCACCATCCGCCAGATCGATTCCCAGCACCGGCTGTCCAAGCTGCGTGCCTACAGCTCGGTGGACTTCGAGCGCCCCAGCTAGCGGGATGGGGCGGCCGGCCCGTGCAGCCGGCCCGCCCGTCCACACACTTCGCCCCCGCCGGAGACGCTCCGGCGGGGGCGAAGTGGCCCATACGCCCTGGGGTGCGTGCTACGGGCCGAAGCCTTGCGCGGCCGGCTACCCGGCCGCAGGCATATGGGCGGCTCGCTGGAGCTCGGCCTCCCGGCGCCGCCGCCGGGTCAGCACGACCCGGCGCTCGGCCGCGGTCAGACCGCCCCAGACGCCGTACGGCTCCGGCTGGAGCAGCGCATGCTCCCGGCATTCGACCATCACGGGACAGCGGGCGCAGACCCGCTTCGCGGCCTCTTCCCTGGCCAGCCGCGCGGCGGTCGGCTCCTTGGACGGGGCGAAGAACAGCCCGGCTTCGTCCCGGCGGCACACCGCCTCCGAATGCCAGGGACCGGCCTCGTCGCGATCAGGCACTTGCTGGGACGGAACGACAGCGGCATCCTGCAGGGGCTGATGCGGTAGCAGCACGGTCTACTCCTGACGACGGCTTCGGCGCGAGAATCACCCTTGCCCGTCTCGCTGCGCACGGCCGATTTCCGCACCCCGCAGCCGTACGAGAGACGATGCACCAGCCCTACCCGCTGTACGCACGCTTATGCACACCGTGGCGATCGTGCGACAACGAGACAATCGCGGGCGGCGCCGCCTCCGCGCCCCTCCACGCCGCCTCAACAGGGCACCCGCGCACGGGCGGTGAGCGATCGCCGTACGCGTCCCGCGGGCGCGTGGCCCCGCCTCGGGGTACCCGCGCTCTGCCGCTGCTTCTCCCTACCCGCAGTCCAGCGGCCTCCCGGGCCCTCCCGCGCCCCTACCGGAACCGGTCCCGGCGCTCGCGCCGTGCGGAGCGCAGCCGTTCCTGCCACTCCTGGCGGTCGTGGCGCAGCTGGTGGTGCCGTTCACGCCGCTCCTCGCGCAGCTCGTGGCGGAGTGCCCGGTGCTCCTCCCACACCCGGTCGCGCAGATCGCGGATCCAGGCGCCGCGCTTGGGCTTGGCCTCCACGCTGCCCAGTACGGCATAGCCGTTGACCACGACCTGCGGGGCGTCGGCGTCCTCGGAGTCATGCGACTCGACCTCGAAGCTGCCCAGCACGCCGGAGCCGCTGCTGCGCAGGGTGATGTTCTCCGGGACCCGGATCTCCACACTGCCGAAGACGGCCGTGACATTGATCTGGACCTGCTGCTGCGGGAAGACCGCCTCGGTGAGATCGATCTCGACGCTGCCGAAGAGCGCGAAGGCGTTGATCCGCGCGGGGGCCTGCCACCTGCCCTTGCGGACGGAGGCGCTGAAGATCGCGACCAGGTTCTGGTCCGGAATCGGGGCGCGGGGCCCGTAGACGTACGCGTCCGGGCCCGGCTGCCCGCGCCCTGTGCCCGCCGCGGGCAGATCCCGTACGACGGGCTCCAGTTCGCCCAGAGTCTTGGCGCGGTAGACGGTGTCGATCCGCTCGGCGTGCTCCTCCGGGTCCAGCCGGCCCTCGGCCAGCGCCTCGCGAAGGATCTCGGCGACCCTGTCCCGGTCGGCGTCGGACGCCCGGATGTCCCCCTCGGCCACCGCGGGCGGCGCGTGCGGCGCGGTGGCCGGCGCGGACACCGGCTTGGTCATGTTCACCGGCTGGCGCCCCTGCCGCTCGTCCTGCTTCTGAAGCGGTCCGGGCGGGTTCTCGGGGCCCGGTCGTCCCCCGTTGTCTGCATCCACGGACTCAGCGTACCGAAACGCGATAGATCGCGACCAGGGATCGGCAAGGACGGCTCTCCCGCCGACTGAGCCTGACCTCACAGCGGCGTCCGCGCCCCGGGGTTCTACGCTGTGGAGGCGCTGCCGTAGATGCCAGCCGGACCTCTCCGAGTAAGGAATGACCTTCGATGCCGGAATTCGCCTACACCGACCTTCTCCCCGTAGGTGAGGACACCACCCCGTACCGCCTCGTCACTTCGGAGGGCGTGAGCACCTTCGAGGCCGACGGACGGACGTTCCTCAAGGTCGAGCCGGAGGCGCTGCGCAAGCTGGCCGCCGAGGCGATGCACGACATTTCGCACTATCTGCGCCCGGATCACCTCGCCCAGCTCCGCAAGATCCTGGACGACCCCGAGGCCAGCGCCAACGACCGCTTCGTCGCGCTCGACCTGCTGAAGAACGCCAACATCGCCGCCGCGGGTGTCCTGCCCATGTGCCAGGACACCGGCACCGCGATCGTGATGGGCAAGCGCGGCCAGCAGGTCCTGACCGAGGGCGGCGACGAGGAAGCACTCTCCCGCGGCATCTACGACGCCTACACCCAGCTGAACCTGCGGTACTCGCAGATGGCCCCGCTGACGATGTGGGACGAGAAGAACACCGGCTCCAACCTCCCGGCCCAGATCGAGCTGTACGCGACCGACGGCGGCGCCTACAAGTTCCTCTTCATGGCCAAGGGCGGCGGCAGCGCCAACAAGTCCTTCCTCTTCCAGGAGACCAAGGCGGTCCTCAACGAGGCCTCCATGATGAAGTTCCTGGAGCAGAAGATCCGTTCGCTCGGCACCGCCGCCTGCCCGCCGTACCACCTGGCGATCGTCGTCGGCGGCACCAGTGCCGAGTACGCGATGAAGACCGCCAAGTACGCCTCCGCGCACTACCTCGACGAGCTGCCCGCCGAGGGCTCGCCCACCGGCCACGGCTTCCGCGACAAGGAGCTGGAGGAGAAGGTCTTCGAGCTGACGCAGAAGATCGGCATCGGCGCCCAGTTCGGCGGCAAGTACTTCTGCCACGACGTCCGCGTCGTCCGCCTGCCCCGCCACGGCGCGTCCTGCCCGGTCGCCATCGCCGTCTCCTGCTCCGCGGACCGCCAGGCCGTCGCGAAGATCACCGCCGAGGGCGTCTTCCTGGAGCAGCTGGAGACCGACCCGGCCCGCTTCCTCCCGGAGACGACGCACGAGGAGCTGACCGAGGGCGCCGGCCCCGACCTCGACGCGGTCGCCATCGACCTCAACCGCCCCATGGACGACGTCCTGGCCGAGCTCACCAAGCACCCGGTCAAGACCCGTCTCTCCCTCACCGGCACCCTGGTCGTCGCCCGCGACATCGCCCACGCGAAGATCAAGGAGCGGCTGGACGCCGGCGACGAGATGCCGCAGTACCTCAAGGACCATCCGGTCTACTACGCGGGCCCGGCCAAGACCCCCGAGGGCTACGCCTCTGGCTCCTTCGGCCCGACCACGGCCGGCCGGATGGACGCCTACGTCGAGCAGTTCCAGGCGGCCGGCGGCTCCAAGGTCATGCTGGCCAAGGGCAACCGCTCCCAGCAGGTCACCGACGCCTGCGCCGCGCACGGCGGCTTCTACCTCGGCTCCATCGGCGGCCCGGCCGCGCGCCTGGCCCAGGACTGCATCAAGAAGGTCGAGGTCCTGGAGTACGAGGAGCTCGGCATGGAAGCCGTCTGGAAGATCGAGGTCGAGAACTTCCCCGCCTTCATCGTCGTCGACGACAAGGGCAACGACTTCTTCCAGGACCCGGCCCCGGCACCCACGTTCACGAGCATTCCGGTGCGCCAGGGAAGCTGATCCCCCGGCCCCACCGGCAGTCCATTACAGAGCCCCTGACGTTTCGTCGGGGGCTCTTGCCATACCTGTCCCCATTGCGCCCGCACGGGCTCACCGGAAACCGGCCTTGAGACACCGAACCGACCGCGCCACAGCCTTCCCCAGACCCGGTTTATGCGAAGACGCGCATAGTCGCGAGAGTGCATGGACGCATCGGCTTCACCCTCGTACCGTCGTTGGCACCGGCCCAACTGGGGCCATGAAACAGGGGGTTTCGCATGTCTGAGTCCATCGTCGTACTCATGCACTACGAGGCGGATGGTACTCAGATCAGCCGCGAAGTGTATGAGGGAGATCCGGCACCGTTCATCGAATATCAGCGGATCGCGGTGGCCGAGTCCGTTCCGTTCCTGGAGTACGTGAAGGAGTGACGTTCGAGCCAGAACAGTTGGACCGGTCCACGCAGGACCTGGCTGCCAAACTGAAAGAACTGCGCAAGAAGGCCGGTCTCTCAGGGGACCGGCTCGCTGCGCGTTGCAACATCTCGCAGTCCAAGGTGAGCCGCATCGAGAATGCGAAGGTACGTCCCTCCCTTGTCGATATAGAACAGATCCTCAAAGCGCTGGACGCTACCCCCGAAGTGGTTGCAGAAGTGTCCGGTCTGGCCAGGATCGCCAATACGGAATGGCGCAACCTTCGCGAGCTGCGCCGTAAAGGGCTGGGCACACGGCAAGCGGAACTCAAAGCACTCGAATCTTCCTGTACTCACATGCGCTACTTTCTGCTTTCGATGATTACCGGCCTGCTGGCCACCCCCGAATATGCACGAGCCAGCCTGGCCAATTCTCCAGTGGACACGAGTAAGGCAGTGGCCGGAAAGCTGGAAAGGCAAGCGATTCTCTATCCGGGAGCCTTGTACTTCGTGATGCTCGAGACGTGAAAAGCTATCTGGACGACTTCACACGCTATGAGGACTGCGCGCTATTCGGAGAACCGGCGCGAGCAAAACTGGCCGATTGGGCGGCGACCTGTCGTTCGTGATCTTTAGTCGAATACGCGACTGAACGGCACATCAGCCGCAACCCCGGTAGACCATTTCTTGTTACCGAGCAGACGAACCGGGGAGGCATCCAGCAATGAGCGACGCAAAGACAACCATGGGACGGCCCGTTCACCTGCCGGTCCCGCCTGACCCTCCCGAGCCGGCCGAGGGATGCGACGTCTGTGCCGTGTTGGTGAAGCAACGTGCAGAGGCACGGGCCAGAGGCGACTTCTCGGCGGCGTCCGATCGCAATGTGGAACTGGCGGCGCATCCGCAGCGCAAGGCCGCTGGTCGGAAAGGTCCATGACCACCGCCAAAGCCTCCCTCGACCACGCCGGTCTGCGGGTACGGCGTAAACGGCCGACAGAGGCGAAGAGTGCACCCCAGGTGGCTTTCACAAATTACTGCGGATTTTGCATCGCTACCCGCCGCATTTGGTGTCCGGGATGCTGTGGCTTCGAGGGGTGCGATACGTGCGGTAACACATTCAAGGTGCCGTGCCCCGCCTGCTCCGGCGGGGCCCTTGAGCCGATCCGGTGGTGAAGGCGTTCCTGGGCCGCAGAGCCCCGCCCGCCCCGGAGGGTGGAAGCCCTGGACAGGTCGAACGTCCGGGGCGGGTGACCTCACCGCAGGAGAGATTCCCTGCGAATCCATGCGAATCCCTGAGAATCACGGGCCCCATGCCCACGACAGTGCGGCGGCATGTCCGCTCACGAAAGAGGAGGTTGGTCGATGAGCGCTGCTTCTGTCGACGTGTACGAGACGCGGACGCCCGATGCCGAAGGTTGGCGCGGTGTCCCCTTCCGGCACCCCCGCGACCTGGTGACCGCCGAGGACGACGGGGGGAAGCACGACGGCGGGCCGTTGCCGCCGGAGGCTCCGCGCGACCCCGCCCCGCAGGGCGGTGACGGCAAGTAGATGCCTGACCGCCACGGCGGCTGACTGAATCGGCCCCGTCCGTCGATCCCCATGGCAGACGGACGGGGCCGGCTGAGTACGACCGCAGCTCACCGATCTGCGCCGAGTTCAGCGGTCCGACGAAGCCCGCGCCCTGGCCACCAGGGTGCGGGCGCCCCGGTAAGGCTCACACATCGAGGAATGGCGGATGAGCCAGCTGAGTTGGTGAGTAAACCGATGTGGAGAGGTAGCCCCGGAGGGGGGACGGAGTGACGGTGGCGGACTGGGTTTGCTGTTGGTGCGGTCCCCGACGGGGCGGCCGCCGCCAGCTTCCGACGCTATGGAGGACACATGCCTGCTTATGTGATCGTTGATGCCGAGGTGTGGGACACGGAGCGTGCGCTCGACTACCGGGCGCTGGCCGAGCCGTCCATCCAGCTCTACGGCGGCCGCTACCTCGTGCAGGGCGCTGTGCCCGAGGTCGCGGAGGGGGCGGCGTGGCCGTCCTCCCGGGTGGCGACCGTCGTCGAGTTCCCGGACATGGGCCGGCTCAAGGAGTGGTACGCCTCCGCCGAGTACGAGGAGGCAAAGGTGGCACGCAAGGGGGCGATGGAGCTGCGCATGCTCTTCGTCGGAGGGAATCCCGGAGAAGGAAAGCCCGAATAGCGGGCAGGCACCTTCCAGTGGGCCCCGGGACGATGCCGGCCGGTCACGCGCCTGAACGCGGGTCGTTCCGACCCCGCCGCCCCGTACTGCGCCGCAGCCGGGCCCGTACGGCCCGCTGGGCGACCGGGCCCAGGTCCTCCAGTACGCCGACCAGGCCTGACAGTTGCTCCAGGGCGTCCAGGGCCGCCAGTGCCCCGTCCGGGTCCACGCCCTCGTACAGTTCCAGGCCGACGAAGCCCGCAGCGAGCGCCCGTGAGAGGCCCGCGACGTCCACGAAGGCGGCGATCGGCGTCCCGGCCAGTACCCGGGCCAGCACCGTTTCGATCTCCTCGATCCACGAGCCGAGTCCGGCGGCGGTCGCGGGGGCGAGGCGGGGCTGGGTCTGGGCGCCGGCCAGGAGCTGGGCGAGGACGGCGACATGGCCGGCGGCGCGCTCCTCGGTATGCAGTTCCCGGCCCAGCTCGAGGAGTTCGGCGACGCTGCCGACCCGGGCGAAGCGTTCGCGGTAGTGCGCGACGCGCTGTTCCGCCCCGTATTGGCAGGCGGCGGCGAGGAGTTCGTCGACACTTCCGAAGTGGTAGAAGACCAGGGCCTGGTTGACTCCGGCGGTGGCGGCGATGGTGCGGGCCGAGGTCTTGGCGAGGCCCTGTTCGGTGAGCGTCCGCAGCGCACCGGCGAGCAGTTTCGTACGGGTGTCGGCGCTCACGCCCGGGCCTCCTCGCGCACCGGCCGCAGCCCGGCGCGGACACCGCGCTCGGCGACGTTCACGAACTCGGCGGTGAAGGACCCCTCGTAGCCGAAGAGCGGGCCGAACCGCCGGTTGCCGACCCGCACCTGGATACGGAACCGCCCGGCCGCCTCGTCGTACGACTCCCGCACCACGGCGTCGCCCCCGATCAGGTCCGGCACCCGGACGTCGACCGGCCCCTCCCGGAAGCGGTGCTCGCCGGAGCGGATGATCAGGGCCCCGCTGTCGTCCACGGTGAAGTGCAGATCGGTGGCGAGGTGCTGGTGGGTGCCGAGGTAGTCGACGACGCAGCCGCGCTCGGGGCTGAAGACCATGGTGGCGTCGAAGCGGCGGGGGCGGCGCGGGAAGGAGAAGGTCCGCACGAAGGTGACGGTTTCGCGGCCGAAGGAGTCCGTGTACGGGACATTCTCGATGACGAAGGGGATGTCCCGGCCGGCCTGCGGGACGAGGATGTTGCGGCTGCCCCCGAGGGCCAGGAACGGGCGGACGAAGCTGCGGCCGTGCCAGATCCGGTCCATCGTGCCCCGCCCGATGCACGCCTCACCGCTACCGAACCCGACGGAGAAGCGCCGCCGGATGTGCGGGTGAAGGCGGTCGAAGTCGGCGCCCAGGGCGCGCTGGAATATCGAGGTCGTCATCGAGGTCATGACTGCTCCAGGGTGGTGAGGAGGGCGGTCGGGGCGGCAGCGCTCTCGCTGCGTCCGGCTGCCCGCTCGGGAGGGCGGCGCAGACAGCGGCGGGCCGCGGGGGTGGTGGGCAGCGGCGGCAGCAGCAGCGCGGCGCCTGCCACGGCGAGTGCGGAGACGGGGGCCACGGCCCCAGCGGTGGCGACGACTGCGGCGATACGGACGGCCAGTTCGGCGAGGGCGTGGCGCAGCGACCGCTCGGGGGTGATCCCGCGTTCGCACCACAGCCGCAGCCGGTCGAAGGACCAGGCGGTCGCCCAGCCCATGAGCGGCCGGAAGAGGAGCCGGTCGACGACCCGTCCGAAACGCCCCCAGCGCGGCCGGTAGTCGTATCCGGTGAGGAACCGCAGTGCGTCGCCGTCCGGGACGTACCGCCAGTACCCGCGGCCCTCCTCGATGAGCGACAGCGGGTGTGCGGAGAAGAAACGAAGGGCGGAAGTCCGGGTGCCGTCGGGCCGGTTCCGCTCACCGGCCGAGACGCCGGTGCCGTCGACCGTGAGCAACGGCAGGACGCGGGTGGCGTAGCGGAAGTGCTGTGGCTCCCCCGGCACGCACGGCAGGTAGTCGATCTCACTGAATCTCAGGTCCCAGCGCTGATGCTGGTCCGGCAGCTGGCTGCGGTCCCATACGTCGTCGATCCCGGCGCGGATCCGCGCCTCCACGTACAGCCCCATGCGGCTTCCCCCATCCCACGAGTTTGAGCGACTGCTCAAAACGCAGCGTAGAGCGTTTTGAGCAGTCGCTCAAGGCGGTGGCGGTGCTTCGGAAGACCGAGGGGAGGTTGGGGGGTGGGGTGTTGGAGGGGAGGTGGGAATGGCCGACTCGGGCGTCAGGCGTGGGTGCCGGGCGGGGGCCTCAGGTGTGGGCATCGGGTGTGGCAAGTGGGCGCGCATGGGGCCCCTTGGGTCTCACAGGAACCCGAGAGCCGTCAGCGGTGCGAGGCCGCGCGATCGCTGCCTACAAATTCCCGCCACACGAAAACACGGCGACTAAGAAATACCGGCGAACTGTGCGGCACTTTCCAGCGAGAGGCGGTCCAGCTGGAGACCTGGACGACCACCGCGGACCCGGCGAACGCGGCTGTCCGGTGGATGTGACCTACCGGGCGTTTCCCGCCGAAGAGACTCAGCCGGCGGATGACAACGAAGCCTGGAAATCAGAATTCCGCCCCTCGCCAACAAGGGCCCATCAGAAGAACGTGCCTCTACGAGCGATGGGCGAGTACGGATAATGCGCAGGAAAGAGCAGGGGGCCGCACCCCGGGCGCTAAGGAAAGCATCCAGGGAGAGAGGGAGAAAGCTGAAGCTGTCACCTCGCGGTACTTTCTTATCCGCAAGCAAGGCAAGCAAGCCGTGCAAGGTGGGCCAGGGAATACCAATCGGCTACCCATCGCCCGCCGTCCACCACCCGTCGGAGACCTTGACCAGATCCTTAGCCCGGTTCGACGGTTCGGCGGTTCGGCGGTTCGGCGGTTCGGCGGTTCGGCGGTTCGGCGGTTCGATATTTCCGATGACGTCAAGGCGGATTACGTGGAGCGTCAAGCGGCGACCAGAGCGCCGCTATCGCGAGTCCCCGCGGGAGCGAATGTAACGCCACCCGAAGTAGAGCGCTCCCAGCACTCCCACAGCCGCACCGGCCCCGCACAATGCGGTGGCCCACGGGGCCATGTCCTGCGTGAACCACAGCAAGCCCACTACGGCCAGGGCCATGGAGAGCAGGCACCGCTCTCCATGGCCCGGGGCACGGCGACCGGTCAGTCCCGGATGTTGCCGCACTTGTAGGTGACGCCCTTCATTTTGATGTCCCGGTACCCCGCGAAGGAGGCGAAGTCGGTGCCGCCACCGCCGCCGCCACCCTCCTTGCGGCAAGAATAACCAAGCGCCTCGAGCTTCCCGAGGTCACTCTTCGCCTGGTAGTTCTTGTACGACTTGATCATGGCTGCCCGCTTTTGCGCGGGCGTGGCTTCCTTCGCCTTTGTGTACGCATAGCACCCCACGCTGGCGCCGATGCCTACCCACGAAGCTCCCTTGGCCAGCGCCTTGGTAAGGCCTGCCGCGCCACTGCCGATCCCCAGAACTGCGCAGATTTCATCGACGCCGGCAGCGTGAATCTGTGCTTCTGTGGCCGTCCGCGCGACGGCCGCACCCCCTTCGCCTTCCCCCGAAGCTGCATTTGCCGTCTGCGCGCTGATGCCACACATTGCGCCGGTCATGGCGAAGGCGATCGCGGTCGAGATCCCCTTGCTTCGCATGCTCACGAAGTCAATCCCCCAATAACACTCTGAAGTGTGTTGATCTTTGTGGGAAGGACGCTACCAGCGTGGCTATATGCACGCAATGAGTTTACTGGGAATGAGGATTCCTTAACGAGGTCGACCCCATGAAACCGGATGAATTTCGCGTAATTGCGTAATCTCGCATACCCGGCGTCCCGGCCGTGGACAGACATAAACCGTTCGGGTTGGTTTGGGCCGATCATTCCGGCCGTGCCCGCACGCCTCGTCGACCTGCACGCCCCGTCCCCCCTCAGGCCCCGTCCCCCTCACGCCCCGTCAGCGCCCCCGAGCCGTTCCGTCGGGCCGGCGAAGGGCAGGAACGTGGTCCGGGTGGCGAGGAGCCAGGCGCCGTCGGCCTTGCGGAAGGTGTCCTCGTAGTGCCCCACTTGGGCCGGGGGCCGGGGCGGCACCATGCCGTCCTGGTAGCCGTCGACCCGGTAGGTGGCGAAGTAGGTGGTGGCGGTGGCCGTCGCCGAAGAGGTGACGGTGACCAGGATGTTGGTGCACATACGGCGCGACAGCCGGTCCGCGGGCCGGGAGCCGAAGTAGGCGCGGAGCGCGTCGCGTCCCTGCACCCGGCGGTCGTCGTACGGCCACTCCCAGACCCCGTCGGGGGTGAACAGGTCCGCCACCGATCCCGGGTCCCCGAGGTCGAGCCGGCGGACGAACTCGACGATCAGACGCTCGCAGGCCCGCTCGGCGAGCAGGCATTCCATGGGGTCAAGCGCTTGGCTTTCCATTCCCACTTGGTACCAGCGCCGGACGCACCGCCACCACGGGTTTGCGGGCGGGCGGTGGCGCTACCGCTCGCGATGACGCGGGCAGGCGCAGGGCGGCCAGGCCTGGCTGAGCCCGTAGAGGTCGGACCGGTCACCGGCCACGACATGGACCGGCGTCCGCTCCTCCTTCACGATGCCGCCGGGAGTCGCGGTGTAGACCCGCAGGGTCATCAGGGACTGCCGGGGCGGCTCCGACGTACCCGGTGGCGTACGGCCGGCGCTCACCAGACCACCTCGGCCGGCTGCGGCTGCCGCTCGTACGCGGCGTAGTAGGGGCGGACGAGAGGTGACGCGTCGCCATCCAGCGGTGGCTCCATGGGCCTGCGACGGCACCCCCGGCCCGGCAGCGGCGGCGGGCTCCACGGCCGTACGAGGACCGTGCGGACGGCCACCGGGCCGCAGCACGGAGAGGGCGCGGCTGCCCGGTGCCGGCCCGGCGCTCGCGGGATGAGTAAAGCTCGCACCCACGCAAGGCAACGGCAAATAGGCTGAACCATGTTGACGCTCCTGTGTATTTCGCGGCGTTGACCACGCCCCGGGGTCGTTCGCGCGACCGCCGGGGCCTCTTGCCGTCCGCCCCACCTTCGAGCGGATCGTCACTTTCCGTGTTCACATCGTTGCCCTGCGGCATACGCTGCGAAAGGGGGTAGCGCCTTACTCCCGCCGCCGTAAGGACGGAAGTGAGGCTGTGGCCAAAGAAATTGATTCCTCGGCATCGATGGCGGCGCTCTTCGCCACTCGCCTGCGCAGACTGCGTCTGAATGCCGGTCTCACGCAGACTCAGCTGGGCCACCGGACGCATACGCACCCCACCCGGATCAACCAGCTCGAACGGACCACCGGCGCCAAGCCGACTCTGGAGCTGACACGATCCCTGGACAAGGCCGTGGGCGGCGACGAGCTGTTGACGGAGTTGTGGCCGCACGTCTACCGCGAGACCTACCCTGACTGGGCAAAGCCTTCATGGAACGCTCGGAACGGGCTCTGGTCATCCGGCAGTTCGCTGCGTCAGTCGTGCCCGGTCTGCTGCAGACCGCGGACTACGCCCGTGCAGTGCTGAGTGTCGGTCGCACACTCAAGACGCCTGATCAGTTGGAGGAGCGACTGGCGTCCCGGCTCGGGCGCCAAAGGCGGCTGCTACGTCGACCGGATCGGCCCGAGTTGTGGGTTGTTCTCGATGAAGCCATTCTCATGCGGCCCGTCGGCAGCCCGGACGTGCTGCGGGAGCAGCTTGCACGGCTGCTGGAAACCGCCGACGACCCTCGCATCGCCGTTCAGATCCTGCCGTTCAGCAGCGGGGTGCACGGCGCTGTGGAGGGGTCCATGACGGTGCTGTCTCTGCGTGACGCCCCCGATTGCGCCTACGCGGAGAGTTCCGAGTGCGGGCAGCTCATTGAAGAGCCAGAGGAAGTGGAGTCCTTCGCAGCCACCTACGATCATGTCCGGGCTCTGGCCCTACCGCCGAACATGTCGCTCGACATGATCCGATCCGCGATGGAGGGCACATATCGTGCTGAGCACCTCCCGTCCCGACCTGAGCGCCGCCGCCTGGCGCAAGTCCAGTTACAGCAACAAGGAGGGTGGCGACTGCGTAGAGGTAGCCGACGGCTACCCCGCCCTCGTCCCCGTCCGTGACAGCAAGAACGCCGACGGCCCCGCCCTGCTCATCCCCCACCACGCCTGGGCCGCCTTCATAGCGGGCCTGCAGGGCGAGCACCCCGCAGGCAGGTGACATCGGAACGGTGTCCGGGAACAGATTGCCGTTCCCGGGCACTGACATAGGTATGAGTGACAACGGCGCATTCGGCGACTCCGGCGGCTTTCGGACCGAGCACGACTCCATGGGGGAGGTGCGGGTGCCCGCGTATGCGAAATGGCGGGCGCAGACGCAGCGTGCGGTGGAGAACTTTCCGGTCTCGGGGCAGCGGCTGGAGCGGGCGCACATCGAGGCACTGGCCCGGATCAAGGGCGCGGCGGCCAAGGTGAACGGCGAGCTGGGGGTGCTGGACAAGGACATCGCGGAGGCCGTGCAGGAGGCCGCCACGGCCGTCGCGGAGGGCCAGTGGGACGACCACTTCCCCGTTGACGTGTTCCAGACCGGGTCCGGGACGTCGTCGAACATGAACACCAACGAGGTCATCGCGACGCTGGCGAGCGAACGGCTGGGCCAGGAGGTCCATCCCAACGACCATGTCAACGCCAGTCAGTCGTCCAATGACGTCTTTCCGTCCTCGATTCATATCGCGGCGACGTCGGCGGTGCTCAACGATCTGATTCCGGCGCTGGAGCGTCTGGCGGAGGCGCTGGAGCGCAAGGCGGAGGAGTTCGCCGAGGTCGTGAAGTCGGGGCGGACGCATCTGATGGACGCGACGCCGGTGACGCTGGGGCAGGAGTTCGGCGGCTATGCCGCGCAGGTGCGCTACGGCGTCGAGCGGCTGCGGGCATCGCTGCCGCGGCTGGCGGAACTGCCGCTGGGCGGCACGGCGGTGGGGACCGGGATCAACACCCCGCCCGGGTTCCCGGCCGCGGTCATTGCCGAGGTGGCGCGGGCGACGGGACTGCCGCTGACCGAGGCGCGCGATCACTTCGAGGCGCAGGGGGCGCGCGACGGGATCGTCGAGACGAGTGGTCAGCTGCGGACGATCGGGGTCGGGCTGACGAAGATCGCCAACGATCTGCGGTGGATGGCGTCCGGGCCGCGCACCGGGCTCGCGGAGATCGCGCTGCCGGATCTGCAGCCGGGCTCGTCGATCATGCCGGGGAAGGTCAACCCGGTGATCCCGGAGGCGGTGCTGATGGTTGCGGCGCAGGTCACCGGCAATGACGCGACGGTGGCGGCAGCCGGGGCGGCCGGCAACTTCGAGCTGAATGTGATGCTGCCGGTGATCGGGAAGAACGTGCTGGAGTCGGTGCGGCTGCTGGCCAATGTCTCCCGGCTGCTGGCGGACCGTACGGTCGACGGGATCACCGCGAACGCGGAACGCGCCCGGGAGTACGCGGAGTCGTCGCCGTCGGTCGTCACTCCGCTCAACAAGTACCTCGGGTACGAGGAGGCGGCAAAGGTCGCCAAGAAGTCGCTCGCCGAGCGGAAGACCATCCGCGAGGTGGTCCTGGAGGGCGGCTATGTCGAGCGGGGGCTGCTGAGCGAGGAGCAGTTGGACGAGGCGCTGGACGTGCTGCGGATGACGCGGCCCTGAGCCCGCCGCCCGTAACCTGAGCCCCATCCGGACCTGAGCCCGGCCCTCACCCGATCCCACCCGCGCCAACGCCCCTGCTGTGGCGGGGGTTCCGTGGGGCGGCCCCATTATCATGCCCGTAACGCCCGGTGCGTCTCATGTCACGGCGCGCTCCCTGCCGCGCAACTAAGATCTGCGCATGACAGCGGACATGGTGGACACGACGGAAGGCGAGACGCCCGGCGGACGCGGGACGGCCGGGGCGGAACGGGCGGCGGGCGGTGCGGCGGAAACGTCACACTGGGCGCCGGGGGACCACATCCTCTGGCGCTACCGCGACAATGCCGACGCCGGACGGTTCCACATCTGCCGTCCGATGACCGTTGTCCAGGACACCGACGAACTGCTCGCGGTGTGGATGGCACCGGGTACGTCCTGCATCAAGCCGGTGCTCGCCGACGGCACACCGGTGCACCGCGAGCCGCTGTCCACCCGTTACACCAAACCTCGCCGGACCAGCCACGACCAGTGGTTCGGCACCGGTGTGCTGAAGCTGGCCCGGCCCGGTGACCCCTGGTCGGTGTGGCTGTTCTGGGAACGCGACTGGCAGTTCAAGAACTGGTACGTCAATCTGGAGGAGCCGCGCCGCCGTTGGGCGGGCGGTATTGACTCCGAGGACCACTTTCTCGACATCTGTGTCTATCCGGACCGGCACTGGGAGTGGCGGGACGAGGACGAGTTCGCGCAGGCGCAGCGGGACGGGCTGATGACCGGCGCACAGGCCGCCGAGGTCAGATCGGCGGGCCGGGCCGCGATCGCACAGATCACGGCCTGGCGTGAGCCGTACGCGGACGGCTGGGAGGACTGGCGGCCCGACCCGGCCTGGGACGTTCCCCGGCTTCCGGAGAACTGGGACCGCGCACCGGATCGTTTGCGGTCGTGAGGGAGTGAAGTGAAACCACACGAGTGAAGGGGGCGAACCGTGGGAAGCTGCGCCTATGGGCAATGCTGTTTCCTGCGGGGCGAGGAGCGGGGCCGAGCCCCCTTGCTGCGCCCCGGGTCTTCAAACGTAGGATCGTCCTCCGCAAGACTGCACAGGCGCAACTCCAGAACAGGAAAACGAACTTGACTGCGGTCGCAGGAGGCGCGAGGTCGTGAGTGCAACTCACTACGACGGATACGAGGGGCTCAACCGGTTAGCACTGGACCGGGCCGGCCAGGCCGAGGCGTTCGACGCCATCGGCGACCGGTACGACGTCGCCTTCCCGCACAAGGAGGGCCAGCTCGCCTCGGGCACCTGGCTGGGCGACACCCTCACCGCCGGCTCACGCATCCTGGATCTCGGATGCGGTACGGGCCTGCCGACGGCCCGTCAGCTCTCGGACGCCGGACACCGCGTCGTGGGAATCGACCTCTCCCCCTCGATGGTCGCACTGGCCCGGGAGAACGTCCCGGACGCCGACTTCCACCGGCTGGACATCGCCGATCTGCGCCGCGGCCGGCTCGGCGGACCCGGCTCTTTCGACGGTATCGCCGCTTATTTTTCCCTTCTGATGCTGCCCCGTGCGGAAATCCCTTACGCACTGGGCATGCTCCATGATCTGCTACGTCCCGAGGGGCTGCTCGCCCTGTCCATGGTCGAGGCGGATGTGGACGACTTCACCATTCCGTTCCTGGGCAACTCGGTCCGGGTATCGGGTTACCTGCGGGACGACCTGCGCCGGGTCGTGCACGACGCGGGTTTCGACGTCGTCGGGGAGGATGCCTACGCATACGCCCCGTCGAGCACGGACGTACCACCCGAGATCCAGCTCTTTCTGCACCTGCGACGCGCCTGACACGCAGCGCGTTCGGCGCGTCCCGTACGGGCGGCGCGCTCGCAACGCGGCGCGTTTCGCGCACAGCCCCGGACGGATGGAATCCCACGCGTGACGGAGCACCCCACCTCCCACGAATCGCGGCGGTCGGCCTCGACCGCCGCGCCCTCGGCGTCCCCTGCCCGGGGGCCGGCCCGGACGGCGCCGTTCGGCGCGGTCCCCGACCCGCGCAGCTCCCTGCAGCAGCCCGCGGCGGGGTTCGCCCCGTCGCCCGGCGCCGGGTTCGCGGTACGCGGCGGTGACGACATAGGCCTCGCCGGTGTCGCCGTCACGGCCTCTTCCGGTCCACGCGGCGGCGAGCCGCCCGTGGACCACGGCGCGGCGCGGCGGGACCCGTCGGCGGACGCGGACGGCGCCGCCGCGGGCCACACCGGCGGGCGCACCAGTGATCACAGCGCCGCTCACAGCGGCGGGCATGCCACCGCACGGGACGTTTCGCACCCGTACGGGGAGGCATACGGCGACACGTACGGGAAGGTGGCCATGCCTGCGGGAGGACGGCCGGGCGGGGCAGCGGACGCGGGGCGGGAGACGGCCCGTGCCGCACGGCGGGTGGCGCAGGGCGCGGTGGGCCGCGCCGAGGCGCCGGAGCCGGGCGGGGAGCCGCACCACGGGCAGCGCCCGCGGCACGACGGCGAGGGCGTCGGGCGGCCGCGGGAGGGCAGCGGCCCGGCCGGCGGCGGGCCGGGCGGGACGGTGCCGGGCCAGTCGCCGGCGCCGCACGGCGGACGGTCCGCCGGCCCGGGCGCCCACGGTGAGGCCTCGCACCCGGCGGCCGGGGAGGCCACCGCGGCCCCGGTGCCCGGTCAGGCCGAACCGCCACAGGACCCGCCGGCCGCTCCTCCGGCCCGCTCGGCGCATCCGGGCGAGAGCAGTGAGGTGGCCGCGGCCCGGCAGGCCGGCGGCGACCGGCTGCGCTTCATCGGGGCGGCGACGCGGCGGATCGCCCGCGGTATCGACCTCGACGAGATCGTGCTCGGGCTGTGCCGGGCGACGGTGCCGACGTTCGCCGACGCCATCCTCGTCTATCTGCGCGATCCGCTGCCGGTGGGCGACGAGCGCCCGACCGGCCCGGTGGTGCTGCGGCTGCGCCGTACCGACCGGATCCCGGAGGAGCCGGACACCAACGGCGGCCGGCTGCCGGTGCTGCCCGCGCAGCCCGATCTGGGCCCGGCGATGGGCGGCAGCGCGGCGGAGCTGGCCGAGGTGGAGCCCGGCGGCCCGCTGGCCGAGGTACTGCGGGGCGTACGGCCGCTGTTCGGCGAGGCGCAGGCGGCGCGGACGGCGCTGCCGGAACTGCTGGGTCCGGATCCGCGGCTGCCCAGCGGCCACCGGGTGATCCTGGCGCCGCTGCGCGGCCGCCGCCGGGTGATCGGCGCGGCGGTGTTCCTGCGCCGCCCGGACCGCCCGGCGTTCGAGCCGGACGATCTGCTGGTGGCCGCGCAGTTGGCGACGCACACCGCGCTGGGCGTGGACAAGGCGGTGCTCTACGGCCGTGAGGCGTACATCGCCGATGCGCTGCAGCGCACGATGCTGCCGGACTCGCTGCCGCAGCCGACCGGGGTCCGGCTGGCCAGCCGCTATCTGCCGGCCGCCGAGACCGCGCGGGTGGGCGGCGACTGGTACGACGCGATCCCGCTGCCGGGCAGCCGGGTGGCGCTGGTGGTCGGCGATGTCATGGGGCACTCGATGACCTCGGCCGCGATCATGGGGCAGCTGCGCACGACCGCGCAGACGCTGGCGGGGCTGGACCTGCCGCCGCAGGAGGTCTTGCACCATCTCGACGAGCAGGCCCAGCGGCTGGGTACGGACCGGATGGCGACCTGCGTGTACGCGGTCTACGACCCGGTCGCGCACCGGATCACCATCGCCAACGCGGGCCATCCGCCGCCGGTGATGCTGCACCGCGGCGGGCGTGCCGAGGTGCTGCGGGTGCCGTCGGGCGCGCCGATCGGCGTCGGCGGGGTGGACTTCGAGGCGGTAGAGCTGGACGCCCCGGCGGGCGCCACGCTGGTCCTCTATACGGACGGCCTGGTCGAGTCGCGGATCCGGGACGTATGGACCGGGATCGAGCAGCTGCGGGAGCGGCTGGCGGAGACGGCCCGGTTGACGGGTCCCAACCCGCCGCCGCTGGAGCCGATGTGCGACGAGGTGCTGGACATGCTGGGCCCCGGCGACCGCGATGACGACATCGCGCTGCTGGCGGCCCGGTTCGACGGGATCGCGCCGAGCGATGTCGCGTACTGGTATCTGGATCCGAAGGCCCAGACGGCCGGGCAGGCCCGCAGGCTGGCCCGGCGGGCGCTGGCGCGCTGGGGTCTGGAGGAGCTGACCGACCAGCTGGAGCTGCTGGTCAGCGAGGTGGTGACGAATGCCGTGCGGTACGCGGAGCGGCCGATCACCCTGCGGTTGCTGCGAACGGACGTACTGCGCTGCGAGGTGGGTGACGACGTTCCGCAGCTTCCGCGGCTGCGTCAGGCCCGGCCGTCGGACGAGGGCGGGCGCGGCCTCTACCTCGTCAACCGGATGGCACGGCGCTGGGGCGCGACCCGTCTGAGCATGGGAAAGGTCGTCTGGTTCGAGCTGTCGATGCCTCCGGCGGCGCTGCGCCGCTGACGTCGCGCGGGCCCCGGCCGCCCGTCCCATATGTTGGACCCCGTCTGAGATCGGACGGGGTCCAACTCTTGCCGACGTGCCGTCGGGGTAGTTGACTGCTTGGGTGGATGTAAGGGACTGACTCGCCCAATTCGGGACTGACCGACCCCTACTCCCAGTCGTCGAAACAGGAGGCATTCCTCCATGTCCAGCACCGCGCACAACGTCCCGCGCACGACGAACAACGCCGGCATTCCGGTGGAGAGCGACGAACACTCACTCACTGTGAGTCCGGACGGCCCCATCCTGCTCCAGGACCACTACCTCATCGAGAAGATGGCCCAGTTCAACCGCGAACGGGTCCCCGAGCGGGTGGTACACGCCAAGGGCGCCGGCGCCTACGGCTTCTTCCAGGTCACCAACGACGTCAGCCAGTTCACGAAGGCGGATCTCTTCCAGCCGGGCAAGACCACCGAGATGCTGGCCCGCTTCTCGACCGTCGCGGGCGAGCAGGGCTCCCCCGACACCTGGCGCGACCCCCGCGGCTTCGCGCTGAAGTTCTACACCGAGGACGGCAACTACGACCTGGTGGGGAACAACACCCCGGTCTTCTTCGTCCGTGACACGATCAAGTTCCAGGACTTCATCCGCTCCCAGAAGCGCCGCCCGGACAACGGGATGCGCGACAACGACATGCAGTGGGACTTCTGGACGCTGTCGCCGGAGTCCGCTCACCAGGTCACCTGGCTGATGGGCGACCGCGGCATTCCCAAGACCTACCGCCACATGAACGGCTACGGCTCGCACACCTACATGTGGCTCAATGCCGGCGGCGAGAAGTTCTGGATCAAGTACCACTTCAAGACCGACCAGGGCATCGACTTCCTCACCCAGGAGGACGCGGACCGGATCGCCGGCGAGGACGGCGACTACCACCGCCGTGATCTGTTCGAGGCCATCGACGGCGGCAACGTCCCGTCGTGGACGCTGTATGTGCAGGTCATGCCGTTCGCGGACGCCCCGGACTACCGCTTCAACCCGTTCGATCTGACCAAGGTGTGGCCGCACGGCGACTACCCGCTGATCGAGGTCGGGCGGATGACGCTCAACAAGAACCCCGAGGACTACTTCATCCACATCGAGCAGGCGGCGTTCGAACCGTCCAACATGGTGCCGGGCGTCGGCCCGTCGCCGGACAAGATGCTGCTGGGCCGGCTGTTCTCCTACCCGGACACCCATCGCTACCGCATCGGCCCGAACTACCTGCAGCTGCCGCCCAACCGGCCGCATGTCCCCGTCCACTCGTATGCGAAGGACGGCCCGATGCGGTACGACCCGGCCCGTACGGCCCGGCCCTACGCCCCGAACAGCTACGGCGGCCCGGCGGCGGACACCCTGCGCTACGGGGAGCCCGCGGGCTGGGAGACCGGCGGCGAGATGGTCCGCGAGGCCTACACGCTGCGCCGCGACGACGACGACTTCGGCCAGCCGGGCACGATGGTCCGCCAGGTCCTCGACGACGCGGCCCGCGACCGGCTCGTCGGCAATGTCTCCGGCCATCTGCTGAACGGCGTCAGCCGCCCGGTGCTGGACCGCGCGCTGCAGTACTGGCGCAACATCGACAAGAACGTGGGAGACCGGATCGCCCACAAGGTGAACGGCGGCTGAGGCGCCACCGCTCCGTCACAGCAGCGCGGCCCCCGCCTCACCGGCGGGGGCCGCGCTGCTGTGCGCACGAACGGCGTCAGCCGAAGCCGGGCAGGCTGTCGGCCCTGTTGCCGCCGGTCTCGTTCCCGGCGCCGCCGGCACCGGCACCACCGGCACCGTCGCCGCCGGCACCGCCGCCGTCCGCCCCGCCGCCCGGCGAGCCGGAGCCGGAGGGGATGGGCGGGCTCGGCCGTCCGCTCTGGGTCGGCGACGAGGGCGAACCGCTCGGCGTCTTGGACGGGGGCGGCGAGGGCGAACCGCTCGGCGTCTTGGACGGGCTCGGGCTGGACGACGGCGTGTGGCTCGGCGTCGGGGTGGGCGTCGGGGGGATCGCGGCACCCATGTTGGTGTCCAGGTCGAAGTCCGCGCCGGTGTTGCCGTTCAGCGCCGCCTCGGTGTAATCCGCCCACACCCGGGCCGGATAGCCGCCGCCGTTGACCCGGCCGTCGCCGCCGGCGTTCTTGAGGGTGACCTGCCGGCCGCCGTTGGGCGATTCGCCGAACATGCCGACGGCGGTGACCAGCTTGGGCGTGTAGCCCACGAACCACGCCGACTTGTCGTCGTCGGAGGTGCCGGTCTTGCCGGCCGCCTTGTAGGCGGTGTTCTTCACGGCCTCCGAGGCGGTGCCGTCGTTGACCACGCCGGTCAGCACGGACGTCACGGTGTCGGCGGTCTTGGGGCTGAGCACCTGGTCGCCGATCGGGTCCTTCAGCGGGACGTTCGTCTCGACGCCGTTGACGCTGTGCGTGGCCTTGGTGACCATGGTCGGGGTGACCTTTTTGCCGTGGTTGTCCAGGGTGGCGTAGGCGCCGGCCATCTGGAGCGGGCTGGCGCCCATGGTGCCCAGGGTCATGGCGGGCTTGACGTCCATCGTGTCGGCCATGCCGAGGCTGACCGCGGTCTTCTTGATCGCGTCCAGGCCGGCGTCCGCACCCATCTGCGCGAAGACCGCGTTGACGGAGTTGTTGGTCGCCGTCTGGACGCTGATCTTCCCGTACTCGTGCTCGTCCTCGTTGGGCGGCGCGAAGGGGATCTTGCCGCCGACGACCGGACGGCGGTTACGGCCGTCGTAGATCGTGTTCGGGGTGATCGGGACGCCGCCCTGGGTGACCGCGTTGTTCTCCATCGCGGAGGCCAGGATGAGCGGCTTGAAGGTGGAGGCGGCCTGGTAGTCGGTGCGGGTGGCGTTGTTCCGGTAGTGCTTGGGCGGGCCCTCGCCGCCGTACATCGCCACGACGTGACCCGTGTGGGGATCCACCGAGGCGGCACCGAGCTGGGCGTCCGCGTCGACCTTGCGCTTCTTGGGGTCGAGGTCGGCGAGCAGCTTGCGCTTGACGGATGACTCCAGCGCCTTCTGCTTGTTCTTGTCGATGCCGAGGGTGACCGTCCAGCCGCCGGCCGCGAACTGCTTCTCGTCGACGCCCTGGGCGAAGAGCTCCTGCTTGGCCTGCTCGACGAGGTAGTTGGTCTGGCCGCTCACGCCGCTCAGCGGCTTGGGATCCTTCGGCCGCTGGAACCTCTGCTTGCGGCGGTCCTCCGAGGAGAGCCACTTCATCTCGACCATGTTGTCGAGGGTGTAGGCCCAGCGCTCCTGGACCCGCTTCTTGCCGGCGTCGGTCGCCAGGGTCCAGTCGTACTGGTTCGGTGCCTGGAGCAGCGAGGCCAGGTAGGCGCCCTGCGAGACGGTGAGCTTGTCGACGTCCACGCCGTAGTAGGCCTGGGCGGCGGCCTGGATGCCGTAGGCGCCGCGGCCGTAGTAGCTGGTGTTGATGTAGCCGGCGAGGATGTTGTCCTTGCTGAACTTGTTGTCCACCTTGAGCGAGATGACGATCTCCTGGAGCTTGCGGGAAACCGTCTGCTCCTGGCTCAGGTAGTAGTTCTTGACGTACTGCTGGGTGATCGTCGAACCACCCTGCTTGCCGCGGCCCATCACCGTGTTGAAGATGCCGCGCATGGTGCCCATCAGGTCGACACCGGAGTCGTGGTAGAAGTTCTTGTTCTCCGCGGCGACGAAGGTGCGCTGCACGTCCTTGGGTATCCGGCTGAGCGGGACGTTCTCCCGGTTGCGCAGACCCGTACGCGCCATGACCTTGCCATTGGCGTACTTGTAGACGTTGCTCTGCAGCTTGGCTTCGTTGTTGCCCTTGGGTATGTCCACGTACAGATACAGGCCGATGAAGCCGAGGATGCCCAGCAGGCATACCCCGAGGAAGGCTCCGAGGAGCTTCTTCCAGGTGAAGAAGCGGCCTATGCCGGACTTCTTGTCCTTCGTTCTGGCCCGGCGGGCGCTTACCTGTCGCGCCCGTCTCGCGTCCGCTCGGCCCATCGCTTCAGCAACTCCAGTCGTTCCGCCCCCAGCTAACTCAGCTGTTGAAGCTAACACCGCATCTGTCAACAAATACTCATCGATCAAGGCTTTTCCCGACGTGACAAACAGCACCCGGCGCGACGGAACCAAGGGGTGGGTTTTGCGCGTCGCCCGGGCCTCACCTGCGAACTTGCCGCCGGAGGATCCTCGCACGAGCACTGGACAGCCCCCGGATCGCGGTATTAAAGTGCTATCAGTTTGCTAGGTCAGTGACATCACCCCTTGCGGCGGACATCACCCGCCGCAAGGGGAAGAAACGGGGATTCCATGTCCGATCAGACATCCGCCGGCCACTCCGAGGGGCCCGGCGAAGACCTCGCCGTCGATGCGCCCGAGATGCCCCGCCCGCAGGTCCGCGAGGTCCCGGCGCACAGCATTCCGGGCGGTCTCGCCCTACTGCTGACCGTGCTCGGGGTGGCGCTGGGCATCGCCCTGATCGTCGTCGGCGGGATCCTCGGCGACGGCGGCGACAAGGCGGTGGGAGCGCCGATGATCATCGTCGGCGTCGCCCTGCTGCTCGGTTCGTTCTTCTGCATGACCGGGGTGAAGATGGTCGCCCCCGGCGAGGCCCGGGTGATCCAGCTCTTCGGACGGTACGTCGGCACCATCCGCACGGACGGCCTGCGCTGGGTCAACCCGCTCACCACCGCGCAGAAGATCTCCACCCGGGTGCGCAACCACGAGACCGCGGTGCTCAAGGTCAACGACGCCTACGGCAACCCGATCGAGCTGGCCTCGATCGTGGTCTGGAAGGTCGAGGACACCGCCCAGGCGCTCTTCGAGGTCGACGACTTCCTGGAGTTCGTCGCCACCCAGACCGAGGCGGCCGTCCGGCACATCGCCATCGAATACCCCTATGACGCACACGACGAGAACGCCCTGTCGCTGCGCGGCAACGCCGAGGAGATCACCGAGAAGCTTGCCCTGGAGCTGACCGCACGGGTCCAGGCCGCCGGCGTACGGATCATCGAGTCCCGCTTCAGCCACCTCGCCTATGCCCCCGAGATCGCCTCCGCGATGCTCCAGCGGCAGCAGGCCGGCGCGGTGGTCGCGGCCCGCCAGCAGATCGTCGAGGGTGCGGTCGGCATGGTCGAGCAGGCGCTGGACCGGATCAGCGAGCAGGGCATCGTCGAGCTGGACGAGGAGCGGAAGGCGGCCATGGTCAGCAATCTGATGGTGGTGCTGTGCGGCGACCGGGCCGTCCAGCCGGTGCTGAACACGGGCTCGCTCTACCAGTGAGTGAGCTTGCCGAGCGAACCATGGAAAGGTGCGCGCCGAGCGAATGCGAGGCTGAGCGAAGCGAGGCTTCGGCATGAGTGACGAAACCCGGGAGGGGTCCGGCGCCGACGGCGGGCGGACCCCCGCGCGACGGCCGCAGCGGCGCAAGCAGGTGCTGCTGCGGCTGGACCCGTTGATCCATGACGCCCTGGCGCGCTGGGCCGACGACGAACTCCGCAGCGCCAACGCGCAGATCGAGTTCCTGCTGCGCAAGGCGCTGTCCGACGCGGGCCGGCTGCCCCGGGGCGCGGGGGCGATCCCGCGACGGGGGCGGCCGCCCAAGGAACCGCCGGCCGGAGAGGGGCCGCCCGGGGGGCCGGCGGCCGGCGGGCCGCCCCGGGGTCCTGGGCCGGGCGGAGACTGAGCCTTCCCCGCGCCCAGCCTTCCCTGCTCCCAGCTCTCCCCGCTCCCGCCTCCGCCCGCTCCCGCCCGCCCCGCTCCAACCCCGCCCCGTCACCGGCGCGGAAGCCGCCGAAAGCGCGGCACGCTCCGGCGATCCCCAGCTATACATCATGCGTATACACCTCATGTAGAGTGCGCGGCATGCCCCCTACCTCCCCCAGGGCGAAGCCCCCTGCCCGCACCCCCGGAGGCCTGCGGATGATCCCGTCCGGTTCCCTGCTCCAGGCCGTCGCCCTGCACAAGGCGTACGGCGCCACCCCCGCCCTCGACGGTGCGGACTTCTCCCTGCACCCGGGCGAGGTCGTCGCCGTCATGGGCCCGTCGGGCTCCGGCAAGTCGACCCTGCTGCACTGCCTGGCCGGCATCACCCCTCCGGACTCCGGCACCGTCCACTACGGCGACCGCGAGCTGACCGCGATGAGCGACGCCGAACGCAGCGCCCTGCGCCGCGCGGACTTCGGCTTCGTTTTCCAATTCGGCCAGCTCGTACCGGAGTTGACCGCCCTGGAGAACGTCGCGCTGCCGCTGCGGCTGAACGGCGCCCGGCGCGCGGACGCCGAGCGGCAGGCCCGCGAGTGGCTGGAGCGCCTGGAGGTGGACACCGTCGCCGACCGGCGCCCCGGCGAGGTCTCCGGCGGCCAGGGCCAGCGGGTCGCGGTCGCCCGCGCGCTGGCCGGGCGGCCCCGGGTCGTCTTCGCCGACGAGCCGACCGGCGCCCTGGACTCCCTCAACGGCGAGCGCGTGATGTCGCTGCTCACCGACGCCGCCCGTGACACCCGCGCCGCGGTCGTCCTGGTCACTCACGAATCCCGGGTCGCCGCCTACTCCGACCGCGAGGTCGTGGTGCGCGACGGCGTGGCCCGGGAAGAGGTGGGGGCGGTATGAACGTGCTGCACGAGGAGCGGGCGCAACGCCACGGGAGCGGCCCGGCTCCCGGGCGGACTTCCTGGGCGCGCGATCTCGCCATGGGCGTCCGCTTCGCGGCCGGCGGCGGCCGCGACGGCTGGATCCGTACGCTCCTGACGGCCGTCGGCGTCGGGCTCGGGGTGGTGCTGCTGCTCGGCGCGGCGTCGGTCCCGCACATCCTGGACGCCCGGCAGCAGCGCGGCGACGCCCGGACCGCCTTCAGAGGGGAGCGGCCGGTCGAGCGCTCCCCGGCGACCCTGCTGTACGCCGACGCCGCGACCTCCTTCCGCGGCACCCCGGTCAGGGGCGCGCTGCTGCGTCCCGACGGGCCGCAGGCCCCGGCGCCACCCGGCGTGCGCACGCTGCCGCGCCACGGCGAGATGGTGGTCTCCCCCGCCCTGAAGACGCTGCTCACCTCATCGGAGGGCACGCTGCTGCGCGAGCGGCTGCACTTCACGACGGTCGGCACGATCGGCGAGGCGGGCCTGGTCGGGCCCGGCGAGCTGGCCTACTACGCGGTCAGCGACACCCTCGCCGACGAGGACGGCGCCTTCCGCATCGCCCGCTTCGGCAGCCTGCCGCTCCCGTCGGAACTGCCCTCGACGCTGCTCGTACTGATCATGGTGGCCTGTGTGGTGCTGCTGATGCCGGTGGCCCTCTTCATCGCGACCGCGGTCCGCTTCGGCGGCGAGCGGCGCGACCAGCGGCTGGCCGCGCTGCGCCTGATCGGCGCGGACAACCGGACGGTGCGCCGGATGGCCGCCGGGGAGGCACTGTTCGGTGCGGTCTGCGGGCTGCTGCTGGGGACGCTGATGTTCCTGGCGGCGCGGCAGGGCATCGGCTCGGTCACCGTCTGGGACGTCAACGCCTTCCCCGGCGACCTCACGCCCTCCCCCGCACCGGCGGCCCTGGTGGCCGTCGCCGTCCCGCTGTGCGCGGTGGGCGTCACCCTCGTCGCGCTGCGCGGAGTGGCCATCGAACCGCTGGGCGTGGTGCGCAGCGGCGCCGGGCGGCGGCGCAGGGTGTGGTGGCGGCTGCCGCTCCCGGTGGCGGGCATCGCCCTGCTGCTGGCCAACGGGCGGGTCGGCACCGACCCCGGCACGGCCAATCCGTATCTGATCGCGGGCGGTGCGGCGCTCGTGCTGCTGGGCGCCTCCGCGCTCTTGCCATGGGCCGTCGAGGCGGTGGTGGGGCGCTTCCGCGGTGGACCGGTGCCCTGGCAGCTGGCCACCCGCCGGCTCCAGCTGAGCAGTGGCCCGGCGGCCCGCGCGGTCAGCGCCATCACCGTCGCGGTCGCCGGCGCCATCGCGCTGCAGCTGTTCTTCTCCGCGATCCAGGGCGACTTCATGAAGGTCACCGGGCAGGACCCGCACCGGGCGCAGCAGGACGTGACACTGCCGTCGCACGATGTCGGCACGATCCGGGAGATGGTCACCCGGTTCCGCGCCACCAAGGGCGTACGCGGCGTCATCGCCACCCTGGAGGCCTCGGCCTCCCGCCCCGGACCGGTCCGCAAGGGCGAGGACTTCGCCCCGACCACCCAGCTCACGGTCGGCGACTGCGCCTCGCTCGCCGAGCTGGCGCACACCGGTTCCTGCAAGGACGGCGACGTCTTCGTGGTGAAGGACGGCACGGGCACGGTCGACTCCGACTACCTCTTCAAGACCGCCCGCCCCGGCGCCCGGGTGCTCCTCAACCGGGACGCCCTGACCGAGAAACCGGACGGCGCGCCACGGATGTGGACCATCCCGGAGACCGCCCGCATCGTCGACTCCCGCAAGGACCCCTCGGGGCAGACCGCCTTCGGCATCGTCGCCACCCCTGGCGCCCTGGACACCGCCGCGCTGGACGACCCGACGGCCCGCGCGATGGTACGGACCGACCCGGCGGTCCCCGATGCCGCCGAGTACGTCCGCAACACCGCCGCGCGGATCGACCCGCTGATGGCCGTCCGGACGCTGCAGAACCTGGAGCGGGACAAGCAGTACACCAGCGTGCGCACCGGGCTGATCGTGGCCTCCACCGCGACACTCGCGCTGATCGCCGCCGGCATGCTGGTGACGACGCTGGAGCAACTGCGCGAGCGCCGCCGGATGCTGTCGGTCCTGGTGGCCTTCGGCACCCGCCGGGCCACGCTCGGCTGGTCGGTGCTCTGGCAGACCGCCGTTCCGGTCGCCCTGGGGCTCGCCCTCGCCCTCGCGGCCGGTGCCGGACTGGGCCTGGCGCTGCTGAGGCTGGCGCACAAGACCGCCTTCGACTGGTCGGTGATCTGGCCGATGGTCGGCGGCGCCGCCGGACTGGTCGCCGTCGTCACCCTCCTCAGCCTGCCGCCCCTGTGGCGCATGATGCGCCCGGACGGTCTGCGGACGGAGTGAGGAGCGCCTGTGCCCCGGGGCCCGCGCGCAGGGTCCCGGGGCCACGCGCGCAGGATCCCGGGACCGCGCGGGATGCGGCGCGGGCTTCCCGTCCGCTGTACCAGCGGGCTTCCCCTCCGCTATACCAACCGCGTATACACCAGCGACAGAGCCCCCAGTAAGGTGGTCGTCATGTCAATCGGTCATACGCTGCTGGGCCTCCTGGAGTCCGGCCCCCGCCATGGCTACGACCTCAAGCGGGCCTTCGACGAACACTTCGGCCAGGACCGCCCGCTGCACTACGGGCAGGTCTACTCCACGATGTCCCGGCTGCTGAAGAACGGCCTGGTCGAGGTGGACGCCGTGGAGGCCGGGGCAGGCCCGGAGCGCAAGCGGTACGCGATCACGGACGCCGGGGTCACCGATGTCGCCCAGTGGCTGACCCGCCCGGAGAAGCCCGAGCCGTACCTCCAGTCGACGCTCTACACCAAGGTCGTCCTGGCCCTGATGACCGGCCGCAACGCCGCCGAACTGCTGGACTCCCAGCGCGCCGAGCATCTGCGGCTGATGCGCGGACTGACCGAGCGCAAGCGCACCGGCGACCTCGCCGACCAGCTGATCTGCGACCACGCGCTGTTCCATCTCGAAGCCGATCTGCGCTGGCTGGAGCTCACCGCCGCCCGGCTCGACAAGCTGGCGGAAGCGGTCCGTGCATGACGCCGGAGGGATCCTCCCCCAGCTCCGCCGGGCGGTGCCCCCAACTCGCGGCGGAGGGGCTGTACAAGGCCTACGGGGCGACACCGGCGCTGGACGGCGCGGAGTTCTCCATCCACCCGGGTGAGGTCGTCGCCGTCATGGGCCCCTCGGGCTCCGGCAAATCGACCCTGCTGCACTGCCTCGCCGGGATCATCAGCCCGGACTCCGGCACCGTCCGCTACGGCCCGCACACCCTGAACGCGCTGAGCGACGCCCAGCGCAGCGCCCTGCGCCGTACCGACTTCGGTTTCGTCTTCCAATTCGGCCAGCTGGTACCGGAGTTGACCGCGCTGGAGAATGTCGCGCTGCCCCTGCGACTGAACGGCACCAAGCGCAAGGAGGCCGAACGGCAGGCGCGCGAGTGGCTGGAGCGGCTGGAGGTCGAGAAGGTGCACGGGCGGCGGCCCGGCGAGATATCCGGCGGCCAGGGCCAGCGGATCGCGGTCGCCCGCGCCCTCGCCACCCGCCCGCGGGTGATCTTCGCGGACGAGCCCACCGGCGCCCTGGACTCGCTCAACGGCGAACGCGTCCTGACCCTGCTGACCAACGCCGCCCGGGAGACCAACGCCGCGGTCGTCCTGGTCACCCACGAGGCCCGGGTCGCCGCCTACTCCGACCGGGAGATCGTGGTCCGGGACGGCAAAGTGAAGGACATGCTGGCGGGCTTGCTATGAGCCTGCTGCGCTCGCCCACCGGCACTGGCGGTGCCGGCGGCAGCGGCAGCGGCAGCGGCAGCGGCAGCGGCAGCGGCAGCGGCAGCGGCAGCAACAACGACCGGGGTGACGACCGCACCCCCGAACCGCCCGCCCCCCGGGGCCCGTCCGCCGCCCCCCGCACCGGCCCCGCGGCCTGGGCCCGTGACCTCGCGATGGGGATGCGGTTCGCGGCCGGCGGCGGCCGCGAGGGCTGGGCCCGTACGGCGCTGACCGCACTCGGCGTCGGCCTGGGCGTGGCCGTCCTGCTGCTGTGCTCGTCCGTACCGCCCCTGATGGATGCCTGGCACGGCCGGGAGAAGGCCCGCGACAACCTGGGCCAGGTACACAATCCCCCGCGCTCCGACCGCACCCTGCTCTACGCCGCGGCCGACACCACTTTCCGTGGTGCGCCGGTCCGCGGGCGCCTGGTGCGGCCGGACGGCGCGCATCCGCCCGTGCCGCCCGGCATCGGCCGTCTCCCCGGCCCCGGACGGATGCTGGTCTCCCCGGCGCTCAAGGACCTGCTGGACTCCCCCGAAGGGGCGCTGCTGCGCGACCGGCTGCACTACGACGTGGCCGGCGTGATCGGCGACGAGGGCCTGCTCGGCCCGCAAGAACTCACCTACGTCGCGCAGAGCGCCACGCTCGCCGCGCCCGACGGCTACCGCATCGACCGCTTCGGCAAGAACTGGGACGCGCCACCGATGCGGGCGCCCGCCGTGGTTCTCGTGGTCATGACGGGCGTGACGCTGATGATGCCGGTGCTGGCCTTCCTCGGCACGTCCATCCGGTTCGGCAACGAGCGGCGCGAGCGCCGGCTGGCCGCGCTCCGGCTGGTCGGCGCCGATGTCCCCACGACCCGCAGGATCTCCTCCGGTGAGGCGCTGCTCGGTTCGCTGCTCGGGCTGGCAGGCGGCGGCGCGCTGTTCCTGGCCGGCCGGCAGTGCGCTTCGGTGATCACGCTGTGGGGCGTCAACGTCTTCCCCTCGGACGTGACGCCCGGCCCGCTCGCCGCCGCGCTGATCGCCGTGCTCGTGCCGACGGCGGCCGTCCTGGTGACGCTGTTCGCCCAGCGCGGCATCACCGTCGAGCCGCTGGGCATCGTCCGCAACCGCCGCGTGCTGCGCCGCCGGCTGTGGTGGCGGGTGGCGCTGCCCGCCATGGGCATCGCGCTGCTGGTGCCGCTGGCCCGGGCGCAGCCGTGGCGCGACACCCCGTTCAACGCCTTCCGGCTCGCGACCGGCTCGATCCTGCTGCTGCTCGGCGTCACCGTCCTGCTGCCCTGGCTGGTGGACGCGGTGGTCGGCCGGCTGCACGGCGGCCCCGTCGCCTGGCAACTCGCGGTCCGCCGCCTGCAGTTGAGCAGCGGCTCGGCCACCCGCGCGGTCAGCGGCATCACCGTCGCGGTGGCCGGCGCCATCGCGATCCATATGCTCATGACCGGTATGCAGGCCGGCTACGCCCAGGCGTACGCGGAATCCGGCAAGCTTCCGCGGATCGCCCTGTGGGCCGACGCCGAGGGCTGGCCGCAGACCCAGCGGGCGCTCGGCGCGCTGCGCGCCACGCCCGGGGTGACGGCGGTCCGCGGCACGATCGACGCGAACATCGGCCGGCTGCCGACGGGCCGGCGTCCGGTGTCCGGCGCACCGCTCTCGACGCTCGCCGTCGGCAGCTGCGCCGAGCTGCACAAACTGGCCCGCCTGGACTCCTGCCGGGATGGCGAGGTGTTCCTCACCGATGCCACGGACCGGGACGCCGCTCTCGCGCCCGGGGCGACGATCAACCTCAACCCCCCGTACACCGACGGAAGCCCGCTGCCTCCGCGCCCCTGGACGGTCCCGGCGGCCGCCCGCAAGGTCCGGCTCCTGGACCGCGTACGCGCCCCCGACCACTTCTCGTACGACCTGCTGGCCACCCCGTCCGCGCTCGACACCGGCCGGCTCGACCACCCCACCGCGGAGTACAAGGTCGACTTCGACCGCGGCACCCCGGACGCCGTGGAGTACATCCGCAACACCGTGGCCCGCATCGACCCGGCGATGAACGAGTCCTCCGCCGTCGACAATCCGCATGACGCGCAGTTCATCAGCGTCCGCAAGGGCCTGTTCGCCGGTGCCGTAGTCACCCTGCTGCTGATCGGCTCGGGCCTGGTCATCTCCACCGTCGAGCAGCTCCACGAGCGCCGCCGGCTGCTGTCCACCCTCGATGCGTACGGCACCCGCCGCGCCACCCTGGGCTGGTCGGTGCTGTGGCAGACCGCCCTCCCCGTGCTGCTCGGGCTGGGCCTGGCGCTGGGCTGCGGGCTGGCGCTGGGGACGCTGCTGCTGACGATGATCGACAGCACCGTGACGGTCGACTGGCCGGTGGTGGCGGGCATCGCCGCGGCGGGCGGCGGCATGATCTTCTTTGTGACGCTGCTGAGTCTGCCGCCGCTGTGGCGGATGATGCGGCCCGACGGGCTGCGGACGGAGTGAGCGCGGCACCGTCCGGTGCGTCCCGTCCGGGCCGCGGCGCGCCCCTCCGCCGCTGGTGTGCCCGGAGAATTTCGCCGTTCCGGACCTGTCCGTTGTCGACGCCGACTTCGAAGACCATGTCATCCAGTACGAGTGCTGCGACCCGGCAGCCTTCCGCATGGTCCTCGAGATCACTTCCGGGAATTACGCCAACGACCTGCGCACGAAGGTCACCGCTTACGGCGCCGCCAGGATCCCCGTGTATGTGATCGTCGACCGCAAGCACGAACGTCTCCACGTCCTCACCGAGCCCATGCGAGACGGCTACGGAGTACACCGCATCCATGTAGCCGGGGAAAAGGTCACTCTTCCCGACTCGATCGGAGCCGAAGTCTCCCTGGACGTGGCCCAGACCCTCGACGATGCCAGGCCCCGCGCCACGCACCGCCCCTGACCCTCACCCCCCGGCCATCCGCACCGGCAGCCCCCGCAGCGCCGCCCGCAGCGCCGCTGCGAATTCCTCGAACTCGTCCTGGCGGGCGGCGCCTGCCCGCATGGCGAGGGCGATCGTCCGCGAGGGGGCCGGGTCGCTGAAGTAGCCGGTGGTGAGCTGGTCGTTGCGGCCGGTCTCGACGCGGAGGGCGGTGCGGGGCAGCAGGGTGACGCCGAGTCCGCCGGCCACCAGTTGCACCAGGGTGGACAGGCCCGCCGCGCTGGTCGTCACGGGGGTGTTCTCGTCCCGGCCGGCCTCCCGGCAGATGTCCAGGGCCTGGTCCCTGAGGCAGTGGCCCTCGTCGAGCAGCAGCAGGTCCAGTTCCTGGAGGGCCTGGCGCGGGATGTCGCCGCGGCCGCCGAGCCAGTGGTCCTTGGGTGCGACCAGGACGAAGTCCTCGTCGAAGAGCGGGAGTTCGGTGACCTGGGGGACGCCGAGCGGCACGGCCAGCAGGAGCAGGTCGAGGCGTCCGTGGGACAGGCCGTCCAGGAGGGAGGCGGTCTGCTCCTCGTGTACCTGGAGGTCCAGGTCGGGGTAGGTCTCATGGACCAGCCGCAGGACGGCCGGCAGCAGATACGGGGCGACGGTCGGGATGACGCCGAGCCGCAGCACGCCCGTGAACGGCGCGCGGGCCGCCTCCGCCTCCTCCATCAGATCACCGACGGCCTCCAGTACCACCCTGGCCCGCGCGGCCACCCGCTCCCCCGCGGGCGACAGCAGCACCTTGCGCGTCGTACGCTCCAGCAGCTGCACTCCCAGGGTCTCCTCCAGTGCGGAGACCGACCCGGACAGCGCGGGCTGGCTCATACCGATCTCGGCCGCCGCCTCGCGGAAATGCAGATGCTCGGCCACCGCCACGAACGCCCGCAGCTGGGCCAGGCTGGGCTGGCGGGGCCTGCCGCCCTGACTCGCCGGTGAAGCCACTGATAACCACCTCCGATCAACATCAACCAGTCTAGCTATTTCCCTGATCAATGCCTGCTGTGGCAGTCTGTAACCCGTCCAAGCCTCAAGGAAAGGCCCCAAAAGGGACTTTCTGCGCAACAAGGAGAGTACGTGCTCACTGTCGGTGACAAGTTCCCCGAGTTCGACCTGACCGCCTGCGTTTCGCTGGAAAAGGGCCAGGAGTTCGAGCAGATCAACCACAAGACCTACGAGGGCAAGTGGAAGATCGTCTTTGCGTGGCCCAAGGACTTCACCTTCGTGTGCCCGACCGAGATCGCCGCCTTCGGCAAGCTGAACGACGAGTTCGCCGACCGTGACGCCCAGGTCCTCGGCTTCTCCGGCGACTCCGAGTTCGTGCACCACGCCTGGCGCAAGGACCACCCGGACCTGACCGACCTGCCCTTCCCGATGCTCGCCGACTCGAAGCACGAGCTCATGCGCGACCTGGGCATCGAGGGCGAGGACGGCTTCGCGCAGCGCGCCGTCTTCATCGTCGACCAGAACAACGAGATCCAGTTCACCATGGTGACCGCCGGTTCCGTCGGCCGTAACCCCAAGGAGGTCCTGCGGGTCCTCGACGCCCTGCAGACCGACGAGCTGTGCCCCTGCAACTGGTCCAAGGGCGACGAGACCCTCGACCCGGTCTCGCTGCTCTCGGGCGAGTGACACTCCGCTAGCGAACTGGAGGCTGATCTGACATGGCTCTCGACGAACTGAAGTCCGCCGTACCGGACTACGCCAAGGACCTCAAGCTGAACCTCGGCTCGGTCATCGGCAACAGCGACCTCCCGCAGCAGCAGCTGTGGGGCACCGTGCTGGCCTGCGCGATCGCTTCGCGCTCGCCGAAGGTGCTGCGCGAGCTGGAGCCGGAGGCGAAGGCCAACCTCTCCGCCGAGGCCTACAGCGCCGCGAAGTCGGCCGCCGCCATCATGGCGATGAACAATGTCTTCTACCGGACCCGGCACCTGCTGTCGGACCCGGAGTACGGCACCCTGCGCGCCGGTCTGCGGATGAACGTCATCGGCAACCCGGGCGTGGACAAGGTCGACTTCGAGCTGTGGTCGCTGGCCGTCTCGGCCATCAACGGCTGCGGTATGTGCCTGGACTCGCACGAGCAGGTGCTCCGTAAGGCCGGTGTGGACCGCGAGACGATCCAGGAGGCCGTCAAGATCGCGTCCGTCCTGCAGGCCGTCGGCGCCACCCTCGACGCCGAGGCCGCGCTCGCCGAGTAATTCCGGCCCGCGCGGGACACCCGCACACAAGAACCCCGCAGACCTGGCGTCTGCGGGGTTCTTTGCGTCCGGTGGCCGGCGCGGGCCGGGAAGCTTCTTCCGGATCGCCCGGCCGGTCCGGGTGGACCAGTCCGGGTGATCCGTTCCGGGTGCTCCGGAAGACGCGCCCTACGCCTGGGGTTCCTCCGGCCTGGCCCGCACCGGGGGCGGGGTCGGCGCCACCGAGATCGCGGTGGCGCCGCGCGGGGCCACCGCCATCCGTACCGCCTGTTCCCTGGAGTACGAACGCAGGTAGCCGACCACCGTGTTGGTGACCGCCACCAGCGGCACCGCGACCACCGCACCGCCGATGCCCGCGATCAGGCCGCCCGCGGCGACCGACAGGATCACCGCGAGCGGATGGACCCGGACCGCCCGGCCCAGGATGAACGGCTGCAGGACGTGCCCCTCGATCTGCTGGACGGCCAGCACGACCGCCAGCACCATCAGCCCCGTGAACACCCCGTTGGCGACCAGCGCGATGACACACGCCAGCGCACCCGAGACCACCGCGCCGACCAGCGGGATGAAGGCGAACAGGAAGATGAAGACGGCGAGCGGCACGGCCAGCGGCACATTGAGGAAGTAGAGGCCGATACCGATGAAGATGGCATCGATCAGGGCGACGACCACCGTGCCGCGCACATAGGCGGTCAGCGTCCGCCAGGCCCGCGGCCCGGCGCCCGCCACACCCTCGCGGGCCGCGCTCGGAACCAGCTTGAGCACCCAGTTCCAGATCCGCCGGCCGTCGTAGAGCAGGAAGAGCGTGGTGAACATCGCCAGCAGGATGCCGGTGAGCACTTCCAGGACGACGGTGACGCCCTCCAGGCCGGCCGAGGTGATGGCCTCGGTGTTGGCGCCGACCGCGTCCTGCAGGTTCTTGGCGATCTGGGTGATCTGGGACTCGGTCACATGGAACGGGCTCTTCAGCAGCCAGCCCTTGAGCTCGGTGATGCCCTCCTGGATACGGCTGGAGACCGAGTCGATGTTGTCCTGGACCTGCCAGACCACAAACCAGCCGACCAGGCCCATGATGACGAACCCGCCGATGAAGGTCAGCGCGGTGGCCGGCCCGCGCGGCAGCCCGCGCCGGCGCAGCCAGCCCACGGTGGGCTGCAGCAGCGCGGTGATCAGCGTCGCCGCGATGAAGGCGAGCACCACCAGTTCGATGGTGGTGATGACGCGCGCGAGGACCCACAGCGTGGCCGCCAGCACCAGCAGCCGCCAGCCCGCCTCGGCGGCGACCCGTACGCCCCACGGCACCGCGTCGACCGGATCGGGGCGGGCCGCGACGGCCGGGGCGTAAGAGGGCGGCGGGGGGACGTTCTCCGGCGGGACGGCATCGGCGGACGGCACGGCGAGCTCCGTCGCGGGATGCGGCACCCCGTCCGTCGCTTCCGGCAGCTGGGTACGGGGAACCGTGAGCGTGGCCGGCGCACCGGCGCGCGACGCACCGCTGACTGCAGAAGCGCTTTCTGCCGGACCGCCGTCCGCCGCACCGCCGGCCGCGGGGGCATCCGCAGGACCGGCAGGCCTCAGCTCCTTTGAGTCGCCGGCCTCCACCGAGGAGCCCGGAAGGCTCCCGCCAGGGGATTCCCCCACCGCGGCTTCCGCACGGCGGCGCTGATCCTCCATCCGCTGTGAGAGCCGGGTCAGACCGGCGCCGAGGCCACCGACCCACTGAGGCAATCTGGACATGTGCCTTCCTCTTCCCCTCCCACGCGCCACAACCTGACGGGCACGACGTTACCTGCGCCGGACGCACGAAACCCCCGACGCTGCCGCGTTCGGGGGTTTCGGAAGTGCGGTGCTACTGCCGGCGGGCCTAGTACCAGCTGTTGGCCTGCCAGAACGACCAGGCACCACAGGGGCTGCCGTAGCGGTCGTTCATGTAGTTCAGCCCCCACTTGATCTGGGTGGCCGGGTTGGTCTGCCAGTCGGAACCCGCAGAGGACATCTTGGAGCCGGGCAGCGCCTGGACGAGGCCGTAGGCGCCCGAGCCGGCGTTGGTGGCCTTGTAGTTCCAGCCGGACTCGTGGTCCACGATGTTGCTGAAGCACTGGAACTGGTTGCCGGCCATCATCTGCCGCGCGATGGACTGCGTGTCGGCGATGGAGTACGAGCTCTTGCCGAGGAGGTCGCCCAGGTCGCCGCGCGCGGAAGAGCGGGACGCGGCCTGCTCCTTCTTGTCACGCGCGTCGGCGTCCTTCTTGGCCTTCGCCTCGTCCGCCGCGTCCTTCTTGCTCTTGGCGGTCTCAGCGGCGGCCTTGCGGGCCGACTCCTGAGCGGACTTCAGCGATGCCGTGTCGGCCTGGGTGGACTGGTCGTCCGCCTGCTGCGTCAGGGAAGCCGTCTGCACCTGGGCCTGTGCGCCCGCGGGAATGTCCGCGATCGTCGCGTCGGCAGCGGTTGCCTCGGTGTTGCCGACCGAGGCGGGCTCGTTGCCTGCAGCGACGCCGACCACGGCGCCGACGGTGGTGACCGCGGTGGCGGATGCCACGGCGAATCCCCGGACCGAGATCCGGCTCACACGATTTCCTTCCAGCATCGCCCGCATAGGTGACCTCGCGGGCGCAATCGTGCCCCTGACGCTGACCTCCCCTTGTTCCGGACCCTGTTGAGCGGGCGGGTCCGACTGGTCACGGGAGGCACTGGCCCGGTACGTCCCCCTCGGGGTCCGCGTGGTGCTCGGGCGGCATACGGCTGTTCGCTATGAAGTTCGTGTTCGTTCCACACCGCTGGGGGTGCTGATGCTGCCGTATGCGGGGCCTGACAGGACCCAGACTCTGCCCGAACGAGACGCCGCGAGGCAATTCCCCGCTAGGTGTGAAAGCTCACACCTCGTTTACGGCAAACGATTTTCGGATATCCACTCGCAGCACTGCGCCGCCCGGCTAAGCTCCTTCGCTTTGCCGGGCGGCGCTGTGTTCACAACCGGTCAGATCCGGCCGTCCTCCAGCAATTCGGTCACCAGTGCCGCGATCGGCGAACGCTCCGAGCGGTTCAGCGTGACGTGGGCGAACAGCGGATGCCCCTTCAGCTTCTCGACGACGGCAACCACACCGTCGTACCGCCCGACCCGGAGGTTGTCGCGCTGCGCGACATCATGGGTCAGCACCACCCGGGAGTTGGCGCCGATACGGGACAGAACCGTCAAAAGGACGTTCCGCTCCAGCGACTGGGCCTCGTCCACGATGACGAATGCGTCATGCAGCGAACGCCCCCGGATATGGGTCAGCGGCAGCACCTCCAACATGCCGCGCCCCACCACCTCTTCGATGACGTCCTTGCTGGTCACCGCGGACAGCGTGTCGAAGACGGCCTGGGCCCAGGGGCTCATCTTCTCCGCCTCGCTGCCCGGCAGATAGCCCAGCTCCTGCCCGCCGACGGCGTACAGCGGGCGGAACACCATCACCTTGCGGTGCTGCCGGCGCTCCAATACGGCCTCCAGGCCCGCGCACAGCGCCAGCGCCGACTTGCCCGTACCGGCCCGGCCGCCCATCGAGACGATGCCGACCTCCGGGTCGAGCAGCAGATCCAGCGCGATCCGCTGCTCGGCGCTGCGGCCGTGGATCCCGAATGCCTCCCGGTCGCCCCGCACCAGCCGGACCGCGCCCTCCGCGGTGACCCGGCCCAGCGCCTTGCCCCGGTCGGACTGCAGCACAAGTCCGGTATGCACCGGAAGTTCGGAGACCTCCGGTACATGAGCGGTCTCGGCGGCGAAGAGATCGTCGATCTGCTCGGCGGAGACGGTCAGCTCGGCCATCCCCGTCCAGCCGGAATCGGTGATCGCCAGCTCGGCGCGGTACTCCTCGGCCAGCAGGCCGACCGAGGACGCCTTGATGCGCAGCGGCAGATCCTTGGAGACGACGGTGACGTCGTACCCCTCGGCCTGCAGATTGCGCGCCACGGCGAGGATCCGCGAGTCGTTGTCGCCGAGCCGGAAGCCCGCGGGCAGTATTCCGGGATCGGAGTGGTTCAGCTCGACCCGGAGCGACCCGCCGAGATCCCCGATGGGGATGGGCGAGTCCAGCCGCCCGAACTGCACCCGGTACTCGTCCAGCAGGCGCAGCGCCTGCCGTGCGAAGTAGCCGAGCTCGGGGTGGTGCCTTTTGGCCTCCAGTTCCGTGACCACCACGACCGGCAGCACGACCTCGTGCTCGTCGAAGCGGGCCATGGCTCCTGGATCCGCCAGCAGCACACTGGTGTCGAGGACATAAGTGCGCCGGTCGTGCTCACGGCGCTGCTTGATGTTCACCACGGGTGGACGAACCCCCTCGGATGAGGTTGGGGTGCGACGGCGTCGCGGGGCGGTGTACTCCCGGGGGCGCCGCCTGGCCAGCTGTCGCTGGGCAGCGTCTCCGGGACCCCCGGCCATCTGGTGACCGGACCGGGCTCGGACCACAATGCGCGGGCCGAACGCCGGCCCTCCGCGTCGACCGTGACGTACGCACGGACCTCCGTGATGTGCAAAGGGCCTCCCGGGCGGACGACCCCATGCCGTCCGCTGAGATGCGGCGCTCGATGGCTTGTTCCGGACGCCGACCTGGAAGGGATATTCCCTCGAACCTGCGTAGCCATGCCACGGCATATGACGCACGGTCGATGAACCTTGGGTAACGCCTGCTCGGCGAGCGGCGGCGTCGCCAAGGTGGTACCCGAGGGGAAGGTGAGTCAGAAGAGGCCCCGTCAGCGGCACATGGAGCCGACGGGGCCTGGTGACGCCCCGTAACGGAAGGGACATCGCGGACTTCAGGGGTGAATCGGGCTTACGGGGTGTGAGTAACCCGCCTGGCGGAACGCGGAGGGGACCGAGCGCCCCCGCAGGGCGCCGCCTAGAAGCCGTAGCGCCGGTGCCGGGCGGCGTAGTCGCGCAGGGCGCGCAGGAAGTCGACCTTCCGGAATGCCGGCCAGAAAACTTCGCAGAAGTAGTACTCCGAATGGGCGCTCTGCCACAGCATGAAGCCCGACAGCCGCTGCTCACCGCTCGTACGGATCACCAGATCCGGATCGGGCTGGCCGCGGGTGTAAAGGTGCTCGGAGATCAGGTCGATGTCGACGATCTCCGCCAGCTCCTCGAAGGAGGTGCCGCGCTCGGCGTGGCTCAGCAGCAGCGAGCGCACCGCGTCGGCGATCTCCTGCCGGCCGCCGTAGCCGATCGCGACGTTCACCAGCACGCCGGTGTTGTCGCGGGTGGCCTGCTCGGACTCCTTGAGCACCTGCTGCGTGGCGGTCGGCAGCAGATCGCGGTTGCCGACGTGGTGCACCCGCCAGCGGCCGTCGGAGGCCAGATCGCGGACGGTGTTCTCGATGATGCCGAGCAGCGGCTTCAGCTCTCCCTCGGGCCGGTCGAGGTTGTCCGTCGACAGCAGCCAGAGCGTGACCACCTCGACATCGGTCTCCTCGCACCAGCCCAGCAGCTCACTGATCTTGGCCGCGCCGGCCTGGTGGCCCTGCTCGGTCGTCCGCCCGTCGGCCCGCGCCCAGCGCCGGTTGCCGTCCAGGATGACGCCGATGTGCTTGGGCACCTGGGTGTGATCCAGGCGACCCTCCACCCTGCGCGCGTACAGCCGGTAGACCAGATTGCGCAGTGCAGGCGGATAAGGGATGCGCATCCCGGAAGATCGCAGCATGTGTGGTCCAGCCCCTCCGTGCCAATGGCGGTCGCCCCGTCGCCTCAAGTGGGCAACTTTACTTCTCGGCTGTCTCGACAGCCCAATCAGGTAGGTCACAGGTACGTGATAGGGAGATGAGCATGACTGGCACCGACTACCGCGCCGCGGATTCCCGCTACGACTCGATGAAGTACCGGAGAACGGGTCGCAGCGGACTCAAACTCCCCGCTATCTCCCTTGGACTGTGGCACAACTTCGGGGATGACCGCACCCTGAGCTCCCAGCGGGACATCCTGCGCCGCGCCTTCGATCTGGGCGTGACCCACTTCGATCTGGCCAACAACTACGGTCCGCCACCCGGGTCCGCCGAGCTGAACTTCGGGAAGATCTTCGCGCAGGACTTCCGTGGCTACCGCGACGAGATGATTCTGTCGACGAAGGCCGGATATCTGATGCACCCCGGCCCCTACGGTGAATGGGGTTCGCGGAAATATCTCCTCTCGTCGCTGGATGCCTCACTGAAGCGGATGGGCGTCGATTACGTCGATATCTTCTACTCGCACCGCTTCGATCCGGACACCCCGCTGGAGGAGACGATGGGCGCGCTGGCGTCCGCCGTCCAGCAGGGCAAGGCCCTGTATGCCGGGGTTTCCTCCTACAACGCCGAGCAGACCCGTGAAGCGGCCGGAATCCTGCGGGAAATGGGCGTCCCCGCACTGATCCACCAGCCGTCCTACTCGATGATCAACCGCTGGACCGAGGACGATCTGCTGCTGGACACTCTCGAAGCCGAGGGCATGGGCTGCATCTCTTTTGCGCCACTTGCGCAGGGCATGCTCACGGACAAGTACCTGCACGGCATCCCCGAGGGCTCGCGGGCCTCCCTGGGCAAGTCCCTGGACCCGGGCCTGCTGTCCGACGAGGTCGTCCGCCGCCTCCGCGGCCTCAACGACATCGCGGCCCGGCGCGGCCAGTCGCTGGCCCAGCTCGCGCTGCGCTGGGTGCTGCGCGACGACCGGATGACCTCCGCCCTGATCGGCGCCAGCAGCGTCGCCCAGCTGGAGGCCAATATCGCCGCCCTCGACGCCCCCGCGATCACGGATGCCGAGCTGGCCGAGATCGACGAGTTCGCGAAGACGACGGACGGCGTGAACATCTGGGCGCGGCGGTAGCACCGGTCCGGCAGTAGCACCTGCCCGGCGGCCGCGGGCCGCGTGCTCGCGGGGGGCTGCTGCCCGGGCGGGTGCCCGGCGGTCTCCACGGCGAGTGCGTCGCCCGCGCAGGGACCGGCCGGTGCACGGAACAAAAAGCGGGCCGGTCCGTGGGGGGGATACGGACCGGCCCGAGGGGGGGTTTCCACCATAACCCCGCGGGAGGGATGCTTCGTGCACCGGCGCGCGCGGCGGCGTGGCCCGTTCTCCGGCGGGGCCGGGGCAGGCGGGCGCGCGGGCGCGTGGAACAGAGAAAGGGGACGGGTCCCGCGGGCGGAATCCGTCCCCTCCTCTGCGCGCGGTGCGGGTGCGGCGGCGGGTGCGGGGGCGGGGGTGCGGCCCGTCCCGTCAGGCCACCGCATCGGCGGCACCCAGGAGCAGCACGCCGAACGCCCCGAGGATCATGAAGGGCCCCAGGGGCATGGCCGCTCCCCGTGCACCGCGCCGGACGATCAGCAGCCCCGCGCCGTAGAGCGCGCCGAGCAGCACGCCGGCCGCCCCGCCGTGGACCAGGGTGCGCCAGCCGTACCACCCAAGGGCGATCCCCAGCCCGACCGCCAGCTTGACGTCGCCCAGCCCGATGCCCTGCGGGTTGACGACATAGAGCAGGAGGTAGCACGCGCCCAGGACGAGCCCGCCCAGCAGCGCCCGCCGCCACGCCCCGCCCTCATCGGTGAACCAGCCGCCGAGCCCCAGCAGCACCGCCGCCATCGCGGCGAGCGGCAGCGTCAGCACGTCCGGGAGGCGCCGGACCCGCCAGTCGACGGCCGCCAGCAGCACCGCGACCGGCGTCATCGCCAGCCACGCGACGAGTTCCGGCCGCGGTCCGGTGGCCGCCGCCAGGGCCGCACAGGCCAGTGCGGTGGCCGCCGCCATCGGCAGCACCCCCGGCCCGTACGCCCCGCAGTCCGGGCAGTGCCCCCGCCCCAGCCAGCCCCGCGCCACCCCCGTGATCGCATGCCCCCGGGGACAGACCGCGCACCACTCCTCCTCGGGCTCAACGGCCATCCGATGGGCGGGCCGTGGCAGGAGCACCCCGGCCGCGGCCCCGTAGACGGCGGCGAGAACCATCAGCATCACTGGCACGTGCCGACCTTAGGGTGCCCGTCTTCGGATCAGGGGACGGATGGCGGATCCGGATACGGCATGCGGCATGCGGCATGCGGCATGCGAGAGCTGATAGAACGCTGTGCATGGTGCGTGGGGAGAACGGCCCGGGGGTCCTGCACGGCGCGGAGGCGGTCATTCCGGTGGAGATCGCGGCGTCCTGGCGTGCCCGCAGCCGCGGGCTGCTGGGCCGCGACGGCATCGAGGGGGCGCTGCTGCTGACCCCGGCGAGCAGTGTGCACACCTTCCGGATGCGGTTTGCGATCGATGTCGCCTATCTGAGCCGGGACTTCACCGTGCTGGCCGTACGGACCATGCGTCCGGGCCGGCTGGGGCTCCCCCGGCTTCGCGCCCGGCACGTCCTGGAGGCGGAGGCCGGAATGATGGCGCGCTGGGGCCTGCGCCCCGGCCTCCGGCTCGACCTCCGGCCCGGGGCCGATCCCGTCCGCTGACGGGCCGGTCCGGCATCCGGCGTCCGGCGTCCGGCCGTGCCCGGGCGACCGCTACCCGGCCGCGTACGCCGGGCAGTCGACGGCGGGCGCGCCGACCCGCTCCGTGCGCCGCTGCAGTACGGCGGCCCACGCCGCGGCGGCGAGGGCCTGCGCCTACGTCTGCGTCTGCGACTACGCCTGGATCTGCGCCGCCGGTCACGAAGAGCGCGGGAAGCTGACCTCGACCCGGCGGTTCTTCTTGCGGCCCGCCTCGGTGCCGTTGTCGGCGATCGGGTACTGCTCGCCGTAGCCGCGGATCTCGAAGCTGACGGACGAGCCGAGATCCTTGGCCAGCTCCTGCTGGACGGCGTTGGCCCGCTTCTTGGACAGGACCAGGCCGTGGCTCGCCGAGCCGAGATTGTCGGTGAAGCCGAAGACCCGCAGGCGGGTGGCGTTCTGCTTCTTGATCTCCGCCGCGATGGTGCCGATGCGCGACAGCGCGTCCGGCGACAGCTTGGCGCTGTCCTTGTCGAACAGGACCTCCGCCTGGAGCGAGAAGGTCACATTGTCGTTGGTGTCCTGGCGGCGCTCGGAGCCGTCGTCGGTCTCGACGATGGACTTGATGTTGAGGACCTTGGACGGGGCGAGCTTGGCGCCCTGGACCATGCGCAGATCGGGGTCGTTGGGGTCGATGTGGACCGGGGGGCTGGAGTCCTCGGTCAGGCCCGGCGGATCGGCGTGGGCGGCCGGGACCGTCAGCGCCGCGGTCAGCAGCAGGGCGACGGCGGCGGTGACGGCCGTACGGGGCGCTCGGCGCGCGCGGCGTCCCCGGGGCATCTCGGTCGCCGGCATCTGGGTCGCGGTCGTCCGGGGCGCGGTCATCCGGGGCGCGGGCCTGTGGGTCGCGGTCATCGGTGCCCGCTCAGTCCGTGATCTGCACGCTGGCGGGGGGCATGGTCGGCAATTGAAAGTCGACCTGGGTCACCTTGGCCGGCGGTGCCGGGAACTGCGCGAAGATCGGGCGGCTGGCCCCCGGCATCAGACCGCTGAGGCCGGTCGTGCACAGGCATTCGCCATTGGTGTCCCGCAGCACCAAATACCGCTTCTTGCCCGCCTTGTCGACGAGGGTGGCGCCGGAGATCGAGGAACGGGACCGCAGATCGGTCTCGTTGGAACGCCAGTCGATCGCGTTGAAGGCGCGGTTGCCATGGTTGGACACCGTGCCGTTGACGGTGACGAACCCACCGGAGTCACGGACGACGGAGTGCAGGGTGACCACCACGCCGTCCGGCCCCTTCATCTCACCGATCACCTTGTCGGAGTCGGCCGCCGGGCTGCCGGGGCCACTGTCCTTGGGGGCGGTGCTGCGGGCCGGGGGCTTGTCGCCGTCCGTCCCCTTCGTACCGCCGTCGCCACCACCACAGCCGGCCACGACGAGAGCCAGGCCGACAGCGCTCGCCATGGCGACCGCTCCTCTGGCGGCCTTCGTGGTGCGCCGAATGCTCATGGGATGCGATTCCTTTGATCGTCGTCTGGTCGTCTCGGAGGTGCCGGAGTGCGGGTCGGGATGCGCGGCGGGCGGGGCGGGGTGCGCATCGGGGGTTCGGGGTGGGTGTTCAATGGGCGAGGCGTACGGAGAAGAGGTCGGAGGCACCGGGCAGCTGCCCGAGGTCGTCGGGGTCGAGCGTCCAGCGCTTTCCGTCGCAGGTGATGCCGAGGGGCGCGGCCTTGGGGGCGTCCTTGCCGCCCTTGCCGTCCTTACCTCCCTTGTCGCCCTTACCTCCCTTGTCGCCCTTACCTCCCTTGTCTCCCTCGTCGCTCTTGCCGTCGGGTGCACCCGTACCTCCTGTGGCGCCCGTATCACCCGTGCCCCCCGTACCGTCCTTGGCGGGATCGAGGGTGCAGCGGGGTTCGACGACGGACTTCGCCTCGGCCTCCCCATGAGCGTCTTTGGTCGCCGGGATGACCGAATCGCCCACGGGTTTGCGGGTCTTGACCACGACGGCGAACGAGGTGGGCCAGGAGCCCGGCGTGCAGCCGCGGGCCGCGGAGCCTTCACCGGAGAGGTAGGCGCCGTTGCGTCCGGCGAACCAGCTCGCGCGCTCGCAGGCCTCGTCGGATGGCACGCCGCGCCCGTTCAGCAGGTCTTTCCACACGGCCCGGTTGCTCTCGTAGCTCCCGTCGCGCACGCCGTCGAGGAAGCTCTTGGTCAGCAGATCGCGGTACTTCTGGCCGGCGGCGAGCGCGGCCGCGTCGGCGGCGGTCTGGGCACCGTTGCGGGTGGCCGCGGCCTGCCCGACGGCGAAGAAAGCGAGCGCGAGAAAGAGCAGGCCCGCGACCGCAACGATGTAGAGCGGAAAGGCCTGCCCGGCGTCGCGCCGGCGGCGCGGGGTGATGGCCGGCACGACGGTGACGGCAGCGACGGGGCCTAAATACCGACGACGTCGGAGATCTTGTTGGCGATGGCGTTCGCGATCTGGCTGCCGAAGTCCGTGGTCGACAGGACCAGGACGATCGCCACGACCACCGCGATGATGCCGAGGTACTCGATCGAGGTCTGTCCCCGGTCGTTCCCCAAAATACGCTTCGCCATCGTCTTCCCCTCCATGGGCGGCCGTACCGCTCTGGTCCGGCTGGTCAGTCCCCGTGGTGCCGGCGCGGTCGGCCGCGCTCACGACACGAGAAAAGTACGCCGGAACAGCGTGCCCGGAACAGGGAATCCGTATCCCATCCTCATTCAGGATCACAGATGACGGGCGCAACGGCGCATTTCGGCCACTCAGTCGCACCTCACCCACCCCCGCTCCCCCTCCGGCACCATGCCCCGTTTCCCTGCCCATGTGGACCGGGCGACCCCTCCGCGCCGTACCGCGAATGAAATCGTCCGCCCACCCACTGTGACACAACTCGTTGCTCTTGCGAAGGAGTTGACGAGAAGCGGACGGTGAAGCGGCCCCATCCGGCCGGATGGGGGCCGCTGCAGCCGACTGCGGGCGGACCAGCGGCCCGCACGGTGGCCGACGCAGCGGCCGCCCGCCCGAAGATGTGCATTCGCAAGGGCGGACCGACGTCATGACCGTCGTGGAAGGGGCCGGCGAAGGAGACGGCGCGAAGGGCGGAAGGGGCCGCGCAGGGGTGCGTCGACTTGGGCTCGGCGAGCCAGGACCGGCGGCGCCAGGTGGCCTCGGGCGGGGCCGGGGCCGGGAGCTGTGGCACGATTCACTCCCCCATCAGCGAGCCGAAGCTGGTCCCCGAGCCCAGGAAGAACCCGGCGATGAGCAGGATCATCGTGGCCGGAACCATAAAAGTGGTGACGACCATGGTGGCCTTGGGGACCGCGCGGGCGGCGCGGCGCCGGGCGTTCTGGGCGTCGGTGCGGCGCATGTCGTTGGCGATCTGGATCAGGGTCTCGACGATCGGCGAGCCCAGTTCCTCGCCCTGCTGGAGGGCGGTGACGAACTGGGCGACCTGTTCGGAGTCGTTGCGTTTGCGTAGCTCCTCGAAGGCCGCCCGGCGGCTGACGCCCATGTCCATCTGACGCAGCGTGATCCGCAGTTCATCGGCCCAGGGCCCCTCGTACTTCTCCGCGACTCGGTCCAGCGCCTGACGGAAGCTCAATCCCGCGCTGACCACGACCGCCAGCACGTCCAGAAAGTCCGGGAGGGTGCGTTCGATGGTGTCCCTGCGCTGGCGGATCGCGGCCCAGATGCCGACCTCGGTCCAGAAGAGACCGAAGAGCACCATCAGGACGCCGAGCAGCGGCTGAGCGCGCAGGAACATCACCAGCGCGCCGAAGAAGCCGAGGGCCCCGTAGACGGCGCGCCGGGCGGCGTACCGGTCGACGGTCAGCCCGCCGGGATTGCCGGCCAGGTCGATCCGCCGCCGGACCCGGGCGGTGCGCTTGTCGCCCATCAGCCGGAGCACCAGCGGCGCGTAGCGCATGCCGGTGCGGTCCACGGCCGAACCGACCACCGTGGTGCGGGTCGCGCCGACCTCCAGGGACAGCGCCAGGTCGGGCGGCAGCCGGGCCTCTCGGCGGTAGAGCGCGATACCGCAGCAGATGCCGGCGACCGAGAGGGCGAAGGCCGCGGCCAGCAGAATTCCGATTCCCATTCCTGTTCCTCTGGGGATACCGATGCCGGTGTCGATACCGGGGACGGTTCGGTTCGGTTCGGTGTCTAGACGTCGATCTTGGACAGCCGGCGGATGAAGAAGAACCCGAGCCCGTAGAGGACAAAGGCCGCCACGACCGCGAGCTGGCCGAGGAAGGAGGAGGTCATCCGGTCGATGGCGCCCGGCGCGATCCGGTTCATCAGCAGCAGGGTGCCGATGCCGAGCAGCGGGACGACATAGGCGGTGACGACGACCTGGGAGAGCTGGGTGCGGACCTCGCGGCGGGTCTCCTTGCGCTCCTCCAGGGTCGTGGTGAGGTTGCGCAGCGAGCCGACGACGGTGCCGCCGGCGCGGTTGGAGAGCACCAGGGTGGTCACCAGGACGACGAGTTCGCGGGAGGGGAGGCGTTCGGCCAGCTCGCCCAGCGCCTCGTCGATGGAGTGGCCGACGGAGAGCTTGTCGGAGACCTTGGCCAGCTCCTCGCCGGCCGGGGCCTCCAGCTCCTCGGCCGCCATGCCCAGCGCCGTCCGCAAGGCCAGTCCGGCCTGGGTGGCGTTGGCGAGGATCCGGGAGAGCTCGGGCAGCTGGTTGATGAACTTCTCGATGCGCTTCTGGCGCTGCCAGTTGAGGAAGGCGAACGCCGCCCAGACGGCGACCAGCGCGGCGATCGGGCCGAAGAACGGGGCGAGGGCGGCCTGCGCGACCAGCCACAGCGCGAGCACCGCGCCGAGCATGTAGACGAAGAATTCGCCGGGAGTGACATCCAGGCCGGTGGCGGCCAGCCGCAGTTCGAGGCGGCGGCCGAAGCGGGTGCCGCGCAGGGCGCGGTCGACGGACGGGAAGCGGCGCCGGCGTCCGTCGGCCGGCAGCCTGCGCTCGTCGTCGAGCCGGTCGACGACGGCCTGCCGCTGGGCGTGCCCGGCGGCATAGGTCCGTACGCCGGCGATCGCGAGCACCCCGCACAGCAGGGCGGACCCGATGGCGAGCAGGGCGAGGGGGTTCCCGCCGGTCATGAGAGGGCCTTCCGGGTGGCGAGTTGGGCGTCATCGGTGGCGACGCCGCAAGCGGGCGGGGTGGGCTCGCTCGCCATGAAGAGGCGTTCGGCGACCCGCCGCGGCAGCGGGAAGTAGCGGAACCGCCCGTGCACGATGCGGTCCGCGCCCATCGGCTCGGCGTCGAAGCGGCAGACCGTCGCGATGCGGTAGTCCTCGTGGCCGCGCGAGTCGAGGAGGGCGACCTCGCTGATCCGGCGAGAGCCGTCGGCGTGCCGGGTGAGCTGGACGATGCAGTCGACGGCGCTGTTGATCTGGTCCCGCAGCGCCTCGAAGGGGATCTTGACGTCCGACATGGAGGCCAGGGTCTGCAGCCGCATCAGGGCGTCCTCGGCGCTGTTGGCGTGGACGGTGGCGAGCGAACCGTCGTGGCCGGTGGACATCGCCTGGAGCATGTCCAGGGTCTCCCCGCCGCGCACCTCGCCGACGATGATGCGGTCGGGGCGCATGCGCAGGGAGTTGCGTACGAGGTCGCGAATGGTGATCCGGCCCTTGCCCTCCACGTTGGGCGGCCGGGACTCCAGCCGGATGACGTGGCTCTGCTGGAGCTGGAGTTCGGCGGCGTCCTCGACGGTGATGATCCGCTCCCCGTCCGGGATCAGTCCGGAGAGCGCGTTGAGCAGTGTGGTCTTGCCCGCGCCGGTGGCACCGGAGACCACCACATTGAACTTGGCCCGCACCAGCCCCGCCAGCAGCATCAGCATCTGCTCGTCGAGCGTGCCCATGCCGATGAGTTCGGCGAGCGTGTAGGCGCGCGGGAAGCGTCGGATGGTGAGGGTGGCGCCGTTCAGGGCCAGCGGCGGGATGATGACGTTGACGCGTTCGCCGGACGGCAGCCGGGCGTCGACCATCGGATTCGACTCGTCGACCCGCCGGTTGACCGTGGAGACGATCCGCTCGATGGTCTGCATCAGCTGCTCGTGCGAGGCGAAGCGGACGGGCAGCAGTTCGACCCGGCCGGCCCGCTCGACGTACACCTGGTCGGGTCCGTTGACCATGATCTCGGTGATCGAGGCGTCTTCGAGCAGCGGCTCCAGCACCCCGAGGCCCAGCGCCTCGTCCACCACCCGGCGGATGAGCTGGGCGCGTTCGGCGGTGGAGAGCACCGGGCCCTCACGGCTGATGATGTGGCCCAGCACTCGTTCCAGCCGCCCGCGGCGCTCGGCCGCGGCCAGCGAGGACATCTCGGCGAGGTCGATCTCTTCGAGCAGTTTGGCGCGGTAGACGGCGACCAAATTGCTGTCCTGGCGCGCCTCACCGGCCGGCTCGGGTGCGACGATCCGGGCTTTCAGGCTCATCGCGGGGGTGCTCCTTCGTAGGTGTCCACTTCGTGAGTGTCCACTTCGTACGTGTCCACGGCGGGTCCGAGTCCCAGGGCGCCGAGGTCCTGCGGGCGGGGCATGGTGGCGCTGCGGGAGGCGGTGCCGAAGTTGTCGACGCCGGGCAGGAGCGAGGGGATGGTGACGCGCACGGTCGCGCTGACCGCGTCGCCCCCGCCGCCGTCCACCGAGACCTGCGCGTCGCGGGCGACCCAGCCGGTCATCGCGGCCCGGCCGGCGGTCTCCGGGTCGGGTGGGTGGTCGGTCTCGTCCATCGAGGCGGTACGGGCCGCGGCGCGCGCTCCTGTACCGGCCTGCTGGACGGCGAATGCGGCCAGGCCGAGCTGGACCACCGCCAGCCCGATGACCAGCAGGATCGGCAGGAAGCCGAGGAATTCGATGGACACCGTGCCGCGGTCGCGGCCGTTGCCGCGGAGCCGGGCGGGGGGCCGGAGCGGGGCGGGCCGCCGGAGCCGGTGGGGCAGACCGAGCCGGGCAGGGAGCCCGGGCCGAGCGGGCTGCTGAAGCCGAGCGGGCAGACCGGGCCGGGTGGCCCTCCGGAGCCGGACGGACTGCCGGAGCCGGGCAGACAGACCAGGCCGGGCGGCCCTCCGGAGCCGGTCGGGCGGGCGTACGGCGCTCATCGAGGGTCCTCCTTCGCCGCGCCGGCCGAGCCCTGCACCGGCCACGGGAAGCTGCCCGTGCCGGGGAAGAGCACCGGGACCTCGATATGGACCGTCGCCTTCCACACGCCTGCTTCGGGGTGGCAGGAGATGCCGGCACCGCCCCGCCAGGAACTGGGCAGATCCTCCTCGGCGGCGGCATGGCAAGCACCGGCGCCACCGCCTTCCGTCGCCGTACCGGCCCGCGCGCCCCGGTCAGCGGCGTGGGCGGCGAGCGAGAACGCGTAGCCGACCAGCACCAGCTGCCACAGCAGCGCGAGGACCAGCAGGATCAGCGGGAGCATCCCCATGAACTCCACGGCGACCTGCCCCCGGTCGTTGCCGCCCAGTGGGCGCCGCACCGCTCAGCCCTCCTCGTAGGGACCGGCCGGATCGAACGGACCCGAGCCGCCGGCCGCCGCCGGGGAGCCCCGCCGCGCGCCGAAGCGGATACCGGACCCCGACCCCGCCCCGGAGGCCTGCCCCGGTACCGGACCCTGACCTGTCCCGGAACCGGGAGCCGCCCCCGGCGTTATGGCCTTGCGCCGGCGCCCCGTCAGTGTCGGGCGCGCCCGGTGGCTGCCCCGGCCCTCCCGCCGCACGGCCGGTGACTCGACCAGGCCGAGCTCGCCCGCCAGCGCCCACAGCGCCTGCCGGACCGTCGACCGCCCGTCGAGGTCCTGCATCCGGCCCGCGTCGACACAGGGCTGGAGCTCCTTGAAGGCAGCCGGCACATGGGTCCTGGCAACCTGGGTGCCGGTGGCCTTGGCGACCAGCGGCGGCTGGATCTCGGTGTTACGGGTGAGGCGGTTGACCACGGTCATGGTGTCCTCCGCCTGACGGATCTGCAGTCGGTCCCACAGCCGCACCTGCCGCTTGGCGGCCCGTACGGCCACCACGTCCGGGGTGGTCACCAGCAGTGCCACGTCGGCGAGTTCGACGGCCGCGGCGTTGGCGGACTGCATCTGGGAGCCGCAGTCGACCAGCACCACTTCGTAGCGGGAGCGCAGCGCACCGATGACCTGGCGGGCCGCCCGGTCGTCGACCTCCTCGCCGCGCTCCCCCTCCTCGGGCGCCAGCAGCAGCCCGAGCCCCGTGTGGTGGTCGTGCACCGCGTCCTGGAGCACCCGTACGGAGATGTCCTGAATGCCCGCCAGGTCGACGATCGAACGGCGGAACTGGACGTCCAGGTAGGAGGCCACATCACCGGACTGCAGATCCAGGTCCACCAGCGCGACGCTACGTCCGGCGGCCCGTGCGGCCAGCGCCAGCTGCACGGCGGTGACGGTGGCGCCGACCCCTCCCTTGGCGCCGGTCACGGTCACCAGGGTCCCGGCCGGCCCCGGGGCCGCCTCCGGGCTGCCCCCTAGGTGTACCCGTACCCCCGCCGACCACTGGGCGGCGGCCTGCACCCGGGCGGCCAACTCGTCGTAGCCGAGTGGCAGTCCGACGATGCCGCGGGCACCGGCGTCCATCGCCGCGGAGAACAGCGCGGGCCCGGCGTCCGTGGTGATCAGTACGACGCCGATGGCGGGGAAACGCAGCGCCACCTCGCGGATCAGCTCCAGCGCCGGCGTCGGGCCGATCCGCTCATGGACGAGCACGACCTCGGGGAGCGCTTCGACTCCGGACGGCGCACCCGCCTCGGGCGGAGAACCGGCGAACGACCCGCCGGCCCCCTGGGCGGCGGCGCCGGCCAGCGCGTGGAGCAGCGCGGCGGAGTCGGCGACGGCGGGTGCGGGCTCGGCGTCCGGCAGCTGGTTGAGCAGCGAGGACACCGCTCGTGCGGCGTCCGGGTCGCCGATCGCCGGGAGGATACGGATGGTCACCTGAGCCTCCGGGTCACTTGTCGCCGTCGAGGGTGTAGGTGCGCTGGCCCGGCGGGACGGTGGCCTCGCTGCCGGGGGCGAGCAGGGCGAGCCGTACGTGCGAGGCGAAGGACTCCGCGTACGCGACTCGTTGGGCGTCCTGGGTGTTCAGCGCGAAGGTGATCGGGACGGCGTCCCCGGCCTGCCGCCCTGTGGTGGTGCTGGTGTCGCCGGGGTCCTTGGCCTCCAGCGGCGTCAGCTTGCCGACGTCGATGACCTGGGCACCGGAGACGATGACCTTGGAGACCGGCTTGTCCTCGGGGCGCTTCCCCTCGAAGGTGGCGTAGATGTTCACCCGGGCACCAGGGTTGATCTTGCCCGCCACTCCGGTGGCCGCGTCGATCATGATGGCGATCTCCTGCTGTCCGGCCTTCAGCGCGGGCCGTTCGACGATCATGTCGTCCTGCAGCAGCGACCCCTTCTTCAGCGGGGTCACCGCGATCCTGCCGCTGACCTTGTCCAGATCGGTCACGGCGGTGGGCGGCAGCCACCGCTCGGGCATCTTCACCTTCTCGAACTGCCCAGGATCCAGCGCTTTATAGGCCGCGACATCCGACTTCAGCCGGTACGCCGTCTTTTCGGGACCGACCTTGGACTCGACGTTCTTGATCACCGACAGTACGCCGACGAACGCGCCGACCGCACAGAGAACCGACAGGAGCAGCAGGATCACTCCGCGGCGCTGGCGTGAGTTCATGGGGGAGGGACCTCGATCGGGACGGGGAGGGGACGGACGGGCGGACAGGAGGCGGGCGGGGGTGCGAAGTTGCGGGCGGGGTCGGGACGTTGACGGCGGTGGTGGGCAGTTGCGGGCGGTCGTCCGCCGGACGGCGGCGGCCGGCGGGGACGGCCGACGGCAGCTGACGGGGTCGGCTGCAGGGGCTGACCGGTCGGCAGCAAGCCGTAGGGCGTGGGCGACCGGGGGCGGTAGGGCGCGGGCGGCCCGGGTGGCTCAGCGCACTCGGGCCACCGTCCGCGGGGTACCTGGGGCCTCCGGCCGGGCGGAGGGGTCCGGGTACCCGGGACCCTCCGGGTGGCCGGGGTGCTGCGGGTGGCCGGGGTGCTGCGAATGGCCGTGATGCTGCGGGTGGTGCTGCTCGGAGGGGCCGGGGAAATCGGGGTGACCGGGCAGGTCCCAGTGGCCGGGGGCACGGGGGCCGGGGGCACGAGGGCCCTCGGACGCGTAGGGGTTGCCCGGCACCGGGCGCCCGGACCCGTACGGGTTCCCTGAGGGGCCCGGGCCGCCCGCCGTGAGATCCGGGCCACGGACGTCCCACTGCCCCTGACTCTGCCCCTGGCTCTGCCCCTGCCCCGGTTCTCCGGGTCGGCCACCACCCCGTACACCCGGCACGCCGAGCAGCCCGGCCACACCGGGAGGTGTCACCGGCGAGAGGCCGCGCTCGCCCCACGGCGAGAGAGGCCGACCGGCCGCCGGTTCCGAGGGAGCGGCGGACGCACCCGGCGCTCCGGAGGCCGGAGCTGGACCGGGGGCTGGAGCAGACCCGGGGGCCGGAGCGGACGCCGACCCGTAAGGAGGCGCAGAACCGGGCGCCGACGCATGGGGAGGTGCAGGGGGCGCGGAGACGGAGGCGGAAGACGGGGCAGCGCTCGGTGCGGGTGCGGGAGAGGGTGCGGCTACAGGTGGGGACGCCGAATCCGCAGCACCCGAGGGAGCCGCAGAGGACCCTGCAGCCGAAGCCTCCGACGAAGCGGGAGCAGACGCAGGAGCCGTCGCCGAAGCCGCATCCGAGTCCACAGCGGAAGCCGGCTCCACAGCGGAAGCCACACCCGTAGCCGAACTCAAAGCCGCCGAAGCACCCGCAGCACCCGCAGCAAGAGCCTGCGCAGTGCCCGTCGTCCCCTGCCGCGGCCGGTGTTCGGGGCCGCCTATGGCCGCCGGCCCCTGGCCCGAGCCGCCACCCCCCGCCGCCCGTTCCCGTGCCAGCGGCGCCGCGCAGAACGCACAGCGGTCGCCGAGGAGTTCCAGGCCGCACCAGCCGCACTCCTCGCGCCGTACGGAGGCCACCAGCTGACGCAGGACCGCCACGTCCGGTATGGCCGCCGCGAATTCGATCAGCTTCTGGGTCCCCCACCACCGCGCGGACTCGGCAGGCAGCCGGGCCTCGTGCACCCCTTGCACCTGCCAGGCCGGGGCCAGCGTGCCGGTCACCCACTCCGAGGTGAGCTGGCCGCGGGCCACCGTCAGCTGGGTGGCGAACCCGGGCGCCGGCAGCCCGGCCTCGGTACTGTGCCGGTCCACGTGCAGCAGCTGCGGCTCGGGATGCGCCAGCACCGCGAAGTGCGCGCCGGGCAGCCAGGACTTCATATGGGACCGCAGATCGACCTCGATCCGGTCCAGGCCGCTGACGCTGCCCAGCAGGGCACCGGTGTGAAGGTAGTGGGTCAGCAGCCGCGCGGCGCTGGCCAGCACGCCGGGGCTGAAGTCGCACAGCGACAACTGCCGCAGCTGCCGGGCCAGTAACGCCACACCCAGCGGCGGCAGGGGCAGCGGCACGATGGCGATCCGGTCGCTCTCCAGGACGGCGCGCAGGGTGTGCAGCCGGCGGACGTGTTCCGGCGGGCAGGCCGAGGAGTACAGCACGATGAGGTGGCCGTGGTGCTCCAGGACGGCGCCGGTCTCCGTCAGGGCGTCGCCCAACGGCTGCAGATGCGGGGCCTGGAGGACGACCGCGGCCGGGGTCTGCCGATCGGTCGGGGGCAGCGCGAGGTCCGGGCTGGTGACTGCAATCGCGGTCGGCACGTCGCTCCCCCACTCCCTTCGGCCGCCGGGGGTCCCGGGACCGCGGATCGGCACAGCTCTGCGCCAGAGGCGCCATACGCTCAGCACTTTATCCACAGAGATACGTCCCAGAGAACACGTTCTGGGCTACTCATCCTGACCATCACCCCGAAGTGAAATGGCGAATACCGGCCCAGCGGCCCCCAACGGAAGGCCCGCCTCCTCCTCTCCCCCAATACAGCGCCAGGTCCCGCGCACCCCGTGCACGGGACCTGGCATCGCACTTCGCGTCATGTCACCTACGGGCGGCCGCCGGCTTGGGCAGCGCGCATCCGGCCGCGCTCAGGTCCAGCTTGTTGCCGGCACCGAAGCACTTCGGTATCCCGTACGTCTCCTCGGCATAGTTGATGCCCTGGTGCACCGTGACATTGCCGTTCTCGTCCACCTCGCACGGGTTGTTGACGGTGCACTTCTCGCCGTCCTCATTGCCCGTGTTGTTGATGGCCGCGACCTTTCCGGTGGCGGTGTCGATCACCGGCGACCCGGACGTGCCGCCGATCGTCTTGCACTGCGGGGTGTAGCGGACCGAGTCCTTCCAGGTCCATTCACCCTCCTTGAGGGTGGGCACGAACCCGTCGATGTTGCAGGAGTAGATCTTCTTCCAGTAGCCGGAAACGACGCTGATCGCCGCGCCCTTGGCCGGGTGGTCGGTGGCCAGCTCCAGTGGCTTGATCCCGTACTTCTGCTCGATCTGCGCGTACGTCGACGAGGTCTGGTAGAGCGAGACATCGGTGTCGGTCATCGTGGCGTAGGCGATCTTGGTGGCCCTGATCGTGCCCGCCCGCCCGGCCGACTTGTTGAGCAGCGTGAAGCTGCGGCTGGACGGCTGGTCGACGATGACCTCGCCGGCGCCGGGCATACCGCTTTCCAGACAGTGGCCGTTGGACATCACCAGGGCCGGGTCGTTCGCCTGCGAGGTGGGCATCCGGACGACCGATCCGGAGCAGTTGCTCAGCGCGACAGTGCCGGCGAAGTCCACCGCCTTGGTCTTGCCCCGCCGGAGGCCCTGCTTCTCGGTGTACTGCTGCTTGACGTGCTGCTGCTTCACGCTCTGCTGCTTGACGTTCCGGGTCCCGTGCTGCGGTGCCGCGTGGGCCGTTCCGACGGTGCCCGCCAGGGCTGCGGCTCCCAGCACGGCCGTGGCCAGGGTGCCGACGAGAGGTCTGTTCATGTGGGGGTCCTCTCCGCTTATGTCACCGACGCCCCCTCAGGCGCGTTCGGCTTTGTCGTGCGCATTGTTGGCGCCACGGCCTGAGGTGGCAATCAATTCAGCGGAAACGATGGGAAATTGCCCGGACCATCCGTTACGGAACGCCCGCCCGGCGGCTCCGCATCTGGCCGTACAACACCTTGACCAGCTCATGCCAACGCACCAACACTGACGCCGTCGCTTCGCCTCACACCCCACAGGAGACCGCATGCGACCACGTCTCCGCGGCGGACGGACCACCGTCCTCGCCGCGCTCCTCTCCCTCGCGCTCGCCGCTCCGATCGCCGCCGCCCAGGACCGGGCCGCCCCCGTGGACGGGCCCGCCACCGGCACCGCGGCGCGCACCGAACTCCCCCATCAGTACGAGGTGGCGGGCCTCGCCACCCCCGCCCAGCGCACCGCCCTCACCGCGACCGGCGCCACCATCGACGAGGTCCACGCCCGCAAGGTCGTCATCACGGCGAACCGCGCCCAGGCCGCAGCCGCCCGCCAACTCGGCTACTCACTCCGCAGACTGCCGGATCCTCCGGCCACCAAGCCCGCGTCCCCCGTCGGCACTCGGGTCAAGGACTTCCCCGCCGGCTACACGAAGTACCACACCTACGACGAGGCCACGAAGGAGATCGACGCCCTCGTCGCCAAGTACCCGGCACTCCTCAGCAAGCAGGTCATCGGCACCTCACACGAGGGCCGCGCCCTGCTCGCCCTCAAGCTCAGCAAGAACGTCGCCCAGGACGAGGCGGAGCCCGAAGTTCTCTTCACCGCCCACCAGCACGCCAGGGAACACCTCACCGTCGAGATGGCCCTCTACCTCCTGAACGAGTTCACCTCGAAGTACGGGACCGACCCCCGCATCACCAAGATGCTCGACTCCCGCGAGATCTGGATCATCCCGGACCTCAACCCGGACGGCGGCGCCTACGACATCGCCTCCGGCTCGTTCCGCAGCTGGCGCAAGAACCGCCAGCCCAACGCCGGATCCGGCAGCGTCGGCACCGACCTCAACCGCAACTGGGACTTCAAGTGGGGCTGCTGCGGCGGCTCTTCGTCCAGCCCCTCCTCCGAGACCTACCGCGGCAAGTCCCCCGCCTCCGCCCCCGAGGTCCAGGTCGTCTCGAAGTTCGTCCACAGCCGGATCGTCGGCGGCAAGCAGCAGATCAAGGCCGCCATCGACTTCCACACGTACAGCGAACTGGTCCTGTGGCCCTTCGGCTTCACCAACGACGACACCGGCCCCGGCATGACCCAGGACGACCACGACACCTTCGCCACCATCGGCAAGGACATGGCCACCACCAACGGCTACACCCCCGAGCAGTCCAGCGACCTGTACATCACCGACGGCGCGATCGACGACTGGCTGTGGGGCGACCAGAAGGTGTTCGCCTACACCTTCGAGATGTACCCGTCATCCTTCGGCTCCGGCGGCTTCTACCCGCGCGACACCGTCATCCCGAAGGAGACCTCCCGCAACCGCGAGGCGGTGCTCCGGCTGCTGGAGATAGCGGACTGTCCTTACCGGGCGATCGGGAAGGAAGGGCAGTACTGCAAGGGCAGTTGACGCACGACGGCTACGACGGGCACGAGCCCGGTGTCAGCCAGAACGCGAGCCGCCGCCTCCCTGTCAGGGAAGGCGGCGGCTCCCGGATCTACAGATGGTTGACGCTGTCCCACTTCTTGTGGCCGCAGGACGTCACGAGGTTGCCGGGCGGACGGTAACGCCTGTCAGGTTCGCCCTCCTTCACGGCCGGCGGCTCCGCCTCTCGCTTCGCCGCCATGCTCGGCTCCACGTTCCGGGCCACATCGCGTGACAGTTCGTCCTCTCGTACGGCGCGCCCGGGGTGGGTTGTGGATTGACCTGTTCGGGTGAAGTCGAGTCAAGGGCATGGTGCCGTATTGGTTATTTCGGGTTAATGGTGGTGACCGTATTCCGGTGGGTTGCCCATCTCTCCGGGGAGAGAGGCAACCCCTGTGGTGCGCGGCGGCGTGGAAAGTGCCGGCGTGTCCTCTCTCTGTCCCGGTGTGCAGGCGGTGATCCGGTTCGTGTAGAGCGGCGCCGTGCGACGCGGGCCCCGGTGGGAGTTCTTGGGCGGCCCTCTCAGCTGAGAGAGGTTTGTCATGAATCCGACTACGGGTTGGTTGGGAGTTCCGGCGGTAGCCGGGGTTCGGCCGGTTGTACCGGCCGGTGGATCTGAGGTGGCCGCTGTGCGGGGGCTTGTGGCCGCACCGTTCAGTGCGGCGTTCTCCACGGTGACGATCCCGGCGGGCACGACCCCGCTGGCGGTGGCCGTGGCGCCGAACGGCAACGTCTACGTCGGCAACGCCAATTCGAACAACGTGACGGTGATCAGCAGCACCACGAACACCGTCCTGGCCACCGTCCCCGTCGGCTCAAGCCCGGCCATGATCACGGTGGCGCCGAACGGCAACGTCTACGTCACCAACCAGAGCTCGGGCAACGTCACGGTGATCAGCAGCGCCACGAACACCGTCCTGGCCACCGTCCCCACCGGCGGGGGCCCGTTCGCGCTGGCGGTGGCGCCGAACGGCAACGTCTACGTCGCCAACAGCACGTCGAACAACGTGACGGTGATCAGCAGCGCCACGAACACGGTCCTGGCCACCGTCCCCGTCGGCGCGGTCCCGGACGCTGTGGCGGTGGCGGCGAACGGCAACGTCTACGTCGCCAACCGGAACGCGAACACCGTGACGGTGATCAGCAGCGCCACGAACACCGTCCTGACCACCCTCCCGACCGGTGGGTTCCCGGGCGCGGCGGCGGTGGCGCCGAACGGCAACGTCTACATCGCCAACCAGACCTCGAACAACGTGACGGTGATCAACAGCGCCACGAACACCGTCCTGGCAACCGTCCCCGCCGGCTCGGTCCCGGGGGTGATCGCGGTGGCGCAGAACGGCAACGTCTACGTCACCAACACCGTTTCGAACAACGTGACGGTGATCGACAGCGCCACGAACACGGTCCTGGCCACCGTCCCCACCGGCGGGGGCCCGTTCGGGGTGGCGGTGGCGCCGACCGGCAACGTCTACGTCGGCAACAGCAGTTCGAACAATGTGACGGTGATCAGCAGCACCACGAACACCGTCCTGGCAACCGTCCCCGTCGGCGCGTTCCCGTTCTCGGTGGCGGCGGCGCCGAACAGCAATGTCTACGTCACCAATGCCAATTCGGCCAACGTGACGGAGATTTCACCGTTGACGGTGACGACCTCGCCGGCGTCGCCGGTGTGCGGGCAACCGGTGACCTTCAGCATTTCCGGGGGGACTCCAAACGGGACAGCGGTGGTGGACTTCGGGGACAGCAGCCCCACGGTCACCGTCCCCCTGGACGCCACCGGGAGTGGGCAGACCACCCACACCTACACCGCCGGTACGTTCACCGCGACCGTGAACGGCAACCCCACCCCCGTCACCGTGAACCCCAACCCCACAACGACGACGCTGTCGGTGACGCCGAACCCCTCCACCTGCGGTCAGAGCGTGACCGTGTGCGCCACCATCACCCCGGCACCAGCCACCACCACAGTGCCGACCGGCACGGTCACCTTCACCCTCCCCAACAGCCAGACCCAGATGGTCCCCGTCAACGCATCGGGGCAGGCCTGCTTCACCACCACCGCCCTGAGCTCCGGCACCCTCACCGCTGCCTACGGCGGTGACAGCTGCTTCACCGGCTCCACCACCAGCACCCCCGTCACCTTGAACCCCACCCCCACAACGACCACGCTGTCGGTGACGCCGAACCCCTCCACCTGCGGTCAGAGCGTGACCGTGTGCGCCACCATCACCCCGGCACCAGCCACCACCACAGTGCCGACCGGCACGGTCACCTTCACCCTCCCCAACAGCCAAACCCAGATGGTCCCCGTCAACGCATCGGGGCAGGCCTGCTTCACCACCACCGCCCTGAGCTCCGGCACCCTCACCGCTGCCTACGGCGGTGACAGCTGCTTCACCGGCTCCACCACCAGCACCCCCGTCACCTTGAACCCCACCCCCACCACGCTGACCGCGCAGCCAGGCACGATCCGGCTCCGGCTGACCCCGCTGCCCGAGTTCTACATCCCCACCCTCAGCGCCACCCTGACGACCGCCTCGGGGATGCCGGTGGCCGGTCAGCCGGTGACCTTCACCGCCATCACGCTCTTCGGTCCGGTCAACCTCGGCACCGCCGTCACCGACGCGAACGGCACCGCCACCATCCACAACGCCATCGTCCCCGTCTTCGCCATCGCCACCCCCTTCTACACCGCCACCTTCCCTGGCACTGCCTGCTACACCGCCGCCACCGACCACAGCATCCTGCTGTTCATCCCCCTCCCCGGCTGATCTCAGCGGCTTCGAAACCCCAGGTCACCTGGTCTGCTGCGCCTGGAGGAACACATCGTGGCCCAACTGCACGAGCCGGCCGACCAGTCGCGGGGTTCGGCGACACGTGTGGATGACGGCCATGAGGAGCGAAAGGCCATGCGCAGGAACGCTCCCGGCCCTACTGATCCACAGGTGTGGACAGTTGCTCTACTGGAGCAGGTGGTCCGCCTTACCCGCCTTTATCTCGCGGATGAGGGTGCGGAGGGCTTCGCGGCTGTCGGTTATGCAGGTGTCCTCGGCGCCGGCTACGGCGATGTAGGCGTTGTCGTCTTCGTCGGTGCCGAGGCGGAAGCAGTTGTTGCCTTCGCCGCAGAACGGCTCTTCCCAGTTGACGTCTCTCATGATGACCTTTCTAGAGTGAGCGCTCGACATTACGGATGAAGTCCCGCGAAGCCGGGGTCGACAGCGACGCGTTGTCCATCCAGTCGAGGTGGGCGCGGTACTTCGCGAGCTGGGCTTCGGCGTGCGTGAACTCCGGGCCGTGGGCCGAGTCCAGCTGCACGGTATCGAGCTGAGGTACGACACCTCCGGCGTACAGGAGAGCATGCCCTGCCCCGGGAAACGCGCCCGCGTCCACTGGGAGTACCCGCACATCGACACCCTCGCGTTCCGACGCATGGCATAGCTGCTTGAGCTGGTGACGCATGACGCCGGTTCCGCCGAACCTCATGCGCAATGCCGCCTCATGGACGAAGGCAACATAGCCAGGCGGATCAGGCCGCTCGAAAACCTGCTGGCGCTCCATACGGTGGGCGACGCGCAGTTCGACTTCGAGTCGCGTCGGAGGCGGCAAGACTGCGGTGAAGACGGCTCGGGCATAGTCCTCGGTCTGGAACAGACCCGGAACGTGGACCGTCTGCGTCGTACTGATACGAGCGGCATGCCATTCCAGCTCCGCGATATCCAGCATCCCAGCGGCGAGCGTGCCCCGGTACTGCTCCCACCAGCCGCGCTCTCGGTTCGCAGCCATGTCGACCAGGGCTTCGACGTACGACTCGTCCGGGCAGGCGTAGTTGCAGGCCAGCGTGCGCACACGGTCAGGGGAGACCGGCCTGATCCCGCCCTCCATGTTGGAGATCCGCGTCCGGTCGATGCCCAGCAACCCCGCGGCGTATTCGGTGGTGGCGCCGGCAGCGAGACGCATCTTGCGCAGCTCGGCTCCAAGTCGCTGCTGGCGCACCGTTGGCGTGGTCCTGGTCGGCATGCAACTCCTCCTCCCGCTGAGGTCAGGGCCAGTCTGCCCCCGCCGGTCACACCAGTCCATCACGGTGAGGGGTAATTACCCCTCACCGTGATGGACAATGTGCCACACCCCTTCCTACAGTCAGTAACGCAACACTCACGCTCCACGCAGCCGGAAGCGCATCGCGCGAGCCTGCCCGCATCCTCCTGCCCTGGGAGAGGCGGGACCGCGCCAGGGAGACAGGCCACCGGCTGCCGCACATCAACCACCCGTGTTCACAAGGGAGTTGTTATGCCCACAGCCATGTCCGTCTGCCCGCACCCCCTCGACCTCCGCACACCCCGCGTGCCGGAGAACCTGGCCTACAGCCTCACTCTTCCCGCCGCGCTCGCCAGTCCGGCCGTCGCGCGGTCCGCCGCCCGGACGATCCTGGAAGCGCACGGACTGCATGACGTGACCGACGCCGCGACCCAGGTGATCGGTGAACTCGCAGCCTCTGCGTGCCTGTTCACGCCGTCCGACAGCGTCTATCTGTCGCTGCGCTATCGCGATGACGCGCTGCGCGTCTGCCTCTATGACGGGCATCCGCGCCATACTCATCGCCGTCTCGCGGCGGCTTGTGACGGCAGGCGGCGGTCTCTGCTTCTGTTGCTGGCCTGTGTGATGCACGCCTGTGACGGTGAGTGGGGGTTCGGGGAGTCGTCCGAGCCCGGCGACGGAACGCGGTTGTGGGCGGTGCTGCCACGCGAGGGGGCACGGGCGTACGGGCGCGCGGCATGAGGCGCAGGGGACGCCGGATTCCGGGCGCCCCCTGCGCGCGAAAGGGACGGGATGTCGCGACCGGCGGCTAGACCACCAGGCTCACCGCCGCCGCCACCGCGAACCCGGCGACCGAGAGCACGGACTCCAATACGGTCCAGGACTTGAGGGTGTCGCGCTCCGTGATCCCGAAGTACTTGCTGACCATCCAGAACCCGCCGTCATTCACGTGCGAAGCGAAGATCGACCCTGCCGAGATCGCCATGATGATCAGGGCCAGGTGGGCCTGGGACATGCCCTGGCCCTCGACGAGGGGGACGACGATGCCGGCCGTGGTGACGATGGCGACCGTGGCCGAGCCCTGGGCGACGCGGAGGACGAGGGAGAGGAGGTAGGCGAGGACGATCACGGGCAGGCCGACGTTGTGGAAGGTGTCGGAGAGGGCGGTGGCCACACCGCTGCCCTTGAGGACGGCGCCGAAGATACCGCCGGCGCCGACGACCAGGATGATGTTGCCGACCGGCTTGAGCGAGGCGGTGGAGACCGTCTCCAGGGACTTGCGGGACCAGCCGCGGCGGACACCCAGCAGGTAGTACGACATCAGCAGGGCGATGGTCAGGGCGACGAAGGGGTGGCCGAAGAACTCGATCACCGAACGGCCGGCCGAGGGGGCCAGGGCGATGGAGGAGAAGGTCGCCAGCAGGATGAGGATCAGCGGGGTGCCGATGATGGTGAGGACGGTGCCCAGGGCGACCGGCGCCTCCTGCGGCTTGACGCCGGCCGCGGCCTTCTCCGCGGTGACCGCGGCCTTGGCCTCCTCGGCGGCCTCGACCATGTCCTGCGGGACGGGGACGAAGAGGCGCTTGCCGATCCAGGCCGCGTAGCCCCAGGCGGCGAGTACCGCCGGGATGCCGCAGAGGATGCCCATGAGGATGATCCAGCCGAGGTCGACCTTGAAGAGGCCGGCGGCGGCGACCGGGCCGGGGTGCGGCGGCAGGAAGGCGTGGGTCATGGACAGGCCCGCGAGGAGCGGCATGCAGTAGAGGAGGATCGACTTGCCGCTCCGTTTCGCTGCCGCGTAGACGATCGGGGCGAGGACGAAGATGCCGACGTCGAAGAAGACCGGGATGCCGAAGATCAGTCCGGTCAGGCCCATGGCGAGCGGTTCGCGCCGCTCGCCGAAGAGGCGGAGCAGCCGGGAGCTCAGCACCTCGGCGCCGCCGGAGACCTCCAAGATCGCGCCGAGCATGGTGCCCAGGCCGATGATGATGGCGACGTGCCCGAGGATGCCGCCCATACCGGTCTCGATCATCGAGACGGCGTCGGATTTCTGGACCGTGCCGAAGAGTTCGGTGACGGAGAGCCCGGCGGCCAGGCCCACCGCGATGGAGACCGTCAGCAGCGCGACGAACGGCTGCAGCCGGACCTTGATGATCAGGACGAGGAGCAGGGCGATGCCCAGGGCGGCGACCGTCAGAAGCCCCGCGGTGCCCGGTATCAGGGCGATGAGTCCACCGGTGTGGGGTGGTGGTGGCGGGGTGGCGGGCGTGGCGGCGAGGAACATGGGGTGACTCCGTTGTCAGGCAGGGGCGGTTCCCGGGAGGTCCGGGGTGTCCCCTGGAAGGCATCTCCAGGCAGGGGGGACCGCGGCACGGCGCCCCGTCGGTACGGGGCACCGTGCCGTGCGGCGAACGGTGCACGTGCGGTGGTGCTAACGGCAGGCTGAGCAAGGGGTTCGGTGCCTCAGCTCAGGACCGCGAGGGCGTCGATCTCGATGAGCAGACCCTTGGGCAGTCCGACGTAGACGGTGGTGCGGGCCGCGGGGGCCTCCTTGAGGCCCTGCTCCTCGAAGTAGGCGTTGTAGATCTCGTTCATCTCGGCGAAGTGGTCCACGTCGGTGAGGTAGACGCGGATCATCATCGCGTCGTCCCAGCTCGCGCCGCCCTCTTCGAGGATGGCCTGGACGTTGGCGAGGGTCTGCAGGGTCTGCTCGCGCAGGGTGGGGCCGGCCGGGGTGGGGGCCTGGCCCTCGACGGCGGGAAGGAAGCCGACCTGGCCCGCGACCTGGAGGATGTTGCCCTTCTTGACTCCGTGGGAGAACTTCGCGGGCGGGGTGGTGTGGGTGGCCGGGGTGAGCGCGGTCTTCTCGGTCATGGGGTTCAGGCTTTCTGTACGGGGGTGGTGGTTGGGGGAGTTGGTGATTACGGGTCGGGTCGGGTCAGGTCGGGCCGGGCCGGGCCGGGCCGGTGGTTACTGGGGAATGGCGGTTCCGGAGTACTCCCGGCTGATGGCGTCGGCGGTGCGGCGTACCAGCGGGAGCAGCGTGAGCAGTTCCTCGGCGGTGACGACGACATTCGGCGCGGAGACCGACATGGCCGCTACCACGCGGCCGTCCGTGCCGCGGATGGGTGCCGCGACGCAGTTGATGGACTCCTCGTGGCCACCGAGGTCGGTGGCCCAGCCCTGTTCGCGGACCTTGGCCAGTTCGGCGAGGAAGGCCGTGGCGTGGGGCGTCGAACGAGGCGTGTAGAGGGGGTAGTCGAGCTTCTCCGCGAGGGCGCGGCGCTCGGGTTCGGGCAGGTCGGAGAGGAGCAGCTTGGCGACCGCCGCGACGGTGATCGCGACGGGTTTGCCGATCCGGGAGTACATCCGGACCGGATAGCGGCTCTCCACCTTGTCGATGTAAAGGACCTCGTTCTCCTCATGGACCGCGAGGTGGACGGTGTGCCCGCATTGCTCGTTGAGCTCGACGAGGTGGGGATGGGCGATCTCGCGTACGTCGAGGTTTTCGACGGCCTGCTGGGCGAGGGCGAAGAGCCGGGCGCCGAGGCGGTAGCGCTGGTCGGACTGGCGGTAGACGAGGCCGTGTTCGTGGAGGGTGCGCAGGAGCCGGAGGGCCGTGGACTTGTGGACACCGAGTCGGTCGGCGACCTGTCCCAGGTCGGCGGGTCCCTCGGCGAGCAGCGGCAGGATGCTCAGGGCGCGGTCGACGGTCTGGCTCATGTGCGTGCCTCGCTTCGCCCGTCCCTGCCGTCGCCGGGGGTGTGCCTCTCGTCGACGGCTGTCTCGCGTCGCTCGTTCACGGTGTCCGTACCTCCTCGTCGGCCCGGTGGCCGCAAGCGCCGGCTTCGGTCCAGCCGGGGCCGAGGTGCAGTCTCCCCCAGGCCTCGTCGTCGAGGCCCGCCAGGCGGTCGGCGTGCGCGCGGCCGGGCGGGGTCGCGAGGTCGCCGGGGACGGTGAGGGCTGCGGCGGCCCACAGGTGGCCGTGACGGATGCGGGTGCGGACCGGCAGACCGCGCAGGGTGGCGGAGAGGAATCCGGCGGCGAAGGCGTCGCCGGCCCCGGTGGCCGCCACGAGGTCGACGGCCAGGGAGGGGACGAAGGTGGGGGTGGCGGTAGCGGTGGGGGTGGGGGTGGCTTCGTCGCGGCCCACGACTGTCTCGGTGCCGGTAAGGTCGTCGCGGCGCCCGCCGGTCGCCGTACCGATGCCGTCGTCGCGGCGCTCGCCGGTCGTCGTACCGATGGCGTCGTCGCGGCGCCCGCCCGTCTCGGTGGTGCGCTGGAAGACGGTGGCGCCGCGCTTGCCCTGTTTGACGACCAGGAGGTCAGGTTCCGGCAGCGCGTCGCTGATGGCCTGCGGCCCGTGCAGGCCCCAGGCGTCCCGGGCCTCGTCGTCGCCGACGAAGACCAGGTCGGCGCCCCGCGCCAGTTCGAGCAGCGCCTGTGCCTGTGACGGCTCACGCCACAGCCCCGGCCGGTGATTGACGTCGAACGAGAGCAGCGGACGCCCCGGGCGGCGGGCGGTCAGCTCACGCATCAGGCCGAGGCAGTCCTCGGACAGCGCCGCCGTGATGCCGGACAGATGCAGAACCCGGCCGGAGCGGACCGCGTCCAGGTCCAGTTGCGCGGCCGTCATGGCGGAGGCGGCGGAACCGGCCCGGTAGTAGGCGACTTCGTGGGTGTCGCCTGCGCGGTCGCCCGCGGTGCGGAAGTAGATGCCGGTGGGGCGCAGCGGGTCGCGTCGGACGTGGGTGACATCGACGCCGCAGTCGGCGATGGCGGCAAGCAGGTGGTCGCCGAAGCCGTCGGTGCCGACCCGGGAGATCCAGCGTGCGGTGTGGCCGGTGCGGGCGAGGGTGCAGGCGACGTTGGACTCGGCGCCGCCGATGGCGCGGTCGAAGGACGGTACGTCGGCGAGTCGGCCGGGCTGGTTCGGCAGGAAGGTGACCATGGACTCGCCGAGGCAGACGACGTCGACGTCCGGGACGGAGGGGCCGTCCGGAAGGGGGGTGCCGCCCGGGACGGAGGTGCCGCCCGCAACGGAGGTGCCGCCCGCAACAGGGGTGCCGCCGGCGTTCGAGGGCCTGGTCACGATCGGTTCCGCTCCTTCGCTGTGGTGCCTGCCCGGACCGGGTGCCGCAGGGTTCCGGCCCGGTGCCGCAAGGGTTCCGGTCCCGCACCGCACGGGATACGGTCCCGCGCCGCACGGGATACGGTCCCGCGCCGCACGGTGAACCGGCCGTCTCCGGCCGCATCCGGCCGCTTCCCGCCGCATTTCCCGCCGTTGCCCGACGCGTTTCCCACCGTTGACCGGGCGATGGCTCGGATGTTAGACAGCGGTCAGCGATATGCGCAATGACTGTTGCAGATAGTGCAACGAGGACTTTCGAGGAGGCCCCATGGCCGGTGAACGGCTCGCGCAGGGACTCAAGGGACTCGCGGACGAGCGGGTCGATCACCGCTTCAAGTCGCTGCCCCCGGACGCCGAGGGCCGGACCGTCGGCGAGCTGGCCGCCGAGCGCCGCAACCTCTTCCACGACGGGTTCACCACCCCTCTCCTCGCCCTCTCCGCCGAGTCGGTCGCCCACAACCTGGCCCTGATGGAGACCTACGCGGCCCGGCACGGCCTGGCCTTCGCCCCGCACGGCAAGACCTGCATGGCACCGCAGCTCTTCGCCCGCCAGCTGGAGCACGGCGCGTGGGGCATCACCGCCGCCGTCCCCCACCAGGTCCGCGTCTACCGCCACTACGGCATCCAGCAGATCTTCCTGGCCAACGAGCTCGTGGACGCGGCCGCGCTGCGCTGGCTCGCCGGAGAGCTCGCCGCGGACCCCGGCTTCCGCTTCGTGTGCTACGTCGACTCGCTGCGGGGCATCGAGCTGATGGACGCCGCTCTGCGCGAGGCCGGCGCCACCCGCCCCGTGGATGTCGTCGTCGAGCTCGGCGCCGGGGAGGGCGCGCGTACCGGTGTGCGGACCGAGGCCGAATGCCTCGAACTCGCCGACGCCATCGCGGGCGTGGACACCCTCCGTCTGGTCGGCGTCGCCGGCTACGAGGGCGAGGTGCCCGACGCCACCCCCGAGCGGGTGACCGCCTGGCTGCGCCGACTGGTCGCCCTTGCTGTGGAGTTCGACGCGTCGGGCCGGTTCGCCGACCTCGACCAGATCGTCATCAGTGCGGGCGGCAGCGCCTGGTTCGATGCGGTGGCCGAGGTCTTCGCCGACATTCCCGAACTGTCCGCCCCGCCTCTCAAGCTGCTGCGCTCGGGCGCGTACGTCTCGCACGACGACGGCCACTACCGTGAGGTCACCCCCTTCAACCGCATCCCGGAGGAGGGCGCCCTGCGGCCCGCCTTCCGCCTCTGGGCGCAGGTCGTCTCCCGCCCCACGCCCGAGCAGGCGTTCCTCAACGCGGGCAAGCGCGATGCGGCGTACGACCTGCATCTGCCGCAGGCCCAGGTCGTACGGTCCGGCCGGGACGGCACCCTGCGCCCTGCGGGCGGCGTCACCGTCACCGGGCTGTCCGACCAGCACGCCTGGGTCCGCACCGAGCGGGCCGGTGACCTGGAGGTCGGCGACTGGGTCGGGCTGGGCCTGTCGCACCCCTGTACGTCCTTCGACAAGTGGCAGTTGATCCCGCTGGTCGAGCAGGACGGCACGGTCACCGATTTCATCCGCACCTTCTTCTAGGAGCCATTGGGGACCCTAGGGACCCTTGGTTGCCTTAGGGACCCTAGGTTTCCCTTAGGGCCCTAACTGCCCCTTAGTTGCCCTTAGTTGCCCTTAGGGAGCTCTCAGAAGTTCCAGAAACCCTGGGCCAGGGATCACCTGTCCCCTCCCCGACCCCGGCGGTGCGTGCCGGTCCCCCGCGGCGCGCACCGCCGGCCCCCGCCCGGGGCCCGGTGCCGCGAGACCCGTAAGGGTCCGGCCCCGGCCCCCGGGCACAGCCCGAAGGCCCGAAGGCCCGAAGTCAACGAGAAAGGCAGGCCCCAGCCATGGACACCGTGCTCCGCGACGTCCGCGTCCTCGACGGGTCCGGCGGTCCGTCCTACCGCGCCGATGTCGCCCTCGCCGACGGCCGGATCGCCGCGATCCACCGCGAGTCGGACGGCGGCCCGCGCCCGGGCGCCGCCCGCGTGGTGGACGGCCACGGCCTCGCCCTCTCCCCCGGCTTCATCGATATGCATGCGCACAGCGACCTCGCGCTGCTGCGTGACCCGGCGCACGAGGCGAAGGCCGCCCAGGGCGTCACCCTCGAAGTCATCGGCCAGGACGGCCTGTCGTACGCGCCGGTCGACGACCGGGCCCTCGCCCAGGTCCGCACCCAGATCACCGGCTGGAACGGCGGCGGGCCCGGGGACACCTCCGTCGACTTCTCCTGGCGTACCGTCGGCGGCTACCTCGACCGCCTCGACCACGGCTTCGACGGCCACGGCATCGCCGTCAACGCCGCCTACCTCATCCCGCAGGGCACCGTCCGGATGCTCGCCCTCGGCTGGGACGACCGCCCCGCCACCGCCGGCGAGCTGGCGCGGATGAAACAGCTGGTCGCCGAGGGTCTGGAGCAGGGCGCGGTGGGACTGTCCTCCGGTCTGACCTACACCCCCGGCATGTACGCCTCCGACGCGGAACTCACCGAACTGTGCCGGGTGGTGGCGCGCTACGACGGCTACTACTGCCCGCACCACCGCTCCTACGGGGCCGGCGCCCTCCAGGCGTACGAGGAGATGGTGGCGCTCACCCGCGAGGCCGGCTGCGCGCTGCATCTGGCGCACGCCACCATGAACTTCGGCGTCAACGAGGGCCGCGCGCCCGACCTGCTCGCGCTCCTGGACAGGGCACTGGCCGCGGGCGCGGACATCACCCTCGACACCTACCCCTACACCCCCGGCTGTACGACCCTGGTCGCGATGCTGCCGAGCTGGGCGAGCGAGGGCGGTCCCGAGGCGATCCTCGCCCGCCTCCACGACGAGGCGACGGCCGAGCGGATCCGCCGGGTCATGGAGATCGACGGTGCGGACGGCTGCCACGGGGTGCCCATCGACTGGGACGCCATCGAGATCTCCGGTGTCGCGGACCCGGCTCTGACCGGCTACGTCGGCAAGACCGTCGCCCGCAGCGCGGCCGAGCGCGGCGAGGAGCCGTGGGTGACCGCCCGGCGTCTGCTGACCGACGACCGCCTGGGCTCGACGATCCTGCAGCACGTCGGCCACGAGGAGAACGTCCGCCAGATCATGCGCCACCAGGTGCACACCGGCGGCAGCGACGGCATCCTCCAGGGCCTCAAGCCACATCCGCGCGCATACGGGACCTTCCCCCAGTACCTCGGCAGATACGTCCGCGAGCTGGGTGTGCTGTCCCTGGAGGAGTGCGTCGCCCATCTGACCGGCCGCCCGGCCGCCCGCCTGCGGCTCCCCGACCGCGGCCTCGTCCGTGCGGGCTACCGCGCCGACCTCGTCCTCTTCGACCCCGAAACGGTCGCCGCCGGCGCCACCTTCGACGCACCGCGCACCCTGCCCACCGGCATCCCGCATGTACTCATCGACGGCCGGTTCGTGATCGAGGACGGCCGGCGGACGGACGTCCTGGCGGGACGGACGGTACGGCGCACGGCGACGGGGCGGCGGTAGGGCACCGTCAGGCCCTCACCACCGCCCCGCCCGCCGGAACGCCGAGTCGGTTCGTGCGCCGGTATCAGACCGCCGGGGCCGGGTAGGTCGGGTACTCCACCCCGGACACGTGCTGGACGACGCGGATGACCTGGCAGGAGTAGCCGAACTCGTTGTCGTACCAGAGGTAGAGGATCGCGTTGTCGCCGTCGACCTTGGTGGCGCCGGCGTCCACGATCGAGGCGTGACGCGAGCCCATGAAGTCGCTCGACACCGCGTCGGGCGCCGTGGTGAAGTCGATCTGGCGCTTGAGCGGCGAGGTCAGCGACACGTCGCGGAGGTAGTCGAGGACCTCCTCGCGGCTGGTCTCACGGCCGAGCCGCAGGCTGAGGATCGCGATCGAGACGTCCGGCACCGGGACCCGGATCGAGCTGCCGGTGATCGGGGCCGTGAGCTCGGGCAGCGCCTTGGCGACGGCGGAGGCGGCACCGGTCTCGGTGATCACCATGTTGAGCGGCGCCGAGCGGCCGCGACGGTCGGCCTTGTGGTAATTGTCCAGCAGGTTCTGGTCGTTGGTGAACGAGTGGACGGTCTCCACGTGGCCGCGCAGCACGCCGTACTCGTCCGCCATCGCCTTCAGCGGCGGGACGATCGCGTTGGTGGTGCAGGACGCGCAGGACAGGATCTGCTCGTCCGGCTTGATCGTGTCGTGGTTGACGCCGTGCACGATGTTGGGGACGTCGCCCTTGCCCGGCGCGGTCAGGACGACCTTGTCGATGCCGGGGCGCAGGTGCTTCGACAGGCCCTCGCGGTCGCGCCACTTGCCGGTGTTGTCGATGAGGATGGCGCTCTTGATGCCGTACGCCGTGTAGTCGACCTCCGAGGGGTCGTTGGCGTAGATCACCTTGATCTCGTTGCCGTTGGCGATGATCGTGCTGTTCGCCTCGTCAACCGTGATCGTGCCCTGGAACTGCCCGTGAATGGAGTCGCGGCGCAGCAGCGAGGCGCGTTTGACGATGTCCTGCTCGCCGCCCTGGCGGACGACGATGGCGCGCAGCCGCAGGCCGTTGCCGGAGCCGGACTTCTCGATCAGCAGGCGGGCGACGAGGCGGCCGATGCGGCCGAACCCGTAGAGGACGGCATCGCGCGGCTCACGGCGCTCGATCTTGTCGGCACCGGTGGCACCGGCGACGGCCTCGGCGGTGAACTCCTCCACCGTCAGGCCGCGGTCATCGGTCCGGTACGTCTCGGCGAGCAGGGCGATGTCGATCTGGGACGGGCCGAGGTCGAGCGCGGTGAGGGCCTGCAGGAACGGCAGCGTCTCGGTGACCGAGAGTTCCACACCGGCGATCTGCCGGGCGAACCGGTGAGTCTTGAGGATGCTGACCACCGACTTGTTCACCAGGGAGCGGCTGTGGAGCAGGACCGTGACGTCCCGCTCCCGGTGCAGCTTCCCGATGAGCGGGATCATCGACTCCGCGATCTCCTCGCGGTTTTTCCAGTTGGTGAACGAGTCGTCATTGACAGCAGTCACAGGCTTATCTTTCGAGCTAGGCGGTGCTCATATGCTACCGCCCCGCTCTTTTCATCATTCAAACGGTGCCGCTTGAGGGAGGTGCCGCACTCGCCCCCAACCGCCACACGCGCCCCACCAGGCCCGATGGGCTCGACAGGACTGACGGGGCCGACGGGGCCGACGGGACCAAGGGGGCCGACGGCCAGGAGTGCGGCGGGCCAAGGGTCGCGCACCGTGCTCCCGGGGGCGCCTTCCTACCGGGCACTGCCGATGCCGCGATCGGCTTCGGAGCCCTGAAGCATCAGAGTGGTCTCCTCGATGCGGCTGAACCGGCCGTCGGGCGTGAGGTCGGCGAACACATAGACCTCCATGCTCACGGTCGAGCCGTCCTTCTTCGCGATGTGCGCGGTGTGCCGGTCGGCGTACTTGCTGCCGCTGTACAGCTCTTCGTGCACCTCGACATGGCCGCCGGCGACGAGGCTGCGCACGTGGGTGATGTGCTCAAGGAACTCGGTGCGGTCGGCCCACTCGCCGTCCGTGCGCTGGCGGTACTCCGGGGCGAAGTGGCGGTCGGCGGCCTCCCGCAGGGTGATCTCGCTGTTGAAGAGCAGGTCGTTCATGGCGGCCTCGATGCCGGTGCGGGTCATGGGAGTTCCCTTCAGAGGAGGAGAGGTGCGTGCGTGGCGCACGCACTTCCTGGACTGTAGCAGCAATTGCGTGCGCCGCGCACGCTATTCTTTCGGTATGGAGGGCATGGAGAACGTGGAGAGCATGGAGAGCGTGGAGAACGAGGTAGGGCATGAGATCGCCGACGCACTGGGCCTCCTGCTCAGGCGCACCACCCGCGCACAGCTGCACCAGCAGCTCACCGAGGGCATGGGCGAGGCGGTGGACGAATTGACGTACCCGGTCCTCAGCGCGCTGGCCCGGACCGGCCCCCGCAGCGCCGCCGACCTGGCACCCGACGCCGGCGTCGACCGCTCCGGCGTCACCCGCCGCGCCTCACGGCTGGAGGCCGCCGGCCTCATCCGCCGCGAGGCAGACCCCACCGACCGGCGCGCGCATCTGCTCGTCCTCACCGAGCAGGGCCAGTCCGCAGTGGCAGAGCTGCGCAGACGTCTGGCCGCCCACATCATGACGAGCCTGTCCTCATGGCCGCCCGGCGAGGCCGAGGCATTCGCCCACCACCTGCGCCGCTTCACGGCCGAAGGCCCGTTCACCTGACAGAGGGCGGGCGCCCGGAACACGGGGCGGACGGCCGGAACACAGGGCGGGCACCCGGAATACAGGGCAGGCGCCCGGAACACAGGGCAGGCGCCAGGGCCGGCCACCCAGCCAGTCCCGGCCGCCCGTCCGTGCGTCTGCCCGCCCCCGTCAGCCCACTCGCCCCACCACCCACACAGCGTCACTTTGCGTGACGCACCCCACACCATCCGCTGACCAACGTGGGGAAGAACACCGGGCGGGCGTCGTTACGCAGCCGTAAGGTGGCGGTCATGCAGGTGATCCAGTCAACGAAGCTCGCCAACGTCTGCTACGAAATCCGTGGCCCGGTGCTCGAGGAGGCCATGCGGCTGGAGGCGGCGGGTCACCGCATTCTCAAGCTCAACACCGGCAACCCGGCGGCGTTCGGCTTCGAGTGCCCGCCCGAGATCCTGGAGGACATCCTCCGCTCGGTCGGTACGGCACACGGCTACGGCGACGCGAAGGGCCTGCTCTCCGCCCGTCGCGCGGTGATGCAGCACTACCAGACCAAGGGCATCGAGCTCTCGGTCGACGACATCTACCTGGGCAACGGCGTCTCCGAGCTCATCCAGATGTCGATGCAGGCGCTGCTGGACGACGGCGACGAGGTGCTGGTCCCGGCCCCGGACTACCCGCTGTGGACGGCGTCCGTGTCCCTCTCCGGCGGCACCGCCGTGCACTACCGCTGCGACGAGCAGGCCGACTGGATGCCCGACCTCGCCGATATCGAGCGCAAGGTCACCGACCGCACCAAGGCCATCGTCGTCATCAACCCCAACAACCCCACGGGTGCCGTGTACGACGACACGCTGCTGCAGGGCATCGCGGAGATCGCCCGGCGGCACAACCTGATCGTCTGCGCCGACGAGATCTACGACAAGATCCTCTACGACGGCGTCACCCACACCCCCTTCGCCTCGCTCGCCCCCGACCTGCTGACCCTGACCTTCAACGGGCTGTCGAAGTCGTACCGGGTGGCGGGCTACCGCAGCGGCTGGATGGCGGTCTGCGGCCCGAAGGCACACGCCGCCTCGTACATCGAGGGGCTGACGATCCTCGCCAATATGCGGCTGTGCGCCAATATGCCGGCCCAGCACGCGGTCGCCACGGCCCTCGGCGGCCGCCAGTCGATCAACGAACTGGTGCTGCCCGGCGGCCGGCTGCTGGAGCAGCGCGATGCGGCGTACGAGCTGCTGACGCAGATCCCCGGCGTCAGCTGCGTCAAGCCGAAGGGCGCGCTGTACGCCTTCCCGCGACTGGACCCCAAGGTCTACAAGGTCAAGGACGACCGGCAGATGGTGCTCGATCTGCTGCGCGCCGAGAAGATCATGATCGTGCACGGCACCGGCTTCAACTGGCCGGAGCCGGACCACTTCCGCCTGGTCACGCTGCCCAGCACGGACGATCTGACGGATGCCGTCACCCGGATCGGCTCCTTCCTCGACGGTTACGGACAGTGCTGAGCCGGAGCAATTTCTATACGGATCACAACTTTAGACATCGTCTAAGCTAGGATGGTCTCGTAGACGCTTTCAGGAGGCCGTCCCATGTACGAACCGATCCGCACCAAGTCGGTCCACACCATGGCCGCCGCCCCGGAGGTCCCGCACCGCTCCCGCGAGGAGGAGCTGGACATCCGGCTCGCCGGACAGCTGACCGCGCTGCTCACCGTCACCGACGAACTGCACGCCCTGGCGACGCGGGAGGACGGTGGCGCAGCCCAGGGGGCCACGCCGGACGGCGCCGCACTCGCTGCCGCCGCCGAGCGCATCGCCGAGCAGGTCGCGCGGCTGAGCGGCGGTCACTACCCGCTGCGCGCCGAGCCCTCCGACGGTGGCAGCCCGTCCCGGGCCGAGGCCCTGCAGCAGCGCGCCCACACCCTCGCCGGGAACGCCCTGGCGGTCGCCACCTCCCGGGGTGACGCCGCGGCGATAGCCCTGGCCGCGGAGCGGATGGAGGCACACGCCGCACCGCATCGCGACCGGGATCTCGCCACGGCCTGAGTCAGGGCCTGCACCACGGCCTGCATCACGGCCTGAGCCTCGGCCTGGGCCTGCGGGCGGGACGGGCGGGACGGCGCCTCTTCGGTCGCCGACCCCGGATCCCTGCCACCCTCGGCTCCCGGCCCCGGCATCACTCCACCGGCCCATCCCGGCGGCCTTTCCCTTCCGAGCAGCCTTTCCCACACCAGCAGCCTTTCCGGTCGCCCAACGGGCCGGGGCCCCGCACGCGTGGTGCGGGGCCCCGGCCGGGCGAAGGCGGTGCAGCGGCTGGTGCGACGGCTGGTGCGACAGCCGACGCGGCGACTAGCCGAGCCGCTGGACCAGTGCGCGGTACTCGTCCCACAGCTCCTTCGGCGTGTGGTCACCGAAGGTGTTGAGGTGCTCGGGAATCAGCGCCGCCTCCTCGCGCCACACGTCCTTGTCGACGGTGAGCAGGAAGTCGAGGTCGGCGTCGTCGAGGTCCAGGCCGTCGGTGTCCAGCGCGTCCTTCGTGGGCAGCACACCGATGGGGGTCTCCACGCCCTCGGCCTTGCCGTCCAGGCGCTCGACGATCCACTTGAGCACCCGGCCGTTCTCGCCGAAGCCGGGCCAGACGAAGCGGCCCTTGTCGTCCTTGCGGAACCAGTTGACGTAGTAGATCTTCGGCAGCTTGGACTGGTCCTTGTCGGCACCGACCTTGACCCAGTGCCCCATGTAATCGCCCATGTTGTAACCGCAGAACGGCAGCATGGCGAACGGGTCGCGGCGCAGCTCGCCGACCTTGCCCTCGGCCGCGGCGGTCTTCTCGCTGGCGACGTTGGCGCCGAGGAAGACGCCGTGCTGCCAGGTCAGCGACTCGGTCACCAGCGGTACGGCGCTGGCGCGGCGGCCGCCGAAGAGGATCGCCGAGATCGGCACGCCCTTGGGGTCTTCCCACTCGGGCGCGATGATCGGGCACTGGCCGGCCGGGACGGTGAAGCGGGCGTTGGGGTGGGCCGCCGGAGTCCCGGACTCCGGGGTCCAGTCGTTGCCCTTCCAGTCGGTCAGGTGCGCGGGCTTCTCCTCGGTCATGCCCTCCCACCAGACGTCGCCGTCGTCGGTGAGCGCGACGTTGGTGAAGACGGAGTTGCCCCACATCGTCTTCATGGCGTTGGCATTGGTGTGCTCGCCGGTGCCGGGCGCGACACCGAAGAATCCGGCCTCGGGGTTGATGGCGTAGAGGCGGCCGTCCTCACCGAAGCGCATCCAGGCGATGTCGTCGCCGATGGTCTCGACGGTCCAGCCGGAGATCGTGGGCTCCAGCATCGCGAGGTTGGTCTTGCCGCAGGCGGACGGGAAGGCGGCCGCGACGTACTTGGACTCGCCCTGCGGCGGGGTGAGCTTGAGGATCAGCATGTGCTCGGCGAGCCAGCCCTCGTCACGCGCCATGACGGAGGCGATCCGCAGCGCGTAGCACTTCTTGCCGAGCAGGGCGTTGCCGCCGTAGCCCGAGCCGTAGGACCAGATCTCGCGGTCCTCGGGGAAGTGCGAGATGTACTTGGTGGAATTGCACGGCCACGGCACGTCGGCCTCGCCCTCGGCCAGCGGGGCGCCGAGGGTGTGCACGGCCTTGACGAAGAAGCCGTCCTCGCCGAGTTCATCGAGCACCGGCTGCCCCATGCGCGTCATGGTGCGCATCGACACCGCGACGTAGGCGGAGTCGGTGATCTCCACACCGATCGCGGAGAGCGGCGAGCCGAGCGGGCCCATGCAGAACGGGACGACGTACATCGTCCGGCCCTTCATCGAGCCGCGGAAGACGCCCTGCTCACCAGCGAAGCTGCTGTCTCCCCCGGTAAAGATGGCCCGCATCTCGGCGGGGGCCTTCCAGTGGTTGGTCGGGCCGGCGTCCGCCTCCTTCTCGGAGCAGATGAAGGTGCGGTCCTCGACGCGCGCCACGTCAGACGGGTCGGAGGCGGCGTAGTACGAGTTGGGGCGCTTGACCGGGTCGAGCTTCTTGAACGTGCCCTTGTCGACGAGCTCCTCGCACAGACGCTCGTACTCCGCCTCCGAGCCGTCACACCAGACGACCCGGTCGGGCTGGGTGAGTGCTGCGATCTCGTCGACCCAGGAGATGAGGTTCTGGTGACGGGTCGGATGGGCAGAGGGAGCCGCGTTGTCGCGCGCCACGATCGCTCCTAGATGAGGGTGTGGACGGATTTATGCCCGTTTTGCCGGGAAATCCGCTTCTTTTGTTTGCCTGCCCCTTGGGGGCTGCGACCCGGATGCTTCGTGACCGCTCATCCGGTGCCGACCGCACTCATTTGATCATCCGACCCGGAGGGAGTTCTGTCCAGAGGGCACTTTGGTGACCGTCACCACTCCGCCACGAACCGGTAACTTACGGTCGCGTAGGTAGCATTGCGCCATGACTTCCGCGCCCGACGCCGCCGAGAGCCAGACCCCCTGCGCGCCGCCCGCGACCGCGGCGGTCGCCGCCGCGGCCGCGCCCCTCAAGCCCAAACTGCGCGGCTGGCTGCACGCCGGGATGTTTCCCGCCGTGCTCCTCTCCGGGGTCATACTGACCGCCCTCGCCGACAGCCCCCGCGGCCGCCTGGCCTGCGCCATCTACACCATGACCGCCTGCCTGCTCTTCGGGGTCAGCGCCCTTTACCACCGGGGCAATTGGGGGCCGCGGGCCGACGGCGTGCTGCGCCGGCTCGACCACGCCAATATCTTCCTGATCATCGCGGGCACCTATACGCCGCTGACGATGCTGCTCATGCCCGGCTCCCGCGGCCAGACGCTGCTCTGGGCGGTCTGGGCGGCCGCACTGGCCGGGATCGCCTTCCGGGTCTTCTGGGTCGGCGCTCCACGCTGGCTCTACACCCCCTGCTACATCGCCATGGGCTGGGCCGCCGTCTTCTTCCTGCCCGACTTCCTGCGCACCGGCGGCGTCGCCGTGCTGGTACTGGTCATCGTCGGCGGGCTGCTCTACAGCGCGGGCGGCGTGATCTACGGGATCAAGCGCCCCAACCCCTCACCTCGGTGGTTCGGCTTCCACGAGGTCTTCCACTCCTTCACGCTGGCGGCGTTCGTCGTGCACTACATCGGCATCTCCCTGGTGGCCTATTCGCACGCCTGAGGCGGCGGCACCCCGCGGCCCCGGGCGACCGTCCCACCCCCGCCAATCCCGAGCGTAATTTTTCCTATTCACAGCGTGACATGCCCCACTGACACCGGGCCTTCCCGGTCGCTCGGCGGTTGCTCAGCGATTGCTCGGTCTTGCCCACTGCTTGCCCGACGCTTGCTCGAAGATTGCCTACTGCTTGCTCGGGGATTGCCCAGCGCTTGCTCGGTGATTGCCCGGATGATTGCCCAGCACCTGTTTGTTCCGCGCATGAGTGCGGCCGTTGGCCTCCGGAAGGCGGCCTGATGCCTGACAATGCTGCGCATGGCCGTACGCAGCTCTGCCACCACGCCGACCGGGACACCGCAGCCGCAGCCCGGGCGACGGGAGCGGAAGAAGATCCAGACCCGGCAGGCGATCCGGCGGGCCGCCTACCGGCTCTTCGAGGAACAGGGGTACGACACGACCCCCGTCGACCAGATCGCCGCGGCCGCGGACGTCTCCCCGAGTACGGTCTTCCGCTACTTCCCCGCCAAGGAAGACATCGTGCTCACGGACGAGTACGACGCCGTACTGGAGAACGGAATCCGGGCCCGGCCCGCGGACGAGCCGGTGATCGAATCGGTGCGGCAGGTCAGCGTCGAGGCACTGCGCGCGATGTCCGCCGAGGAGCGTGGCGAACTCGTCCAGCGCGTCCGGCTGATCCATGAGGTGCCCGCCGTCCGGGGCCGTACGGCGGAGCACACCGCACGGGACGCCGCGATGCTCACCGCCGTACTGGCGGAGCGCTCCGGACGGCCGGCCGACGACCTGCAGCTGCGGGTGATCAGCGCCGCGATCCTGGCCGCGCTGCAGGAGGCACTGCTGCACTGGGGCGAGAGCGGCCGGACCGGCGTTCCCGAGGAGTCGGTCCACCGTGCCTTGGAGGTACTGGAGCGCGGCCTCACGCTCTGAGGGCGGCGGCGCCCGGAGGCAGCGCGGCATCCAGCCGGAAGATCGGGCCGCTGTCCGCCCCGGCGCGGACCGTGGCGCCCGGCCCGGGCTGCTTCCCCCGCTCCCCCGGCTCCGGCGCCGCGGCAACCGGTTCGCCCAGGCGTGCCGCGAGTCGTGCCCGTAATTGCGACAGCCGCTCGATACGGGCGTCCAGGTCGGCGAGCCGGCGCCGGGCCACCTCTTCCATGGCCGGACAGCGGCCGGAGGCAGGGTCCCGGGGAATGAGATCCGGTACGTCGTCGGCCGGCATCGTGTGCAGCAGATGCGCGAACGCGCGCACATCCCCCACCGTCAGCCCCGCGTCCCGCAGTGCGCGCACCGCCCTCAGCCGGCGGATGTCCTCGGCGTCGTACACCCGGTGACCTGACGGTGTCCTCCGGGCGGTCACCAGCCCCTGCTGCTCGTAGTAGCGCAGCGCCCGCGGCGTCATGCCGGCGGCCACCGCGGCGTCCCCGATACGCATCTCCCCTCCCTCTCCGGCGCGTTCGGCCCTCCGGCGCGTCCCGGCCCTCTCCGGCGCTCAGCCCCGCTCCGGCGCGTTCAGCCCCTCTGCGCCGGGTCCGGCCTGCTGTCCCCGTGTCCGGGGTCCGCGGCGTTCAGTACTCGCTCGATCCCCGCCGCCCCGTACAGCAGGTCCTCGTCCGCGCCGAAACCGCCGACGAGTTGGAGCCCGAGCGGCAGCCCGTTGGCGGCGCGGCCGGCGGGCACGCTGACGGACGGCAGCCCGGCGTTGCTCCAGGGCAGGCACATGATCGAGCTGCCCGTGGTGGTGAGACCGGCAGGCGCGGGGCCGGTGGCCGACGGTGCGGTCCACAGGTCGATGCCCGCCGCGGCGCGGTCCGCCGCGAGCCGGGCGCGGAAGGCCTGACGCCGCTCCCGGGCGGCTTCGTAGGCGGCGTCCCCGATGGTGTGTCCCTGTCGGATGGCCGAGGTGGTCTCCGGGCGGTAGCGGTCGCCGTAGCGCGCGAACCAGTCGGCGTGGGCCCGGGCGACCTCGTAGCGGTTCATCGTGAACAGCTGGTCCACGATCTGCTCGAAGTCGTCCATCACCGGCACCTCGTGGACGACGTACCCGGCGGCCCGCAGCAGCTCGCACTGCTCCGCGAACGCCCGCAGCGCCTCGGCGTCGGCGCGCTCCAGGTAGGGGCCGGCCGGCACGCCCAGTACCGGGAGCTCCGTCCGGCCCGCACCGTCCTGTGCCCGCCAGCCGTCGACCAGCACCGACGCCGCCAGCGCGACACCGGCCACCTCCGTGGCGTAGCACCCGAGGGTGTCAAAACTCGCCGCGTTGGGGATCACCCCGTCGACCGGTATGCGCCCGTAGCTCGGCTTGAAGCCGACGACTCCGCAGTAGGCGGCGGGCCGGATCATCGAGCCGACGGTCTGTGTCCCGATGGCCAGCGGCACCATCCCGGCGGCGACCGCGGCCGCGGAGCCGCTGCTCGAACCGCCGGGCGTATGCGCCGGGTTGTGCGGATTGCGGGTCGGCCCCGGGGCGGTCACCGCGAACTCCGCGGTGACCGTCTTGCCCGCGATCAGCGCACCGGCGGCGCACAGCCGGCCGACGACCGTGGCCTGCGGGCCGGTGAGTACTTCGGGTGGCAGCTCCGAGCCCGCGCGGGTGGGCAGCCCGTCGGCATGCACGATGTCCTTGATGCCTACGGGAACGCCGTACAGGACCGGCCGGGCGTCGGCCGCGGGGGGAGCGGCCGCCGCGATCCGGCGCGCCGCCTCAAGAAGCCGCGTACGCCGCCCGTCCTCGGGCACAAAGGCCCGCACCTGCGGATCGACGGCGTCGATACGGTCACACGAACGGTTCGCCGCGTCGACGGGGTCGTCCGTGCCGGCCCGTAGCGCCGCGGCCTCCTGGACAAGGGATCGCTGCCCGAGCAAGGTCGTCACGCGTGCAGGCTACAACCGGGCACCGACAATGGCAGGGCAATCGCCTCGCCGCACGACGGCCCGGTGCCGCGGCCTCATGACGGGTGCTGCGACCTCACGACGGCCTGGTGCCGCGACCTCATGACGGCGCGCCGCGGCCTCACAACTCCACGATCACCGCACCCAGATGGCGACCCTCGGTCAGCTCGCGCAGTGCCCGCGGCGCCTGTTCGAGCCCCTGCAGCCGGGCGTGCGGGAAGGTGAGGGTGCCGTCGCGCAGCCCCTCGCCGAACCGCTGGTTCCACTCCGGGATCAGGTCCAGGTGGTCGTACAGGGCGACGCCGCGCAGGGTGATGCTGCGGGAGAGCAGCGAGAGGGTGTCGATCTCGACGGTGGTGGGTTTGCCCTCCCCGCCGAGCTGGCTGGAGAGCGCTCCGACGATGGCGATCCGGGCCCCCCGGTTGGCGAGGGCGAGGGCGGCCTGCAGCTGTTCGCCGCCGACGTTGTCGAAGACCGCGTCGATGCCTTCCGGGGCGGCCGTGCGCAGTTGCTCCTCGATGGGGCCCGCACCGCGGATCACCACCGCGTCATAGCCGAGTTCCTTGATCAGCCGGTCCGCCTTCTCCTGCGATCCCGTACTGCCGATGATCCGGGCGGCGCCGCGCAGCCGGGCGATCTGGCCCGCCAGGGAGCCCACCCCGCCCGCCGCACCGGTGACGAAGACGGTGTCGCCGGGGCGTACTTCGGCGCCGTGCACCATGCCCATCCACGCGGTGGGGCCCTGGGAGAGGCAGGCGGCCGGGTCGGGCAGCAGGCCCGGATCGAGCCGCTGCGCCTGGTCGGCGTCCACCACGGCGTATTCCCGCCAGCCGAAGTGGTGTTCCACCAGGTCGCCGGGTTTGAGGTCGGTCCCCGGGGCGGCGACCACCTCACCGACGGCGGACCCGTGCAGCGGTTCGCCGATCTTGTAAGAGGGCATCGGCACCACGCTGGTCTCGTCCATCAGCGTGCGCATCACAGCGGCGACGCCCATCACGGTGTTGCGGACCAGCACCTGGCCGGGTCCGGGTTCCGGAACCGGCACCTCCACGATCTCGAAGAGATCATCGGTGACGGGCCCCTGCGGGCGGGCGGCCAGGCGGACTTCACGGTGTGTGCGAGGTGTCATGCGTCGAGGCTAGAACTTGACGCGCGCGTCAAGGTCAAACCGGTCGCTGGTCCTAGGACTTCCGGCTGGGGGGAGGTGACGGAGGGGGTGCCGGACTGGGGCTGCCCGGGGTGCCGCCCGGACGCGCTCGGGGCGGCACCTGTGGCGTGATCGGGGACGGACGGCTCCCTTGGCCCTCTCGGGACGATTCCTACGGCGGGGGCCCAAGGAGGGCGGTCGAGGTGCGGGCGCCCCCGGGGATGGCGGTCGTGCCGCTTGCCCCAGAGGGCCGGCGCTGCGCCCTCGCCTCACCCCCGAAGGCCCACCGGCCTCATCGCCTCATCCCGAAGGCCCCCGGCCTCATCGCCTCTCCCCCGGAGGCACCGCCCCGGGGTCACTGGCCACGGGCCACTACCCCCCGAGCCGTTCCGCCAGCTCCTCCGGATCCGTCGTCGGCCGCTCGCAGGTGAAGCGGCGGCAGACGTAGGCGGCGGGTTTGCCGTCGACCAGGGGGCGGTCCTGGAGGAGCGGCACCTCGTCCACCCCGGGTTCGCCCAGCGCGACGGCCGCCCCCGGGGCGGTGCCGAGCAGCGCGGCGCGGTGCAGCGCGACGGTGGCTGGATCGCCCTGCGGGCCGACGACGGCGACCTCGCGCGGGCCGTCCAGCGCGGCCTCGGCGACGGCCAGCCCCCATCCGATGAAGCGCGGGGCCCGGCCGCCGAGCGCGGTGACGATGCCCAGGGCCCGTTCCGCGGCGTTCCGGTGGAGGTCGCTGCCGGTCAGCGCCGCGTACGACAGCAGGGCACCGGCCGCCGCGGTCCACCCGGAGGGCGTCGCATTGTCGGTCGGGTCCTGGGGACGGCGGATCAGGGCCTCGGCATCGGCCGCGGTGTCGTAGAGCGCGCCGTCCTCGGTGGTGAACTGGAGCAGCACGGTGTCCAGGAAGAAGCCCGCGAACTCCACCCAGACGCCCTCCCCGGTGACGGAGGCCAGGGTGAGGAAGCCCTCCGCGACATCGGCGTAGTCCTCCAGGACACCGGAGTTGGCGCCGGGCGCGCCGTCGCGGGAGGTGCGGTGCAGCCGGGCCTGCCAGTCCATGTGGACGCGTACCAGCAGGTCGGCGGCGTCGGTGGCGGCCTGGATCAGGTCCGGCCGGTCGAAGTAGGCACCGGTCTCGGCGAGCGCGGCGATGGCCAGCCCGTTCCAGGAGGCGACGACCTTGTCGTCCCGGCCGGGGCGCGGCCGCTCCTCGCGCGCCGCGAGCAGCCGCTGCTTTACCGAGGCCACCCGGTCGGCGTCCACCGGGCCTTCGGCACCCGGGAGCTGGAGGACCGAGGCGCCCTCCTCGAAGGTGCCTTCCTCGGTGACGCCGAAGTGGACGGCGGCGAACTCCGCGTCCTCCTCGCCCAGTACGGCGCGCAGCTGCTCGGGCGTCCAGACGTAGTAGGCGCCCTCGACATGCCTGCCGGTGCCCGAGCCGTCGTCGCTGTCCGCGTCCAGTGCGGACGCGAAACCGCCCTGGTCGGTGCGGAGTTCACGGACCATGAAGTCGGCGGTCTCGACGGCGATGCGGCGCGCCACGTCCGAGCCGGTGGACCGCCACAGATGGGCGTAGACCCGGCACAGCAGGGCGTTGTCGTAGAGCATCTTCTCGAAGTGCGGCACGGTCCAGGTGGCGTCCACCGCATAGCGCGCGAAACCACCGCCGAGCTGGTCGTAGATGCCGCCGCGGGCCATCGCCGCACAGGTCGCCTGCACCATTTCCAGGGCTCCTTCGGAGCCGGTACGGGCGTGGTGGCGGAGCAGGAATTCCAGCACCATGGACGGCGGGAACTTGGGCGCACTGCCGAACCCGCCGTTGACCGTGTCGAATTCGCGGGTCAGGCCCATCAGGGCGCCGTGCAGCTCCTCGGGGCGCGGGGGCCGCCGGTCCGCGGGCAGCGACTCGGTCAGGGACCGGCCGGCCAGGTCGGCGACGATCCGGCCTGCGACCTCGCCGACCTCGCCGCGCCGGTCGGTCCAGGCGCTGCGTACCCCCTCCAGGATCTGCCCGAAGGACGGCATGCCGTGGCGCGGCTCGGGCGGGAAGTACGTACCGAAGTAGAAGGGCTCGGCGTCCGGGGTGAGGAAGACGGTCATGGGCCAGCCGCCCTGGCCGGTGGCGGCCTGCACGGCCTCCATGTAGACGGCATCGACGTCCGGACGCTCCTCGCGGTCCACCTTGACGGCCACGAAGTGCTCGTTGAGCAGGGCCGCGGTGGCCGGGTCCTCGAAACTTTCGTGCGCCATCACATGGCACCAGTGACACGAGCTGTAGCCGACGCTGAGCAGGACCGGCACGCCGCGCCGCCGTGCTTCGTCGAATGCGTCGGCCGACCACGGCCACCAGTCGACCGGGTTGTCGGCGTGTTGGAGCAGATAGGGGGAAGTCTCTTGAGCCAGGCGGTTCGGCATGGGGCCATCCTCTCGCAATGAGGCACGGGGAGCCGGGAGCGGAGGGAGTTATCCACAGGCCTGCCGGAAATCACGCGGACGCGGAACACTGTGCGTACGGCGACGATCACCGCTGGACACTGCTGGAACTGCTGGAGGGGGATGGCATGCCGGGCTCACTGGCTGTGCTGCGCGACGGCCACCGGGCGGAAGCGGAAGCGCTGTTGACCAGGGCGGTCGAGGAGGAGGTACGGCGCTCGGGCGGGCGGCTCGACGGGGACACGCTGCTCGGCCGGGCGCGGGCGGCGCTGGAGGATCTGGCGGGCAGCGCCGCCGAGGAGTACACCGCGTATGTCCGGGCGCTGGACGAGGCCGCCGCCGGCCGGCCGTCGCTGTCCCGGCGGCTGTCGCGCAAGGAGCTGGGCACCCCCGCGGTGGCGACCGCCGTGGCGGCGGTGGCGGCGTTAGGTACGGACCTTGCGTACGGCACGGGCGCGGGGCCGGCGCTGGGTGTGGGGGCCGCCGTGGTGGTGGCGGGCGCGGCCGCCACGGTCCTGAAGCTGACCGCGGGCCACTGGCCGGCTGCGCACCGCGAGGCCGGGATGCGCGACCGGCCCGGCGGTGCGCAGCAGCTGCGGCTGCAGTGGCTGACAGCGCTGGAGGTGCGCGGCATCCGGCCGTTCCTGGATCAGCAGCGGATGCTGACGGCGGCCGCCCATGGCGGTTCGGCCGCCACGCCCGTCGCCTCGAAGAGCGGCCGCGGGCCGAAGCTGCGCGGCGCGGACCGCAGCGCCGCGGCCCGGCAGCGGTCCCTGCTGGAGCACTCCTTCTCCCAACTTCCGCATCCGGACGGCCCGTTCGCCGGACGGCGGGCGGAGCTGACACAGATCGCGCAGTGGGTGCACGCGGCCCGCGCGAGCACGGAGACCAAGCCGACGGTGGTGATACTCCACGGCGAGCCGGGCTCGGGGCGTACGGCGCTGGCGGTGCGGGCCGCACATCAGCTGCGCGATCAGTTCCGCGGCGCCTGTGTGGTGGACCTGCGCAGCGACACCCCCGGGGAGGTGCCGCTCCCGACCCGGGACGCGCTGCTGCATCTGCTCAACCGGCTGGGCGCACCCCGCGAGCAACTGCTGTTCCGCGAGCGCCCGTCCCAGGAGCAGCACGTCAAACGGCTCACCGATCTCTACCACCAGCATCTGACGGGCCTTCCGGTGACGGTGCTGCTGGACGACGCCGCGGATCCCGCGCAGGTGCGCACCCTGGTGCCGGAGCGGTCCGACAGCCTGGTGCTGGTCACCTCCCGTGCGCCGCTGGAGCTGCCCGGGGACATCGAGGCCTGGGTGCACCACCTGCCGGTGGGAGCGCTGGACGCCACGGGCACCGAAGAGCTGCTGCGCGCCTCCGCCACGGCCGGCGACGACGCGCCGGGCGAGACGGTCCCCTACGACGCACAGGCCATCGACGAGATCTCCGCACTGTGCGCGGGCCTGCCCCTGGCGCTGCGGGTGGCGGGCTCCGCACTGGAGTCGCGCACCGCCACCGCACTGGCCACGGATCTGGCGGCTTACGCCCCGGCGTCACCCGTGGAGCGTGCGCTGTGGCTGCGCTACGCCGACCAGTCGGAGACCGCGCGGCGGCTGCTGCGCCGGCTGGCGCTGGTGGGCCGGGCGAGCCTGGGGGCGGCGGCCTCGGCGGCGCTGCTCGGCGTCGAGCAGGCCGAGGCGGAGCGGGAGCTGACGACGCTGGCCCGGGCCGGGCTGATCGAGCATGTGCGGGGCCGGCGCTACCGCCTGCACGCCCTGGTGCACCGCTTCGCGCACGACCGGCTGATGGACGAGGAGGAGCCGGGCGAGCGCGGCGCGGCCCAGGAACGGCTGATCCGGGGCTATGCGGAGCTGGCCGACTCGGTCATCCGGCTGGTCGACGGCCGGACATCCACCCGCGCCGACCGCTTCGGCTCGCACGGCTTCACCTCCCTGGACGCGGCGCTGCAGTGGCTGGACGACGAGACCAGCTTCATCACGGCCGCGCTGCGCCACGCCGACCAGGGCGTGGACCAGGCGGCGGTCTCCCATCTGCTGGGCGCGCTGGCCGACTACTGCCTGCTGCGCGGGGACCTCTACCGTCTCGGCGAGCTGAGTGAGCTGACCCGGGCCGTCGGGCAGGGGCTGCTGGTCCGCTCGGTGCAGTGGCGTACGGGTGTGGCGGCCCGGCAGCTCGGCGAACTGGACAAGGCACGGACCACGCTGTCGTCGGTGGTCGATCTGTACTTCGAGGCGCAGCACCCGGCCGGCGCCGCCCGTGCGCTGCGCGATCTGGGCATCACGCTTCAGCAGCAGGGCAATCTGGCGGAGGCCGCGGCCAAGCTTCGTGAGGCACTTCAGCTGCAGTCCGGCGCGGATATGCACGGCGACCGGGCCTGGACGCTGCACGCCCTGGCGGCGGTGGAGCGGGACCGTGCCCAGCTCGCCGACGCCCTCGCCATGCTGCGGGAGGCGCTGGAGCTGCACGAGGAGAGCGAGAGCATCCACGGCCAGGCATGGGCCCACTTCCAGCTCGGCCAGGTGCATCTGCGCAGGGGCGATGTACCGGCGGCGGAGACTGCGCTGCAGGCCGCGATGGGGCTCTACGGCCGTACGCACGACGAGCGCGGCGAGGCCTGGGCGATGACGCAGCTGGCGCGCGCCCGGTTGGTGGACGGCGAGCCGGGTCCCGCGGTGGACCAGCTCCGGCAGGCTCTGCCGCTGCACCACCAGCACGAGGACGCCCGTGGCGAGGCCTGGACCATGTACTACCTGGGCCAGGCGCTGGAGGAGCGCGGCGAGCACGATGCGGCGCTGCGGCAGCTGGAGCGGTCGCGGACGATGTTCAGCCGGATGCAGGACGGCTACGGCCTGGCCTGCGCCCGGCATCACTCCGGTCGGGTCACCCGCGATCTGCGGGCGGAGCAGACCGGCTCGCTGCGCAACAGCGGCTTCGCCCGGCAGCTGCTGCAGGACGCCCGTAAGGACTTCCAGCGGATAGGGGTCCCGCACGGGGAGGCGTGGTCCTGCCTGGAGCTGCTGATCATCGACGCCGGCAACGGCCGGGCTGCGCAGGCGCTGGAGCTGGCCGACGAGGCGGCGGGCCTGTTCGCGGGCTACGGCGACCGGCGGGGCGAGGACTGGGCACGGTTCCTGCGCTGCACGCTGCTGCCGCTCGCCTCGCCGGGTGGCAGCGTGGTGGGCGCGGCCGTCGCCCAGGAGGAGCTGGCGCAGCTGATCCGCGAGAAGCATGCGGCCCGCGATTCCAAGCTGGAGGACTGCGCGGAGGCGTTCGCGCTGCTGCTGGACCGCGGGGTGGAGCCGGAGACGGGGTGGCAGGCATGGCGGCTCGGCATGGTGCCCAACCGCCATGCGCGCGAGGTCATGGGGGTGCCGGTCGGCCCGGCCGCGGCGGAGTGAGGCCCGGGCACGCGGGTACGGCGGGGCACCCGGGTACGGCGGGGCACGCCGGCAGCGACGCCCCACGGCAACCGGGCTCAGCGGTAGCCAGGCCAATCTAGAACCGGGCCCACCAGCAACCGGGCCCAGCGGTAGGGGGGCGCCCAGCGGCAACCGGGCCCACCGCCAGCCGCCCAGCGACAGCGACGCCGCACCGCAGGAGGCGCGGCAGGGCTCACCGCCCCACCCGTACTCCGGTGGTACTCCGGCAGCGTCCGGCACTACTCCGGCGGCGTCCCATGGCGGATCGGCCCGGCTCGCCGGCCACTCGGGCCGACGAGCCGCCGGGCCGGTCAGCCGGCCGTGTCCATCGGCCGGCCGTCGACCGCCACCCGGTCTTCACGGACCGGCGGCCCGCCCCCGGGCCGGTCCGCAGCTGTTCTCCGCTGTTCTCAGCCGGTCTCGGCTGGACTCAGCCGGTCTCGGCTGGACTCATCCGGTCTCGGCTGGACTCAGCTGGTCTTCGGCTTGGGGGCCGGCGTGGCGGCGGAGGCGGTGCTGCCCGCCTCGCCGTCTTCTGGCTGCTCCTCGAAGTCCACCTTCTTCATCTGCTTGTTCATGGACTTCATCAGCAGCCACACGGCGCCGCCGATGACCGCGAAGACGATGAAGCCGAGGACGCCGGGGGTCACTTTGTCCTTGTCGAAGCTGTCGGCAAGGGTGACGAAGTGCGTCAGGGCGAGGGTGCTGGTCGCGCTCATCATGGACTCAATTGTTGCGGATGCCCGCGAAGAGGTCGTCCTCGGGGAGGGAAGTGTCCACCCGGGACTTCGCGAGCTCGTACTCCTCCGTCGGCCAGACCTCGCGCTGGATGTCCATCGGCACCCGGAACCAACCACCGTCGGGGTCGATCTGGGTGGCGTGGGCGATCAGCGCCTTGTCACGGATCTCGAAGTAGTCGGCGCACGGAACGTACGTGGTCAGCGTGCGTTCCCGCCGCTCGAACTGCTTCCAGCGCTCCAGCCACTCGCCGTACGGCGAATCCATGCCGCGCTCCAGCAGCGCCTCGTGCAGCGCGATGGTGCGCGGCTTGTTGAAGCCCTGGTTGTAGTAGAGCTTCTGGGGCTGCCAGGGCTCGCCGGCCTCCGGGTACTTCTCCGGGTCACCGGCTGCCTCGAAGGCCACCATCGTGATCTTGTGGGTCATGATGTGGTCCGGGTGCGGATAGCCGCCGTTCTCGTCGTAGGTCGTGATGACCTGCGGCTTGAACTCCCGGATCAACTTGACCAACTGCCCGGCCGCCTCGTCGACGTCCTGCAGTGCGAAGCAGCCGTCGGGCAGCGGCGGCAGCGGGTCGCCCTCGGGCAGCCCGGAGTCGACAAAGCCGAGCCACTCCTGCTTGACGCCCAGGATCTCCCGGGCCTCGTCCATTTCCTTCTTCCGTACTTCGTGGATGTGCTCCTCGATGTACGGGTCTCCCTGGAGTTTGGGGTTGAGGATGGAACCTCGCTCACCGCCTGTGCAGGTGGCGACCAGCACGTCCACCCCCTCGGACACGTACTTGGCCATCGTGGCCGCACCCTTGCTCGACTCGTCGTCGGGGTGGGCGTGGACCGCCATCAATCGCAGCTGCTCAGTCAAGACTCGATCCTCAGTAAAGGGCCGGAGAAGATGCCTCCTATAGTGACCGAAGCGAGGGGGCGCTGTATTCCCTGGGGCGGGGACCCCCCGGGGGTTCGTTGCTCAGGTCCCCCCGACCAGGAGGATGGATCATGACCGCGGTGCGCGACGGGCTCCCCGACGGACGCTACGGCCGCTCCGCGGATGCGCGTGCCGACCGTAAGCTCAAGATCATTGGCGCGGTGCTCGGCGCCGCTCTGCTGGGTGTGATCGGCTGGTCCGGCATCTCGTACATCTCCGGGCAGGACCTCAGCGCCCGTGTGATCACCTGGGACGCGGTCTCCGACCACGCCGTCAAGGTGCACCTCGAGGTCGTCAAGGACACGGGCAGCAAGGGCGTGTGCACGCTCCGTTCGCAAGCCGAGGACGGCTCCGAGGTCGGCCGCAAGGACGTCACCGTCGACCAGCGCTCGGCCCAGGTGGACACCGAGGTCACGGTGCGGACCACGAAGCGGGCCACCAATGCCGTCCTCGTCGGCTGCACGGCCTCGGGCAACGGCTGACCTGCACGGCAGGCGCCCGGCCACACCGGCGCCAGGTACCGGGGCACCCTCGCACACCTCTCACCACACCCACATCCCCCGGCGCACAGCCCCGGGACACCCCGCACGCCCAGGACCCGCCCGCATCCCCGGCGCACAGCCCCGGGACACCCCGCACGCCCAGGACCCGCCCGCATCCCCGGCGCATGGCCCTGAGCCCCGCACACCCCTCACCACACCCGCATCGCCCGCCCCACCGCTCACTGCACCCCGCCCCACCGCGCCGTTTCCCCGCGGGGCGTGTCGTCACCGCCTCTGATCAGCGATGATGCGTTCCTGTGCGGCCGCTGTGAATTTCCTCTTCCCCGTTTTGTGCCGGAATTGTTAGGCTCGTGGTTTCGCCCACCTGTGAAGGCGCAAACCTTCCTGGTAGGGCGTTTGATTTATCCCCAGTACCGACGAGGAGCACCTGTGACCCAGACCAGCGAAAACGTCACCTGGCTTACCCAGGAGGCGTATGACCAGCTCAAGGCAGAGCTGGAGCACCTGTCTGGTCCCGCACGCGCCGAGATCACCGAGAAGATCGCGGCGGCCCGCGAGGAAGGTGACCTGAAGGAGAACGCCGGGTACCACGCGGCCAAGGAAGAGCAGGGCAAGCAGGAACTGCGTGTCCGCCAGCTCACCCAGCTGCTGCAGACCGCCAAGGTCGGCGAAGCGCCTGCCGCCACCGGCGTCGTCGCCCCCGGCATGGTCGTCACCATCGCGTTCGACGGGGACCCGGACGACACGCTGTCGTTCCTTCTGGCCTCCCGGGAGTACGCGAGCTCGGACATCGAGACCTACTCCCCCCAGTCGCCGCTGGGCACCGGCGTGAACGGCAAGAAGGTCGGCGCCGAGGCGGAGTACGAGCTCCCCAACGGCAAGAAGGCGGCCGTGAAGATCCTCGACGCGAAGCCGTACACCGGCTGACGCCCGAGACACCCCTGAGACAGCGAAGCGGCCCGGAACACCATGGATGTTCCGGGCCGCTTCGCCTTGTCTGCGGCACTCGCCGCGTCTGCGGCACCAGGGCCGCTCAAGCAGTGACGCTCATGCCGTAGCCGACCGGTATTTGCGGACGGCCAGCGTCCGGAAGACCGCGATGATCAGGACGGACCAGATCACCGAGGCCAGCACCGGGTGGTCCATCGGCCAGGCCCCGGTCACCGACGTGGGCGCCTTGTCGATGGTGTTGCCGAACAGCTGCCGGGCGGCGGCCACCGTCGCGCTGAACGGGTTCCACTCCGCAATGTGCTGCAGGAACGACGGCATGCCGTCGACCGGTACGAACGCATTCGAGATGAAGGTCAGCGGGAAGAGCCAGATCAGCCCGCCCGAGGTGGCCGCCTCGGGCGTCCGCACCGTCAGCCCGATGAGCGCGCCGATCCAGGAGAAGGCGTAGCCGAGCAGGAGCAGCAGTGCGAAGCCGGCCAGCACCTCGGCGATGTTCTCGTGGGAACGCCAGCCGATCAGCAGCGCGACGACCGCCAGCACCACCAGCGTCAGCGCGGTCTGCACGAGGTCGGCGAGGGTACGGCCGGTGAGCACCGCACCGCGGGACATCGGCAGCGACCGGAACCGGTCGATCAGGCCCTTGTGCATGTCATCGGCGATCCCCGCGCCGGCACCCGCCGTGGCGAAGGTGACGGTCTGCGCGAAGATCCCGGCCATCAGGAACTCGTGGTAGGCCTGATCGTCGCCCGGCGGGGCACCGGGGACGTTGATGGAGCCGCCGAAGACGTAGGTGAACAGCACCACGAACATGATCGGCTGAATGAGGCCGAAGATCACTACTTCGGGGATCCGGATCATCCGGATCAGATTGCGCTTGGCGACGACCAGGGAGTCGCGTACCGACCGGCTGAAGCCGCCTCGGGACAGCGGGGTACGGATACGGGCGTCGCCGGCCGTTTCGGTCACCGTGCTCACTTCACGCCCTCCTTGCCGGTCGGCACGCCGACGGCCACATCCGTCGGTACGCCCGCGCCCGCATCTGCCACCCGGGCCGCCGGCCCCGACTCGCCAGGACCGGCCGCCCCGGCGTCCTTGCTGCCCTTGCCGTCCTTGCTGGGCTTGCCGTCCTTGCCGCCCCTCTTCTGCCGCCCCACGGAGCCCTTGCCGCCCGCGCCGTTCTCCTCCGCCGCCTCCGCGGTGTGCCCGGTCAGCGAGATGAACACGTCGTCGAGGGTCGGACGGCGGAGCCCGATGTCGTCGATCTCCACCCCGCGCGCATCCAGTTCGCGGATGACCTCGGCGAGCAGCTTGGCACCGCCCGTCACGGGGATGGTGAGCTTGCGGGTGTGCGGTTCGACCGTGCCCTCGCCCTTGCCGAAGCCGCGCAGGACCTCGTCGGCGACGGTGAGGTGTTCCGGGGCGTGCACCACGACCTCGACGCGTTCGCCGCCGGTACGCGCCTTGAGCTGGTCGGAGGTGCCCCGGGCGATGACCTTGCCATGGTCGACGACGCAGATGTCGTGGGCGAGGCGGTCGGCCTCCTCCAGATACTGCGTGGTGAGCAGCAGGGTCGTGCCGCCCGCCACCAGTTCCTGGATGACGTCCCACAGCGCCTGTCGGTTACGGGGGTCCAGGCCGGTGGTCGGCTCGTCCATGAACATCACGGGCGGGCTGACGACCAGTGCGGCAGCCAGGTCGAGCCGGCGGCGCATACCGCCGGAGTAGGTCTTGGCGGTGCGGTCGGCGGCGTCACCGAGATGGAAGCGTTCCAGCAGTTCAGCGGCCCGGCGCTTGGCGTCACGTCCGCTCATCTGGTAGAGCTGGCCGACCATTGTCAGGTTCTCGCGACCGGTCAAGTACTCGTCCACGGCGGCGAATTGACCGGACAGGCCTATCGAGCGACGCACCTCGTCGGGCTGCGCGAGGACGTCGATCCCGGCGACCACCGCCTTGCCGCGGTCGGGCCGGAGCAGGGTCGTCAGGACACGTACGGCAGTGGTCTTGCCGGCACCGTTGGGGCCGAGCATTCCGAGGACGGTTCCTTCGGGGACGTCGAGATCGACGCCGTCCAGTGCCCTCACGTCGCCGAACGTCTTCACCAGACCTTCGGCGTAAATGGCGCCTGGCATATGGGTTCTCCCATGGCTTGGGTCAGTTCCAGGTCGAATATTACGATCGGCGGCTTATGCCCGCTCTGCGGCATTAGTCCGCAACGGAACGCCACGACTGCCTGGCACCCCGTGACCACGACGGTACATCCAAACGCGATACATCGCGATACAAATTTCGATTTTCCGCGCACGAACAGAAGGGGAACAGGCGTTTGTCGGCGCGTGTGGGGGGCGCCACGCTATACCCACACGCCCCTTGCGCCCTATCCCTTTGCGGCGATCCCTTTTGCGGTATCCCGGTACCTCGCACGGCATCTGCGCGCACCGGCGCGCCGCCGCACCGCGGGCCCGTACGGGCCGCCGCACCAGGAGCCCGTATTACCGCTTCGAGTCCGTACTGCCAGTGCGCGCCCGTGCCGCCGCCGCTTCGAGCCCGTACCGCCCTTCGAGCCCGTACCGCCACTACTCCGCGATGACGTACCCCGCCTCGTGCAGCGCCGTGCGCAGCTCGTCGCAGTGCGCCGGCCCCTGCGTCTCCAGATGCAGCTCCACCTCGACCTCGGTCAGCCCGAGCCGGGGGTCCGTCCGCACATGGCCGACGTCGAGCACATTCGCATCGGCCTGGGAGAGCACCCCGAGCAGTGTCGCCAGCGCCCCCGGCCGGTCCGTCAGCCGCAGCCGCAGCGAGAGGTAGCGCCCGCCGGCCGCCATGCCGTGCCGCAGGATGCGCTGCAGCAGCAGCGGGTCGACATTGCCGCCGGACAGCACCGCGACCACCGGCCCCTGGAAGGACTCCGGATCGGCGAGCAGCGCCGCCACGGGGCTCGCCCCGGCCGGTTCCACCACCAGCTTCGCCCGCTCCAGGCACAACAGCAGCGCCCTGGAGAGCTGGCCCTCGGTGACCGTACGGACCTCGTCCACCAGCTTCTCGACCATCCCGAACGTCACCTCGCCGGGCCGCCCCACCTTGATACCGTCCGCCATCGTCGAAAGACCCTCGATCGCCACCGGGCGCCCGGCCGCCAGGGACGGCGGATAGCAGGCCGCCCCCGCCGCCTGCACCCCGACGACCTTCACATCGGGCCGCAACGCCTTGACCACGAGCGCGACCCCCGCGGCGAGACCGCCGCCGCCGACCCCGACGACGATGGTCCGTACCTCGGGGCACTGCTCCAGGATCTCCAGGCCGACGGTGCCCTGGCCGGCGATGATGTCGGGGTGGTCGAAGGGGTGGATGAAGACCGCGCCGGTCTCGCGCGCATACTCCTGGGCGGCGGCCAGCGTCTCGTCCACCACCTGGCCGTACATGCGTACCTCGGCGCCGTATTCGCGGGTGGCGGCGACCTTCGGCAACGGGGCGCCGACCGGCATGAACACCGTCGACCGCACCCCCAGCAACGACGCCGCGAGCGCCACGCCCTGGGCGTGGTTGCCGGCGCTGGCGGCCACCACACCGGCCTCCCGCTCGCGCGCCGAGAGCCCGGCGATCCGCACGTAGGCGCCACGGATCTTGAAGGAGCCGGTGCGCTGGAGGTTCTCGCACTTGAGGTGGACGGGGGCGCCGACCAGCCCGGACAGATAGCGGCTGCCCTCCATCGCGGTGGCCCGGGAGACACCCGAGAGCATCTTGTGCGCCTCGCGTACGTCATCGACCGTCACCGCGGCGGCCGGGTCCTCGGCACGGTGCGCCGGGGCAGAGGCTCCGTCCGCCAGGGCGGAGGTTCCGTGCGCGGAGGCAGCGGTTCCGTGCGCGGAGGCGGAGGTTCCGTGCGGCGTACGCGGCGTGTGGGCAGCCATGGCGCCAGTCTTGCAGTTCGGCCTCCGTGGAGCGTTTTCTGCCCGAATGGCGATCAGGCACGTGGCGGAACCGAGCGGCGCGCCCCCGTACGGCCGCCGGGGGTTACGGGGCGTTATCGGAATGGACAGCCCAGGGACGCCTCACGCCGGGTCCGCGTACGCTGTCCTCCCATCCATACGCACTTCCATCGAAGCGAGCTCCCGGCCATGCCCACCTCTTCGGACATGACGACCCACACCGACCCCGCTCTCCTCGACGCGCTGCAGCACCAAGTGGCCGTCTTCGCCCGCCGCGCAGAACAGAGCCGGCTCGGCGGCGTCGGGCAGGCGCGCAATTCCATGGACCGCGCCGCCTACCTGCTGCTCAACCGCCTCGACCAGGAGGGTCCGATGGGCGTGAAGGCCCTGGCCGCCGGTATGGGCATCGACTCCTCGACGGTCACCCGGCAGGTCGCCCCGCTGGTCGACTCCGGACTGGTCAGCCGTGCCACCCATCCGGAGGACGGCCGGGCCGTGGTGCTTCAGCTCTCCGAGCGCGGCCACGCCCGCCTGGAGGAGGTCCGCACGTCCCGCCGCGCGCTGATGGCGCTGGTGACGGAGCAGTGGACCGAGGAGGAGCGCACGGCGTTCACCACGCTCCTGACGCGCTTCAACGCGTCCCTCTCCGACATCACCGCGTCCTTGCCGCCGGTGGGCCCGACGTCCTGAGGTGACGTTCCGGCGACGTCCTGGGCCGCCTGCTCAACCGCGCCTGGCCAACCGCGCGCCTGACCGCCCGGCCGCCTGCCTGCCCGCGCGCCTGCCCGGCCGCCTGTCCACGGACTGCCGCACGTCGCACACGTCGCACACGCCGCACACGTCGCACCTCTTGACCCGGCGGACGCGCTGCCGTGCCATAGGTGCCCAGGGGGCCGGGTGTCCTCCAGAGGGCTGAGGATCCCCGCGAGGTCGGGGGTTCGGGGGCCGGTCGGGTGCCCGTCATCCGGGAGGCGCGGTACGAGAGCGACGGCCGGGGCAGGAGCGCCGCCAGGCCCGTGAGGTCGAGCTGTTCGTGGCGGGCGCGGCGGGCCACCTCCTGCATCGCCACCTGCTGACCGGCGAGCCCGCTTCCCGACCCGCTCCGGCCGCCGAGGAGTTGCGGACCTGCGCACTCGCGCGGACATACGCCGGCTGGGACCGGCTGCGCGGCGACGATCCGTACGAGCGCACCCGCCCGGAGACGGCCGCCCTCCCCCAAGCTCTTAAGGAGCAGGGCGGTACCGCCATCGCGCACACCGCCCGGCGGCACCGCCGGCCGCGCGGCGGACTGCTGGACCGGCTGCCCCCGCGGCCGGCACCACCCCTCCCGCGGAGGGGGGTGGTGAGCGACCGGCGGTGAGCGACCGGTGCGTCAGCGCAGAGCCTGCGTGAGACCGGTCCCTGCGTGAGGCCCAGCGCCTGGGTCGGTCGCCTGGGTCAGCCCAGCGCCTGCGTGAGATCGGCCAGCAGGTCGTCGACCGACTCGATGCCGACCGAGAGCCGCACGAGGTCGTTCGGGACCTCCAGCAGCGACCCGGCCGTCGAGGCGTGCGTCATCAGCCCCGGGTGCTCGATCAGCGACTCGACACCGCCCAGCGACTCGCCGAGGGTGAACAGCTTGGCACGGTTGCAGACCTCCACTGCCGCCTGCTCACCGCCCGCGACCTGGAACGACACCATGCCGCCGAAGGACCGCATCTGCTTGGCGGCGACCTCGTGGCCCTGGTGCTCGGCCAGCCCCGGGTAGTAGACGCGGGTCACCTTCTTGTGCGAGGCCAGCAGGTCCGCGATGCGGGCCGCATTGGCGCTGTGCCGGTCCATACGGACGGCGAGCGTCTTGATGCCGCGCATCACGAGCCAGGCGTCGAACGGTCCGGCGACCGCGCCCATCGCGTTCTGGTGGTAGGCCAGTTCCTCGCCGAGGGCGTCGTCGTTGACGACAAGAGCGCCGCCGACCACGTCGGAATGCCCGCCCATGTACTTGGTCGTGGAGTAGACCACCACGTCCGCGCCGAGGGCGAGCGGCTGCTGGAGGTAGGGGCTGGCGAAGGTGTTGTCGACGACCAGCTTGATCCCGGCGTCATGGGCGACCCCGGCCAGCGCCGCAATGTCGCTGATGCCGAGCAGCGGGTTACTGGGCGTCTCGACCCAGATCGCCTTCGTACGGGGCCGCAGCGCGTCGCGTACGGCCTTCGGGTCGGAGGTGTCGGCCACCGACCATTCCACGCCCCAGCGCTCGACGACCTTCGAGATGAGACGGAACGTCCCGCCGTAGGCGTCATTGGGGATGACGACGTGGTCGCCGGGGCTCAGCAGGGTGCGCAGCAGGCAGTCCTCGGCCGCGAGGCCGGAGGCGAAGGCGAGGCCGCGGCGGCCGCCGTCGAGGGCCGCGAGGTTCTCCTCCAGGGCGGTACGGGTCGGATTGGCGCTGCGGCTGTACTCATAGCCGCCGCGGAGCCCGCCCACTCCGTCTTGCTTGTACGTGGATACCTGGTAGATGGGCGGTACCACCGCGCCGGTGGCCGCGTCGGGCTCCTGACCTGCGTGGATGGCAACGGTTTCAAAATGCTGGTGGCGTGGTTCGCGCTGATCGCTCATGCCAAACGAGGGTAGTCGGCCTCGCGACCTTACTTTTCGGAACTTTCTGGTCGCCCGAATAGTGGATACATACGAAGAACTGCAGGACGGCAGGACCACCCACCGGCCCCCACCGCATCACCTCAACCGCGCGTCACCACCCCACCACCCTCCGCCATCCCAGCCGCCCCTACGACTCCCCCGCCACTCTCCCGCCACTCCCATCCCCTCAGCGCCCCAGCGCCCGCCGCTCCCGCCGCGCCTTCGCCCCGCACGGTTAGCGTTACAGCGGTAGCCGTGACCACTACGGCCCACGGCCACCGGGCACCAGGACCGACACCAACACCCACACCCACCCCCACCCCCACACCGCTACCGATAGCCGTACAGGTACAGGACACCCCACATGGACGCTCTGCTCGTTCTCTTCGCCGCGCTCGCGCTCGGCGGTTTCGTCTTCCTGCCCTGGATGCGGCGCCGGCGGGCCGTGCAGCACACCCGGCAGGGCCTGGTGGTGGCCTCCGACCCGATGGCCGGCTACGGCTTCGTACCGCTGGACGAGCTCGACGTCCGGTTGCCCGGCCCCGACCAGGAACTGGCCGATGCGCTGGAGGAGATGCGCCGGACACATGACTGGCGCCCGGCCGCCGCGCTGCTGAAGTCCACCGGCGACGACTGGGAGCGGCGCTGGCAGCGGGTGCAGACGCTGGCCGGCGCCGCCGCGTTCGAGCTGGCCGCGGAGGAGGCGACGGAGCAGCAGCGGCGCGGTACGGCCCCGGGGTACGGCGACGGCGGGCGGACCGGCGGGATCTGGCTGCGGACCTGGCGTTCGGAGGCCCCCAAGGACCCGGGCGGCGCCCAGACGCACGCCCAGTTCCTGGTGGTCCAGGCCCTGCGCGACCCGGGCTCGCAGGACTTCCGCATGATCCTCGAAGAGGCCCGTACGGTCTGCCGGGAGGCGGCCCTGCTGGCGCCCGGCAGCCCGATCCCGTACATCACCGAGCTGGCCGTCGCCCGCGGCCTGGGCGACCGCCCCGCCGACTACGAGGAGCTGTGGACGAAGGTCGTCCAGCGCGCCCCGCAGCACATGGGCGCACACCTCGCCGCGCTCCCCTACTGGTCCGAGAAGTGGCACGGCTCCCGCAAGGAGGCCGAAGCCTTCGCCGAGCGCGCGGCGGCCACCGCCCCCGCCAAGACCCTTCTCCCGGCCCTCCCCCTCTTCGCGGTCTATGACCACCTCCCCGAGGCCAACCTGGTCCGCAGCCTCTACCGGAGCGCGGTCGTCGAGCGCGCGATCGAGGGCGCCCACTTCGCCCTCCGCGAGGCCCCCGCCGACCACCCCATGGCGCCGCACGTCCGCCACCTGCTGGTCTGGTTCCTGGTCCGCGCCGAGCGCTACGCCGAGGCCCTGGAACAGCTCCGCCTGGTCGACGGCCACGTGGGCGCGGTCCCCTGGTCGTACGGCCGCAGCCCCGCCGCCGAGTACGCCGCCTACCGCGCCCAGGCCATCGCGGGCTGGGAACAACTGGGCGGCAACGCGGCAGGTTTTCCGCCGGCGGGGCAGTAGGGCGGGCCCGGGCGGGCAGACGGAAGCGGCTTCCGCGCGGAGGGCAGCGGGCCGCGCAGAAGGCAGCGGGCCACGCGGCGAGACGCGTGCAGAGGACGGGCGGTGCGCAGAGGACCGGCCGGACCGTCGAGGCGGGCCGGACACCGGAGGGACGGGCCGCGCGCACAGGAGATACGGGCCACAGGCACAGGGCGAGCCGGAAGCCGAGGGCCAGCCGAACGCCATCCCCGAACGGCTCCAAACAGCCCGGCTCCAAGGGGCCCCAAACGGCTCGGCCCCAAACGACTCCGAACGGCTCGGCTCCGCACCCTGACGACGCCGGCCCGCAGACTCAATCCCACACCCACAACCGACTGTCAGTGGCCCCGTGCATCATCGACCACATGACCCTGAGCACCGTTGAACCGCTGCACACGCTCGCCCACACGCACCTGTCCGCCGAGATCGCCGAGCGGTGGATCGGCCTGCTGCGACCGGGCCTGCGACTGGAGAAGGCGACGGCCCCCGGGACCGCCCCGGTCGTCGGCCGGCTCGGCGGCCTCCCGGAACTGCCCGAGGACACGGAATGGCCCGTCTGGGAGGGCCACGGCCCGCTCGCCTTCATCGCTTCGCTCGACTGCGCTCTGCTCCCCTCGGCCGCCCTCGACATCGCCATACCGACCGACGGCACGCTGGCCTTCTTCTACTTCGACGGGCAGCTCGACGACGGCAGCGCCTTGGTCGCGCCCCATGAACCCGACACCTGGGCGGGCGCACGCGTGCTGTACACACCGGCGGACGTCCCCACCGCCGCACGCGCCACACCGGAAGGAATCCGGCCCTACCCCGAGGTGCCGTTGACAGCACGCACGGAGGCGACCGCCCCGTACACCTGGCACCCCGTGGTCCAGCAGGAGTTCGACTCGCTGCCGGACGACCACCCGCTGTGGGGCGAAGACTTCCAGGAGGCGCTGTACGACCACTCCGGAGGCACCGAACACCGCCTCGGCGGCCACGCGAACCCCCAACAGGACGCGGTGGAGTCCGAGGTCGCCCGCGGAGCCCTCGGCGGCCCGCCGTGGGGCGACCCGCGCATCGAGGAGGAAACACTCCGCTGGGTCCTGCTGGCCCAGATCGACACGGACAACGACGCCGACATGATGTGGGGCGACTGCGGCGCCCTCTACTGGCTCATACGCCCCGAGGACCTGGCCGAACGCCGCTTCGACCGCGCGATGTTCACCTGGCAGTGCGGCTGACGGCACGGCTACCGGGTCGGCGGACGAGCGTTCATCTGCCCTCGCCCGCCCACCGCGATTGCCCCTCACACCCACGACGACCATTCCGTCTACCCACCCGCCCTGCCGCCTTACTGCCCTACCGCCCTACCGCCCTACCGCCCTGGGACGGAATACCCCACACTCCCCCGGCGTTCCCCCAGACACACGTTCTCCGCCAGCCATCGACCGAGTCCGGCCCAGCGCAGCGATCATCCGCGTCCAGCCACCAGCCGCGTCCCGCCCGCCCAGCCCAGGAGCCTGATCCCATGCTCTTCTCCCGCTTCAAGACCCACCTCCCCACGCCGGACGAAGCACTCGACGGGCGCCCCGAGCGGGCCTTCACCGTCCCCGACCGGCACACCGTCCTCGGCAACCCGCTGCTCGGCCCCTACCCGGCCGGCCTGCAGATCGCCGACTTCGGCCTGGGCTGCTTCTGGGGCGCCGAGCGGAAGTTCTGGCAGACCGAGGGCGTCTGGACCACCGTCGTCGGCTACCAGGGCGGCCACACCCCGAACCCCACCTACGAAGAGGTCTGCAGCGGCCACACCGGCCACACCGAGGCCGTCCGCGTCGTCTTCGACCCCAAGATCGTCTCGTACGGCACCCTGCTGAAACTTTTCTGGGAGTCCCACGACCCCACCCAGGGCTTCCGCCAGGGCAACGACGTCGGCACTCAGTACCGCTCCGCCATCTACACCCACTCCCCCGCCCAGCAGCAGGCCGCCGAAGCCTCCCGCGACGCCTACCGCACCGTCCTCCACGACTCCGGCCACGCCGACATCACCACCGAAATCCTCCCCGCCGACACCACCCGCCCCTTCTACCCGGCCGAGGGATACCACCAGCAGTACCTCGACAAGAACCCGGCCGGCTACTGCGGGATCGGTGGGACGGGCGTGAGCTGCCCGGTGGGCGTGGCTCCGGCCGGGGAATGACTCGGGTCATCACCCCAGGTAGGGGCGCTCCCGATGCTCCAGGAAGTGCTGGATACGAAGCTGCTGCGTGTGGTGCATCGGGAGATCGCCGATCTCATCGGGGTGGATGAACCGCAGCTCCGTGGACTCGTCCGAGATGGCAAGCTGCCCTCCGACGAGGCGCGCGGTGAAGCACACGTTGAACTGCCGCCGTACCTCTCCGTCCGTGTAGGCGATCACGTGACGGGGATCGGTGTACGTCCCCACCAGCCCCGTGATCTCCACATCCAGCCCGGTCTCCTCCTTGACCTCCCGGACCGCGGTGCCGGGAAGGGAGTCGGTCATCTCCATGCCACCGCCGGGCAGGGCCCAGAGGTCGTTGTCCCGGCGCCGCTGGAGCAGGATGCGACCCTCGTCGTCGGTCACCACGGCTGAAGCGGCAACAACGAGACTGTTGGGCTCGGGGGCGTCGGGATCGTCGTAGTACTCGGTACGCGACAGGGTTCACTCCTCGGGTACGGGCTTCGCCGTCGTCCATACCGCGTCGAAGCTCTGGGCGTAGGTGTCGAAGATTCCACCATCCCCGTTGCGCCGAAGGTGCCACACGGGCGCTCCGTAGGCGTTCACTCCCCAGACATGGGCATTGGCCAGGAGCTGATCGTCCGCCCGGTAGATGGAGTTGTACAGCGTGGTTCCGTGGGTCCGGATCTCGACTCCGGGTACCCCGAGGAGCGGCCGGTAGTGCATGAGGGCGAGCCGGCAACGCGATTCGATGCCGTGCCCGAACCGTTCCTCCTCGCCGCGCTGCCGCACGTTCTCGCTCTCCGCATCACCCAACGCGATGCGTACGGAGCACCCTTCGGCGGCGCGCTCACGGAGCAGATCGTTCAGGCGGGGAAATCCCTCGTGCAGGAAGACCGCCGCGTAGACGAGTACGTCGATGTTCTCGCGGGCCTCCGCCAGCATGTCCGTGAACGTGGATACGGGAACGTCCGCCCGCTGGTCGTACAACGCGACCAGCTCGGAGCTGACAGCGCGGGCAGAGCGTGCTTGCCTGAGCGCCGGCCAAAGTGCATGCACGTCTTCTCCTAACGTCTCAGCCGCCAGCAGGGCCGTCGCTCGTCGAGCGTCCGACCCAAGTTGACCCATCGCTCTACGGACTTGGGGTCCACCTGAGCCCTCGCTGCGAGGGTGGCATGGGTCCACCCTCCGGCTGCCATGGCGGCACGAAGCCTCTCGTTCGGCATCCGCAGTCTCTCCCTGGAAGTTGGGACGTTGCTAGGGACGCTCTACCTCCTCCGGGACGTCCCAAAATGGGTTTTGGGCGAGGTTCCTACGTCCTGGGCACCGCCGTGATCCTCCTTGCATGAGCGACAAGAAAGCCCCTGCGCTGGGCACTTTGACGCTGGACACCAGGAGCGGCCGAGTCGGCCGGGTCATGGACTTCAGGTGGTCGCACGTACAACTGCGTCCGCCCCAAGGTGGGATCGAATGGGATGCACGTCCGGAGGATCTACGTGCACTCGGTTCCTGTGACGACCTGAGCTCACGAGTCGCAGAACTCAACGCTCACAGCAGGAGCGGGCTGTGAACAGGTCGGTCTATCGCTACCTCAGGTGGACGATGGGGCCGGAGACCGCTCCAGAAGCCCCCGAGATGGTGCACGAGTTGGAGTGCATGTCCTGCGACGCCGCAGCAGACCCCTCGGAAGAGTTCGAGGTCGCACGCGACTGGGCCTTCTCGCACACCGGCCGAAATCCCTCGCACCGCCAGTACCGCGAAACCGTCACACGCTTCTGGCGCATGACGCCAACGGACGGTGAGTGCCTGTGAGACAGCGATTATTCAGCGTGCTGATCGTGGCCGTCTGGGCGGCGATAGTCGTGCCGCTTGTCGTCATCAGCACCCCTGACAACGGCTGACCAAAGACATGTGAGACCGGACCACCCCTCGCCTGGACAGCATCCGGGGTGGTCCGGTCCGGAGCTCTCGCGGACCCCGGTGCCGATGGTACTGGGGCCGCTGTCATGCCCGTTGACCGGCGGGTGACATCCCCAGGTAATCAACTGCTACTCCTGGGAGTGACGTTCTGTGCAGCACGATCCGATGGACCCGAACTTCGACGACGAGGCTCCGGAACCGGACGGCTGGATGTGGGTACGCGGCGTGGACTACGTAGCCGGCTGGCGGAGCGCGGTGGACGCTGCGACGGAACTGAAGGGAGCCATGGATGAGGCCGGCATCGACACGACCCAGGTTATGTCGACGGCATCGACAACAACGGATGGTTCGGGGGTACTCCGGCTGTCACTTCCCGTGCAGGCTGCGCTAGCTCTGGCCAGCGCAGCGCGAGAAGAAGCGCTCAGGTGGCGGAAGGCTGGCGCTGAGGATTCGCGAAGCTGCTGATGCAGCTGTGCGCCGCCTTCACGATCGCTGCTTTGTAAGCCTGGAGGTAACCTCCACGGTGGATCTGCAGGTCAGTAGCCGGGCGACTAACCCCGACCTCTCCAGGGCTTCATGCACCGATAAGCGCCCTAAATGACTGTGGGTACCCCTCCGTTCTGGCACACATCTGGCATGTCATGACTCCCCACCCGTCTTGACATCAGCCACCGACAGTCAGCCACGACGGTGGGTTCGCCGAACGATCAGGCGCGCGTATGCCTCGCCAAACCGGCTCCTGCCTCAGCCATCCTGCCCATTTATAGTCCACCGGGCGCGGGCTGGTGCGAACGGTGATCGACCACCGCGTTAGGAGCGAGGTTGAGCGACCCGGCGGTTGACCTGCGGTGAGTGCACTTTGGCGGACGCGGGGTTAATGCACTGCCGATGTCCGCGGTTCCCCGTGGCTCCCCGCTCGTTCTGGCACGGTCAGCATCGGATCCGGGGATCTACAGAGATTGGGCTTGATCCGCTTTGACGGACATCAGAGATCAGGGGTTCTGCCCCGGGAGGATGTCCATCATGGAGAGCATGGGGAAGAAGAAGCCTCGCCCTCGCCGTTCGTTCACGCCGGAGTTCAAGGCGGAGATCGTCGAGCTGTGCCGGCGCGGTGACCGCTCGGCCGGTCAGATCGCCAAGGACTTCGATCTGACCGAGACGGCAGTACGGCTGTGGGTCAGCCAGGCCGAGGTCGACGCGGGCGAGCGCGAAGGCCTGACCAGCAGCGAACGCGAGGAACTGGCCGCGCTGCGGCGAGAGAACCGCCGACTGCGCGAGGACGTCGACATCCTCAAGCGAGCCACGGCTTTCTTCGCGAAGGAGACCCGGTGACGGTGCACCCGTTCATCGAGGCGGAGAAGCAGAGCGGCCACAACGTCAAACGAGCGTGTGAACTGCTGAGGGTCTCCAGAACCGCCTTCTACGCCCGCCGCACCGGTACTCCCGGCCCGCGGGCAGCCCGCGACGCCGAGCTGACCGAACAGATCACGCAAGTCCATGAGCACTCGCGCGGCACCTACGGCTCCCCACGCATCCACGCCGCACTGAAGCGTGAGGGCTCCAGATGCGGCCGTCGCCGCGTCGCCCGGCTGATGCGGGCCGCCGGGCTGCAGGGCCGGCACCGCAGACGGCGGCACCCGACCACGATCCCCGATCCACGAGCTGCCGTGCGGCCCGACCTCGTTGTCCGGGACTTCCGGCCCGACGCAGCGGCCCTCGACGCTCGCTGGTGCGGCGACATCACGTACATCCCGACCGAGGAGGGCTGGCTCTACCTGGCCACTGTCATCGACATCGCCTCGCGCCGGGTGGTGGGCTGGGCGACAGCCGATCACCTGCGGACCGATCTGGTCGCCGATGCTCTCAAGGCCGCCTGCCGGCAGCGTCGCCCCACCCGTCCGGTGATCTTCCACTCCGATCGCGGGTGCCAGTACACCAGTCAGCAATTCGCCTCCCTGGCTGACCAGTTCGGCATCCGGCTGTCGGTCGGCCGCACCGGCCAGTGCTGGGACAACGCGCTCGCCGAGTCGTTCTTCGCCACCATCAAGCGAGAGTTGCTCGGCACTGCCGCCTGGCCCAGCCGGGCCGCCGCCCGCACCGCGATCTTTGATTTCATCGAGGGCTGGTACAACTTGCACCGACTACACAGCAGCCTCGGCTACCGCAGTCCCGCCGAATATGAGACCGCACTCGCAGCCTGACCACCACACCAATGGTGTCCGTCAAAGCGGAACAAGCTCAGATCGGGCATTGGCGGTTCTACAGGCTCCGGAAAGGGAGTCGATGCCTGCATCACCCGTCTGCACTGCGCGGATCGACAGCAAACGATTGCCCGCGGAGGCTGGGGGTAGACACGGGGGCCGTGCGTTGCCCGTTCAGGAGCTAGCCAGAGGTGACTGTGGCACGCCAGGTTCCCCGGCCCTGAAGGAAAGGTGCCTTCGATGTCACACCGTACTGCCATGGTGCCGGAAGCCACCTGGGTGGCCCGGTGGGCGGGCTCTCTGCTGTGCCTTGTGGTGGCCGGTATCCACGTCGTGGACCAAGGCGGCATCACGGCAACGAGGGACCCCTCCTACATAGGCATCGCCTACCACGTCCTGGAGATCGCGGCCGTGGTCGCGGCGGTGCTGCTTCTCCTCGGCCTCGTACGACTGGGATGGTTGCTGGCGGTCGGGGTCGCCCTCGGCCCCCTGGTGGGCTACATCCTCTCCAGAGGGCCAGGACTGCCCGACTACAGCGATGACATCGGCAATTGGACAGAGCCGCTTGGGCTGGTCAGCCTGGCTGCCGAAGGGGCCCTGCTCTTGTTGTCGGTGCCACTTTTCGTGCGGAGCTTGCGCCCAGGACCAAGAGCTTCGGGAAGCATCGGAGACTAGCTTGGAAGATCGCGTACCGAATCGGGCGACGCGGCTCAGGCACGGCAGGCCGCCTCCGAGATCGGCCGGATCCTGGACGAGGCCCACGCCGCCATCGGCCTCCCGGCCCGGAGAACGCTGACTGGCGCTGGGAGTACGACCCCGACCACGCCCACGTGGCGGGCGGCATCCCCGGTCACGTGGTGACGGAAGTGGAACGTCTGGCCGGCCAGCTCGTAGACCTCAGCGAGCGCAACGGACTGCGCAGCAAGCACCACCCGCGACTACGCTCTCCGCTCCGGAGAGTGATCCACGAACGGGTTTGTGCGACTCGTGCCTTCCCTCGGCCCACCACAGCGTTCCCGACTGGCGGCTGATGCACACGACCGTTTACCGCATGCTCGGCCCCACCTGGGGTATCGCCATCGATCTCACGGCAGGGTCGGCCTCGGTGGCAGCTCCCCCGCACAGCGCCGAGCGGGTCAGCCATCGGATCTGGCTGGACGCCACGCCTGTCCTCGCTCATTCCCCCACCGACCGCTCAGGGCTGCGCCTCACCCCGGGCGAAGTCGGCTGGCTGCGGCACGGATTGAGTCTGGCAGCCGAGGCGATCGAGGCAGCCCAGCCTCCGGAACGGCAGACGCTGGTCACGGTGTACCGCGTGCTGTTCCCCGAAACCGAGTTCCAGGCGGAGGGGCTGGCCTGAGCGATCACCGATTGGTCCCGGAGAGAGTTCAGCATCCCCGAAGTCGCCGTCGCCATCTCGTTCGACCGTGACGCAAACCGCTTCGTCTTCACCTGGCGGTCGCACGAGCCCGGCCCAGGGGCGGACGTGCGTAGGAAACATCCCGCCCGGGATCTACGTGGCCGCCTCCTGCGGGACGAACGAGGCACGGAGTAGCACGGCTGCCCCGTCGTTGGCGGTAGACGGTCGACCTCTCGGCGTCTCAACTCCTTGGCGCCTCAACTCCTCGACTCCTCAGCTTCTCGGCTTCTCGGCGTCTCGGTTTCTTGTCGCGCCTGGTGGCCGGTGCGGGCGTTTTGCTGCTGCGGGCGAGGGCCGCCCGACGACGGTGACCGCGGGGGGGGCAACAGCCCGGGCGTAACTGCCCTGTTGTGGATGCGCGTGCACTGGGTGTGCTTGTTGCGGATCCGCTTGCCGTGGATCCACTTGCCGGGGAAACGCATTGAACGAGACGTCTCGTCTCGCTTATGGTGAGGGCATGATGAACCCGAAGCCCCGCAGACGTGCACATATCGCCATGTTCTCCATCGCCGCCCACGGGCACGTGAACCCGAGCCTCGAAGTGATCCGCGAGCTTGCTGCCCGTGGGCACCGTGTCACGTACGCGATCCCGCACCTTTTCGAGGAGAAGGTTGCCGAGACCGGCGCCGAACCCGTCCTGTACCGCACCACGCTGCCCTCGCCCGACGACGACCCGTCGGCGTGGGGTACCACGCTCCTCGACAACGTCGAACCGTTCCTGGACGACGCGATCCAGGCACTGCCGCAGCTCATCACGGCGTACCAAGACGATGAGCCGGACCTCGTGCTGCACGACATCACCTCGTACCCGGCACGCGTCCTCGCTCACCGCTGGGGCGTTCCCGCGATCTCCCTCTCGCCGAATCTGGTCGCATGGGAGGGGTACGAGGAGGAGGTTGCCGAGCCGATGTGGGCGGAGCCCAAGGAGACGGAGCGCGGCAGGGCGTACTACGAGAAGTTCACCCATTGGCTTGCCGAGAACGGGATCACGCAGCATCCCGACCCGTTCGTCGGCCGCCCCGCCCGCTCGATCGTGCTCATCCCGAAGGCACTGCAGCCGAACGCCGGCCGGGTCGATGAGAAGGTCCACTCGTTCGTCGGCGCCTGCCAGGGCGACCGCGCCACGCAGGGCAACTGGGAGCGACCCGCGGACGCCGAGCGGGTGCTGCTGGTCTCGCTCGGCTCGTCCTTCACCAAACAGTCGGCTTTCTACGGCGAGTGCGTCAAGGCGTTCGGTGATCTGCCGGGCTGGCATGTCGCGCTCCAGGTGGGCAAGCATGTCACCGCCGATGATCTCGGGAAGGTCCCGGCGAACATCGAAGTGCACAGCTGGGTACCGCAGTTGGCGATCCTGAGGAAGGCGGATGCCTTCATCACGCACGCCGGGGCGGGTGGCAGCCAGGAGGGGCTGGCCACCGCCACGCCCATGGTCGCCGTCCCCCAGGCCGTCGACCAGTTCGGCAACGCGGACATGCTCCAGGAGCTCGGCGTGGCCCGCCACGTACCGATGGACGAGGCCGATGCCGCCACCCTGCGTGCGGCAGTGCTCGCGCTCGTCGACGACCCGGACGTGAGGTGCCGACTCGCCTCCATCCAGCGGGAGATGGCTGCCGAAGGCGGCACCCATCGCGCGGCCGACCTCATCGAGGCCGAACTGTCTGTCGGGTAAGGGCGCGCCGGCAGTACGCCGTAGACAAGGGACCGCTGTGTCTACATCGTGCGCTGGTTCAGGGCTGTGCAGCCGCTGCCACTTGTGGTGCAGCCACTGTCACTTACTCTTGACTGCCATGTACTTTGCGTTGCAAAGTGAGTGCAGTGGTGGCGGCCGCGACCGGACGGTCCGCTGACCGGGGCTGCCGAAGCGCGGGCCGCAAGGGGCATGGGGGGGCATGATGGGAACACCGTCATTGAGTAGTGCAGGGCCCGAACCGAGGGCGGATGCGGTCGGCCTGTTAGCAGCAACGGAAGGCCTGCGGGTCCGGGCCCGCGCGCAGATGAACGGCTCGTGGGTCTCCCTTCTCGGCTTCAGCCTGCTTGCGCTGGCGGCTGTTCCGGTTGCCCGGTACGCCTTCAATTTCGGAGCCCATGGCCGCTCCATCGGGTCCTATCCGACCTTTGCCTACGCAGAGTTGACCGGCCTGTGCGTCGTCCATGAACCGGGGACCCCGTGCTTGAGGGGCGAATTCGACGGCGCCGTCCTGCGCTTCGCGGCCTGGGGCGTGTGGTTCGCGCTCCTTCCCCTGGCATGGTTCGTCTTCGCCCGCTGGTACCGCCTGCGCGGCGAGGCCCGGGGTATCGTCCCTCGCCGCGGCGTGTGGATCCGCACAACCGCCATAGCCACCGCAACAATCACGGCAGCCCTGATGGCCCTGCTGTTCAGCCGGCACCAGTCGTGGGACGCCGAGCTGCTGGAGAACAGTTACGCGTCACCGTGGTACCTGGTCGGCATCGGACTTCTCGCCCTCGGGATGGCCGAACGCAGCTGGATCGCCGCAGCCGCCGGCGCCGCTCATGCCGTACTGCTCACCGGTTACCTCGGTGCCTCCTGGGGCAGTGGATGGCTCCCCTGGCAGCACCCCGCCGCCCCCAACGGCACCGCCGACCCCGGCTGGACCGACGGACCGCAGGCCAAGGCATGCCTGCTCGCCGCCATCCTGCTCCTTGCCGGCCTGGCCGAGTGGGCGGTGGCCCGTCGCCGAGCCGCGTCCGGCGCCGCCCCGGCGGGTACGGCTGCCTCATGAGCGTCGAGGACTCGCCGGCTGCATGCGAGGAACAGGAAAGACTCCATCCGACCCGGTCACTGGACGACACCGTCCACCAGCGCGTGCGGCTCGGCATTCTCACGATTGCCCGAGAAGCCGACCGAGTCGAGTTCAGCTTTCTGAAGAAGCAACTCGCCCTCACCGACGGAAACCTCTCCCGGCACCTGAAGGTGCTGGAAGAGTCGGATCTGATCACCATGGAGAAGGGTTACGCCGGCCGGCGCCCCCGCACGTGGATTGCCCTCACCCGCGAAGGTGCGCAGGCGCTGGACGCCGAACTCCGCGCCCTGCGTGCCCTTGTCCTTCGCCTGGAAACTCCCCGCCCCGCGTCTGGGTCGCCCGACGCCTGATCAAAACGGCCGCGGTGCCCGCTCCGGGAGCATGGGGTTGGAGGCGGCAGTGGTAAAGAAGTCCGGTTGAGTGACGGTCGTTGGTCATCGTTGGGTCGGCGTCTGGGCGGCGTTGGCCGCTGTTGGCCGCTGTTGGCCGCCATTGGTCATTGTTGGTCATCGCGGCCGGGGAAGACTCGCCGAAGGCTGCATCGTTGTCGGTGTCTGGCAGATCGCATACGTTGCCCCCCGGTGTTATTTCTCGCCCGAGGCCCCTGTTCCTCTGTTCTTCTGTTCCTCGGCGGACGGCACCGTGACAGCCCTGAGCTGAGCCCTGAACCTTGAACCCTTAGCTCGATGCGACCCATCACCGGATTTCATGGTCGGGATCCCCCTGACGAATTGGCGCAGAATCACGACGGAGTGAGATGAGTCTTTCTGGCATCGTCCCCCGGGGTGGGTGTGGCGCGCGAAGAGGTTTTCTCGGGTGGGCCGGAATTCTGGCCGTATCGACGCTGTGCATGACGGCCTGTGGTGCATCTACCACGCATTCTTCCGTCTCGGCGAACGCCGGCGCGGAGACCGCGACGTCGTTTGGGCGGCTGGTCGATATCGGGCATGGCCGCATGATGTATCTGGAGTGCCATGGCAGTGGGTCGCCGACCGTCGTGCTCGTACCGGGGCTCGTCGCGGCCGCGGACACCTGGAGCTATGTGACCGGACCGGGCGGCGGGAGAAAGCCCAGCAGTTCTGCCGTATATCCCTCGGTGGGGCGGTTCACCCGGGTCTGTTCCTACGATCGCCCGGGAACGGTGCGGGAGAACGGGAAGTTCACCACGTCGTCGACGGTCGCACAGCCCACCACAGCACGCGGTGATGTCGCGGACCTGCACGCACTGCTGAAGGCAGCCAAGGTACCCGGCCCGTATGTGCTTGCGGGATGGTCGGCTGGCGGGCCGATCGTCAGGATCTATGCCGGTGAGTACCCGCATGAGGTGTCCGGTCTCGTCCTCGTGGACGCCGAGTCGGAATTTCTGCAATCGCGGCTCACGCCGCAGCAGTTCGGCACCTTTCTGGCACTGATCCGTAACGACGACAAGAAGCGCATCGCCCAGTGGAAAGATGTGGAAAGGCAGAGTCCCGCGATCGTCTTCGGGCAGGTGCGTGGCGCGCCGACGGTGCCGAAGATCCCGGTGGTCGTGCTGACCGGGGATGAATTCGACGCCGACGCGTTCCGTGCCCGGCTGCCGGTTCATGCTCCGGCGGATTTCCCGCAGGTCTTCTGGCGGGCCCAACGTGCCTCGCAGCGAGATCTCGCGCAGCAGTTTCCCGGCGCGCAGCACATCACCAAGACACGGAGCGACCACAACATCCAGAACAACCGGCCTCAGCTCGTCACCGATGCGGTGCGCGAGGTTGTGGAGAAGGCTCGTCGCCGGCCGAGTGGTATGCCTACGTCCTAGACGCCTAGATTTCCTAGATGTCCTAGAGGGCAGCACGACCGCTCACCGCCGCTTCGCCGCATACCGGCCAAGCGCTCGTACCCCTCGTGTGCGGCATTCCGCCCATTCGCTCGCGTCGCGGGCCCGGCAGGCGTCGGACCGGAAAGCTGCACTCCGACGAGGGGTACGACAGCGCTTCCTTGCCTTCGCCGGCAGCAGCGCCTGCGCTCTCATTTGTTACCGCAGACTGTTCGCTCCCCTCACCCCTCGGCGTTGAGGATCATGAAGTTCTCGGGGTTCGGGACCGGGACGAATCCGGCCTTCGCGTAGACCTGGTGCGCGTCCAGGGTCGACAGGAGAACGCGCTTGAGCCGGTAGGGGGCAAGGTGGTCGCGAACTGCTGTCGCAAGCCACGTCCCAAGTCCCGTGACCACGCGAGCATAAGCGGCCTGGTTGCCGCCGGCGTCGTAGAGGGCGAAGTTCAGCGAGCCGCGCACCGACTCTTCGACGGTTTCCCGGGTGCGCCCCAGGGCCCAGAACGCGTCCGTCGAGAGCCATCGGTGCACTAGTTCCACGTCGAGGCGATCCGGGTCCATAGAGAGCTCGTACCCGTGGTTTTCACCGCTCGTGATCATGAGGGCACAGCGTATTCATGGTGCTTGGGTTTTCCAAGTGGTTGTCGCGTCGCGTGAGATGGCCTCCGAGTTGTTCCCGTCCCCGTCTCCATCTCCATCCCCGTCTCCATCCCCGTCTCCGTCCCCGTCTCCGTCTCCATCCCCCTCTCCGTCTCCGTCTCCGTCTCCGTCTCCATGGTTGGCGTGGGGGCCTCGGCCTAGAGTCCTGTTATGGATTGGGTGGAGCGGGTGGGGAATCTGCGGCAGTGGGCGCAGAACGGAGCGCGGGCGCCGCACAAGCCGTTGCTGATGCTCTATGCGTTGGGGCGGTTTCAGCATGTGCCGCAGCAGCCGATGCGCTACTCCGAGATCGAGCACGAGCTGAGCGAGCTGCTGCGGGATTACGGCCCCACGCACCGGACGTCGCCCTCCTATCCGTTCCACCATCTCGTCAGTGACGGGGTGTGGGAGGTGCGTACCGACAGCGGGGACGGCAGTCCGGGGACAGGGGTGCGGGCGCTGCGGGAGAGCGGGGCGCGGGGGCGGCTGGCCGCGGGGCTGCGCGGTGCGCTCGCGGCTGATCCGGCGTTGCTCGGGCAGTTGGCCCAACTGCTGCTGGACCGGCACTTCCCGCCGTCGGCCCATCCGGACATCGCCGCGGCCGTGGGGCTCGACCTGGAGACGGCGGAGGGGATACCGGTCGCCTCCGGGACGGTCCCGGGGCGTCGGCGGGCGGCCGAGCTGCGCAGGCGGGTGCTCATCGCCTACGAATACCGGTGCGCCTTCTGCGGCTTCGACGGTTCGATCGGCCGGGTGCCGGTCGGGCTGGAGGCCGCCCACGTCCAATGGTGGGCCTTCCGCGGGCCCGATGAACTCGCCAACTGTCTGTGCCTGTGCTCACTGCACCACAAGCTGTTCGACAGAGGGGTGCTGGGCCTGGATCCCGGCCGGCGGATCACGGTCTCCCAGGAGTTCATCGGGCACAGCCGGGCCGCGCGCGAGCACGTGCTCGGCCTCTCCGGACAGGCCGTGGTCGGGCCGCAGCGGGGCAGCGCAGAGGTCGCCCCCGACTACATCACCTGGCATACCGCGCAGGTTTTCCGTGGTGAGCCCCGGGTGCCGGAGAGCGTTTGAGGGCAGTTGGCAGCAGGCATCAGCGGCCGGTGTGGGAGGCCGGAGGTGTGGTGGCGGGGCCGGGGTGTGAGCCGTAGGCCTTCAGGAAGCGGTCGCGGAAGGTGTCCATCCGCCAGACCGGGGCTTTGTGGCCGGGGTTGAGGCTGGGCGTCCAGTGCCAGTCGGAGATGCGCTTCAGGACGTCGGGGTCATGGGCGACGATCGCGACCGGGACGTCCCTGCTGGCGTGGTCGCCGGAGACCTTGGCGACCGGCTGGTGGTCGCCGAGGAAAACGAGCACGGTGTTCTTGTTGCCGTACTTCTCGACGTACGAGATGAGGCTGTTCAGGGAGTACTGGATGGACTTGCCGTACTCGGTGCGCACCTTGTCGGTCTGCTGCCACACGTCCACGGGGCGCTTGCCGGCCTTCTCGATGCCGTTGTAGACGGAGCCGTCGCCGACCTTGTCCCAGCCGATCGTCTTGGGGAGGGGCGCCCAGGGGTTGTGGCTGGAGGTCAGGATGATCTCGGACATCAGAGGCTTGTCGTGCGGTTTGCCGTGCTCCAGGCGCTCGAAGGCGGCGAGGCTGTACTGGTCGGGCATGGTCGACCAGCTGAACTTGGGTCCCTTGTAGCCGAGCTCCCGGGAGTCGTAGATGTGGTCGAGGCCGTAGAACTTGCCCTCCGGCCAGCTCTTGGTGACGCCGGGCATGATGCCGACGGTGCGCCAGGCTCCGGTGCGCTTGAAGGCGCTGGTGAGGGTCAGGTGATCGCCCGCGGTGACGGTGCGGTAGCGCTGCTGGTTGTCGATCCACAGGCCGGACAGGAAGGTGGAGTGGCCCAGCCAGCTGCCGCCGCCGTACGTCGCCGAGGTGAGCCAGCCGCTGCGGGCGGAGTAGCCGGCCGCCCGCAGCCGTTCGGTCCCCTTTGCGAGCGTGGCGTCGACGCCCGGAGCCATCAGCCTGTCCTGGACGGCGCTGCGTCCGTAGCTCTCTATGAAGGTGAAGATGACGTCCTTGCCGCGCAGCCCGGTGAGCAGGTTGCTTCCCGGGGTGTGGTGGTAAGGGTCGCTCGCCGCTTCCTTGGCGAATGCCCGCTCGTCCTTCAGGGTCGCGCTCACGCCGTCCATACGAGCCTGGACGAGGTCGGAGGTGCTGCGGGAGGCGACCGGCGCACCGGCGATCTGCAGGCCGAGGGCCGCGGAGAGGGCCCAGGCGGTACCGAGGACGAGGGTGGTGCCGGCCGTCCTGGTGGCGTGTCGGGCCATGAGGTTGCTGAGCCGGACGACCGCCAGTGCGGGGAGAACGAGCAGGGCGAGGACGAGGAGTACGGCCGCGATCTCGACTCCGATCGTGCCCGTCCGGCCTATGGAGTCCTGGAGGAAGGAGGCGCCGTCGCCGAGCAGGGCCCAGTCGAACACCACGTTGAACCCTCGGCCCAGCACCTCGACGAAGCCGATGTCGAGGAGGTCCAGGAGGGTCAGCAGGCCGAGCACGACTCCCGCGAGCACCGCGGCCCACCGCCGTGCCCTCTGTGGCAGGAGGAGCAGCAGGGCGGCGCCGGCTATCCCCTCCACCGGTATGCGGACGAATTCGGCGAGGGTGAGGCGGTTGGGGTCGTTCGGCAGGAGGAGGGTGACGAGCACCAGGGCGGCGGCCAGGACGGTGGTGGTCCATGCTGCTGCCCGCGCCACGGCCGGGTGGCGGGCGCGCCAGCCGTGGGTGGGGAGGGGGGCGTGGTCGGTGGCTTTGTCCGGGGTGGTGGCGTGGTCCGTGGGCCTGGCCGGAGTGGACTTCTCTTCCGGGGCGGACTTCTGTTCCGGGGCGGACTTCTGTTCCGATGCCGTGGCCGTGGTGTCCGGCGCGGGCACGGCAGCCCGGGCGGCGGCATCTGGCGTGGCCACGGCATCCGGCGCGTCCCTGGCATCCCGTGCGTGCTCCGGGGGGCCGTTGGGGCTGTGGGGGCCGTCGTGCGGCAAGTCCCCGGTCGGGGGTGCCTTCTTCTCCTGTGGCAGTTGGTCAGAGCGCGTGAAGTGCGACAACCCGAAGGTCCTTCCGTGCGAGGCCCGGTGGTGGCGCGGCGGACCGGACTCGGGAGGTCGGCGCCGTCGCTATCTGTACGGCCAACCGGAGGTGTGCGTTCAATCAGCCGGCAATGGAGCACAGAAGGACGCTGCGAGCGGCGGCGGGGGAAAGGGGAGCCGTCAGACCGCAGCCGGCTGCTCCGTGGCTGCCGGGTCGGTGGCCGCGTGACGGATACGGCGGCGCTTTGTCACGAGGACCGCGGTCCGGGTGAGAACCATGGCGAGTGACATGAAGACAAAGGCATTGGCGTAGACATCGGGGCCGCTGAGCTGGTTTTCGATGCTGAAGCGGATCAGGCCTTCGGCGAACCAGTGCTCGGCACCGTAGGCGAAAAGGACGCGGGCGGAGGAAAGGACGACCCAGACCAGGGCGTAGCCGAATCCGCCGGTGGTGTAGATCTGGCCGTCACTGCCGCGGTGCGCGGGGAGAAGTACGCCGGCGATCAGGCCGCAGATCACGCCCACGCCACAGCCTATGAGCTGAAATGAAGGCGCGTTCCCGGACGTCGGGAAGGAGTGCACGAAGAGCGGAATGATGATGCCGACCGCTATCACGGAGCGCAGCATGCGCATGTTGGTGACCCGGCGGCGGCCCAGGTCGGTCGCCAGGATGATGGTGAGGATGGTGGCGCTGGCGATGAGAGCAGCGGCGAACTGACTCAGGTGGTCCATGGAAATCCGGGCCTTTCTGCGGTGCTGCGAATTCTCTTGCTCGGCGGGTGCGCTGCGGTTCGGAGGGTTCCCCTTGCGGGAATTCCCGACGGTCTGCGGATTCTCTTCCCCGTTCCTGTCCAGGGACCTGTCCGGGGCCTTTCCCGAGGCCTTTCCGGGGTCTTGTCCTAGGCCTTTCCCTGGGTCTTCTCCGAGGTCCGCGGAGGGGGCATCAACGACGTTATGGGGAAGGCAGGTTGCTGCGGGACGACCGACCGGTGGATTCGGCTGTCCACCGGTCGGTGGACAGCGCGGCACCGGGAGCAGGGTGATAGGACTGGGCGCGCGGCCGCACCCGCTTCCAGGTGCGCGGTGCTCATATCCAGGGGGACACAGTGGTATCCAGGGGGACACGGTGACGGCTGAGGCGCGGCACGCGCCCGAGGCGCGGGTGCGCTGGTTCGGGCTGTGGGACAGCTACTTCGTGATCTGCTACCTGGTCACCACGGGGCTGCTGTTCGCCTCCGGGGCCTCTGCGGGTTCCGAGGTTTCCGGGGTCCCGGAGGGCGGCCGGGTAATCGCCATCGCCGCGCTGACGCTGATCGTGCCCTGGTATGCGGGGCTCGGGCGGCCGTTGATGCTGCGTCATGAGAGCGACCGGCGGAACATCGTCTTCCCCGTCGGACTCTTCGTGCTGTTCGGGGTCGCCACTGCCGTCGATCTGATGAGCTCTTTCGCGCTGTTCGCCCTCATCCCGATGCTGATGATGAGTCTGGCGACCAGGCCGGCGCTGGTGGCCGGCGTTCTCGGCAATCTCGTCCCCGTGACGATCCTGTGGCTGCGCGGCGGCGCCGCGGGCCCGACCGTGCTGTTCGTGCTGCTGGCGTCGCTGCTCGGGATCGCCCTGTCGGCACTCCTCGGGCTGTGGATCAAACGCGTCGTACGGCAGAACAAGGAGCACGCCGAACTGATCGAGGAGCTGCGGCGGAACCGCGAGCAGGTGGCCCGCCTGTCGCACCAGGCCGGGATCTTCGCCGAACGCGAGCGGCTGGCACGGGAGATCCATGACACCCTCGCCCAGAGCCTGACCAGCATCATCAGCCTGGTGCAGGCCGCGGATTCGGAGGTGGAGGGCGCCCCCGCCGTCGCCCGGAAGCACCTCGCGCTGGTCGGGAGGGTGGCCAAGGAGAGCCTGGTCGAGGCGCGCGCCTTCGTGGCCGACCGGACGCCCGCGTCCCTGCAGGAGAGCTCCTTGGCGCAGGCGCTGCGGCGGCAGGCGGACGGGCTGATCGCGGAGAGCGGGCTGTTGGTGCGGTTCGCCGTCGAGGGGGACGAGCGGCCGCTGCCGATGGCGGTCAACGTCGTACTGCTGCGTGCCGCACAGGAGGCCGGGGCGAATGTGCGCAAGCACGCCGATGCCCGCGCGGTGGAGCTGATGCTCCGGTACGACGCGGGGCAGGTCGTGCTCCGTGTTGCCGATGATGGCAAGGGGTTCGATGCGGCGGCGGGGGCGGGGGCGGAAGTGGCAGCGGGAACGGCAGCAGCGGGAGCGGCCGGGAGGGAACAGGAGCGCGGTGCGGCGGGGCAGGGCCAGGGGGACGGCGGGGGCTTCGGGCTGCGGGGCATGGCGGCGCGGGTGGCACAGACCGGTGGGGTGCTGAGCGTGGTGAGCGAGCCGGGGGTGGGCACCACCGTCGAGGTGACGGTGCCCGTGGAGGAGACCGCGTACGGGGCCGTGGAGGAGACCGCGTACGGGACCGGGGAGGAGACCGCGTACGGGACCGGGGCCGAGGACGAGGCCGTGGACAGGGCGGCCGGGCATCGGGGGAAGGCGGCGGATGATGAGCGCTGAGGACACGGTCGCGGTGCGGGTGCTGCTCGCCGACGATCACCCCGTCGTACGCGAGGGCCTGTGCGCGATCCTGGAGTCCGACCCGGGCATCGACGTGGTGGGGCAGGCGGGCTCCGGCGAGGAAGCCGTGACGCTGGCGACCCGGCTGTTGCCGGACGTCGTGCTGCTCGACCTGCGGATGGGCGGGATGGACGGGGTCGCGGCGACGGGGCACATCCTGCGGCAGGCGCCGCGCAGCAAGGTGGTCATCGTCACCACCTACGAGGACGACTCCGACATCCTGCGGGCCGTGGAGGCGGGCGCGGCCGGCTATCTCCTCAAGGGCAGTTCCCGGGCCGAGCTGATCGAGGCCGTCCACGGCGCGGCGCGCGGGGCGACCGTGCTGACCCCGTCGCTGGCCACCAAGCTGTTCCGGGCGCGGGCGGTGGAGCCGCCGCCGCTGTCCGCCCGGGAGTGCGAGGTCCTGCGGCTGGTCAGCCAGGGACTGACCAATGCCGACATCGGCCGGGAGCTGTTCATCGGTGAGGCGACGGTGAAGACCCATCTCCTGCGTGCCTTCAAGAAGCTGGAGGTGTCGGACCGCACGGCGGCCGTGATCACGGCTCTGGAGCGCGGGTTGCTGTCTTAGCGGACACGCGGATCGTGCGTATGGGGCGCGCGGGTCACGTAGGTAGAGGGCGTACGGGAGCCTCGTCGTGGCTCACCCCTCCCCGTCGCCCCCGCCCAGTCGTGCCCGGTCCGCTGCCGCTCTGCCCTGGTGCCAGCCGTCCGCGTCGCGTACGCCGCGGAGGCGGACCGGGGCGGTGTCGGGGAAGAGGGCGCCGGTGGTCTGTGCCACGGCGAGTTCGCGGGCGGCGAGGACCGGGAGGAGGCCGGGGGCCGCTTCGGCGGACTCGGCGGTGGCGGCGGCCGTGGCCGCGGCGGTGGCCGCCCCGAGCCGGTCGCGGATGCGGGCGGCGTAGGCGACGAGGAAGGTCTGGCGGAAGTCCCGGGTACGGCGGGAGCCGCGGGCGACGGGGGTTCCGCCCCGTTCCTTGGGAGCTCGGTCCTGCTCCTGCTGCTTGAGAGCGCGATGGTGGTCGTCGCCCGCGCGGTGCATCGCGGCGGTGGCCTGGAGCAGCAGCGAGGTGTAGAGCATCTCGGCCGCCTCCAGGTCGGGCGCGAAGCCGACGAGGGTCGAGAAGCCGACGTCGGCGGCCCAGACGGCCTGGCAGCGGTTGGCGGCCGCCACCGCGTCGAGCAGCAGCGCCTTGGCCTGTTCGTACGGGCCCTCGATGCCGATGCGGACCGCGGAGGGGCCACCGGCCTGCCCGTCCGCTGCGGCGGCGCTGTCGAGCAGCGCCTCGTCGATGCTGTGCCGGGCCATCAGCTTCTGTGCCTTGGCGGACAGCGCCTCCGCCTCCTCGGCGTAGTCGGTCGCCTCGGCCTTGGCGAGCAGCCCGCGGATCCGCCCGAGGGCACGTGAGGCGGCGGCGCCGGCCGGGCCGTTTCCCCGGCCGGGCTGCGGCGGGGCCGGCAGCGGGGTGATTCGGGGCAGGCGGGCGAGCGCGCGCAGCGCCGTCAGTAGGTCGTACGCGGTCTCGAAGCGGGAGGCGCGGCGGCGCTTGGCCAGTGCGTCGAGGTAGCCGGCGTCGGACGCCCACCAGACCTCGGCACCGAGCTGCCGCAGCTGCTCGGCCCAGCGGGTGTCCCGGACAGGCCGCGGGGCCGGCGGCCGGGCCGCGTCGGCCGCGACGGCGTCGACGACCACGGCCACCAGGGAGGCGTCGGATGCGCCGGATGTGACTGATGTGCCGGATGCGTCCCGTCGGACGATCCGCTCCAGGTCGGCGGGCTGCCAGCCACCCGCCCAGCACTGCCGCACGCCCGCCACGGCGGCGGCGACCACCGCCGCGCTCACCGCCTCCCAGCCGGCCTCGGCCGCGGCCAGCATCGAGGCGCCCGCCTCGATAGCGTCCTCGGCCTGCGCACCGTCCGGCGCGTAGCGGACGCTGCCGAGCACCTGCCCGACCAGTTCACGAGCCGCGTCCGCCGACGACGGCCCACCGGGTCCTTCGCTCCGGCGTCCCTTGCTTCCGCGTCCCTCGCTCCCGCGCCCGTCGCTCCCGCGTCCCTTGCTCCTGCGCTCACTCACCCGCTCACTGTACGGAGGGCGCCTCGGGGCCCGCGTCCCGGTGGCTGGGCGGTGGCTGGGGCCCGCATCGCGGTGGTTCGGGGCCCACCTCCCGGTGGTTCGGGGCCCGCACCACGGTGGGTTTGGCCCGCATCGCGGTGATGGTCGGCGGCGGGGCCTCCGCGCAGCCACCACGACGCCCGGTGGTGCCCTGATCGGGGCGCCACCGGGCGTCGGTCACTTCATGGCGGAATCACCACCGGCTGTCCAGCCGTCCCACGTCGGGCAGCCGGAATGCCCGACTGCCGGACAACCGGAATGCCGGGCAGCCGGGCAGCAGGCCAGTCCGGACTACTGCACCGGCACCGCACTGCCGGTCACCCACTGCGACCAGTCCATGTTCCAGCCGTTCAGGCCGTTGTCCGGCTTGACGGTCTGGTCAGGCGAGTTGACGACGTCCACCACGTCGCCGATCTGCGAGTTGTTGTAGAACCACGCGCCGGGCGTCTTCGGGTCCTTGGCGCCCTTGGCGTCCTCCAGGCCGATGCAGCCGTGGCTGGTGTTGGCCTTGCCGAAGACGCCCTTGCCCCAGTAGTTGCCGTGGATGAAGGTGCCGGAGTCCGACAGGCGCTGGGCGTGCGGCACATCGGGGATGTCGTACTCGCCCTTGCCGTCCTTCTTCTTGAAGCCGACGGTCGAGCCGTCCATCCGGGTCTGCTCGAACCGCTCGGAGATGACCATCTGGCCGTTGTAGGTCGCATGGTCGTCGCTGCCGGCCGAGACCGGGAGGGTCTGGATGAGCTCGCCGTCCCGCACCACGTACATCACGTGCTCCGCGGAGTCGAGGGTGCTGACCTGCGAGTGACCGACGTTGAAACTGACCGTCTTGTTCTGGATGCCCTTGACGCCCGGCGACGCCTCGACACCGTCGAGACCGAGCTTCAAGGTGACCTTGGAGTGCGCCTTCCAGTACTCCTGGGGGCGGAAGTCCAGCCGCTTGTCACCGAACCAGTGGCCGACGATCTGCTGGTTGCTGCTGGACGCGACCTTGATCGCGGACTGGACGGCGGCCTTGTTCTTGACCGGCTTGTCGAACTTGATCGACACCGGCATACCGACGCCGACGGTCGAGCCGTTCTCCGGCGTGAAGTTCCCGACGAAGCTGTTCTCCGGGGCGACGGTGGTGAAGCTGGAGTTCTCCACGGCCGTGCGCCCGCGGGAGTCCTTCGCATGCGCGGTGACCTTGTACTTCGTCGAGCGGTCCAGCGCCTTGTCCGGCTTCCAGGAGGTGCCGTCGGCGGAGAGGGTTCCGCCGACCTTCTGCTTGGACTCGGCCGAGGTCAGGGTGACGTCGGTGAGCTTTCCGGCACTGACCGTGACCTTGGCGTCGTTGTTGACGCCGGCACCGGTCGCGCCGTCCTCCGGCAGAATTTTGATCTTGGCTTGCGAGGCGTCCTTCGCGGCCGCCTCGTCCACCTGCTGGGTGTTCTCGTGCCGGGGCCCGTCAGCGCCGCCGTCGCCTTGGTCAGCTGCTGTGCTGCCGCCACACGCTGCGAGCGTGAGTACGCCCCCGAGCAGCGTGGCGCTGGCTATGAGCCCCTTCCGGCGCTGGCTGTCCGTCATCACACGCATCTCCGTAACTACCGATTTCGCATCATTCCCCGAGCGAGCTGCCAACTGAACGCAGGCATATCCGGACGTAGGCATTCCTGCCGACGCCATATAAACGCCTTTTCCGTTTCACCCGTTCCATGCCTCCATGAAGTGTGGGGAAGGCCACTTATGCCCGTAGATCGGTCACAGGGCACACACAGTCCGAAGTCGGACGTGCCGGACCTGCTGGACTACCGACCTGCTGGACCGCCCGACTGCCGATGTGCCGGGCTGCCGGGCTACCCGGCAGCCGACAGCCACACCGGTCACACCAGCCACACCCCGGCATCGGCCACACCGGCCACGTCATGGGCCCCCGTACGGCGCGCAGCCGTACGGGGGCCCTATGGGTTCGGGCGGCGGGACGAGGTGCGGCGGTCAGCCCTCCCCGTCCGCGTCGTCCGCCAGATCCCACTCCGCCGCGTTCCACTCGGCGTCGGGGTCGTAGTCGGTCAGCTCCTCACTGCTCCACGAGGCCTGGGCCAGTTCGGTGCCCGGCACCGAGGAGACGAGGTCGAACGGATCGATCAGGTGGGCCAGTGCCTCCGCCGGATCCTCCTTGACCGTCTCCAGGGACTGTCTGCGCTCCTCGTCGGGCAGCGACGGGTCGCCGTTGATGTGATCGAGGGCCGCGCCGGTCAGCTGCGGGGCGTCGGCAACCTCCATGATCAGTTCCACATGAAGGCGCACAAAACGTGATGTCTCACCATTGCTCATAGCACGGAGGTTAGGCATGGACGGGTCCTGACTTCCCCGCGACCCGCGGCGGTCACTAACATCTGAGGTCAACGGCCAATTCGCCGAACCCACAAGGGGGATCGCTTCCGTGACCGCACGACGTCCACTGCTGACCGCCGCAGCCGCGGGATCGGTACTGTTCGCCCTGTGGTTCGTCCCCTCCGCCAATGCGAGCGCGGGACATGACGGAGCGACAGATTCCGGTCTGCGGACGGCATCCGCCGCGACCGGTCCCGGCCTGGCCGACCGGCTGAGCAGCAGGGCGGCAGCGGGCCCCGGCGGCGGTTCCACGACGACCACCCCGCACCACAGCGGCACGGGCACCGGCTCCGGGACGGGCACGGGCACCGGAGCGGTCTCCGACGCCGACGACGGCGGCTCCACCGGCACCCGGCCGCACCTCCTCGCCGACACCGGCAGCCCGGACACCACGCCGTACGTGATCGGCGGCGCCGCCTGTCTCGCGCTCGGCGCCGGGCTGGTCAGCTACTCGGTCCGCCGCACCCGCGACGACGCTGCCTGAGCCTCCCCCCCCCGGAGATCGGGAAGACCCCCTGGGGACGGCGAGCGGGAACCCCCTACCAGGGGCGGAGCACGGCGAGACCCCTTAGAGACGGAGCGCGGGGAGACCCCGTAAGGGAGACACCCCTTAGGGACGCCACCCCTGGGGAGGACGGCGGGGCACCCCGGCCCCGGCCCCGACCCCGTCGTTACGCCAGCTCGCCCGTGACCGACTCCACGGCCGCCACCAGCTTCCCGGCCCGCACGAACGCATACGCGCCCTCCAGATCCGGCGCCAGGAAACGGTCCCCGCCCGGGCCCTGGATACCGGCCGCGCGCACCGCGTCCAGCACGGCGCGGGTGGCGGGGGCAGGCGTCAGCCCCTCGCGCATCTCGATGGCGCGGGTCGCCGCGTAGAGCTCGACGGCGACGATCCGGGTCAGGTTGTCGACCGCGGTACGCAGCTTGCGCGCCGCCGACCAGCCCATCGAGACATGGTCCTCCTGCATGGCGGAGGACGGGATGGAGTCCACCGAGGCGGGCGCGGCCAGTCGCTTCAGCTCGCTGACCAGGGCGGCCTGGGTGTACTGGGCGATCATCAGCCCGGAGTCGACACCCGGGTCCCCGGCCAGGAAGGCGGGCAGTCCGTGCGAACGGTTCTTGTCCAGCAGCCGGTCCGTACGGCGCTCGGCGATCGAACCGAGGTCGGCCGCGGCGATGGCCAGAAAGTCCAGGACGTAGGCAACCGGGGCGCCGTGGAAGTTGCCGTTGGACTCGACCCGTCCGTCCGGCAGCACCACCGGGTTGTCGACGGCCGCGGCGAGCTCGCGGTCGGCGACCAGGCGGGCGTGGTCGAGGGTGTCCCGGCCGGCGCCGGCGACCTGCGGGGCGCAGCGGATGGAGTAGGCGTCCTGGACGCGCGGGGCGTCGTCCTGGTGGTGGCCGGTGAAGCCCGAGCCCGCCAGCACCTTGGACATGTTGCCCGCCGAGGCGGCCTGCCCGGGGTGCGGGCGGATGGCGTGCAGCTCGGGCGCGAGGACCTTGTCCGTGCCGAGCAGCGCCTCCAGGGAGAGGGCCGCGGTGATGTCCGCCGAGGTGAACAGCCGGGCGAGATCCGCGCAGGCCATCACGAGCATGCCGAGCATGCCGTCGGTGCCGTTGAGGAGGGCCAGCCCCTCCTTCTCGCGCAGTTCGACGGGCTCGATGCCGTGCACGGCCAGCAGCTCGCCGGCCGGCCGCACGACGCCGTCGGGGCCCTCCGCATCGCCCTCGCCCATCAGCGTCAGGGCACAGTGCGACAGCGGCGCCAGGTCACCGGAGCAGCCGAGCGAGCCGTATTCGTGCACGACGGGCGTGATGCCGGCGTTGAGTATGGCGGCCATGGTCTCGACGACGAGCGGGCGGACGCCGGTGCGCCCGGAGGCGAGCGTCTTCAGCCGCAGGAACATCAGCGCGCGGACGACCTCACGCTCGACCCGCGGGCCCATGCCGGCCGCGTGCGAGCGCACGATGTTGCGCTGGAGCTGCACACGCAGCTCGGGGCTGATGTGCCGTACGGCGAGCGCCCCGAAGCCGGTGGAGACGCCGTAGACGGGGTCGGGCTTGGCGGCGAGTTCGTCGATGAAGGCGCGGGAGGTGGCAACGGCCGCAAGGGCCTCCTCGGACAGCTCGATCCGGGCCGCGCCGCGGGCCACCGCGATGACGTCCTGTGCGGTCGTGCCGGAGGTTCCCAGCACCACAGTGTGCATATCCATATTCAGGCACCCTAGAGACTGAATCGCCGGATGTCACCACCAGGTTTGGGGATCACCCCTTACGGGGCGTAGGCAAGGAACCCGGGCCTGCGCAAGGAACATGGCACGGAACATGGCACTCACCTCCGGAAGCGGCGGCGCTCCGGCCCCGACCGCCGGTCCGGGGCGTCCGCGAGCCGGACGACGGGGTCATCCTTGCCGCCGTGCCGCCCGGCGACCACCGGCTCACCCGACCGCGCCGCCTTGGCCTTGTACTGCGCGGCGTCCGCGAGCCGGAAGAGCCGGCGGGCGCTGCGCACCGGCCCGATCGGGTCGCCGGTCGAGGCGACTCCGACCGCCACCCCTTCACCGAGGTCCAACTCCCCCGCCCGGTCGCACAGTTCACCGGCCACCTTGACCACCTCGTCGGCCGGCGGGCCCACCGCGAGCAGGCAGAACTCATCGCCGCCGAGCCGGGCGGCCAGCATGCCCGGCAGCATCGCCCCGCACAGGGACAGCACCGACCCGAAGCGCTCCAGCAAGCGGTCCCCGACCGCATGGCCGCGCGAGTCGTTCACCCGCTTCAGCCCGTTGAGGTCACACACCACCAGGCTGACCACCACCTCGTCCCTGCGGTGCAGCTCCAGCGCCTCGTCCAGCCGCATATCGACGGCACGACGGTTGGCGAGGCCGGTCAGGGAGTCCGTGAAGGCCAGCCGGCGGACCTCCGCCAGCCGCTCGGTCTGGGCGATCCCGGCGGCCGTCACCGCGGCGAGCACACTCGCGAAGTCGGCGTCCGGCCGGCCGAAGACCGGCTCGCCCGTCCGCCGCGCGACATACAGCTCGCCCCACGCCCGGCCGTGCAGCACGATCGGCGCGACCACGCAGCAACCCCGTCCGCGACGGCGCAGCGCGGCCACCCGCTGCGGGTTGGCGCCGCCGACCCCGTCCCTGACCCCGCTTCTACCGCTACTCCCGTTTCCACCCCCGCCTCCGTCCCCGCCCCGCCACTGCGCCGCGGCCGCGGGCACCGGGCCGTCGTGCGGCTCCTCAGCGGTCTCCACCCAGGCACTGGGCTCGCCACCGCCCGCCCACTGCTCGTGCAGGAAGCCGACGATCTCCGGGAATTCATGGACGGGGTAGCTCTCGTCGTCCGGGAACTCCTCCTCGTCGGCGGCGAGTTCGCCTACGTTGACCAGCACGCGCAGCTTGCCCAGCTCGCGCTCCCACTTCGAGATGGCCGCGAAGGATCCCCCCAGGGCCTGGCGCACTCCCTGCGCCGCGGCGTGCGCCGAGTCGCGCGGTGTATGCGCGGCCGCCATCGCCTGCGCCAGCTCCACCACGGCCCGCAGCCTCGCATCGCCCTCGCCCGTCACCGGATCCTCGCATTCCGTCACCGTGAGCACGCTCCGTTATTACAGCGTAGGAATGTTTAACCCCTTTCGCCCCTTTCCGTAGGTGATTGACACCTAGGCGTTATTCGCGTCGTTATCGGCGCCGCTCGTCGCTTGGCTCCTCGGGTCGCTCCTGGCCCAGGGGCGGGACGGGACGGCCGCCGTTGTTCGTCTCGGTGACGGCAACGGGGACGGTGGGACGGCCGCCGACGGAGTTGGCCGGGAAACCTGCGACGCCCGTGTCAGTGACGGCAACGGGTACGGGGGACGGCCGCCAACGCCCATGTCGGTTGTCTGTGACGGCAATGGGTACGGCGGGACAGCCGCCGACGACATAGGCCGGAGGGGATGCCCGGTGCCCCGCCCGCAGGACCGGAGCGAACGCCGGGGCACTCTATGCCACGTACCAGGGCCGCCCGCGCCGTGGGGGCACCTCCCGGCCGAAGGCTGGGGGAGGGGTACCGGGCATCCCCTCCGGCCCCCCACCCACGGCGGAGACGCGCGACACCGGCCCCCACCCACGGCGGAGACGCCCGACGCCGGCCCCCACCCACGGCGGAGACGCCCGACGCCGGCCCCCACCCACGGCGGAGACGCGCAACGGCAGCCCCCACCGGCCAACGTCACTCCCCAGGCCACTCCGGTTCACGCTTCTCGTTGAAGGCCGCCACACCCTCCGCCCGATCCCCGGAGAAGGCCACACTGCGCCAGGCGCCGTCCTCCACCTCCAGACCGGCCCGCAGATCCAGCCCGTGCCCGAGACGCATCGCACGCTTGGCGGCACGCAGCCCGACCGGCGAATGACGCGCGATCGTGGCCGCCAGCTCCAGCGCCCCGGCCCGGTCCTGCCCGTCCGCGACCAGCCGGTCCACCAGGCCCAGCTCCGCGGCCTCGGCCGCCCGTACCCGCCGCGCGGTGAAAACCAGCTCGGCGGCCCGCGCCGCACCCACCCGGCGCGGCAGCAGCTGGGTGCCCCCACCGCCGGGGATGACGCCCACCGACACCTCCGGCAGCCCCACCTCCGCCGTACCGTCCGCGACGATCAGATCGCAGGCGAGCGCCAGCTCGAAGCCGCCGCCGAGCGCGAAGCCGTGCACCGCCGCGATGGTGGGCATCGGCAGCTCCAGTACGCCGGTGTACGCGGCGCGGGTGTGCGGACGCTGGCGCATCAGGTCCGCGTCCGTGAAGGAGTTGCGCTCCTTGAGGTCCGCGCCCACGCAGAACGCCCGCTCGTGGGTGGAGCTGAGGACCACCGCCCGTACGGAGCGGTCCGCGGCCAGCTCGGCGCAGGCCTGCGCCAAGCTGTCGGCCATGGCCGTCGAGACGGCGTTCATGGCCTTCGGGCGGTCCATGATCAGCTCCGCCACGTGGCCGTTGTGGCCGTGGCGCTCGACGGCCACCCAGCCGTCCGCGCCGAATTGTTGCCGTTGCCCCTGCCGTTCCATGCAACCCTCCCTGTTAACGGGCGTTGACCTGACGTGGGGATCATGCCAGGTGGGTGGCCTGGGGGACAGGGACGGGACGGCGGCTCGGGCCGGAGGGCTCTCTGGGTTGGGGCTGGGGCTGGGGCTGGGCCTGAGGCTGGGCCTGGGGCTGGGCCTGAGGCCGAGCCTGCGGCTCAGTCGCCGGTGCCCTGAACTGGGCGGCGGCTCAGCAGCCAGGGTTCGACCACACCCAGGCCTCGCACCGGTCGCTGCCACATCGGCTGGAGGGCGAAGCGGTACGACGGCGGCGGGGCGCCGGTGCCCTCCGCGGCCGCCTTCTCCGCGGCCGCGGCGTCGGCCTCGGAGACCGGCGCGTCACCGATACGGCCCAGTTCCTCGGCGAACGCCTCGTCCACCAGCACGGTGTCCTTCGGCGCTATCGAGGTGAGGCGGCTGGCGAGGTTGACCGTCGTACCGAAGACATCGCCCATCCGGGTCGTGACGGTGCCGAAAGCGATGCCGACCCGCAGCTCAGGCATCGTCTCGTCATTGGTCATCGTCTCGATCAGCCGGAGCCCGATCTCGGCGGCGATACCCGCGTCGTCGGCGGAGAAAAGGACCTCGTCGCCGAGGGTCTTGATGAGCCGGCCGCCATGCGCGGCCACCAGGTCGGAGCAGGTCGTCTCGAACGCCTCCACCAGCTCGCCCAGCTCCTCCTCCTCCAGGCGGCGGGTCAGACGGGTGAAACCGACCAGGTCGGCGAAGCCGACGGCGAGGCGGCGGTCGACCATTTCCGCGTCGTCCTGGGCCCGGACGACGCGGCCGGTGGCGGCGGCGAGCTGGCGGCGCCAGACGTAGACCAGGAACTCCTCCAGCTCGGGGAGCAGCAGCTCGACCAGCGGGTAGGTGATCTCCGTCCGGGTCAGGCCGGAGTCCTGCGGCTCGGTCAGGCCCTCCAGGAAGGAGTCGATCTGCCAGTCGGCGAGACGGGCGGTGGTCTGGCCCGTGGAGCGGGCGACCTGTACGGCCATGGCCTCGCTCAGCAGGCCGGCCTCGACGAGGCCGGCGAGCCGGCGCAGGGCCAGCACATCGGCCTCGGTGAGGGCCTTGACCTGGCCGATGTCGGCGAAGCCCATGGCCCGCCAGAAGCGGGCCGCGAGGTCCATGGAGACGCCGGCGGCGCGGGCCGCCTGGAACGGTGTGTAGCGGCGGTCGGCGCCGAGGATGAGATGTTCGAGGCGGACGGCGATGTTGTTCTCGTCGCCGTTGGCGGTGGTCTCGCCCCTGCCGGTGGCGGTGTCGCCCCAGCCGCGTGCGGGATCGTCGACGGGGACGTCGCGCACGGCGTCGTCCTCGGTGTCCATGTCGCGCGGGGTGGCGCCCGAGTCGTCGGCGGTCACCGGCCGCTCCCTGTCCGATCCCTGCGCACTGCCCTTCCGATCACTGCTCGCCGGTGGTCCGCTCCCTGGCGGACCGCCTCAACGATACGGCAGGTGTGCTCTGGCTCACTCTCACATGTTGGCTATGGACAAGGAAGTGGTGGGGGTGGGTCGGCGCGGCGGGGGGTGTGGTTCGGTGCGGTTCAGTGCTGTTCAGCGGGTGGTGGGGGCCGGTGTCGCGCGTATCCGCCGTGGGTGGGGGGCCGGAGGGGACGCCCGGTACCCCTCCCCCAGCCTTCGGCCGGGAGGTGCCCCCACGGCGCGGGCGGCCCTGGTACGTGGCATAGAGTGCCCCGGCGTTCGCTCCGGTCCTGCGGGCGGGGCACCGGGCATCCCCTCCGGCCTACGTCGTCGGCGGCCCTCCCGCCGTACCCATTGCCGTCACAGACAACCGACATGGGCGTCGGCGGCCGTCCCCCGTACCCGTTGCCGTCACTGACACAGGCGTCGCGGGTGTCCCACCCGACTCCGTCGGCGGCCGTCCCGCCGTACCCGTTGCCGTCACTGACACGGGCGCCGCCGGGCGGCCCACCCCACTCCGTCGGCGGCCGTCCCGCCGCCCCCGGTGCCGTCACGGAGACGAACAACGGCGGCCGCCCCGGTAGCCGTCACTCATACAGCCCCCGGTGGGCGCCCCGCCCGATCTGCCGCTACGCCTCCGTAGCCGGGCGCAAATGGACGATGTCCCCTGCGCCCACCGGCTGCTGTACGCCGTTTGCGGTGGCCAGTACCAGGCGGCCGTCGGCGTCGATGGCTACGGCCTCGCCGGTGATGGCGGTGTCGCCGGGGAGCTCGGCGCGTACGGAGCGGCCGAGGGTGGCGCAGCCTGCGGCGTAGGCCTCGTGGAGGCCGCTGGTGGCGGGGTCGCCGTCGGCGGACTGCCACTGGGTGTACCAGTGCTCCAGGGAGCGGAGTACGGCGCGCAGCAGCGGGTCACGGTCGGTGGTACTGGCGCCGGCCAGGGTCAGTGAGCCCGCGGCGGGCACCGGGAGTTCGGCGGCGGTGAGGGAGACGTTGAGGCCGATGCCGATGACGACGCCGGGGCCGGCGCGTTCGGCGAGGATGCCGCCCACCTTGCGTTCCGTGAGGGTGCCCCCGGGACGCAGGGCGTCGGAGTCCGCGGAAGTTACCAGCAGGTCGTTGGGCCACTTGAGGGCCGTGTCGACGCCGGCCGTCCGGGAGAGGGCGGCGGCGGTGGCGACTCCGGTGAGCAGGGGGAGCCAGCCCCAGCGCGCCACGGGGACTTGGGGGATGAGGTAGACGGAGAGGAAGAGGCCCGAGCGCGGGGGCGCCGACCAGGTGCGGTCGAGGCGGCCGCGGCCGGCCGACTGCTCCTCCGCGATGAGGACGGCGCCCTCTGCCTCCCCTTGTGCCGCGCGGGCCGCCAGGTCGGTATTGGTGGAGCCGGTGGCGGAGACGACGTCCAGGGCGGTCCAGAGCGAGTCGGGCCGTACGAGGGCGCGGCGCAACGCCGTGGCGTTCAGCGGAGGGCGGCCCAGATCGCTCCAGCGACCGGCATCTTTGTCCCGGTTTTCCGGTGGTTGAGACGTCATGGGGCCAGCCTAGGTGTGGTCAACGACGCAGTGCCGCTGAGCAGTCCCGCCGATACGCTACGGATCGGTAGCCAATCCCGTACCACCCTCAGTACGAGCACCAGTCCAGGACGAGCAGGAGCCGCATCCCGATGTCCGAGCCGGAAGCAAACATCCACACCACCGCGGGCAAACTGGCGGACCTGCAGCGGCGGGTCGAAGAGGCCACGCATGCCGGTTCCGCCCGTGCGGTGGAAAAGCAGCACGCAAAGGGAAAGTTGACGGCGCGTGAGCGCATCGATCTGCTGCTGGACGAGGGCTCGTTCGTCGAGCTGGACGAGTTCGCGCGGCACCGGTCGACCAATTTCGGGCTGGACCAGACCCGCCCCTACGGCGACGGTGTGGTGTCCGGCTACGGCACGGTCGACGGCCGCCCGGTGGCCGTCTTCTCCCAGGACTTCACGGTCTTCGGCGGGGCGCTGGGCGAGGTCTTCGGCGAGAAGATCGTCAAGGTGATGGACTTCGCGCTCAAGACCGGCTGCCCGGTCATCGGCATCAACGACTCCGGCGGCGCGCGCATCCAGGAAGGCGTGGCCTCGCTGGGCATGTACGGCGAGATCTTCCGCCGCAACACCCATGCTTCCGGTGTGATCCCGCAGATCAGCCTGATCGTCGGCCCGTGTGCGGGCGGCGCGGTCTACTCCCCCGCCATCACCGACTTCACGGTCATGGTGGACCAGACCTCGCACATGTTCATCACCGGTCCGGACGTCATCAAGACGGTGACCGGTGAGGACGTCGGCTTCGAGGAGCTGGGCGGCGCCCGTACGCACAACACCACCTCCGGTGTGGCGCACCACATGGCGGGGGACGAGAAGGACGCCATCGAGTACGTCAAGGGCCTGCTGTCCTACCTGCCGTCCAACAACCTCTCCGAGGCGCCGGCCTTCCCGGAGGAGGCGGACCTGGAGACCTCGGACACGGACCGCGAGCTGGACGTCCTGATCCCGGATTCGGCCAATCAGCCGTACGACATGCATGTCGCGATCGAGCATGTCCTGGATGACAACGAGTTCCTGGAGACCCAGGCGCTGTTCGCGCCGAACATCCTGACCGGCTTCGGGCGGGTCGAGGGCCATGCGGTCGGTGTGGTCGCCAACCAGCCGATGCAGTTCGCGGGCATCCTGGACATCAAGGCCTCGGAGAAGGCCGCGCGGTTCGTGCGGACCTGCGACGCGTTCAACGTTCCGGTAATCACCTTCGTGGACGTGCCCGGCTTCCTGCCCGGCACCGACCAGGAGTGGGACGGGATCATCCGGCGCGGCGCCAAGCTGATCTATGCCTACGCGGAGGCGACGGTCCCGCTGATCACGGTCATCACGCGCAAGGCGTTCGGCGGCGCGTACGACGTCATGGGCTCCAAGCACCTGGGGGCGGACCTCAACCTGGCCTGGCCGACCGCGCAGATCGCCGTCATGGGCGCCCAGGGCGCGGTCAACATCCTGCACCGCCGCACGCTGGCCTCGATCGAGGACCAGGCCGCGCAGGACGAGCGGCGCCAGGAGCTGATCCAGGAGTACGAGGACGCCCTGCTCAACCCGTATGTCGCGGCCGAGCGCGGCTACATCGACGCGGTGATCATGCCGTCCGAGACGCGCCGGCACATCGTGCGCGGGCTGCGCACGCTGCGCAACAAGCGCGAGGCGCTGCCGCCGAAGAAGCACGGCAACATTCCGCTCTGACCGGCACAACCAGAACCAGCGAAGGAGGGCCGTTTCGGTGATCAGGGTCGTACGGGGCAATCCCACACCCGAGGAGCTGGCCGCCGCACTGGCGGTGGTGCAGGTCCGCGCGGCGGCTGCCGCTTCCGTCGCGCCCGAGGGAGCCGATCGCGGCACCGAGTGGTCGGATCCCGCGTCCACGGTTCCGGCGCGGGCGCGGATGCCGCACCCCGGCCCGCGGGCCTGGCGGACGAGCTACTGGCCGCACTGACCGGCCGGTATGGGCGCGGTGACCGGCCGCGTCAGGTCGGTGCATAGTGCATTGACTAGTCCATTGTGCCCGTGGCGCCTGAGTACGCGTACTCAGGCGCCACGGGCACATCGGGCTCAGGATCGAGACATGCTGTGGTCAGATCCGCCCGATGAGCCTCCTGAGGAGCTGCGCGATGTGCAGGCCAAGCTCCGCAGAATGGGCATCGTGCTGGCCGTGGTCGCGGTGGTGCTGATGGTTCTGATCTCGGGGAGGTAGCCGTTCCCGTCCGCGGGGAGGTAACCCTCACAGTTTCCGCTCGCAACCATCACCGCTGAAACAGCCTCTTTCTCTCTCGACAGTGCAATTCGGGCGGCCGGCCGCGGAGCGGCGTCCAGCCGGGAGTGGGAGAGCGATGAACAGGCCGCTGAGGCATATAGCCGTCTTCTGCGGGGTGCTGGTGCTGGCCCTGCTGGCCCGCGCGACATGGGTCCAGTTCGTCCAGGGCGACGAACTCGCCAACGATCCCCACAACCGGCGCGTCAAGATCGAGGCGTTCTCCTACCCGCGCGGCAACATCATCGTCGGCGGCAAGCCGGTCACCGGCTCGGTGGCGACCTCAGGTGACTTCAAGTACAAGCGGACGTACAAGGACGGCCCGATGTACGCGCCGATCACCGGCTTCGCCTCGCAGGCGCAGGGCACGACCTTCCTGGAGGGCATCTACAACAAGGTGCTCAGCGGCAAGGACGACCGGCTCGCCTTCAACCGCGCCCAGGACATCCTGACCGGCAAGAAGCCGCGCGGCGGCGATGTCGTCACCACTATCGACCCCAAGGCGCAGAAGGCCGCGTACAAGGGGCTGACCGACCTCAACGCCAAGGGTGCGGTGGTCGCCCTCGACCCGCGCGACGGCCGGGTCCTCGCGCTCGCCTCCACCCCCTCCTACGACCCGTCGGTGTTCGCCGGCATCTCCAACGCCGAGAGCCGGAAGTTCAAGGAGATGGACACCGACAAGACCAAGCCGCTGAGCAACCGGGCGCTGCGCGAGACCTATGCGCCCGGCTCCACCTTCAAGATCCTCACCGCGGCGGCGGCCCTGGAGAACGGCGTGGTGTCGGACATCGACGCCCCCTCGAACGCACCCGCTCCGTACCAGCTCCCGCAGAGCACGACGAAGATCGGCAACGATGTCCCGGGCGCGCCCTGCGACAAGGCCTCGCTGAAGACCGGCATGCAGTGGTCGTGCAACAACGTCTTCCTCGACACCGCGCTGAAGGTCGGCAAGGACAAGATGCGCGAGACCGCGGAGAAGTTCGGCTTCAACTCCGACGTCTACGACAAGGAGCTCGGGGACATGCTGGCCAGCAAGAGCCTCTACCCGGACAAGCTCGACAAGCCGCAGACCGCGCTGACCGGTATGGGCCAGGGCAGCCTCACCAGCACCCCGATGCAGATGGCGATGGTGGCCGCCGGGCTCGCCAATGACGGCAAGGTGATGATGCCGCACATCGTCGACGAGCTGCGCGGCCCCGACCTGTCGACGATCGAGAAGATCAAGCCGAAGCTGAAGTCCCAGGCCGTCTCCGCCGACACGGCGAAGAAGGTGCAGCAGATGATGGAGTACACGGCCAACGAGGGCACCGCCTCGAAGGCCAAGATCGACGGCGTGACGGTCGGCGGCAAGACCGGCACCGCCCAGCACGGCGCGAACGTCAACGACGAGCGCCCCTACGCCTGGTTCGTCTCCTACGCCAAGCAGAGCGACGGCTCCTCCCCGGTCGCGGTCGCCGTCTTCGTCGACCCCAAGGACATGGACATCCCCCGGTCGGAGATCGCCGGCGGCAAGCTGGGCGGGCCGATCGCGAAGTCCGTGATGGAGGCGGTGCTGAACAAGTAGTCCGGGCGCCCCGGCGGGGCCCGCGGCTCCGTACGATGGCGGACATGACCGAAGAGCCCCGCCCCCGCCGTCTCGTCCTCGCCTCCCAGTCCCCCGCCCGGCTGGCCCTGCTGCGCCAGGCCGGGCTGGCGCCCGAGGTCATCGTCAGCGGCGTCGACGAGGATGCGCTCACCGCCGCCACGCCCGGTGAGCTGGCCCGTGTCCTGGCCGAGGCCAAGGCCACCGCGGTCGCCGCCCGCCCGGAGGCCGCCGGTGCGCTGGTCGTCGGCTGCGACTCGGTCCTGGAGCTGGACGGGCGGGCGCTCGGCAAGCCCGCCGATGCCGAGGATGCCACCGCCCGCTGGAAGTCCATGCGCGGCCGCTCCGGCATCCTGCAGACCGGGCACTGCGTCATCGACACGGCGGCGGGCGGCCGCCAGGTCTCCGCCACCGCCTCGACCACGGTCCGCTTCGGCGAGCCCACCGACGCCGAGATCGCCGCCTACGTCGAGAGCGGCGAACCGCTGTTCGTCGCGGGCGCCTTCACCCTCGACGGCCGCTCCGCCCCCTTCATCGACGGCATCGACGGCGACCCCGGCAATGTCATCGGCCTCTCCCTGCCGCTGCTGCGCCGTCTGCTGGCCGGCCTGGACGTGGCGATCACGGAGCTGTGGACCTGAGCGGCGCTGCCCGGCTCCGGGGCGGGCCGGCGGGCGGGTAGGTCCGGGGCGCCGGCGGGCGGGGCGGGCGCGTCGGCGGGCCGACGGGCCGGGCGTGTGAACGGGCGGGACGGGCGTGTGGGCGAGCGGGACGGCGCGTGGGCGGGCGCGTGGGCGGACGACGCATTCGAGGGCGCCGAGTGGGGAACCGATGGATCCGATACGGCCCCTGTCCTGTGAGGAGTCCGCACCATGCCCAAGATCCTGATCATCGCCGGTGACGCCACCGAGGACCTGGAGTTCTTCTACCCCTACCAGCGGATGCTGGAGGAGGGGTACGAGACGCAGGTCGCGGCCCCGTCGCGGAAGAAGCTGCGGTTCGTGGTGCACGACTTCGTCGAGGGCTTCGACACCTACGTCGAGCGCGAGGGCCACTCCTGGCCGTCCGACCTCGCCCTGTCCGAGGTCGACCCGCAGGAGTACGCCGCGCTGGTCCTCCCGGGCGGCCGGGCGCCGGAGTACCTGCGCAACGACTCCGACTACCGCCGGGTGGTCACCCACTTCTTCGACGAGGACAAGCCCGTCGCCCACATCTGTCACGCGGCCACCACCCTGGCCCCCCTCGGCGTCCTCAAGGGCCGCCGGACCGCCGCCTACCCCGCCTGCGCGCCGGATGTGGCGATGGGCGGCGGGATCTTCGTCGACGGCCCTGCGGTCGTCGACGGCAAGGTCGTCTCGGCGCGGGCGTGGAACGACCAGCCGGAGTGGATGCGGGCGTTCATGGAGGTGCTGCGGGAGCATGCGCCGGTGAAGGGCTGAGCGGCCCGGCCCCCCATGCGGTCCGGCCGGGCACCGGCCCCGGCCGGACCGAGGCCCGTCCCCGGCACCCCCGGGCCCCGGCGCACCCTGGCACTCAGGGCACCGGCAGCGCGTAGAGCGACGTGCCGTGGAGGACGAACACCCGGTTGCCGTCCGCCACCAGCCAGGAACGCTCGGCCGCGGGGAGCTTGTACGTCAGGACGGGGACGTCGGTCGACAGATCCGCGGCGAACACCTTGTACCAGGGGTCGCCCTCGATGGACCAGAGGGCGCGCCCGTGGATGAACACCGGGAGCCCGAGGATGCTCTCCCCGTTCCCGCCCTGGATCTCGCTGCCGTCGCCGGTCTTCCTGATGCTGGGCCATCTGCCGTGCGCGGCGCAGACGGTGCGGTCGTCGAAGACCGTCGCCGGACCCCAGTCCTCGTGCTTGTCCCAGGCATCCCGCTTGTCGACCGACCACAGCTTCTTGCCGTCGCGGATCCGGCGGGCGGTGAGCGTCTTGCCGTTGAGGTAGACGGTGGTGCCGTGGACGGCCGGGCGGATCAGGCCGCCCCCTTGGCCCGGCAGGTCCCACACCTGGTGGCCGTCGGCCGTGTCGACGGCGAACACATTGCCGTCGCCGGTGGACAGGACCAGGCGGCCGTGGGCGACGGCGCCCGGCGGCTCGACCTTGGTGCGGTAGCCGGCGGCGATCTTCGCCGTCCAGCGGATCGTGGCGTCGGAGCTCCGGACGGCGCGGAGTTGATGGTCCTTCGTCAGGACGTAGACCGCCTCGTCGTCGGCGGCCAGCAGGACGCTCGCCCCGGCGTCGGCGGTCCAGCGGGGCTCGCCCGTCGACGCGACGAACGTGCGGATCGTGCCCTTCGTGTCGAGGGCGGCGATCAGCCGGTCCGAGAGGGAGAGGTAGCGGCCGGTCGCGCTGACGCCGCGGGCGGCCCAACGGCGTTTGCCGTCCACGACGTTGTGGGCGGCGATCCCGCCGCCGCGGGCGCCGAAGACGATGACGTCCCGTACGGGCAGCGGCGCGGGCGTGTCGTCGGCGAGGACGTCGACCGGGCCCCACAGCGGCTTCACCTCGCCGCCGCTGAGGTAGTCGCCGTTGTCCGCGTCGAGCACATGCGCCTTCGGGGTCCTGGCGGCGGGCGGAAAGGCGAAGAGATCGCGCTTCGCGGCCGGTTGCCGCGGCTCACGGGGCCACCAGACCGCCGCGGCGCCGCCGCCCGCGGCCAGCACCGCTCCGCCCGCCGCCAGGCCCGTCAGCAGCCTGCGCCGGGTCACCGGACGACCGGAGCCGCCGTCGGGCAGGGTCGGCGCGGTCAGATCGTGGATGCCGCGTTCCCGCTCCTTGATCGCCTCGGCCACCGGGCCGCGCCCCCAGGCCCGTTCGGCGCCGCGCGGTGGTGCGAAGGCGGCGGCGATCTCGGCGGGCGCGGGCCGGGCGGCCGGGTCCTTGGCGAGGCAGGGGGCGATGAGGTGCCGCAGGGCTTCCGGGACGCCGTCCAGGTCGGGTTCGTCGTGGACGACCTTGTACTGGAGGGCGGCGATGTGGGAGGCGTCGTAGGCGCGATGCCCGCTGGCCGCGTACACCAGGACCGCGCCCAGGGAGAAGACATCGGCCGAGGAGGCCACGCGCCGGCCCAGGACCTGTTCGGGGGCGCCGTAGCCGGGGGTGACCGGGACCTGGCCGGTGGAGGTGAGGGTGAGGCCGTGCTCGGGGCGGGCGATCCCGAAGTCGATGACGCGGGGGCCGGCCGACGTCAGGACGATGTTCGGGGGTTTGAGGTCGCGGTGGATCAGGCCGGTGGCGTGAATGTCCGCCAGGGTGCGTGCGATCGACGCGGCGAGGGCGCGCAGGGCCGGTTCGTCGAGGGGGCCGTACGCCTCGACGGCCTCATCGAGGGTCGGCCCGGCCAGGAACTCGGTGGCGATCCACGGGCGGCCGCCCTCGGTCTGCGCCCCCAGGACGCCCGCCACGCCCGTGCTCGTCACGGCCCGTGCGGCCTGCGCCTCGCGGACGAAGCGCTGGGCGAGCTGCGGCGCGTCGGCGAGTTCGGGCCGCAGCACCTTGACCGCGGCCACGGTGCCTTCGGTGTCCTGGCCGACGTAGACCTTGCCCATACCGCCTTCGCCGAGCACACCGAGCAGGCGGTACGGGCCGAGGCGGAGGGGATCGCCGGTGCCGAGGGGGTTCATGGGCGGTGTCCTTCAGGCGGTTCAGGCAGATGCAGGCAGGTGCAGGCGGGTTCAGCAGGATCAGGCGCGTCGTGGCGGGTCGTGGCGGGTCGTATCGCGTGGTGGCGCGTTCAGCGGAGGGGGAAGCCGGCGAGGAAGTCGGGGCCGGAGGCGATGACCATCCCGCTCTTCTCATGGGCGGTGAACCGGGTCCCGCTGGTCTTGTACAACTGCTCGGTGGTGTGCGAGGTGAGGCCGACGGCCCGGAGGAGCTGGTCGGTGTGGCTGTAGGTGTAGGCGTACGCGGAACCGATCACCGGATGGACGACGTGGTCCGCCCGCGGGCCCTCCGCGCTCTTCTCCGCCCATCGCGGCTTTCCGCTTCCGGTGCCGAACGCGACCAGGCCGAGGCCCTTCTCCACCGCGTACAGCACCCCGCCCTTGAGGGCCGGCGGCCCGTACGTCTTCCCGGGGCGGGTGGCGGCCGTGTCCCACGCCTGCCCGCCGTCGCTCAGCCGCAGCGCCCGCAACGGGCCGTAGCCCAGGTAGAGATGCTGGTCGTCGGCCGTGAGCGGATCCCGTACGAGCCGCCGGTCGGCGCCCTTCCACGGCTTGTCCCAGACCACCCTCCCGGTACGGGTGTCGCGGGCCGCGATCCGGACCGTGCCGTCGTTCATCTGCTGCAGGACCACCAGGAGGTGGCCGACGACCTTGGCGGACAGGAAGTGGTTCTCGTCGCTCTCGGCGGAGTGGAACGGCAGCGGGTCGGTCCACTCCGGGCTCCCCGTGCGGAGGTTCACCGCCCTCACGGACCAGGGCAGCTGCCGTTCGTACCGCTTGACCTTCCCGTGTGAGATCGCCAGGTAGGCCGTGTCGCCGGCGACGGCCAGCAACCGGCTGATGAGGCCGTTGTCCCGGTCGTCCGACACCGGGGCGAGGCGCTTGCCTGCCTTGCCCGTGACGAGGTCCACGCGGGCGAGGAACCACGAGACGGACCGCAGCGAGCCGTTCGCGTCACGATGCTCGTCCCTCGCGATCTGATAGACACGGGTGCCGTCCGAGGCGACCTGCCACGAGTCATCCGCGTACAGCGAGAACGTCCACCGGGACGCCCCGGACTTCGCGTCCACACCGCGCGCCCCTGCATTGGCCACCAGGACCACCTGGTCACCGGCGAGCAGGGGCACTTCGGGGTTCTGGTCGTCATCCGGGCCGCCGTACTGCTTCTGCCACACCGAGTCCAGCTTTTTCTTCTTCACCGCGCTGACGCTCGGCCCCGGCTTCGGCTCGGTGTACCCGGGCCCGGTGCCGGGCCCCGGCGCCGGCGCGCTCGCGCCCAGCCAGGCCCACACCCCCGCCCCGGCCCCCGCGACGCCGAGCACCGACCCGGCGCCCGCCATCAGCAGCCCCCGGCGGGACAGGCGGCGGGCGGGGGCGCCGGCGGACGGCACGGTCGGCGGCGGGCCGGGCGGTGCGGGCAGCCGCTGCGGGACCACCTGCCAGACCTCGCTCGCCCGCCGCCCGATCTCGGCGAGCACCACGTCCGGCAACTGGTCGGCGAACTCCCCCGTGCCGTCGTGCAGTTGAGCTGCCAGCTCGGCGGTCGTCGGACGCTGCGCGGCATCCTTGGCCAGACAGTGGGACAGGACGGGGACCAGGGCCGCGGGCACGCCGGTGAGGTCCGGCTCGCTGTAGCGCACCCGGTAGAGGAGGTCGGCCGGCTGCCCGTTGCCGAACGGGCCGCGGCCGGTGGCGGCGAAGACCAGGACCCCGGCGAGCGCGAAGACGTCCCCGGCCGGGGCGTGTTCCTCTCCGGTGGCCTGCTCCGGCGACATGAAGGCCGGGGTGCCGACCGCGGCACCGGCGTGGGTCAGCCGGTCGTCGCCGAGGGCCCGGGCGATGCCGAAGTCGATGACCTTCGGGCCGTGCGCGGTGACCATGATGTTGGACGGCTTGAGGTCGCGGTGGACGACATCCGACTGGTGCAGTTGCCCGAGCGCCCCGCACAGCGCCGCCCCGAGGGCGCGCACCGTCGCCTCGGGCAGCGGACCGGCCTGCTCCACCGCCTCGTCGAGCGGCGGGCCGAGGACGTACTCGGTGGCCATCCACGGGGTTTCGGCGAGCGGATCGGCGTCGACGACCTGGGCGCCGTACCGGCCGCCGATGACCCGGGCGGCATCCGCCTCCAGCCGGAAGCGGGTACGGAATGCGGTCTCCGTGGCGATCCGGGCGTGCATCGTCTTGAGCGCCAGGGTCCGGCCGCCCGGCGAGCGGGCCAGGTAGACGGTGCCCATGCCGCCGCTGCCCAGCCGGGCGATGAGGCGGTACGGGCCGAGGCCGGGCGGGTCGTCATGGGCGAGGGGAAAGGGCATGGCGGGCGTCAGTCCTGGCGTGCGGCGGGCGGAGTCGGGAGGGTGGCGGCGAGCACCTCGGCCGACTGGCGGGCGAGGGCCGCGATGAGCCGTCCTGGCAGCCAACCGGGGCCGAGCGCGGCGGCGGCGCGGCCCGCGGGGTTTCCGGCGGCGTCGAGCACGGTGGCGGGCGGCAGGGGGCCGGCGGCGCCACCCGCAGCTTCGGGCCCGGGTACTCGCGCGCCCTCGTCGGCAATCGGGCTGAGCGCGTCCAGCACCTCGGCGGGGCGCGGCCGGGCCGCCGGGTCCCGGGAGAGGCAGCCCGTGACGACGGTCCGCAGGGCGGCGGGGAGCTCTTCCCGCTCCGGCACGGTGTACCCGGTGGCGGCGTACGCGAGGGTCGCGCCGAGTGCGTAGACATCGCCCATCGGCTGCGGCCGCCCGCCGGCGGCCTGCTCCGGCGGCAGGCTCCCCGACTCCAGGCCGGGCAGCCCGGAGCGCGGCGTGCCGTCCTCGGCCGCGGCGCGCACCGCCCCGAAGCAGGTGAGCCGGGGCCCGTCGGCGGCCAGCAGCACGGCGGCGGGCGACACACCGGCATGGGCCAGGCCCTGCCCGTGCCCGACGATCAGGGTCTCCATCAGGGCCGCGCCGAGCGCCCGTACGGTCCGCTCGGGCAGCGGCCCGCCGTACAGGGCGAGCGCGGTGGGCAGCGGGATCGCGGGGAGGTAGGGGCGGGCGTGCCAGGGCGCGTCGCCGGGCGCGGCGAGTTCGGCGGCCGGTGCGGCCCACGGCCCGAGCAGATAGCGCGAGGCCTCCGCCTCGGCGAGGAACCGCCCGGGGTCGGTCTCCGGCAGCGGGACGCCGATCAGCACCGTACGGTCCCCGTCCGCGCTCCGCCCGATGAACCGCTGCTCCGGTACGGGCACCCCGGACCGCTCGTCATCCAGAGGGCGGAGCACCACGTACGGACCGATCAGTCCCCCGTACCCGGCTCTCGCCCCGCCCGCTTCACCCGCAACTGGCGCATACATCCGCACCATCCCCCGTCCGACGACACCGCGCGTGAGCCTACCCGGGCGTGTCGCGGGGCTCCGGACGGCCTCGATCCGGCCCACTGCGGCCGGAGTTCGGGCCTGCTCGGCCGGTGGTGTCCGGGGCGGTCAGGCGGACGAAGGGGCCGCGGGCGATGCTCCATTCGGGGAGTTCGGGGTGTTCGGGGCATTCGGGGAGTTCGTGCCGTTCTCCGGGGCCCCGCGCTCCTCACCCGGACGCCCCTCCCCGTACGCCACCAGGGTCAGCACCAGCAGCGCCAGCACCACCGTCATCGCGAGGAAGGCCACCCAGCCGACCAGGCCGACGGCGAAGGCGCCCAGCACGCCGTGCACCACCGCGCAGCTGATGAGGGCGATCCGGGTGAAGCCGCCGGGGGCGCGGTCGCGTATCGCGGTGCGGAGCAGAACGGCGGCGCAGAACAGCAGGTAGAGGCCGAAGACGATGCCGCCGACCCACGAGCCGGCGGACATCGCGCGGGGCTGCAGCCCGGCCAGGGACATCTGCTGCCTGTCCACGACGATGCTCAGAATCCAGTTGAGCAGCACGATCCCGAACGCTTCCAGGACCAGTACCACCGCCGCGGCCAAGGCCACCGGCCGTCGTGCCACCACCACGTCCACCCACTTCCGCCATGTGCCGGGCCGACGCGCCCTGCCGACGCCTCATGCCGTTGATGCCACTGCTGCCACAGATGCCGCTGACGCCCCTGTTACCGCGGGGTACAGGACATCGCGCACGCTACATGGGGGTCCCCCCTCCTGGGGAAGAGTTCTGCGGAAGGTAAAAGCTGGGCAAGGGTTGTGCGCGGGCGGGTGCGGGCGACGGCGACCGGATGGGTGACGGCACGCCGACGGACCGAGCCGCCCGCAAAGTTTCCTTCGCCCATTCGTAGGGACTCCACAAAGAATTGACGATCCGCTGGACGCCCGAAGCGCGAGACCTAAGCCACACCGGGGCGCGACGCGAAGCCCAGGAATCCAGGCCTACCCTGGGATACCAGGGGACTTAGGTTCCTCACTGGCGCCCCGAGCACACTCCGTGTGGGCAAGCTCACCCCAGGGAACGGGTCGGCACGCGGTGTCGCCAGTCCCTAAAATCGCCGCATCCATTTGTTACGGCGAAGCGCCAAGGAAGGACCCATCGTGCGCAAGGTGCTCATCGCCAACCGTGGCGAAATCGCTGTTCGCGTTGCCCGTGCATGCCGGGACGCGGGGATCGGAAGCGTGGCCGTCTACGCCGACCCCGACCGGGACGCACTGCACGTACGCGCGGCAGACGAGGCGTACGCCTTGGGCGGTGACACTCCTGCCACCAGTTACCTGGACATCGCCAAGGTCCTGGCTGCCGCCGCCGATTCGGGTGCGGACGCCATCCACCCGGGATACGGCTTCCTGTCGGAGAACGCCGAGTTCGCGCAGGCCGTCCTGGACGCGGGGCTGACGTGGATCGGGCCGCCCCCGCAGGCCATCCGCGACCTCGGTGACAAGGTCGCGGCCCGGCACATCGCCCAGCGGGCCGGTGCCCCGCTGGTCGCCGGCACCCCCGACCCGGTCTCCGGTTCGGAGGAGGTCGTGGCCTTCGCCAAGGAGCACGGTCTGCCGATCGCGATCAAGGCGGCCTTCGGTGGCGGCGGCCGTGGTCTGAAGGTCGCCCGGACCCTCGACGAGGTCCCGGAGCTGTATGACTCCGCGGTGCGCGAGGCGGTTGCCGCGTTCGGCCGCGGCGAGTGCTTCGTCGAGCGGTACCTCGACCGCCCGCGGCACGTCGAGACCCAGTGCCTGGCCGACAAGCACGGCAATGTCGTCGTGGTCTCGACCCGTGACTGCTCGCTGCAGCGCCGCCACCAGAAGCTGGTGGAGGAGGCCCCGGCCCCGTTCCTGACCAAGGAGCAGAACGCCGAGCTGTACCGCGCCTCCAAGGCCATCCTCAAGGAGGCCGGCTACGAGGGCGCCGGCACCTGTGAATTCCTCGTCGGCCAGGACGGCACCATCTCCTTCCTGGAGGTCAACACCCGCCTCCAGGTCGAGCACCCGGTCACCGAAGAGGTCACCGGCCTCGACCTGGTCCGCGAGATGTTCCGGATCGCCGACGGCGAGGAGCTCGGCTACGACGACCCGGCCGTCCGCGGCCATTCGTTCGAGTTCCGTATCAACGGCGAGGACCCGGGCCGCAACTTCCTCCCGGCCCCCGGCACGGTCACCGCCTTCGCCGCCCCGGCCGGTCCGGGCGTGCGCCTGGACGCGGGCGTGGAGTCCGGTTCCGTCATCGGCCCGGCCTGGGACTCCCTCCTCGCCAAGCTGATCGTCACCGGCGCCAGCCGTGAGCAGGCCCTGCAGCGTGCCGCCCGTGCGCTGGCGGAGTTCACCGTCGAGGGCATGGCCACCGCCATCCCCTTCCACCGCGCGGTCGTCACGGACCCGGCGTTCGCACCCGAACTCACCGGTTCCAAGGAGCCGTTCACGGTCCACACCCGCTGGATCGAGACCGAGTTCGCCAACGAGATTCCCCCGTTCGCCGCACCGGGCGCGGACGAGGGCGAGGCCGACTCCCGCGAGACGGTCGTCGTCGAGGTCGGCGGCAAGCGCCTGGAGGTCTCGCTGCCGTCCTCGCTGGGCATGCCGCTGGCCCGGGCCGCGGTCGCCGGCGGTGCCAAGCCCAAGCGCAAGGCCGCCAAGAAGTCCGGCTCCGCCGCGTCCGGCGACGCGCTCGCCTCCCCGATGCAGGGCACCATCGTCAAGGTGGCCGTCGAGGAGGGCCAGCAGGTCGCCGAGGGCGAGCTGGTCGTCGTCCTGGAGGCCATGAAGATGGAGCAGCCGCTCAACGCGCACCGCGCCGGCACCATCAAGGGCCTGACCGCCGAGGTCGGCGCCGCCCTCACGTCCGGCGCCGTGATCTGCGAGATCAAGGACTGACGCGACGGCGTCCCGTCCACGCGCGAGGGGCCCCCGGCACCGGCCGGGGGCCCCTCGCATCCGTTCCGCCCCGCTACGAGTTGCCCACCACGTCCTCCGGAAAGCTCAGTGACCGGCTCATCCACTGCAGCGCGGCGGGCAGTTCGCGCCGCCAGGTGGCGAAGTTGTGGCTGCCGTGGGCGAGGACGATCGAGTCCGCCTTCATCGGAGGCCGGACCGCGGCGAGGAAGGCCCGGGCCGCCGGGTAGTTCTTCTCGCCGGTGCGGCTCGTGCCCACCAGGACGTCCACCCGGGGAGCGGGCAGGTGCCGCAGCCGCCACATCAGGTCGTGCTCCTGGCGGTTGCGGACCCGGCCCCGTCCCTCGCCGAAGAGATTGCCGGTAGTGGGGTCGTTGCTGACGTTGTAGTCGGGCGAGAGGGCGGCCGCCGAGGTGTACGTACGGTCATGCCGCATCGCGAGCTGGAGCGCGCAGCTGCCGCCCGACGAGTAGCCCATGACGCCCCAGCCGCCGGGGTCGTGGCCGACGCGGTAGCGGGACTTGAGCGCGTCCGGCACATCGCGGGCGAAGAAGGTCTCGGCCTGCGGGCCGCCCGGCACATCGACGCACTGGGTGTCGCGCGGCGGCGCGATGGTGGGCCGCAGCATCACGATGACGGTCGGCTGCATCCGGCCTTCCCGGATCAGCCGGCCGGCGGTCTGCGGCAGCCGCAGGTGCTGGCCCAGCAGGAAGGTGCCCCCCGGATAGCCGCTGAGCGCGACGATGACGGGGAACCGCTGGCGGGCGTACTGGGGCTGGAAGTACTGCGGCGGCAGGTAGACGTACGCCGGGTCCACCGCCCGGGTCCGCTTTCCGACGATCCGCACGGGCTCGACCTTGCCCACCAGGGACGGCTCCCCCTTCGGCAGACCGTGCACCTTGTCCAGCCCGTCCGCCCCCGAGGCCTGCACCAGGCCCTTCGACGGGTCGCCGGCGGGCCCGGCCGTCCCCGCGTCGCCCCATTTGCCGACGGCGGCCGGCGCATCGTCGTACAGCCCGAGCAGTTCGTGCCAGGAGCCGTAGAACTGGAAATTGGCGTTCACGGCAAGCCCGAGCGCCGCCACGACGGCCAGCTGCGTCGCGGCGATCACCCCCAGCCGCCCCAGCAGCGCCCGCGGCCCGCGCCCGGCGAACCGCGGCCACAGCCAGAGCGTGAGCCCCACGCAGACCACGGCGACCGCGGCCACGGCATACAACAGCGATCGGCTGGTCAGTCCCATGACTCTTCCTCAGGTGTTCCGCGCCGCGCTCCGCTTCCCCGGCGGCCCGTCACGGCGTATTCCAGAGCCTCCGGAAACCCCCGGAAGACCTCGTTGCGCCTGGTTTGATGACCACTCGCGGCGGGACGTTGCGGCCCCGGCACGGTGTTCGGCTGCGCGACCACGGGGGGACGCCGGGGCTTCACCGGCCCTCTTCCGCGCGTCCACCCGGCGGGCCGGACACGCCGCACCGGCGAGTCACCGGCCAGGAGGACCGCCCGAGACGGTTCACCGCGTCGGGGCGCCTCTGGCCGGCGACGGGAACGGGGCGGCGGCGTGCGGCGTCCTCGCGTGGGGACAAGGAACCGTTCCCAGGCCCCACGCAGATCACGCCGGCGCCGGAAGGCGCAGGCAGGAGGAGGCACCCAGCCCGTGACCATGGAACTCGGCTCCCTGACGGGCGTCCGCCAGGCGATCACCGTCATCCTCCCCGTCCAGCTCCCCGCTCTGCCCTCGTGGGCCGAGGGACCGTTACCGTTCGAGCTCGGCAGCCGCCGCACCGACACTCCCACCCGGCAGACGTACTTCACGCCGGCCGCGGCCCGGGTCCTGTACGGAACACCGGGGCGCCCCTGCCGCTGGCACCGCTTCGCGGACATCTCCCACGGCGCGCTGCATCTGCACGGCATGGAAGTGATGCGCACCGTGACCGACCGGCACCGCCGGCACGCGCTGGCGGTCCTGCACTTCACCGTGGCAGGCCCCGCGCTCCTGGAGACCCTGCGGGCCATCGGACACCGCCACACGGCGGATGCCGATCCCCTCGACGGCCCTCTGGATCCGGCCGCCCTTCTCGCCGGCGCGGCGGAACCCAGGGCCGTCGAGTCGCCCTTTGCCATCGCGCGCCCGTACACCATCGCGTTCCTCACCCCGGGAGCGGAGCACACGGCCGCTCTACGCCAGGGCGGGCGGCTCCCCCGGACGGCCGACGGCTGGCTGTGGCAGCTGGCATCCCGGTCCACGGGCACCGACTACCCCGCAGCGCCGGAGAACCTGCCGTCCCAGACGGAGCACACCGTGCGGATATCCGCCGACTGGAGCGCTCTCGTGCTCCGCCACGGCGCGGCGTTCCTCGGACACCGCCCCGACCGGGGCGACGGCGACTTCTACGACTTCGCGGCCCTGCACCACCGCACGATCTACCTCGACGCGCTGCTGCTCGGCACCGTTCAGCGCGACCACATCGACGAACTCACCGATTCGCTCTCCGGGGTCTTCGACGGCCCGAAGCTCGGCTCCCGTGTCTCCGCGCTGGAACGGCACATCGCCGGCTTCCGCAGCACGTACTGGCGGCAGCATCTGACCGCCCACGGCCCGGCGAACGAACTGCTTCTGGCCTACCAGGCGCAGTACCGCCTGCCGACCCGCTTCGCGGAAATCCTCTCCGAGGCGGCCGACTACGCCCGGCTCGTCCAGACCCAGGACAGCCAGCAGATCGCCGGCGCCCTCGGCGTCCTCACCATCCTCGGCCTCCCCCTGGGCACAGCCCTGAGCATCCTCCAGGTACTCGACGACCACGCCCCCGGCCACCTGCTCGCCGCCCTGGGCGCAGCCACCCTGGTCACAGCCATCGCCTTCACCAGCCGCTACGGCCGCCTCGTCCTGTCGGCCCTCCGCGACCGCGTCAGGAGACTGGAGGACTGACGTCGCGGTGCCACAGGGAGGGCTCCGAGCATCCAAGTGGGCCTCGCATAAGGGCAGTTGAGAGAGGCCCCTCGGCAGGCCGCAACAACATCCGCCGAAGAGGACACGGACAACGTGGACGGCGGTCCGCGAAAGCACCCGCCGTTCGCCGCCGCCGCGCTCAGCGGCCGGGTGCGGCGGAGACGGCCGGTGGGCGCACCGGTCGTCCGGTGCCACGACCCGGATTGCGTGGCCGCGCGGAGCAGCAGACCGGCTGCCTGAGCTGCTCCCTGGTGCGCAATGGCATCCTGGACCCACCGGGCCGCGACCGGCCCGGTCGAGGGAGGACGGCGATGGGGACCGAGACGGCAGGGCAGCGGCAGTCGGGGCGGGGGCCGGTGCCGGACGGAGCGGCGCGGACACCGGAGGTGCGCCCCATGCGGGCCGATGCGCGCCGCAATTACGAGCGGCTGCTGACCGAGGCCCGTACGGCCTTCACCGAGCACGGCACGGACACCTCGCTGGAGGACATCGCGCGCCGGGCCGGCGTCGGCATCGGGACCCTCTACCGCCACTTCCCGAACCGGACGGCGCTGATGGGCGCGGTCTTCCAGGGCGAGGTGGACGCCCTGCTGACGCACGCCAGGGAGCTCGCGGACGCGCCGCAGCCGTGCGCCGCGCTGGTGGAATGGCTGCGCGCGATCATCACCCACGCCAGTACCTACCGCGGGCTGTCGCGTGCGCTGATGACGGCATCGGCGGACGACAGTTCGGGGATGGCGCGGTGCAGCGTGCCGATGCGGGAGGCCGGTGACGCGCTGCTGACCCGCGCCCAGCAGGCCGGGGCGGTACGCCCCGATGTGAGCATCAGCGATCTGATGCAGCTGACCAACGGCATCTCACTGGCCGTGGAGGAGTCTCCGGACGACCCCCAGCTCGCCGACCGGCTGCTGACCCTCACCCTGAGCGGGCTGAAGGGCGGCGCGCGGAAGCCGTAGGAGTGTGCCGACGCCCCCGGGCCGGGGCGGCGCGCCCGGGCGGCGCGCCTCCGGCTCCTGGGGTCAGCGCCGTCGCGGAGCCAGGTCGGCGACCCGGCCGCCCGAGGCCTCGGACAGGGGGGTGGCCGAGCGGAGCTGCGGGCCGCCGCCCCCGCCGCCCGGCGCATGGCTGCGCCGCTGGCCGGGCAGCGGGACGTCCCGCCGGGGGCCTCTCCGGTCCCCGGCACCCCCCTCCATCCCGGGCTGTCCCGGACCGCGGCCCGCGGCCGGGCCGCCGGCGACGGCGATCTGCACGCCCTGGTCGGCCAGCGCCTGCAGCTCCGTGGCGGCGCGGTCGTCGTGGCCCGGCGGCTCGTCCGTGACGAGTCGCGTGATCACATCCGTCGGCACGGTCTGGAACATCGTGTCGGACCCGAGCTTGGTGTGGTCGGCGAGCACCACCACCTCCCCCGCCGCCTGCACCAGCGCCCGGTCGACGCTGGCGGAGAGCATGTTGGAGGTGGACAGGCCGCGCTCGGCGGTCAGGCCACTGCCCGACAGGAAGGCGCGGGACACCCGCAGGCCCTGGAGGGACTGCTCGGCACCGCTGCCGACCAGCGCATAGTTGGAGCCGCGCAGGGTGCCGCCGGTCATCACGACCTCGACGCGGTTGGCATGGGCCAACGCCTGGGCGACCAGTAGGGAGTTGGTGACGACGGTCAGACCGGGGACCCGGGCGAGCCGGCGGGCCAGCTCCTGGGTGGTCGTTCCGGCGCCGACGACGATGGCCTCGCCCTCTTCGACGAAGCCGGCCGCGAGATCGGCGATGGCCGTCTTCTCCGCGGTCGCTAGATGGGACTTCTGTGGGAATCCGGATTCGCGAGTAAAGCCTCCCGGGAGGACCGCACCGCCGTGGCGGCGGTCGAGCAGCCCTTCTGCCTCCAGCGCCCGCACGTCCCGCCGTACGGTTACTTCGGAGGTCTGGACGACGCGGGCGAGCTCCCGGAGCGATACGGCTCCATTGGCGCGCACCATTTCAAGGATCAATTGGCGACGTTCTGCAGCGAACACGAAACTGACAGTAACGCCAACGACCGTCTGTTTTCAGCAGGTTGCACCAATTAACGGAAGTTCTGCGCACCGCGGAGCGTGACGTGGTATGCGGTATGCATATGTCGTGCGGACGCCGAACGGCCGCGCGGCGGGACCCGCTCGGCGCCTGGTCAGCCGCCGTGCGAGGCTCCCGCGGCGACGGTCCGGCGGGCCGGACCGGTCCCCGGCCGGCGCAGGCACGTTTCATCCGCAGTGCTCAGCAGTGGCACAAACATTCCCATCGCCCGACCGCCGTCGTCCGATTGTCGTCCCGCTGCCGGTCTGCTCGCCGCCCGTCCAGTCGTTGCCGGTCTACTCGCCGGCCGTCTTGCGGACGTGCAGCTGGCGGGCGACCTCGGCGATCGAGCCGGACAGTGACGGGTAGACCGTGAACGTGTTGGCGATCTGCTCGACGGTCAGATTGTTGTCGACCGCGATCGAGATGGGGTGGATCAGCTCACTGGCGCGCGGGGAGACGACCACACCGCCGACGACGATGCCGGTGCCGGGGCGGCAGAACAGCTTCACGAAGCCGTCGCGGATGCCCTGCATCTTGGCGCGCGGGTTGCGCAGCAGCGGGAGCTTCACGACCCGGGCGTCGATCCTGCCGCTGTCCACGTCGGCCTGGGAGTAGCCGACGGTGGCGATCTCCGGGTCGGTGAAGACGTTCGCGGAGACGGTCTTGAGGTTCAGCGGCGTGACCGCGTCGCCGAGGAAGTGGTACATCGCGATCCGGCCCTGCATCGCGGCGACCGACGCCAGCGCGAAGATGCCGGTGCAGTCGCCCGCCGCGTACACACCGGGGGCGGTGGTGCGGGAGACCTTGTCGGTCCAGACGTGGCCGGACTCCTTGAGCTTGACGCCGGCCGCTTCCAGGCCGATGTCCTCGGTGTTGGGGATGGAGCCGACCGCCATCAGGCAGTGCGTACCGGAGATCGTGCGGCCGTCGGCCAGGGTGACCTCGACGCGGTCGCCGACCCGTTTGGCGGACTGGGCCCGGGAGCGCGACATGACGTTCATGCCGCGGCGGCGGAAGACGTCCTCCAGGACGGCGGCCGCGTCCGGGTCCTCGCCCGGCAGCACGCGGTCACGGGAGGAGACGAGGGTGACGCGGGAGCCGAGCGCCTGGTAGGCACCGGCGAACTCGGCACCGGTGACACCGGAGCCGACCACGATCAGCTCTTCGGGCAGCTCGTCGAGGTCGTAGACCTGCGTCCAGTTCAGGATCCGCTCGCCGTCGGGGAGCGCGTCGGGGATCTCGCGGGGGTGCGCGCCGGTGGCGATCAGCACCGCGTCCGCGATCAGACCCTCGGTCGTACCGTCGGCGGCGGTGACCGTCACCTTGCGGGAGCCGTCCGGCGCCTGGCCCGGCTCCAGCCGGCCGCGGCCGCGCATGACCCGGCCACCGGCCCGGGTGACGGAGGCGGTGATGTCGTGCGACTGGGCGAGCGCGAGGCGCTTGACCCGTCGGTTGACCTTGCCGAGGTCGACGCCGACGACCCGGGCGGGCCGGTCCTTGTACGGGGTGTCGTCCTCGACGATGATGCCGAGCTCTTCGTACGACGAATCGAAGGTGGTCATCACCTCGGCCGTGGCGATAAGAGTCTTCGACGGCACGCAGTCGGTCAGCACCGACGCCCCGCCCAGACCGTCGCAGTCGACGACGGTCACCTCCGCGCCGAGAGAGGCGGCCACCAGGGCCGCTTCGTATCCGCCGGGTCCGCCACCGATGATCACGATCCGAGTCACGTACTCCATTGTCCCGCACACCCGTACGCCGCTCTCCCCCGGGGGCGGCCTGTGCCCTCCACGGGCAGCCGGGGCGCGTCCGGCCAGGCCTCTTGTGCGAACCTCCGGTACCACGGGCCCGGCGGTCAACCTCCCGTACCCTCGGAACCATGTCGCTCTACGCCGCGTACGCCGGCAACCTCGACGCGCGGCTGATGTCCCGCCGCGCACCGCACTCGCCGCTGCGCGGCACCGGCTGGCTGGACGGCTGGCGGCTCACCTTCGGCGGCGAGCAGATGGGCTGGGAGGGCGCGCTGGCGACGGTCGTCGAATCCCCCGCCTCCCAGCTCTTCGTCGCGCTCTACGACATCGCGCCCATGGACGAGGAGTCCATGGACCGCTGGGAGGGCGTGGGCATGGACATCTACCGCCGGATGCGGGTGCGGGTGCACACCCTCGACGGCGACGAGACGGCGTGGATCTACGTCCTCAACGGCTATGAGGGCGGTCTGCCGTCCGCCCGCTATCTGGGCGAGATCGCGGACGCCGCGGAGTCGGCGGGCGCACCGCACGACTATGTGATGGAGCTGCGCAAGCGGCCCTGCTGAGGGGCGGCCGGGGCGGGGGCACCGCCGGGCGCACCACGGGACGCGGGCCGGACGCGCGCCGGGCGTACCCCGGGACGCACCGCCGTACGGGTGCCGCGACGCGCCCGGGACGACGCCTTTGGCAAAAACCACAAGAGAACGATCCCGGTCCCGTGAGCAGACACATCTACGCGCGTAGGGGATTACCGGCTACCCTCGTCCGCGTGAACGCATCTGTTACCCCGGACATCGCGCGCGACCCGCAGGGCGCCGCCGCCGACGCCGCCGCCCGTCTGCGCCAGCTGACCGGCGCCGAGACCCATGACGTCGCCCTGGTGATGGGCTCCGGCTGGGCGCCGGCCGCCGAGGCCCTGGGCGCGCCCGAGCACGAATTCCCCGTCACCGAGCTGCCCGGCTTCCCGCCGCCGGCCGTCGCCGGACACGGCGGCACGATCCGCTCGTACCGGATCGGCGACAAGCGGGCGCTGGTCTTCCTGGGCCGTACGCACTACTACGAGGGCCGTGGCGTCGCCGCGGTCGCGCACGGCGTCCGTACCGCCGCCGCGGCCGGCTGCAAGACCATCGTGCTCACCAACGGGTGCGGCGGTCTGCGCGACGGCATGCGCCCCGGCCAGCCGGTCCTCATCAGCGACCACCTCAACCTGACCGCCACCTCCCCGATCGCCGGCGCGAACTTCGTCGACCTGACGGACCTGTACTCGCCGCGGCTGCGCGCGCTGTGCAAGGAGGTCGACCCGAGCCTGGAGGAGGGCGTCTACGCCCAGTTCCCCGGCCCGCACTACGAGACCCCGGCCGAGATCAAGATGATCCGGACGCTGGGCGCCGACCTGGTCGGCATGTCCACGGTCCTGGAGGCCATCGCGGCGCGGGAGGCCGGCGCCGAGGTGCTCGGGCTGTCGCTGGTGACGAACCTCGCCGCCGGTATGACGGGCGAACCGCTCAACCACGAAGAGGTGCTGCAGGCCGGCCGCGACTCCGCGACCCGGATGGGCAGCCTGCTCGCCCAGGTGCTCGGCAAGCTCTGAGGCACCCCGGCGCTCCGGCGCCGGACCCGGGGCGATGACGGGCGACGGCCGCGGCGGGTGCGCGACATACCCGCCGGGCCGCCCCCCGCCGTCCCCACCGCACCGGCCGGGCGCCCGCCGCACCGCCCGGGCCGCCGGCCGGCCCGCCCCGCCGTGCGGCGCCGCCGTCTCCCGCACGCTGCCATCCAGCGGCATTGGCCGGTTCTGCGGCTCCCCTCATGCGCTGGGCGGGTATGCGTGACGAGCCGGGCGGGGTCTCCCCCGGCAGCTGCCCCCAGCGCGCCCCCACCCGCATTCACCGTCAGGAGCATCACGTGGCTACCGATCCCGCGGAGCTGATCAACCGGGCCCAGGCATGGCTGGCCGAGGACCCCGACCCGGAGACCCGCGAGGAGCTGTCCAAGCTCATCGAGGCCGCCGCCGGCGACGACCGAATCGCGGCCGAGCTGGCCGCGCGGTTCGCCGGCACCCTCCAGTTCGGCACCGCCGGGCTGCGCGGGGAGCTGGGCGCGGGCCCGATGCGGATGAACCGCTCGGTGGTCATCCGCGCCGCGGCCGGTCTCGCCGCGTACCTCAAGGCGCAGGGCGACGGCGCCGGGCTGGTCGTCATCGGCTACGACGCCCGCCACAAGAGCGCCGACTTCGCCCGCGACACGGCGGCCGTGATGGTCGGCGCGGGCCTGCGCGCCGCGGTGCTGCCGCACCCGCTGCCCACCCCGGTCCTGGCCTTCGCGATCAGGCACCTGGGCGCGGTGGCCGGTGTCGAGGTCACCGCCAGCCACAACCCGCCGCGCGACAACGGCTACAAGGTCTACCTGGGCGACGGTTCACAGATCGTGCCGCCCGCGGACGGCGAGATCGCCGCCGAGATCGCCGCGGTCGGCCCGCTGGCCGGCGTACCGCGCCCCGAGGCCGGCTGGGAAACCCTCGACGAGGCGGTCCTGCACGCCTATCTGGCGCGTACCGACGCGGTCCTGACGCCCGGCTCTCCCCGGGACACCAAGGTCGTCTACACCCCGATGCACGGCGTCGGCCGGGACACCCTCGTCGGCGCCTTCGCCCGGGCCGGGTTCCCGGCCCCGGTGGTCGTCACGGAACAGGCCGAGCCGGACCCGGACTTCCCGACGGTCGCCTTCCCCAACCCGGAGGAGCCGGGCGCGATGGACCTCGCGTTCGCCACCGCCCGCGACCGGGCCGCGGACGCCGACATCGTGATCGCCAACGACCCCGACGCGGACCGCTGCGCCGTCGCCGTCCCCGACCCCGGTACGCCGGACGGCTGGCGGATGCTGCGCGGCGACGAGGTCGGCGCGCTGCTCGCCGCCCATCTGGTGAGCAAGCGCGCGTCCGGCACCTTCGCGACGACCATCGTCTCCTCCCAGCTGATGTCCCGTATCGCGGCCGCCTCGTCGCTCCCGTACGAGGAGACGCTGACCGGCTTCAAGTGGCTGGCGCGGGTGGACGGCCTGCGGTACGCCTTCGAGGAAGCGCTCGGCTACTGCGTCGACCCGGAGGGTGTACGCGACAAGGACGGCATCACCGCCGCACTGCTGATCACCGAGCTGGCCGCGGAGCTCAAGCAGTCCGGGCGCACCCTCGCCGACCTGCTCGACGACCTGGCGCTGGAATTCGGGCTGCACGCCACCGACCAGCTCTCGGTCCGCGTCGAGGACCTGTCGCTGATCGCCGACGCGATGCGCACGCTGCGCGAGCAGCCGCCGACCGCGCTGGCGGGCCTGGCCGTGGCCCGGGCCGACGACCTGAACCAGGGCACGGAGACGCTGCCGCCGACCGATGGCCTGCGCTACTACCTGTCCGGTTCGCCGGAGGCCGGTATCGAGGCCGCCCGCGTGGTGGTCCGTCCCAGCGGCACCGAGCCCAAGCTCAAGTGCTACCTGGAGGTCGTGGTCCCGGTGGCCTCTCCCGAGGCGCTGCTCGCGGCCCGGACGAAGGCCGCCACGGCGCTGGCGTCCCTCAAGCGGGACATGGCGGCGGCGGCCGGAATCTGAGGGGTGTTCCGGGGGCTTCCGGGGTTTCCGGAGGCCCCCCGGGGTTTGCTGAGGGGGCTCCCGGGGTTTTCTCAGGGGTTTGCTGAGGGGCGGGGTGACGGTGCGCCGCCCTTACAGCGCCGCTCTTACAGCACCGCCCTTACAGCGCCACCATCACGGCCAGCCCGGCCGCGCCCACCACGACCGGCGCGATGATCGCGTACGCCCAGCGCACCACCGGCTCGCCCTGGGCACTCTCGCGGCCCTCGGCGCGCTCCCGCACCTCACGGAGCTCCGCGAGGGCCTGGTCGGCCAGCGCGAGCGGCGCCGGGCCGGCGTCGGCCTGCGGTCCGAACCGGGGCCCGGGCGCGGCACCCCGCCGCGCCTGCCGGCCGGCCTTCTTCCGCTGCCGCAGCGAGACCGGGATCGCCCACAGCTGGTACGTCGTGCCGGAGCTGCTGACCGCCTCGGTCGAGAACGCCGCGCGCAGCGTCTCCACCGCGCCCCACGGCAGCGTGACCGTACGGAACGGATTGCGCACCATCAGCCGGTCATCGCCCGCCCGCACCAGCGGCCGCAGGGTGTAGGCGACCACCAGCGGCACGCCGATGAGCAGCGCGAAGACCGCCATCAGCTTGGTGTGCGCGGCGCCCCGCAGCAGCGCGTCGCCGCCGAGCCAGCCGCCGAGCAGGAGGAGCAGTACGCCGCCCGCGAGGGCCGCGGGCGAGCGGTAGCTGCGCTCCGCGTACTGCTGCTGGGGCGGGGTGGACCGGTCCTGGGTCGTCATGCCGCCGATTCTGCCTGACCGTCCGGATGCCGGACATTGCGTTACGGCATCATTCGCACGCGGGACGGGGAGCGCCTCGGGGCCCGGGTACGGTCGCATCCGGCGCCGGTGACCGGGCGTGCAGGGGCTGGTAACCGGGCACGTGGGGGCCGCCGGCTCCCCCTCTCCCCCGCCCCCGTCCGGCCGGATTCGGACAGCCGAAGGGGATGACATGGCGCTACGCGCGTAGATATGCTCACCTCGTGACCATGCCCATCACTGTTCCCGCATACGGCAAGGAAGCCGCGGGGCGTCTGGCGTCAATGGCGGACGTGACCGCCGACGACGGTGCGCTGCGCCGCTTCCTCCACGGCCTCCCCGGTGTCGACGCGGTCGGCCTCGAAGCCCGCGCCGCCACCCTCGGCACCCGCTCGATCAAGACGACGGCGAAGGCGTACGCCATCGATCTCGCCATCTCGATGATCGACCTGACGACCCTCGAAGGCGCGGACACCCCGGGCAAGGTCCGGGCGCTGTGCGCCAAGGGCGTCCACCCGGACCCCACCGACCGCACCAGCCCCAAGGTCGCGGCGATCTGCGTCTACCCGGACATGGTCGCCACGGCCAAGGAAGCGCTCGGCGACTCGGGTATCCACGTCGCGTCCGTCGCCACCGCCTTCCCGGCCGGCCGCGCCGCGCTGCCGGTCAAGCTCGCCGACACCCGTGACGCGGTCGCGGCCGGCGCCGACGAGATCGACATGGTGATCGACCGGGGCGCCTTCCTCTCCGGCCGCTACATGGACGTCTTCGAGGAGATCAAGGCCGTCAAGGAGGCCTGCGCCCGCCCTGGGGGCACCTCCCGGTCGGAGACTGGGGGAGGCACGGCCGCGCACCTCAAGGTCATCTTCGAGACCGGCGAGCTCCAGACGTACGACAACGTCCGCCGGGTCTCCTGGCTGGCGATGCTCGCGGGCGCCGACTTCATCAAGACCTCCACCGGCAAGGTCGCCGTCAACGCCACCCCGCCGGTCACCCTCCTGATGCTGGAGGCGGTCCGCGACTTCCACGCCACGACCGGCGTCCAGGTCGGGGTGAAGCCGGCCGGCGGTATCCGTACGACCAAGGACGCGATCAAGTACCTGGTCATGGTCAACGAAACCCTCGGCGAGCCCTGGCTGACCGCCGACTGGTTCCGCTTCGGCGCCTCCAGCCTCCTCAACGACCTGCTGATGCAGCGCCAGAAGCTCAGCACCGGCCGCTACTCCGGCCCCGACTACGTCACGGTGGACTGAGGCTCCCATGACCTTCGATTACGCACCCGCACCCGAGTCCCGCGCGGTCGTCGACATCGCGCCGTCCTACGGCCTGTTCATCGACGGCGAGTTCGCCCCGGCCTCCGACGGCAAGGTCTTCAAGACCGTCTCCCCGTCGTCCGAGGAAGTCCTCTCCGAGGTCGCCCAGGCGAGCGCCGAGGACGTCGACCGTGCCGTGAAGGCCGCCCGCAAGGCCTTCGAGAAGTGGTCCGCGCTGCCCGGCGCCGAGCGGGCCAAGTACCTCTTCCGGATCGCCCGGATCATCCAGGAGCGCTCGCGCGAGCTGGCCGTGCTGGAGTCCCTGGACAACGGCAAGCCGATCCGCGAGTCCCGGGACGCCGACCTGCCGCTGGTCGCCGCGCACTTCTTCTACTACGCGGGCTGGGCCGACAAGCTCGACCACGCGGGGTACGGCGCCAACCCGCGCCCCCTGGGCGTCGCCGGCCAGGTCATCCCCTGGAACTTCCCCCTCCTGATGCTCGCGTGGAAGATCGCCCCGGCGCTGGCGACCGGCAACACCGTGGTCCTCAAGCCCGCCGAGACGACCCCGCTGTCCGCTCTGTTCTTCGCGGACATCTGCCGCCAGGCGGGCCTGCCCAAGGGTGTCGTCAACATCCTCACCGGCGACGGCTCCACGGGCGCCTCCCTGGTCGGGCACCCCGGCATCGACAAGGTGGCCTTCACCGGCTCCACCGAGGTCGGCAAGGCCATCGCCCGTACGGTCGCCGGCACCGACAAGAAGGTCACCCTGGAGCTGGGCGGCAAGGCGGCGAACATCGTCTTCGACGACGCGCCGCTCGACCAGGCCGTCGAGGGCATCGTCAACGGCATCTTCTTCAACCAGGGCCACGTCTGCTGCGCGGGCTCGCGCCTGCTGGTCCAGGAGTCGGTGGCCGACGAGCTGCTGGACGCCCTCAAGCGCCGGATGCGGACCCTGCGCGTGGGCGACCCGCTCGACAAGAACACCGACATCGGCGCCATCAACTCCGCGGAGCAGCTGGCCCGGATCACCGCGCTGGCCGACGCGGGCGAGGCCGAGGGCGCCGAGCGCTGGTCGCCGTCCTGCGAGCTCCCCTCCTCCGGCTACTGGTTCGCCCCGACGCTGTTCACCGGCGTCACCCAGGCGCACCGCATCGCCCGCGAGGAGATCTTCGGCCCGGTGCTGTCCGTGCTGACCTTCCGCACCCCCGCGGAGGCCGTGGAGAAGGCCAACAACACCCCGTACGGACTCTCCGCCGGCATCTGGACGGAGAAGGGCTCGCGGATGCTGTGGATGGCGAACAAGCTGCGTGCGGGCATCGTCTGGTCCAACACGTTCAACAAGTTCGACCCGGCCTCGCCCTTCGGCGGCTACAAGGAGTCGGGCTACGGCCGCGAGGGCGGCCGGCACGGTCTGGAGGCGTACCTCGCCCCGTCGAGCCCGGAGGGCGCGCGCTGATGAACACTGTTGACCGCTTGAGTGTGCTCAAGACCTACAAGCTGTACGTCGGGGGCAAGTTCCCCCGGTCCGAGAGCGGGCGGGTGTACGAGGTGACCGACTCCAAGGGCACATGGCTCGCCAACGCGCCGCTGGCCTCCCGCAAGGACGCCCGGGACGCGGTGACCGCCGCCCGTAAGGCGTTCGGCGGCTGGTCGGGCGCCACGGCCTACAACCGCGGACAGATCCTCTACCGCGTCGCCGAGATGCTGGAGGGCCGCCGCGACCAGTTCACCGCCGAGGTGGCCGCCGCCGAGGGCCTGTCGAAGGCGAAGGCCGCCGCCCAGGTCGACGCGGCCATCGACCGCTGGGTCTGGTACGCGGGCTGGTCCGACAAAGTCGCCCAGATCGCCGGCAGCGCCAACCCGGTGGCCGGGCCGTACTTCAACCTCTCCTCCCCGGAGCCGACCGGTGTGGTCGCGGTCCTGGCCCCCCAGGACTCATCGTTCCTCGGCCTCGTCTCGGTGATCGCCCCGGCGATCGTCACCGGCAACACGGTGGTCGTGGCGGCCGCCGAGGACGCCCCGCTGCCCGCCCTGTCGCTGGCCGAGGTGCTCGCCACGTCCGATCTCCCGGGCGGCGTGGTCAACATCCTCTCGGGCCGTACGGCGGAGCTGGGCGCTCCGCTCGCCGCCCACCAGGACGTCAACGCCCTCGATCTCGCGGGTGCCGGCCAGGAGCTGGCGACGGAGCTGGAGAAGGCCGCGGCCGACAACCTCAAGCGGGTGCTCCGCCCGGGGACGGTGAACTGGACCGCCGACCCCGGCACCGGCCGCCTGCTGAGCTTCCTGGAGACGAAGACCGTGTGGCATCCAATGGGCGTCTAAGCCTGACGGAGGGCTGCGCCGGGCCTGTTCCGGCCGTCTTACGGCGCACCGTCACCAATGCCCTTGTGGGGCCCCGCTTTTGGGCGGGGCCCCACACTGCTGTCCGCATCTTTAACTACTATTGACTCGCCGCACGACGACGGCATCCCGGCCGGTGGCCCGCCCGGCCGCCGCCCGGCAACTCCGCGATCCAAGCCCATGGAGGGCAGCTGGACCAGCATGGCCGGCCGGTTCCTCGTCCAGGTCACCAACGCGGGCGGCTCGCCCCGGCACCAGGCGCTCACCGACCGGCGGCTGTTCGTGCTGACGGACCAGGCCACCGGGTGGCGGGAGCACGAGCCCGAGCTGGAAGTCGCCGCCCAGGTACAGCTCTCGAACATTGCGGAGCTGCGGCCCAGGCCGCGCATGACGTTCCCCCGCGGCCGCTTCGACCTGGTCTTCGTCGACGGCTCGTGGCTCGCGCTGAGCTGTTCGTTCCAGGAGGACATGCAGGCGATGGTCACGGCCTTCCACGGGCGCTGATCCGGGACCGGCACGACGGCGGGCGCAACCGGCCCGGCAGCGGGCGCAACCACCTCGGCGGCGACCGCAACCGGCACGGGCGGCGGGCGCAACCGGCAGCGCCCGCCGCCCGCACCGCCCCTCAGCCCGGCAGCACCCTCGTCAACGTCCCCACCAGCGGCAGATCCCTGAGCGCACCGCCGTGCGAGAGCGCGCCGGTCAGCAGCGACGTGCTCACCGGCTTGAAGTCGGCGATCTGGGTGCTGACGGTGTTGGCCAGCGGGTCGACGGGGGTGTTGGCCAGCGGGTTCACCGGGAGGTTCTTGACCGTGCTGAGGCCGGCCGCGGAGTTCAGCAGTGCGCCGGTCAGTGCCGAGGCGGTGGCGCCGGTGTCGGAGGGGCGTTCCGCGGCGGCGGGCGCGGCGGACGCCGTGGCAGCACCACCCGCCGCGATCGCGGCACCGGCCGCGGAGATCACCAGCCCCGCCCGCAGCAGAGTGCGCGGAATGCGGCTGGACTTGAGACGTGCATGGGAGGGCATGGGCACCTGCCTGGGGATTCGGAGGGGTCGAAGCGCTGCGCGAGCGAGAGCGGTCGAGTAATCGATTGACTCCGTAGAGTAGTTGAGGCGGGGGAGCCGATCCACCTCGCGCGCCAGGGGTACCCCACACGGCCCCATACGCGACAATGGGTGCCCGTGAGCTCCCACTCCCGCACCCAGCCGCCGCCCTCCCCCGCGCTCCCGGCCCCTCCCCCGCGCTCGGCTTCGCCCGAGCGGGAGGACCCCCATGAGCAAGGAGGCGCCCGCGCCCGGGTCATTCTGCTGACCGGCCCCTCGGGCTCCGGCAAGACCTCCCTGGCCGCACGCAGCGGACTGCCCGTCCTCCGTCTCGACGACTTCTACAAGGAGGGGACGGACCCGACGCTGCCGCAACTGCCCGACGGCGGCGGCGCCGACTGGGACGCGCCGCTGTCCTGGGACGCCGCCGCCGCGGTCGCGGCCATCGACGCGCTGTGCCGTTCGGGGCGCACCGACGTGCCGGTCTACGACATCGCAACCAGCGCCCGGGTCGGCGTGTCGGGGCTGGACCTCGGCGGCGCCCCGCTGTTCATCGCGGAGGGCATCTTCGCCGCCGATGTCATCGCGGACTGCCATGCGGCGGGACTGCTGGCCGACGCGCTGTGCCTGCGCGGCCGCCCGGGCACCACCTTCCGCCGCCGGCTGGCACGGGATCTGCGCGAGGGCCGCAAGTCGGCCCCCTACCTCGTCCGCCGGGGCCTGCGCCTGCTGCGCAACGAGAGGTCCGTCGTCGCCCGGCACGCCGCGCTGGGCGCACACCCCTGTGCCAAGCCGGAGGCCCTGGCCCGTATATCGGCGGCGCGAGCGGACCGGGCGGCGGACGTGGTGGATGCGGTGGACGCGTAGAGCGAGGCCGGTCGCCGCCGGGGCCGCACCGGGGACGGGCCGTCCCGGGGCGGGCCCCACACACGAAGAAGCGGGCTCGGGCAGACCCCCCGGCCGCCCGAACCCGCTCCCTCTTCCCCCGTATTCCCCTTACTTTCCCCCGTATCCCCGGTACCCCGGGTATCCCCTTTACCCCCTCGGGCGTTCCCCCCGGTTCCCCCGATCCCCCTCGGGCTCCCCCGATCCTCAGGCCACCAGCTCGCCGAAGGACTCTTCCTGGTCACGGCCGAAGCTGAGGACCTCGTCCTCGCGCAGCCGGCGCAGGGCGCGCCAGATGCTCGACTTCACCGTGCCGACACTGATGTCGAGAATGTCCGCGATCTCCGGGTCCGTACGGCCCTCGTAGTAGCGCAGCACCAGCATCGTGCGCTGCGTCTCGGGCAGCCGGACCAGCGCCTGCCACAGCACGGCGCGCAGCTCGGTGCCGCGCATCGCGTCCACGTCGGCCGCCGTCTCCGGCAGCTCCTCGGTCGGGTACTCGTTGAGCTTGCGCCGGCGCCAGGCGCTGATGTGCAGGTTCGTCATGGTGCGGCGCAGATAGCCGCCGAGCGCCGCCTTGTCGCTGATCCGGTCCCACGCCCGGTAGGTCGAGAACAGCGCACTCTGCAGCAGGTCCTCGGCCTCGTAGCGGTCGCCGGTCAGGTGGTAGGCGGTGGCGTACAGGGAGGCGCGGCGCTCCTGGACGTAGGCGGTGAAGGCCGCTTCGGCCTCTGCCGTCTCCGACGCGGAGCGCCGTTCCCCCGTGTCCTCCCTGTACTCCGTTCCCCCGTTGTTTCCCCCGTGGGCGGCGTTGCCCCCGTGCCCCCGGTTTTCCCCGTCGGCCCCGACCTGCGTGACCGTCGTGGCGTCGATGGCCACCATGTACGGCGGCCGCTGGCGCCCGATGCTGCGGGTGCACACCCGGCCTGCACCGGACTTCTCGCCGGTCCTGACGTCATGGAGCCGCGTGATAACTGCGCTGGTAGTGGTGCCGTGCAGTGTGTTCATCTCGCGCCCCCCGTCGTAGAGCCAGCTCGTTCGGTTCGTTCGTGCTGTCCGGGTGTTGATCTCTCCCGATGCCCCAAAGACTGCCAACCCAGTTTCATCGCGTTGTCCGCCGACTGTCACAGGCCTGTCACAGGGGCCGGTGCGGCGCGTCGCGGACGCCGCACGGGTGCGGGCCTTGTGTACGAGAGCGCCACTGGTCGATCTCCAGGCGTCCCATGGGCCAGAATGGCTGACGTGCCTTTCCTGTTGCTGATCGAGGACGACGACGCCATCCGCACGGCCCTCGAACTCTCGCTGTCGCGCCAGGGTCACCGTGTGGTGACCGCGGCGACGGGCGAGGACGGCCTGAAGCTGCTGCGCGAGCAGCGCCCGGACCTGATCGTGCTGGATGTGATGCTGCCGGGCATCGACGGTTTCGAGGTGTGCCGGCGGATCAGGCGTACGGACCAGCTGCCCATCATCCTGCTCACCGCGCGTAACGACGATATCGATGTCGTGGTGGGCCTGGAGTCCGGCGCCGACGACTATGTCGTCAAACCCGTGCAGGGAAGGGTGCTGGACGCCCGGATCCGGGCCGTACTGCGCCGTGGCGAGCGCGAGTCCAGTGACTCCGCGACGTTCGGCTCGCTGATGATCGACCGGTCGGCGATGACGGTGACCAAGAACGGCGAGGATCTGCAACTGACGCCGACCGAGCTGCGATTGCTGCTGGAGTTGAGCCGCCGGCCCGGCCAGGCCCTGTCCCGGCAGCAGTTGTTGCGGCTGGTGTGGGAGCACGACTACCTCGGCGACTCGCGCCTGGTGGACGCGTGTGTACAGCGGCTGCGCGCGAAGGTGGAGGACGTACCGTCCTCCCCGACCCTGATCCGTACGGTCCGCGGCGTCGGCTACCGGCTGGACTCGCCGCAGTGAGCAAGCGTTCCACGGGCGGTGCGACGACGGAGGACGGTGCGGGCGACGGGGCCGGCGGCGACGGTGCGCCCGCGGCCGGCCGGCGGGTGCTGCGGATGCTCGGCCGCCCCTCGGGGCTGCTGCGCTGGACCAGCCTGCGGCTGCGGCTGGTCGTGGTCTTTGCGCTGGTGGCGTTGACCGCCGCGGTCTCCGCCTCGGGCATCGCGTACTGGCTCAACCGCAACACCGTTCTGGACCGCACGCAAAACGCCGTCCTCAAGGACTTCCGCAAGGCGCTGGAGGACAACACGCGGTCGCTGCCGCTGCATCCGCGGTGCGCCGAACTGCAGGATGCCGCCCGGCAGATGGCGGCAGGGCCGCAGAACTACACGGTGCTGCTGATAGGCGTGGACCGCGAGGGCAAGGACTGCGCGGCCACCACGGACAAGGACCTGCTGACGCTCGACAACGTGCCCGTGCAGCTCCGCCACGCGGTCAACGAGGTGCGTCCGGTCGACGAGTCCAACCGGTACGCGCACCACCTCTACTGGCAGCGCAAGCAGGTCGAGGACACGCCCTACCTCGTCGCCGGGGCAAAGGTGATCGGCGGCGGGCCCACCGGCTACATGATGAAGTCCCTGGCCGCCGAGCGGCAGGACCTCACCTCACTGGCCTGGTCGCTGGGGATCGCCACGGCGCTCGCGCTGGTCGGCTCGGCCCTGCTGGCGCAGGCCGCCGCGACGACGGTGCTGCGGCCCGTACAGCGGCTGGGGCATGCCGCACGGCAGCTCGGCGAGGGGCGGCTGGACACCCGGCTGCGGGTGACCGGCACGGATGAACTCGCCGACCTCTCCCGGACGTTCAACCGTACGGCGGAGCGTCTGGAGCACCGGGTCGAGGAGCTGAGCGGGCGCGAGGCGGCGTCCCGGCGGTTCGTCGCCGATATGTCGCACGAGCTGCGGACGCCGCTGACCGCGATCACCGCCGTCAGCGAGGTGCTGGAGGAGGAGGCCGACTCCCTCGACCCGATGATCGCGCCCGCCGTGCAGCTGGTGGTCAGCGAGACCCGGCGGCTCAACGACCTCGTGGAGAACCTGATGGAGGTCACCCGCTTCGACGCGGGCACGGCCCGTCTCGTGCTGGACGATGTCGATGTCGCGGACCAGGTGACCGCCTGTATCGACGCCCGGGCCTGGCTGGACGCGGTCGAACTGGACGCGGACCGCGGCATCGTGGTCCGGCTGGACCCGCGGCGGCTCGATGTGATCCTGGCGAATCTGATCGGCAACGCCCTCAAGCACGGTGGTTCGCCGGTGCGGGTTTCGGTCAGCACGGAAGGCCCGGCGAGCGACGGCGGGGGCCGGACGGGCAGCACGGCCGTCTCTGCCGGCGGCGGTCCGGGTGGTGCGGGCGGTCCGGGTGGTTCAGGCGGTCCTGGGAGTTCAGGGCGTTCAGGCGGTTCAGGCGGCGCGGCCGAGGCTGATGTGGCCGGTGGGCCGGCGGCCGGTACGGAAGGTGGCGGGCCGGAGCGGGCCGGCAAGGCGTCGGGCGAGGGGCGGCCCGGGAGCGGGAAGCTGGTGATCCGCGTCCGGGATCACGGCCCCGGCATCCCGGAGGAAGTCCTCCCGCACGTCTTCGACCGCTTCTACAAGGCCAGCGCCTCCCGGCCGCGGTCGGAGGGCAGCGGTCTGGGCCTGTCGATCGCGCTGGAGAACGCGCATATCCACGGCGGAGAGATCACCGCGGCCAACCTCCCCGAGGGCGGCGCGGTCTTCACCCTGCACCTGCCGATGGACGCCTCCCCTCTGACGGACGGCGACCGGCGGAACGACGACACGGCCGACGACGAGGGCACGGAGGGCGGGCGATGAGGCCGGGCAGGCGCACAGGACGGCGCACCGCCGCCGTGGCGGTGCTCGCGCTCGCGGCCGCGGGCTGCGGGATCCGGGGCACGTCCGTACCGGTCGACGCGGGCGGCGCGCCCTCACGGGTGAGCTGCAAGGCCCCGGCGAGCCCGGCGCCCTCGGCATCGGCGTCGTCCGGCGCGGACGCGGGCACGGACACGGGTCCGGGCTCGCAGGCGATCGTGTATCTGGTGTGCGGCTCGGCGCTGGCGCAGGTCGAGCGGGCAGTGCCCCCATCCAAGGCCGACGACCCACGGCTGCCGACCGCCCGTGCCCTGCTCCACGAGCTGCAGCGCGATCCGTCGGCGGACGAAGAGAAGGCCGGCTTCAGCAGCGCACTGCCCCGGGACGTCAAGGTCACGGGGCCGCGCGACGGCGACCCCGCGGATGCGCTGCGGCTGAGCATCCGGCCGGACGACCTGCCGTCGTTCGCGCTGGCGCAGCTCGTGTGCACCTACGGCGCAAGCCCGGCGCTGGGCCGCACCCATGCGGCCGTGCTGGGCGGGCCGGGCGACGATACGGCGCACCGTTACGACTGCTCGGCGGACGTGCTGGCCAATCCCGACATCGCGGAGAACGCCGGGTGGGGCGATCCCATGTCGGAAGAGGGATGACCCGCTGCCGGGAGAGGGGGGCCCCGCTGCCGGAGGAAGGACGACCCGTCGCCGGAAGAGGGATGATCTCTGCCGGAGGAGGGACGACTGTCGCGCCGGAAGAGGGGTGACCGGTCGAGGGAAGACGGGTCACCACGACGGGTCCGACGCTGCTGACACGGCCGATCGGGCGGCTCAAGACGGGCGCAACTGGGCGGAACCGCAGCCCCCACTCCCCGCGTCCTGGCCTGTGTGCAGCCTCATGGCCCCGGCACCACCGCCGCTCCCCGTATGCGCGTCACCGGACTTCTCCTCCTCGTGGCGCATTTGTCGACCGTCGCCTGGCTGACACTGCGTTCCCGCACGGTGCCGTGGGTGCCGGCCGCGAATCTCGAACCACTGGCGACGATCCGTGCCGAGCTGGCGCGCGGCTGGTCGTGGGACGTCGTCCAGCATCTGGGCGGCTCGGTGCTGTTGCTGGCGCCCCTGGGGGTGCTGCTGCCCCTCTCCGCGGGCCGCCTGAACGTTTCGCCACTGGTGTCCCTGACCCGTACCGCTTTCGCCGGAGCGATGATCGCGCTGGCCATCGAGCTGCTGCAGTCAGGGGTGCCCGGCCGGGTCCCGGACATCGACTCGGTGCTGCTGGGCACCTTCGGGGTGGCCGTGGTGCACCTGGCGGTCGTCCCCGGGGCGCGCTGCCGGCTGCGCCGCCGCCATGGGCATCTCGGGGATGCAACCCCGACAATCCCCAGGGTTGGACTGGCCCCGAAGGCTGATGCTCTCTCCGGCAGCCGGACCTACCTTTGAGACATCGGGGCAAACGCCCCACCGAGTCGCAAAGGAGCCGTCCTCATGGCCGCCGCACTGGTCCGCCCCCGCAACAACCGAATGATCGCCGGAGTGTGCGCGGGCCTGGCCCGTCGCTTCGGTACGACCCCGACGACGATGCGCGTGCTCTTCGTGGTGTCGTGTCTGCTTCCCGGCCCTCAGTTCCTGCTCTATCTGGCGCTGTGGATACTCCTCCCCTCGGAGGAGAAGGCCACCGGCGCCGCCGCCTGGTGACCGGCCCGTACGGCCGCACATGACGATGCCCCGGCCGTACGCACCAGGGCGTACGGCTGGGGCACGGCGCGGTACCCGGCCCCCGGGGGGCCGGGCCGCGTCCGGCGTCAGCCGCCGAGGAGGCTTCCGGGCTGCAGGCCGCCCAGCAGCTTGTTGCCCTGGGAGTTCATCTTGGTCTTGACGTTCTTGACGTTCTTGCCGGCCGGCTTGGCCTTGGTGAGACCGGAGACGGTCTTGGCGGCGTCCTTCACCGGCAGGCTCTTCAGCACCCCGGTGGTGTCGGAGGTGCCGATCGCCGGGGCGGCGCTGGCGACGCCCGCGGCGGTGACGGCGAAGGCGGCACCGAGCGCGACGGTACCGAGAGTCTTGATGGTTCCCTGCTTCATCGAATTACGTCCTCGTGATGGGGGCTTGACCGGCCAATCAACCTACTGATGCGGCAACCGGCGCCGCAAACAGCCACGAGGAAAGAAAAAACGGCCGGTGGACATTCCACCGGCCGTTGCGCTATAAGCTCGCGCTAGCTCCTCACGCAGAGTCAGAAGCACTGTTCACAGGGCCAGTTGAGCCCTGGGGACGGAACAGCCATTCGGCCCGCAATTCCGCGTAACCGGGCTTGATGACGTCATTGATCATGCCCAGACGTTCATCGAAAGGAATGAACGCTGATTTCATCGCATTGACTGTAAACCACTGCATGTCATCGAGCGTGTATCGGAAGGTCTTGACCAGGTGCTCGAATTCCCGGGACATGTCCGTGCCGCTCATCAGCCGGTTGTCGGTGTTGACCGTGAGCCGGAACTGCAGTCGGCGCAACAGGCCGATGGGGTGCTCCGCATAGGAGGGGGCGGCCCCGGTCTGCAGGTTGGAGCTCGGGCACATCTCCAGCGGGATGCGCTTGTCCCGGACGTACGAGGCGAGCCGGCCGAGCTTGACCGAGCCGTCGTCGGCGACCTCGATGTCGTCGATGATCCGGACACCGTGGCCGAGGCGGTCGGCGCCGCACCACTGCAGGGCCTGCCAGATGGACGGCAGACCGAAGGCCTCACCGGCGTGGATGGTGAAGTGGTTGTTCTCCCGCTTGAGGTACTCGAACGCGTCGAGGTGGCGGGTGGGCGGGTAACCGGCCTCCGCACCCGCGATGTCGAAGCCGACGACGCCGGTGTCCCGGTAGCGGTTGGCGAGTTCGGCGATCTCCAGGGCGCGGGCGGCGTGCCGCATCGCGGTGAGCAGGGCGCCGACGCGGATGCGGTGGCCCTTCTCGCGGGCCCGCCGCTCGCCCTCACGGAAGCCCTCGTTGACCGCCTCGACGACCTCTTCGAGGGTCAGCCCCTGTTCGAGGTGCTGCTCGGGCGCGTACCTGACCTCGGCATAGACCACACCGTCCGCGGCAAGGTCTTCGGCGCACTCGGCGGCCACCCGGGCCAGTGCGTCACGGGTCTGCATGACGGCGCAGGTGTGCGCGAAGGTCTCCAGGTAGCGCTCGAGCGAGCCGGAGTCGGCGGCCTCACGGAACCAGACCCCGAGCTTCTCCGGGTCGGTCTCGGGCAGGCCCTCGTAGCCGGTCTCACGGGCCAGGTCGACGATCGTGGCCGGCCGGAGCCCGCCGTCGAGGTGGTCGTGGAGCAGCACCTTGGGGGCACGGAGGATCTGTTCACTGGTCGGGAGTGTGGTGGTCTCGCTCGTCATCTCGGCACTCTAGCCCCTACGCGCGTAGAACTCATCGAACGATACGTAACAGTGACCCGTCCACGGGGTGGCGGGCACGCCACCTTCTGTCATCGTTCTGCACATGGCTCAGCAAGCACTGCCGGTGCGCGAGGCCCGGCTGGGAAAACCGCTGGGAACGGCCGGCAAGGAAGGGGCGCGCGAGGCGTTCCGGTGGCGGGGTAGCGGCGGTCGGGGCACCGGCCGGGAGGTGAGCGGGGTCGCTCTTTTACTGCCCGGAGGCGGACCGACCGGGGTGCGGCGTCCGTCGCCGGTAGCGGCGCTGGCGGTGCGTCCCCTGGCTGCCCGGCTGGCGAAGGCGGGGCGCCCCGAGGGCCTGACGGCCCATGTCGTCCGCTACCGCTGCAGCGGCTGGAACGGACCCGACGCCCACCCGGCACGGGATGCCACCTGGGCCCTGGAGGAGGTGGTCCGCCGCTACGGCGACGTCCCGGTCTGCCTCGTCGGCACGGGCATGGGCGCCCGCGCCGCCCTGCACGCCGCGGGCCACCCCGCCGTCAACTCCGTGATGGCGCTGGCCCCTTGGCTGCCCGACCCCGGCCGGAGCGACGAGCGGCCCGATCCGGTGAAACAGCTCATCGGCCGGCAGGTCCTGCTGGTCCACGGCACCAACGACGAACGCACCGACCCCGATCTCTCCTACCGCTACGCCGAGCGCGCCAAGAAGGTCAACCGCGACACCTGCCGTTTCGAGGTGCACTCCGACGGCCACTCCCTGCACCAGCACCGCGCCGAAGTTCTCTCCCTGGCCGCCGACTTCATGCTCGGCTCCCTCTTCGCCCGCGACTACGCCCGCCCCGTGAAGGACGCCCTGGCCGCACCCCCGCCGCTGGGCCTGCGCATGCCACTGGCCGCGGGGTTCGGGGCGTCGTTGCGGCATTGAGGGACCGAGGGAGTGAGGCACCGAAGGACTACGAGTCTGCGGCGCCGAGGAGAGGGAGCGAGGAGAGGGGGCGAGGCCGGACCGGGGTGAGGATGAGGGAGTGAAGCGGTAAGGCACTGGCGCACCGGTGCCCCTCACCTGGGCAGCAGCTTCCCCCGCCGGCTCAGCAGGAACTTCTTGAATTCGGCGACCGGCGGGGTGTCGGGCTGCCCGTCCAGCCAGGCGACGCCGATCTCGCGGACCGCGCGCGGGGCCGTCACCGTCAGCTCGGCGACTCCGGGGCGCGGTACGGCGGGCGGCGGCAGCAGCGCCACGCCGAGGCCTGCCGCGACCAGGCCGCGCAGCGTCTCGGCCTCCTCCCCCTCGAAGGCGATCCGCGGGGTGAAGCCCGCCTCGGCGCACAGCGCGTCGGTGATCCGGCGCAGCCCGTAGCCGGGTTCGAGGGTGACGAACAGCTCGCCGGAGGCCTCGGCGAGCCGGACCCGCTTCCGGCCGGCCAGCGCATGGTCGTCCGGGACGACCAGACGCAGCTTCTGCTCGTCGAGCCGGCGGGCGACCAGGTCCGGGTAGTCCGGGACCGGCGAGGTCAGGCACAGATCGAGGCCGCCGGCGCGCATCCGCTCGATCATGGCCTCGCCGTAGTTCTGGACGAGCTGGAAACGGACGCGCGGGTGGTCGGCACGGAAGCTCCGGATCAGGCCGGGCACGGTCTCCGAGCCCAGGGTGTGCAGAAAGCCGAAGGCCACCTTCCCGGCGGCGGGGTCGACATCGGCCCGTACGGACTCCGTGGCCCGCTCCAGATCCGTCAACGCGCGCTCGGTGGAGGCGAGGAAGGCCCGGCCGGCCGTGGTGAGGGAGAGGGTGCGGCCATGGCGGGCGAAGAGGGCGACGCCGAGGTCGTCCTCCAGGCGGACGAGGGCACGGCTGAGCGTCGGCTGCGGCATGCCGAGCTCCAGCGCGGCGCGGGTGACGTGTTCGTGCCGGGCGACGGCGGTGAACTGGGCGAGCCGCGGGGCAAGGACCACCGCCCAGGAATCGCCCCCGAGCTCGGCCGCCTCCCCCGTTTCCGCACCGGCCCGCGGTGCTCCGGCAACATCTTTTCTGTTGCGACCTTGCAACAGCGGCCCTTGCGAGCTGGGATCATGTGTCACAGCATCGATTATGGCGTTTCCATGCATTGGACGCATGAAACGCGGCGGCCTACCTTCGAAGCATGCCTCCCGCTGATACCGGGGCGTCCGTCACCGACCGTGCGGCCGCCTCTCCCTCGTCGTCCACTGACACTTCTCTTTCCGCCACCGCCCCCGACCCCGAGTCGGACAAGCTGCGGCCGGGCGGCCCCGGCTACCGCCGGATGAGCTTTGCCCTCTTCGCCGCCGGAGTGGCGACCTTCGCCCTCCTCTACTCCACGCAGGCGCTGCTGCCCGCGATCTCCACCGACCTCGGGGTCAGCCCGGACCAGGCGAGCTGGACCGTGTCCGCGGCTACCTTCGGCCTGGCGCTCGGAGTGATCCCGCTGAGCGCGGTCTCCGAGCGCTTCGGGCGACGCACGGTCATGACGGTGTCCCTCTCGGTCGCCGCGCTGATCGCCATGCTGGTCCCGTTCGCCCCGTCGCTCGGTGCGCTGATCGCGCTGCGCGGCATCCAGGGTGTGGCGCTGGCCGGACTGCCGGCGTCGGCGATGGCCTTTCTGGCCGAGGAGGTGCGCGCCAAGGCGCTGGTGGCGGCCATCGGACTGTTCGTGGCGGGCAACAGCATCGGCGGCATGTCCGGCCGGATCGTGACCGGCTGGGTCGCCCAGGCGTGGGGCTGGCGGGCCGCGCTGGCCGCGGTGGGTGTGCTCGCCGTGGTGTGTGCGGTGACGTTCCGGCTGCTGGTCCCCAAGGCCCGGCACTTCGCGCCCCGTTCGGTGGGCCCGCGGGCGTTGGCCCGTACGCTCGGCGGCCACCTGGCCGACCCGCTGCTGCGCCGCCTCTACGCCATCGGCGGACTGTTCATGACGGTCTTCGGCGCGGTCTACACGGTCATCGGCTACCGCCTGGTCTCCGAACCGTTCAACCTCCCGCAGGGCATCGTCGGTTCGATCTTCGTGATCTACCTGGTCGGCACGGTCTCCTCGGCCGCGGCCGGCAAGCTGGTCGCCCGCACGGGCCGCCGCGGCGCCCTCTACCTGGCCGTCGGCACCACCTCCACGGGCCTGCTGCTCTCCCTTTCCGACTCCGTCTACGCGGTGCTGGCGGGCCTGGTCCTGATCACCGCGGGCTTCTTCGCGGGCCATGCGGTCGCCTCGTCCTCGGTCAGCCGCACCGCCAAGACGGCGCGCGCCCAGGCGTCGGCGCTGTACCAGTGCGCCTACTACGTCGGCAGCAGCCTGGGCGGCGCCCTCGGCGCCGCCGCCTTCCACGCCGTCGGCTGGGAGGGCACCGTCCTCCTGGGCCTGGCCGCGATGGTCGGCGCCGCCTCGATCACCCTCTACGCCACCCGCAAGGCCGTGGCCGAACGCCGCCTCCTCCACCTGGAGAAGGCCGCGTAACCGCCGCCCCTCAGACCGAAGGGCCCGTCCCTCCACCTGTCCTGGTGGGGCGGGCCCTTCGTCGTCAGCTCCCTCAGCCGGCGGGGAAGAGTGCCGTGTCGACGGTGACCTCGAACGGCTCGGGGAGGTGCATCTCGTCGCCGTACTTCATGGTCTCGAGCACACGGTACAAACCACCCGCCGGCTCTCCGTACAGCGTTGCGGTCGGCTTTCCGGAGTGCCAGGGATCCAAGAGCAGGTACAAGGGGACACCGGCCGCCGCATAGCCGTTCAGTTTCTCGATGCGATCATGATTCGCGTTGGAACGAGAGGTGATCTCGACGATGAGCTGAGCCACATCAGCCGTCCGGCGCTCACCTGGACGCGGCAGCAGCTTCTTGGGGATGACGGCCAGGTCGGGAACGAACAGCCCGTGTTTGCCGGGAACGGTCAGCCCCTGGGTCTGGTAGATCCCCCAGTCCCGCGGGATGACGGTGTACAGCAGCCGCTGAAGCTCGTCCGCGGTGTCGTTGTGGTCGCTCTCCGGCGGTGGTGCCACGGTGACGATCCCCTCGATGATCTCCACCTTGCAGCCCTCCGGAGCGTTGGTCCGCTCCCAGATCCTCAGCGCCTCTTCCCAGCCTGATTCATCGGCTGGGTGGGGGCGCTCAGCGATGACTGCTGCCATGGCGGTCTCCTCTATCGGTACGTCACCGATCCAGCATGCCGAACGGGACCGGTGATGGTCCACCGATCCCGTTCACCCGAATGGGAAAGCCCCAGGTCAGGAGATACGTTCCAGCACCACAGGGGTGGCGGCGAAGGCCGCGTCCTCCGGGCCGACGAGGACGCCGCCGTCCAGGGCCTCCAGGGCGTAGGGGAACTTCTCGGGGGTGTCGGTGTGCAGGGTCAGCAGGGGCTGGCCGGCGGTGACCGTGTCGCCCGGCTTGGCGTGCATCTCGACGCCCGCGCCTGCCTGGACCGGGTCCTCCTTGCGGGCGCGGCCGGCGCCCAGGCGCCAGGCGGCGAGGCCGACGGCGTAGGCGTCGAGCGTGGTGAGGGTGCCGGAGGAGGACGCGGTGACGACATGCTGTTCGCGGGCCACCGGGAGGGCCGCGTCGGGGTCGCCGCCCTGGGCGCTGATCATGCGGCGCCAGTGGTCCATGGCGGAGCCGTCGGCGAGCGCCTTGGCCGGGTCGGCGTCCTTGAGCCCGGCCGCGTCGAGCATTTCGCGGGCGAGGGCGAGGGTCAGCTCGACGACGTCCTGGGGGCCGCCGCCGGCCAGTACCTCGACGGATTCGCGGACTTCGAGGGCGTTCCCGGCGGTCAGGCCGAGCGGGGTGGCCATGTCGGTGAGCAGCGCGACCGTCTTCACGCCGTGGTCCGTGCCCAACTCCACCATCGTGGCGGCCAGTTCGCGGGCGTTGGCGAGGTCCTTCATGAAGGCGCCGGAGCCGACCTTGACGTCCAGGACGAGGGAGCCGGTGCCCTCGGCGATCTTCTTGGACATGATGGAGGAGGCGATCAGCGGGATGGCCTCGACGGTGCCGGTGACGTCGCGGAGTGCGTAGAGCTTCTTGTCGGCGGGGGCCAGGCCGTCGCCGGCGGCGCAGATGACGGAGCCGACGTCGCGCAGGACGTCCAGCATTTCGGCGTTGGAGATGCTCGCGCGCCAGCCGGGGATCGCTTCGAGCTTGTCGAGGGTGCCGCCGGTGTGGCCGAGCCCCCGGCCGGAGAGCTGCGGGACGGCCGCGCCGCAGGCGGCGACGAGCGGGGCGAGCGGCAGCGTGATCTTGTCGCCGACGCCGCCCGTGGAGTGCTTGTCGGCAGTGGGGCGGGGCAGGGACGAGAAGTCCATCCGCTCACCGGAGGCGATCATCGCGGCCGTCCAGCGAGCGATCTCCGTGCGGTTCATTCCGTTGAGGAAGATGGCCATCGCGAGGGACGACATCTGCTCGTGGGCGACCTCGCCGCGGGTGTAGGCGTCGATGACCCAGTCGATCTGATCGGGGGTCAGCTCACCGCGGTCGCGCTTGGTACGGATGACGGAGATGACGTCCATGGAGGGTTCCTTTCGAACGGATGGGTCCGTTCTACACGCATAGACGGCGGGGTGGCCAGGGAGGGCGGGGGCGGAGGCCGGGACCGGACCGGGGGCGGAGAAGGATCCGGCGCATCTGACACCCCGTTGACGAATCGGGTGCGGGAAACTAGTTTCTTCTCAGGAAACTGATTCCACCGAGGCAACAGAGCCCCCTTCGAGGAGACAGTCATGTCATCAACGTCATCGCCGTCCGGTCCCGGCGACCCCCGCCCCTCGGCAGCCGAGGCGGCCCGGGCGCTCAGGGACATGGACCGGCACCGGGACCAGGCGCACGACTCGGCCACCAACTCCCGGTGGGTGTCGGTCCTGTTCGGCGTCGTGCTCGGCGCGGGCTTCGCAGCCCCCGACTTCGTCGGACAGGAAGCGGCCGGTTGGACCTCACCGGCCATCGCGATACTCACCGTCGGCTATGTCGCGCTGCTCAACACACGCAGCGGCTCGGCAATGCTGGGCCAGCCCGTCCGGCCGCGCAGGGAGGACATCTCCGCGCCGTTCCGCCGCTACGCACTGCTGACGCTGCTTGCCGTCGTCCTGGCCGGCGTCGCCCTCCAACTGCTGCAACCGGACTGGCACCTCGACGTGCCGTACTGGCGGACCGCGGTGGGTGTGGTGGGCGGCGGCGCCCTGGCCGTGTTCGGGCCGCGCTGGCAGCGGGCGCTGCTCAAGGTCGCCGTACGCAGCGGCAGTCGCACAGGAAGCAGCACCGTCGATGGCACGCGCTGACTTCGATCCCGTACTCCTTGACCCCACCCGGCTGACGATCGTCTCGCTGCTCGCGAGCGTGCAGTGGGCCGAGTTCGGCTGGGTAAAGGAGTCGGCGGGGCTGTCCCCCTCCGCCCTGTCCAAGCAGATCAGTACGCTGCAGTCGCACGGATACGTCGAGGTGCGCAAGGGGTACGTCGGCAACCGCCCCCGCACCTGGGTGAATCTCAGCGACGGCGGGCGGGCGGCACTGGAGGCGCATGCGGCGGCCCTGCAGCAGATCGTCGAGGAGTCACGGCGTACGGCGGGCGGGGACGAGAGCTAACCCCCTGGCGGGGGTTGCCTTGAGCGGGAACTCGCCTGGCCTTCTCCGCCGCGCACTTCCTGCGGGCCACCTCCGCGCGCTTTGGACCGGGGGCGGGACTCGCCGACGGCTTCCAGAATCCAGGAGGAGTGCTCGTCCCCGGGGAGCAGCACATCGGCCCTGTCGCCGGTTCATGGCTATGCCGTCCAGCGATGCTCCTGGCCGTTCGGTGATGTGTAGGTCACGGTCTGCCCAGCGGGGCTGGCCTCGATACCGAACCACTCACGTCGTGGCCGGTTGAGTCGCCGCCAAAGCTGGTGTGCGTCTTCGACCGGTGCCCACAGATCGCGCGGTCCGGTGGAGCTCACCAGCGGCGTCGCCTCGGGCATGTCCTCGATGCGGGTGGCCGAGCCGTCCACAGGGTCGTGCAACGTCGTGATGTGACGGCCGTCCTCGCTCCGGCCGTAGGTACGGTGGAGGCTGCGCGGCATGTGAAGCTGAGCGAAGAACGAGAACGTCCAGTCATCCAGCACACGCCCGGAGAGCGCCGCCTCACGCGATGGGCTGTCGGGGATCTCGGGTACCTTCACATCGGCTTCGCTACCGCTCTTGAGCGGCATGAAGGCGGCAGGCGTAGGGAGAATGCGCCCGGCCGCCGTGCCGTCCGGCAGCTTCGTGAGCCGGGCGATCATTCCCCCGGCGAGCGTGCCCTTGAGAGGCACGACGAGGATGCCGCCGATACGGCATCGCTCCAGCCACAAGGGCGGCACGCGGCGTACCGAGGCCGTGGCGATGATGCGGTCGTACGTCGCCTCGGGCGGGACATCCCGTGCGCCGTCGCCGTGGATCACGAGCGGGTCGAAGCCGACGCCGCTGAGCCGCTCGCGGGCCAGGGTCGTGAGGGTGCCGGAGCGATCCATGGTGGTGACGTGCTTGTCACCGGCGAGGTGGCAGAGCATCGCGGCGTTGTAGCCACTACCGGCCCCTGCTTCTTGAAGTGCTCTCCTCCCTTCGCAAGCTCAGGAAGGAGATTCCCGTCTACCTTGCGGTGGCGGGCTTGACGCCGCGAGTGCGCCTGACGACTGCCCTCCCGGCAGCCGGGATCGCCACGTGGCCGATCCGGTACAGGTACAAGACGTTGCGGGCTCCGTTGTGGTCGGCGTTGCCGGTCCATCCGCAGTCGGGGTTCTTGCACACGAACCGAGCCTGCGTTTCCCGGCTGCCGGGCGTGAGGAAGCCACACGCGGAGCAGCGCTGGGAGGTGTAGGGCGCGGGAACCTTGACCAGCGCTCCGCCCTGGCGGGCGGTCTTGTACGTCAGCATGGTCACGGTGCGGCCCCATGCCTCTTGGAGGCTGGAGCGGTTGAGACCAGACTTCTGCTTGACGTTCTTACCGGGGTTCTCGACGGTGCCCTTCGCGGACTTGGTCATGTTCGTGATGTGCAGGTCTTCCACCACGATCACGCTGTACCGCTCGGCGAGGGTCGTGGTGGTCTTGTGCTGCCAGTCGATGCTGCGGCGCGTGGCTTTTGCGCGCAGTGCTCGGATCTGGTCGTAGGTGCGGTGCAGGCGTCGAGAGGTCTTCTCCTTCGGCTTGCGGAAGGTCTTGCGGTGCGCGGCGCGCTGTTCCAGGCGGAGCAGCTTGGCCTTCTCGTCGGGGTTCAGCCACTTGTCCCGGTCGCAGGTGCCGTCGGGGAGGCGGGGCGGGCGTCCGTGGTCGTGGTGGTTGCCGTCGGAGAGCGCCACGGGGATGTTGACGCCCATGTCGATGCCGGCCTCCGGCCCCGAGTGGGGTTCGGGGGTGCGGTCCAGGATGGTGATCCGGAAGGCGATGTGCCAGCCCAGGCCGTCCTTGACCAGACGGGCTCCGGTGATCCGGTTGTCGCTGTCTGCCTGCTTGCCGACGGGCAGGTCTTTGGTCCAGCGGAAGCGAACACGTCCGACCTTGGGAATGTTGACCATGCCCCATCGGCGGTGGACCCGCTTGATCTGGAGGTCGCGGCCCTGGGGGATGCCCATGGACATCACCGGCCGGAACCGGCCCTTGAAGTTCGGCTCCTCGGCGCGGCCGTCCCAGCAGTTCTTCCAGGATTGGAAGTACGTCTTGAGGACCGCCTGAGCGCCCTGCGCCGGAAGTACGGCGAGGAAGTCGATGTCCTTGCGGGCCTGGCGGATCGCCGCGTCCGCAGCGGCCAGAGACCGCTTCTCCTTCGGCATCATCTGCCACCACGCGTGCAGGCAGTTCCACATGGTACGGGCCGCGTGCGCCTGATCGTCCATGGCCCGGAGCTCGGCAGGCGACAGCGCCAGACGGGCTCGATGCCCGAACTTCCGCTTGACCAGGCCAAGTTCCGAGTTCACGCGATCACTCTATCATTTGGTTCATGTCACCGAGATGGAACCCCAATCCCGACGTACGTACCGGACGTCACGTCGTCTGCAACCTGCATGTCCACTTGGTTTTCGTCACGAAGTACCGGCGCAAGGCTATGACGGACGCCATGCTCACGCGCTGTGAGGAGATCATGCGGGAGGTCTGCGAGGACTTCGAGTCCGAACTCAAGCAGTTCAACGGCGAGGACGACCACGTGCACCTCCTGGTGCACTACCCGCCCAAGGTCCAGCTCTCCAAGCTGGTGAACTCCCTCAAGGGCGTCTCGGCCCGCCTGCTGCGCAAGGAGTACGACAGCCACGTCCGCCGGTACCTGTGGGGCGGACACTTCTGGTCCGGCTCCTACTTCGCCGGAAGCTGCGGCGGCGCACCGCTGACCGTCGTAAAGCAGTACATCGAGAACCAGAAACGGCCTGTCTGACCGTCGCCCCGCAGGCGCAGAGAACTCCGGCGCTACGCGCCTCCGGGCCAGGGATGCGCTTCACCTCCGCCCTCAAGGACGGAGCACTGCGCAAGATCAGAGGTAGACCTCATCCCCTTCGTGCACGTCGAGGGCGTCGAGCATGTCCGCCATGAGGCCCGGCGCGGTTGAGGATGACGTAGGTACGCCGGTCACTCCGCCGGGGGCGGCTTGCTCGGCATGTACACCGTCCACTTCGGTGATGAGGGAGTCGTCCGTGTACACGGCGTCGAGCCATGCCTCCGCGTCACCGTCGGTGATCCGCCAGGGGATGAACCGTTCACCCTGGCGCCGGTAGAAGGCAGGGACGAACGGATGCCGGGGGACGTTGAGAAACGCTTCTGCCAGAGGCGACGACAGCACCACGCCTCCGCGGTCGATCTGCCGGGTGAGTGAGACACGTGCCCGGATAACGTGCTGTTCGTCCTCGAGGACCTGCGTCACAGGGCAGCTCCTTCCAAGTAGTCACAGATCGCGGCCGTGATCGGCAGTCCGGTCGGCTGCTCGATGAATCCGTACTGCCCGTTCGGGTTGACCTCCAGAAATCGCCATTGCCCCTCCGGCGTCACCACGAAGTCGAACGCGCCATACGGCAGGGCGAGCCGTTCCAGCATCCGCCGCACGCCGGCGGCCACCTCGGACGGCGGGTCACAGACCTTATAGGTATGGCTGTCGTAGTCACTGCGCCAGTCGATGTGGCCGGCGTCCGAGTCGGCATGGATCTCGGCCGCGAAGATCTCGCCGTCGACGACCGTCAACCGCACCTCGTACGCCTTGGGTACCCACTCCTGGAACATATGGGCGGTGGTGGCGATGGCCTCATGAGGGAGGTCGTCAGGGTTGACGACACTCGCGTACACGGCGGCAGTCTGCTCCGGCGGGCCGACACTCCTCAACTGTGGTGGGCATTGCTTCCCCTTTTCTCGAATTTCTTTCGATGGATGGATTCCGGTGGTGGATCTCGGCGGATGGATTCCGGTGGCGCCAGCGCAACCGACTGCCTGCCTGCGCACCGTGCCGGGCTCAGCCGAACGACTCCGCCGGAAGCCGAGGCCCGGCATCTTCGCCGTTGATGTCGTGGTCGCTCGGAGCTTCATCGGCATCGGGGCCGTCACCGTCGGCATTGGGGCCCTCGTCGTCCGGCACGGGCAGGCGCGCGCCTCTGCTCTTCGCCACCCGGTGCACGTTGGCGAGCGAGCTGGCCAATTCCACGGCCAGCAGGTGAAGTTCTCCGGGCGTCCACGTCCGGGCGGCAAAGACGCGGCGCGCTTCGTCCATGAGGTCGGCGGCGGAGTCGAGCTGCTCCGCCTCCACGTTGTCGGCGAGCCGCGACACGTAGCTGGTCCCGTCGCCCACGAGGAAACACGGCTTCCCGTCCGGGCTCGACAGCCCCTCTCTTCCGCCGGGCACACGGGCAAGCACGAGGGTCGGCGCGTCCTCACACCTCACGGTGGGCAGACAGCCGAAGGACCGGTGACGCCCTCGTGCGGGCAGTAACAGCCGCAGCAGCGATTCGAAGATCCTGGCGATAGTCTTCGCCATGTCGTCAACCTCCCAGGGGTTGATGGCCACGCCCCCGGACGCAGCAACGTCGCGGGGGTCTTTGTTGGCGGGCAGGGCTTGGGGTGTTCGCGACATCCTCAAGCCGGATTGGCTGATCACCGCGCGCCTTCCGGGCGCTGAGGCCACGATGCGTGGGTGGGGGCGCCGAGGGCCTCCACGAGCGAGGCAAGCAGCAATGCTGCATCCGCGCGCGACAGAACGAGGTCAACAGTGCCGCGGTGCTCATCGACGGCGTACAGGGCCAGCGGTACGCGGATCTCTCCCGTGACGCCGTCGCCGGAGGGCGGTTCACCCCGGCGGGTCGATGCGTGCAATCGGGCGCCCGGATTCATGTGTCACCCCGTTCGGTCGGCGCGGAGGCAGGTGCGCCACCGTAGGGGCCGGTGCAAGGGAAAAGGGGACAGATTGTCCCCCTGTCCCTGTATGTCCCTCTGGTCAGGCGGTCGCGGCCCCGACGGCCTCGGCCAGCCGCCCAGCGTCCTTACGCATCGCGCGCGGCGCGGAGCGCCACAGATCGGCGGCCACGACACGGGCGGACGGCGTGTAGGTGACGGTCTCGGCACCGATCCGGTGGGCCATCTGCATCACATGCAGGGCGGCGGTCCGGTCACCGCGCTGTAGGTGCCCTCGGGCGACTTCCACCCACAGCCGGGCACGCCGCTCGCGGGAGGGCATCACATCCGGATCAAGGTCGTCAGCGAGCCCAAGGGCCTTTTGCGCCTTGCGCAGATCGGTCGCGACGCTGACAGCGTGGAAATCGACATTGGCCCGGCCGAACACGGTGGAGGGATGGACGTACGAGGCGGGTAAGGACTTCGCCGCCTGGTCGCCCTTGTCCCAGTACCGCCACGCGTCTCCCTCGCGGCCCTCTCGCGCCACCGTGACCGCGGCGTGCAGCTGAAGCGCACCGTAGATGCCGCGCCAGTCGTCGGGAGCGTCATCGAGGTGCGGCCGGATGAGGTCGGCGGCCTCAGCGACGATGCGCAACGCCTCCTCCGGATACGACGTTTCGCGCAGGATGTTGCCCATGTTCCAAGCGGCGGCAGCTATGGCGGCAGGCTGGTCAGCGTCCTGCGCAGCGGACAGGGCACGGTCGGCGACGACCCACGCCAGCTCGGCGGGAGCGACGTAGGCGGTGGCCTGGCCCGTGAGCCGGTATACGTCGGACAACGCCACCAGGGCGGCACGGCGCTGGTCACCGTCGAGCGCCCGCACGGCGGCTTCCCCGTCGCGGATGAGGCCGGGGAGCAAGGCCCCCACCTCGGTGCGGTTGCGATCGGTGGTGTGCCACAGGCGCCATGTCTGGTCGACGCGCCCTTGCAGCACAGCCGGTTCGAGGGGGCCCCTGGCCACGGTGGTCAGGGACCGGTTCATCACCGCGGTCCAGATCTCAGGCATGGCCGGATGGTTCAGCCTGCGAGCGGCACCAGCTGCGCCGGGCCGTCGCTGTTCCCGGTGAGAACGGAGAGGTCGGACACCTGAAGCGCGGCACCGAGGCGCAACAGCAGGGTATGGGAACCGAGTTCACGTTCGCCGGTCTCGATCTTCTTCAGCCAGTCCGGGCCACGCCCGCAGAGGTGGGCGAGGGCGGCACGAGTCATACCGCGCGACTCCCGCAGAACCCTGATCCGCTCGCCGGTGCCGAGCTCGTCCGACAGATCCATGCGTGCCCCCTCTGGGTGGCGTAGCCGTCCCAGCCAGCGTACGGCCCGTACGGGGTCCGTGGGCAGATACCCGGGGCAGAGCTAAAGGCGCGGGTGTGCAATCCCGAGTGCGTAGAAGAACTGTGGAAGGGGCTCTCCGGTGCGGGAAGGCGGCGGCGATGAGTAGGCGCGACTACGAGAACGACCCTCATGCCCCTGCCGCGAACAGCTTGGTTCCGGTGGCATCTGCGGTTGTGGTCGACGACTCCGGGCGCGTCCTGCTTCAGCGTCGGCGCGACAACGACATGTGGGCACTTCCCGGTGGGGCCATGAATATTGGCGAGTCACTGCCGGACTGCCCAGTTCGGGAGACCCGCGAAGAGACCGGGTTCCATGTCGAAGTCGTAGGAATCGTGGGCACCTACACCAACCCCCCATCACGTCTTCGCCTACGACGATGGCGAAGTGCGGCAGGAATTATCCATCTGCTTCCTGGCGAGACCGTTGGGCGGGCAGCTGGCGGTGTCCGAAGAATCCACGGACGTCCGGTGGTTTGAGCCCGGAGAGAGTGATGCGCTTCCGATGGTGCCCAGCATCCGAAAGCGCCTCAACGACTGGCGCGACGGCAACATGCCCGCCACACGCTGAAATCGCCCCTGCGCCAGCTCAGCTCTCACCGGCGAACTGCCCGAGATGACCGAGGTATGGAACTGGCCCGGGCCTGACGTCAGTCCAGTGCCGTGGTTGTCTCCAGCCAGCGCAGATAGCCATTCGCCCCGGCAACGATCGGCACTGCGGAGACTTCGGGGTTCTGCCAGGGGTGGTGCTTGAGCAGATGCGTCTCGACCTCGTGGTAACGGTCGGCACGAATCTTGAGGACGAGTTGCCATTCTTCGCCTGAGCCGAACTCGCCCTGGTGCCAGAACACCGACCCGACGGGGCCGACGATCTGCGCACCGGCTGCGAGCCGTGCAGAGACGACCGACTGCGCCAGCTTCACCGCCGCTTCGCGGTTCTCCGTTGCCGTGGACACCTGAAGAAAGTCAGTCATGCGGCGACTGTAGTGGCGAAGTGGCAACAGGCCCCATCGCGAACTGCCCGCAGTGGCCGAGGGACTGGAACTGATCCGGGCCTGAGGGCCAGTTGACGACCGACTGCGCCGGCTTCACCACCGCTTCACGGTTTTCCGTGTTGGAGAGCCGCCGCGCCGGAGCAGGGACCGGAGACCTTCGACCCGCCCCTATAGAACATGTTCATGTCATACATATGCGACTAAACCACCTCATTCGACGCCATCCACTCTCTTTTGATACCCGTATTGGGCGCTAATGAGTTAATTAGGGATGATTTGCCGAGATGCGAATGCGGATGAATTCGAAACGCGAATGAGGCAATTCAGCTAGTGATGTGGATCACTTGACACATTCACCGAATAGGTCTTCACTTTCCACGGCAGTTGAAATTAATGCCGGGAATTCCGCCCGGTCTCTACATCTTCTGCCGTCGCATAAGTATCCCGTTCGCCACGCAAATGGAGGTGCTCATGAAACTCGTTCGCATCGTCAAGAAGTTCCGTCCGGAAAAGAGCCTCAAGGCATACGCCTGGTACGGCTGGATTTAATTAGACAGCTTCCCTGCCGGGCTCGCGTCGGTCAGGAATTCTGGCCGGCGCGAGCTGCCTACCCACGGAGTTCAGCCATGCCTATGCACCGCGTCGGCGAGAGCGGTCGGGTCATCGAGTTCGCGCCGAGAATCGACGAACTGTTAAGTCGTTATCGTGGTGCGTCGCTTTTTCGTCTGGAGTCCGACACGATCGGGGTATCCGGCGCCGAGCTGATGGACCGCTTACTCTGCAGCAGGCCGGCCAACGCGGAGGAGAGGCCCACCTTCAAACCCGTCCAGGGGCGGCTCGTTACCCGTACGGATGCGTCCACTTTTATGCAAGCCGTGGGCTCGGACGTGCGGAACGCGCTGCAACGTCCCCTCGATGAGGCGGTCGACCTGACCGGCCGGTGGCCGCACGTGGCGCATGTTTATCTGCGGAATCTCGTTTTCGGGAACGAACGTCTGCGATTCCGGGTTCTGGTCGACCGCAGGCTGGAGTTGACGCCGAAACTGACCTGGTCGGCCGTCGCCTCCGGTGCCGCTTTGCTGGGCAGGCCCGGGCAGGACGTGCCGCTGTCGAAACTTGCCGCTCTCGTGCTCGATTCCAAGACCTACGGTGACCGGCGCTATGCCATGTACCTGTATCGGCGGGTGGCAGCACCAGTGTGCTTCACCGTATCCGCGCTGGTCACCAACGCCCTGTGGCTCGGGGCTCCGTTCAGCGATGACGTATCGAATCGGAACATCCTCCTTGAGGCACTCCGACTGCTTCCCCCCTCATGGAACATCTTGCGAATGGCTTCTCCGGAGTTCTCGGACGTGGACGCACGGATCGGCCCGAAAGACGATGTCCTGTTGCTTCCCCTGCTGAGCCACCGCGACCCCAATCTCTGGGACGAACCCGACGCGTTTCATCCCGACCGCTGGGAAGAGCTGGACGGAGACAACCACCCCGGATATCTCCCCTTCGGCCACGTAAGCGAACGATGCTGGGGCCGGCATATGGTCCTGCCCCTGGCCGAACGGCTCCTGGACATCGTGCGCCGGGACGGACTGGTGGTGAGTCCGGGCCAGACCAGGGGGAAGGTCGAACTCGACGGATTGCTCGAAGTGTCCGAAGTGCAGATGACTCGACCGATGCCGTGACGGCCTGACCATTCGTCCCACCTGAACGGAGTTGACGTGCGGGAGGGACTCGGCTGTTCTGCTGCGATGTCTGATCTTCGTATTCAGCAGCCGGAGGGCGATGCTGCCCTCAAGGACTGGCAGTACGTCCACAACGTGATCATCCCTACCCACCTCCTCTCGCTGGAGGAGGTACGGGAACGGGCGCAGCGTCACCACTTGGAGGTCGCGTATGCCGGTGACGAGCTCATCGGGTGCAGCACGGTGCGTCCGCCTGCCGATGACGCGCTGACGGTGACCGTGATCGCCCGTGTGCTGGAAGCTCATCGTGGTCAGGGGTTCGGGGAGGAGCTGTATGCGCACGGGCTCAGCAGGGCGCGGGAGTTGGGCGCCGAAGTGATCGAGACCGTGGTGCTGTCCTCCAACGAGGACGGGCTGCGGTTCGCGCGCAAGCACGGGTTTGTCGAGATCGAGCGCTATCTGCTGCCGGGGGACAGCATTCCCTGGATCGACCTGCGTCTTGCCCGGTGAGCGGGTGGTGCCGGGGGCGGTGGGTGGCGGGGATGGAGTCACCGGCACCCACCGCTCCCCGTCACCCCCTCAAATGCCCCGCCCCGAACGCATCCGGCAGCAGCTCCGAGAGCGGACGGATGCCCGCCATCGTGTCCACCAGGAGGTCGGGGCCGCCGTGTTCGTGAAGGAGTTGGCGGCAGCGGCCGCACGGGACGAGGAGGGCGCCCGTGCCGTCCACGCAGGTGAAGGCGGTCAGCCGGGGTGCGGGCCCGTCACCGTCGGACCGGCCCGCGAACAGCTCGGAGATCAGGCCGCATTCGGCGCAGAGGGCCAGGCCGTAGGAGGCGTTCTCGACGTTGCAGGCGGCGATGGTGCGGCCGTCGTCCACAAGGGCGGCGGCGCCGACGGGGTAGCCGGAATAAGGGGCGTAGGCCCGGGACATCGCGTCCCGGGCCTGCGCGCGCAGTGCGGTCCAGTCGACCGGCACCGGTGGTGTCATCTGCCTTGTCCTCGGCGGTAGGGCCTGCCGTTCGCCTTCGGGGGCCGCAGTCGCTGGGCGGAGAGGGCGAGGACGAGCAGGGTGGCGATGTACGGGCTCGCCTCGACCAGTTCGAGCGGAACGGTGTCGGCCAGGAAGTACCAGCCTATGAGGACGACCGCGGCCACCGCCGACAGCGCGGCCTGGGTGCGCTTGGCGGCGCGCAGCTTGAGCAGCGCGATCACCGCGAGCAGGGCTGCCAGGCCCAGCAGCAGGGCGTGGACGGTCGGGCCGCCGCTGCGCAGCTGCATGGCGTCCATGAAGCCGAACAGGCCCGCGCCCATCGCGACGCCGCCGGGACGCCAGTTGCCGAAGATCATCGTGGCGAGACCGATGTAGCCGCGGCCGCCGGTCTGCCCGTCCTGGTAGAAGTGCACCCCGATGGAGAGGAAGGCACCGCCGAGGCCGGCCAGGGCGCCGGAGACCAGCACCGCCGCGTACTTGTACGAGTAGACGTTGACGCCCAGGGACTCGGCCGAGACCGGGGCCTCGCCGCAGGAGCGCAGCCGCAGACCGAACGAGGAGCGCCACAGCAGGTAGAAGGTGCCGGCGAACAGGCCGATGGTGAGCAGGGTCAGCCAGGAGACGTTGGTGACCGCCGCGCCGAGGATGCCGGCGACGTCGGAGACCAGGAACCAGTGGTGGCCCTCGAGGGAGTTGAGCCAGTCCGACAGGCCGGGGACGGTGAAGCTCGGCATGTCGGGCATCGGCGGGGACTGCTTGTCGTTGCCGCCGGCGGCCATTGCCGCGCTGCCCTCCTGGCCGAACCACAGGGTGGCCAGGTACTGGGTGGCACCGAGCGCCAGGATGTTGACCGCGACGCCGGAGACGATGTGGTCGACGCCGAAGGTGACGGTGGCGACGGCGTGGATCAGGCCGCCGAGCGCGCCGCCGGCGATGCCGGCCAGGGCCGCGGCCCAGGGGCCGTGCTCCCAGCCGACCCACCCGGCCGCGAACGAGCCGAGCATCATCATGCCTTCGAGGCCGATGTTGACCACGCCGGCCCGCTCGGACCACAGGCCGCCCAGGCCCGCCAGGCCGATCGGCACGGCGGCGCTCAGTGCGGCGCCGAACTGGCCGGTGGAGGTGAGGTCAGCGGTGCCGGTGACGGCCCGCAGGACGGAGAGCGCGACCAGCGCGCCGGCGATGATCAGCAGGATCCAGGGGTAGGTCAGCTTGCGCCGCCCGCTCTTCCCGGGGACCGCGAGCTTCGTCGCGGTCTTGAGGTCCGTACTCACGCCGACACCTCCGGCTTGTCGCTCTTGTCAGACTTGTCGGTGTTGGCCGTGCGGGACAGGGCGGCCAGCTCCTCGCCGACCTTGCGCTGCTGCAGGCGCAGCCCGTAGCGGCGCACGATCTCGTAGGCGATGACGACGCAGAGCACGATGACGCCCTGGATGACGCCGACGATCTCCTGCGCGTAGCCCTCGAACTCCAGGCGGGAGCCGGTGCGGTCGAGGAACGCCCACAGCAGGGCGCCGAAGGCCATCCCGACCGGGTGGTTGCGGCCGAGCAGGGCGATGGCGATACCGGTGAAGCCGATGCCGGCCGGGAAGTCCGTACCGTACTGGAAGGACTCGCCGAGCAAGGTGGGCATGCCGACCAGGCCGGCCGCGGCACCCGACAGCAGCATGCTGCTGACGACCATGCGCTTGACGCTGACACCGCTGGCCTCGGCGGCCGACTCGGAGGCGCCCACGGCGCGCAGGTCGAAGCCGAAGCGGGTGCGGTTGATGCCGAACCAGTACAGCGCGCCGGCCAGCACCGCGATCACCACGAAGCCGTAGACCGGCTTGGGGTGGGTCGGGAAGGAGAAGAAGTGGCTGGATTCCGGGAGGAACTTGGTGTGCAGGAGGTTGCCGTCCTTGATGGCGAGGCGGCCGTCCTGCAGGAAGTAGCCGATGATCGAGGCGGCGATGGCGTTCAGCATGATCGTGGTGATCACTTCGCTGACGCCGCGGGTGGTCTTCAGCAGACCCGCGATGCCCGACCAGAGGGCGCCCACCAGCATCGCGATGACGATGAGCAGGATGATCTGGATCGCGCCGGGGAGGGCGATGGCCCCGCCCACCGCGGCGGCCGCGAAGGCCGCCAGGCGGTACTGGCCGTCGACGCCGATGTTGAAGAGGTTCATCCGGAAGCCGATGGCCACCGCCAGCGCCGAAAGGTAGTACGGCACCGCCTTGTTGATGATCCAGACCTGGCTGTCGCTGTAGTGGCCGTAGTCGGCCATGATCCCGTAAGCCCGGAAGGGGTTCTCGCCGGACGCGAGGAACACCAGGGACGAGATCACTATCGCGGCGACGATGGCCAGGACGGGCGCGGCGATCGCGAGGATCACCTTGTCGCGGGTGGCGCTCTTGGCGATGGCCTTGACGGCGGGGTTCGTGGCGGGGCCCTTGGTGGAGCTGTTCGTGGAAGTGCTCACTTCTGGTCACCGCCCTGCTCGCCGGCGCCGTTCGACTCGTCGGCTCCGTTCGACGCACCGTTTTCCGACGCGCCGTCTTCCGACGCTCCGTTTTCCGACGCGCCGTCTTGGGACGCGCGGTCTTCCGGCGCGCCGTCTTCCGACGTGGTGAGGTGGCCGCTGGCGGCACCGGTCATGGCGGAGCCCAACTCCTCCGGGGTGATGACGGCGGGGTCCGCGTCCGCGACCAGCCGGCCCCGGTACATCACCCGCAGAGTGTCGGACAGCCCGATCAGCTCGTCCAGGTCGGCAGAGATCAGCAGCACCGCCAGGCCCTCGCGCCGCGCCTCGCGAATCTGTTCCCAGATCTGCGCCTGCGCGCCGACGTCGACCCCGCGGGTGGGGTGGGCGGCGATCAGGAGCTTGGGCCGGTGGCTCATCTCGCGGCCGACGATCAGCTTCTGCTGGTTGCCGCCGGAGAGCGAGGACGCGGTGACCTCGATGCCGGGGGTGCGCACGTCGTACTCGGCGACGATGCGCGCGGTGTCCTTGCGGGCACCGGCCAGGTCGAGCAGCTTGCCCTTGCTGTTGGGCCGCTCGGTGACATGGCCCAGGATGCGGTTCTCCCACAGCGGGGCTTCCAGCAGCAGGCCGTGGCGGTGGCGGTCCTCGGGGATGTAGCCGACGCCGCCCTCGCGCCGGGCGCGGGTGGAGGCCCCGGACAGGTCCGTGCCGTCCAGGGTGACGGTGCCGTGGTCGGGGGTGCGGGTCCCCATGACGGCCTCGACGAGCTCGGCCTGGCCGTTGCCCTCGACACCGGCGACGCCCAGCACCTCGCCCTTGTGGATGGTGAAGGAGATGCCGTCCAGAACGGTGCGGACCACCCCGTCGGAGTCGGTCGCGGAGAGGTGGAGATCGCGTACGCGCAGCATCTCCTCGTCCGTGACGGTCGACTCGCGGGTCTCCGGGGACGGCAGTTCGCTGCCGACCATCAGCTCGGCGAGCTGCTTGGGCGTGGTCGCGGACGGCTCGACCGACGCCACGGTCGTCCCGCGGCGTATGACGGTGATGTCGTCGGCGACCGACAGCACCTCGCCCAGCTTGTGCGAGATGAAGATGACGGTCAGGCCCTCGGACTTGAGCTCGCGCAGGTTGTCGAAGAGCGCATCGACCTCCTGCGGGACCAGGACGGCGGTCGGCTCGTCGAGGATGAGGGTGCGGGCGCCGCGGTAGAGGACCTTGAGGATCTCCACCCGCTGTCGGTCGGCGACTCCCAGGTCCTCGACCAGCACGTCCGGCCGGATGTGGAGCCCGTAGGCGTCGGAGAGCTCCGCTATCTTCGCGCGGGCGCCGGCGCCGATGCCGTGCAGCTTCTCCGCGCCGAGGACGGTGTTCTCCAGGACGGTGAGGTTGTCGGCCAGCATGAAGTGCTGGTGGACCATGCCGATGCCGCGGGCGATGGCGTCGCCCGGGGTGTGCAGGGTGACCTGCTCGCCGTCCAGCTCGATGGTGCCCTCGTCCGGCTTCTGCATGCCGTAGAGGATCTTCATCAGGGTGGACTTGCCGGCACCGTTCTCGCCGCAGAGGGCGTGGACGGTACCGCGGCGCACGGTGAGGTGGATGTCGTGGTTGGCCACGACGCCGGGGAACCTTTTGGTGATTCCGCGGAGTTCTACAGCGGGGGCGTCCGGGACGGCCCGGCCACTGCTCGTGGATGCTGCGTTGATGGCGCACTCCCCTCGGGGATGACGGTGCGGAAAGGACGAAGAACGAGGAAGAACGAGAAAGCGGGACCGGAAGGTCACAGGGGGACGCGGGGACCGCCCCCGGGGCCGGCGCTTCGGCTCCCCGGGGTGGATCGTCGTCCCTGACTACGGCGCCTGGTCACGGCGTCTGACTACGGCGTCTCCTTGACCTTCACCTTGCCCTCGATGATCTTCTTCCGGGCCGCGTCGACCTGCGGCTGGATGTCCTTGATGAAGCCGCCCGAGGTGGCGAGCGAGACGCCCTGGTGCTTGAGGTCGTAGGCGTGGATGCCGGTCAGCGGCTTGTGGTCCTCGTAGCTCTTGATCAGGTCGAAGACGGCCACATCGACGTTCTTCACGACCGAGGTCAGGATGTGGCTCTTGTACTTCGCCAGACCGGGCTGCTGGTACTGGTCGGAGTCCACCCCGATCGCCCAGACGCCCTTGTGCTTGCTGACCTCTTCGATCGAGCCGGCGCCCGACTGCCCGGCCGCCGTGTAGATCACGTCGATACCGCTGTCGGTCATGCCCGCGGCCTTGGCCTTGGCGGCGGCCGGGTCGTTGAAGCCCTTGTCGTTGTTCGGGTAGAGGTACTGCGAGACGACCTTGGCCTTCGGGTCGGTGTCGCGTACGCCCTGCTCGAAGCCGGCCTGGAACTTCTGGATCAGTGCGTTGTTCACGCCACCGATGAAGCCCACCTTGTGGGTCTTGCTCTTCAGCGCCGCGGCGACGCCGGCCAGGTAGGAGCCCTCGTGCTCGGCGAAGACCATGGCATCGACGTTCTTGCCCTGCGGCACGGCGTCCACGACACCGAAGCTGGTATCGGGGAAGTCCTTGGCGACGTTCTGCACGGACTGGCTGTAGGCGAAGCCGACGCCGATGACCGGGTTGTAACCGGCCTCGGCGAAGGACGACAGCCGTTGCTCGCGGTCCGCCTCGGTCTCGCCGTTCTTGGCAGTGAGCATCTTGACGTTGACGCCCAGCTTCTTCCGGGCGTTCTCGGTACCGCGGGCGGCCGCCTCGTTGAACGAGTGGTCGTCCCGGCCGCCGATGTCGAAGGCCAGTCCGACGCCCGCGTGCTTGGCGCGATTGGCCTCGGCGAAGCTCTGTCCGCACGCGGTGGCGGTGAACGCGAGACACGTGGTGGCGGTAGCCGCGGCGGCAATCCTGATGACCCGACGCACGGGGCCTTCCCTTCGCTCTAAGCGCCCCCTTTGGCGCTGGCTTGTGGGAGATTAACGCGCGTAGACCTGGCGCAAAACCCTCCACTGCGTGGACGTTACCGATTCGAGGCGTAGGGCACGTCGGGGAACCGGGGGCGGCCGATATGCGAAGCCCGTCCCGGCTGGCTGCCGAAACGGGCTGATATCCGCTCTTAAGGGTCAGTGGACGGTTATAGGGACCGGCCCGAGGGGGCAGAGCCGGGCAGCACCGCCACGAGCGGTCCCGGGCGGTGTGGGCTCAGTCCGGAAGGTCCCCGTCAAGAAGCGCGCACGCGGTGAAGAGTTCCACGCCGGCCTTGATGGCCTGTTCGTCGACGTCGAAGTCGCCGCGGTGCAGGTCGCGGCGGGTGGTATCGGCGGGCGGGTGGACGCCGAGGCGGGCCATGGCGCCGGGGACGTGTTCGAGGTACCAGGAGAAGTCCTCGCCGCCGAGGGACTGCTCGGTGTCCTCGATGGCGCCCTCGCCGCGGCGGGCGGCCATCGCGGAGTGCAGCAGCTGGACGGTGACCGGCTCGTTGACCACCGGTGGGACCCCGCGGACGTAGGTGATCTGCGACTTTGCGCCGTGCAGGGTGGCGATCTCGTCGATCGCGGCATGGACCAGGTCAGGGGCCTGCCTCCAGGCTTCGAGGTCGAGGCAGCGGACGGTGCCGGAGAGCTCGGCGTGCTGCGGGATCACATTGCAGGCGTGGCCGGAGGCCAGGCGGCCCCAGGTGACGGCGAGGCCGGCGCGGGCGTCGACCCGGCGGGACAGCAGCGCCGGGACGTCCAGGGCGACCCGGGAGGCGGCGGTGACCATGTCGGTGGTCAGGTGCGGGCGGGCGGTGTGGCCGCCGGGGCCGTCGAGTCCGACCTCCAGCCGGTCGCACGCGGAGGTGATCGCCCCCACCCGCAGCCCGATCCGGCCGGCGTCGACGCGCGGGTCGCAGTGCACGGCGAGGATCCGGCCGACGCCCTCCAGGGCGCCGGACTCGATCGCGTCGGGGGCGCCGCCGGGCAGCACCTCCTCGGCGGGCTGGAAGATCAGGCGGACCGGGCGGGGCAGAGCGCCGGTGCGGGCGAGCTCGGCGAGGACCAGGCCGGCGCCGAGGACGACGGTGGTGTGGACGTCGTGGCCGCAGGCGTGGGCGCGGCCGGGGACCGTCGAGGCGTAGTCGACGGTCTTGGTGTCCGGGATGGGCAGGGCGTCGATGTCCGCGCGCAGGGCCAGCAGGGGGCGGGCGGGGTCGGCGGCGAGCGCGCGTCCGTCCGCCGTCGCGGCCGGTGTGCCGATGTCACAGATCAGGCCGGTGCCGGTGGCCAGTACCCGGGGCCGCAGGCCGGCCCGCTCCAGCCGTTCCTTGAGCGCCGCGGTGGTCCGGAACTCCTGGTTGCCGAGCTCGGGGTGCATGTGCAAGTCGCGCCGGAACAGGCCGAGTTCGTCGCGCAGCGCGTCGGGGAGCGCACCGGGGAGCTGGTCCCCGGCGGGAGTACGGGCGGTGCCGGCATCGCGGGAGATCGAGTGGTTCACCTGTGGAAGGTTACGGCCCTGGATGGGGCAACTGTCCCTCGATCAACAAAAGTTCAGCCCGTTAGGGGAAGAAAATCTAGGCCGCTCGGCGCATGGACGGTTTATGCGAAGGGTATGCAGTAGGGCTTTCTGCGCGGCGGCGCCGGCCCTCAGCCGGTGGCCACCCGCTGCGTGTACGGCAGTCGCTGCACGTCGCGGGCGGTGCCGGTGACCCCGTCGAGAAAGCCCTGGGCGCGCGGTGAGGCGTGGGCCGTCAGCCACTCCGGGTCGATGTCGCAGACCGCGACCTTGACCTCGGTGCCCAGCAGGGCGAGCGGCAGGGTGTGCACGACGGTGGAGGGGAAGCTGACGATCAGCCGTCCGATGGGGCCGCGCCGGGCGATCAGTTCCAGTGGCAGGTCGGGGCGGACGATCTCCAGCCCGGTTTCCGCCACCAGCCGGCGCAGCTTGTCCGCGCTCTCCTTGCGGTGGGCGAAGTAGCGGGTGGCGCCGTGCGTACGGGCCAGGGCGGCGACGGCGGCCAGGTAGCGGTCGGCGTCCACGACCCCGGTCTCCACCAGCGAGGTGCCCACGATGTCGGCGGCGCGGGTGAGCCGGGGCGGGCCGAAGCGGCCGCGGGTCCAGGCGAACTCGTTGCTGGTGACCTCGACGCCCGGCAGTGCCTCGACGGGCATCGAGCTGAACAGGCCGACGGTGCGCCGGCCGCCCTCGGGCGCCGGGGTGAGCCGGCGCCGGGCGGTGGCCGAGAACGGCGCGAAGGCCAGGTCCCTCGCCCCGCGCCCGCTGCCGTTGCGGTGCCAGCGCACCAGCCGTTCACCGCGGGCGAGTTGGGAGATGAACTCCATGGTGGCGGTGCCGTCGTCGACGACGACCAGATCGCGCGCCCTGGTGAGGGTGAGCAGCAGCTGGACGTAGCGGGAGAACGGGTCGCCGATGACGATCCGGCGGGCGCGGCGCAGCAGCGGGGTGAGCCCGCCGATGGTGCGCATCGGCGCGGTGGGGCCGCCGCGGGCCTCTTCCCAGCGCACCGTATGGCCTTCGTCGCGGGCGAGTTCGGCCATCCGGCGCAGCTGTCCGCGGGTCATCGGGTCCTGCGGGGAGAGCACGACGACGGTGAGCGCGGTGGCCTGTGCCGTGTACGCCCATTCCAGGGTGTTCAGCAGCTGCACCGGGCTCTCGACGAAGGCGAGGGTGCCGGCGTCCCGGGCGGCGGCTTCCGGTCCGGCGCCGGTGCGTGCGGGCCGGGGGCGCTGCCGGGGCACCCCCAGGAGACGACGGGCGGGAGAACCCGTCGTCTCCTGGGGCGGGACCTCGGCGCCAGGTGTGACGGACCCGGCGCGGGTCCCTTCAGGTGAGCTCACCATCGCTCCCGTCGGTTCGCCCGGTGTCCGTCAGACCGCCGCCGGCTCGGCGCCGGCCTCGGCCTCGGCCACCACGCCGGTGACGCGGCGCAGCTTCTTCATCGGGCCGAGCTCGCTCTCGTAGACCTTCTTGACGCCGTCGCCCAGGGACTCCTCGATGGTGCGGATGTCACGGACCAGGCGGGTCAGGCCGCCGGGCTCGACGGAGGCGGCCTGGTCGGAGCCCCACATCGCGCGGTCGAGGGTGATGTGGCGCTCGACGAAGGTGGCGCCGAGGGCGACCGCGGCGAGGGTGGTCTGCAGACCGGTCTCGTGGCCGCTGTAGCCGATCGGGACGTTGGGGTACTCGTCCTGCAGGGTGTTGATCATGCGCAGGTTGAGCTCTTCGGCCTTGGCCGGGTAGGTGCTGGTGGCGTGGCAGAGCAGGATGTTCTCGCTGCCCAGGACCTCGACGGCGTGCCGGATCTGCTTGGGGGTGGACATGCCCGTCGAGAGGATGACGGTGCGGCCGGTGGCGCGCATGGCGCGCAGCAGGTCGTCGTCGGTGAGCGAGGCGGAGGCGACCTTGTAGCAGGGCACGTCGAACTTCTCCAGGAAGGCGACGGACTCGACGTCCCACGGGGAGGCGAACCAGGCGATGCCGCGCTTCTTGCAGTACTCGTCGATGGCGCGGTAGCCGTCCTCGTCGAACTCCACGCGGTGGCGGTAGTCGATGTAGGTCATCCGGCCCCAGGGGGTGTCGCGCTCGATGTCCCACTGGTCGCGCGGGGTGCAGATCTCCGGGGTCCGCTTCTGGAACTTGACGGCGTCGCAGCCGGCGTCGGCGGCGGCGTCGATCAGCGCGAAGGCGTTCTCCAGGTCGCCGTTGTGGTTGATGCCGATCTCGCCGGTGACGTAGACGGGGCGGCCGGGGCCGGCCTCGCGGGAGCCGAGGGTGCGGAGGCGGGAGTTGTTGCTCATGGGGAGGATTCCTTCGTGTTGATCAGGGGGTGTGCGGGTGGAACAGGGTGAGCGGTTGATCAGGGGTGTGCAGGGGGTCTTCGGGTGGGTTACAGGGACGGGCCCAGCAGCCAGGCGGCGATCTCGCGGATCGCGCCGCTGCCTCCGGGCGTCGCGGTGACCGCGCGAGCCGCGCCGCGCACCACGTCGTGCGCCCCGGCGACCGCCACGGGCCAGCCGACGAGGTCGAAGCACGGCAGGTCGTTGACGTCGTTGCCGACGTAGAGCACGCGCTCGGGCGCGATGCCCGCTTCCTCGCACCACTGCTTGAGGGCGAGGTCCTTGCGGTCGATGCCGTGCAGGACGGGCACCTGCAGCTTGCGGGCCCGTGCGGCGACGACCGGGTTGGTCTCGGTGGACAGGATCAGCAGTTTCAGCTCGGCCCTGCGCAGGGCGGCGACGCCGAGGCCGTCGCCGCGGTGGACCGCGACAATCTCCCGTCCGTCGGCGTCGATCAGCACCCGGTCGTCGGTCTGGGTGCCGTCGAAGTCGAGGACGACGGCGTCGATGTCGTCCCTGGTCGGCAGGGCGCCGGGGCGGGGGGCGTCCAGCAGCGGGGCCAGCGCGCGGGCGCGGGCCAGGTCGTGCGGGTCGTCGATCTCCAGCACCCGGGCGGGGTCGGTGCGCACGAGCTCGGTGCGGCCGAAGAAGCGGTGGCCGCCGGCGCGGAAGCCGGCCGCTTCCATGGCGTAGGCGGCGCCGGTCTCCAGCAGGTCCTGGGGGCGGTCCTGGCGGCGCGGCCGGAAGGACTTGTCGTGGTTGACGCCGTGGCCGCCGTCGGTGGCCGTCGCGCCGTCCACCGCGGGTTCGGCGTCGCGCCAGACGAAGCCGTGGAACGGTGCCACGGTCAGCGCGCTGTCGGCGCCGCCCTCGACGACCGCGGCGGCCACCGAGTCGATGTCCTCGCGGACGATGAAGGGGCTGGTGCACTGGACCAGCAGCACCGTGTCGACCCGGGCGCCGTGCTCGGCCTCGTAGGCGTCCATGGCGTGCAGGACGGCGGCCTCGCTGGTGGCGGTGTCGCCCGCGATGTCGCCGGGGCGCTGCACGACGACCGCTCCGGCGCCGCGGGCCGCGGCCGCTATCCCGGCGTCGTCGGTGGAGACCACGACATCGGTGACCAGGCGGGCGGCGCGGCACTCGCGGACCGCGCGGGCGACCAGGGGCACGCCCCCGACGGCGGCGAGGTTCTTGGCGGGCACGCCCTTGGAACCGCCGCGGGCGGGGATGACGGCCACCACGGTCGGCGGGCTGCTCTGCGGGTTCGGCGGCATTTCGGGCTCCTTCCGGGGGCCGTGCGGGCTCCGGGGGCGGGCGGGCGGCGGGAGGGTCACAGCTGCCCCCAGCGGCGGATGGCGGGGGCGACGCGCTGGACGCCGTGGCGGTAGGCGCCGCGGGCGGCCTCGCGGACCGTCTCGCGGGCGACCCGGCGCAGTCCGCCGGTCTCCTCGGGGGCGTCCGCGTAGCCGGCGATCGGCTCGCCGTGCGCGTCCAGGCCGTGCCGGGCGAGGATGCCGGGGAGGTAGCCGGGGGCGGTGCGGGGTGTGTAGTACGGGGCGATCGGCGGCAGCCGGTCGGCGGTGCGCAGCGCGGTGACCCGGGCGCGGGCGGCGTCGAAGGCCTGCTCGTAGTCACCGTGGGCGGCGACGCCCTGCCGGGCGAGCCAGTCCGCGTCGGGCTCCGGGCGGTGTCCGGCGTCCAGCTCGTCCCAGGAGGCGAGGCAGCCGGAGCCGAGGAAGTGGTGGTTGCCCAGGACCTCGCGGATGCCGAGGTCGGTGAGGACGGCGGTGGGGATGCCGCGGTGCAGCGACTCCAGGGCGGCGGTCGAGCTGACCGTCACCATCAGGTCGGTGCGGTCCAGGACCTCGCCCATGTTGCCGTACACCAGGCGGCAGTTGGCGGGCAGTTTGCCGGGCGCCTTGGCGGCGAGCTTCTGGTAGGGCAGTTCCTCGATGTGGGTGGTGTGCTCGCCCGGCTTGCTGCGGAGCTTGATCAGCACCTCGCGGTCCGGGTGCTTGCGGGCGTGCTCCGCGGCCCGGCGCAGCAGGTAGGTCCGGTCCGCGCGGCTCTCCGGGACGGAGGGCTGGGCGGCGAACACGACGGTATAGGGGCGCTGCCCGCCGGTTACGCCGTCGCGGCGGTAGCGGTCGCCGCCGAGGAAGGGCAGGGCGCATTCGACGACGCTGCCGTCGTCGGCGCCGACCCCGCGGTAGACCTCGCGGAACCGGTCCGCGTCGTGCCGGGAGTTGGCGAGGACGACATCCGCGCCGTGCCGCAGCAGCAGCCCGTCGGCAAGCTTCTCGTAGACCACACCGACATAGCCGGTGACGACGACGGGGCGGGTCTCGGCTCCCCGCCAGGCGCGGCCGAGGCCGTGCAGCATCGCCTGCACCGCACCGCCGACACAGGCCAGCACGACGACGTCGTAGCGCGTACGGTCGACGGACCGGACGAAGTCGACGCCCCTGATTTCGCGCAGCGCGTCCGCACGGGCACCGACCTCGTCGAGCTGTCGGACCGTGGGAGTGGCGCGGCCGCGGAGAAGGTAGCCGTCGAGCCGGATGTCCGATTGGATTCGGTACGCTGTCAAAGCGCCCCATTTCCATCGGGTATCCGAGTCGGCGAGTACGGCGACCCGCGGCGAAGAGTGGGTACGTGATGGCACGTCCCAGACGCTAGGAAGCCATTCCGTTTGGCGGGCCAACTGGGTCGCAACAAAGGGTTAACAGCGGGTCGACGAATGGCTAACCAGCCCGATTGTCGACCTGGTTAACCATCCCGCCATTCTTCGTTCACCTTGAGGCCTGCACCCGGTAAAGACGAATGCCGCCCGCGCACCTAACGTCACCCGGGTGGTTAAGCTCTCCGTCATCGTGCCGTTCTACAACGTGCAGACATACGCGCCCGACACCCTGAAAAGCCTGGCGGCCAACGCCCGCGAAGATTTTGAATTCCTGCTCGTCGACGACTGTTCCCGCGACGAGACCCCGGAGATTCTTGCGCGCGCCGAGCGCGAGCTGCCGGGTGCCAGAGTGCTGCGGCACGCACAGAACGGCGGCCTGGCCACCGCCCGGAACACCGGCCTGGACGAGGCCCGCGGCGAGTACGTCACCTTCCTGGACGGTGACGACTGGCTCGCCCCCGGCTACTACCCCCAACTCCTCGCGGCAATGGAGGAGTTGGGGTGTGATTTCGTCCGCACGGACCACGTCCAGTGCACCGCCCGCGCCCGCAGCGTCCACCGTGTCCCGCACGGCCGGCGCGGAGTGGTGCTGGACCCGCGCGAGGTGATCCTGCCCGCCGACCGCTCCACCTCCGTCGACTACGCCTTCGCCTGGGCCGGGATGTACCACCGCCGGCTGCTGGACGAGGGGGTACTGCATTTCCGGGACGGGCTGCGCACCGCGGAGGACCGCCCGTGGATCTGGCGGCTGCACCGCGAGGCGAAGTCCATGGCCGTGGTCGGGCAGCTCGGTGTTTTCTACCGGCGCGGAGTGGCGTCCTCACTCACCCAGATCGGAGATGTGCGGCAATTGGACTTCATTCGCGCCTTCGATCAGGTGATCGAGGAAACGGCGCAGGACCGCGATGCCGATCTTCTGCTGCCGAAGGCGGTGCGCACCTATTGCGCGATCATTTCCCACCACCTCGGTTCGATCGAACGTTTCGAACCGCAGGTCGCCCGTAAATTGCGCGCGATGAGCGCCGCGGCCATGAAACGCATGCCGCAGGACGTACTGAAGGAAGCCCTGGATTCGATGGATGTGCAGCGCGCGTCCCGGCTGCGGCGGCTGCGCCGTCGCCCTGTCCCGGCGGAGGTCGCCGCCTGATGTCCACCCGCCCGCGTACCCAGATCTTCCTGGCCTCCACGCTCTACGGTGCGGCGACGCTCGCCGCCGCGATGGACGCCGACTGCTTCGCCCCGGCCGACCGCCGCCTGCTGCTGCTCAGCAACAACGCCACGACCCCGGAGACCACCGCGTCGCTGGACACCATGCCCGGCTTCGAGCGGCTGCGCGGCCGCTTCGACCGGGTGCTGTCGTGGAACGAGACGATCAGCCCGTTCCACCCCGGCGGCTGGTCGCCCCGCGCGGACGACGTCCCGCTGTGGGAGCGGCATCTGCGGCTGCTGTGGGGCCTGGGCGACGACCGCATCGAGCTGGTCGTGGAGTCCATCCAGGTCAACCCTGCGCTGGCGGTCGCCCAGCTGTTCCCGGACGCGCCGATCGATGTCTACGCCGACGGCCTGATGAGCTACGGGCCCACCCGCAACAAGCTCGACCCGCTGATCGGCACCCGGATCAACCGGCTGCTGCACCTGGACCTGGTACCGGGCCTCACGCCGCTGCTGCTCACCGAGTTCGACGTCGCGCCGCAGACCGTTCCGGCCGACGCCTTCACCAAGGTGCTGGCCGAACTCTGTGATGCCAGTGGCGAGGTGGCGGCCCCGGAGGGCGCCGCGCTGCTGCTCGGCCAGTACCTCTCCGCGCTGGGCATCCTCACTCCCGAGGAGGAAGAGGAGCTGCATGTGCGGATGGTGCGCGGCGCCGCCGAGCGCGGCCACCGCGAGATCGTCTTCAAACCGCACCCGTCCGCGCCGGCCCGCTGGTCGCGGCTGCTGGAGCGGGAGGCCGCGAAGCTGGAGGTCGCGCTGACCGTGCTGGACACCCCGGTGCTGGCCGAAGTGCTCTACCAGCGGATGCGGCCCGCGCTGGTCGTCGGCTGCTTCTCCACCGCGCTGCTGACGGCGGCCACGTTCTACGGTCTGCCGACCGCGCGGACCGGCACCGGCCTGCTGCTGGAACGGCTCACCCCGTACCAGAACAGCAACCGCGTCCCGGTCACGATCGTGGACGCGCTGGTGCCCGACCTGGGCGACCGCAGCGAGCGCCCGCGCGCCTTCGCCTCCGCCGAGAGCATCGAGGGTCTGGTCGCCGCGGTCGGCTATGCGATGCAGCACCAGATCTATCCGGAGCTGCGGCCGGCCGCCGAGCGCTACCTCGCGGCGCACCTCGACCCGGTCACCTGGCGCTACTTCAAGCGCCGCCGGCTGACCGCGCTGGCGCTGCCCGGCGCGATCCCCTCCCAGCTGTCGTTCCTGCCGCGCAACGCCACCGTCCGTAAGGTCGCGCGCCGGGCGCGTGCGGTGCAGCGGCGGCTGAAGAAGCGGGCCGCATTCGGATGAGCGCGCCTCAGCTGACGACCGGCGCGCCGCCCGTCGCGCCGGATCCCGTCACCACCGCCCCGGAGCCTGCAATACCGGTGCGCAGCGCGGGGGTCGCCCCGGCCCGCAAGGCCGGCGGAGGACCGTCGCGACTGCGCGCCCTGGACGGGCTGCGGCTGCTCGCCGCGCTGATGGTCGCCGCGTACCACTTCGGGGGCCGCAACGGAGAGATATCCCAGGCCTGGGGCGGTTCGCCCGCCCATCAATTCCCCACCGCCGCGCCCCTGTTCGCCTATGGCTGCCTGGGCGTGCAGATCTTCTTCGTGATCAGCGGCTTCGTCATCTGCCTCAGCGGCTGGGGCCGGACGCTGCGCGCGTTCGTAGCCTCCCGCGTCTCCCGCCTCTATCCGGCGTACTGGGCCGCGATCCTGCTGGTCACCGCGGTCTTCGCGCTTCCCTGGGTCGCCTACAAGGCGCTGCCGCCCAGCGAGGTGCTGACCAACCTGACCATGCTCCAGCAGCCGTTGGGCGTGGACCGGGTGCTCGGGGTGTGCTGGACCCTCTGGGCGGAGATGCGCTTCTACGCCCTCTTCGCGCTCTGCGTCATCCTGCCCGGTGCCACCCGCGGCCGGGTGGTGCTCTTCTGTGCGGGCTGGACGCTGGCCGGTGCGTTCGCGCAGGCCGCCCACCAGCCCTTCCTCGACACCGTCCTGATGCCCGAGTACGCCCCGTTCTTCATCGGCGGAGTGGGCCTGTACCTGCTGCACCGCTATGGCGCCCGCGACCCGATCGCCTGGGCGATCGTGCTGGTCAGCTGGCTGATCGGCCAGCATTACGCGGTCGCCGGGCTGTGGCACGCACCGTCGGCCACCGCGTTCTCCTACCGTTCGACGGCCGGCATCATCGCCGTGGTCACCCTGGGGTTCGCCCTGGTCGCCGCGGTCGCCCTGGGCAAGCTCCACTGGGCGAACTGGCGCTGGCTCACCGTCGCGGGCGCACTGACCTACCCCTTCTACCTCGTCCACGAGCACCTGGGCTGGGTCGTGGTGCGCGCACTGCACCACGGCCTCGGGCTGCCGTCGTACGCGACGCTGCTGCTGACCGTCGCGCTGATGCTGCTGCTCGCGTGGGTGCTGCACCGCTTCGTCGAGCGTCCGCTGACGCCTGTTCTGAAGCGGTCGATCGACCCGCGGCGCTGAGTCCGGGCGGCCGGCCTCCGTGGCGCTGAGGCCGGACGGCCGGCCTCCGCGGCGCCGCGGGCGACCGGCCCGCGGCGGGATCAGCCCGCCGCGTCCGGGCCCACGGTGGCCTCGATCCCCGCGACGATGATCCGCAGCCCGGCCTCGAAGCCCTGCTCCAGATCGCCGAACATCTCCCGGCCGGCCTGCGCCGCGAGCGGATACTCCGCCCCGATCCGCCGCTCACGCTCGGACTGGTCATAGGCCGGGTCGCGAATCTCCCGCTGTCCGGGCACCGGGTGGACCGACTGCTCCTCGATCACCACGCCCACGGTGAAGTTGTACGCGGTCCACCAGGCCCGCACGGCCGCATCCAGGGTGAAGCCCGCCTCCGTCAGGCAGGTCATCACGAAGTCGAGCGGCCCGGTGGCGGCGCCGTCGGTCATCCGCGTGCCGCTGAAGACCTTGCCGCCGTCGCGGTAGCCGAGCAGTTCGCGGCGCATCGTCCGGCAGCTGCCGAGCAGCATCTCCTGCCAGGTGCCGCCGTACGGGCCCGCGGCCGGCCCGCCGTCCAGGCTCCCGGCCATCCGCCGGGTCATCTCGGTGGCCATCTCGTCCAGCAGTTCCTGCTTGTTCTTGAAGTGCCAGTACAGCGCGGGGGCCTGAACGTTCAGCTCCTTGGCGATGCCCCGCAGGGTCAGCCCGTCGAGGCCGACCTCGTTCAGCAGCCGCAGTGCGGTGTCCACGACTCGTTTCCGGTCAATGCGCGAAACCATGTTGACAACTTAACACCGTTAAAGGCATCCTCGGGACATGGCACTTAACAACGTTAAGGAAACCTTTGGCGCCGCCCTGCCCGACGACGGCACGACGGTCGACGTACTGATCGCCGGCGCGGGCCCGACCGGCCTCGCCCTGGCCATCGACCTCACCCGCCGCGGTGTGCGCGCCCTGCTCGTCGAGCGGCAGGACCGCCTCTCGCCCGGCGCCCGCGGCACCGGCGTGCAGCCGCGCACCCAGGAGGTCTACGACGACCTCGGGCTGCTGGACGCGGCCTTCGCGGCCGGCGGCCTCTACCCGAAGACCGCCCGCTGGGAGAACGGCGAAATCGTCGACGTCACCGAGATGATCGAGCGGGTCGACCCGGCGCCCGCCACGCCGTACTCCAACGCCCTGATGCTGCCGCAGTTCCGCAACCTGGAGCTGCTGTACGAGCGGCTGCAGGAGCTCGGCGGTGACGCGCTCTTCCGCACCGAACTCACCGCGTTCGACCAGGACTCGGCCGGTGTGACGGCCCGTCTGCAGCACGCCGACGGGGCGGAGCGCACCGTCCACGGGGCCTATCTGGTCGCCACCGACGGCGGGCGCAGCACCGTACGCCGCGCGCTCGGCATCAAGATGAGCGGCCCGGAGCTGGAACCGGTCGCCGTGCTGCTCGCGGACCTCCGGGTGGACGGCCTGGACCGCGACCACTGGCACCGCTGGGACTCGCCGACCGGCGGGTTCGCGGGCCTTCTCCCGCTGGCCGGCACCGACTACTTCCAGACCATGATCGCGGGGGGCTTCGACGGCACACCGGACACCTCACCCGAGACGGTCCGTGCCGAACTCGCGGCGCACACCCACCTCGACGCCGCACAGATCGGCGAGGTCCTGTGGTCCTCCCTCTTCCGCCCCCGGGCGGGCCTGGTCGAGCGCTACCGCACCGGCCGGGTCTTCCTGGCCGGCGATGCCGCGCACATCCACTCCCCGGCGGGCGGCCAGGGCCTGAACACCAGCGTCCAGGACGCCTACAACCTCGGCTGGAAGCTCGGCCAGGTGCTGCGGCACGGCGCCCCCGACAGCCTCCTCGACACCTACGAGACCGAGCGCCGCCCGATCGCCGAGAGCATCCTCGACACCAGCACCCGGCTGCACCGCTCCCGTACGCTGCGGCGCGGCCGGGACCTCCACCAGCTCGGCATCGGCTACCCCGACAGCCCGCTCACGCGGGAGCTGCGCACGGACCTCGCCGAGGGCACTCCCGCCGCGGGCGACCGGGCCCCCGACGCCCCGTGCACCACGGCCGACGGCACGCCCACCCGGCTCTTCGACGCCTTCCGCGGCCCGCACTTCACCCTGCTCGACCTGGGCGGCACCGGCATCGACGACAGTGCGCTGCCCGCCGATCCGGCCCTGCTGCGTCTCGTCCGCGTCGGCGGCCCGGCCCCGGACCTGATCGACACCGACGGCCACATCCGCGACGCCTACGGCCCGGACCCGGCCGTCCTCCTCATCCGCCCCGACGGCTACCTCGCCCTCGCCGCCCCGCCCGGGGACGCGACGGCGCAGGTGGCCGAGGCCCTGGGGACGTACCTCGGCGCGGGCGCGGACGCGGTGCCGGCAGCCTGCTGAACGCCACCGGCCGACGCGGGGGGGGCGGCCGAAGGTCGTGGCCGCACCCCCGAGGCCGGCACTCACACCTCCACCCCCGCCGCGGCGAGCAGCACCTCCGCCTCGTCGCGGGCCTGACCGATCGGGTCGGGGAAGATGCCCAGGCCGTGGGCGACCAGGGCCCCTTCGTGAAGAAGCATCAGCGCCCGGCCCAGCCGCTCGGCCCGGCCGGGCACCGGCACTGCGGCCCCGGCCAGGTCCGTGAACAGCGCGAGCATCCACTGCTTCTGCGCGGCGATGATCGCGTACGCGGGGTGGGACGGATCGCTGATCTCGGCATGGGCGTTGACCATGCTGCACCCCTTGCCGCTGTGCCGGGCCGACCAGGCGCGCGAGGCGTCGAAGACGGCCAAGATCCCCGCAGCGGGCGACGGCTCCGCGGCGTCGAGGTACGGCGCCAGAAAGGCCCGCCAGCGTTCATCGCGGTCCGCGAGGTACTCCACGACGATCTGCTCCTTGGAGCCGAACCGGTCATAGAGGGTCTTCTTCGTCACCCCGGCCTCGGCCGCGATCAGATCCACCCCGACGGCATGGATGCCGCGCTCGTAGAACAGCCGCTCGGCGGCCGCCAGGGCGCGGCGCGCGGCGGGCGTCATGGCGATCCGCCGGGGCGTCTGCGAAGTACGTGTCTGCGAAGTACCCATGCCAAAAAGTATACCGATCTGTATAGTGAAAGGAGAGGTATACAGATCGGTCTACCGAAGGGGGACGGCATGCGCTTCCTGCTCTCGGCCGCCTTTGTGCTCTGTTGGAGCTCCGGCTTCATCGGGGCCAAGCTGGGCGCGGGCACCGCGCCCACGGCCACGCTTCTGATGTGGCGGTTCCTGCCGCTCGCCGCCGCCCTCGCCCTCGTGGCGGCCACCGCGGCCCGCGCCTCGTGGCGGGACCTGACGGCTCGGGACCTGACCCGGCAGGCCGCCGTCGGCGCACTCTCGCAGAGCGGCTATCTCTTCACCGTCTACTCCGCGATCCAGCTCGGGGTCTCCAGCGGCACCACGGCCCTGATCGACGGCACCCAGCCCCTGGTGGCCGGGGCGCTCGCCGGGCCGTTGCTGCGCCAGTACGTCTCCCGTCGGCAGTGGCTCGGGCTGTGCCTGGGCCTGGGCGGCGTCGCCCTGGTCACCACGGCCGACGCGGCGTCCGGCGCGGAGGTGCCCTGGTGGGCCTACCTCGTCCCGTTCCTCGGAATGTCCTCGCTGGTGGCGGCCACCTTCCTGGAGAGCCGCTCGCGCACCCGGGTCGCCCCCTCGGTATCGATGACCGTCCACTGCACCACCAGCGCCGTCCTCTTCACCGCCCTCGCCGCCGCGACCGGCACCGTACAGCCGCCCGCCGCGCCCTCGTTCTGGGTCGCGGTCGGCTGGCTGGTGGTGCTGTCGACCTTCGGCGGGTACGGGCTGTACTGGCTGATCCTCCGCCGCGTCGGCGTCACCGAGGTGAACACCCTGATGTTCCTGATGGCACCGGTCACCGCGCTGTGGGGCGCCGCCATGTTCGGCGAACCCTTCGGCCCGCAGACCGCCGCCGGACTCGCGCTCGGCCTCGCGGCGGTCGCCCTCGTACGACGCGGTGCCACCCCCTCGGCCGCACCCCCCGCCGGGACTTCGCCCGCACGCGCACGAGGCCGTACCAGCGGACATCCGCTCGTACGGCCTCGTGCCGGGGACGGGCACCTGAGGGGGGTGGGGCGCCCGGGACGGTGAACCGTCCGGAGAGATAAGGGGGACAGCGGTCCGACGGACCGACCAGGGCCGCTAAAGGACCAGCGACAGCAGCAGTACGCAGACGATCCCGACCACCGAGATCAGCGTCTCCATCACCGACCAGGTCTTCAGCGTCTGGCCGACGCTCATCCCGAAGTACTCCTTGACCAGCCAGAATCCGGCGTCGTTGACATGGCTGAAGAACAGCGACCCGCACCCGATGGCCAGCACCAGCAGCGCGGCATGGGTGGTGCTCATGTCCGCGGCGAGCGGGCCGACCAGCCCGGCGGCGGAGATGGTGGCCACCGTCGCGGAGCCGGTCGCAAGGCGGATGGCGACCGCGATCAGCCAGGCCAGCAGGAGCGCGGAGATGTTCCAGCCCTTGGAGATGTCCAGGATCATCTGGCCGACGCCGGAGTCCACCAGCGTCTGCTTGAAGCCGCCGCCCGCGCCGACGATCAGCACCACCCCGGCGATCGGGGCGAGCGACTTCTCGACGGTGGTGGCGATCCGGCCACGGGTGAACCCGGCCGCCCGGCCCAGCGTGAACATCGCGACGAGCACGGCCGTCAGCAGCGCGATCAGCGGGGAGCCGATGACATCGAAGGCCCGCTGGACGGTGTGCTCCGGATCGTCGATGACGATGTCCACCAGCGCCTTGGCCAGCATCATCACCACCGGCAGCAGCACGGTGGCCACGGTGATCCCGAAGCCGGGCCGCTTCACCAGGTCGTCGGAGGCGCGCTCGGGCACCATCTTCTCCGGCGGCTGGATGTCCACCCAGCGGGCCGCGTAACGGGAGAAGAGCGGACCGGCGACGATCGCGGTCGGGATGGCGACGACGACGCCGAGCGCGAGGGTGATGCCGAGGTTCGCCTTGACGGCGTCGATCGCGACGAGCGGGCCGGGGTGCGGCGGGATCAGCCCGTGCATGACGGACAGGCCGGCCAGGGCGGGGATACCGATCCGCATCAGCGAGAAGTTGCCGCGCTTGGCGACCAGCAGCACCACGGGGATCAGCAGCACGATGCCGACTTCGAAGAAGATCGGCAGCCCCACGATCCCGGCGATCAGCAGCATCGCCCAGGGCATCGCCCGCCGGCCTGCTTTGGCCAGGATCGTGTCGACGATCTGGTCGGCGCCGCCCGAATCGGCGAGCAGCCGCCCGAGGACGGCACCGAGCGCGATCAGCACGCCCGTGCCCGCGACGGTCGTGCCCAGCCCCGTCGAGAAGCTGGTGATGACCTTGTCGAGGGGGGCGCCGGCCACCGCGCCGAGCACCAGCGAACCGATGATCAGCGACAGGAAGGCGTGCAGCTTGAACTTGGTGATGAGCAGGACGATGACGGCTATGCCGGCCAGGACGGCGATGCCCAGCTGTGCGTGGCCGGCCGAGGCTATCGGCTCGGTCGCGTCCGCTGCGAGCATCTCGACGCTGAGATGAGTCACGGCGATTCCCTTGGTTGGACGGAGGGGGAAGGGGGGTGCTGTGGGGGTGCGGGGGTTATGCGCCCGGCGGGTCCATCGCGCGCAGTGCCGCCACCGCGCGGTCGGCGATCTCCTCCGGGGTGCCGGACACCTCCACCTCGACGCCGGCCTCGTCGGGTCCGAGCGGTTCGAGCGTGGCGAACTGGGAGTCCAGCAGTGCGGTCGGCATGAAGTGGCCCTTGCGCTCGGCCATCCGCTCCTCGATCAGCGAACGATCGCCGGTGAGGTGCAGGAAGACGATGCGGGGTTCGGCTGCCCGGAGCCGGTCGCGGTAGGCGCGCTTGAGCGCGGAGCTGCTGACCACACCGCCGCCGTGCTCGGCGCGCTCGTGTGCCCAGGCTCCTATGGCGTCGAGCCACGGGCCGCGGTCCTCATCGTCCAGCGGGATGCCCGCCGACATCTTGGCGATATTGGCCGGCGGATGGAAGTCGTCACCCTCGGCGTACGGAACGCCCAGTTTGTCGGCCACCAACGGGCCGATGGTGGTCTTGCCGGTGCCGGCCACGCCCATCACGACGATCACGTCGGGGGTGCTCATCCCGTGGTACCTCGCTGTCTTCATCGACCTCGTGCGGCCCCCACTGAAACCCATTAGGTACGACGTATTCAAGAGCCTGTGATGCAAACGTCATACTTAATTGGCCGGGGTGCGGGAACGTAAGCTTGCCCCATGGAAAACGAGGGGAAGGGACTGCACGCCCGTGTACTGGAGTCCCTGGGGCCCGCGATCACCGCGGGCGACTACCCTCCGGGCACGGTCCTGCGCACGGACGAACTGGAGCAGCGCTTCGACGTCTCCCGCACGGTCATCCGCGAGGCGATCCGGGTACTGGAATCCATGCAGCTGGTCGCTTCCCGGCGCCGGGTGGGGGTGACCGTCCGGCCCACCGAGGAGTGGAACGTCTACGACCCGCGGGTGATCGGCTGGCGGCTGGCCGGCCGCGACCGCCCCCGGCAGCTGCGCTCGCTGACCGTGCTGCGCTCGGCGATCGAACCGGTCGCCGCGGGCCTCGCCGCCCGGCACGCCACCCCCGCGCAGTGCGCCGAACTCACCGAACAGGCCATGGGCATGGTCGCCACCTCACGCGGCCAGCAACTCGACGCCTACCTCGTCCACGACACGGCCTTCCACCGGGTCGTCCTCACCGCCTCCGGCAACGAGATGTTCGCCCGGCTCGGCGACGTGGTCGCCGCAGTCCTGACCGGCCGCACCCAGCACCATGTGATGTTCACCGACCCCGACCCGGCCGCGGTCACCCTCCATGTCCAGGTCGCCGAGGCGGTACGCACCGGCGACGCGGCACGGGCGGAGTCCCTGACCCGCGAGATCACCACGGGCGCCATGGCCGAACTGGACGTGCTGGCGCCGTAGTTGCCCACCGGGTCGGAGTCACCCCGGCCCGAAGGCCCGTCGGCCCCCGACTCAGAACAACGGCTGCTGCCCCGGGATCGGCGGCTCCTCCGGGTCAAACAGCTTCTCCGCCGGCGCCATCATCGGCGCGATCTTGCGCGACCCCGGGCAGGAGATCAGCTCCAGCACCGTCCGCCGCCCGGGCGGGTCATGGCGAGCGAAGCGCCCGCCGACAACGGCGATCTCTCGGGTGCAAACGGGGCACGCCCGGCGGGGTGACGACATGCCCCCAGTCTGACTCAGGCACACGCGACGGTCACAAGCTGCCGTGTCCGCACCGTCGATGGGGGCACCTGGTCGGCGTGGGCCCCCAGGGCGGCCCCTGCGTCGCGGGGACGGAGTCGCAGAGACCGCCGGCTGGCGTCAGCGAAGGAACTGGGCGACCTCGTGCTTCGATGGCGGACGGAAGGGAGCGACGCGTGGCGACCGTGCACCACTGGACCGGCCTGGAAGCCCGGGCATTACGTCTCGCACTCCGGCTGAGCGTCCGCGCCTTCGCCCAACACCTGGGCGTCGGCATCCGCACCATCTCCAAGTGGGAGAAGTTGCTGGTCGCAACGGAACCTCGGCAGGACACCCAGGCCGTCCTGGACACCGCCCTGGCTCGCTCGGACGCCGCCGCGCACCTGCGCTTCGAGACATTCCTGTCCGAGGCCGGCCGACCCGGCCAGGGCAGCGGCAGGCGCATCACCACCAGCGGCCCCCGGGTCTGGGAGTACGAAACGTGGACCGACGACCTGGACCGGGCCGTCGTAGCCCTCTCGCGCCAGAACTTCGGCTTCGCCGACAACCTGCTGAACCGATGGCTGACACGCTTCCCACCGACCGGGCTGGACGACAAGGGCATGTACCTGTTCGCCCGCTCGACAGCACTGATGGGCGATCTTCAGCGAGACCAAGGAGCCGTCCTCGGCCCGCTGTCGGCCCAGCGCTCCTATGCCGACGCCCGCTCGCTGTTCGTGCAGCTCGACATCCCCCGTCGCATCGCCCAGCTCGACCTGTCCCTCGCCGTGGTCGCCGAGATGTCCGGCAAGCTGGAGACGGCCGCTCGTCATTACGAGGCCCTGGCCGTCGACGACAGGCTCTCCCGCCGTGACCGGGCCAGAGCCCGGCTGTGGGTGGGCACCGCGCTGAGCAAGGACGGCAACAACGACTATGCCGCCAGGGTCATGCTCGCCGCGACGCGCGAGTTCGAGGACCTGGCCGAGCCCGACGACTGGTCCGTCGCCCACCAGAAACTCGCCCTGGCCCACCGCGGGGTCGGTGACCTCACCCAGGCCCTGCACTTCATCGACATCGCCCGCAGCACCGGAACAACCGACTCGCCCATGCAGCAGGTCCGGCTGGACACCGCCCACGGTCACATCCTGCTGTCCGACCCGGCCACCCGGGATGATGGGCTGCAGGTGCTCGCCGACGCCGCGAAGCTGGCCGCCACGTTCGGCCTGAGTCACCAGCTCCGCAGTATCGAGGGCATCCGGATGACGAGCGAGGGGGCCTTTGGCCTCCGGCGACGGTGAACAGGGAGAGACGCGAGTGACGGACAACGAGCGGGCCATCACCGAAGACCAGCGGCAGCAGGCCAAGCTGATCTGGGACCACCACCAGATGCACCACGCGGTGCGGCCCGCCGACGTCGCCATCGGCCTGGGGAGCCACGACCTTGGTGTCCCGGCCTTCTGCGCCGAGCTGTACCGGGCCGGTCTGTTCCCGGCCCTGGTGTTCTCCGGCGGCTCCAACCCCACAGCCCCCGAACGCTTCCCCCGCGGTGAGGCGGTGCACTTCCGAGAGCATGCGCTCGCTCTCGGAGTGCCTGCGAATGCGGTGCTGCTGGAGCCCTGCGCGAGGAACACCGGGCAGAACATCACCCTCTCCCGGGAGGTCCTGACTGCCGCCGGGATCACACCGAAGACCGTGCTGCTGGTCTCCATGCCCTATATGGAGCGACGTGCCTATGCCACTGCCCGCAAGGTGTGGCCCGAGGTCGAGGCGATCTGCGCCTCGGTGCCACTGGAGTTCGATGACTACCTGAAGACGATCGGCGACGACCAACTCGTCGTCCATCAGCTCGTCGGCGACCTGCAGCGGGTCATCGAATATCCACGTCTCGGATTCGCCATCGAGCAGGACGTCCCGGAGGACGTGCATACCGCCTACGAGGCCCTCATCCGTGACGGCTTCACCAGCCGTCTCCTCACTCCCTGAACTTACGTGTGGACCGGACTCATCCGAGACCCGGCCGCCTCAGCAGCCGAGACCCCCTCAGAACGCATCCGTAGGCACATACGTCCCCCAGACCTCTCGCAGTGCATCGCAAACCTCGCCCACCGTCGTCCTCGCCCGCAGGGCCTCGCGCAGGGGGTAGAGGACGTTGTCCGTGCCCTCGGCGGCCTTGCGGAGGTCGTCGAGAGCGGTGGAGACGGCACGGGCGTTGCGGCGGTCCCGGAGGACGGCCAGTCGCTCGGTCTGCCGGGCCTCGATCGACGGGTCGACGCGCAGCGGCTCGTACGGTTCCTCCTCGTCGAGCTGGAAGCGGTTGACGCCGACCACGACCCGCTCGCCGGCGTCCGTCTCCTGTGCCAGGCGGTAGGCGTTGCGCTCGATCTCCTCCTTCTGGAAGCCCCGCTCGATGGCGGCCACCGCACCGCCCATGTCCTCGACCCGCCGCATCAGCGCCACGGCTGCCTCCTCGACGTCGTCCGTCATCGACTCGACGGCGTAGGAACCGGCGAACGGGTCGACGGTGGCGGTCACATCGGTCTCGTAGGCGAGCACCTGCTGGGTACGCAGCGCGAGGCGGGCGGACTTGTCGGTGGGCAGGGCGATGGCCTCGTCGAAGGAGTTGGTGTGCAGCGACTGGGTTCCGCCGAGCACGGCGGCGAGTCCCTGGAGGGTGACCCGCGCGAGGTTCACCTCCGGCTGCTGGGCGGTGAGCTGCACTCCCGCCGTCTGGGTGTGGAACCGCAGCATCAGCGACTTGGGGTTCTTCGCGCCGAACTCCTCCCGCATCACCCGGGCCCAGATCCTGCGCGCGGCCCGGAACTTGGCGACCTCCTCCAGCAGGGTCGTACGGGCGACGAAGAAGAAGGAGAGCCGCGGCGCGAAGTCGTCGACATCCATCCCGGCGGCCACGGCGGTCCGCACATAGGCGATGCCGTTGGCGAGGGTGAAGGCGATCTCCTGCGCGGGCGAGGCACCCGCCTCGGCCATGTGGTAGCCGGAGATGGAGATGGAGTTCCACCGGGGGATCTCGGCCCGGCAGTACTGGAAGATGTCCGCGGTCAGCCGCAACGACGGCTGCGGCGGGAAGATATAGGTCCCCCGCGCGATGTACTCCTTGAGGACATCGTTCTGCACGGTCCCGTTCAGCCGGTCCGCCGTCACCCCTTCCTCCTCCCCCACCAGTTGGTAGAGGAGCAGCAGCAGCGCGGCGGGCGCGTTGATCGTCATCGATGTCGACACCTTGTCCAGCGGGATACCGCCGAACAGCACCCGCATGTCCTCGACGGAGTCGATGGCCACCCCGACCTTGCCCACCTCGCCCGAGGCGATCGGGGTGTCCGAGTCGTGGCCCATCTGCGTCGGCAGGTCGAAGGCGACGGACAGGCCCGTGGTGCCGTGGGCGATCAGCTGCCGGTAGCGGGCGTTGGACTCGCGCGCGGTGCCGAAGCCGGCGTACTGCCGCATCGTCCAGGGCCGTCCGGTGTACATCGACGGGTACACGCCACGGGTGAAGGGGTAGCTGCCGGGCGCGCCGAGGCTGCGCTCCGGGTCCCAGCCCGCCAGCGCCCCGGGCCCGTACACCGGCTCGATCGGCAGGCCGCTCTCGTTGTACCGCTCACTTCCCGACTCGTGCGCCATGGGTGTACGCCTCCCGCTGGGTGACCGGCATCGGGGATACGCCGTGCTCACAGCATGCCCGCAGGTTCGCCGTCCCGCAGCGCTGGGAAGAGTCTCCGAGGGCCGGTCGGGCCGCCGAGATCCGGGGGTTGCGCATGCAGCGGAGCAGTGGAAGACGTACGGCGCCTGCGGTGGCCGCGGTGCTGGTGGTGGCGGCGCTGGCGATGGGCTGCCGCCCGGTGACGGTCAGCGGGGCCGGTTCGCCCCGAAGCACGGGCGCCCGCTACGCCCCCACCTCCCCCGCTCCCCCGCCGCTCGGCCATCACGCACCCCCCGCCCCGGACCGGCGCACCACCCCGCCGCGCCCCCACCGCACCGTCCACCACACGCCGCCCTCCGGCCGGCCGCTCATGGCAACCGGCTCGCGCGGCGCGCAGGTCCGCGAACTCCAGGCGCGGCTGGCCCAACTGGGCCTCTTCGACCGCTCCCCGACGGGCTACTACGCCGTGGTGACCGCGACCTCGGTCCGCGCCTTCCAGCAGCGGCAGGGCCTGCCCCGTACGGGCACCGTGCAGCCCACGGCCTGGCGGGCGCTGCGGTCCCGCACCCGCACGCCGTCGCACACCGAGCTCTACCCGCCCACCACCAGGCCGGTCGGCACCCCCGACCCGCGCTGTATGACGGGCCGGGTGATCTGCATCAGCAAGCGGAGCAACACGCTCACCTGGATGGTCGACGGCCGGGTCGTCTCGGCGATGGATGTCCGCTTCGGCTCGCAGTACACCCCCACCCGCGAGGGCGTCTTCGCGCTCACCTTCAAGAGCCGCCATCACGTCTCGACGCTCTTCCACACGGCCATGCCGTACGCGATGTTCTTCAGCGGCGGCCAGGCCGTCCACTACTCCGCGGACTTCGCCGCCCGCGGCTACCGCGGCGCCTCACACGGCTGCGTCAACGTCCGCGACAAGACCAAGATCGCCACCCTGTTCCACACAGCCAGGAAGGGCACCAAGGTGGTTGTCTTTCACTAGCCCCGCCGCCCCTCAACTTCCCGCGGGGCACAACCACGCTCTCTGACCGAAGCGAAAATTGAGCAACCCCCACCCGGCTCAGCCACCTCCGCGAGAGCGGCGCCGGTTTAGGCGCAAAGAGGGGTGGCGCCGGTTTAGGCGCAAAGAGAGGGGCGCGGGCAGGGCCGGGGGAACGTGCCCCGCCCGCGCCAGATGCGCTGAGCCGTAGGTACGGGGGGAACCCCGGCTCGTCGCGCAGCCGATGACCAGTCGGCTCACTTATTACTGCGTCACGGGTTCAAAAAACGTCACACCGGGCCGTCGCCGGTTCCGCTGGGCGTGGCGTTTCCGCCGTCGGGGGCGGTTGCCGAGGGGGCGGGTGCCGGGCTGGACGTGCCGGCGGGCGGCTGGGCCGGGTGCCCTTCGTCGTCCTCGTCGCCGCCCTTCCCGCCGCTGCTCTGGCCGGATCCGTCAGATCCGCCGGTGTCGCCGCCGATGCCGCCGACGAGACCGTCGTCGCCGCCCGAGCCGCCGCCGGTCGCGTACCGCGCCAGGTAGGCACGGCAGAAGGCGTGCACCTTGTCCGGTCCGCCGGCCTTGCTTTCGAGGCGCCGCAGCATGTCGCGGTCCATGGTGCCGCGCTTGCCGGACTCGTAGTTCTGGCAGAGGGAGAGCAGAAGGTTCTTCGTGCCCCCGCGGCCGGGATCGGTCGCCTTGCCGCCGGGCTTGCCGTGGTCGCGCCCCGTGCCGCCGCTCGGGGTGCCGCCGGGTCTTGTCCCGGCGCCGGGGCTGGTGCCGGGTTTGGGGGGATCGGAGGGCCGGGTGCCCGGCCGGCCGGGGGTGGCATCGGGGGTCTGCGCCGTGGTGCCGTCGGTCTCGGCGCCGGGTTCGCCGGTGCGGAACGGCCGGGGGGTTTCGGCGGCGGAGACGCTGGAGGCAGGTGCCGGGTCGCCGCCCCGGAAGGGGCTGGGCAGGACGCCGGTACCGGCCGCGACGGCGACGCCGCCGATGGCGCAGGCCGCGAGGGCCACGGCGAAGCCGCGCCGGAAGGGGCGGCCGAGCCGGGTGCGTTCGGTGAGGTCCGCGGTGTGGGCGGTGTGCACGCCGTCCGGGAACGGGTCGGCGGCGGTGCGCCGGCGGGCGCCGGAGCCGCGGCGGGCGGCCTGGCGGAATGCCGCGAGGGCCGCGTCTTCACCGGGCAGCCGGCCGGTTTCGGGTGTCCTGGCGGCGACCGCGGCGGCGGCCTCCAGGAGCTGTTCGAGTTCGCGTGCACCGTCGCCGTGCCGGGCACTGACCGGTTCACCGCGCAGCAACTGCTCCGCGGTGTCCTTGTCGAGCCAGTTGTACCGGTCGTCGGCCATCACATGTCCTTCTGCGTTCGTGCGGCCGTTTCCGTCACACCCGGTGCGTACGATTCCGCCACGCCGTCGCGGCGTCTTCTGCCCTGTACGGGCACTCCGTTCATTGTCCCGCCACCGCCGGGCGGGCCCGGCGCGGGCCGCCGCGAGGGGGCTCCTTCCCCCTGGTCGGCCCCGTCTTCGCCACCGCCCAGGCCACTGCCCCGGCTTCCCCGCCGACCATCCAGGCCTCCGTCCCGAGGTCCGTCCGGGCGTCCGTCCTGATGTCCGTCCCGGCTCCGGTCCGGCCCGTCGCCGATCAGCTCGGCGAGCCGCCGCAGTCCGCGGTGTGCGGCGGTGCGCACCGCGCCGGGCCGTTTGCCGAGCACCTGCGCGGCGTTCTTGGCATCGAGTCCGACCACCACCCGGAGCACCACCGCCTCGGCCTGGTCCTGCGGCAGCCCGGCTATCAGCCGCATGGCGCGGCCGGTGCCCAGGGCTTCGAAGGCCTCGCCCTCGGTGTCGGACGCGCCGGGGGTGTCGGCCAGCTCACTCTCGTCGCCGCCGATCGCCGGGCGCCGGCCGCGCATCCTGATGTGGTCGAGGGCGCGGTTGCGGGCGATACGGGCGGCCCAGCCGCGGAACCGGTCGGCGTCACCGCTGAAGCGGGAGAGGTCGCGGGTGATCTGGAGCCAGGCCTCGGACGTGACGTCCTCCACGTCCGGTTCGCTCACCAAGGTCCGTACATATCCCAACAACCGGGGATGTACGGCGCGGTAGACGGTACGGAACGCCGCCTCGTCACCGCCCTGTGCCGCCTGCACGGCCACCGTCAGCCGACGGTCGTCCGGCTGAATGTCGTCCCCTCGCACGGGTCCATCCTGTCGCACGCGGAATGTCCGCCGCCCGGTCCTTACTGCATTTCTGCTTCGCTCGCCGTACCACCGGCCTTGCTTCCCCGTTCCGGCGTCGTTCGAGCGGGCGGCGCCCGTCCGTACCGTGCCGGAGCCGGGTCGGGCCACCGTGCTGCGCCGGCCGCGGCAGGCCGGAAACCGCTGGTAACCCGGATGTTCCCGCAGACCGTATCCCGTACGGGCGAACGATCCGAACCCGGGACGGGTGCGCCGGCCCCTGCGACGGAGTCGGGTGGAACAGGACACCGGGCGGCCGGCGCTCCGGCGGGCGGGCGCGCACGGCCTCGTCGAAAGCTCCCGCACGGCCCCCTGGGGAACTCCCGGAACGAACCCCTCGGGAACCCCAGGACCGAACCGAGGGAACCCCGGGACGGAACCGCGGGACCCCCCGGAATGACGGCCTTTTCCAGCCACGCCCCGACGCCTCGGAACCGTGCGCGACCAGCGCGGAACCGTACGTTACGGGCCTGTCCGGCCCTGCGTCCAGACCACCGGCGGCCCCGCGCCAGGCCCCCTGCTGACCCCGCGCCGGGACTCTTGCTGACCCCGCTCCCGGCCCCCTTCCGGCCCGCATCCGGACCACTAGCCGTACCCCTCCCCGTACCCCGTGTGACGCTTTCGCGCCGTCTGGCGCTGTACCGGATAGAGGGCCGTCACAGGCTCTTCGCGAACGACGGCCGGGGCCTCTCCTGTGGGGGGTGGCGGCCCCGGCCGTCCTCGCTTTCTCTCACCCGTTTCTTACCGGGTGCTTTCTCGGCCCGGTCTCCGCACCCGGTCTCACACCCGGCCCGCCAGCGCCTTGAACTCCGCCCAGGACAGAGCAGGCGTCCGCGGGTCCCAGGTCTTCTGCGCCAGTGCCGCCAGCGGCAGCCGGATCCCGGCCGCCACCTGATCCACCGTCTGCGCCTGGGCACGGTCGCACCAGATCGCGAAGCGCGCCCCGGGGAGGCGGTCCGGGCCCGTCATGCTCGCGGGCACCGCCACCGGCCGGGTGCCGCGCAGGACCATCGGCGTCCAGCTCTGGTAGATCCGCTGACCGGTCGGATAGGTGAACTGGTTGGGCTCGCCGAGCACGTAGTAGAGGAGCGCGTCGTTGAAGTTCATGACGTTGCGGCCCTCGTGGAAGTACTCCGCGGGATCACGCTTGCCGGCTTCCGTGCCGGTCCAGTAATCGACCATCCGGCTCTTGGGCGCGCTCACGACGCCGCCCGCGAAGAAGCCGTCGTTCCAGGCCTCGATGCGGTTCTTGCCCTTGGCCTCCACGGTCTTCTGCCGGTCGTTGAGCCAGCCGGTCGTCAGGTCCTCGATGGTGCCGCGGGAGCCGTACTTCTGCTTCGCGGCCCGCGCGAGCTGCGGGTACTTGGTGGCGGGAGAGGACGACATCAGCGCCTGGTACTCGTCACCGCCCAGGTGCCAGTACGCCGGGGCGCCCTTGGGGTTGGTGAAGAGCTCGCTCATCTCCTTCAGCAGCGAGTCGATCAGCGGGGCGGACTTGGGGTTGGAGATGTCGATCGCCCCGGGGATCACCCGGCCCTGGACGTTGCGCAGCTGCAGGGCGGGATAGTGGTCCAGCACGGCGCCCAGGTGGCCGGGCGAGTCCAGCTCGGGGACCACGGAGATGTGCAGGGTGCGCGCGAGCGCGATGATCTGGCGGACCTGGGCCTTGGTGAGATGGTCGGCGGAGACGATCTCGGGATGGGTGTCGCTCTGGATGCGGAAGCCCTGGTCGTCGGAGAAGTGCAGCTGGAACTGGTTGAGCTTGAGGTCGGCGATCTCCCGCAGCCGGGCCTCGATCCAGTTCTGGGAGAACGGCTTGCGGGCGTTGTCCAGCGACATCCCGCGCTGGGGGCGGTCGGGCCGGTCGTCGATGGTGCCCTCGGGAAGTCCGCCGCCGGCGCGTACGGCCTGCTTGACGGTGCGGGTGCCGTAGAAGATTCCGGCGTCGGTGGGGGCCGTGAGAGTGAGCTTGGTCCCGGCGGCCTTGAGGGTGTAGGCCTCGTCGGCGGCGCTCTTCACGGGGACGTTGTTGTCGCTGCTCTTGCCCGTCAGCTTCACCTCGACATCGCCGGGCCGTACCTCCTGGTCGCCGTAGACGATGCCCAGGCCGAGGTCGTTGGCCATCCGCTGGGCCTCGTCGGCGACATTGCTCTTCTCGCCGGCCGGTACCACCACACGGGCGCCCTTGGACGGGCGCCAGCCGCGCCCGTCGGCCTGATGGAATTCCCGCACTGCGGGGATGACCTGCGGTTTTCCGGTCACCGGCGCCCATGTCGGGGCGGCGGAGGGCGAGGGGTTCACCTTGGCGCTGGTGCTCCCGGGCGGCTCGGTGTCGGCGGTGCCGGAGCAGCCGGCGAGCAGCAGCGCACCGGTGAGGGCCGCGGCCGACAGCGCGGGCCGGGCCGCCGGGCCCGTCCGCGCCCGGGGGCTCGTCAGGGGGCGCAGCAAGGCCGAGGGCCGCGGGGCGCGCGGCGGCCGCATCGGGTTCGACATCGTGCAATCCTCACTTTTCGGGGCGAAGGCATTGCCAGGTGCGTGGAGCCGGTCGTCCACTGAACGCGCGAAAGCTCTCTCATCCGGGTGAAATTCGCGCATCCTTCGGACAGCGAACGACAAGCGTCGTTAGCGTGGCGGTTCCAGTCGTCACCCGCTTCACAGGGCCCTCCCGGAACCACCGGATACCGCCGGGGTGTCGTGGTCACACGCACCACCGTCACATCCGCCGCCGCTTCGCGTCCCGGCTTCGGTCCGCTTCCCCCAGCTTCCGTCAGTCGTCCGTCCCGCACCCGTCGAAGAGATCCATTCGCATCCGTCCGAGGAGCCCACGCTGTCCGGTGACACCCCGGCCGCCCGGCCGACGACGCTGCGTCCTGTGCAGCCCCCGTGGTGCGGCATATCGTCACGGGCCCCCGGCTCCGCCCTGCCCCGCCCCCGCCGTGAGGACATCGGGCTCGGCCGCTTCAACGCCCTCAGCCGGGACGACACCCTGGCCGCGCTCCTGAGCTGTTGCGGCAGCCGCCGCTGGGCCGAGCGGGTGGCCGCGCACCGCCCGTACCCGGATCCGGAGTCGCTGCTCGCCGCCTCCGACGAGGCCTGTTACGACCTGACCGCAGTGGAGCTGGACGAGGCGCTTGCCGAGGAGTCCCTTTCCCCGCAGCCGCTCGTCGGCGCCCGCGGGCCCGGCACCCTCGCCGCCCACACCGCGCTGCGCGCCGCCCACGCCGAGTACGAGCGGCGCTTCCGTCATGTCTTCGTCATCTGCCTGGACGGCTACCGCGACGAGGAACTGCTCGACCAGGTGCTGTCCGGCATCCGCACCCGGCTGGGCAATGAGCCGGACGAGGAGCGGGCGGTCGCCGCGGACGAGCTGCGCCGGCTGGCCCGCGGCCGGCTGATCCGGCTGATGAGCTCCGAGCGGTAACGGATCGCGATAACGGATCGCGGCGTTTGACCGGGAAAATTCCGGTTCGTTCCTGCGTGATAGCCCGTTGGTGCCTGTTTGATCACACCTAAGGACCCCGGCGCAAGGAACCGACAGCACGTCGCTACGATGGCCAGGGCCGGTGGACCGTACCCGGCCGGGCCGACCGACAGAGAAGCCGGCAGGCCCCAATCCCCGCTCCCGGAGGGTTTTTCCGTGCCGGCTGGAACGCTGTACCGCGGCCGGGAAGGCATGTGGTCCTGGGTGGCTCATCGAGTCACTGGCGTCCTCATCTTCTTCTTCCTGTTCGTACACGTCCTCGACACCGCTCTCGTACGCGTCTCCCCCGAGGCGTACGACAACGTCGTTGCGACATACAAGACGCCGATCGTCAACGTGATGGAGTACGGCCTGGTGGCCGCCATCCTCTTCCACGCGCTCAACGGCCTGCGGGTCATCGCCGTGGACTTCTGGTCGAAGGGCCCGAAGTACCAGAAGCAGATGCTGTGGACAGTCGTCGGTGTCTGGGTCGTACTGATGGCCGGTGCCTTCTACCCCGTGCTGCAGCACACCCTGCGCACGCTGTTCGGGAGCTGACGCGAGATGTCTGCTGAAACCACCTCCGCAGAGGCCACGGCGGGCGCGACCGACGGCGCCTCGCTCTACGACGTGGACCACCCGGCTCCGGTCATCGAGCCGCCGCGCAAGCGCACCAAGAAGACCGGGAGCGCTTCCCGCGGCAACTTCGAGATGCAGGCCTGGCTGTTCATGCGGCTGTCCGGCATCGTGCTGGTCGTCCTGGTCCTGGGTCACCTGCTGATCCAGCTGGTCCTCGACGGCGGCGTCTCCAAGATCGGCTTCGCGTTCGTGGCCGGCCGCTGGGCCTCCCCGTTCTGGCAGGTCTGGGACCTGCTGATGCTGTGGCTGGCCATGCTGCACGGCGCCAACGGCCTGCGTACGGTCATCAACGACTACGCGCAGCGGGACAACACCCGCTTCTGGCTGAAGATGCTGCTGTACACCGCGACGGTCTTCACCGTCCTTCTGGGCACGCTGGTGATCTTCACCTTCGACCCGAACATCTCCTGAAGCCGGGGCTGACTGGAACCATGCAGATCCACAAGTACGACACCGTCATCGTCGGCGCCGGTGGCGCGGGCATGCGCGCGGCCATCGAGTCGACCAAGCGCAGCCGCACCGCGGTCCTGACGAAGCTCTACCCGACCCGCTCCCACACCGGCGCCGCCCAGGGCGGTATGGCTGCCGCCCTCGCGAACGTCGAGGAAGACAACTGGGAGTGGCACACCTTCGACACGATCAAGGGCGGCGACTACCTGGTCGACCAGGACGCCGCCGAGATCCTGGCGAAGGAGGCCATCGACTCGGTCCTCGACCTGGAGAAGATGGGCCTGCCGTTCAACCGCACGCCGGACGGCACGATCGACCAGCGCCGCTTCGGCGGCCACTCCCGTAACCACGGTGAGGCCCCGGTCCGCCGGTCCTGCTACGCCTCGGACCGCACCGGCCACATGATCCTCCAGACGCTGTACCAGAACTGCGTCAAGGAGGGTGTGGAGTTCTTCAACGAGTTCTACGTGCTCGACCTGCTGCTCCAGGACGTCGACGGCGTCAAGAAGTCCGCGGGTGTCGTCGCGTACGAGCTGGCCACCGGCGAGATCCACGTCTTCCAGGCGAAGTCGATCATCTTCGCGTCCGGCGGCACCGGCAAGTTCTTCAAGGTGACCTCCAACGCCCACACCCTGACCGGTGACGGCCAGGCCGCGGCCTACCGCCGCGGGCTGCCGCTGGAGGACATGGAGTTCTTCCAGTTCCACCCGACGGGCATCTGGCGCATGGGCATCCTGCTGACGGAGGGCGCCCGTGGTGAGGGCGGCATCCTCCGCAACAAGGACGGCGAGCGCTTCATGGAGAAGTACGCGCCCGTCATGAAGGACCTCGCCTCGCGTGACGTCGTCTCGCGCTCCATCTACACGGAGATCCGCGAGGGCCGCGGCTGCGGTCCGGAGGGCGACCACGTCTACCTGGACCTGACCCACCTGCCGCCGGAGCAGCTGGACGCCAAGCTCCCGGACATCACCGAGTTCGCGCGGACCTACCTCGGTATCGAGCCCTACACGGACCCGATCCCGATCCAGCCGACCGCGCACTACGCCATGGGCGGCATCCCGACCAACGTCGAGGGTGAGGTCCTGAGGGACAACACCACCGTCGTGCCGGGCCTGTACGCGGCCGGCGAGGTCGCCTGCGTGTCGGTCCACGGCGCCAACCGCCTGGGCACCAACTCGCTCCTGGACATCAACGTCTTCGGGCGCCGGGCCGGTATCGCGGCGGCGGAGTACTCGGCCACCGCCGACTTCGTCGAGCTCCCCGAGAACCCGGCGCAGCAGGTCATCGACCAGGTCGAGCGGCTGCGCGACTCCAACGGCACCGAGCGGGTCACCGAGATCCGCAAGGAGCTGCAGGAGTGCATGGACGCCAATGTGATGGTGTTCCGCACCGAGCAGACGATCAAGACCGCGGTCGAGAAGATCGGCGAGCTGCGTGAGCGCTACCTGAACGTGTCCGTCCAGGACAAGGGCAAGCGGTTCAACACCGACCTGCTGGAGGCCATCGAGCTGGGCAACCTGCTCGACCTGGCCGAGGTCATGGCCGTGTCCGCGCTGGCCCGCAAGGAGTCCCGCGGCGGTCACTACCGCGAGGACTACCCCAACCGCGACGACGTCAACTTCATGCGGCACACCATGGCGTACCGCGAGGTGGGCGCAGACGGCGCAGAGTCGATCCGCCTCGACTACAAGCCGGTCGTGCAGACCCGCTACCAGCCGATGGAGCGTAAGTACTGATGAGCACCCCGACTCTCGACAAGCACTCCGCGGCACTGGACGCGGCCGAGGACGGCGCTTCGCATCTGATCACGGTCACCTTCCGGATCCGCCGGTTCAACCCGGAGGTCTCGGAGGATGCCAGCTGGGAGGACTTCCAGCTGGAGATCGACCCCAAGGAGCGCGTCCTGGACGCCCTCCACAAGATCAAGTGGGAGCTGGACGGGACGCTGACGTTCCGCCGCTCCTGCGCCCACGGCATCTGCGGCTCGGACGCCATGCGCATCAACGGCCGCAACCGCCTCGCCTGCAAGACGCTGATCAAGGACATCAACCCGGAGAAGCCGATCACGGTGGAGGCCATCAAGGGCCTCACGGTGATGAAGGACCTTGTCGTCGACATGGAGCCCTTCTTCCAGGCGTACCGGGACGTGATGCCCTTCCTCATCACGACCGGCAACGAGCCGACCCGTGAGCGGCGCCAGTCCGCCGAGGACCGCGAGCGCTTCGACGACACCACGAAGTGCATCCTGTGCGCCGCCTGCACCAGCTCCTGCCCGGTGTTCTGGAACGACGGCCAGTACTTCGGCCCGGCGGCGATCGTCAACGCGCACCGCTTCATCTTCGACTCGCGCGACGAGGGCGGCGAGCAGCGGCTCGAAATCCTCAACGACAAGGACGGCGTCTGGCGCTGCCGGACGACCTTCAACTGCACGGACGCCTGCCCGCGCGGTATCGAGGTCACCAAGGCCATCCAGGAAGTGAAGCGGGCGCTGATCACCCGTCGCTTCTGACGGGCAGCGCGGGAGCACCTTCCGCTCAGCGCCTGGCGGCGACCCGGGTTCCGGCCCGGCCGCCGAACAGAGCCGGTACGTCCCGAAGGGCCTCGCCTCCGTATCCCCGGAGGCGGGGCCCTTCGGCCTGCCCGCCCGCCGTCTCCCCCGCCGGTTCCGGTGGCGGTGGCGGCGCCGGGTAGACGAGCACCGGCGGCAGCGCCTCGTCGACCAGCGCCAGCGGGTGGTCACAGCAGAAGTACGAGGGGACGAAGACCAGTCCCCGCCCCCGCAGATGCAACTCCCGCTCCACCGGGTAGCCGACCTCCAGCACCGGCGGCCGCCAGCGCATCGGCGCCCCGAACGTCCGCAGCATCGCCTCCGCCCCGGACTGCGCCAGCGCATGCTTGCGCAACTCCCGGTCCGCGCCCACCCGTTCGGCGATCCGCGGCCAGGCCGGTGCCACCGCCAGATGGTGGTACGTCCGCAGGCTGCGCGCGAGCTGCCGCAGTGCGGCCGGCTCCCCCTCCCCGATGCCGCGCGCCCATCCCGGCAGCGCCCGATGCCCCGACAGCCGGGTCAGCTCGGTCCGCAGCCGCTGCCGCGGGGTGCTCATCACGGCCTCCAGACCGGACTCGATCCCGTACTGGGACGCAGCCGGCGTGAGGAAGTCCGGGAAGTACCCGTAGGGCGGGACCAGCGCGAACAGCGTCCGCAGCGGCCCCGGCCCGTGCCGCACGGCGTACTGCCGCCAGGCCGCCAGCGCCGGATCGGTCCGGTCCTCCCGCAGGCTGTGCAGGCTCAGCACCGTCTCCCAGAGCGGGTCGGCACCGTCGGCCACTCGCGTACGCACCAGATCCTGCGCGGTGAAGTGCACTCGCAGCACATCGCCCCCCTGCCTTTGCGCCGCCGCCCTCACGGCGTGGACACGAGGATCTGTCCGACGAGTGGATTGCCGCAACCGAAACCCACGGGTAGCATCCCGGCGGCCGCCGGAGAGCTTCCGAAACCGCCCGCGGCCGAGCCAACTCGTCTACTTGCGCGGGGAGTTGCGCTGATTTACTACCGCTCGCCCTCAAGGGCCTTGCCTTCAAGGACCTTGTCCAGGAAGCCGTCCAGGTTCCGCACGGTACGGGCAATCCGCTCCTCCAGCGGCAGCGTCTCCTCGTGCCGCCCGGCGAGCTGGGACCGCTTGCGTCCCCGGACGTAGAGGGAGCAGGCAAGGTCGGCGCACAGGTACGTCCCGACGGTATTGCCCTGCCGCCCCAGGGGACCGGCCCGGCGCGCGGCCAGCAGGCTGACCCCGGACCCCGGATGCCCGGTCACACAGACCGAACACACCGTCGTCTTCGTAAAGCTCCGCCGCACACCCTGCGGCACCCGCAGCGTCACCCCGACGATGCCGTCGCCCCGCGGCGCAACCAGATAACTCCGGTCCGGCGCCCCCGGATCGCGCCACCCCAGGAAGTCCAGATCCGCCCAGGGGAGTTCGGACAGCCCCACCGGCAGATGGATCCTGCTCGCCTCCCCCTTCGAGCAGTTCACGAACGAGGCACGTATTGCTTTTTCACCTACGGGGTCCATGGGGTCCGAAGTTAACAGCGGGCTACGAGGGCCGTCGCCTCATTTTCTCTCCGCGGGGAGGGGCTGCGACGGGGCCGCGACGGGGCGCCCAGGGGGGCCGCAATGGGGCGGCCGCAGCGGGGTCCGTGCGGGGCCGCAACGGGGCCGCAACGGCACCGACCGGGCAGCGATGGCCCGAAGAGCCGGCACGCCCGCGACGCTCATGACACTCATGATGCTCATGGCACTTACGTGATGCTCATGCTCATGGCGCTCACACACTCGACCGCATCATCACCGCGTACGTCGTCCTCTTGTTGAGCTTCGCCCGCTGCGCCCTCGCGATGCGCTCGGCGCCGGCCTCTTCCCGTTTCCGCGCGGTCTTGTCCCAATCCGCCGGCTTCAGGAACAGCATCGCGTTACTCCCCGGCACCACCAGAACACCACCGAAGGGCAGGTCACCCGCAAGCCACGCGCCTTCTTCCGCCTCTTCGGGCCAACGCCGATGCCCCGCCGCGTTGATCGCCAGCATCAGCGGCGCCCCGTGCTGCCCGCGCGTTGTCACCTTGACCTGGAAGACGTTGCCGTACTGAGTCCACCGCTCACGCTTCTTGATCACCCGAGGATGGAACTCCAGGGGATAGTCCCGGAGCACTCTGGCGCACTGGGTGACACGGATTCCGTGAATGACGCGGTAGACCGTGAGGATGAATACACCCACACCGAAAGGAATGGGCAAAACAAGGAAGAACGAGTTCACCCCTGTCACACGGGACGTCACCACCGCGACTGCCACGAGAAACACGCTGGTCAGCAGACGCACGAACATGATTCGGGCCAGGGCAAGGCGGTTGGCTTCAGCACCTGAGCTATGTCAGGAGCATCCAGAACTGCCGGAGTGCCCGAGTCGTACGCCATGGCAATCTCCTTCTGATCCCGGTATTCCTCGGCCAGTTCCAAAGCAGACGCGTCCAGTGGCACCAGGGCCGCATTCACGCACGGAGCGGTGACAGCGGAAACCGTCAGGACGAAGGAGGTGAAACTGCTCCGTCCCGCAGCCCGCTGTGGCGCACCCTGCGGTTCCGGCAGGCGGCCTCAGCCCCAGCTCTGGCCGCCGGCGCTCTTGCGGCGACGGGTCGCCACCACGATGGCGACAACGGCCCCGACGACGGCCAGCGCACCGGCACAGATACCGCTGAAGATCATGAGCCTTTCACTCTTACCCATGGGAGGGTTCGGGTTCGCTTCATTTTTCACGCCCGCGGTGACAGGCGAATTGGACGCCTTGCCCTTCGGCATGAGGAGGGGGCCCTGCGCGGGGCCTGCGGGGATGTTCTCGTTCAGAGCTGCCTCGGGAACGATGTAGCCATACCCATAATGATTATCAGGAAGCTTGAGGTCCTTCTTTTTCACGGAAGGGGCCAAACTGGCCGTCTTCACAAGGCGGTTGGCGATTTGCCCCGGAGTGAGGTCGGGGTATCTTTCCCGGAGCAGGGCTGCTGCGGCGGAGACGTAGGCGGTGGCAACGGAAGTACCATTGGTCGTGCCGTACCGTGAATCACTCTTTCCGCCAAGGACCGGAACGTCCACGCCGGGCGCAAGCAGATCGACAGCGAAGTTGTAGTTACTCATCGACCAAACCTTCCCGTACTCGTCGACCGCACCGACGCCGATCGCACCGGGACAGGCAGCCGGCAAATGCTCCTCCGGCGTCCCATCATTGCCGACGCCCGCCACCACCACGACACCCTTTTCCACGGCGTAATGGATGGATTCACACACATCCGGCGCATTCGGGTCCGCCCCGAAAGACATGTTGATGACGTCGGCGCCGTGATCCACCGCATAGCGAGTCGCACTCGGGCTCATCTTGTCCGCCGTCAAGGGCAAAATCTTCACCCCGGGTGCCAGCCCCTTCATACCTGCAGAGCCACCGGGGCCATGCCCATGCCCGGCGATGAGACCAGCCATTCCCGTACCGTGATCGCGACGGTCTTCGCCCGGCTTCAGAACCGGGCCGCGCCTATCATTCTTCGACGGATTGGGAAAGTCCTTGCCCGGGAGGAACTGGCCCGTCAGGTCCTGATGGGTAGTGCGGAACGCCTTCTCGATGACAGCCACGGTGACACCCTTGCCAGTGGCCTTCTTCCAGATGTCCTGGGCGCCGAAGGCGGTCAACGGCCACTGAGCGTCCCTGTTTTGGTCCGCTACTGCCGAACCGCCCGTGGCCAGAAACAGCGCTCCGGTCAGCGCAGCACCGATGGTCGCGCGCAGAGTTCGTGTGACCCTCATGCTTTGTTCCTCATGGTTTCCGTTCCGGGCGGACGATGACCGTCTGACGAGGTGCTCTGTTACGAGAACGCGCGGGGCACCCTCACGCGGACAGCGTCGTCGGCGTCCGCCGCCCTGGTCGATGACTCGCGGCGCCACATTGCGTTGAGCAGACGTGACCAGTTACGGCCATGCAGCACCAGGGCCGCGTTCACACACGGAACGGCCACAGTGGAAGACGTCAGATCGGAAGAGAGATGAACCGCCGTCCGGCAGACCGCAGTGACGCCCCGCCGGTTGCGACAGGCGCCTCAGCCCCAGCTCTGGCCGCCGGCGCTCTTGCGGCGACGGGTCGCCACGACGATGGCGACAACGGCCCCGACGACCACCAGAACACCGAGACCGATACCGCCGTAGAGCAGGGCCTGGTTCAGCGCCGCCTTGCCACCCATCGGCGCATCGGCGTCCGGCGTGCCGGCGTTCAGCTGCGAGGACGCCTTGCCCTTCGGCATCGGCAGCGGGCCCTCCTTGGAGCCCTCGGGGATGTCCTTCCGCAAGGCGGGGCCGGGCTGGATGAAGCCGTAGCCGTAGTGCGCGTCCGGGAGCTTGAGGCCCTTCTGGTCCTTGGGCAGGCCGGCCGTCTTCACCAGCCGGTTGGCGATCTGGCCGGGAGTGAGGTCGGGGTACTTCTCCTTGAGGAGGGCGGCCGCGGCGGAGACGTAGGCTGCGGCCTGGGAGCTGCCTTGCGTGGTTCGGTAGCCCGCGTCGCTCTTGCCATCCGCAACCGGGGTCTTCACCCCTGGTGCGAGCAGGTCGGTGTCGGAGTTGTAGTTGTTGAACTCGGCCGACTTGCCGTACTGGTCAACCGCACCGACGCCGATCACTCCGGGGCAGGCCGGCGGAAATGTCCTGTCTGTCGTGGCCTCGTTGCCCACTGAGGCCACGACCACTACACCCTTCGAGATGGCGTAGTTGATGGAGCTGCACTGATCGCCGCCCTCCATCCCGCCGTAGGACATGCTCAGGACATCGGCACCGTGGTCCACGGCCCAACGGGTAGCCTGGCCGCTCTTACCGAACACCGGCACAGGGAGGATCTTGGCGCCGGGCGCCAGTCCTTTGACGCCTTCGGAGCCACCCGGGCCGTGACCGTGCGCCGCGACGATCGACGCCATCGCAGTGCCATGCTCGCGAACGTCCGTTTCACCTTCCCTGAGGTTTTTCGCGGCTTCAGCCTCAGCTTCTTTGCCGAAGTCCGGCTCCGGTAGGAACTGCCCCTTCAGATCCTGATGGGTCTCGCGGAAACCGCTGTCCAGGACAGCCACCGTTACGCCCTTGCCGGTGGCTTCCTTCCACAGCTGCTCGGCCCCGAACGCCTCCAACGGCCACTGATCTTTGCGTGTTTGATCTGCGGAGGCGCTACCACCCGCGGTGATGAGCAGCGCGCCGGTCAACGCGGCACCCACCGTCGCACGCAGTGTTCGGGTGACCCTCATGCTTGGCTCCTTCTCGCTGTGCTGTCCGGGCGGCAGTGTTCCATCAGAAGAGAAGCCCCGCACCCTCGGGCGCGGGGCTACTCCTCACCAGCCGCTATACGACGGTGGCGGTGTGTCCTACTCGATGACGCGGGGCGCCACATTGCGTTGCGGCGTCCAGGTCTCTTCGTCCTCGATCAGGTAGTCGGGGCGCTGACCGGTGGTGCGCTCCTTCCCCTTCTTGTCCTTGCCCTTGGCTCCAGCGGCACCCATGCCTGCCTGCTGGCCACCACGGCTGCGGTGCAGACCCGCGCCGCCCTGCTTGGCGCCACCGGCGGGGCCACCCGGCTTGCCCACCATGCCGCCACGCGTACGCGCCTGCGCACCGCTACGTCCGGCCACACCGGTCTTCCCACCCTTGGCGCCGCCCGCGCCACCGGCGCCCGGCATGCCTCCACGCATTCCTCCGGCGCCAGGCGCACCGCGCCCGCCCCCGGACCGCATGGCGCCGCCTGGCACGCCGATGGGGCCCGGCGGCATCGCACCGCCCGTACCGCCGCCCGGACCGGGGACCGCGCCATGTCCACCACCGGGCAGGCCACCGCTGTGGCCACCGGAAACCGACGGCGGCGTCATGGTGCCGCCCTGCAGGCTGTCGAGCCCGGTGTGGACCGGGAGGTCCGGCCGGCTGACCTTGGGACCGTCGAATCCGGGCGGGACGGCTCCGCCACCCGCACCATGGGGGTGGTGCGGTGTGACCGACGACGGATCCGGGTGGTGCCTGTCGGCCGTGTCAGGCATCCGCACCGGGGGCGGGTGTGGGGTGTTGGAGGGCTCCCTCGGCCAATCGCCGTTGACGCCGTCATCGGCGTACTCTTCAAAACCGGTGGAGCGGTAGGAGTAGTGATTCGCCAGCTCGTCCATCACGACGACCGCCTCGACCTGACGCTCCTTGCTCAGGGACAGCTTGTCCCGGTTGAGCTCCAGCGCCTGGCGGGCGTCCATCTTCGGATTCGCCATGTCCCGGTGGAACTGGGCGTCGTCACCGCTGTCGTCCGTGAAACTGTCCCACTTGCCCGGGTCATGGATCTTCGACATGGCTTCCATGGCCCGGCGAAGGTTGTGGGCGAGACCGACCTCCGGGCCCGACTCACGCGAGCCGATCAGCGACGCCTCGGCCTTCCGGGCATGCCGGTACGTCCTGTCGATCTTGCCGAGCACCTTGACGGCTTCCTGGCGGAACGCGTCGGCCGCCGAGCCCTCCCAGTGCGCCGTCGCGTGGTCGACGGCATCCATGAACTTCTTACGGACGCCGCCCTGACCGTCGTGCCCGCCGAGCAGATCGGCGGAGTTGCGCCAGTGGTCGCCGGCGGTTTCGAGCGTCTCCGGCTTGGCGTTCTCGATCATCTTGCGGAGCGCGTCGATGCCGTGGTGGTGGAAGTCGGAAGGAGAGTGCGGGGTCAGTCGCTCACCCTGGAACGACTTCAGCTTGTTTGCCCGCGCCCCCTCCTCCTGCTGCCTCTCACTCGTCTCAGCGCTCTCGCGCTCCTCCATGGCGCTAACCACAGCGGCCCCCCTTCATCGTCATCCCTCTCGTCCTCAAACCTGCACCACCGTGGAGGTCAGCCGTTCATCGAGGCCTTGGTCTCGTGCTCCTGGTCCTCGTAGGCACCGCGGCTCGCCTCTGTCTTCTCGCCGAAGTTGTGGGTGAGGTCGTGGAGTGCCTTGATGACGTCCTTCAGATACGTCTGCATGCGGTCATGGGCGCGGGAGACTTCCTCTGCTTCGCCGAAGTTGACGCCGAACGCCGATTTCGGGACGTTCGTGCCGTACTCGACCTTCTGGCTGGTCTCCGCCATATCGCCCTGAAGGCTCCTGAGCTGACGGACGACACCGTCCAGCTCGTCGAGATCAACCTTGAAGTGCTTACCCATGACCACTCTCCCCGTTATGCGCACACCCGCCCGGCCCCGTCACCTCACTCGCGCCGTCCGTTCCGGCGCCGCCACGGCTAGGGCCGACGGGCAGCGTAAAGTCAATAAAGGTTAAGGAGTTGGCGACCGAAATAGCAAGATCGTAAGTCGTGATCTGTCCGATTCCGGGCGGAATGCGACCGCACTTTGTAGACAGTCCGTTATCCAGTACCCGAGCGGCGGTACACCCACCCCTTCCGGATCAACCCATGGGCACCCGGCCCCGAACTATGCCTGTGCCGAAGCGAGTTCGACGACCGTGACATCCGGTGGTGCGCCCACCCTGACCGGTGGCCCCCAGGCGCCTGCGCCGCGGGTGACGTAGAGCTGGGTGTCGCCGTAGCGCTCCAGGCCGGCGACGGTGGGGTTGGTGGTGGCAGCGACGTAGGTGAAGGGCCACATCTGGCCGCCGTGGGTGTGGCCGGAGAGCTGGAGGTCCACGCCGAACCGCACGGTGTCGTGGATGGTGGCCGGCTGGTGGGCCATCAAGACGACGGCGCGCGAGGGATCACGTCCACTCAGGGCCAAGTCGTAGTCCGGGCCCGCGTGTTCGGTCTGGCCCGCGAGGTCATTGACGCCTGCGAGATCGAACCCGGGCAATTCCGTACGTGCATTTTCCAGCGGGTGTACTCCCAATTCACATACGTGGTCGACCCATTGGGTAGCGCCCGAGTAATACTCGTGATTTCCCGTGACGAAATATGACCCGTACCGGGATCGCAGGCCGCGCAGCGGTTCGGCGGCCGGGGCGAGGTCCGCGACGCTGCCGTCGACCAGGTCGCCGACGATGGCCACCAGGTCGGGGTCGGTGCGGTTGATGGTCTCGACGACTCGCTGGGTGTGAGCGCGGCCGAGGATCGGGCCCAGGTGGATGTCGCTGACGACGGCGATCCGGAATCCGTGGGCGGCGCGGGGCAGTTTGGTCAGGGGGATGGTCACGCGCTTCACGGCCGGGCCGCGGAGGGTGGTCACGGTGCCGTAGCCGACGGCGGCCGTGGCGGCGAGGGTGGCCCCGGCGGCGACCGCCCGGGCGAGGAAGAGCCGGCGGGGCGGCACGGCGAGCGGCAGCAGGGCGTGGGTGCGGGGCGGCAGGAGTGTAGGTGCCGAGGAGGGGGATGGAGGAGGGGATGGGGAGCTGGATGGGGAGCTGGATGGAGGGTGGGGCGGGTCCGCGGACGGTGTGGGGGTGGGAGCGGGGGTGGGGGTGGAGTCCGGCGGTGGCCCGGCGGTCGGCGGTGTCCCGGCGGCCCCCGGCGTACCGGCGGTCGGCAATGTCCCTGCGTCCGAAGGCGTACCGCCGGCCGGCGGTGTACCGGTGCCCGACGATGTCCCGGCGTCCGACTGTGTCCCGACGCCCGACGATCCCCCGACGCGCGACGGCGTCCCCGCGCCCGGCACCGTCCCCATTCCCGACCCCGTCCCCCCGCCCGGCTCGTCATCGCGGAGTACCCAGAGCCCCGCTGCGCGGACCGCCTCGCCCACCAGTAGGGCCAGTGTGAGATAGAGCACCAGGGCCAGCCAGAGGAAGCCGGGCCAGGCCAGTGCCTGCTGGAGGGGGAAGGGAGCGCCGGCGCGGCCGGCCAGCAGGGCGGCGAGGGCGGTCAGGGGGAGGGCGAAGGCGGCAGCGGTGCCCGCTCGGCGGAGGCGGCTGTGCGGGGTGGTGGTGTCGCGGACGAGCCGGCACCACAAGTAGCGGTGCACGCCGAAGAACAGTCCGAGGACCGGGACCACGATCAGGGCGAAGATCACGGCGGCTGCCCCTGCCCGTGGGTCAGGAGGCGGACGGGGAGGAGGCGGAGGGCTGGTCGGGCGTGCCCTGTGCGGCCTCGCGGCGCAGGGCCCGTACGCCGCGGAACCCGATCACGCCGATCGCCGTCCCCAAGAGAAAGGAAGCCACCGCGAGCATCAGGTGGACCCAGAAATAGGCCGTCGGGTCACCCGCGGCGTCGAAGGCGAGACCGCTCCCGTCCTTCCAGAGGTTTTTGACGAAAGTGATCCAGATGAACCAGCTCCACACCCCGAAGGCGAGCAGGAACCAGGACACGGGGCGAGAGAGCTTCATACATCCCAGTATGGGCAGCGGCTCCATCCGGCGGTCGGCAGGGGCACTCTTCCGTGGGGTGCTGTCGGCGCCCCGGGCAAAGGCGGGTACGTTCACCGACGTGCCGACGACCTTCTGCGCCTCCACGGCTTCCCCGGCTTCGACCGATCCGACCGACCCGGCCACAACGGCTGCCCTGACCGCATCGGCTGCCCCGGCCACAGCGGCTGCCCCGGCCGTGACCGGCGATGCCGGTCGCGCGGTGCGCAACGGCTTCCCCCTGCGCACCGCCGCCGCGCTCGCCGCCTCCGGGCTGCTGGCCTCCCCGCTGCTGGCCGGCACCGCACATGCCGATCCCAAGGCTCCCGCGCCGCCGTCGACGATGTCGCAGATCGGCGGGGGCCGGCTGGGCACCCCCGGCGTCCAGGTGGCGCTGAAGCCCGGCGCGCCGAAGCTGCCGGGCCCGGACACGCTGACGGCCCGCTCGTGGATCGTCTCCGACGCCAAGTCCGGCAAGGTGCTGGCCGCCAAGAACCCGCACTGGCGGCTCGCTCCCGCCAGCACGCTGAAGATGCTCTTCGCCGACACGGTGCTGCCGAAGTTCCCCAAGAACGAGAAGCACACCGTCAAGCCCGCCGACCTGGCGGGGATGGGTGCCGGCAGCAGCCTGGTGGGGATAAAGGAGAACCTGAGCTATACGGTCCACGACCTGTGGCTGGGCGTCTTCCTGCGGTCCGGCAACGACGCGGTGCACACGCTCTCCGCGATGAACGGCGGGACGAAGGCCACCGTCACGCAGATGCAGCAGCGGGCCAAGGAACTGAATGCCAACGACACCCATGTGGTGACCCCGGACGGCTATGACGCGCCGGGCCAGGTCTCCAGCGCGTACGACCTGAGCCTGTTCGCCCGGGAGGGGCTGCGGAACGCCGACTTCCGCGAGTACTGCTCGACGGCCAGTGCGCAGTTCCCCGGTGAGGAGGGCAAGGGCGGCAAGCGGGCGGCGTTCGGCATCCAGAACACCAACCGGCTGCTCAGCGGCGATTACGACATCAAGCCGTACCCCGGTATCGCGGGGGTGAAGAACGGCTCCACCACCAACGCGGGGTCGACCTTCACCGGCGTCGCCCAGCGCGGCGACCGCAAGCTCCTCGTCACGGTCATGAACCCGGAGAAGAAGGAGCACAACGAGGGCTACAAGGAGGCCGCCAAGCTGCTCGACTGGGGCTTCGCGGCGGCCGACAAGGTGGACCCGGTCGGCCGGCTCGTCGGTCCCAGGAGCGAGGACGACGGCACCGGCGCCGTGAGCGCCAAGGGCAAGGGCAAGGGCAAGGGCGAGAGCACCCAGGCGGCGCTGAACGGCACCGGCGCTGCGAACGGCGCGTGGACCGCGGTGGGCATCGGCAGCGGTGTGCTGGCGCTGCTGGGCGTCGTGGCGTTCGCCGTGCACCGGCGCCGGCCGCTGCCGGAGCGGCTGCGGGGCCGCCGGTCCGGGAAGTGAGCCGGGCGGGTGTGAATGACCTGCGCGGGTGCGGGTGACCCGGCGGGTACGAGCGACCTGCGCGGGTGCGGGTGACCCGGGGCGGGTGCGGAGTGACCTGCGCGGGTGCGGGGGGGGGGAACGGGCGGGTGATCGTCAGGCCGCCCGGGGGCGCTCCTGTCCCTCCGGCCGCTTCCGTCCCTCCGACCGCTCCCGCTCCCCCGGACCCGCCGCCCTGTCCGGCCTGTCCGGCGCCTCCCGCCGCTCCGGATCGCCCGGCCCGCCCGGCACCTCCTGCCGTTCCGGCCCGTCCGGTCCCTCCGGCCTCTTCAGGTCGTCGTCCTCCGCCCGCTGCTCCCCCTCCGTGGCCGTCCAAGAAGCGCAGTACACCAGCAACTTCGCGGTGAAGTTGATCCACAGCAGCAGGGCGACCGGAGTGCCGAAGGCGCCGTACATGCTCCGGGAGGCGACGCCCTGGAGATAGCCGCTGAGCAGCAGCTTCAGCAGTTCGAAACCGATCGCGCCGAGGAGGCCGGCGACCACTACGGCGCGGCGCGGCGGATGGACGCCGGGGAACCTGGTCAGTATGTAGGCCAGCAGCAGGAAGTCCGCGAGGACGGCGATGACGAAGCCGGCGACCGAGAGCAGGACGCTGCCGATGCCGCCCTCCGGCAGGCCGATCGCATCGGCCACCTTGCCCACCGCGGCGGACGCGAAGGTCGAGCAGGCGAGGGAGAGCACGGCGACGCCGCCGACCCCGAGCAGCAGGACGCCGTCCCGGAGCTTGCCGAGGAAGAAGTTGGTCTTCTCGTTGTCCTTCTCCCATACGGCGCGCAGGCAGTCGCGCAGCGACTCGACCCAGCCGATGCCGGTGAGCAGCAGCGCGGCACCGGCGACCAGGCCGATGGTGGTGGCGTTGTCGACGAGTGCGGCGATGTCGAGCTGTCCCGAGATACCGGGCAGCTGCTCGGCGATCTTGCCCTCCAGCTTGTGCAGCCGGTCGTCGCTGAGCAGCGCGGCGCCGATCGCGGCGGTGACGGTGAGCAGCGGGAAGAGCGCGACGAAGCTGGTGAAGGTGATCGCGGCGGCGAGCCTGGTCCAGTGCACCTGGAGCATCCGCTCATAGGCACGCCAGAGGTGGGTGGTCATCAGCCAGGTGACGGCCGGTCCGATCACCGGCAGTTTGCTCAACCAGTCCATGGCGTTCCCCTCGTGCGGTGCCGGGCGTCCCGGGCGTTCGTTGCCCCCGTGCCCTTGTGCCCGCCGGTCCGTGCAGGATGTCAGGCAACCGTCCGGGCCGATCGGAAAGACGCGCCCTGACCTCCGGGTATCCGGGCGGCGGGACGGCCCGCAGGGGGCGGCGGGACACCCCGTAGGGGGCAGCAGGACGCCCCGTAGGGGGCAGCAGGACACCCCGCAGGGGGCAGCAGGACACCCCGCAGGGGGCAGCAGGACACCCATAAGGGAGCAGGGGCGGGCCGCGGCAGACACCACGGGCGACGGGGGCGACGGGGACGACAGAGGCGACAGAAGCGCCAGGGACGACCGTTCCAGCAGCGGACGGCCGCGGTCAGCAGGAAGGTGCCGGCGGCCGGGAGAGGTCGGTGGCCTGGCGTGGGACGGCGGCCGTCTGCGGGCCGAAGGGGTACTCCCGCTCCAGCCGCCACACCGCGTCCGGGCCCTGCTCGTAGAGCGCGAAGCCACTGATCGTCCACGTCGCGCAGAAGTCCCTGAGCCCGGCCTGGGCGCGGTCCATGGCCTCTTCGTCGATGCCGTGGGCGACGGTCACATGCGGGTGGTACGGGAACTGCAGCTCGCGTGCGCAGGGGCCGGACGCGGCGCGGATCCGGGCCTGGAGGGCGGTGCAGCCCGTCACGCCCTCGGTGACCTTCACATAGACGACCGGGGAGAGCGGCCGGAAGGTCCCGGTGCCTTCCAGGCGCAGCGGGAAGGGGCGGCAGCCGGCCGCGACCTCGGCGAGGTGGCGTTCGATGCCGGGCAGCGCGTCGGCGCCGGCCTCCGTCGGCGGGAGGAGGGTGATATGCGTGGGGATGCCGGGTGCGGCCAGGTCCCCGAAGCCCTCGCGCTTCCTCTGGAGGAAGCTGCCGTACGGCTCCGGGACCGCGATCGAAACGCCCAGCGTTACGGTCCCCACTGCGTTCTCCCTCCTGACGTATGTGCGGCGCGCTCGCGCACCCTCTTAGTGTGCCGGGTACGCGCCCTTCACGGGGAGCGTCCTCGGCCGTCTTGTCCGCAGGCACAGGAGCCCCCACGGGTGGGGGCCCCGGGTCCTGTGCGGTCCGCGCGGCCGGTTGCGGCCCGCCGTGCGGACCGCTCCCGGCCGGGCGCGGACGGTGCCGTCAGTGCTTGGCCGGCAGCAATCCGAGCCGGTCATAGGTGGTGGCGAGGGTCTCGGCGGCCACCGCACGAGCCTTCTCCGCCCCCTTGGCCAGGATCGAGTCCAGCGTCTCGGGGTCGTCCAGATATTCCTGCGTACGGTCCCGGAACGGTGTGACGAATTCGACCATCACCTCGGCGAGATCGGTCTTGAGAGCGCCGTACATCTTGCCCTCGTACTTCTGCTCCAGCTCCGGGATCGTGGTGCCGGTGAGGGTGGAGTAGATGGTGAGGAGATTGGAGACACCGGGCTTGTTCTCCGCGTCGTAGCGGATCACGGTGTCGGTGTCGGTGACCGCGCTCTTGACCTTCTTCGCGGAGACCTTCGGCTCGTCGAGGAGGTTGATCAGGCCCTTGGCGCTGGCGGCCGACTTGCTCATCTTGGCCGACGGGTCCTGGAGGTCGTAGATCTTGGCCGTCTCCTTGAGGATGTACGGCGCCGGCATCGTGAACGTGTCGCCGTAGCGGCCGTTGAAGCGCTCGGCGAGGTCGCGGGTCAGCTCGATGTGCTGGCGCTGGTCCTCGCCTACCGGGACCTGGTGGGCCTGGTAGAGCAGGATGTCGGCGATCTGCAGGATCGGGTACGTGAACAGGCCGACGGAGGTGCGGTCGGCGCCCTGCTTGGCGGCCTTGTCCTTGAACTGCGTCATCCGCGACGCCTCGCCGAAGCCGGTGAGGCAGTTCATCACCCAGCCGAGCTGGGCGTGTTCGGGCACATGGCTCTGGACGAAGAGCGTGCAGCGCTCCGGGTCGAGGCCGGCGGCCAGCAGCTGGGCGGCGGCGATCCGGGTGTTGCGGCGCAGCTCGGCCGGGTCCTGCGGGACGGTGATCGCATGCAGGTCGACCACCATGTAGAAGGCGTCGTGGGACTCCTGCAGGGCCACCCACTGGCGCACCGCACCGAGGTAGTTGCCGAGGTGGAAGGAACCGGCGGTGGGCTGGATACCGGAGAGCACGCGCGAAGAACTCTGCATGGCGGAGCCATTCCCCTGAGGGTGGTCGTGAGCGGCGGACGGGCGATCGAGGGCCATGCCATCGATTGTCTCAGGTCCGCAAGGGGGGACCGGCGCAAGGTGGCGGAACGTGGTGCGGGCCGCCGCCGGGGGCAGAGGCGGCCTGTTCGCGGCGGCCGGGAGCTGGAATCGTGGCTCGGGGCTCCGTGCCAGGGGCTCCGTGCTACGTGCTCCCCCGGATCCCCGACCCGATCTGCGAGGACCGCCGATGACCGACGCCCGCCGTCCCGCACCACCGGCCGACACCCGCCGCCGTCCCGCGCCCGGGGCCGACCCCCACCGTCCCCCGCCCCCGGCCGGCGCCACCCCTCCCCCACGCTCCGACGCGGCGCCGCATCGGCTCGCCCCCGGTGGCGCCGGCCGGGCCGCGGCCGATGCGCTGCTGCGGGCGGCCGGTGCGGTGGTCCCCGTCCTGCTGCCCGGGGAGGTGCCCGCGGTCGCCGTCACCCGCCACGAGGTGCTGCGCGAGGTCCTTGCCCACCCCGAAGTCGCCAAGGACGCCTGCCATTTCACCGCTCTGCACGACGGCACCGTGCCGCCCGGCTGGCCGCTGACCACCTTCGCCACCGTCGACGGGATGATCACCGCCGACGGGGCCGATCACCGGCGGCTGCGCGGCCTGGTGACCAAGGCGTTCACCGCGCCGCGGGTGGCGGCGCTGCGGCCCCGGGTGGTGGAGCTGACGGCCGGGCTGCTGGACGCGCTGCCGGGGGCCGCCGCGGCCGATGGCACGGTGGATCTGCGGCGGCACTTCGCCTATCCCCTGCCGATGAGCGTGATCTGTGAACTGCTGGGCGTGGACGCCGCGTTACGCGACCGGCTGCACGAGCTGTCGAACCTGATCGTGAGCACGGCGGACGGGGCGCAGGCCGCCCACCGCGAGATCATCGCCATCCTCACCCAGGTCGCCGAGGCCCGGCGGGCGGACCCGGGCGACGATCTGACCACTGCGCTGCTCGCCGCCCAGGAGGAGGACGGCGACCGGCTGAGCGCCCGCGAGCTGGTCGGCACCCTGCTGCTGATGATCATTGCCGGGCACGAGACCACGCTCAACCTGATCACCAACGCGGTGCGCGCCCTGTGCACCGACCGCGGGCAACTGGAGCTGGTGCGCAACGGGCGGGCCACCTGGGACGACGTGGTCGAGGAGACGCTGCGCTACGACAGCCCGGTCGCCCACTTCCCGTTCCGTTACCCGGTCCGGGACCTGGAGATCGGCGGCACGGTCGTCCCCCGCGGCACCCCGATGCTGGCCTCCTACTCCGCGGCCGGCCGGGACCCGGACGCCTACGGCCCCGACGCCGACCGGTTCGACGTCACCCGGCGGCCCGCCGCCCGGCACCTCTCCTTCGGCCACGGGCCGCACTACTGTCTGGGCGCGCCACTGGCCCGGCTGGAGGCGACCGTCGCCCTGGAGGCGCTGTTCACCCGTTATCCGGCGCTGGACCTCGCCGTCCCGGACGCGGAGCTGCCGCCGCACCCGAGCTTCGTCGGCAACAGCACCCACGTCCTGCCGGTCCGGCTCACCGGCTGATCACGGGCCGGTGAGCCGGGCGGGGCGCCGGTGCGGCAGCAAGCGGGTCAGCCGGTGAGACCGCCTGCGCTCAGCCGGTGAGCCGCCGCACCGCGGGCCGCAGGCCCGCAGCGAGCACCGGGCCCCAGGCCGTCGCGGGCCCCGGCCCTCAGCCCGTCGCGAGCCCCGGCGCCGGGTAGGCCGCCATGAGCTCCGCGACCTCCGTACGGATCACCGCCAGCGCGTCCTCGTCGCCCTTCGCCGCGGCCTGGACGCTGCGGTCGATCCACTCGGCGACCAGCGGCATCCGGTCCGTGCCCAGGCCTCGGGAGGTGAGGGACGGGGTGCCGATGCGGATGCCGGAGGGGTCGAAGGGCTTGCGGGGGTCGAAGGGGACGGTGTTGTAGTTGACGACGATGCCGGCCCGGTCCAGCGCCTTTGCGGCGACCTTGCCCGGCACGTCCTTCGACGTGAGGTCGATCAGCACCAGGTGGTTGTCGGTGCCGCCGGAGACCAGGTCGTAGCCGCGGGCCAGCAGCGCCTCGGCGAGCGCCTTGGCGTTGGCGACGACGGCATGGGCGTAGTCACGGAAGGACGGGGCGGCCGCCTCGCGCAGGGCGACCGCGATGGTGGCGGTGGTGTGGTTGTGCGGGCCGCCCTGCAGACCGGGGAAGACGGCCTTGTCGACCGCCTTGGCGTGGCTCGCCCGGGACATCAGCATGGCGCCGCGCGGGCCACGCAGGGTCTTGTGGGTGGTGGTGGAGATGGCGTCCGCGTGCGGGACGGGCGAGGGGTGGGCGCCGCCCGCGATCAGGCCGGCGATATGGGCGATATCGGCGACGAGGACGGCGTCGACCTCCCGGGCGATCTCCCCGAACGCGGCGAAGTCGATGGTGCGGGGCACAGCCGTGCCGCCACAGAAGATGATCTTCGGGCGTTCCTTGCGGGCGAGGTCGCGCACCTCGTCGAAGTCGATGAGCGCGGTGTCGTGGCGTACGCCGTACTGGACGCCGCGGAACCAGGTGCCGGTGGCCGACACCCCCCAGCCGTGCGTGAGGTGACCGCCCATCGGCAGCGCCATGCCCAGCACGGTGTCGCCGGGCTCGGCGAAGGCGAGATAGGCGGCGAGGTTGGCGGGCGAGCCGGAGTACGGCTGGACGTTGGCGTGCTCCACGCCGAAGACGGCCTTGGCCCGCTCGACGGCCAGCGTCTCGACCCGGTCGATGTTCTGCTGGCCTTCGTAGTAGCGACGGCCCGCGTACCCCTCGCTGTACTTGTTCTGCAGGACGGTGCCGGTGGCTTCCAGGACGGCGGCGGAGACGTAGTTCTCGCTGGGGATCAGCCGCAGGGTGTCGGCCTGCAGCTGCTCCTCGGCGCCGACCAGCGCGGCCAGTTCGGGGTCGGCGGCGCTCAGCGCGGGATGCGGAAGGGGATGCGGAAGCGACTGGGGCTGGGGCTGGGGCTGGGACATGGCGTCCTCCGGGGCGGTCGATCGGTGATCCGGTCTTGGTCCCGGGGTGCCCAGGCGGGGCGGCACCTCGTGATGGTGGCCGCGCACCGCTTCCTCGAGGTTGTTTCCCCGTACGCCAGTCGCGGTGCGCACCGCAGAGTCTAGGACACCCCCAGGCCCTGTCCGGCGGATCTTCGCAGGCCCGCCGCTCCTGGCCGGCGCAACAATGGAGAGGGACGCGGCAGTGCCCGCGCCCCGCACGGTTCTACCGAACGGAGTCACCGGTGACGTCCACGGAACGCAGCATCACCGCCGCCGAGGCCCACAGCGCGCACAACTACCACCCGCTGCCCGTCGTCGTGGCCACCGCCGAGGGTGCCTGGGTGACGGACGTGGCGGGCCGGCGCTACCTGGACATGCTCGCCGGGTACTCCGCGCTGAACTTCGGGCACGGCAACCGCCGGCTGCTCGACGCGGCCAAGGCCCAGCTGGAGCGGGTCACGCTCACCTCGCGCGCCTTCCATCACGACCGGTTCGGCGACTTCTGTACGCAGCTGGCCGCGCTGTGCGGGATGGAACTGGTACTCCCGATGAACACCGGCGCCGAGGCGGTCGAGACGGCGGTGAAGACGGCCCGTAAGTGGGGCTACCAGGTCAAGGGCGTCCCGGACGGCCGGGCGAAGATCATCGTCGCGGACCACAACTTCCACGGCCGGACGACCACCATCGTCTCCTTCTCCACCGACCCCGAGGCCCGCGCCGGCTTCGGCCCGTACACCCCCGGCTTCGAGATCGTCCCGTACGGCGACCTGGCCGCGATGGAGGCCACCCTCGACGACCACACGGTCGCGGTGCTGCTGGAGCCGATCCAGGGCGAGGCGGGGGTGCTGGTCCCGCCGCCGGGCTATCTGGCGGGCGTACGGGAGCTCACCCGCAGCCGGAACGTGCTGTTCATCGCCGATGAGATCCAGTCGGGGCTGGGGCGTACGGGCCGGACCTTCGCCTGCGAGCACGAGGACGTGGTCCCGGACATGTACGTCCTGGGCAAGGCGCTGGGCGGCGGGGTCGTGCCGGTCTCGGCGGTGGTCTCCTCGCGCGAGGTGCTCGGCGTCTTCGCACCCGGCGAGCACGGCTCGACGTTCGGCGGCAACCCGCTCGCCTGCGCGGTGGCCCTGGAGGTCATCGCGATGCTGCGGACCGGCGAATTCCAGCAGCAGGCCATGGAGCTGGGCGCACATCTGCACAGCGAGCTGGGGCTGCTGGCGGGCGGCGGCGCGGTGGACGCGGTACGCGGCCGCGGGCTGTGGGCCGGGGTGGACATCAACCCGTCGCGCGGCACCGGACGGGAGATCTCCGAACGGCTGCTGGCTCGCGGGGTGCTGGTCAAGGACACCCATGGCGCCACCATCCGGCTCGCCCCGCCGCTGATGATCAGCAAGGAGGACCTGGACTGGGGGCTCGAACAGCTCCGGGGGGTGCTGGAGGGGTGAGACCGGGGCCGGACGCGGGCTGCCGCCGTGCGCCGTCCTCCTACGCGGCAGCCCTCAGGCCAGGAGTGAGGCCGGGGTGACGAGCCGGGCGCGTTCGTGAAGTTCGCGGGCGGCGGGGGTTTTGAGGTGGGGGCGGATGATCTTGAACATTGCTTGCATGCGCTGATCCGCCCGCCCCGACTGCACCAAAGGGTAATCATCCAAGGCGAGATGCCATGTTGCGCACGCTGCTTCTAGGTGGCCGATTGAGAACTGCCGCTCGGCGAGAATGGAGCGTTCTTTCACGCGGGTTCGCCGGTAAACGTTGTAGCGCAACTTGTCCGACTGCTGCATTGCTTCAACAGCGCCGCGCATATCACCAAGTTCGTACCGGACCTGACTCGTGTGGTAATTCAGCGCTGCTGGATCGTATGAGCCGAACGCCTTCTCTCGGGATTCAGCCTTTTCCATGGCCGCTTCAGCTTCCCGTAGGTAGACCACAGCGGCACCGTGGTCACCGATTTGAGCGGCAGCGTGCGCCTGCTGCCCGGCGAGGAACGCGCGCATGCGCGGACCTGCTTGCGGGGACGCCGCTGCTGCGGAGTCAGCCAGTCGCATGGCCTGCCTTCCATGCCTCAGATCGACGGCTTGAACACTCATTCCCCGCAGCGTTGTGCAGTAGGTCAGGTGGTCATCTGCCGCTCCGGAAAGTTCCAACGCTTTAAGGTAATACTGCTGCGCAAGGCCATGAAGGCATTCATCCACGGCCATGTACCCCGTGAGATAGCACAAATCGGCAGCAGCAGACATCATCGCTTTGCGTACCGGCTCGGAGGCCTCGGCCCGTAGATATGGGGCTACTGTGTTCACCAAGAAGGCAGCAGCCATCGGGCGAGCGTGGCGTCCGCCGAATTGGTCATCCAGTTCTGACACTCGTTCGGTCATGGCAATGACCATGTCGACCTCTGGCATGCCGATGCGCTGAAGAGGGCCAGCTTGAACGGCTTCCATCCGTCCCACCACATCCGGCCAATTGGGCACCGTCAGCGCAACGGAAAAGAGCCCTATACCCAGAACGCTGCGGCGTGAGGGATCCATATCTCCCCTACCGAGATCGATCAGGCCCTCCACCGCGCTCGGAGGGGCGTCCGAGCTACTGGCAGGGGACGGGAATCCGGCCTCGCATGCGTGACCGGACGTCCCAGCTTCCGCGCCAGGGCCTCCACGATCAGCGGTCTGACCTGCTCCTTCGGCAGGTGCCCTTGGCACCACTGATGGGCCGACGGCTCGCGGTACTTGAGCTGGGTTCGTCGCTCGGTGCCGATGCGGTTCACGGCCTGGACGAACTGCCGCAACGTCCAGCCGGTCTGCCGGTATAGCCGTTCAAGGTGCCGGTTCGGTTCCCGAGTGCCCACTAGCCCTCAACTCCCCGATGTGCGCGAGCGCTTAAAGCTCTTAAAAGCCGCTTCCGATGCCACCGTACCGCTGGGCGTAGCGGAGCGGTTGCCCAGAGCGAGGAAGGCCCTCCTCGCAATACGGAGAGGACCCCCGCGACGTGGTGGACGGCCGGGGGCGTGGCCCTCAACTACAAGGAAGTTGACGACATTGCCCCACGCCACAGCGAGGGTCTTCGTCCGGCTGCTGCCGTGGACCAGCCCGGACGGCAAACCGTGCTTCCTGGCAGGCGACGGGACCGGATATGTCTCCCGCATCGCCGACCGGATCGAGGAGGAGCAGCTCAGTTCGGCCGACGATCTCATCGACGAGGCCCGCCAAGTGCTTGCCGCACGGGCGTGGACACCCGGAGAACTGCACCTGCTGGCCGTTGAATTGACCGCAAGCCTTGCCGACGTGCGCCGGGTGGCCGAGAGCCGGGGCGAGCGCTTGACCGCCCTCGCCCACGACGCCCCGGACGAGGCCGACGGCGAAGGGCCCCGGCTTCCGGCGGAGGCGTTCGGATGAGGCGGCCACCGGGCCGGCATTGGTCAATGCTTAGAACCTGCAAGGGTGGCGGGTCACTGACTCCGAGCGTCTGGCGCAGATGGACGTTCCCAGCCATGAGACCGTGATCGAGTTCCCGAAGCGCATGATGCAGTTCTTCCCGGAGGTGAACGGTGGCGACGGCGGAGTCGACGTTTGAGGAGCTGTTCCGGTCAGCCCAGCACTGCGCGTGGCACTTCGAGGCCAGGGACGCATACGCGCTGGACGAGGCGTACCAGGAGTGGGCTGCCGGAAACCACTTCGACCCCGCCGAGCGATGGCCGTGGTGGATCGATCTTGTCTCGGCCTCGGTGGCACGTGGCGTGGAGGTACGCCGAGCGCGGGTCGTCTCGGAACCCGTTTCCGCCTACATCCGGTACGAGCACGCGCTCACCGGTGGACACAACGTCAAGGCCGGAGAGTCGGTGCGCTGGCTCCCCCGTCGGCAAGCCTCATCGTTGCTGTTGCCGGGCAACGACTGCTGGGTCTTCGACCGTTCGTCGGTGCTTTTCAACCACTTCGACGGTGACGGGGAGATGACCGGTGAAGAGCTGGTGACCGACCCCGGTGTGGTCCACGCCTGTGTATCCGCGTTTGAAGCGATCTGGGAACGGGCGACTCCTCACGAGGAGTACCGGCCGGTCTGACGGTACGCACTTGGAAGACTCGGTCGTGACGTCCTCGTGCCGGTCGCGATGAGGTCCGGGGCTTGGCTCTCGGCGTCACAGATCCGGGTCCAGGTTCGAATGTCCGCATCGGAGGGAGGAGTTCGGCCCTGTTCGTGGATCAGACCGGCCTGTAAACCTCGTGCGGGACTGCGCGTTCCCAGACCGCCTCGAAAGACGTTGAGCAGAGCTGCACGATGGCTGGTTCCGTCGTCCGTTCCTCGTCTCCCTCGGGTGACAGCTCGCCATCCCCTGTGAAGTGCAGGAACACGACAAGGCTGTCATCGAACAGCCAGAAGTCATTGCCTGGGAGCGCCAGGTCCGACACCTTACGACGTGGCAGCCAGCGCACCTGCTCGCCGGCCTTTACGTTGCTGGGCGTGAGGTGGTGTTCGAAACGGAGGTAGTCACTCATGGGCTCGGAGAAGATCCGAGCACGACGGACTTCCACACCACGCGTGGTGATCTCTTGCATCAGGGCGAGCCAGGGGCGGGAGGCTGGGTCGCTCTTGGCAGGAACACTTTGCGGTCCTGCCGCCAAGAGACGAATCGCGGGTCGGATCGCATGTACCCGTCCCTCATCTCCAGGTGAACGGCTGAGCGCTTGGCCTGCTTGAACAGCTCGCTAAATGTCAGGTCGGCCGCCACCGCGTACCTCCGGAAAGAACTGCGTCATGTACTTGGGGATCTCCACGACCGTCTCGTGGTCCGGGAGATCCAACTGGGAGAGTCGTTCGTCGTCCAGCACCTTCAGGCCCTGGACCAGGTACTTGTCCGTCACGTCGTCGTAATGGACGGTGGCGGACTTACCCTCGGGGGAGTTCGGGTCCTATCCGAGCATGTGCAAAGCCATGGCACCCTTCTCACTCGTTGAGGAGGCCGCCGGCGGAGTCACCGGTGACGTCCACGGAACGCAGCATCGCCGCCGCCGAGGCCCACAGCGCGCACAACTACCGCCCGCCGTCCGCTGCCCCTCAGGTGTTGTCGCGGGCGGTGGCGGCGATCCGGTCGAGTTCTTCGCGGTTCCAGGTGAACGAGCCGTCGTCCAGTGCGGCGAGGATGCCGTCCACCCATGTCAGTTCGGCCTGGGTGACCGCGCGCAGGTACTCACTCTCGACCAGGGACACCCGAGGAAGGGCGCGCCGCTCGGCTGCTTCCCGGGCTCTTTTACGGTCGTGTTCGGCACGGCGTGCGGCGTCGCGCTCGGCACCGACTGCGGCTCCGGCTTCGGCACCGGCACCGGCACCGGATCCGGCGCCCAGTTCGGCCTCGAGTTCGGCCAGGCGACGGGCGAGGCGGTCGCGCCGCTGGTGCAGCAGGTCCTGGGTGGCCTCGGGGGTGAGCACCGGCAGGAAGGACAGCGCGGCGGGGAACTCCGGGTACTCGTTGCGGGGCGTCGACAGGATCTCGGCCATCCACTGGCGGGCGGCCGCCCGCCCGGCGTCGGTGAGGCGGTAGGTGGTGCGTTCGGGGTAACGCTCGTCGCGCTCGGTGCTGCCGACGGCGATCAGCCCGGCGTCTTCCAGGCGGGCGATCGTGCGGTACAGGCCGGCGCGCTGACCGACGTTGACGACCTGGTCCTTGCCCCACTGCTTGATCAGGCGCTGGATGCCGTAGGGGTGCAGCGGGCCGGCCTCCAGCAGGCCGAGGACCGCCAGGGCCAGCGGGGAGCGGCGGAATGTCGAGGTCACGGAGCGACGGTACACCGACCAGCATCACAACTAGTCGCATCAGATCTAGCTGCATCGTAATTAGTTGCACTGCACCTATACGCCATGCCACTATCCCGGTTCTCAGCCGTTCCTCTTGAGGAAGGAACCGGAATCCATGCACGTGATCATCATTGGCGCCGGCACCGGCGGACTGGCCTTGGCGCACGGCCTGAAGCGGGCCGGTATCAGCTGCGCCGTCCACGAGCGCGACCGCACACGCGGCAGCGGGCTCCAGGGCTACCGGGTGGGCATCGACCCCGACGGCAGCCGGGCGCTCAGCCGTCTGCTGCCCCCCGCGCTCTTCGACACCTTCGTGGCGACCTGCGCGCGCAGCGGCGACCGCTTCACCATGTTCACCGAGAAGTACAAGGAAGTCCTCTCGCTGACCGGGTTCGCCGAGCCGGGCGCGGACGGGGCGGGTGCCGAGCGTTCCGTTTCCCGGATGACGCTGCGCCAGGTCCTGCTGACCGGGCTGGAGGAGCTGGTCCATTTCGACAAGGTCTTCACCCGCTACGACCGGAACCCCGACGGCACGGTCACCGCGCACTTCGAGGACGGCTCCTCGGCCACCGGAGACGTGCTGGTGGCCGCCGACGGGTCCCACTCCCGGGTCCGCCGCCAGTACTTACCGCATGCCCCCTTGGAGGACAGCGGCCTGATCGGGATCACCGGCAAGGTGCCGCTCACCGACGCGACCCGCACGCTGCTGACCCCGCAGGTCATCGACGGCGTCAACATGTTCCTGGCCCCCGGCGGATACTCGCTGGTCGTCCACGTCATGCAGTTCCCGTGGGACGAGCGGGGCCGGCCCCGCCAGGGCATCGGCGCGAGTGACGCCACACTGCTCGACGCCTGGCCAGGCCTGCAGTTCGACAACACCCGCGACTACATCATGCTGGGGTTCGGCGGCGCGGCCCGGAACCTGCCCGCCGGCGTCCTCCGGATGAACGGCCGGCAGCTGCACGACCTGACCGTCGAACTCACCCGCAACTGGGACGCCCGGCTGCGCACACTGGCGGAGCTGGCCGACCCGTCCACCTGTTTCCCCCTCAACATCCGCACCTCTGCCCCGATCGAGCAGTGGCCCACCAGCAACGTCACCCTGATCGGCGATGCCATCCACACCATGACGCCGGGCCGCGGGGTGGGAGCGAACACCGCGCTGCGCGATGCCGAGCTGCTGTGCACCAAGCTGGTCTCGGTCCGCGACCGCGAAGTGCCGCTGATAGCGGCGATCCGCGACTACGAGACGCAGATGATCGACTACGGCTTCGAGGCGGTCAGGAAGTCCCTGGCGCAGATGCGGGGAAGCGATCCGGTCCACAGGCCGGTCATCGGCCGCGCGGTGCTGGCCGGGATGCGTACCGGGATGCGGGTGGTCAACCATCTGCCCCCGCTCAAGCGCAGGATGGCCGCCGCCGCACAGCAGTACCGCGGCCATGACCGCGACGCATAGCGGGGCCCGTCCGGCGGCCGTCGGCCCGACCGGGGTCCCTCGTGGCGAAGGCCGCCCGCATCCGGTACCCCCGCCGCGCCGGGCCGCCGCCTCAGCGGATCACATGCGGCAGGAAGCGGGCGTACTCGTCGGTGACCGGCCCCGCCGACTCCCGGATGCCGAGGCCCGCCGACTCGTCCTCGACGACCCAGGCGCCGAGGACGACCCGATTGCCGTCGAAGTCCGGCAGCGGCGCCAACTCCTGGTAGCAGCAGGGGTCTTCGGGTCCTCGCAGTACGGGTTCGGCGCCCGGCTCGTGCAGGGTGACACCGGCGCCTTCCCGGCCGAGCAGCGGCTTGGCGACGTAGCCACGGGTGTGCGCCAGCTCGCGCGGCCCGTCGAGGTAGGCGGGCAGCAGGTTCGGATGCCCCGGGTACAGCTCCCACAGGATCGCCAGCAGCGCCTTGTTGGAGAGCAGCATCTTCCAGGCGGGCTCGATCCAGAGCGTGGAGCCCGTACCACCGCCGTTGTCGAGGGTGTCCAGGACGAACGGGCCGAAGTCGTCGGTGGCCAGCCACTCCCACGGGTAGAGCTTGAAGCAGGCCCGCATGAAGCGCAGCCGCTGGTCGACGAAGCGGCCCGAGAGCCGGTCCCAGCCGATGTCCTCCATCGAGACGGCGACCGTCTCCAGGCCCGCCTGCTGGGCCGTCTCCTCCAGGTAGGCGACGGTCATCAGATCCTCGCCCAGCTCGTCACCCGCCGAGTGCGCGAAGTGCACCGGCGCACCCGGCGGCAGCAGCGGGGCCTGCTGCTTCCAGGCCGCCACCAGCCGCTCGTGCAGCGAATTCCACTGGTCGGCGCCGGGGAAGCGCTCCTCCATCCAGAACCACTGCGGGCCGGCCGCCTCGACCAGTGAGGTCGGCGTATCGGCGTTGTACTCCAGCATCTTGGCCGGGCCGCTGCCGTCGTAGTGCAGGTCGAACCGCCCGTAGAGGGACGGAAGTTCCTCGCGCCGGCGCCAGGACTCGGCGACCAGGCGCGCCAGCCGGGGGTCCTCGATGCCGAGGTCGGCGAGGCGGTCGTGCTCGACGAGGTGCGCGGCCGCGGCCAGGCACATGCCGTGCAGTTCCTCGACGACCGCCTCCAGGGCCTCGACCTCGGGGAGGGTGAAGGAGTAGTAGGCGCTCTCGTCCCAGTACGGGCGCAGCGAGTCGTCCGGGTAGCGGGTCAGGGGGTAGATCAGGCCCTGCGCCTCAACGGTCTGCTGCCAACCGGGGCGGGGTTCGATGGTGTGGCGTTCCATGCCGCTCGGATCCGCTCAGCCGCCGAAGGAGCCGTGCCGGCCGCCGCCCGATCCGGAGCAGCCGAAGCCGCCCCGGTTGACGGCCGTGGTCTTGCTGAAGGTGCCCTCGTCGGCGTACTTGCCGCCGGCGTTGTCCGGGTCGTAGTACCACTGGCCGTCGACGGGCGTCTTGGCCCCGGTGCCGCCTCGGCCCTTCTTGCCGTATCCGCCGCTTGTGCTTCCGGTGCTGCTGCTTCCGGAGGACGAACTGCCGCCTGCCGAGCAGTTCTTGGAGTCGACGATGCGGTAGCCCTTGAGGGTGTCGTAGCTGTTGCGGTCCACACAGCGCTTGTCGGGCTCGGAGCCGCAGGACGTCAATGCGGCGGCCAGCGCCCCCATTCCGCCCAGTATCACCGTGCTCGACCGCAGCCGCCGACGTGCTTTCTCTGCCATGCCTTGCCTTCCCCCGTAGAACGTCTGTTGGAGCGCAGCCAGCGTAGACGGCACCCGTGGGACCGCCGCAATGAGGTGACGCCTCTTTCCCGGCCGCCTCCGCACGGGACCACCGGGGACGGCACGACGCCGGGCCGCTCTCAGGGGCGGCCCGGCGCTTTGCACTGTTCGGAAGGAGGGACGGAGGGTTACAGGACGGTCTGGGTGTCGGTGTCGCTGGAGCCGGTGAAGTTGGTGTCACCGGCGTAGACCGCCGTGATGAGGTAGACGCCGGTGGTCAGCGGGGTGCTGACCGCGGCGACACCGGAGCCGTCGAGCGTGCCGGTGAGGGTGATGGTGGTCACACCGTCGGTGACGGTGAAGGTGACCGTCCCGGTCGGGACGCCGCTGCCCGGCGCCACCGCCGAGACGAACGCGAGGATCGCGACCGTGTCACCGGAGTTGGACGGGTCGGGGAACGAGGTGGCCGTGGTGGTCGTTGCTGCCTGGTTGACGGTCTGGGTGTCGGTGCCGCTGGAGCCGGAGAAGTTGGCGTCACCGCTGTAGGTCGCCGTGACGTTGTGGACACCGGCGTCGAGTGTGCTGGTGGTGACGGTGGCGACACCGCCGGAGACGGTGCCGGTCAGCGTGCCGCCCCCACCGCCGTCGATGACGAAGACGACCGAGCCGGTCACCGTGCCGGCACCGGGCGGGACCGGCGCCACCGTGGCGGTGAAGGTCACCGCCTGCCCGAAGACCGACGGGTCGGGGGAGGAGGCGACGGTGGTGGTCGTCGACGCCTGATTCACCGTCTGGGTGTCGGTGCCGCTGGAGGCCGCGAAGTTGGTGTCGCCGCTGTAGGTCGCGGTGACGGGGAAGGTTCCCGCGTTCAGCGCGTTGGTCGTGACGCTGGTCGTCCCCCCGGAGAGGGTGCCGGTCAGCGTCGGGCCGCCGGTGATGACGAAGGTGACCGTGCCCGTCGGCGTGCCCGTTCCCGGCGCGACCGGTGCGACGGTGGCCGTGAAGGTCACGGTCTGACCGACCACGGACGGGTCCGGGGACGACGAGACCGCGGTGGTCGTCGACGCCTGGCCGACCGTGTGGGTGTCGGTGCCGGTGGAGGCCGTGAAGTTGGCGTCACCGCTGTAGGTCGCCGTGACCGTGTACACGCCCGCGGTCACCAGACCGCTGGTGGTCACGCTGGTCGTCCCGCCGCTGAGGGTGCCGGACAGCGTCACCGTGGTGACCCCGTCGGTGACCACGAAGCTCACCGTGCCCGTCGGCGTACCGGCACCCGGCGCGACCGGAGCCACGGTGGCCGTGAAGGTCACCGGCTCACCGACGACCGACGGGTCCGGAGACGACGAGACCGTGGTCGTGGTCGACGCCTGGCCGACCGTCTGGGTGTCCGTACCCACCGAGCCGTTGAAGTTGGCGTCACCGCTGTACGTCGCCGTGACGGAGTAAGTGCCCGCGGTCACCAGGCCGTTGGTGCTGACGCTGGTGGTGCCGCCGGTGAGCGTGCCGGTGAGCGTCACCGTGGTGACCCCGTCGGTGACCACGAAGTTCACCGTGCCGGTCGGCGTACCGGCCCCTGGCGCGACCGGTGCGACGGTGGCCGTGAAGGTCACGGTCTCACCGACCACGGACGGGTCCGGGGAGGACGAGACCGCGGTCGTGGTCGACGCCTGGCCGACCGTCTGGGTGTCCGTACCGACCGAGCTGCTGAAGTTGGCGTCACCGCTGTACGTCGCCGTGACCGTGTACACGCCCGCGGTCACCAGGCCGTTGGTGGTCACGCTGGTCGTACCGCCGCTCAGGGTCCCGCTGAGCGTCACCGTGGTGACCCCGTCGGTGACCACGAACGCCACGGTGCCGGTTGGTGTGCCGGCCCCCGGCGAGACCGGCGCCACGGTGGCCGTGAAGGTCACCGTTTCCCCGACCACGGACGGGTCCGGAGCCGAGGAGACCGTGGTGGTCGTCGACGCCTGGCCGACCGTCTGGGTGTCCGTGCCGACGGAGCCCGTGAAGTTGGCGTCGCCGCTGTAGGTCGCCGTGACGGTGTACGTCCCCGCGGTCACCAGGCCGTTGGTGCTGACGCTGGTGGTGCCACCGCTGAGGGTGCCGGTCAGCGTCACCGTGGTGACCCCGTCCGTCGCCACGAAGTTCACCGTGCCGGTCGGCGTACCCGCACCGGGCGCCACGGGAGCCACGGTGGCCGTGAAGGTCACCGTTTCTCCGACCACGGACGGGTCCGGAGCCGAGGAGACCGTGGTCGTCGTCGACGCCTGACCGACCGTCTGCGTGTCCGTACCGACCGAACCCGTGAAGTTGGCGTCACCGCTGTACGTCGCCGTGACCGTGTACACGCCCGCGGTCACCAGCCCGTTGGTGGTCACGCTGGTCGTGCCGCCGCTGAGCGTGCCGGTCAGCGTCACCGTGGTGACCCCGTCCGTCGCCACGAACACCACCGTGCCCGTCGGCGTACCCGCACCCGGCGAGACCGGAGCAACCGTCGCCGTGAACGTCACCGACTCACCCACCACGGACGGGTCCGGGGACGACGAGACCGTAGTGGTCGTCGACGCCTGGGTGACCGTCTGGGTGTCCGTGCCACTGGAGCCGGTGAAGTTGGCGTCACCGCCATACGTCGCCGTGACCGTATGCGAACCAACGCTCAACGCACCCGTCGTGACACTCGCCGTCCCCCCGGACAACGTCCCGGTCAGCGTCGGGCCACCACTGATGACAAACGTGACCGTGCCCGTCGGCGTACCCGCACCCGGCGACACCGGGGCCACCGTCGCCGTGAACGTCACCGGCTGCCCGACGACCGACGGATCCGGCGACGACGTCACCGTGGTCGTGGTCGACGCCTGGCCGACCGTCTGCGTGTCCGTACCGACCGAGCCGGTGAAGTTGGCGTCACCGCTGTAGGTCGCCGTAACCGTGTACACGCCAGCGGTCACCAGACCGCTGGTGCTGACGCTGGTCGTACCGCCGCTCAGGGTCCCGGTGAGCGTCACCGTGGTGACCCCGTCGGTGACCACGAACGCCACGGTGCCCGACGGCGTACCCGCACCCGGCGACACCGGAGCCACAGTGGCCGTGAAGGTCACCGACTCACCGACCACCGACGGATCCGGGGACGACGAGACCGTAGTGGTCGTCGACGCCTGGTTGACCGTCTGGGTGTCCGTGCCACTGGAGCCGGTGAAGTTGGCGTCACCGCCATACGTCGCCGTGACCGTATGCGAGCCGACGCTCAGCGCGCTCGTCGTGACGCTCGCCGTGCCTCCGGAGAGGGTGCCGGTCAGCGTCGGGCCGCCACTGATCACGAACGTGACCGTGCCCGTCGGCGTACCCGCACCGGGCGCCACCGGAGCCACCGTCGCCGTAAAGGTCACCGGCTCACCGAAGACCGACGGGTCCGGCGACGAGGTCACCGTGGTGGTCGTCGACGCCTGGTTGACGGTCTGGGTGTCCGTACCGACCGAACCGGCGAAGTTGGCGTCGCCGCTGTAGGTCGCGGTGACCGTGTGGCTGCCGGCGCTCAGGGCGCTGGTGGTGACGCTCGCCGTGCCGCCGGACAACGTCCCGGTCAGCGTCGGGCCACCACTGATGACGAACGTGACCGTGCCCGTCGGCGTCCCCGCGCCCGGCGGAACCGGAGCCACCGTCGCCGTGAACGTCACCGGCTGCCCGACGACCGACGGGTCCGGCGACGAGGTCACCGTGGTGGTGGTCGACGCCTGGTTGACCGTCTGGGTGTCGGTGTCACTGGAGCCGGTGTAGTTCGCGTCCCCGCCATAGGTCGCGGTGACGGTGTAGACCCCGGCCGTGACCAGGCCGTTGGTGCTGACGGTGGTGACGCCGGCGCCGTCGAGGGTGCCGCTGAGAGTCACCGTCGTGACCCCGTTGGTGATGACGAAGGTGACGGTTCCGGTCGGCACCCCGCCGCCGGGGAACACCGGCCCGACGAAGGCGGTGAAGTTGACCGTCTGCCCCGTCACGGAGGGGTCGGGGAAGGACGTGACCGTGGTCATCGTCGACGCCTGGTTGACGGTCTGGGTGTCCGTGCCGCTGGAGCCGGTGAAGTTCGCGTCACCGCCGTACGTCGCGGTGACGGTGTGCGTGCCGGCGGACAGCGCGCTGGTACTCACGCTCGCCGTGCCCCCGGAGAGGGTGCCGGTCAGGGTCGGACCACCACTGATCACAAAAGTGACTGTGCCCGTCGGCGTGCCCGCGCCCGGCGAGACCGGAGCGACCGTCGCCGTAAAGGTCACCGACTGCCCGACCACCGACGGATCGGGCGAGGACGTGACCGTGGTCGTCGTCGACGCCTGATTGACCGTCTGCGTGTCCGTACCACTGGAACCCGTGAAGTTCGCATCACCGCCATACGTCGCCGTGACCGTATGCGTTCCCACGGACAGCGCACCGGTCGTGACGCTCGCCGTGCCCCCGGACAGGGTGCCCGTCAGGGTCGGACCACCGCTGATGACGAAGGTGACCGTGCCCGTCGGCGTACCCGCACCCGGCGGAACCGGAGCCACCGTCGCCGTGAACGTCACCGGCTCACCGAAGACCGACGGGTCCGGTGAGGACGTGACCGTGGTCGTCGTCGACGCCTGATTGACCGTCTGCGTGTCCGTACCACTGGAACCGGTGAAGTTCGCGTCACCGCCATACGTCGCCGTGACGGTGTGCACACCGGGTGACAGTGCGCTGGTGGTGACGCTCGCCGTGCCCCCGGACAGGGTGCCGGTCAGCGTCGGGCCACCACTGATGACGAAGGTGACCGTGCCCGTCGGCGTACCCGCACCCGGCGCCACCGGAGCCACCGTCGCCGTGAACGTCACCGGCTCACCGAAAACCGACGGGTCCGGCGAGGACGAGACAGTGGTCGTCGTCGACGCCTGATTGACCGTCTGCGTGTCCGTACCACTGGAACCCGTGAAGTTCGCATCACCGCCATACGTCGCCGTGACCGTATGCGTGCCGGCGGACAGCGCGCTGGTGGTGACGCTCGCCGTGCCCCCGGACAGGGTGCCGGTCAGCGTCGGGCCACCACTGATGACGAAGGTGACCGTGCCCGTCGGCGTACCCGCACCCGGCGCCACCGGAGCCACCGTCGCCGTGAACGTCACCGGCTCACCGAAAACCGACGGGTCCGGCGAGGACGAGACAGTGGTCGTCGTCGACGCCTGATTGACCGTCTGCGTGTCCGTACCACTGGAACCCGTGAAGTTCGCATCACCGCCGTACGTCGCCGTGACCGTATGCGTGCCGGCGGACAGCGCGCTGGTGGTGACGCTCGCCGTGCCCCCGGACAGGGTGCCGGTCAGCGTCGGGCCACCACTGATGACGAAGGTGACCGTGCCCGTCGGCGTACCCGCACCCGGCGGAACCGGAGCCACCGTCGCCGTGAACGTCACCGGCTGTCCGACGACCGACGGATCGGGCGAGGACGTGACCGTGGTGGTGGTCGACGCCTGGTTGACGGTTTGGGTGTCCGTACCGACCGAGCCGGTGAAGTTGGCGTCACCGCTGTACGTCGCCGTGACCGTGTGCGTACCGGCGGACAGGGCGCTGGTGGTGACGCTCGCCGTGCCCCCGGACAGGGTGCCGGTCAGCGTCGGACCACCACTGATGACGAACGTGACCGTGCCCGTCGGCGTACCCGCACCCGGCGGAACCGGAGCCACCGTCGCCGTGAACGTCACCGTCTGCCCGACGACCGACGGGTCCGGCGAGGACGAGACCACCGTGGTCGTTGACGCCTGCCCCACCGTCTGCGTGTCCGTACCGCTGGAGCCGTTGAAATTACCGTCGCCGCCGTAGGTCGCGGTGACGGTGTGCGTACCGGGTGACAGCGCGCTGGTGGTGACGCTCGCCGTGCCTCCGGAGAGGGTGCCGGTCAGCGTCGGACCACCACTGATCACGAAGATGACGGTGCCGGTCGGGGTGCCCGCGCCCGGCGAGACCGGGGCCACCGTCGCCGTGAACGTCACCGGCTGGCCGACCGCCGACGGGTCGGGGGCCGAGGTCACCGTGGTCGTCGTGGACGCCTTGTTGACGGTCTGGGTGTCCGTGCCGCTCGACCCGGCGAAGGTGCCGCTGCCGCTGTAGGTCGCCGTGACGGTATGGGAGCCCACGCTGAGGCTGCTGGTGGTGACGCTCGCCGTGCCGCCCGAGAGCGTTGCCGTCAGTGTGGGGCCGCCGGAGATCACGAAGGTCACCGTGCCGGTCGGGGTGCCCGAACCGGGCGGGACGGGGGCAACGGTCGCCGTGAAGGTCACGGCCTGCCCGAAGACCGACGGGTCGGGGGACGAGGTGACCGTGGTGGTCGTCGGCAGCAGGGTCGCCTGCACCGTTTGCGTGTCGGTACCGGCGGACGGATTGAATTGGGCATTGCCGTTGTAGGTCGCGGTGATGGCATGTGTGCCGACGCTGAGACTGCTGGTGGTGACGGTCGCGGTGCCACCCGAGAGCGTGCCCGTCAGGGTGCCGCCCCCGCCACCGCCGATGACGAAGGTGACCGTGCCGGTCGGGGTGCCCGCCCCTGGTGCGACCGGCGCGACGGTGGCGGTGATGGACACCGGCTGCCCGAAGGTCGACGGGTCGGGGGACGAGGTGACGGTCGTGGTCGTCGACGCCTTGTTCACCGTTACGGAGGCCAGGCCGCTGGACGGCGAGAACTGCGCGCTGCCGTTGTACGTCGCAGTGACGGTATGAAAGCCGACGCTGATTCCGCTGACGGTGACGGTCGCGGTGCCACCCACGAGTGTGCCCGTCACGGTGGGCCCGCCGGTGACGACGAAGGTGACCGTGCCGGTGGGTGTCCCGAGCCCTAGCGGGATGACAGTGGCGGTCAGGGTGACCGGCTGCCCGAAGACTGCCGGATTTGGTGATGCGGATGCCAAGGTGAAGGTGGGTGCCATGGAATGGCCCTCCGGGAGGGTGTGGTGAGGGCGGGCCGTTCAGCTCCCCGTAGTGCATGTCGCTCTGCGGGAAGTGGGCATCAACCTGGGGCGCAGGCTCGGTAATTACTCCCGACGGAAATTCGCATCCGGTACCGATGTCCTCCGCCAGGCTGGCAACCCGCCGGTCGATAGCACCAGTAGGCGCGCGAATCATGACGCCGCGCCATAGCCGTTCCGCGCATTTACCCTGAATGGCCCAGCGTGCGGCGGCTCGCACGGCGTCTCGCGGCGCGCGCCGCGGGGCGCGGGGGTGTCGGGTGTTGGTACCGGTGACGCGCGACCGGCGCAGGACCTGGACGTGAGCTGTTTCCGCACTACCTGCAACCCTGTTGCACAACAGCGCAGTTGACGATGACGCCGTGCCGTCGACCGGAGGACGTGACCATGACCGATCCTGAAGGTGCCCAGGTACCGGGGCAGCTGCCCGGCGGGCTGATGCTGCGCCGCCCCACCCCTGCGGACCACCCACGGCTCCAGGTGGCCCTGGCCGAGTGGTGGGGTGGCCTGGGGGGCGAGGCGGGCGCGCTGCAGCGTCAGTTGCTCGTACCGCGCCTCTTTCTGCAGCACTTCGCCGACACCAGCTTCCTGGTCGAGCGCCCGGACGGGACCCTGCACGCCTTCCTGATCGGTTTCCTCTCCCAGACGGACCCCGGGACCGCCTACATCCACTTCGTGGGCGTGTGCCCGCGGGGCCGGAGGGGCGGCATCGGCAGCGCCCTGTACGACCGTTTCTTCGCCACGGCCCGCGCGGCAGGCCGCAGCCGGGTCCGCTGCATCACCAGCCCCAACAACCGCGACTCCATCGCGTACCACACCCGCATGGGCTTCCGGCTGGAGCCGGGCGACCGGTGCGACGAGCACGGCGTACCGGTGCACGAGGATTACGACGGGCCGGGGCTCGACCGGGTGTCGTTCGTGCGGGAGTTGTGATCCCGGGGGCCCGTGCCGTTAGCCCGTATCCCGCATCCGTATGCGTATCCGCATCCGTGCCCGTGCCCGTGTCCGTGTCCGTGTCCGGTACGGCCTCGCCGCTCCTCCCGTCCTCCGCCGTCCCCGCCTCCTACTCCCCTGATGGCAGCTCCCCTGATGGCAGCGCCTTGAGCAAGGCGTCCACGGCTCCCGCGAAGGAGTGGTCAGGCGGGGTGCCGTAAGCCACTACCAGTGCGTCGCGGGAGGCCGGTGGGGCGGTCGGGTCGTGGTAGCGGCTCAGGCCGTCCAGGGCGAGGCCCTGCCGGCGGGCGGCCCGGAGGATGGCCTGTTCGGTGCCGGGCGGGAGTTCCAGTACGGCGTGCAGGCCGGCGGCGATGCCGGAGACACGGACCTGGGGTGCGTGGTCGGCCAGGGCGGCCACCAGTTGATCGCGGCGGCGTCGGTAGCGCAGCCGCATACCGCGAAGGTGGCGGTCGTAGGCGCCGGAGGACAGGAACTCGGCGAGAGTGAGCTGGTCCAGCGCCCCGGACTGCCATTCGCCGGTGCTTTTGAGGGCGAGCACCGGATCGACCAGGCGTTCCGGCAGCACCATCCAGGCGAGCCGTAGCGCGGGGGCGAGGCTCTTGCTCGCGGTGCCCAGGTAGACGACGTGGTCGGGGTCGAGGCCCTGGAGGGCGCCGACGGGCTTGCGGTCGTAGCGGAATTCGCCGTCGTAGTCGTCCTCCAGGATGAACCCGCCGGTGGCGCGCGCCCAGTTGATGGCGGCCGCCCGGCGGTCGGGGTGGAGCGGTACGCCGGTGGGGAACTGGTGGGCGGGGGTGAGGAGGGCCGCGCGTACGTCGTCGAGGGCGGTCAGCTCGTCGGTGCGGGCGCCGCGTTCGTCCACGGGGAGCGCAACGGTGCGCAGGCCCGCGCGGGTGATGACGGCGCGGTGGAAGTCGAGGCCGTACGACTCGACGGCCAGCCGCCCGGTGCCCAGGACGCGGCTGAGCAGGGCCAGCCCCTGCATGAAACCGGCGCAGATGACGATGCGGTCGGGGTCGGCGCGTACGCCACGGGCGCGGGCGAGGTAGTCGGCGAGGACGGTACGCAGCTCGGGGCGGCCGTGGGAGGTGTTGTAGCCGAAGGCCTCGCTGGGGGCGGTGGCCAGCGCACGGCGGGCGGCGGCCAGCCAGGCGGTGCGGGGGAAGGCGGAGACGTCGGGGGTGCCCGGGGTGAGGGCGAAGCGCGGCCGGTCGGCGCGGCCGGCCGGGCCGACCGCGCGGGCTGCGTCGGATGGGCCGGGGGCGCGCCGGGCGGTGGGCGTGGCCCGCGGCAGGACCCGCTCGGCGACGCGGGTGCCGGAGCCCTGACGGGCGCTGAGCCAGCCCTCGGCGATCAGTTCGGCGTAGGCGTCGGCGACGGTGTTACGGGCGATGCCGAGGTCGGCGGCGAGCGAGCGGGAGGAGGGCAGCCGGGTGCCGGGGGCCAGGCGGCCGGACCGTACGGCGTCCCGCAGCGCCCGCAGCAGCGCGGCGCGCAGACCGCCGGGACCGGTGAGGTCCAGGTGCAGATCCCGCCCGAAAGTGGCCCAGGAATTCTCCATGGAAATGGACCATACAGCCATGCCATTGCCGTCGTAGCGTCGTAGACATGACGCCACAGACAGCTCAGCAGACAGCACAGCCCACACCGACCACTTCGGCAGCTCAGGCCGCACAGACACCTCAGGCGGCGCAGCCCGAACACCGGCACGGCCCCCGCCTGCCCTGGGCGAAGCTCGCGCCGGAGGTCTACAAGGCCATGATCGCGCTGGAGGTGGCGGCGAAGAAGGACCTCGACCCGGCGCTGGTCGAGCTGGTGAAGATCCGTGCCTCGCAGCTCAATCACTGCGCGTTCTGCCTCGACATGCACGTCAAGGACGCCCGTGCGGCCGGCGAGACCGAGCAGCGGATCTACCTCCTCAACGCCTGGGAGGAGGCCGCCGACTTCTACTCCCCCAAGGAGCAGGCCGCACTCGCCCTCACCGAAGCCATCACCCTGCTCACCGAGGGCTTCGTTCCCGATGCCGTCTACGACCGCGCCGCCGGCCACTTCGGCCAGGCCGAACTGGCCCACCTGATCGCGCTGATCACCACCATCAACGCCTGGAACCGCTTCGGCGTGTCCACCCGCATGGCCCCGGGACAGGCATGACCGCCGAGGACCGCCCCGTGACAGCCACCGCGCTGCGCGCGCTGCACCACGGGCCCCGGCTGCCGCTGGTCCTCCCCGGCCCCTGGGACGCGGCCAGTGCAAGGGTGTTCGCGGACGCCGGCTTCCCGGCGCTCGCCACCCCCAGTGCGGGCATCGCGGCCTCTCTCGGATACGAGGACGGCCGGACGCCGGCCGACGAGATGTTCGCGGCCGTCGCACGGATCGTGCGGTCCGTGGACATCCCGGTCTCGGCCGATGTGGAGGCCGGATACGGGCTGTCCGCAAAGGAATTGGTGGGCCGCCTCATGGACGCCGGGGCGGTGGGCTGCAACCTGGAGGACACCGACCCTGCCACCGGCGCCCTGCGGGACCCGCTGGAGCAGGCGGACTGGCTGGCCGCGGTCCGGGCCGAGGCCGGCGAGGCACTGGTGCTCAACGCCCGGATCGACACCTATCTGCACGGTGTCCGCGGCACCGAGGAGGCGGTCCGGCGCGGCCGGATGTACGCGGCCGCGGGCGCCGACTGCGTCTATCCGATCCTCGCCCCGCCCCCGGAACTGGCCGCGCTGGCCGCCGGTATCGGCCTCCCCGTCAATGCCGTGGTGACACCGGACGGTCCCACCCCGCGCGAACTCGGCGCCCTCGGCGCGGCCCGGGTCACCTTCGGCCCCGGTCTCCAGCACCGGGCGATGACAGCGGTGGCGGGGATGGCGGAGCAACTGCGGGAGGAACTGGCGGCGGAGGGGTGACGGGCGGCGGGGGCTGGTAGACGGCAGGGGCTGGTAGGCGGCGGGGGCTGGTAGGCGGCGGGGCTGACGGTCTGCGGGGGCTGACGGCCCGCACCCGGCCGGCGGCCCGCCCGTGAGTGCCGGGCCCGCGAGTGCCGGGCCCACGCGTGCCGAGCCCGCCGTGCCGCTACCGCTCGTCCGTCCCCGGCACCTTCCCCGTGCTGATCGCGATCCGGTTCCACGTATTGATCGTGAAGATCAGCGCCAGCAGCCGGGCCAGCTCCGCCTCCTCGAAGTGGCGGGCGGCATGCTCGTAGACCTCGTCCGGCACTCCTCCCTGGGCGACCAGCGTCACGGCCTCGGTGAGGGCCAGCGCCGCCCGCTCCTTCGCGGTGAAGAAGTGCGCCGCCTCCTCCCAGACGGCCACCATGTGCAGCCGCTCCGCGCTCTCGCCGGCCTTGCGGGCGTCGGAGGTGTGCATATGGAGGCAGTACGCACACTTGTTGAGCTGCGAGGAACGGATCTGGACCAGTTCGACCAGGGTGGGGTCCAGGCCCTCCCGCGCAGCGGCATCGAAGCCGATCAGGGCCTTGAAGGCCTTCGGGGCGGCCTTGGCGAAATTGACCCGGGGACTGCGGATCGCCGCCCCCTCCGCCGGGTCCCCCGTGCCCGCCGAGTTCCCCGCGTCCACCGAGTTCCCCGTGCCCGCTTCGCTGACCTGCGCTGTATTCGTCATGTCTTCAATCTAGAAGAGCAGGCGACCGGCTGTAGGGTGCATTTCCATGCCGGAATCATGGGTCAATTCTGCCGAGAGTCTGGGCGCCGATCTGCATCTGGAGCTGACCGGACCCGGCAGCCGCCGCGCCGTCCTCATCCGGGCGCTGCGGGACGCCGTACGGTCCGGCCGCCTGGCTCCCGGCACCCGCCTGCCGCCCTACCGCTCGCTCGCCGCCGACCTCGGCATCGCCCGTAACACCGCCGCCGACGCCTACGCCGAACTGGTGGCGGAAGGCTGGCTGAGCGCCCGCCAGGGCTCCGGCACCCGCGTCGCCCAGGGGCACCTCCCGGACAACATCCGGGGGAGGCCGGAGCCGCTGACGCCCACCCGCGCCCCGGTCCACCGCGCCCCGGCGACCCGCCGCCCGCACAACCTCCTCCAGGGACAGCCGGACGCCGCGTCCTTCCCGCGCACCGCCTGGCTGGCCGCCGCCCGCCGTGCGCTGACCGCCGCCCCGCACGACGCCTTCGGCCCCGGCGACCCCCGTGGCCGCCCCGAACTGCGCCGCGCGCTCGCCGACTACCTGGCCCGCACCCGCGGCGTGCGCACCGACCCCGAACGCATCATCATCTGCTCCGGCTTCGCCCACGCCCTGCGCCTGCTCCTGCCCGCCGTCCTCCCCGGCCCCCTCGCCGTCGAGTCCTACGGCCTCCCCTTCCACCGCCACCTCCTGACCACCGCCGGCCTCCGCACCCACCCCCTCAACCTCGACGAACACGGCGCCGAAACCGCACAGTTGGCACGGCTCGACGGCCTGGGCGCGGCTCTCCTCACCCCCGCCCACCAGTTCCCCACCGGCGTACCGCTCCACCCCGACCGCCGGGCGGCCGCCATCAACTGGGCGCGCGCCACCGGCGGGTTCATCCTGGAGGACGACTACGACGGCGAATTCCGCTACGACCGCAAGCCCGTCGGCGCCCTCCAGGGCCTCGACCCCGACCACGTCGTCTACATCGGCTCGGTCAGCAAGAGCCTGTCCCCCGCGGTGCGCCTGGGCTGGATGGTGCTCCCCGACCGCCTCGTCGACGCCGTACTGGAGGCCAAGGGCGAGCGCGAGGCCTGGGCGGGCGTCACCGACCAGCTCACCCTCGCGGAATTCCTCACCCACGGCGCCTACGACCGGCACATCCGCCGGATGCGTCAGCGCTACCGCAGACGCCGCGACCAACTGGTCGACGCGGTGACCACCCACGCCCCGCACCTCACCGTCACCGGCCTCTCCGCCGGCCTGCACGCCGTCCTCCAACTCCCCGACGACGCGACCGAGTCGGACGAGCAGCGGGCCCTGCGCGCCGCCCGCCGGCAGGGCCTGGCCCTCGACGGCCTCTCCGGCTACCGCCACCCCGCCGCCACCATGCCGGCCCGCCACGGCCTGGTCATCGGCTACGCGACGCCCAGCGACAGCGCCTTCTCCGGCGCCCTGGAGGCGCTGCGTCTGGCCTTGGTCTCCGAAGGCTGAGCAGCTGTTTCAGCCATCGCCGGGGAGGGTCGCCGAGACGAACAGGGCAAGCCGGCGCAAGCGCTGGTAGTACTGCATTCCTGCGGGCTCGGTGATCTCAGGGATGACCCGGTCCAGGTCGTCGATGCGGCTCCGCAGGGTGCGCGTGCGCTCGGGGTCGAGGGTGCCGCCGTTGTTGAGCCACGTCAGCACGCAGCCTGCGGTGTCCGCGTCGAGCAACACCAGGTCCGTACCCCCGGGCTCGGACTCGGCACCTCGCAGGCCGGCGGGGAAGGGGGCCCGGAGATGTTCGTGCCAAAGGGGAACCGCGCTCTGCACCTGCTCGGATAATCTGCTCACCTGCATCATTTTGCGCGGGGATGCGCCCTCGGGTGGGGGCGGATGCCGGCAGAAGGGGCGCCAGCCATGATCCTCCCCAAGGTCCGGGACCCTCGCTTCGTGACGATCCGCCGCGGTGGGACCCTCACCGATGCGGATCACCACCTCCTCGCCCTATGGGCGGCATCCTGCGCGGAGCACGTCCTTGACCTCTTCGCGTCGGACCGGCCCGAGGACCCGAGGCCGCGTCAGGCGATCGAGCATGCCCGCGCCTGGGTGCGTGGCGAGGTCAAGATGATGCAGGCGCGCGCGGCGGGAGGCCATGCCATGGGCGCGGCCCGGGACCTGCGCGGTGCGGCACGGCATGCCGCGTACGCCGCCGGCCAGGCCGGGGCCGTCGCACACGTCGCCGCGCACGAGCTCGGTGCGGCCGCCTATGCGATCAAGGCCGCACGTGCTGCCGCGCCGGAAGGCGAGGCCGAGGCCGCCGGGCGGCGCGAGTGCCAGTGGCAGCGTGACCAGCTCCCGGAGCAGATCCGGGAGCTCGTACTCGACGACCAGCGGCTGCGGAACGACATCTGCTGGTCGGTGTTCGACTGCTGAGCGCGCGGCGGTTCCGGGGGGACCGTCGTTCGCTCTGAACCCCTCGGCCCCCAGCTCGAAGGCGAGCTGGGGGCCGAGGGTCTGGGTCCTGGGGCGACGTCCTCGCGGACTACCGGTTCGCGAACTTCCGGCTGATGTCGTTGAAGACCCGCTCCGCCTCCGGGCCGAGGTGCGGGCCCGCCAGCCAGGTGTGGTTGCTGGAGCTGATCGACGTGTTGGACACCAGCGTCAGCTTGCCGCCGTGGTTGACGAACCAGCCGCCGCCGGAGGTGCCGCCGGTCATGTTGCAGCCGATGCGGTTCATGGCGGGCGTGCCCTCCTGCATGACGAGGCGGCCGGGGCGGCCCGGGCAGTTCATCATGCGCGCACCGTCGAACGGCGGCGCTGCCGGATAGCCGAAGGCGTCCAGCGAGGCGATGCGGTCGGCGGAGGGGGTGTCGAACGCGACCCGGGCGGCGGCCCCCACGGTCTCCTGGAGCGACTTGCCGCCGCCGTTCTCCGGCTTCACGTGCAGCACCGCGAAGTCGTAGGCGGAGCCGCCGTTGCCGGTGTGCTGGCTGCCCATGTTGATCCACTCACCGGACGTGGTGATCCAGTCGGCCCAGAACCGGCCGTACGGGGTGACCTGCTGGGAGGGGGCGCCGCTGACCTGGTTCATCGCCGCGCCGTTGTCGTTGTAGGACGGCACGAAGACGACGTTGCGCATCCAGCCGCCCTGCTTGCCGGAGTGCACGCAGTGGCCCGCGGTCCACACCAGGTTGGACTTGCCCGGGTGCGCGGGGTCCTCGACGATCGTGCCGGAGCAGACCATCGGGCCCTTCGGGCTGTCGAAGAAGATCTTCCCGACCGGCGCCATGTGCTGGTGGTACGGGCGGGCGACCTGCTCGGCGGTGACCGGCTGCGGCTCGGGGTCCGTGGCGTCGAACTCGCTGCCCGCGCCGGTGGCCTGCACCCCGATCTCGGGCGAGTTCTTCGCCTTGGCCAGCCGGTCCGTCTTCCAGTGGTCCTTGATGACCGGGTTGGCGAAATCCGAAGCCTTACGGGCCCACTTGTCCCAGTTCTGCCAGCCGCCGTCCTTCCACTTCTTCAGATCGTCCAGGCTGGTCGGCATGCCCTTGGGGATCTGGATCCCTTCGCCACCCTGACCCTTCTGGTCGGCGGCACCCGAAGCGGCGGCCTTGTCGTCACTGGGGCCGCAGGCGGTGACGGTGCCCGTGAGCAGCGCGACCAGTGCCGCGGCCGCGGCGGTGGAGCGGCGGATGGATGGCATGGAACAAGTCCCCCTGATAAGCGGCGGCGCCGGGCAGACGGCGCGCCGTAATTGTCATGTCCCTCATCGGGCTGCGCTCTACTATGCCGTGGCGCCCAGACGGCCGGGCAGCCAGGTCCCGGCGCCCCGGCGGACGACAGGACGGGACGTACGCGATGCCACCCTCGCCTCCCCCGGTCCGGACGGACCGGCTCGTGCTCCGCCGGTTCAGGCCGGACGACGCGGAGTTGCTGGTCGCGCTGCACGGCGATCCCGAGGTCATGCACTTCATCGACACCGGACGGCCGGTACCGCGGTCGCAGGTCCTGGAACGGACCCTGCCCGACTTCCTCGAAGAGCCCGGTCCCCACCCCGGAGCCCCGCTTGCTGCTCCCGCCCGTCCCGTCGCTCCCGTCGTGAGTCCACGAACTCTCCCCATGCCGCAGTCATGGCCCGAGTCGGCTCCGCATGCTGTTTGATGGCAGCTCGCTCCTGACGGGAATCGGGGGAACCGGGGGAATCGGGTGGGACGGAGCCAGGAATGAGATACCGGCAGTCGCTGGGCCGGGAGTTCGGATGGTTGTGGGCCGCGTTCGCCGCCAGCGCCGCCGGGACCTGGCTTTCGCTCGACGCGTTCCCGCTCATCGCCGTCCTGGTGCTGCACAGCGGCACGGCACAGGTGTCCGTGCTGTCCGCGGCAGGCCTGGCGGTGGGGGCCTTGATCGCGATCCCGCTGGGACCGTGGGTGGAGTTCCGTCGTAAGCGGCCGGTCATGGTGGGCATGGACCTGCTCCGGTTCGCGGCGTTGCTGACGGTGCCCGCCGCGTACGCGCTCGGCAGGCTGAGCTTCGCCCAGCTCGTCGTCGTCTCGGTGATCGTCGCGGCTGCCAACATCCTGTTCACCTCCGCGAGCGGCGCGTACCTGAAGGCCCTGGTGAGGCCCGACGACCTCTTGGTGGCCAACGGCAGGTTCGAGACCACGACCTGGACGGCGACCGCGCTCGGTCCGCCCCTGGGAGGTGTCGCCATCGGGGTGTTCGGGCCGTTGACGACGGTGGTCGCGAACGCGGTCAGCTTCCTGCTCTCCGCACTGGGGATCAAGGCGATCGGCGGCCGGGAAGCGCAGCCGCCGGACCGCCCCGCGCAACGCTTCACCATGGCCGATGTCGTTGAGGGCTGGCGCTACATCCTGGGCCACCCCCACCTGCGACCGCTGTTCTTCAACACCGGCCTGGTGAACGCGCTGATCATGGCGACCATGCCGCTGCTGACCGTCCTCCTCCTGCACGACCTGGGCTTTGCGCCGTGGCAGTACGGCCTGGCCTTCGGCGTGTCGTGCATCGGTGGTCTCGTCGGCTCGCGGCTCGCCCGGCCCTTGGTCACGAGGTTCGGACAGCACCGGGTGCTGCTCACCGCCGGCACCCTGCGGGCGTGCTGGTCCCTGGGGCTGGGGTTCATCGGCCCCGGCCCCTGGGGACTCGCGCTCATCATCGTTGTCGAGTTCGGCCTGATCCTGTGCATGGGGATCTTCACGCCGGTGTTCGCCACCTACCGGCTCGCCCACACCGCCACCGACCGCGTGACCCGGACCCTGTCGGCGTGGTCCATCACGAGCAGCACCACCACCGCGGCCATGACGGCGTGCTGGGGACTGCTCGCCGGCCTCATCGGCACCCGCACCGCCATCACCCTCGCCGGTGCGCTCCTCCTGACCACGCCCCTCCTCCTGCCCCGCCGCACGCCCGCCCCGCAGGCCGCCCCTCGAGAGCCCGTCGGGGGGCCCGCCGGGGAGCAGGCATGACCAGAGCGGCCGGCGGCCGGTAGCGGGCGCGGCCCGGGCTCACGGGTCAGTGCTGCGGGTGGTGAACCCGGGCCTCGGCGGCGGACTTCAGGTTGCGCAGCCATGCCTCCAGGCCCTCGCGCAGGATCTTGGTCGCGGTGGGCACGTCCGCTTCGACCTGGGCGCCGGCGTGGGTCTCCTCGGTGCTCACGCGGACGCCGCCCTTGACCTCGGTGAAGTTCCATACGTGGACACCGTCGATGCGCAGCCCTTCGCCGATCGCGGGGCCGGTCCAGCGCAGGCAGGAGTGGCGCTTGAGCTGCTGGACGGTCGAGGTGATCTCGAGACCGGTAGCGGGAGTTGAGGGGTTGGGGGGTATCGGGGTCGTCCACCGGAATGCCGAACCCTTGCGGAAGGGACCGTGGTCGAGGCGTTTCGCGGTCTCGACGGGGGCCTGCCAGGACGGCCAGTGCTCCACGTCGGTCTGCAGCTTCCAGATGCGGCGCAGCGGGGCGTGGATCACGGTCTCGGTCCGGTGGCGGACGCGGGCGTCGGGGTCGACGCCCTTCCCCCGGCAGGTGAGGGACGTGCCGGGGTGGGACGGGTGGGAGGGGTGAGTGGTGCGGGAGGGGTGGGGGCCGGCCGCCCCCGCGGGCACGGCGGCGGTGCCGAGGAGGCCGAGAGCGAGGGTGAGCGGGACGGCGAACAGGGCGGCGCGGACGCCGGCGCCGCGGGCACCGGTCCTGCGGAAGCCGGTGGCGCGTAAACCGGCCCTGCGAATCCCGGTGCTGCGGTGGTCAGTACTGCGGTGGTCAGTGCTGCGGAAGCCGGACATGGAGTTCCCCTCTGTCGGTCGGGGGCGTGAGCGCTGCCTGCCCGGCAGGTCGCGCGGCCGTACCGCGCACCACACACCCACCAGAACTACAGCTTCACGCCTTCGTTAGAAGTTATAACGTTCACGGAACGCCAGGTCAATGACGTGCGTGATAGCTTCTAACCAAGTCTTGAAGATGTAGCCAGACGATGAATGGGGACGGTGACAGGCCATGGCGACGACGGGCGCGAACACCCCGCGGGAGCGCTACCGGGCCCAGGTGCGGGCGGAGATCACGGAACGCGCCTGGGAGCAGATCGCCACGGCGGGGGCGTCCGCGCTCTCCCTCAACGCGATCGCCAAGCAGATGGGCATGAGCGGACCGGCGCTCTACCGCTACTTCGCCAGCCGCGACGACCTGATCACCGAACTCGTCCGGGAGGCATACCGAAGCCTCGCCGAAACCTTCCGCACGGCCTCCGCCAACGACGCCGACCTGGCCGGTCTGGCGCACGCCCTGCGCGACTGGGCCCTGGCGGACCCGCAGCGGTACTTCCTCGTCTACGGCACCCCCATCCCCGGCTACCACGCGCCCGAGGACACCACCGCCCTCTCCTCCGAGATCATGACGACCCTGGTCGACGCGTGCGCGGCGCTCGCCCCGGACGGCGCCACCACACCGTTCGGCACCTACCTGGAGGACCACCGGGACTGGGCCGCCGGCCACCCCGCCCCGCCCGAAGCCCTCCACCGGTTCCTGACCTTCTGGACCCGCCTGCACGGCGTCCTGTCCCTGGAACTCGCCGGCCACTTCACCGGCATGAACCTCGACCCCGCCCTGCTCTTCGAGGCCGAACTGAACGACCTGCTGGCACCCCGGCCCTGAAGCCGCACACGGCGCGGCACCAGGGAGACCCCACGATCACGCTGATCAGGATGCGACTCGACTCAGACACAAAGACCTACGTCGCCCGCCGCACCAGCGAAGGAAAGAGCTCCCGTGACGCACAGCGCTGCCTCAAGCGCGTCATCGGCCGACAGCTCTTCAAGATCCTCGAACGAAGGACCCGTCCGAGCACTGAAGACCTCGACCAAGCTGCTTGACACGACATAGCAGCCTCGGGGGACTTCATAGTCGCGGGCCAGGCGTCGGTGGAGCATCAGCCAGCCGTGGGTCCGCTCGGCTGCCCAGCGTTTCGGGATCCGCGTGAATCCGCTGGTCCCGGTCTGTGTTTGGTTTCAGAATTTCCGGGCGTTCTTCGGCGGGAACCCGGTGTCCTGTGACGGCGAAGTCTGCGGGCTGGAGCGCCACTTTGGAGGGGGCCTTGTGGGGGTGAAGAGCTACCTTGCGGCGAGGGGCGTGGTTGGTCGCTGCAGTCGGCAGGCTGCTGCCCGGCGACCGCGGAGGCTGCCGGGGTACCGGTTAGCCTCTTGGGATGCGTGTACTGATCACAGGGGCAACTGGTTATGTCGGGCGAGCTGTTGCGGTTGCTCTGGCCGAGGCGGGTCATGAGGTCTTTGCCCTCACCCGGGATCCGGGCTCGGACAGGGCGAGGGCGCTGCAGGACTTTGGTGTCCGGCCGCTGCGCGGGCGTCTCGCGGACCGTGCCGTGCTCAGCAGGATGCTCGCCGGTGCGGACGCCGTGGTCCACACCGCCTTCGACCCGGACGACCCCGTCGGCGCCGATCGTGCTCTCTTTGGCGCTCTCGCCGACGCCGGCCGCCGCCAGCATCTGGTGTATACGACCGGCTGCTCGGTCTACGGTGAGCACGCCCACGCGGTGCTGACGCCGCAGACCCCCGTCGACAACGGTAACCTCCGCGCCGGCCTGGAAGCCGAACTACGCAGTGCCGGGCTGCCGCACACCGTGCTGCGGCCGGGCATGGTGCACGGCGGCGATGCGCGCAGTTCGATCGTCGGGGACTGGTTCCGCGAGGCCCGATCCTCCGGGCCGGTACACCGGGGACGACGGGACAAGGTGTGGTCCTGGATTCACGTCGAGGACCTGGCGCGCGCGTACACGGCGGTCCTGCGTGCGCCCAAGGAACACGACGGGCGCACCTACCTGCTGGCCGACGCACACCCCACGGCCCCGCTGGCTGTCGTCGAAGCCGCCGCCCGGGCGGTCGGCAGCACCGCCGCCCTCGCCTTCGCCCCGGTCGAGGACGAGAAGCCGGTGTACCGGGTGTTCGACCGTGACGAGGTCATCGACTCCTCCTCCGCCGGCGGCGCGTTGGTGTGGACCCCGCAGGAGAGCGATGTCCTGGCGGCACTGCCTGCTTCGTTCAGACAGTGGTCGGCCGCCCAGCCCTGAGCAGGGCCTGCCGCAGGTCCTGGACAACAGTCAGCGTCACCCTGCGCCTCCATTGCTTCAGCACCAGTGAACAACCGCGCACCCGCTGGCTTCCGAACGTCGACTCCGAGACGCGCTCCGAACCTCACCCGTCGGCGGCATCTTCGGCGGCGGGCCCGCCACCCGCGCGGTGATGAGCACACCTATTTCCACGGCGACAGCGCCGAACTGCGCGACGTGTTCGGAAAGGTCGGCACCTCCTTGCTGGACCGGGTGCAACACCGTACGGGCCTGGAGTGGGAGGACTTCCGGCACGTTCTCGTCCATCAGGTGACGGTGCCTACGTGGAGCGGTTCACCGAGTTGGCAGGAGTTCCCGAGGGCCGGCTCGTGGTCACCGTCCCGGAGAACGGCAACGTCGCCAGCGTCACCCTCGGCATCCAGCAAGCTCGCCACTCTGACCTGGCAGCAGTGCTCGGTACCGCTTCGCTGCTGTGGTGGCCCTTATCAACAGATGCCGAAGCCACGATGTGTTCCCTTTGCGACGTGCCGATCATGCCTGGTTGCCCTCCGAGTGGGTGAGGCTGGAGAGTAGCGACCTGCGCTGCTGCGCTCCCTTGTCACCGTCGGCACCGAGCAACACGAAGGCGGCCCCTCCGGCCCCCGCGCAGGGGGTGGAAGAGCCGCCTTCGTCCGTCACGTCGACGGAACGTCCGGTGCGGGTGCGGCGTCCGGTTCTCCGACGTGCGCGCAGCCAAGGAGACCGGGGCCTCGGTGGAGAGGGCCGGAGGTGACCCGCCTCGGACTCAGCCCCGGTAGAAGACCAGCATGCTGCCCGGGCTCTGGGGTTCGCGTTCGCAGTGGACGATCGTGACGTGGTGGCCCACTCCCTCGTCCACCAGCTGCTGGGTCTCCTTCGTGAAGCAGTCCGTCGCGGCGTCGCCCTGCGTGTCCATCGAGGGGAGGTCGGCGGCCTGGGCGGCTCCGACGCCGAGGCCGGAGAAGGCCAGGATGCCGGCGGCGGCGACTGCTGCGCGCTGGAACTTGCGCATGTTTTCTCTCCTTTACGTGCATACGTGCAAACGTGCAGTGGTGCATGCGCGCCTCTGCGGCGCACGGGCCCGTTACTCGCGGAGCGCGGCTGGATCGGACCGGCCCCGCGGTCGGCCGGAGTCGTGTCCGACCGTGGCAAAGCGTCGCGTTGCGCTTCAAGTTCCTCTCGGGCACTGAGTAGTCGATCACGCGAACGGGTGGAACTCCAAGTGCTCGCGGTCCCTGTTACAGAGCTACAACTGACCAGCCGGAGTCGATTCCCCGCGTGCCGGCCCGAGGCCGAAGCGGAACCCGCTCGGCTGCTCCGGGAGTTCAGAGGTCGATCTCCGCCCACACCGTCTGGCCCGATGGCGGCTGATCCAGTACGCCGCAGCGCGCCACGAAGTACGTGACGGGAACGGGCTCGTGGCCTCGCCCGGAGCCTTCGGCCGCCGGCAGCACCGGAGCCGACAGGGCGGGTCGCCATTCGCCCACAGGTCCGCGACTTCGATGCGCAGCGTGTTCGGCAACAGCAGCTCCCGCCTCGTCGCATCCATGAGCGGAAGCTACGTCCGGACACCTGCCCAGGCGCGGCGGCGTGGCTCGTCAACTCCGCGACGACGACAGCCGCCACGCACACGACGCCGCTGCCGCGGCCCGCCGCCGGGACGCGAGGGGCTGTGTCGAGGGCAACCGCGTCAGCCGGGCGCCTCGTGGCGTCGGACTGAGGAGCGGCTAAGGGCGAACCTCCGCTCACAGGGGAGCGCAAGGGGAGCGCGGACGCCATTGAACAGTGCAACACAGGGCGCGAACAGCGGGACTGGAATGTGTGCTCTGACCTGCGAAAACGACACCACGGGTCACCCAGCAACACGCCGCAGCACAGGCCCTAACGTGCTCGTAATGCGTAGGTCAAGGGTTCGATTCCCTAGGAGGTGCCTCCCCCTGAGAAGCGTCTCCCCCTAGGACTCGCCCATCCGGTCATGCGGCTGTCCGTCGCGACCTGCGCTCGTCAGGATCGCGCTCGCGACAACCCCGAAGAGGCGGTCGGCGCCTGGCGCGAGCGAGGGCTGATCCCCGAGCCACGCGAGCGCCGCCACCAGCGCAAACAAGTCGGCGCCGTCGATGTCGGTGCGTGCCGCGCCCGCAGCCTGGGCGCGTGCCAGGAGGCGCGCACCGGCTGCGCGCAACGTGACGCACGAAGCGTGGAGTGCGGACTCAGGGTCTTCGATGGCGGCTGCCATCAGCACGGTCACGCCCCGATAGGTCGTGGTCCACGTGACGCAGTCGCGCAGCCAGGAAACGAGAGCATCTTCAGGGGAACTCGACGCTTCGAGCTCGGCAGCCTTGACCGTCAGTTCGTCGAAGCTCGTACGGAGCAGGGCATCGAGCAGCGCCTCGCGCGTCGGGAAATGGCGAAGCAGCGTCGCGAGTCCGACGCCGGCCCTGCGCGCGATGTCGCGCATCGAACCATCGACGCCCTGCTCGGCGATGGCCTCGCTCGCCACGGCGAGCAAGTGATCACGATTCTTCCTGGCGTCTGCCCGCATCTGCACCCTCTTGACTATCCGGATCAGTGGTCCATATATTCGTTCCAGTGATCCGGATAAACGGATCACTGATCCACTCAGTGTATCCGCCAGGGAAAACCAGGAGAAACCGATGCCGGCGAACACCATGAAGGCGATCCGGCTGCACGAGTACGGCGGCCCCGAGGTACTGCGCGTAGATGAGGTGGAGGTACCCGAGCCCGGGCCGGGTGAGGTCCTCATCCGGGTGCACGCGGTCGGCCTCAACCCTCCCGACTGGTATGTACGCGAGGGAATGCCCGACGTGCCTGCCGAGTTCAAGCCGCCGTTCGAGCTTCCCCTGATTCCGGGCACCGACGTCTCCGGCACCGTGGAGGCCATCGCCGCCGATGTCCACGACTTCGCGGCCGGGGACGAGGTATTCGGCCTGCTGCGCTTCCCCGTCGCCCTCCAGGGCGGCGCGTACGCCCAGTACGTCACCGCGCCGGCCTCCGACCTCGCCCGCAAGCCGGCCGGCGTCGATCACGTGCACGCCGCGGCTCTGCCCATGTCGGGGCTGACGGCATGGCAGTTCTTGATCGAGCTCGGGCACGACCACCCCTCTCCGTTCCAGGAGGCCCGGCACCACCCGATGGCGCTCGGCAGCGAGACCACGGTGCTCATCAACGGCGCGGCAGGAGGCGTGGGACACCTCGCTCTCCAACTGGCCAAGTGGAAGGGAGCCCGCGTCATCGCCGTGGCCTCCGGCCCCCACGAGACGTTCCTGCGCGAGCTCGGCGCCGATGAGTTCATCGACTACACCAAGGAGCGGCCCGAGGAGGCCGCCCGAGACATCGATCTCGTCCTCGACACCGTCGGAGGCCCCCACAGCAGGCGCTTCCTGCGCACCCTCAAACGCGGCGGATCCCTCTACCCGGTGTACTTCGGCGAGTTCGACGACGCGGAGAACGAGAAACTGGGCGTCACCGTAACGGGCACTCAGGTCCGGTCGAACGGCGCTCAACTCGCCGAACTGGCACGCCTCCTGGACGCAGGCACGGTCCGCCCCGCGATCGACAGCACATTCCCGCTCACGGACGCCTCGGCGGCGCATGAACGCGCCGCCCGAGGCCACATCCGGGGCAAGATCGTACTCACAGTCGCTTAGGACTTATCGGTCCGATCATGTGGCTGTGCGCACACGGTCCGGTGTCAGGGGGCCACGGGCCAAGAGCCAGGAGCCAGGAGCCAGGAGCCAGGCGCCCAGGGGCACTTACGAGGGCAGGATGGCGTGCATGGATCTGCATGCCAAGTACGGTCTTACGTCGGTCATCAACGCGCGGGGGCCGTTCACCCCCTTGGGTGTCTCGCGCAGCGGCGGGGCCGTCGCCGCCGCGGTCGCCGAGGCCCTGTCAGGGTTCTTCGTGATGGCGGAACTGCAAGCGGCGGCCGACCGGGCCCTCGCCCGGTTCGCCGGGGCCGAAGCGGGGACGGTGGTCCACTGCACGGCGTCGGCGATCACCCTGGCGGTCGCGGCCTCGATGACGGGCAGCTCTCCCGAGCGCATCGCGGCCCTGCCGGACACGACGGACATGCCTGCGGCGGTGCTCCTCCCGGCGGGACACGCCGTCAATTACGGGCACCCGATCGAGCAGGCCGTCCGGCTGGCGGGTGCGGCCCCCGTGCGCGTGGGAACCGAAGCGGCGTGCACGCTCGCGGACTTGGAGGCCGGCCTCGCGCGTCCGGACGTCGCGTGCCTGCTGCTGGTGTCGTCCCGCCTCGTCCGCGGGACCGGTGCCACGCTGTCCGAAGCGGTGGCGGCGGCGCACCGTCGCGGGGTGCCCGCGGTCATCGACGGTGCCGCTCAGGATCTCCGGGTCGCGGAACTGCTGGGCACGGGGGCGGACCTGGTGACCGTCAGCGGGCAGAAGTACCTGGGATCCCCGACGGCGGGGCTGGTGGTGGGCCGTACCGGACCGGTGGCGGCGGTCCGGGCGCAGGAACGGGGCATCGGCCGTCCGATGAAGGCGAGCAAGGAAGCCGTCGTCGGTGTCCTCGCGGCGCTCGAGGCCCGGCAGGAGAGGGACATGGCGGCATGGCGGCGGCAGCAGGCGGACAAGGTGACGGACTTCGTCGAACGGGCCGGGGCCCTGCGGGGCCTCACCGCCACCTCCGTCCCGGATCCCACCGGGCTGCCGTTCCGGCGCGCCGAGATCGAGGTGCACCCCGCCGTCTCGGGCACGAACGCGGCCGACCTGGCCGAAGCACTGCGGACCGGCTCACCGTCGATCTGGGTCATGTCCGACCGGCAGGACGAGGAACGGCTGCTCCTCGAACTCGTACCGCTGACCGAAGCCGAGGTCGATGCCGTCCTCGACAGGCTTACGGAACTGCTTCCGAGCTGACGACCAGCACGCCCCGTTCAGGAGGTGCCGACTACCAGCTTTGCCGCCGCGGCCAGGTAGGCCACCACCAAGGGCCGCTCGTCGTCCCGGCGGGCGGCTACCGCCAGACGGGAGGGGGAGATGCCGCGGACCGGCACGGCGATCACCTCGTCGCGGACGACCAGCGGGGCGTTGCCGGTGGCCAGAAGTGCCACGCCTTGGCCGTTGGCGACCGCCTCGTACGTCTCCTCGGCGCTGCCCACCACCCCGCCTATCAGCGGCGCGCGGCCGTCCCGGGCGTCCAGGGCCAGCCAGTAGTCCCGCAGCGGGCCGGCCTCGGAGGGGAGGGCGAGGAACGGCTCGTCGAGGAGTTCGGTGAAGTCCACCGCCCCCTCGCCATCGGCTGCTGCCCGCGCCGCCAGGGGGTGTCCCTGCGGCAGTGCCACCAGGCGTGGTTCCTGGGCCACCACTGCGTGCCGGTAGCGGTCGCCGTCCTGCAGCGGCAGCCAGACGAAGGCGACATCGCTGGAGCCGTCCGCCAACCCGGCACTGGGGTCGGCCCAGTTGACCTGCCGCAGGACGGGCCGTGCCTGCGGATACCGGGAGACCAGCCGGGTGCGCAGCGCGGGCAGCAGCCCGCGACCCGGGCTGGTGGACATGCCGATCACCAGGGTGTGCAGCTCGGCGGCACTCGCCTCCTCCACCGCCGCCTCGGCGGCCTCCCAGGCGGCCAGCATCCCGCGGGCGTGCGGCAGCAGGGCTTCGCCCACCCCGGTCAGCCGCACCGCCCGCCGGTCCCGGTGGAACAGATCCGCGCCGACCTGCTTCTCCAGCATCCGTATCTGCTTGCTGAGCGCGGGCTGGGAGACGAACAGCCGCTCGGCGGCCCGGGTGAAGTTCAACTCCTCGGCGACAGCGGCGAAGTAGCGCAGATCGCGCCCATGGACATCCATAACTCATAGCTATCACGACAGGTCTTGGACGTGGCCCCGTATTCCGGCGAAGGATGAGAGCTGTCACCGGGCAGGCCCCGGGCGGCAGTTGACGAGAGCGACGGGGAGACGAAGAGATGACAGAGCACGGCAAGGTCTGGCTGGTCACCGGTGCGAGCAGCGGATTCGGGCGGGCCATCGCGGAGGCCGCGGTCGCCGCCGGCGACACGGTGATCGGCACGGCCCGGCGGACCGAGGCGCTGGCCGACCTGGTCGCCGCGCACCCCGACCGGGTGGAGGCGATCGGCCTGGACGTGACCGACGGCGAGCGGATCGACGCGGTGGCCGCTGACGTCCTGGCTCGCTACGGCCGGGTGGACGTGCTGGTGAACAACGCGGGGCGCACGCAGGTCGGGGCGTTCGAGGAGACCACCGACCGGGAGCTGCGCGACCTGTTCGAGCTGCACGTGTTCGGCCCGGCGCGGCTGACCCGGGCGCTGCTTCCGCAGATGCGGGAGCGGGGCAGCGGATCGATCGTGAACATCAGCAGCTTCGGCGGACAGCTGTCCTTCGCCGGGTTCTCCGCGTACAGCGCGACCAAGGCGGCGCTGGAGCAGCTGTCGGAGGGACTGGCCGACGAGGTGGCACCGTTCGGCATCAAGGTGCTGATCGTGGAGCCCGGCGCGTTCCGCACCAACCTGTTCGGCAAGGGCGCGGCCTACTTCTCCCAGGAGCACCCGGCGTACGCGGAGAAGGTGGGCGCCACCCGGAAGCTGGCGCAGGACGGCGACGGCGCCCAGCCCGGGGACCCGGTGAAGGCCGCGGCGGCGATCCGGCTGGCCCTGGACGCCGAGGAAACCCCGCTGCGGCTCGCCCTCGGCGGCGACGCGGTGGACTTCCTCGTCGGGCACCTGGACTCGGTGCGGGCCGAGCTCGCCGCGTGGGAGAAGGTCTCCCGGGGGACCGACTTCGACACATCGGGGTGACGGCAACAAGGAGCTGACGGCAGCAAGCCTGCCACTTCCCACCTCCCGTCTCGCTTGCACACCTCAAGGTGTCTCAGGAGTGCCCAGATGCAATCCCCGCTCAAGCCCTCACTCAAGCCCCCGCTCACGTCCTCCGCTGCGGCCGGCGCCGCAGCGGATGCGACGGCGGTGGCCCGGGGTGGATCCACCATGGTGCTCGGCGCCGCCCTGCTCGGCTTCTTCCTCATCTCGCTGGATGCGTTGATCGTCACCGTCGCGCTGCCCGACATCGGCCGCAGCCTCGGCGGCGGCATGTCCGGCCTGCAGTGGATGGTGGATGGATACACGCTGATATTCGCCGCCCTGATGCTCTCCGCCGGCGCCCTCTCCGACCGCATCGGGGCCCGGCAGGCGTACGGCGGCGGGCTGGTGCTCTTCGCGCTGGCCTCGGCCGCGTGCGGCCTGGCGCCCAACCTCGCTGTACTGGTGGCCGCGCGGCTGCTGCAGGGGGCCGCGGCAGCGGTGATGATGCCGGCGTCGCTGGCGCTGGTCCGGCAGGGCTTCCCCGACCAGGCGAAGCGGGCGCAGGCGATCGCCGTCTGGACCGTGGGCGGCGCGGTCGCGGTGGCGGCCGGGCCGGTGCTCGGCGGGGCGCTCACCGCGACCGTGGGCTGGCGGTGGATCTTCTTCGTCAACCTCCCGGCGGGCCTGCTGGCGCTCGCCCTGCTGGCCCGGGTGCCGGCCTCCCCGCGGCTGCCCGCACGGCTGGACGTGGTCGGGCAGGTGACGGCGGTGGTCGCGATGGGCGCACTGACATACGGCGTGATCGAGGGCGGCGACAAGGGCTTCGGCCGGCCGCTCGTGGTGACGTCGCTGATGGTGGCCGCCGCCGCGGCAGCCGCCTTCCTCACCTCGCAGGCCAGGGGCGCGCACCCGATGCTCCCCTTGCCGCTGTTCCGCTCGCGGGTGGTGGCGGTGTCCCTGGTGGTCGGCTTCATGCTCAACGCCGCCTACTACGGAGGGGTGTTCCTCTTCAGCCTGTATCTCCAGCAGGAGCGCGGGCAGTCGGCGCTGCACGCGGGCCTGATGTTCATCCCGATGACGGCGCTGGTCGCCGTGGTGAACCTGGTCTCGGCGAAGCTGGCCGCGCGGTTCGGCCCGCGGGTGCCGATGGTGGCGGGACAACTGGTCGGCGCGGCCGGGCTGCTGGCGCTGCTCGGGGTCGGCGCGCACACCCCGGTGTGGGCGGTGGCGGCGCTGATGGTGCCGGTCGGCCTCGGCGGGGCACTGACCGTGCCGGCACTGACCGCCATGCTGCTCGACGCGGTGCCCGCGGACCGGGCAGGCACCGCGTCCGCCGTGCTCAACACCGGCCGCCAGGTCGGCGGAGCGATCGCGGTGGCGGTCTTCGGGGCGCTGGTGGCGGGGGCGGACACGTTCCTGGCCGGAATGCGGTGGAGCATGCTGCTCGCGGCGGCCGGGCTCGTACTGACGGCGGGGACGACGCTCACACTGCCGCGGAACAGGCGCCGGAACGAGCAGGCGTGAGGCCAACTTACTGCCGGCCTGGCCCGGCGAGCCAGTGGCCTGGCGGTCCGATGGCCCGGCGGCCCGTCGGCCCGGCGGCCCGCCCTACCCCTCCTCGCGCAGCACCAGCCCGAGCAGCCCCGGGAAGCGGGCGTCGAATTCCTCGCGGCGCAGGCGGTTGAGGCGCTTGGGTCCCTGGTCGCGCTGTTCCACCAGGCCCGCGGCGCGCAGTACGCCGAAGTGGTGGCTCAGCGCGGCCTTGCCGACCTCGACACGGAAGCTGCCGCAGCTGTGCGACCAGTCGGCGGAGCCGGCCAACTCGCGGACGAGCTGGAGTCGTACGGGGTCGGCGAGGGCGGCGAGGGCGGTCTCGACGGGGACGTCCTCGGGGTGGATGTGCACCGGTTCGGCGCGGTGACTGCTGCGGTCCGGCATTCCTCGATCTCCTCGATCTCCTCGGCCCTCTGGCCTGCTGGACGCCTGGCCCTCTGAGAGCGGCCGCCTGCCCCCTGGGTCCGGCCCCCTTGCGGAGTGTTCGATTCAGATCATACAGTCGGAGTGTTCGCTTTCTATTGAACACTCGTGAGGGGCGTGTGCGGTCATGCGTGCGGTGGAGTTCCAGGAGTACGGCGGTCCCGAGGTCCTGAGGGTCGTGGAGACCGGCGTCCCCGAGCCGGGGCCCGGGGAGGTGAGCATCGATGTCGCCTACACCGGGGTGAACTTCGCCGACCTCAAGGCCCGCGCCGAGGGCTACCGCGTACCGTTCCTGCCCTTCCGGCCGGGCCTGGAAGTCTCCGGGCGCATCCGCGCGGTCGGCACGGGCGTCGACGGGCTCCGGGCGGGGCAGGAGGTCGCTGCGCTCACGGACGGCGGCGCGTACGCCGAGACCGTGGTCGCCACCGCGGCGAGCGTGTTCCCGCTGCCGCAGGGGATGAGCCTGCGCACCGCGGCCACCTTGCCGACGGTGCTGCCCACCGCGCACGCCCTGGTGCACGAGGTGGGCCGGCTGCGGGCCGGCGAGACCGTGCTGGTGCAGGGCGCGGCGGGCGGCATCGGCACGGTGGCCGGCCAGTTGGCGAAGGCGGCCGGGGCGGGTGCCGTCCACGGCGTCGTCTCGGATGCCTCGAAGGCGGAGCACGCCCGCTCCTACGGCTACGACGAGGTCTTCGTCGGCCCGGACTTCCCCGAGGAGGTGCGGCGCGCCACGGGCGGACGGGGCGTCGATCTCGCCCTGGACCCCGTCGGCGGTGACACCTTCCGGCGCAGCCTGGACGCACTTGCGGTCTTCGGCCGCCTGGTGTCGTTCGGGAATGCGAGTTCCGCCGAGCCGTGGCAGGTGGGCCAGCCCGAGCTCTACCCCCTGGGGCGCTCGGTCGCGGGGTTCTCCATCCTGTCGCTGGCCCGGACGGCGCCGGAGGCGCTGCGCGCACTGGCCGGGCGGGCCTTCGGTGCGGTCGCCGAAGGGGGCGTGGAACTCCCCGTGACGGCGGAGTTCCCGCTCGCCGAGGCTGCCGGGGCGCACCGGCTCCTCGGCAGCCGCAAGAGCACCGGGAAGCTGCTGTTGCGGGTGGGGTGACACGAGAGGGGACACCCCCTTAGCGCCCGGCGCCCCGCCCCCAGCGCCCCGGAGCCCCGGCGCCCCGGTCACCCGGCCTCCGCCCGCGCAGCGGACGGGCCTCCTACCGCCGCGCAGACCTCCTACCGCCGCGCCGCCGGTCTCGGGTTCCGATATGCGGAGGGGTGTGGTCTGCCGGCAGCTCCGTAGCGGTACTCCTGGAGCTGTTCTGCTGTCGGGTACCACTGTTTGTCGCAACGGCAGCACCACCAGCGCCAGTTGTCCCAGTCGGTGTCGGTGTGCGTGGTGTCCTTCCACAGCACGTCGTCACAGTCGGGCGTGGGGCAGATCGGCGAGAGCGGCATGGCGGGCCTTTCGTCGGTGACGGCTGCCCAGCCTTCTGCGCCTGCCGCCGCGCCGCGCGGCGGTTCGCCGCCCGCCACCCGAACGGGTAAGGAGTAAGGCCCCCGCGACACCCGAACGGGTAGGGGCCCGTCGGCACCCGGCAGAGGCAGCGGGGAGCGCCAGAGAGCACCAGAGAACACCGGGAAGCACCGGGAAGCACCGGAGAGCACCGGCCCGAAACGCCCTCGCGGGCAGTCGCACACACCGTGCGACTGCCCGCGAGATCCGCTGTTCCTTTGTGGCGGCTATGCCCTTGTAGCGGTTACTTCTTGGGCAGCCACTTCTTCCAGACGTCCGGGTGCTTGTCCACCCAGCGCTTGGCCGCCTCGTCGGCGGACAGACCGCTCGAGGCAATGGACTCGGAGACCTCGTTCTGGTCGTCCTTGGTCCACTTGAAGTTCTTCAGGAACGCCGCGGCACTGCCGCCCTTCTTGGCGAACTCCGTGTTGAAGAACTTCTGCAGCGGGGTGGTCGGATAGGCGCAGTCGATGGACTTGGGGTCCTTGGCGCCCTTGGCCGCGCAGGCGTCGGTGTACTTGGGCAGCTTGACCTCTTCCATCGGCACCTGGTTGAAGAGCCACTGCGGCTCGTACCAGTACGTCAGGAAGGGCTTCTTCTGCTTGGCGAACTGCTGGATCTGGGTGATCTGCGCCGCCTCGGAGCCCGCGAAGACGACCTCGTAATTCAGCTTGAGGTTCTTCACCAGCGCCTTGTCGTTGGTGACGTAGGACGGCGAACCGTCCATCAGCTGGCCCTTGTTGCCGCTCTCCGACGTACGGAGCTGCTTGGCGAACTTGTTGAGGTTCTTCCAGTTCTTGACCTCGGGGTGCTTGTCGGCCCAGTACTTGGGGACGAACCAGCCGATGTGGCCGGTGACGCCGTTGCCGCCGCCCGCGGTGATCGTCTTCTTGTCCTTGACGTACCGCTTCTCCTGGTCGGGGTGGCCCCAGTCCTCCAGGATCGCGTCGACCCGGCCCTGGCTGAGGGCGTCCCAGGCAGGGATCTCGTCCACCTGGACGGTGTCGACGTGGTAGCCCATCTTGTGCTCGAGCAGGTACTTGGCGACCGCGACATTGGACTGGGCGCCGACCCAGGTCTGCACCGAGAGGGTGACCGACTTGGAACCCTTGGCCGCCGCGAACGGCGAGGTCTGCTTGGTCATGTCGGCCTTGCCACAGGAGGACAAGGAGACGGAGAGGACCGCCGTGCCGGCCAGTGCGGCCGCCCCGATGATCATGGTGCGCTTACGGGACATGGTCAGGCTCCCTTCCCCGTCGTGCGGCGTTCCGTGGGCTGGGTGACCCGGTCGAGCATCAGGCCCAGGCACACGATGGCCACACCCGCGACCAGGCCGAGGCCCAGGTCTCCGGTGGCGAGGCCGGTGACGACGTCGTAGCCGAGGGCACCCCCGCCGACCAGGCCGCCGATGATGACGACGGCGAGGACCATGACCACACCCTGGTTCACGGCCAGCAGCAGCGAGGGCCGGGCCAGGGGCAGCTGGACCTGGCGGAGGATCTGCCAGCGGGTGGCGCCCAGCGAGCGGGCGGACTCCATGGCGGAGGGATCCACCTGGCGCAGGCCCTGGGTGGTGATGCGGATGACGGCCGGCAGGGCGTAGACCACGGCAGCGGCGGCGGCCGGGGCGCGGCCCACGGCGAAGAGCGCGACGACCGGGATCAGGTACACGAACTGCGGCATGGTCTGCATGACGTCCAGGACCGGGCGCAGGATCGCTTCGAAGCGCTTGCTGCCCGCCGCCAGGATGCCGACGCCGAAGCCCAGCACCAGGGTCACCGCCAGGGCGGCGATGACCTGGGAGAGGGTGTTCATCGACGGCTTCCAGACGCCCAGCACACCGATGGCGGCCATCGCGAGGACGGCGGTCAGGGCGGTGCGCCAGGTGCCGATGACCCAGGCCAGCGCGGCGACGATGAGCAGCGTGCCGTACCAGGGCAGCGCGGTCAGGCCGTCCCGCAGCGGGTTGAGGACCCAGTCGGTGAAGTGCGCGGCCCAGTCGGCGGTGCCGCCGACGACGGGGACACCGGAGTAGAGGTGATCGACCATCCACTCCTTGAAGTCGTTGACGGGACGGGCCAGGTCAACGGCCCAGGCGTCCGGCCAGATCAGGGAGCCGGACAGCCGGCCGACGAGGGCGAGGACGGCAGTGACCGCCGCGACGCCCGTCCAGGCCTGCCAGCCACGCAGCCACTTCGGGCCGGTGGCCGCGGCGCCGGCGCCGAGACGTTCACCGGCCGCCGCCGTGGTGCGGTCCATGACGATGGCCAGCAGCACGATCGGGATGGCGGCGGAGAGCGCGGCGCCGACGTCGACCGAGGCGAGCGCCTGGTAGACGCGGTCACCGAGGCCGGCGGCGCCGATCATCGAGGCGATCACGACCATGCCGAGCGCCATCATGATCGTCTGGTTGACGCCGAGGAGGAGTTCCTTACGGGCCAGCGGCAGCCGGGCGGTCAGCAGCCGCTGCCGTCCGGTGGCGCCGAGCGAGGAGACCGCCTCCAGGACGCCGGGGTCGGCGCCGCGCAGGCCGAGTGCGGTCAGCCGGGCCATCGGCGGAGCCGCGTAGATGACGGTGGCCAGCAGCGCGGCGGGGACACCGATGCCGAAGACCAGCACGACGGGGAGGAGGTAGGCGAAGGCAGGCAGCACCTGCATGGTGTCCAGGACCGGACGGAGGATCCTGAACAGGCGCTCGGAGAGGCCGGCCGCCAGGCCCAGCAGGGCGCCGACCGCGACCGAGACGACGACCGCCACGACCATCAGCGCGAATGTCTGCATGGTGGGGACCCACATGCCGAGCAGGCCGCTGACCAGGAAGGAGATCAGGGCGGTGGCGGCGATGCGCGGGCCGGCCACCCGCCAGGCGAGCAGCGTGACGCCGGCCGTGACGCCGGTCCAGCCGAGCGCGAGCAGCAGCAGGTAGACGGCGCGTACCGAGATCACCACGGCGTTGCTGAGGTGACCGAGGAAGTAGACGAACAGCCAGTGGCTGTCGCGGTTGTCGATGATCCAGTCGCTGGTCTTGCCGAGCGGGCCGGAGACGTCGACGGTCAGCGACGACGGCCAGGCGGCGCCGTACTTGGCCTGCAGCAGCGGGACGAGGACCGCCGCGGCGAGCACGAGCAGCAGGAGCTTGCTCAGGGCGCGCATCTGCAGTACGGCCCGCAGGGGGCCGGGCCGTACGGCGTCGCTCAGCGGGCGCGTCGCAAGGGGAGGCGTGGAGAAGAAGCTCATGCTCGCCCCCGCTTCACGGTGCCGGTGGGCATGTTCAGGGCGGCGCAGCGCTGGGCCTCACGCCAGTGGCGCAGCAGGGTGGCGCGCAGCCGGGTCCGCGGCGTGGCCGCGGGAGCTCTGGAACCGACGGCGCGCACGGCGCCGCGGTGGGTGGTGGCGGCGTACATCAGGCGGCCACCTCATCCTGCCGGGGGCCCTCGTCGACGCGGGCGACCACGCTCAGCAGGCAGGCGTGGTCGACGATGCCCAGGCAGCGGCCGTCGTCGACGACGCGGGCGGCGCCGCCGGAGCGGACGACGGCCTCGATGGCGTCCGAGATCAGGGTGTCGGGGGCCAGCGCCGGGCCCTGGTCGGCCTCGCCGTCCTCCGCCGGGCGCATCGCGCGGCGCACCGTCAGCACCTGCTCGCGCGGGACGTCGCGGACGAAGTCGCGGACGTAGTCGTCGGCCGGGGAACCGACGATCTCCTCGGGGGTGCCGAGCTGGACGATCTCGCCGTCGCGCATCAGGGCGATCCGGTCGCCCAGGCGCAGCGCCTCGCTCAGGTCGTGGGTGATGAAGACCATCGTCCGGCCCTCCTCGCGGTGCAGGCGGATGACTTCTTCCTGCATGTCGCGGCGGATGAGCGGGTCGAGCGCGCTGAAGGGCTCGTCGAAGAGCAGGACCTCGGGGTCGACGGCGAGCGCGCGGGCCAGGCCGACGCGCTGCTGCTGGCCGCCGGAGAGCTGGCCGGGGCGGCGCTTCTCCATCCCGGCCAGGCCGACCTTGTCGACCACCTCGTTGGCCTTCTCGCGGCGCTCCGCCTTGCCCATGCCCTGGATCTCCAGGCCGTAGGCGACGTTGTCGATGACGGTGCGGTGCGGCAGCAGGCCGAAGTGCTGGAAGACCATGGCGGCGCGGCGGCGGCGCAGCTCGCGCAGCGCGGTGCGGTCCATGGCGCGGACGTCCTCGCCGTCCATCTCCAGGTCACCGCTGGTCGGCTCGATCAGCCGGGTCAGACACCGCACGAGGGTGGACTTGCCGGAGCCGGACAGGCCCATGACGACGAAGACCTCGCCCTTGTGGACGTCGAAGGAGACGTCGCGGACGGCGGCCACACAGCCGGTCCGGTCCCGCAGCTCCTGGACGTTCAGTTTGGCGACCGAGGTGTCCTCGGGTATGCGCTCGGCTTTGGGGCCGAAGACCTTCCAGAGGTGACGGACGGAGAAGACGACCTCACGGCCGTCCGCGTCGGAGGCGGACTCGGGAGTGCGGGCGTTGGGTATCTCGGATGCGCCGGCGGCGGTGGTAGCCATCACGCATCACCTCCTTGGGTCGGAGCCTTCTGAAGCAGTTCGGCGCACTTCTCCCCCACCATGAGCACGCCCAGCATCGGGTTGACGGCGGGCATCGTCGGGAAGACGGAGGCGTCGGCGATACGGATGCCGGCCAGCCCGCGGATCTTCAACTCGGGGTCGACCACGGCCAGCCGGTCGTCGGCGGCGCCCATCTTGCAGGTGCCGGCCGGGTGGTAGACGGTGTGGGCCGCCTTGCGCACCAGCTCGCTGATCTCCGCGTCGTCGGTGACCTCGGGGCCGGGGAAGACCTCGCGCTTGAGCCACTTCTTGAACGGCTCGGCCTGGGCGACCTTGCGGGCCAGCTTGATGCCGTCGACGAGGGTCCGGCCGTCGTAGTCGCCCTCGTCCTCGAAGTACTTGAAGTCGAGGGCGGGCTTGACCTCGGGGTCGGCGGAGGTGAGGTAGAGCCGTCCGCGGGAGCGGGACTTGGGGATGTTCGGCGTCATCGACACGCCGTGCTCGGGGCGCTCGTAGCCCAGCCGCTCGGGGTTGTCGGTGAACGGGATTTGGTAGAAGTGGAACATCAGGTCGGGGCCCTTGTGCTCCGGGTCCCGCTTGACGAACAGACCCGCGTCGGAGTCCATCGCGGAGTTGCCCGGGATCGGTCCGTTCGTCTCCCAGACGATCACCGACTCGGGGTGGTCGATCAGGTTCTCGCCGACGCCCGGCAGGTCGAGCACGCAGGGCAGACCCAGCGCTTCCAGGTCCCCCCGCGGCCCGATGCCGGAGTGCATCAGCAGCCGCGGGGTGTCGACGGCGCCGGCGCACACCAGCACCTCGCGGGCGGCCTCGACGTAGACCTCCTCGCCGTCCTTCGTGCGGACGTGGACGCCCTTGGCGGTGGTGCCGTCCAGCTCCAGCTTGTGCGCCCAGGTCTCCAGCATCAGCGTGAGGTTCGGGCGGTCGCCGGCCTCGATGTGCGGGTGGAGGTAGGCGACGGACGCGGAGGAGCGCTTGTTGTTCTCCGGGTGGTAGGAGAGGTCGAAGAAGCCGACGCCCTCGTCGAAGGGCCGGTCGTTGAAGCCGACGACCTCGGGGACGCCGAGGGCCGTCTTGGTGGCCTCGATCCAGTCGCTGGCGATCTCGTTCTGGTCCTTCTTGGCCACCCGCACGATGTTGTTGCGCAGCTTGCCGAAGTAGGGGTCCATCTGCGCGGCGTTCCAGCCGGTGGCGCCCGCGGCCTCCCACTCGTCCCAGTCGGACGGCAGCGGCTTGAAGGAGATCAGGGTGTTGTGCGAGGAGCACCCGCCGAGGACCTTGGCGCGGCTGTGCAGGATGTGCGAGTTGCCGCGCGGCTGCTCGGTGGTCGTGTACTCGTAGTCCAGGTCGCCACCGAGCAGGCCGAGCCACTTGCGCAGCGTCAGGACGTCCTCGCGGTCGATGTCGGTCGGACCGCCCTCGATGACGGCGACGGTGACGTCCGGGTCCTCGGTGAGGCGGGAGGCGATGACGGAACCGGCGGTGCCGCCGCCGACAACGACATAGTCATACACAGGCATTGGGGGTGCTCCTTCTTACAACGTGCGTGGTGCGGGTGGTGCTGTGACGGGGCGGGGTGTCAGCCCGCGAACCAGCGCACCGGCTCCGGCCGGAGGTTTTCGTAAATGTGCTTGCTCTCGCGGTACTCGTCCAGACCTGCGGGGCCCAATTCCCTGCCTATGCCGGACTTGCCGAAGCCGCCCCACTCCGCCTGCGGGAGGTAGGGGTGGTAGTCGTTGATCCAGATCGTGCCGTGCCGCAGCCGGGCGGCGACCCGGCGGGCGCGCGCGGTGTCGCCGGAGAACACCGCGCCGGCCAGGCCGTACTCGGTGTCGTTGGCGAGCGCCACGGCCTCGTCCTCGGTGGTGAAGGTCTCGACCGTCAGGATCGGCCCGAAGGTCTCCTCGCGGATCACCTTCATCTCGCGGTGGCAGCCGTCGAGCACGGTCGGCGCGTAGAAGTAGCCGGTGGCCGGGCGGACGTCGGACGGCTCGGGCCGGGCGCCGCCGCAGCGCAGCTGGGCACCCTCGGCGAGCGCGGAGGCGACGTACGCCTCGACCTTGTCGAGCTGCTGCTGGGAGACGACCGGGCCGCACTCGACGCCGTCCTCGGTGCCCCGGCCGAGCTTGATCTTCTCGGCGCGGCGGGCGAGCTCGGCGACGAAGCGGTCGCGCACCGACTCCTCGATGATCAGCCGGGCACCGGCCGAGCAGACCTGGCCGCTGTGGATGAAGGCGGCGTTCAGCGCCTGGTCGACGGCGGTGTCGAAGCCCTCGTCGGTGGCGCAGGCGTCGGCGAACACCACGTTGGGGTTCTTGCCGCCCAGCTCCAGCGCGATCTTCTTGGCGCCGGAGACCGCGGCCGCGCCCGCCTTCGTGCCGCTGACCAGGCCACCGGTGAAGGAGAACAGGTCGACGTCCGGGTGCTCGGCCAGCCGCTGGCCGACCGGCAGGCCCGCGCCGGTGACGAGGTTGGCGACCCCGGCCGGTAGCCCGGCCTCGACCAGCAGCTTGATCAGGTGCACGGTCGACAGCGGAGTGACCTCGCTGGGCTTGATCACAAAAGTGTTGCCGGCCGCGAGGGCCGGCGCGATCTTCCAACTTGCCTGCAGCAGGGGGTAGTTCCACGGCGTGATGAGCGCGCAGACACCGACCGGCTCGTGCACGACGATGCTGTGCACATCGGGCGATCCGGCGTCGACGACCCGGCCGCCGCTCTCGTTCATCACCAGGTCGGCGAAGTAGCGGAAGGCGTTGGTGACGTCGTCGACGTCGACCCGGCCCTCTTCCAGCGTCTTGCCGGTGTCCCGGCTCTCGATGAGGGCGATCTCCTCACGGTCGCGCTGCAGCAGGTCGGCGACCCGGCGCAGCAGCGCGGAACGTTCGGCGACGGCCGTACAGGGCCAGGCGCCCGCGCCGTTATCGAAGGCCCGGCGGGCGGCCGCGACCGCCGCGTCGGCGTCCTCGGCACTCCCCTCGGACACCAGCTGGAGCGTCGTCGCGTCGGCGGGGTCGAGGACCTCCCGCGTTTCGCCGGCTGCGGCCGGGAGCCACACCCCGTCTACGTGAATGGTCTCGATTGACGACACGTCGTTCTGCCTTCCAGTTACCGTTCTTGTTCCCACTGGTGCAACCACTGGCGTCACCAGCAACGGGGACCCCTCCCCTGAAGCCGCGTATCTATGCCCAAACATTCATGGAAAGTGACTCGACTCACTGAATGTGCGGCGGAATGTCCCGGAACGTACCCTGAATAGCCGTATGTACCTGGCGGATGTTCCCTCGGGACCGGAGGTACCGAGATGACCAGCAGACGGCGTGCCGCCTCTGTCACCGCGGCTCTGACCTGCAGCGTGACCCTGCTAGCCGGAATCACCTGCACCACGGCCGCAGCGGCGGCCGATACCTCGGACGGCGGCGAAGGCGATCTCGCAAACAAATCGGCCCAGCAGATCGCCGATGACGCCCTCCAGCAATTGGTCGGCGCGCAATCCCTGCGGTTGCGCACACAGACCAGTGCTGATCCCACCAAACTCGACCTCACCCTCGACCGCGCCGGTAACTGCACCGGCGCCATCAGTAAGGGCGAGTCCGGCAGCGTCGAACTCATCAAGCGCGGAAAGCAGGTCTGGATGAAGCCGGACGCGGCCTTCTGGAAGGGCCAGCTGCCCGGCAAATCGGGCGAGGAAGCCGCGGCGAAGTACGAGAACACGTTCCTGCACGGCACGACGAAGAATTCGTTCCTGCGGAACCTGTCCGCCGCCTGCGACCTCAAGGCATTCCAGAAATCGGCCTCGACCCCGGAAAAGCCCTCGTCCGGCCACGGCAGCACCCCCTCACACGCGCCCTCACACGCGCCCTCGGTCTCCCTCACCAAGGGCCGGCCGACCACCGAGGAGGGCACCCGCGTCCTGCCCGTCATCAAGAAGGCCAAGGGAGCCGTGCAGACCCTCTACGTGGCCATCGACGGCAAGCACTACCCCCGCAAACTCACCGCCGAGCTCGACCACCGCTCCGGCGTCATCCTGCTCAGCAACTACGACACCCCCGTCTCCACCAAGACCCCCGCCCCCGGCGACACGGCCGATATCTCCGTACTGGAGAAGCGGCTGAAGGATTCGCAGGGGGCGTGACCCGACCCTCTCCCTGCCGCGTGCGCGGTACGTAACCGTTCGTACATACGTATCGTTGAACCGTGCGGCTGCCCGCGCCCGCGCGGCAGTGGGGAGGAGCGGCACGGTGACCATCGAACTGACCGACAGGACCGAGATGGCCGAGAGCGGCGAGCTGGACGACCTGTTCGAGCGGCTGGAGCAGATGCACATCCCCGAGGGCTACAAGGTGGAGATCGTCGAGGGGAACGTGCACATGGCGCCGCAGCGGGACGTCCATTGGCAGACCATCCGCAGGATCGTGCGGGCGCTGGAGGACCGCTTCGGGATCGACGCCCCGGTCACCTCCGATGTACGGATCGACTTCCCCGGCAAGTTGAACGGCTTTGCCCCGGACGTCGCCAAGTTCGCCGACGATGCCGAGAAGGACGAGCTGGGCCGCTGGCGCTACCAGGATGTCGAGTTCATCGCCGAAGTCATCTCCCAGGGCACCGCGGCGAATGACTACGGCCCGAAGAAGAAGGCCTACGCCGCCGCCGGAGTCCCCGTCTATGTGATCGTCGACCCTTATCTCGGCTGCTGCCACGTCTTCACCCGCCCGCAGGGCGACGACTACATGATCGACGTCACCCTCAAATACGGCGAGCCCATCGATCTGACCGGCAGCTTCGCCGACCTCACCCTTTCCACCCAGGAATTCCCCCGCGACTGACCCCGGTGACCGCCCGGCGTCGTCACCCGGGCTGCCGAACCGGAGGGGCCGGGGGCGGCGGGGCGGACGACAATGCAGGCATGGCTGACACAGCGGCGAAAGCGGTGCTCGAAGGCGGCCCCGAAGAGCTTCCCGAGCGGATCGTGCCGGTCGATCCTCCCGGGGCCGAGCTGAAGATCCCGTTCCGGAACGGCTATGAACACTTCCGGGCCACCAGCCGGCAGAAGCACACCGCCGAGGGGGCCCTGCCCGTCTACGAGTGGTGGGAGCGGACGGAGCTGCCCGGGTAGTCCCCGCCCCCGGCCCGGCGGGCGGGCGCAGCGCTCAGCGGCCGGGGACGAAGCTCCGCAGGATGTTCTGCTGGGTTTCCTCCTGCTCCGGCCAGTCGGCCTCGGGGCCCAGGACCAGTACGGCGAACTGGCGGCCGTCGGCGGCGGTGAAGGCACAGTCGACGACCTTGACCCGCTCCCCCAGACGCTCGCTGTCATAGGCATAGACCAGTTGGGCGGCGTCGACGCCCGGTCCCGGGTACCCCAGTGGTTCGAGGCTTATTTCCTTGTAGCCGGGGTTGCCGGACAGCCCCCGCGACGCCGTCTCCAGCGCCTCGTACGGGGTGGTGTCCGGCTCGTTGACCTCGAAGATCTGCAACAGTCCGCGGTCGTCCGGAGCGGTGTAGAACACCCCCGTCCTGCGTTCGCTGCGCTTCCAGGTGCCGGGGACGGCCAGGGTGAAGCCCTTCTCGTCGTGGACGAGGCGGTAGCCGTCGGGCAGCTCGGTGGAGAGGGGGGTGGGGGTCTTGGTGCCGTCCGTGGCACCGGAGGATTCACCGGAGGGCGGGGCGGAGGCCGTGTTCTGCGAGGCGGTGGCCTTGGTGCGGGCCGCCGGGCGGGCGGTGGCCGGGTCGTCGCCGGTGTGGCCCCAGATCAGATAGCCGCCGCCGGCCGCCGCCGCGATCACGGCCACCGCCGCACCGGCGACCAGAGCCGTGCGGTGCCGGAACCCGGGGGCGGGCTCGGCGACCGGCGCAGGGGCGTAGAGCGAGTCGGGGGCGAAGAGCGGTTCGGGGTCGTAGGCGGGGGCGGCGAGCGGGTCGGTGACGGGCGAGGGGACGCTACCCGCCGGTGCCCCGCCCGTCGCAGTCCCGCCTGCCGGTGCCCCGCCCGTCGCTGCCCCGCCCACCGACGGCGTGGCCGACGGCGTGAAGGACGGCCGGGGCGGCATCGGGCCCGTGTAGGGCGCGGGAGCCGGGGTGCCCTTCTCCCAGCTCTGGGTCTCGTCGTTCCAGCGGGCCTGCCCGCCGCGCTTCATCGTCAGCCTCCCACCAGGGCCGCGACCGCCTGGCTCACCGCGGTACCGGAGGCCAGCAGCCCCACCACGGCCCCGGCGTCCGCAAGCGCCGCACGCAGCCGGGCCAGCCGGCCGGGGCCCGCCGCGCCGGTGTCCGCGATCTCCGTTTCGGTTTCGGCGAGTTCCCCGCTCAGGGCCGTGATCTGCGGGCTCTCCACCGCCCGGGACAGATCGTCGCGCAGTGCGCGGACGGCGCGCAGCAGTTCCTCCTGCGCCGGGTCCCCCGCGGGCACGGCCGCGCCTTCGTTATGGGTCACCGTGTTGTGGTTGCCGATGGCGAAGGCACCCCGGACGCTGCCGATGTGGATGCCGTTGCCGCGCTCGTCAGCCGTTGCCACGCTGGGCACTTCCCTTCGTCTCGGCGCCGCGCCGGGTGGTGGAGTGGTGGGTGATGGTGTTGTGGTCGCCGATGCCGACGGCGCCCTGTGCGGACTCGACGTAGACGCCGCCCTCGGCGACATGCACGATCCGCTGCTCGAACTCGTCGGTCTGGTAGCCGGCCTCGCGCAGTGCCGTGGTCACCCCGGCCGCCACCCGCTGCTGAATGGTCTTCAGATAGCGGGCCACATCCATGTCCTGGAACAGCGAGGACTCCCCGAAGGAGCCCAGCTCGCGTACGGAGGCGCCGGGGCCCTCGGGCAGCGCCGCGCCGTGCCCCCCGACGGCCAGCCGCCAGACCGACAGCAGTCCGCGCAGCAGGGTGGCGAGGGCGTGTCCGGCGGAGCTGGGCGTGCGGGTCAGCGCCCACACGACCTTGCCGAAGTGGTGGTGGTGACGGTACTGGTGGGCGATCCGGTCGGCGTCCTGGAAGAGCTGCCGCAGCGGCCACAGCACATGCGGCGCGACCTCCAGCATCAGCATCCCGCCCTGGGTGTGCACCCGGACGAACAGCGTGGTGACAACGCCCTCGTTCCAGCCGCCGACCCGGATGCGCAGGAAGTGCCGGCGGGTCTCGCCGCCCTCCTCCACCGCCCGCGCACGGTGCTGCTCGAACCCCTCCGGCGTGTACGGCGCCGCCTCGCGGGCCGGCAGCCCCTCGGCCGGCAGGAACACGCACTCGTCGATCTCCAGCGCGCGCAGCCGGTCGCGTACCGCGGCCGCCACCTGGGGCGAACCGTGCGGCGACGGCACCCGCAGCGCCGCCACCAGCGGCACGATCCGGGCCAGGATGGCGCCGTTGTCCAGCGGTTCGGCCTCCCGGTCCGTCCGGGGGCTCAGCTCCACCGACAGCGACCAGGTCTTGTACGGGTAGCCGGCGCCGCAGAACGGGTCGGCGGCCCGGTACATCACCAGCGGCCCGTGCTGCTCGATCCGCACCCGGTCCCGCAGCCGCTGGAAACGGTGGCCCTCGGCCCGTTCGGCGGGGTCGGACATGACGTCCGGGAAGCGCTCCCGGGACAGCTCGCCCGCCAGCACCCGGGCGAACTGCCCGCGTTGCAGCGCAACCAGCGCGGCCACGGCCAGCGGCAGCAGCAGCGCGACCCACACCGCGAACAGGATGCCGCCCAGTGCGCCGGCACTGCCGTACGCGCCGCCGTACGCACTGCCGAGGCCGCCGTCGTAGAAGGCGCCGGATGCGCCCGAGCCGCCACTCGTCAGGGAGCGCAGCCCGTCCGGAAGCAGCTCCGAGAACGGCCACCCCGCGCCGATGATGCCGATCCCGGCGCCGAACGCCGTCACCAGCAGCGACACATAGAGCAAGGCGAGCGTCAGCCGGCCGTACCAGCGCAGGACGAAGGAGAGGAAGCGGGCCGCCCACTGCGGGACCGGCGCCCGGCGGACCACACGGCCCAGCGCCATGAGGACGACGGGGATGAGGTAGAGCGCCGCGAGACCGGAGGTCAGCGGAAGGGCCACGATCCACACCAGCAGAATCGCCGCCGCCCAGCCCAGTTGGAGCCGTCTGGCGCGCAGCGCGTGGGCGAGGACGCGGGCGGCGTCGATGCCCAGGGAGGGCGCGGCGAACCGCTCCTCGTGGACGTACAGCTCGTCGATGACCGCGTCACGGAAGGTGTCGTCCATGTACGTACCGGCGCACAGCAGCCGGGTGGCCTCACTGGCGCCCGGCGGGACCGGGGGGAGCTGCGCCGGCGGCGGAGTGCCGTCGGCCCCCTTCCGCAACCCCTGCGGACCGCCGGGTTCACCGGGCTGCGCAGGCACATCTGACCGAGTCATCGGCTTCCCCCATCACCACACCAACGAGTCATCACCGCACGACTGTTGGGCAGCAGGGCTGCCGGTTCCGTCCGCGGCGGTACAGAAGCCGCAGCATAGGGGAACGGAGCACTCCGTGTCAGCGCGATAACCGAAGGTCGCCGCGGGTCAGACGGCCGCGGGGAACTCCCCGTCCTTGAGGGCCGCGACGAAGGACGACCAGCCACCCGTAGGGAAGACCAGTACGGGGCCGTGCGGGTCCTTGCTGTCACGAACGGGGACGGCGTCGGGGATACCGGGGGCTATTTCGATGCAGTTGCCGCCGTTGTTGTCGCTGTGGCTGCTCTTCATCCAAGGGAGCGACACTTCGAGGCAGTTGCCGCCGTCGTCGTGGCTGTAGCTGCTCTTGACCCATATCGGTGTGCTCAGCTGGTGCTTGTTCATGGTCCCCGTACCTTTCCATGAAGTAGCCGATCAGAGCGGCGGATTCTGGGGCTGACAGAGCATCCGCCCTGAGCACATCATAGGTCTGGCTGTGGCGGGCGAAGGCGGCCGGATCATCGTGGAAATGGCCACGCTCCAGCGACTCCGAGTAGAGCCAGCACTCCCCGTCGGGCAACGTGATCAGGGCCATGGAGGCTTTGGGGCGCCGAACCTCGGCACGGTCAGCCGGGGCCACCTGAACGCGGATGTTGGCGTACTGCCCGACCCTCAGCAAGTGCGCGCACTGGCCGCGCATGGCTGCCGGACTCCCCACGACATTGCGCAGGCAGCTCTCATCCAGAACGACCACGTACAACGGGCCGTTGACCGCCAGGAAGCGCTGCTGTCGGCTCAGTCGCGCCCAGACTCGCTCCTCCACGACTTCAGCCCTCGTGGTGCGGCGACTGAACAGCGCGTGGACGTACTCAGGAGTCTGCAAGAGACCCGGAATCACCTGCTCTTGATAAGCCCGCAGCGCCACCGCCTCGGCATCCATCTCCGCCCGACGCTCGAACCAGTCCGGATGCTGCACCTCGGGGTACCAGTCGATCCGCCCCCATAACCGCAGCAGCACCCCGCCCGTCTGCAGCAGTTCGTCGCACTGCCTGGCGAAGGATTCCTGCGGTACGCGCGTGCCCGCCTCCACGCGGGCCACCTGCGAACGGTCGCACGGGATCTTGTTCGCCAACTCCTCCTGCGTGAACCGCCTTCTCGCGCAACCAACCTCTGGGAGTCATTGAGCATGAGTGACGACCGGGATGCCGTCCCCGCGAACCTGCCGGGGCTGCGCCTGCTGCCGTGGGAGGGCGAGGGCGGGAAGCCCTGCTTCTTGTCGGCGGACGGGACGGACGGGACCGGGGGTGTGCTGTCCCGGCTGGCCGATGAGATCGAGGCGGAGCAGCTGTGTGACGGTGCCGATGTCCTCAAGGGCGCGGTGGCCGTACTGGACGACGGCAGGGCCGGGGAGCATGCGCTGCGGCTGGCGCTGCGGGCGACCACGCAGGCCTTCGGCAATGTGCTGCGGGTCGCCGACAGCCGGGGCGCGCGGCTGCCCGCGGCGGCGGAGGGATGACCGGGCCCCAGTGATCAAGTCCGTATGACCGGCCCACCACATGACCGAGCCCGCACGGCCGTTGCAGGCCGTACGGGCTCGTCGGTGCTGCGGCGTTGCCCGGGTGGGGCGGCCGCGGCGTGGGGTCAGCCGAGGAGGCCGAGACCGCGGACGGCCTCGCGCTCCTCCGCCAGCTCCTGCACGGACGCGTCGATGCGCTCGCGGGAGAAGTCGTTGACCTCCAGGCCCTGGACGATCTCGTACTTGCCGTCCTTGGTGGTGACGGGGAAGGAGGAGATCAGGCCCTCCGGGACGCCGTAGGAGCCGTCCGAGGGGATGCCCATCGAGGTCCAGTCGCCGGCGGCGGTGCCGTTGACCCAGGTGTGGACGTGGTCGATGGCGGCGTTGGCGGCGGAGGCGGCGGAGGACGCGCCACGGGCCTCGATGATCGCCGCACCGCGCTTGGCGACGGTCGGGATGAAGTCCTCGGCCAGCCACTTCTGGTCGTTCACGACCTCGGCGGCGTTCTTGCCCGCGACCTCGGCGTGGAAGATGTCCGGGTACTGGGTGGCGGAGTGGTTGCCCCAGATCGTCAGCTTGCGGATCTCGGAGACCGGCGTGCCGGTCTTCTTCGAGAGCTGCGACAGCGCGCGGTTGTGGTCCAGGCGGGTCATCGCGGTGAAGCGCTCGCGCGGTACGTCCGGCGCGGCGGCCTGGGCGATCAGGGCGTTGGTGTTGGCGGGGTTGCCGACGACCAGAACCTTGATGTCGTCCGCGGCGTGGTCGTTGATGGCCTTGCCCTGCGGCTTGAAGATGCCGCCGTTGGCCTCCAGGAGGTCGCCGCGCTCCATGCCCTTCGTACGGGGGCGGGCGCCGACGAGCAGTGCGACGTTCGCACCGTCGAAGGCCACGTTCGGGTCGTCCGAGATGTCGATGCCCTGCAGCAGCGGGAAGGCGCAGTCGTCCAGCTCCATGGCGGTGCCCTCGGCGGCCTTCAGACCCTGTGGGATCTCCAGAAGGCGCAGCTTGACCGGCACGTCCGCGCCGAGCAGATGACCGGAAGCGATGCGGAAGAGGAGTGCGTAACCGATCTGGCCGGCGGCGCCGGTGACGGTGACATTGACGGGAGTGCGGGTCATGGCGATCTCCTGCGCGGTGTTTTTCCGGGGGCAAGCCCCTGGACCACCATGGGTGGCGGTGGGTGTCCCTGCCCAGCTATCCGGGTCTCTTGGTATCGAGAGACCCGGCCGTCAGGCTATCGGACCCCCGCCCGGTGCAAGCGACGGGCCGGTGTGGAACACCTCACCGGGTGCTTCCGGGGCGCCCGTACGGCTGCCGTACGACTGGCCGTAGGGCTGCCCGTACAGCTACCCGTACGGCTGCCCCTAGGGGCTCGCTCACCCGGCGCGGTGGGTGCTCCGCGCGGGTTCCGCAGGAAGGGGGCGGCGGCCGCCCGCTCAAGAGGGGGGAGTGCGGGCGACCGCCAGGTTGTGCCACACCCGTGGGGGGGTAACCGTCGTCTGCCCGAGATCCCGGAGGGCATGCCCCCTGAATTTCGGACAGCTTCCGGGGAGGGTGATCCCGGGCGGGAAGCGGGGCGGGCGGGCCGGTGTCCTGCCGGTCGCCCGGCCCGCTTCCCAGCGGGTATGGCCGGCGGGACCCGTCGGCCATACCCGGCGGTTGCCTAGCGGACCGTCTGGGTGGCCCCGGTGGCCTGCCCGGCTGGCCTGGCCGAAACCGGACGGGCGCAGCTCTTGGCACCCGCCATGGTCGTCTGGCAGGCCGCGACCTTCGCCGGGTCCCCGGACACCGCGACCATCGGGGTGTACGCGTCGCCGCCCCGCTCGGCCTGCGCCGTGGCGCTGTGGCCGCCGGCGCTGATGGTGGCCTGGTCGCCCTTGGCCGCACGGCTGATCCGCGCCCAGGCGGTATGGCAGACCGAGCTGTAACGGACCTCGATCACCGAACGCCCCGCCAGACCGCGGGACGGGGTGGTCGCATGCGTCCCGCCGCAGCCCATCTTCTCCGGGTCCTTGCCCACACAGCCCTCGCCGGTGCAGTGCACTCCGGCCGGAAGGTCCGGCTTTGCGCTCGGCTCGGTCGAGGTCGAGGGGGCGGCCGCCGGCTTCGTGGACGGTCCGTCGGCCGGCTTCAGCAGGAGTACGGCGGCACCGGCCACCAGCAGCGCGCCGACCGCACCGGCGACGAACACGGCCGTCCGGCCGCGGCGGGCGCGCTGTTTGGCGGGCGCGGCAGGTGAGGCGGCCGGCGCCGGGGAGTGGCCCGCTGCCGCCGCCATCTGCTCGGCGGGAAAGTCGGCGCTCGACGGGAGGTCCAGGCGCGGCTGTTGCGGCCACTGCACCGTCAGCGGCTCCGTCAGCGGCCCGGCCGCCTGCGACGGCTTCGCACCCTTGGCCTGTGCCGCCCCGGCTTCCTTCGCCGCCCCGGCTTCCTTCGCGGCCTTGGCGCTCTTTGCGACCTTGGTGGCCTTTGCGGGCTTCGTCGCCGGCGCGGCCTGGGCCGGCTCCGTGCCGAACTCGCCCAGGGCGGCGCGCGCCTGGGCCACGCTGATCGCTTCCATGGTGACGTCCTGCCGCATCTCCGCCCGGCTCCAGGCCCGTTCGGCCAGGTCCCACAGCGTGGTGAGATGCGCCGGTTGCGCGCCGGTCACCTCGGCGAGCGCGACCACCGCGCGCAGCGGCGGCAGCAGCCGCCCGTTGAGATACCGCTCCCAGGACGTCTTGCTGTAGCCCGTACGGTCCGCGACGGCGGCCACACTCAGCCCGCTGCGGTCCACGAGCCTGCGCAGCTGACCGGTGAACTCCGCTACCTGCGGATCGAGTTCTTCCGGAAGCGCCTTCCAGCGAGGCATTGCCTCCCCCTATCCCCCCGCTTACGTGCGACAGCGGCTCCCCCGGCCCGCCCTCCTTGCTCCCCGCACGGATGCCCCCGGTCAGGACGGCAGTTCACGTGCGCGGGCGCACAGAAGCGTCCGGGCACAGGTCACCCACCCGTACACCCCGTGGCCCCCGCAGTGTCGCATTTCGACCGGACTCTGCACGAGTTCCGTACGTTTACTGACAAGAACAGCCCGCGCAATCCCCTCAGGGCCCTACGGTGCGAAGCATTCCCCTGCCCCGCCGCCCGCCGGATAGAGACACAGACGGATGCCTTCGGGTCCGCGGGCCGCCGCCATCGGCGTGACGAGATACCCCTCGGCGTCGAACCGGTCCACCACCCGTACCGACCGCGGCCGCGCCCCCGGCACCGAGACCTCCAGACGGTCCCCGACCCGGCCGTTGCGGAGCCGTCCCCAGGCCGCGCCGCAAGCCTTGCCGTAACGGATCTGCACATGCTCCCCGCGGGCGGCGGTGCGCTCCACGGGCGTCACCACCAGCTCGGGGAGTTCGCAGTACATCGACTCCGGATCCTTGCCGTCACACGCCCTCGCCCGGCACCCGGTCGCCTCGGAGGGCACGGGCGCGGCACCTTTCCCCGGGCCGGTCCCCACACCCCCCGCTCCCCCCGCTCCCACCCCGAAGACCAGCGCCGCCGCCCCGACCGCCACCAGGCCGACACAGGCGCCGGCCACTACGGCCACTACGGCCACTACGCGCTGCGGCAGCCACGGGGACGGCGCACCGGCCGCGGGGCTTGCCGGGGCCGGGGCCTGTGACGTGCGCCGGTCCGGTGACATGCCGCGGTCCGGGTCAGCGCCCCGGCGCCGCGCCGCGCTCCCGGCTCCGTCCTGCCCACTCCCTGCTCCGTCCGGCCCGCTCTCGGCCCCGTCCGGTCCCCTCCCGGACCCGTCCGGCCGGCCGCGTCCGCTCCAGGCCGCATCCGCCAGCTCCCACAGCGCCACGAGCCCTCCGGACGGCTCCCCTGCCAGCAGGCACAGCGCCTCGACCGCGCCCCGCGGCGGCAGCTTCTTCGCGTTGAGATAGCGCTCCCAGGACGACTTGCTGTAGGGCGTCCGCTCGGCAAGACCGGCCAAGGTGAGCCCCGTACGGGCCCTCAACTCCCGCATGCGTACGGCCAGTCGGGAGCCCTCCACGCCTTCCCCCGGTTCGCCGCCGGGCCCGCTCACCGGCGCAGCGCCTTCCACGTGTCGGGCCCCACGATCCCGTCCGTGGGCAGCCCGGACCGGGCCTGCAGACGCTTGACGGCACGCAGGGTCCTCCCGCCGACGATGCCGTCCACCACGCCCGGGTCCTCGCCCTGGCGGTGCAGCAGACACTGCGCCTCGACGACGTCCCAGCCGGTCGCGCCGCGGTCCAGGATCGCCGTGTCGGTGTGGCTGTGCCCGGCGTACAGGGCACCTGCCCGGCGCTGCACGGAGCAGGCGAAGACCTCCCCCGGCCGGTGGGTGAAGGTCGGTGCGGCACCGGTCCCGCTGACGGCCGGCACGACGTCCGCACCACTACTGCCTATCCCGGAGGCGTCCTCCCAGAGACGGCCGACCAGCAGCACCGCACCGGCCATGACGAGCACGGCCAGGACCCCCAGCGCCAGCGGCCCGAGCGGCACTTGGCGACCGGCCGGGGCCGCGACGGGTACGGCCGGTGGGGCGAGTGCGGCCGATGCGGCGGGTGCGGCCGGTACGGCGGTGGCAGCAGGTTCAGCAGATGCAGCAGGTACAGCGGGCACAGCGGATACGGCTGCCTCGTCCCGCTCCCCCCCTGCCTCCGCCCCTGCCTCCAACCCTGTTCCCGCCTCCGCCTGCGGCCGTTCCGCGTGCCAGGCCTGGGCGGCGACCTCGTGCAGTGCCAGCAGCCGGGTCGCATCGGCCTCGCAGATACGCGCCAGCGCCTCCACCGCATCCCGCGGCGGCAGCTTCTTGCCGTTGAGATAGCGCTCCCAGGACGACTTGCTGTACGAGGTCCTGGCGGCGAGCGCGGCCAGACTCAGCCCGCTGTGGTCCTTCAGTCTCCGTAACTGGACGATCAGGTACCGCACCCGGTGGTCCAGCGATTCGGGCAGCCCTTTCCAACGCGACATGTTCCACCCCATACGCGTTCGTTCTCCCCCGAGGCCATGAGCCCCCTGTGCCGCCGATGATGGCGCGGACACCACCACCGTTCCCACTTTTCACACTTTCCACGCGCTGTCCGGACCGCCCCGCCGCCGCCTTCGCCGTCCCACCGTGGCGTCCACTCCGACGACGTCCCCGCAGGTCACAGCCGGGACATCCCACGGTGTCCGCAGACGGCGGCCGCCGCGCGCCGCACACCGGCGGGCGGAAGCACGGCCGGTGGCACTCCCCGGGCCGCACGGCCCGCCCCGCGACGCCTCCACCGTCATCCGTGCGCCGCCCGCCGTACTCCGCGCGCCGCCCGCCCCCTCGTACGACCCCGCACGACCGCGTACGGCCTCGGGCGACCGCGTACGGCCTCGCCCGACCCCGTACGAACTCGCACGACCGCCTTCGACCTCGCACGACACCCGCCTCCGCACAGCACAGCGGCGGCCCGCTCTCTCCCTGAGGAGAGAGCGGGCCGCCGTCATCGCGTCGTATCGGCCGGTACGTCTACCGGGTCGGCCGGGGAGATCGCCCTACCACACGGTGAAGTGAACGATGTCGTCCAGGAACGGGATGTGGATCCACGGCTTGGGCTGCACCATCAGCGCCAGCATCACGATCACGAAGCCGAGCCCCCCGTACGTCGCCATATCGGTGAAGCGGGAGCGCACGGCCAGCATCCCGACCGACGGCAGCGCCCACCGCAGCACCGCGCCGGCCAGCAGGGAGAGCCCGATCACAATCGACCCGATACGGAACGCATCGAGCGCCACCAGCAGCAGCCCGAGCGCGACCCCGCCCATGACGCTGAGCAGCGGCCACTGCCGGGCGGGCGCGGGGAAGCCGCCCGAGGCGGCCCGTCCGCCGCCTTCCGGCCGGGCGGTGTCGCGGGTCAGCGTCGGAAAACGGCGCGAGGCGCGCTGTGGCTCGCCGGCTCCGTCCGCGTGCGCTTCGGCACCCATGACTGGCAGTCCCTTCGGTGTCCGGATCCGTCTGTCTCAGGGACAGCGTCTCAGATGTCTCAGGGACAGGGTCTCAGATCCCGTGGGGGTCAGCCCGCCGCGCGCTCGGCGGCCTCGACGACGTTGACCAGCAGCTGGGCGCGGGTCATCGGGCCGACGCCGCCGGGGTTGGGGGCGACCCAGCCGGCCACCTCGGCGACGCCCGGGTGCACATCGCCGACGATCTTGCCGGCCTCGTCGCGGCTGACGCCGACGTCCAGGACCGCCGCACCGGGCTTGATGTCCTCGGGCTTGATGATGTGCGGCACACCGGCCGCGGCGACGATGATGTCGGCCTGCTTGAGGTGTGCGGACAGATCACGGGTGCCGGTGTGGCACTGGGTCACCGTGGCGTTCTCGGACTTGCGGGTGAGCACCAGCGGCATCGGGCGGCCGATGGTGATGCCGCGGCCGACGACCACCACATGCGCGCCCTTGATCTCGACGTCGTGGCGCCGCAGCAGCTGGACGATGCCGTACGGGGTGCACGGCAGCGGCCCCTCGATGCCGAGCACCAGGCGGCCCAGGCTCATCGGGTGCAGTCCGTCGGCGTCCTTGGCCGGGTCCATCAGCTCCAGGACACGGTTCGCGTCGATGCCCTTGGGGAGCGGGAGTTGGACGATGTAGCCGGTGCAGGCCGGGTCCTCGTTCAGCTCCCGGACGACCGCCTCGATCTCCTCCTGGGTGGCGGTTTCCGGCAGTTCCCGCTGGATCGAGGCGATGCCGACCTGGGCGCAGTCACGGTGCTTGCCGTTGACGTACCAGCGGCTGCCCGGGTCGTCGCCCACCAGGAGGGTGCCGAGACCGGGCTGCACGCCCTTGGCCTTCAGCGCTTCGACGCGGGTGGTGAGCTCGGACTTGATAGCGGCTGCGGTGGCCTTGCCATCCAGGATCTGGGCAGTCATACCCCCATCTTCGCGGATGGGGGCGGCGGCGTTCCAATCAGGGCATGCGGGGCGTCCATGGCCGGAATTGATCATTGCACTTGCACAACAGCCATGGGTCTTGACTGGACAGAGTGAATGGGCAACTAGAAGGATTGACGCACAGTGCCGCAGGCTTTGTCGGGGGGTGGCCAGTGAAACCTGTTTTTCCTCCGAGTCACGCCGCGTCGTGCCCCAGTCACCCAACGGAGGAAAACAGCAGATGAGTTTCGGCGACCCGAACAACCCCTACGGCCAGCCGCAGCCGCCGCAGGGCCCGTACGGGCAGCAGCCGCAGGCGCCGCAGGGTCCGTACGGGCAGCAGCCCCCGGTCCCGCCGCAGGGACAGCCCGGCTACGGATACCCCCAGCAGGCCCCGCAGCAGGCCCCGCAGCAGGCCCCGCAGCAGCCCTACGGCTACCCCCAGCAGCAGGTCCCGCAGCAGCAGGCGTACGGCTACCCGCAGCAGGCGGCGGCCCCCTACGGCCAGCCCATGGGCATGCCGACGGGTTACGCGAGCTGGGGTGCGCGGCTGTGCGCCACGCTCATCGACGGCCTGATCGTGGCCCTGGTACCCGGCATCCTGTACGCGATCGGGTTCGGCATGATCGCCTCCTCCACGAGCAAGATCAACAGCTGCGCCTACGACGACTACAACTGCCGGGCGGAAGCGTCCTCGGCAGGCCCGCCGGCCATCGCCTTCATCCTGATCGTCATCGCCGCCCTGGCGATCATGGCGGGCGGCATCTTCATGCTCATCCAGGAAGGCAACAAGGGCCAGACGGTGGGCAAGAAGGCCATGAACATCCGGCTGGTCCGCGAGGACACCGGTCAGCCGCTCGGCTTCGGCATGGCTTTCGTCCGCCGCCTGGCGCACTTCCTCGACAGCATCGCGTGCTACGTCGGCTGGCTGTGGCCGCTGTGGGACGACAAGTCCCAGACCTTCGCCGACAAGGCCGTGGGCTCGGTGGTCGTCAAGACCCAGTAGGCGGCTGGGGGTGCCACCCCGGCCCGAGGTGTACCACTCCGTGAAGGCCCCTTCGCCCCTGCGCGACCGGGGCCTTCGCGGCTCCGTTCACGTCGCATGAAGGACACGCTCGTGAGTTATCCCCCACAGAATCCTTACGGTCCGCCGCCGGGCCAACAACCCCATTACGGCTACCCGCAGCAGCAGCCACAGCCACCGCAGCCGGCCCCGTACGGGCCGTACCCGGGTGGCGGCGGGATGCCCGGTATGCAACCGCAGTACCCGGTGGCGATGCCCGGCGGGGTCAAGGCCGCCCGGGTGGTCATGTTCGTGCTCACCGGTCTGAACCTCATCGGCCTGATCATCGCCGTGGCGGGGCTGGGCGGCGTCAGCAAGGCCGCGCACGATGTCTCGCCGTACTCCGCCGCGGAGGACGCCACCGCTATCAACATCAGCAAGGGCCTGCTGATCGCGGTGATCGTGCTCATCGTGATCTTCACGGTGCTCGCGGTCACGCTGGCCCTGCAGTTCGGCAACGGGGGCAACGGGGTCCGGGTGGGCAGCATCGTCTTCGGTGTCGGCACCCTCATCCTGAGCCTGTGCACCTTCCCGCTCGGCCTGGTCCACACCATCCTGGGCATCATGGTGATCGCCTTCATCTCCAAGGATGAGAGCAAGTACTGGTTCAACAGGCCGCGTTACTGAGTTGCCGAGTTACTGAGTTGCTGAGTTGCTGAGTTCCTGACGTCGTCGGTTACCGCTTTACCGTTTCGGTTACCGCACGAATGCAGCGCGAAGGGCCGCACCCCGGCTGGGGTGCGGCCCTTCGCGCCGGCTCCGGCGGCTCGGCCTCGGACTCAGGCTCGGCCTCGGACTCGGGCCCAGCCTCGGGCTCAGTGGAAGAAGTGCCGGGTCCCGGTGAAGTACATCGTCACGCCGGCCTTCGCGGCGGCCTCGACGACGAGTTCATCGCGGACCGAACCGCCCGGCTGGACCACGGCCTTGACGCCGGCCTCGGCCAGCACCTCGAAGCCGTCGGGGAACGGGAAGAAGGCGTCGGAGGCGGCGTAGGAGCCGCGCGCCCGCTCCTCACCCGCACGCTGCACCGCGAGCTTCGCGGAGTCCACGCGGTTGACCTGGCCCATGCCGACACCGACCGTGGCGCTGTCCTTGGCGAGCAGGATGGCGTTGGACTTCACGGCGCGGCAGGCGCGCCAGGCGAAGGCCAGCTCGGCCAGCTCGTCGGCGGGCAGTGCGGCCCCGCTGGCCAGCGTCCAGTTCGCCGGGTCGTCGCCCTCGGCCTGCAGCCGGTCGGTCTCCTGGAGCAGGGCGCCGCCGTCAACGGGCTTGACCTCGACGGGGTTGGACGGCGCGTCGGGGCAGCGCAGCACCCGGATGTTCTTCTTGCGGGCCAGGATCTCGACCGCGCCGTCCTCGTAGCCGGGGGCCACGATGACCTCGGTGAAGATCTCGGCGACCTGCTCGGCCATCGCCACGGAGACCGGGCGGTTGACGGCGATGACGCCACCGAAGGCGGACAGCGGGTCACAGGCGTGCGCGTTGCGGTGCGCCTCGGCGACGTCCGCGGCAACCGCGATACCGCACGGGTTGGCGTGCTTGATGATCGCCACACACGGCTCGGCGTGGTCGTACGCGGCCCGGCGCGCGGCGTCGGTGTCCGTGTAGTTGTTGTACGACATCTCCTTGCCGTGCAGCTGCTCGGCCTCCGCGAGTCCGCCGCTGCCGTCCACGTACAGCGCGGCGCCCTGGTGCGGGTTCTCGCCGTAGCGCAGGACGTTCTTGCGGGCGTAGGTGGCGCCCAGGAACTCGGGGAAGGCGGAGTCGTCGGCGGCCGCGCTGGAGTCATCAGCGGCTCCGCCGCGGGCATCGGCGAACCAGGAGGCGACGGCCACGTCGTAGGCCGCGGTGTGCTGGAAGGCCTCGGCCGCGAGCCGCTTGCGCTGAGCCAGTTCGAAGCCGCCGCCGGTGACGGCCTCCAGGACATCGCCGTAGCGGGCGGGGTTGACGACCACGGCCACCGACGGGTGGTTCTTGGCGGCGGCGCGGACCATCGAGGGGCCGCCGATGTCGATCTGCTCCACGCACTCGTCGGGGGTGGCGCCGGAGGCGACGGTCTCCCGGAACGGGTAGAGGTTCACGATCACCAGGTCGAACGGCTCGACACCGAGATCGGCCAGCTGGCGGCGGTGGTCCTCCAGGCGGAGGTCGGCCAGGATGCCGGCGTGCACCTTGGGGTGCAGGGTCTTGACCCGGCCGTCCAGGCACTCGGGGAAGCCCGTCAGCTCCTCGACCTTGGTGACCGGCACCCCGGCCGCGGCGATCTTCGCGGCCGTCGACCCGGTCGAGACGAGCTGGACGCCCGCCGCGTGCAGCCCCTGGGCCAGCTCCTCCAGCCCGGACTTGTCATAGACGCTGACCAGCGCGCGGCGGATGGGCCGCTGCGTACCTTCGGTGGCGGTCACGAGATACGTACCTTTCGTCCCTCAATGCGGTAGCCGTGCCGGGCCAGGCGCCCCACGACCTCGACGAGCAGCGATCGCTCGACTTCCTTGATGCGCTCATGCAGCGCGGATTCGTCGTCCTCGTCCCGGACCTCGACCACGCCCTGGGCGATGATCGGGCCGGTGTCGACACCGTCGTCGACGAAGTGGACGGTGCATCCGGTGACCTTTGCGCCGTACGCGAGCGCATCGCGCACGCCATGGGCACCGGGAAAGCTCGGCAGCAGCGCCGGGTGGGTATTGACGGTGCGGCCGCCGAAGCGGGCAAGGAACGCCTTGCCCAGGATCTTCATGAAACCGGCCGAGACCACCAGATCGGGCTCGTACGCGGCGGTCGCCTCGGTGAGCGCGGCGTCCCAGTCCGGGCGGCTGTCGTAGTCCTTGACCCGGCAGACAAACGTGGGGAGCCCGGCGGCCGCGGCGCGCTCCAGGCCCGCGATGGCGCCCCGGTCGGCTCCGACGGCCACGATCTCGGCGCCGTACTCCTCCGGGCCCAGGTCGGCGATGCCGTCCAGCAGCGCCTGCAGGTTCGTTCCGGAACCGGAGACGAGGACGACGATGCGGGCCGGGCGGCCGGGCTCGGCGGACGGGGCGGGGGGTGGGGAGGAAGCCACGGCGGGGCTCTTTTCCGATCTCGCGTGCTTTGTGTGGTCGTACAAGACTGCGGGTACCGCAGATCCGGGGAACCCTACGAAGGCGCCGACCGTCAGCAACGATACCGGCACACCGCGCGGCCCCCACGGGACGGGGGCGGGCACGGGAGGTAGCGTCAGGCCTAAGACTGCATGCAGTTCGTGGTAACCGGGCGCCCGTCGTGACGGCCCGCGTACGGACGAGACAAGGGGAAGACACACTCCAGATGACGGACCGACGCCGCCGCGCGGCCCTCCTGCTCCCTCCCCCGGCTACCGCTGGGTGGTTCCCCCAGCCCACCACCTCCCCCGGGATGGTGCTGCTGCCGCGTGAGCGCAAGCCGTCGTCCTCGTCCCCGGAGCCCGCCGCCCCGCACTCCCCGGACTCCGACCAGGACAACAACCCCTTCGCCCCGCCGCCGGCCGACGCACCCGATCAGGAGTGGCGCCCGCGCCACCCCGGCCCGCACGGCGCGGACGGCAACGGCGACGGCGACGAGGACCGGCCGTCGCAGGACGAGTCGGCGCCGGGCTGGGGCAGCCAGTGGAGCCCCCGGCAGCCGGGGCGGCAGGGCGGCGGCTTCGGCACCCGGCCGGGCAACCGCAACAGCCAGCAGGGCAACGGCCCCGGTGGCCCCGGCAACCCCGGCGGGCTGCGCTGGGACCCCACCGACCCGGCCCAGCGCCGGGCCCGCTTCGCCCTGCTCGGCGGGCTCTGGTCGTTCTTCTGCGTGCTGTTCGGTCTGCCGGAGGTGGCCCTGCTGCTGGGCGCGCTGGCGCTGTACTGGGGCGTCAGCTCGCTGCGCGCCAAGCCGAGCACGGCGAAGGCCGACGCCGCAGCCACCACCGCCGCCATGGAGGGCCGCCCCGCCCCCGTCGCCCCGTCCGCCCCGTCCGCCCCGGGCGCACAGCCCGGTGCCCCGGCCTCGCCGGGCAGCACCCGGCCGCAGGTCACCGCGGCGGTCTCGGGCCTGGTGATCGCCTCGCTGGCGCTGGTGATGGTGGCCGCGACCTTCACCGTGCAGATCGTCTACCGCGACTACTTCACCTGCGTGAACGACGCCCTGACCCAGTCGGCGGGCAAGTCCTGCGAGAAGCTGCTGCCGCCGCAGCTGCGGCCGTTGCTGAGCGCGCAGCAGTAGGCGGAGGCAGCGGCGGGGGCGACGGCGGGGTGCGGCCGGTCAGCCGTTCGGGGTGACGGGGGCGGTGGCCGGTTTCGTGGCGGCTGCCGGCTCCGTGGGAGTCGCCGGATCCGTGGCCGTGCGGTCATCGGGGCCGGGATCAGCTACGCCGGAGCCCGAGCCGGGGCCGGGAACGGTGTGCTTGCCATCGGCCCCTGCGGGGCCGGGGACGGCGCCACCACCCTCGGCTCCCCCGCCCTCGGCCGTCGCCCCGCCGCGGCCGGTCGCGATGCCGGCACCCGTCGCAGTGCCCGTACCCCCCGCCTTGGCGCCCGGGCAGGTGTCCTCCTCCTGACCCCGTCGGCCCGCCCGCAGCCACCAGGCCCGTAGCGCGATCGCGCCCGGGACGCCGGTCAGGGCGGTCCAGCCCGCTGCCGCGAGGCCCGTACGCCACCAGCTCGGGCCGAATGCGGCGAGCGCTCCGGTGCCCAGTGCGCCACCGGAAAGGCCCGCGAGCACTGCGGTGACGACGCCGCAGAGACCGGCCCCCAGAGCTGCCGCACCTGCCGTCGTCCACCACGACCAGGGGTGTCCCGGGGCACCGGGCGCCGGCACGGGGCGGGTCACCGAGCGGGCGACCGAGCGGGCCAGCAGTGCCCCGGCGACCAGGGGCACCACGACCACCGCCCAGGTCAGCGGGGTTCCCGGGCCGGCCTCCGGCAGCCCGCCGAGCAGCGGCAGCCGGGGCAGCGCCGAAGGCGGCGAGGCGGCCAGCGGGCCGACCGTGCTGCCCGCGCCGACCGTGAAACCCGGCCCCAGGGCGTATGCGGCGCCCCAGACGGCCGCGTTCGGGAGCAGGACGAGGCACAGCAGCAGCACCGTGGCGTGGCTCGCCCAGTCGGGCGCCAGGTGGAGCAGGTCGTCGCGCACCCGGCCCGCGTGCAGACCGAGGGAGAGCAGGGTGAGCAGGGCGCCGGACACCAGCAGCGCACTGAGGGCGGCACCGGCGGCGCGCGCCGCGACGGCGAACCGGGGGCCGCCGAGCAGGCTGCGCAGACCGCCCGGCACCGCGGCCCCGGCCCGCAGCGCCCAGGCGGGCAGCAGGTCGGCACCCGGATGCCGGAGCAGGAACCAGGCCGTTCCGGCGAGCGTGGCGAGCGCGGTGGCCGGTACGGACACCAGCACGCTCAGCGGCTCGGCGCTCAGCTGCCCGGCGGAGGCGTAGACCATCGCCCCGGCCGCGATCAGCAGATAGCCGGTGAGCAGCGCACCGAGAAGGGTGCGCGGCACCACCGCCAGGGTGGCGTCCGCAGCGTTGCCGGGGCCCGTGCCAGGGCCCGTGCCGGGGACCACGCCGAGGCCGGTACGCGCGTCGGCCGCGGTCGCCAGGGTGTGGCGGGCGGCCCGGTGGAGCAGCCAGACGGGGAGGACGGCGAGCAGCAGCGGGGTCACGGCGACCGGGGCGGCGGAGTGGCCCGTGGTGCGTTCAAGGGCGCCGCCGTGCGCCATCAGCCACAGGTCGGCGGCGAGGTGCAGGGCCCGGGACGGGCCGCTGTCGGGCTCGGGGGAGGCGACCCAGAGCAGCAGCACGGCGACCGCCAGCGCGCCGAGGCCGAGGCCGGCGGCCGTCACGCCGCCGAGGAAGGCCGCGCCGATCGCGGACGAGCGCTGCGCGGCGGCTCGGCCGTGCGAGGACAAGGTGGGGCCACGCTCGGTCAACTGGCTCACGCGGCCATGCTGCCAACAAGAGGCGTTTCCTCCCGGCACTGGCGAAATGCCCGACGTGTCGCGCTGCATCCGGCAATGCCGGTTTTCCACACTGCTCTGTATGACCCAGCGCGAGACGACCCGATGAACCGGCGCGAGATCCCCCCGGACGGGATGCCCCGGGGCGGGCTGCCCCGGCCCGAGACGAACCGGCCCGAGACGAACCGGCCCGAGACGGCCCGGCCCGAGATGAACCAGCGCCGGGTGATCCGGCGCCCGATGCCCCGGCCCGAGCAGGCCACCGCCGCCTTCGACGACCTCCACACCCGGCACGCGGCAGCGCTGATGCGGCAGACCTATCTCCTCACCGGGCGGCCGTGGCTCGCGCGGCGGGCCGTGCAGCAGGGGTTCCGGCGCGCCTGGCAGCACTGGCCGCAGGTCGCGGTGGACCCGGATCCGGCGGGGTGGGTGCGGGCGGCCGCGTACGAGTACGCGCTGACGCCGTGGCACCGGCTGTGTCCCGGACTGCGGACCGCCCGGAAACCGCGGCAGTTCCATGAGACCGGCGAGCCCGCGGACCGTGCGCTGCTGACGGCAGTGCTGCGGCTGCCCGCCCCCTACCGGCGGGCGCTGCTGCTGCACGACGGGGTCGGGCTGGGGCTCTACGACATGGCGGCAGAGCTCGAAGCGAGTACCCCGGCCGCGGCCGGGCGGCTGACGCATGCGCGGGAACGGGTCGCCGAGCGGCTGCCGGAGCTGGGGCTCGACGGGCACCCGCCGGTGCGGCAGGGCGAGATCCTGCGGGCCCGGCTCACCGCGCTGACGGCCGCGCAGCAGGTGACGCCGACGGCCGCGGAGCGCGTACGGAGCGACGCCGAACGCAGCGATCTGCGGACCACACGGGCGGCGTTCGGGCTGGCCGGAGGGTTCGCGCTGGCGGCCGTGGTGATGATGCTCGTGACGCCGGACCACTCCACGCCGCCGCCGGACAGGCCCCTGGCGACCGCGCCGCACGCCGTCGTCTCACCCACGGGGCACCGCGGAGCGCCGGCCACCGGACACCGTGGCACGCCGGCAACGGGGCACCGTGGCGCGCCGGCCACCGGGCACCGTGGCTCGTCACCCGCCGGGCACCATCACGCCTCGCCCACCGGCCACCCTGGCGCGGACGTCAAGAAACAGGGCAATGCCGCGGTACGGAAGCGGCTCCGGGAGGCCCGCCTGACGCCGGACGTCCCCTAGGGGCGTCTTCAAAGTCCCCCCAAACGCACACCGCCGGACCCTGCCCCGTTCGCCGAGCGCCCCGCGGCGGAAGATTCTTCCACCGCGGGGGCGAGGCGCCACGAGGGCGAGGGTCCGGCGGTATCGATGGCGGCCGTCAAGGACGATGTACATCCCTTCCGGCAACGACGCCGGGAGGCAGTCAGCCGCCGAGGATCTCGCGGGCCAGCCGCGCGGTCTCCGACGGGGTCTTGCCGACCTTGACGCCGGCGGCCTCCAGGGCCTCCTTCTTCGCCTGTGCGGTGCCGGAGGAGCCGGAGACGATGGCGCCGGCGTGGCCCATGGTCTTGCCCTCGGGCGCGGTGAAGCCCGCGACGTAGCCGACGACCGGCTTGGAGACGTTGGCCTTGATGAAGTCGGCCGCACGCTCCTCGGCGTCACCGCCGATCTCGCCGATCATCACGATCAGGTCGGTGTCGGGGTCCGCCTCGAACGCCTGGAGGGCGTCGATGTGCGTGGTGCCGATGACCGGGTCGCCACCGATGCCGACGGCCGAGGAGAAGCCGAGGTCACGGAGCTCGTACATCATCTGGTAGGTCAGCGTGCCGGACTTCGACACCAGACCGATGCGGCCGGGCTTGGTGATGTCGCCCGGGATGATGCCGGCGTTGGACTGGCCGGGGGTGATCAGGCCGGGGCAGTTCGGGCCGATGATCCGGGTCTTGTTGCCCTTGGCCTTCGCGTACGCCCAGAAGGCGGCGGAGTCGTGCACCGCGATGCCCTCGGTGATCACGACGGCCAGCGGGATCTCGGCGTTGATCGCCTCGACGACGGCGGCCTTGGCGAAGGCCGGCGGCACGAAGAGCACGGACACGTCGGCGCCGGTCTTCTCCATCGCCTCGGCGACCGAGCCGAAGACGGGCACGTCGGTGCCGTCGAAGTCGACGCTGGTGCCGGCCTTGCGCGGGTTCACACCGCCGACGATGTTGGTGCCGTCACCGAGCATCAGCTTGGTGTGCTTCATGCCAGTGGCACCGGTCATGCCCTGGACGATGACCTTGCTTTCCTTGGTCAGGAAGATAGCCATGGTTGTTGTGTCCTCGTCCTTTACTTAGCAGCCAGCTCGGCGGCCTTGTCGGCCGCGCCGTCCATGGTGTCCACGCGCTGCACCAGCGGGTGGTTGGCCTTCGACAGGATCTCGCGACCGAGCTCCGCGTTGTTGCCGTCGAGGCGCACGACCAGGGGCTTGTTGACGTCCTCGCCCTTGGACTTGAGCAGCTCCAGGGCCTGGACGATGCCGTTGGCGACCTCGTCACACGCGGTGATGCCACCGAAGACGTTGACGAAGACGGACTTGACGTCCGGGTCGCCGAGGATGATCTCCAGGCCGTTCGCCATGACCTCGGCGGAGGCGCCGCCACCGATGTCGAGGAAGTTGGCGGGCTTGACGTTGCTGTGGTTCTCGCCGGCGTAGGCGACGACGTCCAGGGTGCTCATGACGAGACCCGCGCCGTTGCCGATGATGCCGACCTGGCCGTCGAGCTTGACGTAGTTCAGACCCTTGGCCTTGGCAGCAGCCTCGAGCGGGTTGGCTGCGTCCTTGTCCTCCAGGGCCTCGTGCTCCGGCTGGCGGAACTCGGCGTTCTCGTCCAGGGACACCTTGCCGTCGAGGGCGATGACCTCGCCGCTCGCGACCTTGGCGAGCGGGTTGACCTCGACGAGGAGCGCGTCCTCGGCGACGAAGGTCTTCCACAGGGTCACCATGACCTCGGCGACCTGCTCGGCAACCTCGGCCGGGAACTTCGCCTGGGCGACGATCTCGCGGGCCTTCTCGATCGTGACGCCCTCGTTGGCGTCGACCGGGACCTTCGCGAGCTCGTCGGGCCGGGTCGCCGCGACCTCCTCGATGTCCATGCCGCCGGCGACGGAGGCCATGGCCAGGAAGGTGCGGTTGGTGCGGTCGAGGAGGTACGAGACGTAGTACTCCTCGGCGATCTCCGGAGCGGTCTCGGCGATCATCACCTTGTGGACCGTGTGGCCCTTGATGTCCATGCCCAGGATCTGACCGGCCTTCTCGACCGCGTCGTCCTCACTGGTGGCCAGCTTCACGCCGCCGGCCTTGCCGCGGCCACCGACCTTCACCTGCGCCTTGACGACCGACTTGCCGCCCAGCCGCTGGGTCGCCTCGCGCGCCGCCTCAGGCGTGTCGATGACTTCACCGGCCAGCACCGGTACACCGTGCTTGGCGAAGAGGTCCCTCGCCTGGTACTCGAACAGGTCCACGCGCGTCCGTCCCTTGTCTTCTCAGAATCGCCGTAGTGATCGCGGTTCGTTCGTCTGCGATGGGCGTGCCGCGAAGGGCAACGTGACGGCGCTGTCACTGAGGGAGGCGTACACGGTGACCGGATACGCGGCATGTCCGTCCCGCAGGTTATCGCCGGAGGACGTGCGGCCCTAAATCGCAGATCACACTCCAGCGGTGATTACCATCACAGATCTTTTGGCCAAGTTACGCCTTCTCGGGATTTCTGCATGTCGTCGGCCGGTTTGTCGTGAGCTGGATTGCGGTGGGGTGGTTTGCCGCGGGCCTTTTCCGACCGTCCCGACGACCTTGAGCGTCGGGGTAGCCGGCCCTGCCGTCGGGGCAGTCGGCCGCGCCGTGCGACGGGCCCGTTGTCACTCGGCGTGCGCGCTCACGTCGCGCATCGCCGCGGCCTCCTCCCGCTACGCCTCTGTGCGCCCCGCCTCCGGCGATTCCGGTTCCGATGACACGGGAATCTGTGGGAGAAGGAGCCGCCACTCGCGCTCATCGGACCTCGAGACCTTCAGGTCGCGAGACCTCCAGGCCTCGATACCTCAAGGCCTTCAGGCCGCCAGGTCGCCGCAGGCGGGTTCGGAAAGGCCTCTTGACCCTTCAACTTCCCGCTGCAGACACTGCCTTGAAGCACTTACGGATACAACGGATACCTACGAATCAGGAGTCACACACTTCAGGCTTGGCCCCGCTCCCCCTTTCTCGATTTCCCGGCGCCCGCACACCCGGCACCGGAAGCGGCGTACGGCGCGGCGGGTCCGGTGCCGAGCAGGGCACAGACCACCGCGGCGGCCGAAGCCGCGGTCGACGTAGGAGGTATGGGCCGATGGCCACTCCCCTGACCGCGAGCAAGCTGATCGCGGCGCTGCGCGACGAGGGCCTGGTGGTCCACGAGGTCCGCGACTGGCGCGAGCACAACCGGAACTCCAAGGGCCCCTGGGGACCGATGCACGGCGTGATGATGCATCACACCGCCACCCAGGGCACCGACAGCTCGGTGGACCTTTGCTACGACGGGCGTACCGACCTGCCGGGGCCGCTGTGCCACGGCGTGATCGACAAAGCGGGCGAGGTCCATCTCGTCGGCAACGGCCGCGCCAACCACGCCGGGCTCGGTGACGCCGACGTCCTGCGCGCGGTGATCAACGAGGATGCGCCACTGCCGCCGGACAACGCCGCGGACACCGACGGCAACCGGTACTTCTACGGCTTCGAATGCATCAACCTCGGGGATGGCAAGGACCCTTGGCCCACCGAGCAGCAGGTCGCCATGGAGAAGGCCGCGGCGGCGGTCTGCCGGGCGCACGGCTGGAGCGAACGCTCGGTGATCGGGCACCTCGAGTGGCAGCCGGGGAAGGTCGATCCGCGGGGCGTCGCGATGAACGACCTGCGGGGCCGGATCAAGAAGCGGCTGGCTAAGCCGGCGGAGGGCTCACCGGAGCCGCAGCAGCCGGCGTACGAGCCGTTCCCGGGCCACGACTTCTTCCGGTCCGGGACCCGCAGCCCGGTGATCACGGCGATGGGGGAACGACTGGTGGCCGAGGACTGCGGCCACTACGAAATCGGCCCCGGTCCGGAGTGGACCGAGGCGGACCGGAAGTCGTACGCGGCCTGGCAGCGCAAGCTCGGCTTCCACGGCAAGGACGCGGACGGGGTGCCGGGGCAGGTCAGCTGGGATCGGTTGCGGGTGCCGCGCGCATAGCCCAGCACGTAGGCCCGCCGACGTAGCCCGAGGCAGAGCCAACGGAGCCCGGCGCAGAGCCCAACGTCTGTCTCCTTCCGAGCCGTTGGCGCACCGCGGGGCGGGAGCGGTGCGTTGGTGCGGTGATGCGTTGGTGCGGCGATGCGGCGATGCGGCGATGCGGTGGTGCCGTGGTGCGGTGGTGCCGTGGTGCGGTGGAAAACACCAAGGCCGGGCGGCCCTCCCCCACAGAGGTCCGCCCGGCTGTTCATGGGTGTTCCGGCTTCGGCCGCCGCCGCGGCCGAGGTCCGGTGGTGTCGGCCTGAGGCCTCAGACCGCCTGGACCGGGAGGGCCGGGAGGGCCGGCAGCGCCGGGATGTTGGCGGCGTTGGTCAGGTCGGCCAGGTTGGCGGGCACGGCCGGGAGGGCCGGGGCGGCCGGGGCGGCAACGGCGTCGGCCAGGTTGGCAGGGACGGCCGGGACCGAGGGAACGGACGGGACCGAGGGAACGGACGGGAGCGCGTCGGTCACGTTGGCCGGCACCGCGGGGACGGACGGGACGGAGGGGACGGAGGGGACGGCCGGCACGGCGTCAGTCACGTTGGCCGGGACGGCGGGCACAGCCGGAACGGCCGGGACGGCGTCGGTCACGTTGGCCGGCACCGCGGGAACGGACGGAACGGCGGGAACGGCCGGCACCGACTTCACCGGGGCCAGGTCCCGTACACCGGCGACGGCCTGGCCTGCGGTGCCCTGCGCGTCGGTCGCGACAACGGCGGTCAGACCCTGCGCGAACGGGGTGGCGTCAGCGGCCGCGCCCCGGGCGAACGCCACGGTGTCGGTCGCCTTGCCCTGGACGAACGGCGCCGCGTCACCGGCCGCACCCTGCGCGAACGGGACCGCGTCGCCGGCCACGCCCTGGGCGAAGGGCACCGCGTCACCGGCCGCACCCTGTGCGAACAGCTGCGCCTGGCCGCCGACCGTGATCACGAACGGGGTGGCCTGGCCGGCCGCGTCACCGGCGAGGTGACCGGCACCGCCGACCGCGCCCTGCGCGACCGGCACGACCTTGACGACGACCCGGCGGGCGACGGGCGGCAGCGCGTCGGAGGCCGCCTTGCCGACGACCGGACGGGCGGTGGCCAGACCGCCCTGGACCGGCTTCGTCAGCTGCTCGGGACGGACGCCCGCACCGGCGAGACCGGCCAGCAGGTTGTCGACCGAGCCCGGAGTCTTGGGCAGCGCGGGGGCCTTGGGCAGCGCCGGGGTGCCGGGCAGGCCCTGGGGCAGGCCGCCGGGCAGGTGGGCGGACGGGACGCCCGGGGTGGCGGGCAGCGACGGAACGGAGGGCAGCGTGCCCTTCGCCAGGCGGCCGGCCTTGCCCAGGTCGGCGGCCTGGGCGGCCTTCTTGACGGCCTTGGCGGCCTTCTTGGCCTTCTTCAGGTCGGCGGCCTTGCGCACCTCACCGGTCTTCGGCAGGCCGGCGCCGTGGGCCTGCTTCCGCACGCCGTCCACCACACCGGTCAGGTCGCCGGCCTGCGGCAGCGTGCCGGTGGGCAGGTCCTGGGTGGTCGCGTCGCCGCCGAGGGCACCGGTGGCCTTGCCCGCCGTCTTCTTGGCGGTCGTGGTGGCGCTCTTGGCGGTCGTGGTGACGGTCTTGGCCGTCTTCGTCACGGTGCCGGACACGTCACCGGTGGGCAGCTGCTTCGCGGTGTCGGTCACCGTGCCGGCGGCCGGCAGGTCCGAGCCGACGGGCAGCTCGGCGGCGTTGGCGGCGACGGAGCCCAGGGCCCACAGACCGGTGGCGGCGGTGGCAACGACGATGGAACGGCGAATGTTCGAGCGCATGGAGGTGAAGTCCTTCGAATTCAGGAGGGGTGAAAGGGCAGACCTGTCCCGCCCCCGCGCGGCAGGTCAGTTACAGACGCGGAGCGGTCTGCCCTAGCCCGGGAATTCGAGGATTTCTTCGGCACGCCGACGCGTCGGAGCGCCATCGGCCGTGCGGACGCCACCGGGCAGGAGCCGGAAGCGCAGAGGGTCCGCCGGGGCGGCGGCGTGCTGGTCCCCGCCACGGGGACCGTGGCCGTCACCGGCGGTGTGCGAGGCAGGCGCCACCGGAGCCTGCGGGCACTGTCCCGGAAGGCCGTTGCGGCCCGGGGCGTGCTGATCGTGGGCGGCGGCCGAGGGGTGCTCGGCCGCCGTCTTGTGCAGGCAGTCGGCGACATCCGACGACGGCGCGGCGGACGGGCCGGCAGCCTGGTCAGCGGTCCGCGGACCGGCCGGCTGAGCGTCGCCCGGCGTACGGCCGTGCTGATGCGTGGCGCCGTCTCCGGAGCCTCCGGTGTGCTCGCCGGAGGGGAGGTGCACGGGAAGCGCGGCGCCTGCCGAGTCCCCGACCTCCCGTACGACACGGTTCACCGGCTCGGTGATCCGGTCGGTGACCGGCGCGGCCTGCTCGGCGGCGGGACGTACGGCCTTGGCCACCGCGCCGGACGCGGGGTGGGTGTGCTCGGCGAGCTTCGCGCCGGACGCGTTGCCCTGCCGCTGGAGCGCGGCCCTGGAGCCGGACAGCCCGTTCGCCGCCCCGTCCCGGGTGGCGGCCCGGTCCGGACCGGACGCCTCGGCCGCGGTCTTGGCCGGGGTTGCCACCCCGGTCAGGTCCGCGCTGCCCGTGCGGTCGTCGGCATGGGCGCCGGGACCGAAGGCGAAGCCGAGGGCGACAAAGCCCACCAGGAAGAGCCCGGCCAGCAGCGCACGCCGCGCGGCCACGGTGCGCGGGAGGCGCACGGCGGCAGGCAGGGCGAGCACAGCAGACAAGGAGGGACCTTCCCCTACGGACGGGGACAGCCGGGGCATGCGGCCTCGGCGTCACGCGCGTCGCGGGCGATCGAGCGATGGCCTGATCCTTGCATGAGCAGCCAGGTGCCACGCAAGTCCCCCGGGGGTTCCTGTCACCGTTGCTCCGCCATGTCCGGTATGGGCAGCGGCCGTTTCTCGATCGCGGCCGCCATCACGTCCGGAAACAGATCCGGGGTGCAGGCGAACGCCGGTGCGCCCAGGGCCGCGAGGGCGGCGGCGTGGTCGCGGTCGTAGGCGGGCGCCCCCTCGTCGGAGAGCGCCAGCAAGGTCACGAACTGCACGCCGGACGCCTTCATCGCGGCGACCCGCTTCAGCATCTCGTCCCGGATGCCGCCCTCGTAGAGGTCGCTGATGAGGACGACGACGGTTTCGGTGGGGCGGGTGATGCGGGACTGGCAGTAGGCGAGCGCACGGTTGATGTCCGTGCCGCCGCCGAGCTGGGTGCCGAAGAGGACGTCCACCGGGTCGTCCAGTTGGTCCGTCAGGTCGACGACCGAGGTGTCGAAGACGACGAGCCGGGTGTCGAGGGCCCGCATGGAGGCGAGCACCGCGCCGAACACCGAGGCGTAGACGACCGAGGCGGCCATCGAGCCGGACTGGTCGATGCAGAGCACCACGTCCTTCTTCACCGACTGCGCCGCGCGGCCGTAGCCGATCAGCCGCTCGGGGACGACCGTGCGGTACTCCGGGAGGTAGTTCTTGAGGTTCGCCCGGATCGTGCGGTTCCAGTCGATGTCGCGATGCCGCGGCCGGCTGATCCGGGCGGAGCGGTCCAGTGCGCCGGTGAGGGTGGCGCGGGTGCGCTGCGCCAGCTTCTTCTCCAACTGCTCGACGACCTTGCGGACGACGGCGCGGGCGGTCTCCTTGGTGGTCTCCGGCATGACCTTGTTGAGCGAGAGCAGCGTGCCCACCAGATGCACATCCGCCTCGACGGCCTCCAGCATCTCCGGCTCCAGCAGCAGTGCGGACAGCCCCAGCCGGTCGATGGCGTCCCGCTGCATCACCTGCACCACGGAGGACGGGAAGTACGTACGGATGTCGCCGAGCCAGCGCGCCACCCCGGGCGCCGAAGCCCCGAGCCCCGCCGAGCGCCTGCCGGCGGGTGCCGTGCCGCCGCTGCCCTTCTCCCGGCCGTAGAGCGAGGCGAGCGCCCCGTCCATCGCCGCGTCCCGCCCCCGAAGCTGACACCCCGTACCGTCCGCACCGCCACCACCGAGCACCAGCCGCCAGCGGCGCAGCCGTTCGGCCTCGGGGGTGGGGGCGCCGGTGGGGGCGGCAGTCGTGGGGGCGGCAGTCGTGTGCGTTGCGCTCGCCAGGGCCGCAGTCGTGCTCGTTGCTGTCGCCGGGGCGGTGGTCGTATCCGTCGTCGTCAGGTTGTCCGGTGTCGGGTGGGTCATGTCCGTGCCCCCGTGAGGTCGTCGGCCGGTCGGGTGGTGTCCGGTGGGTCGTCGTCCGGCCGCTCGCCGGGCTCGTCGGCGAAGCCGGGCGCTCCGATCCCCAGCAGCAGGCGCAGGGTGGGGAGGACGGCCGCGGCGCGGTCGCGGTCCAGGCCGGGGCCGAAGCCGTTGGCGGCGGCGTCCGGCGTGCCGTCGGCCGGGTGGCGGGACGGGGCCGTGGGGCCGCGACGGACCAGTTCGCCGAGGGTGCGCCGGACACCGGCCTCGTACTCCGCGAAGGTCCGCCGCAGCAGTGGCAGAACGTCCGTGAACGCGGCGTCCGGCACACCGGTCAGCCAGCCGTCGACCAGCGCGAGCAGCCGTTCGTCGTGGACCAGCAGCATGCCGCCGTCCCCGCCGCCGACGAATCCCTCGATCCAGCCGGCGGCGTCGGTGGGCGGGGTGCCCGGCGAGAGGGCGAGCCCCATCAGCCGCTCCGCTCCCCCGTCGCCCAACTCCCCTTCGTCGAGCAGGAGTCTGGCCGCCCGCCCGCGGATCAGGCCCGGTACGGCGTCCCGTTCACTCACGGCCCGCAGCACCCCGGCCCACCGCGTCCGCAGGTGCTGCGGGCCGGGCTGTGGGCCGGGCTGTGGGCCGGGCTCCGGCCCGGTCTGCTGCCCGGGCTCCGGTCCGGGCTCCGGTCCGGGCTCCGGCCCGGTCTGCGGCCTGGCCTGTGGCTGGCCGAGGAGGCCGACGGCCTGGTGGGTGGCGTCGAGGTGGCGGCGCATGTCGGCGGCGCCGTCGGCATCCAGCCCCAGGCAGGCGGGGGGCAGTCCGACGAAGACGCGCTCGGCCAGGCCCGTCGCCACCTCGCGCAGCGCCGCGGCGTCCGTGCCGCGCACATCGCCGTAGCGCACGGACCGTACGAGGGCGGGGAGTGCCTGGGCGAGATGGCCCACGTCCGCGTCCAGCGCCGCACGGTCCGACAGCGCGCGCATCACCACCGGGAGGGCGTCGGGGAGTCCGGCCAGCAGGCAGCGCTCGGCGAGCGCCGTGACCTCGGCGAGCGTGGCCGCCCCGGACGCCTCGGACGCGGCCTTGGCCGTGGCGGCCGAGAGCACGGTCGTGCCCCAGATGCCGGCCTCCGCGACCCGCACCGACAGTTCGGGCTCCCAGCGCAACCGCCAGGTCTCCCGGAACGTGCCGGTGCCGCCCCGGGAGCGCTCGGGCTCGCCCCACGGGATGCCGAGCAGCCGGAGCCGGTGCAGCAGGCGGCTGCGGCCGGCGTCGGTCTCCTTGCGCAGGTCCAGCGCCAGTTCCCGTTCCGGGGCCTCCGGTTTGAGCCGCAGCGTGCGCTGGCTGCGGGTGAGGTCCCGTTGCAGCGGCACCGCGGGGGCATCCTGGGGAACCTCGCCCAGCACCTCCCCCACCACCAGCCGGTCGTGGATCAGCGAGGACGGCGCATCGGAGCCATCCCCCATCACGGCCCGGACCGCGTCGTTCAGTTCCGTCAGTCCGGCCAGCGGGCGGCCGCGTACCGTGGCCAGCCCCTCGGCGAGCCGCACCGCTTCGATGACATGCGCCGACGAGACCGCGTAGTCCTCTTCGCGGAGCAGCCCGGCGACCTTGGTCAGCCAGCGTTCCACGGGGCGGTCGGGGGCGCCGAAGAGATGGCCGTACCAGCCCGGTGAGGCGATACCGGCGCCGTAGCCGCTGTGGCGGGAGAGCCGTTGGTGCGTCCAGGGCACCCAGGTCACCGCCGCCTTCACCTTCGGCAGGCCCTTGAGCAGCTGCCGGTCGGCGGCCATGGTGGTGCGTCGCGCCAGGGCCGGTACGTGCCAGGCACCGCACACCACGGCGATATCGTCCCCGAACTCCTTTCGGGCGGCGCGCAGTCGCAGCCGCATATGGGCCTCGCGCACCGGATCACGGTCATGGCCGCCGTCCCCGTACGCCTCGCGCAGCGCCCCCATCGCCTCGGCGAGGGCCGCGAACGGAGCCAGCGCATCCGCACCGGCGCCCCCTCCGGCCCCTGCTCCTCCCGCGCCCCCGCGGTGTTCGACCACGTCCTCCCACCAGCGCTCGGGATCGTCGTACCCGGCCGTCTCGGCCAGCACCCGGATCGGATCGACCCGCACCTCGGCCTCGGCGGGCAGCTCTTCCTGCGCCTGTCCTGCGGCCGGGGGCCCGTCGGCCGGGGGCCCGTCGGCCGGAAGCCCGTTCGCCGGAGGCCCATCGGCCGGAAGGCCGTCGGCCGGCCCCTCACCGGTCACCGCGTCCTCGCCGGCCGCCGGCCCCCCACCAGTCACTGGCCCCTCACCGGACACCGCCCCCTCGCCGTCCCCCATCGCCAGGGAGTGCGCCGCGGGCAGGTCGATGAAGCGGACGGGGACGCCGTGCTCCAGTGCCCAGCGCATCGCCACCCACTCCGGGGAGAACTCGGCCAGCGGCCAGAACGCCGCGCGGCCGGGATCGTCCGTGGCATGGGCGAGCAGCGCGACGGGCGGGCGCATCCCCTCCTGGGCGGCCAACGGCACCAGCGCGTCCGCCTCCGGCGGCCCCTCGATCAGGACCGCGTCCGGCATACACTGGTTGAGGGCGGCACGCACCGCCCGCGCCGAGCCAGGGCCGTGGTGCCGCACCCCGAGCAGTACCGGCCCGGTCATGCGCTCACCTCACGGCAGGCGCGGTAGAAGTCCTTCCAGCCGTCGCGCTCGCGCACCACGGTCTCCAGGTACTCCTGCCATACGACCCGGTCCGCCGCCGGATCGCGGACCACGGCCCCCAGGATGCCCGCGGCCACGTCCCCGGCGCGCAGCACACCGTCCCCGAAGTGGGCGGCCAGCGCCAGCCCGTTCGTCACCACCGAGATGGCCTCGGCCGTGGAGAGGGTGCCGGACGGCGACTTGAGCTTGGTGCGGCCGTCGGAGCTGAGGCCGGCCCGCAGCTCGCGGAAGACCGTGACGACCCGGCGGATCTCGTCCAGCCCCTCAGGACCGGCCGGGAGATCCAGCGAGCGCCCGATCTGCTCGACCCGGCGCGAGACGATGTCCACCTCTTCGTCCGGGGTGGCGGGCAGCGGCAGGACGACGGTGTTGAAGCGGCGGCGCAGCGCGCTGGAGAGTTCGTTGACGCCGCGGTCGCGGTCGTTGGCGGTGGCGATCAGGTTGAAGCCGCGGACGGCCTGCACCTCCTGCCCCAGCTCCGGGATGGGCAGGGTCTTCTCCGACAGGACCGTGATGAGCGTGTCCTGGACGTCGGCGGGGATGCGGGTCAGTTCCTCGACCCGTGCGGTCATGCCCTGTGCCATCGCGCGCATCACCGGGCTGGGCACCAGCGCCTCGCGGCTGGGGCCGTTGGCGAGCAGCTGGGCGTAGTTCCAGCCGTAGCGGATCGCCTCTTCGGGGGTGCCGGCCGTGCCCTGGACCAGCAGGGTGGAGTCGCCGCTGACGGCCGCCGCCAGATGCTCGGACACCCAGGTCTTCGCGGTGCCGGGCACGCCCAGCAGGAGCAGTGCACGGTCCGTCGCCAAGGTCGTCACGGCGACCTCGACGATCCGGCGCGGGCCGACGTACTTGGGTGTGATGACCGTGCCGTCCGCGAGGGTGCCGCCGAGGAGGTAGGTCGCGACCGCCCACGGCGAGAGCCGCCAGCGCTCCGGGCGCGGCCGGTCGTCGGCCGCCGCGAGGGCCTTCAACTCCGCCGCGAAACTGTCCTCGGCGTGCGGTCGCAGCGCTTGGCCGCCCCCGCCTTGCGGCGCCGTCCCGCCGTTCGCATCGGTCTCGTCGTCCGTCGTCGTGAAGCTGTTCTCGGACATGGTTCCCCCTCGTCGCAACGTGTGCGGCCGGGACGGCGAAATCCCTGCGGCCGCTTGCGGAATCAAGCCTGCACCACGCCACTGACAATCCCCCGAAAACCCATCCTGGCCTGCGAGTTCATCGCGATCCGCGGCGATTGTCAGTGGGGCGTCGTAGCGTCGAAGACATGAATCCGCAGGGGGAACGCTGGACGACGGATCAGGTGCTCGCGCTGGCGCCTGACGAGGCCTCGCGCAGGGCGGGCGGCAAGCTCGCGGCGCCGGGTCCGTGGTCGGAAACGGGCGCGGACGCGAGCGCGGTGTGGGGGCAGTGCAAGGGCAGCGGCAAGAAGCCGTACCAAACGGTCGTGGACCTCAACGGCCCGGCCTTCAAGTGCAGTTGCCCGAGCCGCAAATTTCCGTGCAAGCACGCGCTGGGGCTGCTGCTGCTCTGGGCGGGCGACGGCCGGGAGGTGACGGTGGGGGAACCGGCGTCGTGGGCGGGCGAGTGGCTGGCCGGACGCCGGGAGCGCGCCGAGCGGTCCGCGGGCCAGGGCCCGGGCGGCGGCGCTCCCTCGCGGGCGCCTGCCGACCCGGAGGCCGCCAAGCGGCGCGCGGAGCGCCGGATGCAGCGGATCGGCGCCGGTGCGACGGAGCTGGAGCAGCGCCTGGAGGATCTGCTCCAGTCGGGGCTGGCCTCGGCCGGCCGCACCGACGGGGAGACCTCCCGGCCAGGCGGTGGCGGAGGGGGCTCCTGGGGCGAGACGGCCGCCCGCATGGTCGACGCCCAGGCGCCCGGACTCGCCTCGCGGGTGCGCGAGCTGAGTGCGGTCATGGCGTCCGGTCCGGACTGGCCGGCCCGGCTGCTGGAGGAGTGCGCCCTGCTGCACCTCCTCGACCAGGGGTTCCTCGGCATCGAGCGGCTGCCGGCCCCGCTCGCGGCGACGGTCCGCTCCCGCGTGGGGCTGACCACGGAGGCGGCGGACCTGCTGACCGGCCCTGAGGCGGCGACGGTCCGGGACCGCTGGCTGGTGCTCGCCCAACAGGACACCGATGACGGCACGTTGACCACCCGCAGAATCTTCCTCCGGGGCGAGCGGACCGGCCGGATGGCGCTGCACCTCTCCTTCGGCGGCGGGGCCCACCGCCCGCCGGCTCTGGCCCTGCCCCCCGGTCTGGTGCTCGATGCGGACCTCGCCTACTACCCCGGCGCCCGCCCGCTGCGCGCCGCCCTGGGCGAGCGGCACGCCCCCGCGGTCCCGGGTCCGGTGCCGTCGGGCTGCGGTATCGACGCCGCCCTGGCCGCGTACGGCGACGCTCTGCGCGACGACCCGTGGCTGGATTCCTGGCCGGTGGTGCTCGCCGAGGTCACCCCGATCCCCGGCCGCGACGGCAAGGGCTGGCAACTAGCCGACGCGGACGGGGAGTCGGCACTGCCACTGGACCCGCGCGGTCCGGCACAGACGAGCCTGTGGCAGCTGGCCGCCATATCGGGCGGGGCGCCGATCACGGTCTTCGGCGAATGCGGCCACCGCGGCTTCCTGCCGCTGACCGCCTGGGACCCGGCCCCGGTGTCCCTGTGACCCGGCCCCCCACCACACCGCCGACCAGCCCCCTCACCCCCGTCCCCCGCCGGCCGCACACACCGTCCACCACCGATCCCGGAGGAAGGGCATGACGACCATCACCAGGACCACTGCACTCACTTCACCCGCTTCATCCACGTCACTCGCTTCATCCACCTCCCCCATTCCCGTCCCGGCCCATGCCTCCGCACCCACATCCACATCCACATCCGCATCCGCCACGCCTCCTTCTCCCGCCCCCACCCCGACCGCCCCGGCCCCCTGGGCCGATCTCGTGAGCGCCGCGCTCCTGGGGACCGAGCGGCGGACGCCGCCGGTGGCGGTGCGTTCCGGGCAGGGTGCCGCGGCCGCACTGCTGGACGCGGCCGCGGTGAGCACGGTGCGCCGCCGTGCCGCGCTGCGCCCCGCCCCGGCCGGCGAACGGCCCGCCCCGGCCCCGGCCGACCCGCGGCCTCCGCTGCCGCCCGCCGCGCGCCGCCGGCTGGCCCTGTTGCTCGCCGACCGCGGTGGCAGCGGCGGCAGCCGCCGCGGCACGGCCCCTGACCTCACCGAACTGCTCCCCCAGTGGCTGGCCGCCGCCGGTGAGTACGGCTACCGGGCCCCGGAGGCGCTGCTGCCCGCACTGCTCGACGCGGCCCGCGCCCGTACGGACCTGCGTCCCGCCACGCTGGCGCTGGCGGGGCCGCGCGCCCTGTGGCTGGCGCGGCTCAACGCGGAGTGGAAGTTCGCGCTCCGGGGGATCGGCGGCCCGGCCGAGCTCTCCGGCAACGACGGCGACAACGGCACCGGCACCGGCACCGGTAGCCCCAACGGCCCCAATGGCCCCAATGGCCCCAATGGCCCCAATGGCCCCGACGGCGTACGACGCCGGTGGGAGGAGGGCCTGTTCGCCGAGCGGGTCGCCCTGCTGACCGCGCTGCGCCGCCAGGACCCGGGGGCCGGCCTGGCACTGCTGTCCACGACCTGGCCCACGGAGCGGGCCGAGGACCGTCTGATGTTCCTCGACTCGCTGCGCGACGGGCTCTCGACGGCTGATGAGCCCTTCCTGGAACAGGCGCTGTCCGACCGCAGCCGGAACGTCCGCGCCACGGCCGCCGAACTGCTCTCCACGCTGCCCGGATCCGCCCTCGCGGCCCGGATGGCGCAGCGCGCGCACACCTGCGTCGGCCTGGACCGTACGGCCGGCGCACCGGCGATCGCCGTGGAGGCGCCGCACGAGTGCGATGCCGGGATGCAGCGGGACGGCGTGGCGCCCAAGCCGCCCTCCGGGCGGGGCGAACGGTCCTGGTGGTTGGGCCAGTTGGTGGAGGCGGCCCCGCTGGACGGATGGCACGCCCGCTTCGGGGGCCGCGACGCGGCGGCGATCGTCGCGCTGCCGGTGGGCGACGACTGGCGGACGGAGCTGCACGACGCCTGGTGCCGCGCCGCGGTGCGCCAGCGGAACACCGACTGGGCGCGGGCGCTGCTGGGTGCGCCGGGCGCTCCGTCCCAGGCGGCCGAGGTCGCGCCGGCCGGCTCGTCGCGGGACCTGACCAAGCTGCTGACCGTACTGCCCAACGCCGAACGCGCCCGGTGGGTCGCGGAGTTCATCGCGGCCCACGGACTGTCGGAGGCCTTCCGGATGCTCGGCGTGTGCGCGGTCCCCTGGGCCGAACCGCTCGGCGGGGCCGTCGTCGACGCGCTGGACATCGCCCGGGACGCGGGTAGCTACCCGTGGAGCTTCAGCGGGGTGATGGGCCTGGCCGAGCGCTGTCTGGACCCGGCGGCGGCAGACCGCCTCGCCATGCTCACCGCCGTCACGGACGAGCCGGAAGGTGCCTCACCCGGCTCCGGCGGCTACTGGTCCGAGGCCTTCCAGCGCCTGGTCGGCACCCTGCGCCTGCGCGCCACCATGCAGGCGGAACTCGCCCCGGAACCGACCGGCCACGACGGCACGGGCGACAGCGGCACAGGCACAGGCACCGGCACCGGCACCGGCCGCCCTAACACCACCCCGGCCCACGGCCCGGTCCGGGCCACACGACAGCCCCTCGCCCCATGACCCTCCGCGTGCCCCTCCGCTCCGGACCTGCCAGCGCCCCGGCAGGCAGGTCCGGCCCGGCCACCCTCGCCACCCGGCTGTCCCGCAACTCAGGCCTGCCCTGTGGCTCACGCCTGACCCGTGACCCAGACCTGCCCTGTGCCTCAGGCCTGACCCGTGACCCAGACCTGCTCCGTGCCCCAGGCCCGACCCGCAGCTCAGACCTGCCCTACGGCTCAGACCGCCAGCGAGCGCACATTCGCGTTGACCCACTCCACGATCGAGGCGGTCGTCGCGCCCGGCGTGAAGATCTCCGCGACGCCCTGCGCCTTGAGCGGGGCGATGTCGCCCTCGGGGATGATGCCGCCGCCAAAGACCTTGATGTCCGCGGCGTCGCGCTCCTCCAGGAGGGCGATGACCTTCGCGAAGAGGGTGTTGTGCGCGCCGGAGAGGATGGACAGCCCGATCGCGTCGGCGTCCTCCTGGATCGCGGTGTCGACGATCTGCTCCGGGGTCTGGTGCAGCCCGGTGTAGATCACCTCCATACCGGCGTCGCGCAGCGCACGTGCGATGACCTTGGCACCCCGGTCGTGCCCGTCCAGGCCCGGCTTGGCCACGACCACACGGATCGGACCCGACCTGCCCGCCGTGCCCTGGCTTCCCGCTTGCGCTCCGTCATGCCGAGCCACACTCATCACTGCCTCCAAGCCATGCACGGCACTGTGGTGCCGCCGAGCCGACAACCGATCGCGCGACCGCGATCCGGCGGCCACGAGCGTGAACGAACGTTATCGCCAGCATCCCGTACCCAGCCGTTTCGTGACATCCGGGGAGGGGGAAATCACACCTGGGACACGTTCGCTACGCGCCGTGTTCCGCGTGTCGTACCGCCCCGGCCGGGCGGATCCGTACGCGCGGGGCGGGCGCTCGGGGAGTCGCAGCCGGGCCACCGCGCCGCCGGGCGCGCATCAGGGCGGGTACGCCGCATGCCCGCCGTCGCTGCTCATGGCTTCCCACGAGGGCATACGGGGGTCGAAGCCGCCTCCCGCGTGCCGTTCGGGAGGTCGGCCATGCAGGCCCTGCCCTTTCTCTCCACACCCTTTCGCTCCGCACCGCTCCTGTCCGCACCCCTTCGCTCCGCACCGCTCCTGTCCGCACTCTTTCGCTCCGCTCCCCTTCTCTCCGCACCCCTGATCTCCGCTCCCCTGGTCTCTGCACCCCTGCTCTTCGCGCGCCTTTTCGCCGCGCCCTTCCGGCACGCACGCCGGCTCCCCACCCACGCCTCTCCCCTGCTCCTGCGCAGCACGGCCGTGGAGCTGGCGGTTCTCGCCGGCCACCTCCTCCTCTATCCCACCGGCATCTCCCGGGAACGACCCGTGCCACCGCCCGCACCGCACCCCGCCGCGGGGACCCCGGACGGACACCCGGCACCGGAGACCGCGCAGCCCGCCCCCGGCGCGCCGTCGATGCTGCCGACCGAGGGCCGGGCCCATCCGCCGGTCCTCCTGCTCCACGGCTTCATCGACAACCGCTCGGTCTTCCTGCTGCTGCGCCGCTCGCTGCACCGGCACGGCTGGCGTCATGTCGAAGCGCTCAACTACTCGCCGCTGACCTGTGATCTCCGCAAGGCGGCCGAGCTGCTGAGCCGCCATGTGGAGGAGGTGTGCGCGCGGACCGGGCATCGCCGGGTGGACCTCGTGGGCCACAGCCTGGGCGGGCTCATCGCCCGCTACTACGTGCAGCGGCTCGGCGGCGACACCCACGTCCGTACGCTGATCACGCTCGGCACCCCGCACTCCGGCACCGCCATCGCCCCCCTGATGTCGGCGCACCCGATCGTCCGCCAAATGCGCCCCGATTCGGAGGTGATTACGGAGTTGTCGCTTCCGGCGCCGCATTGCCGGACGCACTTTGTCGCTTTCTGGAGCGAGGAAGACCGGGTGATGGTCCCTGCCACGACGGCCAGAATCAATCATCCGGATTTGCATGCCGACAACGTGCATGTCGCCGGTGTCGGACATCTCGCGCTACCGGTCAGCGGCACCGTCGCCGCCGGCATACGCGAGGCGCTGACCTCGGCACAGACCGCGGAAGGAGCCGCGGACGTCATTTCGGTGGCCTGACCCCGGCCGGTGAGGATGGCCCGACACCCGTCCCGCGCGACGCCGAAACGGCGCCGCAGTGGCTGCCTGATCTTGACGCGTTGTCGAACAAGCATCGAACGGGGCGCCAAGAGCTCGCATGGGGACTGCCGAAAGGCGGCCAAATGCCCGGTCTCGCCGAGCCCAAAACCTGTTGAAGATTGTCGCCGCCGTGTACCGCCGGGTACAGTCGCCGCTAATTCTCCTGCTGCCGAGGCGAAAGAGAAGTTGGTGAACGACCGTCACCCATCGGGGGCTCAGCTCCCGACCGGATCCGCTTCCGACGCCTCGTATGCGCACTATCCCGCTTACGACTCCTACGGGCAGCAGCACTCCCCGTCGGGCAACGCCGAATACGGCGACGGCGACCCGCTCTTCGGCTCGCTCCCCGGCTCGTACGAGACCGGTATGTACGACACCGGTACTTACGACACCGGCAGCTACAGCACCGGGACGTACGACACCGGTACCCACAGCGCGGGCGCCTACGGCATGAGCGCCTATGGCACGGGCACCTTCCACACCGGTGCATACGACACGGGTGCCCACGACACAGGCGCGTACGCGGCGGGCGACGGCTACGCCACCGGTGCCTATGACACCGGCAGCTACGACACCGGCAGCTACGCCTCGGCGCAGTGGGACACCGGTTCCTACGAGACCGGCGCCTACGAGACCGGTTCCTACCCCGCCGCCGACCCGCACCCGGCCGCCGCGGGCTACGACCCGTACGCGCACACCTCGTACGACTCCCCGGCGCAGGACCCGGCCGCGTACGCGTCGCCCGCCTACGACACGGCAGCCACCACGTACGGGAACGCCGCATACGAAGCCACCGCCTACGGGCACGGCGGGTACGACACCGGGAGCTACCCCACCGGCACGTATGACACCGGGAGTTACGCCACCGGCGCATACGAGACCCCCGGCGACTTCGAGTCCACCGGCGGCTTCGAGGCCGTCGGCCTGCAAGCCACCGCTCTCCAGGATGCCTCCCTTCAGGAGACCGCCCTCCAGGAGGCCGCGAGCTACGAGGCCACGGCGATCTGGCCCACCACGGACCGGAACCTGATCGCCGGCATCCCGGCCCAGGCCGGCCCGCCCCCGAACGACACCGTCCAGTGGGACACCACCGGGTGGGGCGACACAGGTCAGGGCGACACCGGTCAGCTCGACTTCACTCAGCTCGACGTCGGTCAGCTCGATGTCAGTCAGCTCGACACCCAGCAGTTCGACGCCGGCGCCTTCGAGACCGACGTTTTCGAGGCCGGCCGGCCCGGGACCGACGGCGGCTCCCCCGGCTGGGCCCCTCGCTCCGACGGCGCCACCGGCACCGGCGATGCCACTGCCGTGGCGGACGCCATGACGCAGGCCATGCCGGTCACCGCCGCGGCCCCCACCGCACGGCGGGTCGCCGGACCGGACGCCGGGAGGGTCGTCCGTGGCCGCGGCCGGAAGCGCCCGGTGAAGCGGTCGGCACTGCTGACCGTCGCCGTCCCCTCGGTCGCCGCCATGGGCGTGTGCGCGGTGGCCGCCGCGTCCGTCACCGGATTCACCGGGGACGACAAGAGCGAGGCGACCGCCCAGGCCGCGCCCGACGCGGGCGCCGTCAAACCGTCCGCGGCCAACAACAAGCTCGACACCCAGCTCGCCGGACTCAGCGCCAGCGCCGACGACTTCCGCGACCGGGCGAGCCGCACCCAGGAGCGGATCGACCTCAAGGAGCGCCAGGCGCAGGAGCGCAAGCGCAAGGTGGAGGAGGCGGCCCGCAAGGAGGCCGCCCGCCCCAAGTTCGTCCTGCCGGTCACCCAGCACGGGCTGAGCGCCACCTTCGGCCAGGCCGGTGTGAACTGGATGTCCGTGCACACCGGCATCGATTTCCCGGTCAGCTACGGCACTCCCGTCATGTCCGCCACCGACGGCACCATCCGCACCCAGTGGAACTCCGCCTACGGGAACATGGCGATCGTGACCGCGCCCGACGGCACCGAGACGTGGTACTGCCATCTGAGCAGCACCAAGATCCGGTCCGGGTCGGTCAAGGCCGGTGACCAGATTGCCTATTCGGGTAACTCCGGCAACTCCACGGGACCGCATCTGCACTTCGAAGTGCGCCCCGGCGGTGGCGCGGCGGTCGACCCGCAGCCGTGGCTGCGCGATCACGGCCTCAACCCGAACTGACGCACCGCCTCCACCCGCACCGACCGGCGTGCCACCGTGCCGCCGTTCAATCGTGACGGCGTTCCACCGTGTCGAGCCGTTCCAGCCGCTCCGGCCGTCTTGGGCCGTCTTGGGCCGTTCCGCCGGGTGACGATCCCCGTCACCCGGCCCGCGCTGCCCCCGTTACAGCTTCTCCACCGGCGCATACCGCAGCAGCAGCCGCTTCGGCTTCTCGCCGCCGAAGTCGATCGTCGCCTCGGCGTTGTCGCCGCTGCCCTTGACGCCGACGACCGTGCCGAGCCCGAAGCTGTCGTGGGTGACACGGTCGCCGATGGTCAGGGAGACCACCGGACGGTCGCCGGCGCGGCGGGTCGCGAAGCCGCTGGGGCCCTTGGCGCGCGACGACGAGAGCGTGGAGCCGAAGCCGCCGCCTCCGCCCGCCGACAGGCCGCCCATGGACGCGGACGGCGTCGCCGGGCCCGTGCGCTTCCACTCCAGGTGGTCGGCCGGGATCTCCTCCAGGAACCGGGAGGGCGGGTTGTACGAGGGCTGGCCCCAGGCGCTGCGCATCGTCGAGCGGGTGACGTAGAGCCGCTCGCGGGCGCGGGTGATGCCGACATAGGCCAGCCGGCGCTCCTCCTCCAGCTCCTTGGTCTGGCCCAGCGAGCGCATATGCGGGAAGACGCCGTCCTCCAGGCCGGTCAGGAAGACGGTCGGGAACTCCAGGCCCTTGGCGGTGTGCAGCGTCATCAGCGTGATCACGCCGCTGCCCTCCTCGTCCTCGTCCGGGATCTGGTCGGAGTCGGCGACCAGCGCGACCTGCTCCAGGAAGTCGGAGAGCGTGCCCGGATTGTCCTCGCCACGGTCCTGCTCGAACTCCAGGGCCACGGCGGCGAGTTCCTGGAGGTTTTCGATCCGGGTCTCGTCCTGGGGGTCGGTGGAGGCCTGGAGTTCGGCGAGGTAGCCCGTACGCTCCAGGACCGCTTCCAGGATCGTGGCGGGTCCGGCGCCGGACTCGACGATGGTGCGCAGCTCCTCCATGAGGACGTTGAAGCGCTTGACGGCGTTGGCGGACCGGGCCGCCATGCCGTACGCCTCGTCGACCCGGCGCAGCGCCTGCGGGAAGGTGATCTTCTCGCGCAGCGACAGGGCGTCGATCATCGCCTCGGCGCGGTCGCCGATGCCGCGCTTGGGGACGTTCAGGATGCGGCGGAGCGGGACGGTGTCCTCGGGGTTGCTGAGCACCCGCAGATAGGCGAGGACATCGCGGACCTCCTTGCGCTCGTAGAAGCGCACCCCGCCGACGACCTTGTAGGGCAGTCCGACCCGGATGAAGATCTCTTCGAAGACGCGGGACTGGGCGTTGGTGCGGTAGAAGACCGCGACCTCGGCGGCCTTGGCGTCACCGGCGTCGGTCAGCCGGTCGATCTCGTCGGCGACGAACTGCGCCTCGTCGTGCTCGGTGTCGGCGACATAGCCGGTGATCTTGGGGCCGGCGCCGGCGTCGGTCCAGAGGTTCTTGGGGCGGCGGTTCTCATTGCGCTCGATGACGGCGTTGGCGGCGGACAGGATGGTCTGCGAGGAGCGGTAGTTCTGCTCCAGCAGGATCGTGGTCGCGTCCGGGTAGTCCTCCTCGAACTGGAGGATGTTGCGGATCGTGGCGCCGCGGAAGGCGTAGATCGACTGGTCGGCGTCACCGACGACGCACAGCTCGGCCGCGGGCATCTCGGCCGTGCCGGGGCCGACCAGTTCACGCACGAGGGTGTACTGGGCGTGGTTGGTGTCCTGGTACTCGTCGACGAGGACATGGCGGAAGCGCCGGCGGTAGTGCTCGGCGACGTCCGGGAAGGCCTGGAGCAGATTGACCGTCGTCATGATGATGTCGTCGAAGTCCAGGGCGTTGGCCTCGCGCAGCCGCGCCTGGTACATCGCATACGCCTCGGCCAGCGTCTTCTCAAATCCGTCGGCGGCCGTCCCCGCGAAGGTCTCCTCGTCGATGAGCTCGTTCTTGAGGTTGGAGATCTTCGCGCTGAAGGACTTGGGCGGGTAGCGCTTGGGGTCCAGGTCCAGATCGCGGCAGACCAGGGCCATCAGGCGCTTGGAGTCGGCGGCGTCGTAGATGGAGAAGGAGGAGGTGAAGCCCAACTGCTTGGACTCGCGGCGCAGGATGCGGACGCAGGCGCTGTGGAAGGTGGAGACCCACATGGCGTTGGCGCGCGGGCCGACCAGCTCCTCGACGCGCTCCTTCATCTCGCCGGCGGCCTTGTTCGTGAACGTGATCGCGAGGATCTGGCCGGGGTGGACATGGCGCTCGGCGAGCAGATGAGCGATGCGGTGGGTGAGCACCCGGGTCTTGCCGGAGCCGGCACCGGCGACGATCAGCAGCGGGCCGCCCGTGTGCACCACGGCGGCCTTCTGCTCGTCGTTGAGCCCTTCCAGCAGCGTCGCCGGGTCGAGGGCGGGGCGGGCGGCACCGTCGCGGTAATACGCCTCTCTGGGCGGGGGCGCGTCGAACCTCCCGCCGAAGAGGTCGGCAGGGATCTCCTCGGGGGCCGGGCCGTGCTCGTCCTCGGGGGGCGGAGGGGGTTCCTCCTCGCCCTTGTGGCCGAGGTCCGCCAGGAAGCTGTCGTCAAAGAGGCTGCTCATCGCCCACCGAGTCTAGGCGGCCGCACTGACAGCCCGCGGCCCAGTAGCCGATTGCGGCCCGCTTTCGCCGCGGGCGGTGGCACCGCGGCAGGTCAGGCGTCCGGGGCGCTCGCAAACCGGTCGGCGGCTCGTCTACCCGAATCCGACATCTGCCATGACAACCCCCGCATCGCGTTCAGGTCACAAAAAGGTTTCGGGCATATCGAACATCAGCCTTCACAGGAGCCACACGAGTTGGCTAACGTCCTCGCTCAGGCAGCCCGCCTCCCCGTGGACGACAGCGTCCGCACGGGCCGCCCACGCCGAGTCCGGCCCTGCCTTCGGGCACCCGGAGCCGGGGACCCACCAGCACCACCGGGGTGAATCGATCCGGACAGCCGTCGCCAGCGGAGATCCGGACCGTAGGGCAAGCCTTCCGTCAGCGACACCGCCCGAACCCGACAGCTAACCCGGTAGGCGGTCCACGGAAGGAGTCGCCGGCCTTGGCGTCGCATCGCAAGCCGCGCACCAGCATTCTCACCTCGCCCGGAGGACGGCGTACGGCGGTCGGGCTCACCACCGCCGCCCTCGCCTCGGCCACGCTGCTCTCGCAGTCCGCCGACGCGGCCCCCCGGGCGCCCAAACCCAGCATCGAAGAGGTCAAACAGAAGGTCGACGGCCTCTACCACCAGGCCGAGGTGGCCACCCAGAAGTACAACGCCGCCAAGGAGCACGCCGACGGCCAGCGGGACCGCGTCGACGGCCTGCTCGACGCCGCCGCCAAGAGGGCCGAGAAGATGAACGAGGCCCGGCGCCGGCTGGGCACCTTCGCCGCGGCGCAGTACCGCACCGGCGGCATGAACCCGACGGCGCAGCTGATGCTCGCCAAGGACCCGCAGCAGTTCTTCGACCGCAGCCACCTCATGGAGCGGCTGACCGGGCGCCAGAAGGAGGCCGTCTCCGACTACCAGGAGCAGCAGGCCGCGGCCGCCCGGCAGCGGGCGGAGGCGACCCGCGACCTGGAGCGGCTGCAGACGTCGCAGGCCTCGCTCAAGGAGTCCAAGCAGTCCGTCCAGCAGAAGCTGACCGAGGCCCGGCAGCTGCTGTCCCGGCTGACCGCCCAAGAGAAGGCGCGGCTGGCGGAACTGGAACGCCAGAAGGAGGCGGCGGCCAAGCGCAAGGCCGAGGAGGCGGCCCGCAAGCAGCAGGAGCGCGAGCGCCGGCAGCAGCACGACGGGGGCGGCCCGTCCGGCGGCCAGACCGGCGGCGGCTCCGACAACGGCGGCTCGACCGGGGGTTCGTCCTCCGCCCAGGCCGAGAAGGCGCTCGCCTTCGCCCGCTCCCAGATGGGCAAGCCGTATGTGTGGGGCGCGACCGGGCCCAGCTCGTACGACTGCTCGGGACTGACCCAGGCGGCGTGGAAGGCGGCCGGCGTCAAGCTGCCGCGGACCACCTGGGACCAGGTCAAGACCGGCCAGCGGGTCGCCACCAAGGACCTCAAGCCCGGTGACCTGGTCTTCTTCTATGACGACATCAGCCATGTCGGCATGTACATAGGCGGCGGCAAGATGATCCACGCCCCGCACCCGGGCGCCAATGTCCGGGAGGAGTCGATCTACTACATGCCGATCTACGGGAGCGTCCGCCCGGGCTGAGGCCCGGCCTTCGCTTCCCCGCCAGACCACCCCCCATGGCCACCCCCCACGGCCACCCCCCACACGCCACCGCGCGGCCGTCGCCTCCCCTCTGAGGAGTGCGACGACCGCGCGGTGTGCCGTTGAGGGGCCTGTGCGTCGGCGCCCGGAGCCCTGCTCGCGGGGGCACGTCGCTGTGGCCGGCGGCCGGAGCCCTGCCACGGGGTGCCGCCGCCCTGGCCTGCGCCCCGAGCCCGGCTCGCGGGGCGTCCGCCGTTCCGCTCAGGTCCAGAGCACGGCGATGAAGATGTTGGCCACCGTCAGCGCACCGACCGCGCCGAAGAGCGGCGGGGCGATCTTCTCGTCGTCCCGCTTGACGTAGACCAGCGCCAGGATGACCACCAGAACGGCCATCTTGATGCCGAGCTTGATGGTGTTGAGGCTGTGGCCCTCGGCCTGGTTGAGGCCGACCAGCACGATGCCGGTGACCAGCATCGTCAGCGCGCCGTGCAGCATCGCCGGCACGAAACGGGCGGTGCCCGCGCCCATCGCCTTCATCTGGGTCAGGAAGCCGCCCAGCAGGGAGGCGATGCCGATGATGTGCAGGCCGACGAAGAGATTGATTACTACGTCCATAGTGCTGGATCGTAGCCGCCGCATAGCACGGCCCTTCAGGCAGGGCGCCCACAATCGCCGCTTCGGTCAGGCCGGGCCCGGTCCCGGCCGCGTGGCCGTGGCGCCATGGTCACCCGCGCACCACCCCCGGTCGAAAGCGAACAATCCCGGGCAAGTGGACTCATCACCGCAACACCCAGGCTTAGCGTCCTCCTCCAGGCGGTCGACTCCCCGCCCTCGCCGGCCTCCCACCGGCGTCCTGTCGGCCGCCCCGCCGTGAGGTGCGACGGCGGTCCGTTCCCTCGTGACGGACCGCCGCCGGGCCCGCGGGCACCAAGGGAAGGAAGTGACGGCCACCGTGGCCTCGCACCGCAAGCCGCGGCAGCATCCGCTCGCCGCGCTCACCGGCGGCGCACGCAGCGCACGCACCGCCCGCACGGCCGCCACCCTGGCCCTGGCGGGTGCCGCCACCGCCACCGGCTTCGCTCCGGCGGAGGCGGAAGCCGCCACCGCCGCCCCGGTCACCGCCGTTGCCGACGGCGCCGGCCAGGCCGCTCACCGGCTCACCCCCGACCGGGTCAAGGACCGGGTCAACGCGCTGTACCAGGAGGCAGAGGTGGCCACGCAGAGCTACAACGGCGCGAAGGAAGCCGCCGGCGCCGCACGCGAGGAGCTGAGCAGGCTGCAGGACGAGGCCGCCCGCCGAACCGCGGAACTGAACGCCGCCCGCAGCGAGCTGGGCACCGTGGCCGCGAGCCAGTACCGCTCCGGCGGCGTCGACCCGACCGTACGGCTGCTGCTCTCCGCGGACCCGCAGCGCTATCTGGACGGCGCCGCGGTCCTGGAACGGGCGGGCAGCCACCAGGCGACCGCGGTGGCCGGGTACGCGCGCCGGCTCGGCAGCGTACGGCAGGTCCAGCGGCGGGCCGAGGACACCGCACAACGGCTGGCGGACACCGAGGCGGCGCTGAAGAAGCACCGGGTCACGGTCGTCCACAAGCTGGGCGCCGCCGAGCAGTTGCTGAACCAGCTCACCGCGGAGCAACGGCAGCGGATGGCGGGCCGCGGCGCTGCGCACGGCGGCGCCGGCCAGGGCCGCGGGACGGGGCACGGGGGCGGTCTCCCCGGCAAGGTCCCGGCCGGTCCGGGAGCCGCCGCGGCTACGGCTGCGGCGCAAGCTGCGGCGCAGGCCCCCGACCCCCGGGCCGCGCGGGCCGTCGCCTACGCCTACGCCGCCCTCGGCAAGCCGTACATCTGGGGCGCGACGGGCCCGGCCGGCTTCGACTGCTCGGGGCTGACCCAGGCCGCCTGGAAGTCGGGCGGGGTGTCGCTGCCCCGTACGACCTACACCCAGATCAGCTCCGGACCGCGTATCGACAGGTCCCGACTCGCCCCCGGTGACCTGGTGTTCTTCTACTCCGGCATCAGCCATGTGGGGCTCTACATCGGGGACGGGAAGATGATCCACGCGCCGCATCCGGGGGCGCCGGTGCGGATCGCGCCGATCGACCAGATGCCGTTCGCGGCGGCGACCCGGCCGGCGTAGGGGCCGCCGTGGCCGGGCGCGCCGGGCGGGCCGGGCGCTCAGGACCTGAGCTCAGTCCCCAGCCAGCGGAAGACCTGCGGTACCTGGTGCTCCCACACCTTCATGGTGTGGCCGCCGGCGCCCGACGAGATCTGGTGGACGTTCACCGTCGTCGGGAACCGCGCGAACTGCCGCAGACCGAGGCCGGCTTGGTAGCCGTCGCCCGCCGCGCCCGACACGTACAGGGCCGTACGCGGCGGCTTCCCCGCGGCGTTGGCGGACTTCAGGATGTGCATCGGGTTGGACTCGACGCGCAGCTTGGGGTCCTTGCCGGCCAGCGAATCGCGTTCGAGCGCCGGGTCGTTGTAGCCGGACATGGCGACCGCGGCGCGGTAGCGGTCCGGGTGGGACAGGGCGAGCTTGGCGGCGCAGTGCGCGCCCGCCGAATAGCCGGCCAGGGCCCAGGAGTCCGCCGTACTGCCGGCCCGGAAGTTGTCCACGATCATCTTGCGGACATCGACGGTCAGCCAGCTGTCGGCGTTGACCTTTCCGGGGATGTTGACGCAGCCGGTGTCGGCGCCGGGGAAGACGTCGGTCCGCGGTGACACCAGGATGGCCGGCTTGACCTGGCCGTTCAGCATCATCGGCCGGAGCTGATCGGCCACCCGCAGGGAGCCCAGCCAGGTCTTCGCCGAGCCCGGGTAGCCGGGCAGCAGCTCGACCACGGGGAATTTCTTGTTGCGGTAGGCCGGGTCGTTGTACTGCGGCGGCAGCCATACGTACACCTCGCCCTGCACGCCCGAGATCCGGCCCCTGAGGTCGGTCATCTGCACGCCCGGGCCCACCTTGGGGTCGTCGGCGGGGCGGAACCGCTGGAGCTGCTTGGGCTCGTTCTTGATCTGCCGGCCGCCCATGCCGTCGGGGCCGAGGTTCCGGGCCTCCTCGATATGGCTGCCGGTGCCGAGCAGATCGCCCCAGGTGTCGTAGAGATTATTGGCGTTGTTGACCATGACGAAGACCACGGTGATGGCCGTGACCTGGGCGAACAGCAGCATCAGCAGCCGGCCGAGGCTGCGCAGCAGGGGCGGCCCGGTTATTCGGCCCCACAGGGCGAACGGCAGCACAAAGGCGACGATCAACAGCAGGATCGAGGTGAGGAAGAAGGGCGTGCCCGTCAGGCTCATCGGGATCTCGTTTCCAGGACAACTACGCGAAGGACGTGGGGATGGTTCCGGCCCCGCCTTCGGCAGTGAGCCTCTCCGCGCCTTTAGATGGTGATCCGCGTGGGCCTGGTTGCCCGTCTTTGGCCGTTCTTTACGACCCCGTCCGCCGGCGGCCCGTTCCCGGGCGCGCGGCGGTGGTGCAGGTCAGACCAGCCGCCGGGCCGCCGCCCAGCGGGTCAGCTCATGGCGGTTGGAGAGCTGGAGCTTGCGCAGCACCGCGGAGACGTGGGATTCCACGGTCTTCACGGAGATGAAGAGCTGCTTGGCGATCTCCTTGTACGCATAGCCGCGGGCGATCAGCCGCAGGACCTCGCGCTCGCGCTGGGTGAGGCGGTCCATGTCCTCGTCGACCGGCGGGGCATCCGTGGAGGCGAAGGCGTCCAGGACGAAGCCGGCCAGCCGCGGGGAGAACACCGCATCGCCGTCGGAGACCCGGAAGACCGCGTTGACCAGGTCCGTGCCGGTGATGGTCTTGGTGACATAGCCGCGGGCGCCGCCGCGGATGACGCCGATGACGTCCTCGGCCGCGTCGGAGACGGAGAGCGCGAGGAAGCGGACCGGGCGCTCCGCGTCGGCCATCATCGCGGCGCTGCGGCGCAGCACCTCGACACCGCCGCCCCCGGGGAGGTGGACGTCCAGGAGGACGACCTCGGGGCGGGTGGCCGTGATGACCGTGACCGCCTGGTCGACATCGGCCGCCTCGCCGACCACCTCGACGCCGGTGCGGGCGGTTTCGCCGATCTCGGCCTGGACGCCCGTACGGAACATCCGGTGGTCGTCGACCAGCACGACCCGTACGGTCCGGCCCCCGTCCGCCTCGCCGCCGGTCCCGCCCTGCTGTGCGCCCTCGCTGCTCATCTCTTCCGCCCGTCCCTCGATGTCTGCCCGGCCATCATCCCGTGCTTCGCCCCCTGCTCCGTCCCGTGCTCCGTCTCCTGCTCCGTCCCGCGCCGCCGTCACCGGCCGCCGTTCGACCGGTCCGGTCATGTGGCCACCACCGGCTACCGCCCGGCCGGCCGACGTGTGCCGCCACCGGCTACCGCCTGCCCGGCCGGTCATGTGCCGCCCTCCGTCGTCGGGCGTTCCATCTCCAGCTCGACGACCGTGCCGCCCTCGGGGGCGGAACGCAGCCGGGCCGTACCGCCGTTGCGCTCCATACGGCCGATGATGGACTCCCGTACGCCCATCCGGTCCTCGGGGACCGCGTCCAGGTCGAATCCGGGTCCGCGGTCGCGCACCGAGACGAAGACCGTACGGCCCTCGACCTCGGCGAACACCTGCACCGCACCGCCCTCGCCACCGTACTTGGCGGCGTTGACCATCGCCTCGCGTGCGGCCTGTATCTGGGCGCCGAGAGTGTCGTCCAGCGGGCAGTCGCCGACGATCACGACTTCGATGGGGACACCGTGGTCGTCCTCCACCTCGGCGGCGGACGCACGGACCGCCTCCGCCAGGGTGGCCGGTTCCTCGTCCTCCTCCTTGCCGCGGCCTTCGGGTTTGTAGAGCCAGGCGCGCAGCTCCCGCTCCTGGGCGCGGGCCAGCCGCGCCACCTCCCGGGGGTCCTCGGCGTTGCGCTGGATCAGGGTGAGGGTGTGCAGGACGGAGTCATGGACATGGGCGGCCACTTCGGCGCGTTCCTGGGCGCGGATGCGCATCAGCCGCTCCTCGGAGAGGTCCTGGGTGATCCGCACGAGATAGGGGCCCGCCAGCAGCGCGATGCCGACGACGACGGCGAGCGAGGCCTGCAGCACCGAGCCGAGATGGCGCACCGAGCCCTGCAGCACGACGATGCCGGTCACCCCGACGCCGACCAGCAGCACACCGGCCGCGCCGCGCACCACCGGCAGCACGCCCTTGCGGCGGCCGAGCTCAAGCCATTGCGCCCGGCGGGAGTTGTCCGCCTGGCGCCACACCAGGGCGACACCGGCGCCGATCAGCAGCACCGGCCAGACATAGCCCTTGGCCTGGCCCAGCTGGAATCTGGAGGCGACGATCGCGCTGCCGATGAGCAGCGCGATCAGCGCGAAGACCTGGCCCTTGTCGGGCTTGTGCCGCCGCAGCGCCCACTTCCCGCCGGCCGCCGCGGCGGGGTACCGGCGGTCCACACCGCCGACGCCCAGCGGGACGAAGAACCAGAACGCGGCATACAGCACGGCGCCCATGCCGTCGGCCAGGAACAGGGCCACGAAGACGATCCGCACCCAGGAGACCGGCAGCCCGAGATGCCCCGCCAGACCGCGCGCGACACCGCCGAGCAACCGGCCGTCGGCGCTGCGGTACAGCTTGCGCACGGGCGGTTCATCGGGGTCCGGCGCCGGGGCGTAGCCCGATTCGGCGCGGGGCGGAGCGGTGGTCATGCCCCCGATCGTCACACGGCGCCGGGGCCCGGGGCATCAGGGACGACCCTGAACCCGTCCCTGACGTTTCTCCCCCTCGTCGCTGCCGCCCGCTGCTCCGCCGGCCGGCCTCAGCTCTTCGGGTCGGTCCTGCGGAAGCCGTCCTTCGCCACCTCGAAGACCTTCTCGAACTTGGTCCAGTCGGCTTCCGGCGCGGAGACGTAGATCGCGTACTCCTTGCCGCCCTCACGGCCGAACCCGAGGTCGATCGCCCGGAAGGGGCGGGCCCGGCCTTGGAAGGTGGACTCCCAGATCGCGGCGGGATCGTCCTGGAAGGTCGTCGGCTGCATCCGCAGCCGCGAGTAGATGGGGTAGATCTTCTTGAACTCCACCTCGACGTCTTTGAAGTGCTGCACCTGATCCGGCGAGGAGAAGTCCAGAACGCTCAGGGTCAGCTGGGCGCGCTCGGTGTCCTCCGCCTCGGAGGCCCCCGAGGCATAGACGATCTGCCGGCCGCCGTCCTTGACAATGCGCCTCCACCCCTTGGGTACCGGGATGGTCACGCCGAGCGCCGACTCCTTTGCCGTCCGGTAGCCGTCGGGGAGGGGCGGCGGCGGTCCGAGGGTGTTCTTCGGCGCGCTGGGAATACTCGGTGCGCCCTTGTCGGAGGCGCTCTGTGCCACACCGGAGTCGTCATGGCGCATCAGGTACCAGGCCGTGCCCGCACCTCCCCCGGCGAACAGCACCCCGACGACGCTCCAGATCACGGCCCGGGCGGCACGCCCCTTACGGGAGGCCTTGCCGCCGGACAGCGCTTCCGTCCGGTTCCCGTCGGCCCGTCCGCCGCCGGCCCCGTCCGGGAGAGCCATGGGGCCGGTGACGGCGCCGCCGCCGAGATCCGTACCCGACGTGCCGGTGCCAGGGCCGGTACCCGAGCCGACGCCCGTCCCCGTGCCGATGCCGGTACCCGAACCCGTGTTCGCGCGCAGGCCCGTGGCCGTGGCGGCGCGCGTCCCGGTGCCGGTTCCGGTGCCGGTGCCCGTCCCCGTGCCGACGCCGGTACCGGTGCCGGTCCCAGTCCCGGTCCCGGTGCCACCCGAGGTGTCTCCCGTCGCGCCCGTATGCGGCACCTGACGCGTCGGTGCCTCCGACTGCTCGCCGGACGCGGCCGGTTCCGCCTCCCCGCGTCCGGCTGTGCCCAGTGCCAGCGTCGGCCAGCCGTGCAGCGCCGTCTCCGCCTCCGCCTCGACGGCCCGCAGTGCCTGCTCGACGACCTCGGCCGTCGGGCGGTCGGCCGGCTCCTTGGCGAGCAGCGCCTCGATCAGCGGGCTCAGCGACCCGGCGCTGCGCGGCGCCTCGAGCGGATCCATGGCGATCGCGTACGCCGTCTCGACCGCGGTGTCCTTCCGGAACGGGGGCCGCCCCTCGACCGCTTGATAGAGCGTCGCGCCCAGCGCCCACAGGTCGGAGGCGGGACCCGGGCGACCGCTTCTGACCCGCTCGGGCGCCAAGTAGTCGATGGAGCCCACCAGCTCGCCCGTCTTGGTGAGCGTGGACGTACCACTGGCGACCGCGATGCCGAAGTCGGTGAGCACGACCCGGCCGTCCTCACCGAGCAGCACATTGCCCGGCTTGACGTCACGGTGCAGCACACCGGCGGAGTGTGCGGCCCGCAGCGCCGCCACCATGCCGCGTCCGATACGGGCGGCCTCGCGCGGCGTGACCGAACTGTCCTGCCGCGCGGCCTCCTTGATGAGATCGCCGAGGGTCGTCGAGGGGACGTACTCCATGACGATGCACGGCATGCCGGCGTCGTCCACGACGTCGTGGACCCCCACCACATTGGGGTGGTTGATGCGTGCGGCGGCCTGCGCCTCGCGAGTGGTGCGCTCGTAGCGCCTCGCCAGTTCGTCCGCTTCGAGATACGGGGCCACATGCAGACGCTTGACCGCGACCTGACGCCCAAGGACCTCATCGCGGGCCCGCCAGACGGTGCCCATACCGCCCTGGCCTATCCGCTCAACCAGGCGATACCGCCCGGCGACCAGTCGCCCCTCGTCCACCGACGCCGCCTCCGTCACCGCACGCCCCTCCGGAAACCCGTACGTATTCAGGGGGCAACGATAGTCGCCCATGCCGGTGGAACGGGCTCCGCCCACCGCTTGTCCGCACGCGTGTTCCGGTCCGATGCCTAAGCGGAGGGGCATATACGAAGGCACGAGGGGTTTCGGGACCCCCCGGGGGCATATCGGGGCCGCCGTCGGGGATCTCAGGGATCTGCCAGGGTTTCCACTGATGCCCGGAGCGCGCCGCGCTTGTCACCATGGGTCCATGAACGATGCAGCCCCCGTCGACGAGTCGGCGCCCTCCGACCCCGTCGGCCCCACTTCGCCGCAGGCCCCGCTGCGCCGCAGCCGGCGGCGCAAGGTGATCGGCGGGGTGTGCGGCGGGCTGGGCCGCCGGTGGGATCTCGACCCGGTGATCTTCCGGATCGTGCTCGCCGTGCTCTCCGTCGGCGGTCTCGGCCTCATCGTCTACGGCTTCGCCTGGCTGCTCATCCCCCTCGACGGGGAGAACGAGAACGAGGGCCGCAAGCTGCTCTCCGGCCGGGTCGAGGGCTCGGCCCTGACGGCCCTGCTCTTCGCGCTGGTCGGCTGCGGACTGTTCCTGACGACCCTCGCCAAGGGCAGCATGATGTCGTTCGCCATCATGCTGACGCTGGCGGCGGCAGGTTCCGCCCATTGGTCCCGGCGGCGCCGGGAGATGGAGGCCAAGGGCCCGGAGTCGGTGGACGCCGCCACCGCCCAGGCCGTCGCCGACGCCCCGCCCGAGACCACGGCGCCCCCGGTGCCGGCCAGTCCGTCCTGGTGGCGCAACCAGCGCTCCAGGGAGGCAGGCGGCCCGGGCTATCTGTGGGGGCCCGAGAACACCCCGCTCCCACTGGACATCACCTACCGCCCCGACCACGGCGCGGGCGCGACGGCTGCTGACCGATCCCGCTCCTGGCCCGGCGCCGGCAGTCCGCCCGGCCCATCACCGTACGGCGCACCGCCCGCCCCCGCCCCGCGCCGAACTCGCCCCAGCGGCCGCCCGATCGGCGGCTGGACGTTCCTGCTCGCGCTGCTCGCCGGAGGCGCCACGGCCCTCACCGTCTCCCACCAGGACGGCTTCGCGCCCGCCCTCCAGGCAGGGCTGGCAGGCGCGTTGGCCGTCTTCGGCCTGGGACTCGTCCTCAGCGCCTGGTATGGGCGGACGGGCGGCGGCACGGTCTTCATGGTGGTGTGCACGACCGTGCTGCTGGCGGCCGCGACGGCACTGCCCGACAACCTCACCACCGACTGGCAGCAGCGCACCTGGACTCCCGCCACCATCGGCGCCGTCCGGCCGCACTACGAGGTCGGTTCGGGGGAAGGGCGGCTGGACCTCGGAGCCCTGCCCCTCAAGGACGGCCGTACGGTCCACACCAGCGCGCGGGTGGGCTTCGGCCGCCTCCAGGTGACGCTGCCGCACGGTGTCACCACCCACCTCCATATCTCCCTCGGCTTCGGCGACATCCAGTTGCCCGGTGAATCGCCGCGCAACGTGGACTTCTCGGCGGGAGGCGACCAGCGGACCATCACGCTGCCCGCCGACGGCCTCAAGAAGGGCGAGAAGCCGCGCGGCTCGCTGGATCTCGACCTCGCCCTCGGCGCGGGCCAGGTCGCCATCGAGCGCGCGACACCGGCCTCTTCCCCTTCGGCCCCCGCCCCGTCGGCCCCCACCCCATCGGCCTCCTCACCCTCGGCCCCCTCACCGTCGGCGCCCGCGTCATCCCTGCTCACCCCCTCGGCAGCGTCGGCGCGTACCCCGTCGGCCTCCGCACCATGGGTCCCCGCACCGCTGACCGCCCCCACCCCCGAGGGAGCCCCCGAGTGAAACGCCATAGCTTCGAACCGGCTCGGCTGATCGCGGGCCTCACCGCCCTCACCATCGGCACCGGCTACGGCCTCGACGCCGTCGGCCTCTGGCAGGCCCCCGGCCTCTGGCTCTTCCTCGCCCTACCCGTCGGCCTGATCCTCTCCGGCATCACCGCCGCCGTCCGGGCCACAACCCGCCGCAACACCCCGCACCCCGACCCGCCACCCCTGCCGCACACCTGACCCCCGTGATGACGCCCCCCCGTGACCGCCGTGACGCCACCCCTGACCGCCCCACTCCGCCACGACACGAACGCCCGCCCCGGCGGCCCTGGGCCTGTTGTCCGGGGACGTCGCTCGAACTGCTGCCGCAGGTGCCTGGCGTCCAGGCCGCATCGCCAACCGGCAGATCTCGCCAACCGGCAGGTACGGACCGATGAATCCCCCTGCGGAGGCAGAGGCCGGAGCAGGTGCAGCCTCGCGCCGGATACGGCCCGGCGCCCGGCGCCGCCCGGCGGTCAGAGCCGGTCCGGCGGTCAGAGCCGGCCCCGCGGTCAAAGCTGGCCCGGTCAAAGTTGGCCCGACGGTCAGACCCGGCTCTGTGCACGGTGCACGAGGAGGTTGCCCAGGGGGTGCGGTGGTGGATGACGGCACGCCCGGCCCGGCACGTGGTGATCAGGCCCGCGCCGCGCAGGGCGGTGGTGTGGACCGAGACGGTGGCGTTGCTGACGCCGAGCCGCCGGGCCAGGTCGCTGGTGGTGTGCTCGTGTTCGAGGAGCAGGAGCATCGCGAAGCGCGTCCGGCCGAGCACCTCGGGCAGTGAGTTCTCGCGTGCGGACGGGAGCGGCAGGCCGGGGCCGGCCGGATAGGTCACGGCCACGGGGTGGCCGGGCAGGTCGGAGACGAGGGGATGGCCGGTCCAGTGGAAGGTGGGCAGGAGCAGCAGACCACGGCCGCCGTCCGGCCTGATGTCGAGACTGCCCGGCGCGTCCAGCTCCCAGACGCTGCCGACCAGCCGGGAGCCGGGGACGAGGGCGGTGAGGGCGGCGCCGATGCCGTGTTCCGCGACGGTCACGGCGTGGCGGGTGAATTCCGCGTGATGCAGGTCCTGTACGGCCGGCCAGACCGGTCGCAGCACGGCCTCGAAGGCGGCCTGCTGCGCGCGGCTGAGGATCTGCCAGGCGTCCGCGTCGCCCCGGTGCAGGTCGCGGACCCAGGGCGGAGGCGGAGAAGAGTCCGGGACGCCGGCGTAAACGCGCTCGAGTTCGGCGCGGACCAGCTCCGGGCGCCAGGAGCGGGCGGCGTCGAACCCCTCTTGCAGCGTGTCGCGGAAGACGTCCAGGAACCCGGGGGCCCGTCCGGCAGGCACGAGGTCCCTCAGCGGAAGCACGGCGTCGGGCAGGGAGCGCAGCAGCCGCCCCCGCCAGTGGCCGAAGAGCAGATCGCTGTCGCGGCCGCACGCCATGGACAGGGCGGCGTTCAGTTCCTGCAGCGGTGCGGGCCGGGGCGCGAAGCGGATGCGGGCGGCATCGGCGACGGTGAGGTGGATCCGGATCACTACTCCCCCTGCCACAACGCCGCCATGGTTTCAGGCAGAGCCTAAAAGATCGCCCGTGCCCGCCGCCGGGCGCGAGCATCCGGGGCATGGAGTCTTCATCTTCGTCAAGAGGCGTGAGTCGCCGGATGGTTGCCAGGTCCGCCCTGGCGGCCGGCACGCTGCTGCTTTCGGGCGGCGGCATCGCACGAGCCGCGGTACGGGGGCGGGAACGGCCGGCGGAGGGAGCGGCCCTGCGGCTGCCGGCGCCGACCGGGCCACATCCACTCGGGGCGACCACGCTCTACCTCGTCGATACCGGTAGACGCGACCCGTGGGACCCGTCCATCCCCGTCCGCGAGGTGATGGTGACGGTGCTCTATCCCGCCGCGCGGGCGGATGGCGGCCGCTACCCGATCACACCGCAGATGCCCCCGAGGACAGCAGCGCATTTCGCCCGGATCGCCCCCCGGAGCAACCCGCAGCTGCCGTCCGCCGGGGTGGACTGGGCCGCCACCATGACCCATGCACACGCGGGCGCACCCGCTCAGGCCACACGACGGCCTGTCGTGCTCTACAGTCCCGGCGGTGGTGACCCGCGCACCCTCGGCACGTACGTCGCCGAGGAGTTGGCGAGCCGGGGCTACGTGGTGGTGTCGATCGACCACCCCGGAGACGCCTGCGCCGTGCAGTTCCCCGTCACCACGAGCTACCGGCGCAAGCGCATCCGCACGACGGTGTTCCGCACAAACCCCTGGACACAGCCGGACGTCTACCGCACCATGATCGACGCTCGCCTCGCCGATATCCGGTTCGTCCTGGACCAGCTTGAGCTCCTGGCGGCCGGGCACCATCCCGACACCGCCGGCCGCCCGCTGCCCCGGCACCTCCCGCAAGCGCTGGATCTGACACGGGTGGGCATGTACGGGCACTCGGCGGGCGGCACGGCCGCTGCCCAGGCCGCGTACGAGGACCGCCGGATCCGCGCGGTGGTCAACCTGGAAGGCTACCTGGCCTGTCCGCCGGACCAACCCGGCGAGCCGGCGCCGTTGTTGCCCGTGGCACGGTACGGAATGAACCGGCCGATGCTCCTGCTCGGCACCGACGGCTTCCGCAACGCGGACATCGACCGCTCCTGGTCGGCCATGCTCGACCACCCGGGACGGCGCACCCGCCGACGGCAGATCGACGACGCGATGCACTGGGTGTTCAGCGACTTCGCCGCCCTGGTGCCCCAGCTCCAGGCGGACGGCCTGATGACCGCCGAAGGCCGCGACCAGATGGTGGGCGCGCTCGACCCGGCGCGCTCGGTACCCATGGTGCGCGACCCCGTCCTCACGTTCTTCGAGCGCAATCTGCCCGGAGCATAGGTACTCCCCGGCCGGACAGCGGCGTCCTGGCCGGACCGCGGCGTCCCGGCTTCTCGCTAGCCGAACAACTGCGTCCCATGCCGCTTGCGGCGGTGGGCCCAGGCCGCGTCCAGGGAGAACCGCGGGGTGCCGGCCAGTACGAGCGGGACCCAGGCCATCAGGTACGCGAGGTCGTTGCCGTAGTAGTACGGAGTGGTCGCCCAGCTCACGGTGAGCCACAGGGACAGCGAAATCAGCGCACCGCCCAGCGCCGCCAGCCGCCCCAGCAGGCCGACGAGGGTTCCGAGGCCCACCGCCAGTTCGCCCGCCGCGATGGCGTAGCCGAAGCCGACCGGGTTCTGCTGCGCGAGGTCCACGAGCTGCGGCAGCGCCGCCGCGTCATGGACCTGGCGCAGCGTCTCACCGATCGATCCCGCACCACTGGCCGCCAGGAACGACCGGTCCATCAGCTTGTCGATGCCCGCATAGAGGAAGGTCGCCCCCAGAAACAGCCGCAACGGCAGCAGCGCATGGCGCGCCAGCCGCCCCCGCAGCCCGGCGACGCCGGAGCCCTCAACGGCCACTCCCCCCAATTCGGCACCGATCGTGCGATTCGCGTGAACCATGACGTCCGCCTCTCCGTTGCCTCCGGGCGCAGACGATTGTGCCCCCGCCCACGCCTCCTGGGGAGATACGTACGCACGTACGCGAGAGGTTCAACGGACCGATGCACTTCGGGCGGCTGCGGCACACAAAATCATCACCCAGCGGCCGCCCGGGCGATGCCGCACCGCCCCAGCCGCCCTCGGAAGGCCGTTCCACACTCTCCGGACCCGCACCACACTCCCCGGAGCCGCATCACAAACCCCGGCCCTGCCACGCTCTCCCGGGCCCGCCGCATTCCCCAGTCCCGCCCCACCCCGGCTCCGCCACGCCCGGCCCCACGACGCCCCGGCCGCCCCACCCACCGTGGACCTCAGTCCAGCACGTCGACCGGGTAACCGTTCGACTCCACGCCCGCCGCCGTGATCACCCGGACCGTCACCCGCCCCGGCTCGACATCGACCGGCACGGGGACGGTCAGCACCCCGTCCGTCGGATTGGCGAAGCCGCCGGCCACCGGAACCAGGGGAACGGGGACGTGGACATCGCCGATCCGCACGACGGTCCGGGCGAGCCGGTCGGGTGTCCCGGCGCCCGGCGGAACGAAGCCGGCGCCGCGGATCTCGATGTCGTCGCCGGTACGGACCGGCGCGGCAAGATCACCCAGCTCGCGGGAGCGGACGACGGAGAGGATCACCGGACGCCCGCCCGCCACCGCCTTCCCCCACAGATAGGTCGCCCCGGAGAGGGCGAGGAGCACCACCAGCCCCCAAGGAAGCTGCGGCAGGTGCCCCGGCTCCCCGGCCAGCCGCACCAGGGCGCACACCAGCACGGCCGCATTCACCAGGACGTACTGCACATCCAGGAGGCTGCCCCGGCCCGCGTCGTCCGCCAGCAGGTCGGCGGCCCGCGGCCGCTGGGCGGGCACCTTCTGCAACCGCCCCGACCGGACCCGCGCGGCCACCAGCCCGTACGCCACCACGGCCACCCCGCACCCGACGGCGAGCGTCGTCAACAGGGCACCCGACCGGGCGAGTTCCAGGCCCTGGAGCAGCGCCCGCCGCTCCCCCGGCCCGGCGGCCGCCGCCAGCTGCACGGCCGTCGTCAGCACGGCGAAAAGCACCGCGGCCGCCCAGCCCGCCGCCACCGTCCGCGAGGTGGACAGCCGTCCGTCCTCGCCGATCAGCGGCGCCAGCGCCCCGCCGTGCGCGCGGTGCCACCAGGCCGCCGCCGTCAGGCCCAGCGCGAGGACGACGGCCGCGAGCAGCCCCGCCGTACGGGACGCCGTCCAGCCACCGCCGATGGCGGTCAGCGCCTGCCCGAGCAGCAGCGCGATCACCGCGCCCCAGACGACGAGCAGGGTGCGCCACCGTACGGACGCCAGCCAGGCGGCCCCTTCGGCAACGCCCCGCTTGGCCACCTCCCGTGCGGACAGCGTCAGTTCATCGGAGACCCACTGGCGGGCGGCGCCGGCGGAGCGGGCGAGCCCGGCCGGCACCCCGTGCCCGGCGGCGAAGTCCTCGCGCAGCGCGATGAATGCGGCGACCGCCTGCCGGTGCCCCGTACGGGCGCCGTGCGGGCACCGCCCGCACTGGCACTCGCCACCGGCGGCACGCTCCGCGCCGTCCCCCGGCTCGCCCGTTCCGGCCATCCTGCCCGCCGCCTCAACCGACACGTCCGTTACCGCCCGCCGCCTCGCCGCCAACTTGTTGTCTGCAAAGGCGAATTGTGCCCCAGGTGGCCGGGGCGGATATCAAACGTCCAGTTGGTGACGGGTGGCGGGCGCATCGGCGCGTTGACGTACGAAAAACGGCGCGCCCCGTGCCGTCGCACGCGCCCGGTAGCTCCGTACCGGTGTTCGCAGACTTCTGCCCGCCCTTACGCACACCTGACCGGCAGCCGACCCCGAAAACCCGGCGCGTCCCCTATTCGGGCGAACCGGGGCACGGCGACGGCTGAGTGGTCCACGCGCTGCGCAAGCTCTCGCCGTGTGCCAAATACACCGACCTCATGGATCGCACCGCGGCATTGACAGACGCGGCGAACTCGGCAAACGCGGCGGCATCCTGCGCCTGGGCGCCGTGCTTCTGACCACCGCCACGCTCCTGCTCCTGACCGGTGCCGCCGCACTGCTCGCCGGCGCGCCGACGGCAACCGCCCATGACCGCCACCACCGCGCGCCGACCGGCGACAACTGCGCCTATGCCGGTACCGCGCCCCCCGTGGACGTACCGACCGGCTTCCCCATGCCCCGCCACTGGCACTTCCCCTGCACCGAAACCAAGCCCCCGCCCCCGGCCTCCCACAAGCCGGCGCCCCGCCCACCGAGCCCGAAGCCCGCGCCCCCACGGCCGCCCGCGCCCAGACCCCGGCCGACACCACCACCCCCGCCGCCTCCACCGCCCCCACCCCGTGCACGCCCCGTGGCCCCGCCGCCCGAGCCGGCGCCCAAGCCCAAGCCCAAGCCCAAACCCAAGCCGGTCGTCAGCCGCCCGGCGTCACCTCCGCCCGCCCTGCCCCGCAGCTATGCGCCGGTGTCCCACAAACCGCGCGCCGGGCGCTCCATGGTCACCACGACTCTGCTGATCACCGCCCCGGCCGTATTGGCCGGAGCCGCCCTCCGTCCCCGTTCGAGCTCGTCCGGTTCCGCCGGGCGCCGTTCCTCGTAGGAGGTCTCCATGTCGCAATGGCTGGTGCTGACCCTCGCCATGGTCGCCGCCTGTGGCGTCGTCCTGACCATCACCGTCCTCAAGGAACGCCGGATCAGCGAGGACGACGACCCGACCGAAACGCCTGATGTGATCGAGTATCTGACGATGATGGTGGGGGTGGTGTACGCGATCGTGCTGGGCCTGGCCATCGCCGGGGTCTGGGAGGCCAGGAGCGCGGCCGAGGACACCGTACGGACCGAGGCGCAGGCGCTGCACGAGGTCAGCGCGCGGGCCCGGGCCTACCCCGCGCCGGTCCGGGACCGCATCCGCTCGGACGTCGGCACCTATGTGTCCTACGTCGTGCACAAGGAATGGCCGGTCATGGCCGAGAAGGGCGAACTGACCGACCGCGGCACCGCACTGCTGACGAAGGTCCGGGCGGATGTCACCGACTACCGCCCGCGCAACGACTTCGAAGGGCAGTCCTACCAGCCCCTCGTCGACCAGGTCGCGGTGGCCGACGGCGCCCGCTCCGCCCGTGCGGACGCGGCCGGTTCGACGCTTCCGGGCGTGGTGTGGTTCGGGCTGATCATCGGCGGCGCCATTTCGATCGGCGTCATGTTCACCCTGCAGATCCGGCGCTCGGGGCGGGAGTTGCTGATGGCCGGACTCTTCAGCGCGTTGATCGCCTTCCTGCTGTTCCTCGTCTGGGACTTCGACGCGCCCTACAGCCGGGGCCTCGCCGCCGCCGCACCGTTCTTCGATCTGTTCCCGCACCCGTGAGACGGCCCCGGGCCCTGCGGGACGGCCGCCCGCACCGCAGGGCCCGGCCGGACGGCGATCCGGAAGAGCCTGCCACCGGAACGGCCGCCGACCCTGTCGCCGACCCCGCCACCGAGCCCGCCCTATCCGAAAAGATCCGGCTCGCTGCGCACGATCTGCTGGTACAGCGGCTGGTAGTTGATCCAGGCCACCAGGTCGTTCCCCAGCTGTTCGCGGGTGCGGACGGCGTTGTGGTGGTCGATCAGTACCGGTTTGCCGGCGGCCTTCGCGGTCAGCTGGACCTGGCAGGAGCGTTCCATCGTGACGAACCACCACGCCGCCGCGTCCACCGAGTCGCCGACCGTCAGCAGGCCGTGGTTGCGCAGGATCACCGCCTTGTGCGGCCCGAGGGCGGCCGCGATCCGCCGGCCTTCCGCCTCGTCCACCACCACGCCCGTGTAGTCGTCGAAGAGCGCATGGTCCTCGTAGAACGCACAGACGTCCTGGGTGATCGGGTCCAGCAGCTCCCCCAGCGCGGACAGTGCCCGGCCGTACGTGGAGTGGCTGTGGGCGGCCGCGACGACATCGGGCCGGGCCTGGTGGACCTGGGCGTGGATGGCGAACGCCGCCTGGTTGACGTGGTGGCGGCCCTGGATGACCTTCCCCTCCGCGTTCACCAGCAGCAGATCACTGACCGTGAGGTGCCGGAACGACATGCCGAAGGGATTGACCCAGAAGCAGTGGGGGAACTCCGGGTCGCGCACGGTGATATGGCCCGCGACGCCCTCCTCGAAGCCGTAGTGCCCGAACAGGCGCAGCGCCACGACCAGGCGCTCCTTACGGTGTCGCCGTTCGTCCTCGACGGTCTGGTGCGTCGGCGGCATCGCGAACTGCAGCTGATCGGTGGGTATCGGGGTCGGCTCGGGCATCGCGGCTCTCCTCCTGGCACGTACGGCACTTGATGCTCGATGCGGAAGCTACCTTCCACTACCGCAGGTAACCAGGGCTGGGGCCGGTGGGAATGCCCCGGCCCGCAGAATCCTGCAGGCCGCCGACACGACGATGCCGCCGCTCGGTCGGTCCGAGCGGCGGCATCATCAGGCAGTCGGCGGGATCACTCCCCACGACGGGTGGGACCACCAGAGGGGCGGGATCACCCGACGGGCGGGATCACTCCCACTCGATGGTGCCCGGGGGCTTGCTGGTGACGTCGAGGACGACGCGGTTGACGTCGGCGACCTCGTTGGTGATGCGGGTGGAGATCCGGGCCAGGACCTCGTACGGCATCCGGGTCCAGTCCGCGGTCATCGCGTCCTCGGAGGACACCGGGCGCAGCACGATCGGGTGGCCGTACGTACGGCCGTCGCCCTGGACGCCGACCGAGCGGACATCGGCGAGCAGGACCACCGGGCACTGCCAGATCTCGCGGTCCAGACCGGCCGCGGTCAGCTCCTCGCGGGCGATGGCGTCGGCCTCGCGCAGCAGGTCCAGGCGCTCCTTGGTGACCTCGCCGACGATCCGGATGCCCAGGCCGGGGCCGGGGAACGGCTGGCGGTGGACGATCTCGTCCGGCAGGCCGAGCTCCGAGCCGACCATCCGGACCTCGTCCTTGAACAGCTGGCGCAGCGGCTCGACGAGCTGGAACTCGATGTCGTCGGGGAGCCCGCCGACGTTGTGGTGCGACTTGATGTTGGCGGTGCCCGTGCCGCCGCCGGACTCGACGATGTCCGGGTAGAGCGTGCCCTGGACCAGGAAGGCGACTTCCTCGCCCTCGGCGCCGGCCTCGGCGACCAGCTCGGCCTGGGCCTGCTCGAAGACGCGGATGAACTCGCGCCCGATGATCTTCCGCTTCTGCTCGGGGTCGCTGACCCCGGCCAGCGCGGTCAGGAAGCGCTCCTCGGCGTCGACGACCTTCAGCTGGACGCCGGTGGCGGCCACGAAGTCCTTCTCGACCTGCTCGGACTCGCCCTTGCGCTGGAGGCCGTGGTCGACGTAGACGCAGGTCAGCTGGTCGCCGATGGCCTTCTGCACGATGGCAGCGGCCACCGAGGAGTCCACGCCGCCGGACAGCGCGCAGATGGCGCGCTTGGTGCCGACCTGGGCGCGGATCGCGGCGACCTGCTCCTCGACCACGCTGGTGGTGGTCCAGCTCGGCTCGATGCCGGCACCGCGGTAGAGGAAGTGCTCCAGGACCTGCTGGCCGTGCGTGGAGTGCATGACCTCGGGGTGGTACTGGACGCCGTAGAGCTTCTTCTCGTCGTTCTCGAAGGCGGCGACCGGCACCACGTCCGTGGACGCGGTGACCGTGAAGCCCTCGGGCGCGGCCGAGCAGGCGTCGCCGTGGGACATCCACACCGACTGCTCGGTGGGGGTGCCCTCGAAGAGGGTGGATCCGGGGCGGGAGACGGTCAGCGGGGTACGGCCGTACTCCCGGGCGCCGGTGTTGTCGACGGTGCCGCCGAGGGCGGTCGCCATGAGCTGGAATCCGTAGCACATGCCGAAGACCGGAACCCCGGCCTCGAACAGCGAGCGGTCCAGGCTGGGGGCGCTTTCGGCGTAGACCGACGAGGGACCGCCGGAGAGGATGATCGCCTTCGGGTTCTTCGCAAGCATCTCCGCCACCGGCATGGTGGACGGCACGATCTCGCTGTAGACCCGGGCCTCACGGACCCGTCGGGCGATGAGCTGGGCGTACTGTGCGCCGAAGTCGACTACGAGGACGACGTCCGGGGCAGCGGCAGGGGGCGCTGATGGCACTTCGGCGGCCTTCCGGCGGTGTGGAGCAGGGGTTGGACTTTCGATTCTAACGGGCTCATACTTGGCCCCATGTCCAAGCAGCTGACCTTCGTCTTTACCTATGGCACCGGCCCGTCCGGCTGCCATGGTCGTGCTGCTTGATCCACTGACAAGCAACTTCCCAGGCGCCCCGGGCCGAAATGGTCCGGGGCGTCTGCGTCTGTCAGGACCGATCATCGGCTCCGGGGCCACTCACCCCAGGAGATACGGACATGAGCCCTCGGACCACCACCGCCCCCGCTCCCGCCCCCGGCAACGACACCCCCACCGGCGCCCACACGCCGGAGGCGGCCGGGGTCATCCAGGACGCACGGCAGCGGATCGATGATCTCGACGGCCGGATCATCGGCCTCGTCCAGGAACGGATGGCCGTCTCGGCCGTCATCCAGCGCGAACGCCTCTCCTCCGGCGGACGGCGGGTGAACCTCTCCCGCGAGATGGAGATCCTTGCCCACTACCGCGACCAGCTCGGCAAGCCGGGCACCGCGCTGGCGATGACCCTGCTGGAGCTGTCCCGGGGGCAGATCTGAGGCGGACGGGAGGCCGGGGGCCGGGAGGCCAGGGCCGATAGGCGAGGCCGGGAGGCGAGAGCCCCCCGGCGGGGCCCGGCCGGCTGCCGGGAGCGGCCGGCTGCCGGGAGCGGCCGGCTGCCGGGAGCGGCCGGCTGCCGGGAGCGGCCGGCTGCCGGGAGCGGCCGGCTGCCGGGAGTGGCCGGCGCGGCTCCGGCCGGTGTTCCGGCGGTCCGGCATCGGGGATCAGAGGCGGCGGGGATCAGAGCCGGCCATGCTGCCGTGGCTGGTTCTGGACGGTATGTGGTCGGTTTCGCGGCCGGCCGGGGCGCGTGACGAAGCACACGCGCCCCGGCGCAGCTGCCGGATCTGCGTTCGGTTGCCGACTCACCCGTACGGCGCGTGACCGGCCGCCGCGAGGCTTCGTTGTTCCCGGTGCCACGCCAGCCAGGCGCGGCCTGCAGGACTACGCGTAGACGCCGCCTCACGGGCGGAAACCCGGAGCGATGAGACGCCGGCCGCCAGCCGCGGCCCGCGTCGTGGGACCTCGCTCCGGAGCCGTGACCGGACAGCAGGGGACAGCAGCCCGGTCACATCCGATGGGGTGGTCGGTCCTGGGGACGCCCGGGACCGACCGCATCCGGTCGAAAAGGTTGCGCCAGGTGAGGCGCATCCAGGACGATGCTTGACGAACGACCTGCCGTATCCGGTACGGACTTTTCCACTGCCATTGGTCCGACCACCGCAGCATTCGCACCCTCGCGCACCACCCAAAAGCCAGCGGCGCTACCCCCCCCCCAGCGCCGCCCGTCGGTGCCGGCGCTGCCCTGACGCCGGCACCGAAAGCAAAGGGCCCCGTGGCCGTCCGCAACCCCCCTCGCGGACGGTATCCGGGGCCCTTCGCTGTGGGGGGGAGTACGCCCGGCGCACGGCCGTCGCCGAGCCCGGTTCTGCGCCCTGTCTTCGTGACGCCTATGGGGTGGCCGTGCGGCTGTGGTGACTCTCCTGTGAGGCTGCTGTGACGGAAGCGATCGGCATCACGGCAGGCTTCCTGTTGAAGGGGCAACTTCTTTCGGCCATGGCCGTATGCGATCCGTTGCCCCCAGTACGCCTGCCGTCCCCTCCCGGCGCCTTCCGTCGCTTGCCGTGCGCCTTCGTCGTCTTCCGTACCCGCCCTCCGCATGCGTTCCGCCGGGCCCGCCCCTACGTCAGGGACTTCTTCGGTGGCACCGGCGGGACGGCCAGGAACGGGAGGTTCAGTGCGCCGAAGGCCTGGGGAGGGACCGCGGGGCGGACCGGTTCGACGGGCGCCAGCCGCCGGTAGGCCCGGCCAGGGGCGGGGCGCGGGTCCGGCTCGCCCTTGTTGGGCCACAGCGACATCGCGCGCTCGGCCTGTGCGGTGATGGTCAGGGACGGGTTGACGCCGAGGTTGGCGGAGACCGCGGAGCCGTCGACGACCGAGATGCCCGGGTGGCCGTAGAGGCGGTGGTACGGGTCGAGGACGCCGTGGTCCGCGTCCTCGCCGATCGGGCAGCCGCCCAGGAAGTGCGCGGTGAGCGGGGTGCCCATCAGCTCCCCGATGTTGGAGCCCGCGAAGCCGTTGATCTCCTCGGACAGCAGCGTCGCCGCCCGGGTGGCCTCGGGAATCTGATTCGGGTTTGGGGCCCCGTGCCCCTGGCGTGCGGTGAGCAGGCCCTTGCCCAGCCCCTTCGGCTTCCGGTACGTCGTCAGGGAGTTGTCGAGGGACTGCATGACCAGGCCGATGATGGTCCGCTCCGACCAGCGGCGGTTGGAGAGCGAGCGGAGCGCCAGCCAGGGGTGGCGGGCCACGTTGCCCAACCAGCCCGCGACGCGTCCGGCGGGCCGGTAGGGGACCTGGAGGATCGTCATGCCCCCCATCGCGTTGGAGCCCTTGCCGTAGCGCACCGGTTCGATGTGGGTGTTCTCGTCGGGGTGGATCGACGACGTGATCGCCACGCCCTTGGTGAAGTCGGCCTTCTCCGCGCCGTGCCGCTTGCGGTAGCGGCGGTTGTCGGTCTGGGCGCCCACCAGCGCCTCGGAGTTGGTACGGGTCAGCTCGCCGAGCCAGCCGGAGAGGCCGGGGAGCAGTCCGCTGTCCTTCATCTTGTGCAGCAGGGTCTGGGTGCCGTACGTACCGGCCGCGAGGACGACCCGGCGGGCGGTGAAGGTGCGGCCCCGGCCGGTGCGCTTGTTGTCGGTGGGCAGGGTGGCGACGGCGAACCCGCCGCGGGAGTCCTCGGTGACGGTGACGACCGAGGTCATGGGGTGGATCACGGCCCCTGCCTGCTCGGCGAGGTGGAGGTAGTTCTCGTTGAGGGTGTTCTTGGCGCCGTGCCGGCAGCCGGTCATGCACTCCCCGCACTCCGTGCACGCCTTACGGGAGGGGCCCTTGCCGCCGAAGTACGGGTCGGGGACCTCTGTACCCGGCGCGGTTTTCGACGCCCCGTCCGCCTCCTCCCCGCTGACGGCGTCCCGGCCGTCCCCGAAGAAGACGCCCACCGGCGCAAAGTGGAAGGAGTCGCCGACGCCCATCTTCTCGGCGGTCTCCTTGAGGTGGACGTCGGAGGGCGTCATCGTCGGGTTGAGACGCACCCCGAGCATGCGTTTGGCCTGGTCGTAGTACGGCGTCAACTCCGCGTGCCAGTCGGTGATGTGGCCCCACTGCTGGTCCTCGAAGAACTGCTTCGGCGGGACGTAGAGGGTGTTGGCGTAGTTGAGCGAGCCGCCGCCGACCCCGGCTCCGGCGAGCACCATGACGTTGCCGAGCAGATGCACCCGCTGGATGCCGTAGCAGCCGAGCGCCGGGGCCCACAGGTAGTTGCGGATGTCCCAGGAGTTCTTCGGCAGCGTCTGCCGGGTGAAGCGGCGGCCGGCCTCCAGGACGCCGACGCGGTAGCCCTTCTCGGTCAGCCGGAGCGCGGAGACCGAGCCGCCGAAGCCGGAGCCGACGACGAGCACGTCGTAGTCGTAGCCGTGGTCGTCGTCATGGCCGTCCCGGCCGTCCTGGGCGTCCTGGGCGTCCTGGCCGTCCTGGGCGTCCCGGCCGCCGTTCGCGTCCTGGTTCCGGGCAGAGTTCTCCTGGGGCACTGGCTCTCCCTGCTGAGTTTTAGCGGAGTCGGAACGCCTTCATCGCGCGCAGGCTGCGGGTCATGAACTGTGCGTACTTCTCGTCGGTCATGCCGAAGGACGGTGCCAGCGGCATCAGGCGCTGATGGGCGACGGTCTGCGCCTCGGTGTACTTGAGGATGCCCTCGGAGCCGTGCCGGCGGCCCAGGCCCGAGTCGCCCATGCCGCCCATCGGCGCCTGCACGCTCGCGTATCCGGCGGCGTAGGACTCATTGACGTTGACCGTGCCCGTGCGCAGCCGGGCGGCGACCGCGCGCCCGCGGCGGCCGTCCTTGGTCCAGACGCTGGAATTCAGCCCGTACGGGGTGGCGTTGGCGAGCGCCACCGCCTCGTCCTCGTCGCTGAAGCGGTAGATCGAGACGACCGGGCCGAAGGTCTCCTCGTCGCAGACCGCCATCGGGGCCTGCACGCCGTCGAGGATGGTCGGCTCGTAGAACAGCGGGCCGATATCGGGGCGGGGGCGGCCGCCGGCAACCAGCCGGGCGCCCTTGGCGACGGCCTCCTCGACATGGCGGGTGACGGTCTCCAGCTGGCGCTCGCCGACCAGGGAGCCCATGTCGGCGCCGTAGGCGAGGGAGTTGCCCAGCCGCATCGCCTTCGTCCGGGCGGCGAACCGCTGGAGGAAGTCGTCGGCGATGGACTCGTGGACGTACAGCCGCTCGATGGAGATGCACAGCTGGCCGGCGGAGGCGAAGCAGCCGCGGACGGCGCCGGCGGCGGCCTTCTCCACGTCGGCGTCCTTCAGCACCAGCATGGCGTTCTTGCCGCCGAGTTCGAGGGAGACGCCGACCAGCCGGGCGGCGGCGCCCTGGGCGACCTCGCGGCCCGTACGGGTCGAGCCGGTGAAGGAGACGTAGTCGGCGTGCTCGACGACGGCGGGGCCGACGACCGGGCCCTCGCCCAGCACGACCTGCCAGACGTCCTCCGGCAGCCCGGCCTCGATGAGCTGTTCCCTGGCCCACAGCGCGGTCAGCGCGGTCTCGGTGTCGGGCTTCATGACGACGGCGTTGCCCGCGACGAAGGCCGGCAGGGCGTCGCCCACGGAGAGCTCGAAGGGATAGTTCCAGGGGGCTATCTGCCCCACCACGCCCCGGGGCTGGCGGAGTTCGGTGACCTTGGTGAGGGTCGGTACGACGCCGGTGCGGGCCTTGGGCTTGAGGTAGGCATGGGCCTTGCGGCCGTAGTGGCGGGCGGTGACGGTGACCGCCTGCACCTCCTCATGGGCGTGCAGCCGCGCCTTGCCGGTCTCCAGCTGGATCAGGTCGAGCACTTCGGCCTGGCGGCGCAGCACCAGGTCGTGGAAGCGGAGCAGGACCGCGGCGCGCTGCTTGACCGGGACCCTGGCCCAGCGCTCCTGGGCGGCGCGGGCCCGCTCGAAGGCGGTGGCGACGTCCTCGGGGGTGGACTCGGGCAGGTCGGCCAGCTTCTCGCCGGTGAACGGGCTGTGGTTGGCGGTGCGGCCCGCGCCGACCACACCGCGGGTGAGCCGGGCGGCGAGTTCGGGGGTGACCACATCCGCCGCGGTACGGGCGCCCGCCGGGGTGGCGGCGACCGGGTTGCCGTCGGCGGGGGCGGCGGGCGCGGCGGGGGCCTCGTCGGCCGCGGGAGTCTCGGCGGCCGCGGGAGTCTTGGCGGGCGCCTCGGGGGCGGTGGCCTCCGGGGCGGTGACCTCCGGGGTCGCGGCGGGGGCCTCGGCGGAGGCTGTTCCGGTGTCCTGCGAGTCCGTCATGTCGGCGAGCGTATTCCTCCCCGGACGCTTTGTGTACCCGGGAGTAATGAGTTTTCACTCCGTACGCACCATCACGCCAGTGTCCGCTGGCCGCAAGGGGGCTGGTCTGGGAGGACCGGGGCCCCGGGTCACACGATCACGGCCCCGGTCACGCCCCGGGTCACGGCCCCGGTCACGCCCCGGTCAGCCGGAACGCGTCGAGCGCGGTGTCGAAGTGCCGCGCGGCCTCGGTGCGCGCGCCGGCCGGGGAGGAGATCCACACGTCGATCATCCGGCCGCCCTCGTCCCAGCTGAGGTCGTCGGTGCAGCGGGGGCCGCCGTCCTGCGCACCGCCGTCCCAGACGAACTCCCAGCGCCCGGCCCGGAGCCCGTTGTGGGTGGTCTCGGTGACCCGCCCCTGACGGTAGCCGCGGTAGTGCGCGGGGCCCTCCGCGTCCGCCGTCCGCATCGCCCCCAGCGGTCCGTCCGGCACCCGCTTCTGCAGCTGGATGCCGATCCGGAACCGTCTCCCCTGCGAGGAGTAGTAGACGCGGCCGTTCTCGTACGAGCGGATGAAGCCGTCCGGTACGGCGAGCACGAAGCCGCCCGGGTCGTGGACGAGGCGGTAGCCGGCGGGGATCGTGCCGGTGGGCCGGGAGGGCGGCGCGGTGACCGTGACGGTGGGCTGTGCGGTGCCGGGGCCAGAGCCGGGAGTCCGCGCAGGTCCCGGTCCCGGCCCCCGCCCCGCGTCCGAAGCTTGCGGGGACCGGCCGTCGGTTGCGCCGCCGATTGGGCCGCCGGTTGGGCCGCCGCTCCCGTTCCGGTGCATCAGCAGGACGGCGAGGCCCGCGCCCGCGCCGCCGATCACCACCGCCGCGAGCGCCACCAGCAGGGCGGTGCGGAGCCGGCCGGTGTGCGGCCGGGCGGCCGCCGCCAGCGCCCGGTCGTCGAGCGCGGCACGGATCGGCGCGACCGGGGCCCGGCCGCCTGCGCGCCCGCCCGCGCGGGCGGCCGGCTGCCTGGCGACTGCACCACCGTGTTCACCGCCGCCTTCACCGCCGTCTCCGCTCCCGCTTTCGTCTCCGGAGGACGTACGGCCGGGGCCGGAGGGGGCCGGGGAGGGCGTGCCGGCGGCCAACGGGTCCTCGCTGGGCGGGTGTTCATTTGCCCGGTGTTCACTCGGCGGATGTTCACCCGGCAGGCCGTCGCCGGGCCCGTCGTACGGGGAGGCGTGGGCGTCGGGCCCGGGGTGGTGCGGGGCATGAGGACCCCCGGGGCGGGGCCCGGCCGGTCCCGGCGGCCCGCTCACCCCCGCCACGGCCTCGGCGGCGCGGCCCACGGCCCCGCCACTCCCCTCACCCGCGCGGCCGTGGCCGTAGCTGTGACCGTGACCGTGGCCGCGATCATGGCCACCGTCGTGACCACCCCCGGGACCACCCCTACGACCGCCCCCGCGACCAAGACCGTGATCGCGACCGGCCCCCTGGTCGCCCGCCCCCCGCTCCGGAGAGCGGCCCGACCGCAGATAGCCCCGTAACAGCCGCTCCGTCTCGGCGACCCCGAGCCGGCGCTCCGGATCGCGTTCCAGCAGCCCCTCGACGACGGCGCGCAACGCCCGTGCGGCCTCCGGGAATTCGATGTCCTCGTACACCACGGCATGCAGCACACCGCCCAACGAGTCGCGGTGGAACGGCGAGGCTCCGCTGAGCGCGGCGCACAGCAGCACCCCGAGCGACCAGAGATCGGCCTCGGGCCCCGTGCCGCGTCCTGACATCCGTTCCGGCGCGGTGTATTCGGGCGAGCCGACGAAGCCGCCGGTGTCGGTCAGCGTGGTGACACCGGGGACCTGGGCGATGCCGAAGTCGGTGAGCACGACCCGGCCGGTGCCCGACTCCATCAGGACGTTGGCGGGCTTGATGTCGCGGTGCAGCACCCCGCGGGTGTGCGCGGCCCGCAGCGCGCCCAGCAGCGCGACACCGATCCGGGCGGCCTCGCGCGGCGCGACCGGCCCGCCGCTCTGCAGCCGGTCGGCCAGCGACGGGCCCTCCACCAGCTCCATCACGATCCACGGCCGGCCGTCCTGCTCGACGACGTCGTGCACGACAATCACATTCGGGTGCTTGATCCCGGCGACCGTCCGCGCCTCCCGCATCGCCCGCTCACGCTGCACCCGCGGCTCCGGCCCGCTCGCGCCCTCGGCCGCCCCGCCCTCCACGCACTCGTCCTCGCCCTCGTCCAAGTGCAGTTCCTTGACCGCGACTTGGCGGGCCAGCAGCTCGTCGGTGGCGCGCCAGACCGTCCCCATACCGCCACGGCCCAGCCGTACTCCCAGGCGGTACCGGCCACCGATCAGCCGGCCCTCGCCCCCGAAGATCCCCATGGGCCCATCTTCCCGCACCGGTCCCCCACCGGAAGGGCGTCACCTCGGGGACCGGCCAAGGTCGCCCGGGACCCAGCGCCGACCCGGCCCCCCCCCCGGCCCGGCGCACCGTGATCCCCCGTCCTGCGGGGGCAGTTGCCGCACTGCCCCCATGGGAGGCAGTTGTCGGGCAGACCGCCGGGAACCCCGGACCGCACGACACACGGGGTGGAACCTCCACCTGCTCTTCCACCGTCCTTGACACAGTGAGGCTGTCGTACGGGAACAACCGGTGCGGTGGCCACGAGAAGCGGATCGGGGGTCGGTCATGGTGATGCAGGACGGTGGAACGGTGGATGTCCGTCCGGGCCCCGATCCGGGCCGGGCCGCCCCGGAGCACGGCGCCGCCTACCGCACGACCGCCGCGGCCCTCGCCCTCTACTCCGGTGTGCTGCTCGCCTGGACCGCCTACGGCATCACCCAAGGGGACGGCAACGTCTGGGACTTCCTGGAGGGCCTGTTCAACCCGGGCGCCTCCCCCACGACCCAGATCCTCGGCCCGTACGAATGGGCCATCACCGTCGGGTTCCTGGTGATCGCCGGGCTGGCTCTGGCCCGGCGGCGGGTGGCGCGCTCCGCGGCGTTGCTGTCGGGCTGGGTGCTGCTCGCCGTCTCCCTGCGGGAGGGCGTGGGCCTCTTCGACGCCGCCTACCGCGACCTGTACGGCCACGACCCGCTGGGCGGCTGGGTGCTCGCCACCCGTGGGCTGGGGCTGGTGGTGGCGCTGGTCGTGCTGTGCACGATGTTCCCGGCCACCGAGCGCCGGCGCGGCGGTCACCCGTCCACCCCGGCGGCGGACGGCCCGGAAACCTGGCGGCGCCGCCCGTCCCGGATCTGCGGGGTGCTGTTCCTGCTGATGTGCCTGGCACGCACCGGCTGGCTCGTCAGCGATCTGACGACCCCCGAGGGGGACCTGGGCCACTACCTGCATGACGCGGTCGACGGCTCGGTGCTCGGCACCCTCGACCTGGCGGCGCCCAGCCCGTTCACCACCGTCGGATCGGTGCTCGCCCTCCTCGTCCTCGGGGTGCTGGCCATAAACGGACGACGGGAAGTGCGCGGCGCGCTCCTGGTGTTCGCCGCGCTGGAGCTGTACATCACCGTGCGGACGGTCGTCCTGCTGACGGTGACGGACTTCTTCAACCGCTCCTTCGAGACCCCGCAGGGCGCCCTGTCGCTGGCCACGACGGCCTACGCCCTGGCGGCCATGACCTCGGTGGTCGTCCTGGCCACCGGCCGCGGCTTCGGCACGTACGGCGCTCTGCGGACGGAGGGGTTGCGGGCGGCGGCGGTGGGACGGGGCGGGGGTCTGTAGGGGGCGCCGTGCGCAGGCGGCGCATGCGCGCCGTCCAGGACCTGAGCGGACGCGCCGTGCAGCAGCGTTGTGTGCGGGCTCGAAGAGGCCGGGTCAGCCGGCGGTGTCACACCCCGGTTTCCTGACCCAGCCCCCTGGCCCAGTCCCGCAATTCGAGGTCGGCCAGGCTGCCGGCCAGCCAATCGTGGTCGAGGTCGGCTCCCGGAAGGGACGGTACGGCCACGACGTAGAGCCCGGCAGCACGCGCCGAGGCGATGCCGGTGGCCGAGTCCTCGAAGGCGACGGAACGCTCCGGGGCCACACCGAGTGCCGCGCATGCCGTGAGGTAGAGCTCCGGTGCGGGCTTGGGGGAACGCACCTCGTCGGCGGCGAACGAGTGGGTGAAGCAGTCGGCGAGGCCGGCCGACCGCAGCGCCGCGTCGAGCAGTTCGCGAGGGCTGTTGCTGGCCACGGCGACGGGGACGGCCGCCCGGCAGGCGCGCACCAGGTCTTTTGCCCCCGGGAGGGCCGCGGCGCCTCGGGACAGCTCCTTGCGGACCCGTTGGAGGAGTTCGGCGGCGAGTTCGGCACCGGCGTCAGGGCGCCCGAAGTACTGCGCCATGGCCTCTCCGGCGGCCTCCACGGTGCGGCCGATGACCAGGGCTTTCTGTTCCGGTCCGAAGGGATGGCCGTGCGCCGCGAAGATGGCCGTTTCCGCCACGGTCGCGCAGGCCTCGGTGTCGACCAGCAACCCGTCGCAGTCGAAGACCACGGCCTCGGCGTCGGTGGGGAGCGGACGCATACGGATGTCCTTGATCATGAGCGATCACACTAGAGCGAACCCTCCGAAACGTCCAGATTTTCTGCCCGGAATCGGGCAGAAATGGCCGTGTTCGCCGTCGGCTTCGCGCCCCGCGTCTCAGGTGATGTGCCCGGGATACACCTCGCGTGCCATGGGGTCAGCCGATCAGGCCGGGCTCCCCGGAACGAGGGCACCCGGGGGCGTGGGCACCGTGCACGGGCGTAGCGTGGTCGGTACGTCCTTCTCGCGGGGGTGGCCATGGAGTTGTCCGAGGAGCCCGGCATCGGTGAGCGCATCGCCCGGCTGCGCGCACGCCGGAAGCTGACGCAGGAGACCCTCGCCGAGCGGGCGGGCCTGTGCGTCGACACCGTCCGGAAGCTCGAGCAGGGCGTACGCCGCACAGCGCGGCTCACGACGCTCAACGCGCTGGCCAGAGCCCTGGACGTGGAGCCGTCCGCGCTCGTCGGGCAGCCTGCCACCTTCGAGGTGCGCAGTGAGGGCGAACAGCCCTCCGTACTGGCGCTGCGCCAGGCCGTCTCGCCCGTGTCCGACCTCCTGGGCGACGATCCGGACCCCGAGGACCCGCCGGGCATCGCGGCGCTGCAGGCCTCCCTGCGTTCGACGGAACACATTCGCCGCGAGGGACGGATGGCGGAAATCGGCGCGCTGCTGCCGCAGTTGATCAGGGATGCCAAGGCGGCCGCCCGCGCCACCACCGGGGCCGAGGCTGCCGCGGCCCACTCGGTCCTGGCCGAGGCCTATCAGGTCGCCGCCACGACGCTGACGGCACTGGGCAAGGAGGACGCCGCCTTCACCGCCCTGGAACGGTCGATGACAGCGGCGGCCCAGGGGGACGATCCTCACCTGGAGACCGCCGGCTTCTCCACCCTTGCCTGGGTGCTCACCAAACAGGGGCGGCTGGCCGACGCCGAACGCGTCGCGCTGAACGCCGCCGAACGCATCGAGCCGGGATTCCGCTCCCCACCGCTCGAACTGGCCCTGTGGGGAGTTTTGCTGCTCCGTGCGGCAACGGCCGCGGTCCGCCTGGACCGGCGCGACGCGGTACGGGATCTGCTCGCGATGGCGAGCGCGGCAGCGGCCAGGATCGGCACGGACCGTCTCGACTACGCGACGCCGTTCGGCCCGACCAACGTCGGCGTGGCCAGGGTCAACTTCCTGGTGGAGATGGAGGAGAGCGCCGAGGCACTGCGCGCGGCGCGCACCGTACCCGAGCTGCACACGCTGCCCCCGACCTGGCGCGCGCGGTTCCACGTGGACCGCGCCCTGGCCTTCACCGATCTGCACAAGGACGACGGCGCGCTGCAGGCGCTGCTCGCCGCCGAGCGCACCGCCCCCGAATGGATGCGCTACCACTCCACGAGCCGCCGCCTGGTGGCCGACCTCCGCCACCGCGAACGCCGACGCACCTCACCGCTCACGGAGCTGGCCGACCGCCTCGATGTCGACGGGTAGGACAGGGCGTCCCAGCAGAGGCGAAAAGTGGCACAGCACGTCACTGTCCGGGTCGCAGGCCCTTGCCTAGCGTTGCCGCACCGTCAAGAACGACGGGCCCCGCGGCCGTCGCGAACCGCCCGGGGCCATGCGACCCCACGAAAGCAGGTCGACGTGACCCACGCTCCCCCCGTCCGTACCGCCCTCCGCATCCCCCTCCGACCGCACCGGCAGAACGCGCAAGCGGAGGGCGCCCGATGAGCACACCCGCCACCCCCCGGCTGCTCCCCTGGACCGGTCAGGACGGCAAACCCTGCTATCTCCTCACGGACCGGGACGACAGTCCGCTCTCCCGGCGCGCCGATCAGATCGAGGCGTTGCAACTCAGGATGGGGGCGGGGCTGCTGGACCACGCGCGGATGCTCATCGACGACCCGGCGGTGGATGCGCGGCAGTTGCGGTTTTTGTCGGCCCAACTCAGTGCCGCGCTGCAGGACGCCTTACGGGTCGCGCAGAGTCGCGGCGCACGGCCGGCCGACGACGACACCCCGTCTGACCTGGGGTTTTAAGAAGGCTCCAGGCCGCTTGCCGGGCGTGCGGGGGAGATCCCCCTCCGGAACGCCCCCGCACGCACGAAGCGGCCGCCGCGTGTGGGGGTCGCGGCGGCCGCCGATGTGAACTGCAACGCGTCTTGGGCCTGTGGCCTCTTCAGTGGTGCAGCATGTGAACAACTCTGCCCGCGGGGGCCTCCCCGCGGCATCCTCCAGAGGTCGCGGGCTCACCCCCGCCGCTCGGCGGGGGTCCGGGGCCGCCACAGGGCGGGCCCGGACGGCAGGGAAGCGGAATCGCGCGACGCCGGGCGGTTTTGCTGGCTCGAATGGGCGCGAAGGAGAAAGGGGCGGCCGGTGATCCGTGTCGCTGTGGTGGACGACGAGCGGCTGGTCAGATCCGGACTGCGGATGATCCTGGGGACCGCCCCGGACATCGAGATGGTCGCGGACTGCAGCGGCGCCGAGGCCGTGGAGACCGTGCTGCGGTGTGCAGCCGATGTCGTGTTGCTGGACGTCCGGATGCCGGACGTGGACGGGCTGACCGTCCTGCGCCGGCTGCGCGCCGCCCCGCAGCCGCCCGTGGTGGCGATGCTGACCACCTTTGATGCCCAGGAGTACCTGACGGCGGCGCTGCGCGAAGGCGCGGCCGGGTTTCTGCTCAAGGACTCCGACCCGGAACAACTCGTACGGGCCGTAAGGACGCTGGCGGCGGGCGGCAGTGTGCTCGATCCCGGGGTCACCCGTGCGGTGATCGGGGGCTATCTGACCGCCGAGGACCAGGCCGCCGCGAACCGGGCGGTGAGCGGGCTGACCCCGCGGGAGTCCGAGGTGCTGGCCCTGCTCGGCAAGGGCCTGGCCAACGCCCAGATAGCCGACCGGATGGGGCTCGCCCCCAGTACGGTCAAGGACCATGTGCGCGCCCTGCTGGGGAAATTGGGCGGGATCAACCGCATCCAGGCAGCCATCGTCGCCGACCGGGCCGGTCTGGTGGCGGGCGCCCCCCGGGGGGCGTGGTGAGAACCGGGGGCGGGAGGCGCAGGGGGAACGCCAGAGGGACCGGTAGAGGGACCGACAGGGCGACCGGCAGAGGGACCGGCAGGCGTAACGGTTCGGTGGCGTCCGGCCCGCGGGCGACCGGCAGCCGGGGGACGTCCGGCCGGGGCGCGCCGTCGCCCGGCCTCGGCACGGGGCGGGCGCCGACCCGCGGACCGGTCGGGCGGCGGCTGCGCAAGGCCGCTCCGCTGGCGGTCCCCGTTCTGCTGGCGATCGCCGACGCGATGCTGGTCAACGGCGTCGAACTCGACCTGGAAGTGGGCGTCTCGATGGCGGCGGCGGCCGCCCTGCTGGTGCGCCGTCGCTTCCCGCTGCTGGTCTTCCTCTTCACCCTTCCCGGGCTCTACATCGGCTACATCTGGTTCGCGCCGATGATCGCGCTCTACACCCTGGCCGCCCGCCGGCCCGGCCGGGCGCTGCTCGGCGGCTGTGCGCTGCTGCTGATCGCCGCGCACTTCTTCCCGTATCCGATCTCCGACTTCGAACTCACCGCGTACCGGGAGAACACCCTGGTACTGATCGACGCCAGCGTCACCTCGGCCGCGCCCATCGCCCTGGGGCTGCTGGTGCGCACCCGTCAGGAGCTGGCCTCCCGCGTCGAGGATCTGACCCGCAGCCTGCGTCGTGAGGACCGGCTGCTCGCCGACCGGGTCAAGACCACCGAACGTGCCCGGCTGGCCCGTGAGATGCATGACGTGGTGGCCCATCAGGTCAGCCTGATCAGCCTGCAGGCGGGGGCGGTGCAGGTGAGCACGGACGACGCGGAGGCGCGTGCGGGTGCCAGGACCATCCGGGAGCTGTCCGTACGGACGCTGGAGGAGCTGCGGCACATGGTGGGCGTGCTGCGGGCGGACGGCGGTGAGGCGGCGGAGGCGCATGGGCTGGCCCCGCAGCCGGATCTGGAGGAGCTGCCGCGGCTGATCGAGATGAGCGCGCTGGATGTGACGTACGAGCGGGGAGTGGTGGCCGGCGCCGGCGGGGCGAGCGGCGCGAAGACGGTGGAGCGCGCGGCCTTCCGCACGGTCCAGGAGGCGCTGACCAACATCCGCAAGCATGCTCCGGGGGCGCGGGTGCGGGTGCGGGTGGATCCGGTGGACACGGTCCGGGGCCCGGCGACGGAGGGGGTCGAGGCGGCGTACGGGACGGACGCGGCCGACGGGGCAGGGGCGGCGGACGGGGCGGAGACGGCCGACGGGAGCCGTACGGCGCGCGGGCTGCGGGTGGAGATACGCAACGGGCCGCCGGACGCGACGGCGACGGTCCCCGCGCTTCCCGGGGGCGGACACGGCCTGGTGGGGCTGCGCGAGCGCGCACAGAGCCTCGGCGGGACGCTGGAGGCGCGGCGCACCTCCGACGGCGGCTTCGTCGTACGGGCGGAATTCCCGTACGGGAACTCCCGTACGGAGCGGGGGTGAAGAGGCGCAGACGTCAGGCGGAGAGCGGCGCGGCGGCCTCGTCGACGGCGGTGCGCAGGTCCGGGTAGACCTCGAAGAGCCGGCGCACGCCCAGTGCGGCCAGCACCCGGTTGACGTGTGAGCCGTCCACCGCGCCCTGGGCGGGGAGGATCAGCCGCAGCCGCCCCTGGCAGGAGCGCATCAGCCGACGGGCGGCGATCAGTACGCCGACACCGCTGGAATCGCAGAACCGCACCTCGGAGAGATCGAGCACCACGGATCTCCGCCCGTCCGCCACCGCGTCGTGCACATGCTGGCGCACCGCCGGTGAGGTGACCAGGTCCATCTCACCGGACACCTGGAGTACGGCCCAGGGGCCCTTTTCGTCCTCTGCCACCTTCAACGACACGCGCTCGAAGCCTTTCGCTCGCTTTCGTACCGGATGAATACGGACCGCATCCGGAACTCATCCTTCCCCGCTCGACTGCCCGGCCCCTCTCCCCTGAAACTCTTCCGAATCCTTGGCACAACAGGCAGTACGCCTAAGGCTATGCCCCGAAGGGTGCAGCTCTTTGCCGAGATCCGGTCACACACGGATAACACATGGCCCCATACGGGCACGAACGATCCGCATCGATCCACTGCGATCGGGCATTATCGCCACAAAGCCAGGGCACCGGTCCGTCAGGGCTTTACCATCCCCGTACCCCTCAGGGCTCGGTTTGCCGCAAAGGAGCGTGCGTTGTCAGACCCGCGCATTACATTCGAGGGCACGGCGGGCCCCGTGACGGTGCACACAGGTCCGGGCAGGCGGATGCAGGAGTGACGGCTGAGGTGTGAGCCCGGAGGCGCCGGGCAGGGATGGGGATCCGATGGGACACGACGCCCCACCGCGGTGGGACAGGCGGATGCAGCAGCGGCTCGCCCACGGCGAGGCGGCCGCGCTGGGTGAGCTCTACGACCGCTTCGCCTCTCTGGTGCACAGCCTCGCCTACCGCGTCCTGGACGACGAGGACGCCGCCGACCGCGTGACCCGTGAGGTGTTCGGCTACATCTGGGAGCACCCGGATTCCTATGACCCCAAGCAGGGCCCGCTGCGCTCCTGGGTCGCCGGCGTCACCCACCATCAGGCCGTCCAGCGGCTGCGCCAGGCCGAGGCGGCCTCGGCGCGCGACTGCGGAACCGACGCCCCCGCGCCCGCCGAAATAGAGCAGAAGATCCGCGAGGCCTCCACCGCGGCCCGCGCCGACTTCATCGTCACGTCCATGCCCGCGCCCCTGCGGGCCGCCCTGGAGCTGGCGTACTTCCAGCGCCGCGACTACCGCCAGACCGCCGCCGACCTCGGCGTCACCGAGGACGAGGCCCGGCGCCGCCTCCGCCTCGGCCTGCAACTGCTGTCCACCGCGCACAAGCACCAGGCCCTGCCGCCCGCCCACCGCTCCGCACCTGCCCCGCGCTCCGCACCCGCCTCGTCCCATGGGTCGCAGGCGCCACGCACTCCCCGTGGAGCGCGCCCGCCGCACTCCCCGCACTCCGGCCCGGGGACCTCCGCACCGCCCGGCGGCCCGGGAAACGGACGGTCCCGGTGAACGGCCCGGACGAATGGGACGGCCGCGAGCTGCCCGGCAACCCCGGCGAACGGCCGCGGATACCCGCACCGCGCACCGCGGCCGAGGATCACGGCCCCCTCCCGGACGACCTGCCGGCACCCGCCCGCGACCCGGTGCAGGACACCGGCGGCGGCCCCCGCGAACCGGAAGCCGAGCCCGTGACCGAGCTGCCCGCTGCCGTCCCGCTCCCTGCGCCGGCGGCCGGCCCGCCGCACCGGGTCCTCAAGTCGCTGCTCGGCGCCTGGGCGCTGTCGGCCTGCTCCACCGAGGAGACGGCCGCGGTCGAGTCGCATCTGACCGACTGCGCCTCCTGTGCGGACGAAGCACTGCGGCTGCGCGATGCCGTCGGGCTGCTGCACCCCGCCGACAGCCTCGACCTCGATCCGCTGCTGCGCTCCCGGGTGCTGGAGGGCTGCCTGGGCCGCCGCCCGGCCCGTATCCCGGTGCCCGAGTGGGCGACGCCGTACGACGCGGAGACCGCCAAACTGGACGCGCTGCTGCGTGACATGGGCGAGGCGGAGTGGCGCGCTCCGGTGCGGCTGCGCTGGTTCGAGGGGGAGCGTCCGGTCGAGCGGGAGTCCACCGTCGCCGGTGTCATGGGGCATCTGATGGCGGTCGACGGCCTGGTCGCGACGGCTCTCGGGCTGCCCGACCCGCTCGGCACGACCGCCCCGCCGGGCACCCCGAATCCGTTGATCCGTACGGAAACGTTCTGGCGGACGCCGGCCGAGGAGCAGAGTCCGCTCGCCCTGCGCGCACCCTGGCGTGACCAGAGCTATGCGCTGATACGGCAGGTGTCGTTCGCCGGCGACAAGGTGGCCGAGCTCGCCGTGCCGTACGGGGACTTCCGGCTCACGCTGCACGATGCGTTCCTGGACCGCGCCTTCGAGTGCTGGGTGCATGCCGGGGACATCGCGGAGGCGGTGGACTATCCGTACGAGCCTCCGGCGTCGGCGCACCTCCACCTGATGGTCGACCTCGCCGCCCGGCTGCTGCCCAGCGCGCTGGCCGACCGCCGGCGGGCCGGGCTGGCCGCGCCGCCGCAGCGGCTGGTCGAGGCGGGCGCCCCGGGCCGTACGCTCCATCTGGAGGTCGAAGGCAACGGCGGCGGGCACTGGTACATAGCCCTGGACTCACCGGCCGCGCTCGGCACCCCGGAGCGCACCGTCGCCCATATCGCCCTGGACAGTGCCGAGTTCTGCCAGCTGGCCGCGGGCCATATCTCCCCCGAGGAGGCCGCGGCCGGACAGAACGGCGAGCGGGACGCGATCCGCGATGTGCTCTTCGCGACCGCGTCGCTGTCCCGGCTCTAGGGTTCGGACGGCCTGACGGGCGCCGGGCACGACGGGCTCCGGGGCTGACGGGCTCCGGGGCCCCAGTAGGGGGCGGTCGAACAGCTCCCGTAGGGGGCCCGAGCGCCCCCTCGGGGCCACAACGTGAGAGGTGCGGGGGGTATTCCGCGTGGTCGGGGTGCCACGACGGAGCGTGCTCCGCGTGGGCAGGTATCCCACGGCGGAAGATGTCCCCCGTTGGCGGGATGCCACGGCGGAAGGTGCTCCGCGTCGGCGGGATGCCACGGCGGAAAGTGTTCCGCATGAGCGGGAATGCCGCGGCGGTCGAAAGACGTGCCTACGCGAAGACGACCGTCCGGCTGCCGTTGAGCAGGACCCGGCGCTCGCTGTGCCACTTCACGGCCCGCGCCAGCGCCTGGCACTCCACGTCCCGGCCGATCGCCACGAGCTGGTCCGGCGTGACGCCGTGGCCGACGCGCTCGACCTCCTGCTCGATGATCGGGCCCTCGTCGAGGTCGGCGGTGACGTAGTGCGCGGTGGCACCGATGAGCTTTACCCCGCGGGCATGCGCCTGGTGGTACGGCTTGGCGCCCTTGAAGCTCGGGAGGAAGGAGTGGTGGATGTTGATGATCCGGCCGGACAGCGCCTTGCACAGGTCGTCGGAGAGCACCTGCATATAGCGGGCGAGCACCACCAGCTCGACGTTCTCTTCCTCCACCAGCTCCAGCAGCCGCGCCTCGGCCTGGGCCTTGGTGTCGCGGGTGACCGGGATGTGGTGGAAGGGGATGTCGTACGAGCCGACCAGCTCGGCGAAGTCCGTGTGGTTGGAGACCACGGCCGCGATCTCGACCGGCAGTGCGCCGATCCGGGAGCGGAAGAGCAGGTCGTTGAGGCAGTGCCCGAACTTGGACACCATCAGGACGATCCGCATCTTCTCGTCGGCCCGGTGCATCTGCCAGTCCATGCCGAAGGAGTCGCCCACCGCCGCGAAGCTGGCCCGCAGCTTGTCGACGCTCACCGAGGAGTCCGCGCTGAAGTGCACCCGCATGAAGAACAGCCCGGTGTCGTGGTCGCCGAACTGCTGACTGTCCTCGATGTTGCAGCCGGTCATGAAGAGGTAGCTGGACACGGCGTGCACGATCCCCTGCTTGTCCGGGCAGGACAGGGTGAGGACGTACTGATCGTTTTGATCGTGCTGGGTGGGCTGCGACTCGCTCATGACCTCATAGGGTCGCACACCTTCCGGGCAGGTCAGGCCGGGGCCTCCGCCTGACCGGTCATGATGGCCAGCACCTCCAGCGAGCGCGGCGCGGTGTCGGGGTCCTCGCCGTCCGCCGTCGCCAGCTGCACATGGGCCTCCCGGGCCGCGTGCACGGCCTCCGGCCAGCCCTGGTGCTCCAGGTAGGCGGCCACCGGAGCGTCCGCGCCGACCTGGTGCATGATCCGCAGCACGCGGAGCACGGCGGCGTCGACGAGCTGCGCCTCCCGGGAGTCCCGGAAGATCGTGCCGACGTATTTCTCGGCGGACCAGTTGTCCAGCCAGGTGTCCTCGACGAGGCGGTAGACGGCGTCGGTGACATCTCCGTACCCGGGCAGGCCGGCCAGCCAGGCCTCCTGCTGGAAAGCGGGGTCGGAGAGCATGTGCAGCGCGGAACGCACATTGCTGCGCCAGCGCCACCACGGCATGTCGTTGAGTGGCATACCACCCATGGTGGTCGAGCGGCGGCCGCGACGGGAAGACTTCTCCGAACCTTGCACAGCAATCGATCGTACGTTCTTCACCAACGATCTCAAGCAGCCCCCCGGAGTTCACCTCTACGTCACCATCCATTGCCTCGTCGTCACCAGCCCGTTCCGGGCAAGACGGAAGGCTGCTGTGCCATGACCGGTCGGCGACGCCCCCTCCCCCGCCCCTTCTCCTCGGTTCCCGCGGCCGCCACCGCCTCGGCGGCGGCGTGTACGGCGGTCCTCGCGTCGCTGCTCTCGGGCTGCGGCTCGCCCGCCGGGGCGGCGGAGGATTCCGGGGACAAGGCGCCGATCACGGTGATGACCTGGGCTCCCGAGGGCACCAAGGCGACCAATATGCCGGGGATGCCGGCCATGGCGCAGGCCTACGCCCGCTGGGTCAACTCCCGGGGCGGTATCCGGGGCCACCATCTGAAGGTGCTGACCTGCAACGAGCAGAACGACTCGGTGACCGCGGCGCACTGCGCCCAGCGCGCGGTGAGCGAGGGCGCCGTCGCCGTCGTCGGCTCGTACAGCCAGTTCGGCCGCTCGTTCATGTCGCCGCTGGAGGTCAAGGGGATCCCCTTCATCGGCGGCTACGGGGCCTCGGACGAGGAGTTCGAGAGCCCGCTGTCCTACCCGGTCAACGGCGGCCAGGCCTCCCTGCTCGCCGGCAACGGCCGCCAGCTGGCACACGACTGCTCGCGCGTCGCGCTGGTGCGGCCGGACACCATCCAGGGCGACCAGATGCCGTCCCTGCTCAACTCCGGCCTCCAAAGCGGCCACCGGCACCCGGCCAAGGACATCAAGGCGCCCGAGGACGGCACGGATTACTCGTCCGAGGTGAACCGCGCGCTGGACGGCGTGGGTGGCGACCCGGCCGTCCACGGCACCTCGGCGGCCGGCGGCAAGGCGCCGGGATCCTGTGTGGCCGCCTCGCTCGGCGACCACACGGACGCGTTCTTCGACTCGTTCCGGCGGCTGCAGGAGGACCGTCCCCAGGTGCGGGTCGCCTCCGTCCTGGGCAGCGTCGGCCAGTCGCTGCTGAACCGTACGGGCGGCAGCGCCGGGCCGCTGGAGGACGCGGACATCACCGGCTGGTACCCGGTCGCGCACGATCCGCGCTGGCAGCCGATGCGCAAGGTGATCAACGACTTCGCCTTCGACGACAACCGCATCGACCCGGCCGACCAGGGCGTCCAGACGACCTGGATCGCCTACACCGTGCTGCGCGCCCTGATCGGGCAGCTCGACGACGCGGGCGTGGACGACATCACCCCGCACGCCCTGCAGACCACGCTGGACCGCGGTGACCACGCCATCGACACCGGCGGGCTCACCCCGAAGCTGCGCTGGCGGGACGACGACATGCTCGCCGTCCAGGACTTCCCGCGCATCGTGAACGGGATGGTGACCTACCAGGTCGTCAGGGACGGCGAGTTGACCGCCGCCCAGGACGGCTTCGTGAATGTCACCAAGACGCTGGAGCGGCGGCACACGGACAGCTGATACCGCTGCCGCTGCCGCTGCCGCCGACCCTGCCTCTGCTTCTGCCCCTGCCCCTGCCCCTGCCCCTGATCAGAGCTGTTCGGGGCGGCGCTCCGTCAGGCCGTACTTCTTGGCGAGCGGGTTCCAGATCTGTGCCGCCTGCTTCTTGGCCGTGGTCGCCTGGCCGCTGGCCGCATTGCCCTGGGCGGTCTGGCTGCTGAGCCGGGCCTTGCCCTTGTGGCAGCCCTTCTTGCTGCCGACCTGGCCGGCCCAGGCCGCGTAATGGTTGTCCGCGGCCGCCGAGGACTGCCAGGCCTTGGTCAGCGTGGCGGTCAGCTGGGCATGGTTGGGGATCTTGTCGACGGGCAGCTGCTGCAGCCGCTTCACCAGGTCGTTGCGCTGGCCGGCCGCCGCGCGCAGGTCCTTGGCCGCGCCGCCGAGGTTGCTGCAGGACTTGATGCTGTTGACGGCGCCGATCACCGAGGAACGGCTGTTGTTGCTGTCGCCCAGCAGCGCGTCCAGGCCCTTGGCCTGCGCCTCGGCCGGGTCGGCGGACGGCTTCGGCTGCTCCGAATCCTTGGCCGCCTTCGTCGTACCGGCTCCGGCGTCCTGCTTCTTCGCGGTGCTCTCGTCGCTTCCCCCGCTCAGCGCCCAGCCGAGGCCGAGGCCGGCCCCCGCGAGCGCCACGATGACGATGCCGACGATCACGGCCGGGGCGAGCTTGCGGCGGCCGCCGCCGTCGCCGTCGTACGAGGCCTGCTGGTCGTAGCCGCCGCCGGGCGGGAACTGCTGGCCCTGGTGCCCCTGGCCGTACGGCGGACGGCCCGGGTCCTCGAAGCGGGGCAGCTGCGCGGTGGAGTCCGGGGCGCCGGTCTGGCCGGGTGTGCCCGGCCCGTCGCGGAACAGGCCGTCGAACTCGGCGGGGGTGGCACGGTCGCCGGGCCCACCGGGGCGGACGCCGTACGGCGCGCCGGGCGGCGGGGGCGGTGCGGCGGCGCCGACCGGCGGGATGAGCTGGGTGGCCTCGGCGTCGCCCGCGCCCTGGGCACCGGGCATCGGCTGCGACTGCGGCATCGGCTGGGCCTGGCCCTGGGGCCTGACCCCGTTCGGCTTGATGGCGCGCAGCATCGTGGTGGATTCGTCGGGCGTCTCGGGCCGTGCGCCCGCCTCGGGCGGCAGCGGCGCGGCACCGGGGCCGCCGGGCTGCCCGTCGAAGCCGGGCTGCGTGCCGAAGGGCGGGATGAGCGCGGTGGCCTCCGCGTCACCCGCGGCGGGCGGCAGCGGCGCACCGGTCTGCGGGGTCGCCCGCACCAGCTCTCCGGACGGGCCCTGCGGCGGCTGCGGCGGCTGCCCGTACTGCTGCTGAGGCTGCTGTTGGGTCTGCTGCGGCTGTTGGGCCTGCTGAGGCGGCTGGGGCGCCTGCTGCGGCATCGAGGGCGGGAGCGGCGGCACCGGAGGCTGCCCCTGGGGCGGCGCCGGGAAGCCCTGGCCGCCCTGCGTCTGCTGTGGCTGCTGCGGGGCGGGCGCCTGGGAAGCCTGGGGGTGCTGCCCCTGCTCCGGGGCGTACCCCTGCGGGCCCTGGCCGTATCCCTGCTGCCCCTGGCCCTGGGCATGCGCCTGCTGGTACCCCTGGCCGTACGTCTGCCCCTGCTGCGGGGCGGGCGCCTCGCCGTACTGGCCGGGCGCCTCGCCGTACCCCTGCTGGGGGGCGGGCGCGGACTGCGGTCCTGGCCCCCAGGGCTGGCCCCACGGCTGCCCGGCCGGCGGTGCGGCCTGCTGGTCGGGCACCCACGGCTCACCGTTGGCGGGCAGCACAATGCCCTCTCGCGCGGGACCGGCCGCAGAATTCTGCGGGTCGTGACCCTGTCCGCTCTGCGTCACCGTGACTCCTACCAACGTGCAGACCTACGGAATCGTCGGCTGCACGCTACCGGGTCGCAGCAACGTTCGACCACGTCGCCTGGTCACCACCCCGATCCGCCCCCGGAACGCACCGGGCGGGCCCGGTGCGCGGCCCGCCCGACGGTGTACGACATACCCGACGCCGTACAACAAAGCCGCACAACGACGCGGCAATGCCGTACAACGACGCCGCACATCCGTAGGACGAAGCTGCGCAACGAAGCCTCACGACGAGGCGGCCGCCCCTCCGCCGTGCCGCCGCCACTCCCCCGGTGAGGCCCCGTGCACGCTTCCCGCGGCGCCGCTCACGCCGCCGTGGCCCGCAGCTCCAGCCGGCTGCTGAACTCCCGCACCACCGGTTCGTCCCGGAAGGGCTCCAGACGCAGCTGGAAGTCCTCCAGATACTCCGCCCCGCGGTCCGAACGCAGCCCGCTCAGCAGCTCCACCGCCTGGGTGCCCGTATGGCAGGCCTGCTCCACCTCCCGCTGCTGCGCCTGGGCACCGGCCAGCAGCAGCAGACCGATGGCCCGCCGCCGCGCCCGGCCTTCCGGGTGCCCGTCCAGCGCCTCCTGCGCCCGTTGTCCGGCGGGGCCCGGCTGCCCCAAGTCGCGGTGGCAGTGGGCGAGTTCATCGGCCAGATACGCCTGGTCGAAGTGCGAGATCCAGACCGGGTCGTCGCCCGCCTCGGCCGATGCGTCGGCGCGCTCCATCGCGGCGACCGCCCGCCCTGCCACCACCTGGAAGGCCCGGCCGTCGCCCATCAAGGCGTGCCCGCGCGCCTCCGCCGCGCAGAACATCGCCTCGGCGCGCGGGGTGACATGGCCCCGGGCACCCTCCTGGGCGGCGCGTGCGAGCTGGGCGATCTCCCGGGGATTGCCGAGCGAGGCGGCGAGGTGGCTCATGCTCGCGGCCAGGACGTAGCCGCCGTAGCCGCGGTCGCCGGCCGCCTGGGCCAGCCGCAGCGCCTGGATGTAGTAGCGCTGGGCGAGGCCTGGTTGGCCGGTGTCGACGGCCATATAGCCGCCGAGTTCGGTCAACCGCGCGACGGCGGCGAAGAGTTCCCGCCCGACGGACTCGCGGTACGAACCGGCCAGCAGCCCCGAGACCACGCTGTTGAGGTAGTGCACGACGACGGGCCTGACGTGCCCGGCGCCGAAGCGGTGGTCGAGTTCGCTGAGCGCCGTGGTCATGGCGCGTACCGCCTCGACGTCCGAGATCCCGACCCGGGCACCGGCGTTCCGGGCGACCTGGCTGTCCGCTCCGGTGATCAGCCAGTCGCGGCTGGGCTCGACCAGGGCGGAGGCCGCGACCGTGGAACCGCTGAGGAAGTCGCGCCGCCCGACGTCGCTGCGCCACAGCTCGCAGACCTGCTCGATGGCCCCGAGGACGGTCGGCGAGAACTGCAGCCCCACCCCGGAGGCGAGGTTCTTGCCGTCGGCCATCCCGATCTCGTCGATGGTGACCGTGCGCCCCAGCTTGCGCCCCAGCGCCTCCGCGATGACGGCCGGAGCGCGGCCCCGCGGCTGCTGCCCGCGCAGCCATCTGGCCACGGAGGTCTTGTCGTAGCGGAGGTCGAGACCGTGCTCCGCCCCGCACATGTTGACGCGGCGGGCGAGCCCCGCGTTGGAACAGGCGGCTTCCTGGATCAGCGTCTGCAGCCGTTCGTTGGGCTGTCGTGCGACGAGTGGCCTGGCGGCCATGCATGTACCCCCTGTGTACCGCTGTGCGTTCACCGGCGAACGCCGTTCCTCGTGATCGATTCCCCGTGAATATGCCGGATATCCGAGAGATCCGGGATATGCGCGATAGGAGAGATCGGAGTGATACGCACTTTGCAGCGGATGCTCACTTGTGAGCGTTTTAGGCCCTGTCCGGAGCATCCTCGGTGCGCAGCGCTCGTTCACGAGTAGGGAGGGTGCGCGGTGCCGTGCACAGATCGCGGCGCCGCCGTGCCGGGCTCCCCCGGGTGCACTTCGGCCTGCCGCCGGGCGGCCTCTCCGCCCGTCAGGCAGGTGGCTACCCGCTCCCCGGGCCCCGCCCGCATATGCGCCCCCACCGGTGCACCCATGCGCCCCACGGGCGGTAACGATGCGCCGGGGGGCCTTCCCTCCGGCCGTAACCCTTGGTGACACCGGAAGTTGTCCTCAACGTGGAAGAGACCATAGGAGTCACAGGTACCTCGCAGATCCCCGGGCAGCGCGGCGGGCGGCGCGGCGAGGAGCTGCTCGAAACTGCGGTGCGTTACGCGGAGGAACGGCATTGGGACGTGTTCCCCGGCGCATGGCTGGAGCACGACGGCGACACGCTGCGCTGCTCGTGCGACGCCGGTGACTGCGCGGCGCCCGGCGCGCACCCGACCGCCCCCGGCTGGGCCGGGCAGGCCACCGGCAGCGCCACCGCCGTCCGCCGGATGTGGGGCAAGCAGCCGCGGGCCTCGATCCTGTTGCCGACGGGCCGGGCGTTCGAGGCGCTGGATGTCCCCGAGACCGCGGGCTGTCTGGCGCTGGCCCGTATGGAACGGATGGCGCTGCCGCTGGGACCGGTGACCCGCACCCCCGGCCGGCGAATGCTCTTTCTCGTCCTTCCCGGTGCCTCGGTGAAGGTCCCGGCGCTGGTACGGAGCCTGGGCTGGGCGCCGGCCGCGCTCGATCTGATCTGCCGCGGCGAGGGCGAGTACATCGCCGCGCCGCCGACCCGGGTGGGCGCGCACGGCTCGGTGCAGTGGGCGCGCCGCCCCACCGCCGCCAACCGCTGGCTGCCGGACGCCGAGGAACTGATCAGCCCGCTCGCGTACGCCTGCGCGCGGGACGCGGTCGCGGCCCGGGGTCGCTGATCCGGACCGGCCGGGTCCGCTGATCCGGAGCGGCCGCGTCCACTGACCCGGGGGCGCCGATCGCCCGGCGGCCTCCCGTACCCGGTCGTATCGTGGGTCCCTGACGGGGGCCAGGACGGCCTCTGCGGGGACGTCGAAGGGCAGGGCCGGTGGCGAACGAGCCGGAAGACATCGAGCAGCATCTCGATCAGCACCGTGATCCGCACACCGGTCGGCGCGTCGATCCGCACCTCGACCGGCAGGCCGGGTCGGCACCGACGGAGCCACCCTCGGCCGCTTCCGCGGGCGGGGCGGCCGGGCCCCCCGGGGACGCCGTGGCCGGCCCGCCCGCCGTGCGCATCCAGGGGCTGTGGAAGAAGTTCGGCGAGCAGATCGCCGTCAACGGCATCGATCTGACGCTGCCGGCCGGGCGCTTCATCGGTCTTGTCGGCCCCAACGGCGCCGGCAAGACCACCACCCTCTCCATGGTGACCGGTCTGCTGCGACCGGACGCCGGACTGGTCGAGATCGGCGGGCAGGACGTCTGGCAGGACCCGGTGTCCGTCAAGTCCCGGATCGGGGTGCTGCCCGAGGGCCTGCGGCTCTTCGAACGGCTCTCCGGGCGCGAACTCCTCGGATATATAGGCCGGTTGCGCGGCCTGCCGGGCGACGAGGTCGACAAGCGGGCCGGGCAGCTGCTGGAAGTGCTCGATCTGGCGGGCGCGCAGCGCAAGCTGGTGGTGGACTACTCCACCGGTATGCGCAAGAAGATCGGGCTGGCGGCGGCGCTGCTGCACAACCCCGAAATCCTCTTCCTCGACGAGCCCTTCGAGGGCGTCGACCCGGTGTCGGCGCAGACCATCCGCGGAGTGCTGGAGCGCTATACCGCCTCCGGGGCGACGGTGATCTTCTCCAGCCATGTGATGGAGCTGGTCGAGTCGCTGTGCGACTGGGTCGCGGTGATCGCCGCCGGGCGGATCCGTGCGGACGGCCCGCTCGCGGAGGTACGGGGCGCGGCGCCCTCCCTGCAGGACGCGTTCCTCGAACTCGTCGGCGCACGGGACCGCGGTCCGGGCGCCGACCTCGACTGGCTGGGCGGTGGCGGCGCCCGATGAGCACCGAATCCGCCGTGGCGGCTGCAGGACAGGGCGCCGCCCCCTCCCCCTCCCTGACCGGCGTCTTCGTCCGGCTGAAGCTGTCGCTGCTGCGCAACGGGCTGCGGCAGTCCACCGGGCGCGCGCTGGCGTATGTCCTGTCCGTCATCGTCGGCCTGCTGTTCACCGCCGGTGTCGTGCTGGGGCTGGTCGCGCTGCGCGGCACCGCGCATGCCGGCGCGCTGGTCGTCCTTCTCACCGGGATCCTCACCCTGGGCTGGGCGGTGATGCCGCTGTTCTTCCCCACGGGCGACGAGACGCTGGATCCGACCCGGCTGGTGATGCTGCCGCTGCGGCCGCGGCCCCTGATCGTGTCGCTGCTGGTGGCCTCGCTCGTCGGCATCGGCCCGGTCGTCACCCTCGCGCTGGCGGCCGGCTCGGTGATCGCGGTCGCCGACGGCCCGGCCGCCGCGGCCGTGGGCGTGGTGGCCGTCGTCCTGGTGGTGCTGGTGTGCGTGTCGCTGGCACGGGCGGTCGCCACCGCGTCGGTCCGGCTGCTGACCAGCCGCCGTGGCCGTGATCTCGCCGTACTCGGCGGCCTGTTCATCGCCCTCGGCGCCCAGGCCATCAACATCGCCGCCCAGAAGCTGGGCCGGCCGGACGGCCTGTCCGTACTGGAGCCGGTGGGCGAGGTGCTGCGCTGGGTGCCGCCGGCCTCGGCGGTCAGCGCCGTCGAGGACGCCGGACACGGGGCGTACGGGCGGGCGCTGGCCGGCCTGGCGCTGGCGGCACTGGCCCTGGTCCTGCTGCTGTGGTGGTGGCAGCGCACCCTGACCACCCTGATGACGGCCCCGGACTCCTCGACCCTCCAGGCAGTGGAGAAGGACAGCGCACGCCGGGCCGGCACGGGGGAGCGAGGACTCGGGCGGCTGCTGCCGGACGGGCGGACCGGCGCGGTCATGCTCCGGACGCTGCGCTACGCCTGGCGCGACCCCAAGTCGAAGATGGCGTGGGCGACCGCGCTCGGCGTCGGCCTGCTGTTGCCGGCCGTCTCGGCCGCGCAGGGCAACGGCAGCATCTATACGTCGTTCTCGGCGTCGGCGCTGCTCGGGTCGCAGATGTACAACCAGTTCGGGCAGGACACCTCGGCGTTCTGGATGGTCGCCTCGACGATCGCCACCCCGCGGGACGCCTACCGGGAACTGCGGGCGCGGGCCTGCGCGCTGGCGCTGGTGGCCGTCCCGTACGTCACGCTGGTCGTCGCCGGCACCGCCGCCGTCATCGGGCCGTGGTCGGACTTCGCGGAGGTGTACGGGCTCTCGCTGGCCGTGCTGGGTGCGCTCATGGCGACCGGGGCGCTGTCGTCGGCGGTCTTCCCGTACTCGATCCCCTCGGAGGGCAACAAGAACGTCGCGCCGGGACAGGGCGCGATCGCCTGGTTCAGTCTCTTCGGCGGGGTGCTGGTGGGCGCCGTGCTGTGCGCGCCGCTGCTGGGCCTGACCATCTGGCTGCATGTCGCCGGTCTGCACACCCTGCTGTGGGTGCTGCTGCCGGTCGGCGCGGTCTACGGCGTGGGCATCGCGGAGCTGGGACTCCGGATGGCGGCGCCCCGGGTGGCGCGGCGGCTGCCGGAGATCCTGGTGGCGGTCAGCAAGGCCTGAGAAACACACGCCGGACGGGGCGGGGCGGGGCGGGCTGGGACGGGGGGCGGGCCGGACGGGGGCGGGCCGACTGGCGCGCCCCTCCCCCGTCCCTACCGTCGAGGAGCACATGGCCCGCGCCGCAGCGCTGCAACGCCTTGCCGCGCGGGCCATCCGCCTCTCAGCCGGGCATCGTGGCCGTACGGAGAAAGGGCTCGATGGCGGCGCACCAGGCGTCGGGTTGTTCCCAGGGGAGCAGATGGCCGGCGTCGGGGATTTCGGCGTAGGCGCCGCGCGGCAGCACCCGGACCATCTCCATGGCCTCGGCGCGGCCCAGTTCGGCATCGAGGCCGCGGACGACGAGGGTCGGGCAGGAGACCTGGGCGAGCTCTTCCCAATGAGCGTCATGCACCCAGGTCTCGCGGGCGGTGAGCATCTGCCGGCGGGAGAAGACCGGGCGCCAGCCGTCGGCACGCTCGGCCATCACCTCGGCGAAGAACTCGCCGCGGGCGGGTCTGGGCCGCTCCAGGGTCGGGTCGTCCTCGCCGAACCACTTGCGGACATCCGCGAGGGTGGCGAACGGCAGCGGCCAGGACCGGAACCATTCGGTCCACTCGTGCTGCGAGGCCGCCCCGAGCGCCGAGGCCCGCATATCGCAGATGACCAGCGCACTGACCAGATCCGGTCTTCGGGCCGCTAACTGCCACGCCGTCAGGGCACCCATGGCGTGCCCGACAAGGGCGACCGGGGCGAGGCCCAGCTGCTCGATGGCCGTGAGGGCGTCATCGACATACGCCTCGCGGTCGTAGGGCCCCTCGGCGGGCTTCTCGCTGCGGCCGTGGCCCCGCTGGTCCAGCGCAACGGGACGATGACGCGCGCTCAGCCGGCGCGCGGTGGCCGCCCAGTGCGAGGCGCGGCCCATCAGGCCATGGAGCAGGAGTACGCCAGGCCGTTGCTCGCTCTCCTCCAGCCCGCCGCCGATCTTGGGCGGGTCGGTGAATTCCCAGGCGGCGAGGCCTACACCGCCGGCCCCTGTGACATCGATGCGCTGCACCATGTGCCTTGGCACCCCCAATCGTCCCTTGAGCAGCTCCACACTATCGAACCCCTATTCGAACGCGCCGTTTCGGCGCGCAATACCCCTCGTTCGAGTGACCTCACTCAAGGATTGGCCGCGTCCGCCACGGGGAGACATCTGCCGGGAGGCGGGCCCTACCGGGAAGGGGGCCCGTGGGGGAAGACCCTGGGAGCTCGGGGCTCCGGGTCTTGGGTGGGGGACATGGGGAGGCAGGGCCCCGGCTGCTCGCAGCGCCGGGGCCCTGACTGTCTCCGTCATTTGTGGGTGCATCCGAGCCCCCTCCCCGGCCAGGACAGGCCGATGCATGGCCATGCGTCAGCGTGACACGAGACCGGCCGTATCGCACGGATTCGCACAAGTCCGTTCAACCGGAAAGAACTTGCCGAGCCCGCTGAGCGGCGCATCGGCGCAGTTCAGCGGGCTCGCGGGGAGGCTTCGGCCGGAAGCGCCGAAAGGAAAGAGGCTGAAACTGCTTTCAGCGCTTGGCGACAAACACATGGGCGGCGATCTCGGAGTCCAGCTCCGCGGCCTCGCCGCTGCTGCCGACCAGCACCCCGCCCGACGACTCCGTCACGCTCACCACCGCGCCCGGCTGCACACCGGCCCGCCGGAGGGTGTACATCAGCTGGGCGTCGGCCTGGATCGGCTCGCCGATCCGGCGCACCACGGCCGTCTTCCCCTCGGCCCCGGCGTCCAGATCCATCAGGCTCACCATCCCGGCGTCCAGGAACGGGTCGCCCCCGGCCTTCTCGCCGAGCTCTTCCAGCCCCGGGATGGGGTTGCCGTACGGCGACTCCGTCGGATGCCGCAGCAGCTCCACGACGCGGCGCTCGACCGCCTCGCTCATCACGTGCTCCCAGCGGCAGGCCTCTGCGTGCACCTGCTCCCATTCGAGCCCGATGACGTCGACGAGCAGGCACTCGGCGAGGCGGTGCTTGCGCATCACCCGCGTCGCCAGCCGGCGGCCCTCCTCCGTGAGCTCCAGGTGCCGGTCGCCCGCGACCGTCAGCAGCCCGTCCCGCTCCATGCGCGCGACCGTCTGGCTCACCGTCGGGCCGCTCTGTTCAAGCCGCTCCGCGATGCGGGCGCGCATGGGCACCACACCTTCCTCTTCGAGTTCGAGGATGGTGCGGAGATACATCTCCGTGGTGTCGATCAGTCCGGACATGCGTGCCCCTCGATGTGTGGTGCGGTGGCCCTGAACTCAATTCTGACGCATCCCACCGACAACGGTGCCTCCTCGTCTCCGGAGCAGCCCCCCCCCCACGGCCGTATTGACAGGGCGCTGGTCCGGACCGCAACGTGATCCGCGCCACTGATCAGATACGACGAGATGCGCCGTGCGCCGCGCCCTACGGCCCGGCCGTGACGAGAGGGGCCCGCGTCCATGGCTGAGAGCGACCGGAGCGACCGGCTGGCCGGGAAGTACTTCGACGCCGCGATCGACCTGCTGCGGCAGGTCCGCGACGACGAGGGCGACCGGATCACCGCGGCCGGGCAGCTGATCGCGGACGCCGTCGCGGCGGGCGGCCGGGTCTTCTCCTTCGGCGCCGGGCACTCCTCGCTCCCCGCGCAGGACACGGTCTACCGCGCGGGCGGCCTGGCGATCATGAATCTGCTGTCCGTCCCGGGTGTCGTCGGCGTGGACGTACGGCCCGCGACGCTCGGCAGCGCCCTGGAGCGGGTCGACGGGCTGGCCGGGGCCGTCCTGGACACCAGTCCGCTGGAGGCGGGCGATGTGCTGGTGATCATCTCGCTCTCCGGCCGGAACGCGCTGCCCGTGGAGATGGCGAGGAACGCCCGCGCCCTCGGCATCAAGGTCATCGGCGTGACGTCGGTGGCCTATGCGGACACGACCACGTCCCGGCATGCCTCCGGCGGCTTCCTCAAGGACCACTGCGACCTGGTGCTGGACAGTCGGATCCCGGTCGGCGACGCGGAGTTGACCCTGCCGGGCATCGACGCGCCGTTCGCCCCCGCCTCCACCGTCGTCACCAGCGCGATCATGCAGGCCATGGTGGCGACGGCCGCGGGCACCCTCGCCGAGCGGGGCATCGACCCGCCGCTGCTGCGCTCGGGGAACGTCGACGGCGGGCACGACTGGAACGCCCGGGTGATGAGCGAGTACGCGGACCGGATCTTTTACCGGCAGTAGAGGACAGCCCACTTCAGAGCGAGGCCGCGCCCGCGAGGTCGAGGGCCGCGGCGATCCGGGCCGCGACCTCCTCCGCGTAGTCCGCGTCCGCGCGGTCGAAGGGGCGGCGCGCGGGCGCCCGCAGAAACGTCACGACACCGAGCGTGCGACCCCGGCTGCGCAGCACCACACACAGCCCGTGCACGGTGCCGTCCGGCCAGTTGCGGGCGGCCGCCCAGCCCTCCGACGAGGCGGGACCGGCGCTGGTACGCACCGAACCGCCCCGCTCGTACGCCTGGAGCGCCGGATGCCCCGGCACGTACGGCGTGGGGATCCCGGTCGCCGGCAGCCGCTCCGAAGGACCGGGCGAGCCCGCCGGGGAGGCCAGCGTCCGCACCAGCCGGGGTGCGGACCGCCGCGGACGCCGGCTCGTGGCCGCCGGGGAATCCGCCGTCCGCCCGGCGCCGTCCACGTCGGACGCCTCGGCCTCCGCTGCGGCCTCGGCTGCGGGCTCGGCGTCGGACTCCACATCGGGCGCGGCATCAGGCGCGGCATCGGAGGTGTCCTCGTAGGGGGAGGTGTCCTCGTACGGGGAGGGGTCCTCGGCGACCGCCCCGTACGGCTGGGGTGCGGGCGTCGCGGCGAGGTCGACCAGGCCGTGGTCGGCGAAGCCCGCCAGGGCGAAGTCGAGGTGGACCGCGGCGGCCTCGGCCGGGTCAGGGCACTCCGCGGCCGCCCGCCCGGCCCGGTGGAGCTGATGGGCGCGGAAGCGCAGCAGGGAGCTGTCCTGCTCGGCGCGTTTGGCGGCCGTGACGTCCTGGAAGAGCCAGGCCACGCCCAGCGGCACCGGCTCCTCCGCCAGCGGGGAGGCCAGCCGGACGAAGCCGCTGCGCCAGCACCGGCGCGGCAGCTCGGCCTCCTCGGAGCGCAGCGTCACCCACAGCTCGGCGACGGCCGGCGGCGCGCCCTCGGCGAGGACGTGCTGCAGGGCGCACTCCAGCTCCTCGACGCCCTGTGCCAGCAGCTCGCCCAGGGGACGCCCCAGCAGGGCGGTGCGCCCCACCCCCAGGGCGCGGGCGGCGTGTGCGTTGACGACCGCGGGCCGCAGATCGGCGTCGATCAGCACCACGCCCCACGACGCGTCCTCGAACAGCGCCTCGCTGAGCGCGATGGACCGCTCCAGGTCCATCTGGGTGTGCACCTCGCTGAAGGCGCAGTACACCCCCGCGACCCGGCCGTCGGGCCCGCGGACCGCGGAGGCCTGGGTGCGGACGAGCACGCGGTGGCCGTCCTTGGTCAGCAGGGCGAACTCCTGCACCTGGCGGCCCGGGGAGCGCATGGCGGCCGTGAGTGCGGCGTCGATCCCGTCGGCGTCCTCCTTGCGGACCGCCCAGCCGGCCAGACCCGTACGGCCGACGGCTTCGGTGGTGGTCCACCCCAGGATGCGTTCGGCTTCGTGGTTCCAGTGGGTGACCGTGCCGTCCGCGGCGAAGGCGACCAGGGCGGCGTCCATCCCGTCCAGGAGCGCGGCGAGCAGACCCGAGTCATCGGCCTCGTCGGCGGACCAGCGGGCCGCCGACGAGGCGGAAGAAGCTGACGAAGCAGTCACTGGCACCCCTTACGAAACCCGGCCGCACGTGCTCCACCTGGGAACATTCAACTGGAACGTGACACACCCCACAGCCGGTTTGCGGAAATCGTTGCTAACGGGAAATTCCCTTGTGTGCGGCCGACCGTCTTCCTAATGTGTGGAGCACACGAGAAGGGAGGTGGTTCGGCCAATGATTTCGCACCGGACGCGTGAGGTGGCTGCGGGCTAGCGGCCCGTCGCTTCACCCGAAGTGCAGCGCCGGACCAGCGCATACTGCAGATGCGCAGCCGGCCAATCCCAAGCAGTCACCCGACCCGCGGGCTGCCGGTTCGTCCGACCGGCCCTCTGCGCCACCGAGCGCGGAGGAAACAGCCCGCGGGTCGTCTGCGTTCCCCACGCCGTTCCCCCCGCTCGCCGCGTCCTCAAGGCCCCTCAGGTCCCCAGGTCGTCCAGGCCCTCCAGGGCCTGCGCCCCGGGGCTCGGGCCCCGGGCCCCGGCGTCAGGGCGCCAGGCGCTCCACCCGCCAGGACTCGTGCTCGCGCACATACCGCAGCCGGTCGTGCAGACGGTTGAGCCGGCCCTGCCAGAATTCGACCGTTTCCGCGGCGATCCGGTAGCCGCCCCAGTGCGGGGGCGCCGGCACCTGCTCGCCCTCCGGGTAGCGGGCCGCCAATTCCTCGTAGGCCCGCTCCAGTTCCGCGCGCGAGGCGACGGGGGCGGACTGGTCGCTGGCCCAGGCGCCGAGCTGGGAGCCGTGCGGGCGGGTGCGGAAGTAGGCGGCGGTCTCGTCCCGGCCGATGCGTTCCGCGACGCCGGTCACCACGACCTGGCGGGCGAGCGGGTGCCACGGAAACAGCAGCGAAATGGCTGGATTTTCGGCCAGTTCGCGCCCCTTCCGGCTGTTGTAGTTCGTGAAGAACACAAAGCCGCGGTCGTCGAATGCCTTGAGGAGCACGGTCCGTGAACTCGGCCGGCCGTCGGCGTCCGCCGTGGAGACGACCATCGCATTCGGCTCGTGCAGACCGGCCACCGTCGCGTCCTTGAACCAGCGTGCGAACTGGTTGTAAGGGCTGGCGGCGAGGTCGGACTCGACCAGTCCCTCGGCGCGGTAGTGCGCACGCATGGAGGAGGGATCGGGGGTCTCGGCATGAGGCGCGTCGGCTGGGTGCACGGCCTCATCTTGCAGCATCGGATCCGGCGCGGTCAGCCGGGAAGGGCGGAAGTCTGCCCCTCGTCGACCTGGCGTAACCCTCCCGTCGGCGGATCGACCGTTGTGCCGAGTCTCACCCCTCCTGACAGGTGGGAGACCCCCCAGAATGAGGGAGCGCCCCACTGTGGCCTCCGGACGGGGAGAGCTATCGTGTCCGTCCGGCCCGATGGGACGCACCACACCGCACCTGCCCGCCCGCGGTCCGACCCACTGCGGGCAAGACCGCCGCGTGACCCACGCCCTGGCGGGGCATCACCGGCGTGACCGGTACGGACCGCGAGCTGCCCGGCGCAGCCGCGTAACCGCGCCGGCACCGCACCGCACGCCTAAGACTCGACCGCACGGCAGCCGGTCACGGACCGTTTGCCGTCCCCATTTTGAGGAGCTGCCTGATGTCCGACTTCGTACCCGGACTCGAGGGAATCATCGCGTTCGAGACGGAGATCGCCGAACCGGATAAGGAAGGCGGCTCGCTCCGCTATCGCGGGGTCGACATCGAAGATCTCGTCGGGAAGGTGTCCTTCGGAAATGTCTGGGGGCTGCTGGTCGACGGGGCCTTCAACCCGGGTCTGCCGCCCGCCGAGCCGTTCCCGATTCCCGTGCACTCCGGTGACATCCGGGTCGATGTGCAGTCGGCGCTCGCCATGCTCGCGCCCGTGTGGGGCCTGAAGCCGCTGCTGGACATCGACGAGGCGACGGCCCGTGACAACCTTGCCCGCGCCGCGGTGATGGCCCTGTCGTACGTGGCCCAGTCGGCGCGCGGGCCGGGCCTGCCGATGGTGCCGCAGAAGGAGATCGACACGGCGGAGACCGTCGTGGAGCGCTTCATGAAGCGCTGGCGCGGGGAGCCCGACCCCCAGCACGTCAAGGCCGTCGACGCCTACTGGACCTCGGCCGCCGAGCACGGCATGAACCCCTCCACCTTCACCGCCCGGTCCATCGCCTCCACGGGCGCGGATGTGGCGGCCGCGCTGTCCGGCGCGGTCGGCGCGATGTCGGGTCCGCTGCACGGCGGCGCGCCGTCCCGGGTCCTCGGCATGATCGAGGAGATCGAACGGTCCGGCGACGCCTCCGCGTACGTCCGGCGGGCGCTGGACGCGGGCGAGCGGCTGATGGGCTTCGGCCACCGCGTCTACCGCGCCGAGGACCCGCGGGCGCGGGTGCTGCGGCGGACCGCCAAGGACCTGAACGCCCCGCGCTTCGAGGTCGCCGAGGCCCTGGAGAAGGCCGCGCTGGAGGAGCTGCGCAGCCGCCGCCCCGACCGGGTGCTGGCCACCAACGTCGAGTTCTGGGCGGCCATCGTCCTGGACTTCGCCGAGGTCCCGGCGCACATGTTCACCTCGATGTTCACCTGCGCCCGTACGGCCGGCTGGAGCGCGCACATCCTGGAGCAGAAGCGGACGGGCCGACTGGTCCGGCCGTCGGCCCGGTATGTGGGGCCGGCGGCGCGCGGCCCGGAGGAGATCGCGGGGTTCGGGGACATCGCCCCTCGCTGACCGCTGCGCTTGGCTGTTGTCCCACGTTGTCGGCTGTCTCGCCGTGGTTGGGCTCGCCGTTGTTCCCCCACTGCCTAAAGGGCGTGGGAGGTACCCCCAGCGGCGGGCGGGTCCGCTGCGCGGGGCTGTCGGGTGCCGGTGAGGGACGGGAAAGGCTGGTGGGGGGGGCGAACGTGGCTGCTCGGGCGGGAGTCGGCCGGGGAGGGCGAGAACTAGGATCGCCTCTCCTGCGGATCGTCCGGATCGCGCTCCTGGTGGTGGGAGCGGTTGTCGCGCCCTTCGTCGGGTTTGTTCTCGGCGCGATGGCTGCCGCCGTCCTCGCAAGGTCACTGACCGGTGACCCGGCCGCCGTGGACACGGCGATCCCGCTGGTCGGCATCGGCGGAGCTGCTGCCGCCGTCATCGGCTGGACCAGGCTGCTGCACCTCGCGCACCACCGGCACCTGCGACGGCTGCGCCGCTCCGGCCCGGCCCTGGAGGGGAGGGTCGTCGCGGCGCGCACCTCGTTTGCCAAGAACCCGCGGGGCCCGGGCCACTGGACGGTGCGGCTCAAGGTGGCCTGGACGGAGCCCAGCAACGGACGCACACACGAGGCAAGCAAGGCCTTTCGGTTCTCCGAGCGGAACGGCGAGGGCGCCCGCGACTTCCAGCGTCGCCACCGCGCCGAGTCGGCGATCGGCGTGCTGCCCGGTCGGCGGCGCGGGTTCTTGCTCGACGTCCCGGAGCTGCCCGCCTGGTGGGATCGCCGGTAGCACCCTCTTCAGCCCGGTCACGCCCAAGAGCAGCTAACCGTTGCCTGGGGGGAGCGCCTTGATGTACGCGGCAGCATGGGACTGGTGGCGGGCGACCAGAACCAGATGCCGTTTGCGGCCGTTGATCTCCTTGCCCGCTCCACAGCTGCGGCTGCTCTTGCCGACCGTCTCACAGGCCTTCACGACTGCGACCCGAGCGGGAAGCCGTCGTGGGCAACTGAGGCCGGAACGGGTCTTCAGCGCTTTTCCTCGGGCTTGCCGGTACTCCAGTTCCAGCTGGTGAGGGTGGTGCGCATCAGCCGGGCGGCGGTCGGCAGGTGGCTGCCTGCGCCCCAGCACAGGGTTACCGTGCGACGGCAGTCGGGGCTGTCGACGGGTATCCAGGCGAGGGCAGTACGTGTGGCCTTGGGGCGGGCGAACGAGGGAACGAGAGCGATGCCGAGTCCCGCGCTGATCAGGTCCGCGATAGCGCTGTGCTCGTCGCTTTCGCAGACGATCTTCGGGGTGAGGCCTCGGGCGGCGAAGAGCTGATCGAGCAGTCGGCGTAGCCAGTGTCCCTCGCGGGCGGTGACGAAGGGCTGGTCGGCGAGTTCGTGGATGCTCACGGACGTACGGCCTGCAAGTGGATGATCGAGTGGCATGCCCACCCCCACTGCCTCGTCGAACAGTGGCACTGTTTCCAGGCCCTCGGCGTGGATCGGCTGCGAAGCGACACACAGGTCGACATCCTGGCCCCGCAGGCGGCGGGCCATGTCCTCGGCCGGCGACCAGTGGAGCTCGACTTCGACAGCGGGATGGGCGCGCTTGTAGGCCGCCAGTGGGCCGGTGAGGGTGAGGAAGGTTTCCGACGCCAGTCTCACGGTGCCCAGGCCGTCGCTGGTGGCCTCGGCGACGGCGCGTTGTCCGGCCTGGAGTTCACCGAGAGCGCGTTCGACGTGATCACGGAAGAGCTTGCCCGCGTCGTTCAGCCGGAGCCGATTGCTCCGGTCGAAAAGCGGTGCACCCAATTCGCTCTCCAGCCGGGCGATGGTGCGACTCAGCGACGGCTGCGCGACGTGCAGTTCGTCGGCTGCCCGGCTGAGGTGTTCCAGCCGGGCCACCGCCAGGAATTGCCTGAGCGAGTTCAGCTCCACCATACCTCCGAAACTATGCCGCCATAGCGATATTGATCTTAGACAAGATAACTCACCAGTCATAGCGTCGAGGTGTTCGCATACAGAGATCACAGCGAGGAGAAACCACCATGGTTACCAGCAGTCCGGGAACCGCTGGCGTGCGTCGGGGGGAGCGGGGGAACAGCAACCCAAGAGCGGCGCTCATAAAGCTCTTTGCGGTATCGCTGGTCACCGCTCTGGTCGGCGTCTGTGCTGTTGGCAGCGCAGACGCCGATACCCCGGAAGGGGGACAAGCCGATGTCCTCGAACTCAAGATTCAGAACGATCAGCACGCGACTACTGATCTCGGCCCGGCAGGGCCAAGCTTGGGCGATATGGACGTCTACTCCGGCACCGTCATAAGGAACGGCCGCAGAGTCGGACGTGGAGGCGGGTCGTGTCAGGTCGTTCACATCAATGGCAAAGACCTCACGATGCAGTGCTTGATCACGATAGAACTTGAGCGCGGCTCTCTGACAATGCAGTCGCTCTGGGGCAGCGGAAAAAGCTCGCTGGACATGGCCATCACCGGCGGCACGGGCATCTACAGCAATGCGCGGGGTACAGCTCGCTACTGGGACATCGCGACGCCGAATGAGAGGTTGCGGGCCGAAATCTTGCACTGATATGTGCAGCGAATTCCCGAGCCCGGAGCCGTGAGGCGAGCCGCGTCGGGCGATGACTGGTTTGATCTCTGCCACAGCGATGCCGACGAATGCGCCGGCCAGGACACGGATATCTTCCGCGGGTGCCGACCGCGTCGAGGGGGACGCGGTGGAGCCGGGCTCGGTCCCGGCTCCACCGGGCGAAGTGCCGGTGGCCCGTCTGCCGGCACGGGCCGAAGACGCACCGGAGCCGTCGCCACGTACGGCCCCGCGCGACGGGCCCGGCCGCCGTTGGGGGTACCTCCCACGCCCTTTAGGCAGTGGGGGAGCAACGGCGAGACGCCAACGGGGGAAGGCGCCCTACCCGGCAGGGGCAAGCACGGCGTCAATGATCTTCGCCCACTGCTCGACGACCCGGTCGCGACGGGTCTTGTCATCGGTCAGCAGGTTGGCGAGGCCCAGGCCGCGGGCCATGTCGAGCAGGCCCTGGACGGTTTCCCGTACGCCGGGCACGGTCTCGTCGGCGTCGAGCAGGGCCACCGCCGTGCGGTGCGCCTCGCGGCCGACCTTGGCCTCCAGGGCGGTGACCCGGTCGCGTAGCTGCTCCTCGTCGGAGGCGGCGACCCACAGGTGCAGCGCGGCGCGGAACAGCGGGCCCGTGTAGAGGCCGACCAGCTCCTCGACGATGATCCAGGTGCGGGCCACGGAGCCGGCCGGCGGCAGATTGCGGGCGACGGCCTTGACCGCGCCCTGCCGCTTCTCCGCGACGTGTTCGACGGCCGCCGTGAAGAGGTCTTCGCGGGTGCGGAAGTGGTGCTGCGCCGCGCCCCGCGAGACGCCCGCGCGCTCGGCGACCACGGAGACCGTGCTGCCGCTCCAGCCGCGCTCAGCGAGGCAGGAGACGGCGGCCTCCAGCAGTTTGAGGCGGGTGGCGCGGCTGCGTTCCTGCTGGGGCTGTTTGGGGCCGCGGGCCGGGGTCACCGCGCCCATGCCGGGGCCCGCCGTTCCAGGAAGGCGGTCATGCCCTCGCGGGCCTCGGCGGAGCCGAAGAGCCGCGCGGACTGTTCGGCGAGCGCTTCGGTGTCGCGGTCGAAGGCGGCCAGCACTTCGGCGGTGACCAGCTTCTTCGACTCGGCCAGGCCCTGTGGTGAGCCCTTGCGCAGCCCGTCCAGTACGGGGGCGAGGCCGCTGTCGACATCGTCGGCCGCGAGGGTGACCAGGCCGATCCTGGCCGCCTCCGCCGCGCCGAACTTCTCGCCGGTCAGGTAGTAGCGGCCCGCGGCGCGCGGGTCGAGCCGCGGCAGCAGCGGCAGGGAGATGACGGCGGGGGCGAGGCCGAGTCGGGCCTCGGTGAACGCGAAGGTGGTGTCCGGGCCCGCCACGGAGATGTCGCAGGCGCCGAGCAGGCCGAGGCCCCCGGCCCGGGCGTGTCCGGTGACCCGGGCGACGACCGGTTTGGGCAGCGCCACGATGCTGCGCAGCAGCCGGGCCAGGCCGAGCGGCCCGTCCGTCGCGGCGCCCGCGGTGGCCTCGGAGAGGTCCGCGCCGGCGCAGAACGTGCCGCCGGTGTGGGTGAGCACGACGGCGCGGGTGGCGTCGTCGGCGGCGGCGTCGGCGAGGGCCTGGCCGAGTTCGGCGACCAGGCGGGTGGAGAGGGCGTTGCGGTTGTGCGGGGAGTCCAGGGTGAGGGTGGTGATGCCGTGCTCGTGGGAGCGCGGGATCAGGGGCGTGGCGGGTGCGTCGGTCATCGGGGCGTCGAACTCCTTTCCCTGGCGCGCAGTTCGCGCCGCAGGATCTTTCCGGTGGTGGCGCGCGGCACGCTCTCCAGGAATTCCACGCGGCGCACTTTCTTGTAGGGGGCGACCTGATCGGCAACGTACGCGATGACCTCGTCCTCGCTCAGGCTGGCCCCCCGCTGCCGGACCACGAACGCCTTGGGCACCTCGTTGCCGTCCGCGTCCACGACGCCGATGACCGCCGCGTCGGCGATGGCGTCATGCCCGAGCAGCAGCGCTTCGAGATCGGCGGGGGCGACCTGGTAGCCCTTGTATTTGATCAACTCCTTGACGCGGTCGACGACATACAGCCAGCCGTCGTCGTCCGTCCGCCCGACGTCTCCGGTGTGCAGCCAGCCGTCGGGATCGATCATCGCGTCGGTTTCGGCCGGCCGCCCCAGATAGCCCTTCATCACCTGCGGGCCGCGGATCAGGACCTCGCCGCTCTCCCCCGGCGGCACGTCCTCGCCGGTCGCCAGGGACACCAGGCGCATCTCGGTGTTGGGGATCAGCTTGCCGACGGCGCCGGGCGGCGGGTTCGGTGCGTCGAGAGGGACGCAGTGCGTGCCCGGCGACAACTCGGTCATGCCGTACGCCTGCAGGACCGGCGGCAGGCCGAGCCGCCGGGAGCAGGCCGCCGCCAGCTCGGCGTCCAGGGGCGCCGCGGCGGAGACGAGGTAGCGCAGGGAGGAGAGGTCGTAGTCGGCGACCAGCGGGTGTTTGGCGAGGGCGAGGACGATCGGGGGCGCGACGTAGACGGCCGTGATGCGGTGCTTCTCGATCGCGGCGAGGAACTGCCGCAGGTCGAATCGGGGCAGCACCACGACGGTGGCGCCGTTGCGCAGCGGGGCGTTCATCAGGGCGGTCAGCCCGTAGATGTGGAAGAAGGGCAGCACCGCCAGCACCCGGTCGCCCGGGCCGCTGGAGACCAGCGGGGTGAGCTGGGCGAGGTTGGTGGCGATGCTGCGGTGGGTGAGCATCACGCCCTTGGGGGTGCCGGTGGTGCCGGAGGAGTAGGGCAGGACGGCCAGGTCGTCGGCCGGGTCGAGGATGACGGACGGTTCCGGGTCGGTGCAGGCGACGAGGTCCTGTACGGAGCGGTGGCCCTCGGCCCGGTCGCAGACGAAGATCTCGGCGATCCCGCCGGCCTGCTGTGCGGCGGCGCGCGCGGTGTCCAGCAGCCCCGATACGGTCACGATCCAGCGGGCTCCGGAGTCGCCGAGCTGCTTGGCGAACTCGCCCTCGGTGGCCAGCGGATGGACGGTGGTGACCGCCGCCCCGCAGCGCGAGGCGGCGTAGAAGACGACGGGGAAGAGCACGCTGTTCGGGCTGTGCAGGGCCAGCACCTCGCCCTTGCGGACCCCGGCCGCGGCGAGGGCGGCCGCGAGCCTGCGGGTGAAGTGGTCCAGCCGGTCGTAGCCGAGGGTGGTGCCGTCGAGGCCGTCGATCAGGGCGGGCCGGTCGCCGTACTCCGCCGCCCGCCCGAGGACGGCCTCGTGGATCGGCAGCTCTACGGGCGCGACGTCGGCGTACTCGCTGCGGAACACGTGGGACGCGGGGGACGCGTGGGAAGCGTGGGACGCGTGGGACACCATGCCGGGGCCTTTCCCTTCGAGGGTGGGTGCGGCGGGGCGGGGCGGGTACGGGCGGGGCGGTACAGGTCCGCCCCGTCGGCCGCTCGGACGGTCTTCGGCTGCCGGCCGGCACGAGCAGCAGCATGGCGCACTCAGTACGACTTGGGCAGTCCCAGTGACCGGTGCGAGACGTGAGGGAGAACCGTCTCGCGGCTGACCGACGCGGTTCCGCACCGGATGTGGTTCGGCGTCTCTAAAGGGACTCCTGCGCACATGAGTTCCATCCCCTCGCGGCACTGCACTAGCGGCCTTCAGAGAGTGACAGCGACACCAAGAACAATCAAGCGTGCTTGCATAATTTGCCGCGCACGCCAAGGTCCCGCCCCATCACGTTCCAGACGGCCATCCCGTCCCGTAGGCTCCACGGCACCAGTACGGCAAACGGCCCGCCCCGAATACCCCGGGACAGGCCGTTCCATCACTGCTGTTCGACTACTGCTTGAACCGGCCCTCGCTGACCGCGTCAACGAAGCCGGCCACCTGAGTGCGGCTCAGCAGCAGCGCGGGCCCGTTCGGGTTCTTGCTGTCCCGCACCGCGACCGACTCGCCGTCGACGATGCCGAACTCGACGCACTGTGCACCGGTGTCGGACCGCGACGACTTCCACCAGTCCACGGCAAGCGTCGAGGCGTCGTCAATGTGGCTCATACTTGATCCCTTATCTCTGCGATGCGATCGGCGGATGCCTCGACCGGCAACGCTGCTGCGCGCAGTCGCTCGAAAGCGTCCTGGTAGACGCCCACCTGTTCCCGTTCCTCCACGTAGAGGGCAGAGGTCAGGCTTTCCGTGTGGACGACATCGAGGTCTGGATGCCCCTCGAATCCGAGGACCGAAAACGACCCCAGTTGCCCAACGTGGGGTGGCGAGTCCGTCGGCAGAATCTGAATGTTGATGTTGGGTCGCCTGCTCAGTGAGTGCAGACGCGACAGCTGATCGTGCATCACACCCTCGCCGTTGCCACGCGTACGTAGCGCGCCCTCGGCGATGATCGCCCACAGATCGAGCGGCTGTTCACGAGTCAGCACGCTTTGGCGTGCGAGACGCACCTCGACCAGAGCATCGATTCTGCCCTCGACAGCGGCCGACATCGCCGTTGCCGTGATGATCTCCCGAGCGTATTCGCCCGTGTGCAACAGCCCGGGAATGGCACCCATCTGCCATGTACGAATGTTCGTCGCCTCAGCCTCGAGGCTGATCAAGTCTTCATAGACCGGAGACACTACGCCGCGGTAGCTGTGCCACCACCCGCGCCGTGCGCCCTCGCGCGTGAGGGCGAGCAGGGCGGCGCGCAACTCCTCGTCGTCCATGCCGTACAGATCGAGCAACATCTCAACGTCGGCCGGCTTGGCCGCGCTCCGGGCAGTCTCGATGCGAGACAGCTTGGGAACGTTGATGCGGCCGGCCGACTTCTCGGCGACCTCTTCGAGCTTGAGGTCGAGGGCGTCCCGCAACGCGCGCAGCTTGGTGCCGAGCCTGCGTCGGCGGACCGTTGGTGCGCTCACGTACCCCTCCATTCCTGAGTCCTGGCCGACAGTCTGCCGCTTGGACTCCAACCATGTCACCTGGCAAACCCCCAGTACGACGGGCAATCTCGCGGCCATATGCAAATTCTCATTTCACCCTTGAGGGGGTTGCACATCAGATGTGAAGGAGAGCACTCTGATCTGACGAAAAGTGACCGTGCCAGCCGTTGGCGTCACGAAGCGCTGCGCTGCTTGGCACTGCCTGTAGGGAGTTTGCATGGCGACCATGCGGCCTTATGCATTACAGGAAGCGTGCTGTCACCCGCCGTCCGAGGTGCCGAGACAGGCGGTGATCCCCAGTAGCCCAGAAGCACCCACCGCGGCCCGTCGCTTCGTCTCCGAGGTCCTGGCGCAACACACCCCGAACCTCGCCGAGTCGACAGTCGACGACGTACGGCTCATCACCTCCGAGATGGTGACGAACGCCTACCGCTACGGGACCGAACCGGGCGACTCCGTACTCGTCGTCATCGTGCCCACGATCGAACTGGTGCGGGTCGAGGTCCACGACCCGCGCCGCAAACGCCCCGAGTACAAGCCCGAGTCCGTCACTCGGGCCCGCGGTCGTGGCCTATTCATCCTGGACGCCCTTGCAAAGCGGTGGGGTGTCGACGACCGGCCGTTCGGCAAAATCGTGTGGGCGGAGGTGGCGTGTTGACCGTCACTCCACGCCCCGTCCGGGCCATACCGGGCCCCGGGTTCATCGCCCGCGTTGTCGTGTCGACGTGGATCGAGTGCGTGCGAAATGTCGAGGATGCCGTTCCATGGCTGCTGATTGGCCATCCCTCCCCGCGGCCTCTGGTCGAGACGCGCGAGACCGTCGAGGACGGCCTCTTGGGTATGGCCGATGCGATGGAGCTGTCGCACCTCGACGAACTCGTACCGGACATCGGTGATCGCCTGCTGATCGGCGGGCGCATCACAGCCCTTGACTACGGTCACCCGATGTTCGTACTCGAAGTGCCCAAACCATCGGCGCAGTGGCGCGAGCTGGTCGCCCGCGGTGGGCACGCGTGCGTGACGCTCTGCCTCGACCCGATCCCGGCAGGCGTCGGCCGGGATGCCGTCGAGGCGTGCCTCTCGCGCTCGATGGCTAACGGGCGGGCCCTCATGGGTGCCGCATCCGCGCGCGTCGGTAGTCGGCCCTAGACCGGCCGGGTCAGCGACGCCAACGTTCCACCTTCCGCGGCCTCCGGCCCCGGCCACCCCCGGGTTGGCCGGGGCCTCCCCATGCTTGAAACGCAAACGGCCCCGACACCCCTTCCCCAGATACGGTCGGCAGGGACGCCACCGGACCGCTCCGCGAGGCCCGGGATCGCATCCGCGAGCTGCTGGCAACGTAGGGAGACACGGAGAGCATGACCACCATCGCCGTTACCGGCCACATGGACCTCACCGAGAGCACTGTGCCCCTGGTGCAGGAGGCACTGCGGAAACTGCTGCGTGAGCACCGCGCGGGCGAGTTGACCGGGGTCACCTGCCTGGCACGCGGCTCCGACACCCTGTTCGCCGAGGCGGTCGTCGAAGCCGGCGGGCGTCTGGTCGTCGTCCTGCCCTCGCTGGACTACCGGCAGGCGAAGGTCAAGCCCGATCATGCCGCTGCCTTTGACCGATTGGCCGCTGCTGCCGACGTGGTGACCATGCCGTACGACACGGCGAACCGGGAAGCGTACGGAGCGGCCAACAGCGAACTGCTCAAGCGGGCCGACCGGCTTGTGGCGGTGTGGGACGGCGTGCCCTCCACGGGGAAGGGCGGCACCGCCGACACCGTGGAGCTGGCCCGCGATGCCGGGCTGCCGGTTGATGTCGTATGGCCGGGTGGGGCGGAGCGCGGTGTCTGAGGGCGCCGGCCCGGCACCGGCAGCATGGCGTACTCAGTACGACTTGGGCAGGCCCAGTGACTGGTGCGAGATGTAGTTGAGGATCATTTCGCGGCTGACCGGGGCGATTCGCGCCACCCGGGCGGCGGTGATCAGGGAGGCGAGGCCGTACTCCTGGGTGAGGCCGTTGCCGCCGAGGGTGTGGACGGCCTGGTCGACGGCGTGGACGGCGGCCTCGGCTGCCGCGTACTTGGCCATGTTGGCGGCCTCGCCCGCGCCCATGTCGTCGCCCGCGTCGTAGAGGTGCGCCGCCTTCTGCATCATCAACCGGGCGAGTTCCAGCTCGATATGGGCCTGGGCGAGAGGGTGGGCGAGGGCCTGGTGGGCACCGATGGGCTCCTTCCACACCTGGCGGGTACGGGCGTAGTCGAGGGCCCGGCCGAGGGCGTATCGGCCCATTCCCAGGGCGAAAGCGGCGGTCATGATCCGCTCCGGGTTGAGTCCCGCGAAGAGCTGGAGGAGTCCGGCGTCCTCGTCGCCGACCAGCGCCTCGGCGGGCAGCCGGACCTCGTCCAGGGTCAGTGCGAACTGCTTCTCCGGGGCGGCGAGTTCCATCGCGATCGGGCTGCGGCCGAAGCCGGGGGTCTCGCGCGGCACGATGAACAGGCTTGGCTTGAGGCGGCCGGTGCGGGCGTCCTCGGTGCGGCCGACGATCAGGGTCGCATCGGCGATGTCGACGCCCGAGATGAAGACCTTGCGGCCGTTGAGGACCCAGTCCGTGCCGTCCTTGCGGGCGGTGGTCGTGATGCGGTGCGAGTTGGACCCGGCGTCCGGCTCGGTGATGCCGAAGGCCATCTTGCGGGAGCCGTCGGCGAGGCCGGGCAGCCAGGTCCGCTTCTGCTCCTCGGTGCCGAAGCGGGCGATGACCGTGCCGCAGATGGCGGGCGAGACGACCAGCATCAGGAGTGGACAGCCGGCGGCGCCCAACTCCTCCAGGACGAGGGAGAGTTCTACGATGCCGCCGCCTCCCCCGCCGTACGCCTCGGGGAGGTTGACGCCGAGGTAGCCCAGCTTGGCGGCCTCCGCCCAGAGTTCGTCGGTGTGCGTGCCCTCGGCCACGACGCGGGTGACGTAGTCGCGGCCGTAGCGCTTGCCGAGCGCGGCGACGGCGTCGCGCAGGGCGCGCTGTTCCTCGGTCTCGATCACAGGGTTGCTCATGGCACTGCTCATGACGGCTCCTTGTGTGCGGTGGGTGAGGTCGGGGGGGAGGTCGGGGGGAGGTCCGGGGGATGCCCGGGGGGGGATGTCGGGGGGAGGTCGGAAGGTGCGGTGCGATGCGGTGCGGTGGGTCAGCCCGCCTCGGCCGTCTCGGCCGCCTCGGCCGTCTCGGCCGCCTCGGCCGTCTCGGCCGTCTCCGTCGTCTCCGTCGTCTCGGCCACGACCGCCAGCAGGGCTCCGACCTCGACCTGTTGCCCGGTACGCACGGGCAGTGCGGTGAGGGTGCCGGCGGCCGGGGCGGTGATCTTGTGTTCCATCTTCATCGCCTCCAGCCAGAGGAGGGGCCGGCCCTCCTCGACCCGGTCGCCCTCGGTGAGGCCTTCCGCGATCCGTACGACCGTGCCGGGCATCGGTGCCAGCAGAGATCCCGGCTCCGTACGGGCCGTGGGGTCGGGGAAGCGGGACAAGGCGGTGAAGGCGTAGGAGGCGGGCGCGGTGGCGGACCCGCCGGGAGCGGGGGGCGCGTCGACGTGGACCCGGTCGCCGTAACGGACGACCGCGAACGGCCTTCTCAGGCCGTCGACTTCGAGCACCACCTCGTCCGGCCCCAGGGCGAGCAGCCGGACGCCGGGGAAGTCCTCGGCCGACAGCCCGTCGCGGCCGAGCCGGTAGCGGATCTCGTACGCGGTGCCGGTGCCGGATCCGGCGCCTGTGCCGGCGGTGGTGCCGGTGCCCGCGCAGGCGTAGGTCTTGACCTGCGGGCCGGAGGGGACGTTGCGGAAGCCCCCGAAGCGGGAGCGGCCGTGGGCGTCGGCGAGGGCCGCGGCGAGCGCGAAGATGTCCGCCCCGGTGTCGGCGGCCTTGGTCAGTGCGGGGAGGTTGCGGTCGTAGAAGCCGGTGTCCAGCGCCGCGGGGTCGGTGAACTCCGGGTGGCGCAGGGAGCGTACGAGCAGGTCGCGGTTGGTGACGGGGCCATGAATACGGGCCCGCTCCAGGGCGCCCGCGAGTTTCCGCACGGCCTCGTCCCGGCTGGGCGCCCAGGCGATGACCTTGGCGAGCATCGGGTCGTAGTGGACGCCGATGGTGTCGCCGTCGGTCACCCCGGAGTCCAGGCGGACGCCTTCCGGCAGCTCCAGGCGGTGCAGGGTGCCGGTCTGCGGCTGCCAGCCGGCCGCCGGGTCCTCCGCGTACAGCCGTGCCTCCACTGCGTGTCCGTGCGGGCGCGGCGGTTCGGCGTCCAGGGGGCGGCCCTCGGCTATGCGCAGTTGGAGGGCGACGAGGTCGAGGCCGTGGACCGCCTCGGTGACCGGGTGTTCGACCTGGAGGCGGGTGTTCATCTCCAGGAAGTACGCGCGTCCGTCCGCGGAGACCAGGAACTCCACGGTGCCCGCGCCCCGGTAGGCGATGGCGCGGGCGGCCTGTTCCGCCGCTTGATGGAGGGTGGTGCGCAGCTCGTCGGACAGCCCGGGGGCCGGGGCCTCCTCGATGACCTTCTGGTGGCGGCGCTGGAGGGAGCAGTCGCGGGTGCCGAGCGTCCAGACCGTCCCGTGCGCATCGGCGAGGATCTGCACCTCGACGTGGCGCCCGCCCACCACATACGGCTCGACGAACACCTCCCCGTCGCCGAACGCGGATGCCGCTTCGGCAGCGGCAGCCTTCAACTCCTCTTCCAGTGCCGCCAGTTCGGTGACCACGCGCATACCGCGGCCGCCACCGCCCGCCGCCGCCTTCACCAGCAGCGGCAGATCGGCCTCGGTGGCCTGTGCGGGCTCGACGGGGGCCAGCAGCGGCACCCCGGCCCCGGCCATCAGCTCCTTGGCCCGCGTCTTGGACGCCATGGCCTCGATGGCGGCGGGTGGCGGCCCGATCCAGACCAGGCCGGCTTCGGTCACCGCGGCGGCGAAGGCGGCGTTCTCGGAGAGGAAGCCATAGCCGGGGTGGACCGCGTCGGCGCCCGCGGACCGCGCGGCCCGCACCAGCAGATCGCCCCGCAGATAGGTGTCGGCCGGGGCGTCGCCCGGGAGCCGTACGGCGGTGTCCGCCTCGCGGACGTGCGGGGCGTCCGCGTCCGCGTCCGAGTGCACGGCGACGGTGGAGACGCCCAGCTCACGGCAGGTGCGGAAGACCCGCCGGACTATTTCGCCGCGGTTGGCGACAAGGAGGGAACGGATCACTTCTGCCTCACATCCGGAAGACGCCGAAGCCGCCCCGCGCGCCCTCGACCGGCGCGTTGTGGAGGGCGGACAGACACAGGCCGAGGACGGTCCGGGTGTCGCGCGGGTCGATGACACCGTCGTCGTAGAGCCGCCCCGACAGGAACATCGGCAGCGACTCCGACTCGATCTGCTGCTCGACCATGGCGCGCAGGCCGGCGTCCGCCTCGTCGTCGTAGGGCTGCCCCTTGGCCGCGGCCGAGGCGCGGGCGACGATCGAGAGCACGCCGGCCAGTTGCTGGGGTCCCATGACGGCGGACTTGGCGCTCGGCCAGGCGAACAGGAACCGGGGGTCGAAGGCGCGGCCGCACATGCCGTAGTGCCCGGCGCCGTACGAGGCGCCCATGAGGACGGACAGGTGCGGGACCTTCGAGTTCGACACCGCGTTGATCATCATCGCGCCGTGTTTGATGATGCCGCCCTGCTCGTACTCCTTGCCGACCATGTAGCCGGTGGTGTTGTGGAGGAAGAGGAGGGGGATGTCGCGCTGGTTGGCCAGCTGGATGAACTGGGCGGCTTTCTGGGACTCCGCGCTGAAGAGCACGCCCTGGGCGTTGGCGAGGATGCCGACCGGGTAGCCGTGCAGCTCGGCCCAGCCGGTCGCCAGGCTCGGCCCGTAGAGCGGCTTGAACTCGTCGAAGTCCGAGCCGTCCACGATCCGGGCGATGACCTCACGGGGGTCGAAGGGGGCCTTGAGGTCGCCGGGGACGATGCCCAGCAGCTCTTCCTCGTCGTACGCGGGTGGCGCCGCGGGTCCTGGATCGGGCTGCGGCTTGCGCCAGTTGAGGCGGGCGACCACCCGCCGGGCCTGGCGCAGCGCGTCCGGCTCGTCCACCGCGAAGTAGTCCGCGAGCCCGGAGGTGCGGGCGTGCATCTCGGCTCCGCCCAGCGACTCGTCGTCGCTCTCCTCGCCGGTCGCCATCTTGACCAGCGGTGGGCCGCCCAGGAACACCTTGGCGCGTTCCTTGACCATGATGACGTGGTCAGACATGCCGGGGACGTAGGCGCCGCCGGCGGTGGAGTTGCCGAAGACGACGGCGACGGTCGGGATGCCGGCCGCCGACAGCCGGGTGAGGTCACGGAAGAGCGCCCCGCCCGGGATGAAGATCTCCTTCTGGCTGGGCAGATCGGCACCGCCGGACTCGACCAGCGAGATCACCGGCAGCCGGTTGGCGGAGGCGATCTCGTTGGCCCGCAGCGCCTTCTTCAGCGACCAGGGGTTGCTGGCGCCGCCGCGCACCGTCGGGTCGTTGGCGGTGATCAGGCACTCCACGCCCTCGACGGTGCCGATGCCGGTGACCACCGAGGCGCCGACCTGGTAGTCGCTGCCCCAGGCCGCGAGCGGCGACAGCTCCAGGAACGGCGTATCGGGGTCGAGCAGCAGCTCGATCCGCTCCCGGGCGAGCAGCTTGCCGCGCTTTTGGTGCCGGGCGACGTACTTCTCGCCGCCGCCCGCGGTCGCCTTGGCATGTTCGGCCTCGACGTCCGCGAGCTTCGCGAGCATCGCCTCGCGGCGCTCCGCGTACTCGTCTCCCGCCGTGTCGAGCCCGGTTGCGAGCACGGTCAAAACAACACCTCCGGTATGTCCATGTGCCGCGCGCGCAGCCACTCCCCCACGGCCTTGGCCTGCGGATCGAACCGGGCCTGGGCCGCGACGCCCTCGCCGAGCAGCCCGTCGACGACGAAGTTGAGCGCTCGCAGATTCGGCAGTACGTGCCGGTCGACCGGCAGCTCGGCGGCCTCCGGCAGCAGCTGCCGGAACCGCTCGACGGTCAGTTCGTGCGCCAGCCACCGCCAGGCCTCGTCGGTGCGGGCCCACACGCCGACGTTCGCCGAGCCGCCCTTGTCACCGCTGCGGGCACCGGCGACCAGCCCGAGGGGCCCGCGCCGGGTAGCCCCGGCGGGCAGCGGCTCGGGGAGCCGGGCATCGGGCGGTCTCTCCACCTCCCGCGTTGCGGAGGCCGGTGGGACGGCGACCCGGGTGCCGTCCGCCAGTACGGCCACGTGCCCCACCCCGGCCGCATCCACCGCCACCGCCTCGAAAACCCCGTACGGGGTGCCCTTACCGGGCGGCGCGGTGACATGGAAGCCGGGGTAACTGGCCAGCGCCAGCTCGACCGCGGCGCCGCTGACCACCCGTCCCACCGCGTCCTGGTCGGCGTCCCGCACCGCCAGCCGCAGCAGGGCGCTCGCCTCCTCCTGGACCTCCGCGTCCTCGTGGTCGGTGCGGGCCAGCGTCCAGCGCACCTCGGCGGGCCGGTTGCCCGCCGCGTCGAAGGCCGCCTCCATCTGCCGGCGGACCAGCACGGCCTTGGCCGTCACGTCGAGCCCGGTCAGGACGAAGGTGACCTCGTTGCGCCAGCCGCCGAGGCGGGTCAGCCCGGTCTTGAGGGTCGGCGGCGGCGCCTCGCCGCGCACCCCGCTGATCCGGACCCGGTCCGCCCCGTCCTCCGTCAGCCGCACGGTGTCCAGCCGCGCCGTCACATCGGGCCCGGCGTAGCGGGCGCCGGAAGTCTCGTACAGCAGTTGGGCGGTGACCGTGCCGGTGGTGACCGCGCCGCCGGTCCCCGGGTGCTTGGTGATCACCGCGCTGCCGTCGGCGGCGATCTCGGCCAGCGGGAAGCCGGGCCGCAGCAGGTCATGGGCGCCGAAGAAGGAGTAGTTGCCGCCGGTGGCCTGGGCACCGCATTCGAGGACGTGCCCGGCGACCACCGCCCCGGCCAGCCGGTCCAGATCCCCGGGCCGCCAGCCGAAGTGCGCCTGGGCCGCGCCGCTGACCAGCGCGGCATCGGTGACCCGCCCGGTCACCACCACATCAGCACCGGCCCGCAGACACGCCGCGATCCCCCCGCCGCCCAGGTAGGCGTTGGCGGTCAGCACCCCTTCGCCCCATCCCCCGCGCGCCAGCAGATCATCACCCTCCACATGCGCCACACGGACGGACACCCCCACCTTGTCCGCCAACTCCCGTACGGCATCGGCGAGTCCGGCCGGATTCAGCCCGCCCGCGTTGGCGACGATCCGCACCCCGCGCTCGACGGCCAGCCCGAGCCCGTCCTCCAACTGCCGCAGGAAGGTCTTGGCGTAGCCGCGCGTGGGGTCCTTCAGACGGTCCCGGCCGAGGATCAGCATGGTCAGCTCGGCGAGATAGTCGCCGGTCAGGACATCCAGGGGGCCGCCGGTCAGCATCTCGCGCAGCGCATCGAAGCGGTCGCCGTAGAAACCGGAGGCGTTGCCGATGCGGAGGGTGGCGGGGTCGGCGCCGAGGGGGCAGGGGGGCGGGGTATGTGCGGTGGGGTGCGGGGTGTTTGCGGTGGGGGGTTCGGTGCTTGCGGTGAGGTGTGGGGTGTTTGCGGTGGGGGGTTCGGTGCTTGCGGTGAGGTGTGGGGTGTTTGCGGTGGGGTGCGGGCCGCGTGCGGGGCTGCCGTCGCTCACGAGGTGGCGCCCTTCCCGGATGTCCCCTGATGGTCCTCCCCGGACGGCTCCCGGCCCTTGCCCGGCGGGCCCGCGAAGGCCTGGGCGATCTCCAGCCATCGTTCCGCGTCCGCTCCTTCGGCCCGCAGGGACGGCAGATCGGCACGGTGCGCCCGCTGGGTCACCAGCAGACAGAACTCCAGCGCGTCCCCGGTCACCCGCTGCCCGGCGTCCGCAGGCCCGTACTCCCACACCGTGCCGTCCGACCCCCGCAGCTCGACCCGGAACTCCTCGTCGGGCGGGGTGAGTTGATGCGTCGCATAGGCGAAGTTACGGGTCCGCACCCCGATCCGGGCGATATGCCGCAGCCGGGCGGTGGGCCGCCGGGTGACACCCAGCGCATCGACCACGTCCTGGCCGTGCGCCCAGGTCTCCATCAGCCGGGCGGTGGCCATCGAGGCGACGCTCATCGGCGGGCCGTACCAGGGCAGCTTCTCGCCCGTCGGACGGGCGGCCAGCGCCCGCAGCAGCTCTTCGCGGCCGCCGCGCCAGCCGGCAAGCAACTCCGCGGGCGGCACCTTCGCCCCTGCCTCGGCAGCCTCGTCGACGAAGGTCAGCGGCGAGGCGAGCGCGTCCCGCGCGGCCCGTGCGAACCCCTCCGGGTCGGTGGCCGACAGCAGGGCCTGCCGGTCGGTCCAGGCGAGATGGGCGATCTGATGGGCGACGGTCCACCCCTCGGCGGGCGTCGGGGCCGCCCAGCGCTCCGCCGGCAGCCCGGCGACCAGCGCGTCCAACTCCTCGCTCTCCGCCCTGAGATCGGCCAGTACGGCGCCGGGATCGGACACGCGACACTCCCCTCATCGACGCGACTGCCGTAACAGCAGGGCGTGTTGGCATGCGACGACGGCCGCGGCACAGGGCAGCGGCCCGTCGGTGTGGTGCGGGTGCGGTGCGCTCCGAGCGTGGCAGCGCCGACAGAAACAATCAAGCACGCCTGCATGATTTTCTGTTACATCAACGCCTTCGAGGCCCCGATCTCCTCTCTCTGACCCACGGTGCGAGGTCTGCTGCTCGCGCTCTTCGGGCTCGGCACGAACCTGGGCATCCGCGCGATCGTGGCGACCGGCGAGCACGGAGAGAGCGAGGCGGCGCTGCGGCGCGTGCGCCGGCACTTCATCACCGTCGACAACCTGCGGGTCGCCGTCACCAAGCTGGTGCATGCCGCCTTCGCCGCCCGGGGCGGACGCCGACCGGGCGGGGGCGTTGCCCGAACTGTCACCCAGGGAACCGCTCCGGGCGGAAGTCCGCAAGCAACTCGTCGCTCTTCCCGCTGAGGATCTCCGAAGCAAGCAGCCGGCCGATTACCGGCCCGAGCGTGATGCCGCTGTGGGAAACGGCCTCGTAATAGCCCGGTACAGACGGCACCGCTCCCACCGAGGGGAATGCGTCGGCCGGGAGGGGCCGGTCCGCTACCCGTGTCTGTGCGATGCGGGAGTTGCCGAGCTCGGGAACGACGTGCCGCGCCGATTCGTGGAGCATCCGCGCGAGTTGCGCCGGCTCTTCACCTGAGTCGATGAGCGCGTCGATCTCGCGGCTGTGGAGGACCACCGAAGCGTCTCCGTCAGGCCGGATCTCGATGTGAGGAGCGTGCATGGCCCGGCGAACCGGGACCTGAGCACAGCCGATCCGGGTGACGACGCCGGGTTCCCGGCGCATCGGCAAGTGCCGTCCGATGAGCCCGGCGACGTGGGAGGCGCTGGGTCCTGCCGCGTTCACGACGGTGTTGACGTCGAGACGGCTCCCATCGGACAGCGCAACTGTCCGGATGCTCCCGTCGGCACCGGTGCCGATGTCACAGACGGTGGCACCGGACCGCAGCTCGGCACCGGACGCAACGGCCTGGCCGACCAGGCGGCTGACGAGATGACGTCCGTGCACCCAGGCTTCGTCGGGGTAGAACACGACGGGAACCTCGCCGGGCATCGTGAGAGCAGGTTCGAGGCGGCGGCGCACCTCGGCCCCCGTGTACACCTCGGCCCGGTAGTTCCAGCCGGCCAGCAGTTCGGCTGTTTTCAGGAGCTTCGCCTGCGCCGCGGGATCGTCTGCCCAGCGCAGGTGGCCGTTGGGATACCACCAGGAGTCCGGCCCGATGGTCCTGACAAGCTCACGGTGCGCTGCCATGCCCGCGACGTTCAGGGCGAAGTAGGACGTGCGCTCGGTCTTGTTGCTGGCGTTGACCCACGAGAAAGACCAGTTGGTGACGCCTTCGCCTGGCTGGCCCGCGTCGATGAAGACCACCTTGGCGCCGTGCCGGGACAGGTTCCAGCCCACGCAGGCTCCGAGGATTCCCACTCCGATGACAGCAACACGTTCAGGCGGCTTCACGGACTCGTTCCTCACGAACGCCCCTTTCCCAGATCACGGGTGAACTCCCGTGTCTAGCACCCAAGCATGGGGAACGGGTAGCGCTACGAACGGGACAGGCAGTCAAGGATGAGCAGCCCGCGCTCGTCCGCGGCGACCTCGTACGTGTCCTCGTACGTGTCCTCGTACGTGTCCTCGCAGGCGGGCGCGCTCAGTGCGAGCCCGCCCCCGCGCTCCGCACCGCCCCCACACTCGCGACCACGACCAGCCCGATCGCCAGTACCTCGGCCCAGCCCAGCGCCTGGTGCAGTACGAGGAACCCGGCGGTGGCCGCGGCGGCCGGCTCCAGGCTCATCATCACGGCGAAGCCGGAGGCCGGGAGCTTGCGCAGGGCGAGCAGTTCCAGGGTGTAGGGCATGACGGAGGACATCAGGGCGACGGCGGCGCCCAGCCCCACCGTGACCGGGTTCAGCAGGGCGGCGCCCGCGCTGACGATGCCGAACGGCAGGCTGAGCAGCGCCGCAACGGTCATCGCCAGCGCCAGCCCGTCCGCCTGCGGGAAGCGCTGTCCCGTACGGGCGGACAGCAGGATGTAGGCGGCCCACAGGCCGCCGGCCGCCAGCGCGCACGCCGCGCCGGTGAGGTTGAGTCCGTCGAAACCCTCGCGTCCCAGCAGCACCACACCGCCGAGCGCCAGCGCCGCCCACACCAGGCTCAGCAGCCTGCGGGAGGTCGCCACCGACAGGACCAGCGGCCCAAGGAACTCCAGGGTGACCGCGGCCCCCAGGGGGATGCGGTCGATCGCCTGGTAGAAGAGCGAGTTCATCCCGACCAGTGCGACGCCGAAGGCGAGCACCGTGGCCCAGTCCCCCCGCGAGTGGCCGCGCACCTTGGGACGGCAGACGACCAGCAGCACCAGCGAGGCGACGACCAGCCGCAGGGTGACCACGCCCAGCGCACCGGCCCGCGGGAAGAGCAGCACCGCCACCGACGAGCCGAACTGCAGCGAGACGATCCCGCCGATGACCAGCGCCACCGACACGAGCCGCCCGCGCGCACCCGACGCCCCGGCGGCCCCGGCCTGCGCCTGGGCCTGGGCCTCCGCCGTCAGCACCTCGGGCGAGGGCGGCACGGGGTGCGGAATCCCCCCGTCGTCACCGGCGGACACGGTGTGGACGGGAGAGGCGGGGGTACGGCCATCGGGGCTCTCGGGCGATGCATTCACGCCACCACGCTACGGGGCCTTCTTCCGGTCCGTGAAATGCCTTTTCCCCTGTTGTTATGCTCCGCACGCATGAGCATCGAGCTGCGTCATTTCCGCTGCTTTCTCGCCATCGCCGACACCCTGAGCATCACCCGTGCCGCCGAGCGCCTGCACCTGACCCAGCCGGCCGTCTCCCGCACCCTGCGCCAGCTGGAACAGGAACTGGGCCTCCACCTCGTCGACCGCTCCACCCACCACCTCGCGCTCACCCCCGACGGCGTCTCCTTCCGCGACCAGGCCGCGATCGCGGTGACCGCCTTCGACCGGGCCCTCGGCCACGCACCCCACACCGCCTGGCCGCTGCGCCTGGGCCACGCCTGGTCGGCCGCCGGTACGGACACCACCGCACTGCTGCGCCGCTGGCACGAGGAGCACCCGGGAACCCCGCTCGAACTCCTCCGCATCGACGACCGCACGGCCGGTCTCGCCCGCGGCGATGTGGACGCGGCCCTGCTGCGCGGCGAGGTCCGCGCCCCCGGCCTGATCACCGACCAGCTCACCACCGAGCCCAGGGTCGCCGGCCTCCCCGCCGACGACCCGCTGGCCCACCGCACCGCCCTCTCTCTCACCGAGCTGACGGACCGCACCATCGCCCTCAACACCGTCTCCGGCACCACCACCCTCGACCTGTGGCCCGCAGCGGCCCGCCCCGCCTCCACGATCACCATCGGCAACACCGACGACTGGCTGGCCGCCATCACCGGCGGCCGCGCCGTGGGCGTCACCACCTCCGCCACCGCCGAAATGCACCCCCACCCGTCCATGGCCTACGTCCCCCTGACCGACGCCCCGCCCGTCCCGGTGGTCATCGCCTGGCGCGACGGCCCGGGGCACCCGCGGATCCCGGACCTGGTCAGGCTGGCCCACGAGGTCATGGGGAGGATGGCGGGCGGAGACGCGCGGCGCGCAGGCACCGGCACGGGCACGGGCACCGGCACCGGCACCGGCACCGACTGAGGAGCCGCCGCCCCTCCCCGCGGCCCGAATCCCGATCCCCGTGGGATGCAGCTACCGCCTTCGCTCCATAAGCTCGTAGGAAGAGGAACGCTCACCGGCGGGCTGAGGGACCCACCCGGCGCCGCACCGGATGCCGGGGCCCGTCGTCGAGCGACGCGCCACTCCTGATGCCGAAGCGAGTTCCTGCACCTGCTCGTGCGCATGCTCCTGATGCCCTGACGTGGAGCCCTTCATGACCACACCGCGAGACCTCATGTTCGTCGCCATGGACATGGAATCCAGTCGCACTCTGGAGCGCGGCAATCTGTCGCTCGCGCTCGCGGGCGCCGAGCTGATCGACCTCCTGGAGGCGCAAGCCATCAGCCTGGACGTCGACCGCATCGTGCCGGGCTACCGGCCGGCCGTGGCCGACCGCCTCATGGACGAGGCCGCGTCATCACTCGACCAACAACCGCCGTACGAGTCCGTCGAAGACTGGCTGTGGCGCAGAGGCCGCGGCCTGTCCACGGCCTACCTGACCGCCTTTGAGGCCGAAGGCCAGCTCACTCGGCAGCCCCGCAGCCGTTGGATCCCCTTCCGCTCCGGCGGCCGGATGACACTGGCCGACACGCCCGCACGCCGCGGCGCGGCAAGCCGCTGGACCGCGGGCGAGCCCGTCCTCGCCGGCCTCGCGGCGACCCTCAAAATCCGCGGAGAGTGGACGGAGGAACCCGGGAACGTGGACGACGCCGCGGTGGAGACCGTGCTCGCCACCGTCGCCGACGCCGTGAACGAGCTGGAATTCGAACGCCAACGACGAGCCATCGACGAAGAGGCCTTCAGCAACATCTGGCGCGGCCCGGGCGGCTGACGACGACCGCACGAACGCCGTGCCCGGTCAGCCGCACCGGCGCACGAACGGCCTGCCGAACTGCCCCCTTCCCACTACCACCTACCGCCCCGGGCATCCATAATCCGGCCGTACCCTATGCGGACTGCACGCGATCAGATTGACCGAGAGAAATCGGCCGCCGGACACCCACCACCCACCGACCCGGTCCTCACCGGCCGCCAGCGCCCGCACGGTCTCCTCGTGCGACAACCCCTCCGGGTACGAGCCGACGAAAAGGACGGCGTACCGAGCGAGTTGATCCGCATACCAGTCGGCCCCCTCCTTCGGCTCGTCGAACGTCGCCTCGATCCGGGAGGCCGGCTTCAGCAGCCAGTCCGCGCACTCCAGCGGCATCACCTGGGCGGAACGGAATTCCGGGTGGCCGGGGCGCCGGTGCGCGTCGCCCGGCTTCACGAGCACATCGCCGCTGCCGAGCCAGACATAGGCGTGGTGATGAGGTCCGGGCATCTCTCTCCCTGCTGCGAACGCCTTACCTGCACTGACTGGTCCGAACTTGCACTGACTGGTCCGAACGGGCAGCCCTCGCCCGGTTCACGGGACGAGGGCCACCCGATCCCACTAGCTACTGGCGGCCGCAGCCTTGCCCGTCGCCACAACCCCCGTTGGGGTTGCCGCCCTGGTTGTCGTCCTCATCGCCGCCGTACTTGACCGGATCGAGGCGGTATCGCATGGTGCTCTCCTCAGGTGCCAAGTCGCCGCGCGGTCGGTCCGCACGCCGTCGTGCACTTGCGAGGGCCCCTCGTGGGCCCACCCGCTCCGGCCGTGTCCTGCCAGGGAATGGCGGCCGGGGCGGGAGTTTTCACAGCTGCCCGCTCCCGTTTACGGCTCCGCCCGGTGCGACATCCGGTGCCGGACGATCAGGACGTTGAAGTCGGTCACCCTGCTGAGATCCCGCGCCGCTTCGGCCTGCCTCCAGCCGCGTTCAAGCTCCCGGCACTCGCTGCACTTCTGCGTCGCCGCGGGCGTGGTCGGAGATCCAGGGGTGCGCATGCAGATGCCTCCATCGGGCGTCGTTGAGACCAAGCGCGGCTCACACATCCGGCCAAGGGGTAAGGCTGCGCCGGATGACGACGCTAGAGATTTCGCGTACACCTCGCCATCAATGTGCACAGATGTGCATACAGCCACTCCTACAGGTGAGTTGGCTACTTTTCGGTCTTGACCAGACGCGCGCAGCTCGCAATCGTGATGCACATCAGCGCACAGCTGGGAGCGGAGGACGGTAATGGCCTTACAGTTCATCGGCATTGACCCCAATACGGGGACTAACGGCTCGCCCACAGCTTGGGTCGACCTAGCGAACGCCGACATCGTGCTTCAGAGCTACATCGCTGACGACGAGACACGAGCCCAGTGCGTGGAGCATTCCGCGCCGGGGCACGTCAAGGGAGTTCCTGCGCACGAGACGGTGATCCGTATCCCCGTACGCCTCGTGCCCACACTGAGGGAGGCCTGCGATGCCGCAGAACGAGCCAAGCTTTAAAGACCTCATGGAAGACACGCAGCACTCCGCCATGCATCTTGAGATGCGGGATGTCTACGGAGTGGGCGACGAGGCCGACGACTTCAACCACTGGAAAGCCACCGGTATGCGCGATGCCGATCCCGGCTCTGCCTACTGGGCACCCTGGGTCGATCTGGTCTCGCGAGCCACCGCGCGCGGCGTCACCGTACGCCGAGCCCGCATCGTGTCCGAGCCCGTCACCGACTACATCCGCTACGAGCACGCCGGGGCGAGCGTCAACGTGCACGCCGGCGAGCTGGTCCGTTGGCTGCCCCGCCGCCGCGCAGTCGACCTGATGCTGCCCGGCTGCGACCTGTGGATCTTCGATGGGGAGTCGGTTCTGTTCAACCACTTCAGCGGCGATGGAGTTTGGGCTGAGCCGCCGATGGAACTCCGCACCGAGCCCGGAATCGTCAAGCAGTGCAGTGACGCCTTCGAGACAGTGTGGGACCGAGCCATTCCTCACGACGAATACGCGATTCACTAACTTCCAGAGCACTGCACAACCGTCGTTGGAGGACGTGAAGGTGCCAAGCTTTAGCGAACTCATGGAGTCCGCGCAGCACTCCGCCGTATTCCTGCAGATGCGGGATTTCTACAATGTGAGCGGAGAGACGGAAGGCTTCGCCACTTGGCAGCGCACAGGCCAGCGAGAGATGGACCCCGGATCGGAATACTGGAAGTCCTGGGTCGACGTGGTCTCCCAGGCCGTTGCGCGCGGCGTCACGATCCGGAGAGCGCGCATCGTATCCGAACCCGTATCCGACTCCATTCGGTACATGCACGCCGGGGCCACCGTCAACATCAATGCCGGCGAGCAGGTTCGGTGGCTGCCTCGCCGCCGCGCCTCCGACATCGCCCTGCCGGGCAACGACTTCTGGCTCTTCGACGACCACCTGATCCGCTGGAACCACTTCGCTGGGGATGGTGACGTGACGGTCCACGAGGAGTCCAACGACGCAGCAGCTGCCAAGCTCTGCGCCGATGCCTTCGAAACGGTGTGGGCAAGAGCCATACCGCACGACCAATACGAGATCGGCTAAAGGAAGCACCGGACGAGCCAGCTCATGCCCACATCCCCCTCCTCCTCAGCCCAAGCCGCGCGCCAAACGGTCTCGCGGAAGCTACGCGACCTCCGGAAGGAGTCAGGGCTAACGGTCACCGAGCTGGCTGACCGGTGTGGCTGGCACCACTCCAAGACCTCCCGTATTGAAAACGCCAAGACGCCCCCCTCGCCGACGGACATTCGGCTGTGGTGTCGCGCCTGTGACGCCGTCGACCAGGCTCCGGACCTGATAGCGGCGTCCATACATGCCGAGTCCCTGTACACAGAGTGGCGACACCGGGTGCGCACCGGACTGCGGCAGCTGCAGGACAGCTACGTACAGCTGTTCCGGTCAACAGCCCTGTTCCGTGTCTACTCTCCGACATTGGTACCCGGACTGCTACAGACAGAGGGGTACGCGCGGGCCGTACTCAGCACCAACGCCCGTCTTCTCGAAGTTCCCGATGATGCCGACGAAGCAGCGGCAGCACGCTTGGAACGCTCGCAGATCATCCACGAGCCGGGGCATCGTTTCGTGCTGCTGGTCGAAGAGGCGGTCCTCTACTACCAACTTGGGGTTCCTGACGCGATGGCCGCGCAGTTGGGCTACCTGCTCACTGCCGGCGCACTGCCGTCTGTGTCACTCGGCGTCATACCCATGGCGACGAGTGAACGAGTTCTGTGGCCACAAGAGTTGTTCAGCGTTTATGACGACACCCTTGTATCGGTCGAGCTGATGTCCGCACAGGTGAACATCACCCAGCCCTCCGAAATCGCCCTCTACCTGAAGGCCTTCGAGCAGCTACGCTGCATGGCCGTGTATGGCGCGGAGGCACGGGAGCTCATTTTGAAGGCGCTTGAGGCCTTGCGCTGAGGCCTCAAACGACGGCAAGTGGCGGGCCAAGAGCTTGGTCCGGAGCAATTGCATCATTTGCGTGTGCTCGTGCCCGCCAGGGGCTCGGCGAAAGCCTCAGAGGACCGTCGAGTCGCCCGTCTTGAGCGTTTCCATGAACGAGGCCCAAGCGCTGGCACCCACTATGAGGCACGGGCCAGCGGGGTTTTTGCTGTCGCGTATGGCCATGAGCTGCGGGACGTTGCGGGCCACTTCCACGCACTCACCCTGCGAACCGCTGTAGCTGGACTTATAAAACCTGAATGTGGTCACCGGTTCTCCTTCAGCAAGCTGGTGAGCCGTACACGGGTGTCTTCAGGAGACAGCGCGATTCTTCGTACGCTATCGAACAGCCCTCGATGCCTGTGCGCGTCCTCTTCGCGCTCCAGCCACAGCCGAGATCCAGCAGTCTCCAGGTAGACAACGTCCAGAGAAGCCGGTTCTTCGAAGCCAACAATCACGAAGGGACCGCTCATCGCTGCATGCGCGGCCGCCTCGAACGGCCACACCTGAAGCTTGACGTTGGGCATGGCGGACACCTCAAGAAGACGCTCCAGCTGACCCCGCATGACCGCCGCTCCCCCGACCTGCTGGCGCAGGACGGCTTCGGAGAGCACCGCCCACAGTTCCAGCGGCCTGTCGTTGGTAAGCCGGGCTTGTCTACTGATCCGCGCAGCAACGAACTGGTCGACTTCGTCGGGGTCTTCCCATGCGTCGTCCGCCACGGCCACCGCACGGGCGTACTCCGGCGTTTGCAGCAGGCCTGGAACCAGTTGGTTCTGGAACGTCCGGATCCTGGATGCCCCGGCCTCAAGCTGGATGTACTCCAGCAGGTCGCCCAGGTCCGTGTACTCCTCCCACCAGCCTTTTGCCCGACGGCGTTCACGGTCCGTCTTGGCTAGCGCGATCAGGCGTTCTCTCTCGAGACCGACCCGATCCAGTCCGTACAGGTCGCACAAAGCGTGTAGGTCGGGATCGCGCACGGGCGAGAATCCGCGCTCCATCTTGGCAATCTTCGTTTGTGTAGCCGTGAGATGCCGTGCGGCCTGAGGTTGAGTCAACCCCTTCGCGTCACGGAGCTTCAGCAGTTCCCCGCCGAGCTTCCTGCCAAGGACGGTGGATTTTCGTCCCTCGCCCACTCGTTGACTCGTCACCCCTGGCCTCCTGTAGACGGTGGGCCCAGTCTCCAGTTGCCCCACTCCGCCCTGCAACCTCGATCTTGAGGCTGTCCCTCGTGGGAATTAATTCCCGAGAACTTCTTGCAGCGGGGCCGCCCCGACTGTCACGGTAAGTGCCAGCCCGTCACGCTGCGCTGTTCCATGCTGCGGGCTCTCTAGTCGCGCTCCCCAGGGGATAGCTATGTCCACACGCGCCCGACCAGCAGCAACACGGCTCACACCCGTCCCGGCGGCTGCCGCGGCCCACCTGTTACCCGGAAATGACCGAAGTGCCGCCCGCGCCCGGGCAGCGCTACGCCGCCAGCTTCGGAGCTGGCGTATCAGTGGCGAACTGGCCGACTCCGCTGAGCTGTTGCTGTCCGAGCTGGTCACCAATGCCGTACGGGCACAGGCACAGGCGCCCGCCGCCTCGGAGGTCGGCGTCCGGTTCGCCTGGACGGGCGGCCGCCTCCGGCTGGAGGTGCGGGACGCGAGCGACGAACTGCCCGTGATGAACGAGGCCAAGGAGGACGAGGAATGTGGGCGTGGATTAGTGCTGGTGGACGCCTTGGCAAGTGGCTGGGGCGTCGACCGGGACGACACCGGAAAGACCGTGTGGGTCGAGTTGGCCGAGTCGGCTGCCTTGGCCGCCGAGTTGGCGGCAGGCGATACCTCGGCACCGTGCCCGGCACCGGCACCGTAACCGGAACCGGCACGGCTCAGCCTCTGACGGCCCGGCGGCTGCCCGTGGCTTACCGGGCGGAGGCCACAGCCCGGTATCCGGATGGCTCCTCGATCGACCTCGGCGGCTGGACGTCGTACTCGCCGGGGCGGGCCCTCGGCTGGGTACGAGCGAGGGCGGAGCACGTGGCGCAGCAGTTAGGCGCCCCGTACGACGGTGTGGTGCATGCGTGGCTGGAGGATGCGGTCGGATACCGGTGGGCACGAGAGAGTCTGGCTGCCGGAATCCCTGTCGTGCTCAGGGCAGTTGATGCGGAGGGGTGTACGTACGCGCTTGTGGCGCGCCCGGACCCCCGGGCCCGTACCGCAGCCTCCTTCCGGCCCATGTGCGTCCAGGAGGCAGCGTGACGCGGGGGCCGGCATCGGCTCTCCTCACGCCCGGCTTCTGGTGTGAGCGGTTTGTGTACACGTCCGTCCACGCGGATCGCCTGGCCTCCTGGACGGCCCTCGTCACACGCAGCCCCGTACGTGCGGTCCGGCTGATGGGCGGGGATGCGCGGGAAGTGACTGCCGGTCTCCACGGGGACGAACGGCAGCGGGTTTCAGGCGAGTTGGGCAGGCCCGGGCAGGTAGGAGTCATGGCCGCACTCCAGCGGGGCGAGCCGTGCAGGCTTGCGCTCAACTGCGGCGGGGCGTGGGTGGAATGGTCGGCCAGTGCGGTCCTCTTTCTGTCCCTCGTCGACGGGGCGCCGCCGGGAACGCCTTGTCCGTGTCGAGACGGTCGGGCGGTGAGGTTCGGGACGCCCCTGACGCCGGCGGATGGCTTCCCGTAGTCGAGGCGGTGCCACCCACCCCCTGGCTGGGTCAGGGTCGCGTCTCAGGGCCGTTGGCCCGGGTGGCGATGCCGTCGAGGAGGGAGTCGAGGCCGAAGTCGAAGAGTTCCTGGGAGGTGTGGTCCCGGGCCTCCAGGACGCGGCGGGCGAACTGGGGGTGATGGCCGGCGGCGATGATCTCCTGGACGTAGGTGCCGACGCTGCTTCGCCACTGTTCCTCGGTCTGGCCGGTGCGGCGTTGCGCCTCCTGTTCGGCGAGTTCGCGGGAGACCGCACCGAAGACGTACTGCATGACGACGTCGACGGCGTTCGAGGCCAGTGAGATGTCGTCGGTCAGGGCGGAGGCGGCGCCCAGGGCGGTGTCGAGCTGGCGCAGCATATTGGGGCCGAGTGCCGGGCGGGTGGACATCACCCCACTCAGCCAGGGGTGCCGCAGCAGGACGGCGCGGTGCCGGCAAGCGGCTGCCCGCAGGTCGGCGCGCCAGTCACCGGAGAGCGGCGGCGGCACGTCCTCGCCCTGGGCCGCGTCGATCATCAGCTCCAGCAACTCGTCCCGGCTCGTCACATAGCGGTAGAGCGAGGTGGTACCGGAGCCGAGCGCGGTGGCGACCCGCCGCATGGACAGCGCTTCCAAGCCCTCGGCGTCCGCGAGTGCCAGTGAGACCTCGACGATCCGCCCGATCGTCATCGCCGGCCGCCTGGGGGCCCGCGGCTCCCGGCTCCAGACCAGCTCAGGGCCGTTTCTCTCGTCTGCCATGGTGTTCATCCTAACCTTGTGGCTACAGTGTGCCCATTGACGGGGACACTGTTCCCACTCGGGGAAGGGATGACGGATGGCGGAATTACGGGCGGATGACGCGACGGTGGCCGCGCGGGCCGAAGTGCTCATCAGCGGCGGCGGTTCGGTCGGGCTGAGTGCGGCTGTGTTCCTGGCGCATCACGGTGTCCGGGTGCATCTGGTCGAGCGGGAGGACGGCCTCCGGATCCACCCGCGTGCCACCGGGCTGGGCGGGCGGACCGTGGAGCTGTTGCGCGAGGTCCAACTGGCCGATGCGGTGAACGCGGTGGCCGTCGACGCCTCGGCCGGCAGCCTGGGCAAGATCAGCGCGGAGACCCTGGCGGCGGCTGATCTGCCGTCCAGGCCACCCGGCCAGGCCCGGAACCTGGCCACCGCGGACATGCCCTGGACCCCCGGGACGCTGCGTGGCACCTGCCCGCAGAACCGCCTCGACGCCGTTCTGCTCCCGGCCGCCCGGGACCGGGGCGCGGTCGTCGAATTCGGTGTCGCACTGGAATCCTTCACCCAGGACGGCACGGGGGTCAGCGCACGACTCTCCGACGGCCGGACGGTCACCGCCGACTACCTCATCGCCGCGGACGGCGCCCGCAGCGCGGTCCGCCAGGCGCTCGGCATCGCCACCTCCGGCCCCGGCGACCTGGGCGAGCCGCACGCCAACATCCTCTTCCGCGCCGACCTCGAACCGCTGCTGGGCGGACGGTCATTCGCCCTCTGCGACATCACCCACCCCGAGGCCACCGGCATGCTCGTCACCATCGACGGGGCTCAGGAGTGGGTCTTCCACACCTCCCGCTCCCAGGAGCCCACCCCGGAGCTGATCCGGACCGCCCTGGGTGTTCCCGGTCTCGACGTCGAGATCGTCAGCACTCTGCACTGGCGGATGCGCGGCCTGCTCGCCGACCGCTTCCGCGACGGCCGGGTGTTCCTGATCGGCGACGCCGCGCATGTGGTGCCCCCGCTGGGCGCCTTCGGGCTGAACACCGGGGTCGCCGACGCCCACAACCTGGCGTGGAAACTGGCCCTGGTGCTCCGCGGCACGGCCGGCACCGCGCTGCTCGACAGCTATGACGCCGAACGCCGTCCGGTGGCCCGGCTCGCCCTGGACCAGGCGGTGCTGCGGCTGTCCGACCCCGGGCTGCATTGGGGGCACGGGCCGGCGGCGGCCCGTGCGCGGACGGCCGCCGGAGTGGTCAACGCGCCTGTCGTGCACGCCGGTTACCGCTACGCCTCGGCCGCGGTCATCGACCCCGAGCCGGAGCTGCCCTCCACCGAGGACATCGCCCTCGTCCTGGACGGCTCCCCCGGCTCGCGGCTGCCGCATCACTGGATCGGCGAAGGACTCTCGACCCTCGATCTGATCCGCTCCCGGTTCACCCTGCTGACCGGCCCCGGGGACTCGGCGTGGGACGAGGCCGCCGGGCGGCTTGGACTCCCCGTGCACAGCGTCGCCGTGCCGGAGATCCCGGAAGGTGGTGCCCTCCTGGTGCGTCCCGACGGCTTCATCGGATGGCGGGCCGGGGAGAGCGTGCCCGAACGGCTCGGGCCCGTCCTGGGACGGTTGTTGGGCGAGGGGCAGGATGCCTGAAGGGGCCTCGTCCGGGCCTGCATTACGGCCTGTATTACCGCCTGCATCCGGCCTCCACCCTGGCCTCCGCCCAGGCCTCCGTCCGGAGACATCGGGGATGCCACTACGGGGCGGTCCCGGGAAGTCCCTGAGGCCTGCCGGGGCCGTGTCTCGTCCGTGGGAACGAGGGAGCGGTGGCGGGCGGAGAGCACCATGGAACCGACCGTCCGCGCGGCACGAGCCGGCATCGCAAGGCCCGTTGCGGCCGGTGCACCCGGCCGCAAGCAGCCCTGCACCCGGATCAGAGAGGATCAGTATGACCACCCCGATGCCGCGCGCCGTCGAGCCGGCCGGCGGAGACTCGCGCCCTCCGCACCTCCGCCCTCCGCATCTCCGCCCTCCGCACCTGCGGCGGGCGCTGCGCAGCACGAAGCTGCTCGTCGGCGGTTACGCCTTACTCAGCGGGCTCACGCTGCTCGCCATCATCCTGCTGCGCCACCACCCCGACCTGGTCACCGACGCCGTGTGGGTGCGGGCTTCCATCGTCGTTGCGACCTCCCTGCTCATGGTCTCGTTCGCGGTGCGGACGGGCCGTGGGCACAGCCGGTCCTACCTGCGGCTGCGGGTGGCGTCCGGCGTCATGCTGGTGGCCATCGCGGTCATCGTTGCGCTGCCCGGCGCCTTCCCGGTGTGGCTGAAGGCCGAACAGGGCGTGTGCGGCGTGCTCTTGCTCGGTGTCGTCCTGATCGTGAACGGCAGGCGGATGCGGTCGGCGTTCGCCGCCGGGTAGCGCGAGACCACGACGCTCCTCGGGTTCGGGGTTCGGGGTTCGGGGTTCGGCCCGCGGCGCCAGGCGGGCGGAGCGGTTCAACAGGGGAGAACCGCTCCGCTCCGTCCCGCTCCTTGCGGGCCCCGCCCCCGTCACCTCAGCTGCCCTCGTCCCCCAAAGGCTCCCCCGAAGGCTCCTCCAACGCCTCGTCCAGCGCCTCCGCCAGCACCTCTGCCAGATGCCGGGCCGGACGGTCGCCCAGCTGATCGAGCTGGGTGCGGCAGGAGAACCCGTCGGCAAGGACCTCCGTCCCCTCGGGGGCTTCCCTCACGGCGGGCAGGAGTTGGTCCTCGGCGCAGGCCACCGACACGTCGTAGTGGCCGCGTTCGAAGCCGAAGTTGCCGGCCAGACCGCAGCAGCCGCCGGTCAGTGAGCCGGTGAGGCCTGCGCGTTCGCGGAGGCGGCGGTCGGCGGCGTCGCCCAGGACCGCGTGCTGGTGGCAGTGGGTCTGGCCGGCTACGGGGCGGTCGATGCGCGGGGGCTGCCAGTCGGGGGCCAGCTCCTCCAGGGCCTGCGCGAAGGTCCGTACGGAGCGGGCCAGGCGGGCCGCCCGGGGGTCGTCCGGGAGCAGTTCGGGCAGGTCCGTGCGGAGGGCGGCGGCGCAGCTGGGTTCGAGAACGACCAGGGGGCGGCCGTCACGGAGGAGGGGGCTCAGGATCTCGACCGTGCGGCGCATCTCGGCGCGGGCCTGGTCGAGCTGGCCGGTGGAGACATAGGTCAGACCGCAGCACAGGGGGCGGTGGCGGCGCGGCAGTGGAAGGGCTCCGGCCGGACGCAGAGGCGCGGTCGGAGGCAGGAGGGGACGCAGTCCGGCGGCCTCCAGGACGCGTACGGCGGAGCGGCCGACGTCCGGGGAGAGGTGGTTGGTGAAGGTGTCGGGCCAGAGGATGACCGTGCGGCCGGGAGGTGCGTCGCGCCGCCGGGCCGCGGGGGCGGCCCCGGAAGCTGCCCGGTTGCCCGCCTCGGAGACCCCGGCCCCCACCGCCCCGCGCCGACGCCACCACCAGCGGGTGAAGGTCTCCGTGGCCAGGTGGGGGATCGGCCGCTCGGGTGCGATCCCGCCCAGGCGTTTGGCGACGGCGGCCAGCGGTGTACGGGCGAGGGCGTTGAGGGCGGGGGCGGCGGGGGCCGCGGCGCGCAGCCACTGGGGGAGGCGGCCCATGGAGTAGTGGGCGGCGGGGCGCAGCCGGCCTTCGTAGTGGTGGTGCAGGAACTCCGCCTTGTAGGTGGCCATGTCGACCCCTACGGGGCAGTCGCTGCGGCAGCCCTTGCAGGACAGGCACAGGTCGAGGGCGTCGCGTACCTCCGGCGACTGCCAGCCGTCCGTGATCACCTCGCCCGCCAGCATCTCGTGCAGCAGCCGGGCCCGGCCGCGGGTGGAGTGCTGCTCCTCCCCGGTGGCCCGGAAGGACGGGCACATCACGTCCGTCGAGCCCGGACCGGTGGCGGCGTTACGGCACTTGGCGACGCCGACGCAGCGCCGTACGGCCGCGGAGAAGTCCCCGTTGTCGTGCGGGTAGCCGAACTCGACCGGGACCGGGCGCTTGGGCAGCAGCTCGAAGCGAAGGTTCTCGTCGAGCCGGGCGGGACGGACCAGCATGCCGGGGTTGAGCCCGGCGGCCGGGTCCCAGAGCGACTTGAAGCGTTCGAAGACGCCGACGAGTTCCCGGCCGTACATCTTCGGGAGCAGTTCGGCGCGGGCCTGGCCGTCGCCGTGTTCGCCGGAGAGCGAGCCGCCGTGCGCCACCACCAGTTCGCCCAGGTCGTAGGAGAACTCCCGGAAGCGGCGGATGCCCGGGGCGGTCAGCAGGTCGAAGTCGATACGGATGTGGATGCAGCCGTCGCCGAAGTGGCCGTAGGGGGTGCCGCGCAGGCCGTGCTGGGCCAACAGGCCGCGGAAGTCGCGCAGATACGGGCCGAGCCGGGCAGGCGGGACGGCGCAGTCCTCCCAGCCGGGCCATGCCTCGGAGCCATCGGCCAGCCGGGTCGCGGTGCCCGAGGCGTCCTCGCGGATGCGCCACAGGGCGCGCTGGCCGGCCGGGTCGGTGACGAGGGTGTGGTCGGTGGCGCCGTCCGCGGCCGCCGCCCGGCACAGCGCCTCGGCCCGTGCCGCCGCCTCGCCGGGGCTCGCGCCGCCCATCTCGACGAACAGCCAGGCGCCGCCCTTGGGCAGCCCGGCCGCGCTGCCCACGAGGTCGGCGGCCATCCCCTCGACGGTCATCGGCTTGTGCGGGAGGAGGGTGTGCGCGGCCTCGGCGGCGGCGCTCTCGTCGGGGTAGCCGAGGACGGCCAGGGCCCGCGCTGCCGGGGTCTCCACGAGCCGCACGGTCGCTTCGGTCAGCACGCCGAGGGTGCCTTCGCTGCCGGTGAGGGCGCGGGCGAGGTCGGTGCCCGCCTCCGGCAGCAGCGCGTCCAGGGCGTAGCCGGAGATCCGGCGCGGGAGGTCGGGGTAGCCGGTGCGCAGGAGTGCCAACTCCGCGTCGACCAGGGCCTTGACGCCGTCCCGCAGCCGCGGGGGCAGTCCGGTCGGGGCGCCGGTGGGGCCCGTGCCGCGGCCGGCCCGCACCCGCTCGCCGCCGTAGGTCAACAGCTCCAGTTCGCGGACGCTGTCGGCGGTGGTGCCCCAGGCCACCGAGTGCGAGCCGCAGGAGTTGTTGCCGATCATGCCGCCGAGGGTGCAGCGGCTGTGGGTGGAGGGGTCGGGGCCGAAGGTCAGTCCGTGCGCGCCGGCCGCCGCCCGCAGGTCGTCGAGGATCACGCCGGGCTGGACGACGGCGGTGCGGGCGGCGGGGTCCAGGGACACGATGCGCCGCATGTGCCGGGTGAAGTCCAGCACCACCCCGACGCCGGTTGCCTGCCCGGCGATACTGGTCCCGCCGCCGCGCGGCACCACCGGCACCCCGTGCTCCCGGCACACCCGCAGCGCCGCCGCGACATCCTCGGCGTCCCTTGGCGCGACCACCCCCCTGGGCACCCGCCGGTAATTGGACGCGTCCATCGTCATCAGCGCCCGGTCGGCCGCGGCGAACGAGACCTCCCCCCGCACCGCGGCCGCCAACTCCTTCTCCAGGTTCCGCTTCTCCGTCTCCGTACGATCAGCCATGTCTCCAGCCTGCCCACTGGGGCGGGTTCATGGGCGGTGGGCGGGCCCGATCGCGGGGGCGAGTCGCGGCGGTCCGTCGGAGAGTCGGAGAGGGGGCGGCCGTCAGCCGGAGAGGGGAACGGCCCTCAGCCGGGGAAGGCGGCGGCGACCGGCGCCCGGCCGGCCATGGCGGCACCGGCCATGGCGGCACCGACCGGGTGGAAACGGAAGACGTTCTCCGGGTCATGGCCGGCCTTGATCCCGGCCAGCCGCCGGTGCTCGTCGGCGTCGTGCACACTGCGCGCCACCTCTTCGGCGTCCTGCCGCTCCCCGTGCCCGCCGAAGAGGAAGTTCACGCTCCGGCCGAGCCGCCAGGGCTCAACGACCGCCAGTGCTTCGGCGTGCAGCGCCCGTACGGTGGCGAGAGCGGCATCGGGCCCTCCGCTGCCGGCCCCATCGCTGCCGGCCCCATCGCTGCTGGCCCCGCCGCTGCCGGGCCCGTCACCCGCGGCGACCGGCAACCCGGACACCAGCCGCAGCGCATACCGGGCATCCCGGTGGCCGACGGCGCCGGCCGAGGCGCCCGTGGCCATGGCACCCCCGAGATGGTTGAGCTGGACCACGCACATGACCGGGGCGGCCGGCCCGGTCAGCGCCGCCACCCGCAGCAGAGCGGCCGCGTCCAGCCCGCTGAGCAGCGCGTTGTCGCCGTCGTAGGCATGCGGATCGCTCGGGTCGCGGTGAATGATGTGCGACTCGGCGTACGGCATCTCGCGCAGGTCGTCGCTCACCCGCGGCCCCAGCGCCCGCAGCGGCGCCACCAGCCGCTCGCCCTCCGCGGTGCTCCCCGTGTAGGCGATCCGGATGTGCGCGAGGTAGCGGCCGCGCAGCGATTCGGGCAGCTGCGGGAGGTCCGGGTACGCGATCAGCGCGAGCGATGAGGTCAGCTCGTCCGGGACGCTCTCGGTCCAGTCCAGATACGCCGACAGCGCCGCGTCGATCTGTTCGCCGCCGAACACCAACTGCCCGCCGTAGAGCCGCGCCACCGGCATCAGCCCGAACTCCATCGCGGTCACCACCCCCAGGCCGTGGCCGCCGCCGAGCAGCGCCCGGAACAGCCCGGGGTCGCTGTCCGCGGTGACGTGCCGCAGCCGGGCGTCCGCGGTGACGAGGTCGACGGACCGCACGTGATCGGCGGCGAAGCCATACGTACGGGCCAGCACCCCGACGCCGCCCCCGAGGGTGTACGAGACGACGCCGACGCCCGGGGAGGAGCCGTTGAGCGGCGCCAGCCCGTACGGGGCCGCCGCCTCGACGACCTGTCCCCAGACGGCGCCCGCCTCGACCCGCGCGGTGCCGGCCGCCGCGTCCACCCGCACCCCGGCCATCCGCCGGGTACTGATCAGCAGCCCGCCGTCGGTGGCCGCGGACAGCCCGTGCCCGGTGGCCTGGACGGCAACCGGCAGGCCCTGAGCGCGGGCGAAGCGCACCGCGGCGACGACGTCCCCGGCGCACTCCGCGCCGACGATCAGGGCGGGTCTGTGGCAGCGGGCCAGCTGGAACCCGGACCGTTCGGCGTCGTAGCCGTCGTCGCCGGGGACGAGGACGGGGCCCCGGACCTGCGCCACGAGGGCGGCGAGGCCGAGGGTGGGGGCGGACAGCCGGTCGAAGTCGTTGATCTCCATGACCGGCACTCTGGCGCGATAACCTGACAGCTGACGTCATATATGAATGCGGCTATAAATGCGGCCGTGAAGTCGTCCCGTCTGCTCTCGATCCTTCTGCTCCTCCAGACCCGCGGCCGGGTGCCGGCCGCGGAGCTCGCCGAGCGGCTGGAGGTCTCCACCCGGACCGTCTACCGCGATATCGAGTCGCTGTCGGCGGCCGGGGTGCCGGTCTATGCCGAACGCGGCCGGCACGGCGGGATCGCGCTGCTCCCCGGCTTCCGTACGGACGTCACGGGGATGACCACCGACGAGGCCCGCGCCCTGTTCATCCTGGCCGCGCAGGGCGCACACACCGCCCTCGGCCTGGACGAAGCGCTCGGCTCGGCGCTGCGCAAGGTGATGGCGGCGCTGCCCGCCCCGCACCGGCCGGCCGCGGAGCTGGCCGGCAGCCGCATCCTGGTCGACCCCGACAAGTGGATGAGCGGCCCGCGCCCCGCCGTCGACCTGGACGAACTCCACACCGCCGTCTTCACCGACCGGCGACTGCGCATCTGCTACCGCCACAGCGGCGAAACCCGGCTGCGCACGTACACCGTCGACCCCTACGGTCTGGTCGCCAAGGCGGGCACCTGGTACCTCGTCGCGGACCGGCGCGGCCGGCCACAGCTCTTCCGCGCCGACCGGGTGGCCTCGGCAACCCTCACCGACGCCCCCGTACGGCGCCGCGCGGGAGTCGGACTCGCCGAGGTCTGGCAGCACCTGCGGCGCCAGGTCGAGGACCGGCCCGCGGAGGTCAGGGTGACCGCCCGGATCCGCCGCGACCGCCTCGACCTGGCCGTACGCATCCTGGGCCCGGCACTGACCGGACCACCCCGTACGGGTGACGAGGGCTCCGGGGAGGGCGAGGGTTCCAGGGACGGCGAGGACGCCCGGAACGACGCGCACACGGACACCGGCACCGGCACCGGCGAGAAGACGGACACCGGGACCGACTGGGCCGTCATCGAGCTGGCCTACCCGGTCATCGGCGCCGTCCGTCAACTGCTCCAGTTCGGCGACTCCCTCGAAGTGCTCGACCCGCCCGAGGCCCGCCGGGTCATGGCCGAGGCAGCGACCGCCCTCACCGCCGTCTACGCGGACGACGGCCCCGACCGCCCCACCACCGGTTGACCGGTTGACGCCCAGCCACTGGGTAACGCCCCACCACCGGGTAACGCGCCACCACCCGGTAATGCCCCCTCCAAAACCGTCCACCGTACGAGCACCACGCATCTCATCCGCTGGACGTGCCGCCGAACCCCCCAGCACAACGGATTAGGCTTCCCCCGTGGCTGATATCCAGATCCCCGCTGACATCAAGCCCGCCGACGGACGCTTCGGCGCGGGCCCCTCCAAGGTGCGTACGGAGGCGCTCGGCGCCCTGGCCGCCACCGGTAGCTCCCTTCTCGGCACGTCCCACCGCCAGGCCCCGGTCAAGAACCTGGTCGGCAAGGTGCGCGACGGCGTACGTGACCTCTTCCAGCTCCCCGAGGGCTACGAGGTCGTGCTCGGCAACGGCGGCTCCACCGCCTTCTGGGACATCGCGACGCACGGCCTGATCGAGCGCAAGTCCCAGCACCTCAGCTTCGGCGAGTTCTCCTCGAAGTTCGCCAAGGCCGCGAAGCTGGCGCCGTGGCTGGACGAGCCCACCGTCCTCTCCGCCGACCCGGGCGACCACCCGGACCCGGCCGCAGAGGCGGGCGTGGACGTCTACGGCTTCACCCACAACGAGACCTCGACCGGTGTCGCCGCCCCCATCAAGCGGGTCGCGGGCGCCGACGAGGGCGCGCTGGTCCTGGTCGACGCCACCTCCGGCGCGGGCGGCCTGCCCGTGGACATCGCCGAGACCGACGTCTACTACTTCGCGCCGCAGAAGTCGTTCGCCTCCGACGGCGGTCTGTGGCTGGCGGCCTTCTCCCCCGCCGCCCTGGAGCGCGCCCGCGCCATCCACGCGTCCGGCCGCCACATCCCGGAGTTCTTCTCGCTGCCCACGGCGATCGACAACTCCCTGAAGAACCAGACGTACAACACCCCGGCGCTCTCCACCCTCTTCCTGCTCAACGAGCAGCTGGAGTGGATGAACGGCCAGGGCGGCCTGGACTGGGCGGTCGGCCGCACCGCCACCTCCTCGCGCACCCTCTACGGCTGGGCCGAGGACTCCAAGTACGCCACCCCGTTCGTCACCGACCCGGCCAAGCGCTCGCAGGTCATCGGCACCATCGACTTCGATGACAACATCGACGCCGCGGCCGTCGCCAAGGCCCTGCGCGCCAACGGCATCGTCGACACCGAGCCGTACCGCAAGCTCGGCCGCAACCAGCTGCGCATCGCGATGTTCCCGGCAATCGACCCGGCGGACGTCGAGGCCCTGACGGCCTGCATCGACCACGTCATCGGCAAGCTGTAGCCACCTGACGGCACCACACACCATCGGGCCCCGGCGGGCAACCGCCGGGGCCCGATGGTGCGTGGTGCCCGTCCAGTCACCTCGCCACCACCTTCCCGGGGGGGAGCAGCAGGTGCCCCACCGACGCCCCGTCAAGCCGCGTGGCCGCGCTGCCGCGCTGCCGCACGGAAGGATCAAGCCCCCGCACCGCCCGAACGGACGCACCATGAAGTGACGAAACAGGCCGGATGTGCCTGTATGGGAGCCATGACGAATCCCCCGAGCCCCGGCCTCGCCCCCTTCGAGCGGCAGGGGGCGATCCTGCTGACCACGTACAAGCGGGACGGCACCGGCGTCGGTACGCCGATGAACATGGCCGTCGACGGCGATCACGCCTATCTGCGGACGTACGGCAGCGCCTGGAAGGCGAAGCGGATGCGGAACTTCCCCGAGGTGGAGATCTGCGCCTCCACCTGGCGGGGCCGTCCCACCGGGCCCACCGTCCCTGCGCGGGTGCGGCTGCTGGATCCGCAGACCCGGGAGTACCGGCGGGCCGAGCGGTCGCTGACCCGGAAGTACCCCCTGATCCACGGGCTGTTCGTACCGCTGGTGCACCGGCTGAAGAAGGAGCGGACACTGCATTACGAGCTGCGGCTGGTCGAGGGCGGGGCCGGGGAACAGGGCGGGGCCGGGGCCCACTGAGACGGTCGCGGCGACCGCGCCGGCATCCCGAGTGGGCCCGTGCGTCACCTTCGCCAGAACAGGTGATGCGTCACGCCGCTCGGGCTGGGCACGACGTCGAGGTGGAACCGGTCGAGCAGTTCATCGGGCGACTCCCAGAGCCGAACCCCGGATCCGAGCTCCACCTGCGAGACGGCTACATGCAGGGTGTCCACGAGGTCGGCGTCAAGGAACTGCCGGATGGTCGTGGCCCCGCCACCGAGTCGGACGTCCTTGCCCTGCGCGGCCTCCCGCGCCTGCCCGAGGACCGTGGCCGGGTCGCCGCCGACGAAGTGGAAGGTGGTGTCGGAGAGCGTGAGCGGAGGACGCTCGTGGTGGGTCATGACGAACACCGGGGTGTGAAACGGGGGCTCGTCACCCCACCAGCCGTTCCACTCGTGGTCGCTCCAGGGCCCGCGATAGGGCCCGAACTTGTTACGGCCCATGATCTCGGCGCCGATGTTGCGTGCGAAGTCCCGCGTCAAGTAGTCGTCGAGGCCGCGGCTGCCTCCGGGGTCGGTGCGCATGGGCCAGCTCGCCGTGGCGCCGGCCCAGGCGAACAGTTCGCCGGGATCCGCGTGGCCGAACGGTCTCTCCAAGCTCTGGTGCTCACCGGCACCGAACCCGTCACGCGAAACGTTGAAGTTCTGGACCCTCAACAGCTGAGCCATGCGTTTCCTCCTGCCGTTGTCGATACCGGTGTCGGTATCGATGTCAGTGAGACTGCCGGGGCCGGACAAACTCATCGCTGCGGCGGTGACAACGCCCCGTCCTACCGCCGTCGCACCAGCCTGCGCAGCCCGACGACCAGGGCCGTGGCCAGCGCGAGGACCATCGCCCCCTTGATGAAACCGGGGTCCAGGTCCGTCCCCTCACTCCCCTTGCCGCCGTGGCCGTTGGCGCCGTCGCCGTTCGCCGGGTCGTCCTTCGCCGAGTCCGGCAGCTGGTCGTCGCTCAGGCCGACCGGCTTGACCTCGCTGTCGTTGCCCTCCGAGCCGTACATCAGGGTGCGGCCGTCGGGGGTGAAGGTGACCGATTCGCCCTGCTGCTGGACCGGTACGCCCACACTGCCGAGGTCCTTCGGGCGGCCGTCCTGCCAGCGGTAGATCCGGGCGCCGAAGTAGCTGCGCATGACCAGACGGGTGCCGTCGGGGGAGAACGCCCCGTCGGTCACCCACAGGTCGATCGGCGCGACCTTTTGGAAGACGTTGGTGCCGGAGGTGGTGAGCCGCTGCGGGCCCGCGTAGAGGGCGCCACCGCCGTCCTGCTTCTTGCTGGCGATGTAGACCCGGCCGGTCTTGGGGTGCACCATCAGCGCCTCGGCGTCCCGTGGCCCGTCCGCGTACTTCACGTCGAACTGGGTCGCCGTCACCGTCGCGTCGCGCAGCTTCTTCGGTTCGGGGAAGCGGTAGATCCAGACGTGGCTCCAGCTGCCGCCGAGGTTGTCGCCGATGTCGCCGACGTAGATATTGCCGTCCGGGCCGGTCGAGATGGCCTCGGCATCGCGCGGCTTGCCGATGCCGCGCAGGGTGATCCGGGCGACCGTACGGCCGGTGCGGCCGTCGACGGCGTAGACGTAGGGGCCGTCGTCGCTGTCGTTGTGGGTCCAGTAGATCCCGGGGTGCGCCCGGCTGGCGGCCAGGCCGCTGGACTCGGTGATCCGGGGATCGCCGATGGTGAAGCCGTCGGGCTCGTCGGCGGCGGCGGGCACCACGGCAGCCGACCACAGGATTCCCGCGGCACCGGCCGCGCACAGAAGCGAACGCATGGGCACAGACTGCCATCCCGGACCACCGGACGTGGCCGCAAGCCACCGGCCTCCCCATCGCCGACCGCATCGCGTCGGCCAGGCCGTCACCGCACCACGAACCGGGCGTGTCCAGCGTCACGTACCGAGCAGTAGGGGGTCTCGGCCATCATGGCCGGATGAGGATCATGTTCGTCGGTGACTCGATGACCATTGGGAGCACCGGCGATTTCACGTGGCGCTACCGGATGTGGCAGCACCTGAACGCGACGTTCGACGGCCCGTACCGCATCGTCGGACCGCGCCACACGCTCCACGAACCGGCCACGGGCGCCCCCACCTCCGCCGCCTACGCCGACCCCGGCTTCCCCGAGGAGGCCCGCCGCCACCTCGCCGGCTGGGGCGAGGGCTGGCTGCACATGGCACCGCTGATCGGCGACATGGTGCGCCGGTACGACGCCGACACCCTGCTGGTCTCGCTCGGCCTGATCGACCTCGGCTTCTATACGAACGCCGAGCAGACCGCGGAGAACGTGCGGGAGTTCGTGGCGCGGGCCCGGGCGGCGGCGCCGCACCTGCGGGCGGTGCTGATGCCGGTGATACCCAATGTGCGGGCGGTGGCGGACACCGCGTTCGGCGCGGAGTGCGAGCGCTTCAACGAGCTGCTGGCCAAGGCCGTCGCCGATCTCTCCACCCCCGGCTCGCCGTTGCTGCTGGCCTCCGTGCCGGACGGCTGGGAGATCGACAGCGCCACGTACGACGGGACGCATCCGTCGGAGTGGGGCGAGCGACTGCTCGCGGGGGCGTTCGCCGGGGCGATGCATCAGGCGTGGGGGGTCGGGGCGGCGTACGGGGTGTTGTCCTCGCACTGAGGCGCCGCACCGGCACCACGCGTCCCGTGGAGCGCCCGGCCCTGCCCGGGAACCACAAGGAGTCCGCCCGCCACCCCGCGCGGTCCTTGCGTCGAGCGCGTTCCAAGGCGTTGGCTGGACCACCATGAAGTACACGCAGCTCGGACGCACCGGACTCAAGGTCAGCCGACTCGTCCTCGGGACGATGAACTTCGGGCCTCAGACGGACGAGGCCGCCAGTCACACCATCATGGACGCAGCGCAGGGCGCGGGCGTCAACTTCTTCGACACCGCCAATGTCTACGGATTCGGCGCCGACAAGGGCCGTACCGAGGAGATTGTCGGCAGTTGGTTCGCCAAAGGCGGCGGCCGGCGGGACAAGACCGTGCTGGGCACCAAGGTCTACGCCAACATGGGGACGGAGGGCGACAAGGTCTGGCCCAACCACGACAAGCTCTCCGCGGTCAACATCCGGCGCTCGGTGGAGGCCAGCCTCAAGCGGCTGGGCACGGACTACATCGATCTCTACCAGTTCCACCACGTCGACCGGGACACCCCCTGGGACGAGATCTGGCAGGCCATCGACGTTCTCGTCCACCAGGGCAAGATCCTCTACGCCGGCTCGTCCAACCACGCGGGCTGGCACATCGCCCGTGCCAACGAGACGGCGGCCCGCCGCGGTTCGCTGGGTCTGGTCAGCGAGCAGTGCCTCTACAACCTCGCCGAGCGGCGCGCCGAGATGGAGGTCATCCCGGCCGCCCGGGGCTACGGCCTGGGCGTCATCCCGTGGTCCCCGCTGCACGGTGGGCTGCTGGGCGGGGCCCTGCGCAAGGAGCGCGAGGGCGGCGCGGGCCGCTCGGCCGTCGGCCGCTCGGCCGATGCCCTCGCCAACTCCGCTATCCGTGCCCAGATCGAGTCCTACGAGGATCTGCTCGACAAGCACGGCCTGGAGCCCGGCGAGGTCGCGCTGGCCTGGCTCCTGACGCGTCCCGGCGTCACCGGGCCGATCGTCGGCCCCCGCACGACGGACCAGCTCGCCTCCGCGCTGCGCGCCGTCGAACTGACCCTCCCGGACGATCTCCTCGCCTCGCTCGACGAGATCTTCCCCGGGCCCGGCCCGAGCCCGGAGGCCTTCGCCTGGTGAGCGGACCGCGTGCCGGGCCATCGGTCAGACCGGCGGCCCGGCACGCGGCAGCGGCCACAGCAGCACTCGGTGCAGCGCCGCCGCGACAGCATCGCTCAGTGCAGCGCCGCCGCTACGACCACGACGATGAGCAGGACGGCGAGCAGGCCGGACATGATCCGGTTACGGGTTTTGGGGTCCACCCCTTGAGCGTAACCGGGACCGGTCGGCAGGTTTCGGCGGCCCGGGGCCTGCCCGGGACCTGCCCGGCCGCGGGGCCTGACGGCCGGGCAGCGGCGCGGCGGCGCCCCGGCGCCCCTTCAGCACCCAGTTCAGCACCCAGCAACCATTCAGCGGCCCAGCGGCCAGACCCCCACCGTTTCGTAGCGGGGCTGCTTGCCGGCCACGCCGGGGACGGGTGGATGGCTGCGCACCAGGGCCAGGGCCTCGACCGTCCAGGGGGCACCGGAGAAATCCTTCAGGGCGGCCGCGTACGGGCGCAGGTCCAGATCGGGGACGCGGTTCCGGGCGAGGGTGAGGTGGGGGGTGTACGGGCGGTGTTCCTCTTCCATGGCCACGCCCGCCCGGCGGCCCGCTGCCGATGCCGCGCCGGCGAGCGTGCGCATGGCGGGCCGGTCGCCGTCGGCCCCGGCCCACACCACCCGGTCCGAGAAGCGGCCGCCGCCGGCGATCCGCAGGGGGTAGGAATCGCGGCGAGCGGCGGCGCGGCCCAGGCGTTCCCGCAGGTCGGGGACGATCTCCTCGGGCACCTCGCCGTAGAAGGCAAGGGTGAAGTGCCAGCTGTCCCGGCCCGTCCACCGCAGCCGGTCCGCGGCCGGCAGCTTCTTCAACTGCGCTACCTCGGCGGCCAGTTCCTCGATCGCGGGAGCGGGCGGCAGGACGGCGGCGAAGAGTCTCATGCGGTCAGTGTGGCGCAGGGCTCGGGCCGTCCGGCAGATCGCGGCAGTGTGGCGCAGGGCTCGCACGGTCCGTGCGGATCGCCGCAGTGTGGCGCAAGGCTCACGCCGCGCCGGCAGACCGCGGCAGTGTCGCGCAGGGCTCGCACCGTCCGCCAGACCGTGGCCCTGAAGCGCGCCGCCCCGCGCCACCGCCCGGCCCCGCGCCACCCGCACCGTCCCTACGCCGCCGGAGCCATACTCCTCTCCGCGGAGGCAGAGGCGGAGGCAGCGGCGGTGGCGGCGGACACCCGCGGCACGAACGCCACGTGCTGACGGCCCCGGCGCAGATCGATCTTCAGGCGCAGGCCGCCCACCCTGGCGAGGATCAGGCCGATGACGACCGCGGACACCATGGAGACCAGGCCGCCGGCCAGGAAGCCGGTCCGTGCGCCGAAGGCGTCGGTGATCCAGCCGACCACCGGTGCGCCCAGCGGGGTGCCGCCCACGAAGACCATCATGAACAGGCTCATCACCCGGCCGCGCATCAGCGGATCGGTGGCCATCTGGATGCTCGAATTGGCGGTGACGTTGACCGTCAGGCCGACCATGCCGATCGGGGCGAGCAGCGCCGCGAAGACCCAGAACGACGGGGCGAGCGCGGCGGCGATCTCCAGGGCGCCGAAGAGGATCGCCGCACCGACGAGCAGCCGCAGCCGGGAGCCGGCGCGGCGGGCGGCGAGCAGCGCGCCGATCAGCGAGCCCGCCGCCATCAGCCCGTTGAACAGCGAGTAGGTGCCGGCGCCCTGGTGGTAGACGTGGTAGTCGAACGCGGTCAGCCAGATCGGGAAGTTGAAGCCGAAGGTCCCGATGAAGCCGACCAGGACGATGGGCCAGAGCAGATCGGGGCGCCCCGAGACATACCGCAGCCCCTCCCGCAGCTGGCCCTTGCTGCGCGGGACCCGTTCGACCTTGTGGAGCTCGGCGGTCCGCATCATCAGCAGCCCGGTGAGCGGGGCGATGAACGAGAGGCCGTTGAGCAGGAAGGCCCAGCCGCTGCCGAAGGCGGTGATCAGGACACCGGCGACGGCCGGCCCGATCAGCCGTGCGGACTGGAAGTTGGCGGAGTTGAGGCTGACGGCGTTGCGCAGCTCGTCCTGACCGACCATCTCGGAGACGAAGGCCTGCCGGGAGGGGTTGTCGACGACGGTGACCAGGCCGAGGGCGAAGGCGACCAGGTAGACGTGCCAGACCTGCACCTGGCCGCTCAGGGTGAGCACGGCGAGGGCGAGGCCGGTCAGGCCCATGGCGGACTGGGTGAACAGGAGCAGCTTGCGCTTGGCGAAGCGGTCGGCGATGACGCCGCCGTAGAGCCCGAAGAGCAGCATCGGCAGGAACTGCAGCGCGGTGGTGATGCCGACCGCGCCGGATGAGCCGGTGAGGCTGAGCACCAGCCAGTCCTGGGCGATGCGCTGCATCCAGGTGCCCGTGTTGGACACCATCTGGCCGGTGGCGAAGAGGCGGTAGTTACGTATGCGGAGCGAGCTGAACGTGCCCTTGCGCGGTGTGGCGGCGGGGCCTGTGGCGACGTCCGGGGCGGGGCCCTGCGGGGTCGCGGTCGCGTCGTCGGAAACCGTGTCGTGTGGGGAGTTCGGTGCGGGGGCGGAGTGTGCTCCGGATCCCGTACTCAAAGTCGGTTCGCCTCCTCGGCCTCGGGTTCTACAGCTGTGCGAGCTTCTCCAGCACGGGCGCGGCGGCCCGCACCTTCGCCCACTCGTCCTCGTCCAGCCCGGAGGCCAGCTCGGCGAGCCAGGCGTTGCGCTTGCGACGGCTCTCCTCGAGCATCGCCTCGGCCTGTTCGGTCTGCGTGACGACCTTCTGACGGCGGTCGTCGGGGTGCGGTTCGAGCCGGACCAGTCCCTTGGCCTCCAGCATGGCCACGATGCGGGTCATCGACGGCGGCTGCACATGCTCCTTGCGGGCCAGCTCACCGGGGGTGGCGCTGCCGCAGCGGAACAGGGTGCCGAGCACCGACATCTCGGTGGGGCTCAGCGATTCGTCGACCCGCTGGTGCTTGAGGCGGCGCGACAGGCGCATCACGGCGGACCGCAGAGCGTTCACCGCGGCCGCGTCGTCTGGGGGCGCCTCCCGGCCGTCAGGCTGGGGGCGGGACAGTTCCGGCATGGTCTTTAGCATAACTCATTACCCTTTCTAAGGAAAGCCGGTGGGGTACCGCCCGTCGGGCTTCACCCATACGGGTGAGGACGCGGCCGAATGCGACGCACCTGACCGCGTACGGACGGGACCGTGTCCGTATGGCATCGCAAGTGCTCAGCCTGCGCGTGGACGGGGAGCTGCTGGACCGGATACGGCAGCACGCCGCAAAACGCGGAATGAGCGTCCAGGACTATGTGGTCCGGACGCTCATCCGCGAGGATTTCGACGAGCGCTTCCAGTCGTCTCTCGACGAGACGGAGAAGCTGACGGAGAGGCTGAGGGCGCGCCGGCCCCCTACTTGACCCCGAGTGCCTGCTCGATCGGGTCGAGCAGGAAGTAGACGAGGAAGCAGAGGCCGACCACGTTCAGCAGCCAGGGGATCTCCTTGAAGCGGCCGGTCGCCGTGCGCAGCAGGATGAAGGCCAGCACGCCGATGCCGATGCCGTTGGTGATGCTGTAGGTGAACGGCATCGAGACCATCGTCAGGAACACGGGAATGCCGATGGTGAAGTCGCCCCAGTCGATGTCCCGGACGTTCGAGGACATGATCAGGAAGCCGACGACCAGCAGGGCGGGCGTCGCGGCCTGCGAGGGGACGACGGTCGCCACCGGCGCGAAGACCAGCGCGAGCAGGAAGAGGCCACCGGTCATCAGGTTCGCCAGACCGGTGCGGGCGCCCTCGCCGACACCGGCCGTGGACTCCACGAAGCAGGTGTTGGCGGAGGCGGAGCCGAAGCCGCCGCCCGCGACCGCGATGCCGTCGACCATGAGGATCCGGCCCATGTTCGGCAGCTGGCCGGTCTCGTTGTCCAGCAGACCGGCCTCCTCGCCGACGCCGATGATGGTGCCCATCGCGTCGAAGAAGCCGGACAGCAGCACGGTGAAGACGAACAGGCAGCCGGTCAGCACGCCGACTTCCTTGAAGCCGCCGAAGAGACTGATCTGACCGATCAGGCCGAAGTCCGGGGTGCCGATGATCTTGTCCGGGACGTTGGGGACCGCCAGGCCCCAGGACGCGTCCGGGATCTGCACCAGCGCGTTGATGATGATCGCGACCACGGCCATGCTGACCATGCCGATCAGGATCGCGCCCCTGACCTTCCGCACGACCAGCACGAACATCAGCACCAGGCCGAGGACGAAGACCAGCACCGGCCAGCCCTTGAGCTGCCCGCCCTGCCCCAGGCCCATCGGCACGGTGGTGTGCGCGGCGTCCGGGTTACGCGTCACGAAGCCGGCGTCGACCAGGCCGATCAGCGAGATGAACAGGCCGATGCCGATGGCGATGGCCCGCCGCAGCCCGTTGGGGATCGCATCCATCACCCGCTGCCGCAGGCCCGAGGCGACCAGGATCATCAGCACCAGACCGGCGAGCACGACCATGCCCATCGCGTCCGGCCAGCTCATCTTGGGGGCGAGCTGCAGGGACACCACGGCGTTGATGCCCAGGCCCGCGGCGATGGCGATCGGGACATTGCCGACGACGCCCATCAGGACGGTGCTCAGACCGGCCATCAGCGCGGTGGCGGTGACCAGCTGGGCATTGTCGAGATGGTGGCCGAACTTATCGACTCCGGAGCCGAGAATGATCGGGTTCAGCACGATGATGTACGCCATCGCGAAGAACGTCGCCAGGCCGCCGCGGAGCTCACGACCGACCGTCGACCCCCGCTCGGAAATCTTGAAGAAGCGGTCGAGGCCGTTCTTGGGGGGCTTCGGACCTGGGCTCTTGAGCGGGTCGACCGGCGTGGTGGCCGAGGGGGGCATGCGGGGACCTCAGTCGGACGGGCCTGGGCAGGCGTGGGGGCCCGGGGGCCCGGAACACGTACGGAAACAAGCAGCAACCGGATGGGCTTGGACGAACAGACAACCAGAACCAGCCGTATCCAGAAAGGTTCAGTATGAATAAACAATCCGTTGATCGCTATCTCCGCGCGTAGAGCCTTGTGCCGCAACGGCCGGGCAGGCCACCCCACCGGGTCCGGGAAAGGCCGGGCAGGCCGCCCCACCGGGTTCGGGAAAGGCCGGGCGGGCCGCCCCACCGGGTTCCGGGCCCTGCCCACCGCCGCCCGCGGCCCCCGCGCCCCCTCCCCGTAAGCTGGCCACCATGTGGAAGAAGTCCGAACTGCGCGAGGCCCCGGCGCCTCTTGAGGGCCCCGTCGTCGGCACGATCACCGGCGGCACCATCATCTGGTTCGCGCTCTTCCTCGGCCAGCTCCCCTTCTACGGCTGGTTCGCCGACCGCGGCCACAGCTGGTGGGTGTGGACCTGCCTGGCCGGCGGCGGCCTCGGGCTGGTGGGCATCTGGTACGTACGGGCCAGGGACGCCGCGATCAAGCGCTCCGCCACGACGGCCGGGCAGCCCGCCGACCAGCACTGAGCGCACGCCCCGGCACGGCGCACGACAACGGGTGCATCGCCCCGTCCGCCCGTAACGTCGAGGGCATGACGGAGCGGGCGAGCGCCGAACCCGAGCACTCCGGACCGGGCCGCGCGCCGGCCCGGCGGACCGCTCGGGAACCGGTCCACCCCGGACTGACCGCCGCCGAGGTCGCGGAGCGGGTCGCCCGGGGCGAGGTCAACGACGTCCCCATACGGTCGTCTCGCTCGGCCGCCGAGATCGTCCGCGCCAACGTCTTCACCCGTTTCAACGCCATCATCGGCGTGCTCTTCGTGATCATCCTGATCGTCGGCCCGATCCAGGACGGCCTGTTCGGCTTCGTCATCGTCGCCAACACCGGCATCGGCATCGTCCAGGAACTGCGCGCCAAGAAGACCCTGGACAGCCTGGCGGTCATCGGCGAGGCGCGGCCGACCGTCCGGCGCGACGGGACCGCCGCCGAGATCCCCACCTCCGACGTGGTCCTCGACGACGTCATCGAACTGGGGCCCGGCGACAAGGTCATCGTCGACGGCGAGGTGCGGGAGAGCGACGGCCTGGAGATCGACGAGTCGCTGCTGACCGGCGAGGCCGATCCGGTCCTCAAGAAGCCCGGCGACCCGGCGATGTCCGGCAGCTTCGTCGTCGCGGGCAGCGGTGCCTTCACCGCCACCAAGGTCGGCCGGCAGGCGTACGCGGCCCAGCTCGCGGAGGAGGCCAGCCGCTTCACCCTGGTCCACTCCGAACTGCGCAGCGGCATCAGCCGGATCCTCAAGTACGTGACCTGGATGATGATCCCGACCGCGATCGGCCTCATCCTCAGCCATCTGCTCACCCTCGGCCTGCCGGGCGACGAGGCCGTCCGCCGGATGGTCGCCGGCATCGTGCCGATGATCCCCGAGGGCCTGGTGCTGCTCACCTCCGTCGCCTTCGCGATCGGTGTCATCCGGCTCGGCCGCAAGAAGTGCCTGGTCCAGGAGCTGCCCGCGATCGAGGGCCTGGCTCGGGTCGATGTGGTGTGCCTGGACAAGACCGGCACGCTGACCGAGGGCGGGATGGACGTCCACGGGTTGCGGTCCCTCGACGGCGACGAGCCGCACATCGAGAAGGTGCTGGGCGCACTGGGTGAATGCGATCCACGGCCCAATGCCTCCCTCCAGGCGATCATCGAGGCGTATCCGGCGGACGACGCCTGGCGCTGCACCCGGGCGCTGCCGTTCTCCTCCGCCCGCAAATACAGCGGCGCCGCCCTCAACGGCCCGGACGGCGAGAGCAGCACCTGGCTGCTCGGCGCCCCGGACGTACTGCTGCCGCCCGGCGACCACCACCTCACCGAGACCGACGGCCTCAACGCCCAGGGCCTGCGCGTCCTGCTGCTGGCCCGCGCCGCACGGGAGCTGGACGACCCCGAGGTCACCCGGGACGTACGGCCCGCCGCGCTGGTCATCCTGGAGCAGCGGCTGCGCCCGGACGCCCCCGACACCCTGCGCTACTTCGCGGGGCAGGACGTCGCGGCCAAGGTGATCTCCGGCGACAACGCGGTGTCGGTGGGCGCGGTGGCCGGCAAACTCGGGCTGCCGGGCGCGGGCGCGGCGGTGGACGCGCGCGAACTGCCCGGCGACCACGAGGCCATGGCGGCCGCGGTCGAACGGTCCGCGGTCTTCGGCCGGGTCACCCCGCAGCAGAAGCGGGAGCTGGTCGCCGCCCTGCAGGTGCGCGGTCACACCGTCGCGATGACCGGCGACGGCGTCAACGACGTCCTCGCGCTCAAGGACGCCGACATCGGCGTCGCCATGGGTTCCGGCTCCGAGGCCACCCGCGCCGTCGCCCAGATCGTCCTGCTCGACAACAGCTTCGCCACGCTCCCTTCGGTCGTCGCCGAGGGCCGCCGGGTGATCGGCAACATCACCCGCGTCGCCACCCTCTTCCTCACCAAGACCGTCTACTCCGTCCTGCTGGCGATCCTGGTGGCCTGCTGCCAGATCCCCTACCCGTACCTGCCGCGGCACCTGACCCTGCTGTCCACCCTGACCATCGGCATCCCCGCGTTCTTCCTCGCCCTGGCCCCCAACAAGGAGCGCGCCAGACCGCACTTCGTCCGCCGGGTGATGCGCTACGCCGTGCCGTCGGGCCTGATCACGGGCCTGGCCGCCTTCACCACCTACCTGCTCGCCCGCGCCTACTACACCGGCCCCGGCTCCCTGTCCGCCGAGACCAGCGCGGCCACCCTGACGCTCTTCCTCGCCGCGATGTGGGTCCTGGCGATCATCGCCCGCCCCTACACCTGGTGGCGGATCGGCCTGGTCCTGGCGATGGGCCTGGCCTTCCTCGCGGTCCTCGCCACGCCCTGGCTGCAGAGGTTCTTCGACCTGCGCCTGGTCGGCACGACGATGCCGTGGACGGCCGTCGCCCTCGCGGTGGTGGCAGCGGTGCTACTGGAGATCACCTGGCGGTGGGTGGGCCGGCGCTTCCCGGCGTGACGAACGGGCGGCCCGCGTCCCCTGACACCGCGGGCCCGTCCCTTCAGCCCGCCCCGCCTCCCCTAGAGTTCATGTCCATGACACTCCACCCAGGGCCCCACGCCTTCGACATCCTGGCACGCTCGCACCACAGCATCAGCCACCACATCAGCCATTACGGCGGCCATTACGAATCCCACTCCCCCGGCGTCTCGTTCGGCGGCGCGTGGTGGATGATCCCGCTCGGCACCGTGCTCGGGGTCGGCTGGTTCTTCGTCAAGCGGCGGTTCCGGCACGGCTGAGCGAACACCGTGGCGCCTTTGCCCGCGGCCGCTTGCCTTCTCCCAATTCCCGGTCCTCGTAGCAGTTTTGACGCCATTACCGCGTCGTCCCACCACGTCGGCCGTTAGTGTGTTCGACGAAAGATCAAGTTCATTACGGGGAGCCGGTCCGGAACAGGCCGAAGCGGCCCACGGCGCTGTTCCCCTGGTGCTCAGTCAGAACGGAGCGTCGGATGCAGGGAAGGACCGTGCTGGTCACCGGAGCCACCCGGGGGATCGGCCTGGCCGTCAGCCACAGGCTCGCCGCCGAGGGCGCACAGGTGCTGGGCATCGCCCGCTGTGCCCCGCAGACGGATTTCCCCGGCCTGCTCACGCCCTGTGATCTGGCCGACGAGGAGCAGACCCGCGAGGTGATGCGGGCGCTGGCACGGGACCACCAGGTGCACGCGGTGGTCAACAACGTCGGCATCGCCCTGCCCGAACCACTGAGTGAGGTCAGCACCACGAACCTGCAGACGGTTTTCGACCTGAACGTGCGTGCCGCGGTGCAGGTCACCCAGGCCTTCGTCGGCGGCATGAGGGAGCAGGGCCGGGGCCGGATCGTCAACGTGGCCAGCCGGGCCGTCTTCGGCGCACGCGGCCGCAGCAGCTACTCCGCCGCGAAGAGCGCCCTGGTGGGCCTGTCCCGGACCTGGGCGCTGGAACTGGCCGAACACGCGGTCACCGTCAACGCGGTCGCCCCGGGCCCGGTCGACACCGAGCTGTTCCACCGGACCCGCCCGGCCGGAAGCGATGCGGAGGCCCAGGTACTGCAGACCATCCCCCTGCGCAGGCTGGGCCAGCCAGAGGAGATCGCCGCCGCCATCTGCTTCCTCCTCGGTGACGACGCGGGCTTCATCACCGGCCAGACCCTGTGCGTGGACGGCGGCGGCAGCATCCCCGGCCGCTGACGGCAGAGCCGCCCGGCTCCGGGCCGGCCGTCGCCACAGCCGGCCTGCGGAGGCACGCGCACTGCCCACTCCGCGGGCGGTGCGACGGGTCCGGGGCGGCGCGACGGGTCCGCGGCCGGCCCGACGGGTCCGCGGATGGTGCGACGGGCCGAAGAGAACCTGCCCGGCCGATACCCCGGCCGCTGCCGCCGTACTACGCTCCAGCCCCATGACACTCCACGGGGACCTGGCGTACACAGTGCTGGCGAGCTCGCACCGCCACTACCACCACATCGGCAGCCACTACGGCGGTACCGGCGACGGCACCCTCGACTGGTGGGTGTGGCCCCTCCTCGCCCTCTCCGCGATCGTCGTCATCTGGAGCCTGGTCAAGCGGTTCCGCTCGAACTGACGTCGCGGTCCGCCACCGGTTCCGCCCGGGAAGACACGCGGCCGGCCGTCAGTCCCACGGGTTGAAGAGCGTGGCGCCAAGGGTCTCGGGCCGCCAGTGCCTGATCTGACGCCACTCCTCCGCGGACAGGGCAGAGGTGTCGGACTCCTCCAGCGGTGACCGTAGCCGTGCTGCGCTCAGGACGACGAAGCCGAGGTCGCCGAGGACAGCAGCCCACGCGGGAGGGTCCTGGAATCCCTCGGTGTACCAGTAGCGCCTGCCCTCCACGAAGGCGACCAGCGGGTGGTGAGCGTGGAACAGGGCGAGGTGCGTGCCGTCACTGCCGCTGATCGTGGCGCTGTGGAAGCTCTGCGGGTACTCCTGCTCAGCGAAGTCCTCGACCTGCCCGCCCGCGGCCCGCGCCGCGGCATGCCAAGCGGCACGGCACGCCCGGGGATCGGTACTCGGCACGGGCGGGTCACCCCGGTCGCGGAAACCGGTAACGCCCCGCTCCAAGCGGAAGGTGACCTGCGCTCCTTCCGCCTCGTCCATGATGCGGCGGGGGCCCTCCCCGTACGGGCCCTCCGTCAGTCGAACCACCGCGCCCGTGCCAGCTCCTCGCCCCGCTCCGGGTCTTCCAGGAGGGCGGCGACCTCGAAGCGGCGCGGCCACTGGCCCGCCGCCCAGGCCAGGCCCGCCGCCACGCCCTCCAGGGTCGCGGCGTGCACGGTGCCGTCCGGGGTCCGGCGCCAGTCCAGCTCGGCGGGGCCGTCGGGGCCGTCGACCAGCAACTCCTCGTGTTCCACGTACGCCTCGGGGGTAGCGGCGCCGAGCAGGACGCGGACGGCGTCCGGCACCTCGTGGCGTACACCCTCGGAGCGGACCTCGGCGCCGACCGCCTCGCTCAGCCGGCGAACCTGCAGCAGCTCCGCCAGCTCGGCGGCGCGGGCGGGGCGCACCGGCAGCAGCGCCCGGCCGGCCGCCAGCGGCACCAGGTCCGGCGCGTCGGCGACCACCGCGTCCGCCGCGTCCACCACCAGGACCTCTTCGTCGCGCACGACGCGCAGCTCGTCGGGCAGCGTCACCTGATCGGGGTCCAGGTCCGCCAGCAGGCCGTAGATCGCGTGGAGTTGGGCGGCGCCGACGGGCAGCTCCGGGTCCGCCAGGCGGGTCAGCAGCTCCGCCGCGCCGCCCGGCTCGTCCAGGAGGGCGGCGACGGACGTACGCACACCCAGCGCCCGCAGCACCTGCGCATCGACCTCGCCCGCGTCCGCGGACTCGTACAGCCCGGCCAGCAGCGGATCGCCGCCCGCCGAACGCAGGCCGGCGGGGCGGCGGCCGTCGAGCACCGGGTGCCCGCGCAGCCACCAGGCGGTGTACGGGCGGACGGATTCGGTGGTGCCGTCGGGGAGCAGCACCCGCACCGGTGCGGTCAGGGCGTCGCGCAGCGGCGGGCGGGAGAGCATGGCCAGCACGTCGGGCCAGGCGTCGTCGTCGACCAGATCGAGGTCGCGCACCGCGACCAGCTCGGTCACCACCGGCGGTACGGGGGTCTCCGGCAGGGCGTCGAGGATGTCCTCGCACCACACGTCGACCGCGTCCAGCAGCCCGACGTCGTCCGGCTCGGCGAAGTCTCCTTCCCGGGGCTCCATTTCGTCCGGGTCGAGTACGACATCGGTGGCCCGGACGAGCGCGAAGTCGGCCATGACGCCCACGGCGGTCAGCGGCTGCTCACCCCAGCGTTCGGCCAACTCCCCCTCACAGGCCGCGAGTTCACCCTCCCGGATGACCCGCTCGAAGGCACTGCCTGGGTACACCAGCTCACCCGCGGGCGCCAGCTCGCCGTCCTCGTCGGGCAGGGCGAGCGCCCCGAGCCAGGGCTCGTCGCCCGGCGCGAGGTTGGCGTCCCTGACCAGCCCGAGCACGGTCTCCGCCAGCTCCTCGGCGCCCAGCGGTGCTCCGGGACCGCCCCCGATCTCGTCGGCGAAGACGTCGTAGGCGTCCTCGTCCGCGTCCAGCGAGTTCGCCACGGCCGCGCGCACCTGGGGCGTGGTCAGTACGGCGCGCGGGGCGGCCGGGGTGGCGCCCAGCTTCTCCAGCAGCGGGTGCACCGCGTCGGGGTGGGCGACCTTCAGCCCGAGCCGGGCGAGCGTACGGTGCCGGGCCCCGGCGTCCTCGTCGCCGCCGGGCAGCGGCAGCAGCACCTGACGCGGTCCGATCGTGGTCCGTACGCCGCTGCCCCCGCCGGGCCCCTGGGCCACGGTGCCCGCCAGCGGGACCGGCAGCCCGCTGAGCCGGTCCGGGTCGGTGCCGGCCAGCGCGTCATAGAGCCGCCACCACCAGCCGGGCGAGCGTTCGACGCCGGCCAGCCGGTCCACCATCTCGCCGAGGCCCACCCGGGCCACACCCAGCGCCCGCAGCTCCGGACGGCGTTCGAGGCCGGCCGGCAGCAGGCTCGGGAACAGTTCGGCCAGCACGCCGACCGTCGCCGCGCCCGCGCCCTCCACCAGCTCGGCGTCCACCGGGCGCAGGACGAAGCGGTCCGCCCCGCCGCCGTCCTCGTCCCACTCGCCCGCCGCCGGCGCCTCCGGCTCGGCGGGCGAGCCACCGGGCGCAGCCGCGCTCGGCAGGAACCGCACCCGCGGCAGCAGTTCCAGCACCTGCCGGCGCAGCTCACCGTCCAGGCCGCCCTTGCCCAGCGGCCCGGGCACCAGGTCGAGCGTGCCGACGGACACTGGCTGCCAGTCGCCCAGCAGCGCCGCGTAGGTCGCGGCCGCCCGCTCCACCAGGAAGTCCGTCAGCGGGCCCGGTGCGACATGCCGCCGGGTCGGCTCCAGCGGGAACGAGGCGATCAGCAGCGCGGGCAGCCCCAGCTGCTCGTCCGTGGGCGTCGGCGCATGCACCACCGCCGCGGTTCCCGGCTGCGCCGGTGCGCCCTCGCCGTCCACCGGCACCGCCCAGGTCACCGACCAGGCCGGCCGCAGCCGCTCCTCGACCGGCCGGTCCGCCAGCAGCGCCGGGTCCAGCGGGCCGCCGTCGCTCGCCACCCGCCAGCGGGTGGCACCGCGCTCGCTGTCCTCGATCAGGACGTAGGGGCCGTCCTGGCTCCGCCTCAACTCCCGTACGTGTTCGGGGGTCTCGATCACGACCTCGGACAGCCCCGGCAGGGTCAGCAACAGCGCCGCGTCGACCGCGTCCAGCAGCCGCTCGGCGAGATCCTGCGCCGCGCCGTCCCGCAGCGGCAGCACGACGGCCGTGTCGTACCCCTCGGGCGCCCCGCCCTCCGCGGGCAGCGGCAGCCGCAGCAGCGGCACATGACCGTCGCGCCGGCGCAATTCACCGCCCAGACCGGGGCTGTGCGCCGCGACCTCCTCCGCCATCGCCCGCGCCTCGGCCAGCGACCAGCGGACGCCGCCGGTGCGGCCCACCAGCGCCGGCTCATCGCTCACGGACAGCACCGCGGCGAAGCCCACGCCGAACCGGCCGACCGCCCCGGCCGCCACGCTGGGCTCCCGCTTCGCGGAGGCCCGCAACGTCGACAGCGACTCGACGCCGGTGGCGTCCAGGGGGGCGCCGGTGTTGGACGCGACCAGTACGGCGGGCGCGTCGCCGTTCGCCGGGTGCAGGGTCAGCCGCAGCCGGCCGGGGACGCCGGCCCGGGCCGCCGCGTCGGCCGCGTTCTGCGCCAGCTCCACGGCGAGCCGGTCGCGGTAGCCGCCGAGCGCCAGGTCCTCCTCGGCGTTGGCATCCTCCCGGAACCGGGCCGGCGAGGTGGCCCAGGCATCCAGCACGCCACGCCGCAGCCGCGCCGTCCCGAACGGGTCTCCGGCTGCGCCTCGCACCAACGACGTAGCTGTCACTGTCCGTCTCCCTAAGCGTGTGTCGGTGGGCCGACGGTATCGCCCCACGTGTGCGGGTGCCCCGCCGTGCCTGTCCCGCCTTCGGCGGGGTGGGTCCCCGCCTTCGGCGGAAGGTTGTGTGTGGGGTGGGGCCCCGGGTTTGTGGTGGGTGCCGGGTTCGGGGCCGGAGGGGTGGGTGTGTGGACTGCTTCGCTTTACGTCCACACACCCACCCCTCCGGCCCCGCCCCCTCCCGTCCGTTGTGGGCCCCACCCCGGTGGGGAGCAGGAGAAAACCAAAGACCCCAAGCATCAGCTAAACCCCGACGCGGCCGAGCTTCTGGCTTTTAAAAACCTTCACCCCCACCGGGCGGGGGTCGCCATTCCGGGCGGGAGGTGGTGGGCCGGAGGGGGTGGGTGTGCGGACGTAAAGCGAAGCAGTCCGCACACCCACCCCCGGAGGCCCGCCACCGGCACCACCACACAGCGCAAGCGACCCCCGCCCAACCACCACCCCACCCCGCCGGAGGCGAAAGACAAGAGGCGACACGGCGCCGCAGAAAACAACGTGGGGCCAGGGGCCCAGCCCCTAGCTGTGGCCGAGTTCCTCGGCGGGCCCCGTCTCCTCGACGGACCCACCGTCCCGCTCGGGCCGAAGCGACAACGGCTCAACAACCGTCTCATCAACAACCGGCGCGGCCGGCCGCGGCGGTTTCGGCATCACGGCAGCCTCGGAATGCGCCCCGCACCCGTACGCGAGGGAGACGACCCGGCCGTCCGCCGGGGAGAACTCATTGGCGCAGACGCCGAAGGCCTGGCCCAGGGAGCCGGGGAGCAGGGTGAGGAAGCCGCAGGTCACGCAGGTGGCGGGGGCCGCCTGGGCCATCGGGGCCTTGGCTCCGAAGGCCTCTTCCCAGCGGTCGGCGGCAGTGTGCAGGCCGTAGCGGGAGAGCACCCGGGCGCGGCGCATGCCCAGTTCCTCGGCGACCGCGGCGATGCTGCCGCGCTCGGGGGCGGGCTGGATCGCGGGCGAGCCGGGGACGACGTCCGCTTCCTCGGAATCGGCGACCTCGGCGGCCATGCCCTCGGCGAGAGGGGAATTCGGCGGCGGGGTGTCCTCGCCGGTGTAACCGGGCTCCAGGCGCAGGTCGTCGGCCTCGGTGGGCAGCAGGTCGCCGGGGCCCATGTCGCCGGGGCGCAGCCGCTCGCTCCACGGCACCCACTCCGGTGCGAGCAGCGCGTCGGGGCCGGGCAGCAGGACCGCCTCGTCGAGCGTGACGAGCTTGGCGCGGGAGGCCCGGGCGACCGTCACGGCCCAGCGCCAGCCGCGGTAGCCGGGCTCGTTGCAGGCGAAGAGGTGGGTGACGACGCGGTCCCCGTCGGCCACCGCATCGATGTGCTCGCCCACCATGCCGGGCAGTGCGGCTTCCTCCGCCGCCTCCCGCGCAAGGTCGACCGCCTCGGCGCACAGGCGGTCAGGGGTACGGCTTCGCATCGCAGCACTCACAAGAATCGATTCTCTCTTCTACGCCGTCTCACGAGTGCGCCAGCCGGAGCTGTCCTTGTCCTGTCCGGACGACCGGCGGTACCGGGGCGGGCGGAGCGGACCAGGGGACCGCGTCGACGTCCGCGCCCGGTCGTTTCGGTCGAGCGCACCTCTTGCGTCCCATTCTGCGGGATCGCGCGGAGGCACGCGGCCAAGAACGACCGCCGGTGGCGCGCTACACACGCTACCCCTTCAACGGTGTACGACCCCTCGGTGGGAGGGCAAATGTCAGCACCGGCGGCCACGGGCCGCTGCGCCTCGCGCGCCAATGCGGAGAAAGTGCCCTCTCCTGGGCGAGTTGGGGCACTATGACCAGGTGGCTGCCGCAAGGGCGTCGAAGGTGTCGAGGGTGTCCAGGACCTCAGGGAAGTCGTCACAGGTGTCGCGCGCCTCGTCCCGGGGCGGGTACGGGGCCGGACGGGCCCGCCGGGCGGGCCGGGTGCTGGGGCGCGCGCTGCGCCGACCCGTCACCGGCGCGGCGCGGGGGCTGCGGCGCGCCACGCATGCGCACGGCGCGGGCGAATCGGGTCTGGGCAAGCTGATCGAACTGCACGCGGTGAACTCCGCGGGCGACGTGATGATCACTATCGCGCTGGCCTCGACGGTGTTCTTCGCGGTGCCGACGGACCAGGCGCGGGGCCGGGTGGCGCTGTATCTGGCCGTGACGATGGCCCCGTTCGCCCTGCTCGCGCCGGTGATCGGGCCCCTGCTGGACCGGGTGCCGCACGGCCGCAGGGCGGCGATGGCGGGTGCGATGCTGGCGCGGGCGCTGCTGGCGCTGACGATGTCGGGCGCGGTGGCGACCGGCGGGCTACAGCTGTATCCGGCGGCGCTGGGGGTGCTGGTGGCGTCGAAGGCGTACGGCGTGGTCCGCAGCGCGGTGGTGCCGCGGCTGCTGCCCCCGCGGATCTCGCTGGTCAAGGCCAATTCGCGGGTGACGCTGGCGGGGCTGCTGGCGACCGGGGTGGCGGCGCCGACGGGGGCCGGGCTGCAACTGCTCGGGCCGGGCTGGCCGCTGTACGGGGCATGTGCCGTATTCGCCGCGGGGACGGTCCTGTCGTTCTCCCTGCCGCCCAAGGTCGACTCGGCGAAGGGCGAGGGCCGGGCCCGGCTGGCGTCCCGGGAGGCGTCGGCGCGGGCGGCGGGCGACGGGAAGCGGAAGCCGGGGCTGCGTACGGTCGGCCCGTCGGTCCTGCACGGCCTGCAGGCCAATGCCGCGCTGCGGGCGCTCTCCGGCTTCCTGACGTTCTTCCTGGCCTTCATGCTGCGCGAGCATCCGCTGGGCGGGCTGGGCGCGGCGGCCTCGCTGGGGCTGGTGGTGGTGGCGGCCGGTGCCGGAAACGCACTGGGGACGGCGGTCGGCGCCTGGCTCAAGGCCCGCGGTCCCGAGCCGATCGTCGCGGCGATGCTGGGGCTGGCGCTGTGCGCGACGGTGCTCGCCGCGCTGTTCTACCCGGTGCTGGCGGTGGTCGTGGTCCCTGCCGCGGCGGCCGTCGCGGGGTTGTGCCAGGCGCTGGCGAAGCTGTCGCTGGACGCGATGATCCAGCGCGATGTGCCGGAGGGGGTGCGCACCTCCGCGTTCGCCCGGTCCGAGACGGCGCTGCAGATGTCCTGGGTGGTGGGCGGCGCGATCGGGATCTCGCTGCCGCTGATCGGCACGCTGGGGATGGCGGTGGCCGCGGGGCTGGTGGCGCTGGGCGTGCTGCTGGCCGTACGCGGACTGCTGAGCGCGGCCCGGCGGGGCGGTACGCCGGCCCCCCGGGTGGCCTGACATCCGACGGGCGATGCGGCACGCCGTACCCGGGCGTGGCGTGAGCTGGGGCGCCAGATAGCCTGCCCGTATGACCGCTGCGTTGATCTCCTGGGGCAAGGGCCGCCGTGCCGCTGCCGCCATCGGTGCCGTGTCCCTGGGTCTCCTCACCCTCTCCGCCTGCGAGAAGCCGACGTCGCTCGCGACCGTGACCGTCGGTTCGACGACGGTGCAGGCCGAGGCCACCCCCGGCTGCGACGGTGGGGGCAAGGTTCTCTCCAAGAAGGCCGTTGCTGCCTGCATCACCAAGAAGGGTGGCAAGACGATCACCGTCCACCCCGGTGAGAAGGTGCGCGTCGGCGTCGACCCGGAGGTCGCCAAGTCCGGCTGGATCGTCATCGGCGCCGGCCCCGTCATGCGCGCGCCCAGCAAGCAGACGTACCGCAGCTTCGACGCGGACACCCTCTTCATGCAGCAGAACCCGCAGACCGGCCAGACCTCCTACAGCAAGGACGTCACCCTCCAGGTCGCGGAGCTCGGCGGCAGCAGCGAGGGCCCCAAGACCCTGTGGCACTTCACCCTGAAGCAGAAGGACTAGGGCGGGAGGGCCGTTCGATGCGGGTCCTGGTCGTCACGGCGGTGGCCGCCGAACGCGATGCGGTGGCTGCCGCGGCTGGGCCCTGCGACGAGACGGCGCTGCCCGGCGGGTACGCGCTGCGGCGCGCGGCGGGTCCGCCGGATGCAGCGGCGGGTTCCCCTGTGGCGCTCGATGTGCTGGCCGCCGGTGTCGGCCCGGCCGCCGCGGCCGCCGGTACGGCCACCGCGCTGACCGCCGCCGCGCTCGCCACCATGCCGTACGACCTGGTCGTCTCGGCCGGTATCGGCGGCGGCTTCGCCGCGTCCGGCGCGGCCCTGGGCTCCGTGGTGGTCGCGGACGCGATCGTCGCGGCCGACCTGGGCGCCGAGACCCCCGACGGCTTCACCCCGGTCACCGACCTCGGCTTCGGGACGGTGGCGCACCGCCCCGACCCGGCGCTGGTCAAGGCCGTCGCCGCGGCGGCCGGTGCGGCATCCGGCACCATCGTGACCGTCTCCACGGTCACCGGCAGCGCGGCCCGCGCCGCCGAGCTGGCGGAGCGTCACCCCGGGGTGCTGGCCGAGGCGATGGAGGGCTTCGGGGTCGCCGAGGCGGCCGCCGCACACGGGGTGCCGGTGCTGGAGATCCGTACGGTCTCCAACGCCGTCGGCCCGCGCGACCGCGCCGCCTGGCGCATCGGCCCCGCGCTCACCGCCCTGACCGGTGCTTTCCGCACGCTTCCCGGAGCCCTGACGGCCGCCACCGGACCGGCTCCGGCGCCTGCTCCGGATCCCCACCATCCCTGAGGAGGGCCCCGTGACCCGGCCACTGAACATCGCGTACTCGCCGTGCCCGAACGACACCTTCGTCTTCGACGCGCTGGCGCACGGCCGGGTGCCGGACGCGCCGGAGCTGGCGGTCACCTTCGCCGATATCGACCTCACCAACGGCATGGCCGAGCGCGGTGAGTTCGACGTGCTGAAGGTGTCGTACGCGGTGCTGCCGTGGGTGCTCGACGACTATGCGCTGCTGCCCTGCGGCGGGGCGCTGGGGCGCGGCTGCGGGCCGCTGGTACTGACCAGGGAGCAGGGGCCTGCCGCGGATCTGGCGGGCAAGACGGTCGCGGTGCCCAGTGAGCGCTCCACCGCGTATCTGCTGTTCCGGCTGTGGGCGGCGGCCGAGGTGCCGGGCGGGGTCGGGGAGATCGTGGTGCTGCCGTTCCACGAGATCATGCCGGCCGTGCGCGACGGCAAGGTCGACGCAGGTCTGGTCATTCACGAGGCGCGCTTCACGTACCAGAACTACGGCCTGGTCCGGCTCGCCGACATGGGCGAGCACTGGGAGCTCACCACCGGGCTGCCGATCCCGCTCGGCGCGATCATCGCCAAGCGGTCGCTGGGCGAGCAGGCGTTGCGCGAGCTCGCGGCGGCGGTCCGCAGCTCCGTGCTGATGGCCTGGGACGACCCCGAGGCCTCCCGGCCATACGTCCTGGAGCACGCCCAGGAGATGGATCCGAAGGTCGCCGACCAGCACATCGGGCTGTACGTCAACGAATTCACCGCCGACCTCGGCGAGGACGGCTATGCCGCGGTGCGCGGACTGCTCACCCGCGCCGCGGCCGAGGGGCTGGTTCCGCCCCTCGGCCGCGATGCGTTGCACTTCGTGTGAGGCAGGCAGCGGGTGCGGTGCGCCGCGTCTGACGTGTGCCGTGCGTGAAGTGCGCTGTGCGTGAGGTGTGCTGTGCGTGAGGTGTGCTGTGCGTGAGGTGTGCTGCGTGTGACGGCCGGTGCGGCCGCCCGCGGGCAGGCGTGCTCAGACGTCCAGTTGGTCGGCGACGGCGCGCAGCATGCCGGCGATCTTCGCGCCGTGCACCTTGTCCGGGTACCGGCCGCGCTCCAGTTGCTGGGTGACGTTCTCCAGCAGCGTGGTCAGGTCCTGGACGATCGAGGCGAGTTCATCGGGCTTGCGGCGCTGCGCCGCGGCCACCGAGGGTGCGGGGTCGAGGAGCGTCACGGTCAGCGCCTGGTCGCCGCGCTGGCCCGCGACGACGCCGAATTCGACGCGCTGGCCAGGCTTGAGTGCGGCTACGCCGTCGGGCAGCACCGACGAGTGCACGAAGACGTCACCGCCGTCATCGCGGGAGAGAAAGCCGAAGCCCTTCTCGCTGTTGAACCACTTGACCTTGCCGGTAGGCACGTCTGTCCTCGTCCTCGTACTCGTTGGAAAAAAACGGAAATAACTGGGCCGGGTCTACTGCGGAGACTGCGGGGTGGGTGTCTCCCCGCTCGAGCGGAGCACGAGAGTGGGGAGGGGCTGGAAAGCAGTGCAGCGGGCCGCAGGACCCGCCATCACCCAGGCTAATGGTCCCAAGGCCGGTGACAAGACGCCGCCGGGTGGATCCTCGGTGCTTCTCGCCCGGACTTACCCTGGTCAGGTGTCTGACGAAACTCCCCAGGCCGGGGATCTGCTGGTCCGAATCGGCGCGATCATGTTCCTAGTTGGCGCAGTGGCCACTCTCGCCACGGTGGCGCCACTGTTCCTCGGGACCGCAACGCTGCCGTCCGTCTTCTACTGGCTGTGCATGCTGATGGGGCTCGGTTTCCTCGTCGCGGCAGCCGGAGTGATCCGTTCCGCCACGGCTCAGCGCCGTCAGGTGGCGGCGCAGTCGCCGCCGTCCGCGCCCTCGGCCACATAGCGCGCCAGCCAGGACGGAAACTCCGTCAGGTCCGCGAGCACCACCTCGGCACCGGCGTTGCGCAACTCCGTGGCGTCGCACGGGCCGGTGGCGACCGCGACGGACAGCGCGCCCGCGGTGTGCGCCCCCACGACGTCGCCGGTGTGATCGCCGACGTACACCGGCGCATGGTGCGTGCGCAGCGCCTCGGCCTTGCGCTCGGCCCACAGGGAACCGAACAGGGCGTCGACGTCGAGGCCGAGGTGTTCCAGGTGGAGCTTGGCGTTGAGCTCGTACTTCGCCGTCACCACGATCGCCCGGCCGCCCGCCGCGTGCACCGCGTCGATGGCCTCCCGGGCGCCGGGCAGGGCGGGCGACGCGGCGATCGCGTACTCCGGGTACAGCGCGCGGTAGAGCTCGGCGATCTCCGCCACCCGCTCCGCGGGGAACCACTGGCGGATCTCGTCCTCCAGCGGGGGCCCCAGTCGGCTCACCGCGAGGTCGGCGTCGATCACGGTGCCGGTCCTGGCCGCGAGCTCCTGGTACGCGGCCTTGATGCCCGGGCGGGAGTCGATCAGCGTCATATCGAGGTCAAAGCCGACCGTCAGCGAGTGCGCAGCCATGCCTGCCATTGTGCCTGCGGGCGCGGCCCGGCCGGAGGGAGGCCCCTGGGGCGTACCGGGTGGGGGGGCGAGGTCCTGAGCGTCCCGGCGGGGGGGGCGATGCCTCTGGCTCGCTCGGGCCGGGGGCGAGGGCCCGGGCTCGTGGCGGCCGGAGGGGCGGGCCCCCAGCCGGAGGGGCAGGCCCCAGTGGCCCTGCCCCTCAGCGCGGCGCCCGCCGCATCCGCCACACCAGGAACAGGGCCGAGGCGACCGCCGCCACCCGGAGCACTCCCGGCAGCCCGTCGAGCATTTCCTGCCCCAGCCGCCCCTGCGCGATCGGCTCGCCCCAGCGCCCGTCGAACCGGCCCCACAGCCACACCACCAGCCCGCCGACGACGGTCCCCGGCACGCCGAGCGCCGCGAACTTGGCCTCGGCCCGGCTCAGCCGCCGCGATACGTAGGCGAGCCCCCAGCCGCCCGCCAGCGCGAGCCACGACCCCAGCGCCGCACCGGCCACCAGCAGCAGCACGGCCAGCGTCAGCACCGGGCTGAGCGGCGCCCGCGCCGGCACCACCACGGCGTCTTCCCCGGCCTCGGCCGCGGGCACCGCACCGGGCCGGGTGACGCGCCGCCGGCCGAGCACCCGCCGGACCATCCGCCGCAGCGGGCGCTCCCCCGGCGCCGCGCCGTCCGCGTCCACGTCCGTGCCCTGCGCCCCGGCGCCCCCGGCCCCGTCCTTCTTCATCGACACCGGGGACACCGGGTCGCTCTCCGGCCGGTCCCATATCTCCGGGATCTCGATCCCGCCGACGAACCCCGGAACGGTCTCGCCCGGCCCGAACGGCGCCGGCTCCACCCGCCACCAGTCGGGCGCGTCACCGTCGTCGCCCAGCTCGTCCGCGCCGGCCAGATGCGGCGGCAGGCCGACGGACGGCGCGGTCTCCGGCCCGCCGTCGCGCGGGGCGGGCACCGCGCCGTACGGACCGTCCTTGCCGTGCGGGGCGTCCTTGCCGTTCGCGGGCGGCTTGCCCGTCAGCCCGCCGCGCCAGGCCAGGCCGGTGAGCTTTTCGCGTGCCGCGCTCCACGGGCGCGGGGGCCCGGCGGGCTGCGACGGGTCTGCAGACGGCACCGGGCCGAGCGGCACGGAAGGACCGGCTCCCGGGGCACTCCCGGCCTCCGGTCCCTGCCGCGGCTCCGGCGCGCGCCTCGGCTCCGGCCCGCGCCCCTGCTCGGATCCACCCCAGGACGCGCCCGGCACCCGGTCGTCCGTGCTCCCCGCGGCCGCGACCACCGCCTCCGGCGTCCCCAGCCGCGCCAGCACCCTCTTCACACCGGATACCGAATCGGCTTGCTGTCCGTCTATCTCGGCCCGGAGCCCGGTGACCAGCCGCATCCGCGTGGCGGAGGGCAGTCCCCGCTGCTGGGCCAGGTCGCCCACCCGGCTCAGATAGTCATAGACGAGCTGATCGCTCTCGATCCCCACGAAATCCCCTGCGGCGTCCGCTGGTTGCTGCCCCGACGGTACCGCCTCGACCGCCCGGCGGGCCGGAGGCCGCGGGGGCCGGGGCGAGGTGGCGCACGCGGGGCGCGCCGGGGTGGCGTACGCGGGGTGCGGCGGGGTCGGCGTACGCGGGCGGGCGGGTGGCTGCAGGCGTGGCGAGGTGCTGCAGGCGCGGCGTAGGGGCCCGTAGGCGCGGTGTGGCGGGGTGGCGTGCCCCTGGCGTGGCGGCGTTCCGTCGATACCGTGCCGCCACCCGGTCCCCCGTCCGGCCCCGCCCCGCTAACGTAGGACGAATGACCGGTACACCCCGCACCCTCGCCGAGGAGCTCAGGACCCGCACCGACCGCGGGCTCGTCGGGCTGCTGCGGGCACGGCCCGACCTGCTCAATCCGGTGCCGGGTGACGTCACCCAGCTCGCCACCCGGGCCGGGACCCGGGCGTCGGTCGTCCGCGCGGTGGAACGGCTCGACCGGTTCGTGCTGCAGACCGCCGAGGCGCTGGCGGTGTCGCCCGACCCGTGCCCGTACGACACGCTGGGCGCGCTGATGGGCGGGGACAGCGGGGACGCGGCGGTCGCCGCCGAGCTGCCCAGGGCGGTGGCCGAGCTGCGGGCGCAGGCGCTGGTGTGGGGTCCGGACGACCGGCTGCGGCTGGTGCGTACGGCCCGTGAACTGCTCAGTCCCAGCGCCGCGCATCCGTCGCCGACCGGGCTGGGGCCGACCGTCACCGAGGCCGCGGCCGGTATGTCGCCGGGACGGCTGCAGGAGATCATCGCCGCTGCCGGGCTGCCCACCACCCACGATCCGGTCACCGCGGCCGCCGCGCTCACCGCGCTCTTCACCGATCGCGCCCGGATGACGGCGCTGCTCGACACCGCGCCCGCCGAATCCGTCGCCGTCCTCGACAAGCTGCTGTGGGGCCCGCCGTACGGCGGGGTCACCGACCGTCCGGCCCCGCATCTGCAGTGGCTGCTGGACCGGGGGCTGCTGCTCCCGGCGGGCGCCCGCAATGTCGTCCTGCCCCGCGAGGCGGCGCTCCATCTGCGCGCCGGGCGTGCCCATCACACCCCCGAGCCGGTCCCGCCCGCGCTCGCCCCCGCCACCGAACGTGATCCACAGCTTGTGGACAACGCCGCCGCAAGCCAGGCCTTCACCGCGCTGGCAACCGTCGAGGAACTGCTCAAGGAGTGGGACCTGGGCGGGCCGGGCGTCCTGCGCGCCGGCGGGATGAGCGTCCGCGACCTCAAGCGCACCGCCGCCGCCCTGGACACCACCGAGCAGCTTGCCGCCTTCTGGCTCGAACTCGCCTACGGGGCCGGGCTGATCGCCTCCGACGGCGAGGCCGACGAGCGGTTCGCGGCCACCCCGGCCGCCGAGGAGTGGCTGCAGCTGCCCGACCACGAGCGCTGGGCCGTGCTGGCCGCCGCCTGGCTCTCCGCGACCCGCACCGCGGGCGTCGTCGGCAGCGCCGATGCCAAGGGCCGCGCGCTGGCCGCCCTCGGCCCGCACCTCGACCGCTCCCCCGCCCCCGAGGTCCGCCGACGCGCCCTCGCCCTCCTCGCCGGCCTGCCGCCCGGCACCTCCGTACCGGCGGCGGCGGTCCGCTCCCGGCTGCAGTGGGAGCGTCCGCTGCGCAGCGCCGGGGCCGCGGGCCAGGTCCCGGCACCGGCCACGGGCCGGCCTCCGGCCGCGGCGGGAGCGGTCGACGGCGGCGCACCGGCACCCGGCCCGTCCGGTTCCGCTCCCGGCCTCGCCGGCTCCGCGCCCGCCCCCGCCGGCTCCGCCCCCGCCGACGACCTCCGCTCGCGGCTCGCTCAATGGACGCTGACCGAAGCCGAGTTGCTGGGTGTGACCGGCCGCGGCGCCCTCTCCACCCACGGCCGCGCACTGACCGAGACCACCGCGCAGCCCGCCGCGGCCTCCTCCACCGAGGCCGCCGCGGCGCCCTCCCCTGCGTCCACCGCGGCCCCCTCCCCCGCGGAAACCGACGCCGCCGCGACCCGCGCCGCAGCCCTCCTCGCCCCGCTCCTCCCCGAGCCCGTCGACCACGTCCTCCTCCAGGCGGACCTGACCGCCGTCGCCCCCGGCCCGCTGCACCGCCCGCTCTCCGACGCGCTCGGCGTCCTCGCCGACATCGAGTCCAAGGGAGGCGCGACGGTCTACCGCTTCACCCCCGCCTCGGTGCGCCGCGCCCTGGACGCCGGCCGCTCCGCCGCCGAGCTGCAGGAATTCCTCACCGCCCACTCCCGCACCCCGGTCCCCCAGCCCCTCGCCTACCTCATCGACGATGTGGCCCGTAAGCACGGCCGGCTGCGGATCGGCGCGGCATCCGCCTACGTCCGCTGCGACGATGACGCGCTGCTCTCCGAGATCCTTGCCGACCGCCGCGCCGCCACCCTCCGGCTGCGCCGGCTCGCCCCGACCGTGCTCGCCGCCCAGACCGCCCCCGACCAGCTCCTCGACGGCCTCCGGGCCATGGGCTACGCCCCGGCCGCCGAGTCCACCGCGGGCGACGTACTCATCGCCCGCGCCGACACCCACCGCACCCCGCCGCGCACCGCCCCCACCCCGGTGCCCGACGGCCCGCCGACCCCCGACGCGACCCTGCTTACGGCGGCGGTACGCGCCATCCGGGCCGGCGACCTCGCCGCCACCGCGGAACGCAAGCCAGTCCATGCCCCCGCTCCCACCGCCCCCGGCGCCCTTCCCCGCACCACCTCAGCCGAGACCCTTGCCACCATGCAGGCCGCGGTGCTGACCCACTCCGCCCTGTGGATCGGGTACGTCAACGCCGACGGCGCCGCCAGCCAGCGCGTCATCGCACCGGTACGCGTCGAAGGCGGCTTCGTGACGGCCTACGACCACACCTCCGACGAGGTGCGTACCTACCCGCTCCACCGGATCACGGGAGTGGCGGAGCTGGCGGACGACTCGGTCTGAGGCGCGGGCGGACCGGCCTGGCGGGAGCACGCGCGACGATTCGACCTGAAGGGCGGGCGACGGGCCTGGCGGGCGCACGGCGGACGACCGGTCTGGGGGGCGAGCGACGGGCTCGGCGGGAGCACGGCAGATGCCTCCGGACGCCCCGGCCCGGGGCCCCTTGACGAGGGCCCGTCATTCCCTCGCTGACGCCCGCTGCGCAATGCGGCACACTGGACGTTTGGCCGTATGTGCGGCCGAGGTCTGCGGCCGGGGGCTGAGGCCGTGATCAACGGTCGAGGTCCCGCGGCCGGTACCGGCGGCGAAGGCCGGCAAGTGAAAGGCGAGGCGCGTGAACGGACCCCTCATCGTCCAGAGCGACAAAACGCTGCTGCTGGAGGTGGACCACGAGCTGGCGGACGCCTGCCGGCGGGCCATCGCGCCCTTTGCCGAGCTGGAGCGGGCGCCGGAGCACATCCATACCTACCGGGTGACACCGCTCGGACTGTGGAACGCCCGGGCCGCCGGGCACGACGCCGAGCAGGTCGTCGACGCGCTGGTGCAGTTCTCGCGGTACCCGGTGCCGCATGCGCTGCTCGTCGACATCGCCGAGACGATGTCCCGCTACGGGCGGCTGACGCTCACCAAGCACCCCGCACACGGCCTGGTGCTGACCAGCACCGACCGCCCGGTGCTGGAGGAGATCCTGCGCTCGAAGAAGGTGCAGCCGCTGGTCGGAGCGCGGCTGGACCCGGATTCGGTCGTGGTGCACCCCTCGGAGCGCGGGCAGATCAAGCAGACGCTGCTCAAGCTGGGCTGGCCCGCCGAGGACCTGGCCGGCTACGTGGACGGCGAGGCGCACCCGATCGAGCTGGACGAGAACGGCTGGGCGCTGCGGCCGTATCAGCAGCAGGCGGTCGAGGGCTTCTGGCACGGCGGCTCGGGTGTGGTCGTGCTGCCCTGCGGCGCGGGCAAGACGCTGGTCGGGGCGGGCGCGATGGCGCAGGCCAAGGCGACCACGCTGATCCTGGTGACGAATACGGTCTCGGCCCGGCAGTGGAAGCACGAGCTGGTGAAGCGGACCTCGCTCACCGAGGACGAGATCGGCGAGTACAGCGGGACGAAGAAGGAGATCCGGCCGGTCACCATCGCCACGTACCAGGTGCTGACGACCAAGCGGAAGGGCGTCTACCCGCACCTGGAGCTGTTCGACTCCCGCGACTGGGGTCTGGTCATCTATGACGAGGTGCATCTGCTGCCCGCGCCGGTCTTCAAGTTCACCGCCGATCTGCAGGCGCGGCGGCGGCTGGGGCTGACCGCGACGCTGGTGCGCGAGGACGGCCGGGAGTCGGATGTGTTCTCCCTCATCGGGCCCAAGCGCTTCGACGCGCCCTGGAAGGAGATCGAGGCGCAGGGGTACATCGCCCCCGCGGACTGTGTCGAGGTACGGGTCAACCTGACCGACTCGGAGCGGCTGGCGTACGCGACCGCCGAGACCGAGGAGAAGTACCGCTTCTGTGCGACCACCGCCAGCAAGCAGCATGTGACCGAGGCGCTGGTCCGCCGCCACCAGGGCGAACAGACGCTGGTCATCGGGCAGTACATCGACCAGCTGGACGAGCTGGGCGAGCATCTGAACGCGCCGGTGATCAAGGGCGAGACCACCAACGCACAGCGCGAGAAGCTTTTCGGCGCCTTCCGGGAGGGCGAGATCTCGGTGCTCGTCGTCTCGAAGGTCGCGAACTTCTCGGTCGACCTTCCGGAGGCCACGGTCGCGATCCAGGTCTCCGGCACGTTCGGCTCGCGCCAGGAGGAGGCCCAGCGGCTGGGCCGGGTGCTGCGTCCCAAGGCCGACGGGCACGAGGCGCGGTTCTATTCGGTCGTCGCGCGCGACACCATCGACCAGGACTTCGCGGCGCACCGCCAGCGCTTCCTGGCCGAGCAGGGCTATGCGTACCGCATCGTGGACGCGGATGAGCTGCTGGCGGCGGACGAGGACGTCTGAGCCGGGGGGGCGCCACTGGGGCGGTCCGCTCAGACCGCCCGGGCCCCGCTGGGCAGGCGCTGCTCGGCGCGCGGTGCCGGGAGGCGGCCGGCCGTGGCGCCCGGGACGCCGGAGGGCTTCCGCGTCCAACGGACCACGGCCGCCAGCAAGGCGAGACCCAGCAGCGGATACGGGGCCGCGAACGGCTGCTGCCACCACGCGAAGTGCAGGTCGAGATCGCCGGTGTGCGGGATGATCCACATCGTGCGGGCGGCGAAGGCGAGGGTGACGGCGGCCAGCAGCGCCCGGCGCCACGGGTGGCGCCGGGTACGGGCGGCGAGCGCGACGAGCAGCGGCACACACCAGACCCAGTGGTGGGACCAGCTGATCGGCGAGACCAGCAGCGCCGTGATCGCCGTACAGAGCACACCCCAGCTGTCCAGACCGCGCCGCAGATACACCCGGCGGGCGGTGTAGAGCCCCGCCGCGGCGGTCAGCAGCGCGGGCACCGCCCACAGGAGGCCGGGCTCGGGCTGGTGCAGCACGCGGGTGATCAGGCCCTGGAGGGACTGGTTGTCGACGATCCAGGCCTTGCCGACCCGGCCGGTCTCGAACATCCGCCGCGTCCAGTACTCGATGCTGGCATCGGGCAGCACCAGCCAGCCCAGCAGCGCCGAAGCCAGGAACCCGCCGAGGACGGTGAAGGCGGCCTTCACCCGGCCGGTGACGAGGAGATAGACGCCGAAGATCGCGGGCGTGAGTTTGATGCCCGCCGCGATGCCGGTGGCGAACCCCTTGAAGCGGGCGCCGTCCGGACGGGAGAGGTCCCACAGGACCAGGCAGGTCAGTGCGAGGTTGACCTGCCCGAAGACAAGGGTCTGGAAGACCGGCTCCAGCCAGAGGCCGAGCGCGGTGGTGGCGAGGATGACCGGTGCGGTGCGGGAAGCCTTGCGCAGGCCTGCCGCCTTGCAGGAGAGGTGGATCAGCAGCGCGAGGAGCGCCGCGTTGACGAGCACGCCCACGACGATCAGCGTGCTGAGCGAGAGCCAGGTGGTCGGTATGAAGAGCACGGCCGCGAAGGGCGGATAGGTGGCCGGAAGTGCCCACTTGGTGACCGTGAAGCCGTAGAGGTCACCGCCCGCCGAGGCTGCCTGGCCCTCGGCGCGGTAGACCGCTATGTCGGACATCGGCAGCGGCAGGACCTGGTACAGCAGCCATAGTCCGGCGAGTGAGGCGACGAGCAGCGCCGCTGCGATCACCAAGCGGCCGGGGTGGGCGATGCCCTGCCCCCAGGTCCGTCTCCCCGTCCGCGTCCCGCCGGCGGCAGACACCCGTTGTCCCCTCCCCGTAGCCCTGAGTGCGCTCTCTTCGGTGACGCTAATCGATCGAGGCCGACAGGCCGTAACGGTTTCCGGACAACCGGATGGCGACGGGGCGGTGCGGGGTCGGGCGAGGTCGGGGCTTGCGGAGTCAGTCGGGTGGTGCGGAGTCGGTAGGTCGTGGAGTCGGGTGTATTCGCGGACTCAGAGGTTCGCGGACTCAGGCGTTCGCGGGGTGGTCGTGGTCGTGGTCGTGCCGGGCGTTCGTGGTGTCGGGCGTTCGTGCGTCGTCCGCGTACTCGCCCATGACGGCGACGCTGAAGGCGGCCGTGGCGAAGACCTTGATCGCGCGGAGTGCGTTGCCCATGGCATAGCGGTGCTCGTGGACGGCGGCCGCACCGCCTCCGGGGTCCGCGCCGAGGGCCGTGGCGCCCTTGACCGGGTGGACAGAGATCGGGTGGACAGAACCTGGGGGAATCGCTGCGCTGCTCATGTCTCCATGATGAAATTCACGCGATTGCAGCACATCGGTCCATAGGTCTATCCCTGGGACATGACGTCAGTCTCCAGACCCACCCGGCCCCCTACGGGAGGCCTACGGCGCCCTCAGGGTTCGTTCGCCCCGAAACGACCGCCGCAACGCCGCCGGAAATCCGTTGGCGCCGTTCCGAGCCGCTGACTACAATCGCGCGTCTGCCTGCCTCCCGTCGAGGAGTGCCGCCGCCCGGTCGGAAACCGGACGGCCCTTCGCTTCACGCCGCTGACCCGCGTACCGCCTGACCTGCGCTACGCACCGACACCGGCCCGCCGCGCCCGCTCACCCCGGCGCGCCCGCCGAAGTACGCCCCCGGAGGCAACGCCGTGCCCTCGCACGCCCACCCGTCACCCGACCACCACCCCTCATCGCCGCCGCTCCGCGCCGAAAGCCTTTCCCCGTCACCCGACCACCACCCCCAGCCCAACCTCGACCCAGCCCCCGGCCCCCTCCAACGCGAAAAGTCCCACCTGGCCGCCTCCCGCGCGGCCCTGCGTGCCATGCGCGAGGACGCCGAAGCGCTGAACATCGCCGATGTCACCGCGAACTGGGTCAACGCCGAAGTCCTCCAGGGCGAGATCGACGCCCGGATCAAGGCGCTCGCCGACCTCTCCCACACCCCGCTCTTCTTCGGCCGCCTCGACTATCTCCACGCCCCCGGCCTCGACCTCGCCGAAGGCGCATCGAGTGGGGCGGCGCAGTGGGGGTCCCCCCGGACGGAGTCTGGGGGAGCCTCCGGCAAGGGCGGTGGTGGGCGACGGGAGGGCGAGAACTTCTACATCGGACGGCGGCACGTCCACGACGCCGACGGCGACCCCATGGTCATCGACTGGCGCGCGCCCGTCTCCCAGCCGTTCTACCGGGCCTCCAAGAAGGACCCGATGGACCTCAGGCTGCGCCGCCGTTTCGGTTACACGGCAGGCGAGTTGACCGCCTACGAGGACGAACACCTCACCGACCCCACGGAGGCGGAGCAGACCAGCCGGCTCCTCCAGACCGAGATCGAGCGCCCGCGCGTCGGCCCCATGCGGGACATCGTTGCCACGATCCAGCCGGAGCAGGACGAGATCGTGCGCGCCGGCATCGGCGGCTCGGTCTGCGTACAGGGTGCGCCGGGCACCGGTAAGACGGCGGTCGGCCTGCACCGTGTCGCGTACCTGCTGTACGCGCACCGCGAGCGGCTGGCCCGTGCCGGCACCCTCGTCATCGGCCCGAACCGCTCGTTCCTCCACTACATCGAGCAGGTGCTGCCGGCCCTCGGCGAGCTGGAGGTCAAGCAGGCCACGGTCGATGACCTGGTCGGCCACGTGGACGTACGCGGCACGGACGAGGCGGCCGCCGCGACGGTCAAGGGCGACGCCCGCATGGCCGAGGTGCTGCGGCGGGCGGTCCGCTCGCACATCACCATGCCGCAGGAGCCCTGCATGGTCGTCCGCGGCTCCCGCCGCTGGCGCGTACCGGCTTACGAACTCGAAGAGCTCGTACAGGAGTTGATGGACCGGGAGATCCGTTACGGTGCCGCCCGCGAGGCGCTGCCGCAGCGGATCGCGCACGCCGTGCTGGTCCGGATGGAGCAGGCGGGCGAGGCCCCGGACGACCGGGTGCAGGACGCGGTGGCCCGTAACCCCGCCGTGAAAGCCGCCGTCAAGGCGGTCTGGCCGCCGGTCGACCCGGCAAAGCTGGTGCTGCGGCTGCTGGGCGACGCGGAGTTCCTGGCCGAGCAGGCCGAGGGGATCCTGACGCCCGAGGAGCAGAAGACGATCCTGTGGACCAAGCCGGCCCGCAGCGTGAAGAGCGCCAAGTGGTCGTCCGCGGACGCGGTGTTGATCGACGAGGCGATGGACCTGGTCGCGCGCACCCACTCCCTCGGCCATGTGGTCCTCGACGAGGCACAGGACCTCTCCCCCATGCAGTACCGCGCGGTCGGCCGCCGCTGCACGACGGGCTCCACGACCATCCTCGGCGACATCGCCCAGGGCACCACCCCCTGGGCGACCCACACCTGGGAAGAGGCGCTGGCCCACCTGGGCAAGCCCGGTGCGGCCGTCGAGGAACTCACCCAGGGCTTCCGCGTACCGCGCGAGGTCATCGCCTACGCGTCCCGGCTGCTGCCCGCCATCGCCCCCGATCTGACGGAGGCCACCTCCATCCGCGAGTCGGCGGGCGACTTCGAGATCCGCCCGGTCGAACCGGCGGACCTGACCGCCGCCACCCTCGCGGCCTGCGACGATGCGCTGACGAAGGAGGGCTCGATCGGCCTGATCGCCGCGGAGGCCCGCATTCCGACGCTGCGCACGGCCCTGGCGGCAGCGGGCATGGCCTGCCTGGCCCCCGGCGAGGAGACCTCGGCCGAGGCCCGGCTGACGCTGGTCCCCGCCACCCTCGCCAAGGGCCTGGAGTACGACTACGTCGTCCTGGAGGAACCGGCCGCGATCGTCGACGGCGAACCGGACGAACGCACCGGCCTGCGCCGCCTGTACGTCTGCCTGACCCGGCCGGTGTCCGGCCTGACGGTGGTCCATGGGGCGGCACTGCCGGAAGCGCTGGCGGACCGCTGAGGTCCGGAGACCGAGGGGCGGACGCCGAGGGGCAGACGCTGAGGGACGGACGCCGAGGACCGGACGCCGAGGGACGGAGGGCGCGGGACGCAGGCGCGACCCGCCCGGCGAGCCCGCCCCGCCCCCCGATCAACGTCTCGGACCCGCCGGTCGACTACTCAGTCGACTACTCAGCCCCTTGGCGCGACCGGCTGGTCCAGCGCCTCCCGCCACGTCCGTACCGCCGCCGCGTCCACGGGTGCCGACCAGCCGCCGGGCCGGGCCGCGCCCCCGATGTGGAACGCGTCGAGACCGGCCGCACGCAGCTCCGGCAGATGGCCGAGCCCGAGCCCGCCGCCGACCAGGATCCGCGGCGCGTACCCGGGCTCGCCCGCTGCGGTACGCGCCTGCTCGGCCAGCAGCGTCGGCATCCCCGCGCCGACGCCCTGCGCGGCACCGGCCGTCAGATAGGTGTCGAGCCCGGCGGTGCCGGACGCTGCCGACAGCTCCTTGCGCAGCGCGTCCCGGTCGGCGGCCCGGTCGATGGCCCGGTGGAAGGTCCACCGGCAGCCGTCGATCACCTCGGCCAGCGCCGCCACCGCATCGAGATCCGGCCGCCCGTCCGGCGTCAGAAAGCCGAGGACGAACTCCTCGGCGCCCTCCGCCCGCAGCGCCGCGGCTTCCTCACACAGCGCCGTCACCTCACCGGCCGCGAACCCGTCGGCGGACCGCAGCATCACCCGCAGCGGAAGGCCGACGGCCGCCCGGATCGCCGCGAACGCCGCGCGGGGCGGGGTGAGACCGTCGGCCGCCATGTCCGTGACCAGCTCCAGGCGGTCGGCCCCGCCGGCCTGGGCGGCGACCGCGTCCTGCGGGTCGAGCGCGATCACCTCCAGCAGCGCGCGCTTGCTCATATGACCCCATCCTTCGATGACGACGTGACGAGACGGACCGCCCCGACACCGGTAACAGGTCTAGTCCAATATCCCAGACTACGGGCCACCCGGCGCCCCGGGGGCCACCCCGCCACCGCCACGACCGGAGTCCGCCCATACGCCTTACCCGTACACCTACCCGGCGCACCTAACCGGATGACCGGCCCCCGGCCAACCCACCACTGACCAACCGGCCACCAACCAACCACCGGCCAACCGGCCCCGAACCAGCCGGCCACCGATCCAACCGGCCACCGCCCGACGACCAGCCCCGGACCTGACCGCTCCATCGCCCTCCGCCCCGGCTTCCCGGCGCGCGAGGCACAATGGCGGGCATGACCTCCGTGTCCCGTACGGCAGACACCACCGACCCGGCGCAGGAGCTGCGGCAGCGATGGGCCGTGACCGTCGCCAAGGCCCGCGGCACCAAGAACCCCACGGCGCCCGACCCCGCCCCGTACGCGGACAACCTCCTGTCCCGTTGGCGCGAACCGCAACGCCGCTACCACACCGTCGACCATCTGACCGCGGTCCTCTACCGCATCGACGAACTGGCACAGCACGCCGACGACTTGCCCACCGTCCAGTTGGCGGCCTGGTTCCACGACGCCGTCTACCGCCCGGACCGCTCCGAGAACGAGGAGCGCAGCGCGGCGCTCGCCGAACGCGCCCTGCCCGAGCTGGGCATCGGCCCGGCCCGCACGGCCGAGGTCGCCCGCCTGGTGCGGCTCACCGTCACCCATGACCCGGCGCCCGACGACCCCGACGGCGAGGTGCTGTGCGATGCCGACCTCGCCGTGCTCGGCGGCTCCCCCGACGAGTACGCGGCCTACGCCGCCGCGGTCCGCGCCGAGTACGCCTTCGTACCCGACCCCGACTTCCTCGCCGGCCGCTCCGCCATCCTGTCCCAACTCCTCGCCCTCCCCCGCCTGTTCCGCACCCCCCGCGGCTACGACCGCTGGGAACACCTCGCCCGCCGCAACCTCGCCACGGAGCTGGATCTGCTGCGCGGGGCGTAGGGCCAGGGGGTGTCCCCTATCACCAGCAGCCGGGCACGCGCCCGGGAATGTAAGCCGTCCTACCGCTGTTAGTAGCTGACATGCCAGCACCGTCCGACCGCGCCCGCCTGCCCATAGCCGTGTACGTCCTCGGCCTGTCCGTCTTCGCTCTCGGCACGTCCGAGTTCATGCTCTCCGGCATCCTCCAGCCGCTCGCCCGCGACCTGCACGTCTCGATTCCGCAGGCCGGGCTCCTGGTCTCCGCCTTCGCGATCGGCATGGTGGTCGGCGCTCCGGTCCTCGCCGCCGCCACGCTCCGCCTCCCGCGCCGGACGACCCTGATCGCGCTGCTCGCCGCCTTCGGCCTGGGCCAGGTGGCAGGCGCGCTGGCACCCTCCTACGGCGTGTTGTTCGTCTCACGCGTCGTGAGCGCGCTCGCCTGCGCCGGCTTCTGGGCCGTCGGCGCGGCCGTCGCCGTCTCGCTGGTGCCGGTGACCGCACGGGCCCGCGCGATGGCAGTGATGGTCGGCGGCCTGAGCATCGCCAATATCGCGGGCGTCCCGGCCGGCGCGCTGCTCGGCCAGCACGCGGGCTGGCGCGCCGCGTTCTGGGCGGTGGCCGGCCTGGCCGTGATCGGCCTGCTCGGCGTGGTCGCGCTGGTGCCGCGTACGGCCGTGCCCACCGGCGACGACCGCCCGCAGCTCCGCCGCGAGCTGGCCATCTACAAGGACAAGCAGGTCTGGCTGGCGCTGACCGCCACGGCGCTGAACGGCGCCGCGGTCTTCGCGCTCTTCTCCTACCTCTCGCCGCTGCTGACCGACACCGCCGGCCTCGCCGAGAGCTGGGTGCCGACGGTGCTGGCGCTGTTCGGCGTCGGCGCACTGATCGGTACGTTCATCGGCGGCCGGATCGCCGACGCGCACCTCTTCGGGACGCTCTTCGGCGGCATCAGCGCCTCCACGGTCGTGCTGGCCGTCCTGGCGCTGACCGCGCACAGCCCGGTCGCCGCCGTCGCGCTCTCGCTGATGCTCGGAATGACCGCGTTCACCACGGCGCCGGCGCTCAACGCCCGGATGTTCAACGTGGCGAACGCCGCGCCGACGCTGGCCGGCGCCACCACCACCGCCGCCTTCAACATCGGCAACACCGTCGGCCCCTGGCTCGGCGGTCTGGCCATCGGCGCGGGCTGGGGCTACCCGTCCGTCGCCTGGACCGGCGCCGCGCTGGCCGCGGCGGCCGTTGTCACCACCGCCCTCGCCTTCCGGCTGCACCGCGCCACGAGCCGCTCCCGGGTGATCGCCTCCTCGGCCGCCGCCACTCCCGCAACGGCGACACACAAGACAGCGGCGGCAGCAGAGGCAGTGGAGGCCATGGAGGCCATGAAGACCACGGCGGCGACAGCAGCGGAGACAGCAGAGGCCGGGGAGACGGCGGGACGGCGCTGAGCTGAGCCCCTGAGCCGGCGCCCGCTCCCCCCACGGCGCCCTACGCCCCGCCGTCAAACCTCCACCGCGTCTGGCTGTACGTCTCTCCCCGCCCGAACCCGAAGGCCGTGGCCGGCTCGACGCGGAAGACCACGGCCCGGCCGCCCTGCCCCTGGAACGCGCCGTCGCGGACGTCGAAATGCCAGTCGCTGCCGTACTTCTCGGTGTACAGACCGGCCAGCCGGCGCAGCGTCGGCTCGTCGCTGACCTGCACCGCTTCGCCCTCGACCACCACATCGAGCCCGGCGTGCAGATCGTTGCCGCCGGCCGTCGAGGTGGTCAGCACGCAGTGCGCGTTGGTTTCGAGGTTCTTGGCCTTGCGTTCGCCGGGGCCGGTGCAGAAGTGGAGGGCGCCGTCCGACCAGACGGCGAGCAGCGGGGTGACATGCGGGCGGCCGTCGGGCCGGACGGTGCTGAGCCAGAAGATCTCCGCCTCGGTCATACCGCCGACGGCCGTGGGCCATCCGATCGCCGTGGCGTCCTCACTGCTGTAGTCGGGGTCGAGATCGGTGGCCGGCTCCCGGCCCGGTTCGCTGACGGACATGACTGTCCCCTTCCCACACGGCTTCCCATACGGCGCACGGTCAGGCCCATCGTCCGGCGGCCCACCGTCCCGCCCCCGCTACGACGCGCCGCAGGGGGCTCGCGGGGAGCTCTGCGGGTGTGGCTCCACCCGGGGTGCGACTCGACCCAGGGTGCGGCTCCACCCGGAGTGCGGCTCCACCGGCGGGTGGGGCGCCACCACCAGGGGGCAGCTCCATCCGGCGGGCCCTCCACCGGCGCGCCTCACACCCGCGGCGCCGGCCGGTGCTTGGGGCGGCGCAGACCCGCTGCCGTCAGGCGGCGCAGCAGTTCCTTGCTGCCGACCTCCACGGCGCCGGCCCGCACCGCATCGCCGTACCGCTCCTCCGGCAGGTCGTAGTGATCGCGCTCGAACGCCCGCCGGGGCGCGCCGAGCCCCGCCGCGAAGTCGTGCAGTTCGTCGAAGGAGTGGTCGCTGACCAGGTGCGACCACATCCGGCCGTGCCCGGGCCAGGTGGGGGGATCGATATAGATCGCCACGTCAGTCCTCCGGCCGGGTCACTGCGTCAGCCCGCCGCACCGTCCACCGCCTCGCGACGTCCACCGCCTTGCCTCGCTCCATGCACCACTTCGCGCCATCCACCACCTCACCCCTCCAGGGATGTGCCGAGCCGCCCGACCCGGGCCACGGCGACCGCCGTCTTGGGGCAGACCCAATGCGGGTCGGGTCCCAACTCCGGCTCGACGTCGAGCGCATGGGGATCGCCCGACTCCGTGCACACGGGGCACAGCGGCCAGCGGCCGTACCGGTCCAGCAGGGCGTCCTGGACGTCCTGCGCTATCAGTCCCGCGACGAATGCCGCGCCTTCAGGCCATTGCTCCACCCACCACCGGCGGTGGACGACCGCGTCCTCCACGAGCGAGACGATGTCGGCGTCGGCCACCTCATCCGCCATCAGGTCGGCGAGCACCAGCGCCCGCGCGGCGTGCAATGCCTGTTCCAGCTCCATGCTGCCCATTGTCCCCCGGCCACCGACCGGCGAAGGAGTTGTCCACAGCCCCGGCACACATCACGCGCTCGCCCGGGCGGATCCTGCGCTCTGTCCACAGCACTCACCGGGGTATTGACGCCGCGCGGCGATGAAATTACTTTTCAATCGTGAGCAGCAGCGTGAAGGAAACTTTCAAGGACGCGGCCGTCGAGACCCGGCCGGCCCCGGCCCCACCCGCCCCCGCCGCACTGGCCGCCAAGGTCCGCACCCTCGCCCCGACGATGACCCGCTCCATGCAGCGGGTCGCCGAGACCGTGGCGAGCGACCCGGCCGGCTGTGCCGCCCTCACCGTCACCGGCCTCGCGGAGCGCACGGGCACCAGCGAAGCCACCGTCGTACGGACGTCCCGGCTGCTCGGCTACCCGGGCTACCGCGACCTGCGGCTCGCCCTCGCCGCGCTCGCCGCGCAGCAGGAGGCCGGCGGCGCGCCCGCGGTGACCGCCGATATAGCGGTCGACGACTCCCTCGTCGAGGTCGTCGCGAAGCTCGCGCAGGAGGAACAGCAGTGCCTGGCCGACACCGCCGCGGCACTGGACGTCACCCAGCTCGAAGCGGCCGTCGCCGCGCTCGCCGGGGCCCGCCGCATCGATGTGTACGGCATCGGTGCCTCCAACCTCGTGGGCCAGGACCTCGTCCAGAAGCTGCTGCGCATCGGCCTGATCGCCCATGCGCACGCGGACCCGCATCTGGCCGTGACGAACGCGGTGCAGATGCGGACCGGTGACGTCGCCCTCGCGATCACGCACTCCGGGCGGACCACCGATGTCATAGAGCCCCTGCGGGTGGCCTTCGACCACGGCGCGACCACCATCGCCATCACCGGCCGCCCGGACGGCGAGATCGCCTCCTACGCCGACTACATCCTCACCACGTCCACGGCCCGCGAGAGCGAGCTGCGCCCGGCCGCGATGTCGTCCAGGACGAGCCAGCTGCTGGTCGTGGACTGCCTGTTCATAGGGGTCGCACAGCGTACGTACGAGACCGCGGCCCCGGCGCTCTCCGCCTCCTACGAGGCCCTTGCCCACCGCCACTCACCACGCCACAACCAGCGCTGACCTCGCGCTGCCCCGCCGCTCTGCGGGCCCGTGCCCGCGCCGGGCCCGTGTCCGCGACATCGGCGCGGGCGGCACAGCGACCCCGAGACGAGGCAGCGCACCCGAAGAGAGCACCGGCCCCCCACGAGCCCACCCGAAAAGAGCCATCGTTGCCATGACCTCCACCGCCGACTACGACCGTCTGCGCGCCCAGTTGGACACCCTCACCACCGAAGCGTTCCGGCCCGACCTCGCGGACATCGACCGCCGCTCCACCCTGGACATCGCCCGCACGATGAACGACGAGGACGCCACCGTCCCCGCCGCCGTCGCCCGGCGGCTCCCCGAGATCGCCGCCGCCATCGACGCCACCGCCGCGCGCATGGCCCGCGGCGGCCGCCTGATCTACGCAGGCGCCGGCACGGCCGGCCGCCTCGGGGTGCTGGACGCCAGCGAATGCCCGCCGACCTTCAACACCGACCCTGCCCAGGTCCTCGGGCTGATCGCGGGCGGGCCGTCCGCGATGGTCACCGCCGTCGAGGGCGCCGAGGACAGCACGAAATTCGCCGTCGAGGATCTGACCGGCATCGGCCTGACCGACCTGGACACCGTCGTCGGCATCTCCGCCTCCGGCCGCACGCCGTACGCGATCGGGGCCGTCGAGTACGCCCGCGAGCTGGGCGCCCTGACCATCGGCCTGTCCTGCAACGCCGATTCGGCGCTGGCCGCGGCCGCCGAGCACGGCATCGAGATCGTGGTCGGCCCGGAGCTGCTGACCGGCTCCACCCGGCTCAAGGCGGGCACCGCCCAAAAGCTGGTGCTCAACATGCTCTCGACCCTCACCATGATCCGCCTGGGCAAGACCTACGGGAATCTGATGGTGGACGTCCGCGCCTCCAACGAAAAGCTGCGGGCCCGCTCGCGCCGTATCGTCGCGCTCGCCACCGGCGCCACCGACCCGGAGATCGAGACGGCACTCAGGATCACGGACGGCGAGGTGAAGAACGCCATCCTCACTCTCCTCGGCGATGTCGACGGCCCCACCGCCGCCCGCCTTCTCGACGCCGCCAACGGCCATCTGCGCGAAGCCCTCCAGGCCGCCAAGAACCCCTGAGGCCCGCGGGACCCTCTGGCACCCGGTCCTCGTCCCCGTTCCCCGACCCCTGCTCCTGGTTTGTCTGCACAGCAAGGCACCCCATATGCCCGAAGACAAGAACCGCGCCACCGCCGCCGCGATCCTCCCTCTCGTCGGCGGCGCCAAGAACCTCACCTCCATCGCCCACTGCATGACCCGGCTCCGCCTCGGCGTCCAGGACCGCTCCCTGGTCCAGGACGAAGCCCTCAAGGCGCTCCCGGCCGTCATGGGCGTGGTCGAGGACGACACGTACCAGATCGTGCTGGGCCCCGGAACGGTTGCCCGGGTCACCCCCGAGTTCGAGCGCCTGGTCGAGCAGGCCCGCACCACGCCCCCGCTCCCGGAGCCGAAGGCCAAGGCACCAAAGGCCGAAGCGCCGGAGGCCACAACACCGGGGACGGTAGCGCCGACCGCCGGCCCCCGGGCCGCCACACCACCCTCCGCACCGGAATCCACACCTGAGGCCGCCACCCCCACCGGCGCCCCGACCGCCACGCCCACCGCCACCACCGCCGAGGAGCTGGCCGCCCAGGGTGCCGCCCTCAAGGCCCGGCAGAAGTCCCGGAACGCCACCCCCGTAAAGCTGTTCCTGCGCCGGATCGCCAATATCTTCGTCCCGCTGATCCCCGCCCTGATCGGCTGCGGCATCGTCGCCGGTATCAACGGCCTGCTGGCCAACCTCGGCTGGCTGCCGTCCGTCGTCCCGGCGCTGACCGCCATCGCCTCCGGCTTCATGTCCCTCATCGCCGTCTTCGTCGGCTACCACGCCGCCAAGGAGTTCGGCGGCACACCGATCCTCGGCGGGGCGGTCGCCGCGATCATCGTCTTCCCGGGCATCGCCCACGTCACGGCATTCGGCCAGAAGCTCGCCCCGGGCCAGGGCGGCGTACTCGGCGCCCTCGCCGCGGCACTGCTCGCCGTCCAGGTGGAGAAGTGCTGCCGCAACGGGTTCTTCCCCGGCCGGGCGAAAACGAGAGCGTGGGGAAAGGTCCCCGACGCACTGGATGTGCTTCTCACTCCCACCCTGACCGTCCTGGTCACGGGCCTGGTCACGATCTTCGGCCTGATGTTCGTGGCGGGCGAGGTCTCCACCGCCATCGGGACCTTCGCCACCTGGCTGCTGGCCCACGGCGGGGCCTTCGCCGGCTTCGTCCTGGGCGGCCTCTTCCTCCCCCTCGTGATGCTGGGCCTCCACCAGGCCCTGATCCCGATCCACACCACCCTCATCGAGCAGCAGGGCTATACCGTCCTGCTGCCGATCCTCGCCATGGCGGGCGCGGGCCAGGTCGGCGCCGCCCTCGCCGTCTACCTCCGGCTCCCCCGCAACCGCTCGATCCGTACGACCATCAAGTCGGCCCTCCCTGCAGGCTTCCTGGGCGTCGGCGAACCTCTGATCTACGGCGTCTCGCTCCCCCTGGGCCGCCCCTTCATCACCGCCTGTATCGGCGGCGCGTGCGGCGGCGGCTTCATCGGCCTCTTCAACCAGCTCGGCGACGCCGTCGGCTCCACCGCCATCGGGCCCTCAGGCTGGGCCCTGTTCCCCCTGGTGAAGGGCGCTCAGCCCGTCACCACCACCCTCGTCGTCTACGCCCTGGGCCTGGCCGTCGGCTACCTCACCGGCTTCCTCGCCACCTACTTCTTCGGCTTCAGCAAACAGTTGCGGGCGGACCTGAACACGGACCCCAAAGACCCCGACGCCACCGCTCCCCACCCCTCACAGACCACCGATCCCCCAACCACCGGAAGCCCGACCGCACCAACAGCCACACCGGGCGCGCCGACCGTGCCAGACACACCCGCCACACCGGGCGCGCCGGCCGGCCTGGGAACACGCTGAGGCCGGGCTCCCCCTTGACATTGCGCTTCCGCCAACTTGAAGCCGCAGGTCAAAGGAACAGCCAGGGGAAGCGGACCGTCCGTTAAGAAAGGCCGTGGCTCGGCGCGGTGCCGGAGGCCAGGGGTCAGTTGAGGACATCGACGTGGGCGGCGAGTGCGCCGCCGCTCCCGCCCGCCCGTCCGGTGACAATCAGCTCGCTCTTCCCATGTGGCCAACCGTGGTTGATTCCCCCATGGCCGACCGTGGTTGATCCCCCCAGATTGAGTAGCCCTGAGGCCTTTTGGTGACTCTATGCAGTCTTTTGCTGCGCTATGTGGGCATCCTGGGGCCGCCGGGATCTTCGAGTCACGAGTCCGGGCAGGCCGGTACGACACTCGCCACTGGAGAGGACAACCATGGCCATCGATCAGTCCACCGAGTCCCAGGACAGCGCGCCGCAGAACAGCGTGGTCTACGAGACGCCGCCGCCCGAGCTGGTGGAGCGGGCGAAGCGCGCGCGCAAGGAACTGGAGGCGCGGGGCGCCACCGTGGAGTTCAAGGCGAAATGGTGGGGGTTCGAGGTTCACCTCAACCAGGCGGCGGTGGATGCGTACCTGGAGATCAAGGACCTCCTCGCGGACATCCTCGGCGAGGCGCTCAAGGAGCCTCTCTCGTCCCTGGTCACCCTGGCGGCCATGGCACAGAAGATCTGGATCCAGGCGGTGTCGAGGGGGTACGGCTGCAAGCTGGTCTCGCCGTGGATCTCGCCGACGATGCTCATCCCGATCGGCATCAACCCCGCCGAGGACCCCAACCTGTGGTGGACGGTGTTCGGCCGCAACGCGGAGACCGGTCGCTTCGAGTGGAACGAGGACGCCATGTTCCCCGGCCACGCCAGTGCCGCGAACCCGGCGGCGGCGGTGTTCAACGGCCGTCTGATCCTCGTCCACCGCGGCTACGGCAACAGCGACCAGCAGCTGTGGTGGACCGAGTTCGACCCCGACAGGGGCTGGTCCGAGGACAGGACCTTCGGTGCTCACTCCAGCGCAGCCGGCCCAGCTCTGGCGGTTTTCCGCGGACAGCTGCACTGCGTCCACCGCGGCAGCGGCAACGACACCTCCCTGTGGCACACCACGTTCGACGGCACCCGCTGGTCAACCGATCAGAGGCTCCCCGCCCACAAGAGCTCGGTCGGGCCGGCGCTGGCCGTCTACGACAACGAGCTGCACTGCATCCACCGCGGCGACGGCAACACCATCACCATGTGGCACACCACGTTCAACGGCACGCGCTGGTCCGCCGACACCGAACTCCGCACCCACAAGACGGCCTCGAACCCGGCGCTGGCCGTCTACGACCGCAAGCTCCACCTGGTCCACCGCGGCACCGGCAACGACGTGTCCCTGTGGCATGCGACGTACGACGGCACGCGCTGGTCCGCCGACCAGTCGCTTCCCGCCCACAGCAGCCTGGAAGGCCCTGGCCTGGCGGTGTTCGACAACAAGCTGTACTGCGTCCACCGCGGCCACGGCAGCAACGACCAGAACCTGTGGTGGACCTACTACGACGGCAGCCGGTGGTCCACCGACACCAAGTTCCCCGGCCACACCAGCGGCGCCGGACCAGCCGTGATCGCCTACCGCGACAAGAACGGCACGCAAGACCAACTCATGGTCGTCCACCGCGGCTACGGCAAGCGCGCCGCCGGCACCGACAGCGACGAAACGCAAGCACGGATCGCCGCCGAGGAAGCCGCCGACTGAACCACCGGCGCTCCCGCCAACCAACCCTGATCACCGGTCGCCGGGAGCGCCACCCGCACCGGTCCACCGGCGAGCGCCACCCGCACCGGTCCACCGGCCCGAGGAGAGCACCCCGGTCCCCTCCTCAAGGGATCATCCGGCTCTCCCAGTTCAGCTCTCTGAGGCGGGCCGCCAGTACGGCGGATGGCGGGGCGGGGCGCAGTAAGTGCGGCGGGCAGGCCCACGGCCGGCCGCCGCCGGGCTCGCGGAGCTGCACCAACGGCCCCTGGTGGCCCACGACCCGGCCGACGCGCCCGTCCCGCCCGTCCACCGCATAGCTGCCGGACGACAACTTCACGGCTGTCCCTCCTCCGGGCCGTGCCCGTGCCCGGGGGCGGCGGTCTTGGCGTAGTCCATCAAGACCTCGGCCAGACGCTGGGCGGTGTCGAGATTGCAGCGCCCCAATTCGACCAGCGGCGCCATGACGCTGCTCGCGCAGGACACCGGGTCGACGCAGAGGGAGGGAAGGGTGACCCCGACCGCCTGGAGTGCGGTGTGCAGTTCCGCCATGACGCCCTCGGCCTGGCGTACTCGATCACGCGCCGTCAACATTTCGCCTCATCGCCTTCCACGCTGAGTGTCCCCGTCGTGCACACAGCGTGGCGGCTACCGGCCCGGCCTGCAGAGAGACGCATGCCCAACAACCGATCGTGTGTAACAGGGAGTTGCCAAACGGCCCGCGCCCCGGCCTCTCACCCCCGCCTTCGTCACCCCGCGCCATGCTCGGGGCCGGGCTATCGCGCCGGCGAATGTCCACCCGTGCCCCACGGCTCAAGCCGCGCGCCCCCGAGCCGTCCGCCCCGTTCCCGCCCGTGTACAGCACTTACGCAGGGCGACAACCCCGCACGCCGCCCACGCCCCCGCCCACACACCCCAGCGGTCCACGCCCCGGCAGCCGCCCCCCGCGCGGGCAGCCGACCGTACGACCGTCAGCCGTACATCCGCACGGGTCACCGCCCCGGCACCCACCACGCGCCGCCCGCAGGACGCACGTTCCTGGTGGGCGGCCCACCCCTCACGGCATCCGGCTCTGCCAGTTCAGTTCTCTGACGCGGGCCACCAATACGGCGGACGGCGGGGCGGCGCACAGCGCATGAGGCGGGCAGTCCCACGGCACACCACCACCGGGCGGCCGAAGCTGCACCAACGGCCCCTCGTGGCCGCCGACCACGCCGATGACCAAGCCGACACGGCCGTCCCGCCCGTCCACCGCGTAGCTTCCGGGGACCGGCATCACGGCCGCGGCTCCTCCTCACCGTGTCCCGGTTCGGCGGTCCGGGCGTAGTCCGCCAGTACGCCGGCGAGCCGCCGGGCCGTGTCCAGATTGCAGCGCCCCAGCTCGACCAGCGGCGCCATATGGACACTCGCGCACGACACCGGGTCGACGCCAAGGGAGGGCAGGGTGATCCCCGCTTCCCGGAGGGCGGTCCGCAGTTCCGCCGTGACGCCCTCGGCCTGCCGCATCCGCTCACGCGCCGTCAGCATTCGCCTCATCACCTTCCACACTGAGTGTTGCCATTGCGCACACAGCGTGGCCACTACGGGTCTAGCCTGCATAGAGGCGCAGACCCAACAACCGATCGTGTGTAACAGGGAGTTGCTGCGATGCCCGGACCCAAACCCCTCGACCCGTCCTCGTCCCCCCGCGCGATGCTCGGCGCAGAGTTACGGCACAAGCGCGAAGAGGCCGGCCTCACCCAGGAAGAACTCGGCAAGCCCCTCTTCGTCAGCGGGTCGTTCATCGGCCAGCTGGAGGCAGGGACGCGGCGGATGCAGATGGAGTACGCCGTAAAGATCGACGAGGTCCTTGGAACGGACGGCTACTTCACCCGCAACTGCGAGGCCGCGACGAGGTCGAAGTATCCGGATCACTTCGCGGAGGCGGCGGAGGCGGAAGCCGTCGCCACGGCGATCAGACAGTACGCGCCGCAGCTGATTGCAGGACTGCTGCAGACCAAGGCCTATGCGTCGGCAGTTTGCCGCGCGTACCAGCCGACGGCGCCCGACGACGTGATCGACGAGACGGTCACGGCACGACTCGAACGCACGCGCCTCCTCGACCATCCAACGACCCCGTTGTTGTGGGTGGTGCTGGACGAGGCTGTGCTGCGTCGGAATACCGGCGGCCCGGTGGTGATGGCGGAGGCGCTGTGGCACGTGGTGGAGCTGATCCGGAAGCACCGGATCATCGTGCAGGTGTTGCCGTTCACGGCAGGTGCTCATGCGTCGATGAATGGCGCGCTCAAGTTGATGAACTTCGAGGACGCGCCCACGCTCGCTCACCTAGAAGTGCTGAACGCAAGCAAGCTGGAGGACGACCCAGCGACTGTCGCCCGTCACGAACTGACTTACGATCTGCTCGGGGCCAGCGCACTGTCACCCCAAGATTCCCTGGCCCTGATCGAATCAGTGGCGGAGGATTACGCGAATGAAGATCAGCCCTGAGTACGACCTGAGCATGGCCATCTGGCGTAAGTCCAGCTACAGCGGCGGCGAGGGCGGAGACTGCCTCGAAATCGCGACGTGGCACAAGTCCAGCCACAGCGGCGGCAGTGGCGGAGACTGCCTAGAGGTCGCCACCTGGCGGAAGTCCACCCACAGCGACGGCAGCGGCGGCGACTGCCTCGAAGTCTCCGACGATCACCCCGGCATCGTGCCCGTCCGGGACTCCAAGGACCCGGACGGTCCGGCGCTCGCGTTCCGGGCGCCGGCGTGGGCAGCGTTCATCGAGGGCATCAAGTCCAGCTCCTTCTAAGGCGCCTGGCGTCCACTCGGGGTCCGGGGCTCAAGCCGCGGACCCCGAGCCCTCTTTCCAAGGAACGGGCGGTCGGAAGGACACCCACCCACCCTCCCCCGAGCCGCCAACTCCCGCACACACCAGCGCGGATGACATTCCGTGACCGGCTTGCGACATCACGTCGCCCCGGTCTAGCGTGCGCAGCAACAAAACAACCCCGGCAGGTGCTACCAACACCGACCGGGGTCTGACCACCAAGATCGAAAGCGCGACGATCTCATGGCTAGCTCCAACTTTAACGCCGTCCCGTGCGCCCCCGCACTCCCCCACGGCAACCACCCCTCCGCCCGCCCCGGCTACGGCAAACGCGAAGCGCCCGACCAACGCCCCTCCCGCCCCGGCGACTTCGCGAACCTCCCCCGTCGTGAGGCATCCATCGCCGCCTACCTCGACCGGCTGCCCGAGGGTGCCGACATGTCCGTGAAGACGCTGGCCAAGGTGTTGCCGGACTACGGGCAGTGCGCCCTGCGGACCGCGCTCCGCCACCTCTCGGAGGCCGGTCATCTGCGGCGGGTCACCGAGACACACATGAGTGACGGCGGCAGTCCGCTCTGGGTGACGCGTACGTACTTCTCGCGTACGGCACGGGACGACGCCTGGTGGATGGCCTTATGCGCCGGGAACGTTCCGATGACCCACGACGACGTTGGCGGTGAAGGCGGCAGTGGCGCCCCACTTCCCGCCGCCGGGCCACCGCGCCCGCATGCCCCACACGTCCACACCCACGTCCAGCCCCGTCCACCGCACTCCCCCGGCTACGCCGCCCTCGCCGCTCTCGGCCGTGCCGAACCCCGTATGACGCTGTCCGCCGCCGACTGCGCGTCCCTCGAAGCGTTCGCGGAGGAATGGCTGGCGCGCGGCGCGACCCGCGACCAGCTCCTGTCCGCCCTGACCTCCGGGCTGCCGCCACACGTCCACCACCCGGGCCGACTCGCCCGCTCCCGGCTGCTCGCCAAGATGCCGCCCCCACCCGAACCCGGGACGGACACCGGCACCGAAGCCGATGCAAACGCAGACGCAGAGGCAGACGCAGAAGCCGCTGGGCCAGGCCGCCCCGCCCAAGGGCCGTCGCGCAGAGCCCTCCGGATCATGGAGTGCACCGTCTGCCGCGCCCCGGGTCGGCCCGCCGCGCTCCCCGGGGGTGTCTGCGGCCCCTGCCGGGGCGAGGCGCCACCGGACGACCGGCGGCGTCTCGCGGCGGAGGCGACGGCCGCCCAAGTCCGCGCCCGCGTGCAGCATTTGCGCGCGGTCGCACGGCCACCGGCCCCCAGCCGTAGTAGGGCCGCCGCCGGCCGACCGTGATCCTGCCGCACCGTGGCGCGGCGGTCAGTAGCAGTCAGTAGGGTCGGCGCCATGCTGATCCGATTACGGCGCCCCTGGCGCGGCAGGCTGATCGTGGCCCTCACGGCTCTCGTACTGGCCGCGGGCGGGGCGGCACTGATCCTGTGGGGCGAGACACCGCCCTCCTACCCGCCACTTCCCCAGATGCACGGGCCGCACCTCTCAATCCAAGTCGCCTTCGAAAGCACCCTCGACCGCGAGGCCCCGCCCGCACCCGCCACCCTCTGCGGCGCCGCGATGCTGTCCGCGGCAGGGGCCCTGTGCCTCGCGGGCTGCCTCATCGTCCGCCGTGGGCAGCAGGGCATGCAGAAGCAGGCGCGGGCCACGGAGTAGGCGCAGGCCATAGAGCGGGCGATGATGCCTGCGGCCCACCCCGGCCAGAGATAGCCACCGGCCTGATGTGCCGTATGCCGTCAGCCGACAGCCGTCAGCCGTCAGCCGTCAGCCGTCAGCCGTCAGCCGTCAGCCGTCAGCCCAGAGTCTGCGTCAGTTCGCTCCGGCTCGGGGAGTGAACGATACGGCCGTACGCTCCGTTGACGATGGGCATGTAGGGCGGGACGTGCCCGCATTCCATGTCGGCGATGATCGGCACATGGAGGGGGCCGAGTGCGTCGAGGACGGCCTCGTGCTGGCTGAGCGAATCGTTGTCCGGTGCGGAGGTCCGGCCGACGAGAACCGCGTTCGCCCGGTCGAAGAACCCGGCGAGTCTCATGCCGTGCAGGTTCCGGCAGATGGTGAAGGCATCGTCGCCGGTTGCCTCCACATAGACGAGAAGCCCATTCGGTGACTCGTCGCGAGCGAAGGCCGAGGTGTCGAGGAAGGCTGTCCCCGCGAGATTGCACAGTGTTTCGATGCAGCCGCCGATCAGTCTTCCCTCGGCCTCCACGTCACCGCCCCCGTCGAGCCGGGTCCAGGCACCCACGGAGTCGAGCGTGTACTCGCGAATGCCGGGGAAGGCGGCGAAGTCGTCGAAGGCCACGCTCCGGTGGCGACCGGGCGGGGTCTGGACGAACCGGTGCCCCGGGGGCGCCGCGACGATGTCGCACCACGACTGCAGTCCTTCGGGCACCCGGTAGGGCGTGTCCATGAGGTTGTTGCCGTGGACGGTCGCCGTGCCCGTGAGCAGGGTCATCGGTGTGATCACGGTCGATATGTCGGAGAACCCGACGATCCAGGTCGGCTCCGCCTCCCGTAACCGGTCCCAGTCGAGCAGTGGTAGCAGGTCAATGGCGGTCTCTCCGCCCCACGGCGGCACGATGGCCTTGATGGAGGGGTCGATCAGCATCGACATCAGCTCGTCGGCGCGGTCAGCGGCCGAAGCACTGACGTGCCCGGAGCCGTCCATGCACCGGCCGATGACGACCTCGTACCCGCGGTCCTGAACGTCACGGACGGCGACATCGAGGCGCGCACGCAGATCCTCCGCGACGCCGCCCGACGGAGAGGTGACACCGACACGGTCACCGGGACGCAGCGGGGAAGGGTATCGAACAGTCATGCGCCGGATTTTGACACGGTGAACCCCTGGGACACCGGGTTTTATGCGCTCCGAACGGCCCGGATGCCCCCTCCCGAAACGCCGCCGGGGCGGCACCCCCTGGGAGGAGGGTGCCGCCCCGACGTACGTCTGGACGTTGCGGTCCGGGAGGACCGGTGTCTGATCCGCGAGGGATCAGAAGTCCATGTCACCGCCCGGCATGCCGCCCGGAGCGCCCGCCGCGCCGGCCTTTTCCGGCTTGTCGGCGATGACGGCCTCGGTGGTGAGGAACAGCGCCGCGATGGAGGCGGCGTTCTGCAGCGCGGAGCGCGTGACCTTCGCCGGGTCGATGATGCCCTCGGCGATCATGTCGACGTAGTCGCCGGTCGCGGCGTTGAGGCCGTGACCCACGGGCAGGTTGCGCACCTTCTCCACCACAACGCCGCCCTCAAGGCCGCCGTTGACGGAGATCTGCTTGAGCGGGGCCTCCAGCGCGAGCTTCACGGCGTTGGCGCCGGTCGCCTCGTCACCGTCGAGGTCCAGCTTCTCGAAGACCGAGGAAGCCTGGAGCAGGGCCACGCCACCGCCGGCGACGATGCCCTCTTCGACGGCCGCCTTCGCGTTGCGAACGGCGTCCTCGATGCGGTGCTTACGCTCCTTGAGCTCGACCTCGGTGGCGGCACCGGCCTTGATGACGGCCACGCCGCCGGCCAGCTTCGCCAGGCGCTCCTGCAGCTTCTCGCGGTCGTAGTCCGAGTCGCTGTTCTCGATCTCGGCGCGGATCTGGTTGACCCGGCCCTGGACCTGCTCGCTGTCGCCGGCACCGTCGACGATGGTGGTCTCGTCCTTGGTGATGACGACCTTGCGGGCGCGGCCGAGCAGTTCGAGACCGGCGTTCTCCAGCTTGAGGCCGACCTCCTCGGAGATGACGGTGCCACCGGTGAGGATGGCGATGTCGCCGAGCATGGCCTTGCGGCGGTCACCGAAGCCCGGGGCCTTGACGGCGACGGACTTGAAGGTGCCACGGATCTTGTTGACGACCAGGGTCGACAGGGCCTCGCCCTCGACGTCCTCGGCGATGATCAGCAGCGGCTTGCCCGACTGCATGACCTTCTCCAGGAGCGGGAGCAGGTCCTTCACGTTGCTGATCTTGGAGTTGACGATCAGGATGTACGGGTCGTCGAGCGCGGCTTCCATGCGCTCCATGTCGGTCGCGAAGTACGCCGAGATGTAGCCCTTGTCGAAGCGCATACCCTCGGTGAGTTCCAGCTCCAGACCGAAGGTCTGGGACTCCTCGACGGTGATGACGCCTTCCTTGCCGACCTTGTCCATGGCCTCGGCGATGAGCTCGCCGATCTGGGTGTCAGCGGCGGAGATGGAGGCGGTCGAAGCGATCTGCTCCTTGGTCTCCACGTCCTTGGCCTGCTCCAGCAGGGCGGCGGAGACGGCCTCGACGGCGCGCTCGATGCCGCGCTTGAGGGCCATCGGGTTGGCGCCGGCGGCGACGTTGCGCAGGCCCTCGCGGACCAGAGCCTGGGCCAGGACGGTCGCGGTCGTCGTGCCGTCACCGGCGACGTCGTCCGTCTTCTTCGCGACCTCCTTGACCAGCTCGGCGCCGATCTTCTCGTACGGGTCCTCGAGCTCGATCTCCTTGGCGATGGATACACCATCGTTGGTGATCGTGGGGGCGCCCCACTTCTTCTCGAGGACGACGTTGCGGCCCTTGGGGCCGAGGGTGACCTTGACGGCGTCGGCGAGCTGGTTCATCCCGCGCTCGAGACCGCGCCGTGCCTCCTCGTCGAACGCGATGATCTTGGCCATGTGAAGTGGTCCTCCCGGACTAATGGGGTCTCCCCTGCTCGAACGCAGTTGAGAGCTTGGGGAAGGATTGCTCCGGACCGCGCTGGCGCCCGCGACGGACGACCTGCAGACCTGCGTGGTTCCTTGCCCCACCCGGCCTACGGGCCTCACCGACCCGGTCCTTCTTTGTCACTCTCACTGGGAGAGTGCTAACGCAATGATTAGCACTCGCACCCCTTGAGTGCAAGGCGGCTTCGAAGATGCCTCCCATCGGGGTGGCGCCCGGGTGACGGGTGAATCACGGGTGAGCGCAGGTCCCCCGGGGTCCGCCCGCACTCAGCACCTCCCCGTCCGCCGACAGCGGACAGCGGAGCAGCGGACAGCGGACGAGGGGCAGCACGAGGAGCAGCGGACGAGGGGCGGCCGACGAGAGACGGCGGGCGAGGGGCGGCCGGCGAGAGGCGGCCGGCAGACCGCGACGGACAGCAGAAGGCCCGCACCCCTCAGGGGGGTACGGGCCTTCACTACGCAGCAGTCGGTCGGCGCCTCAGCCGGCCACCCGGACCATGTCCGCCTGCGGCCCCTTCTGGCCTTGCGAGATCTCGAACTCGACCCGCTGACCCTCCTCAAGGGTGCGGTAGCCGTCCATCTGGATCGCGCTGTAGTGGACGAAAACATCCGCACCACCGTCGACCGCGATGAAGCCGTACCCCTTCTCCGCGTTGAACCACTTGACGGTGCCCTGAGCCATGCCTAACTCCCCTATTACTGGCCCTTGCGCAGGACCGCACTCCGCGGACCCGGGTCAGACCTCACCCCGCGAAAGCCCTGTGGGGTGTGCGCCGGAACGCGTCGACCGCCGCTGAATGTATCTGCACAGATGCCCAGCGCAACAGGTCAATCGGACGAGAAATCTGGGGCCGGAAAATCGGCAATATGCGGTGAAATCCCGCTTCTCCCGGGCAAGTCGGGCCGGGCATAGCTCACCTAAGCGACAAATCTTGCCCACACTTTGGGCACAACTGATCGCGATCTCATATGCGTTCGGCACACGCACGCGCTATAGGGGAGGGGTATCGCCTCAATGGTATCTCCTTTCACAACATGGAATTGCCCCGTCCGCTTTCTGGCGGACGGGGCAATTCCGGTCAAGCAGGCCAAGAATTGGCGCAAATCAGCACCCTCCGGCCACCGCCGGAATGATCGAGACGCCCGCACCCTCCGGGGTCGGCGTCTCCAGGCCCTGCTCGAAGCGCACATCGTCGTCGTTGACGTAGACGTTCACGAAGCGGCGCAGCTTGCCGGCGTCGTCCAGCACCCGGGCCGCGATGCCCTGGTGGTTCTGCTCCAGGTCGGCGATCACCTCGGAGAGGGTCGCGCCCTCGGCCGCGACCTCGGCCTGGCCGCCGGTGTACGTGCGGAGGATGGTGGGGATGCGGACCTTCACGCTCATGGTTCTGCCTTCCGGGTATTGCGGAGTACGTGTTCGGGGGCGGTGGCGTGGCCTCGTTGCGGACGGGCCGGCGGCCTCGTGGCGGGAGGTGGCGCGGCCCCGTGCGCGGACGGGGCCGGCAGCGTCAGCGGGCGAGACCGGCCGCGCGGAACGCGTCCAGGTCCGGACGGATCGTGGCCGTGGGCCCTGAGGTCGGGGCGACCGCGTCCAGCGTCTTGAGGCCGTCACCGGTGTTCAGGACGACGGTCGTCAGGGACGGGTCGAGCACACCGTTCTCGATCAGCTTCTTGGTCACGCCGACGGTCACCCCGCCCGCGGTCTCCGCGAAGATGCCTTCCGTCCTGGCCAGCAGCTTGATCGCGTCCACGACCTGCTCGTCGTTGACGTCCTCGACCGCGCCGCCCGTACGGCGGGCGATGTCGAGCACATACGGGCCGTCGGCCGGGTTGCCGATCGCCAGCGACTTGGCGATGGTCTTCGGCTTCTGCGGGCGGACCACGTCGTGCCCGGCCTTGAAGGCCGTGGACACCGGCGAGCAGCCCTCCGCCTGGGCGCCGAAGATCTTGTACGGCTTGTCCTCGACCAGACCGAGGGCGATCAGCTCCTTGAGCCCCTTGTCGATCTTCGTGAGCTGCGAGCCGGACGCGATCGGGATGACGATCTGGTCCGGGAGGCGCCAGCCCAGCTGCTCGCAGATCTCGTACGCCAGGGTCTTGGAACCCTCGCCGTAGTAGGGGCGCAGATTGACGTTGACGAAGCCCCAGCCCTCGCCCAGCGGGTCGCCGATGAGCTCGGAGCAGAAGCGGTTGACGTCGTCGTAGTTGCCCTCGATGCCGACCAGGTCACCGCCGTAGACCGCGGCCATGACGACCTTGCCGGCCTCCAGGTCGTGCGGGATGAACACGCAGGACTGGAAACCGGCCCGGCGCGCCGCGGCGCCGACCGCGCCGGCGAGGTTGCCGGTCGAGGAGCAGGACAGGGTGGTGAAGCCGAAGGCGCGGGCGGCCTCGACGGCGATCGCCACGACGCGGTCCTTGAAGGAGTGCGTCGGGTTGCCGGAGTCGTCCTTGACGTACAGACCGCCGGTGACGCCCAGCTCGGCGGCGAGCCGGTCGGCCTGGACGAGCTTGGTGAAGCCGGGGTTCAGGTTGGGCTTGTCGGCGACGTCGGCGGGGACGGGCAGCAGCGGGGCGTAGCGCCAGATGTTGTCCGGACCGGCCTCGATCTGCTTCTTCAGGCCCTCGGGGTCGCCGCTCGGCAGGTCGTACGCGACTTCGAGCGGCCCGAAACATTCCTGGCACGCGAAGATCGGGCCGAGCGCGAAGCGCTGTCCGCACTCGCGGCAGGACAGGGCTGCGGCGGGGCCCAGAGCGACGGTGGGGGTGTTTTCGGTGACTTGCACAGCCATGGAGGCGAGGCCCTTTCTCCTCATCTTCCTCGCGACGAATCTCGCCACGAGACGGATTTGGCACCTTCCCTAGCCGGGAGCCTCGCGCGCGGGACGTCAGCGTCCTTGCGGCAAGACCGGCTGGAGGGTTGCCGGGGCTTCAACGGGCCGTATCCCTCTGCCCCTCTGGATGAGCGGTATGGCGCTGGGCCGAAACCCAGGCGTTTGTGGCGCGGACCCCGACATGCAACGGTCTTCCGCGTTGTTCAAGACTGTAACCGAAGGCACTGACGGTTGAGATAGTCGTCCGATGCGCGAGATGGATCACAGAGGCCGCCCACCGGCGGCGACCGAGGAGTCGTAGACGTGCTGGAAGAGGTGGAGGGCTGGCTGAGCAGCCGCTCCTGGTCCGCCGCGGACCGCCCGCTGGGGCGGCTGCTGGAGGCGAAGCACCAGACGGGCCGCACGGTGAGTGTCGTACTGCCCGCCCTCGACGAGGAGGCCACCGTCGGGGCGATCGTGGCGGTGATCCGCGCCGAGCTGATGACCGGCCCGGTCCCGCTCGTCGATGAGCTGATCGTGCTGGACTCCGGCTCCACCGACCGCACCGCCGAGGTCGCGGCGGCGGCCGGCGCCCGGGTCATCCCCCGCGACAGCGTCCTGCCGCGGCTGCCGGCCCTCCCCGGCAAGGGCGAGGTGCTGTGGCGCTCCCTGCTGGCCACCACCGGCGACATCGTCTGCTTCATCGACGCCGACCTGCGCGAATTCTCCTCCGCCTTCGTCTCCGGGATCGTCGGCCCGCTGCTGACCGATCCGGACATCCAGTTCGTGAAGGCGATGTACGACCGCCCGCTGGAGACCGGCACCGAGGGCGCCGGGGCCGGCCAGGGCGGCCGGGTCACCGAACTGGTCGCCCGCCCGCTCCTCAACCTCCACTGGCCCCAGCTGGCCGGCTTCGTCCAGCCCCTCGGCGGCGAGTACGCGGCCCGCCGCTCCCTCCTCGAACGCCTCCCCTTCCCGGTCGGCTACGGCGTCGAGCTCGGCCTGCTCGTCGACGCCCTGCACACCGTCGGCCTCGACGCCCTCGCCCAGGTGGACGTCGGCGTCCGCAAACACCGCCACCAGGACGGCCAGGCCCTCGGCCGGATGGCCGCCGCGATCTACCGCACCGCGCAACTCCGCCTGGCCCGCGGCCACTTGGTACGCCCCCGGCTCACCCAGTTCGACCGCGGGGCCGACGGCTTCGTCCCCCGTACGACGGACGTGGACACCGAGGAGCGCCCCCCGATGGCCGAAATCCCGGAGTACGCGGCACGACGGGCGGCCTGAGGGTCCGCGGCCTCCTCGGCTGACGGCAGCCGAACCCGTGCCCGGGCGTGTGCCGGTGCCAGTGCCAGTGCCGGTACCTACGCCGACGCAGACGCAGACGCAGACGCAGACGCAGACTGCGAACCGTCGAACGCACGCACGGACGGCCGTACCAGGCGTGCGTGCGGCTCAGTCCTGCCGCCATCCGCGGCCCGGCGCCCCCTGGCCTGTCGGCCCGGGTGCCACGCGGCCGCGGCCCACTTCTCCGAACTTCCGAGATGGGAACACCTATTCCATTACCGGCGAGTAGTCGGGCCGGGTAGGGTGACAGCGTTTTTGATCATTTCTTTCTGACCAGGGGGAAGTCTGTTCATGCGCATCTCTACGGGGAAGATCCTCACCGCCGTGGCGGCAGTGGGCGTACTGGCCACTGCGACGCCCGCTCAGGCGCAGTCGGCCGACTCGGCACAGCAGCCCGTGACCAAGGCTGCCGCCACCCAGTCCGTGGGCACCAAGAGTGCGGCGGCGGGCCTGCGCAAGCTGTATGACGAGCGTTTCACCGTCAAGCCCAACAACGCGCGCTACCCGGGGCTCAAGGTGAGCCCGGCCAAGGCGATGAAGTCTCTGAAGCACTGCTTCAACTGCACGTTCCCCGTCAAGGGAGCACCCAAGAAGTTCCCGAAGGAGAACCAGCGCATCAACCTTGAGGCCTGCGCCGTCTTCTTCGCCTGCAAGGACGCTCCGGTGCGCTACCACGGCATCGGCTCCATGAAGAACGCCTGGTACTTCACCGCGGAGAAGGGCCACTTCGACGGCAAGGGGTCGAAGGTCTACTTCAACTTCTACACGGACTCCAAGGGCTACCTGCGGCTCCACGTCGAGGGCTACGTCACCAACCCGAGCGTGCCCGACTCGCTCAACAAGCGCTTCGCCGTGGAGAAGTGGCAGGGCTTCGCCCACAACATGGGCGTCGAACTCGACTGAATCCCCTACGGATGAGCCTCCACGGAGGGGGCCCGTCGCTACCGCTGCGCCCTTGGCTCCTGGTCGGTCCGGACCGACCAGGAGCCAGAGGCGCGCGCCAAGACCGCAGTCTGCGGCGCGGCGCTTGCGGTCTGACGGCTCAGGCGTCGAAGTCGTACTCCAGCACGTAGGCGGACGAGTCGAGGATCATCTCGTTGACCTCGACGGTCCGCCCGTCCGCGGTGATGGCCGCGCGGCTGATGAGGACAACGGGCGTGCCCGGCGGAAGGCGCAGCCGAACGGCCTCATCCGGCGCCGGCATGCGTGACCGCACTTCTTCCCTGAAGCGGGCGGGCCCCGCACCCAACTCGGCGAGCCGGGCGTATGTGCCGCCGGCCCCGGTATCCGGCTGCGTGATCGCCGATCCCGCGACGAGGGCAGCGGGGAGGGAGGAGGTGGACAGCAACACCGGCTTACCGTCGAGCACGAACCTGCGGCGCCGCACGATCACAGCGCCTCCGGGCGCTATGCCGAGCTGCGACGCGACGGTTTCAGGCGCCGGCTCCTCGTTCACCGTGACCTCGTCGACCACCAGGTCACGGTCCGGGACATCGGCCGACCAGACCGACCGCCCCTCACCCCATTGCTCCCGGGCCAGCCGCGGGACGCCACGGCGCCGGATCGGCTGGAACGCCCGCACGAAGACCCCGGCGCCCTTGCGGGCCTCGGCAAGCCCCTCCGAAGTGAGCACACCGAGCGCCTGCCGGGCCGTCATCCGCGCCACGCCGTGCCGGTCCATCAGCTCGTTCTCCCCGGGCAGCCGGTCTCCGGGCCCGAACTCCCCCTCCGCAATCGCCCGCTTCAGAGCGTCGGCGATCCGGCGGTACTTGGGCGACGAGCTTTCCGGTGCGGCCATGGCGATGCATCCCTCCTGGCGATCTCTAGACATCCTAGAGATCCGTTCGAGTGCCACGGCGGCACCACCTACCTCAACCTCAACATCTCTAGAGAACTAGTTGACGCTATGCACTCGCCCCGATTCAACATGTAGCGATCCAACTTCTCTAGAGAACTGGAGTCGCCATGACGCCTCCTGCGCGTCCACGCCTGCTTCCCTGGTCGAGTCCGGAGGGGAAACCGTGCTACCTGCTCTCCGAGGGGGACGGCCCGGTCACCCGCCAAGCGGACGCCGTTGAGCGCGCCCAGCTCGCATCCGGTGAGGTCCTTCTGGGGCACGCCCGCGCCCTCCTCCACGACAACGGGACCACCACGCCCGAACTACGCTTTCTGGCCTGCTGCTTGACGGGCGCGCTCGGCGACACACTGCGCATCTCCCGCAGCCGCGGCGACCGTCTCGGCTACGGGCATCCGGAACCCGCGGAGGGTGAGCCGTCGTTGCCCCTCGACTCCTTTTGGCCGGGCGACGGGTGAGGGGCGGTCGTCCGGGCGCGCGGCTTGGCTGCTTCCGTACGTTTGCGTGGATCTGTGGCGGGTTACCTTCGCGACATGGTCTCCGAGTGCAGTGCGGCCCCCGCGGGTGCCGAGGTTCTTGTCGCGTCCAATCGCGGGCCGGTCTCGTACGGCCTGGCGGAGGACGACACGCTCACCGCCAAGCGGGGCGGGGGCGGGCTGGTGTCCGGGCTGTCGGCCATCGGGCAGTCGGCGCGCGGCGCGCAGCCCGTCGATGAGGGGCGGCAGTCGGGAGACGGGCGGGCGGACGCGGTGTGGGTGTGTGCGGCGCTCGGTGACGGTGACCGGGAGGCCGTACGGCGGACGGGTGGTGCGCTGGAGCCGGGTGACACCGGCGGGCAGCGGGTGCGGATGCTGGACATTCCGGCCGAGGTGCACGCCGCCGCCTACAACGGCATCGCGAACTCGGTGCTGTGGTTCGTCCACCACATGCTCTACCAGACACCGCTGGAGCCGGTCTTCGACGCGGAGTTCCGGGCGCAGTGGGCGTCGTACGAGGCCTACAACCGCGCCTTCGCCCAGGCGCTCGCCGACGAGGCCGCCGAGGGTGCGGCGGTGCTGGTGCAGGACTACCACCTTTCCCTGGTCCCGGGGATGCTGCGGGCGCTGCGGCCCGACGTACGGATCGCCCATTTCTCGCACACGCCATGGGCTCCGCCGGAGTACTTCCGGATGCTGCCGGACGACATCGCCGAGCAGTTGCTGCGGGGGATGCTGGGCGCCGACCGGCTGGGGTTCCTCACCCACCGCTGGGCGAATGCGTTCCGCGCGTGCTGCGCCGAGGTGACCGGCGGCACCGAGAACACCCTGATCGGTGTGCACGGGCTCGGGGCGGACGCCGGGTTCCTGCGGGAGCGGTCGCAGCAGGCGGACGTCCACGAGCGGCTGGCCGCCCTGCGGGAGCAGGTCGGCACGGGGCCCGACGGGACCGCGCGCAAGACCATCGTCCGGGTGGACCGGACCGAGCTGTCCAAGAACATCGTGCGGGGGCTGCTCGCCTACCGGGAGCTCCTGGCGGAACACCCGTCGTGGCACGGGCGTGTCGTGCATGTCGCCTTCGCCTACCCCTCGCGCCAGGACCTGGCCGTCTACCGGGAGTACACGGCGCAGGTCGGACGGCTCGCCGAGGAGATCAACGCCGAGTACGGCACGGAGAGTTGGCAGCCGGTCGTGCTGCACGTGAAGGATGATTTCGCGCGCTCGCTGGCCGCGTACCGGCTGGCGGATGTGGCGCTGGTCAACCCGATCCGGGACGGGATGAACCTGGTCGCGAAGGAGATCCCGGTGGTCTCCGACCAGGGCTGTGCGCTGGTGCTCTCCCGAGAGGCCGGGGCACACGAGGAGCTGGGCAAGGACGCCCTCACGGTCAATCCGTACGACGTCAGCGACACCGCGCGGGCGCTGCACGAGGCGCTGTCGATGGAGGCCGGGGAACGCGGCGAGCGCACGGCGCGGCTGGCCGCTGCCGCTACGGCGCTGCCGCCGGCGCAGTGGTTCCTGGAGCAGCTGCGGGCGCTGAGGGAGGCCACCCCTAAGCGGGACGCCCCCTGAGCCGTCTCCGGCGACGGCCGTGCCGCCGGGCGGGCGGATCACCTGGTGACCGGGGCGCGGATCAGCTTTCGGCCGGCGCGCGGATCAGCTTTCGGCCGGGGCGGCGCCGAGGAGGGCGTGCAGGGTCTCGCGGTGGAGGCCGGCGATGGGGCCGAGCAGGTCCGGGTGGCGCAGCAGCGGCGCCGCGCGGTGATCGCGAGGGCTGGGGATCGTCAGCCGACGGGCCTCGCCCACGGTGTGCGCACCGTGATCGGTGGCGGCCAGGCAGGCCGCTGCCACGACGGCGAGCTCGGCGTCGGCCAGCAGGCAGGCCGCCCAGCTCACGACGGTTTCGTCCACCGAGGTGCGCCAGGCGTCGGCGCCCTCCAGCGGGTGGGCATCGGCACCGGTGACGGAGTCCAGCCGGGCGGAGCCGCCGGGGCCGAGCAGGTTCAGCAGTTCGGCGTCGAGCGCGGTGGGGTAGCGCAGGGCAGCGGCGATGGTGGCCGCGTGACTCGCCTGGGCCTCGGCCAGGGCGTGGTCCAGCGGGCCGGCCGCCGGCGGGAACGCCAACAGCAGCCAGCGCGTGGAGGCAGCGATGACGGGCGAGAGATCGGTGAGCATGGGAATCCGTCCTTCACACGTGCCCGCCGTCGTTCTGTCACCTGTACGTGATCCGGTCGCGAGCACTCGGCGCGCTCGTGGCGCGGGTGGCCGACCAGCGTAAGGCGGCCCTCCGAGCGGCAACAGGACGTACGTCACAGGGGCCCGTCGCCCCAGTGCCGGGAAGGCCGCGGCGGCGGGCCGGGCGCCCCTAGGGGGTGTCTTCAAGCCGGTCGGCGAGGGCTGCGAGCAGTGCGACGACGCCGGTCGGGCCGTCGACCACCAGATCGGCGCGGTCGGCCAGCTCGGCGACCTCGTTGCTGCCGCTGCACACCAGGACGCCGTGGAGGCCGTCGGAGCGCAGCTTTTCGACGGCGGCGAAGGCCGCCAGGTCGCCCAGGTCGTCACCGGCGTACAGGACGGTGGTGGCGCCGGTCTCGCGGACCCAGTCGGCCAGGGCGACGCCCTTGTCCATGCCCGGCGGGCGGAGTTCCAGGACGAGGCGGCCCGGCTCGACGATCAAGCCGTGGCGTTCGGCGAGCGCGGTGAGCGGGCCGCGCAGTTGGTCGAAGGCGCCCTGGGGGTCGGCGGCGCGGCGGGTGTGGACGGCGATGGCGCGGCCGCCCTTGCGCTCGATGGCGGTCTCGACCCAGGTGCCGTGCCAGACGCCGGAGGCATCCAGGACGCCGGGGAGCTCGGCCTGTATGGCGGCGATGCCGGGCGGCGGGGCGGGCGCGTGGACGGTGCCGGTGGCGGCTTCCCAGCGCTCGGCGCCGTAGTGGCCGAGGACGGTGAGATGGTCCAGGCCCGGTGCCTCGGCGAAGCCGCCGAGGCGGACCGCGACGGTGGCCGGGCGGCCGGTGATCACCACGGCGGCGCGCAGCCGGGGCGCCAGGCGGCCGAGGGCGGCGACGGCGCCGTCATGGGCGCGGGCCTTCTCCGGGTCGGGGACGATATCGGCGAGGGTGCCGTCGAAGTCGAGGGCGATGACGGCGCGTTCCGGGTGAGCCAGCAGCGCGGCGAGGCCTTCGCGGCCGGCAGCGGTGCGCGGGGTCGGTAGGGGTCCGGGTGTCGGCTGGGAGTGCGGCGCGGCGTTCGGGGGGCTGCCCATGGCGCCGACCCTACCGGCGCGGGGCGGACGGCGCGGGTACCTCCCGGCCATCGCCGCAGGGCGCTCCACGGGAGCACCGGGGCGCGGCGGGCGCACGCGTCAGCGGCGGGCGCGGCGGGCGTCCCGGACGCGGCGCAGGCGGTTGACCGTGACGGGGTCGTGGGCGAGCGCCCGGGGGTCGTCCAGCAGGGCGTTGAGGAGTTGGTAGTAGCGGGTCGGGGAGATGCCGAGCTGTTCGCGGATGGCGCGCTCCTTGGGGCCGGGACCCGGCCAGGAGCGGCGCTCGACGGCGAGCACCGCCTCGTCCCGGGCGGACAGGCCCGAGGAGCTCTCGCCGGTTCCGGGGCCGCCGCCCGAACCGGCCGGGCCGCCCGCGCTCTCCGTACCGCCGCTCATCACGCTTCCACGATAAGCGCACGGTCGGACAACGCCCGGCCCGCCGCCCCGGACCGAGCGGGCCCGGCCGCCCGCCCGCGCCCCCGCATCAGTACCGTCATTCGCCGGTGTTGTCCGCCGCGTCCGCGGTGTTCTGGATGTCGGTGAGCACCCCGTCAGGGTTGCCCCGGGGGTCGACCGCGGCGCCCATCTTCGCCTTGACCGTCTTGGAGATCAGCGGCCAGGAGGTCTTGTTCGCCGGGTAGAACTCGGCGTTGGGGAGCTGATCGAGGAAGCCGTGCAGATTGGCGTACTTGTCGTCGGCCTGCATCGCCTCGGAGGCGGAGGTGGTGACCGGCAGCAGGCCGTACTCGCCGGAGAACTTCTCGACGTTCTTGTCGCTGTAGACGAAGTCGAGGAACTTGCCGGCCTGGGCGCGGTGGCCACCCTGCTTGAACGCCATCATCCAGTCGGCGACGCCCATGGTGGCCTTGGCCTTGCCGTTGGTGCCGGGCAGTTCGACGGTGCCGTAGTCGATGCCCTTGGCCGCGGCCTGCTTCATCAGGGTGGGGTGGCCGTTGAGCATGCCGACGTTGCCGTCGGCGAAGCCCTGGAAGGCGTCCTTGCGGTTGAGCTTGGCCGGGTCGGTGCCGGTCAGGCCCTTGCCGACGAGGTTGTCCTTGAGCCACTTGAACGTCTTGACGTTCTCGGGCGAGTCGATCGTGTACTTGCCGATGCTGTCGGTGTAGCCGCCGCCACCGCTGAGCATCCACTGCATCGTCTCGGCCTGGGTCTCCTCCGGGCCGAGCGGCAGCGCGAAGGGCATCTTGACGCCGTGGGCCTTCAGCAACTGGGCGTCGTGGGCTATGTCGTCCCACGTCTTCGGCGGGGCGGTGATGCCGGCCTGGGCGAACAGCTTCTTGTTGTAGAAGAGCCGCCGGGTGCTGGCGCCGAAGGGCATGCCGTACTGGATGCGCTTGTATTCGCCGGCCTCCGCGAGGGAGGGGGTGAAGTCGGCCTGGGTGGTGACGTTCAGCAGCTTGTCGACGCTGTAGAGCTGGCCCTTGGCCGCGTAGTCGGCGTAAGCGCCGATCTGGGCGAGGTCGGGGGCGTGGCCGGCCTTGACCAGGTCCTCGACCTTCTTGTCGACATCGGTCCAGCTGTAGACGTCGACATCGACCTTGGTGCCGGGGTTCTTCTTCTCGTAGGCGCGGGCGAGCTCGTTCCAGTAGTCCTGGGAGCTGTTGGACCGGCTGTCGCCGTAGTCCGCCGCGATCAGTTTGAGAGTGACGTCGTCGCTACCGGAGCCGCTGCCGCAGCCGGTAAGAGTCAGCGTCATGGTGGTGGTGATGACCGCCGCCAGGCTCAAGTACCGCCGCTGCACCGCTGTTTACCGCCCTTTGTCCTGAAAATCCGTGCTTGCCGGGCGTCCGCCCCGCCGTCTGTGGAGTCCCCCTCCAACGGCATGAACAGCTGGGCCTGGCCCACCGTCCGTTACCGAGTCTCCCCCGCGGCCTTGACAAGGTCTACACCACCCCCCGTTTCGCGGAGGTCCAGGCCTTCGGGCCGGCCTCCGGACACTCCCCTCAGCCCTCCCAGCCCCTCGGGCGGACCCGTCGGACGACCCTGCCGGGCGGCCCCCTCAGCCCGCCCCCTCGGGCAGTTCCCTCAAGCAGTCCCTTCGGGCAGCCCCTCCGGGTGACCCGATCGGTGAGTGGACTAGACCTTTCGGGCCGGAACGCGCAAAACTGTTCCCGTGAGACACGTCATCGCCCTTGATGTGGGCGGCACCGGAATGAAGGCCGCCCTCGTAGGGGTGGACACGGCGCCTTCCGGGGGGACCTCCCCCGGTCCTCCCGCGCTGCTGTACGAGGCACGGCGCCCCACGGGCCGCGAGCGGGGCCCCGACGCGGTGGTCGAGGCCATCCTCGGCTTCGCCGCCGAGCTGCGTGACCTCGGCACGGACCGCTTCGGCGTCCCCGCCGAGGCGGCCGGCGTCGCCGTCCCCGGGATCGTCGACGAGCGCTCCGGCACCGCCGTCTACGCCGCGAACCTCGGCTGGCGGGACGTACCGATGCGGGCGCTGCTGTCCGAACGGCTCGGCGGGGTGCCGGTCGCCCTCGGCCACGATGTCCGCACCGGCGGCCTGGCCGAGGGCCGGATCGGCGCCGGACGGGGCGCGGAGCGGTTCCTGTTCGTCCCGCTGGGCACGGGGATCGCGGGCGCCATCGGCATCGGCGGCCGGATCGAGGCCGGCGCGCACGGCGGCGCGGGAGAGATCGGCCACATCGTCGTACGGCCCGGCGGACGCGTCTGCGGCTGCGGCCGGCGCGGCTGTCTGGAGACGGTGGCCTCGGCTGCCGCGGTCGGCCGTGACTGGGCGGCGGTCTGCAAGGATCCGCAGGCCGGCGCGGCGGACGCGGCCAAGGCTGTGGAGTCCGGCGACGAGCGGGCCCGCGCCGTCTGGCACAGCGCCGTGGACGCCCTCGCCGACGGCCTGGTCACCGGGCTGACCCTGCTCGACCCGCAGACCCTGATCATCGGCGGCGGACTCGCCGAGGCGGGCGACACGCTGTTCACGCCTCTGCGGGAAGCGGTCCGCCGCCGCGTTACGTTCCAGCGGCTCCCCTCGATCGTTCCCGCGGCCCTGGGGGACGCCGCCGGGTGCCTGGGCGCAGGCCTGCTCGCCTGGGATCTTCTCTCCACGGAGGTAACCGCCTGATGGCACGGCAACAGTTTGCGCAGCGGCCCTCGGACCCCGGGCGCACCGTTCTGACCGGCGCCCGGATCGCCCGTCCTTCCGGCGTCGTCGAGCGCGGCCGGATCACCGTCGAGGGCGGCCGGATCGGCGATGTCCACAGCCGGGACCTCGACCCGGACGAGGCGGCGGCCGGACGGGTGGTGGACCTGACGGACCACCTCATCGTCCCCGGCTTCGTCGATATGCACGTCCACGGCGGAGGCGGCGGCTCGTTCTCGTCCGCCGACCCCGAGGAGTGCATGACGGTGGCCGAGACCCACCGCAGGCACGGCACCACCTCGATGGTCGCCTCCACCGTCACCGGCGAACTGACCGACCTCGCCCGGCAGGCCGCGGTGCTCGCCGAGCTGGTCCAGCAGGGCGAGCTGACCGGTATCCACTTCGAGGGCCCGTTCATCTCCGCGCACCGCTGCGGCGCTCACCAGCCGGAGCTGCTGCGCGACCCGGACCCGGCCGACGTCCGCAAGCTGATCGACGCCGCGCACGGCACCGCGTCGATGATGACCGTCGCGCCCGAACTGCCCGGCGGCCTGGAGTCCGTACGGCTGCTCGCCGACGCCGGGGTGATCGCCGCGCTCGGCCACACCGATTCCGACTACGACGCCACGCACCGGGCCATCGAGGCCGGCGCCACCGTCGCCACCCACCTCTTCAACGCGATGCCCCCGCTGGGCCACCGCGCGCCGGGCCCGGTCGCGGCCCTCCTGGAGGACGAGCGGATCACCGTCGAGCTCATCAACGACGGCACCCATCTGCACCCGGCGATCCTGCAGCTGGCGGTCCGTGAGGCGGGCGCCGGACGGGTCGCGTTCATCACCGACGCCATGGGTGCGGCCGGGATGAGCGACGGGATGTATCCGCTCGGCCCGATGCAGGTCGAGGTCAAGGACGGCGTCGCGCGGATCAGTTCAGGCCCCACGGCCGGTTCGATCGCCGGCTCCACCCTCACCCTGGACCGGGCCTTCCGGCGCGCGGTCACCCTCGACGGCCTCACGATCGACCAGGCCGTACAGGCACTTTCGGCCACCCCGGCCCGCCTCTTGGGCATCGACGACCGGACCGGCTCCCTGCAGACCGGCAAGGACGCCGACCTGGTGGTGCTGGATGCGGCGTACGAGCTGGTGGGGGTCATGCGGCGGGGCGAGTGGGTGGTGCGACCGAAGGGCGCCTGACGCTCGGCGGGGCGAAGGGCGGCGGGCAGGTGAACGGGCGGGGGCAGCGGCAGGGCGGCGGGCAAGGGCAGGACCGGGACAGGACCGGGGCGGCGGTGCGGCCCGGAGGCGGGCCCGAGGCGTCCGGGGACGGCTCCGGTGCACCCGGGAGCGGGTCCGGGTCTGGGCCAATGAGCACCAGCGATGGCATGATCGCTCGCGCACTTGTCCGTATGCCGCCGCCGTGCGCGGTGGCCCGACGCCCGGCCGCCCGGCCATGACTGCCCGGAGGGGCGACCATGATCCTCACGGTCACGCTGAACGCCGCCCTGGACATCACCTACCGCGTTCCCCGGCTCCGCCCCCACGCCACGAACCGGATCACCGAGGTGTCCGAACGCCCCGGCGGCAAGGGCCTGAACGTCGCCCGGGTGCTGGCCGCCCTCGGCCACCGCACGGTCGCCACCGGCTTCGCGGGCGGCGGCACCGGCGAGGCGCTGCGCGCGCTGCTCGCCGAGACGGACGTCACCGACGCACTGGTCCCGGTCGGCGGCGCCACCCGCCGCACCGTCGCCGTCGCCGACGCGAGCAGCGGGGACACCACCCAGCTCAACGAGCCGGGCCCGACCGTCTCCCCCGCCGAATGGGACACCTTCCTCGGCACCTACCGCGAACTGCTGGGCGAGGCACGGGCGGTGGCGCTGTGCGGCAGCCTGCCGCCGGGCGTGCCGGTCGACGTCTACGCCCGGCTCACCCGGGCCGCGCGCAGCGCCGGCGTCCCGGTCCTGCTGGACACCAGCGGCGAGCCGCTGCGCCGGGGCCTGGCCGCCCGCCCTGACCTCGCCAAGCCCAACGCCGATGAACTCGCCGCCCTCACCGGCAGCACCGAACCGCTGCGCGCCGCCCGCGACGCCCGCCGCCGCGGTGCCCATGCGGTCGCCGCCTCACTGGGCCCGGACGGCATGCTCGCGGTGACCGCCGACGGCGCCTGGCAGGCCGCGCCGCCACAGCGGATCGCCGGCAACCCGACGGGCGCCGGCGACTCGGCGGTGGCCGGTCTGCTGTCGGGGCTGGTGGAGGAGCTGCCCTGGCCGGACCGGCTGGCCCGTGCGGTGGCCCTGTCCGCCGCGACCGTACGGGCCCCGGCAGCGGGCGAGTTCGACGCGGCGACGTATGAAGAGCTGCTGGGGCGGGTGGTGGTGACGAGCGCTCACTCCGCGTCCGGCCCTGCCCGCTGAGCAGCAGCGCGCCGGCCCGCCGCGGCCGGACGTCGCACGCAGGACGGCCCGCGCGGGACGGCTCGCGCGCCCCACGACAAACGGTGTGCCTCGGGGATCGTGCTCCCCGCGGCACACCGCCGGTGTCTACCGGGCCTTCGCCGGCCCCGCCGTCAGCGCTTGACCTGGCCCGCCTTGAGGCTGACCTTGTCCAGGTTGAAGTCGCAGTTGTTGCCCTGCTCGCACGAGATCTTGATGGTGTTCGTGCCCTTGTTCAGGTGGATCCAGGCGAAGGTACGGGTCCAGCCCTTGTCCCACTCGCCCTCCTTCGCCCGGGCGAAGTTCTCCATGTTCAGCTTCGTCGAGCGCGGCTGCCCGTTGATGGTCAGCGAGGAGTCGGCGTCCTTGCCCGGGACGCCGTAGCCGACGAAGAGCGTGTAGTCGCCGGAGCGGGGCACATCGACACTCCAAGTGGCCGACGCACCAGGGGTGTTCATGCCCGCCACATACGTCCCGCCGTCCGAGCGGGCGCCGGGCACATCCTTGGCCGTGCTCGCGCCGCCCTCGAGCCGCAGGCTGCCCGCGTCCTGGGCCGGCAGCTTGCCGGGGGCGGGCTTCTTGGGCTTGTCACCGGAGTGCACCGTGCCACCGGCCGACGGCTCCGACTTGCCCGCGGTGTCGTCCTGGGAGCCCCTGCCGTTGGTGAGCATCGCGACGCCGATGCCTATGCAGACCACCGCGACCACGGCGACGGCGCCTATCAGCAGGCCGTTGCGGCCGCGGCGCGGCTCCTGGCCGCCGCCACCGTTGCCCGGGGCCGGACGCGCGCGGTCCCCGCCGGGCAGCGTCTCCGGCGCGGCGTAGTGGGCGTTCTGCTGCCCGTAGGTCACCTGCTGCGGGGCCTGCTGTCCGTACTGGCGCTGGCCGACCGCCCGCACCTGGTTGTAGGAGGTACGCGGGACACCCGGCTGCCGCGCCGCCGCACCGTCGCCCGACGGGCCCGGTGCGCCGCCCTCGCCGCCTTCCGAGCGGTAGAGATAGGCGAACGGGTCGTCGTTCTCCGGCGTGTCCGCGCCGTTGTTGCCGGCCGTCATTCCGTGTCACTCCCAAGCGATCTGTGCGCGTCTGGACGCGTCTTCCCGCGTGCGCTGTCGTCTGCTGCGCGAACTGTCTGGCGGGCCCCCGGCGGCACCGCGCCGCATCGGCGCAGCCTACCCCCTCAGGGCCTGCGCACACCGAGCCCGAAGGGCCACGAGATCGCTACGGATCGGTGAACTGCTGGTGTGGGGGCTGCGGGGTGCCGGGTGTGAGATACGCGGCATCCGGCACGGGGAAGGCGGGCGACGCGGGCGCTCCGGGCCACGGAGGCGACGCGGGCGCTCCAGGCGAGGGAGCGACGGGAGCGCCCCGGCCGCCCGCCGGCGCCGGCCGCTCCCCCGCGGCTCATCCTGCCGCCCGCCGGTTCGCCTTCGAGCGGGAGCGCTTCTCGACGTACATCCGCTGATCGGCCGACTCCAGGACCTCCTCGGCCGTCATCCCGCAGTTCGCCCAGCCGATGCCGAAGCTGGCGCCCACCCGGACCGCCCGGCCCTCCACCCGGATCGGCGGGATGATCGCGTTCCGCAGCCGGACCGCGAGATCCTGGGCGTCTGCGGTGCCGAGACCGTCGGCGAGCACCACGAACTCGTCGCCGCCGAGCCGGGCGACCGTGTCGCCGTCCCGGACGCCGCTGGTCAGCCGGCGGGCGACCTCGATCAGCACCGCATCGCCGGTGTTGTGTCCGAAGCGGTCGTTGATCGACTTGAAGCCGTCGAGGTCACAGAAGAGGACCGCGAGCCCCTTGGAGCCGTCGTCGGCCGGCCCGTCCGCGGGGGCGACGAGGTGGACGTGGTGGTCGAACGGGGCCGGGGGCCCGCCCTCGAAGCCGTCGAGTCCGTCGAAGGGCTCCTTGCCGTCCAGCCGGAAGCCGGGGGCCTCGTGGGGATCGGTGTGCAGGACGCGCGAGGAGGCGTAGGCGTCCGCCATCGAGCCGGGCGCGCGGGAGCACAGCCGGGCACCGAGCCGGGCCCGCAGCTCCGCGCTGTTGGGCAGTCCGGTCAGCGAATCGTGGCTGGCGCGGTGCGCGAGCTGCAGCTCGTGCCGCTTGCGCTCCTCGATGTCCTCGACGTGGGTGAGCAGGAAGCGCGGTCCGTCGGCGGTGTCGGCGACGACGGAGTTGCGCAACGAGACCCACACGTAGGTGCCGTCCCGGCGGGCCAGCCGCAGCTCGGCGCGGCCGCCCTCGGCGGAGGTGCGCAGCAGCGTGCCGATGTCCTCGGGGTGGACCAGGTCGGAGAAGGAGTAGCGGCGCATCCCGGAGGCCGGGCGGCCCAGCAGCCGGCACAGCGCGTCGTTGGTGCGCAGCAGCCGCCCGTGCTGGTCCCCGCCCATTTCGGCCACGGCCATCCCGCTCGGCGCGTACTCGAAGGCCTGCCGGAAGCTCTCCTCGCTGGCGCGCAGCGCCTGCTGATCGCGCTCCAGCCGGACCAGGGCGCGCTGCATGTTCGCCCGCAGCCGGGCGTTGCTGATCGCGATGGCGGACTGGAAGGCGTACATCTGCAGGGCTTCCTGGCCCCAGGGGCCGGGCCGCCGGCCGTTGCGCGGCCGGTCGACGGAGATCACTCCCAGCAGTTCGCCGCCGCCGTTGGACGTGGTGTACATGGGCGCGAGCAGGCGGTCCATGGGGTGCCACTCGTCGGGGAAGCGGGGCGCGGGCCCGGCCGTGTGCCACTGCGGTACGTCGTCGTCATCGAGCACCCAGCCCTCGGTGTGCGGGATGAAGACCAGGTCGCCCCAGCGCTCGCCCATGGACAGCCGGCGCTCCCAGGAGGTGCGGGAGCCGGCCCGCCCGGCCATCAGCGCCTCGGCGCCCGCGCTGCCGGCGACCGCGGCGACCACGAGATCGCCGTCGGGGCGGACGAGGTTGACCGCGGCCAGCTCGTAGCCGAGCCCGTTGATCGCGCCGTCGGCGACCGTCTGCAGGGTGTCCGCGAGGCTACGTGCGGTATTCAGCTCGGCGACCACTTGGTGCAGCTGCCGCAGGGTCGCAAGACGGACGTATGGCTCCGACTCGGTCTCCATCGCTCGCTCTCCCTGAGACCTCGACAGCAAACTCCACGATTCTTTGTCGTCCGATTCCACGCTCACTGAATCACAGTGAGCTGTTCACTCGGTACACAGGGTCAACAATTAGCGCCTCCTGTGACTCAAGTCACAAAGTCGGAAGGATGTTTGGCGATCTTCCATAAACCCGCCACGGGAGCGCGCCTTCACTCTTTCTACACTTGCTGAACGCAAATTTCCGAGTGTTCCGGACTTCCGTCGTCAGACCTAGGACGCGGCTGGTCCCCGGGCCCGATGCGCGGCGGGGGCCGACGAAGTTAGCGTTTATGGCGTGTTCACGAAAAGCCCTGCCGATACGGCGGCCTCCGGGCCCACCGCCCCTTCCGTGCCCGTCGTCGCCCTCACTTCCGCGCCGGATGATGCGCCCATCCCGCATTCTGTGGGAGTGAGTGACGACGAATTCCGTGCCGCCCTGTCCCGCCTCGCCGCAGGCGTGGTGCTGATCACCGCCCGTGACCCGGACTACGGGCCGCACGGCGAGGACGTCGGTATGACCGCCACGGCATTCCTGTCGGTCTCCCTCGACCCGCCGCTCGTCATGGTGAGCGTTCGCAACGATTCACGGATGGACGACCTGCTGGAGCTGCAGCCGCTCTGGGCCGTGTCGGTGCTCTCGGGACATCAGCGGCAGGTTGCCGGGCGGTTCGCGATGAAGGGGCGGATCAGCGACCGGCTGCTCTTCGAGGACCTTCCGTTCGTACGGGGCGAGGTGTCCGGTGCCCCGCTCATCGGCGGGGCGCTCGCCACCATGGAGTGCCGTACCGAGCAGCGCGTCGTGGCCGGCGATCACACGCTGGTCATCGCGCGGGTCCTGGCCACGTCGCTTCCCGCCGATGACGACGGGCCGCTGACGTACTTCCGGGGGAAGTACCGGCAGTTGGGGTGAGGGCGGGACGGCCGCGTGAGGGCGGGGCGGCCGCGTGACGCCCGGGGGGCGCCTGCGGGCCGGTCAGCACCGGTCGGTAGCCGGTCAGCCCCAGTCGCGGCCCGAGCGGCCGCGCTTGGTGTCGCCGCGCTGTTTCTTCTCCCGCAGCCGCCGCTCGTTGATGCCCCGTGGGATCCGCGACTTGCGGCGCGGCTTGGGCGGGGGCGCGGTGGCCTCGGCCAGCAGCGCGGCCAGCCGGACGGCGGCGGTCTCGCGGTTGCGCCACTGGGAACGGTGCTCCGAGGCCCGTACGGACAGCACGCCGTCGGTCAGCCGGCCTGCCAGCCGCTCCAGGGCGCGCTCCTTCCACACCGGCGGCAGCGCCTGCGTCTTGCCGAGGTCGAAGCGCAGCTCGACCTGGCTGTCGCTGGTGTTGACGTGCTGGCCGCCCGGACCCGAGGAACGCGAGAACCGCCAGACGAGCTCGGCCTCGGGAAGGACGACCGCACCGCGGATGACATGAGGCCCGGACATGCGTCCTATGATCTCGCGCGCCACGGGACCCGTCACCCGCTTTTCCTGGTCCATCGCGGCACATTCGCCATCAGGATTCGGCAAAGAAAGTAAAGAGTGCTGGAACCTCCCGGTCCCCTGATGGCGTTGTGGTGGGTGACGGTAGCTTCGTCCGCAGTACGGAGCCCGACGCTTCGACGAGTCGACAAGGAAAGGGACATCCCATGGCTGTAAGCCTGTCCAAGGGCGGCAACGTCTCCCTCACCAAGGAGGCACCGGGCCTGACCGCCGTCACGGTGGGCCTCGGCTGGGACGTCCGGACCACCACCGGCACGGACTTCGACCTCGACGCCAGCGCGATCGCGGTCAACCCGAGCGGCAAGGTCTACTCCGACCAGCACTTCGTCTTCTTCAACAACAAGGCGACGCCCGACCAGTCGATCGTGCACACCGGCGACAACGTCACCGGCCAGGGCGAGGGCGACGACGAGCAGATCAACGTCAACCTGGCGGCGCTGCCGGCCGACATCGACAAGATCGTCTTCCCGGTCTCGATCTACGACGCCGAGAACCGCAGCCAGAACTTCGGCCAGGTGCGCAACGCGTTCATCCGCATCGTCAACCAGGCCGGTGGCACCGAGATCGCCCGCTACGACCTCAGCGAGGACGCGGCCACCGAGACCGCCATGGTCTTCGGCGAGCTGTACCGTAACGGCGCGGAGTGGAAGTTCCGCGCCGTAGGCCAGGGCTACGCCTCGGGCCTCGTCGGCATCGCGCAGGACTTCGGCGTCAACGTCTGACCTGACGTCCGAGCCAACGCTCGACGTCTGAGTCAACGGCCGACGCCTGAGTCAACGTTCGACGCTTGAGTCAACGTCTGAGCCACGTCGGCGCCCGGAGCGGCCGGGTCAGCGCAAACGGAGGGCCGGTTCCCCATGGGGGGGCCGGCCCTCGGCGTGTTCTGGGGGGCCGGGGAGCCGCAACCGCCACGCCCGCGGCCCCGCTCAGGCGACCGCGGCCTCAGCCTCCACTTGAGGCGTGACCAGCGCCGCCACCTCGTCCAGTGACAGGCCGAGCGTGCCGGCCAGCGCGGCGACCGTGAAGAACGCCGGGGTCGGCGCCCGGCCGGTCTCGATCTTCCGCAGCGTCTCGGCGGACAGCCCCGCCGCCGCCGCGACATCGACCATGCTCCGCTCGCCGCGCGCCCTGCGCAGCAGCGCGCCGAGCCGTTCACCGCGTTCGCGTTCCCAAGGGGTCAGTGGAGTGCGCACCATGCCCGTGATACTAATACCGGTAAACAAATACCGGTAAATAAATACCGCCTTTGCCGCTGCCGCCGCCGCGCGGTGCGGTGCGGTGCGGTGCGGGAGGCGGCGAGCGGGAGGTAGCCCCATGGTGGAGATCAAGACGGATGGCCAGCGGCTGATGGACACCACCCGGCAGGCGCTGGAGGCGGGCATCGCGGCGGCCGTGGTCGGCGCCCGGATCGGCGACATCTCCCATGCGATCGGCAGCATCGGACGCGCGGCCGGCTACGGCATCCCCCGCGACTTCGGCGGCCACGGCATCGGCCGCCAGATGCACGAGGACCCGCCGGTCCCCAACGACGGCCGCCCGCACCGCGGCTTCGTCCTGCGCCACGGCCTGGTCCTCGCCATCGAGACGATGTTCCTGGCCGGCGGCAAGGACACCTACGGCGAGGACAGCGACGTCTGGACCCTGCGCACCACCGACGCCTCCCGCGCCGCCCACTTCGAGCACACGGTGGCGGTGACCGAGGAGGGTCCGCGGGCGATGACGGCGCTGTAGCGGGAGTGGGGGGCGACGGGGGTGGTGAGTGACGCGGGTTGCGCGACGAGCAAGGGCGGGCCGGGGCGGGCGGCGACGGGCGCGGCAGGGGCGGAGGCGGGCACCGCACGGGCGGGCCGGGGCGTCTCTCCGTGTAACCGGTGCGGGCGTCTCCGCGCCGCACCGGCGTGACACCATCAAGACGTGATCGACGTCGGCTACTCCCTCTCCCGCCGCTTTCCGGACCCGCCGCAGACGGACTACCGGACCGCGGACGTGCGCACGCTGCGCCACGACCTCTTCTGCGGCGATGTCTACCTCGCCGACACGAAGACGGACCGCGAGCTGTCCACGGCCTGGGGCTGGGTACCGGTCCTCGACTTCGCCTGGGCGCTGTGCGACATCGTCGAACAGCTCGACACCGACCCCCGGGGCAACCGCTCCGCCCGCCCCGTCCACGCCGAGCTGGACTTCACCGAGTCCGCGGACCGGATCTTCTTCGAGCGCCGCTTCGGATGGGTGGACGTGGACGCCGACTGGATGCCGGCCGACGAGGCCCCGCTCACCTTCAACCACTCCGCGCTGCGCCGCGAGGCCCGCGACTTCCTGCACGACCTGATCGCCGACCTCACCGATATGCACGACGGCCTCGGCGACAACCCGGCCATCTGGGACCTCCAGGCCCGCTTCCCCCGCGTCTGAGGCGCCCGGCCGGCCGGGCGGCTCACTCCACCCGCACCCCTATCTGGGCCGCGAACGCCGGGGCCAGATCGAGCAGTTGGGACGCGCTGATCACCGCTCCCGACAGCCGGCCGATCCCCCGGGCGATATCCAGTGCGGCCGCACCCCGCAGATCGACGTCCTTCATACGCGCCTCGGAGAAGTCCGCCCGCGCCAGCGTGCAGTCGTCGAACGTCACCCGCTCCAGCTCCGCCCCCGCGAAGTCCGCCTCGACCAGCACACAGCCCTCGAAGGCGACATCCCGCAGCTTCGCCCTCCGCAGATTCGGGAAATCGATCTTCCCGCCGCGCACCACGACGCGCTGCAGCACCGCCCCGTGCAGCTGCGTCCCGCCGAGCCGGGCGTCCGACACCTCCACATCGCGCAGGGACGCCTGGGAAAGATCCGTGCCGACGCCGCGTACGCCGCTCAGCACGCTGTCGAGGATCCGCGCCCGGCTGAGCACGGTCTCGTCGAGCGCGCAGCGCCGCAGTGCGCAGTCCAGGAAGCGCGCGCCGCGTGCCGACTGCCCGGCCCAGTCGGCGTCCGCGAACTCCAGCCCGTCGTAATCCCCCTCGGCCTCCAGCTCCCCGCCGTCGTACGCCGCCAGCTCCGGCAGCCGCACCTCCGGCCGCCGCACCGCCCGCAGTGTCTCCTTACCGCGCCCTGCCACCGGGCCACCGCCTTCCTGCCGTCCGAGCCCGTCCGCCGCTCCGGCCCCGCGCCCGCTGCTTCGGTCGAGGCCTGGGTTCCGGCCCACGCCCGCCATCGCGATCCATGCCCGCCGCTCCGGTCCATGCCCGGGTTCCGGTCCACGCCTGCACACCCCATCGTGAACCACACCACTGACAACGCACCCTGACCTGCAGAAATAGCCAGCAGACCGCGATGGCAGGCCCCGTGCCGCAGTGGCAGGCCCCGTGCCTCCGCGGCCCCCTGCCGAAGCCCCGGCCGCTGCGGCGGCAGCGACCGGAGCGGCCGGAGCGGCCGGCCCCTACCGCACCACCGCCATCTCCCGTGCCGTCCCGTTCAGCCGCCGCCCGCCCGACTCCGTGCACGTCACGATGTCCTCGATACGGACCCCGAACCGCCCCGGCAGATAGATCCCCGGCTCGATCGAGAAGCACATCCCCGGTACCAGCGGCAGGTGCTCGCCCTCCACCAGATACGGCGGCTCGTGCGTGGTGACCCCGATGCCGTGGCCGGTGCGGTGGATGAAGTACTCGCCGTACCCGGCAGCCTTGATGATCTTCCTGGCCACCCGGTCGATGTCCTGGCAGGCGACGCCCGGCCGCACCGCCTCGAACGCCGCCTGCTGCGCCTCCCGCACGATGTCGTGCACCTTGCGCTCCTCGGCGCCCGGCTCCCCGACGTGCACGGTCCGCGAGGTGTCCGAGCCGTACCCGTCCTTGAGGCCGCCGAAGTCGAGCACGACCATGTCGCCGTCCTCGATGACCCGTTCCCCGGCCTCGTGGTGCGGATTGGCGCCGTTGGGGCCCGACCCGACGACCGTGAAGTCCACCTGGCTGTGCCCGTGCTCGGTCAGCAGCCGCGCCAGGTCCGCCGCCACCTCCCGCTCCTGCCGGCCGCCGAAGCGCACCCCCAGGATCTCCTCGTACGTCGCGTCCGCGGCGGCGCCGGCCGCGGCCAGCCGCGCCACCTCATGGGCGTCCTTGACCGCGCGCAGCATCGGCAGCGCCTCCGTGAGCGCGGTGTAGGCGGTCCCCGGCAGACGCCGCTGCAGCCCCAGCAGATGCAAGGCCCACGTCGCGTCGGACACCCCGTAACGCCCTTGCGGGTCCACCCACTTGGCGATCTCCGCATACGGTTCCGAGCCGTCGGTCCACCCCGACACCTCCATCGCCGGGGCCCCGGGCGAGTGCTCGGCATCCGGGTGCTCCAATACGGGCACCAGCAGCCGCGGGCGCCGCCCCGGCTCGATCACCAGGGCGGTCAGCCGCTCGGTGGCGGCGGGCGGGCGGTAGCCGCACAGCCACACCAGATCCGGACCCGGCGTCACGATCAGCCCGGCCAGCCCGGCATCGGCGGCGGCCCGGCCCGCCCGGTCCATCCGCCGCTCGTAGTCCTCGTGCGTCATCGAAGTCACCATGCCGGTGAACTTACGCCGGTACGCGCCGTCCGGCCCGTCAAAATCCCTCTCCCGCCCGCCCCTTCCTCCTCCAGTTCACCCGGCCGTCCGCCCCTGCCCCCTACGGGCGCAGCGCCGAACGGACGCCTGCCCCCGGATTACTCCGGCACCCGCTCGCCGATACGGCCGCGGTACGCGTGCAGGGCGCGGGCGCTGTTCCAGCCGAGTACGCCCACTATGCGGCCGCCCTCCTGGTAGAGCGCGACGAACCTGCCCGTCTGCGGATCGCCCTCGACGCAGGTGACCCGGGCATCCACGGGACACCGGCCGTGGAACTGGATCTTGGCGTCGTACTGGTCGGTCCAGCCGAACGGCACCGGCGCGTAGGGCACCGCGTCCCCGGGCCCGACGAGGAGGTTCCTGGCGACGGCGAGGGCCTGGGTGGTGGCGTTGGTGCGTTGTTCGAGGCGGACGCGGCCGCCGGTGACCGGGTCCGGCCAGTTGGCGACGTCTCCTGCCGCATAGACCCCGGGGGCGGCGCGGCAGTGGCTGTCGCAGAGCACCCCGTCCCCCAGGGAGATCGCGGAATCCGCCAGCCAGTCGGTGGCCGGCACCGAGCCGATCGCGACCACGACCACCTCGGCGGGGAGCCGGTCCCCGTCGTCGAGCACCACCTCGGTGACCCGGCCGTTCCCGCCGGTCAGGCCGGCGACGCCGCGGCCCATCCGCAGCCGGACCCCGTGGTCCCGGTGCAGACCGGCCACCAAGTTCCCCACCCAGGGGCCGACTTGCGCGGCCAGCGGGGTGGGCGCGATATCGACGAAGGTGACGTCCAGTCCCAGCCCCCGTGCGGTAGCGGCGATCTCGCTGCCGAGGAACCCGGCGCCGATCACCACGACCCGCGGGCCGCCCAGCAACTGCGCACGCAGCGTCAGGGCGTCGTCGAGCGTGCGCAGGACGTGCACCCCGGCCAGGTCGTGGCCGAAGGGCAGTTCGCGGGGCCGCAGCCCGGTCGCGATGACCAGGCCGTCGTAGCGCAGCCGGTCCCCGTCCTCAAGGGTGACGGTGCGGGCCGTCGTGTCCACACCGGTCGCCCGGCAGCCCAGGCGCAGCTCGGCCTTCAGGCGCCCGAGGTCCGCGTCCTGGCGCAGCACGGTCGTCTCCGGTTCCCGCGCACCGGCCAGGACCTGCTTGGACAGCGGGGGCCGGTCGTAGGGCATCCGGGGTTCCTCCCCGACCATGGTCAGCGTCCCGGCGAAACCCTCGCGGCGCAGGGCCTCGGCCGTGGTGAGCCCCGCGGCCGAGGCGCCCACCACGACGATCCGTTCCTTCTCGGGCACTACTTCAGCACCTCGATGGCCAGCGCCGGGCAACGGGCGGCGGCGTCCTCCACCGAGGAGTGCTGCCCCTCGGGCGGGAGGGCGTCCAGGAGGACGACGATGCCGTCGTCCTCGCGCTGGTCGAAGACCTCTTCGGCGGCCAGCACACACTGTCCTGCGCCGACGCACTTGTCCTCGTCGATGACGACCTTCATCAAGATTCCTTTCTCGGGTGGTTGTGGTCCCGGTGCCGGCCGTGGCGCCGGCTACCAGGTCACGGGCAGTGCGTGGACGCCGTAGATGAGCATGTCGCTGCGCATCGGCACCTCCTCCGCCGGTACGGCCAGCCGCAGCGAGGGGAACCGGTCGAAGAGGGCGGACAGCGCGGCCTTCATCTCCACGCGGGCCAGTTGCTGGCCGATGCACTGGTGGGCACCGTGTCCGAAAGCCAGGTGCGGGCTGTGGGGCCGGCGCACGTCCAACTGGTCGGGGTCGCCGGTGAACTTGACGGCGTCACGGTTGCCCGACGTGAGGGAGGCGAGCACCGTGGTGCCGGCCTCGATGCGGTGGCCGTTCAGCTCCAGGTCCTCCCGCACCACGCGGCGCAGACCGAACTGGATGATCGTCAGGTAGCGGAGCAGCTCCTCGACGGCGTTGTCCCAGAGCGAGGCGTCCGCGCGCAGCGTCGCCAGCTGGTCGGGGTGGTGCAGCAGGCACATGGTGCCCAGCGCGATCATGTTCGCCGTCGTCTCGTGCCCGGCTAGCAGCAACAGCGCCCCGACACCGGCCATTTCCTCGTCGGTGAGCCGGCCGTCCTGCACCAGACCGCTGAGGATGTCGTCGGTGGGGCGGGCCCGCTTGGCGAGGACCAGTTCGTGGATGTGCTGGTTCATCGCCAGGTGCGCCTGCTGGACCTGCTCCTGGCTCGCGTCCAGCCGGAGCATGGCGCTCGAATTGCGCTGGAAGTCGTCGCGGTCCTCGTACGGCACCCCCAGCAGCTCGCAGATCACCAGCGAGGGGATGGGCAGGGCGAAGTCCTGGACGAGGTCGACCGGCTGCTCGGCGGCTGCCATGGCGTCCAGGTGCTCGGCCACGATCCGCTCCACCGCGGGCGCCAGCTTCCGCATCCGGCGCACCGTGAACTGGCCGGTGAGCAGCCGGCGGATCCGGGTGTGCTCCGGGCCGTCCATCATGATGAACATCCCCGGCGGGGGCGGCGGCACCGGTGTGCCGGTGGGCGCGAAGGCATCGGCCCGCGCAGGCCGGCGGTTCGCGCCGAACCGTGGGTCGGCGAGCACCGCCCGGACGTCCTCGTGCCGGGTGACCATCCAGCCTTCCGTACCGTCCGAGAAGGTCGCCGGCGCGATCGGGGCCTCTTCGCGCAGCGTCCGGTACCCGTCCGGCGGGCTGAACGGGCAGGTCCGCTCGGTGGGCTGGGGCCGGGCGTCGGGCCGCGGCGGGGTGGTGGGCTGGGTGTCGGTCATCGGACGGTCCTTTCCATGGGGTGTCGGGTCGGTGGGGTGTGCCGAGTCGGTGGGGTGTGCGGGGTCAGTGGGGCGTGCGGGCCGGGTCGGTGGGGTGCGCCGGGTCGGCGGGGCATGCCGGATCGGTGGGGTGTGCCGGATCGGCGGGGCATGCGGGGCCGTTGGGGCGTGCCGGCCCGGTGCTCAGGCCGGCGTTCGCGGGAACGTTCGAGGGAAGGGGGGCGTCGCAGCGGTGGTCACCGAGGGCGCGCCGGTAGACGCGCCAGCCCAGCAGTGCGCCGAGCGCGAAGACGAGAGGCCCGAAGACATCGACCGAGCCGAGGGCGACGGCCTGGCCGGACAGGTACAGCGGGAGCTGGATGGTCAGCATCAGGACGTTCCCCGCGAAGAGGACGAAGCTGCCCTTGGTGAAAGCCCGGCGGCGCACCGCGCAGCGGCGCCACGCGGTCCGCTCGCCCGTGAGCAGCCCCACCATCACCCCCAACGGCGGCCACCCGAGGAGAATCAGCACCGGCGCCGCCACGGCCATCGCGCAGTGCAGCAGCAAGTGCGGGAGGAAGAAGGAGGTGGCCTGCCCGGTCCGTGCGGCCAACGCGCCCTGGACACAGACGAATCCGAGGATCCCCAGCGCACGCCCCACGGGCTCCTTGCGCACCAGCCGGTGCACGAAGCCGGCGGCTCCGGCCGTGAAGGCGAGCGTCAGCGCGATGCCGAGCCGGTGGGTGAGGGCGAAAGTCAAGGTGAAGCCGAAGACGGGCGCGATATCGATCACGGTGCCGCGCAACCGGCCCCGCACGGCGGCCCGGACGGCATCCACACCGCCGGCTTCCTCATGTGCGGCAGGGTCCACGGGGTCTCCAGGCTTCTCGACGGACGGTGCTCTTTCCGGTGTCGTGGCTCAAGAGAAACCGCCCTCGCTGACCCGTCGCGGTCAGCAACCTGACCGTTTCCTGACAGCCTCCGCGGGCCGGGGGACGTCCAGGGAACCGCCCACCACGGCGACTCGTTGTCCTCGCAGACTCCGTGACCGATTGGTGCCCGCCATGCCCACCCCCTCGCCGACGAGTGACGCGCCGTTGCCCCGGGGGACCGGGCAACGGCTGCTCGTCGTGGATGACGACCCGCGGATGGCGGAGCTGCTGGAGACCACCCTGGGCCTCGCGGGCTACTCGGTGGCGACCGCGGGTTGCGGTGCGCAGGCCCTGAGCGCGTACGCGGCGCAGCCCCCGGATCTGCTGGTGCTGGACGTCATGCTGCCCGACATGGACGGCTTCGCCGTGTGCCGGCGGCTGGTGGAGAACGGGGCGCGGCTGCCGGTCCTGTTCCTGACCGCGCGGGATTCCGTCGAGGACCGGGTGACGGGCTTCGCCATGGGCGCGGACGACTACCTCACCAAGCCCTTCAGCCTCCCCGAGCTGCTGGCCAGGGTGCACGCCTTGCTGCGGCGGGCCGGCCGGTCCGCGGAGGAGAGCCCGCTGCTGCGTTTCGCCGACCTGAGCGTGGACGAGCGCAGCAGGCGGGTGCGCCGCGGGGACCGGCTGATCGCGCTCTCCCCGACCGAGTACAAACTGCTGCGGTATCTGCTGATCAACGCCGACCAGGTGATGTCGAAAGAACAGATCATGGACCACGTCTGGCAGCACCGCTTCGGGGCGGGCGTCGTCGAGAAGCTGGTGTCCCGGCTGAGGGCGAAGGTGGACGACCGGTCCCCCGCCCTGATCCACACGATGCGCGGTTTCGGCTACAGCCTGCGCCTGCCCGGAGCCGGCTGAGGTGGCCGCCGCCCGGCGCGGCTCCTTGCGGGCGCGGCTGATGATCGGGGTCGTCCTGCTGGCGGCCGGGGGCATGGTGGCCGTCAACGCGGTGTCGCTGATCGGGCTGCGCCTCAACCTCATCGATGTCGCCGACGCCACGCTCGCCAAGGCCCGCACCACCGTGCAGCACCGGGTCAGTGACCGGGCGGCCCCGGTCAACTCGGCCGGCCTCAACTCCCTCATCCCCGACGGCGTGTACGTCGCGCTGGCCGACGACCGCGGCCGGGTCGTCGCCCAGACCCCGTCACGTGACCTCAACGGGCAGCTCCGGGCCCGACCCGACCTGCCGGCACCGGTGCCGGACGGCTTCGCCGACCAGCCCCTGACCCTGTCGGCGAAGGGAGCGCCGGTACCCCGCTACCGCGTCCTGAGCTTCCCCGTCGGCCCGTCCGCCACGGTCCGGCCCGCGCCCGGCGCGCCGCCCGAGCGGTTCAGCACGGTCGTGGTCGCCAAGAGCCTCCAGCCGGCGGAGGACGTCGTCTACTGGCTGGTCGGCGCCGATGCCGCCGCCACGCTGGCCGCGCTCGGCGGCATCGTGCTGCTCAGCCGCGGCGTACTCCGCGTGGGTTTGCGGCCGTTGCGCGACATGGCCGCCACCGCGACGGCCGTCGCCGACGGCGACATCGACCAGCGCATCGAGGTCGCCCGCCGCCACTCCGAGGTGGGGGAGGTCGCCACCGCCCTCAACCGGGCGTTCGACGAACGGCAGCGGTCCGAGGAACAGCTGCGGCAGTTCGTGGCCAACGCCTCGCACGAACTGCGCACCCCGCTGACCACGATCCGCGGCTGGGCGCAACTGCATCTGCACGGTCTGGCCCAGGATCCCGAACTCATCGAGCGGGCGATGCTGCGCATCGAGGGCGAGGCGGCCCGGATGCACGCCACGGTCGAAGAACTGCTGCTGCTCGCCCGGCTCGACCAGGGCCGCCCGCTCGCCGGCGCACCGGTCAGCCTCGGCACGCTCGCCGAGGACGCCGTCGGCGATGCCCGGGTCCGCGACCCCGGCAAGCCGGTCACCGTCGAGGTGGAGGGCGAGGTCTTCGCCTGCGGCGACGAGGACCGGCTCCGGCAGGTGCTGCAGAACCTCCTGAGCAACGCGCTGCGCTACACCCCGCCGGGCACGCCGATATCGGTGGGCGCCCGTGCGCTGCCCGGCGACACGGTGGAGCTGACGGTCCGCGACCAGGGCCCCGGTATGCCCCCCGAGACCGCGGAGCGCATCTTCGAACGCTTCTACCGCGGCGAGGAGTCCCGCGATCCGGCCGCCGGCGGCACGGGCCTCGGCCTGAGCATCGTCAAATCGATCACCGAAGCACACGGCGGCACGGTGACGGTCCGCACCGCCCCGGGCGAGGGCAGCACCTTCACCGTCACCCTGCCCGCGCCACGATGAGCGGCCGGCGGCGTCCCCGCCTCAGACGAGGTAGCGCTGGTCCAGGCTCTTCGGCGCGAGGGCCGGATAGCCGAGGAAACGCCGGCGGGGTGCGGGCTGGGGCGGTTCGGTGGGAGCGGGGACGAGCTCACGGACGAGGGGGTCGACCGTCATCACCCTCGGCGCGAACGAGACGTGGAACTTCCGGGCCGCTGCCTCGAGGTGGTAGACCACGCCCTCGTGGACGACGTTCTCCTCCCGGGTCGCCAGATAGACGAACTGCGGATCGATCTCGCGCAGCAGGGGCTTCGGTATCCGGGCCGGGAGGGTCAGAGCGTAGTAACGAGGCCAGTTCTTCAGCCGGTGGCGTTCCAGCCAGGAGCGGCCGAAGGGGCGGAGGCTGGTGAACATCGCGAAGCTCCATTCGAGCTTCACCCCTGCTATGACCAGCAGGAAGTTCAGGACGAAGGCCAGTGCGACCAGCGCGTGGACGAGCGTGTCCCCACCGCCCGAGGGCGCAGTGCCGAGCGCCTGGGAGGACACCGCGACCGCGCACAGCGCCCCGTAGACCGCCCCCTGGTAGAAGTCCTTGTACAGCCAGCTGGGTGACCGGCGGCCGGTGGCCGTGCGCCCGGCCACCAGCCCGAGCAGGCCGGTGAACAGCGCCGCGAGCCAGACGGCGCCGGAGCCACCGGACAGCCCGACCCGGCCGTCCGGGGAGAACGCGGTCACCCACAACGCCATGGCCACCACCGAGAAGGGGAAGTTGCCCGAGACTCCGAAGACCAGGTGCATGAGGACCGCCAGCCACAGACTCCAGCGCTCCCCGCCCGGGACGCACAGCAGGAGGCCGGCGGCGAACTCCGCCACGATCACCCCGGTTGGTACGGCCTTCAGCAGCCGTCGGTGGACCGGCACGCCGAGCAGACGGAAGTAGTGGGCGGTGACGACGCGGCCCGCGCTCCGCTCGGTGAACAGGTATTCGTCATTGACCTTGAGCAGTGCCGCGGTCAGGTACACGCCGGCCAGGACGTCTTGCGCAAGAACGGGGTGCAGGTGCACCGGGGTGAACGCCATGACCGCTGCCACCACCGCCCCGAGCCAGGAATGGTCGGAAAGCCGCCGGTGTGTCGCGAGCATCCAGGAGAAGGCGAGTACGACAGCGAGGGCACGCCCGACGGGCGAGGGGACGGTCAGAACGGCCGCCAGAGCCAGCGGAAGGGCCGCCACCTGACCGAACACCGCCGCGGCGCGAGGCAGCCTCACCCCGAATACCGGCGCAAAGTGGTGCCCCACTCCGGAGAATCCATATTCCCAGTGCCTATTGACCTGATGAAAGAGCAGACTGGCCACGACAAGCGCCATGGGCGTGATCTGGAAAGTCATTCCGAGCCCCCCGATGGGTTACCTTTTGCGCCTTCGGGGTGGATGCCATATGGCGGCACACAGGAGCCCTTTGGCCGCACGCGCATGCTGCAAAACCCCGCGTGGCTGATGCTCGACTTCCACGGCTTCAAGATCCTGCAATGGAGTCGTGCCGGTCGTCAAGAGTCCTGCGGGTCGCCGCGGACTCACCCGCCCCGCTGCCGACGCACCGCGACTCGGGTCCGATTGCGTCCTGTTTGGGGCCTATTCGAGGGCCTGCCGCGGCCCATCGAGGTCCACCGAGCTCCGACCGAAACCCGCCGGGCCCCTCTCCGGGCCCACGCACTGCCACTGACCTGCGGATTCGCCGAATTCGCCCCTTTCCCCCTTCTGTCATTGGTCACGGAATGGAAGATTCCCACCAAGAGATGATCGCCGAGTCCGCGGCTTCGGCAAACAACTCCAAAACTGCGTCGCCATTTTCTTTGAACGTGCTATTCGCGCGAATAAAGCGGGACACGAAAACGGAATACTGACGTCCACCAGCGGGCGGGAACAGGCATCCAATAAATCTCTGGACTACTGATCTGAGCCCGGGGTAGCGTGCCATCGGCGCTTACCGAAGCGTCGGCACTTCCCTCAATTAATGATTGGGAGAAAAACATGGCTGAGGTAATTCTCGACACCGCCAGTGACGTTGCGGAGCTCTCCGGCGAGGACTTCGAGGGCCTGTTCGCGGACGCCCCGCTGGTCATCACCGACAGCGAGGTCCGTGACTGATCACGTCACGCCAGGCGGTTCGTGCTGAGGGAACTGCCCCATGTGGTTCGACCGGCACAGCGCTGACATAAGGGGGGCAGGGCATGGCGGTTCATGTGTTCGTCGGGCCGTCGTGCCCTGAACCTCTCGCACTGCGGAGTCACCCGGGCTTCATCCTGCACGGGCCGGTCAAACACGGTGACCTCTTCTCGGCCGGGCTCACCGAGGGGGATGTCGTCGTGATCGTGGACGGGATCTACCACCACCGTCTGGCACTGCGCCACAAGGAGATCCTCGACGTCCTGGCGCGGGGCATCACCGTGCTCGGGGCAGCCAGCATCGGCGCTCTGCGCGCGGCCGAACTCGACGGGTTCGGCATGATCGGCGTCGGCCGTGTCCACCACTGGTACCGCACCGGCGTCTTCGAGGGCGATGACGCGGTGAGCGTGGCCCACAGCGAAACGGGCTCGCCGGCCGGCCTCAACATCCCCCTGGTCAACCTCCACGCCGCGATGGCGGCCGGCTGCGACTCCGGAGTCCTGGGACGGGACGCGGCCCAGCACCTGATGGCGCGGCTGGAGAGCGAGTACTACCCGCTGCGCACCCCCGAGCGTGTGCGCTCCCTCATCAAGCAGTGCGGCGAGACCGCATTCGCCGACTGGTACGAGCAGCGCTTGGCCGCCGAGCCGGACGCCTTCGACCAGAAGCGGGCCGACGCGCTCGAGGCCTTCGCGCTCGCCGAACGGCTCGACTCCCCGGCGCAGCCCTCGCCACCCGGCGTGGCGAGCGGCGCACGCGACTGGCGCACCGAGTACCACCGGCGCTGGCGCAACCGCTTCGCGACGGCCACCCCCGACCTGCACCACCGGCTCGCCTACCGGCAAATATTCGACCCCGGATTCCCCGACGTCTGGTGGGACTTCCTGAACGGCTCGTCCGCCGCCGGGTCTCCCGCCGCCTCCGACGGTTTCCGGGGCCATGTGCGGCAGCAGCTGGGCCCGGTGGCCGTCCAGTGGCTCGACGACCCCGCGCTGCGGGCCCGGATCACCGCCGTCATCTGCCCGCTTCCCGACCTGGCGGATCCCGGGGAAGCCAAGCTGCTGCTGCGCGGTGAATCGGCCGAGGACCGGGCCCGGGTCGCCGACTGGCTGGACCAGATGCGGCAGCACCTCGAAACCCATCCAGCACGCAGCCTCGTTCAGATCAGGGAAGCGGTGTGCACCCGCCTGCTCGCGCGGATCTGGGGCGTGGCGGCCGGCAGCGAGCTGGCCGTGGAGTGCGGCCGGCGGGGATTCCCCTCGCTGCGCCAAGCCGCCGGTGCCTTCCGTCCGTTCGCCCTCGGCTACCTGTCCGACCAGACGGCCCGGACCGCCCGGACGACCGAGACGGCACCGACGGCGCCAACCGCCCCAGCAACCCCAGTAGCCCCAGCGGCACCAGCAGCCCGGACGAGCGGAGCGCGCGGCCATGCCTAAGGTCAGACTGCCCGGGACGCACCGCGCGGTAGCGCCGGAGACCACCTGGGCCCGGCTCGCCCCCCGGCTGCGCCAGTACGGCATCAGCCGGGTCGCCGACGTCACCCGCCTCGACAACATCGGCATCCCCGTCTTCCTCGCCGTACGGCCCGAGTCCGAGACCCTGGCCGTCTCCCAGGGCAAGGGCGCCTCGCCGATCCTCGCGAAGCTCTCCGCCGTGATGGAGTCCGTCGAGCTCTGGTACGCCGAGCGCCCGGCGCTCGACACCTTCACCGCCACCGCCGAAAGCCTCGGTCTCCCGTATGCCCTGACCAATCTGAACCTCCGTACGACGGGCGAGTGGATCCAGCAGCTCGAACTGGACTGGATCCGGGCCTCTTCGCTGGCCGACGGCCGGCCGGTGCCGGTTCCGCTGGACCTCGTCCGGCTCTCGTACAGCGGAGAGCACTACTGGCGCCGCCGCCTCTTCGAGACGAGCAGCACCGGGCTCGCCTCCGGGAACACCTTCCCCGAGGCCTGTCTCCACGGGCTGTACGAAGCGGCCGAACGGGACGTGCTGGCCGCCCACCCGTCCCGAACCGACCCCGGACGCCTCTTCATCGACCCGGCGACCGTCCGCGACGCGCATCTGCGCTCCCTGATGCGCCGGCTCACCGACGCCGGGGTCGCGTTCGAGATCACCTGCATTCCGAACCGGCTGGGGATACCCACGTTCGCCGCCTTCGTCTGGTCGCCGCTCTTCCCCATCGTGTGCGCCGGTTCCGGCAGCCACATGGACCCCGATGTCGCGCTGTCCCGTGCGCTCACCGAGGCCGTACAGAGCCGGCTGACCGAAATCAGCGCCACCCGCGATGACATTCCGTCGGACCAGGACACGACGCGGGACGCGAGTGCGGACCCCGGCTTCCGGCCACACGCCGAGGGAGTGAGCGCCGACGACGCGCTGAGCGGACACGGCGGCAGCTACGACGACTTGGAGGAGGAGCTGGCGGTGGTCACCCAACGGCTGACGGACGCGACCGGCCACGCCCCCCTCGCGGTACGGCTGTCCGGGCCGGCCGATCCGTTCAGTGTCGTACGGGTCATCTGCCCCGGGCTCTCCTATGCGGAAGGGCGCACTCTCTCCCCCTGACCGCCAGGGCCATGACGTGCAGGATCAGTGATGCGAGGTTTCCAGTGAACATTCAGCGGGGCAGCTTCCAGCACTCGGAAGGCTACGTTCTCGAGTACGAGGTGACCGAACCCGAGACCCTTGCCGGCCCTTATCTGCACATCCTCTTCCACGGCTTCAGCCGCATCGAGAAGCACGTCCCGCCGGTGTTCGCGCGCAAGCAGTGGAAGCAGGCGGACCGGTCCGTGTGCCTCTCCTTCTCCGACCCCATCCACCGCTTCACCCGGGACTCGTGCTGCGGCTGGTTCCTGCTGGGCGAGGAGGAGTTCGTACCGAAGATGTACGCGCTGCGCGCCTCCCTGCTGGAGCGCCACGGGCTCCAGGGCACCGTCTGGCACGGCCTGTCGTCGGGGGGATACGCGGCACTCAAGCACTGCATGCGGGCGGGCGGCGACGACCTCGCGTTCGTCATCTCGCCGCACAACGATCCGACCGTTCTCCCCCAGTGGGAGCAGGAGGCCGTGCCGTTCCGCCGGCTGCCCGGCATGGCCGCGCCGGAGACCATGACCGACATCATCAAGGACTGGACCGATCCCGGCAGTTCGCGCTTCCTGCACGCGCTGGTGTCGGAGAAGGACTCCTACTTCGCGCTGGAGCACCTGCGCCCCCTGATGCGGAGCCTGCACGGCCACGAGAGCGCCCGGGCGGTCATGCTCCGGGACGGCCGGGGCCACGGATTCATCAAGGACGCCGACTACGACTCCCAGCTCAACGAGGCGATCCACCGCTGGGAGACCCACCGGGCGCGGCACTCCGCCGCCGCGGCGGCCACCGGCGGGTGACGCACCGCCGAGTGACGCACCGCCGCATGACGCATCCGCCGGATCGCAGAGAGGAGTACGCAGTGCCCGAGGTAAAGGTCATCCTTTCCACCCCGCTCGCCCGGTTCGCCGACGGCGAGACCAAGTTCCAGGTGCCGGCCGGCACCTTCCAAGAGGTCATCGACAAGGTGTACGAGCGCCACCCCGCGCTGCGCCTGCGCCTGGCGGACGGCGCCGGGACGCTGCTCCCCTTCGTCAGCGTCTACGTCGGTGAGGACAACATCCGCGATCTCGGCGCCCCGGACATCGAGGTGTCCCCGCAGACCACCGTGATGATCATGTCGGCGGTGGCCGGTGGATAGTCCCGGAGCCCGGCGGACCATCCGCCAGGCCGCCACCGGCGACGCCGGCGCCGTCCGCGAGCTCTACGGAGCAGGCGAGGCCGAGGAGTTCGCCCGCCGGCTGGCGGACCGGCACACGGCGCCCGGCACCACGCACTACGTCGTCGAGTCGGACGGCCAGATCGTCGCGGCCTTCGCGCTCACCGCGCTCGGCCGGCTGCGGCCCGGCGGCAAGGTCCGGCTGATGCTGCACGAGATCAAACTCCGGCCCAGCTACCGGGGCACCAGCGTCGCCGAGGACATCCTCGGCTGGCTGGCGAGCGGCCTCGGCGTGGGCACCGAGCGGGAGCTGCTCACGCTGGCTCCGCTGGGCCAGCAGCCCTCCAGCTTCCAGCGGTTCGGGCTGACGGAGTCCCACCAGGCGTTCAAGTGGCCCGTCCGGGACGGAGGCATCCCCACATGACGGAGGACCGAGAACTCCTGCACAGCAAGGAGTTCACCCACTGGCTCTCGGGGTTCAGGTCCTGGGCCGGGAAGAACCCGGAAGAAGCCACCGCCTGGCGTGCGGCCGGCGCTCAGGGGCTGCTGTCCCTGGCCGTCCCCGAGGGCACCGGCGGCACCGGGGCCGGCTACGAGGCGGCCTGCCTCGCCCTGGAGGCGTTCGCCGAGGAGAGCGGGCTGAGCGGGCTGCCCTTCTCCATGGCGGCTCAGATGTGGGCCTGCCAGGAGCCCCTTCTCGAATTCGGCAGCGAGGCCCAGCACGCCAGGTACCTGCGCCCCCTCATGGCGGGCACGACCGTGGGTGCCTTCGCCGCCACCGAGTACGAATCGGGCTCGGACCTGCTGTCCCTGCGGACCCGTGCCGAGCAGGGCGCCGAGGGGCGGTGGCGGCTCAACGGCGCCAAGACCTTCGTCACCAACGGCCCGACCGCCGATATCTTCGTGATCATCGCCCGCACCGCCGAGGGCAGCGCGCTCTCCGGCCTCACCGCCTTCCTGGTCCCCCGGGACGCCCCGGGCCTGCGGATCGGCAAGGTGATCGAGAAGTCCGCGCTGGCGGGCGCGCAGCTGTCCTCGCTGCTCATGGACGACTGCGTGGTGGACGACACCGACCGGCTGGGCGGCGCCGGCGGCGGATTCGCCGTCCTCATGCACGCGATGCGCTACGAGCGCGCCTTCATCCTGGCGCCTGCCCTGGGGCTGATGGCCGGCGCACTGCGCCACGCGGTCGAACACGCCCGCTCCCGCAGCCAGTTCGGCCGCCCGCTCGGCTCGTACGACACCATCCGCCAGCGCCTGGTCCGGATGCACCTGAGCCTGACCAGCGCGCGGGAACTGCTCTACGCCACGGCCCGGGCGGCCGACGGGAACCGGCTCGAACACAGCCGGTCGTCCCTGACGAAGCTGCACGTCAGCACGGAGTTCAACCGGTTCTGCCAGGAGCTGCCCGATCTGTACGGCGGCTACGCGCTGCTGCCGGAGACGGGCGCCCTCGCGCTGACGGCCGACGCGGTGGCCAGCCGGTACTACTCCGGCACCTCCGATATGCAGATGAAGATCATTGCTGAAGGGCTGGGTTTGTGATGACAGAAGACTCCGTACTCAAGGCCGTCCTCGCCGCGGTCCGCGAGGTGGCGCCGAGGGCCGAGGTCTCCGACGACACCGCCCTCATCGCCGAACGGGTCATCGACTCGCTGTCCCTGCTCAGCCTGGTCTCGCTCCTGGAGAAGGAATTCTCCGTCACCATCAGGGACTCGGAAATCCTCCCGGCCCACTTCGAGAGCCCGCTCGCCGTCCGGGCCTTCCTGAAGTCCAAGGGCTGCTGATGGCGGCCGGCCGATCCCTTGCCGACGATCTGCGGGCGACCGCGGCACGCCACGGCGACCGTACCGCCGTCATCGACGGAACCCTCACGCTCAGCTATGCCGCACTGGACGGCATCGCGGAACACCTCGCACAGGCACTGCGCGAGGTGGGCGTCACTCCCGGCGACTGCGTCGTCTGGCACGGGGCGAAATCCTCGCTGGCGGTGGCGGCCGTCCACGGCATACTCCGCTCCGGGGCGGGCTACGTCCCGGTCGATCCGGACGGGCCCATCGCCCGCGCCGAGCTCATCGCCGGCCGCTGCCTCCCCCGCGCCGTGGTGGCGGACGCCGCGGCCCGGGACCAGTGGCGCACGGTCGCACCCGGGCTCGTATGGGAGAAGCTGCCCCTCGGCCCCGAACCGGCCGGTGAACTGTGGTGCGCAGTCCCCACGGACGCACCACGCCCCCCGCTGGAAGACCTCGCGTACGTACTCCATACGTCCGGCAGCACCGGCCTTCCCAAGGGCGTCGTCCACACCCACGCAAGCGCCTCGGCGTTCGTCGACTGGTCGGTCCGGGAGCTGGGGCTCACGGAGCGCGATGTCATCATCAACTCCGCACCGCTGCACTTCGACCCGACCACGCTCCACCTCTTCGGCGCCGCCCGCGTAGGCGCCGCGGTCGCCCTGATGCCCGCGTCGGCCGCGCCCTTCCCCGCCGCACACATCGATTTCTGCCGCCGGGTCGGCGGCACCGTCTGGTACGCGGTGACCTCGACCCTCGCCTGGCTCACCCGCAGGGGCAAGGAGCTGCTGCCGGAACTGCGGGGGCTGCGTGCGGTCGTGACCGGCGGCGAGGTACTGCCGCCGGACGAGGTGAATGTGCTGCTCTCGGCCCTGCCGGGGATCCGGCTGCTCAATGTGTACGGACCGACCGAGAGCAACGTCTGCACGTTCTACGAGATCCGTGGCCGCCGGCGGCCCGATGCCGTGATCCCGATCGGGCGGGTGCTGCCGGGCGCGGAGATCGCCGTGGTGGACGAGCGGCTGGAAGAGGTGGAGCCCGGTTGCCCAGGCCAGCTCCTGGTGCGCGGCAGCATGCTGATGGAGGGCTATCTGGATCCCGAGCAGACCGCCCGCGCCTTTGTCCGCACCGCTGACGGCCGGCGGTGGTACGCCAGCGGTGACCTGGTCCGGGAGAACCCCGCGGGCGAGCTCGAATTCATCGGCCGCGAGGACGCCCAGATCAAGTCGCGTGGCTTCCGGGTCGAGCTGGGGGAGATAGAACGGCACCTCCACGCGCTCGACGGCGTCCACGAATGTGTCGTGGTGGCGACACCGGACGCCGTCTTCTCCCACGTGATCACCGCGTTCGTGACGGCGGATCACCTCGACGACGTCAAGCCGCTGCCCGAGGTGCTGCGGTCCCGGCTGCCGCACTACATGGTGCCGGAGCGCCTTGTCCTGGTCGCGGATGAGCTGCCCAGGAACTCCAACGGGAAGGCCGACCGGAAGGCTCTGTCGGAGCTTGCCGCCCGGCCGGAGCTCGGTGAGACCCCCGGGCTGACGGTCGTCCACTGAAGGAAGACAGAACTGTGACGCTCCCCTCCGCCGACGTCGGCGCCCCCGCCGATGAGACCGTCGAGGTCCTCAAGGTTCCGGACTTCCGGCTGCTGTGGGCCGCGAACGGATTCCGGTACGCGGCCTCCGAGGTTGCCGGGTTCGCGCTGCCCCTCACCGCGCTGCTTCTGCTGCACGCACCGCCGCTGATGATGAGTCTGATCTTCGTCTGCAGCCGGGCCGGGTTCTTGGTGATGGGGCTCCCGGCCGGTGTCTGGATCGACCGCTGGCGCAAGAAGCCGGTGCTGATCTGGGCGGATGTGGTCTACGCCGTGGCCTTCGGCAGCGTGCCTGCCGCCTACTTCCTCCACGTCCTCACCGTGGCCCAACTGCTCGTGGTGGCACTGATGGTGAGCCTGGCCGGCGTCTTCTTCGACGTGGCGCACAGCAGCGTGCTGCCCTATGTGCTGCCCAGACGCCGGGTGTCGGACGGCAATGCCCGGCTGCAGACGTCCGAGAGCGCCCTCCAGGCGGTCTCCCCCAGCGTTGCCGGTGTGCTGACGCAGAGCGTCGCGGCCCCCGTCCTCTACTGCTTCGCCGCCCTCTGCCACCTGACGTCGGTCGTGCTGCTGCGCCGTATCCGGCCGGACGGGGACATCGCCCGCGGCAAGGGCGAGCCCGGGCGGAAGTTCCGGCGTGAGATCGCGGACGGCATCGGCATCCTCTTCCGGCAGCCGCTGCTGCGCCTGCTGCTCAACCAGGCGGCCCTGAACAACATCGGCGCGGGCATCATCCTGGCGATGCTGCCGGTGTTCCTCCTCAGGGAGATCGGCGTCGCCCCCTGGCAGTTCGGGCTGCTGTCGACGCTCGGTGCGCTGGCCGGACTCACCGCCTCACTGGTGGCCCCCCGGTTCCGGCGCCGGTTCGGTGAGATACGGATGACGCTGGTCTTCTCCGCCGTGGCCCCGGTCGCGGTCCTGGCGGCACCGCTGGCCGGCGTCTTCCGCGAGGCCGCCGTGCCGCTGATCGCGCTGGCGGAGGTCCTGATCGGCTTCGCCCTCGTGGGCCGGTCGGTGTCCACGGCCGGACTGCGGGCCCGGGTGACACCGAACGCGTACATGGGCCGGGTCACGGCGGCGTACAGCGTCGTCGTGCAGGGAGCCACGCCCCTCGGCGCGCTGGCCGGCGGCCTGATCGCCAACCAGTGGTCCACCGGTACGGCGCTGTGGGCAGGCGGACTGACCATGGGCGTCCCCCTCGTCCTGCTGCTGCTCTCCCCCCTGCGCCGCTACCGCACGCTCCCCGCCGAGTGGGAGGTCTGATCCCCCTCTTCGCCGACAAGCCGCGTCGCCCTCCCCCCCCACCACCGCATAGTTCACCTGGAGAATCCCGTATGACCGCACTGGATCAGGCCGCTGCCGCATATGAGGAGCACGGCTTCGCCATCATCCGCAATGTCATCCCCGAGGACGTGCTCGCAGAGGCACGCGCCCATGTCGAGTGGCTGACGGCCAAGTACCCGGAGCTCCGGCCCGAGCACTTCCACCACCCGCTGATCCGCAATGACGCCTTCTGGGTCCGCCTCATATCGGACCCGCGGCTCGTGGACATCGGCGAGCACTTCCTGGGCCCGGACCTTGCCTGCTTCACGGCGCACTACGTCTGCAAGCCGCCCTACGACGGCCATCCCGTGCTGTGGCACCAGGACGGTGCGTACTGGAAGCTGGCGCCGATGAACGCCCTCACGGTGTGGCTGGCCATCGACGAGAGCACCACCCGAAACGGCTGCCTGCGGATGATCCCCGGCAGTCACAAGCTGCCGCTGTACGAACCGAGCCTGCGCACGGACCGGCCCAACATGCTCTTCTCGGAGGCCGACAGCGGGCTGGTGGGCGAATGGGCCGAGAAGCAGGGCATCGTCGACATCGAGCTGAACCCCGGCGATGTCTCGATTCACCATCCACACCTGCTGCACTGCTCGGAGGCGAACACCTCACCGAAACGGCGCTGCGGACTCGACATCGGCTACATCTCCACCACCACCCGTATCGAGAGCGACGGGCTCTACCTGGACCCCGTGCTGGTGCGCGGCACGCCCGCCGAGGGCGTCAACACCTACCGTGACCTGCCGCGTTACTCACCGGGCGAGACCATTGCGTTCGCCGGCCACGAGACGTGGAACGACCGGCCCGGCGTCACCCCGGCCGGCTCCCCGGCCGGGGAAGCGCCCCTCACCACGACCGAGCGCATGATCGAGCGGCTGCGGGAAGGCACTGTCGCGCGCTGAACCGGGCGTGCACAGGCACTCGACGAATGCACAGAGGGCTCCGCGGCGGGGCCGGGGGAAGGGCGGACCAGCAAATGCAGAGAGTTGTCTATATGCAGGACCGAGGCGACGGCCAGCGGATGAAGGACGTCGTCTATGTCCATCCGCCCAGCTACCGGGGCGAGGAGTTCCCGAATCCCGCGGGACTGCCGCGCCCCGTGGTGGGCGGACTGCCCTTCCCCTGGGTCACCCCCATGGCGGACGGCAAGCCGCTCTTCCGTGAGATCGAGCGGGTGAAGGCGGAGCTCTGCCGCCGGCTCTGGGGCTGCCAGGTGTGCGGGAACGACCTCGACAGCACGGCCTGGGTGGCGCTCAAGGAGCCCGCGGAGGGGTCGGCGGTGGTCTCCTCCGCCGCCATCCATCCCGCATGTCTCCGCCTGGCCGTGCAGTACTGCCCCGTACTCGGCGACCCGGCCATGGGCTATGCGTTCACCGAGGTGTACGAGGACGACATCGTCGCCGTGACCGACGAGTTCCCGAACCGGAACGACCGTGCGCCGGCGGCCCGTTGGCATCTACGCCCGGCCACGGAGACCTCACGTCCCGACCGGGTCCGCACGTTCCACTCCCTCTCCGAGGTGCGGGGCTGAATCCTTCACGGCTCCTGCCGGGTGGTGCTGTCCGTGCAGCTCGGCACCACCCGGCTGGATGTGCGGCCCGGTTGGTGAGGCCCTGCCCTCCTACAGGTCGAGCTGGTACTCGAATGTCGTGTGCGTCGGCGCATAGCCGAGCGCGTCGTTGATGTGCCTCATGTGCGGGTTGGTGTCAGCGGTGTCGGTCAGCAGGCCGCCAAGGGCCGGATGCCGCTCGAGGGCCTGCAGTATCGAGGCGGCCTTCATCCATCGGCCGAGGCCGTGCCCGCGGTGCCCTGGCAGGACGCCGGTGCCGTAGTGCTGGCCATCGCCCTTGCCCTCACCAGGCACGACCAGTTCGGCGAAGCCGGCGATCGAGCCGTCCGACGCGTCGAGGGCAACGACGGTGTGCAGCAGGTCGCCACGCTTTTCGACGGCCGCCACCGCGGCCCGGACCCGGTCCAGGTCCCAGGCCACCGTGCCGAAGTCGGTGCCGCCCATCGGCATGTCGTCCATGGCATGACGCGACGCCACGAACGTCTCGGCGAGGTCGTCGGGGACCATGCCCTCCCACGATGCCAACCGATAGCCGGGATGCGGCCGTTCGGCGATGCCGGTGAGAGCCGGGATGTCCGCTTCCGTCCGCGCAAGCCGGGTGTGGATCAGGGGCAGGACCTTGCGGAAGCCCCGGGCCGGCAGGAACCGGTCACCGGGAGAGCCGGCTTCGGCCTCGGTGATGATGCAGCGCCGGCCGTCCCGGCGAGCGGCGGCCACCGCCGCGTCCAGGAGCCGGGAGCCGGTGCGGTTCCGCCGCTCGGCCGGATGGACGTGGAGTTCCAGTGCGGCGAGGTGGTCCTGCCCGGTCGTGGTGTAAAGGCGCAGGAACGCCGACCCGACGGGGGTTCCGTCGGAGTCGGATGCCAGCCACGCCAGGCGGCGGTGGGCCGCACCGGTGTCGGGGTCGGTCAGTGCAGTGAGGCGAACGGACAAGGTGTCTCCGTCGTAGAGAGGGGGAAGCTGCCGGGATCCGGGGGCGACTGCTGACCGGTCGTGCGCATGTGCGGCACACCTCCTTGGCGACGGCGTCGGCCTGGGCGGCCGGCGGCCCGGGGAACGTAGCTCCTCCCGTCCGGAACGGCAAAGGCTTTACCCGCCCGGCGGCTCCCCAACGGCCCCTCACGGCCTGTCCGTCGGCTCCCGACCGGCTCCGCAGTGGCTCCACAGCGGCTCAACAGCGGCTCCGCAGTGGCTCCCCCTGGGCTCCCCATGGGTTCCCGGGAGAGCCGTTCGCCCCGCCCCTCGCCCCGGTCAGGCCCGCCCTGACGCGGGACCCTGACCGTCGTCGCCCTCCCCGGCCGGATGCTGCGCAAGCGTGGTCCACGAGCGCAGGAGCAGGTCGAAGGCGTCGACGACGACGTCGTCCGGGATGCCGGCGGGGGCCAGCAGTCGCTGGATGAGCAGACCGTCCTCCAGGGCGTGGACGATCAGGGCGAGGAAGGCGGGGTCCGCCGGCGACTCGACGCCGCGGGCGGCGAACGCCTGCTGCAGGCCGGAGGCATGGGCGTCGCGGGCGAGGAGTTCACGTTCGGCGAGCAGCGGCCGCAGTTCCTCGTTCCGCAGCGCGTGCAGGACGAGCTCCATGCGCAGGGCGAGCCATGCGGGCAGGTGCGGGGCGCGGTCGCGGTTCCAGGCCCTGAGCTTGTCGAGGGCGTCGGCGAAGGAGGTGGCGCCCTCGGTGAGGGCGCGGACTTCGTCCAGTTCGCGGCGGGTGCGGTGCTGCAGCAGCTCGGCGACGAGGGCGTTCTTGTCCTCGAAGTTCCCGTAGAAGGCGCCGCGGGTGTAGCCGGCGCGCTCGGCGATCTGCTCGACGGAGGTGCCGTTGACACCGCGTTCGGTGAACAGTTCGGCGGCGGCGTCCAGCAGGCGGCCGCGGGTCTGCTGCCGGCTCTCTTCGCGGGTCAGTCGCTTGCGTTCGGGTGTCACGACGGCATCCTACGGCGCGCCCCGGCTCAATATTCATTTCTGTATCCAAATACAGGTCTGTATCTTAATGATTCGAGCGAAGGGAGGGCCCGATGGGGATCACGACGACGACCACGGACCTGTGGGCGCTGCAGGCGTCGGAGCTGGCGGAGCTGGTGACCCGTGGAGAGGTGTCCGCGGCGGAGGCCGTGGAGGCGCACCTGGAACGGATCGCCGCGGTGAACCCGCAGGTGAACGCGGTGACCCGGCTGCTGGAGGACAGCGCCCGGCAGGCGGCGCGGGAGACCGACCGGCGCCGGGCCGCCGGGGAGCGGCTGGGCCCGCTGGCCGGGGTGCCGTTCACGGTGAAGGAGAACATCCACGTCGCCGGTTCGGCGACCACACACGGCGTGCCGTACTTCCGCGACTGGGTGGCGCAGTCGGACGCTCCCCCGGTGCGGCGGCTGCGCGCGGCCGGGGCGATCCCGGTCGGCCGCACCAACATGCCCGACCTGGCGCTCGCCGGAGTGCACACGGTCAGCCAGCTGTTCGGGGACACCGTCAACCCGTGGGACCCGGGGCGCACTCCCGGCGGCACCAGCGGCGGCGATGCGGTCGCGGTGGCGACCGGCATGGCGCCCCTGGGCCTGGGCAACGACTCCGGCGGGTCGGTGCGCAACCCGGCGACGTTCAACGGCGTCGCGGGGCTGAAACCGAGCTACGGGCGGTTCCCGGCCGACCACCGGATGAGCGATCAGGAGCCGGTCCTCGGCCACCAGCTCTTCCCCGTGGACGGGCCGCTGGCCCGGTCGGTGGCGGACCTGCGGGCGGCCTACGAGGTGCTGGCGGGCCCGGACCCGCAGGACCCGCGGGCGGTCCCGGCACCGCTGTACGGACCGCGGCCGGACGCGCCGGTGCGGGTCGGCGTGGTGATGGACCCCGGCGGCCACGGCGACGTCCACCCGGATGTGCGCGCGGCGATCGAGGCGGCGGCCGCCGCCCTGGAGGACGCCGGGCACCCGGTCGAGGAGGTCGAGGTGCCACGGCTGCAGGACGCCCTCGACGGCTACGGCGCGCTCCTGCGCGCCGAGTTCACCCTGGCCTGGCCCATGCTCAGGCGGCTGCTCACCGACGACAGCGCCCGCCATATCGGGCTGGACATCCAACGTCACCCGGCCGTCGGCCTGGAGGAATACCTCCGGCAGACCGGCGTACGCCTCGGCGTCCAGCGCGCCTGGGCCCGCTTCTTCGAGCACTGCCCGCTGCTGCTCGGTCCGGTGTCCACCCAGCCGGCACCGGAGCCGGTGATACCGCGGACCGCGGAGGAGCGCGACGCGATGATGTCGCCGATGCGGCTGCTGACGGCGACGACGTACGTGGGGGTGCCGGCCGTGGCCGTGCCCACCGGTCTCGCGGCCGGCCTGCCACAGGGCGTGCAGGTCGTGGCGGGGATGTACCGCGAGGACCGGTGCCTGGCCGCGGCACAGCGGATCGAGGAACGCCTGGGGGTACTCGCTCCGCTGGACCCGCGTACCCACCGGGCCGGCAGGGGGGCGTCGGACTGACGGAGGCCGCTGAACCGGCGGAGAGAAGAGCCGGACGGAGGGGAGAGCCGGCGGAGAGAAGAGCCGGCCGGAGGGGAGAGCCGGCCGGAGGAAGAGAGCTGACGGAGAGGAGAGCTGACAGGAGCAGGGGCCCGGGTGCATGCCCGCCCAGAGGGCCGGGCCGGGCCCGCGGCCGCCGGAGAGGCCCGGCCGTACGGAAGCTCCGGTTCCACTCAGACGGTCAACTACCGCCCCTGCGCTGCGATTTGGCCATAAGTGGCGTGAAGCCGCCGTCATGGCATTTTTGAGCCACTTGGACCGCCAAATTCGGATGGCGATCGACGACCAGCAGCCTAGAATCAGCCACATCGGCCGGTCGCCCGCCTGGCCGATGCCGTGCACCGGTTCCGGGGGAGAACTATCGGGTGCCGCCATTCCTGGAATGGCGGCACTCAATGACGTGTGCGGAGAACCACGGCGGGCGGGGTGCGCCGTCATCTCGGCACCTGGGTACGGAAGGACCGGGCCGGCCAACGGCCCGCCACGGCCGACGCGGTCATCCGCGAACAGCCCCGTACTCCTTGCTTCTTGCTTCATGGAACCACCGGCCCCCACCGGCCTTGATCGGGAGGGCCGCCCGTGGCGTGCCGTCGCGATCGCCGACCTGCTGCTTTTCATGATTTGCTGGAGACTTCTGTGACATCTCGCCCCGTCATCGCCGTCATAGGCGGTGGTGCCGCCGGAACCGCCTTCCTGGCCGCCTGCGCCCGTGAACTCTCCGCGGACAGCCGGGAGTTCGCCGCGGACATCCATGTCTTCGACCCGACGGACCGATTCGGTCCGGGCGTCGCCTACGCACGGGACACCCACGCCGCCCTGTTAAACCGTCCGATGTCGGCAATGTCCGTGGACTACAACGATCCGGGCCAATTCCGCCGATGGCTCAATCGCTCCGCTGAGCAGCTGCGTTCCACCGCCATCCCCCTGGACTGGAAGGCTGCCTCGGCCTTCGCGCCCCGCGCCGCCTTCGGCCACTACCTGGAAGGGGTCTTCGCCGGGGCGTGCGACGATCTCGAACACCTCGGAGCCCGGGTGACGACCGTACGCAGCTCGGTCACCGAGATCGCCGAGGTCACCGAGGCCGCCAGGGTTGCTGGGGCCGCCGGGATCACGGAGGCCACCGAAGGACCGGACGCCTACACCATCACCACCGCGGACGGCATGAGATTCACCGCCGACAGCGTGATCCTGGCGGTGGGCACGCTGCCTCCCGTCGACGTCTTCGGACTGGCCGGCGCACCGGGTTTCATCGCCCAGCCCTACCCGCTGGCGCCGTCGCTGGCCTGCGTGGATCCCGCGGACCGGGTACTGGTCCTGGGCACGGGACTGACCGCCGTCGACAGCGCGCTCGTGCTCACCGAGCAGGGCGTACGGGTCACCCTGGCCTCCCGCTCCGGCTTCGTACCGGATGTGAGGTCCAGTCCGGTATCGCGCTGGGACGATCCGGAACACCCCTTCGGCGGCCTGGAACTCGCCGCCCGGGGCTCCGTGACGCTCAGGGACATCTACGCCCTCATCGATTCCTCGCTCCGTGACCACGGCACCAGCCTGCGGGACGCGGTGCGGCCGTACGCGGAGCGGTGGCCCGCGGCGCAGCTGCTGCGGTCGCGGCTGGCGGACCCCGGCCCCGCCGGCCTGCTCCAGCGCTGTGTCACCGCGCTCACCCCGGCGTACTCCGCGCTCTGGCGTGCCCTGCCCCCGGCGGAGCAGCGGGCCTTCCTGCGAAGACACCACCGTGCCTTCGCCTGCCTGCGGAACCCCATGCCGCCGGTGAACGCACGCAAGCTGGTCACCCTCGCCGAGGCCGGGGACGTCAGCTTCCGGCGCGGTGTCACCGCGGTACGCAGGGACCCGAGCGGCGGATTCACGGCCGCGTTCGCCGACGGCTCCACCGAGCGGTACGACCGTGTCGTCAACGCCGTCGGCCGGACCAACGACCTCACCGCCGCCCCCGAAGGCTCCCTGCTGCGGGACCTCGCGCGCCGGTCCCTGGTGGCCGCGCACCCGGCAGGGGGCATCCAGGTGGAACCGGAGAGCAACCGTGCGCTCCGTCCGGACGGCACCCCCCGGCCGGGCTTCCATGTGGTCGGCGACCTGGCCTCGGGCGTTCACTTCCATTCCAGCTCCATGGAGTACGTCGCCCGGCAGGCGGCGCGGGTCGCCCGGTACAGCGTCGACGAGCACGACCGGTACGCCCTGCAGGCGGTCTGATGACCGACATCCGCCTCTCCCGGGGACTCACCCTGTGCCTGATGTCACTGGTGTGTGTGCCCCAACTCGCCCTCGCCGCCTTCGTTCCGGCCATCCCCCAGATCGGGTCCCACTTCGGCGCGGGCGAGTCGGACCTCAGCCGCTCGATGGTCGGCTACATGGCGGCGTACGCCATCTCCATGCTGGTCACCGGCCAGCTGGCCGACCGCTACGGGGCGAAGCGGACCCAGCTGGCGGCCCTCGCCCTGTTCGCGGGCGCCTCCGCCCTCTGCCTCCTGGCCCCGAACGTCACCGTCTTCATCGCCGGCCGGGTCCTCCAGGCGCTGGGCGCCGGTGCGGGCACGGTCATCGCCCGGCTCTGGGTCCAGAAGGACCTGCCGCAACGGGAACGGCTCAATGTCCTCACCGCGCTCACCACAGTGATCGCGGTGACCCCCGCCGTCTCGCCGCCGCTCGCGGGCCTTCTGGTGCAGTACGCCTCCTGGCGTGTGCTGTTCGCCTGCATGACGGCACTCGGTGTGGGCACCCTCGTGGGCGCCCTGTTCCTGCTGCCCTCCGACAAGCCGCGCACCAGGCCGGGGACGGCCGCCGGACGGCGCACGACGGGATCGTCAGCGGGACCGGGAACGGGACCGGAGGCGGGACCAGCACCGGCAGCGGACCCCTCGCCCCACACCTCCTCCGAAGGCCCCCTCACCGCGTACCGCCGCGTCCTCGGCAACCGGGACTTCACCGTGTTCGCCACCGCCATCAGCCTCGCCTGGTGCGCGTACTTCACCTTCACCACCTACTCCAGCCACGCCATCCAGGTCGGCCTCGGCGCCTCCCCCGTGGAGTACGGGGCCCTGTACACGCTGGTGATCGCCGGTTACGTGACGGGAAGCAGCGTGGCCAAGCGCCTGGGCCGGGTGCGTTCCCTGGAGCTGGTCGCCCGGCTCGCGTCCTCGGTCGCGGCGGCCGCGGCGCTCGTGATGTCCGTCAGCGTGCGGATCTGGCCGGACGAGCCCCTGAGCCTGGTCGTCCCCATGGCGTTCTGCATGGTGGGAGTCGGCGCGATGTTCCCGACCTGCCAGGCCGGAATGATGCGCTACGACGGCCAACACGCGGGCGCCGCCTCCGGCTTGTTCTTCGCGCTGCAGATGGCGTCCGGCGCCGCCTACACCGGAGTGACCGGACTGGGCGGTGACCCGGAATTCCCAGGACTGGCCGTGGCCATCGCCCTGCCCGCACTCGCCCTGCTACTGGTATGCGCCGCCCTCATGCACTCTGCCGCAGGCCGCTCTCCACAACCACATGCCCCGGCAGACGCGCCACCCCCGATACCCGAACCACACCCAACTCCACATCCCGAGCAGACACCGGGACAGCCAGAAGCATCCGCCGCCACGGCAGCAGCAATTCACCACAACACACAAGGCTCCTGACCGACGCCGCCCCACATCAACAAAGCCCGGAACCAGACACACCCGCACCCATCTCGGAAAGCGCCCGGCCACAGCACGACGTGCCGTGGTCGGGCGCCCTGCCATAGCCACAGAAAGAGACAAAGAAACGTAGACGAACCTGCCACTGCATTTCGCCGGCTTCCGGGACCACCAAAGCCGGCCGCCCCCGTAGGGTCCCCTCCCGCGATGAACCGAGCCTCCCGCCACTTCCACCCCATGCTGAAGGACGCCCTGCACCGCTTGCGGGACGGCGTCTACACCGACGACGACCGCGCCCGGGTCGAAGAGGGCCGGCGGGACTGCCGGGACCGCTACGCCGAGGCCCAGATGATCGTCCCCGAAGCGGTACTCACCGCATCCCGCGAGCTGAACGTCGTCCTGGCCGGACGTCCCTCAAGAGCGCACCTGCGCGTACAGATCGCACACGCCGTTCACAAAGCCCTCGGCCGACAGGTACTTCTCGGCCAGCAGGCGCACCTCACGACGGTCGGTCCGCAAGGCGTTCCGGACGTCCGCCATGACCTGCGTGGCGTCCTGACCGCAGTACGCGCCGGTGAGGTTGTAGTGCATCAGGGCGTCGACGTTGTCCTCGGTGACGAGGCCGGCATAACCGTAGCCCGCGCAGATGGTCGGTATTCCCGTCGCCATCGCCTCCATGGCGCCACGGCCGAGTGAGACGACCACGTCCATTTCGCCCAGCAGATTCGGTATGGAGTGGCAGGGCACGTGGTTGATCAGAATGATCTCGCTGCCGAAGCGGTCGCTGATGTCCCAGAAGCCCGGTCCGTCACCCGCCGCGTAGACGAGGAGACCGGCCCGATCGAGGTTCTCCATGACCTGGCCGACCAGTGCCTCACGTCCCGAATCCATACGGCAGTAGACGAGTACCCGGGGCCGTTCCGGAGTGCTCGCGCGGGAGACCTCCGGAAAGCGGTCCAGATCCACGCCCTGGCGGACCAGTGCCGCCTTTCCCGCAGGGAGATATGCCTCCTGAAGAGTGAGCGAGTTCTCCGTCATGCAGATGAAGCGTTCGCAGCGCGAGACGACGTAGTCCGACGAACGGCGGCCCGGATGGTGCACGACCCGGAAAGCGGGGACCGAGACGGGGAACTGACTGAGCAGCAGGTCGGCGTCCTCGTCGACAAGGATCAGATCGGTCTCACCCGGCGGCCCGATGTCCTCGGTCACGGAGATCGAGTCTGTGCCCCTGAGCATCGGTGCAAGGGGGAAGTTGCGCAGATCGTCGACCACGAGGCGGACGTCGTGCCCCTCCCGGCCCATGACTCTGAGCAGGTCGAGGATGAAGCTGTGCTGGCCGTAGGTGTGGTACCGCCCGCCTTGCTTGTGTTTCCCGTCGTAGATCGAGTTGGAGCCGGCAGCGAGCAGATAGGTTATGTGCACTGTTTCCTCATACATTGTCCTGTGTCGGCCGGACTGTGGCAGGGCCGACCAGAGTTGCCGTTGGTGTCGGAAGTACGAGTCGGAATCCCGTGGCGGTGCGCGTGACCGACAGGGCGCGGGCCATCACCAGGGCGATGCCGATGACCAGCACGGTGACGGCCACGGCGCCCCCGCTGAGGCCGAGGACGGCTCGGGGTCCCCAGAGACGTGCCAGCCAGCCCGACGTCAACGTGCCCAGCAGCCAGCCGACTCGGTAGACCGACAGGTAGAGCGCCAGCACACGGCCCCGGAGTTCGGGGTCGGTCCACAGCTGCGCCAGAGTGAGCAAGGCGGTTCGCAGGACCACGGATATCACTCCGATCGGGAAGAGGACCGCGATCAGCGTGACGACGGTCGGCATCGCCCCTGCTGCTGATTCCAGGACACCGAGCAGCAGGGTGCCGACCAGCACGGTGCCGAGCGCGGGCTTGGCTCGCCACATGGCGCAGGCTCCCGTGAGCGCACCGACCGAGATGGCGGTCAGCAGCGTGCCGTAGGTGTCCGCCCCCTTGCCGAGCTGGTCCGACAGGAGCAGGAGCAACGGCGGAAGGCTGGTCGCGAAAACGCTCACCACCGCCGTGATGGCCAACAGCAGGAGGAGATCGCGCCGCGGTGCGAGGTAGCCCACGGCGCGCCACAACTGCGCCCGCTCCTTGGGTGCCTTCTGCCGCTCGTGCAGTTCCCCGGGCCGCATGAAGAGCAGCGCCGCGATAACCGCGACGTAGGACACGGCGTTCGCCGAGATCACTCCGGCCGTGCCCAGCCATCCGATCACGGGCCCCACCAGCGCGGCCCCCACGACCACCGAGAGGTCCAGTATCGCGTTGTTGACGGTGATCGCCTGGCGCAGATGTCTGTCCGCCGCGATCTCGGACACGAACACCTGAGTGGTGGGCACCCCCACCGCATTCACCGCGCCCACGAGCAGAGCGCTGACGACGAGTTGCCACACGGTGAGCGCGTTGTGCGAGGCCAGCAGGCCGAGCACTGCCGACAGGCCCCCCAGGGCCGCACTGGTCCCGATCAGTACGGGACGCGCGGGCAGACGGTCGGCGACAAAGCCGCCGAACGGTCCCGCGACCAGCATGGCGAAGATGGGGGCGGCGGTGACGAGTCCGAGGACAAAGCCGTTGTGGCTCAGTCGCAGTGCGATCCAACCCAGCGCCACCACCTGCATGCTGGAGCCGATCTGGGATATCAGTTGGCCGATAAAGAAGAGCCTGCTGTTCCGGAAAGAGAACAGGCTGCTCTCCTTCGTTTCCGGCCGCTGCGAACGCATACTCACCACGGTCAGGCGGCGGTCATGGGAATCAGATCGCGCATTGTTCGGGCGGCTCTCGCTTCGCAACGACGGGATGAATCGCGGACGGTGGCGGCGAATGTGGGGCGAGTTGCGTGCATGGTTCCTCAGGCGTCGGGAGACTCCGGTCATCGAGGGCGCGTCGGCAGCCCCGCCTGGTTTCATGGACTTCAGCGCCGGTAGGTTCCACTCAGGCGCGTCAAGTTTCAGCAACAACGCTTTGGTGTACGCATGTTGGCTACGGAGGCCCGCGTCGACAACTACCTGACGACGCGTCATACGCAAGGTGTCGTCCGCACCGTCATGGACTGCCCATCAGCGGATGCCTGGTCGTAACCTGTCGCCATGTCGTTCACGCACCATCTCAACCACACACGCAATGCGTTTTTCCCGCTTGCCCTACCCGACATCGATGCCGAGGTGACCGTCTGCACCGATGCCGCTCACTTCAGGGCGGAGACCGGACGGATTTACGACAGCGTCTTCCCGGAATCCGAGCGATCCTTCGCCATACCACCGGAACGTCGCGAGGCGGTCGATCGGATTCGCGCGCAGCGCGACGACACACACCGGGAGTACCTGCTGCTCCGGGACGGCAAAGGGTCCGTGGCCGGCTGGCTGACCGGGGAGGTGGAGGACCACGAGACGTTCTACGTGCGCACCGTGGGTATCGTCCCCGAGTATCGCCACACTGGAATTACCGAGCGCTTCTACCCTCATTTTCTCGGATACATCAAGGCGTTGGGGTACGAACGGCTGACGTCCCAACACCACCCGAACAACAGGGCCATCATCATTCTGCAACTCCGCGCGGGATTCACCATAGAGGGCTACAACGTCGACGAACGGTGGGGCCCGCAGGTCAAGATGGTGCGCTATTTGCACGACGACCGTGAGGCCGAGTTCCACCGGCGGCTTCGACTTCCGGTGTACGACCGGAGGCGCTGAGCGGTGACGCGGATCACTCACGACGAGAGCACGCCGGGCTGGTCAGCTCCCGACTCCCTTCCCCCGGTGGTGCGGCACGGTCCTCGCACCAGGCGCGAGGTGGCGCTGACATTCGACGCGGACCTCACGGCGCACATGCGCAAGCGCCTCGCGTCCGGCGAGGTCGCCTCGTACGCCAACATGCAGGTGGTCAAGGAACTTCAGCGGGCGAATGTGCCCGCGACGATGTTCCTCACCGGCCTCTGGATGGAGGAATACCCGGCCGAAACCCGCTATCTGGCCGCTGACGAGCTGTTCGATCTGGCGACGCACTCACAGACCCACCGTGCTTTCCGGAGGAAGTGTTTCACCCTCGGATACGCGCCCCCCGAGGAAATGCTCGAAGAAGTCGTCCGGCCGATCGAACACCTCCGGAAAACGACACCGCGGTACACCCGCTACTTCCGTTTCCCCGGTGGCTGTTACGACGAGACGGCACTGCGCGCCATCGCGCCGGCGGCCGTCACGGTCGTGGACTTCGACGTGGTGTCAGGCGACGCGTTCTGCGATTCCGCCGACAAGATCGTCGAACAGACCCTCGACCGGGCGACCAACGGCTCCATCATCCTCATGCACCTCGGGGGGCCCAACGCCCCACAGACCGCCAACGCTCTGCCACGCGTGCTCAACGGCCTGCGCGCCGCGGGGCTGACCCCGGTCACCCTCACCCGGCTCCTCGACGGGACAACCGCTCACGCATCGGCTCCCACGGGCGAACGGCCGGCCACGACCGAGCGATGACGTCACGCCCCACGCAGTGGGCGGCAGCCCTTCGCCGCTTCGCCGACCGGCAAGCAGAAGGGCTGCCCTACGGGCGGAACCGACGCGGACACCTACACGAGCTCGCTGCCGGAGACCGACCGCGCAATCGCCGAGGCCGCCGCCCGGTGCCGTGGCTTGTGGGTTTCTCCACCGCCTTGCACCGACGCGTCGTTTGGGCTTCCGGCCGCGGCCCTTTGGAGTTCTTGACAGAAACGGTGGGGCTCAACGACACCGCGCTGACAGCCTCCGCGGCGATTGCTGTCGTGGTGACTCCGCGCGCACTCGACCGTGAGCGGAGGCACGCTGGTGGCCCGTCTCGCTGAAGATGCTCCGCGGCTCGGCGGCTCGGGCGTATCGGCACACAGTCGTACGGCACGTAGGCGGTTGGGGGGCTGCCGAGACGGCCTTCAACGGCGTCTGAAGTGCGGGATGTCGCGGGGGCTAGGGTGCGGCAGGAGCCACCATCAGATAGCCATCGACGAGGGTGAGTTTGTCGGATTCGGGGTGCGGTGGCAGGGCGTGCCCGAGATCGCGGTTGCGGACTTCGCCGATCCACCGGTCGTGCTGGTATTCGTGGTTGATCAGGGCCGTCAGCAGGTGCTGGGCGACGATCGTCAGCTGTCCCGGCGCGCCGACCCTGCCGTCGGCGATGTCGTTCATCCGGGCGTGGACGCGTTCGGCGACGGCGGTGCGGAAGGTGGCCAGGCGCTGCGGGACGGGCAGGAAGCCGCGCTCGGACTCTGGTGTGGCCGCGTCCATCAGCGCGTCGAGTGCCGGATCGGGGCTGGGTTCGGCAGCGGTGAGGTTGCGGACCATGAAGTGGGCGACGTGGGCCTGGTGGCCGAGGTGCCAGCCGATCGCGCTGGACTCCTGGTGCGGGCGCCACAGCACCTCGTCGCCCGTCAGGTCCCGCCACAGCTGGTCGGTGTAGGCGCGGGCGCGGTCGTACTCGCGCAGGAGCTCCTCGATGTCGAACATGGTGGGTCACCGGTTCCGGGTCGTCTGGGTGGTGGGCCGGGCGTGGTCAAGTACGGCCGCGGCGGCCCGTTCACCGGCCGCGACGGCTCCTTCGATGTGGCCTGCGTGCTCCGTGGACGTCTCGGTGGAGGCCCAGTGCAGGCGGCCGTCCAGCGCGGGCCGGGTGTAGAGCTCGTGCCCGAAGCGGGAGTGGGCCGTCTGGGTGCGGACGCGTGGGGGTGAGGTCCAGGGCTCCTGGCTCCAGTCCTGCACGATCACGTTCTGGGGAGCTGCCGCCTGCGGACCGAAGAGGCGTACCAGCTGGGAGACCGCATCGTCCGCGAGGTTGCGGCCGGGCCGCATGGAGGCCCCCGGCGCGAATCCGAACAGTGCCGCGGGCGAGCCGCCGGGGCCGGACATGTCGTGCAGTTCCTGCAACGGGCCGCTCCTGCTCACCGCTGCCCCGGCAAGCCCGTCCTCGCGCCAGAAAGGCGCCGGGTACTGGGCGACGACCTTGGCGACCGCCCCCATCCACACCGGAGTCGACCGGGCGAGGCGTATCAGGGAGTCGGGAAGCGCCGGCGGGAGGTCGATACGGGCCACCGCCAGAGCCGGCGGGACGGCGAGGATCACGTGCCGGGTACGCAGATGACCCTCGGCGGTGGAGACCAGGATGCCCGCGCCGTTGTCCGCGCGGAGGGCGGTCACCGGCGTACTCAGGCGTACCGCGTCCGTGGACAGGGTGGCGGCCAGCCGGTCCGTGAGGGCTGCGGCGCCCGCCGTGAAGCGGTAGGCGGGTACGTCGATGGGGTTGCCGCCGAAACGGCGCACCTCGCTACCGTCGTCGAACAGCGCGTCACCGGCGATGTGCTGGCCGAAGGTGTCGATGTCCAGATCGTCCACCAGACGGGTCACGCGCCGTTCGTGGCTCCAGAACCAGGTGGCGCCCAGGTCCAGGGGGCCGTGAGCGGTGGGAGCGGAGAGCAGACGGCCGCCGACGCGGTCGCGTGCTTCGACGCAGATGGCGTTCTGCCCGGCCGCGATGAGCGCGCCGAGTGCCGTCAGTCCTGCGATGCCTGCGCCGATGACGACCACGTCCACGTCCACGTCGTGGGGCCGGGTCCCTTGCATGCCGCTGCTCTCCTGCTCCTGTCGGGCGTGTGGGTAAGGGGGTCAGTTGCGTCCGGCCATGACGCCGCCGTCGACGTCCCAGACCGCGCCGGTGACCCAGCCGGCCTCCTCGGACAGGAGGAAGGCGGCGGTGGCGGCGACGTCGTCTGGGGTGCCGACCCGGCCGATGGGGTGCAGGCCGTCGAAGCTGTCGAGGACCGTGTCGACCTCTTCCTTCGGGATGAACGCCTCGTAGATCGGAGTGCGGACCACGGCAGGAGCGACGGCGTTGACGCGGATGCGGTGCGGCGCCAGCTCCATGGCCAGGTGCTGGGTGAGGGAGTGCAGGCCCGCCTTGGCCATGGAGTACGCGGAGGACGGCGTCGCGGCGATGGCCTGGTGGGCCCACATGGAGCCGAGGTTGACGACGGCGCCGCCCTGCCCGCCCTCGGCCATCCGGGAAGTGACGGTCTGCGTCAGGAAGAACGTGGCCTTGTTGAGGTCGTGGTAGGCGTCGTAGTCCGCCTCGGTGTGCTCCAGGAACGGCTTGGGGGAGAACACACCGGCGGCGTTCACCAGCAGCGTGGCGTCGCCGTGCTCGGTACGGAGGGTCTCCTGCAGGGCCGTGCGCTGCGACGCGTCGGTGATGTCGGCGGCGATGCCCCATACCGTGCCCAGGCCGCCGAGGTCCTTGACGGCAGTGTCGACGTTGTCCTGGCGGCGGCCCACGACGACGGCGCTTGCGCCGCCCTGGACGATGCGGCGCGCGATGGCCAGGCCCATACCGCTGGTACCGCCGATGACGAGGGCCTTACGGCCGCCGAAGGGGGGCGCGGTGGTGGACATGAGGTGCTCCTTGGTTTCGTGGTGCGTGGGTGGATGAGTGGCGGTGCCCGTGCCGGAGGCGCTCGCGGCCGGGGTCAGCGGCAGTCGCGGCGGGGCAGGGGAGTCGCTGTCATGCCCGGCCGCCGGTGGTGAGGACCATGCGGAACCGGGCTCGGCCGGCGAGCACGGCGTCCAGGGCCTCGTTGGCCCCGTCGAGGGGGAGAGTCTCGATCCGGGGGCGGATTCCGTTGGTGAGTGCGAAGCGCATGGCCTGCTCGGTGTCGGCCGGGCTGCCGGTGAGGTGTCCGCCGATGGTCCGCGCGTGCAGGATGAGCTTGTCCAGGCGGACGGGGAGCGGCTCCCCGTCGAGCCCGACGACGGCCAGGTGACCGTGCGGGGCGAGACCGTCGATGGCCTCTGCCAGCGGGGCGGTGGCGGCCGCGGTGGAGACGATCAGGTCGGCCCCGCCCATGGCGCGCAGGGCGGCCCCGGGCTGCCGGCCGGTGCTGTCGATGTAGTGGCGGGCGCCGAGGGAACGGGCGAGGTCCTCCTTCTCGGGGCCGCGGCCGATCGCGATCGTGTCGTAGCCCATGCGGGCGGCGAACTGGACGGCGAGGTGCCCGAGTCCGCCGATGCCGAGCACCGCGACCCGGCCGCCAGGTCGCGCTCCGCCGTTGCGTACGGCATTGAAGGTGGCGACCCCCGCACAGCCGAACGGTGCGGCCTCGGCCATGCTCAGACCGTCGGGGATCCTGGCGAGTGCGGAAGCGGGAACGGTGAGGGACTCCGCCCAGCCGCCCGGGTAGGACAGGCCGGGAATCTGCCGCTCGGGGCAGTGCACGACATCGCCCCGCCGGCACGCGGTGCAGTGGCCGCAGCTCCCGCCGAACCAGCCGACGGCCACGCGGTCACCCCGCTGCCAGCCGGTGACGTGCTCGCCGAGTTCTTCGATGACGCCGGCCACTTCGTGCCCGGGTGTGATGGGGAAACCGGCTTCCGGACGGTCGGCGGTGACGGTGCCTGCGTCGGCGTTGCACACACCGCAGGCATGCACGGCGACACGGACCTGGCCGGCGGCAAGGGACGGGGCTTCCACCCGATTGAGGGTGAGTTTCTCGCCTGCCCCTGTGACCTGCATGGCCCGGTGCTGCGGGACGTCAGTGACCACGATGACCCCTTCCTAGGTATGTGCTGTATGTGCTGTATGTGCTGATCGACGGTCCCTCGCCTCAAAGAAATAGGCATTGGCTATGACCTTGGGCCTTGCCCGCCGGCGTGAGGGACACTGGATGGTGTCTGTCGTCGCCGCCCAAGGTAGATCGGCCCACGGTGCGGCGGTAGAGGATCATCGTGAATATGGCCATAGGCAGCGTGTATGGCTGAGGAGGGTGAAGCCCATGAATGTCGAGGGACTGCGGTACGCACAGGCCGTCTCACAGACGAAGTCCTTCAGCGCGGCCGCACGCGCCTACGGCGTGACACAGCCGGCGCTGTCCAACGGCATCGCACGCCTTGAGGAGCAGCTCGGCCTGAAGCTGTTCGACCGCTCCCCGCGCGGCGTCAAGCCCACCCCGGCGGGCTCCCGGATCCTGCCGCTCATCGACCGGGCACTGTCGGCGCTCGACTCCGTCAGCGCCGAGGCGCAGCAGCTGGCGAACCCTGCGCCGCACACCATCCGCATGGGCGTCTCCCCGCTGATCGGCCCCGATCTGGTGGCCCGCGCCTTCGGAGCTGCCCGAGCGCTCGACAAGCCGCGCAGCCTGGTCCTGCGGGAAGCCAATCTCGACGACCTGCGCACGGAGCTGACCGCAGGGGACCTGGACATCATGCTGGCACCGGCCGTCGCCCCCATGCCGCAGTTCCAGCACCGGGTCATCGCACGTGAGGCGGTCGTGGTCGTCGACCCGAACTCCACCGTCGCCGACGCTCCCCTGGAGCTGGCGGCGGCAGCCGGCGCGTCGTACATCCTCGTGCCCGACACCTGCGGACTCACCACCTTCACCACGGACCTCTTCCGCGAACAGCAGCTGCCCCTGCAGACCTATCCCGGAGAGGCGTCGAACTACCGGGTCCTGGAGGAGTGGGTCGGCATGGGCCTCGGGGCCGCACTGCTTCCGGTGTCGAAGCTCGCGCACCCCCACTCCTCCTGCCGCCCCCTGGTGCAGGCGGGCCGGCCCGTCGAGATCGCCTACGAAGCGGTGTGGAACTGCGACACGCCCCTGGGCGCCGACCTCGACCAGCTCATCGACGCCCTCACCCCGTAGGGCTCAATACCGGTCATGAGCAATGCTTATGGCGCCATCACTCGTGATCCTCTATCAGCCGACCGCGGCGCAACGTAGCTTGTGCGAGCCGCCCGCCCGAACCGATCCTGCGGGCCGCAGGGAAAGACATAACCAAGGCTTATTTCGAAACACCCTGTAGGTGGAGCAAGCCAACCGCCCCGCGGCTGCCACGGTCCACGAGCGCCACCAGCAGCCCTTCCTCGACACGGTGCCCGGTGCCACCGCGGAACCCCGAGATCCGGACCTACGAAACCCTCTGTCCGACACCGCAACCAACCCCCAACGCATCACGAGGTTGCGCCTGTTGGGCCTGCGAGCGGGCCATCGCGCACATCATCGGCGCGAGCCGCCCCCTCAAATGACCTGAGTGCCGACCGCCAACCGGGCTGCCCGCTTGCGGAGTTCCTGCGCTTCCGGGACACCGTTGTAGCGGCGGAGGCGTACGCGCTGTCCTGCCAGGCCTGAGTAGGCTCGCCGCATGGCGCAGACCGCTGCGGGGGTGAACCCTACGGGCGCGGCGCTCCAACCGGACTTCAAGAAGAAGATCTACGGCTGTGACACCGACCGGAAGCAGTGCCCCGTACGGGCTCCCCAGTACCAGGATCTGACCGGCGACGGGAAGGATGAGCTGATCGTCGGCATCGAAGACCGGACCGGAGACGGGCCTGACTCCCTGGCCCTGTGGGTCTTCACGATCAAGGACGGGGTGATGACCCAGATCCTTGACAGTGGTGGCGTTCCAGAGTCGGTGGAAGTGGCGGGCCACGATCTGATCCTTCGGGAGCCGGCCGGTGACGACAGACGCCTGGTCTTCTCGTGGAACGAGCAGAGGCAGGCCATTGACCACGACTTCCACGAGCGATGACGCGGACCCGACGGCCACCCCGAGGAGCACGCGGTGAGCGCCGGCCGGTCCGGGATAGGACCACGCCTTTCCGCCCTCACGGCGACGCTGCGCCGGAAGGCCGCCTTCTTCATCGTGGTCATGTGCTGTCTTTCTCGCCACGGTGCTCGGTGTCCTCGTTCATGTACTGGTCGGCCTGCAGACCGAGAACCAGGCCCGCCACGAGGCTCTGAGCCGACTGGACGGCACGGTCAAGGCGTACATCGCCGGCACACCCCTCGGACGCGGTGCGGCGCTGGACCCCGCGGGCCTGCCCCCCGAGCTGCACGACATGGCGCGGCGGGGTGAGCGCGGCACCCAGCTCGGCCGGCACAACGGCGATCCGACGATGTGGGCGGTCGCCCCGGCCAACGGCAAGGCGCTGGCCGTCCGGCAGGACTACAGCCGGCATGCGGCCTCCCTCCGCGGGCTGGACCAGGCCATCATCGGCTCGGCGGCCGTCGCGCTCGTGCTGACCCTCACCGCCGGCCTGTACACCGCCTCGGGCCTCACCCGACGCCTGCGCCGCACCGCGCACGTGGCGCGCAGAATCAGCACCGGTACGGCTGGACGGCCACCATCTCTTCCCGTGGTGTGCCCGGCGGGCCTCAGTTTGCGCCTGCCACTCTCATCTGGCTTCGTCCGCCATGCCAGAAACTATCCACGCAAACTACGAATATCTACTGTTACTGGTGTAGTTTTTCCTCTGCTGCAGCAATAGAAGCAAGACTTCCCCCATGGCCGAGCGCCGCGTGCCGGGTTGGCTCCGCCGCCCCGGGCCGGCCTGTGGGCAGCGCTCCTCCGTCCCGCTGCGCGCTCGCGTTGCCCTCGACCGCACGGCTGCGGCTTCGCCGGCACCCGTCCTCCAGGATGGGACGGGTGCTTGCATGAGCTCATGACTCCGGAGATGCCCAGCGGGCCGAGCGGGAAAGGGACGTCATGCCCTGCCCCCGCGAGCTCACCCGGCGCGCCGCTGCCGACGCGCCGCGCCGCGGAACTGTCCCCGACGGTCGTGCGGTGCGGTTCGCCCAGACACGGATGGTGCCCGGCCCGCGCCTGCGGAGCCAGGGCGGCGGCCGGGGAGGCCGATGCATTTCCGGTCGAATACGGGCGTGCGCCGCTGCTGAATATCTCACGCCGCAACTACAGAAATGGCCACCGGGGCGGTAAGGGATTTTTACGCTCCCGAAAGCGTCGGGATCATGTGCCGCGCAGGGCCGCCGATACCGTGCTACCGTCGATCTCAGTTGCAGTTGTGGTTCCCAAGACTTCAAGCGCGCTCGCTGTCGTAGATGGCGGAGCGCTTTCGTATTTCCGGGTGTTTATTTCCGGACGGGCAATCAACGCAGCGATACGGAGCTCGCACGGCGTGAGCTCCGGGCACTGCCCCGAAGGAGATATGACATGGCTACTGGCACCGTGAAGTGGTTCAACGCGGAAAAGGGTTTCGGCTTCATCGAGCAGGACGGTGGCGGCGCCGACGTCTTCGCCCACTACTCGAACATCGCCGCCCAGGGCTTCCGCGAGCTGCAGGAAGGCCAGAAGGTGAACTTCGACGTCACGCAGGGCCAGAAGGGCCCGCAGGCCGAGAACATCGTTCCCGCCTGACGCATACGCGTAACACCGTAGCTGGGGCCCGCACCTTGGGTGCGGGCCCCAGCTCGTTGCGTTTCGGTGTTCCCGCCTGCCCCACAACGGCCGCACACGCGGCGTGCGGGCAGCGAGTTGCACTTCTTTGCGGCGTTGCCGGTCCTGCTCCGGCGAGCAGGGTCGACATATTTCCGCCCCGCTTCGTTCCCTCTCATTTCATCGGTTCGTTCTTGCGATTCTTTGTGTGCGGCTCATTGCCGCCGAGAATTCCTCGACGTACCGCATCGAGGAAGGTTCTCCATGAACCGCACAGTTCGCACGAATGACCGCTATTCCCGCTCTGCCGGCTCGTCCGGCTCAGGCCGCGGTGGCTACCGCTCCGGCGGGCCGAACCGCTCGGGCACGGGTCGTTCCGGGGGCCCCGGACGGCGTCCCGCGACACCGCAGGGAGAGTTCGCCCTGCCCGTCACCCACACTCCCGCCCTGCCCCCGGCCGAGACATTCGCCGAGCTGGACATGCCGTCGACGCTGCTGGCGGCCCTCAGCGCGGAAGGCATGTCCGCCCCGTTCCCCATCCAGGCCGCCACGCTGCCGAACTCGCTGGCCGGACGCGATGTTCTCGGCCGCGGTCGCACCGGCTCGGGCAAGACGCTCGCCTTCGGTCTGGCCCTGCTGGCCCGTACCGCCGGGCAGCGCGCCGAGCCCCGCCAGCCGCTGGCGCTGGTCCTGGTCCCCACCCGTGAACTGGCCCAGCAGGTCACCGACGCCCTCACCCCCTACGCCCGGTCGCTCAAGCTGCGGCTGGCCACCGTCGTCGGCGGAATGTCGATCGGCCGCCAGTCCAGCGCACTGCGCGGCGGGGTCGAGGTGGTCGTCGCCACGCCGGGACGGCTCAAGGACCTCATCGAACGCGGTGACTGCCGGCTGAACCAGGTCGCCATCACGGTGCTGGACGAGGCCGACCAGATGGCCGACATGGGCTTTATGCCCCAGGTCACCGCTCTGCTCGACCAGGTCCGTCCCGAGGGGCAGCGGATGCTCTTCTCGGCCACCCTGGACCGCAACGTCGACCTGCTGGTCCGGCGCTATCTGACGGACCCGGTGGTCCACTCCGTCGATCCTTCGGCGGGTGCGGTCACGACGATGGAGCACCACGTGCTGCACGTCCACGGCGCCGACAAGCACGCCACCACCACCGAGATCGCCGCCCGCGAAGGCCGGTCGATCATGTTCCTGGACACGAAGCACGCCGTGGACAACCTCACCAAGCACCTGCTGAACAGCGGTGTCCGCGCCGCGGCGCTCCACGGCGGCAAGTCCCAGCCCCAGCGCACCCGCACCCTGGCCCAGTTCAAGAGCGGCCATGTCACCGTCCTGGTGGCCACCAACGTCGCCGCCCGCGGCATCCACGTCGACAACCTCGACCTCGTCGTCAACGTCGACCCGCCCAGCGACCACAAGGACTACCTGCACCGCGGCGGACGCACCGCGCGCGCAGGCGAGTCCGGCAGCGTCGTCACCCTCGTCCTGCCCAACCAGCGCCGCACCATGAACCGCCTGATGGCGGACGCGGGCATCACGCCGCAGTCCACCCAGGTCCGCTCCGGCGAGGCCGAACTGAGCCGCATCACCGGCGCGCAGGCACCCTCCGGGGTTCCCGTCACCATCGCCGCCCCGGTCGTCGAGCGGCCCAAGCGCAGCGGTTCCTCCACCCGCGGCCGCCGCAGCCGCCCCGCCCAGGCCCGCCGTGCCACGGGATCAGCCCGAACCGCGACACCGACTGCGCGGCAGACCTCCTCGGCCCCGGCCGCCTAGCCATCGCCTGGCCAGGGCCTGTCTTCAAAGTCCCGTCGTTCGCCCGCAGGGCGGGCCTCGCGGTGTCTGGTGCACTTCGTTCGCTGTGCCCCATCCGTCTCGGCTCCACATCGGCCACCGGATGCCGAGCGCGATCGCACGACGGAGGATCGTCCCGGTACTGGGTGTACCAGGAGGATCCCGACAACGCGGACTGAGGTCCCCCGCGCCGTGCAGGCGTGGGGGAGTGCGCGGCGGACACCCCAAACGCTGTTGGGGGAGGCTCCTGGCATGGCTACCTGGTTGTCAGCGAGGCTCAACAGCCCGACGGCGGGCGGAGGCTGTGTCCCGCGACGCTGCCGAATCCGAAGTATGCCCCTCGCTCCGGTGAGGGGAGTAGGTGTGCCCCTCTCTCCGGCGAGGGGAGAAGGTGTGCCCCTCGCTCCGGCGAGGGGAGAAGGTGCTCCAGCCGGCCAACCCCGTGAGGCGCACCGTGACAGTGCCGGGGAGGGCCCTCACCCGGCTGTCGCTCTGGTGAAGCGGGCCGCCGGCCTGGTGGAGCCGATGAAGCCGACGCCTCGTGGCCGGCTCCACGCCGCAACGGTCCCCGCCGCGCTGATGACAAGGCGTCGCCCTCATCCGCCTGGCCCGGACCCCGCAGGCTGCCCTGGCGTGCACCGTGTACTCCGTCACCGCCGTGCTGCTTTTCGGGACGAGCACCGTCTACCACCGCGGCACCTGGGAGTCGCTCGGCGAGGCCGCTCTGCGTCGGCTCGACCACGCCAACATTTTCCTCATCATCGCCGGCACCTGCCCCCGGCCGTGCTCCTCCTCCCTTCGGCCCAGCGGCCCGTCCCGCTGTGGATCGTGTGGACGGGTGCGCTGGCCGGCATCGCCTTCCGCGCCCTCTGGGCCGGAGCTCCCCGCTGGCTGCATACCCCCTGCTACCTGGCCCTGGGCCAGGCGCCGGTGCGCCACCTGCCCGACTTGCTGCACACCGGTGGAGCGGCCGTACGCGCCCTGACCGTGGCAGGCTTCACCGCGCACGACATCGGCATCTCCCCCACCGTCTGAGTTCTGCGGACATCTGCACCTCTGATCGGGGAATGCATCGCGGGGCCCTGGTGCCGAGCACACACCAGGGCCCCGCGGGATTTGGACACCATCTGCCGGCTTAAGGGCTGTCCCGTGGCGACAGGGGGCCTCGGAGCTGTCGTGCTGGTTGCCGCCGTGTCATTCATGCGCTCACACCCCGCTTGGGTCGGTTGTGCGGCCGGGCTCAGCTTGCGCCCGGCCGGTCTTCACCCCGGATGGCACTCTTCGGGGCGTGCATGAGGCAGAAGTCCACTCACTGACTGTTGAGAAAATCTGTCACGCCGGGAGTAGACATGGGCGTGTGCGGGGGTTAGTGTTTTCCCGTACCCAAGAAGTCGAAGAGGGCACGGCAGAGATGAACTGCCGTGCGAGCAGGTCAGGCAGGATGCGGAACGGCAGTGGAGTGGCGGGACCGGAAATGGTGGGTTCCTTCACTGACTGCCGGGCCGAGCGACCCCAGGGGCCGCATGCAGTACCCGCGATATCCAGCAGTACAACCGAGTAACCGAATGAGGTAAGGAGCAGACGCCATCAGGATCGCCCGAGCGAGGAAGAACACCGCTCGGGTACCGCAGACCCCGGATTGGAAGGTGGTCCCCGGTCACGCATCCGCGATCCCCGCACTTCCGCCCTCCCAGGCGGACCAGCGGAACAAGAAGGCCGGTGCAGTCAGCCGGTAGATGGTGTTAAAGCTCGGGGCCCGGGTGCCAGTACGGCACTCGGGCCCCTCGACGCGTCCCCGAAAGAAGAGGTCTATGCCCCCTCGCAGTTCCCGCCCCGTCGACAAATTCGACGACGACGACTACCCCGCCTACACCATGGGCCGGGCCGCCGAAATGATCGGCACCGCCCCCGCCTTCCTCCGGGCCCTCGGCGAGCACCGACTGATCGCCCCTCTGCGTTCCGAGGGCGGCCACCGCCGCTACTCCCGTTACCAGCTGCGCATCGCCGCCCGGGCCCGCGAACTCGTCGACGCCGGCACCCCCATCGAAGCCGCCTGCCGCATCATCATCCTCGAAGACCAACTCGAAGAAGCCCAGCGCATCAACGAAGACCTGCGCACCCGTGGCGCCACCTCGTAACAGCGTTTCGAGACCGAACTGCCCGAGCTGAGCACCGCTGCGGCCGCGACCTGACCCGCGGCGGCAGACGTTGCCCCGGCGGCCGGGCCAACACCGTGAACCAGGCCCGTCCGCCGCACCGAGGTTCAAGAGGGCCTTGCCTCGCCTGGCCAACTCGCCACGCCCCAGCCCATGGCCGACCACCGGCAGCCCTGGAGGGCCGGGCAGGCTCCGATGCTGCCGCCCGGGTGGCGTGGTCCGGGGCAAGGAGGGAAGGCCGCCGCGCCACGCCGGTCCATCGGGTGAGCCCGGCCGCCGAGGCAGAGGCGGACCTCGAAGCGGACGAGGAATCCGGAGCCGAACCCGCAGCGGACGGCACCGGGGAATCCGCGGCTCAGCGCGGCTCTGGTGCCCCGTCCGCCCACGCACCACGCACGCAAACGGCCCCGGACGAGGAGTCCGAGGCCGAACAAGACGCCTCCCCAGGGAGAAACCCCAGTTCAGCGCGACATGCTCAGAGCCCCCTGTCGGATTCGAACCGACGACCTTCGCTTTACAAGAGCGGTGCTCTGGCCAGCTGAGCTAAGGAGGCGTGCGTGAAGCAGTGTACCCAGGTGGGCCGGGTGCGGGTTCCCAAATTCGTGAGTGCGGGGCTACTGACACCGGGGGCGGCTGCGGGTAGCGTCACGGAGAGTCCATATCAGTGGACTACACCACTCCTTTTACTCGGATCGTCCGGCACGTTCCTGCCGGTGAAGGGACTTCACCATGGCTACGGTCACGTATGACCAGGCAACCCGCATCTACCCGGGTTCCGACAAGCCCGCCGTCGACAAACTGGACATCGCCATCGAAGACGGCGAATTTCTGGTCCTGGTCGGCCCCTCCGGATGCGGCAAGTCCACCTCTCTGCGGATGCTCGCGGGGCTGGAGGACGTCGACGGAGGCGCCATCCGCATCGGGGACCGCGATGTCACCCACCTTCCGCCGAAGGACCGGGACATCGCCATGGTGTTCCAGAACTACGCGCTCTACCCGCACATGACGGTCGCCGACAACATGGGCTTCGCGCTCAAGATCGCCGGTGTGCCGAAGGCCGAGATCCGGCAGAAGGTGGAGGACGCGGCCAAGATCCTGGACCTCACGGAGTATCTGGGGCGCAAGCCCAAGGCGCTGTCCGGCGGTCAGCGGCAGCGGGTCGCGATGGGGCGTGCGATCGTCCGGGAGCCGCAGGTCTTCCTCATGGACGAGCCGCTGTCCAACCTGGACGCCAAGCTCCGCGTCCAGACCCGTACGCAGATCGCGGGGCTGCAGCGCCGGCTCGGGATCACGACGGTGTACGTCACCCACGACCAGGTCGAGGCCATGACCATGGGCGACCGGGTGGCCGTGCTCAAGGACGGACTGCTGCAGCAGATCGATTCGCCGCGGAACATGTACGACCGGCCGGCGAATCTCTTCGTGGCGGGGTTCATCGGGTCGCCGGCCATGAATCTGGTCGAGGTGCCGATCACGGACGGCGGTGTGAAGTTCGGCAACAGCGTCGTCCCCGTCAGCCGTGAGGCGCTGACCGCGGCCGCCGACAAGGGCGACACGACGGTGACTGTGGGCGTGCGCCCCGAGCACTTCGAGATCGTCGAGCAGAACGGCGCCGCCGCGAAGTCGCTGTCCAAGGAGACCGCCGACGCACCGGCCGGCCTGGCCGTCACGGTCAATGTCGTCGAGGAGCTGGGCGCCGACGGCTATGTCTACGGCACCGCGGAGGTCGGCGGCGAGGTCAAGGACCTCGTCGTACGGGTCAACGGCCGCCAGGTCCCGGACAAGGGCACCCGGCTGCACGTCGTTCCGCGGCCGGGCGAGACGCACGTCTTCTCGACGTCGTCCGGGGAGCGCCTGACCGACTGATACGGGTCCCGGCCCGGCCCGACTGATACGGGACAACCGGCGCGCGAGAGCGGTGGTGGTGGGTAGTACCCGGTACTACCCACCACCACCGCCGCCGCTGCGTTGGGCGGTGGCGCCGTGGCGGCACCATAGGGACATAACCGTGCTTTTCGTATCCGTGCGTCAACATCGAAACCGCACCGACGAGCCATTGCGTCCCTCGATAAGGTGACCAAATGTCGCCAAATCATCACTCCTCGCTACCATCGCGACCGTGAACTCCGCAGCCCGCCGCATCGGCAGAACTCTCGCCCTCGTCCTTCCCGTCGTCCTCGTGCTCTCCGGAACCCTCGCGGTCACCCGCGTCCCGTGGGCGTCGACGGCCACCGACTCCCAGGTACTGACCGCATCGTCCGGGAGGGCCTCCACCAAGGCCGGCCCGCTCGCGCCCCAGGAGGCCCTGCGCAAGCGCCTCCTGGTCGAGCTCCAGGAGAAGGATCCGGGCGTCGCCCTGACCCACCTCCAGGAGGCGACCACCAAGCGGCCCTCGCTGGCCAAGCACTGCGTCTCCATCGCCCGTGACCTCGGCCGTGCCGCGGTCGCCAAGTACGGTGCCGCACACCGCGCCCAGGCCTTCTCCCGCCCGGTCTGCGACACCTCCTTCGCCACCGGCGTCGCCGCCGCCCAGTGACCCCCGCTCGCACCGCATAGGGTGCGAACCATGACAGGTGCCCAGCATCCTCACCCCACGCAGGCCGTGGTCCTGGCCGGCGGCCAGGGCTCACGTCTCCGCCCGTACACCGACGACCGCCCCAAGCCGATGGTCGAGATTCCCGGCACCGGGACCCCGATCATCGGCCACCAGCTGAACTGGCTGGCCGAGGAAGGCGTCACGGACGCCGTCGTCTCCTGCGGGCACCTCGCCGGGGTACTCCAGGAATGGCTGGACCGGGCCCAACTGCCGTTGCGCGTCACGACCGTTGTCGAGACCGAGCCGCTGGGCCGCGGCGGCGGCCTCAAGTACGCGGCCGGCTCCCTCCCCCGCCCTGACGAGCCCTGGTACGCCACCAATGGCGACATCTGGACCCGCTTCCCGCTCCGGGAGATGGCCGCCTTCCATCACGAGCGCGATGCCGAGGCCACCCTCGCGCTGGCCCGCCCCCGTATCCCCTGGGGTGCCGTGGAGACCGACGCGTTCGGACACGTCCTGGACTTCATCGAGTCGCCGCCCTCGCCGTATCTCATCAACGCCGGTGTCTACGTCTTCTCCGCCGCGTTCGCCGAGCTCCTGCCCGACCGCGGCGACCATGAGCGCACCACCTTCCCGCGCCTCGCCCGCGAACGCCGGCTCGCCGGTTTCCCGCTGCCCCAGGGCGCCTACTGGCGTGCCATCGACACCGCCAAGGACCTCACCGAGGCCGCCAAGGAGCTGAGCGCGCACGGAGGTTGAGGAGGGAGGCCCCCGGGCCCCTGAGCCCCCGTAGGCCCCTCTCGCAGACCCCTCAAGCCCCCACCCACCGGCACCGGGCACGCTCCCTCCTGCCACCCACCGGCACCGGGCACGCTCCCCCTGCCGCCCGCCGCGCTCGCCCCGCCCCTCATCCATCCCGCACGCGCTCGCCCCGTTCTCACCCACCCCACACGCGCCCGCCCCGCTCCCCCGCCCCACACACACACCTGTCCCCGACCGCTCCCCCTCCCCGTTCACAGCCGGTGGATCCGGGCCGTACGAGGAGCGGGACGATCGGGGACAGGTAAGGGATCAGGGACAGGCCCAGGGCCGGCGACAGGCCCAGGCCCCCGGGTCAGCCCAGAAGCCCGCCGAGGCTTCCGCCGCCCGAGTCGCTGCCCGAGCCGCTGGAGCCGGTGCTGCCGGTGCCGGTGGTGCCGCCGCCGGTGCCGCCCGCCGAGGTCGGCACGTGGCTCGGTACCGGGTCGCGGGTCGGCACGGTCTGCTGGGGTGCGCTGGTGGTCGCTCCCGGCTGCCGGGAGAGGCCGCCGCTGCCGGCCGACCGTCCCGTGCCGGAGGTCGACGCGGACGGGGTGCCGGGCTTACGCGCCTTGTGCGAGGCGTTCGCCGAGGGGGTTCCGGGGCGCGGTGCGGCGCTGCCCTTGTGACGCTGGCCGGGCCGGGCGGTGTGCTTGCCGGGGCGGGGCAGCGGGGAGCCGGGGAGGTTGTTGATCGCGGGCTCGCCGGGCCGCGGGACGGTTGCGACCGTCGCGGAGCGTACGGCGCCGCCGAGCAGTGAGCCGATGAGCAGGGTCAGTCCGGCCACCACCGCGGTCATCACCGCGCCGCGGCGCAGCACCCGGCGCCGCAGGTCGGCGACCTCGACGCGGGGGCCGAGGCGCCGCCAGGCCTCGCCGGCCAGCCGCCCGTCCATGGAGTAGACGGGCGCACCCGCGATGATCAGCGGGCTCCAGGCGGCGAGGTAGATGATGTCGGGAGCGTCGTAGGCGGGGAGGGTGCGCCAACTGACGGTCATCAGCAGTACCGCGGAGAGCAGCGCGCCGATGGACGCGGCGACCCGCTGCCACAGTCCGCAGATGGTCAGGACGCCGACGACGACCTGGAGGAAGGCGACGGTCAGGCCGGCGCCGACGGGGTGCGAGACGGCGAAGTCGCGGAGCGGCACGGCCAGCGCCCAGGGGTCGAGCCCCTGCAGCCACTTGACCATCGAACCCCGCTCACCGCCGTCGAAGTAGACGGGGTCACAGAGCTTGCCCATGCCGGCGTAGACGGAGATCAGTCCGAGGAAGATGCGCAGCGGCAGCAGGACGACGCCGAGGTTCATCCGGCGGCCCGGGTAGTACGCGTGCCGCACGCTGTCGGTGCCGCGCCGCTTGGCGCCGGGGTCGTAGCCGTCCGGTGCCTGGAACCGGTCGTCGTCGTAACCGTCGTCGTAACCGTCGTCGTAACCGTCGTCGTGACCGTCGTCGGTCTGGCCGCGGCCGTCGTAGGGACCGCGGTAGGGGTGGTCGTGGTAGGTGTCGCCGTACGCGCTGCCCACGGGGCGTACGCCGCGCAGCAGCGGGGTGCGGTCGGAGTCGGCGGGGCCGCGCTGGCCGATCACGGTCGTGGCGGGGGCGGCGTCGCCGAGGCGGACCCGGGGCAGGACCTGGGTCGTGCCGACGTCCTCGCCCTGGCCGCCGTCGAGGCCGACGCCCGCGTTGCGCACCGCGTGCAGGAGTTGGGTGGTGGCGCCGGCCGTGCCGCCCGGTTCGGTGCGGCCGCTCCACACCACGGGCGTCCGGCGTCTGGCGCCGGGGGCCGAGCCGCGGAGGGCGGGGATGCGCGCGGCGTCGGCCAGGGCGCCGCGCGCCGCGGGCGCGGCGAGCTGTACGCGGAAACTGGCGTGGTTGACGATGACCTGCGCGGGATCGCACGGCACCTTGACCGAGCTCAGGCCCGGCTCGTCATCGAAGCCCGGCGAGCGTCCCCCCGTAGGCGTGCGGGGTGTTCTGGTGTCCACGCTCATCTAACCGAGTGACCCCCGGTTAAGACACTGCCTTGACCGGGTCGATCTGTCCGAGACCCGTCAAAGGATCACGGGAGCCGGGAGAGACGCCGCACGGGAGACGGGGCAGACGCCCTCCGGGACACGGGGAGGGCGCACAGAGGGTCAGGTCGTGCCCCGGGGTGCGGCGCACAGGTGCGCACCGCCCCGGGGCACCGGTGACTCAGGCGCGGCGGCGCGCCGCTTCCCACAGGACGACACCGGCCGCGACACCGGCGTTCAGCGACTCCGCGCCGCCCGGCATCGGGATCCGCACGCGGACGTCACAGGTCTCGCCGACCAGCCGCGACAGGCCCTTGCCCTCGCTGCCGACGACGATGACGACCGGACCGTCCAGCGCCTCGACGTCCTGCAGCTCCAGCTCGCCGTCCGCGGCCAGCCCGACGACCGTGAGGCCGGCCTTCTGGTACGACTCCAGGGTCCGGGTCAGGTTGGTGGCGCGCGCGACCGGCGTACGGGCCGCGGTGCCCGCCGAGGTCTTCCACGCGCCTGCCGTCATCCCGGCCGCGCGGCGCTCCGGCACGACCACGCCGTGGCCGCCGAAGGCACACACGGAGCGGACGACCGCGCCGAGGTTGCGCGGGTCGGTGACGCCGTCGAGCGCGACGATCAGCGGGTCGTCACCGACGTCGAAGGCGGCCGCGGCCAGGTCCTCGGGGTGCGCGTAGTCGTACGGCGGGACCTGCAGGACCATGCCCTGGTGGTTGAGGCCGTTGGTCATCCGGTCCAGCTCGGGGCGCGGCGCCTCCATCAGGTTGATGTCGCCGCGCTCCGAGGCGAGCTGGAGTGCGGCGCGCACCCGCTCGTCGGTGTCGATGAACTGCTGGACGTAGAGGGTGGTCGCGGGCACGCCGTCGCGCAGCGCCTCGAAGACCGGGTTACGGCCGACGACCAGCTCGGCGGTGCCCTTGGCACCGCCGCGGCGCGGGGCCGGGCGGCGCGATGCGGCCTGCCTCGCCTGGGCGTTGGCGACGCGGTTCTTGACGTGTCCCTTGCGAGCGGAGGCGGGCGGGGTCGGGCCCTTGCCCTCCAGGCTCCGGCGCCGCTTACCGCCGCTGCCGACCTGCGCGCCCTTCTTGTTGGACGTGCGGCGGTTCCTGCGCTCGCTGTTGCCGGCCATGGGTCACCTGTTTCTTCACTGCTCTCGACGTCTCGCGACGTGGAGTGGGTACGAACGTATGGATTGAGTGTCGCCCGCGGCCGCCGTGCGAGGCGAATCCGGGTGGCCGGCGGGGCGTGGGGCCAGGGTCAGGACAGCGACCAGCGCGGGCCCGAGGGGGTGTCCTCGATGGCGAGTCCGGACTGCTGGAGCTGGTCGCGGATGGCGTCGGCGGTGGCGTAGTCCTTGCGGGAGCGGGCGGCCTGGCGCTGTTCGAGGACGAGGCGCACCAGGGAGTCCACCACGCCGTGGAGGTCTTCTCCGCGGCCGGTTCCGCCGCCGGACCAGCGCTCGTCGAGCGGGTCCAGACCGAGCACCCCGAGCATCGCCCGCAGCTCGGCCAGCCGGGCCACCGCGGCTTCCTTGTCGTCGGCGGTCAGTGCGGAATTGCCCTGGCGGACGGTGGTGTGCACGATCGCCAGCGCCTGCGGGACGCCCAGGTCGTCGTCCATCGCCTCGGCGAAGGCCGGCGGCACGTCGGGCGCCGGTTCGACGGTCCCGGCCTTCTCGACGACCCGCTGGACGAACCCCTCGATCCGCGCGAAGGCGGACTCGGCCTCGCGCAGCGCGTCCTCGCTGTACTCGATCATCGAGCGGTAGTGCGGGGTGCCCAGGTAGTAGCGCAGCACGATCGGGCGCCAGCGCTTGACCATCTCCGAGACCAGCAGGGAGTTGCCCAGCGACTTGGACATCTTCTCGCCGCTCATGGTCACCCAGGCGTTGTGGGTCCAGTACGCGGCGAAGTCGTCGCCGAAGGCCTTGGCCTGGGCGATCTCGTTCTCGTGGTGCGGGAAGATCAGGTCGATGCCGCCGCCGTGGATGTCGAACGCGGCGCCCAGGTACTTGTGGGCCATCGCCGAGCACTCCAGGTGCCAGCCGGGCCGGCCGCGGCCCCAGGGGGTCTCCCAGCTGGGCTCGCCCTCCTTGGCCGCCTTCCACATGGCGAAGTCGCGCGGGTCCCGCTTGCCGGTCTCCCCCTCGCCGGAGGGCTGGAGGAGGTTGTCCAACTCCTGGTTGGACAGCTGGAGATACCCCGGGAAGGACTTCACGTCGAAGTAGACGTTGCCGTCGGCGGCGTAGGCGTGACCGCGCTCGATCAGGCCGCGCATCATCTCGATCATCTCGGGGATGTGGCCGGTGGCACGCGGCTCGTAGGTCGGGCGCAGGCAGCCGAGGGCGTCGTACGCCGTATTGAAGGCGACCTCGTTCTCATAGCCCACGGACCACCACGGGCGGCCCTGTTCGGCGGACTTCTTGATGATCTTGTCGTCGATGTCCGTGACATTGCGCACGAACGTCACGTCATAGCCGCGGTACTCGAACCAGCGGCGCATGATGTCGAAGTTCAGCCCCGACCTGATGTGCCCGATATGCGGGGCGGCCTGCACGGTCGCACCACACAGGTAGATCGAGACACAGCCCGGCGTGAGCGGGGTGAAATCGCGAATCTGCCGGGCGCTGGTGTCGTACAGGCGAATCGTCACGGAACCAGGGTAGTCGGAACGAGGCAGTGCCCCGCGACCCATTGGGCCACAGGGTGACGTATCCGTCATCGGCGTCCGATTCGCCGGACCTGCCGCCGCTTCCGGCGGACCCGTCAGATACTGCCGACCACCTTACGCGGCGTGATCCGGACGACCACCCGCTCGGCGTCCTTGCCCGACTCCGGGTTGAACTCGGCGTACGGCTTGCCGGTGTACTTCCGCGACAGCTCGTCGATCAGCTCCTGCCCGCCCTCGGTGGTGAGGGAGGCGGAGCCGCGGACCTCCGCGTAGGTGTACGGGGCGTCGAAGGGCTGGACGACGACCGAGACCCGCGGGTCACGGCGGAGGTTGGCCTCCTTGCGCCGGCCGACGGTCGTCGAGAACAGCAGGTCGCCGCCGTCCCGCTTCACCCAGACCGGGGAGACCTGGGGGCTGCCGTCGGGCTGGACGGTCGCCACGGTCACGAAGACCGGAGTATCGAGGAGCTGCTTGAGGTCGTCGGACAGGGTGGCAGTCACGAGCGGTCCTTCCTGCGGGCTTTCCGGGGCTTCCGGGGGCCTTCGGGAGGCTTCCCGGGGACGGCGATACCCCGATCCTCCCCCCAACACCCGTGCGGCGCCCGGCATTCCCACGCCATACGGGGGATGCCGGGCGCCGCATACGGAAGGACGGACGCGCCCGCCGGTTCAGGCCGTGCGGAAGACGATCGCCGTGGCGACCGCGGCCAGGCCCTCGGCGCGGCCGGTCAGCCCCAGTCCGTCCGAGGTCGTACCGGAGACCGAGACCGGCGCGCCCACGGCCGCCGACAGCGCCTTCTGGGCCTCGTCCCGCCGCTTGCCGACCTTCGGGCGGACGCCGATGACCTGCACCGCGACATTGCCGATGGTGAAGCCCTCGGCCCGGACGATCCGGGCGGCCTCGGCGAGCAGCGTCACCCCGGAGGCACCGGACCACTCGGGGCGGCTGGTGCCGAAGTGCGCCCCCAGATCGCCCACGCCGGCCGCCGAGAACAGCGCGTCGCAGGCGGCGTGTGCGGCCACATCGCCGTCGCTGTGCCCGGCCAGGCCGTAGCCGTCGCTCTCCGCCGCATCCCAGAGCAGCCCGGCGCACCACAGCTCACGGCCCTGCTCGAAGGCGTGCACATCCGTGCCGATGCCGACGAGGGGGAGGACGGCGGGCGGGACCGCGGCCGGGGCGTCCCCGGCGGGCCGGGTTGCGTGCTGCTCAGACATAGCCATCGGTGGCCCTCCTGCGGGCGAGTACGGCCTCGGCCAGGACCAGGTCCAGCGGCCGGGTCACCTTGAACGCTTCCTCGTGCCCCGGGACGACCACGACCGGCGACCCGAGCCGTTCGACCAGCCCGGCGTCATCGGTGGCGCCCTCGCCCTCGACGACGGTGTCATGGGCCTTGCGCAGGGTCGCCAGGTCGAAGCCCTGCGGTGTCTGCACGGCGCGCAGCAGGGCCCGCTCCGGAGTGCCGACCACCGGCTCCGGGGTGCCGTGCGGCTGCGGGTCGACCTGCTTGACGGTGTCGGCGAGCGGCAGCGCCGGGACGACGGCGGGCGCACCGTCGCGTACGGCGGCGATCACCGCGTCGACGGTCTCGACCGGGACCAGCGGGCGCGCGGCGTCATGCACCAGCACGACATCGATGGTGTCCGGGAGCGCGGCCAGCCCGAGCTGTACGGACTCCTGGCGGGTCTGGCCGCCGGGGACCACCTGGAGGTCGGTGCGCTCGGCGAGCGGGTGCTCGTGGAGGAGGTGGCTGACCTCGGCGGCGCCGTCGGGCGGGGCGACCACCACGATGAGCGAGACGGCGCGTGAGGCGGCCATCGCGCGGACGGCGTGCACCAGCATGGGGGTGCCGCCCAGCGCGCGCAGCGCCTTGGGGGTGCCGGGACCGAGCCGGACACCACGGCCGGCGGCGGGGATCACCACGGCGGTGCGGATCGGACGGGAGGAATCTGGCATCGACGGCTCCGGAGTCCGGGGCGAGCCCGGAATTGACGCAGACAGGTTTGTTTCCTCGGGAGAGGTGGGTATGGCCCTGGGGGTAGCCCCGGCCGGAGGCTGGGGAAGTGCCGGGCGCGACGCCTTGACCGGCCCCTTCCGTGACACCGGTCGAGGCAACTGCCCGGGCCCGGCACACACCACAGGTGGTCGGCGCTTGCCGGTCCCGGCAGGTCACCACCTCATAAGTCAAGATCGCACAGCTCATGACCCGGTTCACATGACCCGGTGCATGAGGCTCATGACACAGCAGCAGATATGCCGCAGCGCCCGGCAACAGGCCGCTTCACTGGGAAGCGGTCGTCACTCGGGCACCGCGGCATTGCTACGTCGTCGCTGCGTCGGCTCTCGCCCACGCATACGTCGTCAGGACGCGAGTACCTCGTCGAGCAGGGCCTCGGCCTTGTCCTCGTTGGTGTTCTCCGCAAGAGCAAGCTCGCTCACCAGAATCTGGCGCGCCTTCGCGAGCATCCTCTTCTCACCGGCGGACAGTCCGCGCTCCCGCTCACGCCGCCACAGGTCACGCACCACTTCGGCGACCTTGATGACGTCACCGGAGGCGAGCTTCTCGAGGTTCGCCTTGTAGCGACGGGACCAGTTCGTCGGCTCTTCGGCGTACGGTGCACGAAGCACCTCGAAGACCCGGTCCAGCCCGTCCTGGCCAACCACGTCGCGTACGCCGACGAACTCCGCATTGTCCGCTGGAACACGAACAGTCAAGTCGCCCTGGGCGACCTTCAGCACCAAGTAGGTCTTGTCCACGCCTTTGATCTGGCGAGTTTCGATGGCCTCGATCAGCGCGGCCCCGTGATGGGGATAGACCACGGTGTCGCCAACCTTGAACGTCATGTGACAGGTACCCCTTCCGTGGCTATCCATGCTAACACGGGAACGGACCGTTCTGAATGGCGTTTTCGCAGGTCAGGGCATATCTCGGGGCTTGACAACCATGACCGGAACGTGCTGCGAAGGGTCCTGGAAGGCGGGTATTCGCAGGTCGGAGGGGCTGCACGGGTGAGCGGAAACCCGCCCGTCACATACCGGGAGCGCAGTGATCGACAGGCGTAATGTCCCGCTTTGTGTGGATCCAGATGAGCGAGTTCCGCTACTCCGTTCGGCTGCTCCCGGCCCTTCGAGGACGATTCCGGAATTGATCACGATCCGGTGCCCCGAAGAGGGTGATCAATTCCGCGAGCCCTTCACATTCCCTGCGAATACTGCTTTTCCCCGGCGAGAAACGCACGGGCTTCCACCCGAACGGCCGCTTGCCGAAAATACCTTCTCCGTTCTCGGGGGTTGGCCTCGGTTCTTGAGAACCATCTCGGTGGGTGATCCCGGTGGGTGATCCCGGTGGGTGATCCCGGTGGGTGACCCCGGTGGGTGACCCCGGTCGCTGATCTCAGTCGGTGATCTTGAGAAGTGATCTTGAGGGGCTTGAGGGGTGGTCTTGAGGAGACTCTCGGCGGGGGGTCGGTGGGGGATGTCAGTGGGGGCAGGCCTGCGTTTTCCGGTGGATGGCCGGGCGTGTTGGCCCGCGGCGTGCGGGGCGCGTTGCCCGGCGGGGTGCGTTGCCCGGCCGGGTGCCGGGCGTGCCGGGCAGCGTGTTTCCCCGGACCGGCGCTCGGCGGATCTTGAACTGCTGATCTTGATCCACCGTCAGCTATTCCTGCGGGCTGTCGCGTCGGGGGCCGGGGGGCCGGGCCCGGACGGCGGTGGCGAGCTGCCGAGCGCGCTGGGGGCGGGTCGGGTGCGGCGGCGCGGGGACGGCTCGGTAACCTAGCGGCGCTGACACACCCTTAGGGCGGCTTTACGCACCCGTCGTCATGACGCGTACGCAGGGCCGTCCCAGCCGCCCATCCGCGACCGGGCACGAACGTTCGGCCGCCGTAGCTCGTCAAGGAGATGCCGCCGCCGTGAGCCGCAGCCTTCGACGCGGCGTCCTCGCCGCTACCGTCCTTTCGCTCTCGATCGCCACGCTGTCCGCCTGCGGGGCCGGGAACGATGCCCAGACGCTTCAGGTCAAGCCGGACAACGCCGCGACCTCCGTCGACGGCATCAAGATCCAGAACATCAACGTGATCACCCAGCCCGATGTGAACGCCAAGGGTCCGGCCGTGGTGGCCGCGACGGTGTTCAACAACGGCGACAAGGACCAGAAGCTCACCGGGATCTCCGTCGACGGCACCGGCCAGTCGGCCAAGCTCTCGCCGGCCGGCGGTGGCTCGGGCCCGATCACCGTGCCGGCCGGGGGTTCCGTGGTGATCGGCGGCAAGAACAACGCCTCGGCCGTCCTGACCAGCGGCCGCGAGGCCGTCAAGGACGGGAACGTGCAGCCCCTGACGTTCACCTTCACCTCGATCGGCAAGGTGAAGGCCAGCGCCTTCGTCGTCCCCGCGAAGAACTTCTTCGAGGGCTACGGTCCCTCGCAGCTGCCGCAGCCGTCCGGCTCGGCGTCTCCGTCCGGCTCCGCCAAGCCGTCGCAGTCGGGCAAGCCGTCCGGGTCGGCCAGCCCCTCCGGCTCCGGCTCGCCCTCCGCTTCGGCGCACGGCGGTCACTGACACCGCTCGCGGGGCTCGCTGACACCCTCTCGGGGGTCAGCGACACCGCCAGGCGCGACGGCAGGCAGGCAGCCGGCAAGGTCGGCAGGCTGGCCAGGGCCGGCCGTCACAGCAACGCCTCAGGGGCGCCCCTCCGGATCGGAGTGGCGCCCCTGAGGCGTGCTTCCGCCGCGCACGGGCGGGTGACCGCTGAACGGCGCGCCGCAGCGCGGCGTCACCGAGCGACTTCGCATGGCATCGCCGAGCGACGTAGCGCGGCATCACCGAGCCCCCCGCGGAGGCTCACACCGAGGCGAGGGCGGCCGGCCGAGGCAGGAGTGGCGGCGCCGGGAGTGGCCGGCCGTGCCGTAAGGCCTCGACGGCCCTGGGCAGCGGGGCGTAGGGCCGTTTACGGCTCGAACTTGTAGCCCAGGCCGCGGACCGTGACGAGGTAGCGCGGCGCGCCCGGGTCGGGTTCGATCTTGGCGCGCAGTCGCTTGACGTGCACGTCCAGGGTCTTGGTGTCGCCCACGTAGTCGGCACCCCAGACCCGGTCGATGAGCTGCATCCGGGTCAGCACGCGGCCGGCGTTGCGCAGCAGCATCTCCAGGAGGTCGAACTCCTTCAGGGGCAGGTCGACCTTGCCGCCGGAGACGGTGACGACATGGCGGTCCACGTCCATCCGGACCGGGCCGGCCTCCAGCGCCTGCGGGGTGACCTCCTCCGGCTCGCCGCGGCGGCGCATCACCGCGCGGATGCGGGCGACCAGTTCGCGGGAGGAGAAGGGCTTGGTGACGTAGTCGTCGGCCCCTATCTCCAGGCCGACGACCTTGTCGATCTCGCTGTCCTTGGCGGTCACCATGATGACCGGGACGTTGGAGCGGCCACGCAGCTGGCGGCAGACCTCGGTGCCGGGCAGGCCCGGCAGCATCAGGTCGAGCAGGACGAGGTCGGCGCCGTTGCGCTCGAACTCGTCGAGTCCGTCGGGGCCCGTAGCCGCGATGGCGACCTCGAAACCCTCCTTGCGGAGCATGTACGACAGTGCGTCGCTGAACGATTCCTCGTCCTCGACGACAAGCACTCGGGTCACGGAAGGACCTCCGGGGCTGGGTGAGCAGGGAGCGGATCGTTGAAGGTCTCGTACGGGCGGTCCTCGTCGTCGAGGCCCTCCGCGGAGGGGTCGGCGGGCCGTTCGCGGTCGCGTACGGCTCCGGCTTCCGGGAGACGCAGGGTGAAGGTGGAGCCCTGTCCCTCAGCGCTCCACACCGTGACCTCCCCGCCGTGCGAGGCGGCCACATGCTTGACGATGGCGAGGCCGAGGCCGGTCCCGCCGGTGGCGCGCGAGCGCGCCGGGTCCACACGGTAGAACCGCTCGAAGACGCGGTCACGGTCCTTTTCGGATATCCCGATGCCCTGGTCGGTCACCGCGATCTCGATCAGGTCGCCGCCGGGCGCGGAGACCCGGCGTCCGGCGATCCCGACGCGGGTACGTGCCGGGGAGTAGTTGACGGCGTTCTCGACGAGGTTGCCCAGGGCCGCGGCGAGCTGGCCGCGGTTTCCCCATACGTGCAGGTCGGCGGCGCCGCCGACGGCCATGGTGATGTGTTTCGTACCGGCCTGCTGGCGGCAGCGGTCCATCGCCTCGGCGACCAGCTCGTCGACCCGGACCGGCTCGGCGTCCTCCAGCGGGTTGTCGTTCTGCACCCGGGAGAGGTCGATGAGCTCCTGGACGAGGTTGGTCAGGCGGGTGGCCTCGTTCTGCATCCGGCCGGCGAAGCGCTCGACGGCCTCGGGGTCGTCGCTGGCGTCCATCACGGCCTCGGAGAGCAGCGACAGGGCACCGACCGGTGTCTTGAGCTCATGGCTGACGTTGGCCACGAAGTCGCGGCGGACCGCTTCTATGCGGCGGGCCTCCGTGAGGTCCTCGACCAGCAGCAGGACGAGCCGGGAGCCGAGCGGGGCGACTCTGGCGGAGACCGCCAGCGCCTCGCCGCGGCCGGTGCCGCGGCGCGGCAGATCCAGCTCGACCTGGCGTATCTCGCCGTCCCTGCGGGTGTCGCGGGCCATCTGCATCATCGGCTCGACGGCGAGCTTGCCGCCACGGACCAGCCCGAGGGCGTAGGCGGCGGAGCTGGCCTTGACGACGGCGTCGGCCTCGTCGAGGACCACGGCCGAGGAGCGGAGCACCGACAGCACGGTGTCGACCCCGGGCGGCAGCACGGCTTCCGTGTGCAGGGAGGTACGGGTGGGTTTGGCCTGGTCTCGCTCGCTCCAGCGGAACGCCAGCATGGCGAAGACACCGGTACAGAGCCCGGCGATCGCAGCCACTGCGGCGACGGCCGCGTCCACGTTCATGACTCCAGGCTATGCGCCGGGTCGGACACTTCCCCAGCCATGCGGGGCTCTGCTCGAACAGCCGTCGCCCAGAGTTCACCGTGCCGTCCGTGCTGGTTCACTCCGGAGGCCGGTGCGGGGCGGGCGGCTGCCCGGCAGATGTCCCTAGGGAAACCGCCGCGCGCACCATGCCGCCGCGGAGCTCGGCCAGGTGAACCGCGCCCCCGCCCCCGCGGCCGTGGATGCGTCGCCCAGAGTTCACCTTCACGTCGGCGCCGGTTCACCCCCGGTGGCACCGGAGGTCGCGCGGTACCCGCAGGGTGACGGTGCGGGTGCCGGACGGTTCGGCACCGGCGCGCGGCCGGACACCCTGAGCGACCGCGGGGCCACGGTCCCTGTGGAGCACCGGCACCGTGGCGGCCGGCTCCGGGCCGGGTCCGTGGAGCACCGCCCCCTTGGGGCACGGGCCGCGCGGGCACCGACCGTGAGAGCGTGGGCACAGGTCACCCTGCACCCCGCTCCACCTCCCCCCTCCACGCCACACCACCACATCGATGCGAGAGAAGGTCACAGATGCGGGACGCGTACCACGAGGAGCTGGATTCGATCGGCGAGGGCCTGGTCGAGATGGCCCGGCTCGTCGGCTCCGCGATCGGGCGTGCCACCACGGCGATACTCGACGCGGACCTCAAGCTGGCCGAGAACGTCATCGCCGCCGACGAGAAGGTCGACGACCTCCAGCGCGATCTGGAGGCCCGCGCGATCGCCCTGCTGGCGCGGCAGCAGCCGGTCGCCACCGACCTGCGGATCGTCGTCACCTCGCTGCGGATGAGCGCCGACCTGGAGCGCTCCGGCGACCTGGCCCAGCATGTGGCCAAGCTGGCCCGGCTGCGCTTCCCGCAGTCGGCCGTTCCGCAGGACCTGCACGCCACCATCCTGGAGATGGGGCAGCTGGCGCAGCGCCTGATGGCCAAGGCCGCCGAGGTCATCATCACCAAGGACGTCGACCTCGCGCTGCAGCTGGAGCAGGACGACGACGCGATGGACATGCTGCACCGCACCCTCTTCCAGCACCTGATGGACGACCGCTGGAAGCACGGCATCGAGACGGCCGTGGACGTGACGCTGCTGGGCCGCTACTACGAGCGCTTCGCGGACCACGCGGTCTCCGTCGCCAAGCGGGTCGTCTACCTCGTGACCGGCGAGCACGCCGACGAGATCGCCCCGCCGACGGCGGTGGAAGGCGCGTAGCCGGGGCGGGGCGGCGTAGCCGGGGCGGGGCAGCGGGGGCCTGGTCGCGGCAGCGGGAGCCATAGCTGCGGCAGCGCGAGGAGGGCGCGAGTCCGCCCCGTGAGCCGTCGTGCGCCGTTGACGTGTGCCTCCACGCGCCGTTGACGCGCCTCGTCGCCCGGGCTTGCAATGGGCACCAGGTGACCCCTAGGAGGCAATGCATGGCACCCATGGCGGACTCCCCCAGCCCCGCACTCCAGGACGCCCCGACAGCCGTCGGGCGTCCATTGCTCCCGCTGCTCGGCGCCTGCGGCTGCGGCTCCGGCTGCAGCTGCGGCTGCCAGTCGGGCGGCCCGTGCCAGTGCGGCGGCGGCTGCTAGCCGTACTGCAGTACTGGACCGCTGCAGCACTGCAGTACTGGAGCACCGGACCGCTGGACCGCGGAGTACCGCAGGGCATGGCGCCACTGCGGCACGGCGCAACGGTTCCACTGCGGCCCGGCGGCACGGCTCTACTACGGCACGGCGCCGCTGCGGCACCACGGCACAGCGGCACTACGGCACAGCGCCATTGCGGCCCCGGCTGGATTCTTTCCGGCCGGGGCCGTTGCCGGTCGGTCGGCCCTTCCGCGAGAGGCCAACGGCTGGTTAGAGAGACCAGCAGCGGTCGGCCAGAAAGGGGTCAGCGGTCGGTCCGAGAAAGGTGCGGGGTAGATCAGAGGGAGATCGACAGCGGATGGATCTCGTCGGCCTTGTGGCCGGCCCGCTCGTGAATGCGCTGCACGGCCCCCGCCGACGGCGCATCCGACAGGCAGAAGACATCTCCGGAGTCGGTGTCGGCCCAGGCATGCTCGAAGGTCACGCCTTCTTCGCTCTGAATGGCGAGATCGGCCTGGTGCGCCGCGCTGAGCTCGTCGGGCGTCACGCCCTTCATACCGTGATGGATGTCCATGAATTTGGGCATCGCGCTCATCCTTCCGGTTGCAGACGAATACGCCCCCTCTTCCATGCTGCATCCGAACACCGCAGTCCTCGCCCCCACGACTCACCGGCCGTGGCGCGACCGCGGGCGAGCCCAGCCCGGCCTGGCGGCGACCGCGGCCCCGACCCGGCCCCGTAAGCTTCCGATCCGCCGGGCAACTCGGCCCGCGAGGCGGGGCCGAAGCCCTCCCCGCAGGGTGGGGTGTCCCCGCAGGTGGGGCTTCGCCACCTGGTTCGACAGCCGTCTACGTCCATGTCCATGTCTATGTCCATGCCTATGTCCACATCTACGCCTACGGTCCGCCTCCCGACCCGATCGCGGAGATCCGCATGCCCCTCGAAGGACCGCGCTACCTCTTCGTGCAGGCCCGCTCCGAGCCCTCCCCCCTGTACGAGCCGTACGGGCGCGGGACGTACGAGGACATCGAGGCCTTCACCGGCAACGTCCCGCTGGACGACCCCGCCATGGGCCTGCCGGAAGACCTGGCCCACACGCTGCGCTCATGGTCGCTGTCCCGTCCGCCTGGCGGTTTCGCCTCCCGCCCGGACTTGCGGAAGCACGTCAAGCAGGGCCTGGCGGCCGCACAGCGGCTGGCCCGGCACCTCGGTCCGTCGTGGGCGGTGCGCTCTTGGGACGAGCGCCACCGGACATCGAAGTGGGTGTGCTGGGGCTGCGAGCGCCTGCACTGGGAGCGCGACAGCCACGGCACGCCACCGCACCCGGTAGACCTCACCGTCGAGGGCGAGTTCCAGTACGGCCCGCTGCGCTCCGACGGATTCGGGGACTTCTTCCCTGACGACCCGGCCGCCGCCCTGAACCTGTCCGACGGCCTCGTCACTGCCCTGTACGGCTGGGCGGACGAGATCGACACCACCCTGAACCTGGACGTCCGCGACCGGGTGGAGGGCAAGTACGACGACGCTTGGCAGCGCCTGTTCCACGAGGGCAGAAACCTGGCCCAACACCTCGCCCACGAACTCGGCCCCACCCGGACGGTCACCTACAAGGGCCTGGCGAACGGCGGCCTCGCCGCGATGACGTACGTGGTGTGGCAGGGGGACCGAGAGTTGCCGGCGTGAGCCAAAGGCAGCGGGTGGGGCCCGGCCTTGCCCAGCGCGGGCCATGCGCGATCGAGGACGAGCGTCTCCAATGCCATCCGCCTGAGCCTCAGCGGACATCAGCCAGACATGGCGGCGGTTCAGTCGATCGACCAGGCACGCGATTGCCGCAGCGGGGATGCCGACCCCCTCGTTGCAATCCGCCCGCGTGAGGTCACGTCACAAGCCGGTCACACCGACTCGCGCGGCCAGCGTCCGCCACTACGCTCCCAGCACGTACCTCATAGGGGGACTCATGAGCTCTAACAACCCATATCAGTCGAGCCCTTACCTTTCTGGACGGCCTGTCGGTCGCCCCCGGATGTTCAACAGCACCGCGGCCAAGGCCGTGTGGGTTCTCGTACCGATCATCACCATGGGCCTTGCCGCCGCCGTCCCTTTCGTCGTCGCTGCCGCGAAGGGCGTAGTCAAACCATGGGTACCGGTCACGTACGTCGTCGGCGAACTCGTCTTGATCGGCGGAGCAATGGCCATGAGGCCAGCCGACAGCGACCAGCCATTCGCTGGGTTCCTCATCCTTTCGCTGATCATTGCCGCGGCGACCCACACCGGGCTGCTCGACAGCCCCCGGATGACCTTCGGCAAGTAGCTCTCTGCAAAAGAACTCAACCCGCCCGTCAAGGCCTGTCCGGGTTTCCATGCCCCGGCAGCCCTTTCGGCAGGAGACGTACGACAGCCTCGCTGTGCACTAACGGCGGCGCAGTCGCCGAAGCCTGTAGGCCTCGCCCGGGCGAATGGGGCAGCCAGCCCGAAGACCGCCGGCAAGAGGCCGAGCGACCGTGCGGCAGCCGACGGTCGGCCAACTCCGGCGCAGTTGGGAACTCCGGCGACGTTTCAGGGGCGTGCGAGTTCGACGTCAGGGTGCCCGATGTGCCGAAGGGCGAGAAGTTCTACCAGGTTGAGGTCTCGCACCGCGGCAAGGTCTCTGCGACAGCCGAGGAAGCAGAGCAAGGCGAGTTCCCGGCGTCCCTGGGGTGACGGACCGGCGCCCGAGTCTGGACTGGGGTGGAGCGGGGCGGAGGCAGAAGTGCAGGCCCAGACGGGGGGACAGGCTTCGCGCGGCGAGCGGAGCGGGCCGCCTCGGCCCCGTAAGAGCGCACGGCTTCTCGCCGACAAACGCTGGTGAGTTGGTCCGCCGTAGGCTGCCTGCATGATGCGTGTGGTGGCGTTCGATGTTGGAGAGACGCTGATCAGGGACGACCGTGGGTGGGGGGCGTGGGCCGATTGGCTCGGCGTAAACCGGCACACGCTGTCCGCCCTGGTGGGTGCTGTGGTTGCCCGGGGGCGGGACAACTCCGACGCGCTGAGACTCGTGCGCCCGGGCATCGACATCGAGGCCGAACGGGCGGCGATGGAGCGGGCCGGCCAGGGGGAGTTCCTGGATGAGTCGGACCTGTACCCCGATGTCCGCCCGTCGCTGACAGCTCTCCGAGCTGCCGGGATGCGTGTGGTCGTGGCCGGCAACCAGACCGTCAGGGCAGGCGAGTTGCTGCGCGCGCTCGAACTGCCGGTGGATGGCCTGGCCACGTCCGGTGAGTGGGGCGTGGCCAAGCCGGACCCGGAGTTCTTCGCACGCGTCGTCGAGCTGGCAGGTGCTCCGGCTGGGGAAGTGGTGTATGTAGGCGACCACCCTCAGAACGACGTCGTGCCGGCCCGCGCTGCCGGGATGCGGGCCGCCCACCTGCGCCGTGGCCCCCTCGGGCACCTCTGGGCGGAGAGCGATGCCGCGCAGGTCGCGGACTATCGGTTCACGAACCTGTCCGAGCTGGTTGATGCGCTGAGGCTGTGATGACGCAACTGCGCTCGTCCGCACATGAGATGTGAGCGGGGCCGTTCGCACTCCCGGGCCGTGGCGGCGCGGGTACGGTGCGGAGTGGCTGCACCGAACGGAGAGACCGTATGGCCAGCATCGTGTATCACGGGGTGGGCCCACGCATCGCCTACGAACGTCGGATTGCCTGCCTGAGCCAGGCCGATCTTGCCCGCGGCGCCCGTGTCTCGCTCGGAACGATTCGGAAGGTGGAGCGCGGTGAGCGGGGGGTGTCGGATGCGGTCCTGGAAGCCATCGCCCACGCGCTCGGCATCGACCCCAGCAGACTCTTACCGGAGCGGGAACGGCCGGACGACCGCATGCACCAGGCGATGCCGGGGCTGTCGGCCGTCCTCGCCTCCTATGAGGAGTTGGACGAGAAGCCGGACGGCGGGCCGTGCCACGACCTGTCCGAGTTGCGCGCGGCTGCAGCCATGGTCGTTGGGCAGAGGCTGAGCGCACAGTACGCGCGTATCGCCCGGTCCGCGCCGGGGCTGCTCGCCGAGCTGTGCCGCGCGTTGCGCACCGCGGCGCCCGGCGACCGGCCCGAGGTGGCGCGGCTGGTGGTGGACACCTGCCGGGCCGCGGACGCGGTGGCGTTCAAGCACGGGGCGAAGGATCTTTCGGCGCGTCTTCTCGACCTGATGAGGTGGGCCGGGACGCAGACCCATGATCCGATCGTGGCAGCAACGGTGGCGTACGTCCGGGCCGAACTGCACTTCGGCGCCGGGACACACACGGTGGGTCTGCGGACCCTTGAGCGTGCGCTCGACCGCGCTCCGCGCACCGACTCTGCAGAGGCACTGGCAGCCCGCGGCGCGCTGCACATGCGGGCCGCGGTTCTCGCCGGTCGCGCCGGAGACGGCAACGCTGCAGACGTACACCTCGACGACGCGCGGGAGCTCGGCGACCGGGTGTCGGAGGGGGTCTACCAGGGCACGGCATTCGGGCCGGGAAGCGTCCGCGTACACGAGGTGTCGGTGGCCGTGAGCCTGGGCGACGGCCATGTGGGGCGCGCGCTGCGGCTGGCCCGCGAATGGAAGCCGCCACTGAATCTGCCGGCCGAGCGCCGGTCGGGTTTCTACATCGAGCTCGGCCGCGCCCAACTCTGGTCGGGTCGGCCCGATGCTGCCTTCGAGTCGCTGAAGATGGCCCGCCGGATCGCGCCGCAGCACGCCCGGGAGCACCGGTGGGTGCGCGAGGACGCCGCCACCTTGCGCCGTCTGAAGCGCGCGGATGCCGAATCTCTCAGCAGCTTCGCCGAGTGGTGCCACGCTGGGGCAGGCGCCTGAACGGTACCCCTCAAGTATCCCTGGCAGGGGTACTTGAGGGCTTCCCGCGGGATCACTCTCTCCTTGAGCCTAACGGCACAGGGAGACACCTTGACCGCAACGACTGCTCCAGCTGCTGCAGACCCCGACGTAGGCATCGTCCGGCCGCATGACGAGGCGCGCTATTGGTGCGGCGCCGCCCGCAGCCCCCTCACCATCCCACCCGACAAGGTCACCCCGCGGATCGGCGAAGGCATGCGGGTCCGGCTCATCGTGGGCTGCCTGCAGCACCGGCACCGGAGGTCGCAGTGACTGCGGCAACCGGCACACCAGGCCGGCGGGAGATCCAGGAAGCGATCCGGCACGCGCTGCGCCCCGGGCCGCCTCCGCCCTACCCCGAGTTGGTTGCGCTGGAGCGGACGTTGCTCCTTGTCATCGCCAAGCTGTACGGCGTGGTCGAGCGACAGCAGCGCGGCGAGGCCGCAGATGGCCGGGGACGTGCCCGGATGAACTCGATCCGATACCAGACATCTGTCGGTCTGGGCGACGGCCTGATGTCTGCCCACATGCAGGTCCGTGCCCTCGCCCGGGACTGCCAGTGGCTGGCGGAGCAGCACAGCGCAGGGACCGTCGACATCTCCGGGGGTGGGCAGTGACCACCGACTCCCCCCGTTGCGACTGCGGCAGCACCCTCGACCTTCGGGACGTGATCCTCGACTCCGCGTCGGGCCCGTGCGTCGTCATCACCTTCTGCGGCCAGTGCGCCCCCCGCGCGGTGCCACCGGTACCGCCCGGTGTCGCGAAGATCCTCGCCCGGCGGGCCGGCGTCCGCCTGCCGGACGACCCGCCGACGAACCGTCCCTGAACTCCCGCGGCGATGCGACATCCGCTGCTCCAGTGCGCGGGCCCGCGGTCAAGCCCCCCTGCCCGGCCGGTGCGGAGGTGCTTGGGCGTCACACTCCGTCTGCGGCTCGGGGCCGTAGGCTCTGGTGCATCAGCGCCGCCGTGCACACCACTACGGGGACTGCGACGGCGGGTACGGTCCACCACGGGATGCCGATCCACACGGCCGGGAGCCCCACCCCGAAGGAGACGCCGATGCCCGTGAAGAGCTGGCGCCTGCCGTACGGGTTCCAAGTGAACGGCTCGTAGTCTCGCGGTCGGAGGAGACGTACCGCGCCGAACGTGAAGGCCTGAGCCGCGAGGAGCGCGGCGAGCGTGCCGAGGGCGGCGTTCATTTGAAGCTCGTCACGAGGCGCATCGGAGCTGTTCTGCCGGACCCCGTCCTTGCTGAGCACCACGATGCCACGGCGCCAGAGGGTGGCGGTGACCCGGTCGCCCGGCTCCAGACGATCGAGGAGCGGTCCCGGGTCACCGAAGCTCACGACTCCCCGCCAGGAGCCCTCGTCCTTCAGGGTCGCCTCGTAAGTGGGATTCCTCCCGCCGTTCTTGACGACCGTCTTCACGACGGTGAAAGGCCAGGTGCTCAGGCAGTCACTCCCCACCTGCAACGTCGCGCCGGTGGGACACGGCTCGGCTGCCCGGTAGTCCCGGTAGAGCTCCCTGTCGGCGGGCAACCACGCAGCGAACGCGACGTAGCAGAGCGCCGCCGGTATCAGCGACAGCAGGATCAGCAGCACGCCCATGAACCGCGCCCGACCCGGCGACCGCCGGCCGGCACCGTCCTTGCCGGGCGGTCTGCCCGTGTTGTGAGCCCTCGCCCGCGCTGTTGCCATCCCTAGCCCCCTCCGCCCAGCTTCCATCAACGGACAGGAATACACCCAGGTCGGGCGGCTGTCTGCGAGAAGGCCGGCTTCCGCGCTGCAGCCCAGCGGGGTGCTGCACTCCACTGCCACACGGCACGACTGAGCCCTCGTCCGGATGCCCCAGCGGGGGCTTTGGCCTGCTGATGTCCCCGTGCGCTCGGCAGGATGCGCACCTGCAACCTTCTGGTCCGTAGAGCTCTGGGACACCTGTGCACCCTGGAGCCCCGTGAGCTCCGTGAGCCCTGCCGAGCCCAGTGAGCCCCGTGAGCCCAGTGAGCCCCGTGCGGAGCCGAACTCCCGTCCTTCGATGCTGTTTTGTGGCTCCCTGCGGAGGCCCGCCTTCCGCTGGGCGGGGCCGAAAGATCATGCGAGAGTGGCCCCATGACGGCACCAGAGGCCACGGTTGTGGCGGTCGACGAGGTCGAAGGGCTCGCGGTGGAGGGCCTGCGGTGGCTTACCGGGGCAGCGCGGGAAACCTCCGGCGGAGGCCTTGGCTGGCCGACCAGGCCCTCGGACGACGAGCTCGAGCCGATGCTCTACGACGGTACGGCCGGGATCGTCCCCGTGCTCCTGGAGGCGTGGCGGCACTTCGGCGATGACACGTATGCCGACACCGCCCTGCGTGCGGCCCGCAGCCTCGCGGACTCCGTCGACGGCGTCGACGACGACTCCCTCTACTTCGGTCGCACCGGAATGGCCCTCGTCCTGCGGTCCGTTCACGACGAACTCGGCGACACGGCCGCCGGCGCCGCCGCGGACCGCGCGCTGGAACTCGTGCGGTCACGCTTCGACGGGGCGCGCTGGGGCGAGCTGTACGAGCTGATGGGCGGCAACGCGGGGATCGGCCTCGGCGCGCTTGTGGCCGGCGACGCCGAACTGGCCGTTCTCGCCCTGGAGCCGTATCTGCGGACGGCTGAGCAGACCCCGGCAGGCGTCCACTGGCCCCACCGCACCGGCGTCGAGGCCCGTCTGCACCACCTCTCACACGGCACGCTCGGCATCGCCCTCGCACTTGCCAGGGTCGGCCGGGCCACCGGCCGAGAGGACCTGCTCGAGCTGGCGCTGGCCGGTACCGCAGACGTGGTGGCGCGTGACGAAGCGGGGCCCGAGGGCTTTCTGGTGCTGCACTCCACGCCGCAGTTTCGCCCCGATGTGGTCGAGCCCATCAGCTACGGCTGGTGCCACGGACCGGCCGGCGACGCCCAGGTCTTCCGGCTGCTGCGGGACATCACGGCCGACCCCGTCTGGCCCGCCCTGGCCGATCGCTCCTGGCACACGGTCACCCACTCCGGCCTGCCCCAGCGGCTGCGCCCCGGCTTCTGGGACAACAACGGCCGCTGCTGCGGCACCGCGGGCGTGCTGGCTCTGGCCTGCGACCGGCTCGCCGAACAGCAGGACCCGTACGACTTCGCCCACGTCCTCGTCGCGGATCTCGTCGCCCGCGCGATACGGGACGCCGACGGCGCCCGCTGGTCCAACTTTGAGTACCGGCCCACCCCGAGCGACCTTGAACCGCGCACCGGCTGGGCGGCGGGCAACGCGGGCATCGTGCGCGAACTCCTGCGCTTCGTACGGCTGAGCCGCGGCGGCGACCCCCGATACGCGTTCGCCTGGCCCGACCAGCCTCCGGTGCGCGCTCAGGCCCCGGTGCGCGCTTAGGCCCGGTCCACCGCTGTGGTGGCGGCGCGGCGTAGGGACGTGTCCGATGGCTCGTGTGTCATCTTCCCCTGCTCACACCGGCGTTAGCCGGTTGTTAGCGGAGCGGCAGTCACTCGATAGCGGCCCGGACCAGAGTGGGTGACGTACCGAGGAGACAACGCACCGACTGCCCCAGGGGACCCCCGTAATGAGCTCCAGCGCCACTGTCCGCACCGCTCGTCGCCGCACCTTGCGCATTGCCGCGGCGACCCTGGTCGCGGCCGCCGGCCTCACCCTGACCGCCTGCTCCGGCTCGGACGCCGCCGGCACGAAGTCCGCGGGCCACACGAACTCGGCCGCCGCCAAGGCAACCGCCGGGGGCGGGTCCGGCGTTCAGAGCTCCGATGGCAAGGAGCGCCCCGACGCCAAGAGCGGCACCAAGTCGATCGTCGCTACGGACAAGCAGTCGGGCGGCGCGCAGTCCGCCAGGGCCACGACGGCATCCCCGGTCCGCACCCAGACCCTGGTGGACGGCAGCACGGCCAAGATCTACGACCTCGGCTCCCAGCGCTACCGCGCCGAGATCGTCAGCGACGGTTCGGTCGTGGCCACGATGGAGACGACGGGGCAGGACGCCGACGCCGGGCTCGATGCCAACGGCATGTACGTCGTGCTCACGATGGGCGGCGAGGTCCACTCCTGGATGGGCGGCGAGCACCAGGGACCGGGCACCTTCAAGCTCGCGGGCGGCTGGACGGCCAAGGTCACGAAGGTCGGCGAGCTGCGCTACCGCGCGCAGATCATCGGCCACGACGGCGTGGCCGCCACGCTGGAGACGAAGGGGCACGACGCGGGCGTCGACGCCAACGGCGTGTACATCGTGCTCAGCGCCGGCGGCGTGATCAGCGCCCACGCGTAAAGACCCGCCCGGTTGCGGCGAGGCCCCGCCCTTCGGCGGTTCACCCCCGCCGGTGGGGAAACCCCCTCCGGCGGTGCAGCCTCACCGCCACGGCGGCGGAAGCGATCTGCACAGTCACGCACACCACGCGTCCGGCACGACCTGACCATGACGAACGAACGTCAAACCTGTGCCGCTGCACCCCGTGCGTGCATCAAACCTGCTGAAGGGCGCACAGAGCAGGCGGCCTTGGCCGCGGCGTCTCCCCATGTCACAGAACCCCAAGTACCACGAGGCCACCTGCGTCAGCGACCCCCAGCCCGGCCTCCCCAACTTCTACGCGGAGTGGATGCGCTGAGCTCGTTCTTCACCGTCCGACCTCGCACGATTCCCCGAACCTGATCGCCCGCCCAAGGACTCCGGGGACGTGAACACGGCCTTCGTGCTGGTCTTGTGCTCCGACTGAAGAGGCACATGACCAGCACGAAGGCCGTGGGGGATTGAGTCTGCTGCAATCCGGCGTCCGGCGGGAAGCGTTCGCCGTGGCGTCACGCTTCCGGTCCGGCAGGCACGTAAATATCAGAGCATGACTACAGAGCCGCAGCGTTTCACGATCTTGTTGGTCCCCGAACACGTCGAGGACAGAGGTGGTGCCTCCGTGGAGGACTCAGCCGTACGGTCGGCGGTCGTCGAGGCGACGGGCGAGTCGGGCGCCTCGGGCTACCCCCGCTACGTCGGGCACGGGATCGTGGCCGACATCGACCCCCGTACGCGCACGGTCGAGGCGATGCTCGTCGATGGTGCGGAGCTGGACTACGGGCTGACCGCCAAGGTCACTGCCGCCTCCTGAGGGCGGCATCGTTGTCGGACGGCTCAGGGTTACCCGGACGGGTTCTCCGACGTGGCCGATGCGCCAGGAATGTGGACGTGTGTGCCGGGAATGCGTACGTGCTGCGTGAGGAAGAGGGCTGCCCGGTCCAGCGCCCGGTCGGCCTCGTCGAGAACGCCGGCGAAGGCCTGGAACACGTGGGGTACGTCGGCGGTGATGTCGAGGATGACGTCCACTCCGGCTGCGCGGGCGCGGGCGGCCATGCGGGTGGAGTCGTCCAGGAGCACTTCGTTGGTGCCCGCCTGGAGGAGCATCGGCGGGAAGCCCGTCAGGTCGGCGTGGACGGCGGGGCTGAGCCTGGGCTGGTGCGGGTCGGCTCCCGCCAGGTACATGGCCCCGGTGTGTTGCAGGCTCTCGCGGGTGAAGAACGGGTCGATGCCCGCCTTGGTGTCCATGCTCTCGCCCGTCCGGGTCGCGTCGAGGCCGGCGGAGAAGGCCACGATGGCGGCGGGCATCGGGAGGCCGGCGTCACGGGCGGCGAGGCAGGTGGTGACGGTGAGGCCGCCGCCGGCGGAGTCCCCGGCGAACGCGATGGCCGAAGGGTCCTCGCCGCTGTCGAGGCGGGCGCGGTAGGCGTTCAGTTTCCGATGGCGTTGTGCTGATCTGTATGGGTCTTCAACCACGCGGTAAAGCTCTTCGGCTTGGGCATGTTCGCATCCTTCCGCCGCCCGACCCTGCCTGCCAAAACTCCGCTGAGTTGACTCTCCAGGGACGATGGGGCGACCCCGTCACGGTGCTCTGTCAGTGCGGCCATGCTTGGCCTCTGGCACCCTCCGATGAACCTGGGAGCGCCGACGCCCTCAAGCGTGCGATCTGGCGAAGTGTGGAAGAGCATGGGATGCCGCCCGCTCCACCTGCGTAGACGCGGACTGCTGGTTGGTTGACCGTAGTTACCGCTGCTGGTGGTGCATGATGTTCGGCTGTCCCGTTCGCGTATGGCGCACTGCCGCGCGAGCGTGCACGTCGTCAGATGGCCGGCGGCGCACCGGCCACGGCATGGCCGGGCCGGTGCCCCGTCGGTAAGGTCACCAGTTCTTGATGCCCATCGCCCGCGCCGCGTCGTGGATGGCCCCCCAGTGGAAGGTCGACATGCCCGAGTGCTTGATCGGAGCACTGGCGTCCAGTCCCCGGAACTCGTCCCGCGATTCGGCCAGGAGGTGGGTGCCGTAATGGGCCGCTACGGAACTAGTGCCGTGGATGGGATGAGACTTGGCCGCCAAAACGCTGCCGGCGTGTGCCAGGATGCTCCGGGCTCGGTTGTACGCGCCGGCGTTGATCTGCTTCGGGTTTGCCGACACACGGGTGTCACGCTGATAAAGCACCTTCGCCGGTTGGTCGGGCTTGGCGTTGGCGGCGACGGCTGGGGAGACGGCTGCTGCGAGGGCTGTGACCGCTACTGCGGCGGCCAGTCCGGTGCGGAGAGCGTGCTTCAAGGCTGTAAGTCCTAACGCTGGTGCATTATGGCGATCCGAGTTCGCAATGAAGGAACACTGGCTCACCCGTTCGCAAGCATGAGGACGCCGGGCTTCGCCGGAGCGGTTCCTTCCGGGGGCGAGTCCAGCCACTCCCGTACACCAGGCTCAGGGCAAGCACCGGCTCGTATGGATCATCTGCCCGGCCAGAGGGGCCGCTACCCAGGGCTCGATGCCAGAGCATCAGCCACATTGGTCATGTCGGTGACCACTGCATCGGCCCCTGCCTCAGCGAGAGTGAGACCCTTATGCGGCTTGTTGGCAAAGCCGATGGACATTGCTCCGGCGGCACGAGCGGCTTCGACGTCTGTCACAGTCCCCGATCAGCGTGCAGTCCCCCGGCTTCACGCTGAGCCGCTCAGCCGCTCAGCCGCTCAGCCGCTCAGCCGCTCAGCCGCTCAGCCGCGAGCAGCCTGTGACCCGGCGCCTCATCTTCACGGGCCCCAACGCCGGACACTTCTGGCGTACGTCGCTGAACGAAGACCACTGGAAGCCCGCACTCGCGAAGGCGGGCGTCATCCCGAAGGCCAAGAGCCGCGAGCATGCCGCCGCACGGGAGCACGGTATGCACGCGCTCAGGATCCGGTCGAACGTCCCGTCCATCGCCCACCTGCGGAAACGCGTATGCAGCGTGGCCCACGGACCATAGCGCTCGGGCACATCTCGCCAGGCCGTCCCAGCCCGGAACTTCCACACGATCCCGTTCAGGACCCGGCGGTCGTCCAGCCGCTTCCGCCCCCGCAACGAAACGGGCAACAACGGCCGGACGAACTCCCACTCAGCATCAGATAGTTCATGGCGACGTATCACGACACCGTGATCCACCAGCGGTGATCATTTGAAGATACTGCCTAGGTCACGTCGCTCGCGTCCAGGTCGCTCTCCCCTCCCCTCCCGGAACGGATGGCCCGCACCTACGAGTCGCGCGTGCTCCGACGGCGCTTCAGGCCGGGAGGGCGAAGGTGCATTTCCTTGTCGAAACTTTGCCCCTATCTTGCCGTTAGTGGACCGACCGCGCGCGACGCTTATGACAGTCAAGTTGTGACGGGGGGGACCACTTTGGCGATCGAACTGCCTGGGCAGGTGGTGTCGTTCCTTCAGTTCATAGGGGTGAACTGGCCGAACGTCAACGAGGACAAGGTCCGCGAATTCGCCTCCCATGTACGGGATTTCGCGCAGAAGGTGGATGACACCCACAAGGACTCCACCGCGACGGTCAAGCAGCTGGAGGACGTGTACCAGGGCGCGTCCTACGAGGCACTGCTGGCCAAGTGGGGCCAGATGTCCGACAGCCATATGACGGAGCTGGTCAACGCCTGTCACACGGTGGCCGACGCGCTGGACATCGCGGCGGACGTGATCGTGGGGATGAAGGTGGAGGCGATCGCCGAGCTGACCGTGCTGGCGATCACGTTCGTGGCCGACCAGGCCGCCGCGGTCGCCACGTTCGGGCTCGCCGAGGCGGCCGAGGCGCTGGTCATCGAGGCGGCCGAGAAGCTGATGGACTACCTGGTGCAGCAGCTGGAGCAGCACATCATCGGCCAGGTCATCGAGGCGGCCATCAACCCGCTGGTGGAGACGGTCGGGCGCGCGGTGGGCGGCCTGGTCTTCCAAGGCGCCGAGTCCGCCCTCGGCGTCTCCGCCGGCGGAGGTGGCGGGCGTGCGGGCGAGAGCTTCTCCATCCACCCGGAGGCCGTACACGCTCGCGTGGAACATTTTCATAGCCATGCGCGGACAGTGGCTTCGCACGCTGCCGAATTCAGCACGAAGGCCGCGGGGGTCAGCTTCGAATGACCAATCCAATCGTCAAGGCGCTGGAGGACGGCGCAAGCAAACTCGCCAAAACCCTGGGCGAGGATGCCGGAAAGGCCGTCAAGAACCTCTATCACGACACCGGAAAACGACTGAAGCGGGTCGCTGACAACCATCTGGAGAACGACGCCAAGCACGCGGCGGAGCTGGAGAGAATTGCCAAGCGCCCAAGAACCGAAGGGAAGCCGGTATACCACCTTGACGATTCGGGAAAGATCAGTCGGCTGGAACACAACCCCCATGCCAAGACCCCGGAGGAAAAATACAAGAAGCAGCCACTGACAGCAGAGGACAAGGAACGACTGGGGCTCCAGAGTTCGTCGGTCGGAGGTCCGAAGCGAGGCGAGCGGCTCGCCCGCCTCAAGGACAGCAAGGAAGGGAAGGTCGACCCGCGGCCCACCGCGTCCTCCACCCAGGTGCCGCTGGGGAGTTCGGACCTCGCCCAGGCCACCCAGCTCGCCCGCCACGCGGACAAAAGCTACGGCACCAAAAAGCCCGGTGGGTTCACGAGCAACAACTATGCGGCAGCCCGGGTTACCGGTGCAAACGGCAAGGGGGACTTCATCCTCGTCGGCCGAAGCCACCGGAGCGACGGCGTGAATGTCGGCGCCCATTCGGAACGGATGATCGGAACCCCGTTCCTGAGACAAGGCGAAGGGGGCCGAATACGCGAGCTCTATACGGAACGGGCGCCCTGCGGTCCGGCGGCGAATTGCTCGGCATGGATGGGCGAAAGACTCTCCCACGTACAGGTCACACACAGCGTCGAATACGGGAACACTACGGCATCGAGAGCCGCCGGCAATACGGCAATGGAGAACTATCTCGACGGACTGAGAGCCAGTAGATAGACTTCTCGCCACACCTACCCAGCGACAGGAACGGCGCATGACCACCAGCCCTCTTGATCTCAGCCGCCAAGCGCTTGAGACCGTGTTCACCCCGGCCGAGCTCATCACCGTCCCGGAGAGCAGACTGGACGCCGTAGCGGACCCGGACGCCAGAGAGGTACTGCGCACACTGGGGCTCCCCGTGGGGAAGAACCCGTGGTTCGGCCTGGACAACAAGCTGGGAGAACGGTTCCGGCGGATCGAAGAAGACTACGATTGGGAACTCGCAGATCGCTATTCCGAGGTCCCGCTGGGCGCCGAAACGTGGATTTCGCTGGGCGAGATCCCCTATGACGGCATCGCGTTCGACCCGGAAACCGGCAAGGTCCATTGCCTTCCCCAGGACGGGGAGATCTACCTCTTCAACAGCAAGCTCCGGCATTTCGTCCACTTCCTGTACATCCTCCAGGCCGAGCGCCCCCATTTCGACTTCGAATGGGAAGGCGACGACGAGCTCTTCGATCCCGAGGGTGCTCGTTCACGCGTCGAGGCCGCGCTGAGGTCCGTCGACCCCGCCGCACTGGAAAATCCGGAATCCCGCTGGTTCGATGTCCTTACGTCCATCGTGGATCCCGAATACGACTACTGATGAGCTGTCCGGCAGATGCGAAAACACCCGCCCAAGGAGCGCCGCCCCGGTGACTGAAGACGCAACCCTGCGGACGTTCGGGCCGACTGTCCCCGAAGAGCCCGTCGGCACGCCGGCGCACCGCCTTGCCGGAATTTCCGTACCGCGGCGGGTCGGCCCCTATTTCGCCACCCATCAGCAAGATCCGGTGCCGCTGGGCGAGTACGCCGCCACGGCCGGGCGTCGCGTCGGCCGCGCGGAATGCGCGGCCTGGGCGCGGCTGGGCAGCGACCAGGGCTTCGAATTGTGCGCCGACACCGAGGGCTCGGTACGCGCGGTGCTGCTGGACTTCGAGGAAGCCGACCGGTTCGTCAGTTCCTCGCCTGAAGCCTTCGCCGCCGGCCTACTGGAGCTGCACGAGGCGTTGCGCGTCATCCTGACCACCGACCAGCCGCAGACCGCAGCTTCGGCCTTCGACAGGTTGGTGGAACGCCTGAAGGCGAACGATCCAGAGGCGTTCGCGGGACGGGAGAACTGGTGGCCGTTGGTACTGGACGACATCCGTGACACCGCGAGCGTCGAGAACTACGCGGCCTTCGAGTACCTCGACGCCGGCGGCAGCAAGCAGATCGTCACCCGGTCCGGCGCCATCGCCCTCCACCCCGAGGAGCGACTGTGGGACAGCCTGAGCGCGGCCGGAGTCGAGCCGGAACAAGTCCTGCGCATCCACGTCGACCTGGAGCCCTGCTTCATGCCCGGCCATTACTGCTCCATGTGGCTGGCGCAGGTCTTTCCGCACGCGGAGATGACACACAGTTTCCCCTACGGCGAGTCCGCCGACTCACGGGCCGCAGGCATCCAGGGCCTGCGCGAGAACGCCGACGGACAGGGCGATCCGAACGCATCGGCGGCCGGACGATGAGCACTGCCCCCGCGCCGGCCGGCCCCGATATCGCTACCTGGCCGCCGTTGGAAGGAGTCGCGGCGGCACACGGACCGGCGCTGCTGAACTGGGCGGCCGACACCTCCCCGGAGCGCCCAAGGGTCTGCCTGGTCCGGGGCGCGAAGGGCAGTGGCAAGAGTCAGTTGCTGGCTTGGTTCCTCATGGGCTCGGCCGGTCACCCCCGCACCGTCGTCCACGCGGCCGTCCTTGCGGAGGGACTGTTCACGGACGCCTTCGCCTGGGAGCTGAGCCGACAACTCGGCTACGGCCCGCTCTCGCCGGCCCGGCTGCTGGACCGTCTCGCGGTCGATCAGCGGCCCCTGATGCTGCTCGTACCGGACCTCCACCGCTCCGGACGCGGCCCCGCCGATCGGCCGCCGGCCCGTCCGGCGACGCTGGTCGAGGACCTCCTCGTCCCTCTGCTGGAGCTTCCCGGGACCCGTGCCCTCGTCGAGGTCGGGAACAGCGACCTCCTCGATGGCTGGGCGAAAGCCGCTTCCGTCGAGACCCTCCACGTCGGCGACACGCCATCCGGGGCCCTCTCAGAGCCGCCGAAGGTCGACCTCACCACACAAGTCCCCCGCACCTCCGACGGCCGCCCGCTCTGGGACCAAGCTCCGCAGGCCCTCCGCGAACACGCCCTCGACCAGGCGTTGCTCGCCCCCGACGCCGAGCACGCCGTCCGTGCCCTGCTCACCGACCCCGGGTTCCTGCTTCACGGCTCGTCGGTATCACTCGCGGCCTGCCTGGCCGACGAGCGCATACCGGCCCCGCCGGGCCTGCGGCGCACCTGGCGGCTGGCGGCTCCTCATCTGTCGGACACCGAGCACAGCAGCGCCGAGCGCGCCGCCCTTCTTCACGCCGCGGCGCTGGGCGCCAGCCCTGGCCTCGCCCGCTATCTGCTGCCCCTCGCCGAAGACCACGTGTTCACGGCCGTCTGGGCCCGGCCGGACGCGGCCATGACCGCACTGGCGCAAGTGCCTTTCGGGCAAGGGGAGTTGTGTGCCGCCGACCCACTGGGCGACGTGACGCTGCTCGACGTGGCCACCGGGCGGAGCACCGCACCCGCCCCCTCTCCCCCGCCGAGCTCGGCCCGCCCGCAGGGCCTCGCCGTGCACCAGGACGGGTCCCTGCTCCTGCTCACCGACACCGGCACCCTGCACCCCACCGGGGACGACCCCACCGGCTCCCTCGACCACATCGCGACCCACCACGGGCAGGCCGCTCTCAAGAACCCGGACGTCACGCCCTCGGCCATCGGCCAGTGCCTCCGCAGCGGCATCACGGTCATCGGCGACGAACAGGGAACCGTCCACGTCTGGGATCCGGCCGCCCACTATGCCGGCCCGCGCGCCCGTTCCCTGCACGCAGCCCCCGTCACCGCCGTGGCCTGCCTGGCCTTCCCCGACGACGGGCACACCCTGGTGATGAGCGCGGCCATGGACGGCACGGTCCGCCTCTGGGAGACCTCCGCCGGTCCCATGCCGGTCCCCGTCGAACAGCGCCCGGTTCTCGTCACCGCCATGACCGCCGCCCCCACCCACCACGGCCCCGTCCTCGCAGTCGCCTGGAACGACGCGACGCTTCATCTGTGGCACATCCCCACCAGCCGCATGCGCTCGGTCCCGCTCCTCGTCCCGTGCCGTGCGCTCGCGCTGTCCCCCAGTTCCCGCCTCACGGTCGCCGGGCCCAACGGCGCCTACGCTCTCAGCCTCGACACTGCCCGCCTCTGGGACTGACCGGCCCCCCAAGGGCGGCAACTGATGGTCAGCCGAGGTTGGCGAGGGGAGCGTCCCGCAGTCGACGGCGGGTTCCAGCGCATGAAAATGCCTCCCACCTGCACCGTCTGTGCAGGTGGGAGGCATGATCACGTTCTCTACTTCTTCTTGCCCTGGTTCTTGACGGCCTCGATGGCGGCCTTGGCGGCCTCCGGGTCGAGGTAGGTGCCGCCGGGCTTGACCGGGCGGAAGTCGGCGTCCAGGTCGTAGGCGAGCGGGATGCCGGTGGGGATGTTCAGGCCGGCGATGTCCTCGTCGGAGATGCCGTCGAGGTGCTTGACCAGGGCGCGCAGCGAGTTGCCGTGGGCCGCGACCAGGACCGTCTTGCCGACGCGGAGGTCCGGGACGATGCCGTCGAACCAGTACGGGAGCATGCGCACGACGACGTCCTTGAGGCACTCCGTCTGCGGGCGCAGCTCCGGCGGGAGGCCGGCGTAGCGCGGGTCGGAGAACTGCGAGTACTCGGCGTCGCGGTCGAGCGCGGGCGGCGGGGTGTCGTACGAGCGGCGCCAGAGCATGAACTGCTCCTCGCCGAACTCGGCCAGGGTCTGCGCCTTGTCCTTGCCCTGCAACGCGCCGTAGTGGCGCTCGTTCAGCCGCCAGCTGCGGTGGACCGGGATCCAGTGCCGGTCGGCGGCCTCCAGGGAGAGCTGCGCGGTGCGGATGGCGCGCTTCTGGAGGGAGGTGTGCACTACGTCGGGGAGCAGGCCGGCGTCCTTGAGCAGCTCTCCGCCGCGGACTGCCTCCTTCTCGCCCTTCTCGTTGAGATTGACGTCCACCCAGCCGGTGAACAGGTTCTTCGCGTTCCACTCGCTCTCGCCGTGGCGGAGGAGGATCAGCTTGTACGGTGCGTCGGCCATGGCGTCGAGCGTAATCCAAGTCGGTGCGGCGCCTTGCGCGGGTCCAGGACCTGGGCATTCCGGCGTCGTTTGAGGTTTCCCGTCAAATGAGTGGTGGTGGGGGCGGGGCCTTGTGTAGGTTGCGCATGCGGGTAGAGCCACTTACATGAGCTAGGTGCGTGAGCCCTCCCGCCGTCCGCCCGTCGCCCTCCACACGCTGCGCGCCCGGGGCTCTTGCCTCATCGCGGCCTTCCACCCTCCCGCGCCCCTTCCACGCACGGCATCACCACCATCACCACCGTCACCACTTCACGGGGGAACTGTCATGTCCGCATCCACAGCGAAACCCTCCGGGCCGGCGGCTCGTCTCAAGCGAGCCGCCCTTGAAAGCGTGTCCGGTCTCCCCCGGCAGTTCTGGTGGCTGTGGACCAGCACCTTGATCAACCGGCTGGGCGCGTTCGTCGCCACCTTCCTGGCCCTCTACCTGACCGTCGAGCGCGGCTACTCGGCCTCGTACGCGGGCCTGGTCGGTGCGCTCTACGGCCTGGGCGGGGTGATCTCGTCGGTGGGCGCCGGGGTGCTGACCGACCGGCTCGGCCGCCGGCCCACGATGCTGATCGCCCAGCTGTCGACGGCGGCGTCCGTGGCGCTGCTCGGCTTCATGGAGGACCCGGTCGCGATCGCGGCGGTAGCGGGCGTGGTCGGCATGGCAACCAACGCCTCGCGCCCGGCCGTACAGGCGATGATGGCGGACATCGTCGCCCCGGAAGACCGCGTCCGCGCCTTCTCCCTCAACTACTGGGCGATCAACCTCGGCTTCGCCGTCTCCTCCACCGCCGCCGGGCTCATTGCCCGGCACGGCTACCTGTCCCTCTTCCTGGGCGAATCCGTGCTGGTGCTGGCCTGCGCGCTGGTCGTCTTCTGGAAACTCCCCGAATCGCGGCCCGCCGCGGGCACACCGGACGGCCCGGACGGCGGCCTGAACGGCCCGGAAGACGACGGCGGCGCCCCAGCCCCCGTCTCCATGCTGACCGTCCTGCGCGACGGCCGCTTCATGACCGTCGTCGGCCTCAACCTGCTGCTCGCGCTGCTCTTCCAACAGGCGTACGTCTCGATGCCCGTGGCGATGGGTCAGGACGGGTTCTCCAGCGCCGACTTCGGCATGGTCATCGCGCTCAACGGCGTCCTCGTCGTGCTGTTGCAGATACCCGTGACACGCTTCATCGAGCACCGCAGCCCGGCCATGCTCCTCATCGGCTCGGCCCTGCTCGCCGGCTACGGCTTCGGGCTGACCGCGCTGGCGGACTCGGTCGCCCTGTACGCGCTCGCGGTGACCGTCTGGACGCTCGGCGAGATCATCAACTCCCCCACGCAGATGGGCCTGGTGGTGCGCCTCTCGCCGCTGCACGGCCGCGGCCGCTACCAGGGCATGTACTCGCTGTCGTGGTCCATCGCCTCTCTGGCGGCTCCTCTCCTCGGTGGCTTGGTGATCGACCACTACGGCGCCGATGCGCTGTGGGCCGGTTGCGCGGCCGTCGGCACGGTGGCGGCCCTGGGCTACGGGCTGCTGCTGCGGAGCCTGCCGGGGCGGAAGGGGAGGCTGCCGGGGCAGGAGGCGACGGTGGCCCGCTCGCCACAGCCGTCGGACACGATCCCCGGCACGGGCACGGGCACGGGCACGGGCACGGGGACAGGGACGGGCACGGGCACGGGGACAGGGACGGGCACGGAAGCGTCCACCGAGGTGGAAGCGCCCCTGCACCCGGGAGCCCCTGCGGACGCGGAAGCAGCCGCACACCTGTAAGCCCGCACGGACGCGGGCGCACGCACCGCACCCCTGTAAGCGCGCACGGCCACGGAAGCGCCCTCGGTCGCCTCCTTGCTGGCTGTCGCTGGGCCGCCCGGCCGCCGCGCAGGTGGCCGTGCCCTCTCCCGTACCGCCACCCGTGTCGCTGCCGGTGTCGCCGCCGTGGGTGCCGTCGTTGGCGACGGTGACGTGTGGCGTGCGACGTGTGGTGTGGAGGAGTGGTGAGGGTGCGCGGTGCAGGGGGACGGAGGGTGCGGCGGTTTGTGGTGGCCGGGGCGCTGGTGGCTGCGGGGGTGCTGGTCGCGTTGCCGGCGGGGGGCCGGAAGTCGGCCGGGGTGGCGGGGGCGGAGGGGACGGCCGGGGCGAACAGGATGGCCGGGGTGGCCGGGGTGGCCAGGCCCGGAGGCGGGACTCCTCGGGTAGCGGCCGACGGGCCCACGGCCGATGCCATGACGCTGCCCGCGACCACCGGCCGGTACCAAGTCGGTACGGTCGCGCTTCACCTGACCCACTGGGCGCGCGCCGATCCATGGGCCGGCGGGCGGACGCACCGGGAGTTGATGGTGAGCGTCCGGTACCCGGCACGGGCGGGCGCCGGGCGGTATCCGCCCGCGCTGCAGCTGTCGGCGCGCGAGGCGGCGGCGTTCGACGCACGGAACAACCTCTCGGAGCAGGTGCCGCCGGGGAAGGTGCAGTGGGCGGCCACCCGTACCTCGGCGCACGTGGGGGCGCCCCTGGCGCCGGGAAGCGCGACGGGCGTCCACCGGGCTTCCCGGAAGTGGCTGCCGGTGGTGCTCTACTCCCCCGGCGTCGGCGATCCGCGCTCGTTCGGCAGCACGCTCTGCGACGAGTTGGCCTCCCGCGGCTACGCGGTGGTCACCATCGACCACACCTACGAGGCGCCCGCCGTGGAGTTCCCGGACGGGCGGCTGGCGCGCAGCGTGCTGGCGGCGGAGTTGGCGAAGGCGCAGAAGACCGGGCGGATCACGGAGTTGCTGAAGAAGGTCAGCGGGGTGCGGGTGGCCGATGCCCGTTTCGTCCTCGATGAGTTGGCCGGGCGGGGTGCGGCCTCGCCGTTGCCCTCCGGCCTTCGGCGGGCGCTGGATCTGCACGCCGTCGGGATGTTGGGGCAGTCGGCCGGCGGGTTCACGGCGGTGCAGACGATGCATGACGACCGGCGGATCAAGGCCGCGGTGAACCTGGACGGGGTGATGGGCTACACCCAGCGGGATGACGACCCCTCGAACCCGTCGACGGTCGGACGCGAGGGCGTGGACCGGCCGTTGCTGCTGATGGGGATGGCAGGGAACACCCATCACACGGTGGCGTCCTGGGGCGCGGTGTGGCGGCACAGTACGGGCACCTGGCTACGGGATCTGACGCTGCGCGGCAGCAGGCACGCCAGTTATACGGATGCGGAGGCGTTGGTACCGCAGATCGCGCGGCGGTTGGGGCTGCCGCACAAGGACGTGACGGCGCTGATCGGGACCGTCGACCCGGCGCGGGCGGTCGCGGCGCAGCGGGCGTACGTCTCCGCGTTCTTCGACCGCTGGCTGCGCGGGCGGGACGACGGCGGGCTGCTGGACGGGCCCTCGGGGCGGTTTCCGGAGGTGCAGTTCGTGCCGTAGGCGGGGAGGGGCGGAGCCGGGCGAGGCGGGGCGGGGCCGGGCGAGGCGAGGCGAAGCGGGACGGGGGCGGCCGCGCGGCGGTGGCTACGGCTCGGCCCCCGGCCGAGGGCCGAGGGCCGAGCCGGGGCCGGGGCCAAGGGCCGACCGGCATCGCTCCGGCCGGCCCCCGGGGGCGCAGGGGCTCGGGAACGCGGAAGCGCGCAAGCGCGCAAGCACAGAAGCCGCAGCGCTCAGGCAGTCGCCGTCCCGAAGTGCACGGTCTTCGCGGTCAGCAGGAACAGGTCCGTACGGTGGTCGATGCCTGCCGGGTCGGCCGGGTCGAGGAGCCGGTCCAGGGTCGCCCGGTCCTCGGCGTCCAGGAGATCGCCGAACGTCTGGCGTGCCCGTTCCAGGGATCGCCGCGCGAACTGCCGGGGTCCGTCGGCCAGGGGTGCGGGGTGGTCCACGAGGAAGGTCCTGCTCCGGGCGTCGGTGAGCCCGGCGGCGCGCAGCATGCCGGGCCAGTCCTCGACCACCGCCACCGAGCCGGGCAGCTCGGCCCGCATCCGGCTGAAGCGGTCCGCCTGCGCCGCGTCGAGCCGTTCCTGCAGTCCGGGGCGTCCGAAACCGAGGTCGCGCGGGAACCAGCGGGCCGGCAGGCCGCCCTCGACGACGGCCAGCACCCCGCCGGGTTCGAGCAGCCCGGCCAGCTGCTTCACCACGCCCTGCTGGTCGCCCACGTGGTGGAGCGCCTGCCCGGACCACACCAGGTCCGCCGGCCCGAGACCGGCCAGCCCCTCGGGGAAGTCGGCCTGCTGCGTGCGCAGCCGGACGCCGAGCCGTCCGGCCCGTTCCCCGGCCCGGGCCAGCAGCTCCGGCGCACCGTCCACCGCGGTGACCTCGGCCTGCGGGAACGTCGCGGCCAGCCGGCAGGCCGCGACGCCCGGGCCGCTGCCGACGTCCAGGATCCGGCGGGGCGTGAGGTGCGTCAGCTCGGTGACGGCCTGCTGGACGTAGGGGCTGTGCGTCTCGCCCTCCAGCTCCAGCAGGTCGGCCATGGCGGCCCAGTCGAAGTCGGGGTCGGGGGTGTGGCCGTGAGCGTGGCTGTGGGTGTGGGTGTGGGTGTGGGTGTGGGTGTGGTTGCCGCTCTGAGTGGGGTTGCCGTCGCGGGTGTGGTCGTTGTCGGTCATCGCACCTTCTCCAGTGATGGGTACTCCGCCGGTGCTTCCTCGATCAGGTCCGCGTTCACCGCGGGAACCTCCTGGCGCCGACCATGCGCCAGGGCTGCCGAGTTCGGCAAGAATTGTTGCCGTTTCCGCAAAAGGCGGAGCGCGCGGAGGGGCAGGGGCGCTCCCCCGGCCCGCCCCTCGGCGGCCTACGCTCGGCGGCCGACGATCCCGCAGCCGGCGTTCCCGCGGCCGACGGCTCAGCGGCCTACGACTCAGTGGCCGACGTCCCCGCGCCGCTCCCCCGCGTCAGATGCGCGAACGCGTCCAGGTTGCGGGTGGACTCGCCGCGGGACACCCGCCAGGCGTACTCCTTGCGGATGGCGGTGGCGAAGCCCATTTCCAGCAGGGTGTTGAAGCTGCCGTCGGCGTTCTCCAGGACCGTGCCGAGGATGCGGTCGAGCTCGTCGGGGGTGACGGCGGCCAGCGGGAGCTTGCCGACGAGATAGATGTCGCCGAGCTTGTCGATCGCGTAACTGACGCCGTAGAGGCGGGTGTTGCGTTCGAGGAGCCAGCGGTGCACGGCTTCGTGGTTCTCGTCGGGGTGGCGGACGACGAAGGCGTTGATGGACAGGGAGTGCCTGCCCACGATGAGCGAGCAGGTCGTGGAGAGCTTGCGGGTGCCGGGGAGCTTGATGACGTAGGTGCCGTCGGAGGGCGATTCCCATTCGAGCTCGGCGTCGGCCAGGGTCCGCTCGATCACGGCCTGCGCCGTCGGAACCGTCACGACCTGCGCCGCCGGAACCGTGTCGGCCTGCGTCGCCGCCGTCCCGTCCGTGGTGTTGCCGTTGCCCACTGCACCGCTCGTCTCTCGCTCGCCGGCCATGGAGGGGTCGCTCGTCACCCGTGGAGGGGGTCGCGCTCGTCACCCATGGAGGGATCGTAGGTGACGGCGGTGTTCCTGCATGGCGGCGGTGTAGACGTCGCCCGTGGCCGCGGCGGCGGTGTCCCAGCCGAAGGACTGGGCGTGCCGGGCGGCGTCGGTGCCCATCCGGGCGGGCAGGGCCGGGTCCGCGGCGAAGCGGCCGAGCGCGCGGGCGTAGTCGGCCGGGTCGTGGCCGCTGACGAGGAAGCCGCTGACGCCGTCGCGCACGGCCACCGGCAGACCGCCGACCGCGGCCGCGATGACCGGGGTCCCACAGGCCTGGGCCTCGATGGCGACCAGCCCGAAGGATTCGCTGTACGAGGGCATGACCAGCACCGATGCGGCGCGGTACCAGTCGGCGAGCTGTTCCTGGCCGACCGGCGGGCGGAACTGCACCAGGTCGGCGATGCCGAGCCGGGCGGCCAGCTTCTGCAGCCCCTCGGGCTTGGCCAGGCCGCTGCCGCTGGGGCCGCCCACCACGGGCACGACCATCCGGGAACGCAGCGAGGGGTCCTCGGCCAGCAGGGCGGCGGCGGCCCGCAGCAGGATGTCGGGCGCCTTCAGCGGCTGTATTCGGCCGGCGAACAGCGGGATGACCGCGTCCTGCGGCAGGCCGAGGCGGGCGCGGGCGGCGGCTCGGCTCTCGGCGACCTCGCCGCCGGTGGGCCGGAAGCGGTCGAGGTTGACCCCGGGGTGCACCACGGCGACCTTGCCGGGCTCGGCCTCGTAATGCCGGACGAGTTCGTCCGACTCCTCGGCGGTGTTGGCTATCAGGCGGTCGGCGGCCCGGACGATCTGTGTCTCGCCGATCACCCGGGCGGCCGGCTCGGGGGCGTCGCCGGCGGCCAGCGCGGCGTTCTTGACCTTGGCCATGGTGTGCATGGCATGCACCAGCGGGACGCCCCAGCGCTCCGCGGCCAGCCATCCGACATGGCCGGAGAGCCAGTAGTGGGAGTGCACCAGGTCGTAGTAACCGGGGCGGTGGCCGGCCCAGGCCTGCATCACGCCATGGGTGAAGGCGCACAGCTGGGCGGGCAGCTCCTCCTTGGCCAGGCCCTCGTACGGGCCGGCGTCCACATGCCGTACGAGGACGCCCGGGGCGAGCTCGACGACGGGCGGGAGGGTGCCGGTGGTGGCGCGGGTGAAGATCTCCACCTCGATGTTGATCGAGGCGAGCTTCCTGGCCAGCTCGACGATGTAGACGTTCATACCGCCGGCGTCGCCCGTGCCGGGCTGGTGCAGCGGGGAGGTGTGGACGCTCAGCATCGCCACCCGGCGCGGGCGGCGCGCGCTGCCGGGCAGGCGCAGGCGGGCCTGACCCGGGAACTGGCCCTGCGGCCGACTGCGGAGCCGGGACACGTGTGGGCTCACGTCGAGCTACCTCCTGGTCGGGGCGGGCGGCACTCCTCCGACCCCCTCCAACAATGCACCGCGGCCATCCATTTCCGTCCGGCCCGCTCTGGCCGCACTTTGCCAAAGCGTGACCAAGCGAGGGCCACAGGTGCCGGGGCGGACGGCTTTCCCCCGGCCACCCCATACCCTCAAGGACATGGCCCGCCGCCCCAGCGCCTCCCGCGTCTCTCGCATCTCCCCCGCCTTCCCCCGCTCCCCCCTCTCTCCCGCCTCTCCCGCTTCTCCCACCCCACCCGTTTCCCTGGTCTCGGCCGACGCCGCTCTGATACCCCGGCAGTCCCGGCCCGTCGGAAACGCCACCCGCGGGACCACCAACCCCAACCGGTTGCGCCGCATGGACCGCTGGATAGCCGCCGAGCACGGCGCCGCGCTGCGCCGCGCCGCCGACCCCGTGGCGGTCGATCTCGGCTACGGCGCCGCGCCCTGGACCGCGGTGGAGCTGCTGGGCCGGCTGCGGACGGTGTGCCCGGACGCCCGGGTCGTCGGCATAGAGATAGATCCCGCCCGGGTCGAGGCCGCCCGGCCGTACGAGCGGGCGGGGCTGGACTTCCTCCACGGCGGCTTCGAGGTGCCGCTGCCGGGACAGCGCAAGCGGGTGCCGGTCCTCATCCGGGCCGCGAATGTGCTGCGGCAGTACGACGAGGACGAAGTGGCCGCCGTGTGGCAACGGCTCTGCGCACGGCTGGCGCCCGGCGGGCTGCTGGTCGAGGGCACCTGCGACGAGATAGGGCGACGGCACGTCTGGGTGGCGCTGGGTCCCGAGGGCCCGCGCACGGTCACCTTCGCCGCCCGCCTCAGCTCCCTCCGTACCCCCTCTGACCTGGCAGAACGCCTCCCCAAGGCGCTGATCCACCGCAATGTGCCGGGCGAGCCGGTGCACGCCTTCCTGCGGGACTTCGACCGCGCCTGGGCCACCGCCGCCCCGCTCGGTGCGCTCGGCGCCCGCCAGCGGTGGCGCGCCGCCGTAGCGGCCCTGGCCACGGACTGGCCGCTGACCGGTGACCCGCGGCGCCGGCGGCAGGGGGAGGTCACGGTGCGGTGGGAGGCGCTTGCCCCCAGGGGGAGCGGGGTGGGGAGCGCGGTGGCAAGACCGCTGGGAAACACGGCGGAGAGCCCGGTGGGAAACGCGGCGAAGAGCCCGGTGGGAAACGCCGTCCGTTGAGGCTGCGGATCTGATCCGTACGGCCCCGGCCGCTCGTGGTCCGCCCGAGGGAGCGCCACCGTCGCTACGCAGTCAGCAGCACCGCCGTCGCAAAGCGATCAGCAGCACCGCCATCGCAACGCGATCAGCAGCACCGCCATCGCAACGCGATCAGCAGCACCGCCGTCGCTACGCGGTCAGCACCGGCTCCCCGAGTGCCGCCAGCTCCCGCAGCCGTCCCTCCGTCGTTGACCCCCGCGCGGCCGTATACGTCACCAGCGCCTGGTCCGGATCCGTGCTCAGCCGGAAGCTCTCGAAGGTGAGGACCAGCTCGCCGACGTGTGGATGCAGGAGGGTCTTGGTGCCGCGCAGGCACTCGTGCACCGACTGCGTCTCCCAGAGCCGCCGGAAGTCCCGGCTGTGCGCGAGGAGTTCATTGACCACGTCGCAGATCCGCGGGTCCTCGGGGTGCCGCCCGCTGTCGGCGCGCAGATTGCCGACCACCTCCATGGCCTTCGCCTCCCAGTCCGCGTGCAGGGCGCGCGCCGCCGGGTCCAGGAAGACCAGCAGCGCGGCATTGCGCCGGTCCGGGGCGAGCGCCGGGAGGTCGAAGGCGATCCGCCCGCCGAGCGCGTTCCAGGCCAGGAAGTCCAGGCCGCGGCCGAGGACCACGGCCGGGACGGTGTCCCCCATCGCGTCCAGGAGCCGCTGGACCTCGGGGCGCACGGTCTGCCGGGGGACGGCGCACGGGCCGCCGTCCGGGCCCGGACCTGCGACGCAGTCCGCCGGGCGGCGCCGGGGTGCCGCGATGTTGCGCAGATACGTCACCTCGCCGTCGGACAGCCGCAGCGCCCGCGCGATCGCGTCCAGGACGGAGTCGGAGATCGCGGGCGCACGGCCCTGCTCGATCCGGGTGTAGTAGTCGACGCTGATGCCGGCGAGCTGGGCGACCTCCTCGCGTCGCAGACCGCGCACCCGGCGGCGATTGACCCCGTCGGGCAGGCCGAGGGCCGCCGGGTCGAGCGCCGCCCGGCGTGCCTTGAGGAACGAGCCGATCTCGATTTCCGCGTGCAGCATCGGTCCAGTATGCGATGCACGGCCGGTCGGGTGGTTCCGCCGGACCCAGGCTGCGACGGGCCTGGTCCGCTCCCCCTACGGACAGCAAGGTGGTGCACACCTCCCTCGGGGGGCGCCCCTGAGAACTCGTATCGCATAGCTCGTAATCCGTATCTCGCATCTCGTATCTCGTAACTCCTCTCTCGTACCTCCTCTCTCGTACCTCCTCTCTCGCATCTCGCATCTGACACAAGGAGCAGCCCATGCAGCGCAGAATCCTCGGCGGTACCGGCATCTCGGTCAGCGAGTACGCGCTCGGCACGATGATGCTCGGCGCCTGGGGCAATACCGATCACGACGACTGCGTACGGATCGTGCACCGTGCGCTGGACGCCGGGATCAACTTCGTGGACACCGCGGACGTGTATGCCGCGGGCGAGTCCGAGGAGATCGTCGGCAAGGCGCTCAAGGGGCGCCGCGAGGACGTCGTCCTGGCCACGAAGTTCTTCAACTCGATGGGGCCGGACGCCAACCACGGCGGCAACTCCCGGCGCTGGATCATGCGCGCGGTGGAGGACAGCCTGCGCCGGCTGGGCACCGACTACCTCGACCTCTACCAGGTGCACCGGCCTGACCCGGCGACCGATATCGACGAGACGCTCTCCGCGCTCTCGGACCTCGTACGGTCCGGCAAGGTGCGGGCGATCGGCACCTCGACCTTCCCGGCCGAGCACATCGTCGAGGCGCAGTGGACCGCCGAGCGCCGCGGCCACGTCCGCTTCCGCACCGAGCAGCCGCCGTACTCGATGCTGGCGCGCGGCGTGGAGAGCGCGGTGCTGCCGACCGCGCAGCGCTACGGGATGGGCGTGCTGACCTGGGGCCCGCTCAGCGCCGGCTGGCTCTCCGGCCGCGATCTGTCCGTCAGTTCGCGCGCCGGCCTGGAGAGCCGGAAGTTCGACCTGTCGGTCCCGGAGAACGCCAGGAAGGCGGAGGCGGTCGCCGCACTGTCGAAGGTCGCGGCCGAGGCGGGCCTCACGCTGCCGCATCTGGCGACCGCCTTCGTACGGTCCCACCCCGCGGTGACCTCCGTGATCATCGGCCCGCGCACCCTGGACCAGCTCGACAGCATGCTGGAGGGCTCCGAGGTCACACTCGGCGCGGACGTCCTGGACCGGATCGACGCGATCGTGCCGCCCGGCACGGACCTCAACCCGGCCGACAACTACTACCTGCCGCCGGCCCTCGCGGACGCGTCCTTGCGGCGGCGCTGACCAGGGGGCGGGGGCCTGGGCCGGAGCCGGGGCCTGGGCCTGGGCCTGGGCCTGGGCCTGGGCCGGAGCCTGGCCCTGGCCCTGGACCTGGACCTGATCCTGGGCCGCCCGGGGCGCGGCGGCCTCCGCCATATCTCCCGCGGCCCGGCAATGCGCCGCGGAGATCGACGGCGACAGCCCTGGGTTCGGATTGTCCGGGAAAAGAATGGCTTCGGCTTCGCGATTGTTCCTTTTCATTCCCGGAACGCCGTCCCGCTGCCGCCCCGGCCGACAGCGCCGCCGGAACCGGACACAAAGAAGCCCCTCACACGCGGTGAGGGGCTTCCGGTTTATCCAAAATATTCACTTGGCCTTTTGGTACGCCTCACGAATCTCAGCGGGCACCCGCCCGCGGTCGCTCACGTTGTAGCCGCTCGACTTGGCCCAGGCCCGGATCGCGGCAGTGTCCTCACTGCTGGCCGCCGCCTTACGCGGCTTACGGCCCTTCCCGGTCTTGCGGCCGGCCTTCAAGAACGGCCCAACGGCTTCCAGCAGCTGGTCGTAGCTGTCCGGACTCAAATCGATCTCGTAAGTCACACCGTCAAGAGAAAGAGTGTGCGTGGCGGCCTCGGTGGACTCTTCGCCCGTGAGGTCGTCCGTGAAGATGGTGATTACTTTCTGTGCCATGCAGGCAGTGTAAACCCCTGAAATAGACCCACCGGCCCTTTCCCCCGCCTGCTGATGCAACGAACTGGTCGCCGGTATAAGGACCGGCTTTCCGCGGCCGGCCCGGAGGCCGCCGCCGAGCCCTGGGTTGGTCAGGGAGCAGGAGGCAGGCAGCGGGGTGTCCCCAGGAGGGGTGGTGCACCGATGACTGTCCTCCCTCAGCCATCGCTCAGCCATCGGCCAGCCTTCACTCAGGCGAGACGGTGTTGCCAGATGAGCAGCGGGGCGTCCTCGATCCAGTACGTGTGGGACCTGTCCGTGATGTGGAGCCGTACGGCGGAAATGTCGGGGCGGCCCGCGTCTTGCCAGGAGGTCAGAGACTGTTCGATGTCGTCCCACAGCGCCACGGGGCCGCCCTGGCGGACCGTCCAGGCATCGCCGGCCGCGGTGAACTCGGCAAAGGACTCGCGTTCCGGATCAAAGACGTACAGGAGCCGGCCGCCTTCGAGCGTCGCAGCGCGGACGAACTGTGCGCCCGGCGCGGCCAGCTGGGCGAGGAAGGCGGGCATCCACTCTTCCAGCAGGGTGGGCGGGAACTCTGCCCGTCGCTCGCTGTCGGCGTAGGCCGTGCGGGCGGACAGATCCCCGGCGACCGGCAGTGCGGCCTGGGATCGTGCCTGCATGAAGGAGGAACGGCCGACGATCCGGCCCTCGGCCGTGCCGTCCTTGCCGATGGTGACCTTGGCCAGCCCGGTGCCGTAACCCCAGGAGCCACCGACGGTGGCCAGGACGATGCCGCCCGGCTCGGTCTGTTTGATCCAGGTGTAGGGGATCCGGCGGACGGCACAGGTCGCGATGACCCGGTCGTACGGGGCGCGGCGGGGGTGGCCGAGGAGCCCGTCCCCGGTCACGGTCCACGTCTCGAATCCGGCCGTCTCCAACGCGGCGTCCGCGCGGGCCGCCACCTCGGGGTCGACTTCCACCGTCGTCACGTTGTCCTCGCCGAGCCGGTGGCACATCAGGGCCGAGGAATAGCCGGTGCCCGTGCCGATCTCCAGCACGTGGTGTCCGTCTTCGACCTCCAGGCGCTCGATCATGTCCACCACGGTGACCGCAGTGGTGGACGACGAGGTGGGGGAGCCCGTCACCAGGGCGCTGACCTGATCGGCGGTCAGGTGTCCGTCGAGCTGCGTGGTCAGGGACCGGTCGCTGTAGGCGATCTTTGCCCACTCGGCCGGCTCGGACCCGAGTGCGGTAACCGGTCGCCACCGGCCGCCTTCCTCGGGCAGGAACACTCCGGGATGGAGGAACAGCTCACGGGGTACGGCTTCCACCGCCGCTCGCCATGCAGGAGTGGTGAGGACTCCGGCCTTCTCCAGTCGATCGGCGAGGGCGCGGCGCTCGGGCGCGATATCAGTCATGGGTTTTCCCTTGCGTCAGCAGATCGGCGAATGCGGCGGACATGTCGAGTCCGGTCGGTCCCTCCAGCCACCCCCATTGACCGTTCGGATTCAGTTCCAGCCACCAGTAGTCCCCCTCCTGGTCCACGGCGAGGTCGAAGCTCCCGAAGCTCGATGGCGGAGAGGCCTGTCGTCCGGATCAAGGGCACCGGGGCGGGGGACGTGGACCACGCCGGACTTCACGTCCAGCGCGCCCCCGTACAACGTCCATGGCCCTTCGGGGCTGTTCTCGTATGCCGTCCCGGCGAAGGGGGCAACGGCAGTCTTGTCCAGGTCCGGGGAACTCACTGCTCCCCCTTCCTCTCAACCGGCACTCCGTCATGCCGGGGATGCCGCCGCAGCAACACGCGGCAGTCAACGGCCTTCGTCCTGTCGCCGCTCCGTTCGGCATCCGCCAGCTCGGCGCGCAACGTCCGGCACTCGTCACAGTTCACAGCGACCGCCCCAGCGGCCCGTACTGCTGCCACCGCGCGTAGTCCTGATGCATGCGTGCGCGAAGGCGCGTCAAGGCTTCGCTGTCGTTGTCGTTGTCGGCGGCCCGCTCGTGCTCCGGATCGTCGGCAGCCACACCTGCCGGTTCGTCCGCGCCGTTGCTGTGCTGAGCAGTGGGGGGATCAGGGGGAGTGTGCTTCCGAACCAACGTCCGCTCCTCTCTGTAGTGATTCCACTACCGGGGCGATTCAGCGTGACCTAGAGTCAAAAGCCGTTCAACCTGTCAGAACGGGAGGAAGCGTTGGTGAAAGCCTCTTGAATCGCAAGGAGTTGACGCCGGAGAGCAGCCCTCGGGAAGCCTTCGGGGCACGTTTACGCAGCTCACGAGAAGCGCGTGGCTGGACTCAAGATGAGCTTGCCGAGCGGCTGGGATACTCCAGTACGCACGTGTCCGCTGTCGAAACTGGTCGGAAGCCCCCGACTTTGCGCTTTTCGCGCAGCGCGGACCGCGCGTTCGGCACCGAAGGCACTGTGGACACTTTCGAACGTCAGTGGCGCGAGATCCGGCAGGGCAGCCTGCTGGAGGGCTTCCCGGAGTACCTCGGCCACGAGGGCCGAGCGGCGGAAATCCGGCTGTACGAAGTGGGCATCATTCCTGGCTTGCTCCAGACCCCGGAATACGCCTCCGTGCTCGCCGGCAGCGCCGTCAAACGCGGAGCAATCACGCCCGAGCAAGCGCACGAGCGGGTGTCGCTCGTGGCGGAACGGCAAGCGGCGCTGGTCCGTACGCCCCCGCCGCTGGTGTTCGTGGTGCTGGACGAGAGCTGCATCCGCCGGCCCATCGGCGGATCCGCCGTCATGGACGCCCAGTTGGCGCGGCTGGTCGAGTTCGCCGAGCTGCCGAACACGGTGCTCCATGTCGCCCCGTTCGGCATGGGCGAGCACCGGCCGTTCGATCTGCCCATCACCGTGCTGACGCTGCCGGATCGCTCGCTCATGTCGTACGCCGAGTCCGCCCAACGGGGCCATCTGGAGCGGGAAAGCACCTCGGTGCTGCCCATACTGACGGCCTACCATCAGCTACAGGCCGACGCCCGCTCGCAGGCGGCGACCGTAGCCATGATCAATGAGTTGCGAAAGGGCACCCCGTGACCGAATCCCTCCGATGGATCAAATCCTCGTACAGCAACAACGGCGGACAGTGCATCGAGTGGGCACCGGAGCACGCGGCGGCCACCGGCGAGTTCCTGGTCCGTGACAGCAAGAACCCTCAGGGGCCTGCGCTCCTCTTCCCGGCCCCGCAGTGGGCTCACTTCGTGGCGTACGCCAAGGAGCAGTCCGTCTGATCCCGTACACCCGAAACCGAGGGCCCTCCCCCGTGTCCCCGCGTATCGGGGGAAGGGCCCTCGTCACGCCTCAGGAGCGAGGCCGTCCAGGAGGCTGGGGCTCCGGGCCAGGCATCACGCCAGATGCAGCGCCGCGAGCAAGGCGTCCACCAGGGGGCGGTCGCGTTCCTGGGTCAGGCGGAGGCGGGCGTCGGTGGGCGAGAGCCAGACCATGCGGTCGACCTCGCTGTTCGGGGTGAAGGCTCCGGCGACCGCTTCTGCCGCCCAGTAGCGGACCTGCTTGGGACGGCCGCCTGCCAGGTAGAACGAGGTGGGCAGGGGGGCTCCGGGGCGGCAGTCCATGCCGGTCTCCTCCGCCACCTCGCGCACCGCGCCGGCCAGCGCGTCCTCGCCACGCTTCAGCTTGCCTTTGGGGTGGGACCAGTCGTCGTATTTGGGGCGGTGGACGAGCGCGATCTCCAGTCCGTCCTCGGACGCCGCGCGGCGCCACAGGACGCATCCCGCCGCTCGAATTGGCTTCAGGGGCACCGTCACATCATCGCTCCTCTCCCGTCTGCCACACCTTCCGACAACTTCGTGTCCTCTGCGCTTTCCTCCGCTTCCTCTGCGCTTTCCTCCGTGTCCTCAGTCCGCTCCTCCGGTCTCAGCTCGTCCGCTCCGGCGTGCGCGGCAGCCACACGCGGCCGAAGGCGAAGCGGGCCGCCTCCACCTCGTGGCGCTGGTCGGCGTGCAGCACCCCGAGGGCGTAGGCAGTGGCCGGGGCGATCCGGGGAGTACGGGCTGCTGCGGCGGCCGCGGCGGCCGCCTCCGCGGCGTCGCGGTGCCACTCCAGCGCCCCGCCGGCCTCCGCCAGCCGGAAGTCGGCGTACTCCGGCGCAAGCACCTCCCGGGCGTAGCGGCTCAGTCGCACCAGCAGCCGGACCTGGTGCCAGGGTGCGTCCTGGCGCTGGTCGGCGGCGAGCGCGGCGGCGTTGTACGGGTATCCGGTGCGGGACAGCGGCAGTGCGGCGACCGCCTCCGCGAGCCGGCGGTGGGCCTGCTCGGCGAGCGGTGGCAGCGCCTCGGCGGCGGTCAGCTCGGTGGTCTTACGGGCGAGCGGCGCCTCGGAGGCCAGTACCGCCACCGAGTCGGCGACGGCGTGGAAGCGGGAGGAGCCCAGGGCCTGCAGCGCGGCGGTGTGGGCGCGGGTGCGGGCGAGGGTGAGCTGGCGGTCCAGCAGGGCTCCGGCCCGCGCCGCTCCGGCCGCCAGGGCGCCGTCTGGATCCGGGTCGGTGGCGGAAGTTGTGGCGGAGGCTGCGGCGGAAGTTGTGGCGGGAGTTGCGGACGACGTGGCGGTCAAGGCGGCGGGGCCCGTAGCGGGACCGGTGGCGGGCCCCTTGGCGGTTCCCCTGGCGGCGCCCGTAGCGGTGCCCGCCGTCGTGCGGTCTCCCCGTCTGCCGCGGTCCGGCCGGCCCTGGCGATCGGCGCGCTCATTCCGGTCGGCGCGGTCGTTCCGCTCGGAGCGGCCCGTAAGCCGCTGCAGGGCCGTCATCAGCCGCTCGCGGCGCGCGGCGCAGGCCTGTTCGCGGGCCAGTGCGCCGGACAGCCAGCCCAGTTCGGCGGTGAGCTGGTCGGCCCAGACCTCCTCGGTCAGCGGGCGGAAGGTGTGCAGGGTGGCGCTGATCCGGCGGGCGGCGCGGCGCAGCTGACGGGCGGCCTCGCCGGCGCCCTCCGCGTCCGAACCGCTCTCCCGGTGCAGGCGCAGGCTGCGCAGGAATTCCGCCGACTGCTGGTGCAGATAGCCGGCCAGAACCTCCTCGGCCGTGCGGGCGGCGAGGACGGGGCTGAGGTCAATTCCGGGACCAGTGCCCGTGCCCGGGCCGTCAGCTGCGGAGTTGTGGGCGGAGTTATGGTCCGAGTCACGGGCGGAGTCGCCGGCGAAGTCGTGGGTCATCAGCGGCCGGTACACGGCGCCGTCCCGGCCGCGGGTGGCGTCGTCCGGCCGTGGTGTGCCGTCGGCTCCTGGGTACCGGCCGTCCACTCCTGGGTACGGGCCGTCCACCACTGCCGAACGGGCTCCGGGCGCTCCGCCGGGCTCGTATCCGGTGCCGATAAGACCCGTGGGCCCTCCGGTCGGCTGGTCATGTCGCTGGGCCACGCCGGCGCCTCCGGGCGTCGATGAGCATTTCCTGAATGTTGCGCAGCGGCGCGCCGTCCGCGTCCGCCGCATGCCGGGTCCAGTCGCCGTCCTGGTCCAGGTGCCAGGAGGACGTGGTGTCCGACATCCCCGTCTCCAGCATCCGGTTGAGGGAGGCGCGGTGCGCCGGGTCGGTGACCCGTACCAGCGCCTCGATCCGGCGGTCGAGGTTGCGGTGCATCATGTCGGCGCTGCCCAGCCACACTTCGGGCTCGCCGCCGTTGCCGAAGATGAAGACCCGGGAGTGCTCCAGGAAGCGGCCGAGGATGCTGCGGACGCGGATGTTCTCGCTCAGGCCGGTGACTCCCGGGCGCAGCGCGCAGATGCCGCGTACCCAGATGTCGACCGGGACGCCGGCCTGGGAGGCGCGGTAGAGCGCGTCGATGACGGCCTCGTCGACCATCGAGTTGACCTTGATGCGGACGTAGGCGGGACCGCCCGCCCGCTGGCTCGCGATCTCCTTGTTGATGCGCTGCACCAGGCCGTCCCGCAGGGACTTGGGGGCGACCAGGAGACGGCGGTAGGTCTCGCGGCGGGAGTAGCCGGAGAGCCGGTTGAAGAGGTCGGAGAGGTCGGCGCCGACCTGCGGGTCGGCGGTCAGCAGGCCCAGGTCCTCGTAGAGCCGGGCCGTCTTGGGGTGGTAGTTGCCGGTCCCCACATGGGAGTAGCGGCGCAGCATCTCGCCTTCCTGGCGGACCACGAGCGAGAGCTTGGAGTGCGTCTTGAGCCCGACCAGCCCGTAGACGACATGGCAGCCGGACTCCTCCAGCTTGCGCGCCCACTTTATGTTGGCCTGCTCGTCGAAGCGCGCCTTGATCTCGACGAGGACGAGGACCTGCTTGCCGGACTCCGCGGCGTCGATCAGGGCGTCCACGATCGGTGAGTCGCCGGAGGTGCGGTAGAGCGTCTGCTTGATGGCGAGGACGTCCGGGTCGGCGGCGGCCTGCTCCAGGAACGCCTGCACGGAGGTGGAGAAGGAGTCGTACGGGTGGTGGAGCAGGACGTCGCGGGCGCGCAGGGCGGCGAAGATGTCCGGGGCGGAGGCGGACTCCACCTCGGCGAGGTCACGGTGCGTGCCGGCGACGAACTTGGGGTACTTGAGCTCGGGCCGGTCCAGCGCGCCGATGCCGAAGAGGCCGGTCAGGTCCAGCGGGCCGGGCAGCGGATAGACCTCGGCATCGGAGATCTTCAGCTCCTGGACGAGCAGATCGAGCACGGCCGGGTCGATGGACTCCTCGACCTCCAGGCGGACCGGCGGCCCGAAGCGGCGCCGCATCAGCTCCTTCTCCAGGGCCTGGAGAAGGTTCTCGGCGTCGTCCTCCTCGACCTCCAGGTCTTCGTTGCGGGTCACCCGGAACATGTGGTGCGCCCGCACCTCCATGCCGGGGAACAGCTCCTCCAGGTGGGCGGCGATGACGTCCTCGATGGGGACGTAGCGCTGCGGGGAGGCCTCCAGGAAGCGGGAGAGCAGCGGTGGCACCTTGACCCGGGCGAAGTGGTCGTGGCCGCTGACCGGGTTGCGTACGACGACGGCCAGGTTCAACGAGAGGCCGGAGATGTACGGGAAGGGGTGCGCCGGGTCCACCGCCAGGGGGGTGAGCACCGGGAAGATCTGCTGGCGGAAGAGGGTGAACAGGCGGGCCTGTTCCTTCTCGGTCAGCTCGGGCCAGCGGATCAGATGAATGCCCTGGTCGGCGAGCTCGGGGTTGATGTCCTGCTGGAAGCAGGCGGCGTGCCGGGCCATGAGTTCGCGCGAGCGGGTCCAGATCAGGTCCAGCACCTCGCGGGGCTGGAGTCCGGACGCGGAGCGGGTGGCGACGCCGGTGGCTATCCGTCGTTTGAGTCCGGCCACCCTGACCATGAAGAACTCGTCCAGATTGCTGGCGAAAATCGCCAGGAAGTTAGCCCGTTCGAGGAGAGGGGTGGCCGGGTCCTCGGCCAGTTCGAGCACCCGCTCATTGAAGGCCAGCCAGCTGCGCTCACGGTCCAGGAAGCGTCCGCTGGGCAGCTCCTCGCCGTCCGCACCGACCACGCCCTCGTCCTCGTACGCATCGGGATCGGCGTCCAGGTCGGGCTCCAGGCCGGGCACCGTGCCCCGGACCGCCTGCGGGCGGTGCGCGGCGATAGAACCCACGGAAGGCTGGGCCGAGGGCGCCGCGGCCCGCGGGGGCTGCGGGGTGGGCACCTCGGGCTGGGCCTGTGCCTGAGCGCTGGGCTGCTGGTTCATGAACCTATTCTTCCGCGTCCGGGGGGTTCCAGGCGCGTCAGACGGAGGCGGCGGCGCGAGATGGAGCCTCGGGTGGGGGCCGTTCGGCACAGCGGGCTGCATTCACCGATGCTCGCAAGCGATATTGAATCGCCGGTAACGCGGATATGGCGGCCAGGCAAGCGGGGTGCTACTGCCCGGCGATATCCGGGGCGGCTGGGGGGCGTTGGGGAGAGCCCCTGCGGCCGCGGTACCCCGAGCCGCGGCCGGGCGGGCTCCTGTGGCGGTACGGCCCGGAGCCCGGGCCCGGGGGCCCTCGCCGGGGTGCGTGCTTCTGTGCCTCCCCCGGGGCCGCCTTTGTCACACGCATGGTGTCTTTCGGGTTGCGGGGTGGGGCGGGGCGGGTGCGGCCGGGGCCGCCGGGACAAGAGCCGCTGCGCCCCGTCCCGCCCCCGCCCTGCGGCCCCCCGGTCTCAGCCGTGCCGGCGCCGCATCACCCGGAAGGCGATCACGGTCAGCACCGCCGCCACCGCCAGCACGATCCCGGCCTCGATCCACGCCAGCGGCCAGTGGTGCGACGCCGGGTGGTGCTCCATGTACTGGCCGGCCACATCGTGCTGCCGCAGACAGGCGTCGTAGCCGGGGGAGGGATCGCACGGGGCGTCGGACAGCCGGGCGCCGGAGCGGGTGTAGTTGCCCTGCCCGACGAGCCAGTCGTCGTCCGGCAGCTGGGCGGGGCGGTTCTGCGGGAACTTCGTCGTCACGGCCGGCAGCAGATAGGGCCTGAGCTGGGCCAGTGCCACCTGCAGCGCCACGACGGCGGCGAGCGTGACGCCCATCGACAGCACCGTACGGCGCAGCAGCAGACCGGCCAGTGTGCCGACCGCCAGGGCCAGCAGGGAGTAGGCGACCGGCACCGGGCCGAGCGAGTGGAAACCGAGGGTCGAGTACCAGTAGAAGCCGGAGACCTCGTTCCCGGCGACCTGCCAGAGCCAGCCGTAGGCCAGCGAGAGCCCCGTGGCGGCGGTCAGGACGACCAGCGCGGGCAAGCAGATCTTCGCCGCCAGCCAGCGCAGCGGGCCGACCGACTGGGTCAGGACGAGCTTGTGGGTACCGGCCTCCAGCTCGCGCGCGATCAGCGGGGCGCCGAGGAACAGCCCGACCAGGACGGGCAGCAGCACCAGGCCCACTTCGACGAGCCGTAGGGGCGAGCCGTAGGTGTCGCGGAAGGTGGTGACCGCCTCCTGGGTGTGCTCGCAGCGCGGATCGAGGGAGATCTGCGAGCAGCCGGCGATGTGGTGGGCGTCGATGAATCCGGCCATCTGGCCGCGCAGCACCGCGCACCAGACCGCGCCTGCGACTGCCGCGGCCAGCAGCACGCCGAGGACCAGCCGGTGCTGGCGCCACACCAGCCAGACGAGACCGCGCAGCGGTGCAAGCCCCGCCTCCCGGGTCCCGCCCGGATCGCCCGCTGTGCCGCGCCCCTTCGTACCGGGGTGTGCCGTAGTGGTCATGCTGCCGCTCCCTTGCCGCTGTGGTGGTCGTACCGTGTGCCCCGTGTGGCCGCCGCGCCGGCCGGCGGGCTTTCCCATCCGCTTGGAGGGCTGTTCCGTCCGCCCGATGGGCTGTTCTGTCCGTCCGGTGGGCTGTTCCGTCCGTCCGGCGGGTTTTCCCATCCGCCCGGCAGGCTGGCCCATCCGCTCGGCGGGCTGCTCCGTCCGCCCGGCAGGCTGCCCCATCCCCTCGACGGGCTTTCCCGTCCGCCCGTACGGCCTGCCGGGCCGGGCGGTCCGTTGCGCGGCAGACCGGGGATCCCCGGCCTGTTGCCGGGCCGGCGGCGCCACCCTGCCGAGACCGGCTCCGGGCTCGCCTCAATCAGCGCGGGCGCGTCGGGCTCATGGGGCGCGTGGGGCGCATCGGACGCGCGCAGATAGGCAAGCAGAAGTTCCTCCAGGGACGGGTCCGCGGTCTCCCAGGGCCCGGCGGCGACCGGGCCCTTCCGCCGTACGACGGCGGTGAAGTGACGCCCTGACACCTGCGTCTCGACGATCGTGTGCGCCGCGATCGCGGGTGGCAGCGCCCCGTCCCGGTGCGCCCCCATCACCAGGGCGTGCGCCCCGATGACGTCATCGACCGCGCCCGCGAGCCGCACCCGGCCACCGCCCAGTACCAGCAGGTGGTCACAGACCCCGTCGAGCTCGGCGAGCAGGTCCGACGACAGCACGACGGTGGTGCCGTGCTCGGCGGCCTGGGCCAGCAGCAGCGCGGTGAACCGGTACCGGGCGATCGGGTCGAGCCCCGCCAACGGCTCGTCGAGAAGCAGGAGTTCAGGGCTCCTGGCGAAGGCCAGAGCAAGCCCGAGGCGGGTGCGCTGCCCGCCGGAGAGGGTGCCGACCCGGGCGTCGAGGGGCATCCCGCCCTCCCGGACGATCCGTTCGGCGCACGACCCGTTCCAGCGGCCGGGGTTGAGCGCGCGGCCCATCCGCAGTGTCTCGGCGACCGTCAGCCGCGGATAGAGGGGCCTGCCCTGGGTGACATGGGCGATCCGGCCGCGGACGGGGGCGCCGTCCGGGACCCCGCCACCGATCCGGTCGTCGATTCGGTCACCGATCCGGTCACCGACCCCGCCGCCGATCCGTACGCTCCCTTCGCTGGGGCGGGTCAGGCCGGAGACGAGCGAGAGCAGGGTGCTCTTTCCGGCGCCGCTGGGCCCGACCAGTGCACAGATACGGCCGGCCGGCAGCCGGAAGGTGCAGTCCCGCAGGGCCCAGCGGCGGCGGTGGCGCCTGCCGAGGCCGACCGCCTCGATGGCGGTGCGCCCCGAGGCCCGGCCGGCCACCTCGTCCGTACCCGTCGGCCGCATCACTCGTCCCCCTGCGCCATTCCACTAATTAAGTAGTGAAAGGGTGGGGGAAATGGGCTGCACCTGTCAACCTCCGCTGCCTACGCTGGCGGCGTGCCCCCGCTTTCCGCGCCCGTGACGCCGCCGCTGCCGTACACCCCCGACTACCCGATACGCACCGAACGCCTGGATCTGCGCCCGGTCATCCACGACGATTTCGCCGCGATCCACGCCTACCAGCGCCGCCCCGAGGTCTGCCGCTACCTCTACTGGGGCCCCTTCGACGAGGCCGGGTCGCGGGCCTCCGTCACCGCCAAGACCACCCGCACCGCGCTGCGCGAGTCCGGCGACGTCCTCCAGCTCGCCGTCGTCGTCCGCGAGAGCGGCACCCTGGTCGGCGACGTCACCTTCTTCTGGAAGAGCCGCACGCACCGCCAGGGCGGCATCGGCTACGTCTTCCACCCGGACCACACCGGCCACGGCTACGCCACCGAGGCGAGCCGGGCGCTGCTGAAGCTGGGCTTCGAGGAACTGCACCTGCACCGCATCCAGGCCGAGTTGGACGGGCGCAACACCGCCTCGGCCCGGGTCCTCGAACGGCTGGGGATGCGCCGGGAAGGCCATCTGCGGGAGAACGAGTTGCTGGACGGGGAATGGTCCGACGAGGTCGTCTACGCGATGCTGGCGCGGGAGTGGCGGGCGCAGCGGCAACAGGAGTGACGGTCCGCAGCAGCACGAGTGGACGGGCGCAGCAGGAAGAGCACGCGCGGCAGCAATGACAAGCGGGGCGGACCCTGATGGGCCCGCCCCGCTGCATGCTCGTCCGTGGTGCGCTCGTCCGTCATGCGCTCGCACGCCGCGCGCTCATCCGCCGCCCGGCCCGCCCTCTCCGAGCGATCTCACGACTCCGCCCGGCTACACGCCTCCGAGCGGTCTCGCCTCTCCGCCCGCCCTCACGTCTCCGATCGGTACATCAGATCCGTCTCGTGCGTGGCGAACCCCATCCGCTCATACACGCTCACCGCCGCCGCGTTGTCCGCGTCCACATACAGCATCGCCGTCGGCAGGCCCTGGCCGGCCAGATGCCGCAGCCCCACCGAGGTCAGCGCCTTGCCCAGGCCGCCGCCCTGGGCACCCGGCCGCACCCCGAGCACATAGACCTCGCCCAGGCCCTCGTCGACGTGCACCTTGGTCCAGTGGAAGCCGACCAGCCGGCCGTCCTTCTCCGCCAGGAAGAAGCCCTTCGGGTCGAACCACGCCTCGCCCTTACGGTCGTCCAGATCGCGCTGGATCAGCGAACCCTGCTCCGGGTGGTGCGCAAAGGCCTCCGCGTTCACCTCCAGCCAGGCCTCGTCATCGGTGCCCGGCTGGAAGGTCCGCAGGGACACCCCCTCGGGGAGCACCGGCTCCGGCAGCTCCAGGTCCGTCAGCGAGCGCCGCATCTGGCGCAGCTCCCGGAACATCGTCAGCCCGAGGGTCTGGGCGAGATGCCGGGCGGCCGGATGCCCGCCGTGGGCCCAGACCCGCAGCCGGCGCCCGGACTGCTCCAGCAGCTCGCTGCCCAGCGCCCGGCCGTGCCCGCGGCCGCGGTAGCCCGGGTGCACCACCAGCTCGGCGGCCGGTGCCTCCACCGGGTCGGTGTCCTCCAGCTGCCCGTACGCGACCAGCTCCTCGGCCTCGTCGTCACGCAGGTAGAGCAGCACATGGCGTACGCCGGGGCGTGCGCCCCCGCGCAGCTGCAGCCGCCCCTGCTCGGACACGGCGGGCTGCCCGTCCGTACGAGCCGCCCGCTCGATCAGCTCGGCGACGGCCGTGGCCTCTTCCGGCGCGAGCTCGTCGACCACCTGGATCCGGCGGCCGGCCCGGCCCATCTCCTGTGCAGCGTCAGTCATGTGTGAAGCGTACGACCCAGTCGGGTTCCCGGCGGGGCACCACCCGCGTTCCCGGAGGGGCATCCCCCAGGTTCCCCCGCCCTTCCCGGCAACCGGCTCATCACCTGCCCGGCAACCAGCCGCTCCCTCGCCCCGCAACCAGCTCGTCACCCGGCAACCCCTGTTGCACTACGCGCGTCGACAATAAGCTGCCGTCCGCTCAGGACCATCCAGGAGGGGAACACATGCCAGCGACACCGCAACGGGGCCGCGCCCTGCGAAGATTGACGATCGGCGCCGCCGTACTGGCCGCCGCCGGGCTCACCGCCGCCGCCCTGCCGGCCGGGGCCGACACCGGCCACGCCGCCCGCACCGGCCGCACCGTCGATGTGCAGCTGCTCTCCTTCAACGACTTCCACGGCAACCTCGAACCGCCGCAGGGCTCCTCCGGCACGGTCGAGGAGGCCCAGCCGGACGGCAGCAAGAAGAGCATCCCGGCGGGCGGCGTGGAGTACCTGGCGCAGTCCCTGCGGACGGCCCGTAAGGGTCACCCCTACTCGGTCACCGCCGCGGCCGGCGACCTGGTCGGGGCCAGCCCGCTGCTGTCCGGGCTGTTCCACGACGAGCCGACCATCGAGGCGATGAACAAGCTGGGTCTCGACGTCACCTCGGTCGGCAACCACGAGTTCGACGAGGGCCGGACCGAGTTGACCCGCCTCCAGAAGGGCGGCTGCCACCCGAAGGACGGCTGCTACGAGAAGGGCAAGAAGTTCCGGGGCGCGGACTTCCCGTACCTCGCCGCCAACGTCACGGACGAGAAGACCGGCAAGCCGCTGCTCAAGCCGTACACCGTCTGGAAGCACAAGGGCGTCAGGATCGGCTTCATCGGGGTGACGCTGGAGGGCACCCCGGACATCGTCAGCGCCAACGGCGTCAAGGGCCTGAAGTTCCACGACGAGGTCGAGACGATCAACAAGTACGCCAAGGTCCTCAACCGGCAGGGCGTGAAGTCGATCGTCGCCCTCATCCACGAAGGCGGCCTGCCCGCCTCCACCTCGTACAACTACAACTGCGACAGCCCCGGGCCAGGCGACGGTATCTCCGGGCCGATCACCGACATCGCCAAGCACGTCACCCCGAAGGTCGACGCGCTGGTCACCGGCCACACCCACCAGGCGTACAGCTGCACCATCCCGGACCCGTCCGGCCGGCCGCGCACCGTCACCTCCGCCGCGTCCTACGGCAAGCTCTACACCGACACCACGCTGACCTATGACCGCCGCACCCGTGACATCGTGCGGACCAGCGTCAAGGCACCCGGCGCGGTCAACCACGTCGTCGACCGCACCCAGCCCAAGGCCGCGGACATGACGTCGCTGATCACCCGCTGGAACAAGCTGGCCGCGCCGGTCGCGGCCCGTCCCGTCGGCCATATCTCCGCCGACATCGCGGGGCGCGGCGCCGCCGCCCCCGAGTCACCGCTCGGCGATGTCATCGCCGACGCCCAGCTGGAGGCCACCAAGGCGGACGGCAAGGGCGGCGCCCAGCTCGCCCTGATGAACCCCGGCGGGGTGCGCTCCGACCTCGCCTTCAAGGCGTCCGGTTCGGAGGGCGACGGGGTGGTCACCTACGGGGAGGCGTTCACCGTCCAGCCCTTCACCAACATGATGAACGTCGTCGACCTCACCGGCGCTCAGCTCCTCACCGCACTCCAGCAGCAGGTCAGCGGCCCCAACGAGGCCTCCCCGAAGGTCCTCCAGATCTCCCGGGGCCTGACCTACACCCTCGACATGACCAAGAAGGGCGCCGACCGCGTCGTCAAGGACTCGGTCAAGCTCGACGGCGCCGCGCTCGACCCCGCCAAGACCTACCGCGTGGCGATGAACGAGTTCCTGGCCGGCGGCGGTGACGGCTTCGCCGCCTTCAAGGACGGCAAGAACAAGTACGTCGGCCCCTCCGACCTGGACGCCTTCACCGGCTACCTGACCGCCCACTCCTCGGCCGACAGCCCCCTCACCCCGCCGAAGGCGGACCGGATCACGGTCGTGAAGTAAACCGCGGCAGCGGATCGGCGGGCGGCGGGACCCCCAGGCCGAGTTGGGGGTTCCGCCCCACGGGGGAAGCAGGCAAGCCCCGAGAAGGATGCCCGCTCACCGGGGCGTTCGTAGCGTTCGGGGCATGGCTTCTGTGCGGAGTACGGATTCGGCGGGACCGGCGGTCGCGGTGCGGTCCCTGCGGCGGCGGGCGGTGTTCTGGGCGTATGCCGCCTTCGGGTGGCTGACCGTCTCGTTCGTCTGGCATCTGTGGATGGGCGTCGACTACCGGTCGGCGATGGGTGAGCGGGGCACCGTCCCCGTGTGGGTGTTCCTCGCGTACGACGGGCTGATCACCGCGATGTCGGCGGCGGGTGCCGTGGTCGCCCTGGCCACCGTGCGGCCATGGGGCCGCCGCCTTCCCCCGTGGACGGTGTGGCTGCCGCTGCGGTTCGGGGCGGTTCTGCTGGTCGTACGGGGTGTGCCGGGGCTCGTCGAAGACCTCACCATGGTCACCGGGCTCACCCCCTACGGCCTGCTGGGGCTCGCGGAGCGGCCGGCTGACCTCGCGTCCGGGACGTTCTGGACGGACATGGCGATCAATGGGTACTTCTTTGCGGGTGCGGTGGTGATGGTGCCGCTGGCCGTGCTCCACCGAAGGCTCCTGCGGGCCGGCGGAATCGCCTGAGGGCCGCCGGGGGCGCCGGCGGCCCTCAGGGGCGTTCAGGGGGGTCAGGAGAAGTCGGCCGCGTGATCCCGTGCCCAGCGGGCGAACGTGCGGCCCGGGCGGCCGGTGATCCGTTCGACGGCGTCCGAGACGGGGAAGAGCGGTGTGTCGACCGTCCCGCCGAACATCCGGACGAGTTCCAGTGCGTCCTCCTTGGTCAGGAACCGCCCGGACATCGCCTCGGCCGCTTCCTCCTCGGAGATCTGCTCGACCCGGACGTCCTTGCCGGTCGCCCGCCCGATCTCGGCGATCTGCTGGGCGAGGGTCATCTGCTCCGGGCCGGTGACGGCATACGCCTTGCCCAGGTGTGCGCCGCTGCGGTCCAGCAGGGCGACGGCCGCGACGTCGGCGAGGTCGGCCTCGTGAACGGGGGCGCCCTGGGCACCCGGGTGGGCCTCGCGTACCACTCCCGCTCCGCGGATCGACGGGGCCCAGGCAAGGGCGTTGGTGGCGTAGTTGCCGCCGCGGACAAAGGTCCACTCCAGACCGGATGCGCGTACCGCGCGCTCCAGGCCGGCGTGCATCCGGGAGACGAAATGCGCGTCGTCGGCCGGAGTATCGGACACCGCCATCGAGGAGTTGAGTACCACTCGGCGGACCCCGGCCCTGGCGGCGGCGTCGAGTACGGCCGCCGCGGCCCGCTCGCCGCCCGCCGCGAGATTGAGGAACAGCGCATCGGCGCCGGCCAGCAGCGGGGCGAGGTCGTCGGTGCCGGTGAGGTCGGCGCCGACCGTTTCGGCACCGGCCGGCAGCGCGGCGCGCGCCGGATCGCGGGTCAGCGCGCGTACGGCGGCACCCTCGGCGAGGAGCCGGCCGACCAGGCTGCGGCCGATATTGCCGGTTGCCCCGGTAACAACGATCATGGAACGGCCTTCGTGAGACGTCATGGGATGACTGCCCTCTTCGGTTTGTCGGTCGAGTGAGTGGAATGAGTCGAACGGACTGAGGGAGCGGGAGGAATCCAAGAAGGTGCGCCACAGCGGATACGGCCGGTACGTACGGCTGATACGGCTGATACAGCCCGTAGAGCCGACGCGGCGGATACGACCGATACGACGGAGAGAGAGCGACGGATCCCGACAAGGCGCACACTGTCGGTCAGGTCACCAAGAGAGGTGACGGTAGTTCAGGTCACCCCACAAGCGCGGCAAATTTTTATCAAGACCGGCGGGACAACCCTCACGTATCCGACTTACCGCCGGTACAACTTGCGTTCAAGGGTCCTGACCGTGGTCAGATGTACGGATGCGAACCCCCACACGCATACCTTCACCTTCACCCACGCCCGTCAGTCGGCCGCACTCCGCCACCGCCACAACGGGCGCCCCGGACGACTCCACGGGCGACACCAGAAAGCTCGACATGGTCAACCCGTACGCGGATCTGGCGGCCCTCGCCGATCCCGAGCCGGAGCCCGAACCGGAGTGGGGATCGGACTCGTTGGACGCCGTCGGCGCTCCCCACCGCCGCACCTACCTCAACGAGCGCGACGACAGCGACGACCCGCTGGGTCTCGGCCTTCGCTCGGACGACGAGACGGACGGCGAGGCCTGGAAGCCGCCGAACCACCGTCGCAAGAAGCGCGGCTTCAGCCGGTTCGCCGCCATACCGCTCGCCCTGAAGCTGCTGGTCGCCGTCGTCGTCGGCACCTCCTTCCTCGGGCTCTTCGACCGGTTCGCGGTGCTGTACGCGCAGAACAAGACCGCGGAAAAGGTGAAGGATGCCCTGCATCTGAACGCCACTCCCGAGGTCGATATCGAGGGATTCCCGTTCCTCACCCAGGTCATGGACAAGCACGTCGACCAGGTGAAGGTCACCATTCCCGACCTGGCCGCCGACCGGGTTTCGCTGGCGAAATTCGAGGCCACCGCCAACGACGTCCGTATCGACGGCGATCTGCCCAGCTCCATCAAGGGCGCCACGATCGGCCAAATGCACGGCAGCGTGCTACTGGCCTTCGACGACATGAACCGCGAACTGGGCGCCTCGCAGGTGAAATTCAGCGAGATGGGCCCGAATTCCGTTCGCGCGGTCGGGCAACTGCCGGTCGCCGGACATGATTTGCGGGTACGGGCCGAGGCGCGCATTCAGCGGGCCGGCGACCGCGGCATCTCCACCGACATCAGCCGGATGCGCCTGGACATCGGTGACATCGCCGTCTACCGCCCCGGCACCGGCAAGGAAGAGGGCCTGCGGCTGACCCGCAAGACCGCCGCCCAGCTCAGCCGGCAGGCCGAGAAGGTCAAGGCGATGCTCAGCATCCCGGCGATCGTCGACCGCATCGGCATCCCCAAGGCCTACATCCAGGACGCGCTGAACAACGAGCAGAAGCTGCACGAGCTGACCGGGTCGCCGCGCTTCGTCCAGAAGCTGATGAAGGTCAATCTCGTCGATGTGGTCGCGGACCACCCCTGGCTGCTGCAGAAGGTGGGCATCGACCCGAAGATCCTCGGCACGCTGACCGGGCTCACCAAGCCGCAGCTCGCGGACCGGCTGTCGCTGTCCTTCCAGCTCCCCAAGACGCCCGGGAACGTCCGGCTGCAACATATCTCCGTCGAGCGGGACGGCATCCGCGCCGACCTTTCGGGGTCGAACCTGCCGTTCGGGGACGCGGCGAAGAAGTCGGCGAAGAAGTCGGCGAAGAAGTAGCGACGTGGAGAAGTGAGGGCTCGCCCCGGCAGGGGCGGGCGGCAGGAACGCAGTAGGGGCGGCGTCTTGGGGACGCCGCCCCTACTGCGTTCCGGGCTGCGTCCCGTTCCCAGGACTGCGCCCTCACTGGCTTCCCGGGACTCCGCCCTCACTACCTTCCCGGGGCTCCGCCGCTACCGCGCCCCTACTGCGCTCCCGGCAGCGGGCCCTGGGGCCTCGGCCCCGGCGGCTCCTCCGGCATCCCCGGCGGCGGCGTCGCGGCGCCCGGCAGGGTCAGTACCGCCTCGGTGCCGCCGAGGTCCGCGGACCGCAGCCGTACGGCGCCGCCCGCCTGTTCCGCCGTACGCGCCACGATCGACAGCCCCAGGCCGCTGCCCGGCAGGCTGCGGGCGGACGGCGAGCGCCAGAACCGCTCGAAGACGTGCGGGAGTTCGTCCTGCGGAATGCCCGGACCGTGATCGCGCACGGTCAGCTCGCCACCCGCCAGCCGGACCTCGACGGTGCCGCCGGGCGGGCTGAACTTCACCGCGTTGTCCAGCAGGTTCACCACCGCCCGCTCCAGCGCGGCCGGCTCGGCCCGTACGTACCAGGGGGCGAGGTCCGCCGCGATGGTCAGGGACGGGCCGCGCAGCCGGGCCCGCTGCAGCCCGGAGCCGACGATCTCGTGCAGCGCCACGACCTCGATGGCGCTCTGTCCAGGAGCCGGGGGCCGCGACAGCTCCTGCAGATCGCCGATCAGCGCCGCCAGCTCCCCCATCTGCGCCTTCACCGAGGCCAGCAGCGCCGCCTTGTCGGCCGCCGGGATCGGCCGGCCGGCCTGCTCACTGCGCACCAGCAGGTCGATATTGGTACGCAGCGAGGTCAGCGGCGTACGCAGCTCATGGCCGGCATCCGCGATCAGCTGCTGCTGGAGATCGCGGGAGGCGGCCAGCGCGGCGGTCATGGCGTTGAAGGAGCGGGAGAGCCGGGCGATCTCGTCCTCGCCGTCGGCCGGGATGCGGATGGTCAGGTCCTGGGTGCGGGCGACGTGCTCGACGGCGCCGGTCAGCCGGTCCACCGGCTTGAGGCCGGAACGCGCGATGACCAGTCCCGCCGTGCCCGCGCCGATGCCGCCCAGCCCCGCGACCGCCGCGAGCAGCAGCGCCAGTTGGTTCAGCGCGCTGTTGGCCTCGGTCAGCGGGTGGGAGATGGAGACCGCGAACTGCACACCCTGGACGCCGATGTGCTTGGTCAGCACCCGGACGTCCGTGCCGTCGGTGGTGACGGCGTCATGCAGGGTGTCGCGCTGCAGGCCCCGAGCCACCGCGACATCCGAGCGCTGCACCTGCAGGGGCTGGGAGTTGGGCCCGATGCAGCGCGAGCCGTCGACCTGGACGATCTGGACGTTGTAGTACGAGGGCGGGGCGTTCTTGTTCTCGGTCGGGTCGGTGGGCTGGCAGTTGGCGTAGGTCACCTGCAGGTACTCCGCGGGGACGCTGACGTTCTGCAGCGAGTTGTCCACCTCGTCGCGCAGCTGGGCCCGGGTGAGCAGCCAGCAGGCCAGCGCGGAGACGGCCACCGCCACCGCCACCGCGGTCGCGGTGAGCAGGGTCAGCCGCGAGCGCAACGGCAGCCGCGCGATCCGGGCGCCGATCCTGCTCCGCGCAAAGCCCGTGCCGTGTGCTCCGTGTGCTCCGTGCGCTCCGTGCTCGGGGGCCGGCCCGGTCATTCCGCGCCGCCGTCCGCCCGCAGGACGTAGCCGACCCCCCGCACGGTGTGCACCAGCCGCGGCTCGCCGCCCGCTTCCGTCTTGCGGCGCAGATACATCACGTACACATCAAGGGAGTTGGAGGTGGGCTCGAAGTCGAAGCCCCATACGGCCTTCAGGATCTGCTCACGGGTGAGGACCTGCCGTGGGTGCGCGAGGAACATCTCCAGCAGGGTGAATTCGGTACGGGTCAGCTCGACCTGCCGGCTGCCCCGGGTCACCTCGCGGGTCGCCAGGTCCATCCGCAGATCACCCAGGCTCAGCGTCTCGCCCTCCTCGGGCTGCGCACCGGCCGCCGCCGCGTACGAGCTGCGGCGCAGCAGTGCGCGGATCCGGGCCAGCAGCTCGTCCAGCTCGAAGGGCTTGACGAGGTAGTCGTCGGCGCCGGCGTCCAGCCCCGTGACGCGGTCGCCGACGGTGTCACGGGCGGTCAGCATCAGGATCGGCACCCGCACCCCGCTCGCCCGCAGCCGGCGGGCGGCGGTCAGCCCGTCCATCCGGGGCATCAGGACGTCCAGCACGATCAGTTCGGGGTCGAAGGCGGCGACCTTCTCGACCGCGTCCAGACCGTCGACCGCCTGCTCGGTGACGTACCCCTCGAAGACGAGCGAGCGCTGCAGGGCCTCCCGGACCGCGGGCTCATCGTCGACGATCAGGATGCGGGCGGGATGATCACCGTGCTCGGCGGGGCTCATGCGTGACTACCTCGGGTGGGAAACGGAACGGCGGAACGGCGGGAACGGCGGGAACGGCTGGTACTCAGCCTTGCACGGCGGGGGCCGTCTGACAGGGGGAGGCGCGAGAGGGTACTCCTGGACGGCATCCGGGGAGTCCCGTGCCGGGGCTGGGTCGGGGCGGGGACGGGTCGGGGCGGCCGGAGGCGGGGTCGGGCGCCGGGACGGGCCGGTGGCACGCTCCAGCGGTCGCCGGGGTACTTCCCGGCGACCGCTGGGGAGAAGGACGGGTGGACGGGCGGACGGGCGGACGGGCGGACGATCAGACGCCGCTGTTGCTGCCACCGCTCCCGCCGCCACGCAGAGAGTCCAGATCATCCTTGACGGTGTTGATCGGGATGGCGAAGCCGAGGCCGATGCTTCCTGCCGTGCTGCTGCTCGCCGAACTCGGCGAGTACATCGCGGAGTTGATGCCGACGATCTGCCCCTGCATATTGATCAGGGCGCCACCGGAGTTGCCCGGGTTGAGCGAGGCGTCGGTCTGTATGGCCTTGTACGAGGTCTTCGACGAGCCGGTGTCGCCGTTGTAATGGTTGCCGCCGAACTCGAAGGGCCAGCCACCGCCGCCGCCCTGCCCGTCCTGCCCCTGGCCTTGGCCCTGCCCCTGTCCCTCCTCCTTGGGGACGGTGACATCCCGGTTGAGGGCGGAGACGATACCGCTGGTCACGGACCCGGTCAGGCCCTCGGGCGAGCCGATCGCCACCACCTGGTCGCCGACCGTGATCTTGTCGGAGTCGCCGAGCGAGGCCGCCGTCAGACCCTTGGCACCGCGCACCTTGATCAGCGCCAGGTCCTTGCCGGGGTCGGTGCCGACGACCTCGGCCGACTTCCGGCTGCCGTCACTGAAGGTGACCGCGACCGTGCGGGCGCCGGCCACCACGTGGTTGTTGGTGACGATCTCGCCGCTGCTGGTGACGACCACACCGGAGCCGGTGGACTCGCCGCTGCCGGTCCGCGCCTTGATCTCCACGATCGCCGGGCTGACTGCCTTGGCCACCCCCGAGACGCCGCTGCCGCCGGTCTTGCCCGCGTTGACGAGCGGCGTGGAGGGGCCGCTCTGTGTCGCCTGGGTGGTGGCACCGGCGATCAGTGCCGCACTGCCACCCCCGATGAGACCGGAGACGAGTGCCACCGCCGCGATCAGCGCGACCGGCCGGCGGGCCCGCCGCCGCGGCTCGGGCGCGTACGGGGGCGGTGGCGGAAACGCCCGCTCCCCAGCGCCCCCGGCGCCCGCCGCGCCCGGCACACTCTGACCCACCCCGTGGCCGTACGGACGGCCGTGATCGTTGCCGTAGTCGTTGCCGTAGGCGTCGCCACGCTCATTGCCGTGGCCGTTACCGAAATCGTTGCCGTACGCGTACGGCCGGTCCTGTGGCACCTCATCGCCGCTTCGGCGGTAGCTCTCGGTCATGATGATCACTCTGCCGCCGGTCCATGAGAACGGCCTGAGAATGCCCTGAGAGACCCGACAGAAGAGGGTATGACCGATATAAAGGCGCCCGGATCAGCGGTACGTCCCGGCTCCGTCAGCCGCCACAGCCACAGGAGCGCCGCACCACCAGCCGCGACGGGAACTGCCGCAGCCGCTCGCGCCGGGAGCCGACGATCCGCAGCCCGTCGTCCAGCACCAGATCCACCGCCGCGCGCGCCATCGCCTGGCGGTCCGAGGCGACCGTGGTCAGCGGCGGATCGGTCAGCCCGGCTTCCTTCACGTCGTCGAAGCCCGCGACCGCCAGCTCGCCCGGCACATCGATCCGCAGCTCGCGGGCGGCCCGCAGCACCCCGATCGCCTGGTCGTCCGTCGCGCACATGATGGCCGGCGGCCGGTCCGGACCTGCCAGCAGCTTCAGCGCGGCCTGGTAGGCGTCGTAGCGGTTGTACGGCGCCTGGAAGTAGCGGCCGTCCGTGGACTTCCCGGACTCCAGCATGGCCCGCCGCCAGCCCTCGACGTGATCGGTGACCGGGTCGCCGGACTTCGGGGTCTCCTCCGTGCCGCCGAGGAAGGCGACGTAGGGATGGCCGTGCTCCAGCAGATGCCGGGTCGCCAGCTGCGCGCCCCAGACGTCGTCGGTCATCACCGCGACATCGTCGATGGCGTCCGGCCGGCGGTGCAGCAGCACCACCCGGGCGTCCCAGGCGTCGATCTCGGCGGCGGCGTGCTCACTGGGCCCTTGGCTGATCAGGATCAGCCCGGACACCCGCATCCCGAGGAAGGCGCGCAGATAGTGCACCTCGCGCTCGTCGACATAGTTGGCGTTGCCGACCAGGACCATCTTTCCGCGCTCGGCGGCGGCCTGTTCGACGGCGTGCGCCATCTCCGCGAAGAACGGCTGCCGGGTGTCCGGCACGATCAGGCCTATGAGGTCGGTACGACGGGACGCCATCGCCTGCGCGACACGGTCCGGCCGGTAGCCGAGCTCCTGGATGGCGGCGAGCACCCGCTCGCGCGTGGCCGGAGCAACCGGCCGTGGTCCGTTGTTGATGACGTAACTGACAACGGCGGTCGAGGTACCCGCCAGTCTTGCCACATCATCCCGCGTCACCTTGGCCACGCGCGGCAGTCTACGCGGGTGGTGCAACGGCGTGTGCGGCAGTTCTCCGCGGGTTCACGGGCCTGCCGCACCACCACTGCGCTACCTGCGTCCGGCCCGTACGCCGTGGGAGTCGTCGCCGGTGGCGACGGCCTTCCCGGAGCCGTCACCGCTCCCGGGCGCGCGGCGCTCGGCCGGCGCCGCGTCCGGGGCGGGCTTCGCCGCCTTCGCCGCGTCATCCTTGGCCTTGACCTCCTTGGCCTTGGCCTCCGCCGCCCGCTCCACCTTCTCCGGCGTCACAAAGCGGTAGCCGACGTTGCGGACCGTGCCGATCAGCGACTCGTGTTCGGGGCCGAGCTTGGCGCGCAGCCGGCGGACATGGACGTCGACCGTCCGCGTACCGCCGAAGTAGTCGTAGCCCCACACCTCCTGCAGGAGCTGGGCACGGGTGAACACCCGGCCCGGGTGCTGCGCCAGGTACTTCAGCAGCTCGAACTCCTTGAAGGTCAGGTCCAGGACCCGCCCCTTCAGCTTCGCGCTGTAGGTCGCCTCGTCCACCGAGAGATCGCCGTTACGGATCTCCATCGGGCTGTCGTCGGTCGTGATCTGCTGGCGGCCCATCGCCAGCCGCAGCCGTGCCTCGACCTCGGCGGGCCCCGCGGTGTCCAGCAGGACGTCGTCGATCCCCCAGTCCGCGGTGACGGCGGCGAGTCCGCCCTCCGTCACGACCAGGACCAGCGGGCAGCCGGGGCCCGTGGATCGCAGCAGCTGGCACAGCGACCGTACGTGCGGGAGATCGCGGCGGCCGTCGATCAGTATGACGTCGGCACCTGGGGTGTCGATGAGAGCCGGTCCTTCGGCGGGAGCCACCCGGACGCTGTGCAGCAACAGGCCGAGCGCGGGAAGCACCTCCGTCGACGGCTGGAGTGCGTTGGTCAGGAGCAGAAGTGAACTCACTTGCGACCACCTACCCTCATCTTGGGGCGTTCCATCCTCGTCGTGCGGTCCTGCCTGCCCTGCGTGCGGTCCTGCCTGCTTCGCTCGCCCATGACGTCTGGTTCCTCCTCGGTCCCTGCGACGGGGCTCCCGGCCTCGGCCGGGGGAGTCTGCGGCACTGCTTCGTACGGTCCTTTCAGCCGCGCGACGGGAGCGGCTCAAAGCACAAAAGGACCCGGGGGCTACGCTGCCCGGATCCTTCTTGCCCAGCAGGATATCCCAAGTGGCCTCCCGACCGGGGGTCGACTTTGCAGCTTCTTGTGTTCCGCCGGTCACTTCGTGTGCTCGCCGGGGCCGTGTGGTGACCGCTGCCGGCGGCCGGATCCGGGGGCTCCCGCGCCCCCGGTCGGCCCCCATCTGAAGCGGATCCGGCCGTCTCGGCCGGGGCTCCACGGACCGGCTCCGCCGGTGGCTGCGCCGGGCGCGGCGGAAGGTCGCGTTTTTCTTCTGGGCCGTCCCACGATGTGGAATGCCTTCCGCTGCGCTTTGCCTCGGCACGTTTTCGGCTGGCCCGCCGTGGGGGTTTCTCTTGTTTCGCCTGCGGCGGGCCGGTCCGCTGCGCTTTGCCTCGGCACGTTTTCGGCTGACCCGCCGTGGGGGTTTCTCTTTGTTTCGCCTGCGGCGGGCCAGGTCCGCTGCGCGGGGCTGTGGGTGCGGTGACGGACCTCCGGGGCCTGGTGTGTGGACTGCTTCGCTTTACGCTCCGCTGCGCTCCGCCTTTGCTCTTTCTTGGAGCCTTCGGAAGCAAAGCCCACACACCAGGCCCCTCCGGCCCGTCCCCTCCCGTGAGTGAGTAAGTGAACGTGGGTGGGGGCGGCGTCGATCACAGACATTTCCCCCGTGCCGCAGCCCATCCCCGTGCCACGACCATTCCCTGTGCCACGGCCGTGCCCTGTGCCCACGGCCGTGCCCTACATCCACGACACGTACCGGACCATCCACAGCCACCCCCCACTGGCCTTCTTCCCACCCACCCAACGGGAGGGGACGGGCCGGAGCGGGTGGGGTGCCGGACGTAAAGCGAAGCAGTCCGGCACCCCACCCGCGGAGGCCCGTCACCGCACCCCGACAGCCCCGCGCAGCGGCACCGCCCGCCGCAGGCGCAACGGCGAGAAAGCCGAAACCCGGGGCGGCAGCAAAGCGCAGCGAACCGGCCCGCCGCCAGGCGAAAGCGAGAGAAACCCCCACGGCTGGAAAGCCGACAACGTGCGGGTCACCCCGTAATCGCCTCGGAGAACTGCGCGGCATAGAGCCGCGCATACGCACCGTTCGCGGCCAACAACGCATCGTGGGGCCCCTGTTCCACGATCGCCCCGTTTTCCATCACGAGGATGACGTCCGCGTCGCGAATCGTGGAGAGGCGGTGGGCGATGACGAAGCTGGTGCGGCCGGTGCGGAGCTGGGCCATTGCGTGCTGGATGAGGACTTCGGTGCGGGTGTCGACCGAGCTGGTGGCCTCGTCCAGGACGAGGATCGCGGGCTCGGCGAGGAAGGCGCGGGCGATGGTGATCAGCTGCTTCTCGCCGACGGAGACATTGCTGCCCTCGTCGTCGAGCACCGTGTCGTAGCCGTCCGGCAGGGTGCGGACGAAGCGGTCGACGTGGGTGGCCCGCGCGGCCGCCACGATCTTGTCCATCGGGGTGCCCGCGGGGGCTCCGTAGGCGATGTTCTCGGCGATCGTGCCGCCGAAGAGCCAGGTGTCCTGGAGGACCATGCCGATGTGCGCGCGCAGCTCCTCGCGCGACATCGCGGCGATATCGGTGCCGTCGAGGGTGATCCGGCCGCCGCGCACCTCGTAGAAGCGCATCAGGAGGTTGACGAGGGTGGTCTTGCCGGCGCCCGTCGGGCCGACGATCGCCACCGTCTGGCCGGGGTGGACGGCCAGCGACAGGTCCTCGATGAGCGGCTTGTCCGGCGCGTATCGGAAGGAGACGTCCTCGAACGCGACCCGGCCCTCGACGCGGTCGGGCCGGGCAGGACGCTCGGGGTCGGGGTCCTGCTCCTCCGCGTCGAGGAGTTCGAAGACCCGCTCGGCGGAGGCGACACCGGACTGGACGAGGTTGGCCATCGAGGCGACCTGGGTGAGCGGCTGGCTGAACTGCCGGGAGTACTGGATGAAGGCCTGGACGTCGCCGATGGACAGGGCCCCGGAGGCGACGCGGAGGCCACCGACCACGGCCACCAGGACGTAGTTGAGGTTGCCGATGAACATCATCGCGGGCTGGATGATCCCGGAGATGAACTGGGCCTTGAACCCGGCGGCGTACAGGGCCTCGTTCTGTTCGCGGAACAGCTCGGCGGACTCCCGCTGGCGGCCGAAGACCTTCACCAGGCTGTGGCCGGTGTACATCTCCTCGATGTGCGCATTGAGCTTGCCGGTGGTCTTCCACTGCTGGACGAACTGCGGCTGGGCGCGCTTGCCGACCTTGGTGGCGACGACGACGGAGACCGGGACCGTGACCAGGGCGACCAGCGCCAGCAGCCACGAGATCCAGAACATCACGACCAGCACCCCGACGATGGTCAGCAGCGAGACCACGATCTGGCTGAGGGTCTGCTGCAGCGTCTGCTGGATGTTGTCGATGTCGTTGGTCGCCCGGGAGAGCACTTCACCGCGCTGCTGCCGGTCGAAGTAGCTCAGCGGCAGCCGCGCCAGCTTCTCCTCGACCTGTTCGCGCAGGCGGAAGACCGTGCGCTGGACGACGCGGGTGGCGATCCTGGCCTGGACGAAGCCGAACAGCGAGGCAGCCACATAGGTCAGGGTGACCCAGAGCAGGACCTGGCCGACGGCGCCGAAGTCGATGCCCTGGCCGGGGACGGCCGGCATCGCGGCGACCATGTCGGCGAGACCGCCCTGGCCGTGGGCGCGCAGCTGGTCCGCGGCCTGGGCCTTGGTGAGGCCGGCGGGCAGTTGGCCGCCGATGACGCCGGCCATGATCAGGTCCGTGGCGTGGCCGAGGAGCTTGGGGCCCACGACCGTGAGCGCCACGCTCAGCACGCCCAGCGCCAGGGCGACGGAGATGATGGCGCGCTCGGGCCGCATCTGGGCCAGCAGCCGTTTGCCGGAGCCCTTGAAGTCCATCGACTTCTCGGTGGGCTGGCCGCCCATCATCCGGGCGGGCCCGGCCGCGGGGGCCGGGCCTCTTCTCGGGGCCGCCCGATGGGTCTCCTCGGTGGCCGCCGGGGTCTCGGCCCGGGGAGCCGCCCCCTTGTCCGCGGTGGTCACGCCGCCTCCTGCTCGGTGAGCTGGGAGAGCACGATCTCCCGGTAGGTCTCGTTGCCGGCCATCAGCTCGGTGTGGGTGCCGGTGCCGACGACCCGGCCTTCGTCGAGGACGACGATCCGGTCGGCGCCGCGGATGGTGGCGACCCGCTGGGCGACGATCACTACCGTCGCGCGGTCGGTCTCGCGGGAGAGCGCGGCCCGCAGCGCGGCGTCCGTCGCGTAGTCCAGCGCGGAGAAGGAGTCGTCGAAGAGGTAGATCTCGGGGCGTCGCACCAGGGCGCGGGCGATCGCCAGCCGCTGGCGCTGGCCGCCGGAGACATTGCCGCCGCCCTGTGCGATGGGGGCGTCCAGGCCGCCTTCCATCCGCTCGACGAAGTCCCGCGCCTGGGCGGTCTCCAGGGCGTGCCACAGCTCGTCGTCGGTGGCGTCCGGGTTGCCGTAGCGCAGGTTGGTGGCGACGGTGCCGGAGAAGAGGTACGGCTTCTGCGGGACCAGGCCGATGGCTCTGGCCAGCGTCTCCTGGTCGAGGGTGCGGACGTCCTCGCCGTCGACCAGGACCGTGCCGCCGGTCGCGTCGAACAGCCGCGGGACGAGCCCCAGGAGGGTCGACTTGCCGGAGCCCGTGGAGCCGATGACGGCGGTGGTCTCACCGGGGCGGGCGATCAGCGAGATGTCCTTGAGGACCGGCTGCTCGGCGCCCGGGAAACGGAACTCGACGCCGCGCAGCTCCAGTTCGCCGTGGCGGCGGAGCTCGGTGACGGGGTTCGAGGGCGGAGTGACGCTGGAGTCGGTCCCCAGCACCTCCTGGATGCGCTCGGCGCAGACCTCGGCGCGCGGCAGCATCATCACCATGAACGTCGCCATCATGATCGACATCAGGATGTACATCAGGTAGCTGAGGAACGCCGTCAGCGCGCCGATCTGCATGGACCCGCTGTCGATCCGCAGCCCGCCGAACCACACCACGGCCACGCTGGAGAGGTTCACGATCAGCATGACCAGCGGGAACATCATCGACATCAGCCGGCCGGCGCGCAGCGACACGTCGTAGAGATCGGTGCTGGCCCCGGCGAACCGCTCGCGCTCGTGCCCGTCGCGGACGAAGGCGCGGATGACGCGGATGCCGGTGATCTGCTCGCGCAGCACGCGGTTGACGGTGTCGATGCGCTCCTGCACCCCGCGGAACAGCGGACGCATCCGGCGCACGATCAGTGAGACGAGAATCCCGAGGACCGGGACGATGACCAGGAGGAGGCCGGACAGCGGCACGTCCTGGTTGAGCGCCATCACGACGCCGCCGACGCACATGATCGGCGCCGAGACCATCATCGTGAACGTCATCAGCACCAGCATCTGGACCTGCTGGACGTCATTGGTGGTGCGGGTGATCAGCGACGGCGCGCCGAAGGTGCCCATCTCGCGGGCGGAGAAGGACTGCACCCGGTCGAACACCGCGGCACGGATGTCCCGGCCGAGGGCCATGGCCGTACGGGCACCGAAGTAGACGGCACCGATCGCGCAGACGATCTGCAGCAGGGTGACGGCGGCCATGAAACCGCCGACGCCGAGGATGTAGCCCGTGTCCCCCTTCACGACACCGTTGTCGATGATGTCGGCGTTGAGGGTGGGCAGATAGAGGGTTGCCAGGGTCTGGATCAGCTGAAGCAGCACGATCACGGATATCGAGCGCCGGTGGGGCCGCAAATGCGCCCGTGCGAGTCGGACCAACACGACATGAGCCTAGGCGAACGCTTGCCCGCGGCAATCGAATTTCCGGCGTACGGCCTGCACGGGCCCGGAGCCTTTGCCAGAACTTGCCGGAGCCGGATCACCCGCCGCGTAGGCCATCATGGAGGCGGCAACGACGGGGCCCCGCCACCACGGGGGCGTCCCCCGACCGACACGACGAAGAGGCCGCCGTGACAACAACTGGCACCGTGCGCTACTGGGCCGCGGCCAAGGCCGCCGCCGGCACGGCAGAGGAGCCGTATGCGGCCGCGACGCTCGCCGAGGCGCTCGACGCGGCGCGCACGGCGCATGCTGCGAACCCCGAGTTCGGGCGCGTCCTGCTGCGCTGCTCATTCCTGGTGGACGGCGATCCGGTCGGCACCCGCGACCACCAGGCGGTGCCGCTGGCCGAGGGCGGCACCGTCGAGGTCCTGCCGCCGTTCGCGGGAGGGTGAACACACGACCATGAGCGACAACCAGCCGCAGCACCGCCATCCGTACGAGCCGCACGATCCCTACGCCCAGCAGGCCCCTTACGGGCAGCAGACTCCCTACGGGCAGCAGGCACCACAGTCGCCGCAGTCCGCACAGGCCCCCTACGGGCAGCAGGTGCCGTACGAGCCGCAGGCCCCCTACGGACAGCAGCAGCCGCAGGGACAGCAGGCAGCACACGGGCACCAGGCAGCGCACGGGCAGCCGTCGTCCTACGGGCAGGGCCAGCAGGCCTACGACCCCTATGCGCAGCAGCAGCCGCGGTCCGACGCGCAGCAGCAGCCGCCGAGGTCCGAGCAGTACGGGCACGGACCGCAGGGGCACGGACAGCACGGACACGGCCGGCCGGGGCCCGACCCGTACGGGCGTGACCCGTACGGGCGCGGCCAGTACGGGTACGACGCCTACGGACAGCAGCAGCCGCAGCAGCACCGGCAGCCGCAGCCGCAGCAACCACAACAGCCTCAACCGCAGCAGCAGCCGCAGCGGCCGGCCCACGGCCAGGACGGCTACGGCGGCCCGCACCCGGCGGAGACCGCGCCGCTGCCCCTCCAGCACCAGACCGCCCGCCCGGCCGACGAGCCGTACGCCCGCCGGCACCCCCAGCACCCTCAGCAGCCCCGGCCGGCGGCGGCCGCCGCATCCGCACCGGCCGCCCCCGCACCGGCCTCGAGCGCACCGGTCTCCACCGCGTCGGTCTCCTCCGCGCCGCTCGCCCCCAACCAGCGCGCCCGTGCCGAGGGCCGCTCGCCGATCATCCCGCCCGGGATCCAGCCGGCCGCGCTGACCGCCGGGCTCGCCCTGCTGCTGGCGCTGACCGCGTCGCTGGGCCGCCCGGTGCTCGCCGTACCGGTGGCGCTGCTGCAGGCCGTCACCGCCGCCGGCTGGTTCCGGCTCAACGGCATGTGGCCGGCCCGCCAGGGCATCGCGCTCGCCTTCCTGGGCGGACTGACCACCGATGTCGCGCTGCTCGCCACCGACCGCGCGAGCGCGCCGCTGGTCGGCATCGGCACGCTCGGGGTGTGGTGTCTGCTCGTCCTCGTCCTGCAGCTGCGCAATCGCAGCAGCGCCGACGAGCGGATGTACGCGCTGACCGCCGGCCTGACCTCGTCCGCGCTCGCGGTGCTGGCCGCCGGCCACCTCGCGGCGAGCCCGCAGGCAGTGGTGGCAGGCGCCTGTGCGGTCGCGGTGGCGACCCTGGCCCGTGCCCTGCCGCTGCCCTCCGCCGCCTCGATCGCCATCTGCCTGGTGGCCGCCGCGGGCGCCGGCATCGCGGCCGGGCAGCTGACCGGCCTCGGCGCGTCCGGTGCGCTGCTGGGCCTGGCGGCCGGCGGCTGTGCCCTGATCGGTCTGCGGGTGGCCAGCTACGACTACCCGTCCCGCTTCGTCCACCTGACGGCGGGGGTGGCCCTGCCGCTGGCGCTGGCCGCGCCCGCGGTGTACGTCCTGGGGCGGGCGCTGGGGTAACCCCCGGGTATCCCCTCGATGCCGTGAGCGGCACCGGGCGGCGGCCGCCGGAAGCGCCCCTGGCGCGTTCCGGCGGCCGCCGCTGCCGTTTCCCCGAACACGTCGTCTAGGCTCCCCGGAGCGCAGGCAGGGGGCCTGCACGGACACGGCCGGGATCCGGCCCAGGTGGGGGAAGTGGTTCGATGCGTGCACTACGTGTGCTGGTGATCCTCGTCGTCATATTCGGCGGGCTGTTCGTGGCCGCCGACCGGGTGGCGGTGAATCTGGCCGAGGACATGGCGGCGGACAAGATCCGCGGCAGCCAGGGGCTCGACAAGGCCCCCGAGGTCTCGATCAAGGGCTTCCCGTTCCTGACCCAGGTCGCCGGGCGCAGCCTCGACGAGGTGGACGCCGAGCTCGGGGGAATCGAGGCCCGCGCCCAGGGGCATGCGCTGCGCATCGACCGGCTGTCGGCGCAGTTCCACGAGGTCGGGCTGACCAGCGACTACACCTCCATCGAGAGCGCCGCCACGGCCACCGGCAACGCCCGGATCAACTACGCCGACCTGACCAAGGCGGCGGGCGGCGGCGTCACGATCGGCTACGGCGGGCAGAAGGGCGGCCGCGGCCAGGTCAAGATCTCGCCGAAGATCCCAATCCTCAGTTCGCTGGACGTGACCGGCTCCATCACGATCGTGGGCGGCAACACCGTCCGGCTGCGCGCCGACGGGCTCCCGGGGGTGTGCAGGGCCCTGCCGGGCTGTGAGAGCAAGGTGCGCGCCCAGACCGACCACGACTGGAAGCTGGACCAGCTGCCCGGCAACCTGAAGCTGGAGAAGGTCGTGATGACATCCGAGGGACTGTCGATCTCCGCCGCCGGCAAGAACGTCAAGCTCCCCGGCTGACCGGTCCTCCGAGACCGACCGGACGTTCCCGGCTGACCGGGCGTCCACGTCTGCTGACCGGCCGTCCGCGGCGGGCCGCCCCACCGGTCCGCCCCGCCGTCCACCGGCTGATCCGCCTCTCGTCCATTTCCTGAGACGACCGAGTCCGTACGCCAGACCCCCCACCGGCGTACGGGCACCCGGGACCCGTACACCCACACATGACAACGCCATCGATCCCACATTGCGGACAAACGCGTCTCGCCATTCGACACGCCGGTGACACGCGCCGCTCCGCATCCCTACGATCGGTGGCATGCAGAGCTCATTGAGCGGTCTCCGTCCGCGGGGACGTGCGGTACTGACGAAGCGGCGGGCAGTAGACCTGTGCCGCGTCGCCGCCATGCTCTGTCGCCCTGTCTGACGGGCTTTTCGCACCCTCCCCCAGCTCCGGCTGGGAGGTGTCCCTAGCCCGGTCGGCCACTGAGGCCGCACCCTCACGCGTCCCGTCCCGGCGCAGCGCCGCCCCGGAACCCCGTCCGGAAGTCACCGGCGCGCACCCGGCGTACCCGCGTGCCACCTCTGCCACTACCCCCCGTAACTGCCCCGGAGGAGAAGAACATGAGCCGTAGCGACGTCCTCGTAGACGCCGACTGGGTCGAGGCCCACCTGGAGGACCCGAAGGTGGTTCTCGTCGAGGTTGACGAGGACACCTCGGCCTACGACAAGAACCACATCAAGAACGCCGTCCGGATCGACTGGAAGAAGGACCTCCAGGACCCGGTCCGCCGCGACTTCGTCGACCAGGAGGGCTTCGAGAAGCTGCTCTCGGCCAAGGGCATCGCCAACGACGACACGGTGGTCCTCTACGGCGGCAACAACAACTGGTTCGCCTCCTACGCCTACTGGTACTTCAAGCTCTACGGCCACGGCAGCGTCAAGCTGCTCGACGGCGGCCGCAAGAAGTGGGAGCTGGACTCGCGCGACCTGGTCGACGGCTCCGAGGTCCCCCAGCGCCCGGCCACCGACTACAAGGCCAAGGCCCAGAACACCGCCATCCGCGCCTTCCGGGACGACGTCGTCGCCGCGATCGACAACCTCAACCTGGTCGACGTGCGCTCCCCCGACGAGTTCAGCGGCAAGCTGCTCGCCCCGGCGCACCTCCCGCAGGAGCAGTCGCAGCGCCCCGGCCACGTGCCCAGCGCCCGCAACATCCCGTGGTCGAAGAACGCCAACGACGACGGCACCTTCAAGTCGGACGACGAGCTCAAGGCCCTCTACGAGGGCGAGTCGGTGGACCTCGCCAAGGACACCATCGCCTACTGCCGCATCGGTGAGCGCTCCGCGCTGACCTGGTTCGTCCTGCACGAGCTGCTGGGCCAGAGCAACGTCAAGAACTACGACGGCTCCTGGACCGAGTACGGCTCGCTGGTCGGCGTGCCGATCGAGCTCGGCGCGGCCAAGTAAGCAAGCAAGCTTCTCCCTCACCCCTCAAGGAAGTACCCCTATGTGTGGAGCACAGGCAGGCGGCCCGGACGCCTCGACCATCAAGCCCGGTGAGACCACGATCCAGGGCAGCGTGACCCGCGACGGCGAGCCCGTCACCGGCTACGTCCGCCTCCTGGACAGCACCGGTGAGTTCACCGCCGAGGTTCCCACCTCCGCGACCGGACAGTTCCGCTTCTACGCGGCCGAGGGCACCTGGACGCTGCGCGCGCTCGTCCCGGGCGGCACCGCCGACCGCACCGTCGTCGCCCAGCAGGGCGGCCTGGCGGAGGTCGCCATCGCTGTCTGACGGCGGGAGTGGCCGCGGCTCCGCAGCAGGGGCCCCGCCACGATCCGTACGGCCGGAGGGCCGCACCCCGGAGGTTTGGACGCCTTGGCCGGGGTGCGGCCCTTCGTGCCGTCCGGGCGCGAACGGCGTTTCCCCCGCCGACTTCTGTCCTGCCCCGCACGGACTTACCGTGGAGTTATGGACGCGCACCGCCGGTCGCCCGTACAGCGCCGCCATCGCAGGTACTTCGTCCTGATGGGCGTGTGCCTGGTGCTGTTCGTCCTGGCCTGGGGTGTGGTGCGGCTGTGGTCGGTGCCGGCCGCGGTGGGCATGTGTGTGGTCGCCATGGTGATCCCGCCCGTCGCGGCGATCATCGGCAACCGCCGGGAGCCCGGTGAGCGCTGGTGGGACGAGTCCGGCGACCCGGAGTCCGACCGCTGGTGGCGCGAGCTGGACGACCGGGGCGACGACAAGCACACGCAGTAGCCGCCCCGGGCACCACGGGCCTCAGTACACCAGCGCCTGGACGTCGTCCGGCATGATCTCGCTGACGAACAGCTGGGAACCGGCGATCCCGGCCCCCTCGATCAGGTCCTTCTGCTCGATGTCCCGCCGGGCCGCGCACTGGGTGCAGACGGTGATCGCGCCGCCGCCGGCCCGGATCCCGTCGATCAGCTCCGGCAGGGGCGCCGCATGCGGCAGCTCGAAGTCCGCCGCCCGCCCCGGGAGCGCGAACCACACCGACTCCCCGGTCAGCCACAGCGACACCTCGACACCGCTGGCCACCGCCACCGCCGCCACCGTGAACGCCTGCGAGCACCGCTCGGGCGCATCCGCACCCGCCGTCACCTTGATCACGAGCTTCTTCGCCATGAGGCAAGAGTAGGGGCGGTGGACCTCACAGCGCCGTTGTCACCGCCGCGGACTAGACTCTCAGGCGGTCCGTTACACCCTCACTCCATTCAGGGAGCGCGCTCGTGCTTGAGGCATTCTTCACCACCCTGCTGGTTCTGGTCGGCATCGGCGTGATCTCGTTCGCCGCTCTGACCTGGAAGAAGCTGTACCAAGGCCAGCGCTGAGCCTTCGCTCCCCCAGCCACCGGCGGGTGGCAGCCCCCCCGGCGGGTGCCAGCCCATCCACCAGCCTCCACGGAGCGCCCTGCGCGCCCCTGTCGGTTCCCCTCCACATAGATCGCCTGAGCTCTCATGATCGAGATCCCGTCCGACCTGAACCCGGCCCTCGTGCCGCTCGCCTTCCTCCTCGGCAACTGGGAGGGCGCCGGCGTCGCCGAATTCCCCGGCACCGAGAAGTGCAACTTCGGGCAGGAGGTCAGCTTCACCCACGACGGCCGTGACTTCCTGGAGTACACCTCGCACAGCTGGGTGCTCGACGCCGAGGGCAAGAAGGTGCGCCCGCTGGAGAGCGAGAGCGGCTACTGGCGCATCGACGCGGACCGCAAGGTCGAGATCGTGATGTGCCGCGACCAGGGCGTGGTGGAGGTCTGGTACGGCGAGCTGGCCGACCAGAAGCCGCAGATCGACCTGGCCACCGACGCCATCGCCCGCACCGCCGCCTCCGGCCCGTACAGCGGTGGCAAGCGGCTCTACGGCTACGTCAACAGCGACCTGATGTGGGTCGGCGAGAAGTCCACCCCGGACGTCCCGCTGCGGCCGTACATGTCGGCGCACCTGAAGAAGGTCGCCGACCTCAAGGAGTGGGCGGAAAGCCTCCCCGAGGACACGCCGGACGGCGTCTCCTTCTTCCGGCCCGACGGCACGCCCTACAACCCGTAAGCACGACGGGAGAGCCCCGCCACGGCGGGCGGACGGCAGGCTGATACCGCGGCCCGCCCCCGCCCGCCGCCGGTCCTCCTACACTGGCCCTGTGGTGACCACCGACTGGCAGAGCGACCTCCGCAGGCGCGGATACCGCCTGACCCCGCAGCGTCAGCTCGTACTGGAGGCTGTGGACAGGCTGGAGCACGCCACCCCTGACGACATCCTCACCGAGGTACGCAAGACCGCGGGCGGGGTGAACATCTCCACGGTCTACCGGACCCTGGAACTCCTCGAAGAGCTGGGCCTGGTCAGCCATGCCCACCTCGGACACGGCGCCCCCACCTACCACCTCGCCGACCGCCACCACCACATCCACCTGGTCTGCCGGGACTGCTCGGACGTCATCGAGGCGGACCTGTCGGTGGCCGGGCCGTTCACGGCGCAGTTGCGCGACCAGTTCGGCTTCGAGACGGACATGAAGCACTTCGCGATCTTCGGACGCTGTGCGGCCTGCCGTGAGAAGGCCGCCGGGGGCGACGGCTGAGGGCGACGGCCGAGGGCGACGGCTGAGACCGTCGCGGGCGGGTCGTAGGCTGGCCTCATGCTGCGACCATCACCCGCCAGCCCCCTGCTGTCGCTGCCCGGCGCCGTCCCCGCCGAGGCTCCGGACGAAGGCGTCGCCGCGCACTACGGAGACCTCTTCCGTGAGCAGCGCGCCCTCGCCGACGGCTCCGGCTTCGTGGACCTCTCCCACCGCGGCGTGGTCACCGTCTCCGGCGCCGAACGGCTGAGCTGGCTGCATCTGCTGCTCACCCAGCACGTCAGCGACCTCGCGCCCGGCCATGCCACCGAGGCGCTGATCCTGTCCGCGCACGGCCACATCGAGCATGCGGTCTACCTCGTCGACGACGGCGAGACGACCTGGATGCACACCGAACCAGGCCAGCAGGAGGCGCTGATCGCCTACCTGGAGAGCATGAAGTTCTTCTACCGGGTCGAGGTCGCCGACCGCACGGACGAGATCGCCGTCGTCCATCTGCCGGCCGGCTCCATCACCGAGGCGCCCGGCAGTGCCGTCGTCCGCGAGACCGCGCACGGCCGCGATCTGTTCCTGCCGCGCGCCGAGCTGGAGCCGTTCGCCGCTGCCCACGGCCCCGCGGTCGGCGTCCTGGCGCTGGAGGCGCTGCGCGTCGAGGCCCACCGCCCCCGGCTGGGCCTGGAGACCGACCACCGCACCATCCCGCACGAGCTGGGCTGGATCGGCACCGCCGTCCACCTCCAGAAGGGCTGCTATCGCGGCCAGGAGACCGTCGCCCGGGTCCACAACCTGGGGAAGCCGCCGCGCCGGCTGGTCTTCTTGCACCTGGACGGCAGCGAGGTCCATCTGCCGCCGCACGGCGCCCCCGTCCGTCTCGCCTCGGACGGCGAGGAGGGCCGGCAGCTCGGCTTCGTCACCACCTCGGCCCGCCATCACGAGCTCGGCCCGATCGCGCTGGCCCTGGTCAAGCGGAATGTGCCGCTGGACGCGCAGTTGACGGCGGGCGGCACGGCGGCGGCGCAGGAGGCGGTCGTCGAACCGTAGGGCGCGCCGCGGCCGTGGCACGCCCCACGGTCGTGGGGCGTGCCACGGCCGTGGGGCGTGCGCTTCGGCTGTAGGGCGTGCGCTTCGGCTGTAGGGCGTGCGCTTCGGCTGTAGGGCGTGCCACGGCCGTGGGGCGTGCGCTTCGGCCGTTGGGCGTGCCTTGGGTGCACGGCGGCACTCCGGCGCAGGGGGTTACACCTCTACCAGCACCGTGAACGGCCCGTCGTTGGTCAGCGAGACCTTCATGTCCGCGCCGAAACGGCCGGTCTCCACGTGGGCGCCCAGCGCCCGCAGCTGCGCCACGACCTCGTCGACCAGCGGCTCGGCGACCGGCCCCGGGGCCGCGGCGTTCCAGGTGGGGCGGCGCCCCTTGCGGGCGTCACCGTAGAGAGTGAACTGGCTGATCACCAACAGCGGCGCGGCGGTGTCCGAGCAGGACTTCTCGCCCTGCAGAATCCGCACCGACCACAGCTTGCGGGCCAACTGCGCCGCCTTCTCCGGGGTGTCCTCGTGCGTGACCCCCACCAGCACGCACAGCCCCTCACCGACGATCTCCCCGACCGTCTCGCCCGCCACCTCGACGCGTGCGCCGTCAACCCTTTGCACCACAGCTCGCATACCCGCCATCATGCCGGGCGGCCCGCCGCCTTCGGACAGCCGTGCCCCTCCGGGGGCCGTTCGGGTGCCATGGCCCTGCAGAAGGACCGCCCAGAGTGGCACGATGCGTGCACGTGGTGCGTTTCATGGACAACATGCCCAGGAAGCGGCACCGGACGAGGGGACGGAACGACCCATGAGCACTCTCGGCGCCGGACAGACACCCGGTCCCGTACCAACCGCCCGTACGACACCGGCCGGCCGGACGACCTCCACCGCCCCCACGCCAGACACCGCCCATCCGGCCGGCACCCCACCACCCCCCACCGCCCTGCCGACGACCACGGCATCGGCTCGCGTCGAGCCCCCCGGCACCGAGGACGGCCCCATGCCCAAGGCAGGCCAGGCGCAGCACCCCCGCCCCCCGCAGCAGCGCGACCGCTGCCGTCCGGTCACGGCGCCCGAGCTGTCCGGCCTGGGGCTGCCCGAACTGCGGGTGGTGCGGCGCGATTCACAACAGGAAGAGGCCGATCTCAGCTATCTGCGACGGCTGTTGCAGGGCCGGATCGACATCCTGCGCGCCGAGATCGCCCGCCGGTCCGCGCAGCAGTCCCCGCTGCTCGACCGGCTGCCGGAGATCCTGACGGACCTGCCGTCCCGGCACCGCTCGTCGGCCCGGCATGTGACGGTCGGCACGCCGCACAGCGAGGAGTACCGCAGGCTCGCCGAGGAAATCCTCGGCGAGGTGGAGCTGTCCGACCTCACCGCGCGCACTGACCAGGAGCTGCAGGACGCCATGGGCCGGCTGATCCGCTACGAACAGCAGGTGTCGCGTCGCCGTCAGTCACTGCAGCGCACGGCCGACGATTGCAGCGCCGAAATTGCCCGCAGGTACCGTGAAGGCGAAGCGCAAGTAGACGACCTGCTGTCCTGACCGGGCCACAAGCCTTCGGGGGGCGACGGGTCACTCCCCGGAAGGCCGCCGATGACCTCGCCCACTCCGATATCCGCACCGACGCCGGAAGCCGGTGCAGAGGCCGGCGCTGAAGCCGGCGCGTCTTCGCCGGTGTCCCCCGTGCTCGCCGAGGTCGTCCGTTCCGGCTTCGTCGAGGGCCGGCACCGCGGGTCCCTGGTGGTGCTCGCGGCGGACGGCAGCGTGGAGTGGTCGCTGGGCGAGGTGACCACTCCCGTCTTCCCCCGCTCCACGAACAAGCCGATGCAGGCCGCGGCGGTTCTGCGGGCGGGGCTGGAGCTCTCCGGCGAGCGGCTGGCGCTGGCCGCCGCGAGCCATTCCGGCGAGCCGTTCCACCTCGACCTCGTGCGGAGCATGCTGGCCGAGCACGGGCTGACCGCGGAGCAGCTGCAGACGCCGGCGGATCTGCCGCTGGACCCCGAGGAGGCGGAGGCGTATCTCGCCGCCGGCCGGGTCCGTGACCGCCTCACGATGAACTGCTCGGGCAAGCACACCGCGATGCTGGCCGCTTGCGCGCGCAACGGCTGGCCGCTCGACTCGTACCTCGACCAGGCGCATCCGCTGCAGCAGCTGGTGGCCGAGGGGGTGCGTGGTGCGAGCGGCGAGGACGTCGCGCACATCGGCACGGACGGCTGCGGCGCGCCGCTGCTCTCGCTCTCCCTGACCGGGCTGGCCCGCGCCTTCCGGTACTTCGTGCTGGCCGAGCCCGGCAGTCCTGAGCGACGGGTTGCGGATGCGATGCGTGCCCACCCTGAGTACGTTGCGGGCACGCGGCGGCCGGACACCTGGCTGATGCAAGCCCTTCCGGGCACGCTCGCCAAGATGGGGGCCGAGGCGGTCCAGGCTCTGGCGCTTCCGGACGGCCGTGCCCTCGCCTTCAAGGTCGACGATGGTGCGGGCCGCGCTCTGGGCCCGGTTCTCGGCCGGACCCTGCGGCTCATGGGGGTGGACGCTGCGGTGCTGTCCCGGCTGGAGGATGCCCCGCTCTTTGGCGGAGGGGTACGGGTGGGGGAGATCCGGGCTGCGTTCTGAGGGGTGGGGGTTAGCTCGGGTGGGCTGGGCTGGCGCTTGGCTGCGGGCTCGTTTGCGCCGTCCGGCCTGTGGTGGCTGGCGCCTTGCGGGGTTCGTGGGTGCCGCTGGGGCCGGAGGGGACGCACCGCGACCCTCCCCCAGCCTTCGGCCGGGAGGTGCCCCCACGGCGCGGGCGCATCTGGTACGTGGCATGGGCACCCCGGCGTTCGCTCCGGTCCTGCGGGCGGGTCCCGCGGTACATCCCCTCCGGCCTTCGTGCGTTCCCGGCTGCCGGCCGGTGGCACTGTCCGTCACCGATCAAATGCACACTCACACCCCAGCTCAGGCCAAGGCCTCCGGGGCGGGGGCCACCGGGCGGCCCCCATCCATGCCCAGCCGAGAGCCGCAGCCACCATCGCCCCTCCTCGCGCCCGCTGCCCCGACAGCGGTGGCCTGCATAAGGTGGCGATGACACAGTGCAGGCACGCACCACCCACCACAGCAGGAGGCCGGCGACCATGAGCGACGCGAATTCCGAGCCGCAGGGGCCCGAGGCGATCGAGCACGCGCACGACCCCGAGGTGCTGCAGCTCGCGGCGAAGGTGTTCGACCTGGCACGGCACGGCGACACCGATACCGTCGCCGCATACGTGGACGCGGGTGTCCCCGCCAACCTGACGAACGACAAGGGCGACTCGCTGGTGATGCTGGCGGCGTATCACGGTCACCCCGCCACCGTGGAGGCCCTGTTGCAGCGTGGCGCCGACGCCGACCGTCCCAACGACCGTGGCCAGACCCCGCTCGCCGGCGCGGTCTTCAAGGCCGAGGACGAGGTCATCAAGGTTCTGATGGCACACGGCGCGGACCCGTCGGCGGGCACCCCCTCGGCCATCGAGACGGCGCGGATGTTCGAGAAGTCGGAGCTGCTGAAGCTGTTCGGGGCGGAGTGACCTGAGGGCTGCTCGCCCGTGGACGAGGCCCAGGCATGGCCTATGCGCTTGACCTCAAGTCCGCTTGAGGTCCTAGCGTCGGTGGTCAGCGGCGCTCCCGCCGCTCATGTGTCACGCCACGAAGGGCCCCGCATGTCCGAGCACCCCTACCGCCTTGCAGTGATCATCGCCAGCACCCGGGAGGGCCGGTTCGCCCCCGTCATCGCGAACTGGTTCTCCCGGCACGCCGCCACCCATGCGCATATCGACCTGGACGTCATCGACCTCGACGCCGTCCGCCCGTACGAACTCCGCTACGGCAGCGAGGAGTACGAGTCGTTCGCCAAGCGCGTCGACGAGGCCGATGCATTCGTCGTGATCACGCCGGAGTACAACCACTCATTCCCGGCCCCGCTCAAGCACGCCATCGACCTGCTGCACCGCGAGTGGCAGGCCAAGCCGGTCGGCTTCGTCTCGTACGGCGGGATCTCCGGCGGTCTGCGCGCCGTTGAGCAACTGCGGTTGGTTTTCGCCGAGTTGCACGCCACCACGGTCCGCGAAACGGTGAGCTTCGCGCTCTCCGGCAACCTCTTCGACGAGGCGGGCAGCCTGCATGACCCGGCCCCCGCCACACAGGCCGCCGACACCCTGCTCAACCAGCTGACCTGGTGGGCGGTGACCCTCCGCGAGGCCCGCGCGACCCGCCCGTACGGCGGCTGAGCAGCCGTGGAGCCGCTGCCGGATTACCGCCGCACCGCCGTCGCCAGATGTACGTTCATCGCGCACGGAATGCTGCCGTCCGGCAGCGCTGCCGCCGCCGACTCCCCCTCGAATCGGGCCCGTAGGTCCGCGGTGGCCGCGGCGTCGAACGGTCCGAGGTCGTAGAAGGAGCCGACGGTGCGCCAGATCCGCTCGGGTGGCCCGGACAGATCGATCCGTACGGTCTGCCACTCCACGGGACCGAATCCGGCCGCCCCGAACACCTCGTCGAAGCCCTCGTGGCTGCGCAGTCGCGGATCCCCGAGCGGCGGGGGCCGCTGCTCCGGCGGCGCCGCCTTGAACAGCGGCTTCGCCAGCCGCACAAACCTCTCGTACGCCTCGCCGCCGGCCGCCCCACCGCCCACGACGACGGCCAGCGTCCCGCCCGGCTCCAGCACCCGCGCCAGCTCCGCCGCGACCTGTTCCGCGTCGCTCATCAGCATCAGCGCCATATGGGAGACGCAGCCGTCGAAGTGCGATGAGTCAAAGGGAAGTTGTTGTGCCCGGCCGACGCGGAGGTCCGCCCGTTCGACGCCCGGGCGGCGGCGAGCCAGCGCCAACTCCTCGGCGGACAGGTCGATCCCGGCAAGGCGGCGCCGGGCGCCCGCCTCCCCGGCGGCGAGAAGTTCCAGCAACAGCCCGTCGCCACAGCCGAGATCCAGTACCCGGCGGCACGCCGCCACCCGGTCCCGCAGGAGGTCGTAACTGGAGCGGCCGTCCCCGGACCGCCCGTGAGCCATCGCCCGCGCCGTCACCGCGGGATGCGTGGCATGAAAGGCACGCAGAAAGTCTTCCCGGTTCATCGCCATGCGGCGACCCTATGAGCCCGCGGTCCGGTAGCCCTGTAGGCCCGTGGCCCTGTGGCCTGGCGGGACCTGGCAGACCCGGCAGATTTGGCAGACCTGCCGGGCCGCAGGGCCTGCCAGGCGAGTCAGGCGGGTCAGGTGCGTACGCGGGTCAGCCCTCGGATGGGCGCTCCTGCAGTGCCCAGCCGTTGCCGTCCGGGTCGCTGAAGTAGACGAACGAGTTCCACGCGCCGCCGGGACCGTCGGCCATCGCCCCGTCCTCCACATGCTGCACGGGGCCGGCCGCCACGCCCCGTTCGACCAGTTGCGCACGGGCCGCGGCGATGTCGGAGACCACCAGCTGGAGCCCCTGCAGGGAGCCGGGCTCTCCCTCCGCGACCCCGTCACCCGCGCCGATCACGATCGAGCAGCCCGACCCCGGCGGCGTCAGCTGCACGATGCGCACCGCGTCGCCGACGCACATGTCGTGATCGACGGCAAAGCCCATCTGCTCGCCGTAGAAACGCTTGGCCCGCTCCACATCGGTCACCGGAACCGGCACCAGTTCGAGCTTCCAGTCCATGGCGCGCCGTCCTTCCGTACGGGCAACGGCCCGGAACGGCGACCGCCGGCACCGGCCCGCTCACGCTGCAAAAAGTCTAGGCCGCATGGGGAGTTCTCGCGGCGCGGCTACTCGGGCAGGGGGCGGTCGTCGACGACGTGCTTCATGACGAGGGTGGAGGTCAGGCGCTGGACGCCCGGCAGTCTGGCCAGTCGCTGGTCGTAGAGCTGCTGGAAGGCGGCCAGGTCGGTGGTGGCGATGCGCAGGAGGTAGTCGGGCTCGCCGAACAGGCGCTGGGCCTGGAGCACGTGCGGGACGGCGGCCACTGCCTCCTCGAAAGCGGTGACGGTGTCGCGGTCCTCCCAGCGCAGCGTGGCGAAGACGAGGGCTTCGAAGTCGAGGCCGACGGCGGCGGGGTCCACCACGGCGCGGTAGCCGCGGATCGCGCCTCCTCGTTCGAGGTCGCGCAGGCGGCGGTGGCAGGGCGACACGCTCAGCTGCACGCGGGCGGCGAGCTCGGTGACCGTGAGACGGCCGTCCAACTGCAGCTCGGTAAGAATCTTCCGGTCCAAGGCATCCATGGAGAAGATTCTCCCTGCCGGAGGGCGATCATGGAGTAAATGCGGAAACATTTTTGGGTGGATCCGGCCTAACCTTCCCTCCGTAGCGCAGAACGAGAGCGGCGCGAGAAGGAAGAGAAGGACCGGGCTGTGGAAACAACAACGCTGGCGGCTTTCCTGGCAGTGGATCTCCTGCTGGTGTTCACCCCTGGCGCGGACTGGGCCTTTGCGATGGGGGCGGGGCTGCGGGACCGGTCGGTCGTGCCGGCGGTCGCGGGACTGATAGCCGGGTACGCGGGATACACGCTGCTCGCCGTCGCGGGCCTGGTGGTGATCGTGGCGAGCTCGACGACTCTGCTCACCGCGCTGACCGTCGCGGGTGCGGTCTACCTGGTGTGGCTCGGCTGGGGCGTGCTGAGGCAGCCGGCCACGCTGACCGCCTCCGGTACGACCGCGGGCTCCTCCCGCTTGCAGATCATGCTCAAGGGGGCCGGGACCAGCGGCCTCAACCCGAAGGCGTTGCTGCTGTACTTCTCGCTGTTCCCGCAGTTCATCGACCCGGCGACGGGCTGGCCTGTCGCCGCGCAGACGGGATTGCTCGGCACGCTCCACATGACCGCATGCGCCGTCGTCTACCTCGGCGTCGCCGTGCTCGCCCGGACCGTCCTCAAGACCCGGCCGTCGGCGGCCCGGGCGGTCACCCGGGGCTCCGGTGCCATGATGATCGCCATCGGCGGGCTCCTGCTGGTGGAACGTCTGGCCGGCTGACGGACCCACCGCCCCGACGTGCTGACCGTCGAGTACAAGATCAACCTTCTCGCGCCCGCCGTCGGCGACCACATAGAGGCGGTCGGAACGGTCCTGAAGTCCGGACGCACCCTGACCGTGTGCCAACTGGAGGTGTTCGGCGTCCAGGGTGAGCAGCGAAAGCTCGTTGCGAACGGGCAGCAGACGCTGATCTGCCTCAACAGCCCCGCTGCGGCACGTTGACGACGGCTGCTCCCGGGCCGGTCACCGGTTGACGAAGGTCATGCTGGCCTCGTCGTACCGCGTACCGGCGATCCGGGCGGCCGGCGCGGCGGCGTCGATCGCGGCGAGTTCTTCGGCGGTCAGCTCGATGGCGAGCGCCCCGAGGTTCTCCTCCAGGTACTTCACCCGGCGGGTTCCGGGGATCGGCACGACGTCGTCCCCGCGGTGCTGCACCCAGGCCAGCGCGAGCTGTCCGGCGCTGACGCCCTTCTGCGTGGCGAGCGCGTCCAACTGCTCGACGATGGCCAGGTTCTGCTCCAGGTTGCCGTCGGCGAAGCGCGGCTGGCTGCGGCGCAGATCGGACTCCGGCAGGCCCTTCACCGAGGTGTAGCGGCCGGTCAGGAAGCCTCGTCCGAGCGGCGAGAACGGCACCAGGCCGATGCCGAGTTCACGGCACACCGGGGCGATCTCCTGCTCCAGGTCGCGGGTCCACAGCGACCACTCGCTCTGCAGCGCGGCGATCGGATGCACCGCATGCGCCCGCCGCAGGGTCGCCGCGCTCGCCTCGGACAGCCCGAGGTGCCGCACCTTGCCCGCCGCGACCAGTTCGGCCATCGCACCGACGGTCTCCTCGATCGGCACGTCGGGGTCGACGCGGTGCTGGTAGTAGAGGTCGATGTGCTCGACCCCGAGCCGGCGCAGCGAAGCGTCGCAGGCCTCCCGTACGTAGGCGGCGTCGCCACGGATCGCGGTCGGCTCACCGAGCCGGTTGGCGAACCCGAACTTCGTCGCCAGCACCGCCTCGTCCCGGCGGCCCGCGATGGCCCGGCCTATCAGCTCCTCGTTGTGCCCCGCCCCGTAGAAGTCGGAGGTATCCAGCAGGCTGACACCGAGGTCGAGCGCCCGGTTGATGGTCGCGATCGACTGCGCGTCGTCCGACTCCCCGTACCCATGGCTCATCCCCATGCAGCCGAGACCCTGCGCGGAAACCACCAGCTCGCCGAGGCGACGCGACGGGACGTTCTTCTTCGTGGTCATGCTGCTGCTACCTCCTGGAATACGGCGGACGGATCCGGGGCTCTGAGTCCCTGCCGCTGTCTCTCTGTCTCTGACGCTCTGCCTGTGAGTCTCGGCCGCTGAGCCTCGGCCTCTGGCTCTCTGCCTCTGATCCCGTCCTGATTGCTGAACTCCGGTCCCGCGTGGCGGCCTTGTACCGGAGTCACGTCCCGGACGGTATGAGTTGAAGCGCACTTCAAGTCAACACGGCATCGGTATGGGTCGGTACGGGGCCGTCTGCGCTGACGAGCCTCCCCCGCCCCGGTGCTCTGAGAAGCCCGCCCGTTCTGGCGGGGCTTTCTTCCCTGAGCCGCCGGCCGCGCCCGGCCGCCGTCAGCCGCCGTCGCCCGCTATCGCCCGCAGCGCCTGACAGTGCGCGGCGAAGGCGGTGCGGCCGGCGGGCGTCAGGGAGAGCCAGGTGCGTGGGCGCCTGCCGACATACCCCTTGGCGACGGCGACATAGCCGGCCTTCTCCAGGGTGGTCATCTGTCGCGACAGGACCGAATCGCTCACCTCGACGGTGTCGCGGACAAAGGCGAACTCGGCCTTTTCGGCAGCCGCGAGAGTCGCCACGATGGAGAAGCGGACCGGTGCGTGTATGACGTCGTCGAGCGCGTGACGCGGATGTGCCTCGCGATGCGGGTCGGTCACCGCCGGGCCTCCAAGTAAGCGCTTATCAGTCCGGGAAGGGCAACCACCAGTGCGCCGGGCACCCACCACGCCGGGGCCCCCTGGAACCACATGAGGCCCAGGACCAGCACCGCACTGTAGAGCAGCCCCCAGGACGCGATCATGACGCCGAGCCGCCATCCGAAACCCCGGCGGGCCACGCGCTGTCGGGCCACGTAGACGGACAACCCGACGATGGTGGCGCACCACAAGCCGCTGCCGATCGCGACGCCGTGAGGCCGGCCCAGCAGTCCGGTGAAGAGCACCTGGATCGCGGTAGCGCAGCCGAAGACCAGGTAGTACCAGACGTACCACCTCGTTCCCTTCCGCACCTTCGAGCTCAGCATCTGCGCACGGTCCAGTGCGGCCGCTGCTTCCTGCGAGGCGTACTCCGCCATGTTGTCCCCCCGGCAACTGGTACTGCTCCGACTTCCTGCATACAGCGTGACAAGTACTTTCCGGTATGACAAGTACTTTCCAGCCATTCGCTTCCCGCGCGAACTCCCCTCTGCCCGGGATCCGTTGATCCGTTTCTCCGTCGCTCGGTCTCGGCGCTCCGTCGCCCTGCCGCGGCCGCCCACCTGTGCGCCGAGGCCAGGTCAGGTAATGTTGCGCCCTCAGTAGTGGACCGACTCAGGAGGTGAGACCGATTCCCCGCCAGACCAGGCAGGTGCTCCGGGCTCACGCGCCCCTGCGGTCCCCTCGATGCAGGTGACCGTCCGACGCAGATGACCCGGGAAGCGCCGTCGGCGCCCCGAAAGGCTCACATGTCGTCGTTTCAGATGTCGTCCCGTCCGTCACCTCTCTCCTTCTCCTGCGTTTCCCCCTCCCCGGCCCCCGTTTCTGCGCCGCTCTCCCGTTCCGCCGTCGTCACCACGCTGCGCGCCGCCGGCTGTGTCTTCGCGGAGGACGAGGCGGAGCTGCTTCTGTCCACCGCCCGGACGGCGGACGAACTCGCCGCCATGGTGGAGCGGCGCACCTTCGGGCTGCCGCTGGAACACGTCGTCGGCTGGGCCGAGTTCCACGGCCGACGGATCATCGTCGATCCCGGGGTCTTCGTACCGCGCCGCCGCACCGAGTTCCTGGTGGACCAGGCCATCGGCCTCGGCCTGCGGACCGCCGAGCGCACCGGGCGGCCCACGGTCGTCGTCGATCTGTGCTGCGGATCGGGCGCGGTGGGCGCGGTACTGGCCACAGCCCTTCACCGGGTCGAGCTGTACGCCGCCGATATCGAGCCCGCCTCGGTGCACTGCGCCCGCCGCAACATCACCGACGCCGGGGGCCGGGTCTACGAGGGCGACCTCTTCGATGCGCTCCCCGCCGGCCTCCGGGGCCGTATCGACATCCTGGTGGCCAACGTTCCCTACGTACCGACCGAGGAGGTCGGGTTGTTGCCGCCGGAGGCCCGCGAGTTCGAGCCGCTGGTGGCGCTCGACGGCGGCGCGGACGGGCTCGACGTCCTGCGGCGGGTGACCGCGGCGGCCCCGCAGTGGCTGGCCGCCGGGGGCCATCTGCTGGTCGAGACGAGCGAACACCAGGCACCGCGGGCCGTCGAGGCCTTCACCCGCAACGGACTGCTCCCCCGGGTGGCCGATTCCGACGAGCTCTACGCCACGGTGGTCATAGGGACCCGGGAGCCTGCCGCCGGGGAGGGCCGGGCAGCCGGACCGCCGTAGCCTCCCGCTTGCTACCTCCTACCTCCTGCTTCCTACCTCCCGGACACCGCTACCACCTGCTTGCCCACCACCCCGCCTCGCTCGAAGGCCTGATGCGCCGAGGCGATGTCCGCCAGCGGATACACGCTGTCGACGACGGGCCGCAGTGCGCCAGAGGTCACATAACCGGCCAGGTCACGCAGCACAGCGGTGTCGGGGTTGGAGCTCAAGGTGCGGATGCGGCGGGCGCCGTGCACGCTCGACGCGGCGATGGCCGCCATGGAGGATGCCGACAGCGCGATGGTGGCCATCCTGCCGTCGCGGGTCAGCCGGCGCCGGTAGGAGTGCAGTTCCGAGCCGACGGTGTCCAAGATGACGTCGAACGGTCCGACCCGGTCCGGCGTGGTGGTGCCGTAGTCGAAGACCTCGTCGGCTCCCAGCTCTTGCAGCGCCCCGGCATGGCGGCCGCGGGACAGCGCGGTGACGTGCCCACCCATCGCCCGGGCCAGTTGTACGGCGGCCGTACCGACTCCGCCGGCGGCGCCACGCACCAGGAGGCGTTCGCCGCTCGCGAGGTGCAGGGTGCCCCGCAGCGCGGCCAACGCGGTCGTTCCCGCCACGACCAGAGAGGCCGCCTCCACCGGCGAGAGGTCTGCCGGTGCGGGACCGATGCGGCTCGCGGCGACCACGACGTATTCGGCGGCTCCACCGACGGCGTTCCGCTTGAGCGGGGGCACCGTGCCCCACACCCGGTCCCCCACCTGGTACTGAGAGACGTCGGCACCGGTTGCGGCGACGACACCGGCGAAGTCCAGTCCCACACCGATCGGGAACCGGCGTCCGGACACGATCCGCAATCCCCCGGCGCGCACGATCGTGTCGAGCCCGTTCACGCTCGACGCCTCGATCGATACCAGGACCTCGCCCGCACCGGGGGCGGGACGGTCAACGTCGTTGACCTTGAGGACATCCGGGGTGCCGTAGCCGGTGATCTGAGCGGCCTTCATTTCATTTCCTCACGGTAGGTAGTTGCTGGTCTGGTCCGGTCTGGTCAGGGCTGTGGAAGTGGTGGTGGCGGCCGGCTTCGACGGCGGGGGCGTGGGCCCGGGCGGCCTCGGCCGGCGAGAGAGCGGGGGACGGCAGCGGCAGCGGGAAGCGCCACCTGGAAGCGACACCGGTAAGCGGCACACACCATCAATCATCCATCGCGTGTGATTTCTTTGTATCACGCATGATGGATGATTGATGGCTCACACGGAGGCCCTTATGGCTTGAATCACACGGCTCGTATGATTCGTGGATAGGATGGGACGCATGCAGCAGCCCCTCCACCGTCGCCGGCCGACCCCGAGCAACCCGCGCGTCCAGCGCACCCGCAACCGCGTACTGACCGTCGCTCGTGAACTGCTGCCCCAGGCCGGTCCGACCGGGCTGACGTACGCGCTGCTGGCCGAGCGCGCCGACGTCACCCGCCAGACCCTCTACCGCCACTGGCCCAACCGGGCCGCGCTGCTCTTCGACCTGATCCTGGAGGGCCCCGACCTCGGCAACTACCCCGAGCCGGGCAGCGACGTACGCACCGTTGCCGTCGACTGGCTGAAGAGCCTGCGCGACGGCATCAGCGAACCGGCCATCCGCACCGCGGTACTGGCCATCACCGCCCAAGCCGACCACGATCCGGACAGCGCCCAGGCCCTGGTGCGCATCGGCCAGGACCGCCGCGCAGCCCTGAACAAACTCCTGGAACCCTCAGGCATCCAGATCGACGACACCGAGCACACCCTGCTCTACGGGCCGGTGCTCGCCAGGCTCTTCCTCGACCGCGGCCAGGTGACCGACGGGTTCATCGACGCCGTCGTCACCCAATGGCTCACCACACTCGAAAGACGGCACGGCCGGAAGCTCGACGAAAGCCAGGACCAGGGCCAGGAACAGGGTCAGGGTCAGGACTAGTCCATGGCGGCCGGTTCCGGCAGGGCACCCGGACGCGCGCGGGAGGCGGCCGCCTCTCGTCCCTCGCGCCGGCCCAGCGCCGCGAGGATCAGGGTCACGGTGACCGATCCGGCCGCCAGCAGCGTCATCGCCGTGGCCGGGGAGGTCAGTTGGGCCAGCGTGCCCGCCAGGGCCGCGCCGACGCCCTGCAGGGTGGACATGCCGACGAAGTGCAGGCCGAGAGCCTGGCCCGCGAGGTCGTCGGGGGTGAGGGACATCAGGCGTTCCTGCAGGACCAGGCTCGCGGCGAAGCCGACGGCGGCGACGGCGGCGGCCACGGCCGACAGCGCCACTCCCGGCCGCAGGACGAAGAACAGGTACGGCGTCGCCAGCAGCAAGCGCAGCGGGAGCGCAGCGGGAGCGCGAGGCGGGGGCGCCACGCGGGCGGCACCAGGCGGCCCACCGTCACGTCGCCCACGAACATGCCCAGCGCCCCGCACGCGAACAGCGTCCCGGCCGCCCCGGGGGCGTAGGAGACGAAGAGCGAATCGCAGCCGACCACCAGGCCGTTGGGGATCCACAGGCCGAGGTACGTCAGGCGGCGGGGGCGCGAGGACCACAGGAGGGCGTTGGTGCGCCAGGTCGCCGCGACGGACGGGCGGCCGGAGGAGCGCGGCGGGCGGACCGTGAGACCCAGGCGGGTGCCGAGGGCCGCCAGCACGTACAGCGCCGCCGCCAGGAGCAGGCATGCCCTCGGGGTCAGGAGCGCCAGCAGCGCGCCGCCCGTCGCGAAACCGGCGACCTGCATCAGGCCCCAGAGCATGTTGAACACGGAACGGCCCAGGACATAGCCGTCCTTCGGCAGGATGTCGTTGAGCAGCCCCGCGCGCACGTCCCCGCCCAGGGACGCGATCAGGCCCTGCGCCAGCACGACGGCGAAGAGCGCCCGGACCGGCAGGCCGGGCAGCGCGAGCACCGCCGTACCGGCCGCGAAGGCGAGGGCGAGGCCGGTGAGGGCCGCACGCGGGGGCAGTCGGTCGGCGCCCGAGAGCAGGAACGTGGCTCCCAGCAACTGCGCCAGTTGCGGGCCGAACATGCTCACCGCCGACAGGAGCGGGGAGCCGGTGGCCCGGAAGACCAGCGTGCCGAGGGCCAGGCCGCCGATCGTCTGGGCCGCGGCGTGGGCGGCGAAGGAGAGCAGGAACGGGGTGAACTCCGGGGTGCGGAACAGGGTGCGGTAGCTGCGCATGCGTCGGAGTCTCCGAGCGGCCCGGGGGCTCCGGTTATTGTTTCGCCGACGCGCGAAAGGTCGTACGCATGGGCTTATGGCAGATCGACACCGACACCCTCGCCCGCAGCCGGTTCGTGCTCTCACCGTTCGCCGAGGCCTTCGCGAGCCTGAAGCTGCTGCACGCGGGAACCGGCGCCCATCCGGGCGAGGAGGCCTGGCTGCGCGCGCACCTGCCCGGCTACCGCGCGCGCCTCGCGGCCGACCCGGTGACCGCGCTGCTGGTACGGGCGGCGGTCGGCACGTCCTGGATCGCCGACTTCATCTGCCCCACCTCGTGCGTCGGGGAGAGTTTCGAGAAGAGCGTGGCCCGGGTGCGGGCTGCCGGGGCCGCGGAGGCGCGCGCCGATCTCCGGGTGTCCCTCCGGGGCCCGCTCCCCGCCGCCCTGGAGCGGGACGACCTGCCCGAACGGGCGACCGCGCTCCTGACGTACGTCTGGGAAGAGACCGTGCGGCCGTACTGGGAGCGCCGGCGGCGCGTCCTGGAGGCCGACATGGTCGCGCGGACCACGCAGGTGAGCCAGGGCGGCTGGGCGGCCGTGCTGGACGATCTGCGACCGGGGACGCGGTGGCTCGGGGAGAGCCGGTTCCAGGTCAACCTGCACGCGTATCCGCCACGGGAGATCGCCGCCGGGGCCGAGCTGCTGTTCATGCCGGTGACGCCGAGGTCCGGGTGGGTGTCATGGGAGGGGCGGGAGCGGTACGCCGTCGTCTATCCGTGCCTCGGGGTGCTCGCCGAGGACCACGACCGGCGTCCCGTCCCGGCCGGCCTCGGGGCACTCATCGGAACCGCCCGGGCCCGGTTGCTGGTGCTGCTCGGAACTCCCCTGAGCACGACCCAACTGGTCGCCGTGACCGGGCAGGGGCTGGGCTCGGTGGGGCGCCATCTGCGGGTCCTGCTGGACGCGGGACTGGCGGGAAGGCGGCGGGCCGGGCGGTCGGTGCTGTATGTGCGGACGGCGGCCGGGGACGTCCTCGTGGAGGCGTCGGGGGCCGGTACGAGTGACCAGGAGACGGACCCGGGGAGCCACTGGCCGGGTGCGTTGCCCGGCGGTGAAAGGGCACACGCTGAGGTGCCCGAACGTTGACCCCGGGCCGGTGACGCCCCGCGTCCTCGGTCTCCCGCGGCCCACCCGCCTGGACCACTTCTGCTAGCACCGCGCTTGCAATAGTTAGCACTTCCGGGCACCATCGAGGTATGGCATCACTCAACGTCGGCAATCTCGGCGAGTTCCTGCGGGAGCAGCGGCGCACGGCGCAGCTGAGTCTGCGGCAGCTCGCGGATGCCGCCGGGGTGTCCAACCCGTACCTCAGCCAGATCGAGCGCGGCCTGCGCAAGCCGAGCGCGGAGATTCTGCAGCAGCTCGCCAAGGCGCTGCGTATATCCGCCGAGACGCTGTACGTCCAGGCCGGGATTCTGGACGAACGGCAGGGTCTGGACGGGGTCGAGGTACAGACCGCGATACTCACCGACCCGGCGTTGAACGAGAGACAGAAGCAGGTCCTGCTGCAGATCTACGAGTCCTTCCGCAAGGAGAACGGGCTCGGGAGCGGCGGCAAGGACACCGCTGTGAGCGGATTTGAGGACGGGCGCGACACGGACTCCCTTGAGACAGAGGCCGACGGCGGCCCGCACGCCACCTGAGCAACCGATTTCGTTTCCAGGAGGAATAACGTCATGGCCATCAACACCGATGACCTCCGCAAGGCCCTGACCGACGCGACCCCGCTGTACGCCCTGGCCGGCACCGTCGACCTGGCTGCCGAGAAGCTCGGCGAGGTGCCGCAGTTCGTCGAGAAGATCCGGATCGAGGCGCCCAAGCGCTTCGAGTCCGTCCGCAGCACCGACCCCAAGGACGTCCAGGCCCTGGTCACCAAGCAGGCCAAGGACGCCAAGGAGAAGCTGACCGAGCTGCTGGGCTCGCTGGACGGCGACATCAAGAAGGTCCGTGACCAGGCGCAGGAGCTGGCGCTGCAGGGCGTGGGCCGCGCGGCCGAGGCCGTCGTGAAGACCCGTGAGGGTTACGAGGAGCTGGCCGAGCGCGGTCGCGGCGCGGTGGCGACCTGGCGCGGCGAGGCCGCCGACCAGGTCGAGGACCTTGCGGTGGCGATCGAGCCGGAGCCGGCGCCGAAGCAGGCGGGCAAGAGCGGGACGAAGCCCCAGACCGCCACGGCGACGAAGAACCAGACCACGAACGGCACCAAGGCGGAGACCAAGGCCACCCCCTCGGCACAGCCCAAGCCGGCCACGACGAAGAAGCCCGTCGCGCAGCGCAAGCCGACCCCCGCGCCGCCGCAGCGCAAGCCGGCACCGGCGCAGGCGAAGAAGAGCACCCCGCCGTCCGCCAAGTAAGGACACCGGGCGCACACCACCGGGCGAAGTGAGCTCGCTCACCTTTCGCCGAGGCCCCCGTTTCACGGGCCGGGCCGGGCACACTTCGGGTGCCCGGCCCGTTGTCCGGGTACGGTGGGGCCGCACGGGCGGCAGTCGGGCCGCCGCAGACCGAGACGACACGACTGGCGAACGGGCGGTGTAAGGCGTGCTGATTTACGGGTTCCAGAGCATTCTGAGCTGGGTGCAGCTCGCCCTGGGCGTCTATGCCGCCGTGATGCTGGTCGATGCGGCCGTGCGCCGTGAGGACGCCTATCGCGCCGCGAGCAAGCAGACCAAGGGCATGTGGCTGATCTTCCTCGCCCTGGCCACGGCGCTGCTGTTCATTCTCCCGATCATGTCGTTCCTGCCGGTCATCGGCGTGATCGCAGTGATCGTCTACACCGTCGACGTACGCCCGGCGCTCCGGCAGGTCGCCGGCGGCGGCCGCGGGCCCCGGCGCGGGGGCTCCAGCTCGGACGGGCCGTACGGGCCGTACAACGGCGGGCGCTGAGAAAGCCCCCGGCCTCCGGCACGGGCCCCGGGGCCCCCGGCTACGACCTACCGCCGGTCCAGCAGCAGCACGGCCACGTCGTCCGTCAGCTCTCCGCCGTTCAGATCGCGTACCTCTCTGACCGAGGCGTCCAGCAGTTCCTCGCCCGTGAGGCCGGCGGCCATCTGCCGGCTCACCAGCTCGGTCATACCCTCCTGGCCGAGGCGCTGGTTCCCCTGGCCGATCCGGCCCTCGATCAGGCCGTCGGTGTACATCATCAGGCTCCACGAGCCGCCCAGCTCCACCTGCCGGCGCGGCCAGCGGGCGTGCGGCAGCAGGCCGAGCGCCGGGCCGCCGAACTCGTACGGCAGCAGCTGCGGAGGCGCGTCGGCCTGGGCCAGCAGCGGTGCGGGGTGGCCGGCCAGGCACAGACCGGCGCGGCGGCCGTCCGCGGAGATGTCGACGGTGCACAGCGTCGCGAAGATCTCGTCGTCCGCCCGCTCGTGCTCCAGGACCTTCTGGAGCGTGGCGAGCAGTTCGTCGCCGGAGAGTCCGGCGAAGGTCAGCGCGCGCCAGGCGATGCGCAGCTCGACGCCGAGGGCGGCCTCGTCGGGGCCGTGGCCGCAGACGTCGCCGATCATCGCGTGGACGGTGCCGTCCGGGGTGCGGACGGTGTCGTAGAAGTCGCCGCCGAGCAGCGCACGGCTGCGGCCGGGGCGGTAGCAGGCGGCGAACCGCAGATTGGAGCCGTCGAGCAGGGGCGTGGGCAGCAGGCCGCGCTCCAGACGGGCATTCTCCTGAGCAAGCATCCGCGACTCGGTGAGCTGGCGCTGTGCGAGGTCGGCGCGTTTGCGCTCGACGGCGTAGCGGACCGCGCGGCTGAGCACCGCGCCGTCCAGCTCGTCGCGGAAGAGGTAGTCCTGGGCGCCGACGCGTACGGCGTCGGCGGCGCGCTCGGCGTCCGTCTCGTAGGTGAGGACGAGGACGGCGTGCGAGGTGGCCATCCGCAGCACCTCGCGCAGCATGCCCAGCTCGTCGTCGGGGGTGCCGCCGTGGCCGGGGTCGCGTTCCGTGCGCTCGCCGGGCGCCCGCGGGGGAAGGTCGAGCAGGATGCAGTGCACATCGTCGGTGAGCAGCCGCCCGGCCTCGGTGAGGTTGCGGGCGGTCCGCAGACGCACCTTGCGGCCCGCCCAGTCCCACATATCGGGGACATGACTGTTGGGGTCCTCGCCGATGAGGAGCAGGGTCAGACCCTGGTGGGCGGGCGCATGGTCGGCCGGAACCGGCTGTGCGGCCGACTGCGGTTGCTCGGGCTTCTGGAAGCCGTGGGAGCCCAAAGGGGCCGACGGCCGGCCCACGGCGGTCGCCGGGGCGCCGACGCCCTGGGCCGTCGTGTCCCCCGCGCCCGGCGCGTCGGCGACCCGCGCGGTGTCCGCGCAGGCGCCGTCCACCGGTCCTGCCTGGTGCGGCAGCACGACCGCCCGCTGGTGCGGTACGGGTACGGGCATGGGTCTGCTTCCTTCCCTCCCCCCGAGGGGTGCGGCGGAGCGCCGACCGGCGCACCACCGTGCCCGGCTTCCCGTCGCTCGTCGGTCAATGGAGCGGGGGCAACACCGGGCACTGCCAGGCGACCATAGCGCCAGTACGGAGTGGGATGGAATGCCCGGCGGCAATCGGCCATCGTCATATGCCGCACCCAATAAGCCATTTGACCTGGGGAGGGCGGAATGCGGAATGACGAACATCACCCCGCCCGGATGCTTTCCGCTACGCGACGACAACTCTCGGACAGGAAACGATCCGGTCATTTATCGCGCGTGTGATCCGCGCCATCGTGTCAGCCGTCACCATCGGGGCGGACGACACCGAGGATCGGCATCGAGCCGGCGCCGGTGATCGTGACCTGCCGGCCGGGCCGCGGCGCATGCACGATCGCGCCGTCGCCGAGATACATCCCGACATGGCTGGCATCGGAGAAATAAATGATCAGATCGCCCGGCCGCATGTCCTTGAGCGCGACCCGGGGCAGCCGCCGCCACTGCTCCTGCGAGGTCCGCGGAATGGTCCGGCCGCCGGCCTGCCACGCCCGCAGGGTCAGCCCGGAGCAGTCGAAGGTGTCCGGCCCTTCCGCGCCCCACACATAGTCCTTGCCGATCTGTGCGGTGGCGTACGAAATCGCCTTCTTGCCGGGAGCCGAGGCTTTGTTACTGATGTCTTTCAGTACGCCCGAGTCCAGCCACTTCTGCTGCTGCTTGAAGGCCAGGTCGTCCTCCAGCTTCTTCAGCCGGTCCTTTTCCTTGGCGGCCAGCCGGGATTCCAGCTTCTTTGCCTCGTCGATCTTTTTCTTGATGTCCCGCTGGGCGCTTTCCTTCTTCTTGCGGTTCGCCTCCAGCTTCTCCCAGCGGTCCGTGGCCGAGTCGGAATAGTCCTCCAAGTCGCCTTCCAGATGCGACAGTTGGCTGATCATTCGCTTGGCCGCCAGCTGCCCCTTGCGCGCCAGGGTGGCATTGTCGAAAAAGCCCTCGGGGTCGACGTTGAGCATCAGCTTCGCCTCGGCGGGCAGCCCGCCGCCGCGGTACTGGGCGCTGGCCAGCGCACCCGCCCGACGCTTGAGGTCGGCCAGCCGGCGCTGGGTGCTGTCGATGCTGCGCGCCAGCTTGACGATCTCCTTCTGCTGGAGCTCGACCTGTTCCTTGGCGGCGTTATAGGCGTCGGTGGCCTGCTCGGCCTTGCGGTAGAGGGCGTCGATCTTCTTGCGTACCTCGTCGAGGCGCCGGGCGTCGGCGTCGGCATCCGCGGCCTTTCCCGCGCCGGCGGCCTGCCCCGCGTCCGCGGACGGGTTCTTCGGGTCATCCGCGTAGGCGGCCGTCGCCGTACCGCCGAGCAGCCCCGTCGCGCACAGGACGACGGCGGTGCACGCCACGAGCCGGCTGCCCCGTGCGGCCCATGATCTCCGTGCACCCCAAGGCGCCCGTGCGCCCCATGATCCCCACCCGGCCTGCCCGTCCCGTACGTCCCGAACGCCCTGCCGTGCCCCCTGGCTCCCCACCAGCCACCTCCGGTCGTTCCGCACCGATTCGCGTATTCCTACAGGCGCGGATGCTGCCATACCGGCCGGTAATTCAACAGGGCGACGGGCCGTTTCGCACGAGTTGGCGAACACTTCTCCCGCCGCACCCACCCGATGGCCGAGGTTCACCGTGCGTTCACTCCCCTCCATCGGCCGCTTCACCTCACCTGCCTAATTTCAGCCTCACCGAGTACGCGTTTCGCCTGATGCGCAAGCGCGACACGGCTATCCGGCATCGCAGACCGCGACAGCCCGCAGATCACACTTCACCTCGCACGCCGACGAAGCGGCGCGCCCCAGGAAGGAACTTTCGACAGTGAAGCTTCAGCGCAAGAACCGGGTTCGCGCCCTCGCCGTTGGCGCTCTCGCCGTCTCGGGTGCCCTGGCCCTGACGGCGTGCGGCTCCGATGACACCTCCGGCGCCGGCGGCGGTGCCGCCAAGCCGTCGAACATCAAGTGCGAGGGCAAGGGCAAGCTGCTCGCGTCCGGCTCCTCCGCGCAGAAGAACGCCATGGACGTCTGGGTGCAGGCCTACTCGGGCGCCTGCAAGGGCACCGAGATCAACTACCAGCCGACGGGCTCCGGCGCCGGCGTCACCACCTTCCTGCAGGGCCAGACCGCCTTCGCGGGCTCCGACTCCCCCCTCAAGCCCGACGAGGTCAAGAAGTCGAAGCAGGTCTGCAAGGGCGGCCAGGCCATCGACCTGCCGATGGTCGGCGGCCCGATCGCGGTCGGTTACAACGTCCCCGGCGCCGACAACCTGGTGCTGGACGCCCCGACCCTGTCGAAGATCTTCAACTCGGAGATCAAGAAGTGGAACGACCCCGCGATCAAGAAGCTGAACCCGGGCGCGAAGCTCCCGGACCTCAAGATCCAGCCGTTCCACCGCTCCGATGACTCGGGCACCACCGACAACTTCACCAAGTACCTCAAGGCCGCCGGTGGCTGGAAGCACGAGCCGGCGAAGAAGTGGGAGGGCGAGGGCGGCCAGGCGGCCTCCGGCTCGGCCGGCGTCTCCTCGCAGGTCAAGCAGACCCCCGGCGCGATCTCGTACTTCGAGCTGTCGTACGCCACGGCCGGCAAGGTCCCGACGGTCAAGCTGAACACCGGCGCCAAGACCCCGGTCGACGCCACCGTCGACAACGCCTCCAAGGCGATCTCCGAGGCCAAGCAGGCCGGCAAGGGCAACGACCTGGCCCTGAAGCTCAACTACACCACCAAGGCCGAGGGCGCCTACCCGATCACCCTGGTGACCAACGAGATCGCCTGCGACAAGGGCAACAAGCCCGAGACGCTGGCCGCCACCAAGTCCTTCCTGACCTACGTCGCGAGCAAGGACGGCCAGAGCGCGCTCAAGCAGCTCGGCTACGCCCCGCTGCCCCCCGAGATCGCCGACAAGGTCCGCAAGACCGTCACCACGCTCTCCTGACCCACCGGGCGGCGGCCCGCAGACCGCTGTACGGCCAAAGGGGCCCCTTCACCAGGGCCCCTTTCGGGCCGCCGCCCGTCCGGTGCACCGCCGCGCCAGGAGCCCCGCCGGGCTCCGCAGACCGGAGAACCCATGAATTCAGCTACCTCGCCAACCGATACCCCACCCCTGCCAGGGAACGACGGCCGCTCGGCCGTCTCCGGCAAGGCGGTCCGCCCCGGTGACCGGATCTTCCTCGGGCTCTCCCGGGGCTCCGGGATCGCCCTCCTGGTGATCATGGCCGCCATCGCGGGCTTCCTCACCTACCGCTCCGTGCTCGCCATCTCCGGCGACAAGGCCAACTTCTTCACCACCCTGGACTGGAACGCCACCGGGACGGACCCGAAGTTCGGCATCGCGGTCCTCGCCTTCGGCACCGTCGTCAGCTCGGTGGTCGCCATGGTCATCGCGGTCCCGGTCGCCGTCGGCATCGCGCTGTTCATCTCGCACTACGCCCCGCGCAAGCTGTCCTCACCGCTCGGCTACGTCATCGACCTGCTCGCCGCGGTGCCCAGCATCATCTACGGCCTGTGGGGCGCGCTCTTCCTCGTCCCGCATCTGAGCGGCCTCTACACCTGGCTGGACGACTACCTCGGCTGGACCGGCATCTTCTCCTACGGCGGCGGGGCGGCCCGTTCGCTGTTCACCGTCGGCATCCTGCTCGCGATCATGGTCCTGCCGATCGTGACCAGTGTCAGCCGCGAGGTGTTCCTGCAGGTCCCGAAGATGCACGAGGAGGCCGCGCTGGCGCTCGGCGCCACCCGCTGGGAAGTCATCCGGATGTCGGTGCTCCCCTTCGGCCGCTCCGGCATCATCAGCGCCTCCATGCTGGGCCTGGGCCGTGCGCTCGGCGAGACGATGGCCGTCGCCACGGTCCTCTCGCCCAGCTTCCTCATCAACACCAGCCTGCTGGACCCGGGCGGCGGCACCTTCGCCCAGAACATCGCCAGCAAGTTCAGCGAGGCCGACACCTTCGGCCAGGACGCCCTGATCGCGTCCGGCCTCGTCCTCTTCGTGATCACGCTGCTCGTCAACGGCGCGGCCCGCCTGATCATCGCCCGCCGCAAGGAGTACTCGGGAGCTGCCGCATGAGTGAGCGAAGCGAAGGAATCAACAAAAGGTGCGCGCCTTGCGAATGCTGTGCCTCGCGAAGCGAGGTGGCGGCATGAGTATGACGACCGACCGCCCCGCGGTCTCCCACGGCGACTCCCCGCTGCCCGTCTCGCTCAAGCAGGCCCGGCTCCCCCGCTGGACCCCGCCGGCTCTCGCGCTGGTCGCGGCCGGTGCGGGCTGCGGCATCGGGCTGGGCGCCGGCCTGGACAGCACCGTCCAGTGGGGCCTGATCGCCGCCCTGCTCTTCGTCCTCGGCACCTTCGCGCTGGCCGCGGCCGTCGAGGGCACCCGGCAGGCCAAGGACCGCCTGGCCACCTGCCTGGTCTGGATGGCCTTCCTGATCGCCGTCGTACCGCTGGCCTCCCTCCTGTGGGAGACCGTCGCCCGCGGCACCAAGGTCCTCAACGGCTACTTCCTGTCGCACTCCATGGGCACCACCCCGGACGCGCTGCCCGGCGGCGGCATCAACCACGCGATCGTCGGCACCCTGGAGCAGGTCGGCCTGGCCACCCTGATCGCCGCGCCGATCGGTCTGCTCACCGCGATCTACCTCGTCGAGTACGGCCGCGGCCGGCTGGCCCGCGCCGTCACCTTCTTCGTCGACGTCATGACCGGTATCCCCTCGATCGTGGCCGGCCTGTTCGTCCTCTCCGTGTGGATCCTGATCCTCGGCTTCGGCCCGTCGGGCTTCGCCGGCTCGATGGCGCTGGCGATCTTGATGATGCCGGTCGTGGTCCGCTCCACCGAGGAGATGCTCAAGCTCGTCCCGAACGAGCTGCGCGAGGCCTCGCTGGCCCTCGGCGTGCCCAAGTGGCGCACCATCCTCAAGGTCGTCCTGCCGACGTCGATCGGCGGCATCACCACCGGTGTGATGCTCTCCATCGCCCGTATCACCGGTGAGACGGCGCCCGTGCTGCTCCTGGTGTGGGGCGCGAAGACGATCAACAACAACCCCTTCGAAGATGCCCAGCAGTCGCTGCCGCTCTACGTTTTCCAGCAGTGGCAGCAGGGCTCCGAGGCCTCGTACGACCGCGCATGGGCCGCGGCACTGGTCCTCATCGCCTTCGTCATGATCCTCAACCTGGTGGCCCGCGGCATCGCCCGCTGGAAGGCCCCCAAAACCGGCCGCTGACCCCGCGCCGTCCACACGAAAGAAGCAGTGATTTCCATGGCCAAGCGAATCGACGTCAGCGGCCTCTCCGCGTACTACGGCAGCCACAAGGCCATCGACGACATCTCGATGACCGTCGAGCCGCGCTCCGTGACGGCCTTCATCGGCCCGTCCGGCTGCGGCAAGTCGACCTTCCTGCGCACCCTGAACCGGATGCACGAGGTCACCCCCGGCGGCCGCGTCGAGGGCAAGGTGATGCTGGACGACGAGAACCTCTACGGCTCCGGGGTCGACCCGGTCGCCGTCCGCCGCACCGTCGGCATGGTCTTCCAGCGCCCCAACCCGTTCCCCACGATGTCGATCTTCGACAATGTCGCGGCCGGTCTGCGGCTGAACGGCTCGTACAAGAAGAGCGAGCTCAAGGACATCGTCGAGAAGTCCCTCAAGGGCGCCAACCTCTGGAACGAGGTCAAGGACCGCCTCAACAAGCCCGGCTCGGGCCTGTCCGGCGGCCAGCAGCAGCGGCTGTGCATCGCCCGTGCCATAGCCGTCGAGCCGCAGGTGCTGCTGATGGACGAGCCGTGCTCGGCGCTCGACCCGATCTCCACCCTCGCCATCGAGGACCTGATCGGCGAGCTCAAGGAGCGCTTCACGATCGTCATCGTGACGCACAACATGCAGCAGGCCGCGCGCGTCTCGGACCGTACGGCGTTCTTCAACCTCGCCGCCGTCGGGCAGCCCGGCAAGCTGGTCGAGATCGACGAGACCGAGCGGATCTTCTCCAACCCGTCGGTCCAGGCCACGGAGGACTACATCTCCGGCCGCTTCGGCTGAGCGGCAAGGGCGGGCCCGGCCACTGCGGCCGGGCCGCCCCCACCACGTCCTGCGGTGCTGCATGGCGGTGCCACCGCAAGGCGAAGGGCCCGCCCCTCTTCCCGGGGGCGGGCCCATTCTGTGTGCTCTGTGTGCTCTGTGCGTGCTGTTGTGCGCTGTTGTGCGCTGTCTCTGCGTGCCCGGTGGCCGGGTCGGTCAGCCGAAGGCCAGCCGGATCAGCCAGAACGCGAGCGCCGCGACCAGCGCCGCCGCCGGCATGGTGATGAACCAGCCCATCACGATGTTCTTGGCGACGCCCCAGCGCACCGCGCGCGGGCCCTTGGTCGAGCCGACGCCCATGATCGCGGAGGTGATGACATGGGTCGTGGAGATCGGCGCCTGGAACATGAACGACGCGGTGTACATGACCGAGGCGGCGGTGGTCTCCGCGGCGAAGCCCTGCGGCGGGTCCAGCTCGATGATGCGGCGGCCCAGGGTGCGCATGATGCGCCAGCCACCCGCGTACGTACCCAGCGAGAGGGTGAGCGCACAGGCCAGCTTGACCCAGATCGGGATGGCGTCGTTCGCGTCCTCGACATCGGCGATGACCAGGGCCATCACCACGACACCCATGGTCTTCTGGGCGTCCTGCAGACCGTGTCCCAGCGCCATGCCGGCGGCCGAGACGGTCTGGGCTATGCGGAAGCCCCGCTTGGCCTTGTGCGGGTTGGACTTACGGAACATCCAGAGGATGACGACCATCACGAGATAGCCGAGCACCAGGCCGATGACCGGCGAGATGAACATCGGCAGGACGACCTTCTCGATCACGCCGCCCCAGATGACCTTGGTGCCACCGGCGAGCGCCGCTCCGACCATGCCGCCGAACAAGGCGTGCGAGGACGAGGACGGCAGGCCGAAGTACCAGGTGACGAGGTTCCAGACCACCGCGCCGAGCAGCGCGGCAAAGAGAATGCCCATCCCCTGGTTGCCCTGGGGAGTGGCGATCAGCCCTTCGCTGACCGTCTTGGCGACCCCGCTGCCGAGAAACGCACCGGCGAGGTTCATCACGGCGGCCATCGCCAGTGCCGCGCGCGGGGTCAGTGCCCGCGTCGAGACCGAGGTCGCGATGGCGTTCGCGGAGTCGTGGAAGCCGTTGGTATAGGTGAATCCGAGCGCGACCGCAATGGTCACGACGAGCGCGAAGGTCTCCATGGGCGGCGCTCAGGACTCCTTGACCGCGATGGTCTCGACCGTGTTGGCGACATGCTCGAACGCGTCCGCCGCCTCTTCCAGGATGTCCACGATCTGCTTGAGCTTGAGGACCTCGATGGCGTCGTACTTGCCGTTGAAGAGGTGCGCAAGCAGCTTGCGGTGGATCTGGTCGGCCTGGTTCTCCAGGCGGTTGACCTCGATCCAGTACTCGGTGAGGTTGGTCATGGTCCGCAGATGCGGCATGGCCTCGGCGGTCAGCTCGGCCGCCCGTGCCAGCACCTCGATCTGCTGGTCGACGCCCTTGGGCAGCTCCTCGACCTTGTAGAGGACGACCAGGTCGACCGCCTCTTCCATGAAGTCCATGATGTCGTCGAGCGACGAGGCGAGGTTGTAGATGTCCTCGCGGTCGAACGGCGTGATGAACGAGGAGTTCAGCTGGTGGAAGATCGCGTGGGTCGCGTCATCACCCGCGTGCTCCGCCGCCCGCATACGCTCGGCGATCTCTGCACGAGCGGAGGAGTCCGCCCCGAGCAGTTCCATCAGGAGCTTGGAGCCCGTGACGATGTTGTCCGCGGAGGCGGCGAACATGTCGTAGAAGCTCGTCTCCCTGGGGGTCAGACGAAAGCGCACGTGAAATCCTCGGGGTGCATCGGATTCGGTCGAGTTGATGCTAGGCGCATCATCCAGCCACAGCTAACCGGCATTCCTTCAGTGTCGCCCATCGTGCAGCATGCTCTGCACGGGGTACCACAGGTGCCCGCAAAGTTCGGTACCATATACCCACCAGGGGTATATAGATCGCCTAGATACCACGGGAGACGGCCATGACGACCACGGACGCCGACAGCACCGGCAGCGCCGCAGCCGCCGCGGCCTGCCACCCCCGGCAGCCGGACACCGACCCCCGGGACGCAGCTCAAACCGTGACCGATAACGCAGAGACTTCGGCGACATCCGGCACCCACGGCTACGCACAGCAGAAAGACGCACACATCAAGCGACTGCGCCGGATCGAGGGGCAGATCCGCGGACTGCAGCGGATGCTCGAAGAAGACGTCTACTGCATCGACATACTCACCCAGGTCTCGGCGAGCACGAAGGGCCTGCAGTCCTTCGGCCTCCAGCTGCTGGAGGAACATCTGCGGCACTGCGTCGCCGACGCGGCCGTCAAGGGCCCCGCGGCCATCGACGCCAAGGTCCAGGAAGCCACCAAGGCCATCGAGCGGATGCTGCGCACCTGAGCCGTCCTGCGCGGCGTACCCCGTCAGCCGGGAGCGCACCCCGCGGGTCCGGCCCGATGGCGCGCCCGGTCCGTGCCGCCGCCCTCCCCGTCGACCTCCAGCACCTCGTCGATGCGGTCCGGGCTGAGCCGGTCCTCGCTGGCGGCCGCGGCCGCGATCATCAACTCACCGGTCAGGTCGATCTCGACGAGGGCTACGTAGTCCTGGACCGTCGTAGGGCGGTGTCCGGCCACGTACAACACCTCCTCCTTCGAGCGCCTTCCCACGCCTTGGGTGGTTACCGTCAGCGTAAGGACGGGCGCACGCTCCGCGCATGGCACGGATGGACCATTTCCGCCATCCGGCAAGCGCCCCCGTCACATGCCGTGCCGTCCCGCCGCACCCGGCCTTACGGCGCGGGCGAAGCGATCTTCCCCGCATAGATGTCGCGTTCGTCCGGCAGACGGACTACGACCTTCGTCCCGAAATCCGAAAGTTCCGTGGTGGACGTCACCGAGGCGCCCTTCGGTGCACCGTTGGCATAGCGGAACCACTGGCGCACCTTGCGCAGCCGCCCCTCCTCGTCCAGATATGCCTCGAAGGGCACCGCGTCGGTGGTGAACCCCTGCTCCGCGGCCACCAGCGCGGGCCTCGTACGCGGTGACGCCTCCCGGGCGGCCGCCTCGATATCCGTCGTCCCGCGGTAATGCCGCACCCGCACGCCGTCCAGCCGCTCCTCGCCCTGGTACGTCACCTCCCGCGCGCCGCGCAGCAGTTCCGCCGCGGCCAGCGGATCGGTCGCCCCGCCGGTGACCAGGTTCCCGTCGCTCAGGGAGGCGGTGTACACCCGCACCCACTTGTCGGCGGGCACCCCGGCCCCGCGGTTCTTCATGAACAGCGCACCGGGCGCAAGGATCTCGGTGACCGGCTGATGGCCGCCGCCGGTCCGGCCCGCGGGATCGGGCAGGACGACCCGCAGCCGCCCGGTGCTGGTGGCGAAGTCGTAGCCGCCGGTGCCCCGGATGGCGACCCGGGTGCCGCCGCTGACCGTCTCCATGGACGTACGGACCCTGGCCGAGCCGGCCCGCAGCAGGGCGGCGGCGCTGCCTCGGACCTCCGCGGCGGCAGCGGCCCGGCCGGACGGCTCTTGATCGTCGGCCGCGGCCCCGTCCGGTGAACAGCCCGTCGTCAGCAGCCCGACCGCCAGCCCCGTCCCGCACGCCACGGCCACGACGACCGCGCCGCCGCCTCGCCACTCCTGCACCACCATCGCGTACGAGCCCCCTCGGCCGCTGTCTTCGGGAACGGCCTGGGCCGGCCGGTCCGCTCGGGAGGGTCACACGGTCCGCCACCGCCGCATCTGACGTTCCGTCGACCGTCCGGTTCAACGACCGTCAAGGGGGCTCGTCACGCAAGGCACCTGGGACGCGTAGCGTGACGGGGTGCCCCACCGAGCCCCCCACGCGACCTCCACCACCGAGAGCGGTTCCTTCTGCTCGGCCCGCTGCACCTGCGGGTGGCGGGGTCCGGCCCGCCGCGCCCGCTCTCAGGCGCGTACGGACGCGGAGCGTCATCTGGCCGACGTGGCCGCCGAACCGGGTACGGGCAGCACCGACCCCGGGCACCCCGTGGAATGAGCGCGTCCGTCCCGGGAACCCCCAACGCCCCTGCTGCATCTGCCTAGTAAGGGGAGTACGCGCACCGCACCGGTAACGGACGGCACGGACGACACCGGACAGTGCGGAGCATTACCGGGCACAGCGGAACGTGAGGGCAGCGCACCGCCGCGGCCGCCCGGTGCGGCCTTCCCTGCACGCGCCCCGTGACCTGCGGCCGGGCCGACGGCAGGCGGGGCAGGACCGTACCCACAACATCGAGGGGGACTCATCCCAGTGAAGCGGCGCACACTCCTGCAGGCGGGCGGCGGACTGGCGGCGGCCTCGGTCGCCTTGACCACCGGCTGCGACAACAAGACCGGCAAGGCGGGTGCGGGGTCCGCCGCGTCGGACACCGGCGCCGCGACCGGCACCGCTGCGGCACAGACCAATGCGGCCTCCTCCGCGGGGGCCGCCGTCCACAGCCGGGCCTCCCAGAACTCGTGGACCGCACTGGGCAAGAGCCTGGACGGCAAGCTGGTGCGGGCCTCCGACGCCGCCTACGCGACCGCCCGCCGCCTGTACAACACCCGCTACGACACGCTGAAGCCGTCGGCCATCGCCTATGTCGAGCACCCGTCGGACATCGCCGAATGCCTCTCCTTCGCCCGGCGCTACGACACCCCGGTCGCCATCCGCAGCGGCGGCCACTCCTACGCCGGCTGGTCCAGCGGCAACGGCAAGCTCGTCATCGACGTCTCCGCGCTCTCCAAGGTCGGCGCGCCGTCCGGCGGCACCACCGCCATCGGCGCCGGCGCCAAGCTCATCGACGTCTACGAGGGCCTCGGGGCGCACGGCGTGACGATACCCGGGGGCTCCTGCCCCACCGTCGGCATATCCGGCCTCACCCTCGGCGGCGGCCATGGCGTGGCCTCCCGTGCGTACGGGCTGACCTGCGACAGCCTCGTCGGCGCCACTCTGGTCACGGCCGACGGCAAGACCGTCGACTGCGACAAGAGCCGCCACTCCGACCTGTTCTGGGCGCTGCGCGGCGCCGGCAACGGCAACTTCGGCGTGGTGACCGAACTCCGCTTCCGTACGCATCCGGCGCCCCGCGCGGTGATGGCGTACCTCACCTGGCCGTGGTCCAAGGCGGCGAAGGTCGTGGCGTCCTGGCAGAAGTGGGGACCGGTGCAGGCCGACGAGATCTGGTCCGCCTGCCATCTCGACGCCCGCCCCGGCAACACCCCGTCCGTCTCCGTCGCCGCCTTCTCCCTGGGCAGCTACGGCGACCTGAAGAACGCCCTCGACAAGCTCGCCGACCAGCCCGGTGGCCCCGGCCCCGCCAAGAGCGTCCACCTCACGCCGACCGGCTACCTGGACGCCATGGAGTCCTACGCGGGCTGCTCCTCCAAGTCCACCGCCCAGTGCCATATGCCGGGTTCGCTGCCCGGCCACACCGGCTCCGGGCAGCTGGGCCGCGAGACCTACGCCGCCCGCTCGCACTTCTTCGACCGCTCGCTGTCCACGGCCGGCATCCGCACGCTGATGGACCAGATCGAGGCGGGCGGCCGCAAGGGCGTCAACGGGAACGTGGCGCTGACGGCGCTGGGCGGCGCGATCAACCGTGTCGGGCGCACCGACACCGCCTTCGTCCACCGCGGCTCGCGGTTCCTCGCCCAGTACTTGACGTCCTGGCCGGCGAGCGGTTCGTCCGCGACGCGCACAGCGTGGCTGAATTCCTTCCATGACGCGATGCGCCGTTACTCCTCCGGCGCCGCCTACCAGAACTACACCGACCCTGGGCTCAGCGACTGGAAGACGGCCTACTACGGCGCCGCCGCCACCCGGCTCGCCCAGGTCAAGCGGGCCTACGACCCGCAGCGGCTGTTCAGCACCTTCCCGCAGGCGCTCTGACACCGCCCGGCACACCGGCGGACACACGGACGGCCCGGCCCCGCGAGGGGGTCCGGGCCGTCCGCATCCGCCAGGTCATTGCTCCCGGGGCCGCCGGACCGGTGCGTCCCACCCGGTCCGGCGATCCCTCAGGCCGCCAGGTCCTTGTCCCGCTCCTTCTGCCCCCGCGGCACCGCCGATCCGGTGGCCACCACCCGGCCGCCCTCGGCGTCCTGCCCCGTGGCGCCGTCCGCACCCGGTGCCCGCACCAGCCAGGCCAGCTTCGACCGGCCGATCGCCGTCGTCAGCGGCACCAGCAGCGCCTGCGCGAGCGGCGCGAGCAGCAGCGCGACGGCGGTGCCCAGCGCGAAGCCGCCGATCACATCGGTCGGGTAGTGCACGCCCATGTAGACGCGGCAGAAGCCCTCCGCGAGCGCCAGCGCGATCCCGATCAGGCCGTACTTGCGGTGGGCGAGGAACAGGCCGACGCCGACCGCCATGGTGAGCGTCGCGTGATCGCTCACGAACGAGAAGTCGCTCTTGCCGGGGATCAGCACTTCCAGCCCGGCGTGGTCCTTGAACGGCCGGGGCCGCTCGACGAAGTTCCGGATCGGGATGTTGGCCAGCAGCGCGAGGCCAGCGGCCAGCGGCGCCCACACCAGGCCCGCGACGGCGGACGGCGCGCCCGGCCGGCGGCGCGCGGACCACCAGGCGATCAGACACAGCACCCCGAGACCGGCGATGATGCCGTACTCGCCGATGTACTCCATGGCCTTGTTGGCCCAGTGGGGGGCGTCCTTCGCGAGACCGTTGATGCCGTCGAGCACGTCGACATCGGGGTTCGGCCCCTCGAGTGCGAGTCCAGCCATCTGCCGCGGCCCCTTATCTTTCGCGCGCGCGAGCGCCGTCGTGTGCTGCCTGCCCCCGTGGTCGTCGAGCGTGTGCTGCGTCGAGCTCTGCTACGTCCCCGTGCCAAGGAAACGCGATGTCCACCCCAGCCGTTCCACTCTCTACCGGATGATCACCAGGACGTTATCGAAGCTTGATTCATCACTGCAGTTCAGGGCCCTATGTTCACGCAGCGTTCGTACCGGGCAGTGCTTTTGCGCCATCGGACGTGACGCGGGTGGCCCCGATGTAGTCCGGCGAATCGATCTTGTCGAACCGGATCACGGCCCCGGTGTACGGCGCATTGATCATGTACCCACCCCCCACATAGAGCCCCACATGGTGGATGGACCGCGGGTCCTTCAGGTTGTAGGCGAAGAACACCAGGTCACCCGGCAGCAGCTCGTCCCGCTTCGGATGCGGCCCGGCGTTCCACTGGTCGTTCGCCACCCGGGGCAGCTCGATGCCCACGGAACGGTACGCCGCCTGGGTCAGCCCCGAGCAGTCGAACCGCCCGCCCTGCGCCGCCGTTCCCGTACCACCCCACAGGTAGCGCGTGCCGAGCTTCTCCTGCGCGAAGTAGATCGCCCCCGCGGCCTGCTTCGACGGCGCCACCGGACCGGACGGCGCCTCGAAGCTCTTCGCGAGCGTCGTGATCGTCTTCACGTAGTTCTGGGTCTCCCGGTACGGCGGTACCCCGTTGTACTGGATCACGCGGTACGCCCCCGCGTTGTACGCCGCGAGCATGTTGTGCGTGGCGTTGCCCGGCGCGCTCTTCACATAGCCGGCCAGCTCGCAGTCGTACGAGGCCGCCGACGCAATCGCGTCCTGCGGGTCCCACACGTCCTTCTTGCCGTCGCCGTTCCCGTCGACGCCGTGCGTCTGCCACGTCCCCGGGATGAACTGCGCCATGCCCTGGGCGGCCGCCGGGCTCTGCGCCCGAGGGTTCCACCCGCTCTCCTGGTAGAGCTGGGCCGCCAGCAGCGCGGGGCTTATCGCCGGACAGAGCGTCCCCCACTTCTGCACCAGGGGCTGGTACTCGCCCGGCACCGCGCCCTTCGCCAGCCCGAGCGCCCGCCCGCCGGCCCCGGCCAGCCGGGCCGCCACCGTGTACGTACCGATCACAAGCAGCCCGAGCAAGCAGAGCACCAGCCCTGTCCCGAGCCCACCGGCCACCCAGAATTTCCGCACGCCCCCAACCCTCCCCCATTCAGCCCCGGTTCACTGCCTTTTTCCGGTCGCTCCGCGCGCGTTGCGCCGCCCCCGGTGCGACACGACGGCGCACGACACGGCGCAGGGGCGCTCCTGACCCGGTGTGAGATGCCCCTCATCGCGACGCCCGGAGCACCGCCGGATGAGCGACACTGCACACGAGCCCCGGGACCGGACGGCATCCGCCGCACCCGGACCGCGATCCGCCGCACCCGGGCCTCGCCACCACCCGAACGGCCCCGGCCGCAACGGCGCGCCGGACCGGCCATTACCTCTTCCGATGATCATTGCTCAGGGTAGGGCCCCGTGATACACACAGTGAGACCGGCCGGTCCAATGGACGGCATGCACCCACACGTCCACGCCACTCCCACGGGATCCGTCAAAGAAAGCCGCCAAGACGACAGCTGACGCTCCGTTCGTCAGCGAAGATAGAGAGCGACCCGCGCCGCGCCGGCACGGGCACACAACTACCCACCAAGGGGCGGTGAGTTCACATGTTCATTGCGGCCGAAAAAGGCGACATCACCACCATCATCGGCGGAATCGCCCCGGACTGGGGACCGTTCGGGAGCCTGGGCAACGAGGCCCGCGTGATGGTCGAAGTGGTCATGGCGGTGGCGATCCTGCTCTGCCTCGGCATCGCGATCTGGGGCGCCGCCAAACAGCGCATCGGCGCCACCGCGCTGCGCGACACCTTCAGCGCCGAGCAGGGCAAGGGCCTGATCGTGGCCGGCCTGACCGGCGTCTTCATCATCGGCTCCCTGGGGACGCTGTTCACCATCGTCTACGGCATGGCGGTCTAGCGCGGCCACACCCGAGGGCCTGCCGGGGCCGGCCGAGCGGGGCACACCCCTTCCCCGCCCCGTCCCCGGGCCGCTCCCCCTGCGCCCCCGCCCGCCATCTCTCCGCCGCCCCGTGCCCCCACTCGCTCCCACCGGCCCCACCTCCCTGCCGAGGCCCCATGCTGACGCCCCCTCACGCCCGGCCCGACGGGCCCGCCTCCCGCGCCCCGGTCACCCCCGCCACCAGCGGACCGATTGGGCGGGCCGCCGCGCGGGGACAGGTGGACCCGGGGGCAAGAAGGCACAAGAAGGCGACGGCAACCGCGGAGCGAGCGATGAGCACAAATGACCCAGAGTCCCCCATTCGCCGCTGCCGTACCGCATCTGAGGACCCGTCACGGTGAGATGTACTCGTATCGCTGCACCCGAGCTGGCGCCCGCGCGGCTACGGTCATATGAGGGCGGCACAACTACGGCACGCACGGCGACGGCGGCAGAGGGGGCACAGGCGCGATGAGTCTCAGTGACGACGGCGGCTACGGCGGCGACGGCCACCGCGGTCCCGAGACGGGCCAGACACGGACCAGACTTCCCGGCAGCGACAGTGACCTCTACGGCTCGGGACGACGGCCTCGCGCCGGCATGTCCAGCCGCAACCTCGTCACCATCGTCGGCGTGATCGTCCTGCTGCTCGCGGCCATCGCCTTCGCCAACCGCGGCGGCAGCGGCAACAGCGAAACCCCCACCGGCGACTCCGCCAAGGACACCGACCAGGCCCAGCCCACCGCCCCCACCGGCACCAAGCCGGTCACCGGCAAGAACGGGGGAATCGCGTCGGGCTTCGCCAAGACGGAGCAGGGGGCGCAGTCGGCGGCGGCTAATTATGCGGTGGCGTTGGTTTCCGCCAACATCCTGAAGCCCAACGAACGCCACTCGATCGTCAAGCAGGCCTTCGTCCCCGCCAAGGTCGACGAGATGCAGGGCAAACTCGACGCCGCGTACTCGACCGCCTTCCTCAAGAAGCTCGGGCTCGACGCGAACGGCAACGCGGCTCAGGGCATGACCTACATCTCACGCACGGTTCCCGTCGGCACCAAGCTCGTGAAACGCACGGGCGACACCGCGAACCTCGAAGTGTGGTGCACGGGCCTGTTCGGTACGGCCGGCGCCAAGTCGACCACTCCGGTGACAAGTGACTGGTTCACCATGCGGCTCCAGCTGACGTGGGCAAGTGGCGACTGGAAGGTCGAGGGCTTCTCCCAGCAGGACGGCCCCGCCCCGGTCAACGGGGACAACAAGACGTCCGGTGCCGACCAGATCGCCAAGGCAGTCGAGCAGTACGGAGGGTTCACCTATGCGCGGTAACCGAAGGCGTGCCCTCACCGTCACCGCTGCGCTGGCGTCCGTACAGACCACTGTGATCCTGCTGGCCACACGGGTCCTGGCGGCACCCAATCCCAGCCCGTCTCCCAAGGACAACTGCGACCTGATCGTCGGCCCCGCCAAGAACTACTGCCAATCCGGCGACAAACCCGGCTCCGGCGCCCCCAAGTCCCCCGGCGGCCTCACCGACAACAACCCCCTCGACCCCCTCGACTCCCTCGCCAAGGGCTGCGCCAAAGCCGCCGCCTGGATCGTCACCAAGCTCTCCGACGCGGTGAAGGCCACCTCCCAGGTGGACTTCACCAACACCGCGTTCCTCCGCCAGTACGCGGTCGTCTTCGCCGCCTCCACCATCCTCACCCTCGTCCTGTGGCTCCTGGCGGTCGCCAAGCGCGCGGTGCGCGGGGTGCGGCTCACGGAGGCGATCAGTGAAGCCGTCGGGTTCCTCTGGCTGACGGTGCTCGCCTCCGCGTTCACCCCGCTGATCCTGTACACGATCGTCTCGGCGACCGACGGCGTCACCGAGATCATCGCGAAGGGAACGGGGGCGCAGACCGACACCTTCTTCGGAGCGTTCTCGCAGGCGCTCACGAAGGGCACGGACATCGGCGGCGGCCCGATCATGCTGATCGTGGTGTCGCTGGTCTCCGTGCTCGCCGCCGGTGTGCTGTGGCTGGAGCTGGTGATCCGGGCCGCGCTGCTCTACGTCGGGGCGCTGCTCGGCACCGTCGTCTACGCCGGGCTCGTCGACAAGAACATGTGGGGGCATGTGCGCCGCTGGGCGGGCATCATGATCGCGGTGATCATGGTGAAGCCGGTCATCGTGATCGTGCTCGGCATCGCCGGTGCGCTCTCCCACGACAAGGGCCCGAACGCCTTCTCCGCAGTCGTCTCCGGCCTCGCGATCATCGTCCTCGCCATCTTCGCCAGTGCGGTGATCTACCGCTTCGTCCCCGGCTTCGGCGACGAGATGGTCTCGGCCCGTACGAACAAGGGCCGGGCCACGGACGGCAGCCAGGCCGCCGCGATGATCTCCTCGCCCGCCGCGCTGGTGTCCCAGGGCATCAAGACCCACAGCTCCCGCCGGTCGGGCGGGGACGGCGGCGGGCAGCCACAGGGCGCGCAGGGCGGCCAGTCCCGGCCGGCCGACGCGGTGGCCGGCGGTGTCGCCGCGCACAGCTCCCGCACCGGCGGCGGCCGCTCCTCGGCCCCCGCCACCCCCGCCCCCCGTACGAACCCCGGCCCGGGCAGCAGCTCCCGCACCGGCAAATCAGCAGGAGGTGAGGGGCGTTGAGCACGCAGTCCCACCCGATCGCGCCACGTCGCACATACCTGATCGGCCGCGCCCGGCCCAACGCGATCGTCGGCAAGAACCGCGAGACCGGTGAGATCGCGCTGATCATCGCGGGGGCGTTCCTCGGCATGATGTGCGGGCTGCTGGTGCCCATGCTGCCGCTGCGGATCGTGTCCCTCACCGGCTTCCCGGTGCTGGCGCTCGCCCTCGTCTACGTGCCGTACAAGGGCCGTACGTTCTACAAGTGGTTCGAGATCCGGCGCAGCTTCCGCCGTACGGTCCGCCGCGGCGCCACCTACCGCTCCGGCGCCGCCGAGGCGGGCGTCCGGCTGGACGGCCGGGAGATCGAGATCGGCCCGCCGCCCGGCATCGGCCGGATCAACTGGCTCTCCGCCCCGTTCGGCCCGGACGAGATCGCGGTGCTGCTGCACGCCGACCGCAAGACGGTGACGGCGGCCATCGAGATCGAGGGGCCGGGCGTCGGCCTGCGCGACAGCGAGGACCAGGAGGCGCTGGTCGACCGCTTCGGGACGCTGCTCAAGCATGTGGCCAACGGCGACGGCTTCGTGACCCGGCTGCAGATGCTGGCCCGGACGCTGCCGGCCGACCCGGACGCCCACGCCAAGGACGTCGCCCAGCGCGGCGACAGGAACTCCCCCGACTGGCTGCAGGACTCCTACGACCAGCTCCAGTCGATGGTCTCCACCTCCTCCGAGCAGCACCGCGCCTACCTCGTCGCCTGTATGCACTACACCCGCGAACTGGCCGCCGAGGCACACACCATGGCGCGCGCCGCCCATATGCACCGGGGCGGGCTGCTGCGCAAGAAGCTCGACCGCGACGCCGGCCTCGCCGTCGTCATGGCCCGTGAGCTGACCGATATCTGCGCCCGGCTCGCCGAGGCCGACATCCGCGTCCGCCAGCCCCTCGGGCAGGCCCGCCTCGCCTCCCTCGTGCACTCCATGTACGACCCCGACCACCCCATCGACCACATCCAGGCGATGAGCAAGCGCAACACCTGGCCGGCCGAGCTGGACGCGATGGAGCCGACGTATCTGCAGGCCAAGACGCGGGAGTCGACCACCCGCGCGCCGTGGTGCCACGCCACCGCCTGGGTCAAGGAGTGGCCGCTGACCCCGGTGGGCGTCAACTTCCTCGCGCCCCTCCTGGTGCACACCCCGGACGTGATCCGTACGGTCGCGGTCTGCATGGACCTGGAGCCCACCGAGATCGCCATCGAGCGGATGCTCACGGAGAAGACGAACGACGACGCCGAGGCCAGCCGCGCCGCCAAGATGAACCGCGTCGTCGACCCGCGGGACGTCGCCCACCACGGCCGCGTCGACCAGCGGGGCGAGGACCTGGCCTCCGGCGCCGCCGGCGTCAACCTCGTCGGCTACCTCACGGTCTCCTCCCGGTCGCCCGAAGCGCTCGCCCGCGACAAGCGCACCATCCGCGCCTCGGCCGGCAAGTCCTACCTCAAGCTGGAGTGGTGCGACCGCGAGCACCACCGGGCGTTCGTCAACACCCTGCCGTTCGCGACCGGAATCCGCCGCTAAAGCCGCTGGGAGGCGCGTACGTCATGGCCATGCTCGATCCGCTCGGAGCGCTCACCGACGCGTTCACCAGCTTCCTGTTCGGGAAGGTGGAGACGACCCGGCTGCCCGTACGCACCTCCACCGGCCAGGCACAGGCGGTCTATCTGCCCACCGCGGCCCCCGGCCTCGGCGACTCCGGCGTGATCATCGGCCGTGAGGTCTACAGCGGCAAGGGATACATCTACGACCCCTTCCAGCTGTACGGGCAGCAGCTCCCGGCCCCGCACTGGCTGGTCCTCGGCGAGTCCGGCAACGGCAAGTCCGCGCTGGAGAAGACCTACGTCCTGCGGCAGTTGAGGTTCCGTGACCGCCAGGTCGTGGTGCTCGACGCCCAGGGCGAGGACGGCGTCGGCGAGTGGAACCTCATCGCCCAGGAGCTGGGGATAACCCCCATCCGCCTGGACCCGACCGCCGCCCTCAACGGCGGCATCCGCCTCAACCCCCTCGACCCGTCGATCACCACCACCGGCCAGCTGGCCCTGCTGCGCACGATCATCGAGGTCGCGATGGGCCACGGCCTGGACGAACGCTCCGGCTTCGCCCTCAAGGTCGCGCACGCCTACGTCACCGACACCATCACCCACCGCCAGCCCGTCCTGACCGACATCGTCGAGCAGCTGCGGCACCCGGAGGCCGAGTCGGCCGAGGCGATGAATGTCGACATAGACGACGTCCGGGCCTGGGGCCTGGACGTGGCGCTGGTCCTCGACCGGCTCGTCGACGGTGACCTGCGCGGGATGTTCGACGGTCCGACCTCGGCGGGCATCGACCTCGACGCACCGCTGATCGTCTTCGACCTCTCACACATCGACCGCAACTCCATCGCGATGCCGATCCTGATGGCGATCGTCGGCGTCTGGCTGGAACACACCTGGATCCGCCCCGACCGCAAGAAGCGCATCTTCCTGGTGGAAGAGGCCTGGCACATCATCAACTCGCCCTTCGTCGCCCAGCTCTTCCAGCGACTGCTGAAGTTCGGCCGGCGGCTCGGCCTGTCGTTCGTGGCCGTCGTCCACCACCTCAGCGATGTGGTCGACGGCGCCGCCGCCCGGGAGGCCGCGGCGATCCTCAAAATGGCCTCGACCCGCACCATCTACGCCCAGAAGGCCGACGAGGCACGGGCCACGGGGCGCGTGCTCGGCCTGCCACGCTGGGCCGTCGAGATCATCCCGACCCTGACCCCCGGCATCGCGGTCTGGGACGTCAACGGCAATGTCCAGGTCGTCAAACACCTCATCACCGAGGCCGAACGCCCCCTCGTCTACACCGACCGGGCGATGACCGAGGCCTCCGCGATGTCCGAGGCGTCCGCCATGCCCACGGATGAGGCGCGCGCCCTCCAGGCGGCCGCGGACGCCGAGGCCGAGGCGCGCGCCGAAGCCATGGCGATGGAGCGGCAGTGGAGAGACGAGTCGAGCGAGACGGTGGCGTGACGCGCGGATACGACGACGAACGAGGCACCGACCGGGACTACCACCGCGCCCCCCGTGGCCGGGGACGCGGCATCCCCGACTCCCTGCTGGTCGGACTGCTCGCCTTCCTGCTGGGCCTGACCCTGCTGGTGTGGACCGCGACCGGCCTGGCCGGCCTGTTCACCCACGGCGCCTGGCCCGACGGCGTCAGCTACCCCAGTACGCCGATGGCGCTGCGGCATCTGGTCTCGGCGCCCCACGACATGGCCGCCGCCTGGCCCGACACCCCCAAGGACCAGCTCTCCGGCTACGGCCTGTTCTGGGGCATCCTCATCGGCGAGCTGATGGTGCTGCTGGTCCTGACGATCTTCACGCTGGGGACCGTCACCCGCTATCGCGCCGTACGGGCGGCGCGGCGGGCGAAGGCCAGGGAGGTCCGGGAGGCCCGGTATGCCGGGGAGACGGCGCAGGGCGACGGCGCGACGGAACGGAGCGCGGAGCGGGCAGGAGGGGACGCACAGCAGGCCGCGGGGACGCAGTACGCCGGGAAGGCACCGGACACCAGCAGCGCGAGCGCGGAGGTCCGCGGGATGGCCCGCACCACCACACAGCCCCCGTCGCACAGCGAGCACGCGCCGACCGGTCCGCCTGATGCGGCTGGTTCGACCGGTCCGTCCGTCCCGGCCGCACCCGTCACGCCGTCGCCCCCGCCTCCCCTCGACACCGCGGCCACAGCCACCGGCCCCGTCCCCGAGCAACGCACCGCTCCCCCGACCGCCCCGTACCTCCCGAGCGCCGATACGACCGACCCCGGCACCGGCCCGCGCACCGAACCCGCCCTCCCCCGCCTCCAGTTCGCCACCGACCGCGCCGTCGCCCTCGCGGCGTCCCTCACCACCGCGGCCGCCGCCCCGGGCCCCCTGATCGTCGCCACGACGGACCCCACCCTCTGGTCCGACACCAAAGACACCCGCGCCAAGCTCGGTCCGCTGCTGACCTACGATCCCACGCACCGCCTCGACACCCCGGCCCGGCTGCGCTGGTCACCAACCGCCGGCTGTACGGACCTCGCCACCGCCACCACCCGCGCCACGGCCCTGCTGGCCCCCGTACGGCCCGCCGGGGCACTGGACTCGGCCGTCGCGGACGCCGCCCAGACCCTGCTGCGCTGCTGGCTGCACGCCGCCGCGGTGGACGGCCGCCCGTTCCGCCAGCTGCACCGCTGGGCGCACGCCACCGGCGCCGCCCAGGAACCCGTACGCATCCTGCGCACCAGCGCCAAGGCCTCCGCAGGCCAGGCCGGCGAGCTGGAGTCGGTGCTCACCGCCCACCCCGAACGCCGAGAAGCCGCCCAGCAGTTGGTGGGACGGGCGCTGACCTCCCTCTCCTCCATCCATATCCGGGACGCCTGCAATCCACTTCGAACGGATTCGGCCCTCCTCGAATCATTTATCGATGAGGGGGGAACGCTTTACGTGGTAGGCGACCCCATCGAGGATCCGCGTACCGACCCGGGTGCGATGCCCTTGCTCACCGCACTCCTCTCGCACGTGGTCGAGCACGGCCGCCGCATGGCCGAACGGTCATCTGACGGTCGGCTCGACCCACCACTCACCCTCGTCCTGGACGACATCGCAGCCCTCGCCCCGCTGCCCGCGCTCCCTGGCCTCCTCGGCAGGGACGGCCACCGCGGACTCCTCACCCTGGCGACGATGCGCTCCCGCGAACAGGCCCGCGCCCGCTGGCCCCACCACTCCCTGCCGGCCTGACCCGCCCAGGGCCGGACGCCCGCCCGCGGACCTTGCGCCGGTCCGGTTGGTGCACGACGAGGCGGCAGTGCCCGCTGACGCGGCAGTGCCCGCTGACGCGGCAGTGTCTGATGCAGCGGAAGCGCCCGCCCCGCACCCCCAGCCCGGGCCGCCCCTTCCCCGTCCGGACCTCAGTCCCGCCCAGATCTCAGTCCCGCAACAACTGCACCGCACACCACACCAGTTGCTCATCCATCGCGGCCGACCGACTGCCGGCGATACCCGACCGCAGCAAGGCCGCCCCTTCCACGAGCGCGACAAAGATCTCCGCCCGGGCCCGGCAGAACTCACCCGGCCAGTCCGGCCGCCCCTGCCGGACGAACGCCTCCACATACGCGACGTACTTCCGGTAGAACTCCCGGACCACCGCGGCGATGTCCTCGTCCCGCGCCGCCAGCGCCCAGACCTCGACATAAAGCCGCACCAGCTGGGGATCATCCTGCTCTGCGAGGAGCACCGCCACCACCTCGTCGGGCTTCGCCAGCCCCTCCGGGCTCTCGAGGGCCGACGGATCGTCGCGTACCGCCCGCAGCCCCGTCGTCCTGGCCAGCCGTTCCAGGGACCGGTCCAGCGCCCGCTCCAGCACCGCCTTGATCAAATCGGCCCGGGCCGGGAAGTAGTGCTGCAGATGCCCGACCCGCACCCCCGCCGCACCGGCAATGGCCCGCAACGAGGCATCCGCCCCCTTGGCCACCAGTACGGCCTCGGCCGCATCGAGCAGATGCGTACGCCGCGCACTCCCCTGCCGTGTCAACGCCGAAGCCCTCCCCTCACCCGAGACCTGCCCCTCCATCCCTCTCCTCCCCTCTCTCACGACACCTCGACCTGCACGCCCGCCTTCTCCAGGGCGGGGATGACCTCCTGCGGCGTCGGCGTCATCTCGGGAAAGACCACCCCACGAGGCGCCGTGGCACCGTCCGCTCCCACCACCCGGCGCAGCCCCAACACCCCGCCCAAAGCCGTCAGATGGGCCTGTCCGGCCGGATCGGAGACGGTCGCCGTACGCTGCCCGCCACCGCTCGGCCCGCGCACATCGATCCGCAACAGCGCGCTCCCGCCCTCTCCCGGCGCATACAGCATCGACCGCCGCACCGACTCGAACCGGTCACCACGCCCCCACCGAAAGAACCCGGTCCGCTTGAGCGCCAGCAGCACGGATGTCGAGGAGTTGGCACTGAAGCCGATCCGGGTGACGGCCGTGTCCACGCCGAGCACCAGCGGCAGCGTGAACTGCTCCGGCGTATCGATCCGCGCCACCTTGGTCCGGTGCCCGCCCACCACGACATGTCCCGCGCCACTGAGCGGCATGATCATCCGTCGCCGCCCGCCCTCGGTCACCTCATAGTCGAGACCGAGCCGGTCCATGAACTCCACCGAGTCGGCGCCCGCCCGGTCCTTGAGGTCGTAGCGAATCGCGATCTCGACCGCCGAGGCCCCGCCGAGCTCCGCCGCCAGCGCCGCGGAGACCAGTCCGCTCACCCCGCCCATCCAGCCGGACGACAGCAGCACCGGAGCCCTGGGCCTCTCCACGGCCGCCACCGCGACGGCCCGCTGAAGCCGCGTCGTCCACCGCGTGAGGTCCACATATGGCACGCCACCCCGGATCGCCGCCAACAGCGCCCGGTCCTCTGGGTCGTTCACCGCGCTGATCACGGCCCGCACCTTCGCCGAGAAGGGCTCCGGATCGCTCAGGTCCCACCGTCGCACCTGGGCCCCGACCTCCTCGGCGAGCGCACGACCGCGCTCCGGGGTACGCCCGGTCAGCACCAGCGGCCAGCAAGGCGCCGCAAGCCGGGCCAACTCTCCCCCGACGGTGCCGTATCCGCCCACCACAAGCACCGGGCCCGTCAGCTCTAACTGAATGTCATCGTCCACGCCGCCGAGATTAGGTCACGTGACCTAGAAGCACAATGACACCCAAGCCCCAGCCCCATCAAACGGCGCCGGCCCACCGCTCGCTACGGGACAGACGCAACGGGAAAGCCCCCTGCCCCGCTATCCCCTGCCCCTGGTCAGCACCATCTCCCGCTCGATGGCGGCGGCATTCTTCGGGTCTGCGATGATCCGCCCCGTCGCCACGAATCCCAGCGACCGGTACAGCGCCTCGGCCCGCGCATTCTCCTCATGCACCCACAGCCGTACGGCTTCCACCGCCGGCTCGGCGAGCCCCCACGACCACGCGATCGCCGCCCGGAACAGCTCCCGCGCCAGCCCCGTCCCCCGGTGCTCGGGCCGCACGTACACCCCGACCACATGACTCTGCGGCACCTCCTGGTCCTCCTCGACCAGGACCACCACCATGCCGCCCCAACTGCCGTCCTCCGCCTCCCCGACGAGCGTCAGCGCCGCACCGCCCTCGTCGGGGGACAAGGCCCGCCGTTGCCAGAACTCATCCGGTTGGCCGGCCGCCGCCGCCAGGGTTTCGTTGAACGCCACCCGGGCCACCGGATCGGCCAACGCCGCCAGCCGCAGTTCCTTGAGCCTCTTCCACTCATCCGCCGTCACCGGCCTGATCACGTACCCCATGCCGCCCAGCATCCCAGCACGCCATCCCGCCGAACCGGCTTTCCGCTTTCCGAGCCCCGAACGCAGAAAAGCCCCGCACCATAAGGTGCGGGGCTTTCCCACAATGATTGTTCGGCGGCGTCCTACTCTCCCACAGGGTCCCCCCTGCAGTACCATCGGCGCTGAAAGGCTTAGCTTCCGGGTTCGGAATGTAACCGGGCGTTTCCCTAACGCAATGACCACCGAAACACTATGAAGTTAACCAACCCGGCAAAAACACAGGTCGTTACTTCAGAACCTACACAGTGGACGCGAGCAACTGAGGACAAGCCCTCGGCCTATTAGTACCAGTCAACTCCACCCGTTACCAGGCTTCCATATCTGGCCTATCAACCCAGTCGTCTACTGGGAGCCTTAACCCCTCAAAGGGGGTGGGAGTACTCATCTCGAAGCAGGCTTCCCGCTTAGATGCTTTCAGCGGTTATCCTTTCCGAACGTAGCCAACCAGCCATGCCCTTGGCAGGACAACTGGCACACCAGAGGTTCGTCCGTCCCGGTCCTCTCGTACTAGGGACAGCCCTTCTCAATACTCCTACGCGCACAGCGGATAGGGACCGAACTGTCTCACGACGTTCTAAACCCAGCTCGCGTACCGCTTTAATGGGCGAACAGCCCAACCCTTGGGACCGACTCCAGCCCCAGGATGCGACGAGCCGACATCGAGGTGCCAAACCATCCCGTCGATATGGACTCTTGGGGAAGATCAGCCTGTTATCCCCGGGGTACCTTTTATCCGTTGAGCGACGGCGCTTCCACAAGCCACCGCCGGATCACTAGTCCCTACTTTCGTACCTGCTCGACCCGTCAGTCTCACAGTCAAGCTCCCTTGTGCACTTACACTCAACACCTGATTGCCAACCAGGCTGAGGGAACCTTTGGGCGCCTCCGTTACTCTTTAGGAGGCAACCGCCCCAGTTAAACTACCCACCAGACACTGTCCCTGATCCGGATCACGGACCCAGGTTAGACATCCAGCACGACCAGAGTGGTATTTCAACAATGACTCCACAACCACTGGCGTGGCTGCTTCAAAGTCTCCCACCTATCCTACACAAGCCGAACCGAACACCAATATCAAGCTATAGTAAAGGTCCCGGGGTCTTTCCGTCCTGCTGCGCGAAACGAGCATCTTTACTCGTAATGCAATTTCACCGGGCCTATGGTTGAGACAGTCGAGAAGTCGTTACGCCATTCGTGCAGGTCGGAACTTACCCGACAAGGAATTTCGCTACCTTAGGATGGTTATAGTTACCACCGCCGTTTACTGGCGCTTAAGTTCTCAGCTTCGCCACACCGAAATGTGACTAACCGGTCCCCTTAACGTTCCAGCACCGGGCAGGCGTCAGTCCGTATACATCGCCTTACGGCTTCGCACGGACCTGTGTTTTTAGTAAACAGTCGCTTCTCGCTGGTCTCTGCGGCCACCACCAGCTCAGAGTGCAAGACTCATCACCAGCAATGGCCCCCCTTCTCCCGAAGTTACGGGGGCATTTTGCCGAGTTCCTTAACCATAGTTCACCCGAACGCCTCGGTATTCTCTACCTGACCACCTGAGTCGGTTTAGGGTACGGGCCGCCATGAAACTCGCTAGAGGCTTTTCTCGACAGCATAGGATCATCCACTTCACCACAATCGGCTCGGCATCAGGTCTCACCCTGCATGTCATCCGGATTTGCCTAGATGACGGGCTACACCCTTACCCCGGGACAACCACCGCCCGGGCTGGACTACCTTCCTGCGTCACCCCATCGCTTACCTACTACCACCTTGGATCGGCGGCTCCACCACGTCCCTTTGTCCGAAGACTCCAGGCCGGCTTCACGGCCTTAGCATTAATGGATTCGATACTGGGCGTTTCAAAGCGGGTACCGGAATATCAACCGGTTGTCCATCGACTACGCCTGTCGGCCTCGCCTTAGGTCCCGACTTACCCTGGGCAGATCAGCTTGACCCAGGAACCCTTAGTCAATCGGCGCACACGTTTCCCACGTGTGTATCGCTACTCATGCCTGCATTCTCACTCGTGAACCGTCCACAACTCGTTTCCACGGCTGCTTCACCCGGCACACGACGCTCCCCTACCCATCACAGCCTCCGTTGGGAGTATTACTGCAATGACACGACTTCGGCGGTGTGCTTGAGCCCCGCTACATTGTCGGCGCGGAATCACTTGACCAGTGAGCTATTACGCACTCTTTCAAGGGTGGCTGCTTCTAAGCCAACCTCCTGGTTGTCTCTGCGACTCCACATCCTTTCCCACTTAGCACACGCTTAGGGGCCTTAGTCGATGCTCTGGGCTGTTTCCCTCTCGACCATGGAGCTTATCCCCCACAGTCTCACTGCCGCGCTCTCACTTACCGGCATTCGGAGTTTGGCTAAGGTCAGTAACCCGGTAGGGCCCATCGCCTATCCAGTGCTCTACCTCCGGCAAGAAACACACGACGCTGCACCTAAATGCATTTCGGGGAGAACCAGCTATCACGGAGTTTGATTGGCCTTTCACCCCTAACCACAGGTCATCCCCCAGGTTTTCAACCCTGGTGGGTTCGGTCCTCCACGAAGTCTTACCTCCGCTTCAACCTGCCCATGGCTAGATCACTCCGCTTCGGGTCTTGGGCACGCTACTCAACGCCCTATTCGGACTCGCTTTCGCTACGGCTTCCCCACACGGGTTAACCTCGCAACATACCGCAAACTCGCAGGCTCATTCTTCAAAAGGCACGCAGTCACGACTGCATGTGCAAGCACATACAGCGACGCTCCCACGGCTTGTAGGCACACGGTTTCAGGTACTATTTCACTCCGCTCCCGCGGTACTTTTCACCATTCCCTCACGGTACTATCCGCTATCGGTCACCAGGGAATATTTAGGCTTAACGGGTGGTCCCGCCAGATTCACACGGGATTTCTCGGGCCCCGTGCTACTTGGGTGGTTCTCAAACGAGCCGCTAATGTTTCAGCTACGGGGGTCTTACCCTCTACGCCGGACCTTTCGCATGTCCTTCGCCTACATCAACGGTTTCTGACTCGTCTCACAGCCGGCAGACTGTGAAAGAGAACTCCCACAACCCCAACCACGCAACCCCTGCCGGGTATCACACGTGACTGGTTTGGCCTCATCCGGTTTCGCTCGCCACTACTCCCGGAATCACGGTTGTTTTCTCTTCCTGCGGGTACTGAGATGTTTCACTTCCCCGCGTTCCCTCCACACTGCCTATGTGTTCAGCAGCGGGTGACAGCCCATGACGACTGCCGGGTTTCCCCATTCGGACACCCCCGGATCAAAGCTTGGTTGACAGCTCCCCGGGGCCTATCGTGGCCTCCCACGTCCTTCATCGGTTCCTGGTGCCAAGGCATCCACCGTGCGCCCTTAAAAACTTGGCCACAGATGCTCGCGTCCACTGTGCAGTTCTCAAGCAACGACCAGCCACCCGTCACACACCCTTACCAGGATGCTTCACCGGGGCCGGCATCGCGAAGGTCCAGACTCAACGGTCCGTACCCTCAGATACCCAACAACGTGCCCGACACGACCAGCCGAATCCTGTGTTCCACGCCGAAGCAGTACTAACAGTCCTCATCTGACCGTGCCGAATAGTCAACGTTCCACCCATGAGCAACCAGCATCAGACATTCGCTGATGTACTGGCCTCTGACCAACCAGAGGTTGGTAAGAAGTGCTCCTTAGAAAGGAGGTGATCCAGCCGCACCTTCCGGTACGGCTACCTTGTTACGACTTCGTCCCAATCGCCAGTCCCACCTTCGACGATTCCCTCCCACAAGGGGTTGGGCCACCGGCTTCGGGTGTTACCGACTTTCGTGACGTGACGGGCGGTGTGTACAAGGCCCGGGAACGTATTCACCGCAGCAATGCTGATCTGCGATTACTAGCAACTCCGACTTCATGGGGTCGAGTTGCAGACCCCAATCCGAACTGAGACCGGCTTTTTGAGATTCGCTCCACCTCGCGGTATCGCAGCTCATTGTACCGGCCATTGTAGCACGTGTGCAGCCCAAGACATAAGGGGCATGATGACTTGACGTCGTCCCCACCTTCCTCCGAGTTGACCCCGGCAGTCTCCTGTGAGTCCCCATCACCCCGAAGGGCATGCTGGCAACACAGAACAAGGGTTGCGCTCGTTGCGGGACTTAACCCAACATCTCACGACACGAGCTGACGACAGCCATGCACCACCTGTACACCGACCACAAGGGGGCGCCTGTCTCCAGACGTTTCCGGTGTATGTCAAGCCTTGGTAAGGTTCTTCGCGTTGCGTCGAATTAAGCCACATGCTCCGCTGCTTGTGCGGGCCCCCGTCAATTCCTTTGAGTTTTAGCCTTGCGGCCGTACTCCCCAGGCGGGGAACTTAATGCGTTAGCTGCGGCGCGGACGACGTGGAATGTCGCCCACACCTAGTTCCCAACGTTTACGGCGTGGACTACCAGGGTATCTAATCCTGTTCGCTCCCCACGCTTTCGCTCCTCAGCGTCAGTATCGGCCCAGAGATCCGCCTTCGCCACCGGTGTTCCTCCTGATATCTGCGCATTTCACCGCTACACCAGGAATTCCGATCTCCCCTACCGAACTCTAGCCTGCCCGTATCGAATGCAGACCCGGGGTTAAGCCCCGGGCTTTCACATCCGACGTGACAAGCCGCCTACGAGCTCTTTACGCCCAATAATTCCGGACAACGCTTGCGCCCTACGTATTACCGCGGCTGCTGGCACGTAGTTAGCCGGCGCTTCTTCTGCAGGTACCGTCACTCTCGCTTCTTCCCTGCTGAAAGAGGTTTACAACCCGAAGGCCGTCATCCCTCACGCGGCGTCGCTGCATCAGGCTTTCGCCCATTGTGCAATATTCCCCACTGCTGCCTCCCGTAGGAGTCTGGGCCGTGTCTCAGTCCCAGTGTGGCCGGTCGCCCTCTCAGGCCGGCTACCCGTCGTCGCCTTGGTAGGCCATCACCCCACCAACAAGCTGATAGGCCGCGGGCTCATCCTTCACCGCCGGAGCTTTCCACCACCAGACCATGCGGTCGGTAGTCGTATCCGGTATTAGACCCCGTTTCCAGGGCTTGTCCCAGAGTGAAGGGCAGATTGCCCACGTGTTACTCACCCGTTCGCCACTAATCCCCTCCCGAAGGAGGTTCATCGTTCGACTTGCATGTGTTAAGCACGCCGCCAGCGTTCGTCCTGAGCCAGGATCAAACTCTCCGTGAATGTTTACCGGTAATCCGGTGAACACACACGAGAGCGGAACAACCAGACGGAATAAGTCCGGTCGTTCACAGCGTCCTCGCTGTGTGTGCCACCCCGACCGCATGGGCCGTGGTGGACTTTTTCAAAGGAACCTCATCTCCCGGAAGTTTCCGGTCGACGGGGTATCAACATATCTGGCGTTGACTTTTGGCACGCTGTTGAGTTCTCAAGGAACGGACGCTTCCTTTGTTCCTGTTTCACCAGGATCTCCGGGCGCTTCCCTTCGGTCTTGCGTTTCCGACTCTATCAGATCCTTGCGGGCCCGATTTTCGCCGGTGCGTTTCCGCCTTTCGGCTTCTTCGCGTTTCCAACCTTACCAGATCCGTTTCCGTCTCCGGCCCCGTGTTGGAGCGGGTCGGCCGTCCGGCTTTCGCTTTCCGGCCTTTCCGACTCTAGCAGACCCGATTTCGTTCCGTTGCCGGTCCGAATTCGTTTCCGATTCCCCGTCGGAGGGGGTTCGCCTGGGGTGCGACTTCTTGCGTTGCCGCGCCTTTCGGCGTGATCACTACTTTAGCGGAATTCCTCGTTGACGCATAATCACGTCACGGTCGAATTTCGGCATGCAGAAATTGGTCCCGGTGAGGGGCCGTGCAGTAGTGGTGTGCCGCTGTTGCGGCGGGATGGCTGCCCGGTGCCTGTCGGCTCCGTGGCAACTCGGAGGACACTACACGAGGGGTTGGGGTTGTTCAAACCCGTGCGGGGGAAGGGCTTGCCGGGTACTTTGGGTCCATGACTACGCATGCGCTCGTACAGCTGTGGTGGCTCGCCTGACGGCGGCCGACCAGCAGCGCATGCATGACCACGGCCGCCGCTTCGGCGGCCGTTCGCGTATCTCCTTCCCGCAGCCGGCCGGCGAGGTCGGCGGTCTCGACACGCACTTTGCGGAGTGCGGGAGCTCGGGAGACGAAGGATGAGCGAGATGGTGACGGCAACGGCGACAGAAATGTCGATGGCGATGTCGGCCGGTGCGCGTACGCGGATCTTCAGTGGGGTGCAGCCGACGGGGCATCTGACGCTGGGGAACTACCTCGGGGCGATGCGGCGGTGGGCCGAGGTGGACCAGCACCGGGCGGACGCGCTGTTCTGCGTGGTGGATCTGCATGCGCTGACCGTGGAGCACGATCCGGCGCGGGTGCGGCGGCTCAGCCGGCAGGCCGCGACGTTGCTGCTGGCCTCGGGGCTGGATCCGGAGATCTGCACGGTGTTTGTGCAGAGCCAGGTGGATGAGCATCTGCGGCTGTCGTACCTGATGGAGTGCACGGCCTCCGACGGGGAGATGCGGCGCATGATCCAGTACAAGGAGAAGTCCGCCAGGGAGCAGGCGCGGGGCGGGAGTGTGCGGCTGTCGTTGCTGACGTATCCGGCGCTGATGGCGGCGGACATCCTGGCGTACGGGACGGATGAGGTGCCGGTCGGGGAGGACCAGGCGCAGCACGTGGAGCTGACGCGGGATCTCGCGGTGCGGTTCAACCAGCGGTACGGGGCGACGTTCGTGGTGCCCAGGACCGTGCATCCGCCCGTGGCGGCGCGGGTGAAGGATCTGCAGGAGCCGACGTCGAAGATGGGGAAGTCGCACGCCCGGACCTCGGGGGTCGTCTATGTGCTGGACGAGCCGGAGGCGGTGCTGAAGAAGGTGATGCGGGCGGTGACGGATTCGGAGCGGGACGTCTCGTACGAGCCGGAGCGGCGGCCCGGGGTGGCGAATCTGCTTGAGGTGCTGGCCGCGTGTGCCGGGGGTGATCCGGAGCGGTTGGCCGAGGAGTACGACTCGTGCGGGGCATTGAAGAAGGACGTCGCGGAGGCCGTGGTGGAGATGTTCCGGCCGATGCAGGCACGGCATGCGGAGCTGGCGGCGGACCCGGGGCAGGTCGATGCGGTCCTGCTGGCCGGGGCCGAGCGGGCGCGGGAGCTGGCCAGGCCGCGGGTGGACGCCGCGTACGAGGCGGTGGGGCTGTTGCCCAGGGGGTGAGGGTCCGGCCGTAGGAAGAGGCGGGCGTCCCGTCGGGGCGCCCGCCTCTTCCCGGGCTCGTGTGAGGGGAGGGGGCCCGCCCGTCGCGTGGGCGGGTTCCTTCTTCCGCCGGGTGCTCCCGTCGGTGCTCGCGTCGGTGCTCGCGTCGGTGCTCCCGCCGGATTCTTCCGCCGGTTCTCCTGTCGGGTCCTCGGACGGGCTTCTCCTGCCGGTCCCGGTGTCCGCGTCAGCCGTTGCCGGAGGCGAGTTCGCGGCTGCGGTCGCGGGCGGCTTCCAGAGCGGCGATCAGGGCGGCGCGTACGCCGTGGTTTTCGAGTTCGCGGATGGCATTGATGGTGGTGCCGGCCGGGGACGTGACGTTCTCGCGGAGCTTGACGGGGTGTTCGCCGCTGTCGCGGAGCATCACCGCGGCGCCGATGGCGGCCTGGACGATGAGGTCGTGGGCCTTGTCGCGGGGCAGGCCGAGGAGAATGCCGGCGTCGGTCATGGCCTCGACGAGGAAGAAGAAGTACGCCGGGCCCGAGCCGGAGAGCGCGGTGCAGGCGTCCTGCTGGGACTCCGGGACGCGGAGGGTCTTGCCGACGCCGGAGAAGATTTCCTCGGCGCGGGCGAGGTGGGAGCCGGTGGCGTGGGTGCCGGCGGAGATGACGGACATCGCCTCGTCGACGAGGGCGGGGGTGTTCGTCATGACCCGTACGACCGGGGTGCCGGCGGCCAGGCGTTCCTCGAAGTACGAGGTGGGGATGCCGGCGGCGCCGCTGATGACCAGGCGGTCGGTGGGGATGTGCGGGGTCAGCTCGGTCAGCAGGGTGCCCATGTCCTGGGGCTTGACGGTCAGGATGAGGGTGTCGGCGGACTTGGCGGCCTCGGCGTTGCTGACCGCTTCGACGCCGTAACGGGCGTGCAGCTGCTCCGCGCGTTCCCGGCGGCGGGCGGTGACCAGAAGGTCGGAGGGGGCCCAGCCACCTCGGATCATTCCGCTGAGCAGGGCTTCGCCGATTTTTCCGGTGCCGAGTACGGCGACCTTCTGGGTCATGCTGCGGTTCACCTCGCCGTGGTGCGTGCCTGGTCGGTACTCCGCTCATCCTCGCACCTGGGGGCGTGCGGTGCCGGGGCGTATCGAGGGCCGGGACGGTGTCACGTCGTACGGCGGCGGAGGGTGGCGGCGCCGAGGGCGAGGACAAGGAGGGCGCCGCCGCTGACGACGAGGACGTCGCGGAGGAAGTCGCCGGTGAGGTCGGGGTGGGTGAGGACCTGGTTCATCCCGTCGACGGCGTAGGACATCGGGAGGATGTCGGAGAGCGTTTCCAGGGCCGGGTGCATGGTGTCGCGCGGGGTGAACAGGCCGCAGAGCAGCAGTTGGGGCATCAGGACGGCGGGCATGAACTGGACGGCCTGGAATTCGGAGGCGGCGAAGGCCGAGACGAACAGGCCGAGGGCGGTGCCGAGGAGAGCGTCCAGGACGGCGACGAGCAGGAGCAGCCAGGCGGAGCCGGTGATGTCGAGGTCGAGGACCCAGACGGACAGGGCCGTGGCGAGGGCCGACTGGACGATCGCCAGCAGGCCGAAGGCCAGGGCGTAGCCGCTGATCAGGTCGGCCTTGCCGAGGGGCAGGGCGAGCAGGCGTTCCAGGGTGCCCGAGGTGCGTTCGCGGAGGGTGGCGATGGAGGTCACCAGGAACATCGTGATCATCGGGAAGATGCCGAGGAGTGAGGCGCCGATGCTGTTGAACGTCTCGGGGCGGGCGTCGAAGACGTAGCGGAGCAGGGCGATCATCACGCAGGGGACGACGAGCATCAGCGCGATGGTGCGGGGGTCGTGGCGGAGCTGGCGCAGGACCCGGGCGGCGGTGGCCAGGGCGCGGGACGGGGAGAAGGGCGCGGCGGCGGAGCGCGGCGCGGTGGCGGGGAGCGATGCCGGTTCGGGGCGGGGCTCGGGCAGAGGTGCGGTGGTCATCGTGCTGGTTCCTTGGGGGTGGCGGTGCCGGGTGCCGGCGGACCGGCCGCGGCCCTGGCCTCGTCGACCAGGTGGAGGAAGGCGGCCTCGACGGTCGGGGAGCCGGTGCGGTCACGGAGTGCGTCGGGTGCGCCGTCGGCGAGGATGCGGCCCTCGCGCATCAGGAGCAGCCGGTGGCAGCGCTCGGCCTCGTCCATGACGTGCGAGGAGACGAGGAGGGTGGCGCCGCGGTCGGTGGCGAGGGTGTGGAAGAGGTGCCACAGGTCGCGGCGGAGGACCGGGTCCAGGCCGACGGTGGGTTCGTCGAGGACGAGGAGCTCCGGGGCGCCGAGCAGGGCGACCGCCAGGGAGACCCGGCTGCGCTGGCCGCCGGAGAGGTTGCCGGCGAGGGCGTCGGCCCGGCCGGTGAGGTCGACATCCTCGATGACGCGGGTGACGCTCTCGCGGCGCCGGGCGCGGGCCGCGCGGCCGGGGTGCAGGACGGCGGCGAAGTAGTCCAGGTTCTGGCGGACGGTGAGGTCGTCGTAGACGGACGGGTTCTGGGTGACGTAGCCGATGCGAGGGCGTAGCCGGGGGTCGCCGGCTGGCCGGCCGAGGACGTCGAGGGTGCCGGTGACCTTGGCCTGGGTGCCGACGATGCCGCGCATCAGGGTGGATTTGCCGCATCCGGAGGGGCCGAGGAGGCCGGTGATCCGACCGCGGGGGACGTCGAAGGCGAGGGCGTCGAGGACGGTTCGGCCGCCTCGGACGACGGTGAGGTTGTGGGCGTGGACGGCGGGGGTGGCGGGGTCGGTGGGGACGGTGGGGACGACACGGCCGTCGGGGGCTGTGGGGTCGGCGGTGCTGTGGGGAACCGCGGGGTCGGCGGGATCGGCGGGATCGGCGGGGTCGCGGCCATAATTCATCATGCGATGAATAGTGCTCCGGGCGGGGTGGGGCGTCAAGGGATCGGACGGGGTGAGTGGGGGCGGGACGAGACGAGGGGCGTACTGAGGGGTGGGTGGAACAGGGAGGGCGGGGAGAGCGGCGTGCCCAGGAGGGGGCGAGGGGTGGCTGAGGTGTGGGGGTGGTGATGCGGCCGGGTGTGGTGCGAGGACGGCGCATGGCGAGGCACTGTGCGCACCGGCGGGCGCCGTAGTGAAGAGAACCGGCCGTTCGTGGTCGATAACTCCGCGTTTACAGGGTGGTTACAAACCGACTTGTGGTCCTGCGCGTTGGCTTGGACACAATGGGGGTGACCTGTCCAGCCACGCCGGGAGGGGCGACGATGGCGAAGATCCGGGTCCGCGGCCTCGGCCGGCTCCTGTTGATCGTCGTGACCGTCGTGCTGGCCCTGTCCCTCGGGACGGACACCGTGTACGGAGAACACGCGCCGGCCGCCGCACCGGCCGCGAACGGCGCCGGTCGTACGGCGCCGTCAGGTACCGAACCGCGGGCGTCCGACACCTCGACCGCGGAGAGTCCGGAATCCGGCAGTGACCGTTGCCCGCCGCGCCGCGAGGGGCGTTCCACGGCCTCGGTGACCGCGCCGACGCCACCGGTCACCACCGTCTCGACCGCCGACCGGGGGCGGACCGAGGGCGGGCTGCGCCTGACCGCCCCGCTGACCGGCCGGCAGGCCGTACCTCTGACGAGATCCGGTGAACTGCCGCTCCAGCACGCCGTCTTCCGTTGCTGAGAGCCGGGAGCTGACAGCCGGGAGCTACCCCAAGGGCCTCCTCGGCCCGCGTCTCCGATGGGCCTCCCCGGCCCGCGTATCCGACGGATCCAGCCGTCATCTCCCTTCGGGGCTCGTCGTGTCCCGTCGTGTCCCGTCGTATCCCTTCGCGTCTCTTCCTGTCTCTTCGTTCCCTTCATGGCGCGCGCCGCCCGGTAATGCCCGGCGGTAGGAACAGCGCGGGCAACGGGCCATCGAGCGTCGGCCGCTGGGCGCATCGCCATGGGCCGGCGTCCGCTCGTGCGCGTCCGTCCCCGTCCCCGTTCCCGTTCCCGTTCGCGTCCGCTCGTGTCCGATCCCGTCCGTTGGCGTCCGTGCGTACCGCGTGTATCCGTGCGCCACCGCATCTCGTACTCGTTGGAGGCATCCCATGCGTAGGTTCCGTGTTGCCCGTCAACGTCCGTCCCGGCCGTCCATACCGTCGCGGCAGGCGCTGTCGGTCTGGCGCGCCGATGTCACCGCCTCGCTCGTCGTCTTTCTCGTCGCCGTCCCGCTGTGTGTCGGGGTGGCCGTCGCGTCCGGGGTGCCGGCCGAACTGGGGCTGGTCACCGGGATCGTCGGCGGGCTGCTCACCGGGTTACTGCCCGGCAGCAGTCTGCAGGTCAGCGGTCCGGCCGCGGGGCTGACCGTGCTGGTCTACGAGGCCGTGCAGGAGTACGGGCTCGGCACGCTGGGTGCGCTGGTGCTGATCGCCGGGGTGCTGCAGCTGACCATGGGGGCGCTGCGGCTCGGGCGCTGGTTCCGGGCCATCTCCGTGGCGGTCGTCCAGGGGATGCTCGCGGGCATCGGGCTGGTGCTGATCGCCGGGCAGCTGTACGCCCTGGTGGACGCCAAGGCGCCGGGCGGCGGGCCGGCGAATCTGGGCGGGCTGCCGAAACTGGCGGCGGACACCGCCGGATCCGGGGCCTCGCTCGCGGCGCTGGCGGTGGGCGCGGGGACCATTGTGCTGCTGGTGCTCTGGCCGAAGTGGCGGCGCGCGGCGCGGGTGGTGCCGGCGCCGCTGGTGGCGGTGGCGCTGGCGACGTTCGTGGTGTGGATGCTGGATCTGCCGGTGGCCCGGGTCGAGGTGGCGGGCCTGCTGGAAGTCGTCCAGCCGCCGGGCGGCGCGGACTTCCTGCGGCTGACGGAGGCGGGGGCGGTGGCCGGTGCGCTGGGCACCGTGCTGGCGTTCACCCTGATCGCGTCGGCGGAGTCGCTGTTCTCCGCGGCCGCGGTGGACCGGCTGCACGACGGGCCGCGGACCGATTACGACAAGGAGCTGATGGCCCAGGGCGCGGGCAACACGGTGTGCGGCCTGCTGGGGGCGCTGCCGATGACCGCGGTGATCGTCCGCAGCGCCGCGAATGTGCACGCCGGGGCCCGGACCAAGGCCTCGCGGGTGCTGCACGGGGTCTGGCTGCTGCTCTTCGTGGTGGCCTTCCCGGCGGCGCTGGGCGTGGTGCCGCTCGCGGCGCTGGCCGGTGTACTGGTGCATGCGGGCGGCAAGTTGCTGCCGGTGAAGCAGTGGCGTCCGCTGTGGCGCGAGCACCGGGGTGAGGCCGTGGTGCTCGCCGCGACGGCGGTGGCGATCGTGGCCACCAACATGTTCGAGGGGGTGCTGCTGGGGCTGTTGATGGCGGTGGCCAAGTCGGCGTGGGAGACCTCGCACGTCCACCTGGAGATCGTGGGGCTGGACGAGCCGGCGGCACCGGGCGCCGGGGGTGCCAAGGCCGGCGATGCCACGGCCGGCCTCGGGGCGGGCGGGCGCGCCCAGGGCAGCCTCGCGGCGGACGGACACGGAACGGACGGACGCGGAACGGACGGGCCCGGGGCACCTGGGCCGGACGGTCACGGAACCCGCGGGCCGGACGGCTCCGGCCCCCGGCGCCCCCTCCTCGTAAGGGCCTTGGGCCATGCCACCTTCCTGCGCCTGCCGAAGCTGCTCGACCAGTTGGAGGCGCTGCCCAAGGACCGGGAGATCCAGCTCGACCTGTCGGGGCTGCGGCATCTCGACCATGCGTGTGCGGCGGCGCTCGGCAACTGGGAGGAGCAGCAGCGGCGCGGACCGGACGGGACCACCCGGCAGAAGACACCGTCCATCGCCCCGTGAGGCGAACCGAGTCCCGCAGGGCCCCAAGACCCACAGGCGGCCCAAGTCCCGTAACGGAACCCCAGATTCGTAAGGCACCACAGGGCCCTTAAGGCAACCCAGGACCGGCAACACAACCCGGTGGGAAAGGACCGGCGTTGCGGCGGAAATGACCGTAGGGTCGGCATGCTCGTGACCGCCGACCCCTGGAGCGCTGTGAATCGCCGGCCTTTCCGCTGCTGCGGTGCGACCGCCGCCCTGTCCGTCGCCCTGCTGCTCTCCTCGTGCACGAACGGCGCCATGGGCGTCCGGGGGGCGGCGGGCAGCGGCGGGGTGGGCGATCCGCTCTTCCCCGCGCTCGGCAACGGCGGCTACCAGGTGCGCCATTACGGGCTCGATCTCGGCTACGACGTGAAGAAGAAGCACCTGGACGCGACCGCCGAGATCGCCTCCGAGGCCACCGAGGACCTGCGGTCCTTCCAGCTCGATCTGCAGGGGCTGCGGGTCTCGGACGTACGGGTCGACGGCAAGGACGCCGCGTTCTCCCGTAAGGGGCACAAGCTGGTCGTCCGGCCGGCCGAGGGCCTGAGGAAGGGCGCACGGTTCCGTACGACCGTCGACTACGGCGGTACACCGCAGGAGCTGAAGGACCCGGACGGTACGACGGAGGGGTGGGTCAAGACCGCCGACGGGGCGTTCGTCTCGGGCGAGCCCGCCGGGTCCATGACCTGGTTCCCCGGCAACAACCACCCCGAGGACAAGGCGGCCTACGACTTCACGATCACCGTGCCGAAGGGCTATACGGCCGTCGCCAACGGGGATCTGCGGTCGGAGAAAACGGCCGGCGGCCGGACCACCTTCCGTTGGCACAACGGGCAGCCCATGGCCAGTTACCTCGCCACCGCCACCATCGGCCGCTTCGACGTCCACCGGTCCCGTACAGCCGACGGGCTGCCGCTGTACGTCGCGGTGGACCCGGCGGAGGCCAAGGCGAGCAAGGGGCCGCTGGACCAGCTGCCGGAGATCCTGAAGTGGGAGAGCGGGCTGTTCGGCCGCTACCCCTTCTCCTCCGCGGGCGCGATCGTCGATGACACCCCGGACCGGATCACGTGGATGGCGCTGGAGTCCCAGACCAAGCCGGTCTACGCCGGGGCGCCGGACACCGTGACCGTGGTGCACGAGATGGCCCACCAGTGGTTCGGCGACTCGGTGACCCCGAAGACCTGGAAGGACACCTGGCTCAACGAGGCCTTTGCGACCTACGCCGAGTGGCTGTGGACGGAGCACAAGGGCGGCAAGACCCCGCAGCAGCAGTTCGACGCGCTCTACAAGGACAAGAAGGACACGCAGCGCTGGGCCTTCCCGCCGGGCAATCCGGGCAAGGCGAAGAATGTGACCGGGACCCCCGTCTACGAGCGGGGCGCGATGCTGCTCCAGGAGCTGCGGAACGCGGTCGGCGACAAGACCTTCTTCCGGATCCTCAAGGAGTGGCCCGCCAAGTACCGCTACTCCACCGCCGACGCGAAGGAATTCATCGCCTTCTGCCAGGAACACACGGATGTGGATCTGACCGGGCTGTTCGACACGTGGCTGTACGGCAAGGGGAAACCGGAACGGGAGTAGCGGGCGGGTGCCGTCCGGCCAGGCGCACCCGATTAGGTGCCACCCGGCCGGTGTCCCCCGACCCGGCGTCCCCCGGCCGGCGTCCCCCGGCCCGGGAATGCCGAGCAACACCTGCTCACCGGCCGATGCCCGGGATGCAGCCGACGATGTCCGGGCGGCGGGCCGCCAGCCGCAGGACGCGGACGGCGTTGCGGACCACCTGTTCCTTGACGCGGGCGGCCGGACGGCCCGTCAGCACGCGCTCGCGCGGGGTGTCGTCGGGCCGTAGCGACTGGATCAGGCCGTCGTGCCGTCCCAGGCTCACGCACTGTACGAAGAACGCGTACGTCAGCGGGCGGGGCGCGGCGCCGCGCGACTCGGTGATGATCGCGCCGGCCACGTGCGAGCCGGTCGGCAGCGCGGTGGCGCAGGCCATCCGCAGGGCGCCGGCGCGGGGTGTGCGGGCCGCGGCCGCGTCGCCCGCGGCGTAGATGTCGGGGTGGCTGGCCGAGCGCAGCGCCCCGTCGACCAGGATCCGGCCGGTGAGCGGGTCGGTGTCCAACCCGGCGTCCTTCGCGAGCCCCCCGGCGGCGGCCATGGCGCCGGTCCACAGCACGGCGTCGGCGTCGGTATCGTCCCCGTCGGCAACCCGGCGGCCCTCCTCGACGCGGACGTGCAGCCGGTCGAGGACGGTACGGACATGCGCCCGGCCGCGGGCCGACAGCCCTGCGCCGATCTCGCCGCCGGTCAGCAGCCGGACCTGCCAGCCCGGGTGGGATTCGGCGATCTCGGCGGCCATCTCGATGCCGGTCAGGCCGCCGCCCACCACGGCCAGCGTGCCCGGGCCGTCCAGCAGCCGCTTGTGCAGGGCTGCGGCACTCTCGGCGGTGAAGGCCCGCTCCCACGGCCCACGGGCCGGGGCTCCCGAGGGTCCGGCGCCGCGGAGGTCGGTGTGGCTGCCGAGGGCGTAAACGAGCCGGTCGTAGAGGAGGGTGCGGCCGCAGTCGGTGTGCACGGCACGGGCGTCCGGGTCCAGCGCGGTGGCGCGGGCGGCCAGATGCTCGATGCCGGTGCCGTGCAGCATCGCGGCCCGGGAGTGGTCCACTGCGGGGCGTCCGGCGGCCAGTTCGTGCAGGCGCACCCGTTCGGTGAACCGGTCACCGGGATCGACCAGGGTCACCTGCGCATACGGGGCGAGCCGGAGCGCGGCCATGGTGCCCGCGTAGCCACCCCCGAGAACCACGACCCGCAGCCGCTGTCGTACCCGCTGCCGTGCCACGCTCTTCATGCTGCCTCCTGCTCCTGGGGACGGGGCGTCGCGCCGCTGCGTGCGACGCGTCGGGAGGGGGACGACGCAGGGCGGCGCGGTGTGACACCTCTACGAACGGTCAGGGTCGGCGCCGGGGCCGGGGGCGAGGTCAGGGTCGAGTTCAGGGCCGGCGTCCGGGTCGGCGTCGGGGCCGAGGTCGACGGGGAGGTGCAGGCCGAGGTCGAGATGGCCGAGCTTGTCGGGGTTGATGACGGCGTCCACCTCGGTGATCCGTCCGGCGTGGACGGTGAAGGCGAACACCCCGGACTGCTCGCCCACCCGGTCGACGAAGACCAGCCCGGTGGCTCCGTTGACCTCCGCCAACGCGACCCGCAGCCCCGCCCGTTGGGTGCCTCGGGTGACCAGGCCCCGCACATAGCGGGCGACCTTCTCGCGGCCCAGTACCGGCCGGCGGGCGGCACTCACCTTGCCGCCGCCGTCCGAACGCCAGACGACCTCCGGGTCGAGGACGGACAGCAGCGCATCGAGATCGCCGCCCATGACGGCGGACAGGAAGGCCTCGACGGTGCGGCGGTGCTCCGCGCGGTCGACGGTGCGGCGCGGGGCCTCGGCCCGTACCCTCTTGCGGGCGCGGGAGGCCAACTGCCGTACGGACTCCGGGGTGCGGCCGACCGCCTCGGCGACCTCCGGGAAGGGGACCGCGAAGACGTCGTGGAGGATGAAGGCGGTGCGCTCGGCCGGGGTGAGCCGTTCCATGACGGTGAGCAGCGCCATCCCGACGGATTCGTCGAGCGTCACCCGGTCCTCGGGGCCGGTGGCACTCCCGGAGCTCCCGGGGCCTGTCGCGCCGAGGGGCAGCCGGCCGCCGGTGCCGTCGAGCAGCGGCTCCGGCAGCCAGGGCCCGACATAGGTCTCGCGGCGGGCGCGGGCCGAGCCCAGCAGGTCATAACAGATGCGGCTCACCACGGTGGTGAGGAAGCCGCGCGGGCTGGCCACCGGCGGCTCGTCGGGCAGCCCCTGCCAGCGCAGCCAGGCCTCCTGCACGGCATCGTCGGCATCGGTGACCGTGCCCATGATCCGGTAGGCGATGGCCCACAGCCGCCCACGCTGCTCCTCGAACTGCGCGAGCCGGCCGGCGTCCCGCGCGGCCCTGGCTCCGCCCGCATCCGGGCCGGTCACCGTCCCCGGCCCCGGCCCGGCGCCTGTCCCCGGCCCGGGGCCTGTCCCCGGCTTCGTCCCCGTCTCGGTCTCCGGCTGCGTCATCGTCCGCTTCTCCGCTCCCGTTCCGGCCGTTGGCTTCCGCCCTTTACGACGAGGCAGGCGGCCGGAGTGTGACAGTCAGGTCGAGCGCGCAGGTCTGCCCCCTCGACGGTGCTGTCCGGGAAGACGGCCGGTAGCGCCCGGTCCGTCACCGTAGTCTTCGTCAGGGACGCTGCTTCAATTTCAATCTCGCTTCTTCAGCAGCGCTGCTTCAATGCCGCTTCTTCGGACGGGACTTCTTGGCGGCCGGATTGCCGGTGCGGGCGCCGCGGCGGCGTTCGTACCGCTCACGGGCCGCGGTGTACTCGGCGCGGTGCAGCCCCTCCCCCGGGGCCTCGACGAGGCTGCGGCAGAAATAGGCGAGCAGTGAGCCGATGAAGCCGATCAGCATCAGGCCCTGGGAGGACGTGTCCGCCGCGCTCCGGGCGGCCGGATCGGGGCGGCGGACGAAGCCGTCCCAGGTGCGGCGGAAGGCCAGGGCGCTGCAGATGGCGAAGCCGGCGACGACGAGGATGCCGACGAACCGGCCGACGGCGGCGATCTCCAGGCCCTGGAACGCAAAGCGCAGCACGACCGCCCCGGCGGCGGCGAGCGCGAGCGAGCCCACCGCGACACCGGCCCGGCGCAGGCCGTAGCCGCTGTCGTGGTGGACCCAGGTGGTGCCGAAGAACCGGATCGACGCAGGCTCGGGGCCGCCACGCTCGGGCGCACCGGGCCCGGAACCGGCGGGCTCCGGCTTTCCGGCGGGCTCCGGGTCTCCGCCGGGCTCCGGATTTCCGCCGGGCGTCTGCTTGTCGTTCATGGCAGCGATTATCCCCGGCGGGTCGGGTGTCCGGCGGGCTCGGTGGCCAGTGGTGCGGGCGCGGCCGCGGGACTCCGTGCCCCGGCCGCGCGGCGCTCCGGCCGCACGGTGCCCCTGTCCCGCAGCGCCCCGGTCCCGCAGCTCAGTTCGTGCAGCGCGGCGCGACCATGCCGCTGCTGCCCGTCCGGACGTACGCGTCGGAGACATACTGGCCGACCCCGATGCTGTCCCAGATGTCCGTGGTGCCGTACGGGCCGCTGACCGACTGGCCGTGCCGCTGGCAGCGGATCTGGATCCGGGCCCCCTCCGCCAGCTGGCGGACCACCGGGTAGTTGGTGCCGGGGCCCTGGCGGACCTTGACGCGGTAGCCGGGTGCGACGGGATAGGTGGAGCCGCCGGTCGCGGCGGCGAGTACCTGCTCCCCGGCCGGTTTCACGGAGCCGAGATCGTCCTGAGTCGTCATGCTGTTCTCCCCCGTTGCCCAAGCGCGTGAAGGCGCTCGTGATGATGCCCGCGGCCAAGCGGCTGCGCGGTTCTGCCACGGCACGCTAGCAAGCCTCACTCACTTCGTACGCGCCATCGACTAGGCTCCGCGCGTCGCACCCGCGACCGAATGGCAAGGGCACAACACGGGGGTGGAACCATGCCATCGCTGCGCAGTTCCGGGGTCGGCCCGGAAGCGGAGCATCCGGAGTACGCCGGCCAGTACCGCCTGGAGGCACGGCTCGGCTCCGGCGGTATGGGCGTGGTCCATCTGGCGCGCTCGTCGTCCGGACTGCTGCTCGCGGTCAAGGTCATCCATGCCGAATTCGCCCAGGACCCGGAGTTCCGCGGGCGGTTCCGGCAGGAGGTCGCCGCCGCCCGGCGGGTCAGCGGGGCCTTCACGGCGCCCGTCGTGGACGCCGATCCGGACGCCGACCGCCCCTGGATGGCGACCCTCCACATTCCCGGTCCGACCCTCTCCGACCACGTAAAGCGGAAGGGCCCGCTGGCGGTTGACGAGGTGCGGCGGCTGGCCGCGGGGCTCGCCGAGGCGCTGCGCGACATCCATCGCGCGGGGGTGGTGCACCGCGATCTCAAGCCCGGAAATGTGCTGCTGGCCGCCGACGGGCCGAAAGTCATCGACTTCGGCATCTCCCGGCCGTCCGACAGTGAAATGCGCACCGAGACCGGCAAGTTGATCGGCACGCCGCCCTTCATGGCGCCCGAACAGTTCCAGCGGCCGCGCGAGGTGGGGCCGGCGGCGGATGTCTTCGCGCTGGGTTCGGTCCTGGTGCACGCCGCCACCGGAAGCGGACCATTCGACTCGGACAGCCCCTACCTCGTCGCCTACCAGGTGGTGCACGACGACGCCGATCTGGCGGGCGTACCGGCCGAGTTGGTGCCGCTGATCGAGAGATGCCTGGCGAAGGCCCCGGCGGACCGGCCGACGCCGGGCACGCTGATGGAGCTGCTGCGGACGGATGCGGCACACGGTGCCCCGCTGGGTACGCCGCTGGGTGCACCGATGGGCGCGGCGCTGCCGGTGAGCATGCCGCCGGAGGGCTTGGTGCCGGGCGGCACGGCGGCGGGCGGTACGGCGGCAGGCGATGCAGCGCCGGGCGGTACGGCAGCAGGCGATGCAGCGCCGGGCGCTATGTCGCCGGACTCGGCGACGGGCGACGCGGCAGCGGGCGATGCGGCAGCGGGCGATGCGGCGCCGGTACGGATACCGGAACAGCGGCAGCGGAAGCAGCAGCGGCAGCAGCGGCAGCCGGATCAGCTCCCGCCCGAACAGCTCTCGCCGGTATGGGCCGAGGCCACCCCGCCACGTCCCGAGACGACGCATGTCCGCGTGCCCGCGCCCGTCGAAAGCTCCGTCGAGGGCACCGTCGGAAGCTCCGCCCAAGGCACCGCCGAGAGCCCCGCCGACACAGGGCCTTCGGCCGCGCCCAAGGGCCCCACTGATCCCATCGGTCCGACCGACGCCGGCAGCCCCACCACCAATGGCAGCCCCACCAACACGGGTAATCCCACCACCACCGACACCCCAACCGGTCCCCGCCACCCCACCCGTCCCCGTTCCCGCCGCTGGCCCCTCTGGGCCGCGCTCGCCCTGGTCGTGACCGGTGCCGGGGCGTACACGGGCGTCCGGGCCCTGACCCCGGGCGGGAGCGGGCCGGACCCCGCCCTCCAGACCCGCCCCTCGCACACCGGCCGGGCCGACTTCCACCCGTGGCGGACCTCGCTCGTCGAACGCCCCGAGGGCCACGACGCCGAAATGCCGTTCTGCACCAGCGGATCCGGCGCCGTCTTCTGCGGCCAGTCCGGCGTCCCGGCCGCCCGGCTCGATCCGGACACCGGCCGGCCTGCCTGGCAGCGCACGGACCACCGCGCCCAGGGCAAGAACGCCGCGGAGTTCGCCGCTTCCCCCACCCCACCGGTGCTCTCCGGCGGGCTGCTGTACGTCTTCTCCGCCGACGGCAAGCAGCTCAGCGCCCTCGACCCGTCGGCCGACGGCAGCGGCGCCACCCGCTGGACCAAGGACGTCTCCGGATACGAGGGCGCGACCAGGATCGTCGGGAACCGCATCCTGCTGACCGCGGCGGACGGCACGGTCACCGCGCTGGACAGCACGACCCACCGGCAGCGCTGGCACAAGCGCTTCCCCGGCCACCACCTGCCGCTCTTCTCCTCCTACGGCGAGGCCCACACCGCCTATGCGGCCGAGGGCACCCCCGACGGGACCGCCACCCAGGTCACCGCCCTCGACCCGGCGGGCGGCACGGTCCGCTGGTCCCGGCGGCTGCCCGGCACCCTCGCCGTGGCCGGGACCGGTACGTCCGGGGCGCTCTATTTGACCGTCACCGACCCGCAGTTCACCTTCCGCACCACCGCCGTCGTCCGCTACGACCCCGCCACCGGACACACCAGGCGTCTCCCGCTGGCCTCGCCGCTCGATCAGGTGGCCGCCGTGGTGCACGGCGAGTCGGTGTATCTGCTCGCCGAGGGCGGCGCGCTGCAGGCCGTCGGGGAACGGAAGTGGGACACCGAAACGTCGGTCAGCCGGGGTTCGGCGCCGGTGGTGAGCGGCGACCGGCTGTATTTCACCGCGGCGGACGGCCGGCTGCTGGCGGTCGACACCCGCAACGGCGGCCTGCTCGGCCAGACCCCGCCACGGCTCGACGGCCGCCGCCACAACGGCTACCTGCAGATGCTGCCCGCCCCGCAGGTGGATGCGCCCCGCGGCCGGATCTACGCGGCCGCCCCGAACGGCACGGTCTTCGCCGTGGCGACCGGGGCCCCGGCCGCCTGGTGACCGCCGGGCCGCGTACCGCCCGGGGCGTGGCAACGACAGGTACAGGCTTCCCGCCGGACACCCGGCACGGCGGCGGCCTCCGGCACCGGCCCGCCCTTGGTGCACCTCGTATGCGTCCCGACATGGCACGCCGGGGACACGTACGGGACGCGCCGGGTCACCGGGCCGCCCGGTCGAGCAGGGCGATGAGCCGGTGCGTCGTCTCCAGGTTGCAGCGCCCCAGCTCGATCAGCGGACGCGGCTGCGCGTAGCCGTACGACACGGGGTCCACGCCGAGTGACGGCAGCACGATCCCCGTCCGCTTGAGCACGGCCGCCAGCTCGGCACAGGCCGCCTCGGCCTCCACCCGCTTGTCGCCCGCTGCCTGTGGTTCCGTCGCCATCTGCGCCGCTCCTGTCTGCCGTTTTCCTGCCTGGAGGACCGGAGCGCAACTACTGTGTGTGTTCCGGTCCTTACGAGAATGGACCCGGAAAAGGGTGCGAATGCCGCTTGCGAGCCGTATTTCGCAACCACGCACCGTTAGTTCCACACCTTCCACGGAGGAGGTCGCGATGCCGCCGAGGCGAGCGGTCACCGGTCGGAGCCAGGAGCCGCGCCAGCGCTTCATCGAAGAGCTGCGATTACTGCGTGCGCAGAAGGGCGACAGCCTGCGACAGCTCGGCGAAGCCCTGGGTTGGGACTGGTCCCTGTTCGGCAAGATGGAGGGTGGCCAGACGATCGGCAGCCCGGAGGTCGCACAGGCACTGGACCAGTACTACGGGACGAAGGATCTGCTGCTTACGTTGTGGGAGTTGGCGGCGGCAGATCCCACGCAGTTCCGTGAGCGGTACCGGCGTTACATGACGCTCGAAGCGGAAGCGCTGAGCATGTGGCACGTCGGAGTCAGCACCATTCATGGGCTGCTCCAGACGGCGAGTTACGCACACGAACTACTTTCGGCCGGTGGCCTCAGCGGCGAACAACTAACGCGGCAGGTCGAAGCACGTAAAGGACGCCGAGCACTGCTGGAGCGTGATGACGCGCAACGGTTCCGTACGATTCTTTCCGAGGCTGTACTACGCACACCGTTGGAAGATTCCATGGAGTGGCAGAAGCAGCTTGAACTCCTCCTAGACATGGGCGAGCGACCGAACGTCATGGTTCAGGTCGTTCGCCATGCAGTCGGACTCCATGCGCTGTCGAACACCGACACCACGTTCCTGCGGCTCTCAGACGGCCGCACCGTGGCATGGGTGGAGACCGGATATTCCGGCGAGCTCGTCGAGGAAACGGCAGCGGCCGAACGACTTCAGCTCAGCTACGATCTGGTTCGCGACCTAGCCCTATCCCCGGCTGAGTCACGGAAGTTCATCAGGCAGATGTTGGAGGACGTCTCGTGCGAGCCATCGACCTGAGCAGCCTCACCTGGCGCAAGAGCTCATACAGCAACCAGGACGGCGGGGCCTGCATCGAAGTCTCCGACGACCTCCTGACCACCGCCACCTGGCGCAAGTCCAGCTACAGCAACTCCGACGGCGGCGCCTGCCTCGAAGTCTCCGACGACTTCCCCGCCCTCGTCCCCGTGCGCGACAGCAAGCACCCTCTCGGCCCCGCGCTCCTCTTCCACGCCACCACCTGGTCGTCCTTCGTCACCGCCGTGAAGAGCGGGCAACTCCCAAGCGCCTGACGCACCCCGGCTCCAAGAACGGGCCCCATACCGGCCCCCGCCGCTCGCCCGCGACGGGGGCCGTCGCCGTACCGCGGGGCGGTCGACGCAGTGGAACGGAACGGCCGATCACAGCCTGTGTCGCGCGTACTCTCCATGCTGAAATCGCCCCTAGGCACAACTGGTTGGGCGTCCGCCTCACGGTTCACACAGCCCAGCCGAATCGAGGAAGCGGTCATACGAGGGAGGGCGAAGTGCCGTGCGATCAATCGACCTGAGCACCGTGACCTGGCGCAAGAGCACGTACAGCAATCCGGACGGCGGGGCCTGCATCGAGGTCTCCGACGACCTCCTGACCACTGTCGCCTGGCGCAAGTCCAGCTACAGCAACCAGGACGGTGGCCAGTGCGTCGAGGTCTCCGACGACCTCCTGACCACCGCCTCCTGGCGCAAGTCAAGCCACAGCAACTCTGACGGTGGCCAGTGCGTCGAGGTCTCCGACGACTTCCCCGCCCTCGTCCCCGTCCGCGACAGCAAGCACCCCCACGGCCCCGCGCTCCTCTTCCACGCCACCACCTGGTCGTCCTTCGTCACCGCCGTGAAGAGCGGGACGCTGCCCGGCGCCTGACGCAGCTCCTCGGCTGCCCCACGGGCCGGCCTCTGCTACCTGCCCACGGCGCAGTGCCGACGGCCGCATCCCGCGACCGCCGGCACCCTTCCGTGCCCAGGCGCTACCAGCCGATCTCTCCCGTGGAGTCGAAGAGCCGTCCGCTCGGCCCCCTCACCGAGAGGGCGAGCCGCACGATCGTTGTGGCGCTCTGCTCGGGAGTGCTGGTGCCTGTGTGTCCGTTCAGCGCGGTCGCGGTGAAGCCCGGGTCGACGGCGTTGATCAGGAACTCCGGCAGCGCACGGGCGTATTGGTACGTCAGCATGTTGAGGGCCGTCTTCGACACGGGGTAGACCAAGCCCTCCAGGCGCGACTCCATGCGCTCCGGGTCCGCGTTGACGGCGAACGAGCCCCGGCCGCTGGTCACGTTGACGACGCGCGGGTGCTCCGCCTTGCGCAGCAGGGGCAGCAGAGCGTGGGTCATACGGACCGCGCCCAGCAGATTCACGTCCATGACAGCCGCGAAATCGTCGGCCGTGGTGTCCTCCACCGCGGGGCGGCTGCCGCCGATCCCCGCGTTGTTGATCAGCACATCGATGCGGCCGTGCTCCTCCCCGAGCTGCCGCGCCACCGCGTCGACCTGCGACTGATCCGTCACGTCGAGCGGCACGAACCGCACATCGGCCCCGTCGGCCGACAGCTCACGCGCGGCCGCGCGGCCCCGTTCCTGGTCGCGCGCCCCGAGGTGGACGGTCATCCCCTCGGCAGCCAGCAGCCGGGCAACTTCCCGGCCGATCCCCTGGTTGGCTCCTGTCACCACAGCTACGTCCGAACTGGTCATAGCTCAGCATGATCTCTCCGCTCCCGGCTCCGCGTCCATGCGTCAGACCACAACCGAGGCGGTGGAGCGGCGCCATGAAAACGAAAGCGGTGCGGCGGGCCCTGAGGCCGCCGCACCGCTTGCCGCGCTGCTTGCCGTACCGAGCCGCCGCTCGGTCGCGCCGCTCAGCCCAGCTTGCTCACATCGCGCACCGCGCCCTTGTCGGCGCTGGTGGCCATGGCCGCGTAGGCGCGCAGCGCCTGGGAGACCTTGCGTTCGCGGTTCTTCGGGGCGTAGACGCCTTCGAGGGCCAGCCGGCGGGACTCCAGCTCCACTTCGCCGACGAGGAGTTCGATGGTGCGGTTCGGGATGTCGATCTTGATGCGGTCGCCGTCCTCGACGAGGGCGATGGTGCCGCCGGACGCCGCCTCGGGCGAGGCGTGGCCGATGGACAGGCCGGAGGTGCCGCCGGAGAAGCGGCCGTCGGTGACCAGTGCGCAGGTCTTGCCCAGGCCGCGGCCCTTGAGGAAGGAGGTCGGGTAGAGCATTTCCTGCATGCCGGGGCCGCCCTTGGGGCCCTCGTAGCGGATGACGACGACGTCGCCCTCCTTGACCTGCTTCTTGAGGATCTTGTCGACGGCCTCTTCCTGCGACTCGCAGACCACGGCCGGGCCCTCGAAGGTCCAGATGGACTCGTCGACGCCGGCGGTCTTCACGACGCAGCCGTCCTCGGCGAGGTTGCCCTTGAGGACCGCCAGGCCGCCGTCGACGGAGTAGGCGTGCGCCAGGTCGCGGATGCAGCCGCCCTCGGCGTCGACGTCGAGGCTGTCCCAGCGCTCGGACTGGGAGAAGGCGGTCGCCGAGCGCTTGCAGCCGGGGGCCGCGTGCCACAGCTCGACGGCCACGTCGGACGGGGAACCGCCGCGCACGTCCCAGGTCTTGAGCCATTCCTCGATCGAGGCGCTGTGCACGGTGTGGACGTCCTCGTTGAGGAGTCCGGCGCGGTAGAGCTCGCCGAGGATGGCGGGGATGCCGCCGGCGCGGTGCACGTCCTCCATGTAGTACGTGCCGCCCGGGGCGACGTTCGGGGCGACCTTGGCCAGGCAGGGCACCCGGCGCGAGACCGCGTTGATGTCGTCCAGATCGAAGTCGAGACCGGCTTCCTGGGCCGCGGCGAGCAGGTGCAGGATCGTGTTCGTCGAGCCACCCATGGCGATGTCCAGGGCCATGGCGTTCTCGAAGGAGGCACGGGTGCCGATGTTGCGCGGCAGGACGGTGTGGTCGTCCTCGTCGTAGTGCCGCTTGGTGATCTCGACGACCGTGCGGCCGGCGTTCTCGTACAGCGCCTTGCGGGCGGTGTGGGTGGCCAGCACCGAGCCGTTGCCGGGCAGCGAGAGGCCGATCGCCTCGGTCAGGCAGTTCATGGAGTTGGCGGTGAACATGCCGGAACAGGAGCCGCAGGTCGGACAGGCGTTCTCCTCGATACGGAGGATGTCCTCGTCCGAGATCTTGTCGTTGACGGCGTCCGAGATCGCGTCGACCAGGTCGAGGGTGCGGACGGTGCCGTCGACGAGGGTCGTCTTGCCGGCCTCCATCGGGCCGCCGGAGACGAAGACCGTCGGGATGTTGAGCCGCATCGCGGCCATCAGCATGCCCGGGGTGATCTTGTCGCAGTTGGAGATGCAGATCAGCGCGTCGGCGCAGTGCGCCTCGACCATGTACTCGACGGAGTCGGCGATCAGGTCGCGGGAGGGCAGGCTGTAGAGCATGCCGCCGTGGCCCATGGCGATACCGTCGTCGACCGCGATGGTGTTGAACTCGCGGGCGATGCCCCCGGCCTCGTGGATCGCCTCGGAGACGATCCGGCCGACCGGCTGGAGGTGGGTGTGGCCGGGCACGAACTCGGTGAAGCTGTTGGCGACGGCGATGATCGGCTTGCCGAAGTCCTCCCGCGCTACGCCGGAGGCCTGCATAAGGGCTCGGGCGCCGGCCATGTTGCGGCCATGGGTAACGGTGCGGGACCTCAGCTCGGGCACGATGGTCACTCCCTCGGGATTACGTCCGTACGACCGCCGGTGCCGGTATCCGGCTCTGCCGCGTAGCTCTGCTGCGTGGCTGTGCCTCGTACCGGGTGGCGTCATATATCAGCTCCCGTCGAGATTACGCCTCTCATCCAAGATCTGGACAGTCTCTCCGCAATGTGAGACGGCTGACCGCAGTGCGGACAGTGGGGGACGGGGCGTTCTTCCAGGTCAGGGTATCGATCGGGCCTCTGCAGCGGGCGCCGTAGGCGGTTGTCAGGGCCGCGCCAGGGGCGGGCCTGATCCGGCCGCCGGAGCCGGCTCGGGCCTCGGCCGTCAGGGCTGCGTCAGATACCGCTGGAGGGTCGGTGCGACCATGGCGATGATCTCCTCCACGTCCGCCGAGGCGACCGGGTCCATCTTGATCACGTAGCGCAGCATGGCGATCCCGATGAGGTGCCCGGCGGCCAGCTGCACCCGGAACTGCGGGTCGGGTACGTGCAGTTCGCCCGCCACCCGCTGCAGCATCCGCCGCTCGATGAGCCCGCGCAGCACCGCCGCCGCGGTGTCGTTGGTCAGCGCCGAGCGCATGATCGCCAGCAGCGTCGGCCGGCTGACCGGGTTCTCCCAGACGCCGAACATGAAGCGGGCCATCCGCTCGCCCACCCCTTCACCGCCGCCCGCGATCGCCTCCGGCATGGTCAGCGCGGGCGCGAAGGTCAGCTCGATGGCGGCCTCGAAGACCTGCTCCTTGGTGCCGAAGTAGTGATGCACCAGCGCTGCGTCCACCCCGGCCGCCTTGGCGATACCCCGGACCGAGGTCTTGTCGTAGCCGCGCTCGGCGAACTCCGTACGGGCCGCGGCCAGAATCCGTTCCCGGGCACCGGGGCCGGCCTCGGCGGCGGCGCGGGCCGGGCGTCCCCGGCGGCGGGCCGGTGCGGACGGCGTACCGGGCGCGGGGGCGTCGTCCGACCCCTGCCCGCTGCCGCTCACGAGCCCGGGACCCAGGTCGGCGAGGCGAGATGGAGCCGGGTGAAGGCCAGCGCCTCGGCGAGGTCGGCCTCGCGTTCGGCTGCGGACATCGCCCGCCGGGTGTTGACCTCGACGACCACATGGCCCTCGAAGCCGGTGGCCGCCAGCCGCTCCAGCATCGCGGCGCAGGGCTGGCTGCCGCGCCCGGGCACCAGGTGCTCGTCCTTGGCGGAGCCGTTGCCGTCGGCGAGATGGACGTGCGCCAGCCGGTCGCCCATCCGCCCCACCATCTCCAGGGCGTCACTGCGGGCGGTGGCGGTGTGCGACAGGTCGACCGTGAAGTGCCGGTAGTCGTCGTTGGTGGGGTCCCAGTCGGGGGCGTACGCGAGCATTTCGCGGTCCCGGTAGCGCCACGGGTACATATTCTCGACGGCGAACTTCACATCCGTCTCGTGCTCCATCCGCCACACCCCGCGGACGAACTCCCGCGCATAGCTGCGCTGCCAGCGGAACGGCGGGTGCACGACCACCGTCGAGGCGCCCAGCTTCTCCGCGGCGGTGCGGGCGCGCTGGAGCTTGACCCAGGGATCGGTGGACCAGACCCGCTGGGTGATCAGCAGACACGGGGCGTGGACGGCCAGCACCGGCACGCCGTGGTAGTCCGAGAGCCGGCGCAGGGCCTCGATGTCCTGGCTGACCGGGTCGGTCCACACCATGACCTCGACGCCGTCGTAGCCGAGGCGCGCGGCGATCTCGAAGGCCGTCGCCGTCGACTCCGGATACACCGAGGCCGTGGACAGCGCGACCTTCGCATCCGGGATGCGCACCACTGGCTCTGTCACGAGGGACAGCGTACGGGCCAAGGCAGGGCGCGGGGCAGGAGGTCCGGCGACCACGGCCCCCTGTCGGAGGAGGCGGGGGACGGTGCGACAGGGGGCGATGGGTGTGGCGGGCCCCGCCGGGGCGTGACGAGTCTCACGAGGCCGCAGCGGTCGGCCGGCGGCCGCGGTGCCGCCCCGGTCTCCGCCCGTGGGCACCGGGGAGAACCGGCGAGACGGCCCTGCGACAGCCCCTACGGCAAGTGGTCCAGCCGCCGCAGGATGACCCCCTCGCGCAGCGCCCACGGGCAGATCTCCAGCGTTTCGACCCCGAACAGGTCCATCGCCGCCTCGGCGACCAGCGCCCCGGCGAGCAGCTGGCGCGAGCGCCCCTCGGACACCCCGGGCAGCGTGACCCGCTCCTCCGCCGACATCCCGGCCAGCCGCGGCACCCACTCCTCCAGCTTCTTCCGGGTCAGCTCCCGCTGGACGTACAGGCCCTCCGCCGAGCGCGCGGCGCCCGCGATCCGGGCCAGCTGCCGGAAGGTCTTGGACGTGCCGACGACCCGGTCGGGAGTGCCGTGGCGGCTGAATTCGCTCACCACCTTGGCGATCTCGGCGCGCACCCGGCGGCGCAGCGTCCGCACGTCGTCGGCCTCCGGCGGGTCGCCGGGCAGGTCGCCCGCGGTCAGCCGGCCGGCGCCCAGCGGCAGCGACACCGCCACGTCCGGGTCCTCGTCCAGGCCGTAGGCGACCTCCAGCGAGCCGCCGCCGATGTCCAGCACCAGCAGCCGGCCGGCCGACCAGCCCAGCCACCTGCGGGCGGCGAGAAAGGTGAGCCGCGCCTCGTCCTCGCCGGACAGCACCTGCAGCTCGACCTCGGTCTCCAGGGCGACCCGGCGCAGGACGTCCTCACCGTTGGTGGCCTCGCGGACCGCCGAGGTGGCGAACGGCAGCACGCTCTCGACGCCCTTGTCCTCGGCCACCTGGAGCGCTTCGTGCACGGTGGCCACCAGCCGCTCCACCCCCGCATCGCTTATCGCGCCCGCCTCGTCCAGGAGTTCGGCAAGGCGCAGCTCCGCCTTGTGCGAATAGGCGGGCAGCGGGCGCGCGCCCGGGTGTGCGTCCACCACGAGCAGATGGACCGTATTCGAACCCACATCGAGGACACCGAGTCTCATACGGGGAAACCTACTGCGCGCACCGCCCACTCCTGTCGGCACGGTCCGCACCGTGATGCGCCTTAGGCTGGAGTCGTGGCAAAGACGAAAAAGGCGAAGCACGAAAAAGCGCTCACCAAGGAAGAAAAGCGGCGCTCTCAGGCGACTGAGGGGGCGCGGTCCCCGAAGCAGGCCCCGGCCGACGAGGTCGGCCTCGACTTCGCCCGCGCCTGGGTCACCTTCCCGGACCCGGCCGACGACGAACAAATCTTCCGCTGCGACCTGACCTGGCTGACCTCCCGCTGGACCTGCATCTTCGGCAGCGGCTGCCAGGGCATCCAGGCCGGCCGGGCGGACGACGGCTGCTGCACGCTCGGCGCGCACTTCTCGGACGAGGACGACGAGAAGCGGGTGGCCGAGCACGTGGCACGGCTCACGCCCGATGTGTGGCAGCACCACGACGTCGGCACCCAGACCGGCTGGGTCCAGGAGGACGAGGACGGCGACCGGCAGACCCGGCGCTGGGAGGGCTCCTGCATCTTCCAGAACCGCCCCGGCTTCCCGGCCGGCGCGGGCTGCTCCCTGCACATCCTCGCGCTGCGCGAGGGCCGCGAGCCCCTGGAGACCAAGCCGGACGTCTGCTGGCAGCTGCCGGTCCGGCGCACCTACGACTGGATCGACCGGCCGGACGACACCCGCGTCCTGCAGGTGACGATCGGCGAGTACGACCGGCGCGGCTGGGGCCCCGGCGGCCACGACCTGCACTGGTGGTGCACCTCCGCGACCTCGGCGCACGGCGCGGGCGACCCGGTGTACGTCTCGTACAAGCCGGAGCTGACCGAGCTGATGGGCAAGAAGGGCTACGCCAAGCTCGCCGCACTGTGCGAGGAGCGGCTGGCGGCGACGCTGCCGATGGCGCCGCACCCGGCGGACCCGAAGCCCCCGAAGGCCTCCCAGAAGTCGCAGAAGTCGCAGAAGCCAAAGGAGAAGGAGAAGGGGAAGCAGTAGGCAGTAGTAGGCGCGCGTCGGGGCCGTCCGGGCCGACGCGGTCCCGGTGCGTTCATGTCCCGGTGCGCTCGGGCCCGGTGCGCTCAGCGCCCGGGCGCGCCGCGGGCGGGACGGGTCGTGTTCGACGGAGTCGAGGACGGGTCGGGGCCGGTGGGCTTGGGGGTCGGCGACGGAGGCGTGGGGGTGGGCGCCGGGGAGGTCGGGGTCGGCGTGGGTGTCGGCGCCGGATGCGAAGGGCGCGGTGTCGGCCTGGGCCTCGGCTTCGCCGGCGTCGGACGCTGCGGGCCAGGGACGGGACCGGTCACGCCATGGCCCTTCATCGTCACGGCGGTGCCGCCCGGCTCGATGGCGATCCTGGCGCGCCAGTGGCCCGCGGGCTCCCGATCGTGGTCGATATCGACCGTGATCGTGGTGGTCTCGCCCGGCCGCAGCGAGCCCGCCGTGTGACTCAGCTGCAGCCAGGCCGCGCCCGCCGAAGCGCGCCAGCGCACCGGAGCCCGGCCCGCGGCGGTGAGCGTGATCACCGTGGTCCGGCCGCTGGGCTGCGCGGCGACCGTCAGCCGGCCGGGGCCCGACTCCGCTCGGCTGCCCGGCTCGCCCGGCCGCTGCGGGGTGCCGTCCGCGCTGGTCACCTCGACGGACACATCGGGCGTCCCGTCGCCGGACCGGAAGCCGGGATCGGGCGTCGTCCGGGCATTGCCGGCGTTCTCGTACGGGCGGCCGCTCAGCCGTTCCCCGGTCTCCGTCTCGCTGGCCGTCACCGAGGGCGAGGCGTCCGCCGCCTCATCGGTGGCGAGGCTGCCGTGGTACGCCGCCCACAGGGCCAGCACCGGTGCCGCCACCACCGTGGCGACCACGGTGGTGGTCAGCGCGCGGCCGCGGAGCCGGCGCCGGCGGGCCACCCGGTCGGTCGGGGGGCCGACGGGAAATCCGTTGCGGTCATAGCGAGGAGAACCGTTTGCCCCACCGGTCCGGCCGCCGTGTCCCGCACCGGCCACGCCCTCCGCGCGGCCCGATTTGGCGCGCCGGGCCGCCGCCAGCGCACCGAGCACGGACTCGCGCGGCGCGGCGACCAGCGGCAGCGCCCCCGGGGGCACCGGCGCGGTGCCCGGCCAGGTCCCCGGGGCGGTGGCGCGCTCGGCGGTCCGCCGGCACTCGGCGCAGTCGTCGACATGGCGCACCAGCTCCCGGCTCAGGGCCGCGCCCAGCAGCATCTGGGTGTCCCCCGCCAGCTGTGCCACCTCGCGGCAGCGGCCGGACTCGACGACGGCCAGGGCCGCCCGGGTCCGCTCCACCTCGCAGGAGGCGGTGGCCAGCAGCGCGCGGGTGGCGACCGGGTCGGCGCCGAGCACCGCGGCGACCTCGTCGGCGGACAGCTGATGGCGTACCGAGAGCTCCAGCGCCTCGCGCTGCCCGGGGGTGGTGCCGGCGGCCTCCGGCCAGGCCAGCGCGGCGAGTTCACGCTGCCGGCGGTCGGCTTCGGCGGCGGCCGGGCCGGTGGCTGCGCCCGGGCCGGTGGCTGCGCCCGGGCCGGTGGCTGTGGCGGTGGAGGCGGTCGCGGTCGTGCCGGTGGCGGCGGCCGTCGGGGCCGGTGCCTTGGCGGCCGGGCCGGTCCGTTCGGCGAGCCGGCGCAGACAGGCCCAGCGGGCCAGCGCATAGAGCCAGGAGCGGTACCGGTCCCGGTCGGCGGGCCGCCTGCCGTGGTGCCGCTCGGCGAGCGCAAGCATCTCGCCGAGCACCGCGGTCGCCGCGTCGTGCTCGCACAGCACCGACAGGCAGTAGGTGAACAGCCCGTCCAGATAAGGCTCGTAGCCGTCGGGCCGCTTGTCCGGGGGGCGTGCGACATCCGGGCCGGGCCGCTCGGACGGCTCCGGACGGCTCCGGCGCCGGCCGTCGCCGCGCGACCGGTGTGCGCCGGTGGAGTGCGTGGGGTGCTCGGGCCTGCTGCTCATCACCCCGGCGACGGTAGGCGGATGATGCAGCCGGCCTTGCTCGCGTTGGACACTTTTAACCCTTACGGGTGACCATCTCCCTCAAAAGAGGACACGAATGGCCCTTTACACCGCGGGCGCGCTCCGTCTGCGCCACCCGTGCGGCGCAACCGCCGGTGAGGGAGCCGCCCCTGCCGCAACCGGCGCCTCCGGCCCGAAGACCCCACTCCTGAAGGGCTCGGGCGAGGGGCCGGGCGAGGGCTCAGGCGGGCGTTGTCAGACCCCGCCGCTACGGTGACCCCATGGCAACGCGTAAATCCTCGGGCAAGGAGCGCCCCTCCTACCGCTGTACGGAGTGCGGCTGGACCACCGCGAAGTGGCTCGGGCGCTGCCCCGAATGCCAGGCGTGGGGCACGGTCGAGGAGTTCGGCGGCGCCCCCGCGGTGCGCACGACCGCGCCCGGCCGGGTCACCACCGCGGCCCTGCCCATCGGCCAGATCGACGGCACGCAGGCCACCGCCCGCTCGACGGGAGTGCCCGAGCTGGACCGTGTCCTGGGCGGCGGGCTGGTCCCCGGCGCGGTCGCGCTGCTGGCCGGCGAGCCCGGGGTCGGCAAGTCCACCCTGCTGCTGGACGTCGCCGCCAAGGCCGCCTCCGACGCCCACCGCACCCTGTATGTGACGGGCGAGGAGTCCGCCAGCCAGGTACGGCTGCGCGCCGACCGCATCGGCGCCCTCGACGACCATCTGTATCTGGCGGCCGAAACCGACCTCTCCGCCGTCCTCGGCCACCTCGACACGGTCAAGCCCTCGCTGCTGATCCTCGACTCCGTGCAGACCGTCGCCTCCCCCGAGATCGAGGGCGCCCCCGGCGGCATGGCCCAGGTCCGCGAGGTGGCCGGCGCACTGATCCGGGCGTCCAAGGACCGCGGTATGTCCACCCTCCTGGTCGGCCATGTCACCAAGGACGGCGCCATCGCCGGGCCGCGCCTGCTGGAACATCTCGTCGATGTCGTCCTGCACTTCGAGGGCGACCGGCATGCCCGGCTGCGCCTGGTCCGCGGCGTCAAGAACCGCTACGGCACCACCGACGAGGTCGGCTGCTTCGAGCTGCACGACGAGGGCATCACCGGTCTCGCCGACCCCTCCGGCCTCTTCCTCACCCGCCGCACCGAACCCGTGCCCGGTACGTGCCTGACGGTGACCCTGGAGGGCCGCCGCCCCCTGGTCGCCGAGGTCCAGGCGCTCACCGTCGACTCCCAGATCCCCTCCCCCCGGCGCACCACCTCCGGCCTGGAGACCTCCCGGGTCTCGATGATGCTCGCCGTACTGGAACAGCGCGGCCGGATCAGCGCCCTGGGCAAGCGCGACATCTACAGCGCGACGGTCGGCGGGGTGAAGCTGACCGAGCCCGCCGCCGACCTCGCCGTCGCCCTCGCCCTCGCCAGCGCCGCCAGCGACACCCCCCTCCCCAAGAACCTCGTCGCCATCGGCGAGGTGGGCCTCGCGGGCGAGGTCAGGCGGGTCACCGGCGTCCAGCGGCGGCTGTCCGAAGCGGCCCGCCTCGGCTTCACCCACGCCCTGGTCCCCTCCGACCCCGGCAAGATCCCCGACGGAATGCGGGTGCTGGAGGTCGCCGACGTCGGAGCGGCCCTCAGCGTCCTGCCCAAGCGAGTGCGCCGGGAGGCCCCACAGGAAGAGGGCGCACGCCGGTAGACTTTGCCCTGGTCTCGCCCGTCACCGCAGAATTGCCTGTCGGCCACGTACGCTCCGCTGGTACGTCAACACAGCATGGGCCGGGCGGCCTGCGGACCGACAGACCTTGCGACGGAGGAGTGCAGTGGCAGCCAACGACCGGGCATCGACTTCCGGCAGGTCCGGTGGAAGCTCCGGCACCGAGAGCCTGATGCGCGCCACGCTGAGCGCCGTCGCTCCCGGTACCGCCCTGCGCGACGGCCTGGAGCGCATCCTCCGCGGCAATACGGGCGGGCTGATCGTGCTGGGCTTCGACAAGACCGTCGAATCCATGTGTACCGGCGGATTTGTCCTGGATGTCGAGTTCACCGCCACGCGGCTGCGCGAACTGTGCAAGCTCGACGGGGCACTGGTCCTCGACAAGGACATCTCCAAAATCCTGCGGGCCGGCGTCCAGCTGGTCCCGGACGCTTCCATCCCCACGGAGGAGACCGGCACCCGCCACCGCACCGCCCAGCGCGTCTCGATCCAGGCCGGCTTCCCGGTCGTCTCCGTCAGCCAGTCGATGCGTCTGATCGCGCTCTACGTGGACGGCGAGCGCCGCGTCCTGGAGGAGTCGGCCGCGATCCTCTCCCGCGCCAATCAGGCACTGGCGACCCTGGAGCGCTACAAGCTCCGCCTGGACGAGGTCGCCGGCACCCTCTCCGCCCTGGAGATCGAGGACTTGGTGACGGTCCGCGATGTCACCGCGGTCGCCCAGCGCCTGGAGATGGTCCGCCGGATCGCCACCGAAATCGCCGAGTACGTCGTCGAGCTCGGCACGGACGGCCGGCTGCTCGCCCTCCAGCTGGAGGAACTGATCGCCGGCGTGGAGCCGGAGCGGGAGCTCGTCGTCCGCGACTACGTCCCCCAGCCGACCGCCAAGCGCTCCCGCACGGTCGTCGAAGCGCTCGCCGAGCTGGACGCGCTCAGCCACACCGAACTGCTCGAACTCCCCACCGTGGCCCGCGCACTGGGCTACAGCGGAGCCCCCGAGACACTGGACTCCGCGGTCTCCCCGCGCGGTTTCCGCCTGCTGGCGAAGGTCCCCCGGCTGCCCGGCACGGTCATCGACCGCCTCGTCGACCACTTCGGCGGTCTGCAGAAGCTGCTCGCCGCCAGCGTCGACGACCTTCAGGCGGTCGACGGCGTCGGGGAGGCCCGCGCCCGCTCGGTCCGCGAGGGCCTGTCCCGACTGGCGGAGTCGTCGATCCTGGAGCGGTACGTCTAAGGGCGGTACGCCTGAAGGGCAGCACGTCTGAGTACGCCTGAGGGCGGAGGCGTCCCAAGGGCGGCACCTCTCAGGGCTGCCCCGCACCGGGCCGGTCTCCGCCGTCCTGCACCGGCAGGGGTCAGCCGGCCCGCCGCAGCGCCACCGCCTCCTTCGCCGGGTCCAGGCCGAGTGCGGGGCGGTCCGGGCGCTGCGGTGCCACCCCGCCGATGGCCTGCAGCCAGGCCCAGGTGTCGGCCACGGTTTCCGCGACGGGACGGCAACGCAGTCCGGACGCCAGGGCCTTGGACACCTCGCGGCCGAAGACCGCGTCCCTCAGCTCACCGGGCGGTTGCCAGACCGGCAGCTCGGTCCAGGGCTCGACACCGGCGGCGAGGACGTCCTCCGGAGCGGTCCAGCGCAGCTCCGCGTCCGAGCCGGTGACCTTCGCGCAGCTCTCCAGCAGCTCGCCCATGGTGGCGTGCCCGGACTCGCTCACCAGGTTGTACGGCCCGCCGAGCCCGGCCTGCAGGGCGTCGGCCGTCCACTCGGCCAGGTCACGGACGTCGATGTACTGCAGCGCCATCCCCCGCGGCCCCGGCGCCAGGACCGGGCCGCCGCGGGCGATCCGCCCCAGCCACCACGGCAGCCGCCCCACGTTCTCGTACGGCCCGAGAATCAGCCCCGCACGCACCAGCAGCGCCCGGTCCCCGAACGCCTCGGCCGCGGCCAGCTCACCGCCCCGCTTGGCCTGTGCATAGTCCTCGGCACCGGTGGCATCGGCGGAGCCCGTCACCAGCGGCGCCCGCTCATCGGGCCGGCCCGTGGGCGGGAAGGCGTACACCGAGGTGCTGGAGATGTAGGCATACGTCCCCGCCCGCCCGGCCAGCAGCCGCGCACTGTCCCGGACGGCCGACGGCGCACCACTCCAGGTATCGACGACGGCGTCCCACTCGCCCTTTTCCAGGGCCGCGAGCCCTGCCGCGTCCGCACGGTCACCGTGCAGCGCCGTCGTCCCCTCCGGCGGCGCGTGATTCCCCCGGTGGAACACCGTGACCTCCCAGCCACGCGCCAGCGCCGCCTCGGCGACAGCCCGCCCCACGAACTCCGTCCCGCCCAGCATCAGTAGCTTCATGACGGTGACTATCCCGGACGGCACCGTCCGGGGCACCGACTCTCGCTACCGGCGAAAACGCTACGGGCGGAAGGCACAAAGGCGCGTACGGGAAGAACTACGGAGGTGCCGGGGTCCGCTCCCCCGGCCCTCCGCGCCGGCTCCGCGGGCTCAGTCCTCGGCCAGCACGAACGACGTATGGACCGTTTCCAGCCCCGGCACCTTGGCCTCGATCAGGTACTTGCCGGCCGGCACCGTGGCCGGGCTCAGCGTTTTGCACTGCGGACCGCTGGCCCGGCGGTCCCACACGATGGTGCGCTTCACCGAACCCTTGGCCGGAACCTGCAGCAGCGCGGGCCGGGTGCCCGAGGGGCAGTCGTTCGAGGCCCACACGCGGTCGTCGCCCGCGGTGTCGGTGATGGTGAGCACCGCGGCCTTCTGCCCGAGATCCACCTTGCACGCGGCACCGGCCGCGTTCTTGACCGTCAGCTCGAACTTCGGCTTGGCGTCCGGACCGTAGGACTTCTTGACACTGCGCAGCACCAACTCGGCCTTGTCGGATACGCAGTTGGGGAGCGAGGAGCCGGCCTCGACGGCGTTCTTGCCGGATCCCTGGCCGATCGGCCCGTCGGGCACGGAACCCGAACCGCCGGAGCCGGCACCGGAGTCACCGTTGGACGCGTCTTGGTCGCCGCCCGCGGAACCCGAGCCACCGCCGGAACCGGAGTCCGAGCCCCCGCCGCTGCCCGACTCATCGCGCCCGCCCGGCTTTTGGCCGTTCACCGGCCCGCTGTGGGAGGGTCCCGGGGTGATGGACGTCGCGGGCCCGTTTCCATGGGGCCCCTTGCCCTCGTCGTCGCCTTTGCCGCCGATGCCGCCCCAGTTGAGGGCCCACACGACAAGCAAGGCGAGCAGTACGACGATGGCCAGCGCAACAGCCCTCCGTCGCCAGTAGATGGAGGACGGAAGCGGCCCGATCGGATTGCGCAGTGATCCCACGCGGAAACTCTACGAGAGATCGGCCGCCGCACAGGCCAGTACCCGCCGCTTCCCGCTGCAACTTTTCGCATGATCGGCCCGGAGGTGCCTCCCGGTCACCCCGGAGAGAGCTCGGGACCGGCCCGGAGGCGGCTCCTGACCGGCCGCCACGGTCGATCCGCCTCGCCGTCCGTCGTCCGTCAGATGCGCGTTCCCGTGGTCCGTCAGATGCGCCTTCCCGTGGTCCGTCAGATGCGCGTTCCCGTCGTCCGTCAGATGCGTGTTCGGGCGGGCCCGCGGAGCAGAGGTGGCACAAGGCCGGCACCCCGGCCTCAGGAACCCGGCCGCCACTCCTCCTTGTGCCCGAAGCCCTGCCCGTTGTCGATCAGCCGCAGCCAGTCGGGGCGCAGCTCCCACAGGGTGGTGCGCTCCAGGGCGTCGCGCAGCCGTTCACTCCCGGCGACGAAGGGGAAGCGAGCCAGGTAGACCTGCCAGCCCGCGGCCCGCTCGGCGCCGGTCAGCGGGCGGCAGTCGCCCCGGCCCTGAAGCCCCGTCAGCCCGCTCCACTCCTGGCCGTCCCGCTGTGCCGTGAAGGCGGCCCGGGCGCCGGGCACCGCCAGCGCCCGTCCGTGCCGCGTCGTGGTCGCGGTGACGAAATACAGCACGGGCCCGGCGCCGCCCGCTCCGCCGCCCTCCGGGTCCGTCGCATAGAGCACCGCGCAGGCACCCGGCCCGTCCTCGTCCCCGTACGCCAGCGTCATCGTCGTGTGCGCCGCGAGCGCCCGCCGGATCGTCTCCGGGCAGGGCGACCCGCCCGTACCGCCGCTGTCCTGTGCACCACTCGTCTCCGCCATGACCGCATCCTCACCCGCCCCGTCCGGCCGGCGCGCGCCGGGCCCCCGCTCCGGGCGCCGCCTGACTCCGGCCGCCGCCGGACTGTCGTCATACCGCCGGTAACCGCCACCCGTACGCCCCCGGCCGTCCTGCGTGCGGGTGGGCGCGCGGCGGGGCGGGCCCGGTGCGTTTCCCGGGCGACCCCGGACGTGCCAGGATCGGCAGTGCCATGACTTCGACGCCTGTCACCACCACTGCCACGACCGCCGCCACCGAGAACGCTTCCGCCGCCGACGCGGCCGCGGGAGCCGCCGACGGGACCGCGCTGCACGGCCCGGTCACCGACTGGTTCGACGAGCACGCCCGCGATCTGCCCTGGCGCCGCCCCGAGGCGGGCGCCTGGGGCGTGATGGTGAGCGAGTTCATGCTGCAGCAGACCCCGGTCAGCAGAGTGCTGCCGGTCTACGAGCAGTGGCTGGCCCGCTGGCCGCGCCCCGCCGACCTGGCCGCAGAGGCGCCGGGCGAGGCGGTCCGGGCCTGGGGCCGGCTCGGCTACCCGCGCCGCGCCCTGCGGCTCCATGCCGCCGCCTCCGCCATACAGGAGCGGCACGGCGGCGACGTACCGCGCGAGCACAGCCAGTTGCTGGCGCTGCCCGGTGTCGGCGAGTACACCGCCGCCGCGGTCGCCTCGTTCGCGTACGGACAGCGCCACGCCGTGCTGGACACCAATGTGCGCCGGGTGTTCGCCCGCGCGGTGGCCGGCCGCCAGTTCCCGCCGAACGCCACCACCGCGGCGGAGCGCAAACTCGCCCGCCAGTTGCTGCCCGAGGACGAGAACCTGGCGGCGCGCTGGGCGGCGGCCACGATGGAGCTGGGGGCGCTGCTGTGCACGGCGCGCGCTCCGGAGTGCGGGCGCTGCCCGATCGCCGCGCGGTGCGCCTGGCGGCTGGCCGGGTCCCCGGCGCACGACGGCCCGGCACGTCGCACCCAGACGTACGCCGGTACCGACCGCCAGGTGCGCGGCAAGCTGCTCGCCGTCCTGCGCGAGGCGGTCGCGCCGGTGCCACAGCAGGCGCTGGACGCGGTGTGGGACGAGCCGGTGCAGCGGGCCCGGGCACTGGACGGCCTGGTCTCGGACGGTTTGGTGGAGCCGCTGGGCGGTGGCCGCTATCGGTTGCCGCTCACGTAGCGCGGGCGTCATCCGTACGGGAGAACCTGTAAGAGAAGAGGAGGGCGCGGTCACTTCGGCGGCCGCGCCCTTCCGCATCCGGTGGCGTCACCTGACCCCGTGTCATCTTTCGCGCCGGATGACCGGAAAGTGCCCCTGATACGACCGGAAGGAGATGCGCCGCCTCCTCGATTTCCGTCGCGTCACAGCCGGTAGGCCTTCCGGCGGGGGTGCTTCTCCCCCAGGAGTATGACGTGCAGGGGGCCGCCGTCCGTCCGAGGTATGACCCCTGGCGGGCTGTTACACAACCGAGTGTTTTCCGTGCACTCGCTGTGGGGCCCACGCACATTACGCCGCAACACCCCCTCCGTAGCGTCTTCCTCGTGCTGGAGATGACCGCCAGCACGGTCAACGTGGGGAAACGCAAGCGGATCGGAGGCGTCGGAATGGCGACCAGCGGCGGCAAGGTACTGGACTTCGAAGAGTACGTTCGTACGCGGCAGGAGGCCCTGCTGCGGAGCGCCCGGCGCCTGGTGCCCGACCCGGTCGACGCACAGGACCTGCTGCAGACCGCACTGGTGCGCACCTACGGCCGCTGGGACGGCATCGCGGACAAGTCGCTGGCCGACGCCTACCTCCGCCGCGTCATGATCAACACGCGGACCGAGTGGTGGCGGGCCCGCAAGCTGGAAGAGGTGCCCACCGAGCAGCTTCCGGACGCGAGCGTGGACGACGGCACCGAGCAGCGCGCCGACCGCGCCCTGCTGATGGACATCCTCGGGGTGCTGGCTCCCAAGCAGCGCAGCGTCGTCGTGCTGCGGCACTGGGAGCAGATGAGCACCGAGGAGACCGCGGCGGCGCTCGGCATGTCCACGGGAACGGTCAAGAGCACGCTGCACCGTGCGCTGGCCCGGCTGCGCCAGGAGCTGCAGATGCGTGACATCGACGCGCGGATGCTGGAGCGTGGCGAGCGGAGGCGGGAGCGGTGCGCGGCCTGAACGGCGGCACACGGCACACCGCGGGCCCCCGAGCAGCAGACCCGACATCCCCCCACGCACAAGACGAAGTGTGTGTTTACCGATGAATACGGACACAACGCCGGCCGCCTTACGGCTCACAGCGCGACGCGCGACAATCACCTCAGGAACAGCAGCGGCATCGGCAGCTGTGCGAGCAGCACGGTGAGCGGGAGCGGATTGACCAGGAACAGGTTGACCAGGGTCGGGTTGACCAAAGGCGGCGCGGCCACGGCGGGAGTGGCCGCCGTCGGCCTTTTGCTGGCCGGATGCAATCCGGGGGGCGAAGGCGTGCGCAGCGAGGGGTCGGCCGGCACCACCCCTGCGCCCAAGGGCGCCGTGCACGCCACTCCCAGCGCTTCCCCGACCGCCCGCTACAAGAAGGTCAACGCCGTCAGGCTGCTCAAGGACGCCCCGAAGGTCGGCCCGGACGTGAAGAGGTCGCTGGCCAAGCCGTGCGCCGGGGACGAGTACCCGGTCGAGGTGACCTATGCGACGCTCACCGGCGGCACCTCCCCCGATGTCATCGTCAATGTCATGACCTGCGCGGACTCCGTCGGCATCGGCGCGTATGTTTTCCACAAGCGCGCCGGCGCGCCGGACGGGTATGACACCGTGTACAGCAATGAACAGCCGTCGGTCTACGCCGGGGTGAACAAGGGCGACCTGGAGGTCTCCAAGCAGACCTACGCCGCGGGCGACAAGGTGTGCTGCCCCTCCGGTGAGGACGTGTTGACCTACCACTGGAAGGACGGGCGCTTCCGCGAGCGGGGCCGTCCGTATCACACCGACTACAGCAAGACCACCGCCGACGCCGGCACGCCGGACGACGGCAAGGGAACGGAGGGTTGAGACAACCGCATGGCCGAGACCCATGTGCTCTTCGTCGAGGACGACGACGTGATCCGCGAGGCCACCCAGCTCGCCCTGGAGCGGGACGGCTTCGTGGTCACCGCGATGCCCGACGGGCTGGCGGGCCTGGAGGCGTTCCGCGCCGACCGCCCCGATATCGCCCTGCTCGATGTGATGGTGCCGGGACTCGACGGCGTCAGCCTGTGCCGGCGGATCCGCGACGAGTCGACGGTCCCCGTGATCATGCTGTCGGCACGCGCCGACTCGATCGATGTGGTGCTCGGCCTGGAGGCCGGTGCGGACGACTACGTCACCAAGCCGTTCGACGGTGCGGTGCTGGTCGCCCGGATCCGCGCCGTCCTGCGCCGCTTCGGCCACGCCAGCGGCCCGAACGGGCCCGGCTCCGGGACGGCCGAGCCGGCCGACGCCGCCGAGGCGGTGCTGCGCTTCGGTGATCTGGAGATCGACACCGAGGGCATGGAGGTGCGCAAGGGCGGCGAGAACGTCGCGCTCACGCCGACCGAGATGCGTCTGCTGCTGGAGTTCTCCAACGCGCCGGGTACGGTCCTCTCGCGTGACCGGCTGCTGGAGCGGGTCTGGGACTACGGCTGGGGTGGTGACACCCGGGTGGTGGACGTCCATGTCCAGCGGTTGCGCGGCAAGATCGGTCAGGACCGGATCGAGACGGTCCGCGGCTTCGGATACAAGCTGAGAGGCTGACACCGCCGGTGGTCAGGCTTGCCCTGCGCACGGGGCTGAGATGGAAGCTCAGCGCCGCGATCGCGCTCGTGGGAGCGCTGGTCGCGATCGCGCTGAGCCTTGTCGTGCACAACGCCGCCCGCCATTCCATGCTCGACAACAGCCGGGATGTGCAGATCGAGCGGCTCAACTTCACGCAGAAGATCTTCCTCTCCACCAACCGGCTGCAGTTCGGCGCGAAGATCGACGACCCCGAGCTGCCGGAGGCGCTGCGCGACGAGGTCGCCAAGAACAAGCGCGCCACCTACCTCCAGGACACCGGGCAGACCGCCCCCGATGTGTGGGCGGCCTCACCGCTCAGCAACAACCGGGTCCTCTCCATGCACGACCGTTTCCCCGACCGCTTCGCCGTCCTCGACGACCTCGACCAGGCCCTGGTCATCGGGTCGACCGCGGTGGTGGTCGGCGGCTGTGCGCTCGGAGTGCTGGTCGGCGGGCGGCTCTCCAAGCGGCTGCGCAAGGCGGCCGCGGCGGCCGGCAAGCTCGCCGACGGCGACACCGCGGTCCGGATCCGCGACGAGGTCGGCAGCGGACGGGTACGCGACGAGACCGACGATCTGGCCTTCGCCGTGGACGCCATGTCGGACGCCCTCCAGGAGCGCATCGAGGCCGAGCGACGGGTCACCGCCGATATCGCCCACGAGTTGCGCACCCCGGTCACCGGCCTGCTGACCGCCGCCGAACTGCTGCCGCCGGGCCGCCCCTCGGAACTCGTCCGCGACCGGGCGCAGGCGCTGCGCACCCTCGTCGAGGACGTCCTGGAAGTGGCCCGGCTCGACGGCCATGCGGAGCGCGCCGAACTGCAGGACGTCGTGCTCGGCGAGTTCGTCACCCGCCGGGTGCGTGCCCTCGACCCGGGGATCACCGTCGAGGTCGTACGCGAAGCCGAGGTCACCACCGACCCGCGCCGCCTGGAGCGGATCCTCGGCAACCTGATCGCCAACGCCGCCCGCCACGGCAAGCCGCCGGTCGAGGTCACCGTCGAGGGGCGGGTCCTGCGGGTCCGCGATCACGGCACGGGCTTCCCCGAGGCGCTGCTGCGCGAGGGCCCCAGCCGCTTCCGCACCGGCAGCAGCGACCGGGCCGGCCGCGGCCACGGCCTGGGCCTGACCATCGCGGCCGGCCAGGCCCGCGTCCTGGGCGCCCGTCTCACCTTCCGCAACGCGGATGAACTCACCGACGGCTCGACGGGCGCCGTCTCCCTCCTCTGGCTACCGGAGAACGCGCCGACGAGTACGGGGAGCTTCCCGGTGCTACACCTGCCGGAGCGGTAGCGGTTTTCCTCTGGCCCACGTTTTGGCTTTCCCGCCGTGGGGGTTTGCCGCCGTTGCGCCTGGCGGCGGGCCGGTTCGCTGCGCTTTGCCCCTGCCCACGTTGTCGACTGTCCCGCCGTTTCGCCTGCGGCGGGCCGGTTCGCTGCGCTTTGTCCCCGCCCACGTTGTCGGCTGTCCCGCCGTTTCGCCTGCGGCGGGCGGGGTCCGCTGCGCGGGGCTGTCGGGGTGCGGTGACGGGCCTGCGCGGGTGGGTGTCCGGACTGCTTCGCTTTACGTCCGGACACCCACCCGCTCCGGCCCGTCCCCTCCCGTTGGGTGGGTGGAAAGAAGGCCGGTGGGGGTGGACGTGGCTGGTCCGGTGCGCCTCGTTGGTCACACTGAAACGCTTCACCCCGGAAGGACCGGGAGGGCGCCGTACGGCCATGACAATGGCCCGCCCCCACCCCCGTTTACTTACTCACTCACGGGAGGGGACGGGCCGGAGGGGCCTGGTGTGTGGGCTTTGCTTCCGAAGGCTCCAAGAAAGAGCAAAGGCGGAGCGCAGCGGAGCGTAAAGCGAAGCAGTCCACACACCAGGCCCCGGAGGTCCGTCACCGCACCCACAGCCCCGCGCAGCGGACCCGGCGCCGCAGGCGAAACGGCGGGAAAGCCAAAAACAGGGGCGAGGCAAAGCGCAGCGGACCGGCCCGCCGCAGGCGGAACAAGAGAAACCCCCACGGCGGGCCAGCCGAAAACGTGGGAATTACACGGCCTCAACGACCGGCACGCGGTCGACCGCCGGCGTCGTGGACTCGGCCGGCTTGGCCGGCCCACCGCGCAGCGGAACCTCCTTGAGGAACCACGCCGCCGCAAACCCCACGATGCTGATCGCCGCGCCCCACAGGAAAACGTGATGCGTGCCGGAGGCCACCGCGTGCGCGTAGGCGTCCTTGATCACCGGAGGGAGCTTGGCGAGTCCCTTCGGGTCCATCTGGGCGCCGCCGCTGGTCATCTTCTCGCCGGCCTTGCCGATCCGCTCGGCCATCGTCGTCTGCACCTGGTGGGTGAAGATCGCACCGAAGATCGCGACGCCGAAGGAGCCGCCGATCGTGCGGAAGAGGGTGGCCGAGGACGAGCCGACGCCCATGTCCTTCATCTCGACGCTGTTCTGCGCGATCAGCATCGTGGTCTGCATCAGGAAGCCCATACCGGCGCCGAGCACGACCATGAAGAGGCTGGAGGTGAAGCGGGTCGTTGCGACGTCCATCAGGGACAGCAGCACCAGGCCCACGGTGAGCAGCGCGCTGCCGCCGACCACGAAGATCTTGTACTTGCCGGTCTGGGTGGTGACCCGGCCCGCGATCAGCGAGACGACCAGCAGCCCGCCCATCAGCGGCAGCAGCAGGAGACCGGAGTTGGTGGCCGAGGCGCCCTGCACGGTCTGCTGGAACAGCGGCAGGAAGGTCATCGACCCGAACATCACGAAGCCGACCAGGAAGCCGATCAGCGTGATCAGCGAGAAGTTGCCGTTGCGGAAGATGTGCAGCGGCAGCACCGGCTCCTTGACCCTGCGCTCCACCACCAGGAAGAGGGCGAGCGCGACCACACCGAGGATCCCGAGGCCGATGATCTGGCCGGACAGCCAGTCGTACTCGGTGCCGCCCCAGGTGGTGATCAGCACCAGCGAGGTGATGCCGAGGGTGAGCAGCGCGGCGCCGACGTAGTCGATCCGGGTCTGCGACCGCTTCTTCGGCAGATGCAGCACCGCGGTCACCATGACCAGCGCGATCGCACCGAGCGGCAGGTTGATGTAGAAGCTCCAGCGCCAGCCGAGGTGGTCGGTGATGCTGCCGCCGACCAGCGGCCCGCCGACCATGGCGACGGCCATGACACCGGCCATCATGCCCTGGTACTTGCCGCGCTCCCGCGGCGGAATCAGATCGCCGATGATCGCCATGACGCCGACCATCAGACCGCCCGCGCCCAGGCCCTGCACGGCGCGGAAGCCGATCAGCTGCCCCATGTCCTGTGCCATGCCGGACAGCGCGGAGCCGATCAGGAAGAGCACGATGGACGACAGGAAGACGCCCTTGCGTCCGTACATGTCGCCGAGCTTGCCCCAGATCGGCGTCGAGGCCGCGGTGGCGAGCGTGTAGGCGGTGACGACCCAGGACAGGTGGTCCATCCCGCCCAGTTCACCGACGATGGTCGGCATCGCGGTGCCGACGATCATGTTGTCCAGCATCGCGAGCAGCATCGCGATCATCAGTGCGAAGAGCACCATCCGTACGCCGGCGGGCTTCTTGCCCGAGCCGGTCTCCTGCGGCGCGTCCGGTCTCCCCGACCGGTCCGCTATCCGTCCGTCCCCCGTCGGGGTCGCATGCTGCGACTTCCCCATCACTCACTCCTACTTACTTGCCGCCCGGCTAGTTCAGTACAGTGAGGAAGGTAGGCGGCCAACTAGCCGGGCGTCAAGTAAGTTTCCCTGGCACCCCACGGGGCAGCCCTCTGACCAGTACCGACGATGCAGGAGAGCAGCATGAGCACACAGGCGCGCAGGGGAAACACCCGCCAGCGCATCCAGAAGGTCGCTCTGGAGCTGTTCTCCGAACAGGGCTACGACAAGACCTCACTGCGCGAGATCGCCGAAAAGCTGGACGTCACGAAGGCGGCGCTCTACTACCACTTCAAGACCAAGGAAGACATCGTCATCAGCCTGTTCCAGGACCTGGGCAGGCCCATCGACGAGGTGATCGCCTGGGCCGAGGAGCAGCCGCGCACCCTGGAGACCAAACAGGAGCTGATCCGGCGCTACAGCGAGTCGCTGCGCTCGGGCGAGCCCCTGTTCCGGTTCATGCAGGAGAACCAGGCGGCGGTGCGCGATCTGAGCATCGGCGAGACGTTCAAATCACGCATGCTGGCCCTCTTCGGGCTGCTCAAGGAGCCCGAATCGGAGCTGACGGATCAGGTGCGCTGCATCACGGCACTGTTCTCCATGCATGCGGGCATGTTCGCGATGCAGCATGTGGAGGGCGACCCCGAGGAGAAGCGCAAGGCCGTCCTCGAGGTCGCCACAGAACTGGTCACGGCGGCCAACCCGCCGAACCGCCGGCCAGCCCGGCCGGACTCAGCTCAGACGGCATCGCCGTGAGCCCGCAGGAATCCGGTCGGCTCGATGCCCGTCCCGTAGTTGGGGCCGGTGCGGACCTCGAAGTGCAGGTGGGGACCGGTGGAGTTACCGGTGCTGCCGGACAGGCCGATCTGCTGGCCGGCGCCGACCTGCTGGCCGACCCGGACCTGTATCTGTGACAGGTGCGCGTACTGGGTGTACGTACCGTCGTCGTGCTGGATCACGATGGCGTTGCCGTAGGCCGGGCCGTCGCCGCCACCCCAGGGGCCGGCCTTGACGACGGTGCCCTTGTGGACGGCCTTGACCGCGGTGCCGGTCGGCACGACGAAGTCCTGACCACTGTGCTTGTGCGACCAGTGGCTGCCGGCGATGCCGAAGGGCTCGCCCAGGGTGTAATTGTCGACCGGCTTGACCCAGGCGTCGGCGGCCTTGGCCGCGTCCTGCTTGGCCTTGACGGCGGCGGCCTTCGCGGTGGCCGCGGACTTCGCCTGCGCGTCGGCCTGCGCGGTCACGGCCGAACCGACACCCGAGGTGAGGTTCTGCAGACCCGCGTCGGCGGCGGTCGCAATACCGGCACCCAGTGCGGCGGTCACACCGACACCGGCGGCGACAACGGCGACGCGATTGCGCAGAGCGGACTTCTTCGCATTGCGGAGAGCAGCAAACTTGGACATGCGGGTTTTCCTCCAGTGAATTGATTGGTTACCCGGCTGCGGACCGGGATCGCCATTCCTTGGTAACCCGCCTTCGCCGCCCCGCCAAGGGGCCTTTCTACTAACCCGGCCCGTACCAGGAGCCGAGTGAGCGAGGCCCTTGCCTGCCCTCCCGAACTCTGCGCGAAACCCCCAAATCCGGACATCTCGCAGCGCTTCACGGGCCCGCCACGCACCCCTTGAACAGGTATTTTCGCCATATGTCGCACGGGCGACGCACGCCCCGCCCCACCCGTTCCCCGTACCCCGCCCTTCCCGGCACCTTCACCCCTGCCACTCCGCCGCCCACTTCCCCTAATTCTTTTAGTAGGCCTCAAATCGGCTGTGCGCCATGTCACCGATAACCAAGATCCAATCCCTTTTCGCGCCCCTGCCGGACCCCCGATTCATTCCCTGGAACCTTTACGAACCGCGCCGCCCGGCCCTTTGTGACGCCGGTTACCCGGAATATGTGACCCGGATTACCCGGCCTTTGTGACCCGGGTTACGCGGCATTGGTGACCTGAGTTACCCACACTCACCAAATGCCCGAATTGAAGGGAAATGGGGAGGGCGGTTTCCGTGACCGCCGCCACGCCGCTCCCCCTTCGTGCGAACCTGGCCGATCCCCGCCCGCCGCCCCTCCGGCCGCTCTAGCCTGGCCCGACGGCAACACCGGCCACGGGGGGAGGGCGGACCCACGATGGACCCGTCAGCAGTGGGCATCCGACTCGCCTCCGGCGTGGTCGCCCCGCTCGTCAAGAAGCTCTTCGTCAAGGAGGGGCCAGGCGCCGGCCTGCTGGACGGGCCGGTACGGATATCCCTCCGGCTGCCGCAGGCGACGCAGCTGAGCGTCATCAACACCGCGCACGGCCCACTCGCCGACCTGAGCCGTTCCCTACGCGCCGCCCTCCCGGCGTTCCCCGCCCTCCGCAGACTCCAGCTCTACGGCCTCACCGGCGGCACCGTCGCGCTGCCGCCACTGACCGGCCTGCCCGAGCTGCGGGAGGTCTTCCTCTCCTACCTGCGCCCCGAGCCCGCCCCCGAACTCCCGCCGCACGTCGAACTCACCCGCTTCCCCCGCCCCCGCACATAGGCTGGCTCATACGCCGTCAACGCCCCTGCCAGGAACCGCAGTTACGGGAAGCGCCCATGGATCCCACGACCCTTGCCGCCCGCCTCACCCCGCAGAACGTCGACCCGCTGATCCGCAGGCTTTTCCAGACCGCCGGGCCGGCCGCCGCCCCGGACGACCGTCCGGTGCCGCTGGCCCGCCTGGTGTCCTTCACCGGTGAGCAGCCCGCCCTGAGCGAGGCGGAGTTGTCCGGCGTCGCCACCGCCCTCGTCGAACAGGCCACCGGCAGGGCGGCGGGCGGCGAGCAGCAAGCGCTGGTCACAGCCGTCGCCCGTACGCTCCGCGCACTCGCCGACACCGGCATGGATGACCTGGACGCGGCCCGGCTGCTGCCCGCCGCGTTCGCCCGCCGTCTGAGCGCGGCGGCGCCCGGTGCCACCGAGCACCTGGACCGCGACGACGTCCGGCTGCACAGCCTGCTGATGGACGTCGTGGCCCGGCACGTCCTGTACTTCCTCACCCGGAGGTCGCCCTACGTCGCCGCAACGCTCGTCGAGCAGACCCGCACCCTCGCCAAGCTGCTCCACGGCCCGCAGGCCGGTGCCAATGCCGGTGCCAGTACTTACGCCGGTGCAGGTACCCCGCCAGCTGACGAAGCCCCCGCCACCGCCTTACCGCCGCCTCACACCGCCCAGGACCCCTCCACCCCCGCCCCTGACCCCGACCCCGCCCCCGTCGCCACCCCGCCCCAGGACGACGCCTTCGCGGCCCGCTACGCGCAGGCCACCGCCGCCCTCCACAACCACCTCACGATCTTCGGTATCGATCTTGCGCACTCCCCCGACAGCTGGCCGCTCGACGCCGCCTATCTGGGGCTGGAGTGCGAGCCCGGACCGCAGGAGGCCGACGCCGCGGGGCAGGACGATCCCCCGCTGCCCGCCGAGCAGGCGCTGTCGGGCCGCGACCGGGTGCTGGTGCGCGGGGTGGCCGGGTCGGGCAAGACGACGCTGCTGCAGTGGCTGGCGGTCGCCGCCGCCCGCGGCGATCTGCCGGAGGCGCTGGCGGGGCTGCGCGGCCGGGTGCCGTTCCTGCTGCCCGTACGCCGCTTCGCCCGGGAGGGGCTGCCCTCTCCCGCCACCTTCCTGCGCGCCGTGGGCTATCAGGAGGCCGGGGCGGCCCCGGACGGCTGGACGGAGCGGGTGCTCGGCGCGGGCCGCGCGCTGCTGCTGATCGACGGGATCGACGAGGCCCCCGAGAGCGACCGCGAACAGGTGCGCCGCAAGCTCCGGGAGTGGACCCTGCGCTATCCCGGCAACGTCTGGATCGTCACCTCCCGGCCGTCCGCCGTCCCCGGGGGCTGGCTGGCCGACGAGGGGTTCGGCGAGGTGTCGCTGGCCCCGATGAACCGCGAGGACGTCGCCGCGTTCATCCAGCGCTGGCACCGGGCCGCGGCCCAGCAGAACCCGGCCGACCTGGACCGGCTCGGCCATTACGAACGCACCCTCCTCCATGCCGTACGGATCACCCGGGATCTGGGGCGGCTGGCGACCAATCCGCTGATGTGCGGGCTGCTGTGCGCGCTGCACCGCGACCGCCGGGGCTATCTGCCCAACGGCCGCAAGGAGCTCTACGACGCGGCGCTGTCGATGCTGCTGGAGCGCCGGGACCGGGAGCGGGCCATGGCGGCCACCGACGGGATCGAGCTGACCCGGCAGCCCAAGATCCAGCTGCTGCAGAAACTCGCCCACTGGATGCTGGTCAACGGCCGCTCGGAGATGGACCGGGCGACCGCGGTCGGCACCCTCGCCCGGCATCTGCCCGCGATCCCGGACGCGGCCCGCCAGGGCGGCCCGGAGGAGGTCTTCCGGCATCTGCTCAACCGCACAGGGCTGCTGCGCGAGCCCACCCCCGGCACCGTCGACTTCGTGCACCGCACCTTCCAGGACTACCTCGCCGCCCGGGCGACGGTGCAGCGGCACGATTTCCGGCTGCTGCTCGACCATGCCCACCACGACGACTGGGAGGACGTCATCCGGATGGCCGTGGCCCTGGCCCGTCCCGATGAGTGCGCGGCCCTCCTGGACGGGCTGCTCGCCCCGCACCCCGGCGTACGGGCCGCCGAGGCCCGGCACCGCAAGCTGCTCGCCGCGGCCTGTCTGGAACACGCCACCGAGCTGGACCCGGCGGTACGGGCGCGGGTGCAGCGCTTCACCCGCGACATGGTGCGGCCCGGCACCCCGTCCGCGGCCCGTGCCCTGGGCTGGATAGGGCCGATCGTGCTGGAGATGTTGCCCGACCCCGCCCAGGTCTCCGACCGCGAGGCCTGTCTCCTCGCGATCACGGCCACCTCGATCGGCGACGACATGGCGATCGACTATCTGACGGGCCTGCGCGACCGGGCGCATCACGAGGTGCGGGCGCAGCTCGCCGGGGCGTGGCGGCGCCATGACACCGCCCGCTACGCCCAGGAGATCATCGCCCACCTCGAACCGGCCGAGCTGTACTTTCCGGTCTGTGATCTGGCGGAGCTGGATGCGCTACGCCGGATGGGCGGGCGCCCGCAGCTACGGATCGCCGGGCCTTTCACCCCCGGCCGGCTCATCGAGGGCATCACCCCGGCCGACGGCCTGACCCGGTTGTGGCTCGCTTATGACCTCGGCGTATCGATGGAGTGGCTGTCCGCTTTTCCGAAACTGGACACCCTGCGCATCGGCCGTCGTATTCCGCCGGTGCGAGGTGTTCCCGAAGGAATCCGCGTCGTCCAGATGTAAGGGGCGGGCGCCGGTGACGTTGTCCAGAAACGGCCGAAAATGACCTAGCAATTACGGAGCTGAATTCCTCCGCTGCATACGGCGCCACATACGGCACTGCCCCGGAACCGTAAGAAACGATTCCGGGGCAGTGCCGTATGCGGGATATCCGCGGTGCCGCTCAGGCGTCCTTGCTGAGGTTCGGACCCGAACCGCCGGTCGCGGACTCGATCGGCGGGGCGTCGGGCAGTGCCGACTTCTCCTCGCCGCGGAAGGTGAACTTGACGGTGTCACCCTCGCCCTCGGTGTCGACGACCACGATGTGGCCCGGACGCAGCTCGCTGAAGAGGATCTTCTCCGAGAGGGCGTCCTCGATCTCGCGCTGGATCGTGCGGCGCAGCGGACGGGCGCCGAGCACCGGGTCGTACCCGCGCTTGGCCAGCAGCGACTTGGCCTCGCTGCTGAGCTCGATGCCCATGTCGCGGTCCTTGAGCCGCTCGTCCACCTTGGCGATCATGAGGTCGACGATCTGGATGATGTCTTCCTCGGTGAGCTGGTGGAAGACGACCGTGTCGTCCACACGGTTGAGGAACTCGGGGCGGAAGTGCTGCTTGAGCTCTTCGTTGACCTTGTTCTTCATCCGCTCGTAGCTGGACTTGGAGTCGCCCTGGGCCGCGAAGCCGAGGTTGAAGCCCTTGGAGATGTCCCGGGTGCCGAGGTTGGTCGTCATGATGATGACCGTGTTCTTGAAGTCCACGACCCGGCCCTGGGAGTCGGTCAGGCGACCGTCCTCCAGGATCTGCAGCAGCGAGTTGAAGATGTCCGGGTGGGCCTTCTCGACCTCGTCGAAGAGCACCACGGAGAACGGCTTGCGGCGCACCTTCTCGGTGAGCTGACCGCCCTCTTCGTAGCCGACGTAGCCGGGAGGCGAACCGAACAGCCGCGAGACCGTGTGCTTCTCGCTGAACTCCGACATGTCGAGGGAGATCAGCGCGTCCTCGTCGCCGAACAGGAACTCCGCCAGCGTCTTGGACAGCTCCGTCTTACCCACACCGGACGGACCGGCGAAGATGAACGAGCCGCCGGGACGCTTGGGGTCCTTCAGGCCGGCACGGGTACGGCGGATGGCCTGGGAGAGCGCCTTGATGGCGTCCTTCTGGCCGATGACGCGCTTGTGCAGCTCGTCTTCCATCCGCAGCAGCCGGGAGGACTCCTCCTCGGTGAGCTTGAAGACCGGGATGCCGGTGGCCGTCGCCAGGACCTCGGCGATCAGCTCCTCGTCCACCTCGGCGACGACGTCCATGTCGCCGGCCTTCCACTCCTTCTCCCGCTTCGCCTTCGCGGCCAGGAGCTGCTTCTCCTTGTCGCGCAGGCCCGCGGCCATCTCGAAGTCCTGCGAGTCGATCGCGGACTCCTTCTCCCGGCGCACATCGGCGATCTTCTCGTCGAATTCGCGCAGGTCCGGCGGCGCGGTCATCCGGCGGATCCGCATCCGGGAGCCGGCCTCGTCGATCAGGTCGATCGCCTTGTCCGGCAGGAAGCGGTCGGAGATGTAGCGGTCGGCGAGGGTGGCCGCCGCGACCAGCGCGGAGTCCGTGATGGACACGCGGTGGTGCGCTTCGTAGCGGTCCCGCAGCCCCTTGAGGATCTCGATGGTGTGGGGCAGCGACGGCTCCGCGACCTGGATCGGCTGGAAGCGGCGCTCCAGGGCCGCGTCCTTCTCCAGGTGCTTGCGGTACTCGTCGAGCGTGGTGGCACCGATGGTCTGCAGCTCGCCTCGCGCCAGCATGGGCTTGAGGATGCTCGCGGCGTCGATCGCGCCCTCGGCGGCGCCCGCACCCACCAGGGTGTGGAGCTCGTCGATGAACAGGATGATGTCGCCGCGGGTGCGGATCTCCTTGAGCACCTTCTTCAGGCGCTCTTCGAAGTCACCGCGGTAGCGGGAGCCGGCGACCAGGGCACCGAGGTCAAGGGTGTAGAGGTGCTTGTCCTTGAGGGTCTCGGGCACCTCGCCCTTGACGATGGCCTGCGCCAGGCCCTCGACGACCGCCGTCTTGCCGACGCCGGGCTCGCCGATGAGGACCGGGTTGTTCTTGGTACGGCGGGACAGGACCTGCATGACCCGCTCGATTTCCTTCTCGCGCCCGATGACCGGGTCGAGCTTGGTCTCGCGAGCGGCCTGCGTCAGGTTGCGGCCGAACTGGTCCAGGACGAGGGACGTCGAGGGCGTGCCCTCGGCGGGGCCGCCGGCCGTGGCGGCTTCCTTGCCCTGGTATCCGGAGAGCAGCTGGATGACCTGCTGCCGCACCCGGTTCAGATCGGCGCCCAGCTTCACCAGGACCTGGGCGGCGACGCCCTCGCCCTCGCGGATCAGGCCGAGCAGGATGTGCTCCGTACCGATGTAATTGTGGCCGAGCTGGAGGGCCTCGCGGAGCGAGAGCTCCAGGACCTTCTTGGCACGGGGGGTGAAGGGGATGTGCCCGGACGGAGCCTGCTGGCCCTGCCCGATGATCTCCTCCACCTGCTGGCGGACCGCCTCGAGCGAAATCCCGAGGCTCTCCAGGGCCTTAGCGGCGACACCCTCACCCTCATGGATCAGGCCCAGGAGGATGTGCTCGGTGCCGATGTAGTTGTGGTTGAGCATCCGGGCTTCTTCCTGAGCCAGGACGACAACCCGCCGCGCACGGTCGGTGAACCTCTCGAACATCGTTAATCGCTCCTCAGAGCGGTCAGGCAGTTAGGGGTCGGTCCCCTCCCTGTCCTTCCGCATGCTAGTCCCGCGGGGCGGGACAGCTCATTCCAACTGCCGACACCCGTCCGGATCACCCCCGCTCCGGCGGGGAAATTTACTGCCGAACAGCTGACATCTGCTCCAACTCGATGGTGCGAGACGATGTTCCCGCAGGCCAGGCATATACGCCCTCTGCTACTACGCCCGTGGCGAACGCGCCCTGTACCGACACGCCGTCCGCCGCCGGCCGTCAGCCGGGGAGAAGCGCCTCGGGCGCCGGTCACACCGTCTCTTCCCACTGAGACTGTCTTACCCGCAGGCACGGACACTCCATGCGGCGCGGGGGTCTTCCATCCGCTACGGGCGAACATCCGCACGCCACCGGACACCCCCTCGCGCCCCTCACCTGGGCACGTTGTGTATCCACACCTCCACTCAGCGTAACTTCCCGGGTCCACGGGAGTTGCACCGGGCATGGCTCGCGTGCTTCCACGCCCCCGCACTCCCCTCGCCCCCCGCGCCTCGGCTCACCGCCGGTACGAGGAGGAGCTGGGCTGGCCGACCACCGGCACGGAGCCGGTGGAACTGCTGACGGGGCTGCGCTTCGATGTCCTGGAGATGCCGGCCGATGCGGGAAGTGCCGTATTGCGGCGGCTACCGCGCACCGGCCCCGTGGCGCTCCTCCGGGCCCGATGCGGCGGGAAACCCCCGGGTGATCGGCCGAAATTGCTCATGCTCATCGCGGCCGGTGGCGCGGAAGAACTTCCGGGAATCCTGGAATGGCTGGAGTGGGGCACACTCGCAGCGGATCTCACGACCCGCGGGACGGGCGACCGGATGCCCGCGCCGGCGTTCCCGGGCGGCACGGCACCGTCATACGGATTTGGCTCTTGGGAGGCCGCGACGTGGGTGCGGCCTCCCCGGCCCGGGTACGAGGCGGAGAATTCCCTGCCCACCACGGGGTCGGGAGCAGGAATCGGGGACGGTGGAAGCGCCCCCGACCTCGTACGGCTCGTGAGCGCGGCAGCGACCGAGTGCCACCGTGCCCGGTTGTGGCGTGCTGGTAATGCCCAATCGGACCGCGAGTGCGGCGATCAGCCGTTGGCCTTCTCAAATGCCTCACGAATGTCGGCGGGGACGCGGCCACGGTCATTGACGTTGTAGCCGTTCTCCTTGGCCCAGGCGCGGATCTTCGCAGTGTCCTGGCTGCCACCGGAAGCCGCCGCACGCGACTTGCCACGGCCCGAAGAAGCGCGGCCACCGGTACGGCGCCCTGCCTTCACGAAGTCGGCAAGCGAGTCGCGCAGCTTCTGGGCGTTGCTGTCGGAGAGGTCGATCTCGTAGGACTTGCCGTCGAGAGCGAACGTCACCGTCTCGTCCGCCTCGCCACCGTTGAGGTCATCGACAAGAAGAACCTGAACCTTCTGTGCCACCGGTTTCCCTTTCATCGAATGCGGATTACGACGGAAAGCAAACCGCTTTTCCGGGAAAAACACAAACCCTTGGGTAGGGTTCACTTGCCCGCAGACCGGGGAACGCATGCTTCCGCAGCCATGAGATAGGGGAGCGATTCGGACATAGAACACCCATCACAGGTGCAGAAGCATCCGGCTGTTACCCAGGGTGTTGGGCTTCACTCGTTCGAGACCCAGGAACTCCGCAACGCCCTCGTCATAGGAACGCAGCAGCTCACTGTAGACATCACCGTCTACCGGAGCTTCGCCGATCTCCACGAAGCCGTGCTTGGTGAAGAAGTCGACTTCGAAGGTGAGACAGAAAATGCGCCGCACTCCGAGCCAGCTCGCCGTGCGCAGCAGCTTGTCCAGCACTTGGTGGCCGACGCCCGATCCCTTCAGCCGCGGATCCACGGCCAGGGTACGGACCTCCGCGAGGTCTTCCCACATGACGTGGAGCGCTCCGCAGCCGACGACCTCGGCGTCTTCGTCGCGCTCCGCCACCCAGAACTCCTGGATGTCCTCGTAAAGCGTGACGGTGGCTTTGTCGAGCAGGATCCCGTCACGTGAGTAGCTGTCGATGAGGCGGCGTACGGCCGGCACATCGGCGGTCCTGGCACGGCGGACGGTGAGGCCTTTTGAATGCGGAGGCATGCGGGGACGCTATCGCCCGTTGCCGGTGGCACTCGCCCCGGGTTCATCCCCTTCGGCCGGTCCGGCTTCGCCGGCGCCTTCCGGTGCCGCTTGAGCTCCTTGTGCTCCGCCTTCTTCCGCGGGCTCTTCCGCGGGCGCGGTCTCTTCCGGCTGTTGTGCCTGTTGTTCCGCGTCTTCCGCCGGTGCGTCGACTTGCACCATCCGTACGGCATCCCGCAGGGCGTGCCGCTGTTCCGGGGACATCATGCCGAAGAAGGCCACAAGAGCGGCTGCGGGGTTGTCACTGGCGGACCATGCTTCGTTCATCAGTGCGGCCGCGTAGGCGGCGCGAGTGGAGACCGCCTCATATCGATAGGCGCGGCCTTCGGCTTCGCGGCGCACCCAGCCCTTCTGGTGGAGGTTGTCCAATACGGTCATGACCGTGGTGTAGGCGATCGACCGTTCCTTCTGCAGATCTTCCAGGACTTCTCGAACGGTGACCGGGCGGTTCCACTCCCAGACCCGCGTCATGACCGCGTCTTCCAGATCACCCAAGCGTCTCGGCACACAAGAACAATAGTGGGAGATGTCGCGAATGCCCGTTGATCTTGTTGCGTTTGGGCCGGAAATGGGGGCACGGCCCGGGAGAATCCCTCCCGGGCCGTGCGGTGCGTGCGGGCCGCCGCAAGGGCGGCGGGCGGCTCAGGCGCCGTGCGCCGTGGGCTGCTGGCCGGCGGACTCGGCGCGGGACAGCACGGCGTCCACGGCGGCGTCCTCCTTGGCCTTGTTCTCCCCGCCCTGGCTCTTGACGATCGTCACGATCAGGGCGGTGAAGGCCACGGCCATCACTACGGGCGGGAGCAGCGCTGCGACGTAATCCATGGCTTTCGGCCTCCTTTGGGGCGGGGAGTCCAGAGTACGCAGCGCTCAGGCGGTGCGGCTCTCGGGGGGCGGGGCGGGCCTGCGGCGGGGCGGGAACACCTCGCCCGGTGTGGGGATCGGCCGGTCCCGCTGCGGAGTCTTCGGCTGCGGCGGCGGCGCGGGCTCCGGTTTGCGCTCCGGCTCGGGCTCCCGCTCGGGCTCCGGCTCCCGTCCGCAGCGGGCCGCCGACCGGCCGCCCGGCAGTGCACGGAGCCGGGTGCGCACGGACTGTTCGGCCAGCCGCTCGCAGTGCCGCAGGAGGACCCCGCGGCGTTCGCGCTCGGCCCGGCCGACGGGGCGTGCGGCCAGCGAGCGCAGTGCGGCGAGGTCGTCGGGACCGGGGACATGGCCGGCTGCCAGCGCCTCGGTCAGCTGCGCGAGGTAGCCGACGGCCGAGCCGGGCAGGGCTTCGCGGTACCGGGCGAGGTCGGCGAGCAGGAAGGCACGCAGCCGGCCGCCTTCGCGGACCGCCTCGTCGACCGCCTCGGCCAGCCGGAGATATTCCTGGATGTCCTGTGACCACTCGGTGCCGGGGGCGCCGAGCGGAGCGGGGTGGGACGTCGTCTGCAGGGCATGGGCGAGGGCGCGACGGAGCACACGCAACTCATCGGCGCTGAACGCCATGCCGCCGCGGGTTCCGTTTGGCATTGGCATGTGGCGACTTTACGACCGATTTCGACAAAAGCCGCTTATTCGTGAACGGTGGCGCGGCAGCGAGCCGCACCATCGCGCACCCGGCACCGGGGAGGGGTCCGCGGGCCGGGCGAGGCGCGTCCACCACCGGGCCCGGCGCGGCTACGACCGGGCGATGTTCCGCTCGTAGACCAGCCGGAGGCCGATGAGGGTGAGCCACGGCTCGTGCGCGTCGATCACCGACGACTCACCGAGCACCATCGGCGCCAGCCCGCCGGTGGCGATCACGGTCACCTCGTCCGGGTCCTCGGCCAGCTCGCGCGCCATCCGCTGCACCACACCGTCGACCTGGCCGGTGAAGCCGTAGAGGATGCCGGACTGCATGGCCTCGACGGTGTTCTTGCCGATGACGCTGCGCGGGCGGGCCAGTTCGATCTTGCGGAGCTGGGCGCCCTTGACGCCCAGCGCGTCCACGGAGATCTCGATGCCCGGAGCGATCACGCCGCCGACGTACTCGCCGCGGGCGCTGACCGCGTCGAAGGTGGTGGCCGTGCCGAAGTCGACGACCACCGCCGGGCCACCGTAGAGCTCGACGGCCGCCAGGGCGTTGATGATCCGGTCGGCGCCGACCTCCTTCGGGTTGTCCATCAGGATCGGCACGCCCGTCTTGACGCCCGGCTCCACCAGGACGGCGGGTACGTCGCCGTAGTAGCGGCGGGTCACCTCGCGCAGCTCGTGCAGCACCGAGGGGACCGTGGAGCAGATGGAGATGCCCTCGATGCCGTCGCCCAGCTCGTCGCCGAGCAGCGGGTGCATGCCCATCAGGCCCTGGAGGAGGACGGCGAGCTCGTCGGCGGTGCGCCGGGCGTCGGTGGAGATCCGCCAGTGCTCGACGATCTCCTCGCCGTCGAAGAGGCCGAGAACGGTGTGGGTGTTTCCTACGTCGATGGTCAGGAGCATGGCCGTCAGCTGCTCTCAGGTGCGTCGTCGTCCGCGCCCTCGGCACCCTGCCCGTCGTCCTCGCGCAGGTCGAGGCCGATGTCGAGGATCGGGGAGGAGTGCGTGAGCGCACCCACCGCCAGGTAGTCGACGCCGGTCTCGGCGTAGGTGCGGGCGTTGTCCAGGGTCAGCCGGCCCGACGCCTCCAGCAGGGCGCGCCCGGCGACCAGCTCCACGGCCTCCCGGGTCTGCTCCGGAGTGAAGTTGTCCAGCAGGATCAGGTCGGCGCCCTCGGCGAGGATCGGCGGGATCTGGTCGATCCGGTCGACCTCCACCTCGATCGGCACACCCGGGAACCCGTCCCGTACGGCCGTGAACGCCGCGGCGACGCCGCCCGCCGCGACCACGTGGTTGTCCTTGATCAGCGCCGCGTCCGACAGCGACATCCGGTGGTTGACGCCGCCACCGCAGCGCACCGCGAACTTCTCCAGGGCACGCAGCCCCGGCGTCGTCTTACGGGTGTCGCGGACCTTCGTCCTGGTCCCTTCGAGCACATCGGCCCAGGCCCGGGTCGTGGTCGCGATGCCCGACAGACGGCACAGGATGTTCAGCGCACTGCGCTCGGCGGTGAGCAGATCGCGGGTGCGGGTGGTGACGCTCAGCAGCGGGGTGCCGGCCGCGACCCGGTCGCCGTCCTCGACGTGCCGCTCGACCGCGAACTCGTCGGTGCACACGATGGACAGCACCGCCTCGGCGATCCGCAGTCCGGCGACCGTACCGGCCTCGCGGGCCGTGAAGTCGCCGGTGGCGACCGCGTCCTCGGGGACGGTGGCCACGGTCGTGACGTCCACGCCCTGGTCGAGGTCTTCCTCGATGGCGAGGTGCGCGAGGTCTTCGACCTGTACGGGGTCGAGCCCGGCGGCCACCAGGAGGGCGGCCAGGTCGGGGTCGAGGCCGCAGGTCAGCGGGTCGAGCTCGTACGCGCCCTCGTCACCGCCGCAGCCGCAGGCGTCGCCGCAGCCACCGGCCGAGGCGCCGCCGGTGGGCCCGCCGATCTGGAGGAGGGGGAGGTCGTCGCGGGTGCTGCTCACGGGCTGGGCTCCGTCTTCGTGGAAAGTCATCAGCGAGTCGGTGGATCGGTGGAGCGATGGATCGGTGAAGCTGTCGAGCTGTGGATCGTGGAGCGGTGGTCAGGGGGCCGTGGTCGGCGGGAAGGCGGCGGTTGCCGTCGTATGGAGGGTCAGCGCGCGGTCCTCATCCAGGGTGATGCGGAAGTGCCGGCGCCAGGAGGCATCGTCCCGGTCCGGGTGGTCCTCGCGCCAATGGCAGCCGCGGGTCTCCGTACGGCGCTGTGCCGCGGCGACCAGCACCCGGGCGACGCACAGGAGGTTGGTGGCCTCCCAGGCCTCCACGCCGGGCTCGGGGGACTTGTGGGTGGTGTCGGCGCTCGCCTCCGCCGCCTCGCGGTGCAGGCGGTCCAGTTCGGCGGCGGCGCGGGCGAGGCTCCCGGCGCTGCGCAGCACGCCGGCTCCGGCGGTCATGATCCGCTGCACGGCGGTACGGGTCTCGGGGGCGAGGAGGGGGAGGGTGGTGCGCGGCGCGGATGCCGGGGTGGATGCCGGTGTGAGATCCGTGGCGGGCGCCGGGGCGGGATCCGAGGCGCGCGCCGTCGCGGGGCCTTCGGCGATGTCGGCGGCGATCCGTTCCGCGAAGACCAGGCCCTCCAGAAGGGAGTTGGAGGCGAGCCGGTTGGCGCCGTGCACGCCGGTGCAGGCGACCTCGCCGCAGGCGTAGAGGCCCGGGACCGTGGTGCGCCCGCGCAGGTCGGTGCGTACGCCGCCGGAGGCGTAATGCGCGGCCGGGGCGACCGGTATCGGCTCGGTGACCGGGTCGATGCCGTGGCTGCGGCAGGCCGCGAGGATGGTCGGGAAACGCGTCTCCCACATCTGCGCGCCGAAGTGCCGGCCGTCCAAATACATGTGCTCGACGCCCTGTTCGTGCGTCCGGCGCATGATCGCCTTGGCGACGATGTCGCGCGGCGCCAGCTCGGCGAGTTCATGCTGGCCGACCATGAAGCGGGTGCCGTCGGCGTCGACGAGGTGTGCGCCCTCGCCCCGTACGGCCTCGGAGATCAGCGGCTGCTGGCCTTCCGCATCCGGGCCCAAATACAGGGGGGTGGGGTGGAATTGGACGAATTCCAGGTCGGAGACCTCCGCGCCGGCGCGGAGCGCCAGGGCCACCCCGTCGCCGGTGGAGACCGCCGGGTTGGTGGTCGCGGAGAAGACCTGCCCCATGCCCCCGGTGGCGAGTACCACCGCCGGGGCGTGTACGGCGCCGACGCCGTCGTGCTGGCCCTCCCCCATGACGTGCAGGGTGACGCCTGACGTGTGGCCGTCGGCGTCCGTGAGCAGGTCGAGGACGAGTGCGTTCTCGATGGTCCGCAGTCCGGCGGCACGGACCGCCCCGACGAGCGCGCGGGAGATCTCGGCCCCGGTGGCGTCACCGCCGGCGTGCGCGATACGGCGGCGGTGGTGGCCGCCTTCGCGGGTGAGCGCTATCTCGTCGCTGTCCGGTGCGGTGTCGAAGCGGGCGCCGGTGCGGATCAGCCGGTGGACGGCGTCCGGGCCCTCGGTGACCAGGGTCCGTACGGCCGCCTCGTCGCACAGTCCGGCGCCTGCCACGAGGGTGTCGGCCAGGTGCTGCTCCGGGGTGTCGCCGTCGCCCAGAGCCGCCGCGATACCGCCCTGCGCCCAGCGCGTGGAGCCGTCGTCCAGGCGGGCCTTGGTGACGACGACGGTGCGGCGGCCGGCCGCGGCGCAGCGGAGCGCGGCGGTCAGCCCCGCCACTCCCGAGCCCACGACCACGACATCCGCTTCGATGGACCAGCCGGGAGCGGGGGCCTTCAGACGTATGCCGGTGCCCGGTACGGGGCCGCGGCCGGGGCCGGTGCCTGCTCCGCTGTCAGTGCCGGTGCCTGTTCCGGTGGCGGTCATCGGGTCGCTCCGAGGGGGCCTTGGGGGGTGGTGGGGGGTGCGGCGGCTTCGACGGGTGCGGTGGACGTGGTCGCGTCCGTGGTGGTGGCGTCCCGCGTCGCGCCGCCGTGGTGGGCGGCCGTTGCCTCCGGTCGTCCGGCTCGGAAGACGAGACGGATGTTGTCGATGAGCCGGGTGCTGCCGACCTTGGCGGCGACCGCGAGGATCGCCTCGCCCTCGTACGCATCCGGGATCTCGGTGAAATCGGACGGGTCGACCAGGGCCAGGTAGTCCAGCGTGAGCGGTGGGTCGAGCCGGGCAGCGTCGTCCAGCACCGCGCGGGCCGCTGCGCGCGCCACGGAGGGGCCATGCAGGGGGCCGGCGGCGGCGTAGGCGACGGCGTGCGCGTCGGCGGCTGCCCGGTCCTCGCCGAGGGCGGCCAGGGCGGCAGAACGGTGCTGGGCCGCGTGGCCCACGGAGGCGGCGCGGGCGCGCAGCGCCTCCTCGGCGGCGAGCCGGTCGCGGGCCGCGAACAGCGCCGCCGACAGCGCGAGCGCGGTGCTCCGCTCCGGGGCCGAGAGGTAACGGTTGCGGCTGGAGAGGGCGAGGCCGTCCTCCTCGCGCACCGTGGGGACGCCGACGATCTCCACAGGGAAGTTGAGGTCGGCGGCCATCCGGGTGATGACCGCGAGCTGCTGGGCGTCCTTCTGACCGTAGAAGGCGAGGTCCGGCGCGGTCAGGTGCAGCAGCTTGGCGACCACGGTCAGTACGCCGTCGAAGTGGCCCGGGCGGCTGGCGCCCTCCAGGAGGGTGCCCATGGGGCCCGCAGCGATCCGGATCTCCGGTTCTCCGCCGGGGTAGACCTCGTCGACGGACGGGGCGAAGACCGCGTCCGCGCCCGCCGCGGCGGCCAGTTCGGCATCCGCGTCGAGAGTGCGCGGATAGCGGTCCAGGTCCTCCCCGGCGCCGAACTGCAGCGGGTTGACGAAGACCGTGACGACGACCTGGCCCCGCGGACCGACCCGGCGGCGGGCGGCGCGGATCAAGGTGGCGTGGCCCTCGTGCAGTGCGCCCATGGTCATGACGACGGCGCGCGCGCCGGCGCGGCGGGGCACGTCGCGGAGGGCGGCGGCGGTGTGGACGAGGTGGACGGGGTGGCGCGCGTCCACGGGCGGGGCGGCGGGGTGGCGCGCGTCGGCGGAGCGGTCCTGGCTTGCGTCCATGGGCTGGTCCGGGTCCGGAATCTGCGGCGCGGAGGTCATCGGTCGTCCCCCTCGGGGCCGTGGTCGGGGGCATCGGGGCCGTGGTCGGGGGTGCCGGGGCCGTGGTCGGGGGCGTCGGGGCCGTCAGGGTCCGGGCCGGGCCCCTCGGCGGCTTCCGGGCCGGTTGCGTCGGAAGCGGAGGTGCCCGGTGCTGCGGAGCTGCCCCGTGCCCGCCCGGTGCCGTCGCCGGAGTCGGCGAGCACATCGAGGAGGTCAGCGGCCAGTTCCGGCTTCAGCAGGCCGTGGTCCAGGGCCCGGTCCGCGGTCGTACGGGCCATGGCGACGTACCCGGCAACGCTCTGCGGCGCATGCCGGCGCAGCTCCGCGATATGGGCGGCGACCGTGCCCGCGTCCCCCCGGGCGACGGGGCCGGTCAGCGCCGCGTCACCGGAGCGCAGCGCATTGTCCAGGGCGGCGCCGAGCAGGGGCCCCAGCATCCGGTCCGGGGCCTGCACACCCGCGTCGTGCAGCAGCTCCATCGACTGGGCCACGAGCGTGACCAGGTGGTTCGCGCCGATGGCAAGCGCCGCGTGATAGAGCGGACGCGCCGATTCCGCAATCCACTCGGGTTCCCCGCCCATCTCGATGACCAGCGCTTCGGCGGCCATCCGCAGCTCGTCGGGCGAGGTCACCCCGAACGAGCAGCCGGCCAGCCGCTGGACGTCCACGGACGTTCCGGTGAACGTCATGGCCGGATGCAGGGCCAGGGGAAGGGCGCCGGCCCGGGTGGCCGGGTCCAGCACCGCGGTTCCGTACCGGCCCGAGGTGTGCACCAGCAGCTGGCCGGGCCGTACGGCGCCGGTCTCGGCGAGGCCGCTCACCAGGTCGGCCAGGGCGTCGTCGGGGACGGTCAGCAGCACGAGGTCGGCGCGGGCCAGCACCTCGGCGGGGGTGACCAGCGGGACATCGGGCAGCAGCTCGGCGGCGCGGCGTACGGAGGCGTCGGAGACGCCCGACACGGCAACCGGACGATGCCCTGCGAGCTGCAGTGAAGCGGCGAGGGCGGGCCCGACACGGCCCGCGCCGACGACTCCGACGGTCAGCCGGGCGGGGCGGTCCTGGGCCTCGGTGGGTGGCATTGCATTCACGCGGCGATGGCCTTCCGTTCCAGTCCGCGGGGGGTACCGGACGATTCCTCGCCATGCTACGCGAGTGTTTCCGGCGGCCTTCAGAGCTGTACGGAAGGTGAGACGGGGGTCTCTCACGAGGTTATCCACAGGGGTCGCGGCTTCGCGCGGGTCTGAGTGATGCTCGGTGCAGTGCCGCGCGGAGGAGTGGCAGAAGCGCGGCAGAGGCGTGGCGGCTGCGTGGCCGCGGGCCGCGAGAGAAACAGCAGCCAAGAGAAGCAGCAGCCAGGGGGGCACATGCAACACATGAGGCACACAGGGGAAGCAGGCTCAGGCGTCACGGACGCAGGCGTCCCAGGCGCGGGCGGCACGGACGCAAGCGTCACGGGCGGCCCTCCAGCGGAGGAGGGGACCGCGACCGCGTCAGCCGCGCTCGCGCGGCGGCTGGCCGCCTACCGCGGCGCGGAGCGGATGCTGACGGGGAACGCTTTCCTGGAGACGGTCCGCGAGCGGCTGGACCGCCTGGTGGCCGAGGCTCCGGCCGTCTACGACCTGGACAGCCGGCCCGATATCTACGGCGACGACGGCAGCATCGTCGGCGAGCTGGAACGCCGGACGGCCGAGACCCTGGGCACCGAGGCCGCCGCCTTCTTCCCGACCGGCACGATGGCCCAGCAGGTGGCGCTGCGCTGCTGGGCGGGGCGTACGGGCAATGCCACGGTCGCCGGACATCGTCTGTCGCATCTGGAGATGCATGAGCGCGACGCCTGTGCGGTGGTCAGCGGGCTGCGCATGGTGCATCCGACGGACGCGCCGCGGCTGCCGACCGCCGCGGAGGTGTCCGATCTGGCGGAGCCCTTCGGAACCCTTGCGCTGGAACTCCCGCTCCGCGATGCCGGTTTCGTACTGCCGTCCTGGGACGAGCTGACCGCGGTGGTGGCGGCGGCACGGGAGCGGGATTCGGTGGTGCACTTCGACGGCGCGCGGCTGTGGGAGTGCGGCCCGCACTTCGGACGTACGCTCCCGGAGATCACGGACCTCGCGGACAGCGTGTATGTCTCCTTCTACAAGACGCTGGGCGGCATATCGGGCGCGGCGCTCGCGGGCAGCGAGGACTTCATCGAGGAGGCACGGACCTGGCGGCACCGGTACGGCGGCAATCTCTTCCAGCAGTGGCCTGCCGCGCTGGCCGCCCTGACCGGCCTGGAGCGTGAGCTGCCACGGCTGCCGGAGTACGTGGCCCAGGCCCGGATCGTGGCCCGCGCGCTGGGCGAGGGCCTGGACGGGGCCGGTGTCCCGTGGTTCAGGGTGCACCCGGAGGTGCCGCACACCCATCAGTTCCAGGTGTGGCTGCCGCACCCGCCCGCGCTGCTCGACGAGGCCGGCCTACGCCAGGCGGAGGAGACCGGGACGGTGCTGTTCCAGAGGTGGTTCGAGCCCGCCCCGGCAGGGCCGCCCGGGGTGGCGGTGACCGAGGTGACCGCCTCCGCCTCCGCCCTGGGCTGGACGGCGGACGAGGTGCGGGCGGCAGTCAGGGAGTTCGTGGCGTTCGTGAGCCGGGTCGGGGGGTGAGGCGGCGCAGCAAGGCGGTGAGGCCCGACCACCCGCCCCGCCTCACACGTCCGCGAAGACGGCTGCCGGGGTCCGTGACGACGGCTTGGAAGCGGCGCCACTGCTGGATCTCGCGTGCGGTGCGGACGGTGTGGGTGCCCGGGGCGGGCGGGGCTGCTTCGCCTCGCCGGGCGGCGCGGTAGGTGTCGAGGAGGTGCTGCTGAGCGGCGTTCATGTCCCTCACTGTGGGGCGGTCCGGTGGCCGGTGGCCCGTCGATTGACGGGAGCCGTCAATCGACGTCCGTGCAGGTGGTGGCCTCGCGCATGATGGGCGCATGGCCAACGTCATCGACATCACCGGGCTGCCGCCGGAGCGCGTCGTCTTCTCCCCTTCGCCGCTGGCGGAGCTGGGCGCCGCGCTGCATGCGCTCTCCGAGCCGGGTCACCACCCCGGGCTGCACGGCTGGGTCACCGCCACCAACGCGGCGCTGAAGCCCGACCTGGCCGACCGGCTGTGCGAGGCGGACTTCCTGTGGCGGTCCTCCCGTGCCGACATCCTGCTGCCGGCCCGTCCCGGGGCCACCCTGGCCGCGGAGCTGGACGAGCTGGACGCCATCGACGACGAGCGGTTCGTGGCCGCCGCGTTCGAGATCACCTGCTCGGCGCGCTACACCCGCCCCACGCCCTCGCCCCTCGTCGATGCGGACGAACGGGTGCGGGTACGGGAGATGGTCGCCGCACGCGGCCCGCGGCAGGCGGCCTTCACCGACCGGATGCTCACCGACCCCGACGGCCTGCGGGTGTGGCTGCGCCGTCTGTTCGAGGACTGCGAGGAGGCGTTCTTCGGGGACATCTGGCGGCGGGTGGGCATCCAGTTGGCGGCGGATGCCCGGCACAAGACCGAGCTGCTGCGCCACAAGGGCCTGGCCGAGACGCTGTCCGCGACGTCGCAGGCGTTGTCCCTGGAGAGTGCGCAGGACGGCAGCGGCGGCACCCGCATCCTGGTCGACAAGCTGGCCCGGGGGCGTACGACGGCCTTCGCCCGTCCCGCTGACCCGGGCGTCACCTTCCTGCCGACGTCGTTCGGCTGGCCGCATCTGGTGTTCGGCCACGCCCCGGGCTGGCGCCCCGTGCTCCAGTACCCGGTCGCCGACCCGGAGTTGCCGGCGCCGGCCGCGCTGGAACTCGTCCAGCAGCGGCTGGAGGCACTGGGCCACCCGATGCGGATGCAGCTGTGCCGGACGCTGTCACGGGGGCCGCATACGACGGGAGAGCTGGCGCACGCCTTCGGGATCACCTCGCCGGAGGTCTCGCGGCATATCGCCACACTGAAGAAGGCCGGGCTGATCCAGACGCGGCGTCGCGGGCGCTATGTGCTGCACCAGCTGGACCTCCAGGTGGTGGCCCGGCTGGGCAGCGACTTCCTTGAGGGCGTGCTGCGTTGACGGCGGTCCGGCCGGAGGAGGCCCGAGCGCGCTGGGGCTCCTCCTCCGCCCTCACGCGCCCCTACTCCCCCGCCACGCCCTGCTACGCCCCCGTTCCCCCCGCCCGTACCAGCCCCGTCTCATAGGCGAGTACCACCGCCTGGACCCGGTCCCGCAGGCCCAACTTGGCGAGGATGCGGCCCACATGGGTTTTGACCGTGGCCTCCGAGAGCACCAGCCGTGCCGCGATCTCTCCGTTGGACAGTCCCTGGGCGACCAGCAGCAGCACCTCCCGCTCGCGCTCCGTCAGCCGCTCCAGCTCGGGCCGGACGGGCTCTGCGGACGTGGCGGGCAGCATGGGGGTGAAGCGGTCGAGGAGCCGGCGGGTGGTGGACGGGGCGACGACCGCGTCGCCGCTCTCCACCGCCCGGATCGCGGCGAGCAGGTCAGCGGGCGGGACGTCCTTGAGCATGAAGCCGCTGGCGCCGGCCTTCAGCGCGGAGAAGGCATATTCGTCGAGGTCGAAGGTGGTCAGGATGAGGACCTTCGGAGCCCCCTCCTTCTGCCCGCCCTCGCAGATCCGGCGGGTGGCCTCCACCCCGTCCAGATGCGGCATCCGTACGTCCATGAGGATCACGTCGACCTGGGTGGCGCGCAGCACCTCCAGGGCTTCCACGCCGTTGCCCGCCTCCGCGACGACCTCCATGTCGGGCTGTGCGGCCAGCACCATCCGGAACCCGGTGCGCAGCAGCACCTGGTCATCGACGAGCATCACACGGATGGTCATGTGCAGGGGGTCCTTTCGTACAGGAGTGGGGCCGAGCGTACGGGGTGAAGTGCAGCGGGCCGGATTCCCGGGTGAGTTCGCCGGGCCGGCGGGCCGGCCGCGGCAGCGGCCCGGTCACCCCGCTCACCGCACCGCTTCCGGTCACCCCGCTCACCGCACCGGCTTGAGCGGCAGGACGGCGCTGACCCGGAAGCCGCCCCCCGGCCGCGGTCCGGCAGCCAGGGTGCCGCCGACCATGCCGACCCGCTCGCGCATCCCGATCAGGCCGTGGCCGAGGCCGTCCTCCCCGCCTTCTTCGTAGAGCTCGCGCTGGGCGCCCCGTCCGTCGTCCTCGATGAGCAGATCGAGATCGTCGTCCTGGTAGGAGAGGCGGACGGTCGCGCCGACGGCGGGGCCGCCGTGTTTGCGGGTGTTGGTGAGCGCTTCCTGGACGATGCGGTACGCGGTGAGTTCGACGCTGCTGGGCAGCTCGCGCGGCTCGCCCTCGACCTGGAAGTCGACCGGCAGCCCTGCGCCCCGCACCTGCTCCATGAGGTCGCTGAGCTGGTCCACGCCCGGCTGGGGGCCGTATTCGCCGCCCTCGGACTTTTCGCCGGTGCGCAGCACGCCCAGCAGCCGGCGCATCTCGGACAGCGCCTGGCGCCCGGTGCCGGAGATCGTCTCCAGGGCCTGCCGGGTCTGCTCCGGCGCGGCATCGAGGACGTAAGCGGCGCCGTCGGCCTGGACGACCATCACCGAGACGTTGTGGGCGACGACATCGTGGAGCTCCCGGGCGATCCGGGCGCGCTCGGCCGCGACCGCGATCCGGGACTGTGCCTCGCGCTCCTTCTCCAGCCGGGCGGCCTTCTCCTCCAGTTGCGCCCAGTAGGCGCGGCGGGTGCGCATGGAATCGCCCAGCACCCAGGCGAGGACAAAGGGCACGGTGAGCAGCGCGGTGGCGAGCAGGTCCTGCTTGATCGTATGGCTGCCGAGCATTTGATTGAAGCGCACGGCGGAGAGAGCGGGGCCGAGCAGGGCACCGGTGAGGGCGCAGCGGGAGGCCCAGCGCGGGACGGCGGGTGCGGACGCGACGGTGTAGGCGATCACGAACATCGCGAAGTCGGCGGGCAGGAACGGGACGCCGAAGATCAGTTGGCCGACGCCGATGGCTGCCGTCAGCAGCAGCATTTTCACGGGGATCTTGCGGCGCAGCGCGACGACGAGGCACAGGCCGACCGTGAAGATCGCCATGGGAATCTGCGCGCCCCTTGTGGGCCCGCCCAAGACCGTCAGGCTGCTGAACCCGAGCAGGAGGACGGCCCAGAAGGTGTCCACTCCCGTCGGGTGCCTGCGGAGGAAGTCATAGAGGCGCTGCACGTAACCCAGCGTAGGCACCACGCATACGTGTACGAGTCAACCGGAGGAGCGATCCTGTGCGCCGGGCCTACTCCCCAAGGTGGAGACTCCATGCGCCAAATGTGTGGGAAGGGGGGACAGGCCGCGTACCACCCCGTCCGCGCGGGGCGGCGCCCGCCCGTACCGTGGGGCGGGTGACGAACGAGTGGTGCGGGTGGCGCGAGGCCACGGAACGGGCGCTGTACGGCCCCGGCGACGGCTTCTACACGCGCCCCGGGGGCCCCGGTCCGGCCGGCCATTTCCGTACCTCCGTGCACGCCTCTCCCCTGTACGCCGGCGCCGTCGCCACCCTCCTGCGCCGGGTGGACGCCGCGCTGGGCCGTCCGGACGAGCTGGCTCTGGTCGATGTGGGCGCGGGGCGCGGCGAGCTGCTGACCGGTGTGCTCGCCGCGCTGCCCGACGAAGTGGCCGCGCGGGTGCGCCCGTGCGCCGTCGAGCGCGCCGCGCGCCCCCCGGGCCTCGATCCGCGGATCGTCTGGCGCAGCGAGCTGCCCGCCCCCGGCTCGGTCACCGGCCTGCTGTTCGCGAACGAATGGCTCGACAATGTGCCGGTGGATGTCGTCGAGACGGATGCGGACGGGGTGCCGCGCCGGGTGCTCGTCCGCGCCGACGGCACGGAGCGGCTGGGCGAGCCGGTGGACGGCGCGGACGCGGAGTGGCTGGGCCGGTGGTGGCCGCCCCTGCCGCCCCCGCCCGCCCCGGATGCCGCCGCCTCCCCCGGGCTGCGTGCCGAGATCGGCCGGCCCCGGGACGAGGCCTGGGCGCAGGCCGTCCGTACGCTGCACGCCGGGCTCGCCGTCGCCGTCGACTATGCACACGAGAGGGGCGACCGACCGCTCTTCGGGACGCTCACCGGCTTCCGCGACGGCCGCGAGGTGGCGCCCGTACCGGACGGGAGCTGCGACATCACGGCACATGTGGCGCTGGACGCCTGCGCCGGGCCGTCGGCGCAGCGGCTGACCCAGCGCGCGGCGCTGGGCGCCCTGGGGGTGGACGGCCGGCGTCCCCCGCTCGCCCTGGCCGCCACCGACCCCTCCGGCTACGTACGGGCCCTGAGCGCGGCCGGGGCAGCGGCGGAGCTGACCGATCCGGCGGGCCTCGGCGGCTTCGGATGGCTCCTGGAGCCGGTGGGCGAGGCGTGCGCGGGCCTGCTCGGGGTGCCGGACGCCGCCTGAGGGCCCCGAGGGCCAGGGCGGCTCCCGCGACGGGGTGCTGCAAGACTGTTCCCATGACGGAGACGACGGTCGGCATCGGCGGCGCGGCGGAGAGCACCGACATGGTGCTGAACATCGGCCCGCAGCACCCCTCGACGCACGGCGTGCTGCGGCTGCGCCTCGTCCTGGACGGCGAGCGCATCCAGCACGCCGAGCCGGTGATCGGCTATATGCACCGCGGCGCCGAAAAGCTCTTCGAGGCGCGCGACTACCGCCAGATCATCATGCTCGCCAACCGGCACGACTGGCTGTCGGCGTTCTCCAACGAGCTGGGCGTGGTGCTGGCCGTCGAGCGGATGCTGGGCATGGAGGTGCCGGAGCGCGCCGTCTGGCTGCGGACGCTGCTCGCCGAGCTGAACCGGGTGCTGAACCATCTGATGTTCCTGGGCTCGTACCCCCTGGAGCTCGGCGGCATCACCCCCGTCTTCCACGCCTTCCGTGAGCGGGAGGAGCTCCAGACCGTCATGGAGGAGATCTCCGGCGGCCGGATGCACTACATGTTCAACCGCGTCGGCGGCCTCAAGGAGGACATGCCGGCGGGCTGGCTCGGCCGGGCCCGGCACGCCGTCGCCGAGGTGCGCTCCCGGATGGACGTCTTCGACAACCTGGTCCTGGGCAACGAGATCTTCCGTGGCCGCACCCGCGGGGTCGGTGTGCTCGCGCCGGAGATCGTGCACGGGTACGGCGTCTCCGGGCCGATCGCCCGGGCCTCCGGTGTGGACTTCGACCTGCGGCGCGACGAGCCGTATCTGGCGTACGGGGAGCTGCAGTCCACGCTCAAGGTCGTCACCCGTGAGGAGGGCGACTGCCTGGCCCGCTTCGAGTGCCTGCTGGAGCAGAGCCACAACGCGCTCGATCTCGCCGATGCCTGCCTGGACCGGATCGCGGAACTGGCGCCGGGGCCGGTCAATCAGCGGCTGCCGAAGGTGCTGAAGGCTCCCGAGGGCGCGACCTACGCCTGGACCGAGAACCCCCTGGGCATCAACGGCTACTACCTCGTCTCCAAGGGCGACAAGACCCCCTACCGCCTCAAGCTGCGCTCGGCGTCGTTCAACAACATCCAGGCGCTGGTGGAGCTGCTGCCGGGCACCCTGGTCGCCGATATGGTCGCCATTCTCGGCTCGTTCTTCTTCGTGGTCGGGGACATCGACAAGTAGGCGGGACGGCCGCCCCTGCGCCCCGCTCGTCACGGCCGGCTCGGGCCTGCCGGAAAACGCCCGGCCCCGGAGCCGGTGAAGGCTCCGGGGCCGGGCGGTGGCCGGCTCAGGGTCAGGAGATGGCGCTGCGCAGTGCGCCGAAGTCGAACTGCTCGGTCTCGTCGTGCGCGGTCAGGTCGATGACCTCGCCGGTGCCCGCGGTCGTGGCGCCGTCGGTCCGCTCGTCCGCGCGCTCGCCGTCCGCCTGCCGCTCGTCGCGGGAGCGCCCGTCGCGGGGGTGCCCGTCGCCGGTGCGGCCGTCACGGGGGTGCTCGCCGTCGGCCGCGGCGCCCTCCGCGGACGGCTGCGGACGGGCGTCCGTACGGGCCGCGCGGGCCGTGCGCGCCCGCGCACGGGCCGACTGTTCGGCCAGGGCCTCGTCGCCGACGACATCCGCCAGATCGTCCTCCAGCGGCGCGGTCAGCTCCCGGGGGCCGGAAGCGGTCGCGTTGCCGAAGAAGTCGAAGCCGCCCTGCGCGCGCGATACGGCGGGGCGGGACGGGGCGAGGGCGGCGGCGGTGGCCGGGACCGGGCGGAGCGCGGGTCCGGAGGCGGCGGCCGTACGGGCTGGTGCGTCGCCCGTGCGCTGTGCGGCGGCCGCCGACGGGTTCCCCCGGCCGCTCTCACCGTCCTGGCCGTCCCCGGCATCGCGGGCCGCGGGCGGCCCGGGCCGGGTGGCCCCTTCGGAACCGGAACCGGAACCGGCACCCGCGCCGTCCCGCGCCAGGCGCGCGGCCTGCTGGGCGGTGCGCTGCCGGGCAGCGTTACGGGCCAGTTGACGCAGCGCCCGGTCGGCCTGGGCGAAGGTCGCGGTGGCCCGAGCCGGGGCCGGGGATGCGGCCGGGGCCTGGCCGTCCCCGTTCGCGGCGGGCTCGCGCCGGACCGGGACGGAAACCGTGGGGGTCTGCCCGGTGCGGACGAAGTCGAGAGCGCGGGGCAGACCGGCGGCCGGCAGCTCCTTGGCCGGGGCGGCGGCCTCGATGGCGAGCAGCCGACGGCCCTCCAGCGCGCTGGCCCGCTCGGTCTCGGCGGTGGCGTAACGGCGCAGCAGGGCGGCGTGTTCGCTGCGCAGCCGGGCCAACTCGGCACGCTTGGCACGGAGTTTGGCGTCCATGGCAGCGCGGAGCTCGCGGGATTCCTCCACATCCGTTTCGAGCTCGGCGATCCGCTCCTCGGTGCGCCACTCGTCGCGCACCCGGGCGCGGTCCAGTTCGGCGACCCGTCGGCCGGCCTTACGGTCCCAGGTCCGCATAAGGACGGCGCCGGTGAGGGCGGCGGCGGCCGCGCCCGCGGCGAGCACCCGTTGCACCAGATCGTCGCCGGCAAACCACGCGCCCGCGGCGCAGGCTATTGACGCACCGGCGACCGTCGCGGGAGGAAGCAGCCGGTGGAGGGGTGGTGATTGGCGGTGGCGTCCTCGTGGCATGGCCAGAAACTTACCGTGCGTGCGGGACGTATGGGGCCCCGCACACGAATCCGTTTCCCGCTGGTTACTTCCTGACCAGACCGCCGGACTCCCCATAAGTCTGTGCAACATCCGCGGTCTTGAGCTGTCAGCCGCCGGCCTCACACCGACGCATCGGCCCCGCCGTTGCCGTTGCCGTCGTCCTCCGGCAGCTTGCACACCCGCTCCAGGAAGATCGCCGCGGCGACCACCGCCACCCCGGCGGCCACCGACAGGCCGGCGTAGATCGCCTGGTCCCTGCGCGCCGCGGCATCGAGGCCGGTGGTCAGCAAGAAGACGCCCACGCCGCCGTACAGCCCCGCGACCAGCGACGCCACCAGCGCACTCGCCTGGCCGAAGACCACCGCGCGGGCGGCCACCAGCGGATCGACGCCCTTGGCGCCCGGCCGGCGCTCGCGCTGTGCGCGCAGCCGGGCCCGGAGCGCGAGCGCGGTGGCGGCGAGCACCGCGGCGATCAGCGCCAGCACGATCGGCGCGGCCACCGGAACGCTGGGGAGGGTGCCGAGGGAGTCCCACAGCCGGGCGCCTCCCCATGCCAGCACCCCGGCCGCCAGAAACAGCCCGACCAGCACCTTGATGTGTAGCTGCTTCACCGAGCGATCGCCCCTCGCGCCGTCATGACCATCCCTGCCGAGGCGACCATTCCTGCCACTATGGCCGCCTTGTCCGTCCCGTACGCATGCATCCCGCAGGGAACCGACCCGCAACCCTAACGGCTACTCCGGCAGCCGCAGTTCCAGGTCCGCCCGCGGCGCCACCCCGTCACGGCCGACGGCCGACAGCAGCGCGGCCACCGCACCATGCCCCGGAACCTCCGCCTCCGGTTCGATGTCGTGCCAGGGCGCCAGCACGAACGCCCGCTCATGGGCGCGCGGGTGCGGCAGCGTCAGCCGCGGGTCGTCGGAGAGCACATCCTGGTACGCCACGATGTCGACGTCGATCGTGCGCGGGCCCCACTGCTCATCGCGGACCCGCTCGAAGGCCTCCTCGATCGCATGCCCGCGCTCCAGGAGGGAGGCCGGTGGCAGCGTCGTCTTGATCAGCACCACCGCGTTGAAGTACGTCGGCTGGGAGCCCGGGGCCACCCCCCACGGCTCGGTCTCGTAGACCGGGGAGACCGCCTTGACCCGCAGGCCAGGGGTGTCCTCCAGCGCGTCGACGGCGCCCTGCAGCGTCTCCAGGCGGTTGCCGAGGTTGCTGCCGAGCGAGATCACGGCGCGTTTGGGGTTGGAGAGCGTCACATCCGCGGCGTCCACCTGCTCCACGACGGAGGCGGGCACCGGCTGTACGGTCGGGTCACCGGGCTGGGGGCGCCGCACGGCGGTGCCATCAGAGGTGGTGGTCGGCTGACGGGCGGAATTCATACTCGGCTCCGAGTGATGGTGATGGTCACGTCATCGAAGGGGACGGTGATGGGCGCGTCCGGCTTGTGCACCACCACCTCCACCTCCTGCACGCCCTCGTGCTTGAGGCACTGGCCGGCGATGCGCTCCGCCAGGGTCTCGATGAGGTCAACGGGCTCGCCCTGCACGACGGCCACCACCTCCTCGGCCACAACGCCGTAGTGCACGGTCTTCGCGAGATCGTCACTGGCCGCTGCCGGGCGGGTGTCCAGGCCGAGCACCACATCGACGATGAAGGTCTGCCCTTCCTCGCGCTCCCGGGGGAACACCCCGTGGTGGCCCCGGGCCTTCAGCCCACGCAGCGCGACACGATCCACGCGAATCACTCCCACTGGTCCACGGCACCTCTGGCGCCACTGTTCGTCGGATTCCGGGCAGCCGCCGGAGCGATCCGGCAACACTGCCCCGGCGTCGAATCTACCTTCGAGGAACGACAGTCCTCGCCTACGGGGGCTATGGACAAGACCCGGCCCTGCTGCTAGAAGCCGCCCATCGGGACAGCATCCGGCAAACCGGGAGATCGTCCGCGCGGCCTCTTACCCCCCTGCCCACGCCCCACCCCTACCCGTGCCGCACTTGGCTCGAACGGGTGCGCCCTCGCCCAGATGGCTGACCCCCACCGATGACGACGGGCAGGCCGCCGCCCGGGACGCAAGGGCGGGCGGCATGGCGAGGCTCACACCCCGTCCGCTCCCGGATCGCGTCCCCCCGGGCGCACCGACCGGACACCGGGACGCACCATCCAAGGGGACACCCGGGCGCACCACCCGGAGCCCCCGGCGCGCCCCTGGCAGCAGCCTCAGAGGGCGTCCTCGTCCCCGTCGCCGGCTCCTCCGGCCTCGTCGTCCTCGTCCTCCTCGTCGCGGTCGGCCAGCACCGGCGAGCCGTGGTGCGACCACACCCGCCAGCCGTCCTCCGTCCGCCGGAAGACATTGGTCGCCACGACCAGCTGGCCGATCAGCGGCCCCACCGAGCCGTCGTCCTCGGCGGGCCCGCCGCTGAGGATGTTCTCGGTGCAGGTCACCAGCGCGGTGTCACCAACGACATCGATCTCCACATCGGTGAGGAAGAACTGGATGTACTCGGTGTTCGCCATGATCAGGGCGTACGAGCGCAGCACCTCGCCGCGCCCCCGCAGCACCGGCCACCCGGGGTGGACCACACTCACCTGACCGTCCAGCCACAGCTCGGACAGCGCCTCGTGATCGCCGCGCTCGATGGTCTCGTACAGCGTGGTGTTCGCCTGCTCGACCAGCTCGATGTCCGTCCGTGGGCCCAAGCCGCTCACACCGTTCCCGTCGTGTTCGCCGTCGTGTCGCTCATCTCACCCGCACCGGCCGCACCGGCCGTTTCGCCACGCCCGGCCGCCGCCGCGTCCTCCACGGCACGGGCCACCCGTACCGCGTCCGCGCTCGCCCTGACCTCGTGCACCCGCACCGCCCAGGCCCCCTCTCGCGCCACGATCGCCGACACCGCCGCCGTCGCGGCGTCCCGCTCCCGGGCCGGCGGTGGGGCAGCTCCCTCGTCCCCTGCCAGGACCCTGCCCAGGAACCGTTTCCTCGATGCCGCCACCAGCAGCGGACGGCCCAGCGCCCGCAGCCGCGCGAGCCCGGCGACCAGCGCGAGATCGTGCTCCGCGTTCTTGGCGAAGCCCAGGCCGGGGTCGATGACGATCCGGTCCGGATCGATCCCGCCGGTCACCGCGCGCTCCATGCTCCGGGCGAGTTCGCCGACGACCTCAGCGACCACGTCCCCGTAGACGGCGCGGTTGTTCATGTCGATGGACCGGCCCCGCCAGTGCATCACCACGAACGGGACGTGGTGGGTGGCCACCACGGGCACCATCGCCGGGTCGGCGGCGCCCCCGCTGACGTCGTTGACCAGGCGTGCCCCGGCCTCCACGGCCTGTTCGGCGACCGAAGCGCGCATGGTGTCGACGGAGACCACGACACCGGCGGCGGCAAGCTCCCGGACGACCGGGACGACCCGGCGCAGCTCCTCGGCCTCGTCCACCCGCGCCGCGCCCGGCCGGGTCGACTCGCCGCCCACGTCCACCATGTCGGCGCCCTGCGCCACCAGGTCGAGACCGTGTTTGACGGCGAGTTCGGTATCGAACCAGTCACCGCCGTCGGAGAACGAATCGGGCGTCACATTGACGACGCCCATCACCGCGCAGCGTTCCCAGTCCGGCAGTCCGGCCACCCGGCCACGCAAGGTACTCATGGCACCAGCCTAGGCCGTGTGCCGACCGGCCGGATTGCTGCCGTCGGCTGCGGGGCCGCCCGGACGTCGGCACCCTTCAGGAGGATGCGGAACGACTCCCTCCGGCGCCCGGCCCGGCAGCCGGTCAGGCCGCCCGCTCGACCGCACCCGCCGCCTTGACCGGCTCCGCCGTATGCACGCACGGCCGCGGCTCGGCGGGCTTCCGGCGCCGCAGTACGCGCGGCAGGCCCAGCTCCAGATAGCCCTCGGCCTGCAGCGCCGCCAGGCCGATCCGGGGGATGTCGCGGCTGTTGCGGAAGACCACGAAGCGAGGCTCCCAGCGTGGCCGGAACTTGTCGTTGAACTTGTACAGCGACTCGATCTGGTACCAGCGGGACAGGAAGACCAGCATCCCGCGCCAGATCCGGATGACGGGCCCCGCGCCCAGCTTCTCGCCGCGCTCCAGGGAGGAGCGGAAGACCGCGAAGTTCAGCGACACCTGCTTGATCACCAGGCCCGGGGCGGCCTGCAGCGCAGCGACGATCAGCAGCTCGTTCATGCCCGGGTCGGCGCTGCGGTCGCGCCGCATCAGCTCCAGCGAGATGCCGCTGTCGCCCCACGGCACGTAGTGCTGCATCGCCTTCAGGTCCCCGTACGGGCCGGGCTCCTCGCCCTCGCCGGCCGGCAGATGCGCGGTGGCGATCACCGCGTCGCCGTCGGCCACCGCATCGATCCGGCCCAGCGCCATGGAGAAGCCGCGCTCGGTGTCGGTGTCCCGCCAGGCGTCCGCGGCCTTCTGTATCTGCGCCAGCTCGGCCGGGTCCAGATCGCGCACCCGGCGCACCCGGGTCTCGTAACCGTTGCGCTCGATGCGCTTGACCATCTGCCGTACGTTGCGCATCGCGCGGCCGGCGAGGGTGAAGTCGGCCACCTCCACGATCGCCTCGTCGCCGAGCTCCAGCGCGTCCATCCCGGTCTCCCGGGTCCACACCTGGCCGCCGGTCTCGCTGCAGCCGGTGACCGCCGGGGTCCAGGAGTGCGCCTTGGCCTCCGCCATGAAGCGCTCGATGGCGCCCGGCCAGGCCTCGACATCGCCTATCGGGTCGCCGCTGGCGAGCATCACACCGGAGATCACCCGGTAGCAGACCGCGGCCTTGCCGGTCGGGGAGAAGACCGCGCCCTTGTCGCGCCGCAGCGCGAAGTAGCCGAGCGAGTCACGGGCGCCGTGCCGGGCGAGCAGTTCGCGCAGCTGCTGCTCGTCCTCGTCGGTCAGCCGGGCCGCCGGGTGCTCGGGGCGGAAGGCGAGGTACGCGGTGGTAGCGACGGTGAGCAGGCCGAGCGCGCCGAGGGAGTAGCCGACGGTGTAGTCCACCTGCTGGGTGTAGCCGATCGGGCCCTCGAAGCCGCACAGGCCCCACAGGACGTGCTGGACACGGTCCCAGACGGACGGCGAGCCAATGATCTTGTTGGGGTGGGAGCTGACGATGATCATGCCGATGCCGAAGCCGGCGCCGCCGAGCACGACGAAGTTGGCCAGCGCCTTCCAGCGGCTGCGCGGGTCGGGCAGCGCCGCGAACTCCCTGCGGTGCCACACCAGGAACGCCAGCAGAGCCAGCGAGAGCACCGCGCCGAACACGGAGTGGCGGTAGACCAACTGGGCGGCGATCCCCACCGGCAGCAGCGCCACGGCCGCTCCCCAGGCCCGCCGCTTACGCCGCTTGAGCCCGTGGGACAGAAGGAGCAGCAGGATGCCCACGACGAGGGACGCGGCGGCCGCCAGCGGGCTCACCGCGCCCGGAAGCACCTCCGCGAGGGCGTGCACCCGGCTGTGCCGGAACCGCGGGAACATCCCGGCGGCCAGGTTCAACAGGCCGACGACCACACCGGCCGTACCGACGCACCCCGGCACCGCTTCGGGCCGCGGACCGCGGAGCCAGCGTGGCGGACGCCACGCAACCTTCTCCGACTTTTCGCCATCTAGCCTGTCAGACATCACTTTCCCGTCGCCCCGGTCGAGAGAACGTGCGAGCCTTGTCGCAGCATCTGGACTTTATGCGCCCTGTATGACGGCGTTTCAGGGCTCGGGGTTCCACTAGCGGTACGGATGGCCCGGCCGCCCGGAAGAAAGCACCACATGGGTCTCACCAGCAAGAAAGTGCTGCTTCTTGCCGTCCTCGTCGCGGTGGCACTGTTCGTCCTCACCGTTTGGCTCTGGCCCCGCCTGTCCAAGGGGAACTGGCGCGCCGTTCTCGGCCGTGTCGGACTCCTGATGGCGACCCAGCTTTCCCTCTTCGCCGTGATCGGCCTGTACGCCAATAACTCGTTCGGCTTCTACGCGTCCTGGGCCGACCTCTTCGGCCAGGAGCAGGGGCCGGGGGTGGTCACCAATTACCAGACCGGGCCGAACGGCACCAAGCTGCAGATGCTGGGGACCGAGCGGGTCAGCGTCCGGAACGGGTCGCGCCCGGCGGTCGGCGGCCGCATCGACAAGGTGGTGGTCAACGGCGAGCACTCCGGGATCGCCAGCCCCGCCTTTGTCTATCTGCCGCCGCAGTACTTCCAGAAGGAATACGCGCACAAGAAATTCCCGGCGGCCCTGGTGCTCACCGGCTATCCGGGCACCGCCCAGGCGCTGTACAAAAAGCTGCATTTCCCGCAGACCCAGCACCAACTGCTCAAGAAGCACAAGATGCAGCCGACCGTCCTGGTGATGATGCGCCCGACGGTCGCGCCGCCCCGCGACACCGAGTGCATGGACATACCGCGCGGCCCGCAGACCGAGACCTTCTTCACCAAGGACCTGCGTGCGGATATCGCCGGGCACTACCGAATAGGGCGCGAGGCCAAGAGCTGGGGGGTCATCGGGGACTCCACCGGCGGCTACTGCGCGCTGAAGATGACCATGCGCCACCCCGACGCGTACTCCAGCGCCGTCGCCCTCTCCGGTGTCTACAAGGCTCCCCTCGACGCCACCACCGGGGACCTCTTCGGCGGCAACGCGCAGCTGCAGCGCGAGAACAACCTGCTGTGGCGTCAGCAGCACCTGCCCGCGCCCGAGGTGAACCTACTGGTCACCAGCAGCAAGCAGGGTGAGGCGAATTACCACCAGACGCTGCGGTTCATCCAGCAGACGAAGTCACCGAGCCGGGTCTCGTCGATCATCCTCGACAGCGGCGGCCACAACTTCAACACCTGGCGCCGGGAGATCCCGGCAGCCCTGGCGTGGCTGGGCAACCACCTCAAGGCCTGACCCACCTGCGCGACCCTGAAGAGGCCCGGGTCCATGCCTCACCTGCGGGACCCGGGCCTCACCAGCCCGTTCTCACCAGATGCCCGTGTGACAGGAAGCCCGGGTGCGGTGCGAGACGGAAGCTGTAGAGGGTGAACGGTTTCGTCCACGGCATCAGTGGCATGCGCCCAGCCATCCGGGCTCGCGAGAAGCAAGCTCTCATCGGCTGCGATGGTCGCATGATCGGTGATGACCTGGACCAGGCGATGGGTTTTCACAGCCATCACCTCGGTCACCACCGTTGTGGCAGCTCGCCTATCGACCAGCGTCCAGAGCCGGTCTCCCTCCCGCACATCTTTGGCTCGCTTGCGCCCGCCTAACGCATTCACCGTCTGCCTGCTCGGCAGTCCACCGCTCCCCACACCGGCTCCCCATCCGCGACCGAATCACCACGGAGAGTACGGGGAGGCACTGACAATCAGCCCGGCCAGCTGTGCTTGACGGGATCTACCGCGCCATTATCAGGCTCATTGCCTCGGCCCGGGTCGAGGCATCACGCAGCTGCCCTCGCACCGCAGAGGTCGTCGTCTTCGCGCCGGGCTTGCGGATACCACGCACAGACATGCACATGTGCTCGGCCTCAACCACCACGATGGCACCCCGCGCCTCGAGAATGCTCATCAACGAATCGGCGATCTGCGTGGTCAGCCGCTCCTGCACCTGGGGGCGGCGGGCAAATACATCGACAAGGCGGGCGAGCTTGGACAACCCCGTGATCTTTCCGTTGTCAGCCGGGATGTACCCGACGTGCGCCACACCGTGAAAGGGCAGGAGATGGTGTTCGCACAACGACATGATCTCGATGTCCTTCACCAGAACCATCTCGTCGTGTCCCAGGTCGAACGTAGTCGTCAGCACCTCCTCCGGCTTCTGCCAGAGCCCCGCCAGGATCTCCTTGTACGCCCGTGCCACCCGGGCCGGCGTCTCCAGCAGACCTTCCCGGTCCGGGTCCTCGCCCACCGCGATGAGCAGCTCGCGGACGGCGTTCTCGGCGCGCTTCTCGTCGAATGTGCCGATCTTGCCGTCGACGCCCCGCGTCACAGGGTCGGTCATGTGGTGCCTCGTTCCTTCTGCGACCGCTGGTTATCGCGGTGGATTCGCGAAATGCCGCGCCCCCCAGATTAAGCCTGGGGGGCGCGGCATGTATTCCGGGGCCGTGGCCCCGGGAATCAGCTCTCGGGACGCTGGTCCTCGGGGGCTTCCGCCTTCTCCGTGGAGACGGTGGCGGTCGTGGTCACCGAGCCGTTGGCCGGGGCCAGCTCCCGCGGCGAGAGCACCGGCGGGCGGCTGGAGGGCGTACGGCGCGAGGAGCCGGTCCAGGCCGGGCGGGCCGGGCGCTTGACCACGTGCTTGAAGAGCTCGGCGATCTCCTCCTTGTTGAGGGTCTCCTTCTCCAGCAGCGTCAGCACCAGGTTGTCCAGCACATCGCGGTTCTCGACCAGGATCTCCCACGCCTCGTTGTGCGCGGTCTCGATGAGCCTCTTGACTTCCTCATCGACCAGCGCGGCGACCTCTTCCGAGTAGTCGCGCTGGTGACCCATCTCACGGCCCAGGAAGGGCTCGGAGTTGTCGGTACCGAACTTGATCGCGCCGAGCCGCTCGGTCATGCCGTACTGCGTGACCATCGCGCGGGCCGTTGCGGTGGCCTTCTCGATGTCGTTGGCGGCACCCGTGGTCGGGTCGTGGAAGACCAGTTCCTCGGCCGCGCGGCCGCCCAGCATGTACGCGAGCTGGTCGAGCATCTCGTTGCGGGTCGTGGAGTACTTGTCCTCGTCGGGCAGGACCATGGTGTAGCCCAGGGCCCGGCCGCGGGACAGGATCGTGATCTTGTGAACCGGGTCGGAGTTCGGTGAGGCCGCCGCGACCAGGGCGTGTCCGCCCTCGTGGTACGCGGTGATCTTCTTCTCCTTCTCGGACATGATCCGGGTCCGCTTCTGCGGGCCGGCCACGACGCGGTCGATCGCCTCGTCCAGGAAGTGGTTGTTGATCAGCTTCGCGTCGCCCCGGGCCGTCAGCAGCGCGGCCTCGTTGAGGACGTTCGACAGATCGGCACCGGTGAAGCCGGGGGTGCGCTTGGCGACGGCCGAGAGGTCGACGTCCGGCGCGACCGGCTTGCCCTTCTGGTGGACCTTGAGGATTTCCAGACGGCCCTGCAGGTCCGGGCGGTCGACGGCGATCTGCCGGTCGAAACGGCCGGGGCGCAGCAGTGCCGGGTCGAGGATGTCCGGACGGTTCGTGGCGGCGATCAGGATCACGCCGCCCTTCACGTCGAAGCCGTCCATCTCGACCAGGAGCTGGTTGAGGGTCTGCTCGCGCTCGTCGTGGCCACCGCCCAGGCCCGCACCGCGGTGCCGGCCGACGGCGTCGATCTCGTCGACGAAGACGATCGCCGGGGCGTTCGTCTTGGCCTGCTCGAAGAGGTCACGGACACGGGAGGCACCGACACCGACGAACATCTCGACGAAGTCGGAGCCGGAGATCGAGTAGAACGGGACGCCCGCCTCGCCGGCGACGGCGCGCGCCAGCAGCGTCTTGCCCGTTCCGGGCGGGCCGTACAGCAGCACACCCTTGGGGATCTTGGCGCCGACGGCCTGGAACTTCGCCGGCTCCTGCAGGAACTCCTTGATCTCGTGGAGCTCCTCGACCGCCTCGTCCGACCCCGCGACGTCCGAGAACGTCGTCTTGGGGGTGTCCTTGGTGATCAGCTTCGCCTTCGACTTCCCGAAGTTCATCACCCGGGAGCCGCCGCCCTGCATCTGGTTCATCAGGAACAGGAAGACGACCACGATGAGGACGAAGGGGAGCAGCGAAAGCAGCACCGAGACGAACGGGTTCTGCTTCGACGGGGAGACGGTGTACCCGTCCTTGATCTCGCCGGTCTGGTACTTGGCCTGCAGGTTCTTGGCCACGTCGACGCCCTGGTCGCCGATGTAGCTCGCTTGGAGCTTGTTGGAGCCGTCGATCTTGTTGGAGCCCGACAGCTCGATCTTGATCTTGTTCTCGTCACCGGTCGTCAGCTCGGCGGATTTCACCTTGTTGTCAGCGATCGCCTTGACGACCTGACCGGTGTCCACCGTCTTGTAGCCGCCGGACGAGCCGACGACCTGCATCAACACGACCACGGCGAGGACGGCCAGCACGATCCACATGACCGGCCCACGGAAGTATCGCTTCACGTCCATCCATACGGAGCCGCTGAGGCCCCGTCCCTCCTGCCACAGTGAGGCACAACGCCCTGGGGAGGGCTGGTCGTGCGTACGGTGTATTACTGGCCCGAAAAAGAATTGCCTTCGGACGGTACCCCAGCATTGTCACCCGGCGCCTGCGCCGAGGGTGAACACGAAGCCGAGGATTCCGTTCTCCCTGCTCCAACGGCGGAAGGCCCCGAAGGGTTCCCGCCGCCCCGCGACGGCCGGTCCGGGCGCCGCCCGGCCGCGACGGCCGGACGGGCACACAGAGCGCCCTCAGCCGCCGTAGACGTGCGGCGCGAGAGTACCGACGAACGGCAGATTGCGGTACTTCTCCGCGAAGTCGAGGCCATACCCCACCACGAACTCGTTGGGGATGTCGAAGCCGATCCACTTCACGTCGATGGCGACCTTGGCCGCGTCCGGCTTGCGCAGCAGGGTGCAGACCTCCAGCGAGGCCGGCTCCCGCGAGCCGAGGTTCGACAGCAGCCAGGACAGCGTCAGACCGGAATCGATGATGTCCTCGACGATCAGGACGTGCTTGCCCTTGATGTCGGTGTCGAGGTCCTTGAGGATGCGGACCACACCGGAGGACTGGGTGCCCGCGCCGTACGACGACACGGCCATCCAGTCCATCGTGACGGGGGTGGACAGCGCGCGCGCCAGGTCCGCCATGACCATCACGGCGCCCTTGAGGACGCCGACGATGAGCAGGTCCCTGCCCGCGTACTCCGCGTCGATCTTCGCGGCCAGCTCAGCCAGCTTTGCGTCGATCTCTTCCTTGCTGATGAGTACCGACTCGAGGTCGGAGCCCATGTCCTTGTCGTCCACCCGTGCCACTCTCGCTCTGTTCGGTGTTCACGTCAGTCGTGAGACTTCGGATGCGGGGCAGCGTCTGCGGCTCAGCCCTGCCGGATCACCAGTCTGCCACCCTGCCGTCGCACACCCACTCGCCCGGGGAGGTTGATGGCCCCCTGCCCCCGCCAGGCCGTGATCAGCCGGTCCACTTCTTCGATGTGGCGGGCGAAGAGCGAACCGGCCGGTGCCCCGGCGGCGATGACGGCCCGGCGCAGCACCCGGCGGCGCACCGCGGGGGGCAGGGTGAAGAGCGCGGCGATGTCGAGGGTGCCGGTGTCGTCGAGGACCGTGCCCTCCGCCTCGGCGGCCCAGTCGTCCAGGGCGTCGGCATCGTCACGGGAGAGCTGGGCGGTACGGGCCAGCGCCTCGACGACGCCCTTGCCGAGGGCCTTCTCCAGGGCGGGCAGGCCCTCGTGGCGGAGGCGGGAGCGCGTGTAGGCGGGGTCGGTGTTGTGCGGGTCGTCCCAGACGGGCAGCGACTGGATCAGGCAGGCCTTGCGGGCGGTCTGGCGGTCCACGTCCAGGAAGGGGCGGCGGTAGCGGCCGTCCCTGCCGCTGGTCGCCGCCATGCCGGAGAGCGAACGGGTCCCGGAGCCGCGGGCGAGACCGAGCAGCACCGTCTCCGCCTGGTCGTCGCGGGTGTGGCCGAGGAGGACCGCGGTGGCGCCGTGGCGCTCGGCGGTGGCATCCAGGGCGGCGTAACGGGCGTCACGGGCGGCGGCTTCCGGCCCGCCCGCCCCTCGCCCCCCGCCACCCCGGTACGAGGTGCTGTGCGCCACCCGGTTCGGCTGGTCCACATCGACGGCGACCACCTCGACGGGGTCCAGTCGCAGGCCCCGCAGCCGCAGGGCGACCTCGGCGGCGCGGAGGTCCGAGCCCTCCTGGAGGCCGTGGTCGATGGTGACGCCCCCGGCGCGGACCCCGAGCTTGGGGGCCTCGAAGGCAAGAGCGGAGGCGAGCGCCATCGAATCGGCGCCGCCGGAGCAGGCGACGAGCACGAGCGGGGTCTCGTGCCGGTCCTGCGCGCAGTGGTGGGTGAGGACGTCGTGGAGTACGCGGCGGACCGCCAGGCGTATCGCGGCGACCGCTGGATGGGGACCCATGTCCGTTTCCAATCGTTCAGCTGGGAGCCCGCCGGTGAGGGCATCTTCGTCACACAGAGTGCCTAGATGGTGACAGAGGCGAGCGGTTCCCCGAGCATTGCACGCCTATCCATCCGTAACGGTCCCTCAGACGGGTGATTGAAGGGGCGCGCTACTGCCACCCGGCGTGCCCAGCTCACGCCGTTCGATTACGGTGCCCCGTCCGCTTTGCGGTGCACCCGCGCGACCCAGTCCGCCGGTTTGGCGATCTCTTGTTTGGTCGGGAGGGTGTTCGGCGACGTCCAGACGCGGTTGAAGCCGTCCATCCCGACCTCCTCGACGACCGCGCTGACGAACCGCTCGCCGTCGCGGTACTGCCGCAGCTTGGCGTCCAGGCCGAGCAGCTTGCGCAGCGCCTGGTCCAGCCGCCCGGCGCCGCTGGCCCGGCGCTTTTGGAACTTCTCGCGGATCTCGGCGACCGACGGCACGACATCGGGTCCCACGCCGTCCATCACGTAGTCGGCGTGGCCCTCCAGCAGGGACATCACCGCCGTCAGCCGGCCCAGGATCTCGCGCTGCGCGGGCGTCTGGACGAGATCGACGAGGGAGCGGCTGCTCTCCTCCTCGCCCTCCTCGCCCTCGGGCTTGGCGCCGGCCAGCGACTGGGCGGCCTCGCGCAGCCGCTCCAGGAGGGTGCCCGGATCGATGTCCGTTTCACCGAGGAACGCCTGGATCTCGCCCTCGATGTGGTCCCGCAGCCAGGGAACGGCGGTGAACTGGGTGCGGTGGGTCTCCTCGTGGAGGCACACCCACAGCCGGAAGTCGTGCGGCTCCACCTCGAGCTCGCGCTCCACGTGCACGATGTTGGGCGCGACGAGCAGCAGCCGCCCGCCCTGTGCCCCCGCCGGCAGGTCCCGGGAGGCCGGGGCGAAGGTCTCGTACTGGCCGAGGACCCGCGAGGCCAGGAACGACAGCAGCATGCCCAGCTCCACGCCGGTCACCTTGCCGCCCACCGCGCCGAGCACCGCGCCGCCGGGGACCGCCGAGCGGCGGTCCTCCATCTTGGCCAGCAGCGGCTTGAGCACGGCCCGGAAACCGGCGACGTTCGCTTTGATCCAGCCGGGCCGGTCCACGACGAGGACCGGCGTGTCATGCGGCGCCTCGCCCGTCGCGTCCGGCTGCGCCATCCGCGTAAAGGCCCGGACGTGCGCCTCGGAGGACTTGGCGTGCTTGCGCAGCTCGGCGACGATCGCGCGCGCCTCGTCCCGGCTCACCTCTGGCCCCGGCCGTACGAACCGGGTCGCGGTCGCGACCGCGAGGTTCCAGTCGACCATCTCGGTCCCACCGATGCTCGTCATGAGTTCACCGTACGTGGGCGCATGCCGTGGGGGTAGCCGGTTCGCTGCGCTTTGCCTTTGCCCCCACATGCTCGGCTTTCCCGCCGCGGGGTTGTCCGCCGTCGCGCCTACGGCGGGCCGGGCCGCTGCGCGGGGCTGCCGGGGTGCGGTGACGGGCCTCCAAGGCAGGGTGTCCGGAGGCCCGTCCCCTCCCGTGGTGGGTGGGGAAAAGCGTGGCGGTGGGACCCCTCGGTGGGCCAGTTGACCTCGTGGTGAGCCGAGGCCCTCTCCGGCCCTAGCGGCAGCCGCAATTCGCCACCGCCGAGGCGAGTTTGTCGAGGGCGTTCTGGGCCCCCTGGGGGTCACTCGTGCCGGTGGTCATGAAGGAGAAGACCAGGAGGCGGCCGTCGGCGTCGACGACGGTGCCGGCCAGGGTGTTCACGCCGGTGAGGGTGCCGGTCTTGGCGCGTACGGCACCAGCGCCGGCGCTCTCGCCCCGGTAGCGGTTGCTGAGGGTGCCGGTGAAGGCGGCCACCGGAAGGCCGGTGACGACGGGGCGCAGCGCGGGCCGGTCGGGCGACGAGGCCTCCAGCAGGAGGTGGGAGAGCAGGGCGGCGGTGACCTTGTCGTCGCGGTCCAGGCCGCTGCCGTCCTCGAAGACCGCGCCGGACAGGGGCAGATGCTGCCGGGCGAGCGCGGTGCGTACGGCCTTTCCGGCGCCGGCGAAGCCGGGCGGCTGCCGCAGGGCGAGGGCGGTCTGGCGGGCCAGGGCCTCGGCGATGTCGTTGTCGCTGTAGGTGAGCATCCGCTCGACGAGCGCGGACAGCGGCAGCGAGCGGACGGTGGCGATCCGGTCGGGCTTCTTGGGGGCCTCGGCTTCGGCCGGGCCGCCGTCGACCGTGATGCCGCGCTCGTGGAGCAGTCCGGCGAAGGTGCGGGCCGCGTCGCGGGCCGGGTCGGTGCTGCGGGGGGCGGTGCCGTGGTCGCTGTCGTCGAGGCGCCCCTCGTCGGTCATCAGGGCGGTGACGGGGGCGATGTTCTCGTTCGGGCCGATGGGGTGCAGGGCGGGGCCGGTGTACGCGCCGGTGTCGTAGCCGAGGCCGACCTTGGTGGTGTGGCGCTTCTTGAGGGCGCGGGCGGTGGCGTCGGCGAGGGTGCGCAGATTCGCGGGCTGTTCCTCGGCGCCGTGCCGCGGGGCGCGGGCCGTCAGCGTGGGGTCGCCGCCGCCGACCAGGACGATGCGGTTCTTGCCGCCCATGACGACGGTGGTGTCGATGCGGTGGTCGGGGCCGAGCGCGGAGAGCGCGGCGACGGCGGTGGCGAGCTTGACGGTGGAGGCGGGGGTGGCGGCCTTGCCCTGGCCCTCGCCGAAGACCTCGCGGCCCGCGGCGACGTCCAGGACGGAGGCGGTACGCAGCGGGCCGAGTGCGGGGTCCTTCAGCAGCGGTGAGAGCGCGTCGGCCAGCCCCGCGTCGGTGGGCACGGGGGCCGCGCCACGGCCTGCCGAACCGGGCGCCACGTCGCCGAGGGCGGGCAGGACGGGCGGGGCGCTGGGCGCCCGCCCGGGGTCGGCGGCGTGATGCTCACCACTGGCACCGTCCATGGAGCCCGCCTGTGCGCGCTCGGCCGTACGCTGACCCGAGTCCCACGGCCCTGCCGCTGCCACCGCGGCGAGCGCGACCGCCAGGCCGGTGGCTGCGGAGACCGCCGTCAGCCGCCAGGTTTGCCGGGTTTGGCGCGGTGTGGCCTCCCAGGCCTGCCGCGCGGCGTCGACCCCGCTCTGCGCCGCGCGGACCGCCGCGTGCGTCGCCGCCCGCCCGGACCGCTGCGCCGACTGCCATCTGACCTGCCACTTTCCGGTCTCCGGCACCTCGGACCAGCCCCTTTCGCCACCACACACCTGCGTGGGGGACACTTAATCACCAGACGTATGTGTTGATCATGGAGGAGCCACCCGTGGAGTTCGACGTCACCATCGAGATCCCGAAGGGTTCGCGGAACAAGTACGAGGTGGACCACGAGACCGGTCGGATCCGCCTGGACCGTCGACTCTTCACCTCGACCAGCTACCCGGCCGACTACGGCTTTGTCGAGAACACCCTGGGCGAGGACGGCGACCCGCTGGACGCGCTGGTCATCCTGGACGAGCCGACCTTCCCCGGCTGTCTCATCAAGTGCCGCGCCATCGGCATGTTCCGGATGACGGACGAGGCCGGCGGCGACGACAAGCTGCTGTGCGTGCCCGCGTCCGACCCGCGGGTGGAGCACCTGCGGGACATCCACCACGTGTCGGAGTTCGACCGCCTGGAGATCCAGCACTTCTTCGAGGTCTACAAGGACCTGGAGCCCGGCAAGTCCGTCGAGGGCGCCGACTGGGTCGGCCGCACCGAGGCCGAGGCCGAGATCGAGGCCTCGTACAAGCGCCTCGAGGCGCAGGGCGGCAAGCACTGACACAGCCGTACCGTCCCGGCGTGCGGCGGGGTTTTCGTGACCGCGACGCGCCGGGATTGGCGGGCTGATTTTCTTACGCGAACGGGCGGCACCCGGTTGGGTGGCCGCCCGTTGTGCGTGTCGGCGGCGGTGTGCCGCCCGCTGAGGCCGCCGGCTAGAAGCCGCGGGTGCGCTTGGCGGCGCGGCGGCCGCCGGCCTCCTCGAGGCCGGGCGCCCGCAGGAACAGGCGGGCGACCTCGGCGCCGAGGTTGACCCCCACCGCGATGGCCAGCGCCAGCGACACGGCCTGGACCAGCGACGTCAGGCCCTGCGGCAGATGCCCCTGGGCGAAGTTGAGCAGGCCGAAGTACGTGGCGCTACCGGGCAGCAGCGGGCCGATGGCCGCGGTGACGTACGGCAGCGCGGACGCATAGCGGTAGCGGGAGAGCAACTGGCCGAAGAGGCCGACCAGTCCGGCCGCGATCGCGGTGGCGGGCACGGCGTTTATCCCGGCGACGTAGGCGAGCGCGCCGTACACGACCCAGGCGACGCCACCGTTCAGGGTCGCAAACGCCACGGTGTTGCGTTCCTGCTGGAGCAGCACACAGAACGCCAGCGCCAGCAGCATGGCGGCCACGATCTGTACCAGCGGCTCGTTGTACACCCCCAGCGACTCCTCGGGATTGAGCCGCCGCAGGCCGGGGTTCAGCTGAAGACCGATGTAGAGCACGCTGAGCACGCCGACGACGATGCCGACGATGAGGTAGCCGACCTCCAGCAGACGGGCGGCGGCGGTGATGTAGTAGCCGGTCAGCCCGTCGTGGACGCCGGCCACCAGGGCCCGCCCCGGGATCAGCGCGAACAGTCCACCGGTGATCACCGCGGACGCCTGCACATTGAGGTGGGCCAGACCGAAGGCGACGCCCACCGCCGCGGGCGGCATCGCGGCGACCACGAACTGGTAGAACTCCGGCAGCCCGCGCCCGGACGCGAGCCAGGCCAGCCGGTCGCCGAGCATGGAGCCCACCGCGGCCGCGACGAACACCAGCATCGTGCCGCCGACCAGCATGGAGGCGGCACCGGACAGCAGCCCGGAGGCCACCGTCAGCGCCCAGCTCGGGTAGGGGTGGCGGTTACGGCGGATCTCGGCGAGGCCGCGGTAGGCCTCTTCGAGGGTGATGCCCTCGGATGCAATCTCGTCGACGAGCCGGAAGACCGCGGACAGCCGGTTGTAGTCGACACCGCGGCGCCGCACCGTCCGGCTCGCGGTGACCGGGTCGTCGACCAGCGACGGCTGGTAGGAGATCGACAGCAGGGTGAAGGTGACGGTCGGCTCGACGCGCTCCAGCCCGTAGGCGTGTGCCACACCGAACATCGCGGCCTCGACGTCCTCGGCGCCCTCGCCGCCGGCCAGCAGGATCTCCCCGATACGCAGCGTCAGGTCGAGCACGCGGGGTACGGCCGGGCCGGTCTCGTCGTCGGCCCGCTCCGCGCGCTCGGGGACCGGCCGCTCCCCCACCGGCATCCGGAGCATCGTGCGCATCCGGTCCTGCCAGGGAGCCTCCTTGGTGAGGCGGACGGCGGGGATGCCGTGCGGCGGGGTGAAGGCGTAGCTCAGGGCGGTCGAGCCCGCGGGCATCGGGGTCTGGCCTGTGGTGCCGCTGGGCGGCGCGAACGCCGAGCCCTCCTGCTCTGCGGGGCCTTCCGGACGCAGGCCGGTGGGCAGCGCGAACTCGGAGGTGGGGTGCTCGTCCTCGGGCAGCGGCGGATACGGCACGCCCAGCGGCGGGGTGAAGGCGCTGTGCACCTCGTCCGGCTGGGGCTTGCGCTCCTCGGAATCTGCCTGGTCCGAGGCGCCGCCGCTGCCGCTGCTGCTGCCACTTCCGCTCGCGCCGCGCTGGCCGCGTTGTGGGTCCGACGCCACGGTTCTTCGCTCTCCTCGTAAGCCTCCTGACGGATACCAAGGACACGATGCCTGATAGGGGTGGACGGTGCGTGCACGGGGGCAACGTTTTGGCTATCGGTTCCGCTGCCGGTCCGCTGCGCTTTGCCGGCGGGGAACGTTTTCGGCTGTCCCGCCGTGGTTCCCCCACTGCCTGAAGGGCGTGGGAGGTACCCCCAGCGGCGGGCAGTTTGCCGCTGCGCGGGGCTTGGGTGCGCCTCCCGTTGTGGGTGGGAAATGAGGTGGTGGGTGTTGCGGCCGGTGGCTCGTGGCTGGTGGTCAGCGCTTGGCGTGGCGGCCGCGGCGGGTGTCGGGGGCGCGGTCCGCCGGGTGGGGCGGGGCGGGCTGCTCGTTCTTGGCCTTGCCGCGGGCGCGGAGGTATTCGATGGCGATCGGTACGACGGAGACCAGCACGATCGCGACCAGGATCAGTTCGATGTGCTTGTGGACGAACGGGATGTTCCCCAGCGAGGCGCCGAGCAGCGTGACGCCGGCGCCCCACAGGGCGCCGCCGATCAAGTTGAAGGTGAGGAAGGAGCGGTAGTTCATCCGGCTCACACCGGCGATGATCGGCGTGAAGGTGCGCACGATCGGCACGAAGCGGGCCAGGATCAGCGACTTGGGGCCGTGCTTCTCGAAGAACTCGTGCGCCTTCTCGACGTTCTCCTGCTTGAAGAGGCGGGAGTCGGGGCGCTTGAAGAGCGAGGGGCCGACCTTGCGGCCGAAGAGATAGCCCGCCTGGTCACCGAGGACGGCGGCCAGCACGACCAGGGAGCACACCAGCCACAGCGGCTTGTCCAGCTTGTTCGTCGTCACCAGCAGGCCGGTGGTGAACAGCAGCGAGTCGCCCGGCAGGAAGAAGCCGATCAGCAGGCCGGACTCCGCGAAGACGATGACCAGGACGCCGATCAGGCCGAAGGTCGCGATCAGATAGTCCGGGTCCAGCCACTGGGGGCCGAGCGCGAGAGTATTCACGGGGTGAAGGCTCCTGGGTCGAGGGCGCCGGATCGTGCGGTGCGATGAGCGAAGCGACGAGGGTGCAGGCGCGTGTGCGGCCCAAAACTATCAACGCCACGTGGCCCTCCTTGGTTCCAGGCGGGCCCCGGGGGCCCCACCCGAGCGCCCCCGAGCGCTGGCCGCGTCCAGGTGGCCGGGTGATGCTGGCCACAAGGAGGTACGTGCCATGGGCATCGAGGAGTACGGCGGCGGGCAGCATGCGCAGTCCGATGTGCTGGTGGTGACGACCAACGACGTTCCGGGGTTTCACGTGGAACGTGTCATCGGCGAGGTCTTCGGCCTGACCGTGCGGTCGCGTCACCTCGGCAGCCAGATCGGCGCGGGCCTGAAGTCGATGATCGGCGGCGAGCTGCGGGGCCTGACCAAGACGCTGGTCGAGACCCGTAACCAGGCGATGGACCGGCTGGTGGAGCAGGCCCGCTCGCGCGGTGCGAATGCGGTGCTGATGTTCCGCTTCGATGTCACGGAGGCCGCGGACGTGGGCACCGAGGTGTGCGCCTACGGAACGGCTGTGGTGGTCTCTCCGCAGGGTTGAGCGCCTGTGCGGGCCGGGGCGCGCTCCCGGCCCGCACGGGTCACAGGTGGCGGACGGCGTTGGCCAGCATCGCGTCCCGCATATAGACGGCGAGGCCGGGCCTGATGGCCTCGTAGGTGGCGGTGAAGCGCTCGTCCGCGACATACATCTCGCCGAGTCCGCTGTGCATCTCGTAGGTGCAGTCGTAGTACGCACCGCCGATGAACCGCCGGTGCTCCTCCGCGACCTCCATGGCCTCCTCGGAGTCCGCCGGCACGTCCCGCGCGAGCAGGTCCGCCATCCTGCGGTGCAGGGCGTCGAACTCCGCGGTCAGCCGCTGCCAGTCGTCCTTGGTGTACGCGGCCGCCCTGCGCTGCGACTCCTTGTAGGCGTCCGTGCCGCCCCAGCGTTCCTCGGCCTCCGCGGCGTACTCCTCGGGGTCGAAGTCCCCGAAGACCTCGAACTTCTCCTCCGGTGTGAGCCGTACGTTCATCCTGCGTGCCTCCATTGCGTGTTCGACGGCCGCGGCCATCTCCTGGAGTCTGGCGATCCGCCCGGCCAGCAGGTCGTGCTGGCGCCGCAGATGTTCCTGCGGGTCCGCGTGCGGGTCGTCCAGGAGGGCCGCGACCTCGTCGAGCGGAAACCCGAGCTCCCGGTAGAACAGGATCTGCTGCAGCCGGTCCAGATCGTCCTCGACGTAGCGCCGGTGACCTGCGTGGTTGCGTGCGCCGGGGTGCAGCAGCCCGATCGTGTCGTAGTGGTGCAGGGTGCGCACCGTGACGCCGGCGAAGGCGGCGACCTGCCCTACCGAATAGCTCATTTCCGCTCCCTTCTCGGTACGCGCTCCACGATGTGTCCTCACGTCGCGTGAGGCGCAAGTCCGCATCATGAAAAGCCGGTGAGGCGGCGCACAGGGGGATGAGATCCTGCCGCACATGCTGGGGATAACGGATCTGTCCACGTATCTGGTGGGTCTCGCACTGATCATTCTGCTGCCGGGGCCGAATTCGCTGTACGTCGTTTCGGTGGCGGCCCGGCGCGGCCCGCGGGTGGCCTACCGGGCGGCGGCCGGTGTGCTGTGCGGTGACACGGTGCTGATGACGCTGTCGGCCGGCGGGGTGGCCTCGCTGCTGCAGACCAGCCCGGTGCTGTTCGCCGTCGTGAAGTTCGCCGGCGCGGGCTATCTGACCTGGCTGGCGGTCGGGATGCTGCGCGGCGCCTGGGCGCTGTGGCGCGGCCGGGAGACCCGCCGGGCCGAGCGGCGGGGCGAGGCCCCCGAGACGCCGAAGGAGACCGCGGAGCGGCCGTACCGCAGGGCGCTGGTGGTCAGCCTGCTCAACCCGAAGGCGATCCTGTTCTTCATCTCCTTCTTCGTGCAGTTCGTCGACCCGTCCTATGCCCATCCGGTGCTGTCGTTCCTGACGCTGGGGGCCTGGGCGCAGCTGTTCAGCCTCACGTACCTGTCCGTCCTGATCTTCAGCGGGACGTTCCTGGCGGCGACCTTCCGCCGCCGCAAGCGGCTGACGGCCGGGCTGTCCGCGGGTGCGGGTGCGGCGTTCCTCGGCTTCGCCGCGAAGCTGTCGCTGGCCAGCGCGAGCTGAGCCGGCGCCGGGCGGGCGGGCCCGGCTGCGTCCCGTCACACGGATACGGGCGGGTGGCGGTCCCCCGGGACGGCCACCCGCCCGTTGCGCTTCCACTGGGTGAACCCTGGAGGCCACTTACCCCCTATGCCCTTATTGTCGGGTTCCAGGAGGTACGCCGATGCCCGTGCACGAGGTGAAGGTCGCCGTCATCTACTACTCGTCGACCGGCACCATCGCCGAGCTCGCCCAGCGGATCGCGGACGCCGCCGAGCACGCGGGGGCCGACGTACGGCTGCGCCGGACCGCGGAACTCGCGCCGCAGACCGCGATCGACGCCAACCCGGCATGGGCGGCGAACGCCGCGGCCACCGCCGACATCATGGAGGCCACCCACGAGGACATGCTCTGGGCGGACGCGGTGATCTTCGGGACCCCCACCCGCTTCGGGAATGTGTCCTCGCAGCTCAAGCAGTACCTCGACACCCTGGGCGGCCTCTGGCAGCAGGGCAGACTGGCGGACAAGATCTACAGCGGCTTCACCGCGAGCGCCACCAAACACGGCGGCCAGGAGTCCACTCTGCTCGCGCTCTACCACACCGTCCACCATTTCGGCGGCATCCTCGTGACGCCGGGCTACACCGACCCGGCGAAGTTCACCGACGGCAATCCCTACGGCACCTCCCACGTCGGCGGCCCGGACACCCCGCCCGACGACGACGCGCACACCGCCGCCCGCATCCAGGCGGAGCGCGTAGTGAAGTTCACCAAGGCCGTCAAACACGGCCTTTCCTTGGCGAGTTGACGGGTAGGGGCGAGAGATGACTCTGCACAAAGGCGCATCGGCCTCCGACCGCAAGCACCTCGGACACCCGGTCAACCCGTTCTACGGGGAGGCCGACCCGGTCGCCGGCATGGAGTCCGCCCCACCGCGGCACACCCTGCCCGACGGCCCGGTCTCCCCGCGCACCGCCTACCAGTTCGTGCACGACGAGCTGATGCTGGACGGCAACTCCCGGCTGAATCTGGCGACGTTCGTCACGACCTGGATGGAGCCGCAGGCCGGCGTGCTGATGGCGGAGTGCCGGGACAAGAACATGATCGACAAGGACGAGTACCCGCGCACCGCCGAACTGGAGAAGCGGTGTGTGGCGATGCTCGCCGACCTGTGGCACGCCCCCGTGCCGTCCGAGGCCGTCGGCTGCTCCACCACCGGGTCGAGCGAGGCCTGCATGCTCGCCGGCATGGCCCTCAAGCGGCGCTGGATGCAGCGCAACAAGGACCGGTATCCGGGCCAGGCCCGGCCCAACCTCGTGATGGGAGCCAACGTCCAGGTCTGCTGGGAGAAGTTCTGCAACTTCTGGGAGGTCGAGGCGCGCATGGTCCCGATGGAGGGCGACCGCTTCCATCTGGACGCGGACTCCGCCGCCGGACTGTGCGACGAGAACACCATCGGCGTGGTCGCCATCCTCGGATCGACCTTCGACGGGTCGTACGAGCCGGTGGCCGAGATCTGCGCGGCGCTCGATGCGGTCCAGAAGGAGAAGGGCTGGGACATCCCGGTCCATGTGGACGGAGCATCCGGCGCCATGATCGCGCCGTTCCTCGACCCGGACGTGGTCTGGGACTTCCGGCTGCCGCGGGTCGCCTCCATCAACACCTCGGGACACAAATACGGCCTGGTCTACCCGGGCGTCGGCTGGGCGCTGTGGCGCAATACGGAGGCGCTGCCCGAGGAGCTGGTCTTCCGCGTCAACTACCTGGGCGGCGACATGCCGACCTTCGCGCTCAACTTCTCCCGGCCCGGCGCCCAGGTCGCCGCGCAGTACTACACCTTCCTCCGGCTCGGCCGGGCCGGCTACCGCGCCGTCCAGCAGGCGACCCGCGACGTGGCCCGGTCGATGGCCGAACGGATCGGCGCACTGGGCGACTTCAGACTGCTCACCCAGGGCGACCAGCTGCCGGTCTTCGCCTTCACCACCGCGGACGACGTCACCGCCTTCGACGTCTTCGACGTCTCCCGGCGGATGAAGGAACGCGGCTGGCTGCTCCCCGCCTACACCTTCCCCCCGAAGCGCGAGGACCTGTCCGTCCTGCGGGTGGTCTGCCGCAACGGCTTCTCCCTGGATCTCGCCGACCTGTTCATCGCGGACCTGGAAGACCTGCTGACCGAACTCCGGCAACAGCCCGGGCCACTACAACGCCCGGAGAACGTCGCTACGGCGTTCCACCACTAAGGGGGTCTCCCCTGGCCAGGTGCCCGGGGCGTCCGGCGGCCGCTGCCGGGGCCGGCAGCAGCGCCCCGGACGCCCCGGCGCCCTAACGCCCCAGCCCCCGGTACCTCCGCACCGCTGCCGGGAAGAACACCGCGAGCAGCACCAGCGGCCACAGCACGGCCAGCAGTCCGGCGTGGCCCGACGCCCAGGTGTCCCCGGACCACCGCGGGTTGGCGAACAGCTCACGCACCGCGCTCGCGGTCGCCGACATCGGGTTCCACTCGGCGACCGCGCCCAGCCAGCCGGGCATCGACGCGGCGGAGACAAAGGCGTTGGAGAGGAAGCCCACCGGCCAGACCAGGATCTGTACCGCCTGCACCAGCTCCGGCCTGCCCGCGAGCAGGCCGAGATGGATGCCGATCCACAGCATCGCGAACCGCAGCAGAAGCAGCAGCCCCACCGCGGCCAACGCGTCGGCCGCGGTGCCGTGCCAGCGCCAGCCCATCGCCAGCCCGACGCCGATCATCACCAGCAGACTCAGCGCCGACTGCAGCATGTCCAGGACGCTGCGTCCGACCAGCACCGCGGACGGCGCCATCGGCATCGACCGGAAGCGGTCGAGCACCCCCTTGCCGAGGTCCTGGGTCACCGCGACCATCGTCGATTCGAGCCCGAACGCCATGGTGAGCGCGAACATCCCCGGGACCAGGTACTCCTTGTAATCGCCGCCGCCCGGCACGGCCATCCCACCGCCCAGGAAGTACCCGAACATCAACAGCAGCAGTACCGGAAAGACCAGTTGCACGACGGCCTGCACAGGCTGTCGCGCCCAGTGCGCAAGACCGCGCCGGGTCATCGTCCAGGAATCGGTGACCGCCCACGCCATACCGCTCATACCGTCGTGCCCTCCTTGTCCGCGCCGGCCGCCGCGCCGGCCGACGGGCCTGCACCGGCCGCACCGGCCGCACCGGCCGCACCGGCCGCACCGCCCGTATCGCCCGCCCCACCCGTCCGGCCCCTGCTGCCCGTACCGCCCGTACCGCCGGCCGCCCCGTCCCCCGTCAGGTGCAGAAACACCTCGTCCAGCGTCGGCCGCCGCACCGCGAGGTCCGCCGCCTCGATCCCCGCCGCGGCCAGCACCCGTACCGCCTCCGCCAGCCCCGCCATACGGTCGGCGACGGGCACGCTCAGCCGCCGGGCTTCCTCGTCCGCGGCGACCGCACCGCCGCCCGCCGTGCTTCCCAGCGCCTCCTCCAACAGCCCGGTCGCCCGGCCCAGTTGCCCGGCGTCGTGCAGGACGACATCGATCCGGTCACCGCCGGTCGCGGACTTCAGCTCGTCGGGAGTGCCGTCCGCGACCACCCGGCCGCCGTCCACCACCGAGATCCGGTCCGCGAGCTGGTCGGCCTCCTCCAGATACTGCGTGGTCAGCAGCACCGTCGTACCGCCGTCCACCAGCGAGCGCACCGCCTGCCACACCTCGGCACGTCCCCGCGGATCGAGCCCGGTCGTGGGCTCGTCCAGGAACAGGATCCGCGGCGCCCGCACCAGACTTGCCGCCAGATCGAGCCGGCGCCGCATCCCCCCGCTGTAGTGGCGCACCGCCTTACGGCCGGTATCGGCGAGCCCGAACCGCGCCAGCAGCTCGTCCGCGCGCTCGCCCGCCCTCCGCGCCCCGAGGCGGCAGAGCCGCCCGAACATCTCCAGGTTCTGCCGCCCGCCGAGCTCCTCGTCGACCGCCGCCTGCTGGCCGAGCAGTCCGATCCGCAGCCGCACCTCGTCCGGCTGCCGCAGCACATCGAAGCCGGCGACCTCGGCCCGGCCGCCGTCGTGCCGCAGCAGCGTGGACAGGATCCGTACGAGCGTGGTCTTGCCTGCGCCGTTGGGTCCCAGGACACCGTGCACCACTCCGCGCGCAACGGTGAGATCCAGCCCGTCCAGGGCCGCTTTGGTGCCGTAGTGCTTGTGCAGCGCTTCGACGACGATCGCCTGATCGTGGTCCGTCACGACATCCCCTCCCGACAATAGTCAAGTTTGACTACGTGCGCCAGAAAGGTAATTCCCGCTTCGCGTTTAGTCAAACTTGATTAACCGGCTTCCGTGTCGACGCCGTCGCCGTCGACATCTCCGTCGCCGCCGTCCTGGTGCCCCGCAGCCCCGTCGCCCTCGGCCGCCGCGTCCTCCTCGGAGCGCGCCTCGCCCTCGGAGCGCGTGTCCTTCGTCGCGTACGGGTTCTCCTGCCCCTCGGCGAGCACGCCGACGAACGGTTCCCCCTCGCCGGCGAAGACATACGCCCCGCCCTCGATCCGCTCGATCAGCCCGCGCGTCCACACCGCGCCACTGTCCGCGGAGTGCACCCACATATGCATGATCTCGCCGATATGGCCGAGGGCTTCGGGCCCTTCCTCCGGCGTGTAGTGGCCGGTGACCGCGCTGCGCCACTCCTCCAGTGCCCGCACCCGCTCCTTGAGCAGTGCCACCGCCTCGGCCCTCGGCAGGTCGACGACGAAGCCGATGCCCGCGCTGAGCATGTCGACCTTCTGGTCGTGCTGGGCGAGCGCGGCGCGCAGCAGCGCGAAGTACTCCGCCTCGCCCGCCGCGGTGAGCTCGTACTCGGTACGCGGCGGGCCGCCGGCGGTGCTGGGCGCGATGTCATGGGCGTGCAGCAGCCCTTGCTTGGCCATCTGCTTGAGCGCGTGGTAGATCGATCCCGGCTTGGCGTTGGACCACTCATGGGCGCCCCAGTACTCCAGGTCGTTGCGCACCATATAGCCGTGCGCCCGGCCGTGCTGCCGCACGGCGCCCAATACCAACAGCCGGATCGCCGACATCGTCTCCTCTATCCCTGAACGCGCCCCTGCCGTCAGCCTAGAGCGCCCCGGCAGGGCCCCGCGTTCACCCCTGCCGCGCCGTGCGCTCCTCGTCCACCAGCGCAAAGGCCGTCTTCCCGTCCAGGGACTCACGGAGGATGTCGGCGTGACCGGCGTGCCGGGCCGTCTCCTCGATCAGGTGGAGCAGCAGCCAGCGCATCGACTGCCGGGCCTGCGGCGGGAACCACGGCGCCTCGGGCAGCGGGAAGGTGTCGTTCAGGCTGGGCACGGAGCGGATGAACTCCTCCGTACGCCCCGCGACCTTGTCCCAGAACGCCAGCATCTCCGCCAGGCTCTCGCCGTCCTCGAGCCGGAAGCTCAGGTGCCAGGTCTCGGCGGTCCGCTTGATGGAGTGCGGCTGCTCCTGGGCGGTCTCGATCCAGCCCTGCTCGGTCTCCGCGACATGCTTGACCAGGCCGGCCAGCGACAGCTCACTGGCGCTCGGCCGCCGGGCCGCCTCGGCGTCGGTCAGCCCCAGGACCGCCCGCCGCAGCCCGCCGCGCTGGGCCTCCAGGAAGGCCAGCAGTGCGCCGGCCTCGTCGCCGTGGGCCTCGGCAAGAACGTGAGTGGGCATGAGATCCGCCTTTCCTGACGCCTCGTGACGTCTCGTGACATCCCCCGGCGGCCGGCTCGTCGCCGTCCGCCTTCGACATCACTCAAGGTAGGAACCCATGCGGTCAGCTTCTGTCCGCAACGCGCGGTGAATGCCCCCGGACCGCCCCGCGCCTCAGAACGGGAACTGCGACCGCCCGTGCTGGATGGAGATCCACTTGGTGGTGGTGAAGGCCTCCACCATCGCATCGCCGTTCAGCCGCCCCACGCCGGAGCTCTTCGCGCCGCCGAACGGCACGATCGGCTCGTCGTGCACCGTCGCGTCGTTGACGTGGAACATCCCGGTCTCGATCCGCTTGGCGAACCGCACACCGCGCTCGATGTCGGCGCTGTGCACGGCGCCGCTGAGCCCGTACGGCGTGGTGTTGGTGAGCCGCACCGCCTCGTCGTCACCGTCGAACGGCACCAGCACCACCACCGGCCCGAAAATCTCCTGCTGCAGCAGCGGGGAGTCCTCCGGCAGCCCGCTCAGCACACTGGGCGCCACCAGCGTGCCCCGGGTCTCACCGTGCAGGAGCGCCGAGGCGCCGTCGGCGACCGCGCGGTCCACCAGCGAGGTGATCGCCTCGGCCTGGCCCTCGTTGATCAGCGGGCCGATATGGGTCTGCGGGTCGGTGGGGTCGCCCACCTTCAGGGCCGCGACCCTGGCGACGAACTTCTCGGTGAACTCCTGCTCCACGGCGCGGTCCACGAGGATCCGGTTGGCGGCCATACAGACCTGGCCCTGGTGGACGAAGCGGCTGAAGACGGCCGCGTCCACGGCGTAGTCGATGTCGGCGTCGTCGAGGACGACCAGCGCGCTGTTGCCGCCCAGCTCCAGCACGGAGTGCTTGAAGTGGGCCGCGGCGACCGTGGCGACATGCCGGCCGACGTTCTCGGAGCCGGTGAAGGAGATGGTCTTGGGCACCGGGTGCTCGATGAGCGCATCACCGATCTCGGCGATATCGGTGACCACGACGTTGAGCACCCCCGCCGGCAGCCCCGCCTCCTCGAAGATCTTGGCGACCAGACCGCCGCCGCACACCGGGGTGTTCTGGTGCGGCTTGAGGACGACCGCATTGCCGAGCGCAAGGGCCGGCGCCACGGACTTGAGTGACAGCAGGAAGGGGAAGTTGAAGGGGCTGATGACGCCGACGACACCGACCGGCAGCCGGTAGAGACGGTTCTCCTTGCCGTCGATGGGAGAGGCCAGAATGCGGCCCTCGGCGCGCAGCGCCAGCTGGATCGCCTCGCGCAGGAACTCCCTGGCCAGATGCAGCTCGAAGCCCACCTTGACGAGCGTGCCGCCGACCTCAGCGGCGATCGCCTCGGCCAGCTCCGCCTCACGGTCGTCGATGATCCGCAGCACCCGCTCGAAGACGGTCCGCCGGGTGTACGGATTGGTGGCGCCCCACTCCCGCTGTGCGCGCTCGGCGGCACGGTAGGCCTGGTCGATCTCCTCGACCGTGGCGACGGGTATGGAGGTCAGCTTCTCCCCGTTATAGGGATTGAAATCGACGATGTCCCACGAACCGCTGCCGGCCCGCCACTCGCCGTCGATGAACTGATACGCCAACTCGTCGAAGTAGGACATGCCATCCCGATCTGGAGAACAGGGCGCTCAGGGCGCCGCATTGGGGGGTGCTGACTCCTGATGGTGCGCCATCCTACCGACGCGTCACATCAGTTGGAGAAGCCCGCGCAGCAGGTCCCTGGTCTCGGCCGGATTCGGCCCCTCTTCCTGGAGGCGGTCCATCACCCGGGCGTATTGCGCCACCTCTTCGGGCTTGTCCACATAGAGGGCACTCGTCAGCTGCTCCAGGTAGACGACGTCCGGCAGTCCGGACTCCTGGAAGCCGAGCATCGTGAAGGCTCCGCTCTCGCCCGCGTGCCCTCCCAGGCTGAAGGGCATCACCTGTAGCCGCACATTCGGTCTCTCGGACACCTCGATCAGATGCTTCACCTGCTCGCGCATCACGGACCGGTCGCCGTAGGGGCGGCGCAGCGCGGCCTCGTCCAGTACACAGTGGAACTGTGCCGACCGCTCGGTCACCAGCAGCTTCTGGCGCTCCATGCGCAGCGCGACGCGGCGCTCGATCTCGGCGGGCCCGGCATCCGGCATGCCCCGTCTGACGACGGCCTGCGCATAGCCCTCCGTCTGCAACAGCCCGTGCACGAACTGGACTTCATAGACCCGGAGGAGAGAAGTGGCGCCTTCCAGACCCACATACGTCTGGAACCAGCCGGGCAGCACATCGGTGTAGCTGTGCCACCAGCCGGCCACATTCGCCTCGCGCGCCAGGGACAGCAGCGCCTCGCGCTCCTGGGCGTCACCGACCCCGTACAGCGTGAGCAGGTCCTCCACATCACGTGCCTTGAAGCTCACGCGGCCCAACTCCATGCGGCTGATCTTCGATTCGGACGCACGGATCGAGTAGCCGGCCGCCTCACGGGTTATCCCGCGCGATTCACGCAGCCGGCGGAGCTGCGACCCGAGCAGGATCCGCCGCACCACCGACCCGCTCGACTCACTTGCGGACACCTCTCAGACCCTCCTGTGACCCCACCCCGTCCAACAGTGGGCCGCAGTCTGCCACGTTCGGGCTTCGTTGAGTGCTCATCCGGTTACGGATACGTGAGGCCCCCGCAACCCCTCCACACGAACCAGCAGGAAGAATCCGGAGGAAAACCGTCCGGCCTGGTGCAATCACGGCACGTGCACGTGCATCTGCCCTTGCATCTGTCCCGCGCATTGGGAACCATAGGCGTCGCACGCATGCACGCTCGTGAAAGATCCGCCAGATCCAGCTGACCGGCCAGGGTCATGACGTCCGCGAACGCCAGGAGTGCCTCGCATGGGGACCAAGGTTTTGACCATGCTCGAGCCGTTATGGCAGGGCTTTCCTCCCGTCGACCCCTTGGCTGTCTCCGGATCGGCGTCCCGCACACTCCCGGCGCGCTATGAATCGGTACGCAGTGCACGTGCGTTCACTCGCGAGACCCTGCAGGGCTGGGATCTGGACGATCTCTTCGACTCGGTCGCCCTGGTGGTCTCCGAACTCGTCACCAATGCCCTGCGGCACGCGATCCTGGCCGCCCCGGAGCACCACGACGCCACCCCGCCCGCCCGGCTGCACCTGATGCGCTGGTCCTCCCGGCTGATCTGCGCCGTACGGGACCCGAGCGACGATTCACCGGTCGCCGGGGAGGCGGATTCCGCCGCGGAGTCGGGTCGCGGGCTGTATCTCGTGGACTCCTTCAGCGACAGCTGGGGCTGGCATCCGCTGGCCGGTGCCGCACACGGCAAGATCGTGTGGGCCCTCTTCCGGCTGCCGTAGCCGCTTCCCTCACACCGGGCGCACCGTCTCACCCACGGGCGCCCGGTTGCAGGGCGCGGACACCGGCCGGGCGCGAGCACTGCGCGGGGCGTGAACACCGCGCAGATTGCGGCTACTTCACCGGTGCGGCTGCTTCACCCGTGCGACCACTGCGCACGCTGCGCGACGCACCCGCACACCCCTCCGGCCGCCGCACGCCCCTCCGGCCCGCCGCCCGGACACCGACGCCCGGGCACTCCCCACGGGGCACAGGACACTCAGTCCCGTACGAGATGGTCGAACTCCCCGTCCTTGATGCCGAGCAGCATCGCCCGGACCTCGGCCGGCGTGTAGACGAGCGCGGGGCCGTCCGGGAAGCGGGAGTTGCGTACCGCGATGTCACCCCCGGGCAGCTTGGCGAACTCCACACAGGATCCCTGGGAGTTACTGTGCCTGCTCTTCTGCCATGCCACATCACGGAGATCTGTGGCGGCCATGCCGTTGTATGCGTGGAGCACAGGGGTCTCCCGGTGATAAATGGTGTCAACTGCCCGGGAGCATAGCCGCGTTCTCATGCGGATGCATGCGCAGATGCACGTGCACGACAGCCGGTGCAGAGGCGGTCACAGCTCGTCGAGCACCCGAGTCCGCCGCTCTTCCGCGAGCGGCTTCCACTCGTCGCCCCTGCTCAGGTGCACCCTGCACTTGGTACGGACCGCGGGCTCGATGCCCTCACGACCTTGGGAGAGACGTGCGCCACGTCCTGTGGGTTCCGGGGCCGGGGGTAGCGAGGGCGCCCCCTGCCCTCCGCGGGCCACGAGATAGAGTGTGAAAATGGTTTCCGTTTTCAATAAGCACCGGGACCCCGCCCGAAGAGATCGCACCGTGTCCGCCCACTGCCGGCTGACCCGTCGCACGCCGGGCTTCGGCAAATCCGTCTCCCGCCGTATGACCGTCGCCCGGTACGCGGTCCGGCGCGCGGCCCTCAAGGCCGTCATCCGCCGTCCGCCCTCCCGCCGGACCCGGGACTGCGGCGCGCCCCGGGTGCGCAACCGCGACGGCACCGACGGGCGCCCGCGCGGCTACCTCCGCGCCTTCGGCCTGTCCCGCGTACGGCTGCGCGAACAGACGCCCGCGGGCTACCTGCCGGGGGTCCGCAAGTCGAGCCGGTAGCCGCACCGCGGGCCGTCCGGTCTGGGCGACCCCTGGACCGGGCGGCCGGACCGTTGGGGTAATACTGGACAGAACGTCCGCTACCCCTCCCGAAGAAAGCGAGCGCGCGCATGCTCCGCAACGCCTTCGAGCCCTGGCACCTGATTCTGATCCTCGCGGTACTCGTGCTGCTCTTCGGCTCGAAGAAGCTGCCCGACATGGCACGCGGCCTGGGCCGCTCGATGCGCATCCTCAAGGCCGAGGCCAAGACGCTCAAGACCGACGAGCCCGACGCGACCTCCCGCCCGGACGCCACACCCCGCTCGGAAGCGACGCCCCGCCCCGAGGCCACCGCCCGCCACTGAGGCCGAGCCGCCGGCCGCTCAGCCGGCTCCGGCCTTTCAGCGATCGCCGGCCGCTCAGTGATCGCCGCCCTCATCGATCAGCCGCCGCACCTCGCGGTCGATCAGCCCCAGCCGGGCCTCGGCGACCAGCGGCACCGCCCGGCGCTGCCGCCGCGCCTCGGCGAGATCGATCTCGACGGTGACCAGCGAGGGCTCCCACTTGGGCGCCTGCGCCACCACCGCGCCCCGTGGGTCCACCACCCGCGAGCCGCCCCAGAACGCCGCGCCGTGCTCATTGCCCACCCGGTTCACGAAGACCACCCAGCACTGCAGCATCTTCGCCGTATAGGACAGCAGGGTGTCCCAGTAGAGCCCGGTGTCCATCGCCTCCGGATCCAGGCTCGCCGCGCTGTTCGTCGGGATGAACAGCACCTCGGCACCGTCCTGCACCGCCAGCCACGGCAGGGTCGGCTGCCAGGCGTCATTGCACACCAGCGTCGCGCCCCGGCCCCCGCTCTTGTCCCGCTTCAGCTCGTACGCACGCAGTGACTGCCCAGGACTGACGTGCTTGCGCTCCTCCCAGGCCAGGTAGTTGGGGAGATACAGCTTGCGGTGGGCATGCACCAGTTCACCGGCCGCGTAGTGGGCCGCGGTGTTGTAGGCCCGCAGACTGGTGTGCTCGTGGAAGCCGACCAGCACATCGGGGCCGAGGGTGCTCAGCTCCAGCAGCCTCGGATCGCTCGCCGCGAGCGACTCATCGCGCTCCAGCGCGCCCAAGTGGTAGCCGTGCAGGCTCAGTTCGGGAAAGACCACAAGATCCGCACCCTGCGCCGCCGCCTGCTCGATCTGCTCACGGGCGATATCGAGGTTCTCCGCCACCCCGCCCAGCACACAGTCCGTCTGCGCCAGCGCAACGAGCATGGCCCCACCTCATCGACCCATCACCTTTGCGGCCTTCACCCCAATTTTGCCAGAGGGAGCAGCGCGCGGCACGGCCCCGCTGCGCTTCCGGTGCCGCCCGGCTTCAAACACCCGGAGACCGGGTCCCCACCAATGAGCGAAAGAACGATCCTTCCCGTGCCGGACACGGCCTTCACGCGTTGATCCACACGATCCGTCGTACGACCCGTAGGGGCGCTTCCAGCCGCAGCGCCGCTCCGGGCAGCGTGGCACGACGGCCCGCGGTCGAGCCGTCCGGCGATGCCGACGGGCGGCTCGACCGGGCGGACCGACCGGGCGGAGTGGGCGGACCGGGCGCAGTGGCCCGCCGGGCCCGCTCGGCGGCCGCTCAGCCGGTCGCTCGGTCGGCAGTCGAGCCCCTGATCCCCAGAGGCCCGTCCCGCACCTACGGCCCTCGCGCTCATCTGCGACGCGTACGGGACCGGCGCAGCAGCAGTGCCCCTCCCACCAGCAGCCCGCCGCCCATACCGGCCACCACGCCCAGCTCGCCGGGCCCCGTGGACGCCAGCAGCGCGGAGCCCGCCGAGTCCCCGGCCCGCGCCTGAGCTCCCACCCGTGCATCCCGTGCGGACCGCTGCGCAGGCACCGCACCGGCGTCCTCCGCGGACTTCCGGGCGTGCTTCGGTGCCGCCTTCGCCGGTTGTGCCTTGGGCGGCCGCTCCCGGTGGGGCGTCCCTTCCGGGGCCGTGTGCCGCCGGACCTGCTCAGGTGCAGGCCGCTGCGCCACCGGGGGCGGTGGGGCGGCGTTCAGGGGCCGGCGGGCTGCCGCTCCGGGTAGCGCGCCGTTCCCGCACGAGGCACCCATGGCCGGGTTGAGCGCCGCGCCCCCGTCCACCGAGTTGCCACACGCATTGACCGGGGTGTCCACGGTCACCTGGATGCTGTTCCCGGACAGCACCCCGGGAGAGTTCGTCGCACCGCCCCCGGCGCCGGCATCCGCGTACGCCACACCGCCGCCCGCGCCCAGCACACCCGACGCCGCCGCCACGAACACACACGTCTTCAGGCTCTGTCGCACCTCTCGTCCCTCCTCTTCAGTCGTTGCCCACGGACCGTCGCCCGCATCACGTGTTCCGCCCGCACCACGTATTCCGCCCGCACCTCGCGTGCTGCGCGCACTCCGCGTTCCGCTCGCACGACCGGGCGGCCGGCAGCACATACGCGGCGCCGGCCGCCCGGGACACAAGCGGGGGAACGGCCCAGGCCGTTCGCGGTCAGCGGTTGCCGACACCGTTCCCGGAGAGGACCGGGATGCTGTCGAGGATGTGCGACAGCGCCTCGTCGCCCTTGGCCTGCGTCGAGTTGTGGGTGCACTGCTGGTTCTGCGGCGACGACAGGATGTTGATGTCCTGAGCCTGGATCCAGGAGAAGGCCTGGACGTTCGCCTTGCCCAGACCGAGGCACAGGTCGTTCAGCGAGCCCTGGACGAGCCCGAGCTGGGTGCTCAGATTGCCGCGCGTGGTGGAGTTGCCGTAGACCGACGCCGCCCCGTTTCCGTTGACCGTGCTGGTGCCCCTCTGGTCACCGATCGCCATGGCGTCGGGAGCGGCCGCAGCGGACATACCGATCAGCGACGCCGCCACAGCCGCGCCCGCCATCATCTTCTTCATCACGCAAACCCTTCAGGAGAAGAAACTCCCGACACGGGAGCCCTGTTTGAACAACCCGCCATACGGACTTGAGTTCTGGCCGGTGGGTTACCATCACCCGAATAGCAGGCACCAGGTCTTCCGTATAAGGCTTCAGCTGCCGCTACCGCCTGAAACCCTCGCCCTAATTCGCGCACCGACAATGCGACTTGTCGCCCGCGGGGCGGTCCGGAGCGTTTACAGACCGCCCCCGAGCGTTCCCGGAACACCCCCGAGAGCAATGACCTTATGCCTTTGCGCGACGCAGGCCCGCGAAACCGGTGAACGGGTTCGCGGGCCCTGCGCTCGTTACGGACAGCATGCCAATACCCTCGCGGCCCCATCAATCTCGCAAGGGCATTGGCATGCTTCCCTCCACACATCATTCCTAACGACCCGGTGCACCGGAGTTCAGTCACGAGCGAATAACATTTCCGACCCGACGCCGGACAGCGGAAACCCGGACCGCCCGGAAGAAGGAGGACCGGGCGGCCCGGGTGCTCATCAGCCGATCAGCGGTTGCCGGCTCCGTTGCCGGAAAGGACCGGGATGTTGTCCAGGATGTGCGACAGCGGCTCGTCGCCCTTGGCCTGGGTGGAATTCTCGGTGCACTGCTGGTTCTGCGGCGACGACAGGATGTTGAGATCCTGCAGCGCCAAGCCGTGCACACCCTGGAGGTTCAGCTTGCCCAGAGCCAGGCAGGGCTTGTTGAACGAGCCCTGGATCAGGCCGATCTGCGGGCTCATGTAGCCGTACGTGGTGGAGTTTCCGAAATACTGCTGCGCGCCGTTGCCGTTGACGGAAGAGGTTCCGTGCTGGTTACCGATCGCCATCGCCTGGGGGGCGGCAGCGGCGGCCACGCCGACAATGGACGCAGCCGCGGCTGCGGTGGCCAAAGCCTTCTTGATCATTTTGATCCTTCGTGTTTCGGGATGCCCTTGGGCCGGGCAAACTGCCCAACTCACAGGGATGTTTTTGGTTGTTCTCATTCACTCAAATGAGCTGGCCACCGAAGCGACTTCCCGAGCCGCTTTCCGGAGTCACTTTTACGGACCGGCATCGTGCCGGCGCTCCGGTTCCGGACCGGGCCGGTGCCCGGGGCGAGAAAGCGCGAGGGGTGGTAGGGCTTCGGGCGCGCATGTCAGCAGTCGGGTAACGCGCATTCCGCTACCGCGTCGCGCTCACCGGACACAGCCGAAGGACAGTGAAATCCGGGCCCGCGTCGCGCGTCCGGGACAGACAGCTCCGCCGTTCATCCCGCGGCGGCCCACGCCGGGCGCCCGGGAATTACTTGAGCGGCAGGCCACCGAGCAGCGGAGTCTTCTTGGCCGTTCCGGTGACACCACGGAGCAGCTTCTTCGCGTTGGTCGACCTGACCTTGCCCTCCGCGGTCTTGACCGTGTGGACCAGCGGCGTGAGCTGGTGGCCGTCCAGCTGCTTGCTGCTCAGCGCGTCCGTCAGCCCGCCGTTGAGGCTCATGGTCGGGGCTCCGGGCTGGGCGGCAAATGCGGGTGCGGCGACCCCCAGTGCCATGACGGAACCGGCAACAACCGCGGCAGACTTTGCGTACTTCACTTCAACTGTCCTTTCTCGGGCGGTGCTTGACGGTCCGGCGGCAGCAACGCCACATGAGCAATCACTTCGCTGCTCGGATGACCGATTTCAGCGTGCCTAACGAATGCTTACGTCCTGAGAAACCCTGAAGTTTCACTCTTCTCGGACGAGTTCACTCTTCTCGGACGAGCCGCCCGGAAATTGCGGGCGTTATACGTCCACCCGCACAAGGCGAATGGCGACCGGCCCCGGTGCGCAGGTGACCGCGCACCGGGGCCAGGTCACATCGACATGGCTCGAATTCCTTCGAGTCAGGCGTTCACGCAGGTGTTGCCGAACGCCGGGTTCAGCAGCGCAACGATGTTGACGGTGTTGCCGCAGAGGTTGACCGGGATGTGCACCGGCACCTGGATGGCGTTGCCGGAGAGCACACCGGGCGAGTTCTTGGCGCCACCCGCGACCCCTGCGTCGGCGAAGGCCGGCGACGCCGCACCCACCGCCATGATCGTACCGGCAGTGATCGCTGCGACCTTTGCGTACTTCACTTTCAGCCCTTCCTTGCAGCGGGTCCGTGGCGAACACGACCGTCGTGTCGCACGGGCGGTTTTCTGCTCGCCCGTAACACCGCTGCCGATATTGGTAACGATTTCCCCTCTGGCACGAAACTCTTGCCGGGAGGTTTTCGGAGGAATCGCCCGAACGATGCAGCACCGCTTCAGGAGATTGTCACCGCGCATACGACGCGGAAAAAACACCGGAGTTCGAACAGGCGAGGTAGCCGCCGAATACGAATTCCTACCGAAAGGGGGATCGAGGAATTCCGTCCCTACGGTTCCCAACGGGGTGCCACAGGTCCCGGACCGCTCTGAAAGCGAGAGCCGGCGGTCCGGACCTGCAGCCGATGGCCGGCTCAGTGGTTGCCGACGCCGTTCCCGGACAGGATCGGGAGGTCGCTGAGGATGTGCGACAGTGCCTCGTCACCCTTGGCCTGGGTGGAGTTCTCCGTGCACTGCTGGTTCTGCGGCGAGGCCAGGACATTGATGTCCTGCACGTTGGCCAGCCATGCCCAGACCTGAGCGTTCACCTTGCCCAGGGCGAGGCACGGCTTGTTCAGCGAGCCCTGGACGAGCTCCAACTGCGGGCTCATCTTGCCCACGGTGGTGGAGTTTCCGAACGCGCTCTTGGCACCGTTGCCGTTGACCGTCGACGTGCCGTTGTGGTTACCGATCGCCATTGCCTGGGGGGCGACCGTTGCCGAGATGCCGACGACGGACGCGGCTACAGCCGTCGTGGCCAGGACCTTCTTGATCACGATTTACCCTTCTCGAAGCGGAGTGCCCGTTTCCGGAGCGCACTGGTCAACTCGCTTCTGGGGGTGCGGTTTCGCCGTTTCACTCGAATGCCACGAAACCATAGATACATATCACTGCACCCGGGCCGAGTTCGCCTTCCGGATGCCGTTTTGGCATTTCAAAGGCCGGTACGAAGAATTCGTATCGCCCTTTGCCGGCGGGCGGCTCACCTGCCCATTGCCGGGCTCAAGTGCTATACGGAGAAGGCGGGTTGAGGGGCGGTGTTGCCGTCCGCCGGGTTCGGCCGGGGCGACGATGTTGCGGGTGTTGCGCACACCGCACGGTGCACGAAGCGCCAATCTGCCCGTGATCACATCCGGTTGGGGAGGAAAGAGCGTCGTGGGCAAGGGGATGTCCGGGAAATGGCGTCCTGGCGTGGAGGTTCTGCGGGGGTGGCGGCAGCCCGTCCCGCCGGAGTGGCGGGCCGCGGCGGTTCCGCTGCCGTGAAGACTGCCGTGAGGGTTGCCGTGAAGGCTGCCGTGAGGGTTGCGGGGTCGTGTCGTCTGCGCTGGTCAGGGCGAATGTCAGACCCTGGTGGAAGACTCGGAGGCATGAGATGGGCGATGGTGGAGACGGGCGACGGGGGTGCTCGTCTCTGCCCGCTCGACCGGGACGGCCGGCCCGCCGGACCGGTGCTGCGGGAGCCCTCGCTCGCCGAGGCCGTGCGTAGCCGGCCCGAGGTCGAACGGTGGGTGTGGCGCTCCACCGCGGAGATCTACCGGCGGCTGCTGGCGGCAGAGGTGCGGGTCGAGCGGTGCTATGACGTGGAGGCCGCGGAGGCGCTGCTGATCGGCCACGAGGAAGGCCAGTCGGGCCAGCCGCATTCGCTGGCCGCCGCCTGGGCGCGGCTCCACGGCCGGCCCGTCCCGCAGGACGCGCCGGTCCGTACGGCTCAGGCCCAGCCGTCCCTGTTCGAGCCGGGCCCGGTGCCGCTGCCGCCCGGCACGGACGAGCTCACGGCGCTGCTGGAGGTCTACGCCGGCCATGTGGCACGTACGGAGCGGGCGGAACACCCGGACCGGATGCGGCTGCTGCTCGCCGCCGAATCCGCGGGCATGCTGGTCGCCACGGAAATGGGGCGGGCCGGGGTGCCCTGGCGCGCCGATGTGCACCGCAAGCTGCTCGACGAGCTGCTGGGAGAGCGCTATCCGGGCGGCGGCGAGCCGCGCCGCATGGCGGAGCTGGCCGACGAGGTGTCCCGTGCCTTCGGGGCGGGCCGGCGGGTCCGCCCGGATCTGCCGAACGACATCATCAAGGCCTTTGCCCGCGCCGGGATTCCCCTCACCTCGACCCGTAAATGGGAGCTGCAGCAGATCGATCACCCCGCGGTGGCACCGCTGCTGGAGTACAAGACGCTCTACCGCCTCTACACCGCCCATGGGTGGGCATGGCTCCAGCAGTGGGTGCACGACGGCCGCTTCCGCCCCGAGTATCTGCCCGGTGGCACGGTCTCCGGCCGCTGGACCACCAACGGCGGGGGTGCGCTGCAGATCCCCAAGGTGATCCGGCAGGCCGTACGCGCCGACCCGGGGTGGCGCCTGGTGGTCGCCGACGCCGCCCAGATGGAGCCCCGGGTGCTGGCGGCCGTCTCCCGCGACCGGGGCCTGATGGAGCTGGCCGGCAGCGGCGAGGATCTGTATGCGGATCTGGCCGCCCGCGCGTTCGGCGGCGACCGTGCCCGGGCCAAGCTCGGTCTGCTGGGCGCCATTTACGGCCAGACGTCCGGCGACGCCCTCAAGCACATGGCCGATCTGCGCCGCCGTTATCCGGCCGCGGTGGCGTATGTCGACGAGGCGGCGCGCGCGGGCGAGGAAGGGCGGCTGGTGCGCACCTGGATGGGCCGCACCTGCCCGCCCGTTTCCATGGCACCCCCCGACGAGGCGGGCCTGCCCCAGGAGGAGGAACCCTCACCGGCCTACGGCACCGGCTCGGCGGCCGCCCGCGCGCGCGGCCGGTTCACCCGCAACTTCGTCGTGCAGGGCAGCGCCGCCGACTGGGCCCTGCTGCTCCTGGCCGCGCTGCGCCGCTCGTTGTCGGAGGGCGGGCTCCGCGCCGAACTGGTCTTCTTCCAGCATGACGAGGTGATCGTGCACTGCCCCGCACAGGAGGCGGCGACGGTCGCCGAGGCGATCACGGCGGCTGCCGCGGCGGCCGGGCGGATCGCGTTCGGGGAGACTCCGGTCCGCTTCCCGTTCACCACGGCGGTGGTGGAGTGCTATGCCGAGGCGAAGTGAGCGGGGAGGCGGGTGTGGTGGGGCGGGCAGGGCAGGCGGCGGGCATGGCAGGCGGGTGGCGGCGTCGGGGCCGGTGCGGCGGGGACACCGTGCAACGGGTCGGGGCAGGCTGTGGGCGTGCGCGTACCGCCTGCGGGCGGGGCGAGTGCGCGTGGGGGCGGAGATCGTGAGCAGAAGCTGTGGCATGTCCGTCCTGAACGAGGAGCACTCCGTATGAGCGTCCAGCCCGAGCCGAATGACCGGACCGCGATGCGGGTGCACCCCGAACTCGTCCCGGCATTTGAGGCGTTGCCGCGGATCCCCGATCCGTATGAGGACATCGAGGCCGCGCGCGCCGGATTCCACGAGATGCTGGCCGCCTTCCCGGCGGACCGTACGGGCGTGTGCAGCGACCGGTTCGGCATCCCACGAACGGGCGGCGGCACGCGGGTGGGTGACGGCACGCGGGTGGGTGACGGCACGCTGACGGTCGAGGTCTACCGTCCGGAGGGGGCGGTGGGCAGCACCGAGCCGGGGGCCGGTCAGGGGGCCGCGCAGGGGGCCGGTGCGGGAGAGGGCGGGCACGGTGATGCCGCCGAGGGCACCGGGAACGCCGGGAGCGCCGGGAGTCCCAGGAACGCCAGTAGCACTGGAAGCACCGGAAGAGCCGGAAGAGCCGGCAACGTGCTGCTGCCCGCCGTACTGCATTTCCACGGGGGCGGGTTCGCCCTCGGCCGGGCGCTGCCGGGACAGGACCGGGTGGCCATCGAACTCTGCCGCACACTGCCCGCTGTCGTCGTCGCCGTCGAATACCGCCTCGCCCCGGAGCACCGCTATCCGGCCGCGGTGGAGGACTGCTATCTCGCGCTGGAATGGGTGGCGGGGCGGGCCGCCGAGCTGGGCATCGATCCCGCGCGGATCGCGGTGGCCGGCAAGTCCGCGGGCGGTGGTCTCGGCGCCGCGGTCGCGCTGATGGCCCGCGACCGTGGCGGGCCGAAGCTCGCCTTTCAGTCGCTGTGCGTCCCGGATCTGGATGACCGGGTCGGAGCGGACGCGGCGGCGGACCGGACCGCGGACGCGGCTGTGGACACGGCGGCGGACACCGAGCGGGCCCTGGACGCGCGGGTGCTCAACGGGCGCGGTGTCCAGTCATCGTGGAAGCACTACCTTCCGGAAGGGACGACGGAGGCGGAGGCGTATGCCGCGCCCGCTCGCGCCACCGAGCTGTCGGGGCTGCCACCGGCCCATGTCCTGGTCTGCGATCTCGATCCGATGCGCGAGGCGGGACTGGCCTACGCCCGGCGTCTGATGGACGCGGGGGTGCCGGTCACGGTCCGCAATGTCCCCGGTGCCTGGCACGGCTTCGAGCTGTACGCGCCGGACACCCGGGTGGCGAAGGAAATGACGGCCCACTGGACGGGACAGTTGCGGGCGGCGCTCCACCCGGCCTCCCCGGCGGTGGTGTGAGACCGCTCAGTCCGTCCCTCCCGGCGGGCCGGGAGGGTCCTCCCCCGCCGATGCCCCGGCAGCATCGGCGGCCTCGGCGCCCTGGACGTCGCCCCCGTGCCCGCCGCTCGGGGCCCCGACGGTGGAGATCAGGCCACGGGTGATCCGAACCATCGTCGCGACCAGCAGCTCGCGCGGGTGGTCGGGACGCTCCAGCCACCACAGCGCGAGCCCGTACAGCGCACTGCGGATCGCCTCGCCGAGGGGTTCCAGCTCGGCTTCGGGGATCCCGGGCACGAACTCGCGCAGCAGCGCCATGTCCGTCTCCCGCTGTCTGCGCTGCAGCTCACGGTGGAACGCCGCCACCTCCGCGTCGCCCGTGGTGTCCCGGAACATCATGCGCCAGGTGTACGGATGGCTCTGCACATAGCCGAACCAGGCCTCGTACATCGCCGTCATCCTCGTGGCCAGATCGCCCTCGCCGTGGAGGAGTTCGCGGACCGGGGCGGCCGCCAGTTCATCGCGGTGCCGCTCCAGCAGGGCGAGGTGCAACTCCTGCTTGGAGTCGAAGTGCCGGTAGAGCATCGGCTTGCTCAGGCCCGCCTCGGCGGCGATCTCCCCGATGGTCGTGCCGGCGAAGCCGCGCTCCGCGAACAGCCGGGCCGCCGTGTCCTCGATACGCGTCCTGGCCTCGGCACGCGCGGCGCGGTTCCGGTCGATCTCGCTCATGCGCTCCCACCCTGCGATCTGGCTTGTTCCGGCTGGTGTTTTCGGCTCGCCATGGCCGCTTCGATGAAGGATACTGATGCGTGTACCACTTGGTATACGCATCAGTAGGATCAGTGGGGTCGGCGGTCGGCCGTCACCAGCAGGATCAGGATTCAGTGGAACTGCCGTGGCAGGACCGTCCCCACCGGACCAGGTACGGGGGCTCGTCGTGATCGTTTCCCTTCATCTCGCCGACATCGGTGTCCGCAACGTCCGCGCCGTCCTCCGCGAGCGTCCACGGCCGGACGCCACCCCCGGCCTCCGGTACGCACAGACCACGCTCACCGGCGCCATCTCGTCCGGTCCGCCCGTGCTGCGCCCCGGCCGGGCCGCGCTGCTCGCCGCGTGGGAGGACGATGCCGCGCTCGACCGGTTCCTCGCCGAGGACCCGCTGCCGCGGCGGCTGGCCGGAGGCTGGCATGTGCGGCTGCAGCCGCTGCGGATATCCGGTTCCTGGCCCGCGATGCCGGTCGAGACCGACCCGGGCGCCGGGCCGGAAGCGGAGGACGGGCCGGTCGTCGTGCTCACCCTCGGGCAGCTGCGGCTGCGTCGCGCACTGCCGTTCCTGCGGGCCAATTCCCGGGCCGCAGGCCGGGCCGCGGCCGACCCTTCGCTGATCGCTTCGGCAGCCCTGGCCAGACCGCCCCGCTTCGTCGGCACGTTCTCCCTCTGGCAGAGCATGTCGGCGATGTGCCACTACGCCTACGGCGCCGACCGGCCGGCACACAAGGAAGCGGTCAGGGCGCACGAGGCGGAGCCCTTTCACCACGAGGCAGCGTTTCTGCGCTGCCGGCCCTATGGCGCCCAGGGCACACTGGACGGCCATGAGCCGATGGCAGTGGCCGCGAAGGCGGGGCGGAACCCCTAGCCGACGCGAACCCCTGGCCAGGTGTGCCCCGGCCGAGGGGCAGGTGAAAGCCGAGGGCCGGGTGAACGCCGAAGGCCGGGTGAACGGTGAAGGGCTACCCGGGCGGAACGGAACGCGCTTCAATTCCCGGGTGTGTGAGACGCGTTGACGGCGAAGGGGAACCGGTGAGGATGAGTGACGAGAGCGGGATGGACGCGGGAGCGGACATGAGTGCCGGGAGCGGTGACAACGGTGCTGCCGCGGGCGCGCGCGGTGACCACGGTGCTGCCTCAGGCGCGCGCGGCGGGGAGCTGGAGCGCATCAATCCACCGCATCTCGCGCCGCCGACCGGATTCAGCCATGCCGTGCGCGCGGCCCCGGGAACCATGGTCTTCCTCGCCGGGCAGACCGCTCTCGACGGTTCGGGCCGGATCGTCGGGGACGGCATCGTCGAGCAGTTCGAGCGGGCGCTGACGAACCTCCTGGACGTCGCGGCGGCCTCCGGCGCCCGCCCGTCCGACCTCGCCAAGCTCACCGTCTTCGCCGTCGATGTCGCCGACTACCGCCGCCATGCCCGTGATCTCGGCGCGGTGTGGAAGCGTCTGGTCGGCAGCGACTACCCGGCGATGGCCGTGATCGGCGCCACCCGTCTGTGGGACGAGACGGCCCTGGTCGAGATCGAAGGCATCGCCGTCGTCCGCTGACGGCACGACACCGACGCCGACGACCGCACCGGCACCGGCACCAATGCCAACCCGACGCCCGGCCGCTGCGCCCCCTTACGCGCGAGGGGCGCCCGCCCCGCCGGTCTCCCGGCGGAACGAGCGCCCTTGCGCTGCTTCACGGACGTACGCTTCCGTCGCGCCCTCACCCACCCGCTGACGCATCACCGCGCAGCGAGCACCGCGCACCGCGCACGACCGCTCAGTTCCGGCCGCGGGCCATCCCCACCGGGTCCTTCTTGAAGGCCCAGGTCATCTTGGGCTCCATGGCGAAGCGGAAGGTCCGCTGCACAGGTGGTGTGCACAGCAGCGTGATGACGGTGCCCGCGATGAGCGTCAGCAGTACCGCGCCCCACGGGGTGTGCATCCAGGCCGCGTCGTACCAGTTCCAGAAGCGCGACCCCTTGGCGAGGAAGCCGTGCAGCAGGTAGCCGTAGAGAGTGCCCGCGCCCAGCGCCGTGCACCACATCGTGCGCCCCGGAATCCAGGCGAAGAAGCAGGCCACCAGAACGAGTGAGCAGCCGAACATCGCCAGCGTCATCACCGCGCCGCTCCACCACGGGGCGGCCAGCTCCTGCGCGGCGTCGCGGTGGTAGAACCACGCGGCGTTCATCCGCGGCGCCGCCCAGTACGCGAAGACCAGCGCGGCCGCGAAGACCGGTACGGCCAGGATCCGCGCCTTCCTGCGGCGTACGAGCCTGAAGTGCTCCGGCCGCAGCGACAGCCCGATCACGAAGAACGGCAGGAACTGCAGCACCCGCTGAAGGTCCAGGTCATCGCCGATGTCCGGGGAGAGGGACGCGAGAACGGCAACGGCCAGGGCGAGCGGGACCGGCCAGCGCACGATCTTCCACAGCGGAGTGGTCAGCCGCCAGATGAACAGGGCGGCCAGGAACCACGTCAGATACCAGGGGTCCATCAGGCTGATCGGATAACCCGGATCGTCATCCGCCCACCTCTTGAAGAGCGTGTAGGCGACTTCGAAGAGGATGTAGGGAACCGCGACCCCGGTAATCAGCCGCTGCAGCCGGTCCTTGCGCATATCGAAACTGCGCGAGAAATAGCCGGAGATGATGATGAACGCCGGCATATGGAAGGCGTAGACGGTGATGTAGAGCGCCGCCGCCGTCCGGCTGCCGTCGCGCAGCGGTTCCCAGGAGTGGCCCATCGCCACGAGCACGATGGCCAGGTACTTCGCATTGTCGAAGAAGGCGTCGCGCGGCTTCGCCTTGGCATCCGCCGCGTCGGCGCTCTTGCCGCGGCCCGCGGCCCGACGCTTGGCATGACTGCGGGGTCCGGCAGGTGAAGTACCGGCGGTGGACGCGGATTGACGATCCGTCGCCGAACCGGGGGCGGTCGCCGTGGCAGTCCCGGAGGCGGTCGCCCTCGCGGTCGTCGTCGCCGTAGCCATCGTTGCCGTCGCACCGCCGGCCGCGGCTGCGCCCGCCGGACTCATCTCGTCATGCGGCATCTGCCGAGGCGGGGGAAGCGGAACCCGCCGTTCGCCGTACGCCGGAAAATTGTCTTTCAAGGAGCCTCCCGGAACGTTCCCAGAGGAGGAGCTGGACGCTGGCCCGCACCGGGCCGCAAATCGGAACCCAAAAGCCAAATCCTGCGTCTTAGTTCTTTTACGGGGAGTGTGGCGGCGTCGAACATCTCAGGCACCTTAGCCCCGCGGCGGGAATCACGTAAATCCCCGACTGCGGCGGCCGCACGCGCCGCATCCGCCCTCCACAGCTCCTTCACGCACCGCGGACGGCAGCGCGGCCCGGACCACCGTCCGGCGCGCCACGAGAACCGGACCGGGATCTGGACAATGCCCCGCGAATCCCCGGCCGTTGCCCATTATTCAATAACACCTTCGACCCCTCGCGCTCTCACCGACCGGGCGCTGGTGTTCTTCGCCACGTCCCACACGTAGACCTGCAGCCGGCGCCCGTGCGGCCCGCGCAGCCGGTGCACGGCCGCCAGCCAGCCTGAACTGAGCGCGGACGCACGGGGGTTGATCTGGTCGGCGAACCGCGCATAGCGCGCCAATTTGTCCGTCCCGGGCGCCCCGAGTATCCCCGTACGGATCTCCGGCGCCCTCTCGTGCACGGCCTTGACGCACGGCACGGAGAAGCTCTGGACGACCAGCCGGCTGCGGACATGGTCCCGGTCCAGCCACCCCCGCGCCCGCAGTTCGCGGATGACCTGCGCCTCGATTCCGGGATACTTCTCCGGGGCCTTGATCTCCAGCAACAGGCGCTGCCCGTTGTGGTCCAGACGGCGTAGATAGTCAGCGAGCGTCGGCACCCGCACCCCGGTGAACCGCCTGCCGAACCAGCTGCCGGCATCCAGCCGCGCGAGCTCGGCGGCCGTGAAGTCCCCGACCCGCCACGGCGCCCGACCGGGAAACACCTTCGCGGCGTCGGTGGTCCGCCGCAGGGTGGCGTCATGCATCACCACCAGGCGGCCGTCCTTGCTGCGCTGCACATCGTTCTCGACCCATATGAGCCCGCGGCGGTGCGCGGCATCGACGGCGGCGAGGGTGTTCTCGGGCGCGTAACGGGAGGCGCCGCGGTGGGCGATCAGCAGGGTGGCCGCGGTGCCGGGGCCGGCCCGTGCCCCGCTGGTCACCGCGACATCCGCGTACTCCTCGGGGCCGGACGCCATCGCGGACGACGACACCGCGGCCGCCACCAGGTAGGCGACCCCGGCGGCGGGGATCCGCAGCGATCTCCGAAGCATCCGGGAGCCTCCTGGTCCGTTCACCCGCGGACGGCCGCGTCCGCGTCAGGCATGCCCCCTGGGGTCCTTCCTTCCGTGCCATTCCGTCCAGCAATGCGGCTGCCTTCTCAACATGCCCGCATCCCCCGTCACCCGCCACGCGGGCAGCCCTGCGACGGCGGTGCACCACCCGCCCCGCTGGTCGCCATTTCCCAGGCCAGCAGGGTCGGACGAGGTGGTGGAGCAGGTGAGCTGCGGCTTCCGGACCGCCCGCCATCCGTGTGTACGCCGTCGCCGAAGCGCCGTGGGTGCGGTGAGCGGTGTTCCCGCACCGGGCGGCATCCGGGGCGGTGGCCGGACGCATGACGAGGCCCCCGCGGACGTGTGAGGGTCCACGGGGGCCGGGTCGGGCGGTCAGCCCGGCCAGGCGGAGCCGGTCAGGGCCGGGGGATCACAGGGTGGGCCCCCGGCGAAGGATCAGCTGAGCCGCCACTCGTGGTCGTCGGCCGGGTAGCAGTTCGCGACGCCGAGCCGGGCGGCGCGGCCACCGGTGCCGAACTCCTTGCCCCAGACGTCCAGGCACATGTTGTTGCTGGAGTAGTTGCGCAGCCAGAACTTCCCGTTGCCCCGGTCGTCCTTCCACCAGAGCTGGTTGTCCCCCAGGGTGCCGTCGCAGGTGTACTCGGAGACCGCCGTCGCCCCGGGCACGGCGCCGTAACCGGGCAGGTCCATGCACAGCCCGTCCGTGCTGTTGCGGACCACGAACAGGTCACCGCCGCCGGGGGCCTTGCCCTTGAGCTTCACATCGATGTCCCACATCTCGTTGTCCGCGGTCCTGGGGTCGACGCACGTGAACTGGTCCACCTCCCCGTTGATTTTGCCCTTTCCTCCGTAGCCCGGAATGTCGGCGCACATTCCGGTCATGACGTTCCGCAGTTGCAGCTGCTTCGTGCCGAGGAGAGCGGGGCCGGGCCCCCCGAACAATCCGATCTTGCCCGGCGGCGAGGCGGACTTCCCCTTCTCCCCGCCCTTCTTGTCCTTTCCGGGGGCGGGCGCCCCGGACTGGCCTTTGCCGTCCGGACCGGACTCGGAGCCCTCCGCCTTCTCCCCGCCCTTGGTGCCCTTACTGCCCTTGTCGGCCTTCGGCGGGACCAGGGGCGACTTGCCCGTGTACGAGCCGGGCGCCCGCTGATCGTCGCCCTTCGGAACGGTGATCTCCGCGGCAGCCTCGGCCGTCTTGTCCTTCTTGTCGTCATCCCCCATCGTGAGGGCCAGCAGCGGCACGGCAATCAAGAGCGCGCCCGCGATGGCCGCGGCGGCGCGCAGCGCCTTGGTGGGCCGGCCCGAGGGGGGTTCCTCGCCCCCGCCCGTCCCGGTGGACGCCTCCGGCGGCTTGCCGCCGGCCGCGGCCGCCGTGCCACCGGCGGCACCCGCGCCGCGCCCTCCGCCGTGCTCCGACGAGGAGGACGCCGTGGCGGCCGTCGATCCGGTGGCCGACGCGGACGAGCCCGCCAGGGCCTTGGCCCTGGCGGGCGTCGTCGGAGCCTTCGCTTCGGACGTGCCTTCCTCGCCGCCCGACGCCGCCTCGGATCCCGCCGCCGGGGCCGGGGCGGAGCTCGGCCCGGACGACGCGGCGGACTCGGACTCGGCAGGCTCGGACGCCGCGGACTCGGGCGCCGCGGACTCGGGCGCCGCGGAGTCGGCGGACGCGGTGGGCCCGGACGCCGCAGTTCCGAACGACTTGGGCGGCTTCGGCGCCGTGAAGCCGAACGCCGCGGTCGGCCCGGACGCCGCGGACCCGGCCGGGCCCTTCGCGCGGGCCGACGAGGCCGGTTCGAAGGAGGCCGGCGGAGTGGGCGGCGCGGACGGTCCGCCCGGCGCCGGCGTGCTCGACGGGCCGCTCACGTCACCGCTCTTGTCCAGCGGCGCGTCCGGCTCGGGTTGGCCTGCGGACCCGGGCAGCGGCACGGCGCGGCGCACCGCTGGTCCCCTCAGGCCCGTCGGTTCCTTGTTGGGCATCGTGACTCCGTTTCGGTTCGCGGGTCGGTCAGCGGGCGGCGCCGGACGCGGTACCGACCGCGTCCCCGCGCCGCCCCAATGGCCCCTCGCACAACTCCGGCCAGCGAAACAGCCCCGGTGCGAGAGGGTGGCGGCGCAGGGCTTGGTCCAGCCTGTCCAGCGCCGCACGGTCGTGGTCGTCGAGTTCCGTGCTCTGCGGCACCGCTGAGGTGGTCGCGGTGGCGGGGGTGGCGGGCACCTCGCGCAGCAGCACCAGCGGGGCGCCGTCGCTCTCGCGTACGTCGAGCACCCGCAGCAGCGAGCCCGGCGCGAAGACGACCTCGTCGCGGCCGGCGGCGCCCGGCCCGCCCGCCAGCTCGCGTACCCGGCGTCCGGTCGCCGACCAGATCGCGTACTGCGGACCGCCCGGCCGCGGCGCGCCCACCCCGACCGGCAGCGCGCTCACCGGGGCCGCCTCGCGCAGCAGGTTCCCCGGCGCGAGGGCGGCGTCCGCCGTGTCGGTGCCCCGGAAGGCGAGCCCGCGGTACGAGGGGAGCCGGCGCAGGGCGGAGGCCACGCACGCGCCGTAGGGCAGCAGCCGCGCCTCGCCCGCCCGCAGGCTTTGGGCCAACTCGCCGTAACTCAACGGGCCTTCGGTGTCATGCAGGTACATGTGCAGGGCGATCAGGTCGTCGCGGGCATCCTCCTGCTCCGGCCCGCGCAGCGCGGGCATCCTGGTGAGCGCCCGCATGACGGCGGAACTGTGCCGCTCCCACCTGTCCTCCGCCAGCCCGCGGAAGGAGGTGCGCTCCGCCGGGCTACTGACGTACCCCGGCAGGAACGGGACCGGCGGCAGCGGGTCGGCAGCCACGGCGGCGGGCCGCCGCGCTCCGGACGGGGCGACCGCGCGCGGTGCCGTAGGTGTCGTAGGTGGCGCCGGCGTCTCGGGTGCCGTAGGTGCCTCGGGCTTTGTGGGGGGTGTGGGTGGCGTGGGTGGTGTGGGTGGTGTGGGTGCCCCGGGCATGGGGGGCGCCGTCGATGCCGTGGGCGCCATGGGCCGCGTCGGTGCCGTGGGCGGCGTGGGCGCCTCGACCTCCATGAACGCTGCGGGCGCCTCGGGCGTCGTAGGCCGCGGCGGTGCCGTACTGCGAGCCGGTGCCTCGGGTGCCGTGGGCGACAAGGGCGCCTCGGGCAACGGGGGAACCTCGGGTGGCCCCGGCGCTGTGGGGGGCTCGGAACGGGACGGCCGGGTGGGCGGGGCGGGGGCCTCCGGTGGCCGGCCGGAGCCGGGCGCCTCCCGGGCAGGCGGCTCGCCCGACCTTTCACCGGGTAACGGCGTGATCGGGTCCGGCATGACCCCGCGCTCCGGAGCGGCCCCGGTGGATCCCGGGCCTCGGGGACCGGGACCTGGAACGCTCCGCGAAGGCGGCTGTGCACGGGACCGGTTCGACGGTCCGGCGCCGAGCGCTCGCGCGGAGGGCTCCGGTGCGTGCTCGGGCTCCGGTTCGTGCGCGGGCTCCGGTTCGTGCGCGGGCTCCGGTGCGCGCTCCGGCTCCGGCGAAGGGCCGGGAGCCGCCGCGGACCCGGCGGGCTCGGTGCTCCGGGGGGCGGGGGGCTCCGGGTGCGGGGCGGCACCCTCCGGGCGGGGGCCGGCGCGTCGCGGCTCGGGGGCCGGGTCCGGGGCTCCCGTCAAGGCCCGGGAGATCGAGGCGGGTTCGGGTACCGGAGGCTCGGGGTCCGCCGGGGGCCGGGGGCGGCTCGGAGCGGAAGGGCGCCCGGAGCGCTCGGCCGAGCCGACGGCAGCCGCCTCCGGAGCGGGAGCACCGGCGGGCGCCGAGGCGGCGGGGCGGGCGTTCGAGGCCGATGTCGTCGGCAGCGTGGGCGGGGGACCCGGCAGGGGCGGCGACTCCGGCTTCCCGGCCGGGTTCGCCGGGTTCGCCGGGAGCGCGGGCGGGGTGGGCAGAGCAGCCGGGGCGGACGGGGCGGGCAGGCCAGCCGGGGCGGCCTGCGTGTGGGGGGAGGCTGCCTGCGGCGGGGCGAGGGCGCTGCCGAAGCGGATGGCGCGCAGGCCGTGTTCGGCGGCGATACGGCGCAGTTCGCGTCCGCCGTCCACGCTCGTACCGTGCACGAACAGCCGTGCCCTGCTGCGAACGTCGACGCCGAGGCTGCCCAAGAGCGTGCCGAGCGCGGGGTACAGCGACGCCTCAAGGGACTGGCCGGGCCGGCCCACCTCGATTGCCGGGCCCTCCGCGTCCGCCGGCCGGGCCGCCGCCGGGGGACGCCCCTCCGCGGCATCGGTGATCCACAGGCCCGCCCGGGTCACGCCGGCCTGCCACCCTTCGGAGAGGGAGACGACGCCGTGTTCGGACAGCTCCCGGCCCGCGGTGCCGTGGATCGCGGGGAGCCGGCCCCAGCGCAGCAGCCGGGGGGCCTGTGCCGGTGCGTTCTCCCCGGCCGGCAGGCACATCACCGCGTCCACGAACGCCTGCCAGCGGGGCGCGCCGTCGGCGCCGACGAGTACCGAGCGGACCGTCCCGGGGTGGGTGGGCGTGCCGTGGGACAGCAGCGGCATACCGGTGTACACCACGACCTGGGTCCCCAACGCGTCGGAAACCCATTGACCGGTACGCAAAATGTCACGGGGGCTGCCCGGGGCGAGCCGGACCTGCTTCCGCACGGCCTCCGGCAGGGCGCTGAGCACCTCCACGAGGTCGCCCGCCGAGACGTCCTCGCCCTCCGGGACGCCCACCAGCACGGTGGGGCCCCCGGGGTCGGCGGGTACGGAGTAGCACAGATCGTCGAGGCGGGGCGGGGCGGCGTCCCGGGAACGGGTCAGCACTCCGGCAGGGATCTGCTCGATCACACAGCCGCCGGCGACCTGGTCGGGCAGCTGGTCAACGGCCGGCTGCCAGCCGGGGGCAGGCTGCCGGGGGCCGATCCGCTGCGGCTCCGCACCCGGCCGGAAACGCCACCAGCTGCCGCGTTCCGGCACACCCACGCCGACCATGGCACCGGGCTCGGCCTGCCGGACCGGCACGAACAGCCCGCCGCCGGGCACCACGAGGGCGAGCCCGTCGGGGGCGATGACCTCCAACTCCCAGGCGTCGGCAATCCGGCGGGCCAGCGCGGGCGCTCCGGGCCGGTCGTCCCCGGCGGCGGTCATGACGAGCCGGACCGTGCGGATACCGTCTTCCCGCAGCTCGTCGAGCAGGCCGCCGAGACGGGGCCACAGGTCGGCGGACTGCGGCGCGTCGACCCCGGCCACCACCGTGACGGTGTGCGCGTCGGCGGCGAGGGCACGGGCCAGGTCGAGGACATCGGAGTTGCTGAGCGTGTCATCGGAGGGCGTACGCAGCAGCCTGATGCCGTCGTACTCCTCGATGAGCAACCGCTTCGGGCGCCCCTCGTCAGCGCCCTCGCCCCCGGGACGGTGCCCGCCTGCCGCCGCCGGCCCGGCCGGGGCGGGGCGGCCTCCCCTTTTGCCGAACCACCGCGCCCGGCCGCTGTCGGAACGGCTCACGCCTCTTCTCCTCGGTCGGGAGCCGGCCCGGACGGGCCGGCCGGGGTCGCACGGCAACTCGGGTTCTGACACATACCGTTGTCACCTGGTGGAGTCGACATGTCCTGATTCCGTGGTTCTAGCGGTGGAGAGAGTCATGGTGCGGCGGTGGAGCCAAGGGGGGCCGGTGCAGTTCCCTGACGTTTCGGTGAAGCGGCGGCAACGCAGCCGACGTTCAGGGAGGTTCAGGAAAACTCCGCCCTGGCATGTGGGATGCGCGTACGGCCCGAAAAGTTCACTTTCGCACGGAAAATCTCGCACCCCGGGTCCGACGACGCCCCCGCCGCCGGACCCCGAAGCGGTCTCAACGCCCGTTCTCCGCACCGGAGTCGGGGGCGGACCCGTCAGCCGGCTCCGGGGCGGACGCCTGCTCCGGCTCCGGCAGGAGGACGTCCTCCAGGCGGCTGCTCCCGTCAGCCTCGGCAGCGCGGGACCGGCCGCGCCTGACCGCGCCCTTGACCACGCCGTTCGCCGAGCCGTTCACTTCCGGCTCGTTCACTTCCGGCTCGTTCGCCTCCTGGCCGGACGCCTCCGACCAGGACGCGCCCTCGGTGCTCATCGTCGGCGGCCAGACGGGCCCGGCGGCGGACCCGGACGGTGCCCCGTCCCCCTCGGGCGCCTCTTCGGCCGCCTTCATGATGTCCGCCAGGCCGTCGGTGGTCATCACCATGCTGACCGGACCCGAGCTGTTGATGCACAGGCTGTGCCCCTCGGGGATCCGCTCCAGGAACTCCGGCACCCGCGTCGTCTCGAAGGCCAGCCGGCCGGCCAGGTGGAGGTACTTCGGGGAGCTGTAGACCAGGACCACCGGGGTACTGTCGGGCGCCGCCGCGCGCACCGGGTCGCCGTCCGCCGTCACCAGTACCGCCACTTCGGCCTTGGCCAGGGCCTTGGTGACATCGTCGGCGGGGCCGTAACCGGTGGTGGCGAGCTGGATGGCGGCGTCCACGTCGTCGGCGGGCTCCGGCCAGCCCATCGCCGACGGAGAGGGCCGGTAGTCCTCGTTGTCCTGCCACTCGACGATCTCGCCCTCGGCGTCGGAGCGCCACTGGCCCACCACGGCCCACTCCGGCGGCGGGCCCTCGTCGGACCAGGTCGGGTCGATCAAGTACAGCCAGTGGTCGGGCGCGAGCTTGGCCGCCTCGATGAACTCCTCGGGCGGGGTGGGGTCCACCGTCGTGGTGGCGGTGCCGCCGTCCGGTGCCGCCGCCGCGGGGTCGATGGCGGCACGGGCCTCGCCGCTGGTCTCACTCATTGTGTCCTCACTTACTGGTTTTCCCGGTCGTGCTGTTCACATGTCGTCAAGTTCCCGCTGTTTCCGGTCTCTCACCGCTTGTCGTCGGCGTCCTCCCCGAAGTGCGGGTTGGGGAGGTAGTCGCCGACCGGCACCCCGTTCTCCAGCCGTTGCGCGCCCTGGATGAAGCGGCGGTGGACGCCCCCGGGGAACAGCACTTCCCACTGGTCGGGGAAGGGGGAAGCGAGGCCCAGAGTGGCGTTCACATCGATTCCGCCGGGAGCCTCGATGTCGAAGCGCCAACCACTGCCCCGGGAGAGGCCGGTGGACAGGTTCGCCGTCGCACTGACCCATGCCGAGGTGGACCGGTCATCGCCGTATACGTGGTCGATCGGGTGGATCCATTCGTCTCCGCCCGGCCGCAGCCCCTCCTCGAAGACCTGTCGGGCCGGCCAGGAGCTGAAGGTGTACAAGGGACCCGCGTGATCGCGCCACTGGGCGGCGGCAAGCAGGTCGTCCGGCGGGAGCAGGAGAAGCGGCACCGCCGCAACGGTGGCCGGGTCGACCGGCGGCGTCGCGCTGACGGGACCGGTGGCCGGCCAGGCGGCCGGCACCGGCAGGACACCCGAGTCGTTCGGGTCGCCCTCGGCGTCTTGTGCCAGGAGGATCATCCGCAGCCGGGAGGAGGCGACCAGGCCGCGGCCCGCCAAGTACCAGTCCCAGGCGGGGCCTTCACTGTACAGCCGCCCCTCCGCATCCGTCACCCGGCCGGCGGACGGCCCGGCCGGGTTGTACTCGCCGCGCAGCCCGAGCCCGGGCAGCTCGGCCACGAACATGTGCAGGTCCGGATCGTGGTGTCCCTGGCCCCACACCGTGCTGCGCTCCGTGGAGATGACGAGCGGGGACGGGAACTGCTCCCGGGTGCCCGCGAAGCTCTCGTCGAACCAGCCGTCGACCGAGTACGGCACGCCCCGCGGGATCTGCGCGGCCCGCGCGGCCGGCCCGGCGGGCCGGGTGCGGTACCAGCCGCCCGCCGACCCGGTTGCCCGGTCCGGGAGGGCGGTAAGCCAACTCGGCTCGGCCGGGTCGCCCTCGGACAGCAGGACCGTGCCGCTGTAGCTGACCGCGGTCCGGTTCTCCCGCTCGGAGTACGCCCGCTGCTCCGAGCGCCGGGACTCCGTGCCCGGGCCGGAGGACAGCAGCGCGACCCACCGGTCCGGGTCGGCCCGGCACAGCTCCGGGTCGGCGGCCAACAGCGCGAACAGCTCCGCGTCGGAGAGCGGCACCGTGCCGCCCGGCAGGCAAAGGACGTTGGCGCCGGTCGCTTCGTCGGTGTCGGTATGCACGAAGTACGGCGGCGGTCCGCCGTGTCCGGCCCACTGGGCGAACTCCAGCTCGGTGGTGTTCCCGTGGGGCCCGGGCCGGACCGTGTACATCCGCAGCGGCTCCAGCCCGCCGGGCGTGCGCGTGCTGCCGTAGTTGCGGCCCTGGTGGTTCCCCTCGGAGTCCAGGAGCCGGGTGGCGTCCGAGAACGCGCCGAGCCTGCCCAGGTGCAGGAGCGCCGGCACCGCCGGGTCGGCCGGGTCCTGCCCGGTGGCGACGGCCTGTTCCCGGAGTTCCGCCCATTCGGCGTACTTCTCCGCGTCCCACACGGTGTCCGGGGCGAGGTGCAGCGCCGCGCGGCCCAGCTCCTCCGCGGCGCGGACGTCCTCCTCCGGCGGCGTCACCACGATCTCCGGCACGGGCACGGGCACGGGCACGGGCACGGGCACGGGCACGGACACGGACACGGGCTCGGGCTCGGACTCGGACTCGGGCTCCGGCTCCGGCTCCGGCTCCGGCTCAGGCTCGGGCTCAGGCTCAGGCTCGGGCTCAGGCTCAGGCTCGGGCTCGGGCTCGGGCTCAGGCGGGGTGAAGGGCAGGTGGACCGGGCCGGCGGGGGTGCGCAGGACCAGGGTGACGGGGCGGCGTGCGAGTCCGGCGGCGTGGGCCGCGGCGCCCATGACAGCCGAGAGGCCTTCGGGGAGTTCGGCGCCCGCGGCCTCCCGCGCGTCGGCGAGCGTGCCACCGGCCAGCAGGGCGGTACGCGCGCCGAGCAGTGCCCGCCGTGCCGCCGTCGGGACGTCGCCGGGGTCGAACCAGACCTGCGGGGCCATGTCCTCGTCGGTGAACTCGGCGGCGAGTTGTTCCCCGAAGGACTCGGCGTCCCGCACCCGGTCGGAGGCGTCGTGCGCGGCGAGGACGGCCGGGGCGTCGTAGACGTTGGGGGACGGCCGGGGCGGCATGGAGGCGAGGCCGAGGCCGAGGACGTCCTCCAAGGTGGCCCGCACCACGGCGTTGCCGGTCACCCACCGGGTGCCCTCGGGGCCGGTGACCTCCAAGAGCACGTGCGCGGTCACCGTGAATCCGAGCACGCCGCTCTCGTCCTGTTCCTCGTCGGCGTTCTGCGACAGGCCCGTGCCGTACTTGATGATCTCGCGGCGGAAGCTGGTGACGCCGGTGGACTGCCCCGTCGTGATGTTCTCGCCCGCGACCGGGAACGAGCCGCTGAAGGTGTCCGCGTTTCCCTCGGTAAGCCCGCCGCTCACCGGCACGTTCACGCCCGGTGAGTACGTCTGGCTGCCGGTGGACGAGGCGCTGCGGATGGTGGTGCGCATCCCCATCAGGGTGATGGCGCGGCCGGCGGACTCGGTCTGCGGACGGTAGAGGGTCAGCTGGAGCGACGCGGAGCCGCCGGACGGCAGCTTGCCGGTGAAGCGGGAAGCCTGCGCCGGGGTCAGCGTGACCTTGCCGGAGCTGACGAGGTTGCCGATGCGGAGCATGGTGGCCTCGTGGGACTCCGAGGAGCTCGGCAGGCCCTCGCCGCGCAGGGCGGGGTCGACGGTGCGCAGCGCGTCGGCGAGTTGGTCCACCGCGTCGAAGTCGCCGACGATCAGCGTCTGCCCGGGCGTCCAGCGGGCCGTGCCTGCCAGCGGATCCGGAGCCGGAGCTGCCGTCGGGTCCGCGGCCGGCTCCGGGCGCGGGAGGGGCCGGATCTCGCGCGGGTCGCTCTCGTGGATCTGCGGGGCCAGCAGCTCGGGCGCGGCGGACCACTCCACGGTGCCGTCCTCGCGCTCGTACGGCGTCTCGCTCGCGGGGAAGCGCAGCTTGACGGTGACGGGCGTGCTGGAGACGGGGGTGCCGGACGGGGGCTCCCAGTCCGGCACGGCGGTCTCGGCGGTCGTGGCCGGTTCGGCGGTCGTGGCCGGTTCGGCGGTCGTGGCCGGTTCGGCGGTCGTGGCCGGTTCGGCGGTCGTGGCCGGTTCGGCGGTCTCGCCCTCCCCGGCGACGACCGGCCGCTCGCCGGAGGCGGTCAGCAGGCCGAGGGGGATCCCGTCGCCGGAGGCGGTGGTCGGCGCGGGCAGTGTCCCCTCCTCCGCCGGGGTGCTCGATGCCCGGCCGAGGGCCCGTCCCAGACGGCGCGGCAGTTCGCTCGTCATGCCGTCGGCCAAGGCGCTGATCAGCCGGCGCAGCCCGGTGGTCTCGCTCACCGACAGCGCGCCCTCCCCCAGCACCTCGGCCAACTGCCCGAGCGAGACGACCTGGTTGACCAGGAAGCCCGGCACCGTGTCGGGCAGCCGCTGCGAGGAGGCGGCCACCCGGTACTCGTACTCCACCTCGAACTGCGCCGACGGCGCGTAGGTGCGCAGCCACTGCTGGCGGTTGCGGGAGAGGGTGAGGGAGGTGGAGCGGGAGCTGTTCGAGGAGAAGGACGCCGAGGCCCCGGCGCTGCCCGTGTTGCCCGTTCCGGTCGCGACCGTGTAGCCGGCCGACGGGCTGAGGCCGAGGGTGAAGGTGCCCGACCTGGAGGCCGTGCGCGTCACCGAGCTGGGTGCCGAGGAGTAGATGACCTCTACACCCGACTTCGGGCGCAGCGCGCCGCGCACGTCACCCAGTTCGCGGTGCGGCGCCGGGCGGGCGTTGACCGCCAGCTTCACCAGGTACAGGCCCCCCCAGCCCTTGTACACGAAGGCGATCGGCCGCTGCCACTTCTCGGTGCCGGTGCCGGCCAGCGCCCGCATGCCGATGACCGAACCGACCTCCGCGATACAGGCGTCCAGGCCGCCGACCTGCGTACCGCTGCCCGGGGTGAGCGAACCGGGGGCCTCCCGCGTCGCCTCGGCGCGGAGCGCCTCGACGAACGCGTCCAGCGGGCCGGCCGGCAGGGCTTCCGGCACGGTGGCGGGGCCCAGGGCCCGGCCCTTCGAGCGGACGAAGTAGGGCGGGAGGAGCCGGTCCGGGGTCGGTACCGCGTGGGGGAGCCCGGCCAACGCCGCCAGCCGCGGGTTCTCCCGGACGTCGGTCTCGGAGACCCAGAAGACGACGCCGCCCGGCACCCGCTCCGCGCTGGTCCGGACACCGCGCGGGCCGAATCCGACAACGTTGGCCGGGGCGTTGCGGTAGCCCTGAGCCAGCGCGAAGACATAGGTGATGTCGGCGCGGAAGGCGTGCAGCGGTTCCCTGGCGTCGGCGTTGATCCGGTCGGTGAACACGCCGTCGGTGTCCGTTTCGCTCCACGACACCGAGAAGCTCTGGGTCCCGCTGCCTGTGACCGTGCCCGAAGTGTCCCCGACGGTGCGGGTGCCCGAACCGCTGAACCCGAGCTGCACGGTGCGCTTTCCGCTCCTGCCCCGCCAGGCCGAGTCGGTGGCGGTGACGTCGCTCTCCATCCAGTCCTGGTTGCCCCCGAAGTCCTCCCCCGGCGGGAGGCCGGGCCCCTCGTAGACCACGTCGTGCAGGTAGCCGCGCACCTCCCCCTGAGTGTCGGTGCCCAGCAGGGAGCCGGCCGCCCCGGCGTCGAAGGCGTAGACACCGCGCAGGATCTGGTGGGAGCGGGCGAGGACGACGGTGCTGGACAGGGCGGCCCGGCCGGCCTCCTGGGCAGGGCTCTCCGGGTGCGTCAGGGACTCGCCGAGCGTGACGTCCTTCAGCCACTGGGCGGGCCGGGTGACGAACGACGGCAGCATCCGGCCCACCTGGCTGCCGTGCTCGGCGGTCCAGTTCACGATCCGGGCCAGCGCCCCGGGCTCGGCGTTGCCCTCGGGGTGGCCGCCCGCCAGGTGCCGCTGGAACGCCGCGATCAGCTCGGCGCTGCCGAACGCCACGTTGACGTGCGCGGCGGCCGGGAGCAGCAGCGCCTCCTGCGGCCGGTTGCCCTCTTCGTCCGGCTGCATCCGGGCCAGCTGGTAGTCCTCGTCGGTGGCGGGCCGGCTGGTGGGCGCGGGGAGCGGGGCCGGCCGCTCGGCAAGGGTGCGGGCCAGCGGGAGGGTCACCGCGAGGTTCCCGTTCCGCGGGGCGGACGTCCACACGGGCTCGGTGCCCCGTCCGAAGTAGAGCGCCGCGGAGTGGGTGACCGGGATGTCGAACTGGGCGAGGCCGATCTGGGGGTACAAGAGCATGTCCAGGCCGAAGGCGGAGGAGGAGCCGGCCGTGTTCGCGCGCTGCCCGCTGAGCGAGGCGCTGGAGGGGATGCCGCCCTTCATCGTCGTGTCGTCGGAGACCGGGCCGTGCGCCTCACCGGAGAAGTCACCGGACAGTGTGTGCGTGGAGGTGACCGACTCGCCGCTCGCCGTCGACATGCCGTTGCCGGTCAGCGAGGACCAGTTCGGGAAGTTCCTGCGGTGGCGGGGGTAGGTGCCCTCCTGCGGCTTGGCCCGCACCACCGCGCAGGCCCGCCAGCTGTCGTACGCGAAGGGCAGATCAAAGTAGATCGCGTGACCCGCGCCCACCATGTCCCGCGACGCGCAGCGCAACCCGACCTGCGAGCGGGCGAGGGACAGCGCGCGCTGGTTGGCCGCCCAGGCCTGGAGAATCTTCTTGCGGCCCACCTCGTCCATCCAGGACAGCGACCGGCGTTCGGCCGGGGGCAGCAGACTGAAGGTGCGCAGCTGGTCCTCCAGCTCCTTGAACTGCTCCTCGGTACCGGTGATCTCCAACGGCGTGGCGAACACCCCGAACGAGCGCAGCTCCAGCATCTCCGGCGGCAGGTGCCGCTCCTGGCCCGGCAGGACGGGGACGCCGTCGGCCTCGGCCCGGCTCGGCACCCGCAGGAGATGGTTCGCGGACCGGCTGAAGGTGAACGGATCGGTGCGGCCGCCCTCGGGGAAGACCAGTACGACCTCGAACTCGATGTCCGCCTCCACCAGGAGCTGCGGGTTCTCGCTGACGAGACCGAACCAGTCGTACGCCGTCCCGCCCGAGTGGAAGGCGCGGTCGCGCTGGTACTGGTAGGTGCCGGAGAAGGCCGGGCCGCCGCCGACGCCCGAGCCGCCGGGGTCCGCGAAGGCGGGGGCGAGGGAGAAGCCCGGCTTCACGGCATTGGACACCGTGTGGGAGTTCTTGGCGCCCACCGTGTAGAACATGCTGTTCTCCAGCATCACGTTCTTCGACCTGGCCAGCACATCGGGGTTCAGCCACGTCAGCCGCGCCCTGACCTCCATGAAGCCCAGCGGGTCTCCGGCGCGGTCCTGCAGCACCGGTGACGGGTAGGCGTTGGCCAGCATCAGCGGCAGCCCGGCACGCTGGTTGTTCTCCGAAAGGAACTCGCTCAGCTCCTCCGCCGACTCCGGCGACATCCGGCGCAGATGCGGGCGCAGTTCATCGGCCGCGACGATCTCGTCGTGCAGCGCGGCCGGGTCGCGCACGGTGTCCGTGCGCATCGGCAGCACCCCGCCGGTGAGGGTCTGCGGATCGGCCGGCAACTCCTCCGCCGACGCGAAGAGCGGGCCGAACGGGCGCGGCTCCGGGTCCTGGGTGAGGTAGTCCGGGAACCACGCGGCGAGCCGGCCGGGGGCGGGCACGGGCACGATGTCGCCCCAGCCGTCGTCTTCGGCCGCCTCGTCGGTCTCGGGAGCGGGGGTAGGGGCGGGGGCAGAGGCAGAGGCAGAGGCAGGGGTAGGGGGCGCGCCGTCGAGCGGCTCGACCTTGATCTGCGACGCCATGCCGTAGTCGTAGACGGACGACGGTTCGGCGGCGAAGGCCAGCGCGGACATCGCCATGTAGTCCCGCACGACCGTCACCGAGGTGGCTTCCTGGTTGTGCGTGAACGTCAGCTTCGGGGTGAATCCCAGGGAGGCCAGGGAGGCCGGCCCGGGGATCCCCGAGCCGTTGACCGCCCAGGTGCGGCCGTAGGAGAGCGGGATACTCCGCACCGTCTGCCGTCCGCTGGTGTCACTGGACGTGACGGTGGTCTTGTTCCGCTCCTCGATCTGGATCCGCTGCCCCTCGGGCACGTCGGGGGCCATCGCGGGCGCGGGCCGGGCGTCCCCGAGATCGAGCCGCCACGCCACCCGGTACCGGCGGCCGCGGTAGGTGACGATCCGGACCATGCCCTTGGCGCTCAGCACATACGGCAGCGCCTCCAGCACCGCGTCCTGGGTGTACTCCGCGACCACCTCCTTCTCCAGCGCCGCGCTGCCGCGCTGGTCCTGCGCCTCCAGGCGCTCGGCCGTCGCGCCCTCGACCGCCTGGTGCCGGGCGCGGACGGCGGCGCCGATGCCGGCGTGCAGCCACTGAAGCGTCTCGTCCGGGAACGGCATGACGTGCACCGAGCCCAGAAGCCCGCGGTGCCCGTGGCCGAGGTCCGCGACGAGGGCGGAGGGGGCGTCGGGTTCGGACGACGACGCGTCCGGGCCGGTCACGTCGGGCTCGGCGTCGACGACGGACTCAGGGTCGCTGTCCGGGTCACTGTCCGGGTCGTCATCCGGGTCACCGTCCGGGCCGCCATCCGGGTCACTGTCCGGGTCGTCGTCCGGGCCGCCATCCGGGAAGCCATCCGGGTCGTCGTCCGGGTCACTGTCCGCCGGAGCGGGCGTTTCCGGCTCGGTGTCCATCGGCTCCGGCTCCGGCTCGGAGTCCGCCTCGGAAATCGCCTCGGAGCCCGGCTCGGAGCCGGCGTACCCCGAGTCCTCGGTCGCCTCGGAGTACTCGGTCGCCTCGGAGGGGGCGTACCCGGAGTCCGAGTACGCCCCCTCCGAGGTGACCGAGGCCGAGTCGTCCGAGGCCGAGGGGCCGGAGACGTCAGCGACGGCAGAGCCGTGGGGGCCGTCGGAGCCGTCAAAGGCGTCCGTTTCGAAGACGTCCGCGGCGAAGACGTCCGACGCGGAGACATCGGACCCCAGCGCCGCGCGCACCGCGGCGCGGTCGGCGGAGCGGGACACCGGCGGCGGGACGGAAACGGAGTACGCCGCCGGAGAGTTGGGGCGTCGGGGCTCCGTCCATCCCCAGGCGCCGGCGGTCGGCGCGGGCGTTCCGGGCCGGCCCTGCTTCAGTTCGAGCAGCGAGCGTCCGCCCGGTCCCCCCTTGACCAGTTCCACCGGCAGGTTCGTCCACCACACCAACCGGCCCAGCCGGTCGGCCAGCCGCTGCGCGAGTGCGGGAGCGAACCAGCCCAGCTCCGACACGGCCAGCACGACCTCGACGTTCTTCGGACGCTCCTTCAGGAGGCGGTCGGCGGCCACCAGCTCGACGAACGTGTCGAGCGTGATCCGCCGCTCCTTCCCACCCACGTGCACCTTGATGCGGTCGGGGTCGTGCGGGTCCGGGGTGGCCACGACCAGGTGGGGGCACGGTGCCCGGACGCTCGGATCCATGGGCTGCCACACGGCGCGCTCCTCGCCGCCCGGAGTCCGGATCCAGGACAGATCCACGTCCCGGTGCTCATCGGACGGCCCGAGGTTCCGCCCGTCGCCGGGGGCGGTTCCCAGGACGGTGTCCTGCAGGGTGTCCCGGCTCATCGCGCCGTCGATCTCCAGCTCGTGCGCGCCCACCACGGCGGGGTTGGAGGCATCGCGTCCGGTGACGTAGGCGACGGCGAAGGCAAACCACAGCTCTTCGCGCAGGAAGTCGTCGGGTACCGGCGGTGGGTCGAGGTGGAGCACGTCAGCGATCAGAGCGTCCGGGTCCACTCCGGGCGCGCGCAGCGTCTCCGCCGCCTTGACCCGAGCCCAGAACATCCGCGAGCGCTCGGGGGCACCCACCTCGGTCTCATCCATGGCCAGGGCGCAGGCCGCGTCCTCGTCCAGGTTCGCCCCCGCCCGCCACGCCACGGTGGCGTCCACCGCCGGAAGGGTCACGAAGCCGACGAGCGTCGTGCCGGGCCCGGCCGCCGCGGCCTGGGCCAGTACCGCACGGTACGCGGCCTGCTTCGCGTCGGGGCCGCCCTCGGGGCGGGCCGCCACCACGCGCCGCAGCAGGTCCATCGTGAACGGGCCCAGGCCGTCGAACCGGTCGTCCGCCCGCCACATGTCGTCCAGCGCCGCGATGCCGCGCAGCAGGCCGAGGTACTCCGGCTCCGTGGACGTCCGCTCGATGTCCCAGCCGAACGTCAGCCGCAGCGCCCGCACCGCGCGCAGGGTCCGGACCCGCGCCTCGGTCTGCGCCTCGTCCGTGTCGGTGAGCCACCCCACCTCGGCGGCCAAGCGGTCCAGCTCGGCGTCCTCGGGCTCCGGCAGGAAGATCGTCCACTCTCCGCGCCGCCCCCAGGCATCCGTGTTCACGTACCGGACGTACTTGCCGTTGACCCTTATCACCCCCTGGGAGCGGTTGGCGCCGCGCACCCCGAGGCGGGTGACGTTCGCGATGCGCTGTCCGTGCGGGACCTCTGCCAGCGGATCCGGGACGAAGGTCCCCTCAACGTGGTGGGTGATGTCGCGTATCGGCGGCATGGACGAGTCCTGGAAGACACCGGTCGTGCACCCCCCGATCGACAACCAGGTGCCGTTGATGCTCTTGCGCCGGTACCAGGCCCGTAGCAACTGGTCCTCGCTCAGCAGCAGTTCGCCGCCACCGGTCCGCGGCAGAGCTTGTCCCTCGGGGGAGGCATGGGTGTCCTCGTGGGTGGCGTCACTCTCCTTGCCGGGCCCCGGCAGCGGCAACTCGGCCGAGAGTTCCCCGGTCACGGGGTTGCGGTGAACGAACGTCGTGATCTGGTCCAGATGACGGCCGTCATCCTCGAACCCATCGGCCAAGTCCCGGGCGGAGTGCGCGGAGCGGCCGATCTGCAAGCCGGTCCGCTCGCTGATGAGGGGCTGGGTCAGTACGTCGCGGAATGCGGCCAGCGGGTCGCCGTCCCGCGGGTCCCACGCCATACCCGGCCGGCTCGCTGTCCAGTCGCCCGTTCGCTTCTTCCACCGGTGCACCACGTCCACGGTGCCCGCGGCGCCGGGCCGCACCCGCAGCTCCACCTCGCCGCTGTGCGCCCAGACCGTCCGCCCGGTCCGCTCCGCCAGCAGCCTGGGCAGATCCATCAGCCCGTCAGCGGCCCCGGCGAAGGCGAGCACGATCGGGTTGGCGGCGGGCAGCTCCGCCAGCGCCGGATCGGCCGCCACCAGCTCGGCGAACTCCTCGATGTCCAGCTGATGCGACGACCCGTCCGGCAGCCGCGCCTGGATCCCGTCGGACGAGCCGGCACCCGTCACCACATAGGGCCGCTGCCGGGACTCGCTCCCCCACGGAACGGTCCGCCCCGGCAGCTCCTCCCACGAGTCCTTGCCGTCCGCCGACTGCCGGTGGACGAACTGGCGGGTGGTGTCCAGCTCCAGGGCCTCGGACGCCGGGGCCCAGTTCAGGCCGGGAACCCGGACCTTGTCCTTGGTGAAGTGCCGGGCCCGGTCGCCCGCCACCGTGCCGCGCTCCACCAGGTCGAAGGCCGCCAGCGCCGCGAAACCCCGGGTCATGCCCGCCTTCCGGGCCCGGAGGACCAGCGCGAAGAACCTCTCGCGCACTGCCGCGTCCACGACCGCGCCCTCGCCCAGGTGCAGCACCCGGCGGGCCAGCGCCGGGATGTCCAGCGGCTTGCCGTCCCACCGCCGGTCCTCCCCGCGCAGCACGTCCAGGAGCTCCACCGCCTCCGCGTCCGCCTCCTGCCAGACCTCAAGGCAGGCGTGCCGGTCCTTCGCCGCCCGCAGATCCGCCCGCTTCGGCGCCGTATCCGCCCAAGTGCGGTCCGGGACACTCACCTCGCCCAGCGTCCTGACCCTGAAGTGCACGGCCTTCAGCCGGTCCTCGGCCGGCAGGTCCTGCTGGAGATCCCGCAGCTCCAGGACGAGGCGCCGCATGAACGTCCGGAAGGTCCGCTGGGCACGCTGCTCACCGGACTGCCGAGCGTCCGCCTCCCAGTCCTGGCCCGGACCGCCGCGCACGGTGTCGGCGCCGTAGCCGCTGATGTCGATCTCCGGCAGCGACACACCCAGCCGCCGGTTGCGCAGCCCGGCCCGAGCCACCTGCTCCGCCAACCGCCCCACCGTGTCCTCGTCGCCATCGGTGAACACCGCGGTGAAGGGAGCGAACGGCACCAGCGTCGTGTACGGCAGAGCCGGCAGCGGCGCCTCGACCGGCGAGGACGGCACGGGTGCTGCCGCCACCGGCGACAACGCGGGCGAACCGGGCGTCCCCACTCCGGGCATCGGCTGCCCGGCCCCCGAACGCGACAGGGACAAGGCCCGGTTCCGGGCCCCGGAGACGCCGGTCGACGCGGCGTGCGGCTTCTCGTCCGGAGGGAGGGACTGCGCCTCCTCCGGCGCCTCGGATGCGGTGTCGGAGGTGGTGTCGGAGGTGGCATCGGTCTCCGCGTCGGACGCGACGGAGCGTCCGTCGTCCGCCGTCTCGGCGTCCGTCTCGCCGGCCGAATCGGTGTCCGTCCCGCCGGCCGAGTCGATGCCCGCCTCGAAGTCCGGGTCCGCGTCGAAGACGTCCGTCGCGTACGCATCCGCCGCGGACACGCCCCCCAGGGCGGCGCGCACGGCGGCGCGCGCCGCGGCGGACGGGTCCGGGGACGGGTCCGGCGTGGGGGCGGGGTCGGCGGCACGGTCGCCGAAGTGCGGCACGGGGGGCGGTACCGCGAGCGAGGGACCCGTCTGCCCAACGGATCGGGGCAGCCTCCGCCGCCAGCCCCCGTCCGGCGGCACGGACGAGCCGGGCGGGGCGTGCACGGTGAGCACCGGCAGTCCGCTGTCGCCCTTCTCGGACAGGTCCACCTCGTATTCCGTCCACCACACCGTCCGGGCGAGCCGGTCGGCGAACCGCCGCGCCACCTTCTTGGCGTCCGGCCCCAGCCCGTTCAGGCACAGCACGAGGGGAACCTGCGGCCCCTGCTTCATGAACTCGCGGTCGGCCGCGAGCAGTTCGAGGAAGACGTCGAGCGGTACGTCGTGGTCCGTCCCGTTCAGCCGTGCCCGGACGACGGCCGGATCCCGCGGATCCACGGCCCCCCGCACCAGAAGAGGGCTCGGGGACGATGCCGCGTGGTCCTTCGGGCTGGTCCATCTCACCTTGCCGAGCCCCCACGGCGTGTGGACCTGGGACAGGTCGACGCGGTCGGGCTTGGGACCCGGCCCGAAGTCCCGCCCCGGGCTGTCGTACAGGTCGGTGGAGAGCGGGGCCTGAGGCACTCCCGACTGCTCGTTGTCCTCCCGCTCCTTCTTCAGCGCCGTCAGGGTCTCGGCCGTGTAGGTCGCCCTCAGCAGGGTGTCCTCGCTCTGGGCGCCGAGCCGCTCCAGGCGGTGGGCGGCGACCACGTCGGGGTCGGACGCGTCCCAGCCGGCCGCGTACGCGTAGGTGAAGGCCGTCGTCACCTGCGCGCGCAGCGCGTCATTCGGGTCGATGTCCGGGTCGATGCCGAGCACCTTCGCCATCAGCGCGTCGGCATCGAGCGTCGCCAGCGTCTCCTCGGCCTTGACCCGCGCCCAGAACATCCGCGAGTGGTGGGGAGTGCCCACGCGGTCCGCGTTCATCCGCAGAGCGGCGGCGGCCTCCTCCCACAGGTCCACGTCCTTGTGCTGGGCCCAGGCGACCGCCCGGTCCACCGCGTCCGGGAGCCCTGGCGCGAAGTCCCGCAGCGACGTGCCCGCCCGCTGCCGCCCGGCCGCCGCCAGCACCGCCTGGTACGCACTCTGGTCCGGCTCCGTGCCGCCCTCCGGCCGGGCCGCCACCACCCGGTGGAACATGTCCATCGTGAACCGGCCCAGATACTTGAACCGCGGGTCGGCCCGCCACATGTCGTCCAGCGCGGCGAAGCCCCGCAGCAGCTCCTCGTAGCCGCCCTGCCGCGCTGCCTCGGCCTGCGCCTTGACGTTCCAGCCGAACACCAGTCGCAGCGCCCGCACCCCGCGCAACACCCGCAACCGGACCTCTGCCGACGCCTCACCCGAACCGTCGTGCCACCCGACCGCCTCGGCCAACCGGTCCAACTCGGCGCCCTTGGGCTCCGGCAGAAAGATGACGATCCGGCCCTCCCGGCCCCAGAAGTCGGTGAACAGCACCCGGACGCGGCGGCCGTTCACCGTGTCGAGGGTGTCCATGCAGGTGGTGGCACGTATCGGCTGTTCGATGTCGTTCGCGACACCCTGCCCGTAGGGGACTTGTGCGAGTGGGTCCGCGGTGAACTTTCCCTCGTTCGTGTGGGAATCGGCCGTGCTCGGCACGGAGACGTCCCGGTAGTCACCCGTCGCGCATCCCTGGATGTCCGTCCAGGGACGGGGCCGCTCCAGCACGCTCTTGCGCCGGTGCCACCGCTTCTGGGGCTCGCGCCTGAAGAGTGCCCGCGAAAGACCGTTGCGCAGCGCGAGGTGCGGCCCCCACGGATCAGCGTGGAAGTCCTCGAAGAACGCGTCGCTCAGCGGGCCGGGCGCCGGCATGGTGAACGGTGCCGAGTACGTGTTGGTGACGGGGTTGTAGTGCACTGCCTCCGTGATCGTGTCGAGGTGGCGGCTCGCCTCCTCGAAGCCGTTGTCGACGAGGTCCTTGCGGTGGAAGGAGCGGCGCCCGATCTGCTCGCCCGTCCGGTCGCTGATGATGGCCTGGGTCTGCACGTCCCGGAACTCGGCCATCGGGTCTCCCTGCAGCGGGTCGCGCGCCAGACCCGGCCGGCTGGGGATCCACTCGCCCTTCCGCTCCCCCTTCCGGCGGATGACGAGCACCGTGGACTCCTTGCCGTCCGGCTGGGCCAGCCCCACCTCGGCGCTGTGGGCGAACACCGTCATCCCGGTCCGGTGCGCCAGCAGGCGCGGCCCGTCCAGCAGCCCGTCGCCGGCGAACGGGATCGCCAGCACGATCGGAGTGCCCCGCCGCGGCTTCTGGCGCCGCACGTCGAGCGCCACCAGCTCGGCGAACTCCTCCAAGTCGATGAGCACTTCGCGGTCGTCGTCCGGCCGCACCACGTACTTGCCGTCGCGCATGTCGCCCGCCACGACGTAGGCCTGCGGGGTCTTCCGCCACGGGACATCCGACCAGTGCTCCGTGTAGGTGGTGGTGCCGTCCAGGTCGCGCGTCCGCAACCGGGTGGTGTCCAGGCCGGTGACGGACTTTTCGCTCCAGTTCAGGCCGTAGGTCCGGTTCGTGCTCATCCCCTGGGTGAAGTGCCGCTTCCGATCGGACGCCAGAACGCCCAGCGTGCGCTCCAGGTGGAAGACGGCCAGCGCCGCCATGCTCGTCGCCCGCCCCTCTTCCCGGGCGCTCCAGCACAGCGCGTACATCTCGGCGCGCTGTTCCGCGCTCACCTCCGCGCCCTCGGGCAGGTGCAGGATGCTCCGCGTCGCCGCGTCCAGGTCCAGCGGCTTGCCGTCCAGCCGCCGGTCCTGCCCGCGCAGCTTGTCCAGCGTTTCCACCGCCGCCGTTTCCGGGTCGTACAGGAACTCCAGCGTCGCCTGCCGCTCGATGTCCGCCGCCCCGGCCGTGCCCGCCAGCGCGGCGATCACCGGGTCGCCCTCCGGCAGCCGCACCTGGCCGGTGGCCTGCGCCACGAAGTCGGAGGCGCGCAGGCGCAGCTCCTGGGGCACACCGGACTGCCGGTCCGCCAGCTCGTCGTCGAGCTCATCCAGGAATTCGTCCCGCGCGGCCTCCGCACGCTCGGTGCCGAGCCGGAGCGCGCTCCGCATCCGGTTCCGGTCGCTGTCGCGCGGCGCGTCGGCCCCGTATCCGGTGAAGTCGAGGTCCGGCAGGGACACTCCCAGCGCGCGGTTGCGCAACCCGGTCTCGGCCACCCGGACGATCAGCCGCTGGAGGTCCAGCGAGAGCTCGGGGGTGTCCGACCCCGCGGCGAACGGCACCAGTGTCACCTCCGGCAGCGGCTGCACCGGCTTGGCGGCCACCGGCTCGGTGTGCGGCGCGGAGGCCGGGCGCGCGGCGGTGCCGGTCATCTCCAGGCCCGGCATCGACTGGCCGGTCCCGGACCGCGCCATGGCCCACTTCCGGGCGGCATCCTTCCGGGCGGCATCCAGAACTCCGGGGTCCGGCCGGGAGGACGCGGTGGACACGGAAGACACGGAGGACACGGAGGACACGGAGGACATCGACGACACGGATGCCGACGACGACACGGACGGCGAACGGGACCAGCGGGACGAGGCCGAGGAACCCGACGCGATGGACGCGGTGCCGGACCAGGCCGAGTCCGTGCGGCCGCGGTCCGCCAGGCGCGTCGGCGCGGTCGGCGTCAGCTCGGTGTCCGTGCCGGACTCGGTGTCCGTCTCGGACTCGGTGTCCGGGTCGGCCCCGGTCTCCGGGTCGGCCTCGCTGGTGAAGTCGGCGTCGCCGGCCGGGCGCATGCCCGACCCCTGGCCACTCGTCCCGGCTGCTGCCGGAGCGGAGGGAGCCGCCTCGCCCGGCAGCGGCGCATGCTCCGGCACCGGGTCCGGTAGGGACCGCGGGGAATCCACCGGCTCGGCCGGGTCTTCGGGCAGGCTCTCGGTCCACGTGACGCCGGACGACGTGCCCGAGGCGGCGGCCCGGCCCCGCACGCCGAGCACCGAGCTGCCCTGCCGGCCCCCCGTGCGCAGCTTGGTCCGCCGGGCCGTCGACCACACGTGCCGGCCGAGCCGCTGGGCGAGGCGCTGCGCCATGCCGGGCGCCAGCCGGTCCAGCTCCGGGATGTCCAGGACGACGTCGACGCGCAGGGAGGACCGCCGGGCAACGACGTCCTTCAGGTTCTGCAGCACCGTGTCCTCGGCGAGCAGTTCGATGAACTCCCGCTGCGTCACCCGCCAGGTACGGCCCCGGGCGACGAGCAGCAGGTGGTTCGGGTCGGCCGGATCCAGCTTCGCCCGCACCAGGTAGGGGTCCGGGCGCAAGCTCTGCACGCCCGCGGTCAGCCACGGCGCCTCCGACTGCTGACCGTCGGCCCTGATGGTGGCGAGATCCACCACCGGGCCGGGCGACTCGCCGGTGAAGTCCCGGCCCTTCCGTGGTGCCCGCACGAGGTCCAGCGTGCTCAAGGAGGTGTCGGAACCCAGCAGCTTGGCGTACTGGAGGTGGTACGCGGCCGCCACATCGGGATCGGCCGCGTCGCGGCCCTCGGCGAACGCCCGGGTCAGCATCCAGCGCAGCTGCTCCAGCCGCGCCTCGTCCACGGTCTCGGCGGACTCCAGGTGGAGCACCCTCCGGGCCAGTGCCACCGCGTCCGTACCGTCCCGGCCCAGCACGTCGTACGCCTTGACCCGCGCCCAGAACACCCGCAGCAACTGGGTCTCGCCGGGCCGGTCCTTCTCCAGCACCTCCCGGATCACCTCGTCCGGGTCCCTGCTGTCCAGCCACCGCAGAGCCGCCTCCACCGCCGGCATCGTCACGAAAGCGGTCAGTCCGGTGCCGGCGGGGGCCTGTTCGGCGGCGGCCAGCGCGGCGCGGTACCCGGCCAGGTCCACACCCTGGCGCCCGTCCGGGTGCGCGGCGACCGCCCGCTGGAAGACGTCCAGCGTGAAGAGCCCCGCCCCGTGGAGCCTCGGATCGTCGCGCCACATCCGCTCCAGCGCCGCGGCCCCGCGCAGCAGCTCCGCGAAGTCCCCGGCATCCTCCACGTCCCGGCCGAACGTCAGCTTCAGCGCCCGCACCAGAATCAGCACCCGCTCCTGCGAATGAGCCCGCCACATCTCGGTGTCGGTGCGCATACCCAGCTCGGCCGCCCACTGGCCAAGGTCGGTTGCCGACGGCTCCGGACGGTAGAGCACCCACCGGTTACGCCGCCCCTGGGCATCCGTCCGCAGGCCATGCGTGAGCTTGCCGTCGGATTCCTCCCGCGTCAGGTGGATCCGCTCGATGACCCGCACCCATATCTGTGCCCTGTTGGCCGTGCGCTGACCCGGCGGGAGCTGCCGGAGCGGGTCGACGACGTGCGGCGCGGACACGGAGTCCTCCGCCCCCCGGGCGCGTCCGGGCGTGGTGCCCCGCCAGCAGCGCGCGATGCTGAGCCAGGTGCCGTGGAACGAGCGCACCAGATGGTCGATCCACTGGTCCTGCTCCGCCGCGTTGAGCCGGTGAAGGGTGCCGTCCAGCAACGGGACGCTCATGTCGCCCTCGGCGCTGCCGTGCCCGTAGTCGTGGATGGCCCCGGCTTCCGTCTCGCCGGGGGGCGTCGGCGCCGCATACTCCCGGGACACGGTGTTCGTTGCCGGGTTGCGGTGGACGAACGTCGCGGTCACGTCCAGCCTGCGGCTGAACCGCTCCCGCAGCCCCGCCAGGTCGTCGGCGTCGAAGCTCACGCTGCCGATCGGCCGGCGCGAGGTCTCGCTGACCGCGGTCCGGGTGTCGACCCGCCAGAGCCAGTCCGGCATGTCCTCACCCAGCGGCAGACCGGGGTCGATGCGAACCCAGTCGCCCTCGGGCTGCCCCTCCCGGTGGGTCACCACGATCATGCCGGTGCGCGGATCGAAGGCGGTCTCGCCGTTGTGCGACCACACCACGCGGCCGGTGCGGCGGGCGATCATCCGCAGCAGCAGTTCGTGGTGGAGATGCGCGGGGGCCGCGCGCACCACGAGGGGGACGCCCTTGTCCAGGCCCTCCCGTTCCAGCTCCAGGGCCACCAGCTCGGCGGCCTCCTCGTGGCTCGCCGGCCGCTCCCCGCCGGGCAGCGGCAGCATCATGCTGGACGGGCCGTCGTCCAGCACCATGAACGCCTTGTGCTTCCAGGGGCCGGACGTGGTCACGGTCTTGCCCCGCCGCTTGCCCGCGCCGTCGCGGCGCACCAGGCCGAAGCTGGTCCTGTGCAGCTCGGCCTTCCCCTGCGCCGTCCAGTTCAGCCCCGGAATCCGGCGCCCCTTGGAGTCGGTGAAGTGGCGCCCGGAGTCCGACGCGAGCAGACCCAGATCCTCCGCCACCCCCGGCTGCCGGAGGTGGAAGGCCGCCACCTGCCCCAGGGTCTTCGCCTGCCCCGCCGCCTCGGCCTGGCTCACCAGGGCGTACAGCGCGTTGAGGACCGCACCGTCCACCGTCGCGTCCGAGCGCAGGTGCAGGATCCACTGCGCCTGCTCCTCCACGCTCATCCGATCGCCGCCGAACCGGCGCACGTCCCGCTCGTCCAGCGCGGCCAGCGTCTCCTTCGCCTTCTTGTTCGGCGGGCCGGCGACGTCGATCATCGTCTGCCACCGGGCATCCGCCGCCTGCGGCGAGCCGGGGCCCGCGGGTGCGTCGTCGCCCCGCACGGTCAGCGTGAAGTGGCCTGCCGTCAGGGGCCGCCGGCTCTTCGCGAGCTGTTTGCGGAGCGCGGCAAGCTCCCGTTCCAGCTCCTGCCGGAACACGGTGGCCACCGCCTCCGCCCGCTGCCGGCCGAGCTCGGCAGCTCGCGAACGGCCGGCGTCCGGCAGCCCGTTGCCGCGCCCGACGATCCGGATCTCCTCGGGCACCACACCCAGGTTCCAGCGCGGCAGGGCGCCGGCCGCCGCCTTCCGGGCCAGCCTCTCGACCGACTTCCGCTCCTCGTCGCACAGTTCGACGCCCCCGCCGGAGAACGGCACCAGCGTCGCCGAGCGCGGGGTGGCCGCGACCCTCCGCGCGGCCGGGCCGGCCGGTGCGTCCGGTCCGGTGGCGGGCGTGGCGTACACCGGGCCCGCGGAGGTCGCCGGCGGGGTGGGCGGCCGGTGCGCCGACGCGGCGCCGGCGGGCCGGGGGCGGGAGGTGACGTCGGCGGTGCTTCCCTCGGCGAGGGACGGCAGTTCGGAAGGCGCCACCGGCCGGGGGGCCGCCGGGCCGGACCTCGCGGGTACCCGTCCGGACGGTGCGGCCGGCCCGGGACGGGCCCCGGCACCGGGCGCACCCGGGCCGGCCGGGCCCGGGAGGGCGGCCTGCCGCGGTGGCGTGTCGTCGGGGCGGGGGGAGACCCACTCCCCGGTCACCCGCCCGAACCGGCTGACCAGCACGGCCCGGCCGGTGTCGTAGGAGAACGTCACCACCCCGGAGTGCCCGAACGCCTTGTGGCCGGTGTACCGCTCCAGCAGCCGCAGCAGCTTGAGGTCGTTCTCGGCCGGGGACGGGACGATCGCCACGATCGGGATGTTCCTGTCCAGGCGCACCCGTGCCACGTCCGCCGCCACCACCACGGCGGCCTCTTCGGCACTCAGCTCCCGGCATGACCCGTCCGGCCTGCGCCACTCGATCACACCGCGCTGTCCGTTGGCCACCCAGAAGTAGGCGTCCCGGCCCCGCCACGGGAGTTCCGCGCCGGCCGGGCCGGGCATCTGGACCCCCAGCTGGACGCCGTCCTCGTCCAGCTGCTTGAGCCCGATACGGGTCGTGTCGAGCCGGACCGTCGGCCGGTCGGTCCGCCCCTCCGCCATCGACTCGCCGATGTTCACCGTGGGGCGGCCCCAGTTCAGGCCGGGCATCCGGCGGCCCCGCGCGTCGGTGAAGTAGCGCTCGGGGTCCGGCTCGTTCCAGCCGAGCCGGTCCAGCACCCCTGGCTTGCGCAGGAAGTAGGCGCCCAGCTCGCCCAGGGTCCGGGCCTGCCCGGCCGCCTCCGCCTCCCCGAAGAGGGCCAGCAGCGCCGGTATCAAGTCCTCACCCATGTCCACGGACTCGTCCAGTTGCAGCACCCGGCGTGCCTTGTCCCGCGGGTTGCCCGTGCGCGGGTCCTGCCTCACCAGCGCCGCCAGCTTCCGCGTCGCGACGGTGGGATGGACCGTGGTCACCTGGATCAGGGCCACTCGCCGCTGCTCGCGGTCGGCCATGGCCGGCGGCACGGCCACCAGGCGCGAGACGCCGTTGCGCACGGACACGATCTCCCGTGCCCGCTGCGCGATCCGCTCGCCCGTCCACTCCGGGTGCCGAACCGCCAGCTCCCGCTTCAGCGCCTCGTCGAAGACGCTGAGCACGCGCCCCGCCCGCTCACGGCCCCGGGTCTCCGCCGACCGGCCCCTCGACCTGCGCGAGCCGTTGCCGTAACCGGTGATGACCACCTTCAGCTGATCGTTCGAGGCGAGCGCCGCCACCTGCCGCGCCAACTCCGCGACCGGCGCCTCCTGCTCCCGCGACAGGGCCGAGGACGCCCGGTCGAACGGCACCAGGGTCCAGGCCGCCGGCCCGTCCTGGCGCCGGTCCGGCGGCCCGCCGTTCGCGTCCGGCGCGTCGTCGGACTCCGACTCGTCAAAGTCCGACGAGTCGCCCTCTCCCCCGGTGAGGGAGTCCACGTCGACGCCCGCCAACGACCTGTCGTCCTCGTCCGACTCGCTGCCCTCGACGAGGGTCGACGAATCGGAGTCGTAGGCGGTCGACGACCCGGAGTCGCCGGCGTCCGAGGCCCCGGAGTCGCCGGCGGTACTCGCCACCACAGTGGCGGCCGGCGTCCGGCCGACGACCCCGGCCGGGAAACCGGGGGCCGCCGGGGCCGCGGTCGCCTCGCCGGGCAGCGGCGCGTGCTCCGGCACCGGGTCCGGGATCGGACTCGGGGCCCGGCCCGGCCGGTGCGCCCAGCGGGGGACGCGCTCGCTCCAGGCCAGGGGCGCGGACGGCCTGACGGACGAGGGCAGCATCTTGAGCACCGCGACGCCGTCCTGGCCGGTCGGGGACAGCTCGGTCCGCACGGCCGCCGAGGCCACGTGCCGCCCGAGCCGCTGGGAGGCGGCGTCGGAGAACCCGGGTGCCCGCTCGTCCAGTTCGGGGATGTCCAGCACGACGGCGGTGACCAGGCCCTTGACCCGCAGGGCGGGGTCGGCGGCGAGGAGTTCGAGGAACTCGCCGTGCGTCGCCCGCCGGGTCATGCCCCCGCTGGTGAGGAGGAAGACATCCGGGTCGGCCGGGTCCAGCCCGGCCCGCACCAGGTAGGGCGCCGGCTTGTCCTTGCCCCAGGGGTCCTTGCCCACCCAGGGAGCGGCTCCCACCCCGCGCTCGCCCTCGATCCGCGACAGGTCCACGGTCGGGCGGTCAGTGGCTCCCGTGAAGTCCCGGCCCTCCCCGGCCGTGTCACCGGCGTACCGGGTGCGCAGCGCGGTGGCCTCGCCCAGCAGCCCGGCGTGCTCCAGGTAGGAGGCGGCGGCCACGTCCGGGTCGGCGGCGTCGCGGCCCTCGGCGAATGCCCGGGTCAGCGTCCGGCGCAGCTGGTCGTGGCGCGCCTCGTCCACGGTCTCCGCCGGGACCGGGTTCAGCACCTTACGGGTGAGCGCCGTCAGTTCGTCCTCGTTGAGTTCGCGCGTGCTGTCGTACATCGCGACCCGCGCCCAGAACATCCAGGACCGCAGCCGGTCCCGGTCCCCGGACAGTGGCGACACCGGCGCCTCGGCTGTCAGCTCGTCCACGCCGGCCTCGTCCAGCCAGTCGAGGGCGTCCTGTACCGCCGGCATCGTCACGAAATCGGTCAGCGCGATGTCGCCCCGCTGCCGCGCGTCGGCCAGCACCTCGCGGTAGCCCACCTGGTCCACGCCCTGCCGGCCGAGCGGGTGCGCGGCGACCGCCCGGCGGAACGCGTCCAGGGTGAAGCCGCCCAGCGTGCCGAGCACCGGGTCCTGGTGCCACATCCGCTCCAGGGCGGCCACGCCGTGCAGCAGGTCGAGGAAGTCCGCCGTGTCCCCCACGTCCCGGCGGAAGTCCTCCACATCCCGGCCGAACGTCAGCTTCAGCGCCCGCAGCAGGACCAGCACCCGCTCGTGCACCTCGGGCGCCGCCTCACCGGTCCCCGTGTGCAGCCCCAGGTCCCTCGCCCACGTATCCAGCTGATCGGCCGGCGGCTCCGGGCGCAGGCTCTGCCAGCGGGTGAGCCGCCCCTGCGCGTCGGTGTACAGGACGTGTACGGGCCTGCCGTCCTTCGCGATCCCGCCGTTGCTGCGTTCGGAGATGTGCTGCTCATTCCGCGTCGCGTTGGCCCATCGCTGCCCCGCGGAGAGGTCCCGCAGCGGGTCCACGACGAACGGCGGCGCGGCGGCCTCCCCCAGGCCCCGGTTGCCTGCCGACGCGCCGGCGTCGACGGGGGTACCCGCATAGCAGGACACGGGGCGCTTCAGGTTGGGGAGCAGGCGGCCGAGCCAGCCGGCCCAGCGGTCCAGTTCCTCCCCACCGATGGCGCGTTGGCTCCCGTCCCGCATCGCCACGACCACCTGGCCCGGCACGCCGTGCAGGTACGCGTGGTCCGCTTCGTCTTCCGGACCGGGGCCCGGCAACGGCTGCTCCTCGGACCACTCGTTCGTCGCGGGGTTGAAGTGGACGAACGTCCGTACCTGGTCCAGCCGGCGGCTGAAGGGCTGCCGCAGGCCGGCCAGGTCTTCGGGGGTGAAGCTCATGACGCCGTTCTGCCGGCCCGTCCGCTCGCTGAAGGTCGGCCGGAGGTCCACGTCCGCGTACCAGGCCGGCGCCCCGGGCGGGAGCTCCTTCCAGTCGCCCTTGTCCCGCCCGTCCTGCTGGATCAGTTGGAGCACGCCGGAACGGGTGTGCAAGCCCGCCTGGGCGGCGTGTATCCACACCCGGTGGCCCGTGCGGTGTTCCAGCAACGCGGCCAGCACCATGATCTGCCCGCCCGGGACGGAGCGGGGCAGCACGATCGGCACGTCCTTGGCCAGGCCCTCCCGTTCCAGGTCCCGGGCCACCACCTCCGCCAGTTCCTCGACGCTCAGCTCCCAGACCGACTCGTCCGGCAGCCGCAGCGTCATCGCGCCGGACCGCTCGCCGGGCAGCACGACGTAGGCGTCCCCCTGCCAGGGGACCTCCTGGTGGAGGTCGATGCTCTGCAGCCGGCCGTCGGCCGCCAGCCGCAGGATGTCGGCCTGGGAGGTGTCCAGCTCGGCGACCTGCCGTGTCCACCCGTTCAGGCCCGGGATCCGGTTGCCGTCCCGGGTGAAGTGGCGCTCCCGGTCCGCGGCGATCACGCCCAGGCCCTCCAGCACACCCGGCTGCCGGAGGTGGAAGGCGGCCAGCTCGCCCATGGTCCGGGCGCGGCCTGCGGCTTCGGCCCGCCCGACCAGGGCGTGGAGCGCATCGAGGACCGGGCCGTCCACCACGGCGCCCGCCGGCAGGTGCAGTATCCGGCGCGCCTGATCCTCGCTGCTCGTTTTCGGCCGCTCGAACCGTCGTGACTCCAGACCGTCCAGCGCCGCCAGCTTCTTCTTCGCGCTCTCGGCCCGGGGGCCGGCGGGCGGCGCAACGAGCGTGGCAGCGGCGGTGTCCGGCCTGGCGACGGGCGCCACGAACACCGGCCCGGCGTCCGTGGCCACCGGGGTGGGTGCCGCCGCGTTGGCCACGGGCGGCTCGGCGGAGTGCGGGGGCCCGGCGGCATCGTCGGGCTCCGGGACGGGCGCCCCGGGCGGCTGCCGGCGCTTGCGCAGCCCCAGTTCGTCCTGCCGCAGCGCGTCGGCCAGTTCGGCGGCCGAGGCCGCGTCCGTCCGGCCGAGGGACATCAGGTGCAGCGCGACCTGCCGGACCGCGCTCCGGAAGAGGGGCTCGGCGTAGCGGGAGTCGGCGAGCACGTCGTGCAGCTCCAGCGGCAGCACCAAGGAGACGGCGGCTGCCCAGGCGCGCTCGGCGTCCGTCTCCATGGCACTGTCGGGAGCGGTGCTCGTGAACTGCGCGTCCACGGCGCTCGCGAACTCCTGCTCCGCCTCGCTCCACAGCCGGCGGGCGGTGTTGGCCGCCGCCGTGTGCAGCTCCGGCGTCCAGCCATGGGGCAGCAGCGTTTGCAGCTTCGCCTGCGACAGCGGCTGCTTGAAGCCGTCCCACGACACCCACTCGCCGCCGTTCAGTACCAGCTCCATCCGCTGGTCGCCGGTCAGATCGAGGCCCGCAGCCTCGACGTCCGCAGGGCGGACGCGCTCGTCCGGGGCAGCGCCCCGCAGGCCGGCGGGCAGGTCCTCGCCGGTCATCGCGCGGGCCAGCCACGTGCGGTGGTCCGAGTCCCTGGGCACGAGGGGGGCGGGGGGCGGGCCGTCGGCGTCGGAGTCCGCGTCGGAGTCGGCGTCGTCGGTCCCGGTGCCGGCGGTCGGCGCCGTGCGGGCCGCGGTCAGGTCCGGCAGCGGGACGCCCAGGCTCCGCAGCCGGGACTCGGCGTCCTCCCACTCCGCGCGGGCCTCGGCGACCCGGGTCCAGGGCTCCGCGGTCGGCTCGGCAACGGTGGCGGCACCGGACCGCGCGTCCGCCTCGGCGGCGGCGACCGCCTCCCGCATCTCCGCCAGCGCCCGCGCGTGCGCGCTCCACGCCGAGTCGAGCGGGTCCGGCGCGGACGCGGCCTCCGGCGCGGGAAGGACGGCCGGGGGCACGGGCTGCGCCGGGAGGCCCTCGGCGGCGGCGGACCGGACCTCGTCGCCTTCGAACGCCGGGGCGGGCAGCGCGTGGTGGTCGGGCCCGTTGGTGCCCGGCGCCGCGAAGGTCCCGGTCCCGGCAGCGGATCCCGGGGCGGCGGGTGCGGAAGGTGCCGCGTTCGCCGCCGGCTTCGGCGAGGGGGCCGGCAGCCCCATCGGGTCGAGGTGGGCCGGCCCGTCGCCCAGGTCGGGGTCGGCCTTCCGGATGGAGTTCTCCGGGGCCTCGGTCTCGCCGGGGAGCGGGACCACGGCGAGGGTGAGGACCCCGGTGCCCGGATCGGGCCAGAGCACCATGCCGTTGGTGGAGGCGTATGTGGTCCGGGCGGTGCCGGCGGCGAACGCTCCCAGCAGTCCGCCGCCCACGGGCCGGGAGCCGGCGGGCATGGGGCCGGCGGGCAGGGTCAGGATCAGCGGGCCACGCCACATGGAAGCCCGCACGCGCGGGTCACGGTAGGCCAGGTCGGCCAGCGCCTCGACCCGGTGCAGCCAGTGGACGGGCACGTCGTACACGAAGGCCGGGCCGGTGTCCCCGGACCACGGGGCCACCTCCCTCCCGCACGCCTCGAACGTGCCGTCGGCGTTCTGTCGCAGCCGGGTGAGCCAATGGGGGTCGAAGGACTGCCCGCGCGGGCGGAGTACGTCGTGGAACTGCCGTCCCCAGGCGGCGTCGGACCTGCCCAGCACACGCGAGCTCGACAGCACCCCCTTCAGCTCCAGCCGGAAGGACGCCAGCTCGGCACGCTGGAGGTAGTTGCGACCGGCGGCGATCGCCTGGAGCACCACCCTCAAAGCCTCCAGGTCGGTGGACGCCTGCGCCGCGGGCCGGTCCAGGACGAACCCGGCGAGCTCCGCCCATCCCGCCTCGGTCAGCTTCGCTTTGTGCTGCCGGTACTTGATCACGGTCCACACCGCTCGGGACCAGTCCGACTCCTCCATTGCCTGCGACGCGGGGTAGCTCAGGGCCATCCGGGCGTCGCTGCCGCCGTCCGGAGTGGCCAGGTAGCTCAGCGCGTTGGACAGGAACCGCACGGGTGCGAAGCGGGTCAGCGGCGTCCCTGGCTGCGCCTGCCATACCCGGTTCGCCTCCGAGAGGTAGGCGCGGAGGAGGGTCGGCACATCCGACGGCACGGCTCGCCCTTGTGCCCGCAGCTGGTTGGCATAGGCGTCCAGCAGAGCCCCGCTCAGCTCAAGGGTGAACTCACGACCGCCGGGAAGGTCCAGACTCCGGTCGGCCGCCCGCATCCGCTCCAACTGCCCCATGCCGCGCAAGAGCTGCGGGAAGTCGGCGGCCTTCACCACATCGCCGTCCATCCAGTGGACCAGCACGCGTGCCAGGGCCAGGGTCCGCTCCCGGGCCTCGGAGCGCTCCTGCTCCGAGGCCCCGGGGCGCGGCGCGAGACCCGCCGCGCTCACCCACGGGTCGAGCGCGGCGCCCTTCGGTTCGGGATGCTGGACGTACCACTTGAGCGCGCCTTCGCCGCGCTCATCCGTGTACATCATGATCGAATGCCGGTGCGCGGGAGGGTTGCTGCCGGGGATCAGCTGGGTATGGCTGCCGAACGTATTGAGGACAGCAAATCCCGACCTTTCCGACCGGTTCGCCACCTCGCGGAGGGTGGAGCGGTCGACGAGGGCATTCGACACTCCCATCTGCGCACCGGAAGCGAACCAGGACGGCAACGTCGCGTCCCGCCCACCGGGAGCCGCGCCGTAGCAGTTGACCAGCAGGAAGGGAACGTCCAGCGGGGCCCCCGTCAGGGCCAGTTGGTGGACGATTCGCCGCCCGCTTTCCCCGACCTGCACCGCCACCTGCCCGCTCGGGGTGTTGAAGGCGCACCGCCCCGGCAGACCATGCAGGTCGACGCTGATGACGGGCCGGCCGCGCCACGGCACCTGGAGCGGACCCGCGAGGGGCTTGGACCGACGGGGGCGCGTGAAGTAGAAGTCCTCGATCTTGTGGAGGTTGGTGGCCCACAGGGTGACATTCCAGGCGCTCATTGCCTTGGAGAACTCCATCGACACGAAGCCCGTCATGCGGTGCGGCCGGCCGCGGTAGTCCCTTCCGCTGACGGGCAGGGCCATGATGTCCCGGTTCCACACGAGGTCCCCGCCCGGCAGGGCAGCCGCCGCGGCCAGGGTCTCCCGGTCCCGCACCAGCCAGCGCGAGCGGGGCGCGACATGCGTGCGGTTGTTGTTGTCCAGTTCGAGCTGGTACCTGAGGTTGTCCTCGCGTCGCCCCCAGCGGGTCGGGCCGGTCGCGGCCCAGGTGTCGTGCCCGTACCGGCGCACGAGCTCGTCCTGGAGGTAGCTGTTCCACAGGTTGATGCCCGGCATCACCAGCAGGAAGGCGTCGTCCGGTCCCATCACGGTGAGTCGCTGCGGATCGAACGTGACCAGTTCGACGAAGACCTCGAAGGGAATCGTCTCCTGGTAGCCCCCGATGCCCCGTACGGTGACGGACTGCTTGTCGCCCGGGGCGGAGTAGACGTACGGCTGGTAGTCGGCCGACCGTCCTTCGGTCCAGGGGGCGCGCCCCTCCTCGTCGAAGACGTACGCGGTCCCCCTTCTCCCCGTGGTCGTCGACCGCGTCCGGGTCAGGTCGAGCTCGGGCATCAGCAGCGAACCCCAGTTCCAGCCGCGCGGGTTACCGGGGGTCGCGGGGATGCGGTACTTGGGGTGGAACGCCCCCTTGCGCACCATGTGGAAGGCGGACACCGTCTCCAGGCGCGCGTCCCGCACCTCGTCGGCCATCGCCGCCTTCATCAGGTCGTGCTCGTCCTCGGACATCACCACCCGGCCCTGCTCAAACATCAGAACCCGGGGGATGAGCTCGTCCAGGTCGAGCAGCCCGCCGCTCAGCTCCGGAATCTTCGCCCGCAGCCGGTCCAGCAGGGCCAGCGCGTCCCTCCGCTTGGTCCAGAGGGCGGCACGGGTGGGCTTCCGGCCGTACAGCTCCGTGAGGATGCCCTCGTAGTGCTGTGCCACCGCCTGCGGTACCGGGACCACGGCCACGGCACCGGGGGCCTCCGTCCCGGCCGAGGGGCCGGGCGACGGGTCCGGCATCTCGGTATCGGAGTCGGTCCGGACCAGGTCCGCCATCTCGGTATCGGCGTCGGTCCGGGCCACGTCCGCCATGCGGGCGCTCACCGGCCGGGTGTACACCGGCAGTGCCGCGGGGGCCGGGGCCCGGAAGTTGGTTTGTGGCTGGTGCAACCGGGCGGGGGCCGGGCGGGGAGCGGGCGGGGGCCCGGTTACCGGAGACGTCGAGGCCGCAGACGCCGAAGACGCGGGCACCGGAGCCCCTGGAACCGGGGAAGCGGGAGCGGACGGCACCTGAAGCGGGGTCCCGGCAGAACTCGACGAGCTGCTGGACGAAGCCGACCCGAGGGGCGGGGAAACCGGCAGGTCGGCGTCCTCCGGGACGACCGCTCGAAAGGCCAACTGGGCCTGGGGGTCCCCGGGCTCCGGGTACAACGCGACCGTGCAGACGTCGGTTTTCGGATTGATGAACAGCTTGCTCGGGACGCTCCAGCCCAACGCCACCCTGCCGGTGTTGCGCGCCAGGGCGCCCGGCCCGTGGAGAGCGGGATCCGCACCGTCCGGTACGGCCCGGTCACTCGTCAGCAGCAGCATGCCGTGGCTCGGAGCCTCCCGCACCCAGTGATCGCGGTAAGCCAGGTCGCCGATCTCGCCATCCGTGGCATGGTCGCCGGCCACGTCGTAGATGAACGGAACCGGCTTGCCCTGCAGGGACCAGGGGGACCGGACCCGGCCCACGACCATGTCCGAGCCGTCGGCCGCCTTCCTCAGCAGCGTGATGTGGTCGGGGTCGAAGCTGCGGAAACGCTGAAGTCCCCTGCCGAGAGAACGGGCCCACACAGTCCGCTGGGAGTCGTGCGCCCACGTGGCAGGGGTGAAGGCACCGCCCCGTTCCTTGAAGTGGGAGGCCAACTCGTCGAGGTTCCTGCTGTCGCGACCGTCGGCCACCGCTCTGCGTACCGCGTCCAATGCCTCCGACCAGCGCGTCGGGTCGGGGCCGGGCAGGAGCAGCATCCTGCGCGCCAGCTCGCCCCGGTCCTGGACGCCGCCCGAGAAGCGGGCTGTTTCGACGTCGGCCCACACGGTCTGCGCCCACTGGCGCTCGGCGACCGGCGCGCCGGCGTACATCCCCAGCACGTCCCGGATCACCGGCTCCGGGTCGGCCAGGGACGACAGCCACTGCAGTGCGTCCGTCACGTCCGGCAGGGGCAGCCATCCGGTCAACGGCCCCTGTTCGCCCGCGTGCCAGCGACGTACCGAATCCCTCAGCAGATCGGCGTAGTCGTCGACGGTCACGTCCGGCATGTCCTGCCCGCCGCCGACGTGCTCCCAGGCCAGCGCTTCGAACAGGTCCATGGTGAACTGCTCGCCACCGGGACGGTGCAGCGCCGGATCGGCCGCCCGGCGCGCCTCCAACGCCCCGATGCCGCCGATCAGTTGCCCGTAGTCAGGCCGGTCGCCCACGTCCGCGCCGAAGACCTGCCGCAGCGCCCGCACCAGCCGCAGCGCCCGGAAGCGGTTCGCCTCCGACGCCGGCCCGCTGCCGTCGTGCAGATGCGCCAGGCGCGCCACCGCGTCGAGCTCCGCGCCCTCCGGCTCCGGACGGAACTTCTCCCACCCCGCCTCGTCGCCCCGCAGGTCCCCGACGACGATCATCAGGGCCTCGTCGGGAGGGAGGTGCGGGGCATACTTCTTCGCGTAATCGACGGCGTTCGTGAAGGTGGTGGTGAAGACGGTCCGGTCGGCCTCGTTCGACGAGTACTGGGCGGTCGGCGGTTCGGAGAGCAGATCGGCCCCGGCCGGCATCCGCGCACGAGAGGTCGCCGAGCGGCGGCCGTCGGCGACCGGCGGATTCGGTGCGTCGCGGAACTTCCCACCGGGCATGGCGCCGAAGCAGGACAGCAGCACGACGGGGTGGTCGAGCGGCAGACCGGACAGTGCCACCTGGCGCGCGACCCGGCGCCCGGTCTCGCGCGCGTCGACTCTCTCCTGCCCGTCCTGGGTGAACCAGTCGGACCACCCGGCTCCCCCGTGCATGTTCGCGAAGAACGGGGTGGGCCACTTCTCCTCGACCCACGGCACGAGACGCGCGCTGCGCAGTTCCTCGCGGCCAGGACGAAAGAGGACCCACCGGGCGCTCTGGGCAAGCCGGCTGTAGATCCGGCTGCGGTAGTTTCCGCCGTCCGGCTCCCCGCGGAAGTCCATCGAGATGTAGGTGTTGAAGCGGTGGTCCGGGCCCGCGATCGGGATGGCGATCTCGCGCCTGCTCCAGTCGACCGGGCCGCCGTGCGGCAGCTTGGCCGCCGCGGCCACCGTCGCCGGTTCCCGCAGCAGCCACTGCCCGTGGAACCCCTTGTCCTCCTGGACCTGCCGCACGAGCATGGCCGGGGTCGACTTCCCCTGCGGGACCCATCGCAACAGGCCGTTGGAGGCCCACACGTCGTGGCCGTGCTGAGCGACCAGCACGTCCTGGAGGTTGAGGTTCCAGGCGCTGGCCTCGGACATCGCCAGCAGGAGGGGGACGTCCGGGCCCACCTTGGGCTCGGCCGGCTTCGGGTCCGCCGGAGCCGCCGGAGCCGCCGGAGCCAGGTCCTCGTTGAACGCCATCAGCGCGGCGAACACCTCAGGGGTCACCACCTGCTGGAAGCCCTTGTCGCCCCGCAGCAGGATCCCCGCCTGGTCGGAATCCGCAGCCAGCAGGTACGGGTCGGCGCCCCACGGCGCAAAACCCTCCTCCTGGAAGGAGACTCCGCCCTGCGCGTCGGTCACCTCCAGTGCCGTCCTGCCCAGATCGGCGTTGAGCGGCACCCGCGTGCCCGTCGGGCTCCAGTCCCAGCCCCTCGGCTCGCCGTTCTTGCCGTAACGGCGGAAAGCGTCATGGAACACGCCCCGGCGCACCAGGTGGACCGCGGTCAGGACCACCAGATTCGGGGCGTCCTCGGCCCGCGGGTCCATCGCCACGTTCAGCAGCTCGCGGCGCTGCTCCTTCGTCACCGCTGCCGCGGGCTCCAGCAGCAGCACATGACGGGCCAGCGTGTCCAGGTCGAGCGGGCCGCCGTGGAGAGCCGGCTTCTTCTTCCGCAGCGCGTCCAACCGGGCCAGGGCCATCCGCGCGTTCGACCGGCCGGCCGGGTCGCCGCCCGGCGGACCGTACAGCTCGGTGAGGAGCTGCTCGTGGAGGTCCGCGAGGGGCGACGGCCGCGTGGCAGGGGCCGCCGCAGGCGTGCCGGGCGCGGTGGTGGCGGTGCGGGGCCCGGCCGGGGGCCTGCTGCTGCCGGCCGGGGGCGGGCCGGGCCCGGTCGAGGACTTCGTACGCCCGCCGGAGGACTTGCCGCGCTTGCTCGAAGGCGCCGTCCCGGCCCCGGACCGGGGCATGTTCGTCCGCGGCTCCGGGCGGTCCGCGTACGCCGCGAGCAGCGGTGCGGCGCTCTCCCACCCGGGGGCGGGCGAACGCAGCGGGGACTTCGGGTCGTCCACCGGCTGGGTGTACACCGGCCGGGTCGCGGCGGGCCGGTCCGCCCGGTCCACCGGGGCGCGGTGGGCCGGGTGGGCGGGCAGGCCGGGGGACGGCCGGTCCGCGGACTCCGGCACAGCCGGGGCCCCCGGCGGCCGCTGGTCACCGTGAACGGGCTGCGCCCACCGCCAGGTGCCTGCCGGGGCCACCGTCTCCCACGGCTCCGGGTACACCGCGAGGGTGCGCACCTTGGTCTTCGGGTCGACGTGCAGAGCGGTCGCGTGGGTGGAGGCCCACCACTCCTTGCCTGCGCCGGCCGCGAGTTGGGCCAGGTAGCTGCCCTCGACGGGGTAGCCCGGCGCGGGGGCCCGGACGGCAGTCGTGACCAACGGGACGTCCACCGACAGCGCCAGCAGCTCCGGATCGCGGTAGGCCAGGTCGGTGAGCGGGCCGTTGGGCGGAAGCGGACCGAAGGCGGCGTAGACGAAGGGATGCAGCCCCTGCTCGCTCCACTGGACGCTGTCGGTGGCACCGCTGGGCACGAACGTGCCGTCCGGAAGCCGCCGCATCAGCGTGATCTCCGTCGGGTCGAACGGCGCCGGCTCCTGGGGATCGAGGCGCCCCTGGACCAGGCCCCTGCCCCACGGCTGTTCGACGCCGGGCGCCTTCAGGAGCCCGGTCGGCGAGAGCATGCCGGCCAGCTCCAGGCGGTGCGAGGCCAGCTCGTCGAGATTCCGCGCGTTCCGGCCGGCCGCCAGCGCCCGGCGGGCCACGGACAGCGCCTCCAGGTAGCGGTCCGGGTCCGGCCGGTCGAGGCCCAGCACCCGCCGCGCCAACTCGCCCTGGTCGCCCGCTTCGGCGGCGAGCTGCTCGGTCCTGGCCAGCGCCCACACCGCCCGCGACCGCTCCTCCTCCTGGAGCGGCACCTCGGCGGGCAGGCTCAGGATGTCCCTGGCCATGCGCTCCCAGTCAGGCGCCGTCGCCGCCCACTCCAGCGCCCTGGTGACCTCCGGCAGCTCCAGCCAGCCCGTCAGCGCGCCGCGTTCGCCCGCCTCCCACCGCTGCGCCGAGTCCGTCAGCAGCGCTGCGTAGTGGTCGGCGGTCACCGTCGGGATGCCCGTCCCGCCGCCCGCGTGCTCCCAGGCCAGCGCCTCGAACAGCTGCATGGTGAACAGCAGGCCACCACGGCGGTGCAGCGCGCCGTCGGCCCGGCGGCGCGACTCCAGCGCCCCGGCACCGCTCAGCAGTTGCCCGTAGTCCGGCCGGTCGGCCACCTCCGCACCGAAGACCAGCCGTAGCGCCCGCACCAGCCGCAGCGCCCGGAAGCGGTTCACCTCCCACACCGGCCCGCTGCCGTCGTGCAGATGCGCCAGGCGCGCCACCTCGTCCAGCTCCGCGCCCTCCGGCTCGGGCAGAAAGAGCACCCAGTCCGCCGGGTCGCCCCGCTCGTCCGTGAAGAGGACCCACACCAGCTCGTCGGAGGTGCTGCCCTCCACCACGTCGCGCTCGGGCTCCAGGGATATCTCGTACGGGGCGGCGTACGCCCCGCGCCTTGCCTTGTTCGCCACGTACTGGCCGGCGGGTAGGTACGCGAGCAGGTCGAAGACGGCGGGCCGCGGCCCGGATTCGGGCCAGTACGGCAGGCGCCGGGACCGGCGCGGCGTCGCGCCGTAGCAGGAGCCCAGCAGGACGGGCACCCCGGGGGCCGGCCCGGACCGGTCCACCTCGCGGGCGACGATGTCCGCGGACTCCCGGGCATCGACATGCGTCTGTCCGGCCACGGTCTGCCAGACGCCGACCCCCGGCCAGCTGTGCAGGCCCGCGTGGAACGGCGGTACCTTCCAGCGCACCTCCTTGGGCGGTTCGGTGGCCCGCTCGCGGCCCTTCCCGAGCACGACGTAGCGCCTGACGGCAGCGGCTCGGGCGTAGTTCCTGGTGCGGCTGCGGCCCTTGTCCGGCTCGGCCGCGAAGTCGAACGAGGAGAAGCCCCACATGCGGTGGTCCGGGCCCGGCAAGGACCAGGTGATCTCTTCCTGGTTCCAGTCGACCGCCCCGTCCCGCACCTCGGCCGGGTCCCGACGCAGCCAGCTCGCCCAGACGCCCTCGGAGCCCCGGTTGTCCAGCGCGGGCACGAACCGGGGCTGCGGCCCGGACAGCGGGGCCCAGACCAGGTTGCCGCCGGTGGCGAAGACGGACCGGTTCTGCTGGTGCGCCAGGGCGTCGGGGAGGTTCAGGTTCCGCGCCAGGGCGTTCGGCGTCCACAGCAGCAGCGGGACCTCGGCCGGGACCCCGGGCAGCACCGGGTCGAGATCCACCAGTTCGGCGAATACCCGGTGGGGGGCCCGGCGGGAGAAGCCCTTCGACCCGTGCACCCGCACCGAGCGCGCGGTGCTGTTGGCGGCGTAGAGGTGCGCCGTGTCACCCCACGGGGCGGTGCCGATGTTCGTGACGGCCGTCGCGCCGCCCTGATCCGTCGTCACCATTCCCGACGTGCTCAGGTCCGCCTGTGACGGAACACCGGAGCCCCAGTCCCAGCCCCTCGGGTTCCCCTGGTCGTCGAGAATGCGGAACCGGGCGTCGAACACGCCCTTGCGCACCAGGTGGACCGCGGACAGCCGGTCCAGGCTGCGCGGCCCCCCGGCACGCGGATCCACCGCCGCCTTCAGCAGGTCGCGCAGGTCCGCCGGTGTCGCGGGCTCGGTCCGCTCCAGCATCAGCACCCGGCGGACCAGCGCCTCCAGATCGAGCGAACCGTCCGGCCGAAGCCGCGGGTCGCCCGCGCTCAGCGCGTCCAGCCGCTCCAGCGCCGCACGTACGCGCGTCCGCTCGTGATCCCCACCGGCCGACGCCCCGAACAGCTCGTGGAGCACCGCGTCGTAGCCCGGTCCCACCGCCTTCGGGAGCGGCACCGGCTTCGCCGCCGGCACCGGCACGACCCGGGACGCGGACCGGACGGGGGCCGGCTGTCCGGTGCCCGGCGACGGGGCGTTCGTCGGGTGCGCCCGCAGCCTGGACGCCGCGTTCACCGGCGCCGGCCCCCTCGGAGGCGCTCCCGGGCCGGGCTTGGGCGCCGGCCCGGCCTGGGGCCCGGTCTCGGAGCCGCTGTCCGAGTCGGAGCCAGAGTTCGAGTCCGAGTCGGAGCCCGAGCCGGACTCGAAGCCCGAGTCGGGGTCGGAGCTGGAACTCGAACTGGAGCTGGTGACGGTGTCCTCACCGGGGTCGGACCCGTAGTCCACGCTCGACCCGGAACTGGAACTGGAACTCGAACTCGAACTGGACTCGGACCCCGACTCGTCACCGGATTCGGAGTTGGAGTTGGAGCTGGAGTCGGACCCTGATGCCGAGCCGGACTCCGATGCGGAGTCGGAGTCGGACGCGGTGCCGGAGTCCGAACCGGACTCGGAGTCGGGCTCGGACCCCGACTCCCACTCCGCGTCCGCGTCGTCGGCCGGCTCCTCCACCGGCCGCGCGAAGATCCGCCCGGGGGTGCCCGAGGCGTTGGTCGGGATCGACGTCGTCGGGGCCTGCTGCGAGTTCGAGTCGCCGTACCAGGGGGCCGCCGGCGGATCCGGCGCCGGCGCGGGGGCCGCACCGGGGATCCCCTGGGAGAGCACGTCGGCCTCGTCGGGACCGATCTTGTTCCATGTGCCGGGCGGCGCCTGTGTCATGCCCTCCAGCGGGAACACCGCAACCGTGTAGACCTGCTTCTCCTGGTCGAAGTGCACGCCGACCGAGAGCGTGGAGAAGTGCTGCCCCCTACCGGTGTTGCGGGCCAGCTCCACCGGCAGGCTGCCCGCCACGGGCGGTCCGGCCGGGCCGGTCCGGCGGATGGCCTGCACCACGTGGTGCTGCGTGGTCAGCGCGCTCAGGAAGGGGTCGTGGGAGGCCAGGTCACCGAACTGCCCGGCCGGCGCGAAGTCCTCGTCCGCCACGTAGACGATGGGGGCGGCGGCGTCCTTGCCGAACCAGGGGGCCGGTTCGGTGCCGTACGGCTCGAAGGAGCGGCCGTCGGCCGTCCGCTGCATCAGCGTGACCACTCTGAGGTCGATGTTCCGCGGCGGGTACGACTCGCCGTTCAGGATCCTGGCCCACGTACCGCCCTGACGGTCCTTCAGCAGCCGGTCCGGAGACAGCGCACCGTCCCGCTCCAGCCCGTGCGAGGCCAACTCGTCGAGGCTGCCCGGGTCACGGCCGGCCGCGATCGCCCGGGTGGCCGCCATGCGGGCATCCCCGAACCGCGCCGCCGCATCCGGCGCGCCCAGGCGCAGGATCGTCGCCGCGAAGGTACCCCGGTCGGCCGCGCTGGTCATCCCGTCGGTGAGCAGCTGGGCCTTGACCCCCGCCCACAGCGTCCGGGACCACTCCCACTCCCCGACCGGCGCGCTGTCCTCCAGGTCCAGCACGTCCCTGATCACCGGCTCCGGGTCCGGGAGGGAGGCCAACTGCCCGAGGACCCCGATCGTCTTCGGCAGTCCGAGCCAGTCCGTCAGCGCAGGCCGCGCGCGCTCGTTCCACCGGTTCCCGGCGTCCTCCAGCAGTCGGCCGAAGTGCTCCTCGACGAGCGGCGGCACCGCGCCCACCGCTCCGCTCCGGGCCGCCGGCGCCTGCCCGTACAGCTCGCGGTGCTTGTCGACCAGCGCCTCGAACAGGTCGACGGTGAACAGCCGGGCGCCCCGCCGCTGCGGGTCGTTCAGCGCGGGATCGGCCGCCCGCATCAGCTCCAGCGCGCCCATGCCCCGCAGCAGCAACCGCGCCCGGTCGTGCCGCGGATCCGGTACCAGCCGGGCGTGAGGCAGCGGCAGCGCGTGCTCGTCGACGGCCAGGTACCGCCCGTTCATGTCCTTGAAGGGAGGGGCGATCCGCCGCAGCGCCCGCACCAGCCGCGTCGTCCGCGCCCGCACGTCGTCGGACGCCGGGCCGGGGCCCGCGTGCAGACCGGTGAGGCGCGCGCACTCGTCCAGCGCCTCGTTCTTCGGCAACGGCCGGAGGGCGACGATGCCGGTCTCGACGGTCACCCCCTTGCCCCGGGGGTCCGTGCCCGTCCCGAGAACCGGCTGCTGGGGGTGCAGACCCAGCTGCGGGAGCTCCGAGCCGACGCCGAGATAGCCCTCGGCCGGCAGCGCGAACACCGTCTGCCCCCGGCCGTCCGCCAGCAGTTCGAGTTCCGACATGTCCGCGAGCGGATCGGTGCCGCGTGCTTCGCGGCCGTAGACCGACCCGCTCATCCGGGGACGGTGCCGCTCTCGCCCGGACGCCCCGAAGCAGTTCTGCGCCACGATGGGGTGCCGCCTGGAGCGGCCCAGCTGGTCGATCGCCGCGCTCATCCAGGCGACGGACTCCGCCCCGGAGGTGGTCCTCGTCCCGCTGGACGTGGGCAGGATCGTGCCGCCCCGTACCCCGTGGATGTCGAGGTAGACCGGTGACGGGAGATCGAACTCCACCCACGGCACCTGTCGCAGGTCCGCAGGGCGCACCTTGCGACCGAAGCGCATCAGGACGGACCACGAGAGCCCCGTCAGCAAGGTGTCCCGCACACTGCGGCGCCAGCGCTCGGGCCCGGACATGGCTGTGTAGTCCATCGCCGCGACCACGCTGGGACGGCGGTCCGGACCGCCGAACGTCCTGAAGGCCAGCTCCCGGCTCCAGCGGGCCGCGACGCCCGTCCCCGCGGCCACCGCTTCCCGGGCCGTGACCGGATCCACCCGCAGCCAGTTCCCCCACGCGTCCTCGTGCTCCCTGGCGAACAGCGTGAGCATGAACGGATCCGAGGTGCCGCGAGGCTGCACCCACTTCGGGACGGTATCGGTGCTCCAGGTCTCCCGCCCGTACTTGGCCGCCAGCCCGTTCGGCAGCACGAGGCCCCGCTCGCGGATCCGGCCCATCGTCAGCAGGAAGTCGGCATCCGCCGGGACCTGCCCGAGATCCGGGTCGAACGCCGGCAGCTCGACGAAGACCCGGTGCGGTACGCGCCGCCAGAAATCGCCCCGCCCGGCGATCCTCATCTCCGTCGGGCTGCTCGGCGCGGAGTACACGTACGGCTCGGGCTTGCCGTCCCTGAGCCACGCACTGCGGTCCACGTTCACGGACGGCGTGCCGTTCCGGCCGACGATGACCGTCGCCGACTGCCCCAGGGTGAAGTCCTTGGGCATCTGCCCGGTCCAGTCCCAGCCCCGGGGGCGGTCGCCGGCGCCGGGCGCGAGGCGGAACGTCGAGTCGAACGCCCCATTGCGCGCCAGGTAACCGGCGGAGAGCACGGCCAGGCTGTCCACCTTCAGTCCGCGGGCCTCCAGTGTCCTGGCGTTCAGGGCCAGGGCGAGCAGCTCCCTGCGCAGCTCGGGTGTCGGCTCTCCCTGCCCGAGCATCAGCACATGGCGGGTGAGCGCGGCGATGTCGAGCGGTCCGCCCGCCGGCTCCGGCTCCAGCTGCCGCAACCCGTCCAACCGGGCCAGCGCCGCCCACTCTTCGGAGCCTCGGCCCTTGCCCTGCCCGGCGTACAGCTCGTCGAGGATCTCCTGGTAGCGCTCCTCGGCCGACGGCGCCTCCTGCGGGCTGTCCAGCTCCATCGGCGAACCGTGGGACGCGGAGCCGGCCGACGGCGCCGGGGCACCGGACCGCGGGGCGTGGGTCACCACCCTCGGCCGGTCGGCCAGGGCGGCGTCCCGCCTTCTGCGCGACGTCCTTCGGTCCTCTGCCCGCCCGCTGTTGGCGTCCCGCATCGTGTCCGCCACCGGCAGGATCGGGATACGCGGCGTGGGCCCGGCGGGCGACTCCGCCGCCGGCGCCGCACCGCGGTAGTTCGCCAGTCCGGGGGGCAGAGGGAGCGGCCGGCCGGGCGGCATGGGGGCCGGCAGGCCGACCAGCGTGCCGGGCAGCGGACCGACCGGCATGCTGGTCGGCGGAGCGACCGGCACACCCACCGGGAGGGGCATCCGCATGCCCGCCGGTATCGACCCCGGCAGCAGCCCCGGCACCCCTACCGGGGCAGGGCGCGGCGGGCCGACGGCCGCCGGGCCCACGGGCGGTGCCACGACCGGGGGCGTCGGGGCCGGCGGGTCGCCCTGCGCGGGATTGATGGCCCCCCACACGCCGACCAGGCTCGCCGGACTTCCCTGGTCCAGGTACATCGCGATCCGGTAGACCCCGTCGGCCCCACGGCGCAGTTCGACCGCGCACCAGGGGACGAACTGCCTCCTGCCCGTATTGCGGGCGAGTTCACCCGCCAAGCTGCCCCGGAGGAGCCCAGGGGCAGGCGGCAGGAGAGGGTCGTACGGCATGGCATGGGAGATGACCCCGAGCACGGGAATCTCGGGGTCCAGCCTCCGCAACGCCGGGTCACGGTAGGCCAGATCACCGAACTGCTCCGGGTGCGCGAAGTCGCTGTCCGCGACATACACGAAGGGTCGCTTGCCCTCGCGCCAGGGAGCGGGTTCCGTGGTTTCGAGGACGCTGCCGTCGGGCTGCTTCCTGAACACCGTGATGTCGGAGGTGTCGATGCTTCCGGCGCTGAGCGGCCGAGCGGTGAAGTTCCTGCCCCATGTCCACCCGTTGCCGTCCGTCAGCAGCGTGGTCGGTGACAGCGCTCCGGCCCGCTCGAAGCCGTGGGAAGCCAGCTCGTGCGGCCGCCTGATGCTGCGGCCGGCCGCCACCGCCCTGTGGACCGCGGTGACCGCATCGCCGTAACGCGACGGGTCCGGGTGGTCCAGGTGCAGCATGGCCTGGGCGAACGCGCCCTGGTCAGTGACCTCGTTGAGGACGAACAAGTTGCCCTTGACCTGCGCCCACAGCGCCTGTGACCACTCCCTCTCCTCGACCGGGTCGTTGGCGTCGAGCCCCAGGAGATCCCTGAGCCAGTTCTCCCGGGACGGCCGGGAGGCCATACCCGCAAGTGTGTGGATGACGGGCTGCAACGGCAGCCAGTCGACCAGGTAACTCCCCGGCCGCTGAATCCACCTGGCCGCCGCTTCCTTCAGCAGCGCGCGGTAGCTCTCGACAGGGACCGGCTGCCCGTTCCGGGCAGGCGGGCCGTGCAGCCCGATGTGGTAGCCCATGGCGAGAAACTCGAACAGATCGAGGGTGAACTGGCGGGCACCGTCGTGGTCCAACGGACGGTTCGACGCGCTGTCGGCCTCCCGCATCCGCTCCAGCGCGCCGATACCGCTCAGCAGCACCGGGAACTCCGGGTCGACTTGCACGGAGCTACCGAAGATCAGCTTCAGTGCCCGGAGCAGCTCCAGCGTCCGCTCCGGGGTCTTTGCCTGGCCGACGGGCAGAAGAGCCTGGCGCCCGTACGCGTCGAGGTCCGTCCCCTCCGGTTCGGGCCAGGACGCGACCCAGCCGGCTCGGCGGTCGCGCTCGTCGGTGTGCATGATGAACACCGATTCGTCGGAGTTCATCCACGGGAACAGATCCTTCATCCACGCGGTGGAGATCGTGTAGTTGGAGGACAGCACCAGCCGCCGTTCCCTCTTCGCCACCCGGTCGGCGATGGACAGATCCCTGAGCGGATCGACCCCGGCCGGCCACCCACCGGAAGACGGCACGTTCGCCGCCCTGCGATGCCTCGGGCTCTTGGGCATCGCGCCGTAACAGCACACCAGGACGAGGGGGTACTCAGGGGACAGCCCGGTCTGCCGTATCAGGTACGAGACTCTGCGGGCACTCTCCTCCGGTTCGAGGTATTTGGCCCCGTCCGGGGTGGGCCATATGCCCACCGCGGGGAGGCCGTGCACGCCCACCTTGACCGTGGGCCTATCGGCGGGCCAGACCACCTGATACACATCTGCCGGTGAGATCGGGCGCCCTGGTTGAGCGAGGACGTAATACCTGGCCGATCCGATACCCAGGGCCCCGTTGACGCGGGCCCAGCCCTTGTCGTGGTCCTTGTTCAAGTCGGCCGCAAGGAGCATGTTGACGTGGTGGTCCGGGCCGGCGATCGGCCAGGCGATCATCTCCCCGTTCAGGTAGGACAGATCGTCGCGTCCGGGACCGGGCCCGGCTGCGATACGTGCCGTGGCAGGGTCCCGCTCTATCCAGCTCCCCGGGGGTGTCTTCCCCTCCTGGGAGGTCAGCCCGAGCACAGGCGCAGGCCCGTTCTCGTCCTGCATGACCCGCACCGTGGCGCCGGAGACCCAGACAGGCTGGTTGAACCGGAGGGCCAGCCCGTCCGGGAGGAAGAGGTTCCGCTCGGTGACCCCGGACATCGCCAGCAGGAAGCGGGAATTCGCCGAGGGCAGCGGCCCCATCGGGTCGAGCGCCACCAGTTCGATGAACGCTTCGAACGTCATGCGCCGCTCGAAGCGGTTGGGGCCCCGCACGGTGACCGTCGCCGGATCACCGTCCGCGGCGTAGAGTTTGAGGTTCGGCTTGGGTGACGTGCTCCACGGACTGCGACCGGTCATCTTGAACGCCAGGTTGCCGTTCTTGTCGAACAGCGACTCTCCTGTCTTTTCCAGGTTGATGTCGCCCGGCACCTTCTCGGTCCAGTCCCAACCCAGGTGGTTGCCCGAGGGGTCGGTCAGGCGCCACTTGTCGCCGAACACCCCCCGGCTCTTCACATAGAGCGCGAACAGCTGCGCCGTCCTCTGCACCCCCGGATGTTCCGACGCCACCTTCAGCAAGTCGGCACGCATCTTGGACGTGAACCGCCCACCCGGCTTCATGATCATGTTCCGGGCCAGCTGATCCAGCTGGGTCGGACCGAACGGCCCGCCCGTCGGGCCCGCCTCCTGCGCCCACAGCCGGTCCAGCACGACCAGGGCGTCACGCACACCGGGCGGGTAACTCTGACCTGCGGACCGAGGGCCGTACACGTATGCGAGCAGCGCGTCGTGATGCTGCGGCGCCGCCTGCTGCGCCGAGGGCACCACCGCAGACGTCCCGCCGGCAGCAGGGGGCGCGGACACCGGACCGGCGGAGCCGGCCGGCGGACCCCACGTCCGGCCGGCCCCCCACTCGGCCGGCGCCGGATGGAGGACTGTCCTGTCCGACAGCTGCGACGCACCGTCCGCCTCCGCCCACGGCGCTGTGAGGCCGGATCCGAACTCAGCCACCGGGCGCGTGAAGATCTGCCGCGGCGGCGGCTCCGACAGCGCGCGGTCCTCCCCGGCGTAGCCGCGCCCCGTGGGCCGGTCCACCAGCGCCTGCCCGGTGGAGCCGGACTCCGCGAACGGCTCCAGCGCGTCCGGCTCCACCTGGCCCGAAGCGCCGACGATCACCGCCCGCCCGGCCAGCGGCGGCAGCTCCAGCGGTGAGAGCCCCTGCCCCTGCCGCCGCAGCAGCTCCGCCGGCGGCTGCCCCTCCTGCGTCGCCGAGAGCCGGCCGCCCGGCTCACCCGTCAGGTTGATCCATGCCACCTGGTCGTTCGCCAGGAGGTACGCCGCCCACGCGTGGCCCGGCCGGCCCGCCCGCAGCTGTCCGCCGTCCTGCCGCCGCCCCAGCACGAGCGCCAGCGCCCCCGCACCAGACCTCCGGAGTCCGCGCTCCACCTGCGCCCACGACTCCACCGAACCCCAGCCCGGCCCCGCCGCGAGCGCGTGCTCGGTCGTCGTCCGGCCCACCACCAGGTCGTCCAGCGCGAACGCCGCCCGCGCCCCGCCCGCGAGCACCCCGGAGCCGGGGAACACCGCGGCGGCCAGGCCCCGCACCAGGGCCGCGCATTCGCCCAGCCGCGGCTCACCCACCGGGCCCCGGTCGGCGACCGCGTCCACCCGGGCCGTCAGCTCGGCGCGGGTGAGCACCCCGCCGGGCGCGGGCGCGGGGCCGGCCGACTGCCGGGGCGCGGTCGCTGCGGCCGGCGAGGTGGCCACCGAGCCGTCTCGCGGCCCGCGGCGAGCGGACGGGACGGCAGCCGCCGACCGGCCGCCGGGGGCGGCCTGTTCCTTGCCCGGGTGCTCGAACGCGTGCCAGGTGCCCTCCGGCGCTTGCGCGTGGCCGTCCTCCGGATACACGGCGATCGTGTAGACGCCGCTGTCCTCGTCGAAGTGGAGCGCGACCGGATGGTCGGAGCCCCACGTCCCACCGGTCGTGCCGAGGGCGGCCCGGGCCGCCAGTCCCTTCGGCTGCCCGGCGCGGTCGACCACCAGGATCCAGCCCTCGTCGGAGTCCGAGGAAGGGTCGTGGTGGAGCAAGTCGGCGAAGGGGCCGGGGGGCGCGAAGTCCTCGCCCGCGGCATACACGAACACGTCCTCCGGCGCCGCGTCCTCGCCCTTCTTCCACGGAGCGGTCTCCGTGGCGTACGGCCGGAAGGAGCCGTCCTTGCGTTCCATCAGCGTGACAACACTGCGGTTGAGGGTTCCGCGCGGGGGATTCTTGCGGTCGGGTTGCCGGCCCCACATCCTGCCGCCGCGGCTCCGGAGCAGCCGGTCGGCGGACAGCGCTCCCTCCAGTTCCAGGCCGTGCGAGGCCAGCGAGTCCAGGCGCCCGAGGTCACGGCCTGCGGCCACCGCCTTGACGACCGCCGTACGGGCCTGGCGGAACAGCTGCGGATCGTGCTCGTCCAGGCGCAGAATCCTGGCGGCGAACGCGCCCTTTTCGGCGTCGCTGCGGATCGGGCTCGTGAGCTGCTCGGTCCAGATCCCCGCCCACAGCGCCCGGGACCAGTCCGCTGCCCCGACCTCCTCGGCGTCCGTCAGGCCCAGTACGTCCCGGACCAGTCGCTCGGGATTCTGCACAGCGGCCAGCGTCCGTACCGCGTCGGTCACCTGCGGCAGCGGCAGCCAGGCGGTGAGCGCGGGCGGCTCGGCCCCCGGCCCCACCTTCGCCGCGTCCATCAGCAGGAGACGGAAGGTCTCCGGAATGACCGGCGGCAGACCGAGCGCGGCGGTGCCCTGGACGACGGCCGCCTGCCGGCGAAGCCCGTGCGCCCACGCCAGCGTTCCGAACAGCTCGACGGTGAAATGACCGACGGCCGGGTGGTCCAGCGCCGGATCGGCCTGGCGCATCCGGTCCAGCGTGCCCACGCCCTGCAGCAGCTGTCGGCTCTCCTCGCCCAACGGGTCGCGCCGGTCCGGGAGCAGCAGCGCGTGCTCGTCCACGGCGCGCAGCACCCCGTCCGCGTCCGTGACGGGGGTGAAGACGTCTCGCAGCAGCATCACCAGGCGCAGCATCCGCTCGCGCACCGGCTCGTCCGCCTGCCCCGGCCCGGTGTGCAGACCGGCGATGCGCGCGATCTCGTCGAGCGCCGCCCCGGCCGGCCTCGGCCTGGCCGTGTGCACCGCGTTCTGCGGGGTCACTCCCTGGCCCCGCGCGTCCGGGTACGCCTGGAAGACGGCCTCCTCGGCGCGAGCGCCGGGGATGTCCTTCTCCAACAGGGAGACGCCGCTCACGTAGTAGCCGAGGGAGTACACGGTCGCGCCGGGGGCGTCCGCCATGTGCTGGATCTCCGGCACGTCCACGAGCGGATCGGCCCCGCGCGGCTGCCGCCTGAGGAGACCGGGCTCCGTCGTACCGCGGCGCGTTCGCGTACTGGGCATCGCACCGAAGCACTGGCTCTTGAAGACGGAGTAGGCCCCGGACGGCCCGGTCAGCGCCAGCAGGGCCTGGACCATCCGGCCGGACCTGCGCCCGGAGGTGCGCATCTCCCCGTGCGGGGTGTGCCAGATGGTGAAGCCGGGCCTCCCGTGGTTGTCCGCGATGAGGGGAGCCGGCTGCGCCAGCTGCACCCAGGGCAGCTGGAGCGCTTCCCACCGGCTCTCGTCAGGGTCCTCGATGACGTACGACCGGGCGGGGCGGCCGAAGGTGAACTCGGCGAAGAACGCGGTGGTCCACCAGCCCTTGTCCGCCGCGTCGGAGAAGTCCTCCGACGAGTAGCCCTGAAGGCGGTGGTCCGCGCCGATCACCGGCCAGAAGATCACCTTCCGGCTCCAGTGGGCGGCGTCGCCCAGCCCCAGCTCGGCCACGGTGCGCACCGTGTCCGGATCCCGCCGCAGCCAGCCGCCCCGGGGTCCCCGGTCCATCCGGGCCGTGAGCGTCAGCACGGGCCGGATCTGGGCCAGGTCGGAGCCGGGCACCTCCCAACCCGGCCTGCCGCTGGTGGACCACACCGTGCGGTTGAGCTGGGTGACGAGCCCGTCGGCCGCGTGGATGCCCTGCGCGCTGATCTCCGGCATCACCAGCAGAACGTGCGCGTCCTCCGGAACCCGGGCCAGGTCCGGGTCGAGCGCCACCACTTTGATGAGCACCTCGAACGGCCACTGCCGCATGCGCCCGGCATAGCCCGGCAGCGAGACCTCCTCCGCGTCGCCGTCAGCGGAGTACAGGTGCGGCGGCACGTCGCCGTTCCACCAGGGAGCGGGGGAGAGCACCTCCTCGCGTGTCCCGTCCGCCCGCTCGACGACATCCAGCACCCGGCTCAGATCCATATCGGCCGGCACGTCCGCCGTGCCCCAGCGCCAGCCCCGGGGACGGCCCTGGCCATCGGGCGACAGGCGGTGCCGGTCGGCGAACAGCCCGTCCCCATAGGTCCACAGGTGGTGGACCGACAGCTCCGTCCAGGACGTCGCCCCGGGCCGCTCCACCGCCAGCCGCACCAGTTCCTTGAGCCCGGCGTCCGAGTCCTCGGTCGCCTCGTCCACCTCAAGGCGCATCACATGGCGGGCGGTCTCCTCCATGTCGTACCGGTCGAGCGGGCCGTTCCGCGGACCCGAAGACGCGTCGGAGCGAGTGTCCGAGCCGAGGTCCGAGTCGGAGTCGAAGTCCGAGTCCGGGTCCGGGTCGGAATCCGAGTTCGGGTCCGGGATCGGGTCCGTACGGTACAGCCGGGCCAACCGGGCCAGCGCCTCGGCGCGCTCCCGCCAGGAAGCCTCCCCCTGTGCGTCCCGCGGGCCGTAGAGGTCCTCCAGAAGCTCCCGGTCGACCGGCTCGGGCGACCCCTGGCCCGCCGATCCGAACAGGGACCGGGGCGAACTCGCGGACACCGAACCCGGCGTCCGCGGGGAACGGACCGGCTCCTGGATCCGGCCGCTGCGCCGGCCGCGGGGAGCCGGTGCCCCGGAGGCCGCCCCCGGCGTGCGGGAGGCGCCGGGCCGGTCCCCCACCTCCGACACCGGGCGCGTGAACACCGGGCGCGTGAACACCGGCCTCGGCGGCCGGGCGGCGGAGGACCGGCCGGATCGACGGACATGAGGGGATGCCGAGTCGAGGAGCGCTGCGGCGGAGGTTGCTGCCGTGCCGGAGGCAGCCGCGAGCTCCTCCCGGACACCCTCGTAGGGCACATAGCCCCAGATGTCTTCCGGAACCCGCGCGCTGTGCTCCTCCGGATACACGGCGACGGTGAAGGTGCCGTCCTCGCCCCGGTACAACTTCACCGGGTGCGTGCAGGCGTACCAGTCCTTGGACGTGTGGAGGGCGACCTGCGCCGGAAGACTGTCCACCTCGAGGTCGTCGCCCGGCGGCATGGCCCGGCCGACCACCAGGATGCCCGGGGTTCCCTTGTCCAGCCCCCGCAACACCGGGTCGCGGGAGGTGAGATCGGCGAACGCGCCGGTCGGTGCGTAGCCCTCGTCCGCGGCATACACGAACGGAACCGGGTTGTCCGGATCGTCCTCGTCGTACCAGGGGGCGGCAACCTGCCGGTCCGGCACGATCGAACCATCGGGCAACCGCTTCATCAGCGTGATGACCGTGTGGTCGAGGTCCCCGTCCTCGAACTCGCCGGTGAAGTCCCTGGCCCACAGGTTGTCGTCGGAGTCGGAGAGCAGCGCGTCCGAGGAGAGCACGTCCTCCAGCTCCAGGCCGTGCGAGGCCAGCGCGTCGAGGTCGCCCGGATCGCGGCCGGCGGCGATCGCCCGGACCGCCGCGAGATGAGCCTTCGGGAACAGTCCGGAGCCCGGCCGGTCCAGGCGCAGAACCGCCGCCGCGAACGCCCCCTTGGCCGCCGCGTCGGCGTCCCAGCCGACGATCCGCGCGGCCTTGACCTCCGCCCACAGCAGACGCGACCACTCCCGCTCCCGCACCGGCGCGTCATCCGGCAGCCCCAACGCCTCCCGCGCCAGAGCCTGCAGGTCGCTCGCGCGCCCCAGCATCTCCAGCGCCCCGGACACCTCCGGCAACGCAATCCACTCGCTCAGGCCACGTTCCGGCTGCTCGGCCCATGCCCTGACCGCATCCTCCAGCAGACGGACGAAACTCCGCTGCCGGTCCGCCGACGACAGCGCCGCCGCAGCGCCGGGCTGCCCGCTCAAGGCCCGGTGCTTCTCCCCCAGCAGCTCCAGCAGCTCCATGGTGAACAGCGGGGCATTCGGCCGGTTCAGCTGGACGTCCCGCTGCCGCATCAGCTCCAGCGCACCGATGCCCCGCAGCAGCACCCGGCACATCTTCCCCCTCGGGTCGTCGGGGTCCCGCAGCTGCAGCGCATGCTCGTCCACGGAACGGAAGTTCCCGTTCCGGTCCTTGAAAGGCGGGAAGACCCGGCGCAGCGCCATCACCAGAAGCAGGGTCCGCGCCCGGACCTCGTCGGACGCCGGTCCGGAGCCCTGGTGCAGACCCGCGCCGCGCGCGAGCACGTCCAGCCACTCGGCCTTCGGCCTCGGCCGGGCGACGGCCCACGCGTCCTCCGGGGTGATCTCCTTGAACCGCTGGTCGGGGTGCACCTCGAACACGCCCTCGTCCGCGCCGATCCCCGGCATGGGCACGCGCGTGACGCCGACGGTGGCGAGGTAGCGGAAGGGGAACACCGTTTTGCCGAGGTCGTCCGCCCGGTACTGGCTCTCCGACGGGTCCACCAGCGGATCGGCCCCGCGCGGATCGGTGTCGTGGACCGAGCCGCCTTCCTCCCAGGGGCTTCCCCCCTCCCTGGACGTGGCGCCGTAGCACTGGTCCATCACGAAGGGGTGGTCATCGGACAGCCCGGTCAGCGCCACCAGAGCAGCGGTCCTCCGGGCGCCCTCCCGCCCGGAGGTGGTCTCCGTCCCGTGCGGGGTGTACCAGGCGGTGGCGCCCACTTCACCGTGGTTGACCCCGAAGACGGGAGACGGCAGGTTCTGCGCGACCCACGGCACCGGGCGCGCTGCCAGCCGCTCGGCATCGGGGTAGCGGATGACGTACTTCTCGACCGGCGTACCGGCGGTGAACCGGGCGTAGAACGAGGTGACCTTCCAGCCCCCGTCGCCCTCCTCGGCGAAGTCCATCGAGATGTAGCCGGTGAGGCGGTGATCGGAGCCGATGACGGGCCAGTAGGACAGGCGCCGGCTCCAGTAGGCCGCGTCGCCCAGGCCCCGGGCAGCGGCGGCGCTCACCGTCTGCGGATCGCGCCGCAGCCAGCCGCCCAGGGGATCTCGCTGCTCTCGCGCGGTGATCGCGAGCACGGAGCGGTGCGGGTCCCCGGCCGGCCGCGTCCACGCCAACCTGCCGCTGGTGGACAGCACGTTCATGCCGTACTTGGCCACGAGCCCGTCGGCGAGGTGGATCCCCCGGGAGCTGACCGCGGACATCGCCAGCAGGAGGTCCGTACCCTCCGGGACCCGGGCGGCGTCCGGGTCGAACGCGGGCAGCTCGATGCACACCTCGAACGGCACGCGCCGCATCCGGCCCCCGAAGCCGGGCAGCGTGATCCAGGACGCTCCGCCGGCCGCGGAGTAGAGATACGCGTCCTCCCACGGAGTGGCGACCAGCTTCTCGTCGCGCGTCCCGTCCTCCCGTTCGATGACCTCCGCCGCGATACTGAGATCGGCGTCGGCCGGCACACCCTCCGGGTTCCAGTTCCACCCTCCAGGACGACCCTGCGCACCGGCCGGAAGACGGTACCGGCCGGCGAACAACCCCTCCCCGAAAGACGACAAGTGGTACGCCGACAGCTCCGCAAGGCTCTGCGCCTGCGGACGCCGCACCACCACCCGCAGCAACTCGGAGATCGACTCATCCGACAGCTGCTCCTCCCGATCGAGGTGCAGCACGCCACGGGCCAGCCTCGCCAGATCGAACCGGCCCCGCGACAGGCCCGGATGCCCCCTGCGCAACCCGTCCAACCGCTCCAACACCCCGGCCAACGCCCCGTCCTGAGCCGCCGCCACCGGATCCAACGACGCGAACAGCCGCTCCATGGCACGCAGCCGAGCCTCAGGAACGAGCTGCCCCTGCTCATCCTCGGAACTGTCCAGAGACATGTCCGAGCCACCGGACTCCGACGTGACGGGGGAGGTCGGCACCGGGCCGGGCCGCGACGCGTGGGGCCGCGAGGAGAGGATCCTCTCCTCGGGCCGGGCGCCCCGCCGGCCGGGGCCTGCCGGTGCCCCGGGGGCCGCCCCCGGCGTGCGGGAGCTGCCGGGCCGGTCCCCCACCTCCGACACCGGGCGCGTGAACACCGGCCTCGGCGGCAGGGCGGCGGGGGCCGACTCGGTTGCCCGGAGCGGAGGGAGGCCGGGGTCCGGGTCGGCGTCGGTCGCGAGCGGTTCGTCCGGCTGTACCGACCCGTCCGGGGTGGTCGGCTGCAACGGACGCAGTGCGTCAAGCGCATCGCTGCCCTCGTAGTGCTCCTCCCCGGCCGGAACCCAGCGGGTGGTGCTGACGCCGTTCTCGGTGACCGTCCGCCGCGCGTAGGACGTGCTGTGGAACAGCTCGATGGTGCGGGTGGCGTCCGCCGGGCCGACGGGCTGGTGCGTCCGGAAGTCGAGCGGCCCGGCCTCGCCGTACCGGCCGGCCCGGAAGACGTCGACTCGGACGTCGAGGACGTGCGCCAGCAGCGGCAGGAACGCCTCGCCCCCGGCGGAGTTCCAGTGGTCCGCCCAGTCCAGGACCGCGGCGGTGAGGGCGGTCAGCTCCTCGTCATTGAGCGGCTCGTGACGGAGCAGCAGGTCGGCCAGTTCGCCGCGCAGCCCCTCATCGGTCGCGAAGCGGCCCTCCGCCGGCAGCTGAACGTCGAGTTCGGTCAGCCTGGTGACCAGGGTGGGCAGGTCCATACCGGCGACGCGGGCCGCGAACGAGTCGTCCCCGAGGGCGCTGAGACGGTACTGCCACAGTGCCTCGGTGGCGCCCCGGCCGCGGCGTGCCAGCAGCTCGTCCGCGACCAGCCCGCGGGCGGCGGCGAGCACGGCGGCATGCGGGGTGTCCGCCAGTGCGTCGGCGGGTCCGGCCAGATCGCGCCGGACCCGGGCCGGGTCGGACAGCCACTCGTGGGCGTCCGGGTCGCGCTCGGCCAGGCCCGGAAGGCGGTCGCGCAGCAGCGTCGGGTCGCTCGCCAGGACGGCGGACAGCATCCCGTTGCCGTCCTGCGGCACCGACTGCCGGGCGCCCCGGGGGCGGGGCGGGAGAGCGATCGCCTCGCCGGTGGCCTCCTCGTTGACGCTCTCCTCGTCGTCCTCGCGCCGCCCCGCCACGGCGGGGGCGGGGAGCGCCGCAGTGGTGACGTCGCGGTCGGGTGAAGCGGGGGCGGCGGCGTCCGCCAGGTCGCTGGACGTGGTGACGGTGGCGGTGGCCGTGGCGGTCGACGGAAGCGGGGTTGCGGGGTCCGGGGAACCGGAACCGGTGGACGTGGTGGCCGCGCGCACGAGGGGCGGCAGGCCCAGCTCGCTGCGGGCCTCGTCGGCGCGCGCGACGCCGGACTCCGCGTCCGGTCCGTGGGTCAGCAGGTGGCCGGCGACCTTCCGTACCGCGCCGCGGAAGTCGACGCCCGCGAACCGGGAGTCGGCCGACGCCGGGTGCGGACCGGGCGGCAGCACCAGCGAGAGGGCCGTGTCCCAGGCGCGGGCGACGTCCTGGGGCGCGGTGCTCTCGGGGGCCGTGCCGGCGAAGTCCTGGTACGCCGACTCCCAGATCCGGCGGGACGCCTGGGCCGCGACGGTGTCGAGCCGGTCCGGCCAGGCGCCGGACCGCACCATGAGCAGCCGCGCCTGCTCCAGCGGCGTGAGCCCGCTGTCGCGCACGGACAGCTTGCCCTCGTTCAGCTCGGCGGCGGTGCGCTGAACGAGGTCCGGGGTGAAGCCCGCCGCCTCCAGTTCGGCGATGCTCACCCGCTCGTCCGGACCGAGCGGCGAGGGGCCGCCGGCCAGGTCGGCGGCCACCAACTGCTTTGCTATCCACTGTCGTTGGGCGTCGCTCCGCTGGACGCGGGGCGCCTGGTCGGCGGCGGTCCCCGTGCCGGGCGTGGTGCCTGGCACGGTGCCGGCGCCCGGCGTGCCGGCGGTCTGGGTGGGCAGGGGCGTCGGGGGCGTGGGGGCACCCGGTTCGTCGCGCTGCCCGGGGTCGGAGGCCGGGGCGCGGTGTGTTCCCGCCTCGTGGTCCGGGTCCGCCTGCGGGTCCCCGGCCGTCACCGCGTCCGGGCGGGGGTCGGCGTCCGGCCGCGACGTCTCGGAGCCCGTCGTCCCGGAAACATCCCGGGCACCGGGGCCACGGGTCCCCTGGCCGCCGGGCTGCCCGCTCCCCTGGTGCTGTCCCGACGGCTGCTGGCCCGACGGCTGCTGGCCACCGGGCGTGCCCGGCGGCTGCGGGGCGGACGCGGCAGGGGGCGGGCCGCTCCTCTCCGGGTGGAGCGCCGGGTCCGGGCCGGAGGTGGTGGACTGGCCTGCCGGGCCCACGGCGGACCCCGGCAGCCCGCCACCCGGCAGCGGCGACGCGCCGACCGTGCCAGGACCGGCCCCGAGGCCCGGCCCCAGGAGGCTGTTGCCAGTGTTCAGGCCCGTGGCGTCGGGGTGGGCGCCGGGGGTGGACAGCGGACCGCCGTCGGCGCCCTCGCCGTCCGGCAGCGGGTTGCGGGCGCCGTCCGAATCGAGTCCGTCGCCGTGGCCCGGGGTGCCGCCGAAGCCCTTGGTGAGGGGCGGGTTGAGGTTCGACCCCTGCGGCAGGCTGTTCGGAGGCAGGTCGAGGCCGGTGGTGGTGTTCGTGCCGGGCGGCATCGCCGGCGGGATCTCCGAGGTGGTGGAGCCGAAGTCGGAGCCGGTGTCCGATCCGCCGTCGAAGATGCTCTCGTAGTCGGTCGAGTCGGAGTCGTACCCGGAGTCGGCGGAGATGCTCGACGGCGTACGGACCGGCGGGGTGGCGGGCGGTGTTCCCAGCGGGGTGGTGCGCGGACTGCCGGCAGGGGTGCCTGGCAAGGGGGCGTTGCCGGTGGGGGCGGTCTTCGGAGTCGAGGACAGCGGCAGCGGGCCGGACGGCGCGGGCAGTGCGGGGGGAGGCGTGACCGGGGGGGTACGGGAACCCGGCAGGGAGTCGGTACCTCCGTTCACGTCTCCTCCGGCGCCGCCCGAGTCGTGGGAGTTCGTGGTGTTCGGGGAGAAAGTGCGGTTGTAGAAGCCGGTGAAGAGATTCCCGTTCGGGAACACCTTCTTGTGCAACCAGTTGCCGGGGCCCGTGAGCGCGGAGTGCAGGCCGCCGTGGATGTTGTCGCTGGCACCGGCGCCCACGAGGGTCGACCAATTGAACTGCCACTGGCCGTACAGCGCTCCGCTGACGAGGATCTCGGACAGGGTTTCGCCGAGCCCGTGGGTCACGAAGGTCTCGGGAACGTGATAGATGGCGTTCGCGAGGGGGTCGCGCTTCTTGAAGTGAGCGACGAGATCCGGGTTGTTGAAGAAGTCCTTCTTGTTGAAAAAGTTCTTGTCGAGACCCGGGAACTTGCTCTTGTCGAACTTGTTGAACAGATCCTTGTCGAAGTTCTTCTTGAAGAAGTCCGAGAACTTGTTTTTGAAGAGGTTACCCAGGGACGAGAACCCATGAATGAAACCGCCGGCCGCCAGACCGAACAGTCCACTCTCTCCGACGTTCTTCCAGTCGATCCCGGACGGCCGCTTCTCGGGCGGATTGATCGTCAGCTGGGCCAGGTTGACGGCGAGGGACTGAACCATCTCCTCGAACATCTCGAAGACGCTCGGCCCGAGTGGCAGATAGCTCAGCAGCCGGTGCATCGCCATCAGGATGTTGTACGCCGCCCGTGCCCTGGCCAACGCCGCCTCGCCCATGGAGAGACCGCCGGTGAAGAAGGCCATCGCGGCGTCGATCGCCAACTCGAGAAGCATGGTGGCCAGCTCGGCCCAGATCTCCCACTGCGCCGACTGGAGCTTCTGGGAGAGCGTGACCTGCTGGCCGCTCATCTTCCGCAGTTGGCCCCTGAACTGGTCGAAGACGTTCGCGCCGGCACCGGCACCGGTCAGCAGCCCCATGGCCTGCTTGAAGGAGTCGGCCACCTCCGAAGGGAACGCCTCGGAGGTCAGGCGGACGGTGTCCTGGATCTTCGTCTCGAATTCGGTGACCCTCCCCGAGAGGTCATCGAACAGAGCTTGGCTGTCGAAGCCGAGATCCGGCACGCCGGTGGGCGGGAAATCACCGGTCAGCGCAAACATCCACCCGCGCTCTTCGCCGCTCCAGATCTGACCCTGGTACTTCTCCAGCATCTAGTGCTTCCCGCCACCGGTGTGTTCGTCACCGCTGCCGTCGCCGCTGTCGTAACCGTCGTCGGGGTTACCGTGCACCTTCGTCCTGCTCTTCGCGTCGTTGATGAGGTCGTCGGCGAACCCCTTGGTTCCCTGAATGCTGTTGACGGTCTCCAGTACGGCGGCGGCCGCTGCCGGGAAAACCTGCTCGAATGAGGTCAGGAGTCCGATGGGCTGCTTCTTCGCCTTCTGCCATTCCGGTTGCGTCTGCTCATAGAACTGGTCCGTATCCTCACTGCCGGGCTGGCCGTTCCACCCGTCGTAGTCCGCGGCGTGCGCCACGAATTCCTCGTGCATTTTCTGCGGAAATGCCCCCAGGTCGTGGAGGGCTTCCGCAGCCTTGCGCATCGCGGGGAGATCGGGGTGGAACGTACCGTCACCGCTCACGCCCGGCCTCCCGGAGCCGCATCGGTGTCGTCCTCGTGGATCTCGTCCCGCAGCCGGTCCCTGGTCCGCCCGCCGCCCGTGCGCCGTCCGCCGGAGAGGGCAGAGCCGAAGATCCGCTCCCAGTCCACGTCGGCACCGCGGCCCTCCGGCACATGCGGGTTGGGCGCGGTCAGCGGCGCGAAGGTCTCCATGACCCGCTCGGCGATCCGCCGCCGGCCCTCGCCGACCGCCTCCATCACCGAGGCCGCCAGCTGCGGACCGGCCATGCCGGCGAACTTGTTGTCGGGGAACGTGAGCCCGGTCAGTTCTCCCTGCGGCCCGACGGTGACCTCCACTGCGCGGTCGCGCGAGCGCACCGTCTCCGAGGTGTTCCGCAGATCCTGCTCGGCGCGGGCGATGGCCGCCCGGGTCTCTTCCAGATGGGCCCGTGCCCGGGCCATCCGCTCCTGCATCGATTCCGTCATCGCGGCCTCCTCGCTTCCTGCCCGTCGCTCATCGCCCGATCACCGCTGGTGCGCCGCCCTCGTCGGAGCCCCAGACGTCCTCGTCCTCCGGCATCCACGCCTCGCGCTCCCGGTCACCGCTCTGCGTCTGCTGCCGGTCCGGACCGCCGTGCCCGCCGCCCATCGGTGTCGAGAAGGGGCTGCCGCTGCTGGTGTTGACCACTGCTTCGCCCTCACCGTAACGCCCGTTGCCTGCACGGGAGTTCGCAGGCCGGCGGCGGTTGCTGACCACGTCGCCGCCGTCGATCACGGTCCGGGTGCGCTCCGAGGGGCCGCCCTCGCTGCCACGGCCGCCACCCCCCATACCGCCCATACCGCCGCCCATCATTCCCGGGCTCATCGGCATGCCACCGGGGGCACCGCCCGCACCGGAGGAAGGCCCGCCAAGGCCGGCGGCGGCGCTCCCCGCGCCGCTCTGCCCGCCGGGCTGGGGGTCGTACAACTCCTGCTCGTAATCCGGCTGCTGACCGACGTGCGAGCGCGAGCCACCAGGGCCCGCATGCGGCGTGTCGGGCCCTGAACCGCCGTTCAGATAGCCGGAGTTCGTCGTGCCGTCCGGGCTCATCAGGGAGGTGGCGCCGGTGTGCGGATCCACCGTGCTCCTGCTCCCGTCCGGGTACTCGGTCACCACCTGCCCCTGAGAATCCAGGTGGGAAACGCTGCCGTCGGGGTTGGTGAGCACATCACCCGCGTTCAGCGGTCCGGAGTGGACCGAGCCGTCGGGGCCCGTGACGGTCGAAGTCTGTGTCTGCGGGTCGATCATGGTCCGGCTGTGGTCCGGGTACTCGGTGACCACGCGCCCGTGCGAGTCCACATGCGAGTGGCTGCCGCCCGGGTTCGTCAGCGAGTCGTCGCCGTTGACCGGGCCGGTGATGCTGTCCGGCAGATGGCTCTGGTGGTCGCCGTACGAGGAGCCGTCGTGCTGGCGGCCCAGAATGTCGCCGGCCTGGTTCCGGTACTGCTCCTGCTTGTGCTGCAGCTCGTCCTGCCGCTGCTGCTGCTTGTTCTGCAGCTCCTCCTGCCGCTGCTGCTGCTTGTTCTGCAGCTCCTCCTGCTTCTTCTCCTGTTCCTTGCGCAGCTCTTCCTGCTTGTTTTGCTGCTCGTCCTGCCGCTGCTCCTGGTGGCGCTGCTGCTCCTCCTGCTTGGCCTCCTGCTTCTTCTGCAGCTCCTCCTGCTTCTTCTCCTGCTCGGCCTGCTCCTCCTCCTGCTTGTGCTGCTGCTCCTCCTGCTTGGCCTCCTGCTCCTTCTGCTGCTCCTCCTGCTTCTTCTCCTGCTCCTCCTGCTTGGCCTCCTGCTTCTTTTCCTGCTCGGCCTGCTTCTCCTCCTGCTTCTTCTGCTGCTCCTCCTGCTTCTTCTCCTGCTCGGCCTGCTTCTCCTCCTGCTTGTGCTGCTGCTCCTCCTGCTTGGCCTCCTGCTCCTTCTGCAGCTCCTCCTGCTTGCGCTGCTGCTCGGCCTGCTTCGCCTCCTGCTCCTTCTCCTTCTTCTCCTGATCCTTCCTCTGCTGCTCCTGCATGATCCGCTGCTGGAGCGCCTGCTCGTCCTGCCGCTGCTCCTGGTGGCGCTGCTGCTCCTCCTGCTTGGCCTCCTGCTTCTTCTGCAGCTCCTCCTGCTTCTTCTCCTGCTCGGCCTGCTTCTCCTCCTGCTTGTGCTGCTGCTCCTCCTGCTTGGCCTCCTGCTCCTTCTGCTGCTCCTCCTGCTTCTTCTCCTGCTCCTCCTGCTTGGCCTCCTGCTTCTTTTCCTGCTCGGCCTGCTTCTCCTCCTGCTCCTTCTGCAGCTCCTCCTGCTTGTGCTGCTGCTCGTCCTGACGCCGGCGATCCTCCTCGCGCTGGCGGTCCGCCTTGTCCTCCTGCTCCTTCTGGTGCTTGCGCTCCTCCTCCCGGATACGGTCCGCTTCCGCCTTGTCCTTCTCCCTCTGCTCTTCCTGCTTCTTGTTCCAGGCATCCATCTTTGCCTGGTTTTCCTTGTTCAGTCTGTTCTGCTCATCTTTATCCTTCTTGGCGTCACTCTTGTCCTTGAATGCCTGGTCCTCCCGGAGGGTGGACTTGAGGTCCTCACCTCGCGGCGGACGAATGTCGCCAATATCAAAGTTATGCGCATTCCATGCATTGGTAACGTTCCGCATCGCGGCTTCGGCCGGCTTGCCCAAATACTCACGGACACCGTCCCACCAGCGATTCCGCGCCTCCTCACCAATGGCTTTCCACGTCGCCACACTGTCCAGCGCGCCGTATTTGTGCCCGTACCCGTCCTCGGCCTGGTTCTCGAATCCCGACATCGTCACGAGGCTCTTGGTGTCCGGCTTGTAGCCGCCACTGACGGAGTTGTAGCCGTTGCTGCTGCTACTGCTGTGCTCCTTGAGCATGAAAATGTTTTTGTTCCAGACATTGTCCATGACATCGGAGAGGATTTCGCTGAGCAGGAACAGCGGGTTGCTCCTGCGCCCGGTCGACCACAATTCCCAGGCGTCGTACAACTGCTGGGCTTCTTTGCGGAGCACCTCACCCGCAGCGCGGACCGCGGCGCCCTGCCGCGATCCGTAGGACTTGCCGGCGGTGTTCTCCATGTCCTCGACGATGCGCTCGTACCGCCGCACCAGAAAATGGACCAGATTCCACCAGACTCCGGCTGCCTCCCCCTTCCAGTTGTCGTTCTCGACCGCGCCGAGGACCTTCTCCCAGCCGTCGAGCTGCGCCTTCCGTTCGCCGACGAAATTCTGCACGCGGTCGAACGACTTGGCCGTCGCCTCAAAGGAGGACAGGTCAACGTAATTCGACTCCGGAATGGCCGGGGACCAATCGAAGTCGCGCGTGCCACTCTCCTTCTCGAGCAGCCAATTCAGCGCATGCCCCGTGCCGAAGGAGTACCGATCGAGATCCCGGGTGTCCCAGGTTTTTTTATCGGTGTCATCCTTACCAGGGAACTCCCCGGTGGTCCCCCCGTTGTTTTTGACATCGGGGGTCAGCTTGCCGCCGGCATCGTGCGTCCGGTCACCGAGCAGTTGAATCTTGGCCTGGCGTTTTTTGGCCCCGCCGTCATTGATGTAGAACGGCAGGACAAATTCCAGGACCTGGATCTGGTTTCCGAGGTTCTTGAGCGTCCAGTCGGTATCCGCGACGTCGGGTATTTTGCCGTCGTCCGGCTCCCCGATCGTGACGTGCATCAGGGGAATGCCGTCGCTGCTCGTCAGCGACGAGAAGATCTGTTCGACCGTCGGCGCCTTGTAACCGGTGAAGGTCTCGACGACGTTGTGCCAGTCGTCATTGTCCGGACTCATCGGCACTCGGTCGATTGCCATCACGGGGCTCCAACGGAAGAAATTCGAACGGGACTCGGGGCGGGATCACACGGCGCGGATCACCGGTGACAGTTCAGGTTAATTTTTGCCACCGCCGCCACCGCCGCCCCCGCCGCCGCCGTTACCGCCGCCGCTGCCCATGGACTCGGAAATGTCGTCCGCCACGTCCTCGAAGACGTTGTAGAACTTCTCGCCATCGATCTTGTCCAGGCTTTCGCCTTCGGTCTTGAGCAGCGTCTCCATCGCGTCACGCAGGTTGCTCTCGATGTGGTCGAACAGTTTCTTCTGATCCCCGACGAAATCGCCGAGCTTTTTGGCCGAGCCGGCGATGCTTTTCACCAGATCCCCAGCGATGCCGTCCTGGCCCATCTTGCCCAGCGTCAGCGGCCGCTTCTGGGAGTAATGGACGTTCTTCGGAATGTCCATCAGGTTGGTGATGCTCTGCACCATGATGTCGTTCCGACCACCCGCGAACCGCTCCGCGGGCGCGTCAACGAGAATCTTCTCGATCGCCCCCCGGAATTCATGGAGGTCCACATCGATGAACTTTTTGATCCACTCTTTGTTGAGGACGAGCGGTCCGCCGCCCTTGTTCTCGTCTGCCATGGTGCCGCTCCTTCTCCGTCCGTAGCCCGCCCTCGGCGCAGCTCTCGCGCGCCCATGAACCAGCACGGGCGGCCACCCACGCTCACCCTCGACGCCGACAGCCGCCCGTTACCGAATCCGCCGCCGGTCAGGCGCCGATCCGCACGCCTTCCCAGCCCTGCGCCGAACGCTTCTGGTTCTGATCGAAGGCCTGGGACACGTCGTTCAGCACCCCTGCGTGGCTGGTCAGCAGCTTGCCCATGGCATCGGCTGCGCGGTTCCACGCGTCCTGCTTCTTCTGGTAGACGTCCGCGTCGTCGCCGACCCAGCTCGCCTTGAGCGCCTGCAGTTCCTGGTTCAACTGCTGGAGCCAGGCCTGGATCTGATTCGTCTGCACGCGCAGGTCTTCGATCGCGTTGTTGGAGCGATTGAAGTCGACGTAGATATTGCCGTCTGTGAAGTCATTCGCGCCACCGGGCATGGCGAACCTCGTTTCGGTCGGTGTGTACGTTCAGGGAGATGCTGATTCGAGTCGCGGCCTCGATAGGCGAGCCCGCAATCCGATCAGCCCGCGAGCGTGTCGAAAACGGCGTCAGCCTTCTGGTACGCCTGATTCACGTCGTCGTTCGCGGAACCCCGGGTCAGACCGCTCTGCTGCAACGTGGTGTTCAGCTCGTTGACCATGTCGTGCAGGTTCTTCTCGATGATCTGAGCCTGTTCATCCCACTTGTCCAGCAGTGAACGGAAGCTACCGCCGACATCGCCGCCGAGACCCACGTTGTTCTTCGTGTTCTCCAGTTCCTGACGGCTGCGCTGCACACCGGTGAACGCCTGCTCCAAGGCGTTGATGCCGTTCCGCGTGGCCTGCTCTTGTTGCTGTGCCAGCTGTCCCATGCGCGTGCCCTTCGGCTGTAATTCGCCGCCAGGCGAGGCGCGCTGGCAGCCGGTGCCCTCAATTGCGTTGGGCCGTCCTCCAATTGGCCCATACAAAGTGATACTAGAAGTCCTTAAACCTCCTTTGCAACACTATCTACCGAGAATCTGCGTGATGTACCGCATTTTCCGATACGGCCGTGGGCAGATCGCTGCGGCGCGAACTCGCGCCGCCCCGACTCCATTCCGCCCCTTGCCAGGGCTAAGTCGTCTTCCGCTGGTTCTCGCACTTCGGTGCCGTCGATTTCCCATTCCCGGCACTCGCCGCCTGCGGCGTCAGATCCGGCCCGGTCGGAATCATGGAAAGCAGCGAGGAAGGCAGGCCCTGCGCGCGGGCCCCGGTATAGCCGAACGCCTTCAGCGTGTCCTGCGACGGCAGCCGGTACTTCATTCCGGTGTCGGTCACCAGATACAGCGTGCTGCCGACATCGCTGCCGTCGGCGCCGAGCGCGTGCACCAGGGCACCGCGGCCCGGTCGCACGGCGATCCGGTTGACGGTCACACACGCGGGGACCATCCCCTCCGTCGACGCCTGCGCGGTGGGACCCAGCTCCCGGGGGTCGGCCAGGGTCACGCTCACCCGCGTACCGTCGTCGGCCGATCGCACGCCCACGCACGGCGTCTGCCCCAGGCCGGGGTCGACCGGCTCCGGCGGCGCCTCGGGCATACCCGCGGCGGGGTCGGACAGCCCCGAGGCCGGTGCCAGATGTCCGTTCAGCGCATCGGTACCCAGGCTCCGGGCGGCGGCCGAACGGCCCTCGTACGTCTTCTGCTTGGTCTCCGGGTCGCCGAGCACCAGCGCCGCGCCGGTGGCGGTGACCGGGGCCAGGCCCTCCTTGCGCAGCTGGTAGTAGCGGGCCCGCGCACCGGAGGCGGCGACCTTGAAGATCTCGCCGACCCGGGTCTGTTGGCCGCCCAGCGCCGGTCCGGCGTCACCCATGCCCGGCACGTCGGGCGGGGCCAGATCGGGGCCGGCAGGCAGCGAGTTGAGGAATGCGGCGGAGACCCGCAGCGGCTTGTCCGCGCCGTAGCCGAGCGCCTCGGAGGCGTGCGCCGCGCTGTCCAGACGCAGCTTGCGGCCCTGCCACACCAGGTAGTTGCCCTTGTCGGGGCCGGTGACCAGCAGTCCCTGCCCCTCCTTGAGGCCCGGCCCGCCGGGCTCGGTGCCCACGGCGACCGTGGTGGCGGTCGAGCCGGTGCCGGATCCCGAACACACCTGCCACGGGCCGCTGTCCAGGTTGCCGGTGCCGGGCGGCTCGTCCGGGGCACCCGGTATGCCGACGGGTGCGCCGTGCGGGGTGCCGTCCAGCGACTGGCCGCCGATCGGCATGACCTTCATCTTGTCGCCGACCAGCAGCCGCGCCGAGGTGAAGTTGCGCACCGGCCGCAGCCTGCCGCCGAGGAAGAGGTAACGGGCGCCGGTGTCCTTGTTGACGACCAGTGTGCCCGGGGCCCGCCAGGACTCCTTGGTACCGGGCTTGAGCAGTCCGAAGACGAAGGCTCCGGCGCACAGCAGTATCGCGATCAGCACGCTGATCGCGATACCGCGGTTGGTGCGGCCCTGCGGGCTCTCCGGGGCGTCGGGGTCGGCGCGCAGCATGCCGGAGGTCAGCCGCCCCATGATGAACAGGTGCGCCTGGACCTGGTCTCTTCTGTCCTGCATCGCTCACACCTCCCGTCTCAGGCCAGCAGCCCGCGCAGGGCGCCGTACACACCGAGCACCCACAGCGCCAGCGGCAGCAGGCTGACCGCAGCCAGGGTGTGCAGGATCTCCGCCGCCCGGCCCCAGTAGGGCACGAGCCTGCGGCCCGGCACCGTCCAGGAGGCGATGGCCACGACGGCGGCCAGGGCCAGCAGCGCGACCACCACCAGCGGACGCCGGTCGGGTGCGAAGGAGACGGCGCAGGCGAGGATCAGCAGGAGCGGGCCCACCGCGCCCGGAATGATCAGCGAGAGCCGCTGCCAGGCGTTGCCCAGGCCGCGGCCGTGCAGCAGCAGGAGCAGCGACAGCGCCACGACCATGACCGAGGCGGCCGGGTCCGCGTACCACGCGAGCACGCCCAGGCAGCCGGCGCAGACCGCGCCCACGGCCCCGTACAGCGAACTCATCCAGCCGTCCGCGAGCACCGCGCGAGCGGCGACGCCGCTGGGCGAGTGCGGCTCGATGCCCACTTGCAGCTGCTGGGCGTTGGTGGGCAGGGGCGGCATCCGCAGCCCGGACATCCGGAAGGACAACGAGGGGACGAACGCGCCGAGGATCACCGCCACCAGGGCGACGACCCCGGCGACCTGGTGCGGTGCGAGGTCCACGGTGAGCATCAGGGCCCCGGCGAGCGCGCCGAACGCCGCGACGACGGCGATACCGAGAAACAGCGAGGCGAAGGCGGAGACCGCCGCGAGGACGACGATCGCGCCGCCGGCGCCCGCCGCACAGCCGGCCAGCAGCCGGAAGCCCACCATCGCGTGGGCGTCCGGGCCGGTCAGCTCGCCGCCGGGCAGCAGCCAGCCGGCGCACGCGAGGTAGGGCGCGGCCATCGCGCCCAGTGCCGCGCCCGCTCCGGCGTCGCCGACGGCGCGGCTGGCCGAGCCCGCGCCGGCGATCAGCAGCAGACCGGCCACCGCCGCGCACACCGCGCGCAGCCCCACCGATCCGCCGGGCAGCGCGAGGACGACCAGTCCGCCGGCGAGGGCGAGGGCCGCGAGGCCGCGCAGCAGCCGGCGGCCGGCTTGCGGGGTCCAGCCGTAGGGACTCGCGGCCATGGTGGTGGAGATACCGTCCACCAGGTCGTCGAGGTGGACCTCGGGGAGCGCCTCGGTGCGCGGCCTGAGGTAGAGGGTCTCGCCGTCGCGCAGGTCGTACGAGTCGAGGGTGCGTTCCTCGTCCATCGGCTCGGCGCCCAGCCGTTGCAGGACCCAGCCGCCGTGGTCGATCCCCGCCTCTTCGAGGTCGTCACCGCCATAACCGACGACGGCGGGGAGCAGGTCGGCCACGGGCACGTCGGAAGGTACCGCGAGGTCGACGCTCTTGCCGGGCGCGCGGACCGTCAGACGGCACAGCCCGGCCGTCTGGATATCACTCATGGGGCTGGCTCACGCTTCTCCGGACGGATTCGGAAAGTGCTCCGGACCCGTATGAGGGTGGCTGGATCGATCGGTTTTGGTGCGGGCGAAGGTGAACTCCCTTCCACACATGGTGTTGTCGGGCATTCGCCGTACGGTGCTTTTCGACCGTACGGGGGAAAAGAGCGAGCCGATAGACCCATTGGGCAGAGTGGGCAGAAGAAAGGGCATGTTGGCCACTCATTGACACAAGAATGAGCACGCCAATTCTGGCAACGGCCTTTCCCGCCATCGAAGATGCCCTTGTGCCGCGCAGCATTGCCCGTGAGGAGAGCGTCCGTTGAGTGTGGTTCTGTTCCGCAGGCCGGCCCGCCGCCGCGGCCCGGACATGCCCGAGGGGGAGTTGACCCTCCAGGAGCCGCCGACACTGCCCGAAGTGGTGCCGGACAGCTCCGCCGTGTGGACCTATCTGCCCATGGCGATGATGTCGGTCTCCATGATGCTGATGTTCATGCGGCCGGGCATGACCGGTTCCTCCGGGGGCCACTTCATGTACCTGGCCATCGGCATGATGGTGCTGGCGTCCGGCGCGATGCTGGTCGGCCAGATGATGCGCAAGTCCAGTGAGCGCAAACAGCGGCTCAAGGGCGAGCGCCGGGACTACCTGCGCTACCTCACCCAGACCCGGCGCAAGGTGCGGGCCGCGGTGTCCGACCAGCAGAAGGCACTGGCCTGGCGGCACCCCGAACCGGCCGCGCTGTGGTCGATGGTGGGCACCACCCGGCTGTGGGAACGCCGCCCCCAGGACGAGGACTTCGGCGAGGTCCGGGTGGCCGTGGGCGACCAGCAGCTGGGTCTGCGGCTGACGCCGAACGCCACCACCCCCGTGGAGGACCTGGAGCCGCTGTCCGCGCATGCCCTGCGCAGCTTCATCCGGGCCTACGCCACCGTGCCCGAGCAGCCCATCGCCATCTATCTGCGCGCCTGGGCCCGGGTGCTGCTGCGCGGTGACGAGGAGCGCACGCGCTCCCTGGCCCGCGCCATGATCGCCCAGCTGGCGGCCTTCCACGCGCCGGACGACGTGTGGGTGGCGCTGTGCGTGTCGGATGAGCGGCGCGCCGAGTGGGAGTGGGTCAAGTGGCTCCCGCACAACCTGCACCCGCAGGAGAGCGACGGCGCCGGCCCGGCCCGGATGTTCGTCTCCGCCTTCAACGAGCTGGAGGACCTGCTCGGCGCGGAGTTCCTGGAGCGCCCGCCGTTCGACCCCGACGCGGTCGCCGGGCGCGAGGAGCCCTTCACCGTGATCGTGGTGGACGGCGGGAGCGTCCCCTCCGGACACCGGCTGGACAGCTCCGGCTTCCGCAACACCGTGGTCCTCGACCTGAGCGGGGCGCTGACCTGGCGGCCGGGCCGGGTCACGCTGCGCTTCGACGTGTCCGAGGACGACTTCTCGCTGGTGCGGACCGACCGCGAGCGCAAGGAGCAGACCACCCGGCTCGGCCGTCCCGACCGGTTCGGGCCGACCGGCTCCACCGCACTGGCCAAGCGGATCGCGCCGTACCGGATGGGGGTGGGCGCCGACACCTCCGCACCGCTGTCCACCACCTTGGAGTTGACCACGCTGCTGGGCATATCCGACCTGTCCCGCCATGAACCGCAGGCCCATTGGCAGCGCAGCACCGGCCCCGCCCGGCTGCGGGTGCCGATCGCGGTGAGCGCCGACGGCGCCCCGGTGGAGCTGGACATCAAGGAGTCGGCGCAGGGCGGCACCGGGCCGCACGGCATGCTCATCGGGGCCACCGGCTCCGGCAAGAGCGAGCTGCTGCGGACTCTGGTGCTGGCGCTGGCGCTCAACAACTCTTCCGAGACACTCAACTTCGTCCTCGTCGACTTCAAGGGCGGCGCCACCTTCCTCGGCCTGGACGAGCTGCCGCACACCTCGGCCGTCATCACCAACCTGGCCGGCGAGGCCGCGCTGGTGGGCCGGATGCAGGACGCGCTGCACGGCGAATTGATGCGGCGCCAGGAGTTGCTGCGCTCGGCGGGCAACTACACCTCGGCGCTCGACTACGAGAAGGCGCGCGCCTCCGGCGTCCCGCTGGAGCCGCTGCCCAGCCTGTTCGTCGTTGTCGACGAGTTCAGCGAGCTGCTGGCCGCGCACCGGGAGTTCATGGAGCTGTTCGTGATGATCGGGCGGCTCGGGCGCAGCCTCGGCGTCCATCTGCTGCTCGCCTCGCAGCGGCTGGACGAGGGCCGGATGCACCAGCTGGAGAGCCATCTGTCCTACCGGATCGGGCTGCGCACCTTCTCCGCCATGGAGAGCCGCGGCGTGCTCGGTGTGCCGGACGCCTACCAGCTGCCGCCGCAGCCGGGCAGCGGCTACCTCAAGTCCGGGGTGGAGGCGCTGACCCGCTTCCGCGCCGCCTATGTCTCCGGCCCGTACCAGGAGCGCCACTCCAGCGCCAACCAGGCCCGGGTGGCCAGCCAGACCGTGCCGTGGACCTCCGGCTACGTGGTGCCGCGCCAGCTGCCCGACCTTCCGGAACCCGAGCCGGAGCCGGACGAAGAGAGCGGTGACACCCTGCTGTCCGTCGCCGTGGACCGGCTGCGTGACGCCGGCCCGCCCGCCCACCAGGTGTGGCTGCCGCCGCTGGACCGGCCCGCCACCCTCGACCAGATCCTGCCGCCGCTCACCCCCGACCCCGAGCTGGGGCTGACGACCGTGGGCTGGCCGCGCCGCGGCCGGCTGACCGTGCCCATCGGCATCGTCGACAAGCCCTTCGAGCAGATGCGCGACCTGCTGACGGTCGACCTGTCCGGGGCCGGCGGCCATGTGGCCATCGCGGGCGGCCCGCAGAGCGGCAAGAGCACCCTGGTGCGCACCATCCTCACCGCCCTCGCCGTCACCCACACCCCGCGCGAGGTGCAGTTCTTCTGCCTCGACTTCGGTGGCGGCACGCTGGCCTCGCTGTCCGGACTGCCGCACACGGCCGGCGTCGCGGCGCGGCTGGAGAGCGAGCGGGTGGGTCGTACGATCGCCGAGATCACCTCGCTGCTGAGCGCGCGGGAGCGGTTCTTCCTGGAGCACGGCATCGACTCGATGCCGACCTTCCGCCGGCGCCGGGCCGCCGGGGAGTTCCCCGAGCAGCACTACGGCGACGTGTTCCTGGTCATCGACGGCTGGTCCACGGTGCGGGCGGACTTCGACCGCTACATCCAGACGTTCAACGGAATCGCGGCCCGCGGCCTCAACTACGGCGTGCACCTCATCGTCACCACGGCCCGCTGGGTCGAACTCTCCGCGGGCGTGCGCGATCAGGCGGCCACCCACCTGGAGCTGCGGATGGGCGACGCGATGGACTCCGAGATCGACACCCGGCGCGCCTCGACCGTCCCGAGGCTGGCCGGCCGAGGACTGACCCGGGAGGGCAAGCTGCACTACCTGGGCGCGCTGCCCCGCATCGACGGCATGGAGAGCGCCGAGGACCTGGCCGACGGGGTGGCCGGCCTGGTGTCCGCCATCAAGGAGAGCTGGCCCGGTCAGCAGACCCCGCAGGTGCGGATGCTGCCGACCCGGCTGCCGGCCGGGCAGCTGCCCGCGCCGGAGGGCGACATGCGGATGCCGATCGGCCTGGAGGAGAACGAACTCTCCGTGGTCTGGCACGACTTCGCCGAAAATCCCCACCTGTTCGTGGTGGGCGACACCGAGAGCGGCAAGACGAACATGCTGCGGCTGACCGCCAAGGCCATCATGGACCGCTATACCCCGGCCGAGGCCCGGATCATGGTGGTCGACTACCGCCGCGACCTGGTCGAGGCGATCCCGGACGAGTACCGCCTCGGGCACGCCGTCTCCATCGACGCGCTCAAGGACCTGGTCGACGGCGCCGCCCGCGCGGTCCGCACCCGGCTGCCGGGGGAGGAGATCACCCCGGCCCGGATGCGGCTGTGCGACTGGTGGACGGGGCCGCGGCTGTTCATCCTCGTCGACGACTACGACATGCTGGGCACCGGCATCGGCAACGCACCCTTCGACCCGCTGCTCTCGCACCTCGCGCTCGGCTACGAGGTCGGGCTGCACATGGTGGTCGCCCGCTCGGCGGCCGGCGCCAGCCGCGGTCTGACCGAGCATCTGATGCGGCGCCTCCAGGAGGTCAACACCCCGGCCCTGCTGCTGTCCTGCCCGCCGACCGAGGGCTACCTCATCGGCAACATCAAGGGCCGCACCATGGCGCCGGGACGTGCCACCCACGTCGTCCGCCGGAAGGCGACCCAGGTGCAGACGGCACTCGTGGACGACGGGGAGTGAGTGCCGCGCCCGGCGGGAGGGCCGCCCGCCGGGCCGCGGGCCACGCGCCACGACGATCCGGTGCGGTTCCCCGTGAACTTTTCCTGCTGTGCCTGCATCTGACTTACCGCAGGAGGCTCAAGCGGCCTCTGCGGATGGGGCAGAGCACGATGAATGAGCAATACGGCAACACCGGCGTCACCCGCACCAACGGGGCGCCCGGACGCATGGCCTGGCACGCCGGCAGTGCCCGCACACCGGACACCGGACGCAACCGATGAGCAAGCCGCGGTCCGACGGGACGTCATCGATGTCACCCGCCCCGCCGTCGCAGGGCAACGGGCGCCGGCGTTCGCGGTCGCGCTCCGTGTTGCTCGCGGTGTGCGGTATCACGCTGGCCGCCGCGGTCCTGGGCGTCGGGTTCGTCTCAAAGCACCATTCCGGGCCGGGTGACTCCGACGCGCGCTACCCGGCGAACGGCCCCGGGGAATTCCGCATGGCGACCGCCTCAGGACAGCGGATCGGCGCCACGGGCCGGTTCTTCCACTACGAGGTCAAGGTGGAGAACAACCTGGCCCAGACCCCGAAGGCGCTCTCGGACGAGGTGCACCGGATCCTGGCCGATCCTCGCGGCTGGACGGCCGGTGGCGAGGCCTCCTTCCAGCAAGTCACCAGCGGTGCACACGACTTCACCGTGGTCGTCGCCACGCCCGGCACCGTGGACCGCATCTGCGGGCAAGGCGGCCTCGACACCGGGGGTGAGGTCAACTGCCGCGTCGGCAAGAACGTGGTGGTCAACATCAAGCGCTGGCTGCTGGCCAACCCGTACTACCAGCACAGCCTGCCCGACTACCACGCGCTGACGATCAACCACGAAGTGGGACACTTCCTCGGGCACGGGCACGCGTCGTGCCCCGCGCCGGGCCGGCCCGCTCCCGTGATGATGCAGCAGATCAAGGGGCTGCACGGCTGCGTACCGAACCCGTGGCCGTACGACCGCCACGGCACCTATCTCACGGGGCCGCCGGTCGCCTGACCGGCGGGAACCGCCGGGTCGAGAACCCACGGCTTCCTCGGTCGCCGGCTCGTGACCGACCCATCCAGGAAAGACCTCTGCCCCGGCGTGACACCGGGGCAGAGGAAGACACGGTCTTACCGGTCGTGAGGAAACGAACCGGTCACCAGGGGTACATGATGACCTCAAAACCGTTGTCGACACAGTCGAACCCCGTCAGCAAACCCTGCTGGGCAGCCTGGTTACCGAGCGTCTGGCACTCCTGGAGGGATGCCGTGTGGTGGGGCAGGAGACGGGTCTCAGCGGAAGCCGGACCCGCCATGGCGAGGACCAGGGCTCCCGTGGCGAGGACGCCGAGACCGGCCTTTGCGGCCAGTGCGGTCTTGAACATGACTTCTCTCCCGTATCGGTCACAACGTAGCGACCATGACGGGACAAGCACCGCCCGGTCCTACGGAGGATCTGCGCGCAAGCGCGCCATCACTGGCGTGATGGGCGCAATGCTGGAACATCACGATGCTCACCACAAGGTCAGGACATATCCAGCACGAGGTCAGCGCGCGCCCACGACGACGAGCCGGGAGCGAAGGGGAACGAGGCGCGAGCACAACAACGGCCGAGCGGGCCATGGCCGGTTGCCGCGGGCCGGCCGGGAGACCGGCCGGCCACCTCACCGGCCCGCCGGGGCGGCGTACCTACAGGCCCTCGGCGCTTGCGGGGGCCGGATGCCCGGCCTCGGGCGCCCCGGCCGGCCGCCAGCCCCTGGCCCGGCCCCGCGGGATCACCACGGCGCCGCCGGCCACCAGCAGCACCAGCCCGCCGCACGCTCCGGCGATGAGCAGCGCACGGTTCTGCGGCCCGCTCGGCGCCGCCGCCGGGACGTGCGCCGCGGCCTGCCGGGGTGCGGTGCCCTGCTTGTCGGTGAGCAGCGTCGTGAGTGCCGCGTACGGGTCGAGCCGCGGCGGGTCGTCCGGGTAGCCGGCCACCGTGAGCTGACGGGCGACCTCCTGGGCCGTCATCTTCGGGTGCCGGGCGCGGACGAGGGCCGCGGCACCTGCCACATGCGCGGCTGCCAGCGAGGAGCCGGAGCCGAAGTAGTGGCCGTCCCCCTTGGGCCCGACACTGACCACCGCGTCGCCCGGGGCCGCCAGGTCCGCGTTGAGCGCCCGCGGGGCGTCCTGCGGACGCTGCCCGTCGGGGCCGTAGTCCATGACGGAGAGCACTCCGGGCGCGGACGCGGGCCAGTACCAGGGCGCGGGCTGCACCGGCTTGCCGGTGTTGCTGTCCTTCGGGAGGGTGTCCGGGACGACCGGGGCGACGACGAGGGCGCCCCGCTCGGCCGCGTGCGCGACGGCGGCGGTCAGCTCGTCCTTGCCGGTGGCCACCGCCTGCCCGACGTAGATGACACCGGCTCCCCGGTCGGCCGCCGTGCGGATGCCGTCGGCGAGCCGGCCGGCCGTCGTCTCGCCCCGGGTGTCCGTGCCGCGCACCGCCAGGATCCGGGCCTGCGGCGCGAGCCCGGCCACCCCCACGCCCGCACCGGGCGCGGCGGCGATCAGGCCCGCCGCGAAGCTGCCGTGGCCCACGCAGTCCTCGCCCGCGTCACCGACCGCCTCGACCCGGCCGGACAGCGCGGGGATGCCGGTCCCGACGCCGGTGTCCACCACCGCGACGGTCACCCCGGCGCCCTCGCTGAGCTTCCAGGCCTGGGACAGCCCGAGCGGCCGGCGGGTCCATGGCTGCTTCTCGGCCTTGTCGGTCGACGCCTTGGCGCACGGCGCGTCGGCGGGCAGCACCGGGGTGACAGTGGGCAGTTGGATGTCGCCGGCGGCGGCCGGCGCCGCCGCGGCGGCCAGCGAGAGCGCGGCCAGCAGTGCGGCGGCCACCGCCCGTGCCACCGGATGACGGTGAGAGAGTGCGCGTCGCATGCGCGCATGGTACGTGGCGCATACCCGCCTTCGACAGCGCGGGAGGCCCGGCAGGACGTCAACTCCGCGGTCATTCCTGGCTGATGGCGGCCGGGTTCCCGTAGCCTGCTCACGTGCGCGTCCCTCTGACCGCAACCACAGCCCCCACATTCTCGGGTCACCGGGGCCGGCAAGCACCACAACGAGGAGGTCCCAGCGTGTCACGGCAGTTGCTCAGGGTCGACCCGGACGGGACGGACGGTTTCCGGACGATCGGCGAGGCCCTGGCGCAGGCGCGCACCGGAGCCGTCATCCGCGTCAAGCCCGGCCGCTACCGGGAGAACCTCACCGTCAAGACCCGGGTGACCATCGTCGCCGACGGCGAGCGCGGCAGCGTGGAGATCTGCCCGGCGCGCGGCACCGCCGTCGTGCTGGTGGCCGACGCCGTGATGCTCACCGACCTGATGCTGCGCGGCGGCAGCGAGGACCTGCCGGTGGTGGACGCGCCGCGCGGCCAGGTCGCCATGGACGGCTGCACCGTGGTGGGTTCGGGCTGGACCGCGGTCCTGGCCCGGGAGACCGGCTCGCTGGCGATGCGCGACTGCCGGGTCTCCAACCCGGAGGGCGCCGGCGTGGTGGACACCGCGCCCACCGACAGCGTCGTCGCCGACTGCCTGATCGAGCACCTGGGCACCTCCGGCGTCGTCCTCGGCGAACAGGCCCGTACCACGGTGCGCGACTGCCGGATCCGGGGCGCGCAGGGCAACGGCGTGCTGGCCAACGGCGAGGCGCAGGGCCGGGTGGAGAACTGCGATATCTCCGGCACCGAGAAGCCGGCCATCGCCCTGGAGGGCCGGTCCGCCACCCGCGTGGTGCGCACCACCGCGCACGACACCTCGGTGGGCGTCTACGTGACCAGCGGCTCCCGGCCCATCCTGGAAGAGGTCACGGTCACCGACACCAGCGGCCCCGGCATCGTGCTGGCCCAGGGCGCCGACCCGGAGCTGCTGCGCTGCGGTACCGCGCGGACCAAGGGCAACGGGCTGGCGGTGACGGAGCGCTCCCGGGGCGTCCTGGAAGGCTGCAGGTTCGACACCGCCGCCGTCGCCGCGATCCGGGTGACCGGGTCCAGCGCCCCGCTGCTCACCGGCACCACCGTGCGCGAGTGCGCCGACAAGACGGCCGCCGTCCTGCTGGCCGAGGACTCCTCGGCGGAGTTCGACCGCCTGGAGGTGCTGGACGCGTCCGGCGTCGGCGTCTCCATCCGCACCGGCGCCAACCCCCTGCTGAGCAAGGCCCGGATCACCGGCGCCGGCGGCCACGGAGTGGAGGTCCTGGAGGACGGCCGCGGCCGGCTGCACGGCTGCACGGTCGAGCGCTCCGAGGGCGCCGGCGTGCACATCGCGGGCGGCGGCGCGCCGGAGCTGGCCGACACCGTGCTGCGCTCCACCGGCCAGGCCGGCGTGCACATCGGATCCGGGGGGCGGGGCACGGTACGCGACTGCGAGATCGACGCCGTCCACGCGGCCGGCCTGCATGTGGACAGCGGCGGCGAGTTGACCGCGAGCCGCACCCATGTGACCGGCTCCGGGGCGCACGGCCTGCTGGTCGCCAACGGCGGCCGGGCGGCGCTCGACGGCTGCCAGCTGAGCGGCAGCACCGGCGACGGCGCCCGGATCGACAGCTCCGAGCAGGTCACCCTCACCGACTGCGCCGTCCGGGACAACCGCGGCGCCGGGCTCAAGCAGACCCGCGCCACCGAGCGGCTCACCGTCGAGGGGCTCAACAGCAGCGGCAACACCGCCCCGGACTCCTGGGGCGAGAGCGCGGGCGACCTCGCCGCCGAGGGGGCCGGCAGCGGGTCGGGGCAGCAGCGGGCGCAGGGCCCGTTGGCGGAGCTGGAGTCGCTCATCGGGCTGGGCGACGTCAAGCACCAGGTGCGCACCCTGATCAACCTCAACCAGCTCGCGCAGCGCCGTGCCAGCCTCGGCATGCCGGCCCCGCCGATGAGCCGCCACCTGGTCTTCTCCGGCCCGCCCGGCACCGGCAAGACCACCGTGGCCCGGCTCTACGGCGGCATCCTGGCCGAGCTGGGCGTGCTGCCCTCCGGCCATCTGGTGGAGGTCTCCCGGGCCGATCTGGTCGCCCAGGTCATCGGCGGTACGGCCATCAAGACCACCGAGGCGTTCAACGAGGCCATCGGCGGCGTGCTGTTCGTCGACGAGGCGTACACCCTCTTGTCCGACGGCAAGGGCTCCGGTGCCGACTTCGGCCGGGAGGCCATCGACACGCTGCTGAAGCTGATGGAGGACCACCGGGAGGACGTCGTGGTCATCGTCGCCGGATACACCGAGGAGATCGCTTCGTTCCTGACCTCCAACCCCGGTCTGGCCTCCCGCTTCACCCGCACCATCGAGTTCGCCAACTACTCCGTCGCCGAGCTGGTGACCATCACCGAGAGCATGTGCGAGGCGCACCGCTACGCACTGGACCCGGGCACCCTGGACGCGCTCGCCCGGCACTACGAGCGGATGCCGCGCGACGCCGGGTTCGGCAACGGCCGTGCGGCACGCCAGGTGTTCGAGGAGATGGTGGACCGGCAGGCGTACCGGCTCGGCTCGCTGGACAACCCGGCCGAGGCCGACCTGTCGCTCCTGCTGCCCGAGGACGTCGCGGACCAGGCGGCGGCCGCCCAGGCCGCGGACGGGCGCGGCTCCGCCGAGCTGCTGGCCGAACTCGACGCCATGATCGGCCTGCACGCCGTCAAGCAGGAGGTCACCGACCTGGTCAACCTGCTCTCGGCCACCCGGCAGCGGCAGGCCGTGGGCCTGCCCGTCCCGAAGATCAGCCACCATCTGGTCTTCTCCGGCCCGCCCGGTACCGGCAAGACCACCATCGCCCGGCTCTACGCGGACCTGCTGCACTCCCTCGGGGTGCTGAGCTCCGGCCGGCTCGTGGAGGTGGCCCGCGCCGATCTGGTGGGCCGCTATGTGGGCCACACCGCGCAGCTCACCAAGGAGGCGTTCGACAGCGCCCTGGGCGGCGTGCTGTTCATCGACGAGGCCTACACCCTCACGCCGGAGAACGCCGGCTCCGACTTCGGCCGGGAGGCGGTGGACACGCTGCTGAAGCTGATGGAGGACCACCGCGACGAGATCGTCGTCATCGTCGCCGGATACACCGAGGAGATGCACCGCTTCCTGGCCTCCAACCCGGGCCTGGCCTCCCGCTTCGCGCGCACGGTGGAGTTCGGGAACTACTCCACCGACGAGCTGGTGGAGATCATGAGCCGCTACGCGACGGGCTCCGGCTACGACTGCGCGCCCGAGACCCTGGAGGCGCTGCGCGCCTACCTCGACCGGCTGCCGCGCGACCGCTCGTTCGGCAACGCCCGCACCTCCCGGCAGACGCTGGAGGCGATGATGACGCGCCAGGCCCGCCGGATCGGGGCGATCGCCGCACCCAGCCTGGACGACCTGCGGCTGCTGCTGCCCTCGGACCTGCCCCAGGAGACCCGGCTGACGACGGGGTGACCACCGGCCGGCCCCTGACGGGCGCCCCCGAGCCGTCTGACCCCGGAACGATTCCCCGGCCGCGATCGCACGTACGAGGATTTTGGGGACGTGAACGCGGCCTTCGTCCGGCGGGCCCGCGTTCGCGGTGGTGCCACACGCCAGGGGACGGCATCGTCGACCGCCCGACCGTGCGCGGAGACCTGCTGTTCGCGCCGACCGATGACGAACCTGCTCAGCGCCGGTTCAGCCGCTGCTCACCGGTTCGCGCAGCCCCGCCCCGGGCCGGGTGCGGCCTCACCGCGGTACCGACCCGTACAGCTCGCGCTCGCGCAGCAGTTCCGCCGCCCTCGTCAGCGCGGCGGACAGCCGGCGCCGGTAGGTGCTGAAGGACAGTGACGCCCGGCTCGCCGCGGCCTGCTGGCTGCGCGGCCCGTTCAGATAGGTGATCTCCAGAACGTCGCCCAACTGCCGCTGTCCGGGCAGCGCACGCAACTGCGTCACGGTCTCGGTCAGCACCGTGCGCAGCGCCGCCGCGTCCGCGCCGGGTGCCACCAGCCGGGTCCCCAGCAGCGTACTCTCCGCGAGCTGCCGCGGGTTCAGCGCGCTGCGGTAGGCGTGCTTGACGGCATCCGCGAACTGCGGCCACGGCATGACGGGAGCCGCCCCGTCGGTGACCGGCGCGGGGATCGCCGAGGGCTCGTCGGCCAGCAGCCGGGTACGCAGCGCCGCGGCCCAGCGGTCGAAGGGTGCGCTGCGCCAGTCCTGCACGAACGGCGACACCCGCTCGCCGTCCGGGCCGTCGACCGGGGTCGTGCGCTGCTGCCCGTACAGCTCCAGCAGCGACGACAGCGCACGCTGGTCCTGCGCCGTGCACGTCCAGCTCATCACCAGGCCGGGCGTGGTCGCCCACAGTGTGGTCAACGCGCCGCAGGCCACCGCCGCGCCGCCGGTGCTCCAACGCCCCAGCAGCAGCCGCTCACCGCGCCGCAGCGGCGACCGGTCGGCCGCGTGCTCCAGCGCGGCGTGCGCCACCGGATCGTCGGGCAGCCCGGTGGCACCGGCCTCAAGGCAGGGCGCGACGAGCACGCCGGTGATCCGGCGGCGGCCGTCCTCCGCGACGATGAAGGCCGCCGGCTGGTGGTTCCACCACTGGCGGGCCAGGCGGCCGGCCGCCCAGCCGTGCTCCTTCTCGATCGCGGCCAGCACCTCGTCCAGGTCCGCCGGACGGGCAGCCCGCAGCTGCAGACGGTCCGCGCCGTGCCAGTCCACCGCCTCCCGTGCGATCCGGTTCGTCCGGCCCAGGTAGGCCAGCCCCGCACCGAATACCCAGCGGCCGCCCCCGCGCTCCGCCAGCCGCTCGGCCAGGTGCGCGTGCAGCCGGCGTAAGAGGCGCTCGTACGTCTCCATGCTGCGCCAGCGCAGATCGGCCACCAGCGCTTCCCGCACCAGTTCGTGCGGGACCAGGCCGTCAGCGGTGCTGTGCACGAACGACAGTCCGCTCAGCCAGGCGCACAGCGCCCGGGCCTCGGCCACCGGAACTTCCAGCGTGTGCCGCACCAGTTCCTCGGTGGTCACCCGGGCCAGCGCCAGCACGCGGAGCGCGTCGGCCCGGTCCGGCGAGGGGCTCTCCCGCAGCAGCAGTCGCAGGAGCTCGCGCACCACGTCGGGAGAGTCGCCCAACTCCCAGCCGCGGTACGGCTCCCCGGCCCGCATGGCACGCTCCCGCGCATCGGCGAAGAGCGCCAGGGCCAACGGCATTCCGTGTGCGGCCCGTACGAGGTCCGGGACGGCCGGCCCGGCCACGTCCCGGTGGTGCAGCAGCTGCGCGGCCTCGGCGTCGTCCATGCCGTCCAGCTCCACACTGCGCAGCGCGTGCCACCACTGCGCGTCGGTGCGCCACTCGGCCGACGGGGGCCGCCGGCCGCCGACCGCGACCAGCACATGCGCGGGCATGCGCGGCAGGAACTCGTCGCGCAGCCAATGCTCCAGCGCGCCCAGCGACTCCGCCGAGTCGACCAGCAGCACCTGCGCCTCCTCCAGCGGGCCCTGCGCCTCCAGCGCGGCCAAGAACGCCTCCGGCGTCGGATCCGTACCCCGCATGTCGACCCAGCGGGCGGTCCTGCCGTGCGCCGTCGCCTCGTCCGCGAACCGGCGCAGCAGGGTGCTCTTGCCCATGCCACCCATGCCGTGCAGCCACACCACGAAGCAGCCCCGGCGGTCGCTGAGCAGCAGCTCCCGCAGCAGCCGCAGTTCGGCGGTTCTGCCGGTGAACACCCTTTTCCGCAGGGCCGCCAGCGCGTCCCCGTGCGAGTCGACCGGCAGGGGTGGGGGAGGTGTCCGCATCGTCTACCCGCTGAACCGCTGGTTGCCGTCGGCGTGCGCGCCGAGGACGCCGGCGATGTCGCAGCCGGTCGCCGCCCCACGCGCCCGCGCCTGCCCGGCCACGAGTTCCGTGCTGCCCGGTGGAGCAGCCGCAAGTGTGATCATTGAGCCTGTGTTTCCTGCTCGGGGGCAGACGCCCTGATGGCGGGTACCGACGTTGCCGCACCGAAGGGCACCGGCACATCGCCGAAAACTACGGAGCCCGGACGGTTGCGCACTATGGCGCCCGATGGATACAGGGACATCTCCCGCAGCCGGCGGCGCGAGGAAAGGCCCGGTTTGCGGTAGACGTTGCGCAGCTGTGCGCCGACCGTGCGCGGGCTGAGGAACAGCACCGTCGCCACTTCCTCGGACGACGCCCCGGCGGTGGCCTTCCCGGCGACGAGCCGACGCCCGTCCCGCTTGCCGTTCCCGGGGCCCGGCGGTCCCGGATCAAGCCGTCTCCCGGAGCCACCCCACAACGCCTGATCTTCACACCCCACTCGCGAACCGGGACCAGTTGGAGTCGCGTTGATGAGCCGGCCGAACACTGCCTCAAGGGCTCCGCGTGCCGACAGCGCGCAGGGTGCGGCGACGAGCGTTGGGACAGTGGTGCTGGAGCTCATTTCGGGTCCCCGGGGCAGTTCGGTGTCGCAGTCTCCTCGGTACGTCACCCACCCTGACCGGGACCGCTATCGCACGGCTGCCGCACTGCTAACGTCCGGTTAACGAGGGCGTGAGCAGCACGGACACCAAGGAGAACCCGAAGAACCAGGCGGCGGCCGCCTGGTCGGGAACACGCAGCCGCAGGCGAGTATCCGGGCACAGGCCCGGGCTCCGACTCAAGCACCATAAGCACGAGCTTGGCGACCAGCAGTCCGGCCTCCCACTCCTCCTGGCTCAGCGTCGGACCGCTCTCCTGCACCTGAGACGGAAGATCGCTCTCGCCTGCCCGCCAGAGCAGGTCCGGCAGCCCTGCGTCATAGTCCGCGAGGCGAAGACCGACGCTCCGCCCCCAGGAGTGCTCCTCAGCGCCGACCGTGACCAGCTCGACACGGGAGCGCTCCCCCAGCACCTCCAAGGCCGGCTCACGCAAAGCGGTTCCGACCGCGTCGCCGAGGCCGGCCTCGGGCACGTCTCCCCTCTCCCCGATGCGCAACAGCGCCTCACGCAGGCGTTGGCGCGGCGATGCACCGACCGAATGATCCGTATCCATCACGCTCCCACGATGCCGTCTGCTTTTCGTCAAGTACCCCTCCCGCATACAGCGGGCGCCCGTCGGCAGGGCCGGGCCGTGCGGGCCCGCGGCGCTTGCCTGCCGGACGGCGTGCTTCCGTCGTGCGGTCGCGGTTCATGTGCGTGCGTGGGGGGCGTCGGGGGAGTTTTTGCGCCATGCACACCCGTTGCGCGTCTGTGCAATTATGGACGCGCGTTCGGTCCGGCTGGCATTTCCTGACCACACGCGCCGGCCGGCGTGCGCTTGAGTGTGCGTATCTGCGCGGCATCGCCCGCGCTGGAACGGGGGCAGACATGGGAAGTTGCAGTTCGGGGCACAATCGAGCCCCATATCCGGCCACCTCGCACCCGGATCCGTCGGCCTCCCCGGGCGGTGTCGCCCGGCGCCGCCCGGCATGACGATGCCCCCACTTGCGGAGGTACCTGTTCGTCCTGCCGCCCGACGGCGCTTCGACGGGGCTTGTCCGAAGCCGGCCTGAAGGGCCGGGCGGGCGACCCCTCATGGGTTCTGATCACCGCCCTGAGAACCTGATGCGCTGAGTCGATCCTGTCGCGACGCAGCTTGTACCGCCCGGCCGGGGAAAATACGGGTACCGGGCCACCCGTGTGCCATTTACCGGGAAACTCCTGGCAATCATCCGGAGGCCAGCTCCGGCCGAGGGCTACGGTGCCGATCCTTGATCGCGATGCATGTACGGGGATGGGGAAAAGTGGACGACATAATCCTTCGGCTACTGGGGCCGGTTGAGCTGGTCCACGAAGGCCGTTCGCTCGACCTCGGCGGGCCGCGTCAGCGAGTGGTCCTGGCGGTGCTGGGACTGAACATCAACCGCACCGCATCCACGGAGCAGCTGATCGACGCAGTGTGGGGCGACTCGCCTCCCACCACCGCACGCGGCCAGATCCAGGTCGCCGTCTCGACGCTCCGCAAGCAGTTCGCCCGGGCCGGACTGCCCGGAGCCATCAAGACCCGTGCCCCCGGCTACGTACTCGACATGGACACCGGCAGCGTGGACAGCCTGGAGTTCGACAGGCTGGTCGCCAGAGCACGGGAAGACACCCGGGCGGACCGGATCACGGAGGCGGCCGCAACCCTGCACAAGGCCCTGGAGCTCTGGCGCGGCCCCGCCCTGGACGGCGTGCCCAACGACCATTTACGGCATGCGGCCACCCATCTCGATGTCACGCGCCTGACCGTTCTCGAGGAGCGGGTCCGCCTCGACCTCCTGCTCGCCAGGCACCAGGAGGTCTGTGCCGAACTGACGGCTCTGATCGGTCAGCATCCCCTTCGCGAACGCCTTTATGAGCTTCTCATTCTGGCGCTGTACCGCTCGGGGCGGCAGGCCGAGGCACTGGAGGCGTGCCGGCGTGCGCGCAAGGCCCTCGCCGAGGAGATGGGCATCGAGCCGGGGCAGGAGCTCCGCGACCTGGAGCAAGCGGTTCTCAAGCAGTCTCCGGCACTCGATCTTCCTGCCCCTCCCCCGGACAGAGGCGTCCCCCTCCGCCCCTCGGCCCGGCCCGACGCCCCGGACGTTCCGGAGAGCGGGTTTCGCCTCATCCCACGTCAACTACCGGCGAGCATCGGAGACTTCACCGGGCGGCACACGGAACTCGACAAGATCAAGGATCTGCTGGAGTCCTGCTTCCGGACGGAGACCCCGGGTTACGCCGTTCCGATCGTGGACATCTCCGGCCCCGGGGGCGTGGGCAAGTCGGCCCTGGCCGTACGCGCAGCCTACGAGGTGAGCAAACACTTTCCCGACGGCCACCTCTACGCCGACCTGCACACCGCGTCCGGCGACGGACAGATCGCGGCACTGCTGGCCCGGTTCCTCCGCGCGCTGACGATACCGGCCAAGGCGGTTCCCGACGATGCCCAGGAACGGGCCGAGATGTATCGCAGCAGGCTGGCGGAGAGCCGCGTGCTGGTGGTCCTGGACGGAGTGACCAGCGCGGAGCAGGTGACACCGCTCCTGCCAGGAAGTGCGACCTGTGCGGTGATCATCACGAGCCGGGCCCGGCTGGCGGGCGTACCCGGCGTCCGCAGCATTGATCTCACGGTGTTCGACATGGCCAACGCCCTTGAGCTGCTGGCCGGCATCATCGGCCGTGAGCGGGTGCAGGCAGAACTCGGCACGGCTGTTGAACTGGTGAACCTGTGCGACGCACTGCCGCTGGCGCTGCGGATCGCCGGCGCCCGGCTGGCCTCCCACCCTCACTGGCGGGTCGAGTGGCTGGTCCAGCGCCTGCGGGACGAGCGTCGGCGCCTGGACGAGCTGAGCTACCGCGGCCTGGAACTGCGCTCCACCATCAGCCTGACGTACCGGGCGCTTCCGCCGTCGGCGCAGCGGCTGTTCCGGTTGTTCTCCCTGGTCCAGGCGCCCGCCTCACCGGCCTGGGTCGCGGCAGCCCTGTTGGACACCGACTTCGCCTCGGCGGAGGACATCCTTGACCTCCTGGTCGAGGCCCAGGTCATGGACACCGTTCAGTACCCCGGCTCGCTTCGGCCGTGCTACCGCTTCCACGATCTGGTGCGTGCCTATGCGCGCGAGGAGCTGTGCGCGACCGAATCACCGGAGGAACAGGATGCTGCCCTGGCAAGGGTGCTGGGCGGATGGCTCTCGCTGGTCGAGGAGGCCCACCGGGAGGAGTACGGCGGGGATTACACCGTCATCCACGGCAGCGCGAAGCGCTGGAGGCTGCCCGAGACCACGGACGTGGAACCCGTCCCGCAGCCGATGACCTGGCTGAGCGGCGAACGGCAGGCGCTGGTGACGGCTGTCCGGCAGGCGGCCGCCGCCGGGATGGACGAGTTGTGCTGGGACCTTGCCCTCTCCTCCGTCACGCTCTTCGAGGCGAAGGGGTATTTCGACGACTGGGAGGAGACCACGCGCCTGGCACACGAGGCATCGGCCCGGGCCGGTAACCGCATCGGCCAGGCCGCGATGCTCTACTCCCTGGGGACCCTGCACATGTTCCAGACCCGCATGGAGCAGGCGGACGAGTGCTTCGGCAAGGCGCAGCAGCTGTTCGAGGCGGAAGGGCACGATCACGGGCGCGCGCTGGTGCTGCGCAATGCCGCCCACCTGGACAGTGTGCGCGGCGATGACACCGCCATGCGGGAGAAGTACGACGAGGCACTGGCGATCACCAGGCTGGTCGGCGACCGGATCGGCGAAGCCCACATCATGCGCAGCCTGGCCGGCTGCTGGCTGGCCTCGGGAAACGTCGAGCGGGCACGCACCCTCCTGGAACAGGCCCTCACCATCTCCCGGGAGGAGAACTGCCGTCGCGTCCAGGCCCAGGTACTGCAGCGGTTCGCCGAGCTCCACCTCGCGGTCGAGCAGCCGCGACAGGCCCAGGAGGCGCTGCAGGAGGTTCTGCGGATCGTACGGGGCAGCGGGGACCGGATCGGCGAGGCGTATGCGCTGTACGGGCTCGGCTCGGTCCGCCGGCAGGAGAAGCGGCTGGACAGCGCCGCCGACACGCTGGCCCGTGCGCTGAACCTGTCGCGGCAGGTGGGCGAGCGGGTCATCGAGGCCAAATCGCGTTACGCGCTGGCCGAAATCGCCCTGACACGCAGCGACTACGAGCTGACCGCCACACATCTGGAAGCGGCACACGACCTGTTCGCCGAGCTCGGCTCCACGTCATGGCTGGAACGCACCGAGGACCTGATGGTGGAGGCCGGGGGCCCGAGCGCCGCTTGGAGCGACGGTCCTCAGCCGAACCGCTGCTGAACAGCGACTGCGGCGGGACACGGGGCCCGCAGGGAGGGGATCAGTCAGGGGTGGTGGCGCAGGACGGAGGCCGGCTCGTCCCCGGCCCACACCTCCCCCCTGACCAGCAGTTCACCCGGCACAGCCCGACGCACCGCGAGATAGACCTCGTCCCCCGGCACTCCCAGCACGGTTGCCAGCTCGTCGCGCAGCAGCCGCAGAAGCCGGCCCACCGTCTCCCGTGAGTAGGTTTCCTTGCAGGTGACGAAGCCGATCGGGGCACACGGGCGGGCGGCGGTGTCGTGCCGCCCTGGCGTGGTCGGGAGGGTGGCGCGCTCCCATTCGGGGCGGTGCGCCGCATCGGCGTCGAGCTGCTGCCAGGTCAGCCAGCAGTGCTGCGGGGGAATGCCCAGCAGCCCGGTGACTGCCCCGGCGATCTGTGCCAGGACGGGGCTGCCGGGGCTCGGGTCGGGGGACAGCAGGGTGATGACGGGCATGGAAGGGTGCCTTTCTCGGCTCGGCTTGGATACGGGGGACCGGCGCGGCGGTCAGCCGGTGAGCGTGGCCAGCAGCTCGGATCGGTCGACCTTTCCGTTGGCCGTCACCGGCAGCCGGTGCACGCGCCGTACGACGTCCGGCACCGCGTGCGCGGGCAGCTGTTGGCCCAGGGAACGGCGCAGCAGCGCGGGGTCCTCGGGGGCCTCGTCGGAGGAGGTGTAGAACAGCGCGAGGCGGTCGTAGTTGCCCAGCTGGCCGGGCACGGGGACGGCCACACAGTGCGTGATCCCGGGGAGCCGGGCCGCGTGGGCCTCGATCTCCTCCGGCTCGATGCGATAGCCGCGGATCTTGACCTGGCGGTCGGTTCGCCCGGTGAAGTGGAAGACGCCGTCGGTGTCCCTCAGGCCCTGGTCGCCGGTCCGGTAGAGGCGGGTGCCGCCCGGCCGGCTCTCGTGGAAGCGAGCGGCTGTCAGGGCCGGATCGCCGAGGTAGCCGTGTGCCAGGCCGGCGCCGCTGACGCACAGCTCGCCCACGCCTCCGGGCGGGCACTCCCGCCCGTCCTCGTCCAGGATGTGCACTCCGGTGCCGGGTACCGGACGGCCGATGGGGACGCCGAGCTCCGCCCGGCAGTCCTGCGCGGTGACGGGGTGCACGGTGGCGAACACGCAGCTCTCCACCGGGCCGTAGCCGTTGACCAGCCGGACGTCGGGGTGGGCGGCGAGGAACCGGTCCACATGCGCGGTCGACAGCCGCTCCCCGCCGATGTAGAGGCTGTGCAGGCCCCGGAAGCAGTCCAGGTCGATCTCGGTGAACAGATTGAACAGGGAGGCGGTGAGCCAGGCACTGTCGACCGCACAGGTGTCGATCAGTTCCCGCAGGGTGTCCGGGAGGAGGTAGTCCTCCGAGGCGGTGACACAGGTACCGCCGGTGGTGAGCATCCCCCACAGCTCCAGGGAGAAGGCATCCCAGGCCGACGGGGCCGCCTGCATCATGACGGTGCCGGGGCCGAAGGCGAGGGGCCCGTCCGCGGTGAACAGCCGTGTGGTGGCCGCGTGCGGGGACACCACGCCTTTGGGTGTGCCGCTGGTGCCGGACGTGAAGAAGACCGTGGCCGGAGCGTCGGACGGCCCGTCGTACGCGTGGAACGCACCCGGGCCGCCCGGGGCGGCGAAGTCGCCCGGGGGCTGCCACACGGGCCACCCGGGCAGGCTGTCGAGGTCGGTCACCAGCACGGGGCCGCCCAGCTGCCGGAGCACGGAGTCGATCCGCTCCTGCGGCCACCTGGGGTCCAGGGCGGCATACCCGGCACCGCACTTGAGGACCGCGAGCAGCGCGACGTACAAGCGGGCCGAGCGCGGGAGCAGGACGGGGACCAGTGTGCCCGGCGCTGCCCCGGCCGCTGCCAGCCGGGCCGCCCAGGCGTCCGCCGCCGCGTCGAGGGTGGCGTAGTCGAGCCGTACGGTGCCGTCCACCACCGCCGGAGCTTCCGGCGCCGTCCGGGCCCGGTGCGCGACGGCCTGGTGGATGAGTCCGACTCCCATGGAAATCCCTCCAGTTCTGCCGGCGGACCGAAGACCGGGCCGACCGGAATTCCGGCACCCACCACAGATATTCACTCCCCTTCACTCCTGATGTCACGTACCAGAATCCGGGGACAGTGACCGGCATTGACCTTTCCCACGACCGAATTGGAATCTGGTGTGGCCGGGCAGCGACCTCGGCTTTCCTCAAGGGGGTTGATGTCAATGAGCTTTGCCGGACCGGAAGACCGCGTTCTGCCCGCACCGGCCCTGGCGGGACACGGCAGCGGCGTCGAACTGCTTGACTACGACGCCGTTCCCGGGCTCCCCCGGGCCGGCGGCGCTCCGGGCAGCATGCTCCTGCTCCACGGGTTCGGCGGCGACAAAAGCCAGCTGCGGCCCGTCGGCGACGCCCTGTGCCCGGCCGGTTCCGTCGCCGTCCACCCCTCGCTGCGTGCCCACGGCGACAGCCACCGGCCGGACTGGGGCTACTCGGTACTCGACTTCTCCGCCGACGTCCATCGCATCGCCGACATCCTCCCGGACGAGCTGCACCTCGTCGGGTACTCGTACGGCGGGCTGGTGGTGGCGGTCTCCGCGGTCACCTGGGGCGCGTCCCGGGTACGGAGCCTGGTGGTGATCGACCAGTCCTTCGACGCGCACCCCGCGCTGCACGTGGCCGACGAGTGGGCCGAGGGCAGTCTGCTGCGCTGGACCTACGACTTCGGGCACCTGCCGGACCTGCTGGAACGGCTCGGCATCCCGGTGCTGGTGCTGGCCGGCGCCGACAGCGGCAACATCCTGGCCGGTGAACGCGAACGCCTCTCCGGCCGGAGCGGCGGAATGCTCCGGCTGGAAACCGTCCGGGGATCGCATGCCGACTGCTACCGCAATACGGAGGAGATCGCGTCCGTGATGCGCGAATTCTATCGGGACCAGTTCGCCGGGCTTTCCGGAAACGGAAACGGTGCGAAGGAAAAATCCGCATGACGTCCCGCCTCATCGAAGACGGCCCCGGCCGCACCCTCATTCTCGGCACACTCGTCAATTCCCTGGGAAATGGCGCCTTCCTGACCTGTTCCGCCCTCTACTTCACCCGGATCGTGGGCTTCAGCCCGTCCCAGCTCGGCCTCGGCCTGACCATCGCCGGCATCGCGGGCCTGTTCGCGGGCGTCCCCTTCGGCCACCTCGCCGACCGCAGGGGCCCGCGCGGCACCGCGGCGGCGCTCCTCGCCCTCGCGGGTCTCGCCACCAGCGCGTACCTGACGACCGGCTCCTTCCCCGGGTTCGTCGTGATCGCCTTCCTGTACGCCCTGTTCGAACGCGGCGCCCACGCGGCCCGGCAGGCGCTGATCCCGGCCGTGCTGAACGCCGACAATCTCGTCCGCGTACGTGCCAAGATCCGCGTCGTCACCAATGTGGGCGTCTCGGCCGGCGCCGGGCTCGGCGGTCTGGCCCTGCTATGGGACACCGGAACGGCCTACCGGCTCACCTTTCTTCTCAACGCGTTGAGCTTCGTGGGCTGCGGTCTGCTGTTCCTGCGGCTGCCGGCCGCACCGCCCGCGTCCCGTCGCACGCCGGGCGAACCGCGGCTCGCGGTGCTGCGCGACACCCCGTACGCGCTGCTCGCCGCGCTGAACATGGTGATGCTGTTGCACATCCCGATCCTGGAAGTGATCCTCCCGCTGTGGATCGCGCTCCACACCGGAGCGCCGCCCGCGCTCACCGCTGTCCTGCTGCTCCTCAACACCCTCGCCGTCGTCGGCCTGCAGGTCCCCCTCACCAAGAAGATCGACGGACTGCGCTCCGCCGTCCGCGCCTTCCGCATCGCCGGACTGGCGCTGCTCGGGTGCTGCGCGGCCTTCGCCCTGTCGGCCGGGCGTGGCCCGGTGGCGGCGACGGCTGCGCTGGCGGTGGCCGCGGCACTCCATGTGTACGGCGAGATGATCCAGTCCGCCGGTTCCTGGGTGATCGGCTACGAGCTTGCCCCGGCGGACAAACAGGGCCAGTACCAGGGCCTGTTCAACACCGGGATCGCGGCTGTCCAGATGTTCGGCCCGGTCTCGCTGACCCTGCTCCTCATCGACTGGGGCACGTCCGGCTGGCTGGTCCTGGGCGCGGTGTTCCTGGCCGGAGGGCTGGCGATGGCACCGGCGGTGCGCTGGGCCGAGGGCCGCATGGCCGGGGCCCGGGCAGCCGCCGCGACCGCCACCTGAACGGTCCGTGCGCACATCCCCTACGACATGTCAGACGAGGGAGACGATGACCCACCCCGAAAACACCAGCGTCCTCGGCCGCGACGGCGTGGAACTCCAACTGGCGGACCTGTGGCGCCGGTTGCTGGGCCGTGACGACGTCGGCATCCACGACGACTTCTTTTCGCTCGGCGGCCACTCGCTGCTCGCCATCAAACTGACGGTGGAGGTGCGCAGGCTCTTCCAGGTCGACCTGACCGCCGCGGACCTGCTCTCCGCGGCCACGGTCGCCGAACTCGCCGAGATCATCCGCGGTGGCGTGGCCGACCGGCAGGGCCAGTTGGTCCGCGTCCAGCAGGGCGCGGGCGGCAGCCCGGTGTACGCCCTGCCGCCGGTGTCAGGAACCGTGCTGCTCTACCCGCCCATCGCCCGTGCCATGGGCCTCGACCAGCCCTTCTGGGCCGTACAGTCGCTCGGTCTGCTGCCCGGGGAGGAACCTCTCTCCTCGCTCGAGGAGATCTCCGAGCACTTCATCGAGCAGCTGCGGACCGTCCACCCCGAGGGTGCCGCATGGAACCTGATCGGCTACTCGATGGGCGGGCTGCTTGCCTACGAGATCGCCCGCCGTCTCGAAGAGCGCGGTGAGCGTGTCGGACTCGTCGGCCTGCTGGACACCCGCATCACGGTCGAGCCCAGCGGGGATCCGGACTTCGCGCTGCGCGCCCTGCTGTGGCGCGGGCTCAAACTGGAGCTGGACGTCGACTGGCTGCGCGGGCTGGACCCCGGCACCCGGGCGCAGGTCCTGGTGGAACGGGCCGTCAAGGCCGGCACCATGCCCGCCGACTTCGACGCCGACCGGCTGCTCCGCATGATCGACATGTATCAGTACAACCTGGACGCCCTGGCGGCCTACGAGATCAAGCCCTACGACGGCCCCGTCACCGTCTTCCGTGTCACCGACCGCTCCCTGGACGGCGGCACGCTCCCCGACGACCTGGGCTGGAGCGAGGTGGCGGAGCAAGCCGCCGTCGTCGACGTCCCGGGCGACCACTTCACGATGGTCGAGCCCGGCCAGGTCGAGGTCCTGGGCCGCCGGCTGCGCGAACAGCTCGACGCGAGGTCTGCGGCCGCCCTGACCCCCTGACGGCCGCCCCATGGATGACCGCCGCCACCGGAACGGAGTACCCATGCAGGAGACCCGCGGGACCTCACCCTCGTACGTCGTCCACCCCATCGGCGTCGTCCGCTCGCCCCGCAGCGTGCCCGAACACGACCGCTGGGGCGGTGTCAGCTCGGTCATCGAGCTGGACCCCGAGCGGCTGCGGCCCGAGGCCGTGACCGGCCTGGAGCAGTTCTCACACCTCGAAATCGTCTTTCACTTCCATCTGGTCCCCGAGACCGCGGCCGTCACCGGCGACTGCCACCCCCGGGGCCGCACCGACCTGCCCCGGCTCGGCATCCTCGCCCAACGGCTCAAGGAACGCCCCAACCGGCTCGGCGTCTCGCGCTGCGAACTGGTCCGCGTCGACGGCATGACCCTGCACGTACGGGCACTTGACGCGCTGGACGGCACGCCGGTCCTCGACATCAAGCCGTACCAGCGGCTCTTCCGCCCGGAGGCGGAAACGGTCCGCGAGCCGGCCTGGCTGCACGCGGCGATGTCCCGCTACTACAGCCTCTGACGACGCACACAGTCCTCGTGCCACTCCTCACACCCGGTCCGGCCACAAGCCACCCCGGGCCCTCCACCATCAAGGAGTCACATGTCCCTCCCCACCAGCACCGGCGGCACCACGGCCGATCTCGAACTCAACCTCGGCCGCCTTCTCGACCGCAACCCGCAGCTTCAGATCCCCCGCGACGAGTACAACATCAACGTCACCTCGAACGAGGGTGACCGGCTCGGCAGTGACGAACTCGCCGCAGAGTACGGCGCGTTCCCGGGCGCGGGCCACCCGGCGCACCTGTACTTTCACCTGCCGCTCTGCAACTACATCTGTCATTTCTGCAACTACGTCAAACGGCTCGTGCCCCGCGGCAAGGAGGACGGCGCTCTGCGCCTGTGGTCCGACCTGCTGATCGAGGAGTCCCGCCGCTACCTGGACCGCTACGACTGGATACCCCGGGCCCGCATCGAGTCCTTCTACATCGGCGGCGGCACCGCGGCCCTGCTGCTCAACAGCCCCGACTTCATCAAGCCGCTGGTCGAGCACGTCAGGGAGAACTACGAACTGGCCGACGGCATCGAGTTCAACATCGAGGGCAACCCGGAGAACTTCCAGCGCCACCACCTGGAGACCGCACGTGAGCTGGGCTTCAACCGGTTCAGCCTCGGTGTGCAGTCACTGCAGGACGAGGTGAACGACTTCACCAAGCGCCGTCACTCCGCGGCCCAGTCGATCGAGGCCGTCGAGAACCTGCTCGCCACCGGCTGCCCCTTCAACGTCGACATGATGTTCGGCCTGCCGTACCAGACCCCGGAGTCGGTACGCCGCGACATGGAAATCCTCACCGGCCTCGGCGTTCCCACCATCACCATCTACCGGCTGCGCAACGCCGACCGGGAGGAGATGGGCATCGGCAACCGCGCGGTCTGGAACAACCCCGCGGTGCGCGAACGGCTCATCAACGAGGGCCGCTTCCCGGGCCTGGACTCCACGTACGCGATGCGCCAGGAGGCCGTCGAGGTCCTGCTGGAACAGGGCTACTACCCCAGCCCCTGCGGCTGGTGGAGCCGCCCGGACACCTACGAGGGCGGCAACATCCCGCAGACCTCGAAGAACAAGTGGGAGCACTACAACACCATGATCGCCTACGGCCCCGGGGCCTACGGCTGGCTCACCGGGGACCAGGAGGAGTTCCTTCAGACGCACAACATCACCGACATCAGCAAGTACGTGTCGTTCATGCAGAACAACGAGGGCCTGCCGCTCAACTTCGGCCGCCGGCTCAGTGGCCACAAGGCCATCGGCACCGCCCTCGGCTTCAACTTCAAGGCCAACCAGCCGATCGTCCTGGCCCGCTACCAGGAGCGCTTCGGCGCCGACCTGCTGGAGACGGAGCCCTTCGCCTCCGCGTTCGCCGAGCTGCTGGAGCGCGGACTGGTCGAGAAGGTCCACGACGGCACCGCCCTCAGTCCGACCCTGGACGGCGAGGCCCTGCACGAGGAGATCATCTTCCACTACTTCCACCAGCGCATCGGCCTGTCCGACGCGCCCGTGTGCCGGCGGTGACCGTGCTGCAGACCGCACCCGCGACCGCCCCCGCGTCCCCGGCCCACGGTCCGGTCCGCCGGGTCGAGGACGCCTTCGCCGCCCTGCACGGCGCCGACTCCGCGCTGCTCGTGCCCGGAGCCGTGGCCGCCACCACGGGCACGCTGCTCGCCCTGACCAACCCGGGCGGTCACCTCATCGCCTCCGACCAGGTCTGCGACCCGCTGCGCGGCGTCCTGACCCGGGAACTCACCGGCCTGGGACGCACGGTGACCTTCGTCGACTGCACCGACCCGGACGCCGTCATCGCCTCCGTACGGCCCGAAACCCAGGTCGTGTACACACCGTCCCTGAGCGACCCGCTGATGCGGCCCGCCCCGCTCAACGAGATCGCCACCCACGCCCAGATGAACGACCTGCTGCTGGTCGTGGACAACACCGCGCTGTCCCCCGCCGAACTGCGGCCCCTGGAGTCCGGCGCCGTGATCGTCATCGAGGACACGGCGCCCTGTCTCGACGGCTGGGGGGACGTCGGCGCCGCCCTGGTCACCGGCCTGGACCGGTATCTGCCACGCATCGCCGAACAGTGCGCGCGGCTCGGCGGCGAGGTGCACGACTGGGCCGCCCACCTGCTGGAACGCTCCCTGGCCACGCTGCAACTGCGGCTGTCCGCCCAGCGGGAAGGCGCCGAGCGAGTAGCCGGGACCCTGCGCGCGCACCCTGCCGTACGGGCAGTGCACCGGCCGTCATTCGACGAGGCGCCGTGGGCCCTGGAAACCCACCAGGGCTTCGGCGGACTGCTGTCCTTCGAGGTCGTACCGGAGATCCGCGACCTGTCCGGCATCCTGGCCGCCTGCAACGGCGACGGTACACCGCTCGCCGGCACCGCCCGGCTGCCCGCCCACACCAGCCACGCCCACCTGAGCGAGCGGGTCCGCCGGGAAGCGGGCATCACCCGGCAACTGGTGCGCCTGTCGGTGGGCATCACCGGCAGTGACGCCCTGGCCGGCCGGCTCAGGCGGGCCCTGGACGCAGCCCTCGAGCAGAGCAACGGAGGTGACACGTGATGCTGAACGGCGTCGATCTACGAGCCCGGCAGACCCTGGCCGAGCAGATCGGGGAGGACTCCTGGGAGGCACAGCTGAGCGTCGGCGTGGCGGCCAGGACCGTGGCGGCCGGCCACTGCCGGGTGCGCACCGAACCGATGCGGCTCGGATCCACCCGAGTGGCCCGGGCCTTCGGTATCGACCAGCGGTACGGGTCCGGCACCGGCGACTTCCTCGATCCGGTCGGGTCGCTGCTGGTGGCCCTGGGGGCTTCCGTGGCGGACAGCGTGGTCACCGAGCTGTCCCGTGAGGGGTGCGGCCCGGAGCTCCTGGAGGTGCTGCCCTGCGCCGAGTTCGCAGCGGACGGCTCCGTCAGGCTCTCGTACGGGATACGTCTCGACGGTGGTGTCTTGACCGGGCAGGCCCGGCGGTCGGTCGCGGCGGCCCGGGCACGGGACAGCGCGCATCACACCCTGGAAGAACCGGGCGACATCAAGGCCGTCGTGCAGACCGCCCAGGACGTGCACCTCCTCAGCCGTCCCGCCCCGGCCGGCGCGGAGCGGTTCACGGCCGTCAGGCGGCGTACCGCCCATGTGAGGTGGGAGGTCGGCACCCACGTCCTCGCCGAGGCCGACGGCGTGCACGCCGAGTCCGACCAGCCCAAGCAGCTGTTCGGCGCCGACCTCGCGCCGAGTGCCCAGGAGTACTTCCTGGCCGCGTTGGCGGCGGAGGCCCTGAGCTTCGCCGACCCGCGGGCCGCCACCGCCGGTGAGGCGTCGGCGTCCGTGCACGCCTCCGGCCGTATCGACCTGCGCGGCCCGTACTCCGCCGCCCCTGACGTACCCGCAGGGTTGCGCAACATCCTCGTCCAGTTGCTGCCCGCCGACCCGGCACAGGCGGGCGATGCGGCGGCCGGCACCATACGCCGCTGGTTTGCCGAAGGGGATGCCCTGCGGCTGGTCAGGGACGCACACCCGATCGAGATCCGGCTGGTCCTGGACGGCACCCCGGTTCCCGTACCGCACACCGAGAACGACCGCATGAACAATACGAAGGAGCAGTGCCGTGCCTCGTGAATGGGACGCCAAGACATACGACGCGCTTCCCCTGCCGCACCAGCAGTGGGGCAAGCGCACCCTGGGCCGGCTGCGTCTGAAGGGTGGCGAAACCGTCCTGGACGCCGGCTGCGGCACGGGCCGCGACACGGCCGCGTTGCTCGACCTGGTGCCGGACGGCCGGGTGATCGGCGTCGACGGCTCCCGTCGCATGCTCGACCAGCTGCGCACCAAGCTGGCCGACCGGTCCGACCGGGTCGAGGTCGTCCAGGCCGACCTGACCAAGCCCCTGCCGGTATCCGGCCAGGTCGACGCCATCACCAGCGTGGCCACCTTCCACTGGATCACCGATCACGCGGCGCTCTTCACCAACCTGGCCCGGCACCTGCGACCGGGCGGCCAGTTCGTTGCCGAGTGCGGCGGCCAGGGCAATGTCGCGCGGATCAACGCAGCCGTGGATGAGGTACTGGGCAAGAAGTCGGACGAGACCGATGACCAGGACCGGGTCTGGTACTTCGCAGGTGTCGAGGAGACCACCGAGCGCCTGAAGGACGCCGGGTTCACCGGCATCGAGGTCAATCTGCTGCCCGACCCGGCCCGGCTGGAGCCCGGCGAGCAGCTGTGGAGCTACCTGGCGACCGTGGTCCTCGGCTCCCACCTCGACAAGCTCCCCGAGTCCGACCACGATCACTTCGTCCGCGAGGTCGCCGCCCGCCTCCCCGAGCCGGTCGTCGACTACGTACGGCTCAACATCACCGCCCGCCGGGCCTGACGGAGGCTGCCATGGCACACTCCGCCCTGCCTGCCCTCCTGGTCGTCCATGACCGGGGCTCCGCCGGTCCGCTGCGCATCCTCTCGGCGGCGCGCGGTCTGTGCCGGGTGATCTTCCTGTCCGAGGCGGAAAACCCGGCGTCGGCGGCCGAGTTGGCGCAGGTCGCGGGGCACGCCGAGGTCGTCGACATCACCGGACTCGGCGAGGCGGAGGTGTGCCGCCTCGCCGGGCGCCTGGACCCCGCGGGCGTCCTCACCTTCAGCGAGTACCGGCTGCGCCTCACAGCGGCGGTGGCCGCGCACTGCGGGGTGCCTTTCCACTCCCGCGCCACCGCGGAGGCCCTGACGGACAAGTACGTGCAACGACGGGCGCTGGGGGAAGCCGGCGTCCAGCGCACCGGTTGCGTCCCGCTGCGCCACCCGGACGAGGCCGCCGCCGCGCTCGCCCGGGTCGGGGCGCCGGCCGTGCTCAAGCCCCGGCACAGCGCGGGCAGCGTGGACACCTGCCTGGTCACCTCGGCCGACGAGTGCCGCGCGCGGCTGGCGGAGTTCGCCGAGGGTGGCAACCGTGACTTCGTTCTGGAGGAGTTCCTGCCCGGCGACCCCGCGCGGACCGGCCCCGGCTGGGCCGACTACGTCTCGGTGGAGTCGCTGGTCGTCGACGGCGAGCCGCAGACCGCGGCAATCAACGGAAAGCCGCCGCTGGTCCCGCCGTTCCGGGAGACCGGCCATGTGCTGCCGGCCCCCGTCCCCCCTGCCCTCGCCGCCGAGATCGTGCGCCTGGAACAGGCGGCGGTGCGGGCCCTCGGCATCCGGCACGGCATCACCCACACCGAGGTCAAGCTCACCCCGGACGGGCCGAGGATCATCGAGGTCAACGGGCGGCTGGGCGGATTCGTCGCCGAGATCGTGCAGCGCCGCACCGGCTACGACATGGTGGCGGCTGCTCTCCGCCTGGCTCTGGGCCTGCCCGTCACCTCCCCGGACCCCGCCCGGTTGTACGGGGACCGGGTGACCTTCCAGTACCTGCTCGTCCCGCCCGTCGGCCCGCTCCGGCCCGGCCCGCCCGCGCTCCTCGACGACCTCGGGGAACTGCCCGGCGTCGACCTTGTCGACGTCTCCCCTCCCGCCCACTGGCACACCGACTGGCGCCGGGGCACGACCGGGGCGATCGGCACGGTCTACGGCTCCGCCGCCGATCACACCGAGTTGAGGGCGTTGCTGGACCGGCTCCGCGAGCGGCTGGACCGCTTCTGGCACGGCACGGACGTACCGCAGGCCGCCATGCCGCATTCCGGCGTACCGCATACCGACGTACGCATACCGACGCCCCCCAGGCCATCGGTACGGTAGGCCAACTCGACTGACTGACCGACCCTTTGAACGAAAGGCACTGCACATGCCCGAGAACAGCACTCCTGCCACGGTGGTTTCGGTGCCGGTGGGCCGGGTGGTCGGCGGCCGGACGGAGGTCCGCGACGACGACTGGGGCAAGGAGACGGCGATCATCCGCCTGGACGCCGGCCAGTACGGCCCGGAGGCGGTGGCGGGCCTGGACACCTTCTCCCACCTGGAAGTCGTCTACCACTTCGACCGCGTCCCCACCGACAAGATCCAGACCGGGGCCCGGCACCCGCGCGGCAACACCGACTGGCCCCTGGTCGGCATCTTCGCCCAGCGCGGCAAGAACCGCCCCAACCGGATCGGCGTCTCCCGCTGCCGCCTCCTCAAGGCCGACGGCCTCGACCTGCACGTCCAGGGCCTGGACGCCGTCGACGGCACCCCCGTCCTCGACATCAAGCCCTACATGGCCGAGTTCGGCCCCCAGGGCCCCACCACCCAGCCCGACTGGGCCACCGACATCATGCGCCACTACCACTGACCGACCCCTTGGCCCTTGTGCGGGCAGCCGTGGGCCGCCCCGGACGATGTCGTGCCGGGGCGGGGTACGGGACGGGGCTTCACAGGGGGTGGAGGCCGAGCGCGACGCGGGTGAGTTCCGCCTTGTTGCCGATGCCGAACTTGGACCGCACCCGCTTGACGTACGTGTCGACGGTGTGCGGGCTGATTCCTATCCGCCGGGCCACCTGGCCGTGGGTCATCCCGGAGGCGATGAACCGGAGCACCTGCTGCTCGCGCGGCGACAGCCCGGGCGCCGAACGGCCGGCCCCGGGCACCGGCGTGCGGCGGTCCACGGCCTCGCACACCTGCCGCAGCACCTGGTCCGGGGTCGCCTCGGCCCGCACCACGACGACTTCCGGCGCGCTCCCGCACCACGCCGGCCCCGCCGGCACGGCCTGGGCCAAGGTGTCCTCCACGAGCAGCACGTCGATCCCGGCCCCGGGGCCGGGAAAGGAATCGGCCGAGGTGAAGACGACCTCGCAGGGGGACTGGGTGGTCAGCAGGTGCGTCAGACCCATCAAGACGAGTGGCCGGCCGTCACAGATCGCCGTGCGCATCGCGTGAACGCCGGCGCGAAAGGCCGGCGCACCGGTTCCCGGGCGTTCGAGGGTGATCGTCTCAGTGCTCATCGAAGCCTTCCCCGTAGATCTTGTTGATGCGTTCGATCGCCTCGGCCACCCGCTGCGGTGGCTCGGCGGTGAAGCAGAGACGGGCCCCCTTGCCGCAGTGCGCCCCGAAGCCCCGGCCCGGGGCCAGGCCGACACCGAGCTCGGCGCACCGGTGAACGAACCGCTCGCCGTCCCCCCAGGCGCTCAGATCGAGGAAGGTGTACAGCCCGCCGGACGGCTTCGTGTGCGGTACCTCCAGCGTCGAATCGGCAAGCCACCCGGCCGCGGCAGCGTGGTCCCGGCGCCGGTCGAGCTCTTCGCGCGGCGTACGCAGCGCCTCGTACACGGCCAGCTGCGCCGGGGTGGAGACGGAACGGAGCGCGCACTGCGACCACTTGGCCGGCGGCTCCGTCAGCCCCGGCGGGGAGATCAGGCAGCCCACCCCGGCGCCCGGCATCGCATACGTCGTGCTGAAGCTGTGCAGGGAGAAGGCGCGCGCCGCCGTCGCACCGACGGCCCCGATGTCGAGGAAGCCCTCCCTGGTGAAGTCGTAGCTCTCGTAGGTGTTGTCGGCGATCAGCCACAGGTCGTGCCGCTCGGCCAGATCCGCGAGCGCACCGAGCCGGCCGCCGTCGAGCCGGTAACCGGTCGGGTTGTTGGGGCTGTTGAAGTAGATCGCGCGGGTCCCGGGTGCCACTGCCCTCTCGACGACCCCGGCGAAGTCGAATCCGCGGGCCGCGCCGAGCTCCAGGAAGACCGGCACCTCGCGGGGCACTCCGCCGGCCGCCCGGATCAGTCCGTTGGCGAACAGCCACTGCGGTGAGAGCACCAGGACCTCATCGCCCTCCCGCAGGATCGCGTGCAGCGCGGCGGCGAGGGCGTGCGTGGCACCCCTGGTGACCAGAACCTGTTCGGGGCGTACGGCACTCTGCCGCCGGGCAGTAGCAGCTTGGGCGAGTGCCGCCCGCAGCGCAGGAACGCCGCCGGGCGGAGCGTGCGCGTCGGCGGCGAACCCGAACTCCCCGCTGCCCCGGGTGCGGGCCCGGGCGCAGGGCCCGAAGACGGTCCTGCCCCGGTGCAAGCCGATCGGAGCCGCGTGCCCGGAGCCGCGCAACAGCTCTTCCACACGGTCGAAAGGGGAGGAGGAGCCAGGAACTTCACCGAGAGCTCGGGCGTGAGACGGCATGGCGGGGTGCTCCTGCTGGAGGAAACCTTCGGGGTGAACGTGCGTGACGCTTCGGCGGTGAACGTGCGTGACGCCTGACTCCGCCCTGCGACGGCCCAGTGGGAGGGCGAGGCCGGGCCCCACAGGGCCCGTTGCCGCCCCTCACCGATTCCCTGTCTCACCAGTGGGTGTCGTCCGAGGAGACGGTCGTGCCCCCGTGGATGTCACCCGTGCCCGTGCCCGTGACGGTCAGGGCCACGTCCCCGTGGGTGTCACCGGGAGCTGAGACGGCGGCCCCGGCCGGCACGACCGCCGTCAGCACCGCCACCGCCCCGGCGGCCAGGCCGAGCACCGAGCGGGTCACGATCCGGGCCTTCATCATCGCTCTCTCCTTCATCCGCGGCTCTTCGCTTCGCCAGGGTTGCCCCCGAGACGAGAACAGTTCAGCCCCAGCCGCTTTCGAACGCCCTTCCGTCGGCTCAGCGCCCACACGTCCTGAGCCGAAAGCCGATCAGAAGGAAACGAGAAGGATTGCCCGCAAGCCTGCATATGCATGCTGGTCACAGCCCCGACGGCCAGGTTCCGGAACGACGACGCACAACACCGCCCGACGGCCCGTCACTGCGTACGGCTTCGGTTCCTGCCTGACGGGCCGGTCTGTACGCGGCACTCCGCCGTGCACAGCTCGGGGAGGGCGGGCCGGAGCCGACGGCCACGGTTGGCACCGGTCCGCGCTGATGTCACTGCCGCAGGTAGGCCAGAACTGCCAGGACGCGCCGGTGGTCGGTGCCGCTCTCGGGCAGGCCGAGCTTGTGGAAGATGTTCCCGATGTGTTTCGACACCGCTGCCTGGCTGACGGACAGGGAGTTCGCGATGGAGGCGTTGGAACGGCCTTCCGCCATCAGCGCAAGGACCTCCTTCTCCCGCCGCGTCAGGCTCTGCACCGAGGACTGTCCCCTGCGACGACCCAGCAGCCGGCGGACGATTTCCGTGTCAATGACGGTCTCGCCGTCGGCCACCCGCTGCACCGAGCCGAGGAATTCCGGGATATCGCCGACCCGGTCCTTGAGCAGGTATCCCACTCCGGAGGAATTCTTCTCCAGCAATTCCGCCGCGTAGTCCGCGTTCAGGTACTGCGAGAGCACCAGCACGCCGAGGCCGGGGCTCTCCGCGCGCAGGGCGATGGCCGCGCGCAGGCCTTCGTCCTTGAAGCCCGGCGGCAGTCGCACGTCCACCAGGGCGAGATCGGGACGGTGTTCCCGCACCGCGGCGATGAGGGAAGGCGCATTGTCGACCGCGGCGACGACGTGATGGCCGAATTTGCTGAGGATCTGTACCAGGCCCTCCCTGAGCAGGGAGGAATCCTCCGCCATCACGATCCGCATGGAATCTCCACATGCAAGAGGGTCGGTCCACCGACCGGGCTCGACAGATGAACGGTTCCGCCGAAGACCGCGACCCGGTCCGCGAGCCCCAGCAGACCGGTCCCGGACTCTGCGTCGGCGCCACCGACGCCATTGTCGCGCACCTCCAGAACGAGCCCGGTGCCCGTGCGGCGCAGCGACAGCCGGCCTTCGGTGGCAGCGCTGTGCTTGGTGACGTTGGCCATCGCCTCGCAGGCCACGAAGTACGTCGCTGCCTCCACGGCCTCCGGCGGACGCTCGGCCAGCGCGACATCGGTCTCCACCGGCAGGACGGCATCTTCGGCGAGTTCGACCAGAGCGGCGGACAGGCCCCGGTCGGTGAGCGTCGCGGGATAGATGCCGTGGACGAGTTCCCGGAGTTCCTGGAGGGTCGTCCGCGCCTCCTCGGCAGCCTTGTCGACGAGTTCACGGACGGCGCTGTCGCCCCCGGGGAGCTCCAGCCGCGCGAGACCGAGCGTCATGATCAGGCCGGTGAGACGCTGCTGGGCACCGTCGTGCAGATCGCGCTCGATCCGGCGGCGCTCCGCGTCGTAGGCGTCCAGGATGCGGGCCCTGGACCGGACAAGGTGGCCGATGCGTTCGTCCTGATCGGCTCCGGCAGCATTGCGGCGTTTCGTCAGCACACTCGTGGCCAGTCGGGCACGGACGGCTGCGTACCTGGTCAGCGTCAGATATGTCAGGGTGAGCAGGACGGTGCCGCACAGCACCAACACGAAGGCCTGAGCATCCGAGTACGCCTGGAAGACCGCCATGTGCACCTGACCGTCCGGGGTGAAGCGGCGCAGAAGCGGTGCGGCGAGCAGTGCCAGGGACAGCGTCAGGCTTCCCGTCACCAGGACGAAGTCGCAGATCGACAGCGCGCAGTGGGCCACCGCGTAGGCCAGCTCCCACCAGGTCGCGGGCTCGGTCGACCGCTGCCGGAGCCAGGCGCGCGGCCTGCGGCCGGAGGCCGGGGCGTGTGGTGAGGGAACGGCGGTGCCGGTGAACATCCGCAGCCGGGCCCGCTCGACCGCACCCAGCGGGATGCCCGACAGCAGCCCGGCGGCGATCAGCGGGATGCCCACGAGGAACAGCGCTGTCGCCACACCCAGCCCCAGCAGAACCGCGCAGCAGATCAGCCACAACAGCCCCACGGGGAAGCCGCCCACCAGATAGAGCACCGACCGGGCCAGCCGCGCGCTCGCGATGCGTAATCGTCCGCATGCCGCCTCGTACTGCTGCCGGACATCCATCCGTCCCCCACCCGCCCTCGCGGCCGTCTCTTCACCCTGCACCGGCAGAAGAGCGGAGCAAAGGTAGACCGCGCTCTACCCCGGCCGTCCAGCTCGCTCCACCGACATCGTGCCCCGGGAAAGCTTGACTCGACCCATGAAGACAATGCAGCCGCCCCACGCCGTCCACAAGCACGGGCCCGGCAGGAATCCCGCCGTCGCCCTGCGGTCCCTGCAGAAAGCGCACGGACGGGGCCGGCACACGGTCACCGCCCTGCACGGCATCAACCACACCATCCCCGGCGGCTCTTTCACGGCCGTGATGGGCCCGTCGGGCTCCGGGAAGTCCACGCTGCTGCACTGTGCAGCGGGCCTGGAGCGGCCGTCCTCCGGCTCGGTGACGCTGGCCGGGCAGGAGCTCGCCGGGCTCTCCGAGCGGCAGTTGACGCTACTGCGGCGGGACCGCATCGGGTTCGTCTTCCAGGACTTCCACCTGGTCCCTGCTCTGACCGTCGCCGCCAACGTGGCGCTGCCGCTGCGGCTGGCGGGCCGCCGGCCGGAACCGCACCAACTGGAGGAACTCCTCGCCGATGTGAGCTTGTTGGACAAGCACCATCGCAGACCGGCCGAGTTATCGGGCGGTCAGCAGCAGCGCGCCGCCTTGGCCCGGGCGCTGGTCACCCACCCTGAGGTGGTCTTCGCGGACGAGCCGACCGGCGCCCTGGACCGGGCCTCGGGCCGTGAAGTGCTCAACCTGCTGCGGAAAGCGGTCGACGCCCGGGGCACCACCGTGGTCATGGTGACGCACGACCCGCAGGCGGCTGCCTGGGCGGACGAGGTGCTGGTACTCGCCGACGGCCGGCTCGTGGACCGCCTCACCGGAGCCGAGGTCACCGCCGAGACCATCGCGGCTCGCATGGCCGCTCTGGAGGTCTGACGGTGTTCTCCCTCCTGATGGGTTCCCTGCGCACCCGGCTGTGGCAGTACGCCGGAGTGCTCGTGGTGGTAGTGATGAGTTCGGCGCTGGTCACCACTCTGACGACGGTACTGGACCGGGTGCACCAAGTGAGCGCCGACAGCGGTGCCGAGAAGTCGGCCGGGTCGTTGCTGGGCCTTGTGGGCGGCACGTCCGGGCTGACCGCCTGGCTGCTGGTCGTCAACACGATGTCCCTGGTGGTGCAGCAGCGCCGCCGTGAGATCGGGGCCCTGCGGACCATCGGGGCCACGTCCCGGCAACTGCGGCTGGAGATCGTGGGCGAGGCCTTGGTGATCTCTCTCGGCGGAGCTACGGCAGGCGCGGGCATCGGCCTGGCCGCGGCCGGACCCGCGCTGTCCTGGCTCATCCGCAACGACATTTTGGAGCCCGGTCCCTCAGGTGGCCTGTCCCTGCCGGGCTTCACCGCAGGCGTGTTGTGTACAACGGGCATCGCCGTACTGGCCGCGTGGGCCGCAACGAACGGCCCGATGCGGATCTCGCCGATCGCCGCCCTGCGCGAGGCCGAGGTGGAGCGGCGCGCGATGCCGACCGGGCGCGCCATCGGCGCGCTCGTCGTGATCGGGCTCGCCTGGGCGTCCTGGGACTGGTACGGGCGCCGGAACGGCCCGCACGAGGCGATCAACGGCGCCATGGCGCTGTGCCTGCTGCTGATCCTGTCCATATGGCTGCTCATCCCGCTCCTCGTGCGCCCCATCGCCGCGCTGAGCGCCGTACCCGGGCGGTTGTTCTCCCGTTACACAGGCACGCTGGCGGCGGCGAACAGTGCAGCGGCCACACGCCGCGTGGCCGCCATGGCCGGCCCGGTGCTCATCGCAGCAGGCCTCAGCGCGATGCTGCTGTGCGGCAACTCCGTGTCGCAGGAGATGGATTCCAGGCCGAATGTGGTGTCGGTGCCGAGCCGGAGCACAGGGCCGGCAGCCCTGACCACAGCGAAGGAACCTGCCGTCAAAGAAACGCGGCTGCAGCATGCGCGAGCCGACAAGCGGCAAGAGCGCAATGCTGTGGGCCTGCGCATCCTGATGGTCCCCCTCATTGCGTTCTCCGGAATCGGCATACTGAACACCTTGCTGCTCGCAACGCGACGACGCCGGCAGGAGTTCGCGGTCCTGCGGCTCACCGGAAGCACGCGCGGCCAGCTGCTGCGCATGCTCGGCTGGGAGTCCGCGGTCGTCGTGCTCAGCGGGCTCAGCGCCGCAGCCGTAGTGGTGGCCGTGTCCCTCGCCGGGCTCGCCACACGACTGGCCCTGCCGACGGCGGATCTACTGACCCTCCTGCCGTGGGGCGTATTGGCACAGGTGGCCCTCGGCTGCGCCGGCCTGGGGCTGCTGGGAGTCATCGTCCCCGGACTGCTCGTCATGCGCGTACACCCCTCGCAGGTGGCCCGCTCCGAGTGAGGCTCTCCGGGGCACTGCCCGCGAGAATGAGAAGGGGTTCCACCTTGGGAGTGCGATTCCGACCAGCGCCATGCGGCACGGCTGAGCAGCGTGTGACGCGTGTGATCGTCCTGCTGCCCAACCGCGCCAGGCATCACTGCTTCGGGGCGATCACCACCGCCGTGCCGTAGGCGTACCTCTCCGTGCCGACGTCCCCGGCACCTCCGTGACGTCGAAGTGGACATCAGGACCGCTTTCGCGCAGCAGACACGCGCCCGTCCCACCAGGCGTGCCGGGGCCTGGTTGCGCGTCTCACCAGGTTGGTCAGGCCTGGCACGCCGGGTGGGACGGGCGGCCCCGGTCAGCTCGCATCAACACGTGCCACTTGGTGGCCACGCACCTCAACGGCGGAGTTCACACTGCGACGTTGCGGACCTGGTCACCGCACAGTTCAGGGCATCGACGTCCCACCAGGGCCACCATCTGCTCGGCGTCACCTGGTGACCTGGTCACCTGGTCACCTGAGCCAGAGATTCGGCATCAGCAGGAAACCGGCGAAACCCTTCAACCACATTTCCGCAGTTCAGAGAGGCCTGAAGACTGGGGCCCAGGACAGCGGAACACCTGGCTTCAGGCACCCCCTCACACCCCCCAGGCCCCAACGCCGGACCCCAACCCGAGGCCCCACCAGAAGCCCAGCACAAAAGGCCAGGTCAGACGGAATCTGACCTGGCCTTTTTACGGAGCCGCCTTCGGGATTCGAACCCGAGACCTACGCATTACGAGGGGGTGCGGGATCGTGACGGGGGGTGCCGAACTATGCTCAGCGGTTCGATTTCGCCTGATCAGCGGCGTACAGCTCGATGAGCAGTCCATCCCGTGGCGGCCTGTGCCATGCCATCCGCTCACGCATCGCGCACGCAGACCGTGGACCTGACCAGCACGGTCGGCGGCCCCGCACCAGGTTCCAGCATCGTCGACATGTGCGGGCATAAATGGGCGCGAGGAAAACAACAGGCTTCAGGCAGGGCGCCGGTGTCATCCTGTGCCGGTGGACGTATCTCTTCCCGACCAACTGGGCACGGTCGAGCGAGAGTCATGTGCCGCTGCGCAAGCAGTGATCCGAAAACTGAGTCTCTCCGCGCCTCCTGAGCAGACCACGGGACAGCAGGATGTTGCCTTCGTGGCGGTGACCCGCGCGCAGTGGAAGTCAGTGTTGAGGGACGCTGACCTGCCGAGGCTTCAGCGGGAGACCGACGAGATAGTTGCCGAGATCCTGCGCCTGCGAACCGCTTCTGGCCGGAGCGTCGGGAAACAGCTTCCAGAATTGTTGGGGCGGCTCCGCGCGTCGGTAGTCGCCTTGGGCACTGTGGCAGATGAGGTCTCCCGGTTCAGTCCGTCCCGCACCAGCGCGGTCGAGCGACGGTTGGCGGCTGACCTGGCGCGAGCGAATCGGAGCGAGGCCCAAGCACTGTTCGCCTGTCTGGAGGAGGGATGGGCGGAGTCCGCTTGGTCTGCAGTACGGAGGCATTCTCTCGGTGCCCAAGCAACTGGACAGGCTCTGGAGGCTGCCGCCAGTACTGATCACGCCAGCCTTCCCGACGAGGACGTCTATCAGCGATCGCTGGGGGTATCGGCCGAGCAACTGAGTCCCGGCTCGGGTGTGGCGTCACGGGCCCGTTTGCTGGCCGCTTGGGCAAAGGCCCCAAAAACACTCGATCGTCGGCTACGCCAGAGCATGAGGCATCTGATCGATGACTCGCTACCGCTGACGGTGAAACTGCTCCATCACCTCGCCGTCCTTGCGCTGTCCGACCGTCCCTTGGTGGCCCACCGCGCCGCCCTCCTGGCACGTGATCTGGTGGCGTCCCATCTGAAGTCAGAACCGGAACGGACATGTTCGGTGATGGCACGGCACGTCGATCGTGAGCCAGAGATGCTGTCCTCCCATCGCGGACAGATCGCCTACCACGATGCCTACAACCGTGCGGAGCACCAGGAAGAGAGGGCACGTGCGGTCATGGACCTGCACCGGGCTGTGCTGGAAAGTGATGTCAAGCGCACGGCCATTGTGGTCTTGGAACTGCTGGGCAGGGCGGCTCCGCAAGGGGCCTCACTCGCGACCGTACGGGACCTGCTGGCAGCTGAAGACGGTCATCCGCTGTGCCAGCTCCTGGCTTCGACAATCCGCCCCGAATGGCGCAACGCGAACGCCCACGAGGACTTCCGCTGGGACCCCGTCAACAGCACGCTCCTCCTAGGCGGACACCCAGCCGATCTGGAGCAGGTACTGGACGCAGCAATCCGCGCTCGCACCATCTGCCACGGGTTCGAGCACGGAGTCGCCGTGGCGTACGCGCAGAACGCACCACTCATCATTTGGGGTGCGGAAGACTCGAACTACGTCGGCCGAGACCTCTCCATACTCCAGGCAGCTGGAGAAGCCAGATTCCCGGTGCTGGACATCCGACGCCAGGGCAATCTCGTGCAGTTGGACGTGCCCGACATCTCCATTGAGACACTGAGAGAGGCATGCCGCGCCATTCTCAGGGCCGCTGTAGCGGACCCCAGCGTAGAGCGCTGGGAACTACGTCAGACCTCTTCTGACCAGCCACCGCTGTGCGTGGACCGTATGGGAACAGATGCAGGGCTCCAAGTCGAGGAATCCCTCGGGGAGATAGTCGATCCCCTCCCCTCCTCTGCTCTCCCTCTGCTGGCAAATGCCATGACCAACGCGGGAGAGCCCTCCGAGGCAGCAGCTTCAACCGTTCTCTGCTTGGCTGCCGCCCACGTAGTCGGAGAACGGGACCGCTTGTCGCCTGCCCTCGCACACGGTGATCCAGCTGCCAAGAACGAGTTGCTCAACACCACGAAGCTGATCAGCGACGGCGCCAAGGTCGCAGCTCACCAGCTTGAGGGCCCAGCCCGTCGCAAGTTGCTTGCTTTCGCCGAAGTTCTCGCTGGAGACTGCCACCGTTTGAAGAGCGCTCCCCCCTTCGAACTCGTCCACGGGTTCGTGCCGGCGGATCGGACCCTGCGGAGGCATGCGCCAGCTCGCCTGCCATGGATCACAAGATTTGACGACTCTGCGGTCTGAGGCTGGGCGCTCGCAGTCCAGACCACCGCACGCCATCTCGGCCAAGCTCCGTGCCCGTAACGCGTCGAACCCGCCATCACGGCCGCCGACGATGACGAACTCGTCTGCGCCGCATCTGCAGGCACCGCACCCTTACTCGGCTTCGGTCGCTTCAGCAGCTCGCGCTGCCCTGCGGGCTCGAATCTTACGCAGGACCTGTTCCAAGGGCTCGCTGAAACCGAGCTGGTGCACCTCGGCCCCATCGACCTCAATGGTCTCGATATGCCGGAATTCAACCAGTTCCTCGATGGTCGCCGGCTCGCTCTCGAAGTAGGCTGTGAGCTTCCTCAGCCGATCGAAGCCAGGTGCCGCTTTCGCGGTTAGCTTCCCGATGACGTTGCCGAGATCTATGTCGGGGCCGTCATCACTCCACGTCTCCGTGAAGCCTCCCTGAGGGAAATCCCGGGCTGTGCAGCCGCTCGGAAAGTCCCGCACGGCACGCAGTACGAAGTCCTCCACCGTCCGGGCGGCTTCCCTGTTCGGTACCTCATGCTGATCAAGCAGAATCCCGCCCTGTGCCAGGTGAGAGGCAATCCTGTCGTGCCGCACTTCGGTGCTGGTGATGCCAACCTTGCGGGCACTGAATCCTGGAAAGCGCATCACGTAGACGATGTGTACGGCATCCGGATCGGTTGCTTCAGCGCAGTTGAGGCAAGGAGCAACACCGCTCTTGAGTTCGGAGATCGAGATCCTGCGCTCAGTCCCGCAGTCCATGCAACGGGCTGCAACTCGCTCACCGAGACGGGCATACCCGTCGTGGTCACGCACGAGCCCGTGAGCCTCAAAGAACTCGTCTTGCCATGGGGCCAGGGGCAGCGCGAAGCAGTGCGAACACCGACTAAATCGGGGCTCGCTACGGCTGCTCAGACTCATGGATACGCTCCGCCTGGTGGGCGTGCCGCACACAATGCACTCCACTGCGACAAGCGACCACACGTGCTCCATCTGACAAGTGAGCCCAACGACATCCAACACCTCACCCGCCGGGCCACGGGCGAGGAAGTCGTTCCCCAGGACGATCTGCACCGCTTGCTCTACTGTGATGTCCCACTTCGAAGGCTCGCTCACAAGGCCGTGTTCGTACATCTGACGGCACGAGCACCAGGCGCAGTAGCGGCTGTTCTTGCTGCGGATCTCGGCGTAGGTGATCAGATCGGGCTGACCACATTCGATGCACACGCACTGACGCGCCTGCTCCGGGGAGACGTACGGCTCACTGGGGTTCCAGCCAAGTTGCCGGTATCGATTGTCAACACAGTCGAAACATCTGCCAGGCTTCCCCATCCGATTGGCACTGTCCCTGACCCTGCACTCAGGGCACTTTCGTTCTGTCGCCATGTAGCCCTCCCCCGCAGATCGAACGCTCGTACCGAAACCGTATTCCCCGCCACTGACAGCGCGAGGGGGAGACGCTGTACGGGACGCGAGCCTGGGGATTGCAGAGCGGGCGTGCCAAGAGGCTAAGGTCCGGTGTCTTGACCATGGGAGATGCGGCCTGCAGTACGGATCGGGGTGAAGTGCCCTTCACAAACGACCGCCCCGAGGCACACACTCGCTTCCGCGAGTCCACCCACTTCATAGCGAAGATCCGCAGGGGTTGAGACCGTGTCCGTCTCCCCGAGTTGGTCCCGTTGCGAAGCCGTTCCCCGCGACCTGCCCCCGGGCGCCCGCCAGTGATCTGCTCTTGTAGCTCATCGCCCCAGAGTTCACCAGCAGCACTAGAGGCTCGGCAGTCGCCAGCAGCTACGTGACGCTCAATCCAAGTAACCTCCCGGCTGCCCGTTCCCATACGGCGCGGTCCGTGCTCAGCGCAGCGTCGGCGAGCAGGTGGATGCGCCAGTACAGATGGAGTCGGCCTTCGGCTGTGGCGTCGGGCCGGCTGACAAGAGCGAGCACGGGTGTGGGGTCGTCGAGGTCGAGGCGTACGGCGAGGCGAGCGAGATCGGACCGATGGTCCCCGAAAATAGCCAGCTCCCAGTCGATGAGCAGTGGGGGGCCAGCGGGTTCGCGCAGGAGGTGGCTCGGCTGCAGGTCGTGATGGAGCAGCACTGGCTGGATCGCGTTATCGCTGGCGTCGACTACTTGGTGGAGGTGTCGGGCCACGGCGCGTAGGGCTGGGGTAGCAGCCGCGTACGTGCGCAGGCGATCGTGGAGGTAGTCGGTCCAGCTGTGGTGTTGACGAGCGCCGACGAGGCGGCCGAAGTGTGTGCCGGGGATGCGGTGGATGGCGGCCAGCGGTTCGGCGAGGTCTGCCAGGAACCGGTCGATGGGCACAGGCTTCGCGTGTAGTGCGGCCTGTGCGGTCCATGGAGGGGTGCTGCTGCCGCTGGACGCGGCGAGCAGCTGTGGGCATGGGGCACGGTGGCTGGTCAGGAGCCGGAGAGCGGCGGCTTCATTGGCAGCACGGCTCGGGTCGCCGTAGTGCTTGAGGATGTACGGCGTCGGTCCTTCCACCGACCAGACGCGGTTGGCCTGGCCGGTGGTGATCTCGCGGGCGCTGGGTGGGACGCGGCCGTCGATACCGTCCATAGCGCTGTCAGGCGACATCGCCGAGGTAGGTGCCGGGGGGCTTAGGCGCCTCCGGGAGGGAGGCGATTGGCTGGCGGATGGCCCGTGGCAGCAGGTTGAGGGCAGGGACTTTGCCCAGCGGTACCCATTCCAGGCCGGTCTGCACCTCGTCCTGGGCATGGCCGCCGAGCTGGCCGGGATCGCTGGTGGGGGTGCACAGGAAGATCGCTTCAATGCGGTGGGTGTCGGCTTCGCTTTCGGGGTGGTCGTGGTTGGCGCCGATGTATTCACGGAGCCACAGCAGCCGCTCGACGGTGACGGTCAGGCCGGTTTCCTCGTCGACTTCGCGGGCGACGGCGTCGCCGAGACTCTCTCCGGGGTGTTGGCCGCCTCCAGGGAGGAAGTAGCACTCCTGGTCCTCCCAGACGGCACGCATGAGGAGGATCTGGTCGTCGTGGAGGACAACGGCTTTGGCGGAGGTGCGAATTGCGGGGGTGGCGGATTCAGTCACTTGCTGGTCCAACTTCCTGAGGTGGATTGGGTGGTGCTTCAGCGCTCAGTCTTGCCGAAGGTGGTCGCGTGTCCGGTGATGCGGCGGAAGATCATCCGCCAGGGGCCGACGAGACGGATGAACGGTTGGGCGGGGCTGCTTGCGATCAAGCCTGCTCGGCGGCCAGGTGTAGGGCATGGGGCAGCAGCGATGCGGCCGGTTGGGGATACGACCGCGGCATGGAGGGCAGGGGCCAGCCCGATGAGTCGGGCGGTCAGGACAGGGCCATGCAGCAGGACACCCGTGAGGGCAAGCGCGGACCACAGCGGACCGGCCCACCAGGCGGAGACGATTGCGGCCGCGATCAGCGGGGCGCCGGCGACCCAGGCGGCTTCGTCGGCCCATTCCCGGAGTACCAGGAGCGCCTTGCCGATGCGGGTGGGAGCGCTCGGCAGGTGAGCGACGGCCTTCGCATGGCGGTCCGGTCGGGCTGACGTGTGGAAGGCGAGGGCGTGGAGGTTGGTCAGGCCGCGTGGCTCGGTATAGGGCTCATCCAGGACGGCGACGGTGGCGGGTGCGATGTCGGCTCCGAGGAGGGAGAGGCGGTGGCCGGTGCCGAGATCCTCCATCGGTTCGGGGAAGCCACCGAGGGTTCGTACGGTCGGCAGGTGGACGGTCATGCCACAGCCGACGCCGTAGATCATGGGCCGCAGCAGCATCCTTACGAGGCGTGGGACTTGGGTGGTGGTGAGCCAGTGCGTCAGGCGGACTCGTGCGAGTTCGATGCCGAGTGAGCGGCGGAGCTGGTACAGCCATTCCCCCGCCAGGAACAGGCCGGTGGCGCCAGACGGAAAGGGGCGTCGGCCGAGCAGTGGCAGGCGCTGCTGTTGGATCAGGGCCGGTGGCCGGCCGGTGAGGGCTCTGTGGCGAGTAGCTGTCTCGGCGAAGGCGGTCAGCGTACGGACGTCCGGGGTGGCGTCGGCGTCGTAGATGCAGCAGAAGGTGTCATCTGCGTCGTGCTCGTCGTGCCAGCCGAGGGGGCTGAGGATCTCGTCGAGGCAATCGACCGCGTGGTTGAGCTGTCCGGCCTTGCGCCCGCCGGTATCAGGTTGGTGCAGGTGTACCAGACGCAGTCCGACGGCTCGCTGGTCTTCGGCAAGGGAGGCGACGGTTTCGTGTGTCGTGGGCTCTGCGTCGTACAGCTCGGCGAGAAGGGGGAGGCGCTTCTCTCTGGGAGCGGCATTGACCTCCCGGGCGACGTCGCCGCAGCGGGCGCGGGGGAACATCCCGCGCAGTTGCACCTCGGTGAGGCAGCTGGTGTCCGCCAGTGCCCGAAGGCGACCACGGTCGCGCCGACGGGCGTTCTCTTCTCGTTCGGTGGTGATGGCGACGACCACTGCACGTTCTCGTGGGTAGTCGAGGGCCGTGAAGGCGGCGATCGTCTCGGGGGCAAGGGTTTGTTCGCGGAGCATGGGCAGCAGGACCACCAGCCAGGGCCGGTCCTCGTCGGCCGAGACGGGGTCTCGGCGTGCGTTGTCCAGCAGCCAACGGGCACAGAGTTCGACTGCGACGAGTGCCCAGAGCCCGCGGGCCAGCAGGAGCGCGAGCAGGACGGGAACGGCGTAGTGGAGCCACAGTTCGGCCAGCATCATCGTTCGTGCTCCAGCAGGCGGTAGACGGAGCGAACTTGATCGGCGATGCGCGGCCAGGCGAAGAGCTCGGCGCGCTCCCGGGCTGCGGCACGTCGTGCAGCGTGGGCGGCGGTTCCGAGTTCGCCGAGGAGGGTTTCGACGGCTTCGGCGGCGGCAGCTGCGTCACCGGGCGGTGTGAGCAAGGCGGCCGAGCCGTGGCCCGTGTAGTACGAGATGCCGCCGGTGTCGGTGGCGACTACCGGGGTTCCGCAGGCCAGGGCTTCCAGGAGGGCATTGTTGGCGGTTGCGTCCGTCAGGGGGAGGAAGACGGCCGTGGCCTGGCGGTAGAGCTGGGTGAGGGTGAGTTCGCTGATTCCTTCCAGCACGCGCACGGCCGGGTGCCAGGTGCGCCGGTCGGCCTGACGGGTGACGACGGCGAGCTCAATGTCGTTGCCGTGCCGTCGATGGAGCTGGTCGTGGACCGTGTCCAGGACGTCCCAATCGCGCAGCCACCAGCCCACGGTCAGGAGCAGTGGCCGGGCACTGGGCTCCGGGACTCCTGCCGACGTAAAGGCAACGGTGTCGATGCCGTGCGGGATCAGGTGCACGCGCTCCTCGGACAGGTGGCTGGCAAAGAACGCCAACTGGTCGGGGGCGAGGGCGATGATCTGGCTTGCGTGAGCGGCGAGCCGCCGCCAGTTCGTGGCCTGCATGAAGCAGGCCAGGTGTGCGGGTGGCTGGTGATAGGTGACGGCGGTGGGGCCCGGTCGGTGGCGGGAGAGCCAGAACTGCTCGTCGCCGTAGAGGATGTGGGCAGGCCCGCGTCTGGCGAGGACACGTGCATCCGTGGCGAAGTGTTCGGCCGGGTAGAACGGCAGGGGGCAGCGGCGGCGAAGCCAGTGATGGGCGGCAGTGGCGATCTTCTGGCCGGTGATTCCCCGTGGCGCGGTGATGCGCTCGGCTTCCGGCAGGTAGTCAAGGAGCCGGTCGTAGCCCCCATGGTGGCTGTGCCAGGGGACGCGGACGGCTGAGGCGATCACGGTGTGCGGCACGGTGCCACCACCCTCGCAGCTGCGGGCAGCAGACTCATGGCTCGGAGTGCGGGTGCAACTGCCGTGGATCTGGTGAGGTGCAGCACGGGCAGCTCATGGGGCTTGTTGGGGCCGAGGTGATGGTGCCAGCGACGGCGGTGCTGGCGATGATGGGCCGGGCCCCAGAGGAGAATCGAGTCACGGGCGAGCAGATGCCGGAAGGTCTCCCGGTTGCCGGCGAACAGCTCCTCGCCACGGGCGGCTCGCCGTAATGAGCGCTTGAGCAGCCGGGGCAGGCAGGTGCGCAGGGGGAGGTCGAGCCAGATCGCCAGCTCGGCATGGCCCAGCAGCATCTCGCCGACAGGGCCGCCGTAGTTGCCGTCGGCGATCCAGGTCTCTGCGCTGAGTGTGTCCCTGGCCCGCTTCTGGAAGGTCACGGCGTTGACGGGCGTCCAGCCGGCTCCCCAGAACAGGTTGTCGAGGTCCAGGTGAGGCAGTCCCGTGTGACCGGCGATCTCGGCGGCGATGGTCGATTTTCCAGAGGCCACGGGACCTACAACGGCGATGCGTTTCGGTATCACGAGAGCCTCCTGGCGATGGTGTCGGCGAGGCGTTCCAGCAAGTGGGGAGTACGCACGCCGGCGGTGACCCTGAACACCGGGACTTTCGCCGCCAACTCGTCCAGTACCTGATCGGCCTGAGCGCGCAGTCCCTCCACCGACCGGCTCTGGCACGCGAGCCACGGATGGAGCCAGTCCTCGTCATCCGGGGTGCAGCACGCGGCGGCCAACTCGGCACGGGCGGTTTCGCCGTGCAGCCCCTGGATGCTGAGCGGGGAGTCATCGTCGCGAAGCCGGGGCAGAAGCACGAGCCGCAGTGGAGCACCCTCGCGGACCTGGGCCGCGAAGGCGGCGGCGAAATCCCGCGGGGTGCAGCTCGCCTTCTGATCCGTACCGAACGTGCGAGGGAGCACCCGGTGCGGTGGCAGGGCCTCGCGCGGCGTCAGAGCCGACAGTGTGCCTCCCGCGATGCGGATGGACAGTGGGACACCGATGACGTCGGCCGCGTTCTGCGTGAGCATCGCACGATCGGAGGCCACCAGGTCCGCTCGGCGGTGGCAGGCGAGAGCGGCGAGCACGGTGGTCTTGCCGGCTGTGGTCGGTCCGGCGATGAGCACCCCGTTTCCGTCGATGGACGCCGCGGCGGCATGGAACGCGGTCCAGCCCCGGTCTTCGCCGCACCGCATCGCGACTTCCCGGATGATGCGCAGCAGATAGCGCTCTCCGCGATGTGCATCAGGGTGGAGAACGATGTGCAGGCGCCCGGTGGAGTCGTGGGCGTAGAGATGGTCCTGGGGCAGGTGCGAGCGGGGATGAGGGCGCCACCAGTCCACGTCACCCACCCGCGACCGCAGGTACGGCTCACCGCGGAATGGCTCGACGCACCGGCTTTGCACCGTCTTGAGGCGGGCTGTCCGGTCTGCGAACAGCTCACGGTTGTGGCGGATACGGATGCTGGTCAGCCGACCACAGGGTGGGGCCAGAGCGGCCTCGGGGATGAAGCTGTGCAGGTGGGTGCGCTGTTCGACGGCGAAGTCCTGGTCCACCTCGACATCGAAGACGTGTCCGGCGAAGGCGACGGACGTCGTCGTGGTGGGGGTCATGAGCGGCTCCCGGCAGGAACCGCGTCCTGGCTGCTGAGAAGCTCCTCAGTGGCCCCCGTGACCAGACGGCGGGCGATATCGACGCCCATCTTCACCGCGTGGTCCATATTGCCGATCTCGTACCGCCAGGTGCCGAACCTGCCGCGAGGGTAGATCGCTTGGTCTTCCAGCCACGGCACCGTCAACGCCAGCGCCTCGTCCCGGTCCAGAGTGGGGATCGGGTAGGCGTACGGGATCATCTCCACATGGGCGGTGGCCAGCTCGGCCAGCCCGGGAACCAGGCGATGTCGCCGCAGCGCAGCATCGGCGGCTTTCACCAGGGCGCGCTGGTTGACCCGAGTCCCGGGCATCACGGAGATCTCCGTCATCCATGAGCTGAAGGCGGTGGTGTCGGCGCCGGAAACGTTGGCAGGCGCGTACTTGCTGAAGTTGGTGGCGCGGTAGAAGGGCACATCGTCCTCTGGGAAGTAGAACCATGACCGCTCGTCCAGGGTGGGGGCTCGGTATCCGAGGCCGACCATGGCGACGGTGGTGTGCTTCAGCCGGCGGGCCGCCTCCCGTACGTCGGGTGGGCTCGTCGTCGTCATGGCGGCGAGCCGGTCCAGGGGCAGGGTTGCCACGACCTGGTCGAAAGGCACCGCCTCACCGCTCTCCAGTCGCACGAGGCAGGCGCCCGGATCGATCGACGTGGCTGGGGCTCGGGTGCGGACCCGGTTGCCCAGGCGGGCGCCCAGTCGTCGCCAGATCTCTCCAGTTCCCCCGATGGAGGGGAAGGCGAACGTGGAGTTCGGCCCCCACTTCGGTGCGGGGGCTTTGACGCCGTAGAAGGCTGCCAGGATCTCGTCGAGGTCGACCGGTGCCACTCGCTCCGCGACCCAGCCCGCGCTCATCTTCTCCGGTGAGATCGCCCAGACCTTGGTGTTGTACGGGGCGAAGAAGCGCTCGACGAGGCCGCTTCCGTACTGGGCCTGTAGCCACGTCGCGAAGTCCGTGTCGGTTGGCAGGGTCTGTTCGCGCTGTTGGCAGGCGTGGGTCAGCGACACCAGGCACGCTTCGGCGTCGGCCTGCGGCAAGCAGTGGAGGTGCTGCTGGAAGGGGTAGGGCACCCAGCGGTCGCGGAATCGGATGTATGACGACCGGTCGTGGTGCAGCAGCTCATGCGGAGCGAAGAGCTCGCCCAGGAGTCGGTCGAACTCCCCAAAGTGGGAGAAGACCACATGGCCGCCCAGGTCCCAGGTGAAGCCGGCACGATCGACCACGGATGACGCCAGCCCTCCGACGGTGGGCGACGCCTCCAGCAGGGTCCAGTTGCGGTGGCCGAGCCGGTCCAGCTCGCTCGCGCACGCCAGTCCGCAGGGGCCGGCACCGAGGATGACGATGCGGCCGGAATGTAAGGGATATCGGGACTTGGGCATGAATTCCTCTTTCTGTAGGGGAGTTCGAGCACGGCGTTGGCGGGTGGTGGCACCCTGGTCAGAGCTGGCGTTTGGGCGTGCGAGGGCCAGGCGCAGTGATCTTGAAGGTGAGCCAGACGGTCTTGCCGTTGCCGGGCTGGTCGTCCACGCCCCACTCGTCGGACAGCTCGTCCACCAGGAGCAGGCCGCGGCCCGAGGTGTCGTCGAGGCTCGGATGCTTTCGATGCGGCCGGCCCGCCCCCTGGTCGTGAACCTCCAGCCGAACCACCGGGCCACTGATGGTCAGCCGTGCCCGGAACCCGAAGCGGGGCGGACTCGCATGTACGAGCGCGTTGGCGGCGACCTCTGACAGGCACAGACACACGTCCTCCAGTCGGTCCCAGACTCCCCAGGCCGACAGAGCTTCGACGGCGAACTTCCGCGCCTCACTCACGGACGAGTCACGGTGAGGGAAGGTCCGCTCGTGCCACAGCGGCAGGCCACTGCTGCTCCATGTCGCCTCCGCGCTCGGGGTTTCGGTACGGGGATCTGCCTGTCGCTGCGTCGTGCTGTCTCCTGCTGCTGGCACGGTGGAACACCACCTCGTCGCTCGCGTTCAGGGCGGGCATCGAGCCTGACGGCCAAGCGGCACGCCTCACCACGACATGAGCGCCGACGTCTGATTCGGTCTTGGCAAGGTCGACGACATGGGTACCGTCACGATGCCGCCGTCTCCACCGTCATCTCCTCGCACACAGCAGCTCTCACTCCCGATGGCGGCGTTGCGGGGCTACCGTCGACCTGACGAGCCGACCGGAACCCATCGGGGGATTGATGGCTCAAAGGCCCACTCTTCTACGGACATTGATCACCAGACGCCACTGGCAGGTGTTCGAGACCTTCAAGCTTCACTTCGAGCGCACGGCCAACGAACTCGCCGAACAGGATCGTGATCCGACGCTTGTCGGCCTGACGCTGTCGAAGCGGCAGTTTGAGCGGTGGTACGGGGGCGAGGTGAAGACCCGCCCCTACCCGGCTCTGTGCCGGGTTCTGGAGGCGATGTTCCGATACCCCGTCGATGTCCTGCTCGGCCCGGCCGACGAGAGCGGCGCCACAATCGAGGCCGGCCAGCGGCTTCGGCTCGTCATGCCGACACAGCCGCCCTCATCCTCGCTCGACCCCCGTGAAGGGGACAGCGGCTTCGACGGCATCGAGTTCACCAGCAGACCCGTTCCAGGCGACAGCGTCGGCCGGGACACGTTAGAGAGGCAGGTCGCCATGGCAGCTCGTCGTGCATTCCGCTTCAGCGCGATGGCAGAAGGCAGCGCCGTAGGCCCCGAGACCCTGGACGAGCTCCACCAGGAGGTACGTCGTCTAGCCGCCGCTTATCCGCGGCTGCCGCTGGCCCCCCTCCTCGGCGACCTCGTCGAAGTCCAGGACCTATCCTTCCACTTCCTCGAACACGGGCGCGTCCGACCCGCCCAGGCCCGCGATTTGTACCTGCTCTCCGCCATCACCTCCGGCATGCTCGCCAAGGCCAGCCACGACCTCGGCGATCCGCGATCCGCGATGACACAGGCCCGGACCGCCTACGTCTGTGCGGACAACGCCGACCACCACGCCATGCGCGCCTGGGTCCGCGGCCTGCAATCCCTGATCGCCTACTGGGACGGCCGACACCAGGAAGCCTCCAAATACGCTGCCCTCGGCATCTCCCAGGTGGCAGGCGTAACCGGCACCAGCGCCGTATGGCTGTCTTGCTTGCAAGCCCGTGCCGGAGCCGCACTCGGCGATGTGGCAGCCGTACGGGAATCCCTCGCAGAAGCTGAACGGGCCCGCGACGCGGCGTCCTCCGACGACCTGGACGAGTTCGGCGGCATCATGACCTTCCCCGTACCACGCCAGCTCTACTACGCCGCCGACGCCACCGCTTGGCTCCCAGACGCCCCCGAGGCACAACAACAGGCCGAAGCGGCCGTCGCCGCCTACCGCCAAGCGGAACCTGAAGAGTGGGCTTTCGGCGACCAGGCCGGCGCCCACACCGACCTTGCCCTCGCCCGCATCCACGCCGGAAGCCTCGACGGTGTCGACGAGGCCATGCGGCCCGTTCTCGACCTGTCCGCCGGTCAGCGCATCAACGGCATCGTTGCCTCGGTGCGGCAGGTCCACACCGCGCTGCGTGATCCCCGGTGGCTCACCGCACCCGAGGCTCGCACGACACGGGAGGAAATCGAGGCGTTCACCGCGGCCCCCGTCGCCGCCCTGCCCAGATAACACTGCCCGCGAGTAGGGTCCCCACCATGCACCCGGTCGACATCGCAGGCCCCCGGCTCCAGTTGCGCGAACTCACCAGCGACGACGTGGACGCCGTACACGCCATCTACGGCGACGCCGAGGCCACCCGCCACCTGAGCTTCGAACCCCGAACCCGTGAACAGGTCGGGGAGATCGTCGCCCGCTCCATCGCCTCCTCCGGGGAGGACCCCCGCACCGAATACGCCCTCGGTGTGGTCCGCCAGGAGGAAAGGGACCTGGTGGGCTTCGCCCGCCTGGCGCTCGACCCGCACGCCCAGAAAGCCGCCACCATCGGCTTTGCCCTGCGCCCCCACACATGGGGGGCGGGCCTGGGCACCGAAACCGTTCACCTGATGTGCGCCCTCGGCTTCAACCACCTTGGCCTGCACCGCATCTGGGCCGCTCGCGCACCGCTGAACCCCGCCTCTGCCAAGACCCTGCTACGCGCTGGCATGACGGAGGAAGGCCGCATTCGGGAGCACGTGTTCGTACGAGGAGCCTGGAGGGACTCGATCACGTACTCGGTCCTGGATCATGAATGGCGGGAGTCAGACGGATCCGCGACGGCCAACGGATGACTCCCGCCACACAGTGACCAATCGCAGAGCGCCCACCAGCCATGACCGCGGCATGCGGTCATGGCCGGTGCATCAGCACTGCATTCGGTCCGCCCCCTACCCGGTCAGATCCACGGAGGCGCTCGGCCTCATCCCTTAAACCAGGGCATGGGCTCGGGGCGGCGGTACCACCATCATGCCTTCTGTGCCGAACCCCCAAGTTGGGCGGTGATATCTCGAAGTCGCGAGCGGGTTCTTGAAGTTGCCCAAGCCATCCAGCTTCATCTTGCCGAAGGCGTTCTTGAAGCCACCGGCGTCGCCTACAGCCTTCGCCGTGCGGCCCGCGCCGCCCAGGGCACCCCCCAGCAAGACTCCACTGGACCTCCTTGGCAACGGACTGAAATTCGCAAGAAATTGGGCCAGCCGGCCCACTTCTCCGCCGAGGAGGACGGCGGTTCGGATGCCGTTCGGTGCTTGACCGCGAAGCGGTTGCGCTCGTCGCGGGTTGCGGCGAAGACCACGACGCCTCCGATCCGGGCACGTGCCCGGATCGGAGGCGCGTTGCTGCACCCGCTAGATCCACGGGTTGCGCTCGTAGCCCGGTTCCTCGTCGGGGAAGTCGTCCGGGAAGACCTCGCTCACGATGTCGCCCCGGAGGATCCGCAGCAGATAGCTCTCCACCGGACCTTCGTACAGGTCGTACTCCCTGCCACGGCCGATGACGGTGAGGACGGCCCACTGCTCGGGGTCCTCGTGCGGGATCAGGAAGCACATGTCCGCGTTGTCCGTGCCGCCCCAGCAGATCAGCTGCGCGGGTTTCACACCCCGCTCTGCCAGCAGTTCCCGGATCGTGTCCCGCGTCACCTCCATGGTGTGCCGCGCCGTGACCGTGTTCGCCACCAGGTCGGCGTACTCGTTCTCGGCACCTGCCCGATACACACGCAGAAAGTCGTCGAACTTCGCGCCGCCAAATGCTTCGAGAAACGTTTTGAACGCAGGCGGAAAGGCGGTGCTCAGGGCCTCCTCGGCGGCCTTCCAGTCATTGATGACCGGCCCCGCTTCACCAGTTGCGCGAAACGATGCCAAGAGTTCGAGATCAGTCATGGCCGCCTACTTGTTGATGATGGTCTGGTCGATGTGCAGGCCAGGCCCAATGGCCCTGACGTGCACGCCCGTAGGAATTATGTCGCCTGGATTGGCGTAGGCAGGTGCCGCTGAATATTCCACGCTCCCGCGCTGCTTCACGGTTTCATAGATTTGCTCTTCGAGCTTTTCCATCACCTCGTTGTTCGCCGTCTTGTGCATGATCACGATGTTGGCCTCAGAGCGGCCGTCTCCCCCGAGTGATCGGGCCAGGAGGTGTCCGCGCGTGTGACCAGCCGGTTCGCCTCCCCAGCCCGGGGGCTGCATCCGCCGGGATGCCTTGGTGCCGGTGTCGAGCATGTCTTGCGTGATCCTCGTTTCGACGCCGGTGGCTCGGCCCATGCTGTCCAGCGGCTTGGCATACGGCGGAATTGGCTTTTGAGGTGCCCGGCCTCCCCCTCCGCCGCGCTCGGCGCTGCGCATCAGCGGCTGGCCGGTCGGACCGACAGGCCCCTCGCCGGCCATCGCAAAGCGCGGGCCCCCCAAGTTGGGCAGCGATATCTCGAAGTCGCGCAGCGGGTTCTTGAAGTTGCCCAAGCCATCCAGCTTCATCTTGCCGAAGGCGTTCTTGAAGCCACCGGCGTCGCCGGCAGCCTTCGCCGCGCGGCCTGCGCCGCCCAGGGCGCCCCCCAGCAAGACCCCGCTGACTCCGGCGTCCTTGATCTCAGCCAGGTTGATGCCTTTCTGGTCGCCGAGGAGGTTGCGGCCGCCCTGGGCGACGACCACGTCGACGGTGATGGCTTCGATGCCGCCGATGGCGGCGGTGGCGAGGACCGTTCCGGCGATCTCGGCGACGGTGGCGGAGACGGCGATGCCCGCCGTACTCGCTGCGGCGACGATCGCCTCGCTGGCACCGGCCGCCGCGGCTCCGCTGATGCCGCCTGTGAAGACGGCCAGCGCGGCTCCCGCGACCAGGACCGCGCCGGCGATCTCCAGCTCGTGCTCGATCTTCTTTTTGGCCTCGGCTACCTGGTCGGCGTACTTGTCCAGGGCCTTGGCCATGTCGCGGGCGGCGGTGGCCACGTCGTCGAGGTAGCCCTTGCCGCCGCCGTGGTATTTGCGCCAGAACTCCCCGAACGCCTCGATCGACTTGCCCTTGTTGTTGTCGATGACGTCCTGGGCCTTCTTGTGGCAGGCGGCCGTACAGTCCTCGACGTCGTCGGCGAAGGTGCGCCAAGCCCGGGCGGCCTCCCGGAGTTCGTCCTCGTCGCCCTCCGGCCACCACATGCCGGTCAGGTCCTGGACGACCTCCTTGGCCTTGTCGGCAGCGCCCATCACTTACCACCCTCAAAGCCGGACTTGGCCGAGTGGTCGGCGTCTTCGTGGTTGGCGGCCATGTCGTTCATGGCCTTGGTGATGCTGGACAAGCCCTTGCCCAGGGCCCCGGCTGCCTTCGCGATCTGCGCCCGGTGCGGGGCGTAGACGTGCTCGAACTTCTTGCCCTGCTCGTCACCACCCCAGGGCTCCCCCAGCCCGTCGAGCGCATGGCGAAGCTTGGCCGTCGCCCGTTCCATGGCAACAGACTCCCGGTGGAACGTTGGAGCGGCGGACTTGAGTTGGTCGGTGTCTACGTCGAAGCCGTCGCCAGCCATGCTGTGCCTCCCCCTTGGCCGTGTACTCGTAACTCGTCGCGAGCCGCCGACGATGCGTCGGCTCACAGATAGCGACCCTCGCATACGGCACTGACAATCGCCCTGGTGGGAGCGCATTTCAGCCACGGCACGACGCTGCCCGGCCAGTGGGCCCAGGGGAAGACCACAGCCCCTACCGCCCCGATCCCAGCAGGGAGCGATTCACCGAGCGCACGTCCAACCGTTCGCTGCGCGACCGTAGTGGAGCCACGGTCGCGCAGCGGCGTGTTGGGCAGTTACCGGCGCGGGCGGCGATGCTGCTCGGCCGGTGCTGTAGTTGCCGCCGTTGGCTGGGCGAAGTCGGGCCCGAGGGGCGGGTGCGGGACCGCGGTGGTGGTGCGGAGGCGGGCTGCTGCGGCGCGGCGGTTGGGGGTGGGGTTGCGTCCGCTGTGCTGGATGCGAGTGATCAGGACTCGGGCGGGTTGGCGAGCGGTGGCCAGTTCGCGTTGGGCGGCTGCTTCCTTGAGGAGTTGGTGGGGTTTGTGGCCGCGGGCTTCGGTGTCGGCGAGGACGGTGGCGAGGGCCGGCCAGCCGGTGTCGGCGAGGATCCGCTCGGCGTGCTCGGGGATGGCGGCTCGCACGTCGCTGGCCAGGGTGCGGCGGGTCTCCTCCTTCGGCTGGCGTTGCGCGAGGTCTGTGAGTTCCGGGCTGAGGGCGTGGTCGGCGGCGCTCTGAAGGTGCTGGAGGGCTTGGCGAGCGGCGTCGGCTTGGTGGGCGTGGCCCTTGGCCTCGTGCCAGCGTCCCGCGACGATTGCGGCCCAGACGAGGGCTGCGACCAGGACGGCGAGGGCGCTGCCGTCGGGGCCGGTGGCGGTGTGGGCGATGTCGCGGGCCGCGTTGCGCAGAGTGTGGGCGGCTCGGTCTTCTGCCCGGATCTGGGAGCGCTGGGCCCGTGCGAACGCCTTCGAGGCGGCTTGAAGTTCAGCGCGCAGGTCGGTGGGCGCTGTCTGGGCGGTGGCTTCGATCAGTTCACCGAGGGCGGTGATGTGTGCCTGGGCTCGCGTGTCGTCGGCGAGGTCGGTGTGGAGGGCGTCGAGGGCGTCGGTGGCCTGGTGCCAGGGGGTGCTGGGCTGGGTGCGGCGGGCGGTGGGGTGCTCTTCGGGCTGGCTGGATTCGAGGCGGGCCTTGATCTTGGGAAGGGAGAGGTCAGGGGCGATCTTTCCGCCGGGGTGGAAGATCTGTTCGTCGTCCTTATTGAGATCGCCGGGGCGTCCGACTGCGTAGCCGAGGAGGTCGCCAGACGGTCCCCGCTTGGCCTTGACTCGGATGCCCTCGGCTTCGAGGTAGGCGAGGAGTTCCTCGGCGCTTGTGGCGTGGGGGATAGCGGCGCGGATGCGGTCCTGGAGCCAGTCCTTGCTGGTCTGTTCCCAGCCGAGGCGCTGGGCTTTGTGCATTTCGGCCTGGGTGGGGCGTCGGGTGTTGGTGCGGTCGCCCTTCTCCAGGCGGCGCAGACCGTAGTCCTTCTCGATCTCGCGGCATGCGTCGCCGACGCGGATGCCGCTGTCGTGGAGTTTGGGGCGGCGGCCGTCTTCGCGGACGGCGGTGGCGAGGATGTGGATGTGGTCGTCTGCGTGGCGTACGGCGATCCAGCGGCAGGCCAGGTCATCACCGGCAGGGGCGATGCCGGCCGCGGCGACGATGCGCTGGGCGATCTCGCCCCATTCGGCATCGGAGAGGTAGCGGTCTTCGGGTGCGGCACGGACGGGGCAGTGCCAGACGTGGTCGGTGACAGGCTTGCCGAACTCGCTGTTGCGCAGGCGTACGGGCTCGTCGAGGTGGCGGGCGAGTTCGGTGAGGGTGGCCATCTCATCGCGGCCGGGATCGGGCATGCCGAGCATCGCGAAGCCCGCCACGATGTGCGGATCGAAGTGTTCGTCGTGGGTCCCCCGGCCGTAGAGGTAGGCAAGCAGGCCACGGGTGTTGGCGCCGGGCGCTTTGATGGCGGCGATCATGCGGCAAGGCCCTCCCCCGGGTCGGCTGGCTGGCGCAGGGCCTCGGCTATCAGTTCCAGCAGGTGGTGGAGTTCGTCGAGGCGGTGGCGTATGTCGGGTGGGGTGAGGTCACTGTTGAGGGCACGGGCGATCTGGTTGACGTTGACGCCGATGCGGTTGAGCTGACGCAGGACCTGGGCGCGGAACATGTGCGTGCGGCGGCGATCCTCGGACAGGGGCAGGTTGGCGGTGAACCGGCCTGCGATGAAGGCCAGGACGACATCGGCGGCGAAGCCGGACTCGCCCTTGTAGCCGTGCTCGGCAGCAGCCTCCTGAAGGCCGGCGTGCTCGTCGTCGGTGAACCGCAGCGGGCCGACGCGGACGGTGCGCTTGTTGCCGCCGAAGCGACGGATCGTGGGCTGGGCGCTCTTCACGACGGGCTCGCCGATGGCGGTCTCGGCGGCACGGGCGGAGCGAAGGGTCTCACGTTGGACTGCGTGGAGTGTGTCCGGGTCGGGGCCGCCCTCGGCCCCACCCTCCTGGCCCGGCGCCCCCTGGCGCTGGGCCGTCTCCGCCACCCCTGGGGCGGAGATCCCCGAAGGCCGGCCTTGAGTCGGACTCGGGGTACTACTGGCTCCGCCAGGGGCAATCCATCCGAATGCCCGCCGCAAAAGGCCCATCGCTCCAGGGGACTTCGTCAGCAGCCGTGGCTCGTTGTGAGTGGCCTCGGCGTGGTGTGGGTCGTGCGTCATGGGTGGTTCTCCGGAAGATGCGAGTGGGGCAGGCGGGCTGACGAGGAAGGGCAGGCAGAGTCCAGGCGGTCCACTGCCCCCTCCACAGGTGTGGATGACCAGGCGGTGAGGGGGCGGTGACCGGTGGCGGGGTGACCGGAAGGGTTCCGGCCACCCCATGGGGCGAGCGGTCAGTCCCTATCGGGACCGGTGCCGGAAGCGGCTTCGAGCTCGCGTCGAAGGACTTCCATCACCTCGGTCAGCCGTTCCCCGCTGACCGTCAGTCCCTTGGCCCGTATGGCCTTTTGGACAATGTCTCGGGTGGCTTTGCCCTGCTCTGCAGCGGCGATCCGACCGATCTCCACGAGTTCGTCGACCGTGGCCCCAGCTGGGCGGCCCCCACGTGGTTTGCTGTCCGGTTCGCGGAGCTGAGGTTTCGGCGACCGCGCGGAACTGCCAGCCGGTGACTCCGTAGCGCGGACAGCAGCATTGGTCGCTGACTCCGGCCCCTCAACCAACGCCGGCCCCATTCGGCCGATCGGCCGGTCGACCAGCTGGTGGATCTGCCGCATCAGGACGCCGAACGCCAGCAGCGCGGCGGTCGGGGGCACGGCAGCGACCACATAGTCGAGCAGGGGCTTCGCTCCGGGCCCGCCGGCTCCGCTGACCCCGGCTACGTTCAGCGCGATGGAACCGACCGACCCAGTGGCCGTGAGGGCGATGGCCCACCCATCGGTGAGCCGCCGCAGGCCCGCGCGGAGCATCAGCAACTCCCCCGCGACGATGAACGCATCCAACGTCGCGGGCCAGGCCCATTGGCGTACGGGGGAACTCTTGAGCCCGTGCTGCCCGGCGACCTCGGCGAGGTGCGCGTAGGAGAGCCAGAACCCACCGGCGGTCAGGGCGACGATGACGGTTCCCGCCGCGACGAGCGCATACTGCTCGGCGGTCTGTTTGGTCATCACCTGCTGCCCTCCTGGCTTAGGAGTGCGGCTCCCACCGGTCTCCTGATCGGTGCGGTCGGCGGGTGGTGCGAGGGTGGTCAAGCGGGGTTCTCCTGTGGTGGTGGCGTGGTCCGTCTTGGCCGTCTTGGCCGTTGAAACCGCAGGTCAGAGCAGGTGCGGCACAGGTGCTGGCGTTCCGTCTCGGCGGCGGTGCCGACGTATTGCGGCACCGCCGCCCTCGGGTTGGAGCATGCGGGTGGCGGTGGACGGGGCGGATCCGTCTTCCGTCTTGGCCGAAGCTCCTGTGACCTGCGGCGATACGGCGGGGACGCTTAGGACGGCACGAGACGGATGTGGGAGACGTCCTGGCGGTCACCGCGCCATTGGTGATCGCGTTGCCGTCTTGAGCCCGGCTGCCGTCTTACCGACATGCCGTTTGACCTGCGGGATCACGGCAGGGACGGCAAGGACGGCAACCGGAGGGGCGGGGCTCAGCCCGAGCTGGGCGTAGGACCGGCGTCGACCGGGTGCACGGTGGGGCAGTAGCGCCGCCACGCGTCGAGGAACTTGTTGCGCATGTAGCCCTTGAGCTGCCTTCCGTCGGCCATGCGCACGTTGCCGGGCCGAATGTCGAAGTCGCGCAGCATCCTGCTGAGCTCTCGGGCCGTTAGGCCGTCACGTCCCCGCTCCGCCCACGGGGCTTCGGCGTCTTGGCGCAGGTGGTGGAGGAGGTCCCCTGTGGACAGGCTGTCCACCTCACGCTGGGCGAAGAAGACCCGGCGGATGTCGGCGAGGATTCGTGCACCACTGGGGTGGTCCTCCTCGGCCGCCACTTCGGCATTGACCATCCGCACGCAGGCGACCCGCGCCAGCCGGGGCCAGCGACCGCCTGCCAGATCGGCGACGATCACCAGGGGCTCCCACGTGTCGGCGGCGCGGTCTTCAACCGGCATGTCCGGCTCCAGGTTCGCGGCCTCCTCCAGCAGCGGCCTGGCCCACGCGTGGATGCGGTCGCGTATCTCGTGCAGGGCGGGGATATCGCGGCGGGAGCGGAAGGGCCGGACCTTCTCGCCCTCGGCCCGCCGCCGCATGCGGATCACCACCGAACGGTCCATGACCGTGTCAGGCAGGTCACCGATTCCCGCGATGGCCGCCATGGCGAAGGTAGCGAACTTGTGCGGGGTGTGGTCGTTGCCGACGACCCGGGTGACGTACCGGCCGCGCTGATGACCGGCGTTGAGCAGGCCACGCGTCTCCTCGTTCTTCTCCGCCACCTTCGGGCCGAAGATGGTGTCGGCCTCGTCCACCAGCAGCGTCGGCGGCTCCTCCTCATTGATCGAGCGGAAGATGGCCGCCGGTGTGGTGTTGATGGTCAACATCGGCTCGTGGACCGTCTCGGTCAGCACGTCCAGCAGCCGCGACTTGCCGCAGCGCTTGGCCGGCCCCACCACCGCCAGACGCGGGGCGTGCTGCCACGCGGGCTGGAGATGCGTCGCCGCTACCCACAAAGTGATCGCGTCCAGCGCCTCCGACGAGGGCAGGATCACGAACTGGGCGATTTGGGAGTGCAGTTCATCCAGTAGCTTCGAGCCGGACGTCGGCTCCGCATCGGGTATGGCCTCCAGCCCGCTCGCCGCATCCGCCTCGTCGGCGCTGCGTCCGACCGCACCCTCGCTCGGGTCCGCCGCGGCGCTTTCAGCCTGCGCGGCACGTACGTGGGCGCCGGGCTGGCCGGGGATGGCCGTCGCGGGCCAGGCCGCTCGGGCGGAGGCGGAATAGGACTCGGGGTTCTCGGGTTGCACTGGGCGGCTCCTCGTCTGGCGGTGTCGGGCTTGCACGCCCCTGTCGCCGGGTCGGTTCTCATGGGATTGCTGGGGAGCCTTGGGGCCTCCGGCGTTGCACCGCCGGAGGCTCTCCCCCTTCTCGCGGGCGTCTCGGCACCGCGAGCGACCACGGACAGTACGTCCACGCCATGCCACAGTCCAGCGCTTCTGTGTCAGCTCAGCGCAGAAGCGCCTGCTACGCACCAGCTGCTTCACGCTGCCAGTCCCAGCAGGGCCAACAGGTCCGCCGTCACCACCCGGTAGGCATTGCCGAGTCGCAGCACCTTGCACGGGTACTGATCACGCTTGGCGAGCTCGTATCCCTTGCTCCGCCCCAGCCCCAAAGCTCGGTTGCCTGTCTCCAGGTCAACGGCGGCGGGAAGCTCCAGAAGCTCCTCGCGGCTCATCCCCTTCGCTCGCCCACCAGCTTCGTTCTCGCGCATGCGCGCTCCATCCACGACTGAGCCCTCGGCGAACGCGACCATCGCGCCCGTCTCCAGGTCACGAAATCAACGTTAGGCGAGCTAATGTGTCTGCATGACACAACGCCGTAGCGACCATGGATACGAGAAGGCCGACGACGAGGACGACGTCCTTGAGTGGGTGGACCAGGTCATGGCCACCGTGGCCGACGAGGTCCGCAGACGGCGGAAGGAACTGGGGTGGAGCGCGCAGGACTTGGCCGACAAGTGCGAGGAGATCGGCCACTCGATCCCCCGCAACGTGATCGCCAACATGGAGTCCGGACGCCGCTCCAACCTGCCCTTGGTCGACGTCATGGTGTTGGCCGAGGTGCTGAACACCCCGCCCATCTGCCTCATCTATCCCGTCGGCTACGTCGACGGTGTGCAGCGGCTCCCGCTTCAGCACCCCACCTCCCCCGTGAACGCCCTGCGCTGGTTCACCGGGGAGGAGACGGACCTCGGCGTGGACGACGACATGCTCCGCTACTTCCGCGCCCACCACGCCGCCGAGGAGCAACTGCAGAGCGCGCGACGCGATGAGGAGTACGCGCGCTACCACGCCGAGACCGCCCCGAACGCCGACCGAAAGGCCGAGGGCCTCCGCGCTCAGGCTCGTGCCGCCGAGGCGGCCGACGGCGCCGCGAACCGTCTGCGCAGGATCCGCGCCTTCATCCGGGAAGAGGGCGTCACGCCTCCCTTCCTGTGGCCCGACGTTGCCGCCGCAATCGATTCCCCCGGGAGCGATCCCGATATCACCGAGGAGAATGATCTTTGAAGGGCTCCACCTATCGCCGCTGCTCCTGCCGCGACCCGAAGACCGGCAAGGAACTCGGCACCTCCTGCCCCAAGCGCAACAGCAGGAACCACTGCACCTACTCCATACGCCAGGAGCTCTCGACCCGTGAGGACGGCAGTCGACGCTCGTTCGCCCGTGGCGGGTACGGCAGCCTCAAGTCGGCCCAGGCCGACCTCGACCACGTCCGCGCTCTCCTCGGGCTGGCCGAGTCGGACGACCCCGAGGGCACAGAACTCATCGCCGAGATGCTGGCCGAGGTCAGCCGCGAGCGGTCGCCTCTGCCTGAGGTCGAGGAGACGAGGCGGCGCCTGAACGCCGGCCAGGACCTCATCGGCAGCCTGACGGTGAGCGAGTGGCTCGACCGGTGGCTGGCCGGTAAGCGCATACGCAAGTCCGGCCTCAACCGCTACGAGACCGACATTCGCGTGCACTTGAAGCCGCGCATCGGAAACCGGCGGCTGGACCGGCTGCGCGTCAGCCACCTCAGCGAGATGTTCACGGACATCCGCGACGCCAACGCCCAGATCCTGGAGGACAACGCCCAGCGGCGAGCCGCGATCGAGGAGCTGGCGACCGTACCGTGGAAGGGCGTGGAGAACCGTGCCCGTCGCAAGGCGATGAAGGCCGCGATCGACGAGATGCCGCGCTTCCGTCGCATCACTGGCCCCGCCACGCGTCAGCACGTCAAGGCCACTCTTCGCGCGGCCCTGAACGACGCGATCGGGCAGCAGATCATCACGTTCAACCCGGCCGCACACGTCGAGATCGATCCCGTACGCAAGCCGAAGGCGCTCGTGTGGACGGACGAGCGGGTTGCCAAGTGGGAGCAGACGGGCGAGAAGCCGTCGCCGGTGATGGTCTGGACGCCCCAGCAGACCGGCACCTTCCTCGACTTCGTCGCCGAGGACCGGCTGTACGCGATGTGGCATCTGATCGCCTTCCGCGGCCTGCGCCGTGGCGAGGCATGCGGGCAGCCGTGGTCGGAGACGAGCCTCGACACCCACTCCCTCACCGTCTCCTCCCAACTCGTGCAGGACGGATGGGAGATCGAGGCGTCCGATCCCAAGACGGACAGCGGCTATCGCGTGGTCGCACTCGACGACGACACCGTCAACGTCCTCAAGCGGCACCGCGAGCGGCAGGAAGCGGACCGCGCGGAGTGGGGCTCGGCCTGGGTCGAGACCGGCCACGTCTTCACTCAGGAAGACGGCTCCTGGCTCCACCCGGGCAAGGTGACCGACCTCTTCGAGCGCCTCGTCGCCGCCTCCGGCCTCCCACCGATCCGGCTGCACGATCTGCGTCATGGCGCGGCCACCCTCATGCTGGCCGCCGACATCGACATCAAGATCGTGTCGGACACGCTCGGACACAGCGACACCCGCATCACGCGGGACATCTACCAGAGCGTCCTGCCCCAGGTCGGCAAGAGCGCCGCCGAGGCGACGGCGAGGCTGGTCCCGCTTCAACGCAAGGCCGAGGCGAAGAAGGCGGCCCGCAAGGCCGCGAAGAAGGAGAAGGCCAAGAACGCCGCGGCGAAGACCCCCGGCAAGGGCAAGGGCGGCAAGCGGAAGAACAAGGCGAAAGCCCGGCCCAAGGCCGACAAGAAGGCCGAGCTCCGGAAGCCCAAGAAGTAGGTCTCTGAGCGCCCCCGCTCACGCATCGCTCACGCAAGCCATCTCGCGACACTGCGGCGGCGCGACACGTCATGCCCCGAGCAACGCAAAAGGCCAGGTCACGGGCTGTGCGACCTGGCCTTTTTACTGAGCCGCCTTCGGGATTCGAACCCGAGACCTACGCATTACGAGTGCGTTGCTCTGGCCAACTGAGCTAAGGCGGCGTGGTGCGCGGTCCAGTCTACACATGGCGGAGGGGTGCTCTGTAACCGGTTTAGGAGCTGGTCAGGGGTGGGCGGGGAGAGGGGTGGAGAGGTGTGAGGTGGGTCACTTGCAGTGCTTGTTCTTCGGGGGGACGGTGCCGTGGAGGAGGTAGGCGTCGATCGTGGAGTCGATGCACTTGCTGCCGCGACCGTAGGCGGTGTGGCCGTCGCCGTCGTAGGTGAGGAGGGTGGCGCTGGAGAGCTGGGAGGCGAGGGCCTGGGCCCAGCTGTAGGGGGTGGCCGGGTCGCGGGTGGTGCCGACGACGAGGATCGGGGCGGCGCCCTTGGCCTCGATGCGGTGGGCTGTGCCGGTGGGCTTGACCGGCCAGTAGGCGCAGTTCAGGGCGGCCCAGGCGAAGGCGTCGCCGAAGACCGGGGAGGCCTTGCGGAAGCTGGGCAGGGCGGCGCGGACCTGGGCGGGGCCGGCGAAGGCAGGCGCGAGGTCGAGGCAGTTGACAGCGGGGTTGGCGTACATCTGGTTGCTGTAGAAGCCGTTCGGCTTGCGCTCGTAGTAGCTGTCGGAGAAGGCGAGCAGCCCCCGGCCGTTGCCGGCCTTGGCCTGGGCGAGATATTCGCGCAGGAGGGGCCAGGCGCGCTGGTCGTACATGGCGGCGATGACGCCGGTGGTGGCGAGGGATTCGGTGAGCTTCCGGTCCTCGCCTGTGGCCGCCGGGTGGGCGTCCAGCTTTTTGAAGAGGGCGGAGAGCTGCTTGGCTGCGTCCTCGGTGCTCTTGGTGCCGAGGGGGCAGTCCTTGTGCTTGGTGCATTCCTCGGCGAACGCCGTGAAGGCGGTGTTGAAGCCGGCGGTCTGCTGGACGTTGGTGGCGCGGGAGTCGAGCTCCGGGTTCATCGCGCCGTCGAGGACCATCCGGCCGACGCGGGAGGGGTAGAGGCCGGCGTAGGTCGCGCCGAGGAAGGTGCCGTAGGACGCACCGACGTAGTTGAGTTTCTTGTCGCCCAGTACGGCGCGCAGTACGTCCATGTCGCGGGCGGCCTCGACGGTGGAGATGTGCGAGAGCAGCTTGCCGGAGCGGGACACACAGCCCTTGGCGAAGTCGCGGTAGGCGGTGGTGAGCTTGTTGACCTCGGCCGGTGAGTCCGGGGTCTGGTCGATCTGGGTGTAGCGGTCCATCTGTTTGTTGCTCAGGCACTCGACCGGCTGGCTGTGGGCCACGCCGCGCGGGTCCATCGCCACCATGTCGTAGCGCGCACGGACCGCGGCGGGCTGTGGCGCGTACCGCTCGAGGTATTCGATCGCCGCACCGCCGGGGCCGCCCGGATTGACCAGGAGCGAGCCGAGCCTGCTGCCGGAACCGGCGCCGGTGGCCTTCTTGCGGGCGACCGCGAGCTTGATGTCGCCGCCGCCGGGGTGGGAGTAGTCCAGAGGCGCCTTCATCGTGGCGCATTCGAAGCCGCCGCTCGCACAGGAATGCCAGCTCAGCTTCTGGTCGTAGTACGACCGGAGGCTGGCCGGGGTCGAGGCCGGGAGGGGCGCGAGGGTCGGCTCCTCGGCGGGGCGCTGGGCGGCGCCGGCCTCCGTGGTGCGGCCCGGGGACGCCTCGTCGTCGGGGGAAGAAGCCCCCGAGGAGCAGCCGGAGATCAGCAGAGCGGTGGCCGCGAGGAGAGCGGCGGAGGTGCGGAGCAGTCGGCTGGTGGCCATGGACGGTCCCTTGGTCTCGGTCCCTGCGGTATGGAGTGACGTGAGTGCGGTGTCGGTCCCTGAGATGGTGTGACGGATGTCGGGGCGGGAGAGCAGTGATGGTGGCCCGGACGGAGAGTATCCAGATGGGGACGTTGTGTGTGCGTGTCCTTGAAGGGGCGGGCCGGGTGAGTGGCGGGGGCGGGTGGGCTGCGGTGGGTGGTGGTCAGCCGGCGCGGAGGGCCGCGGTCATGGCCTCGACCGCGAGGAGGGGGGCCACATTGCGGTCCAGGGCCTCGCGGCAGGCGATCACCGCTTCTATGCGGCGGAGGGTGCGTTCGGGGGACGAGGCGGTGGCGATGCGGTGGATGCTGTCGCGCACCTCGTCGTTGGCGAGGGGTACCGAGGCGCCCATCTGGAGGGCGAGGACGTCGCGGTAGAAGCCGGTGAGGTCGACCAGGGCCAGGTCGAGGCTGTCGCGCTGGGTACGGGTCGAGCGGCGCTTCTGCTTGTCCTGGAGCTCCTTCATGGCGCCGGCCGTGCCGCGCGGCAGGCGTCCGCCCGTGCCGGCGGCGGCGCCGAGCGCGGCGCGCAGCTCCTCGGTCTCCTTGGTGTCGACGTCCTCGGCGACCTGTTTGGCGTCCTCCCCCGCGGCGTCGATCAGCTCCTGCGCGGCCTTGAGGCAGCCGCCGATGTCGTCGACGCGGAGGGGGAGTTTGAGTACGGCCGTCCGGCGGGCCCGGGCGCGCTCGTCGGTGGCGAGGCGGCGGGCCCGGCCGATGTGGCCCTGGGTGGCGCGGGCGGCGCGGTCGGCGGCCTCCGGCTCGATGCCGTCCCGCCGGACGAGGACGTCGGCGACCGCGCTGACCGGCGGGGTCCGCAGGGAGAGGTGGCGGCAGCGCGAACGGATGGTGGGGAGGACGTCCTCCACGGAGGGGGCGCACAGCAGCCAGACCGTACGGGGCGCGGGCTCCTCGACGGCCTTGAGCAGGACGTTGCCGGCGCCTTCGGTGAGGCGGTCGGCGTCCTCCAGGACGATCACCTGCCAGCGGCCGCCGGCCGGGGAGAGGGAGGACCGGCGGACCAGGTCGCGGGTCTCCTTGACGCCGATGGAGAGCAGGTCCGTACGGACGATCTCGACGTCGGCGTGCGTGCCGACCAGGGAGGTGTGGCAGCCGTCGCAGAAACCGCAGCCGGGGGCGCCCCCCAGGGCGCGGTCCGGGCTGACGCACTGCAGGGCGGCCGCGAAGGCGCGGGCGGCGGTGGAGCGGCCGGAACCGGGCGGGCCCGTGAACAGCCAGGCGTGGGTCATCTGGGAGGCGCTGCCGCGGTCGGCGGACGGCTGTGGCTCCGGCCCCGACTCCAGCCCCGGCTGCGGCTGCGGCTGATCACCGGGCCCGTCCCCGGCCCCGGCCCCCGCTCCCGCATGCTCCGCGGTGATGAAGGCGTCCGCATCGCGCGCGGCCGCGGCCAGCTGTGCCGTCAACCGGTCCTGGCCGACCACGTCGTCCCATACCGCCATCGCTGTCCGCCGTTCCTGTCCGTGCCGTCCTGCTCGTGCCGTGCGAGGTGGGTGCTTGCCCGGCCGCACACCGCGCATTGCTCCATGCCTGACCCATTGTGGTGCAACCCACTGACAAACGAATCCGGAAGGCGGGGCCGCTCGGCCGAAGGAGGGCCGAAGGGGGCCGTCCGGAACCTGGAACCGGCCGTGGCCGCAGCTGTTGCGCTGCGGCCACGGCCGGTTCGTCCGGGCTTCGCCCGGGCTATGCGAGGGGGCTAGCTGCGCCGCCCCCGGTCGCCGCGGCCGCCACGACGGCCGTTGTCGTCCGCACCGTCGTCCGCCTCGTCGTCACCGCGCGGGCCGAGCAGTTCGTCGGCGAGCGTCGGCAGATCGTCCAACGGGGTCTCCTCCGCCCATTCGGGGCGGGGGCGGCTACGTTGCGGGGCTTCCACGGGGCGGCCGGTCGCCGGGTCGATCTGCGGGAGTTCGCGGGTGCGCTCGACGCGCGACTCGGCGGGGGCGGCGGGGTGGCCCGAGGCCGCACCCTGCCCGCCGTGCGCACCACTCCCGGTGCTCCCGCCGTTCGCGCCGTGGGGCGTCTCCTTGCGGAACATCCACGGCGGGACGCGGTCCGCAGGGGCGTCGCCCCGGCCGTCCTCGCCGCGCGCGCCTCCGCCCCGTACGGGCCCTTCGCCCCGTACAGGCGGCAGCACGGCGGTCTCCTCCGCGTCCGAAACGGCGCCACGGCCGCTCCAGGCGTCGTGCGTGTCGCGCACCGACGGCAGCACGGCCGTCTCGTCCGCCGCACCGCTCTGCTGCGTCCCACCCTGATGCGCCCCGGGCTGCCGCAGCGACTCCTCGGTCCGCTCACCGTCCGATCCGGAAGCACCCGATCCGGAACCGGACGAGCCAGAACCGGACGAGGCGGAACCCGAGGAGGCGGAACCCGACGATCCGGAGCCATCGGCCGCATCCTCCCCCAGCCGCTTCCGCAGATCCGCGACATACGTCTCCGCGGTGGGCGCCTCGGCTGCCTCGGCCTCCTCGGCCGCCGCCCTGGCCTCCGCCGCGGCCGCCGCCTCGGCTGCCGCGATCCGGGCCTTCTCGGCGCGCAGCAGGGCGTCTTCGGCCTTGCGCTGCTTCTCCAGGCGGCGCTCCTCGGCCTCCTTGCGCAGCCGCGCCTCTTCCTCGTGCTGCTTGCGCAGCCGCTCCTGCTCGGCTTCGCGGGCGCGCTCCTCGGCCTCGCGCCGCTGCCGCTCCGTCTCCGCGGCCTGGCGGGCCTCCTCGGCGCGCTTGCGGGCCTCCTCGGCCTGCCGGGCCTCCTCGCGCGCCCTGGCCTCCTCGGCCTCGCGGCGCTTGCGCTCCTCTTCCTCGGCGCGCAGCTTGGCAAGCTGCTCCTGGCGCTCGCGCTCCAGGCGCTCCTCCTCCGCCTTGCGCGCGGCCTCCTCCTCGGCCTTGCGGCGGGCCTCTTCCTCGGCCGCTTTACGGGCCTCGGCCTGCGCCGTGATCTCGGCCTCGGACAGCGGGAGCACCTGGTCGAGGCGGTGCCGTACGACGGTGGTGACGGCTTCGGGCTCCTGCCCGGCGTCGACGACCAGGTAGCGCGCGGGGTCGGCGGCGGCCAGTGTCAGGAAGCCGGCCCGCACCCGCTGGTGGAATTCGGCGGGCTCGGACTCCAGCCGGTCCGGTGCCTCGGTGAAGCGTTCCCGTGCGGTCTCCGGGGAGACGTCGAGCAGGACCGTCAGGTGCGGGACGAGGCCGTCGGTGGCCCAGCGCGAGATCCGGGCGATCTCCGTGGGCGCGAGGTTGCGTCCGGCGCCCTGGTAGGCGACCGAGGAGTCGATGTACCGGTCGGTGATGACGATCGCGCCGCGCTCCAGAGCGGGGCGGACGACGCTGTCGACGTGCTCGGCCCGGTCGGCGGCGAACATCAGCGCCTCCGCACGGTCCGAGAGCCCGGAGGTCGAGACGTCGAGAATGATCGAGCGCAGTCGCTTGCCGATGGCGGTGGCGCCCGGCTCACGGGTCACCACGACCTCGTGGCCCTTGTTGCGGATCCACTCCGCGAGCGCCTCGACCTGGGTGGACTTGCCGGCCCCGTCGCCGCCTTCCAGGGCGAGGAAGAAGCCGGTGGTGGCGGGCGCCTGGGCCGGGTCGCCGCCGCGCAGCGCCTCGCGCAGATCACGCCGCAGCGGTACGCCCTGCCGGTCGTCGACCTTGCCCAGCACCAGGGCGGCGACCGGCAGCAGCAGTGCGCCGACCAGCATCAGGGTGTAGGCGGCGCCGCCGTAGGCGAAGTTGAAGGTGCCGCTGCCGAGGTGGTGCGGGCCGATGACCGCCGCGAGCAGCGGCGCGAGGATGGCGGCCAGCGCGACCGTCAGCCGTACGACGGCGTGCAGATGCTCGGTCGTGCGGGCACTGCGGGATTCCTCGGTCTCCTGCTCCAGCAGCACATGGCCCGTATTGGCGGCGATACCGGCGCTGACGCCGGACAGCAGCGCGAGCACCAGCACCGACGTCGCGTCCGGGACCAGCCCCATGGCCAGCAGCCCCAGGCCGGTGGCGGCCACCGCAAGGGCGAGCAGGCGGCGCCGGGGGAGGCCGGGCAGCACCCGGTGAGCACAACGGATGCCGACGGCCGTACCGCCGGTCAGCGCGAGCACCAGCAGCGCGAAGGCGGCCGGACCGCCGGCCAGGTCGTAGCCGTGCAGGACGGCGAGCGAGACGGCCGCGGCGATCGCCCCGGCCACCGCGGCGCAGGACGCCACCAGCAGCGGGAGCGCGCCCGTACGGCCCCGGTCGGCGCCCGCCTGTGCGGTGCCGTTCTCCGGCGTGTCGCCCGGGCCCGTCGCTCCGGCCTTCGTACCCGTCGCCGCTCCGGCCTTCGCACCCGCGGCCTTCGGGCGGCGCAGCCCCTCCAGGGGGGAGCGCGGCCGCGGCGTCGGCACTCCGGGGAGCTCGATGAAGTAGAGGATCGATACGGAGGCGGCGAACAGACCGGCGGCGACATACGAGCCGAGCGCGGCCTGGTGCAGGTGGAACCAGTCGATGCCGGTGCCCAGCAGCTTGCTGATGAGCGTGACGACCACCAGGGCGGCGGCCGCGATCGGCAGCGCGACGAAGCCGGTGCGCAGCGAGAGGCGGCGCAGGGCGTCCATGTTGTCCGGCAGGGGCCGCACCGCGGCGCCCTCAGGGGGCGGGGTGGGCAGCAGCCCCGGTGCGGCGCTCTCCCGGGCGACGGTCCAGAAGCGTTCGGCGACACCGGTGACGAAGACCGTGACCAAGAGCCAGGCCAGTGCGTCGCCCGGCGTCCAGTCGATCCAGAGCGGGGCGATGACCAGCAGCGCGAGCCGCAGCACATCCGCACCGATCATCGTCCAGCGCCGGTCCAGCGGCCCGCCGGACGAGCCTCCCCCGCGCGCGCGGCGGCGGGGGACGTCATCGCCGACAGCGGGCCCAGCAGGACGGCCCCGAAGAGCAGCATCGCCAGCATCCGGGCCGCGAAGACCACGGTGACCGCAAGGGCTGCCCCCCGATAGCCGCCGCCGAAGACGGGTTCGCCGCCCAACGGGACGTACAACGCCGCCTGCAGGGCGAGGAGTACGAGGACAAGCATGGACAGGGCATCGCCGATGCCCCCGACAAACTGGGCGCTCCACAATCGCTTCAGTGGGGGGAAGCGGAGCAGGGCTCGCACGGCGCGCTCGCGGGAATCCGCCGCTAGGGCGCCTGATGTGGGGGTCACGACCGTTGGCTGCTCGGCACGCGTCATCCCGCCAGCCTAGCGGGACGGGGCACGCCGTCGAGCGCCCACCCGAACAAATGGGCGGGCACAACGGAACGCATCCGTTGTGCCCGCCCATGTCCTGCGCTTTTACCGGCGCGGCCGTGCCGGAAGCGGCGTAGGCCTCAGCCCTCCGCTTTACCGGCGCGGCCGGGGCCGGCGCCGGCCTCAGTCCTCCGCCGCCGGCGCCGCTGCCGTCTTCTTCGCCGCCGCAGTCTTGGCGGTGGCCTTCTTAGCGGTCGTCTTCTTCGCCGCGGTGGTCTTCGCCGCGGTGGTCTTCTTCGCCGCGGTCTTCTTGGCGGCCGTCTTCTTCGCGGCCGTCTTCTTGGCCGGCGCCTTCTTGGCCGCCTTCTTCGCGGTCTTCTTCGCTGGCCCCTTGGCGCGCTTCTCCGCCAGCAGCTCGTAGCCCCGCTCTGCGGTGACCGTCTCGACGTCGTCATCCCGCCGCAGCGTCGCATTGGTCTCGCCGTCGGTGACATACGCACCGAACCGGCCGTCCTTGACCACCACCGGCTTGCCGCTCACCGGGTCCGTGCCCAGCTCCTTCAGCGGCGGCTTGGCGGCGGCCCGCCCACGCTGCTTGGGCTGTGCGTAGATCGCCAGCGCCTCGTCGGTCGTGATCGTGAAGAGCTGTTCCTCGGTCTCCAGGGAGCGCGAGTCGGTGCCCTTCTTCAGATACGGGCCGTAGCGGCCGTTCTGCGCGGTGATCTCCACGCCCTCGGGGTCCTTGCCGACGACGCGCGGCAGCGACATCAGCTTGAGCGCGTCCGCCAGCGTCACGGTGTCCAGGGACATCGACTTGAAGAGCGAGGCCGTGCGCGGCTTGACCGCGTTCTTGCCGGTCTTCGGGGTGCCCTCGGGCAGGATCTCGGTGACGTACGGACCGTAGCGGCCGTCCTTGGCGACGATCTGGCGGCCGGACTCCGGGTCCATGCCCAGCTCGAAGTCGCCGCTCGGCTTGGCGAGCAGCTCCTCCGCGTACTCCACGGTCAGCTCATCGGGCGCCAGGTCGTCGGGGACATCGGCGCGCTGATGGCCCTCGGCATCCTTCTCGCCGCGCTCGACGTACGGGCCGTAGCGGCCGACCCGCAGCTTGATGTCGTCGCTGACGGGGAAGGACGAGATCTCCCGGGCGTCGATGGCGCCCAGGTCCTCGACCAGCTCCTTCAGGCCGCCGAGGTGATCGCCGTCGCCGTTTCCGGCCTCCGAGGCGGCTCCCTCGGCATCGCCCTCGCCGAAGTAGAAGCGCCGCAGCCACGGCACGGCCTGCGCCTCGCCGCGGGCGATGCGGTCGAGGTCGTCCTCCATCTTGGCGGTGAAGCTGTAGTCGACCAGCCGGCCGAAGTGCTTCTCCAGGAGGTTGACCACCGCGAAGGAGAGGAAGGACGGGACGAGCGCGGTGCCCTTCTTGAAGACATAGCCGCGGTCGAGGATGGTGCCGATGATCGAGGCGTACGTCGACGGGCGGCCGATCTCGCGCTCTTCCAGCTCCTTGACCAGCGTGGCCTCGGTGTAACGGGCGGGCGGCTTGGTCGCGTGCCCGTCGGCGGTCATCTCCTGCGCGGCCAGCGCGTCGCCCTCGGCGACCTGCGGCAGCCGGCGCTCGCGGTCGTCGAGCTCGGCGTTGGGGTCGTCGGCGCCTTCCACGTAGGCCTTGAGGAAGCCGTGGAAGGTGATCGTCTTGCCGGACGCGCTGAACTCGGCGTCCCGGCCGTCGGCGGCCCGGCCGCCGATCTTGACGGTGACGGAGTTACCGGTCGCGTCCTTCATCTGGGAGGCGACGGTCCGCTTCCAGATCAGCTCGTAGAGCCTGAACTGGTCGCCGCTCAGACCGGTCTCGGCCGGGGTGCGGAAGCGGTCGCCGGAGGGGCGGATCGCCTCGTGCGCCTCCTGGGCGTTCTTGACCTTGCCGGCGTAGGTGCGCGGCTTGTCCGGCAGGTAGTTCGCGCCGTACAGGTGCGTCACCTGCGCCCGGGCCGCGGCGACCGCGGTGTCCGAGAGCGTGGTGGAGTCCGTACGCATATAGGTGATGAAGCCGTTCTCGTACAGCTTCTGCGCGACCTGCATCGTCGCCTTGGCGCCGAAGCCGAGCTTGCGGCTGGCCTCCTGCTGGAGGGTGGTCGTCCGGAACGGGGCGTACGGCGAGCGGCGGTAGGGCTTGGACTCGACCGAGCGCACCGCGAAGTCGGTGTTCTCCAAGGCGGTGGCGAGCGCACGGGCGTTCGCCTCGTCCAGATGGAGGACGTCGTTCTTGAGCTGCCCGTTGGGACCGAAGTCACGGCCCTGGGCAATACGGCGGCCGTCGACGGTGTTCAGGCGGGCGGTCAGCACCGCCGGGTCGCTGGCGTCGCCCGCCCGGCCCGTGGAAAAAGTGCCGGTCAGGTCCCAGTACTCGGCGGAGCGGAAGGCGATGCGCTCGCGCTCCCGCTCGACGACGAGCCGGGTCGCGACGGACTGCACCCGGCCGGCCGACAGCCGGGGCATGACCTTCTTCCACAGGACCGGCGAGACCTCGTAGCCGTAGAGGCGGTCGAGGATCCGGCGGGTCTCCTGGGCGTCGACCAGCTTCTGGTTCAGGTCGCGCGGATTGGCGACGGCCTCGCGGATCGCGTCCTTGGTGATCTCGTGGAAGACCATCCGGTGGACGGGGACCTTGGGCTTGAGGATCTCCTGGAGGTGCCAGGCGATGGCCTCGCCCTCGCGGTCCTCATCTGTGGCGAGGTAGAGCTCGTCGGACTCGGCCAGCAGCTCCTTGAGCTTCTTGACCTGGTCCTTCTTGTCACTGTTGACGACGTAGATCGGCTGGAAGTCGGCGTCGACGTTCACGCCGAGGCGGGCCCAGGGCTCGCCCTTGTACTTCGCCGGGACCTCTGCGGCGCCGTTGGGCAGGTCGCGGATGTGTCCGACGCTCGCCTCGACCACGTAGCCAGGGCCGAGGTAGCCCTTGATCGTCTTCGCCTTGGCAGGCGACTCGACGATGACGAGTCGGCGGCCGCCGCCGTCTGTGGTCTCGCTGGTCGGGGACAACTTCGCTCTTCTCTCCGGTCGACGCTGGAAATGCCCCCCGGCCGGACGCCGGGGACGCAATGCGGTGACGCTTGACGCTGCGGAGTGTGACGGTACCTCCCGGCCCCGTGTCAAACGGAAAAACCCCGCAACGCCACTCGAACGGTAACCCGACTACATGCCTTCATGCCGCCCGGACCGCGCCAGGCGCTCGCCACGGGCCCGGAGCGCGTCTTGTGGATCACGGCAGCGCCGTACGGTTCCCCGGCGCCCACCTCGGACGTTCCCCGCGCGGCACCGCTGCGGCACCCTCGGTGATGTCACACAGTGACGGATCCCGGCGGTCCGCCACCCGCCCGCAGGCGCACGCCGCACCGTCCGCGGACCGACGACTGTCACAGAGCGGCGCCGGTTGCCGTCATTGCCTTGATACAGCACGTGAGCGGGCTGGCAGGATGGAAACGGCACGGCTCGCCGTTCGAGTCGAGTACTGCCGTCATCACGCACTCTCGGGGGGACCTCACCCATGGCGAACCAGTACCCCGGACCGCCGCCGGACCAGCCGCCCGGTCAGCCTGGTCAGTCCGGCCAGTCGGGTCAGTCCGGCCAGAACCCTTACGCCAAGCCGGACGGTGCTCAGCCCGCCGACGCCGGTTACGGCAGCCCGCAGGGCGGCCGCCCCGGGGAGCCCGGATACGGGTATCCGCAGGCCGGCCCGCAGCCGCCCCAGCCCCAGCCCGGTTACGGGTACCCGAACGGCGCCCCGGGTTCGCCCGCGCCCGGGTTCCCGCCGGGCACTCCGCCGCAGCCGGTGCCCGGCGGGTTCCCGACAGGGCCCGGCGGGTTCCAGGCCGACCCCGGCGGGTTCCAGGCCGGACCCCAGCCCGGCGGGATGGCGCTGTCGCTGGGCGATATCGCGGTGACCGGCGACACGATCATGACGCCGGCCGGGCCGATGCCGCTCAGGGGCGCGGTCTGGACGGCGACCGATATGTCGCGCACGGAGGAGAAAATACCGTCGCACGCGGTCGTGCTCGCCGTCGTTTTCTTCTTCTTCTGCCTGCTCGGGCTGCTCTTCCTCCTGATGAAGGAGCGGGTGACCACCGGGTTCGTGCAGGTCACGGTGAACAGCGGAGGCCGGCACCACTCCACGATGATCCCGGTGCAGTCCCGCGAGCAGGTGATGTTCGTCCTCAACCAGGTCAACTACGCCAGGTCGCTGAGCGTGTGAGCTCCGGCACGTCGTGGGGCCCTGCCGAGCCGGCGGGCCCCGGCAGCGGGAAATCGGTCCGGACACGTACCGTCCGCCGGGCGTCGGTCGCCCTCGGCGCCGGGGCGGCGGCCGCCGTCTACCTCTGGCACACCGATCCGCACCAACCGGGGCAGCTGCTGCTCCCCTGCCCGTTCAAATGGGCCACCGGGCTGCTGTGCCCGCTGTGCGGCGGGACGCGGATGGCGTACGACCTGATGCACGGCGATGTCGTGAGGGCCTTCCATGACAACGCCGTGCTGCTCACCCTGGCCGGCCCGGCCGTCGCGTACGCCGTCGGACGCTGGCTGATCGCCGGAATCGGCGGGCGGGTGTACCGGCCACGCCTCCCGGCCCGCGGCAACGCCGTGGTGCTCGGCATTGCCGCGGTCTGGATGGTCGCCCGCAACCTTGTCGGTTAGGGGTTTCGTCCAGGGACATCACGGATGATCCGGGCGCAGTCCCGACCGCCCGGGGTCAGCGAACCGTCCGGCGTCAGCGGCCCGTCCAGTGCCAGCGGACCGTCCGGCATCAGCGGACCGTCCGGCGGCCAAGGGGATCATCCGGTGTCAGCGGACGGTGACCTTGACCACCGGGGAGACGGTGCTGCCGGCACCCATACGGAGCTGGTTGACGCCCTTGATGCCGAGCTTGACCCGTACCGAGTACGTGCCACTGGCGTTCACCGGCGTCTGCGCGGGCAGCGAGACCCACTTCGTGCCCTGCTTCTGCTGGACGGTGACCTTGGTGCCGGCCTTGATGCCCTTGGCGGTGCCGGAGATCCGGAACTCCTGCCAGGCGTTAACGGTGGACGCGCTGGCCTTGGCAGTCAGTGCCGCGGCGGCCGGGGCGGTGGCCACGACCGGCTTGGGCGAGTGGAGGTCCTGCGGGGCGGCGAAGGCCGCGGCCGAGCCACCGGCGAGCAGGGAGACGGCGATGGTGCCGACGGCGACGTAGCGGAATGCACGGTTCATTTGGGTTCCTCACTGAAGGGTCGTGAGCCTGCCGGTCGTTGCCGACCTTCACTGAGGAACATGGCCAACGACCCGGAAAAGTTCCCGCGTACCACCACACATCGGCCATCTGTTGCAGAACTGGCGTGAAGTGAACGTAGCGCCACGCAAGGGAAGTTGGAGCGGGCTCGCCGCTTTCACGACTCACGGCTCACAGCAGGTGTCTCGCGACTCATGGCTCACGACTCACAGCAGGCGTCTCGCGGCTCACGGCAGGTGTCGTGCCACTCGCCGCTCACGGCTACAACGCTGCCAGCAGCCAGCAGCCCGTGGCCAGGAACACCACCCCGGACAGCAGCGCCGTCACGGTGGCGACCGGACGGCTGACGCCATCGGCGACCGGCGCACCGGTCCGCAGGCAGACACCCGTCCACACCAGCAGTCCGGCACCGAACAGCGCGAACGCCGCCCCGGCGAAAGCCTCGGGTCCACTCTCCATGCGGGCAGCTTGGCACCTCAGGGCGGCATTCCGGCGAACGCCGGATGAACGACACCCGCCGCGTCCTGCCCTCCCCCGGCCCGGGCCCCTGCCCCTTCTCCCGTCCCCTTCCCCCGCCCCTCCGCGGTCAGCCGCCCGCGGCCACCGGCTCCAGGAACCCCTGCTCGACCAGCATCCGGATCGAGGCCAGCGTACGGTCCCGCAGCAGAACCGGATCCTCTCCGACGAGTTGGGCGATGGCGTCCAGAATCCGCCCGGCCGGGAGGGAGCCGTCGCACACCCCGGCGAAGCCCGCGCCGACCGTGTCCACCTTCGTCGCCCGCCGCATACCGCGGTTCTGACGCAACACCACATGCTCGGGGTCCTCCGCCCCGGGCAGCCCGACCTGCTCCTGCACCACCTCGTCGGCAAGCCGGAAGCGGCCGGCGAGCAGCGCCGCGTCGTCCGTGGCCCGCAGATAGTCCTGGCGGTCGAAGTGCCGTACGACCGACTCCCCCAGCGGCTGTTCCACCGGATGCGGCCATTCCTCGACCGTGACGGACGGGGAAGCCGACCCGGACTTGCGCAGCGTGATCCAGCCGAAGCCGATGGCCTTGGTCTTGCGTGCCTCGAACTCGTCGAGCCAGGCGTCGTACCGCGCGGCGTACGCCTCGTCCCCGGCGCGGTGGTCGCCCGCGTCACGCAGCCACAGCTCGGCGTACTGGGTGACGTCCTGCACCTCGCGCTGCACGATCCAGGCGTCGCAGCCGGCCGGCACCCAGGAGCGCACCCTGTCGTACCACTCCTCGCCCGCCACATGCTGCCAATTGGCCAGCAGCTGGCAGTACCCGCCGTCGTTGAGATGCGCGGCGGACTGCTGGACGAGCGTCCGGCACAGGTCGTCGCCGCCCATGCCGCCGTCGCGGTAGGTGAGCCGGGCACCCGGCGAGATCACGAACGGCGGGTTGGAAACGATCAGGTCGTACGTCTCGTCGCCCACGGGCTCGAACAGCGAGCCCTCCCGCAGATCCGCCGGCTCCGCCCCGGAGAGCGCCAGGGTCAGCGCGGCGATCCGCAGCGCCCGGGGGTTGAGGTCGGTGCCCGTGACGCGGGTGGTGTGCTGAGCGGCGTGCAGCGCCTGGATGCCGGAGCCCGTACCGAGATCGAGGGCCTTGGCGACCGGCCTGCGCACCGTGATCCCCGCGAGGGTCGTGGAGGCACCGCCGACACCGAGCACCAGCTGCGAGCGGTCCGCTTCCCCGGCGCCCCGGATACCGCCGGCGCCGCCGACCGCGCAGCCCAGGTCGGAGACGACCCACCAGTCCTGTCCCTCGGGGCCGCCGTAGGGGCGCACGTCCACACTGGCGCGCAGCTCGTCGCCGTCCTGCACCAGCCAGCCGTCCGCGAGGCAGTCCGCGACCGGCAGCGCGGCCTGCGCCCGCCGCAGCTCCACCGGACGCTGCAGCAGGAACAGCCGCACCAGGGTCTCCAACGGGCTGTCACCGCGCGTCGCCCGCAGGGCGGGGACGGTCTCGCTGCGCGCCAGCGCGGCATAGGCCGGCGCGCCGAGCAGTTCCAGCAGCCCGTCGGCGGTGAAGGCGGCGGCCAGCAACGCCTCGCGCAGCCGGGCGGTGCGGGTGTTGCTCTCGGGGTCCTGGACATCGGCGGTGGGGAGGTGCGTACTCACATCCCCCATTGTCGGCCCTGCCACTGACAATCGGCGACGGCCCGGCGCCACACCCTTCTCGGGCGCGTCGCCGGGCCGTACGGAGCCGTTGCCGTGCACGTTGCCCCGCGGGCTTCCCCGCGCGCGTCCGGCTCCGGACCGCGGGGGGGAGGCGTCCCCTAGGACTTCTTGGATCCCGTGGGTGCCGGGGAGCCGGACGCGGCCGGGTTCTGGCAGCCCTTCTGGGCGGCCATCGCCGTGCCGACCTCGCCGGACTCCAGGTTCTTGAAGGCCGCCTCGCTCTGCTTGTTCAGCTTGTTGATACCGCTGGAGAGGTTGCGCAGACCGTCCGCGAACTTCAGCTTGTCCGAGGTGTCGAGTTTGTTGACCTGCTTCTGCAGGTCCGCATAGCCCTTGGAGAGCGAGTTGAGCTCCTTGACGGCGCTCTGCTGTGCCTGCTTGCCCTGGTCGGTGGGCGGCGGCCCGGCCTTCTCCAGGGACTTGGCCAGCGAGGAGTAGGCCTGGGAAATCTTCTGGAAGGCCGCCGAGTCGGTCTGCTGGACCTTCTTGGAGTCGGTGCTGCCGTTGTCGGCCGTCTGCATGGCGCCGTTGGCGTCCTGGATCTGCTTGAACTGAGCCTGCGCAGGGTCGCAGAAACTCTTCGCCCAGTCATTGAGCTTCTTGCTGCTGTCGTCGCTGCAGCCGGTCAGCGCGAGCACCAGTGCCGCACCGCCGGACAGTGCAGCCACAAGCTTCTTGTTCACCGGATTGGTCCCTTCCATGGCTCTCGGCCCCGGAACATACACGTCCAAACGGCCTGGGCGACCGGTCGGGCATCCCGCCCTGCCCTCATTGCAGCCATTTGCACCAAGGACCGCAGGGCCACCCGAGCACGCGGAAGGCGGGTGGCCGGCGTCTGCAAAATACGCCGTCCACCCGCCCAGTTGAGCGGTCCGCAGGCCCTTCCGGAGGTGCTTTCCGGCTAGGACGCCACCGCCGTCTCGGCCGACTTGGCGATGCTTTCCGGGTCTTCGGAGTTGTCTTCGTCACCCACGGCGATTCCGCGCCGCTTGGAGACGTACACCGCACCGACGATGACGGCGATGGCCAGTACGGAGACGACGAGGCGAACGCCGATGCTCTTGTCCTGGCCGTATGAGAACTTCACCACAGCGGGCGCGATCAGCAGCGCCACCAGGTTCATGACCTTCAGCAGCGGGTTGATCGCCGGGCCCGCGGTGTCCTTGAACGGGTCACCCACGGTGTCGCCGATGACCGTCGCGGCATGCGCCTCACTGCCCTTGCCGCCGTGGTGGCCGTCCTCGACGAGCTTCTTGGCGTTGTCCCACGCGCCACCGGAGTTGGCGAGGAAGACCGCCATCAGCGTGCCGGTGCCGATCGCACCCGCCAGGAACGAGCCGAGCGCGCCGACGCCGAGCGAGAAGCCGACCGCGATCGGGGTGAGCACGGCCAGCAGCCCGGGGGTGGCCAGCTCACGGAGCGCGTCCTTGGTGCAGATGTCGACAACCCGCCCGTACTCGGGCTGCTCGGTGTAGTCCATGATCCCGGGGTGCTCGCGGAACTGCCGCCGCACCTCGAAGACCACCGCTCCCGCCGACCGCGACACCGCGTTGATCGCCAGCCCGGAGAACAGGAAGACGACCGAGGCGCCGAGGATCAGCCCGACCAGGTTGTTGGGCTGCGAGATGTCCAGGCTGAGGCCCATCCCGCCCGCGGCGTTGCCGATGTCCCGTACAGCGGTCGCGATCGCGTCCCGGTACGAGCCGAAGAGCGCGGCCGCGGCCAGTACGGCGGTCGCGATGGCGATGCCCTTGGTGATGGCCTTGGTGGTGTTGCCCACCGCGTCCAGGTCGGTCAGCACCTGCGCGCCGTCACCGGTGACGTCGCCGGACATCTCGGCGATGCCCTGCGCGTTGTCGGAGACCGGCCCGAAGGTGTCCATCGCCACGATCACGCCGACGGTGGTCAGCAGACCGGTGCCGGCCAGCGCCACCGCGAACAGCGCCAGCATGATGGAGGCACCGCCCAGCAGGTACGCCCCGTAGACGGCCAGGCCGATCAGCACCGCCGAGTAGACCGCCGACTCCAGGCCGATCGCGATGCCCGAGAGCACGACCGTGGCCGGGCCGGTCAGCGAGGTCTTGCCGATGTCCCGGACGGGCCGCCGGGTGGTCTCGGTGAAGTAGCCGGTCAGCTGCTGGATCAGCGCGGCCAGCACGATGCCGATGGCGACCGCCACCAGCGCCAGCATCCGCGGGTCGCCGCTGCGGCCCAGGATCTCGGTGTCGGTGACACCGGTCAGGTCCGAGTAGCTGGACGGCAGGTAGGCGAACACCGCGACGGCCACCAGCACCAGCGAGATGCCCGCGGAGATGAAGAAACCGCGGTTGATCGCCGTCATACCGCTGCGGTCGCTGCGCCGGGGCGCGACGACGAAGATGCCGACCATCGCGGTGAGCACACCGATGGCCGGGACCAGCAGCGGGAACGCGAGCCCGGCGTCGCCGAAGGCCGCCATGCCCAGGATGAGGGCGGCGACCAGGGTCACGGCGTACGACTCGAAGAGGTCGGCGGCCATACCGGCGCAGTCACCGACGTTGTCGCCCACGTTGTCCGCGATGGTCGCGGCGTTGCGCGGGTCGTCCTCCGGGATGCCGTGCTCGACCTTGCCGACCAGGTCGGCACCGACGTCCGCGGCCTTGGTGAAGATGCCGCCGCCGACCCTCATGAACATCGCGATCAGCGCGGCGCCGAGACCGAAGCCCTCCAGCACCTTGGGCGCGTCGACCGCGTACACGAGCACCACGCAGGACGCGCCGAGCAGGCCCAGCCCCACGGTGAACATGCCGACGACGCCACCGGTACGGAAAGCGATCTTCATCGCCTTGTGGGAGACCGCCGTAAGATCCTTTTTCTGGGTGTCACCCTCGGCCGGAGTGGCTTCCCGCGCGGCCGCGGCGACGCGCACATTGCTGCGCACGGCGAGCCACATCCCGATATAGCCGGTGGCCGCGGAGAATCCGGCGCCGATCAAGAAGAAGGCGCTGCGTCCGGCGCGCTGCGTCCAATTTTCCGCGGGCAGCAGCATGAGCAGGAAGAACACCACGACGGCAAAAACGCCGAGAGTCCGCAACTGCCGTGCCAGGTAGGCATTTGCGCCTTCCTGCACCGCCGCCGCGATCTTCTTCATACTGTCGGTTCCCTCACCGGCCGCGAGCACTTGGCGGACCAGCACCGCCGCGACAGCCAGCGCCGCCAGGGCGACCACGGCGATCGCCAGCACGATGCCGCGGTTGCCCGCCGTGAGCGAGGGCCCGGCCAGAAAAGTGGGGGTGTCAAGCAACTGAGGGGTGTAAGGCCCCGCCATTCGTCCTCCTTGACGTTTGGCACATGGGCGCGCGGAAGCACGCTCAGGCGTCCTGAGCAAGATGTGGACGGATTGTAGGGAGCCACGGTTGATCAAAACAGTACGCGTCAAAGGGAATTCGCCGATAGCAGCGAAGATCAAAAGGCCGACGCCACACGGAATTCGCCCGGACGAAGGAAAGGAGCAAATTCACTGACCACCACCCGATGATCTCTCTGTCGTATTGATCGTCCATGGACCGCAAACTGATCGTCGCTGCTCACGGACGCCGCCCCGGAACCCGGGACGACGGAGACCCGCGTGACCCCGGTGAGAATTGATCCGCCCGGCTGCGCCCGAACGGGTGACCCACGGCGCTCGGCACGCGTCCCGGCACCCGGTGATGCCGCGTCAGATCGAGTCCGGATCGCAACGCACGAGGCTTGATCGAGAGGTCACGGCGAGAGGCCGGAGGGGCGGGATGGCGAGGTGACGGGTGGGCGCGCCGGCAGGGTGACGGGCTGGAGCGAGGGGCTGCTGCGGGTAGGGGGCCGGAGGGACGAGCCGGGCGTGGCGAACGGGAGCCCGGTCAGGCACGCCCGCTCAGCGCACGAGGGACCGCGAGGGGCCGACCGCGCACGACCGACCACGGAGGGCCGGCAGAGGAGGCGCAGGCGGCAGAGGATGCACAAGGCAGCAGGGCGATGCGCGGGCTCTGCAGGGGGCGCAAAGGCGACAGGGCGAGCCCAGGCAGCAGGCAGCAGGCAGCAGGCAGCAGGCAGCAGGCAGCAGGCAGCAGGCAGCAGGCAGCAGGCAGCAGGCAGCAGGCAGCAGGCAGCAACGATGGGTGCCCGCACCGGTTACGGACGGAGTCCGGGGTCAGGGTCAGGGGCAGGGCATTCGCCGGGCACCGGGCCCGGGCGCTACGGCACCACCACGGCTGCCGTGGTGGGCCAGGTCATCCGGATCAGCCCGCCGTCCTTGCCGGCGGTCACCTCGACATCGTCGACCAGCCCGCTGATCACCGCGAGGCCCATTTCGTCCTCGCCCTCGGCGTCGCTCTCCACGGCGCCCGCGCTCTCGTCTCCGCCGCGCGCCCCGGCCGTACCGGAGTCGCCGGAGACACCGTCGCCGACCTCGATCGAGAACTTCTTCTCGTCCTCGATCAGCAGGACGCGGACGGGATCCGCGATGTCATGGCTCTCGTGCAGCCCCACCGCCCGGCTGCAGGCCTCACCGACGGCGAGCCGCACCTCGTCCAGCACGGCCTCGTCCACCCCGGCGCGCCGTGCCACGGCAGCCGCGACCAGACGCGCGGTGCGGACATGCTCGGGAAGGGCGCTGAAGCGAAGTTCGACGGTGGCCATGCCATCCCCCTCGTTTTGCGGGCGTGCGACGTAGGGGGCCGGACACCGTGTCCGGAACCCCCCACTGCTTCCTCCCCCCGCGCCTGATGGCGCGGGGGACCGGCAAAACCGTCAGTCAGTGGCTGCGACGGCTTCGTCGACCGAGGTGTGAATGGGAAACACCTTGGTCAGTCCGGTGATTCGGAAGATCTTGAGAATGCGCTCCTGGTTGCAGACCAGGCGCAGCGAGCCCTCATGGGCACGCACCCGCTTCAGTCCGCCGACCAGCACGCCGAGCCCAGTGGAGTCGAGGAAGTCGACACGTTCCATGTCCACCACGAGGTGGTAGCTTCCGTCGTTCACAAGCTCGACCAGCTGCTCCCGCAGCTTGGGCGCGGTGTATACATCAATCTCGCCACCGACCTCGACGACCGTACGGTCGCCAACGGTCCGGGTCGACAGGGACAGGTCCACGGATCCTCCAGCACCTTGCTATCGAGCGGTCGCCCCCCTGGGGCCTCCCCACCGACGGTAGGGGCGGATCTGGCAGCCGCGATGGCATTCAATCACTTACCGGCAGGCGTGCACGACGCCCTTTGAGCATTGTCCGTCACTCCGGTGACACACTCGGTGCCGATGGCCTCCAATCCAGTCCCGCCGGATGCGGGCGCGCGCCCTTCCCCAGGCATGATTCTCGAACGTCTCGCCCGGGGCGCGACCCGCGCTGCGCGCATCACTCATACGGAGCACTTGCCCCCGCGCATTGGCAGCCATGCCGACTGGCCGGAACAGATCCGGCCGGAAGTGATCGCTGCCATCCGTTCGGCCGGAATCGATCGCCCCTGGGCCCACCAGGCACGGACATCCGAACACGCACTACGCGGCGAGTCGGTCGTCGTCGCCACCGGCACCGCCTCGGGGAAGTCCCTGGCGTATCTCGCGCCGGTCCTCTCCACGCTCCTGGACGGCTCCGAGGCGCCGAACGGAAGGGGCGCCACGGCCCTGTATCTGGCCCCCACGAAGGCGCTGGCGGCCGATCAGCGGCGTGCCGTGCGCGAGCTGGCCGCTCCCCTGGGCACGGCCGTGCGGCCCGCGGTCTACGACGGCGACACCCCCGTCGAGGAGCGCGAATGGGTCCGCCAGTACGGCAATTACGTCCTGACCAACCCCGACATGCTGCATCGCGGCATCCTGCCGGCCCACGCCCGCTGGTCCTCCTTCCTGCGCGCGCTGCGCTATGTCGTCATCGATGAATGCCACAGCTACCGCGGTGTCTTCGGCTCCCACGTCGCGCAGGTCATCCGCCGGCTGCGCCGCGTCTGTGCCCGGTACGGCTCCGATCCGGTCTTTCTGCTCGCCTCCGCCACGGCCGCGGAGCCGGCGCAGGCCGCGACCCGGCTCACCGGTCTGCCCGTGGTGGAGATCACCGAGGACACCTCGCCGCGCGGTGAGTTGGTCTTCGCGCTGTGGGAGCCGCCGCTCACCGAACTCCATGGCGAGCAGGGCGCCCCGGTCCGCCGGACGGCCACCGCGGAGACCGCGGACCTGCTCACCGACCTCGCCGTCCAGGGCGTACGCACCGTCGCCTTCGTCCGCTCCAGGCGCGGCGCCGAGCTGATCGCGCTGATCGCCCAGGAACGGCTCGCGGAGGTGGACCGCTCGCTGCCCGGGCGGGTCGCCGCGTACCGGGGCGGCTATCTGCCCGAGGAACGCCGCGCCCTGGAACGCGCACTGCACAGTGGTGACCTCCTCGGTCTGGCCGCCACCACCGCGCTCGAACTGGGCGTGGACGTCTCCGGGCTGGATGCCGTGGTCATCGCCGGCTATCCGGGGACCCGGGCGTCCCTGTGGCAGCAGGCCGGCCGGGCGGGCCGCTCGGGGCAGGGCGCGCTCGCCGTGCTCGTGGCGCGCGACGACCCGCTGGACACCTACCTCGTGCACCACCCCGAGGCGCTTTTCGACCAGCCCGTCGAGTCCACCGTGCTCGACCCCGACAACCCGTACGTGCTCGCCCCGCATCTGTGCGCGGCCGCCTCCGAACTCCCCCTCACCGAAGAGGACTTCGCGCTCTTCGGACCCGCGGCCGCCGGCCTGATGCCGCAGCTGGAGGCCGCGAACCTGCTGCGGCGGCGTGCCAGGGCCTGGCACTGGACGCGCCGCGAGCGGGCCGTCGACCTCACCGACATCCGCGGCCAGGGCGGCTCGCCGGTGCAGGTCGTGGAGGAGGGCACCGGACGGCTGCTGGGCACCGTGGACGCCGCCGCCGCGCACACCGCCGTCCACGACGGCGCGGTCCACCTTCACCAGGGCCGTACCTATCTCGTCCGGCACCTCGACCTGGCCGACAACGTGGCGCTCGTCGAAGAGGCCCACCCGCCCTATTCCACGACCGCCCGCGACACCACCGCCATCGCCGTCCTCGAGACCGACACCGAGATCCCGTGGGGGGACGGCCGGCTGTGCTTCGGATCCGTGGAGGTCACCAATCAGGTCGTCTCCTTCCTGCGCCGCAAACTGATCACCGGGGAGGTCCTGGGCGAGACCAAGCTCGATCTGCCACCCCGTACGCTGCGCACCCGTGCGGTGTGGTGGACGGTCACCGAGGACCAGCTCGACGCCGCCCGCGTCAATCCCGAGCAGCTGGGCGGCGCGCTGCACGCCGCGGAACACGCCTCCATCGGCATGCTGCCGCTCTTCGCCACCTGCGACCGCTGGGACATCGGCGGCGTCTCCGTGCCGCTTCACCCGGACACCCTGCTTCCGACCGTTTTCGTCTACGACGGCCATCCCGGCGGCGCCGGATTCGCCGAGCGCGCCTTCCACACGGCCGCCGACTGGCTCACCGCCACCCGCGATGCCATCGCCTCCTGCGAATGCGAGGCCGGCTGCCCTTCCTGCATCCAGTCCCCCAAGTGCGGCAACGGCAACGACCCGCTCCACAAACGGGGAGCCATCCGGTTGCTGGGCGAGCTGTTGCGGGGCGTGCCGGAGCAGGCCTAGCGGGCGGACTCGGGCAGTGGCCTCGGTTCGGTCCCGCGCCGGGTCACTGCGCCCCGGCGGGCCGGCTCGGGCCCGTACCCGGGAGGTGAACGGGCTGCGGCCCGCCTCGGCAATGACATCGGCGACCGGCCCGGCCAGCGCACAGCGCACCAGGCGGGTGTGCTGCGCGGCCGCCACCCGGCGAGCCGCAGCACAGGCATCGGCGAGCCCCAGCCGGGCGTGATCCGCGGCGGCCAGCGCCGCAAGGTCCGCGGCACCACCCGCTCGGTGCCGCGCCGTGACCGCCTGGCCCACTCCGATCAGGGCCACGAAAACCGCGCACAGCGCCGCCGTCGCGAACACCGTCCAGACCGTCGCCGAGCCCTCATCGCCGCACCGTTTCCTCCGCAAGAGCCACCGCCTCCCCACCGACCCGCACCGTCAGTTGCCCCACGCCGGGCAGCTCGGCCTCGACGCGTACGCGCACCAGGTCGCCCTCCCGCGCCAGCGCGACCCGCGCGCCCCTCGGCGCCGCGCCCCGCGCCGCCGAGAGCACTGCCGCCCGCGGTTCCGACCGCGCAGCGGCCCGCGCCCCGGCCCGCGCGGCATCCACACACTCGATACGGGCACAGACCGCCATCAGCCCCCAGAGAAGCGCGGCCACCACCGCCACCAGCACGGGAATGACCACGGCGGTCTCCGCCGTCACAAATCCGGCGTCACGAGCGCCGTACGGGGCTGCCCGGGCCCGCGGGCCCGGGGCCCGGCTGTCAGAACTGGACATTGATCGCCCGCTCCAGCACCGACTGGAGCAGCGCCTTCACCGGCCCGCTCGTCACGACCTTGTAGAGCACCGCCGCCAGCGCGCACGCCGCGAGCGTCCCCACGGCGTACTCCGCCGTGGTCATCCCCCGGTCGTCGGCCCCGAGCGCACGCAGCCCCGCCCACCACCGTCGAAAACTTCCACCCCGGAACATTCCAATCCCCCTTTGCATGGCCTCTGATTTGCACGGCCTCTGAATGAATGGCCTTTGATGCGTGGCGGCTGAGTGCCGCCTCTGATGTGCGACCTCTGCTGCGCCGCTTCTGATGTGCGGCCTCTGATGTGCGGCCTCCGGCATGGCCGGTGAGACGGGCTCCGCCACCGGTGATCCGGTCTCGGCCGGCCCTTCGTCCGCCGGACCGCCCCTTCGGCCGCCGCCCTCCTCCCGCTCATCTCGTCGGAACTCGCTTCTCCTGCAGGTCAGTTACGTCCCAGCAGGCCGCCGGCCAGACCGATCAGCACCGGCGCGACTCCGAGTGCCAGAAACGCGGGCAGGAAGCACGCCGACAACGGCAGCGTGACCAGCACCCCGGCCCGCCGGGCCCGTGCGGTCGCCGCTCGGGCCTGATCCGCACGGAGTTCGGCGGCGACCCGGGATGCCGACTCGACGGCCGGCACCCCGGATATCCCGGCGCGCTCCATACAGCGCGCCAGCCCTTCGGCACCGGGAAGAGCGGCCAGTCGGGGCCATACGACGGCGGGTTCACCGCCCAGGCGCAGTTCCGCCGCCACCTGGCGCAGCCGCTCGGCGACCGGCCCGTCGAGCGACCTGCCCACCGCCTCGGCCGACTCCCGCGGCCCGGCCCCCGCCGCGAGGCAGGCCGCCAGCAGGTCGCCCGCCGGTGCCAGCTCCGCTCGTACCTCCGCGTCCGCCGACCGTGCGGCCTCCGCGCCCCGTTGGTGCACCAGCCGACGATGCGCCCCGTATCCCACGGCGAGTCCCGCCAGGACACCCGTGACACCACCGATGAGAATGACCATGAATGCGGCCGCTCCGAGAGGCCCGGCCCACTCCTTCAGCCGGCCGCTTCGTGCGGTGCCGCCCTCCACGCTCGGCGTCCGACTGCGGTGCCAGAACCGGAACCAGAGCCGGAGCCGAGGCCGGGTGAGCCGGCAATGCGGGTGGCGGGGCCCGCCGTATCGGCCGGGCCCGGCGGCCCACATCTCCGACGCCCGCCTCCGTACGGCACGCCCGCGGCGCGCCTCCCGCACCAGAGCGACGGCGCACAGCACCGCCGTCATGGCGGCAACCGCCATCCCCACCCTGTGGATAACTTCCGTACTCACTCCGATTCCCTCCCTACGCGTCTTCCGCGGTCACGACGATCCGGGCCGTCCAGGCCACTCCGCACCACTCCAGGAGCCCGCCGACCGCCAGGCAGCCCCACCCGGCCGGGGTGTGCAGCAGCACCCGGAGCGGGTCGGCGCCGAGTGCGCTGCCCATCAGAAGCCCGCCCACCGGCAGCAGGGCGAGCATCAGCGCGGTGGCCCGCGGGCCCGCCAACTGCGCTCGCAGTTCGTCGCGTTGATCCCTCTGGGCTCTGAGTCCTGCCGCGATCCGCTCCAGGCCCGAGGCCAGTCCTGCGCCGCCCTCCACCGCCACCTGCCAGCACGCGGCCATTCCGGTCAGTCCCCGGGCCCCCGGCAGCCGGGCCGCCGCCCGCAGCTCCCGGGGCACGTCCCCGCCGTATCGCGCGGCCGCCATCACCGCCGAACCGACCGCGCCGAGCCCCGGAGCCCCCGCGGCGAGCAGGGCCTGGGCGGGCTGCCGCCCGGCCCGCAGCTCGCCGGCCACCGCCGCACACAGCCCGATCACCGCGGCAGAGCGCCCTTCGCGGGCATGCACCGCTCCCCGGGCGGCCAGCCACCGGCGGACGAGGAAGAAGGCGGCCACGGAAGCGAGTACCGGGAGCACGGATCTGCCCATCACCGCCGGCACCAGCCCTACCGGCAGGCACCAGATCTCCCGCCCGCAGTCCCCCCAGCGACCGAAGCTCCAGCACCGCCCCGCTTCCCCGTCGACCATCCGCCCCGCACACCACTTCCGCACCCCCTCGCCCCGCAGCCAGGCCCGCCACCCCGCTGCCGGGTCCGCCTCTCCCACGCCCCCGAACAGCGCCCGGGCCCGCCGCCGTACGTCGTCCCGACGGCCGCCGGCCAGCCGGACCGCGACCACCGCGCAGAGCACCGCGGCCGCCGGCGTGATACCGACCGCGCTCATCGGGCTCCGCCCTCGCTCCGCTCGCACAACCGCATCAACCGCCCCCAGCCCCGCGCCTCTTCGAAGCCGTCCGGACCCCAGACGGCAGCCGGCACGGTCACCACGAATCCGTCGCGGTCCCGCTCCAGGACATGCAGCTCGGCGATCCGGCGGCGGCCGGTCCGGTCGCGCACCAGATGCAGGACGACCGAGAGCGCGGCCGCCAATTGGCTGTGCAGCGCGGCGCGGTCCAGGCCCGCTGTCGAACCCAGGGCCTCCAGGCGCGCGGGGACGTCGCATGCCGCATTGGCATGGACCGTGCCGCAGCCGCCCGAGTGCCCTCCCTAACCCTCCATGGGTTCAGGGAACCGGCGCGCTCTAGGGACTCCCATGCAACAGCCCACCTGCGTGATCTATGACCGCCTGTCCCGCCTCTTCGCCGAGGAAGCCCCCGACCACCGCATTGCCGCGTGTCGTGCGTACGCCGAACAGCGTGGTTGGAAGGTGGTGCACGTCGCCACTGACACGAACGTCAGCGGAGCAAGCAAGCTCGAAGACCGGCCCGGTATGCGAGAAGTGCTCTCTTGGCTTCCGCGAGTTGACTACGTCATTGCCGCGAAGCTGGATCGTTATGCGCGAAGCGTTCTGGAATTCCAACGGCTTCTCGATGCTGCGAAATCGACCCGAACGACGGTCATCACAGCGGACGGCGTTGTAAGCCCGGAAAACGCAAGCATCATCATCAACGTTCTTGCTGCTTTCGCAGAGTACGAGCGAGACATGATTACGGCGCGAATCACGGACAGCAAGAAGCACTTCCGTTCACGTGGCAACCACCTGGGTGGACTCGCCCCTTACGGATACGCGGTCACCGGTCCAATCAATGACAAGCGCTGGATCATTGACGAAACTGCCGCTGCGGTTCTCCGCGACTGTGCCGACAAGCTCATCAACCACGGCGCAACGCTCACGGGCCTTGCGCGCGAACTGAATGAGCGTGGAATCCTTCCCCCTGCGGATCACGCACGACAGCGAGACGGACGCAAACTAGCCCACGAGCAAGAGGGACGCGGCGGACGTAAGAAGGAACCCCAGCGTTGGTACACCACGACCTTGCGGGATGTTCTTTACACGCCTGCCCTTCGCGGCTGGCTGGTGCAGTCTGTACCTGGCAAGAAGCGCGGAGCGATCCATAACCAACCCGTCCTTGACGCAGAAGGGCGGCCCATTTCAACTGGGCCCGAAATCCTCAATGGTGAAACCTGGGCAGCAGTACGCGCAATCATTGACGGTAAGTCCAAGGGGCGCGGAGTGGAGCGCAGCGGCAAGGCTCTTCTGCTACACGTCGCGCTGTGCTCCGAATGCGACGGGCCCCTTTACCGGCAGCGCCGTGAAGTCAGCGGCAAGGATTACAGCACGTACGTATGCCGAGCCGGGGTCGGTAAGCAGGGAATTCACCGCCCCAACGTCATCACGGCGCACTACCTAGATGAACTCGTTTCCGCCGACTACTTGAAGCGCTTCGGCTCATTCACGCTCATGCGCTGGATGGAGCCTGACGGCAGCGCCGTACTACAACTCTCCGAAGTGACAACGCAGATTGAACGCCTTGCCGGGAATCTGTCACAACTCGACCCGAACGGAACGGCAGCGCGGGTAGCCATTACGCAAATTGCGGCCCTGGAAAACCGGCAAGCTGAATTGCGCGCGGAAGCCGACCACTCCGAAGGCCGCTGGGTAGACGCCGGGGGCACCGTGGCGGACGAATGGCAGCGACGCACTGATGAAGGCCGACGGAGCCTGTTGGCTGACCTGGGGGCGCGCGTTACGGTCCGGCCCGCAACGCCCGGAGCGCCGCGACGGTTCGACCCGTCACGAGTGTCGGTTGAGTTCGAAGGCCCGGCATGGTTCCGCGACGATCCGGCGGCAGCGGAACTTGCCGCTCTCGCCAACGTTGAGAGAGAACACCAGAAAGCTTCGTAAGCCCGCCTGAACGCCGCTGACGGCCCGCCACTGGATTCCCCCCGCTGGCGGGCCGTTCGCGTGCCTGCGGGGCACAGAGGGGCGCTGAGTCGTAGATACCAGAGCCCCCGCCCCTGCGGAACAGCGTTTCAACCAGCGCAGTGCGGTGGAACGGTGGTTCTTACCTTGTTTTCGATATCCCTTGAGAAAGTCACAAGGAAAACAGAAACAACCCTCAAACCACCGTTTCACCGCAGCAAGCCCAGTCAGCGCCACCACGCGAAGTTCAGGCAACCCTTGCGCTCTAGTAATTGCGGGATGGAAGCGCGGGGCGACCGGCCAGCCGTTGAGGAGAACTCCGGTGCCGGTCGCCCGCGCAACTCCCAAGAACGCATGGCAGTGCGTTCCCCTGATTCAAAGCCCGGATTCCTTGCTGAGCGACCGCTGCCACGGTTGAGCAAGGAATCCGGGCTTTTCTCATACCCATCACCGACTCACGTGAGTCGGTGATGATCTTCATTCTAACTAGGGGGCACCCATGCATAGCGCCACCGAGACACGCGCACTCGTACGCGCCCTATCAGCGCGAAGCTTGGGCGCGACCCTCACGATTCGCGGTTACGGCATCGTATTCAATTCTCCATCTGCACCGTTGGGGAATCCGCCGTTCATTGAGCAGATCAGCCCCGCTGCCTGGTCACCAGAACATGATGCGACGGACGTTCTGTGTACGTTCGACCATGACACAAGGAATTACCTGGGTCGCCGTTCCTCGGGGACGCTACGGCTTGGCGCTGACCAGACCGGCATTTGGTTTGAATGCGACCTGCCCGATACCGCTGCCGGGCGGGACGTGTTCGCCCTGGTTCAGCGTGGCGACATCCCAGGTTGCTCGTTCACGTTCCGTGCCGACGATGACGAATGGTCGAAAGCTCCGGACGGAACACCCCTGCGGACTGTCACGCGAATGCGCGTGCTCGAACTGGGACCCGTCCTCAATCCCGCCTATCCCGACACCAGCGTTGCCGTGCGCTCCATGCGTAACGCAGGAATTTCCCGCGCTGCCTTCACCGCCGAAAAGAGTGATTCCATGACCGACACTTTCCCGACCGGCGCGATTGGCATTATCACCGATGATGACGCCAAGCGTTCCCGTGATGATGTCAAGCTCTTTGGTCGGGCTCTTTCTGAGCTGCGGGACGGCGATTGGATCAAGGCAGAGGCAACGGCATATGCGCCGGAAATCCTCGTTGCTGCGGGCAAGGGATCAAAGCTCATCGACAAGGTTACCTCTTTCCCATTCAATCGCCAGCGCGGCTATGTGCCGATCGCTCCCAGGGTGACGGCCGTTATCCAGCCGCGAAATGAGGCGGCAACCTTCATTCAAAACGAGGTTACGGCCCCGGATTTTGCGGCGGTCAAGGTGTCGGCCATGGTGAGCATTGACAAAGACACCCTTGTCGATATCCCTCCGACTGAGGCGGCTACGAATACCGCTCTTGCTGCCGCAATTGGTCAGCGGATGGATCACGTACTCATCAATGGTGGGACAGACGGCGACGTGACCGTTACCGGAATGCTCGCGGACGGGAAGGCCACCACCGTTACGGCGATCGACTTTGACTCGCTGGCCGATGCCATTGCCCGAATCGAGGATTCCGGCGGCGTGGCGACTGCGATTATCGGTCGTCCTACCGATATTGCCGGGGTCAAGAAGAAGGTGGACGGCAACAAGCTGGACAAGCTCCCTGAACTGATCAGCATTCCTGATCTGGCGGACGGCACAGTTGGCATTCCTGCCGGTACGGTCCTGGTCGCTGATCTCTCCTCCGTCGCCGTGGCACTGCGAAAGAACCTTGAGATATTCAAGACTGAGACAGCGCCGGAAGCCTTTGAACGGGACCGCGCTTTCATTGCGGGTCGTTCCCGCATTTCCTCTGTCACCTTGGCTGACGCTGCCCGTGTTCAGGTCCTCAAGGTCGGCAAGTAGTGGCCTGTCAGTGCGCATCATGTTTGCGTCTACGTCGGGAAGAGGCGGAATCCCGCAGGGAACGGGAATCCAGCTTCTTGGAGCGCGTGGCCGACAAGGCGACGGCTGCGGGCTTTCCCGGACTTCTGCCCTGTCTCGTTGGCGAGTGCCGCACTGGTGACGCCATCCGGTATCACGCGCCGGAAGATGTGGACGTTGTGGACCCGCAATTGGTCCGCGAACGGTGCGGCGTGAGGATTCCGACCGCTAAGAAGTCGGGCCTATCCATTGCGTGCAAGGAGTGCCAAAGCGCACTTCACTGGGCGGGGGTGTTCCTGGTTGATTAGCGACCGAACCCGTGAGCGACTGATTCGGTGGGCGGCGATCATCCGGCCCGTACCCGCTGAGCTTGAGCCCCTACTAGTCGAGACGGCAGCGCGCATGGCTGGTATAGGAAGGCGCGGGATACCTCTGCGGTGCGACTACTGCGACGGCAACGGGCCAGCGTCGGCAGTGGTGTTGGCTTGGGCGCTGCCCATTCGGTCGGGTGGGAAGCGCGAGCGTCACAACATTCGTATGGCGTGCGGCGGTTGCTGGCGAGAGATCGGCAGGCATGACGGCCTGAGCGTTCCTCACGGCGCTGCAATTGCTCGCAAGGCCAGTCCTCATACGAGGGACGCAATCGCCTGCCTTTAGTGGTCACGGGAGGGCGGGGCGCGTCGGAAGTTCCCGGCGCGTACCCGCTGGCGATCCCGGCCCAAGCTCGAAACCTCTCTGCGTAACAAACACGCCCTTCGCCGTTGTTCGTCTTCCCCGAAAGGAGGTAACCCCTTGAAGGTAACCACCTGCCAACACAAGCCGTGCGGAAAGCCGTTCGGCAAGAACGCCGACGCGAGACAGCGCTACTGCGGCGCTGCCTGTCGAGTCGCCGCGTCACGCGCCCGCAAGGCAACGGCACCGATCGGCAGGCTTGCCACCGTGACGGCCCTGAGCGCCCCTGAGAGCGCCCCGGAACGGTTCGATGACGTACGGGCGCTCTGGGGCGCTCTGATACGCCAGGTGGCCGCTGACGGCTTCATGGTCATCGGTGCCAGCGGGCTTCCGGTCGCGCATCCGGCGCTGAGGTACTTCTCTGCGCTGCACTCTGCGATGCGCGACCTTGAGACGGGCACGGAGTCCGGCAGCGCGGAAAGCCCGCTCGAACAGATGCAGCGCCTTGCCCGGCAAGCTCTGGACGACTACGACGCGGAGCACACCACGTGATCGTTCAACACCCCGTGAGTCCCGAACTCGCCTTGCTGGCTTGCCGGTTGGGCGATACGACCGACCCGCCGACGCATCCCCTGTGGGTCCCGTTCGCGGCGCTCTTCGCGGCGGAGCTGGGTCGGGCTCCACTGCCTACGGACCTGTTCGCCTGCATGGTCTGCCCGTGCCACTTCTGACCCCTGCCCGGTACCTACTCGCATCGCTGCGGGTCGGTGCCGGGCTTTCTTGCGTTTCATAACGCTAAGTTGTGGACCAGTCGGCAAGGCGATGGATTGAGCCTGTAATGTCCATATTTCCTGGGGCCCAGCCGGCTGAAATGGCGGCTACGTTCCGTGATCGAGCCAATCGAAGAGCCCCGCCGCTCCGAAGGGGGTGGAGTGGCGGGGCTCAGGTCGGTGGCGCGGGTCGGCTGGTCAGCCGTGGGACTTGGCGAAGGCGACCAGTCCGGCGAAGCCTTCGCGGCTCAGGTTCAGGTGGGGCCCGTTCGGGTCCTTGGAGTCACGGACCAGGAACTCACCCGTGACGGCCGCGTACTCCGGGGCCCACTCGATGCACTGGCCGCCGTTTCCGTCGCTGTACGTGCTCTTGACCCACTGGTCAGGCCGGGGGCCGTGCGTGTTGCTCATCTGTCGTACTCCTCCGCGATCTCACGAATCAGAGCCACGGACTCTTCGGGGTCACGTGCGGATGCCCGCAGACGCTCAAACGTTGCACGTCCGTGGTTCACCGATTGCGCGGAGTCCGTCACGTGCCCCTGCCCCATGGCCTCTGTGTACAGGACTGTTGCCCCGTCGTCTGGTGTAAGCAGCGTAAAGGGTGTACCTGACGCGGGGGCACCCGTCCGGGAGCGAAGAACTTGAAGCGTGACGTGGGGTTTTCCTGCGTCGGCGGCAAGCTGGCGGAGTTGGGTAGCCATGACGGCTCGACTCCCGACCACCGTGCGCAAGGTCGCTTCGTGAAGGATCACCCAGAGCAGAGGCGGCGCCTCCCGCTCCAAGACTTCACGCCGGGCCAACCGGGCTTCCACCCTGGTCTTGATCTGGTCGCCAGTCTCGTACGGGAAAGTCGCCCGGAACGTGGCCTCGGCGTACTCCCACGTCTGCAACATGCCCATGATCAGACCGTTGGAGTAGTCCTCAATCTGGCTGGCCTGCTTCTCCAAGTTGATGTACGGGACGAACCAGCCAGGGTGACCGTTTTCGCTGATCCGGACGAGAAGCCGGGCGAAGTACCCCGAGGTGTTGAAGAAGCGGTCACAGCCTTCGGCGAAGGCTGGGGACGGCATGGCCTTGCCGTTCTTGACCTTGCTGACGTAGGGCTCTTTGTAGCCGGTGAAGTCGGCTAGTTCGCGCTGGCTAGCTTCCTTGTGGATCAGGGCTGCCTCTAGCTCCCGCCCGAACCACTCAAGGCCGTTGGCGGGCTCGCTGCGCTGATCGGGTGGCAGTTCGGTCATGTGTCCAACTCCCCACTCTTTCCAAATGCGTTGGAAAGGCTCCAGACCTTTTGAGCGTACGCCTGCCGGGTCACTGTGGGTGTAGTTCCGGTTGCACCGCACTACGACGGCACGAAGGACCCCAGCAATGGACCAGGCACCGCAGACCCCCCAGCCCACGGACGAGGTGGACGAGCTGGCCGCGCTCATAGAGGCGGGTGGGTTCTGGCGGCTGGTTCCGGAGTGGGTACCGCGTACCGGCTACGCGTCGCCAACTCGGGGCGTTCTCAAGGATGTTGAGGCCGGACTACGAAGGCGGTTGGAACGGTGAGCGCTCAGACCACGACGACGGCAGCGGCAGCGCTTCGCGGCCCCGACCTTGAGCCCGTACCCGTGGACGGCTGCGACGTGTGCGCGGCCCTTGCCCGGCAGCGCGAGACGGCCCGAACCATGGGAAGCCCCGTCACGGTCAGGAGCTGCAACGAGGAGATTGCGAACCACCCGCACCGAAGGGCCGACAGGGAATGAGGGCTAAGAACCCCGTCGCGAAGCCGCCACGAAGCGTGAAGCGTGAGCCTGCATTCCCTGGGCCGGAAGCAATCAAAGTCGGCATGGTCATCTTCGATCGCGACTATGAAATGCCCGGCACGGTCCGGGGTGTGGACGCACCTTTCATCGAAATGATTCGTCCGACTGGTCTCGCGTGGCGCGTCCATTACCGCAGGCTCCGCCCGGCGACTGAGTGGGAGCAACGGCAACTGGTAGCGGTCGGCAGGCTTCACAGGCAACGGAGGAAGGGCAGGGCATGAGCACGAAGACGCGACCCGAAGCAGCCACGGAATGGGCAGCGGGCACGGTTGGAGAGGATGTTATGACCGTGCACAAGCTCACCGGACCGCTGCAAGACGCCCGCCGCACGCGGGAGTTGAAAGCGGTATGCGGCGCCGGTAAGGCCAGCGACGAGAAAGACGTATGGGCTCGCGCCGTGAACTGCCCGCGCTGCCTCGCCACCACATGACTCCCGCCCCTGCCGGACGTGCCGAATTCGAGGCTCCCCCGTACTCGGGTCGGATTCCTGGCAGGGGTGGGGCTAAGCCCGTTTGGTTGCTCGCGTGACGGTCGGCAACCGAATGGTTCAAGAGAAGCACTACGAAAGGGAAGCCAATGATCAGGATCTATGAGGCCAACGGCGGAGACGGATTGCCCGGCGAGCCTGCCCCGCCGCCCCCGCCTCCCACCCCGGACGGTGGCCCCGGCGTTCCCAACCCGCCGAAGGCCGCCTAACCAGTGACCACCAACGCACACCAGGAGCGCCCCAGCCGTACTGAGCTGGGGCGCGTCCTCATGTCTGGGGGCGCGCTCACTTCGGATTGGGCCCCCTCGTTCGCTGCGGTCCCCCGTGCCTCATTCCTGCCGGACCTCATTTGGCCGTTCGACATGAAGACGGGGCAGAGCGTTCCCGTGTCACGGTCGGAAGATCCGGATCTCTGGTTCGGGTACGCAGACTCTGACGTTCCCGTTGTGACCCAATGGGACGACGGCAAGCACACCGGTACTGAACCTGGGGAAGTATCCACGTCTTCGGCTTCTATGCCGTCCGTCGTGTTCCGGATGCTCAGTGATCTAGACGTGAAGCCCGGTAACCGTGTCTTGGAAATCGGCACGGGCACCGGATGGAACGCCGCATTGCTGGCGCACCGGTTGAGGTCTGAGAACGTCGTCACCGTGGAACTTGATCCGGTCGTTGCCGCCGACGCACGCACGGCCCTGAACGCGTTCGGGCTTGGTGTTCTGGTCATCAATCGCGATGGCCTCAAGGGCTACCCGGAAGGGGGGCCGTACGACCGGATCATTGCCACGTGCGGTTTCCGGTCCATCCCGTTCACATGGGTTGAGCAGAGCAGACCCGGCGCGGTCATTGTCGCCCCGTGGGGGACTCATTACGGCAACGGTGACGCCGTGGCCCGGTTGGTCGTCGCGGACGACGGACAGAGCGCCACGGGGTCGTTTACGGGGCCGGTGGAGTTCATGAAGGCGCGAGCCCAACGCCTTTCGACTGTCGTGCACGCTGAGTACGTCAGCGGCAGCGTGGCCGACCGTGACAAGTCGTCCACCACGATCACGGAAGACGCCTTCATGGGGGCCCAGTTCAGCCCCCAGCGGTTCGCAATGGGCCTCAAGGTCCGCAACTGCGTTCACGTCGTGGCCGACAAGCGCGACGGGGAACGGCCCGTGTGGTTCTACGGACTCACGGACCGATCATGGGCGTGCGTCATGTTCCGTGACGGCGACGAAGCGCAGGTGTGGCAATCCGGCCCCCGCCGACTATGGGACGAAGCCGAAGCGGCTTACCGATGGTGGATGGAGAAGGGCAAGCCGGGACACAAGCGCTTCGGGCTCACGGTCTCGGGGGATGGTCAGCGCGCGTGGCTGGACGATCCCGCCGAGTCCTGGCCAGTCTGAACCGCTGAACCAGCGGCCCCGTCTGTGCTTCGCCCTTGTGGCGCATGGGCGGGGCCCTTGGCGTCTATGTATGGTTACGCCAGGCACTCGCCTTCATGGCCCGTATTGAGCGCCGCCAGCAAGTCCGTGACCTCGGCGCCCCGCACCTCCCCCACCACCAGCCGATCCGGACGCATCCGCAGCGCCTGCCGTACGAGGTCGCGCAGCGTCACCCGCCCGACGCCCTCCTGATTGGCCGGCCGGCTCTCCAGCCGCACCACATGGGGGTGGTCCGGCCGCAGCTCCGCCGAATCCTCGGCCAGGACGATCCGCTCGGCCGGGCCGACCAGTCCGAGCAGCGTGCTGAGCAACGTGGTCTTACCCGAGCCCGTACCGCCGCTGATGAGAAAGGACAGCCGGGCCGCCAGCACCGCCGCGAGCAGCCGGTCGCCGCCGGGCGGGACGGTGCCCGCCGACACCAGTTCCGCGAGGGAGAAGGCCCGCGGCCGCAGCACCCGTAACGACAGACAGGTCCCGGCGACCGCCACCGGGGGCAGCACCGCATGCAGCCGGGTGCCGTCCGGCAGCCGGGCGTCCACCCAGGGCCGGGCATCGTCCAGCCGCCGCCCGGCCACCGCCGCCAGCCGCTGGGCGAGCCTGCGCACCTCTGCCGCGTCCCGGAAACGGACACCGGTACGCTCCAGCCCGCCGCCGCGGTCCACCCATACCTCGTCCGGTGCGGTGACCAGGACGTCCGTGACATCGGGCGCGGCCAGCAGGGGTTCCAGCGGCCCGCTGCCCACCATTTCGGACCGCAGCGCGGCCACCACACCCAGCACTTCGGCATCCCCCAGGAGCCGCCCCTGCTCGCGCAGCGCCACCGCCACCCGGGCGGGCGTGGGCTCCGCCCCGGCCTCGGCGAGCCGTCTGCGCACCACCTCCAGCAAGTCCTGGCCCTGGCTCATGACCATCCGCCGTCCCGGCCGGCTGTACGGGAACCCATCGGGTCGGCCACCGGCCACGGCATCGCACCGGGACTCGGCCCCGCCCTGAGCCCCGGACCGCCACCCGGTTCCGGATCCGGCTCCGGCTCCGGCCCCGGACGGCTGCCGGGCCAGGCACCCGGCGGGTCTGCGACTCCCGCCCCGCCGCCCTCGCTGCCGCTCTCCGCCACGCACCCCCAGAACCCCGCGCAGAATCGCGCCAGCGGGCCGCGCACCTGCGCCCCCGGCGGCACACCACGCGCCAGATCCGTCACCAGGCTTGCCTCCCAGGGCACTTCGCCCGCGAGCGGCAGCTCCATGAGGCGGGCGATCTCGTCCGGCGGCAGTCCGTGCCCATGGCGTCCGGGGGTCCCGCGCGCCACCACCCGCAGATCTCCGAGAACCTTCTGCACCCCCGACACCACCCGTTGGGCCGCCGCCACCGCGCGCAGTTCCGTAGGGATGAGCAGCAGGCCCATGTCCACCTGCCCGAGAGCTTCCGCGGCCGCCTCGTCGACCCTGCGCGGCAGGTCCACCACCACGACGCCGCCACGACGCCGGGCAGCGGCCATGACCGCGCGCATGGCCGGGGGCGGGATGGTGACATCGGCTCCCCGGTCCCAGCTGAGGACCCGCAAGGCGTGCAGCCGCGGCAGCGACTCCGCCAGCGCGCCGCAGGCCACCCGGCCGCGCGATTCGGCGAAGGCGGGCCAGCGCAGGCCCTTTTCCTTCTCCCCGCCCAGCAGGACGTCCAGCCCGCCACCCAGGGGATCTCCGTCGACGAGCAGGGTGCGCCGCCCCGTCCGGGCCGCGGTGACGGCCAGCGCGCCGGCCAGGGTGCTGGCTCCGGCGCCGCCGCAGCCGCCGATGACGCCGACCGTCAGGGCCGGGGGCCCCACGCCTTCGACGGCGTCGGCGATCCGGTCGGCGAGCCAGCGCTCACCGTCGGGGAGAGCCAGGACGCGCTCGGCGCCGAGCGCGACGGCTTGGCGCCAGAGACCCGGGTCGTCCGCATCCCCACCCGTGAGGATGACCCCCGCGCGCCGTGCGCAGCCGAGCAACCGGGGCGCGCAGTCACCGCCGACGATCACCAGAGGCGGTGCTTCCCAGTCCGCTCTGCGGGCCGGCAGGCCATGTGCCACTTCGGGCAGCGCACCGGCCGCGGCACACAGCCGCAGAAGATCGTCGAGGAGTCGTTCGTCCTCGGTGATGATCAGCGGTCCGCCCCGCTCTTCGCCGGTCCGGACCAATCCTTTCGATGGCGTGGTTTCGGCCACGTTCCGTCCCCCTGTCGCTACGCACCTCGCACATCCGCGAACTCGCGGCTTTTTACGATGCAGCGATCGGGAAAATCTTGTGGATCTTGAGCCGAAATTGTGGACAACTCCAGGGCTGTGAATATCCCTGTCACCTATTCCAGCGACGAACGGCCACTTCTGGGGCTCATGGGACTCCCCCTCAGAGCAGCGCGCCGACTACAGCGTGTAATGGGATGCTTGCGCCGAGGGCGCCAACGGCCCGCAGGCAAGGGCTGGAGCGGATCGGCGTCCGGCGGCGGAAAATGCGTCCGGACATGCGACGACCCCCGCCGGGGGGGAGAGCGGGGGTCGTCCCCACGGCCGACTCGGGGGGGAGGAGCCGGACCGGGTTAGCACGGTCGCGAACGATCCGTGACTTCCATGGTGTACCCGAGAGCCTTCTCAGGCAAACCCACGCGCCACACCTTACGCCGAATGGTGGGCGCCTATGCTCGCCCCGTGGAAAACCACTCCGTGCCTCACTCGACTCCCCGTACTGCCGCGTTCTTCGACTTGGACAAGACCGTCATTGCAAAGTCGAGCACGCTGACCTTCAGCAAGTCCTTCTACCAAGGCGGCCTGATCAATCGGCGGGCCGTACTGCGCACTGCGTACGCCCAGTTCGTGTTCCTGGCGGGCGGCGCCGACCACGATCAGATGGAGCGTATGCGGGAATACCTCTCCTCACTGTGCCGCGGCTGGGACGTCGCGCAGGTGCGGGAGATCGTCGCCGAGACGCTGCACGATCTGATCGACCCCATCATTTACGACGAGGCGGCCTCGCTCATCGAGGAACATCACGCCGCCGGACGGGACGTCGTGATCGTTTCCACCTCGGGCGCCGAAGTCGTCGAACCGATCGGTGAACTCCTGGGCGCGGACCGGGTGGTGGCCACCCGTATGGTCGTCGGCGAGGACGGGCGCTTCACCGGTGAGGTGGAGTATTACGCGTACGGGCCGACCAAGGCGGAGGCCGTCCGGGAACTCGCCGCATCCGAGGGCTACGACCTCGAGCGCTGCTATGCGTACAGCGATTCGGCGACCGATGTCCCGATGCTCTCGGCGGTCGGTCATCCGTACGCGGTCAATCCGGACCGGGCACTGCGCCGTGAGGCGACCGCGCGCGATTGGCCGGTTCTCTCCTTCAATCGTCCGGTCCCGCTCAAGCAGCGGCTCCCGGTGCTGACGCTGCCCTCCCGGCCGGTGCTCGCCGCCGTGGCGGCGGTGGGTGCGGCCATGGCCACGGCGACGCTGGTCTGGTACACGAGCCGGCGGAAATCCACAAAGCCACAGCTTGGCCTTATCGGCCGGACCGGCCGCGCTGCCCGCAATGCCCGCGTTTGGAGTCAAACGTAAAGATCTGCAGGTGGGGGTTCCGCTTGTCCTGCCCGAGTAGTACAAAGGACTTAACGGCCCGCGAGACCAAGGACATCCGAGAGGAACACCTTTAACGCAGGAAGTGGCCCACGGACCGATGCATGAATGCCAAGCACCCACGCGACGCCGACCCGTCGATTACGGGCCAGCCGCACCAGGTAACCGGACGAAGATTCCGACCTGATGGGCATATATGTCAGCACGCATGGTAACTAGGCGGACATGCCAGCGGCGGTACCACCCATTGGTACCGCCGCAACCCTGTTCAGGGGTGAATGAAGCAATGCTTCCGGAATTCTTGCGCCCCGACCGAAGCTTTCGCTGCGGCTCCTCTTATGCCGCGCCGCGCTGCAGCGCCTCACAGACTGCGGTGCTCTCCCGTACGCCCAGTTCCACCGCGCGTCCGCAGTGTGCGATCCACGCCGCGACACCCTCCGGGGTGCCGGACACATAGCCGTCCAGGGCCGCGACATAGGCCGCGCGCCCCAGTTCGGCGTGCCCGACCTCGGCAGGGCAGATCGACTTCGGGTCCAGCCCGCTGCCGATCAGCACGATCCGCTCCGCGGCCCGCGCGACCAGCCCGTTACAGGTGGCGAACGGCCGCAGGGCAAGCAGCTCGCCGTGTACCACCGCCGCGGTGACCAGGGCCGGGGCCTCGGTTCCGGTGAGCAGCAGCCGCGACAGCCCGTCCAGCCGCCCGGCGACCTCGTCGGCATCCGGGAGCGGCAGCTCGATGAGCGGTTCGTCCACCGGCTCGGCGGCCAGCCGGGGCCGCCCCACGGTCTCGTCCGCCGTCCCGCCCGACTCTCGCGGCCCGTCGGCCCCGTCGGAGCTCCGCCCGCCTCCGGATGCCGCCACCAGATGGAGCCGCGCCAGCACCCGCAGCGGCGACTGCCGCCACACGCTGAGCAGCTGTCCGGCCTCGGCCGTCAGCCGCAGGGCCGCGCCGACCGTCCGCGGTTCGCCCTCGACACCGAAGTCGGTGCGTCGCCGCACCTCTTCGAGCGCCCAGTCGGCCCCCGAAAGGGCCGCGGAACCGCGCGCGCCGCGCAGCGCCGCCTCGGATGTCACCTCATTGCTGCGGCGTCGCATGACCCGGTGCCCGTATACCCGGTCGACGCCCTTGCGTACGGAGTCCACGGAGTCGGCGACTCCCGGGAGCGAGGCCAGGGTCGCGAGCGGGTCGTCGCTCGCTTTCGGGGGTGCGGGGGACGTCCCCCGGGTGTTTCCAGCCATGGGTACGACCCTACGCACCACGGAGCCCGACCCCTCGAAGGAGTGGTCTTCCTCACGCGGAGCTCTCACTCAGAGCGATATTTCGCTTACCCTTGGTGAACATGAAGATCGCTTTCGTAGGCAAGGGCGGCAGCGGCAAAACCACCCTGTCCTCCCTGTTCATCCGGCATCTCGCCGCGGCCCGGCTCCCCGTGATCGCCGTGGATGCGGACATCAACCAACACCTGGGCGCCGCCCTCGGCCTCGACGAGACGGAGGACGCGGCGCTTCCCGCGATGGGCGCCCACCTCCCGCTGATCAAGGACTACTTGCGCGGCAGCAACCCGCGGATCCCGTCCGCCGAATCAATGATCAAGACCACCCCGCCCGGCGAGGGGTCACGGCTGCTGCGGGTCGGCGAGGACAATCCCGTCTACCAGGCCTGCGCCAGGACGGTGAAGCTCGACGACTCCGCCGTACGGCTGATGGCGACCGGGCCGTTCACCGAGTCCGACCTGGGCGTGGCCTGCTACCACTCCAAGGTCGGCGCGGTGGAGCTGTGCCTGAACCACCTCGTGGACGGCCGCGAGGAGTATGTCGTCGTCGACATGACGGCCGGCTCCGACTCCTTCGCTTCCGGGATGTTCACCCGCTTCGACATGACCTTCCTGGTCGCCGAGCCGACCCGTAAGGGCATCGCCGTCTACCGCCAGTACAAGGAGTACGCACGTGACTTCGGCGTGCCCCTGAAGGTCGTGGGCAACAAGGTGCAGGGCCCCGAGGACCTGGCGTTCCTGCGCGACGAGGTGGGCGACGACCTGTTGGTGACCGTCGGCCACTCCGACTGGGTGCGGGCCATGGAGAAGGGCCGTCCGGCCCCCTTCAGGCGCCTGGAAGAGGGCAACCGCCACGCCCTGCAGACGCTGCACCGCACGGCCGACGCCGCTTACGGGCGCCGTGACTGGGAGCGCTACACACGCCAGATGGTGCACTTCCACCTCAAGAACGCGGAGAGCTGGGGCAATGCGAAGACCGGCGTCGACCTCGCGGCCCAGGTCGACCCGTCCTTCGTGCTCTTCGAGGGAACGGCTGCCCCACAGCCCGCCTGACCTGCACGCGGGCGCCGGCGGGCGCGGCCGGCCAGGCCGGTTGTCCGCCGGCACGGAGGGCGCCGCCATGGAGGAGGCCGGGACCGCAGGGCGCCCTTTCGGACGACGCTTTTCCCGCTCCGGGCATCGACGCTCACCTTCCGAGTGACGCACCGAAATAACCGCGCACCACCACCTTCATGGTTCATACGCAAAGAAGGAGCAGGGAAGAAAGGGCAAGCCAAAAACCGCCGGATTCATCCGATAGGGGGGAGGATGACGGCAAATGCCGGTAAAAGATTCCCCTTTCCTTTACCTGTCATTACGGTTCATTTACCGATGCTTGGGAGTCGCCGGACCATCGCCCCACAGCGATGACCGCCGGCCGGCTCACGTCCCGCCGCAGTACACCGCCGCCCCACGATCGCGCCCCGCGCGACCGCGTCGCCCCGGAGGAGACGGGAATGCCGCAGATCGAGAAGTCACCGCCGCAGCCGCCGCGCACCTCGCACCCCACCGAGATCCCTTCCGGTGCCCCTCCCGAGCGTCCTGCGCCCCGCGGGCCCGGACCTCGCACCAAGAAGGCCCGCCGAGCCGCTTTCCTGGGGGACCTCTCCGCCTCGGCCGTCGTCTTCCTCCTCGCCGTCCCGCTGTCACTGGGCATCGCCCTGGCCACCGGCGCCCCGCTCCAGGCCGGACTGGTCGCCGCGGTCGTCGGCGGCATCGTCGCCGGCCTGCTGGGCGGCGCCCCGCTCCAGGTGAGCGGCGCGGCAACCGGCCTCCTGGTGGTCACCGCCGACCTGGTCCACCGCTACGGCTGGCGCGCCACCTGCGCCATCACGGTCCTGGCCGGGCTCACCCAACTCGCCCTGGGCGCACTGCGCGTGGCGCGGGCGACGCTGGCCGTCAGCCCGGCGATCGTGCACGGCATGCTGGCCGGCATCGGGGTCACCATCGCCCTCGGGCAGCTCCATGTGGTGCTCGGCGGCCGCCCCGACGGCTCGGCGCTCGACAACGCGACCGCGCTGCCCGGCCAGGTGGCGCATCCGCACGCCACCGCGCTGCTGATCGGCGCCGTCACCGTCGCCGTCCTCATCGGCTGGGGCCGGCTGCCGGGCCGCGCCGGGCGGTGGGCGCGCGTGCTCCCCGCCCCGCTGGCCGCCGTGCTCGCCGCGACGGCCGTCAGCACGGGAGCGGCGGTATCGCGCGTGGAACTGCCGTCCTGGCGGCTGCCCGAGCTGCCCGCGCTGCCGGACGCGTCGCTTCCGGCCCTGGCCGCCGCGGTACTGACCGTCACCCTCGTCGCCAGTATGGAGTCGCTGCTGTCGGCGGTGGCCGTGGACCGGCTGGCCGCCGAGCGGCCGGGCGCTCCCACCGGGCCGACGCGGCTCAACCGCGAGCTGGCCGGGCAGGGCGTGGCCAATACCGTCTCCGGGCTGCTGGGCGGACTGCCGGTCTCCGGAGGCGCGATGCGCGGCTCGGCCAATGTGCGGGCCGGTGCGGCCACCCGTCGCGCCACCGTGCTGCACGGCGTATGGGTGCTGGTGTGCGCGGGCCTGCTGGCCGCGGTACTGGAGATGATCCCGTTGGCCGCGCTCGCCGCGCTGGTGATGGTCGTCGGCGTGCGGATGGTGAGCTTTGCGCACATCCGGCACGTCCAGCGCCACCGCGAATTCCCGGTGTACGCCGCCACGCTGGGCGGCGTCGTGCTCCTCGGCGTGCTCCAGGGAGTAGTGACGGGCATCGCGGTCGCGCTTTTCCTGGCACTGCGCCGGCTGACGCACACCCGTATCACCGTGACGGCGGAGGCCGACGGCTACCGGGTACGCGTCAGCGGGCAGTTGACGTTTCTGGCGGTGCCACGGCTGACCCGGGCGCTGGGGCAGGTGCCCGCGCACACCGATGTCGTCGTCGAGCTGGGCGGCTCGTTCATGGATCACGCCGCCTACGAGGCGCTGCAGTCCTGGTCCGGCGCCCATCGGGCGCACGGCGGCTGGGTGACCCTCGGGGGCCGCTCGGGCCGGCCGATCGCCGAGCCGGCCAGTGCGCACTCCTGCCGTCCGTGGACGCCGTGGCGCAACCATCACTGCACCCGGCCCGCCGCGGACCCGGCAGCGGCCCCGGAGAGCAGCGGCAGCCAACTGCTGGGCGGGGTCAGCGCGTTCCAGCGCCATACGGCTCCGCTCGTGCGCGAGGAGCTGGCCCGGCTGGCGCGCGAGGGCCAGCGGCCCCGTCAGCTATTTCTGACCTGTGCGGACTCCCGGCTGGTCACGAGCATGATCACATCAAGTGGGCCGGGTGATCTGTTCACCGTGCGCAACGTCGGCAACCTGATGCCGCCGCCCGGCTCGGATGCTTCCTGCGACTCCGTGGGGGCGGCGATCGAGTACGCCGTGGAGGTGCTGCGGGTCGGCTCGATCACGGTGTGCGGCCATTCGGGGTGCGGTGCCATGGGGGCGCTGCTGGGCGCCGCCGCGCCGGAAGAGGCCGAGCCGACCTCGCTCACCCGCTGGCTGCGCCACGGCCGGCCGAGCCTGGCCCGTATGGAACGCATCGGACGGCAGGGGCGGGGCGAAGTCTCGCTGAGCGGACGGCCGGTGAGCGACGACCACGAGCGGCTGGCGCTCGTCAACGTCATGCAGCAACTCGACCACCTCAGGGAGCACGCCTGTGTGGCCCGCCGGGTGGCCGAGGGCACGCTCACGTTGCACGGCATGTATTTCCATGTCGGCGAGGCCCAGACCTACGTGCTCGACGAGGCGACCGGGCGGTTCTGCCCGGTCCGCGGTGAACCGGCACCGGTAACGGTCTGACCTGCACGGCCGCCTCACAACACCCTTGGAACAGCGCCCAAATCGACAGGTCTACACCAATATTTGTCCACAGGCCTTGTCAGGGCCAGGCGCGGGCTGATGAGCTATGACCTGGGGACACATCGGACGCCCTGGGATTGGAAGAAGTTGTGAGCAACGAAAGCCTGGCCAACCTGCTCAAGTAGGAGAGGGAAGGACGCTCGCGCACTGACCTGCGGTTATGCCGCAGCGCGCCGTCCGATTGGGGCCGGGGCTTCTTCCCACACGGCCACCGGTACCGCGTACGGCGCGGTTTCCTCGCCGTCCGGTCCGGTCATCTTCGGGTACGCCCACACTCCACGCAGCAGCGTGCGCAGCATGGCGCGGCGGGTGTCTACCGGGGTGATCTCCCAGCGGTCGACCAGTCCGCGGATGACCGGCAGATAGTCGGCCTTGATCGGGTCGGGGTCGGCTGTGGCTGCGTCGAGTTCAGCAAGCTCGGCAGTGACTCCGGTCTGTTCCTCCGTGAGACGGTCGCGCTCCCGGATGTAGCTGTCTTCGGGGATGATGCCGCGCGAGACCAGGCTCGTTTGTTTGTCGAGTTCGGCCTGTATCTCTTTGAGCTTGTCCCGGTGTCGCTTGCGGGCTGCTTCGATCCGTCCGGCTGCTGTGGTGGGTGCCTCCTGCTTGTTCTCCGGGTCGTTCGCGGCCTCGGCGGCGAGTTTGGCGGCCTCGACCTCGATCTCCGCGTCCCACTCTCGTAGGCGCTTGCGTACGGCTTCTTCGACGACCGTGCGAAGGATGTATACGCCGTCACATGTGGCGTTGTCCTTCCGGGCCGAGCATCGGAAGACGTACCCGTTCTTGCGGATGAGCACCTTTCCGGCGCCGTAGGTGGCACCTCCGCCGGCTGCCGTCGCGCCGCCGCAGCGTGCGCACACGACCAGTCCCGATGTTGGGTAGGAGGGGGCGCGGTTGTTCGAGGGCTTGTCCCTGGCGAGCTTTCGTCTGCGCTGGTACTCCTCCCATACGTCTTCTTTCACGATGAGTTCTTGCGCGCCCGGAATGAAGATTCTCTTTTTGCACAGGGCGGCGCGGTGAGTGCTGCCGTCTGGGTCTGCTGGGGGACAGTCGCAGTCGGCGGGGTGGTAGCGCAGCCATCCCGCGGGAAATCCGGAGTCCATGTAGCGGGTGAGTCCGGTCTGTTGCCATGGGGTGCCGCGGGTGCCTACGTAGCCCTTGCGGCCAAGCCATTTGGTGAGCGACCCCATGGGTTGGCCGTCGGCGGCCCGCTCGTACAGGTCGAGTGCGAGTAAGCCCAGCTCCTCGTCTGGCTGGTACGCCTCGGGATGGATGGCTCCCTTCTCGTCGAGGCGGCGGCGATGCCAGATGTACCCCCATCGTTGTCCCCCGGTGGACGGTAGGCCGTGTGCGCGGCGGTGTTCGCGTGTCTCTGCCCACTGCTCGCCGATGCGGTCGCTTTCGAACTCGGCGAACTTGAACGCCATGCCCATTTGCAGGCGGCCGAATGCGGTGGTGGTGTCGGCTGCTTCTGTTGCGGACTCCAGTCGGCCGCCGACGTTTTCGAGTCTTGCGAGGTTGAGGGCGTTTCCGTGGCGGGAGCGGCCGAATCGGGAGTAGCGCCAGACGGCTATGCCTCGTGCCCGCTTCTCCTCGACGATCTTGAGTGCGCCCATGACTTTGCGTTTGAAGGTGCGGCCGGAGATGTCGAGGTCTTCGATCCACTCGACGATGTGTCGGTTGTTGCGCTTGGCCCATGCCTTGATCGCGGCGCGCTGGATGTCTGGGCTGATTTTGTCTTCGTAGTAGGTGCTGACCCTGATGTAACCGACCCATGGCTCACAGTTGCGCTGCGAGCCATGGAACGTTGCAGGTGTCTCCGTCAGCGTCACAATGCCTTCTTTTCCTCTCTTTTGTGAGGGAGCGGACAGATGTGGATCACGTTGTCCGCGGTGTGCTCGGGGGTGGCGTAGTCGCCGCCGCGAGGGGGCGGCGCGGTGTGTTGGTCAAGCAGGCCACGGGCGACATGGTCGAGGGCACGGCGGTAGCCGGCGTTGTCTGCTTCGGCGAGCTGGTCGGCGGTGACGCGGTGCGCGTTGTGCACGGTGTGAGCGATGAGCGGCGGCATGCCGATGAGGGTTAGGAAGATCCCTCGCCGCATCAGGCTGTCGCTTCCGCCGAGCAGGCCGAAGGCGCCTATCACGATTCCTGCGCCGAGTAGAGCGAGGGTGAGTGCGGGCAGGAGTCGGCTGATCACTGTGCCTCCGTGGCGTTGGTTCTATGCGAGGCGGCCCTCGTCATTGCCGGGGGGTGGCTGGCGTTGCAGGGTTTGGGTCATCGAGATGAAGACGCGTCGCGCCTGGTCGTCTTCGATGCCGAGTTCGGTCGCGGCCTGCTCGGGTGTGATGCGGCGGGCGCCTAGCTCTGGCTGGCGTACGGCCTTAAGTTCGTCCTCGTCGAGGATGCCGGCGCGTACGAGTACGTCGCTAAGCGGCAGGTGTAGAGCCTCGGCGAGTAGGGCGAGGACGCGTGTGTCTGTAGCGCCGTGGCCGCCCAGCATGCGGCTAACGGTTGCGCCGCTGATCTTTGAGTCTTTGGCGAACTTGCCTTGCCCGCCACCGCGGGAGCCGAGGTCGTACCCGCGGCTTGTGAGTTGGTCTCGGAGCCACTTGGCGAACTGCTCGGGCGTTCTGTTTGTTCGTTCCATGGATGGAACATACCGCGCGCGGATAATTGCGGGCACGCCAGGTTCTGGCCACGCGTGGCCGACGTTCGCCCCATGGCCGGATTCCCCCTCCTCTTAGCCGATCTGTGACTGATTCTGAACGTCCGTCACCTCGATGTCAACGCATAAGAAACCGGCCGCGCGGTATGAATTTCAACCCGCATGCCCCCGCTGAAAATTCGATCGCAGATTCGATCACCGTGCTAGCGTTCCAGCCCTGGAAGAAAGCGATCCACGCCTGGAAGGACATTTACTGTGTACGACCGCGCCACCTTCATCGCAGCCGCCCAGGATGCAGGGGACCGCTCCCCCTCAGACACGGCGAGACGCTTGCAGGTGGCACGAAACACGGCATGGCGCCTGTGGAACGGACACACCGCGCCATCTGCCGCACTGGCCGCCGCAGTTGAACACCACTACGGCGTATCCGCCCGGCAGTTGATCAAGCCGACACGGAGCGCCGCATGACGGCGCCGAGCCTGACCCGTCGACAGGCCATGCGTGCCGCCGCCCTCGCATGGCAGAGCGGATGCGCCGCCATGGACCGCATGACTCCTCCGGCCGCAGCTCGCGCCTGCTACGTCCCCGACGGCCCCTCACTGGCCGAACTCGAAGCGGCCATACGCGCCGACCGCGTCGCGCGCGCACTGCTGCACCGCGCCGCCGCCTGAACCACGCAGGACACCCGGCAGCGCCCACGACGCCACCACCACAAGGAAGGCGCCCGATGTTTCTCCCTCAGCTGTCCGCCGACGGCCTCGCCGTCCGCTTGCCCATCGCTGCCCGCGTCGAGCAGCTGCTCGATGACCTCGCCCTCGCGTACGCCGAGGACCCTGACGACCTCGGCCGGATGCTCGCCCGCCACGCGGCGAGCGTCGTCCGCCTTGATCACGCCGTCGTGAGCGAGGACATGGCCGAGTACGAGCGCGCCATGCGCGCCGCCGAGGCCGACGCCTCGCGCGAGGCCCTGGTCGACCAGTGCCCAAGCGCCGTCGGCCTCGACGACCTGCTCGGCCCCGAAGACGCGATCACCCTTGCCCGCCGGATCACCCGCCTTGCCCGCCACATCCGCCCCTGCACCGCACAGAACAGGAGCCCGCACCCGTGACCGTCACCACCCTGCCCACCGCCCTTACCGATCCGCGCGTCACCCCGGAGCTGTTCGCGCGCCTGGTCGAGGCTGTCACCGGCCCCGCCGCAGGCCCGTCCCGCACGCCGGAAGTGGTCTACATACCCGCGCCGGACGGCGCCCCCGCCGACGCGCCCCGCGTGTTCGCTGCGGTAAGTGCCGTGATGCGCGACGCGATGCCCGTCGGGAAGAACCAGCGCAACGAACAGCAGAACTACGCCTTTCGCGGCATCGACGACGTGATGTCGGCGATGGCCGGCCCGCTCCGTACGCACGGCGTTTTCATCCTGCCGACGATCGCCGAGCACCAGCAGCAGCGCGACGGGAAGATGACGCGGACCGTGATCACCATGCGATATCGCGTCTACGGGCCCGCAGGTGACTGCCTGCTCGCCGACGTGCCGGGCGAGGCGTTCGACTACGCCGACAAGAGCACCAACAAAGCTCAGTCCGCCGCCCTCAAGTACCTGTTGTTCACCCTATTCATGCTGCCCGTGGACGGCCGCAGCATCGATGACGCCGACCGCCAGCACCCGACCGCGGAGCCGACGCCCGAGCACCGCGCCGAGCAGCAGCAGCGACAGCGGCGACAGCAGGACCGGCGCCAGCAGCGCGGGCAGCAGCCGCGCCGCAGCAACCGTGCCGAGGCCGGCCCGTGGGAGCAGCAGCCCCAGCAGGCCACCGCGAACCCGTCGCGCGACTATCTCGCCGAGGCGACCGCGGCCCCGAGCCCCGAGGCGTTCGCCGCGGTGCGCGCCGCCGCCGTCGGGGCCGGCGCCCCCGCGGACTACCTCGCGCGCCTTGACGCCGTCGCCGCCCAGAAGCGGACCGCAGCCAGCCAGCCCCAGCGCCGCAGCGCGCCGGCCGCAGCCGATCAGGAGCACGCCGCCGCGCTCGGCGAGATGTATGACGCTGCACGCTCGGCCGGACTGGTTGACAACGCCGAGGCCGACCAGACGTTCGCCAACCGTTACGGGCGCCCGCCCACCGAGGCCAGCGTCGACCAGCTGCGCGACATGCGCGACGACCTGCTCGAACACGCCCGCGCCGGGGGTGCCCAGTGACCGCCCCCGAGCAGAGCGCCGAGTCGCTGCGCGACCTCGCCGTCGAGGCCGCCGCGTTGAAGCTGCTCGCCGAGCGCGTCGTCGTCGCCCGCAAGGACGTACAGGCCCGCACACAGCGCGCACTCGACGCCGCCGCCGAGCGCGACGGAGTCGAGCGCGTCGCCGCCACCCTCCCCGGCGGCGAGACCGTCGCCACGATCAGTCTGCGCAAGGGCGAGACCGGGCCCGTTGTCGTCGACGAGGACGCGTTCGCCCGATGGGTCCGGCAGACGTTCCCCGACGAGCAGTGGACCGAAACGGCGATCGTGCGCCGGGTACGGCCGTGGAAGGCCGCCGAACTGCTCGCCGAGATGGCCGCTGCCGGCGCCGCCCGCGTGGTCGTCGCCGAGCAGGTAGACGAAAAGACCGGCGAGGTAGTCGCCGACGCCGTTCACGACGTGCCCGGGGTCGCCATCAAGCCCACCCGCGCCCGCACGCACGCCGTCACGTGGCGCAAGGGCGGGAAGGACGCGACCGCCGAGGCATGGCGCACGGGCGCCCTCGCCGGTCAGCTCGCCGCCCTCACCGCCCGCGAGGAAGGGACAGCAGCATGACGACCCTCGACGACGCCGCGCGCCTGCTCAGCCTCCCGACGCCCGCGCCCGTGCCCGGACAGGTCACGTTCGACGGCGCCCCTGCCCGCCATGTCCCGGACGGCCTCGCGAAGGCGTTCGCCGCCCGTACGCGGGCCGTCGAGGGCGGACACCGCGAGTGGACCGGCCGCCCCGCGTCCGGGGGAGGAAGGTTTCGCCACCAGGGCCGCGACTACACCGCCGCGCGGGCCGCGTTCATCCTGCGGACCGGACGCGAGCCCGTCGGCACCGTGCGCCCCGTATGCGGCCGGCCGAAGTGCTGCGACCCTGCCCACGTCGACGACCAGGCCGCCCGCCAGCGCGACCGCGCCGCCCTCGCCGCCGTCAAGGGCATGGAGCACCGGCCACCGTCGTGCAACCACGAACAAGCCGTTCACGGCCGCCACCGTGCCGACGGTAAGCGGTACTGCAACGCGTGCAACAACCCCAGTTCCGAGCCGCCGAGTTGCGGGCACGGCAACCCCACGTGCGGCGCCCAGCCGGCCCGCCCCTACCCGTGCGGTTCGCGGTGCGAGGAGCACCAGCCCGCCCGAACCCGCCCGTACTACGCCGCCGCATGACGGGCCCCGGGGCGAGGACGAGCCGACCGGCCCCTCGCCCCGGGCGCCGCACCCTGTAAGGAGCACCCGCCTTGTCTTGGTTCAAGGTCGACGACACCACGCACGCGCACCCCAAGTTGCTGCGCGCGGGTAATGCCGCGCTCGGTCTGTGGGTCCGTGCAGGCGCGTACGCCGCCCAGCACCTCACCGAGGGCGCCATCCCCGCTGTGGTCGCCCAGCTGTACGGCACCGCCCCACAGGCCCGAAAGCTGGTCGCCGCCGGCCTGTGGCACGAGCACGGCCACACCTGCCCACACCCCAAGTGCAAGCAGCCGCCACCGGGCGACTACTACATGCACGATTTCTTGATCTACAACCCGACCCGCGCCAAGGTCGAAACCGATCGCGCCGCCGCCGCCGAGCGCCAGCAGCGGGCCCGCGAGAAGGCAGCCCAGCAGCGGAACCAGGAATGTAATCCCGCTGATTCATCGGCGAATCGTCCGCGAATCAGCGACGATCCGTCGACGGAAAATCTCGAAAGCCGCGCGAATCGGATCGAGTTCCCCGGCGACATCGCAGGTCAGGGCGCCCTGTCACAACGTGACGGTATGGACCCGTCACGGTCCCCCCGACCCGACCCGTCCCCTACTACCTCCTACGGAGGTAGTAACCCCCCTACCCCCAGGGGGAGCAGGCGCCCGCGGCCGAGATGTTCACCGCCTGGTGGACGCGCTACGGCCGCGCCACCGCCCAGGGAAAGACCAGCGTTCGCCGCGCCATCGAGGAAGCCCTCGGCAACGGCATCGCCCCGCGCGAGTTGTGGGCCGCCCTCGACCGCCTCGGAACCACGTCGAAGCCCGTCACTGGCGGAACGCTGCAATTCGCCCTCGCCGACATCCGCAAGACCCCCGCGGCCGGCGCCGACGTGATCCCCCTCGCCGCCGGACCGCGCCGCGGCCGAGTCGCCCAAGCCGCCCACCTGTTCGCCGCCGCCCTCGCCAACACCCCGGAGGAGACGGCCCAGTGATCCGCGAACAAGTCGCCGCCCTGCTCGCCTACGCCGTCAAACTCGACCCCCGCAGCGCACCCACCGACCAGGCCGCCGCCATGGAAGTTCTCGACCAGTGGGCCGACCTGCTCGCCGACGTACCCCCGACCGCGCCCCACCCAGCCGGCCGCCACTGGGACGCCTCACAGGTCGTGCGCCACCACATAGCGACCAGCCCCTACCCGATCAAGCCGAGCGACGTGTCGCGCAAGTGGCACGACTTCCGCCGCGACGTAGTCGACCGGCACCACGACCCGTTGCCCGCGGCCGACCCGGACGACCCGGCCGCCTACCGCGCCGCCCTGGTCGCCGACCGGACCGCCGTCGCCACCGGCGCCGCGACCGCCTCAACCGTCAAGGAACTGACCGGCGGGCGCACACGTGACGAGCGCGACCAGTTCGCCGAGCAGCGCCTCGCCGCCCTCGGCGACTACGTCCCACGCACCGTCGCGAACGCCCTCGCCGAGTTCCGCCCACGCCGCGCCGAGCGCGAACGCCTCGCCGCCGAGGGGCTACCCGACCCGCTCGACGTGGCGTGCCCGTACCAGCAGTGCCGCGCCGAGGCAGGCGCCCCGTGCATGAACCACCGCCGCAACCCGCGCCGCACCGCGCACCCCTCGCGCCTCGACCTCGCCGCCGCACACCACTACACGCCCCAGGAGCCGGCCGCATGATCCCGGCCGCCGCCATCGCCGTCATCCGAGCCGCCGTCGAGAACGCCCAACGCGCCGAACAGCCCCCCGAAGACCTCGCCGAACAGGTCGTCAGCGAACTGTCCGCCCATGGCTGGTCGATCGTCGACGCCGAGCACGAGCCCCCGCCCAGCAGCCGCCACAGGGGGCGAAATCTCTGGGCCAAGGTCCACGCATGCGCGCTATCTTCCATCCATGGATGGTTACTGACCATCGCTGGAAGGACATTCAGGCCGACTACATCCCGCAGGAGGTACGCACTATGGACCGGACCTCGCCCGACCAGCGGTTCGCCGCGAAGGTCGACACGGCCGGACCCCTCCCGCTCATCCGCGGAGTCCTCGGCCCCTGCCACCTGTGGACCGGAAGTCTCAATGACAAGGGCTACGGCACCTTTTGGGCCTACGGACGCACCGTCAAAGCCCACCGCTACGCCTACGAACAGGCCAACGGCCCCATACCCGATGGCCTCGAAGTCGACCACCGATGCCGGCGCCGAGACTGTGTCGCCCCCGGCCACCTCGACGCCGTCACTCACCGCGTGAACATCCTCCGCTCGACGAACCACGTCGCCGCCCGCGCCGCCGTCACGCACTGCCCCGCGGGCCACCCCTACGACGACGCCAACACCTACCGGGCGCCCAACGGAACCCGGAAGTGCCGCGCGTGCAAGAACGCCCACAGCCGCGCCGCCCGCGCCGCCAAGCGCGCCCCCCAGCTCGCCCCCGTCGAGCCCATACGCCCCTGCACCGACCACACCCTCGAAAGGGCCGCGTAACCCATGAGTGGCGAGACCACATTCACCATGACCGGCAACGTCGTGAACGACCCCGAACTCAGGTTCACGCCCGGAGGCGCCGCCGTCGCCAACTTCCGCATTGCCAGCACCCCGAGAAGGTTCAACCGCCAGTCCAACGAATGGGAGGACGGCGAGCCTCTGTTCCTCGGCGTAGCTGTGTGGCGCCAGCAGGCCGAGAACGTCGCCGAATCCATCACCCGCGGCATGCGCGTGATCGTCGTCGGCCGCCTCACCCAGCGCCAGTACGACGCCAACGACGGGACCAGGCGCAGCAGCTACGAGATTCAGGCCGACGAGGTCGCCGCGAGCCTGCTCCGCGCAACTGCCGTCGTCACCAAGGCAACCGGAAATACCCAGGGCGCCCAGCAACCGTACGGCCAGCAGCCCCAGAGCTACGCCCAGCAGCCCGCCGACGACCCGTGGGCGACCCAGAACCACGCCGACGAGCCCCCGTTCTGAGAAGGCCCCGCGACCGGTCCGCGCGACCGGTCGCGGGCCCGCCCGCGCGCGCGAGCAGCGCCTCGCCGCCTCGAACCGAGACAGGAGCTATGCCCCATGACCCGCGTTCCCGCCGCCCCGCGCCGCCCGGCCGGCCTCGACGCCCTGCTCGACCGCGTCGCCGCCCAGTTGCCCGCCGAGCAGGCCGTCGCTGATACCCGGGCATCGCTCGCTTTCAGCGCCGACGAGCAGTCGCCGGCCCTCGCCGCACTGCGCGACGCCCTGCTCGACCCGGCCGAGTACACACCGGCCGCCGCCCTCACGACCGCGTACGTCCTGCTCGCCGCGCACACCCGCGAACTCGCCCACCTCGCCGAGCAGCACACCGCGGAGACCCGCGAGCAACATGGCGTAACCCGCAGCTCGCGGGGCCTGCTGACCGGCATGGGCAGCATTCGCAAGGTGCTCGACCGTCACGCGACCAGCCTTGACGACCGGGCCAGCAAGTGAGCGGCGCAGCGTGGGCAACCCTCGCCCTGGTCGTCGCATCCGGCGTGTTCCTCGGCCTGTTGGCATTCCGCCCCGGCCCCCTCGGTGACCGCCGTACCCGCGCCCATGCCGACCGCGCCCTGTTGCGCCTCGCCCGCGGCGAGGGCGATTGCCCGAGCAGCTGCACCACATGCCGCGCACTGACCGAATGCACCAAGGAGAGCAACCCGTGAGCCGCCGCACCCAGCGCGCCGCCGAGCGCGACGCCCGCCGCGAGTCCCTGGTCGTCCTGCTCGCCCGCGTACAGCGGGGCGTACCGCTCACCGCGGCCGAGTCCGACTTACTGCGCGCCCACGTCGAGGCCGAACTCGCCGAGGGCGACCAAGCCCGCCGATCGGCCGCCGGACAGGCCGCCGCCGTCCGCCGCGAGCAGCAGCGCACCCGCGCCGCCGAGGCCGCCATCACCGAGGCCGAGCAGGACCGCGACCGCGCCCTCGCCGCGCTGCGCGACGCCCGGCCCTGACAGTCACCAACCGCACTCCAGGAAGGGAGCCGCCCGCCATGACGACCCCCCTCGACCACGCCCCCTCGCCCCTCGCCCGCCGTGTCGAGGCCGACCTCGCCGCCGTACGTGAGCAGTGGGGCGACCTGCTCGCCGCCATCGGACAGCGGCCGGCCGCGGAGTGGCCCCCGCGTGAGCGCCGCGGATTTCTCGACCAGCTCGCCGCCGACGATCACACCGAGGACGACGAGCAGGTCACCGAGCCCATCGTCGGCCGACTCCCCTTGACCATCCGCGAGCACCCCGCCCCGCTCAACCTCGACGCCCTCGACGCCGCCCTCGCCGTCGAACGGGACCTGTTCAGCCTCGCCGACCGCGTCGCCGAGCAGGTACAACGCCCCATCCGCACCGCGCGCGACGCCCGCGGCCGATTCACCACTGACCAGGCAGACGCGGCCGATCCCGCACGGTGGCACTACCAGGCGCCCACCGCGCCCGGATCACGCGCGTACGGACTTCATTGGGCCGCCGTGTGGATAGCCGGCCGCGCCCTCGGCGAGGACGACGGCGACGACCTGTTCGCGCCGGTGCCCGCCCGCCTGCTCGACGAGGTCGCCGCGACCGCGCGCGAGGCCCGCCGCACAATCGAGCGCGCCCTCGGCCGCGACGGACGCACAACCGACCTCGCCAAACCGTGCCCCTGGTGCGACGGACACCTCACCGCCCACACCCACCCCGGGGGCGAGCCTGTGGTCGCCTGCTCGACCGGCGAGGCATGCGGCGCGCCCGTCCTGCTCGACGAGCGCCGGCGCCGGGCGTGGCGGGGCGCCGATCTGGTCGGCCTGTGGGTTGCCCTCTCCGCGCGTCGGCGGGGCGCCGGGGCGTAGCCCGGATCGTCCCAACGGCCCACAGGGGCAACGACGTTGAGCGACACCGCCTTTGTGATGCCACTTGTCAAAGCACTTGTGTAATCGCTTCACAAGTGGCTACAGTGACATCAGTGCCGGACCTCACCCGGCCAACCGAAGGGAGCAACCCCCAATGAACGAGATCGCGTTCGCCGAGCAGATGATCGCCGAGTTCGACCACGCCCTGAGTGGCTACGAGGCGATCAATGCGTGGGACTTGTACGAAGAGCAGTCTCGCGAGCGCGCGTGGTGGGTCGACCGCCTCCGGTCCCTGAAGGCCGCTTAAGGCCACCACCGGCCCGCCCTGCATCGGGGCGGGCCCCGCCGGACCTCACCCGGCACGCCAACGACCAAGGGAGCAACCCCCATGGACACCTACGCACACGGCTACGGCCTCACCGGCCACTACCCCAAGCCCGGCACCTACGTGAGCTACTGCGGGCGCGAACTCCAGCACGCCCCCAACACCGGCATTGCGGTCCGGATCTGCACCCCGTGCGCCAAGGCCGAGAAGCGCGACCGCGTCGAGGCCGGACAGGTCGCCGCCGACCGCGCCACCGACGGCCCGACCCTCGCCGAGCGCGCAGGCGTCCGGTACGCCATCGTCGGCACAGGCCGCCGTATCCACTACTCGCCCAATGATGACACTCTGTGTGGGCGCGAGATCACCGAGTACGTCAGCGATAGCGACCCGCTCGACCTGCTTGACCTGCTCAACAGGGGCCGCGAGCTGTGCACCCCTTGTATTAAGGCCGCCGAGAAGCGCGCCCGCGACCGCGCCCTCGCCGCTGCCGAGGTCGAGGTCGAGCAGGCCGTCGCCGAGGTCGCCGAGGCCGAGTCCGCCGACGGCACGTGGCGGGGCGAGTGGATCGGCCAGCAGGCCGACGACGGCCTGTTCCCCGTTGAACTCCCCGCGGAGCAGGGTGCGTTGTTCGACAACAGCGCGACCGACACCACCGCGCCGACCGCCGTCGAGGAGCGACGCGCCCCCATCGTTGTGCGCGCCAGCTTCCGCCGCGGCAACCTCGACCGCATCCGCGACAAGGCCGACGCCGACCGTGCCACGCACCGGGCCGAGTTCGACGCCCGCCGCGCCGCCGAGGCCGCACGCCACACCCCGGCGCCCCGAGCGGTCGAGGGCGTGGTCGTCGAGCACGCGGGCACTGCGGAGGGCAGCACGCCAGCCAACGCCACACACCCCAACGTGATCGCGGCCCGCGCCGCCCTCGACGGCCTCGCCGTCGCGCGCATGACCGACCACCACGACGTGACCGAGCCGACCGAGGCCGAGCAGGAAGTACGCGGGTACCTGATCGACCCCCGCGAAGGCGACCGCGTCGCCGTGTACTGGCTGGAGGGTGGGCGCATCATCCGGCGCGACACCCCGTGGCACGGCCCCGCACTGGACTGCCTCGCCGATCGTCTGCGCCGTCGCGGCTGGAAGGTCGAGAAGATGCTCAAGTCGTCGCAATGCGCTTTCGCGCACCGGCCGTCGACCGACTGACCACCGATCGGCCCGCCCTCGACCGAGGGCGGGCCCCGTCCTCGCCTAACAGGAGCTGCACAGCATGAGCACCAGTAACCGGCCGACCGGCCCCAACGAGGAGGGGAGCGCCATTGAGCAGCTGAAGGCGAGCATCCTCGCGGAGTTCGAGCGGTACGAGCGCACCCGGCGCGCCGAGATCATCGCAGCCAGCGACAGCCCCGAAGTAGACCTCACAGAAGAGGGCGAGGACCCACTCAGCCGCGACTACCTGCGATGGGTGGCCAAGAGCTACGCCCGCGCCCGCCGCGCCACCGAGCAAGGCGAACAGGCCGAAGGCGACCGCATGCTCGACCAGCTCACCGACACCCTCGCCGAAGACCTCACGCTGAATGACGCGCGCGTACTCCGTGTCGCGGCCGAGGCCGCCGTCGCCGCGACTCCCCGAATCGTCGTGCGCGCCGCCGACCGCATGCAGGTGCCGCGGATCGCCGAAGAGATCGGCCTCACGACCTCGCGCGTTTACACCATCTTGCGCGAAGAGCGCCAGAGGCAGACCGACCCCGAGAGCGGCGCCCAGTAGCCCAGACAGCAGCGCGGGCCCGGTCCGGCGACCTCACCGCCGTACGGGCCCGACTAACCACGATGGGAGCAACCCCCACCATGGCCGACACCAACCCTACCCAGCAGCCGCCGACCCCTTCGAACCTCCCACCCGCCACCGGGCGATCTCTGTCCGTGCGCATCCTCGACGACGGCATGTACGACGATCTGCGCGTGATCATGCAGACCGGATGCGACGCATCCGCCGCCGTCCGACAGGCCCTGTTGATCGCCGCGAACGTGTACTACGAAGCGTGGAACCGCGGGCACTACCCGACCGGCATCGCGCCCGTGATCACCTCAGCGAACATCGAGCCGTACCGGCCCGTCCGACAGGTTTACCAGGCCGTATGACGAACCGCGCCCCGCTGTACGACACAGCGGGGCGCACCACCCAACCGGACACGGGCCCGTCGTACAGGCGTGCGCGACACCCGGTCGCGTGAATCCGCACTGTCTGGCGAACCATGGCGGCCGGCGCGCGCGTGCCCGACGACATGACCGACACCGCGCCACAGGGCCCCGGCATCGTCCGCATTGACTTCACCGCCGACGACCTCGCCACGGCCCGCGCTGCCGCCGCACGCATCGCAACCCTGTGGGAGTCGACAGGAGGCGAACGCGGACAGCTCGCCGAGCAGGACACCCGCGCGAGCCTGTACGCCGACATCACCCGACGGCCAACACCGCGCCGAACGCTGGCAGTCCGCCGCCCGCACGTCAGGATGCACATTGCGAACCGTTACCGTTCCGTGATCTAATGGGCCCCGTCTTCGGCGTGCCCAGAAACGGACGCCGACCCCTCGAACGCCCCACCGCTCCCCCCGTGCGGCGGGGCGTTCATATGTCGCCGAGAGGTGACCAGCGATCACACCCGAGGCGATGGTGTTTAGCGCAGCCCATAGACCTCGCGACCCACGAATCGACAGGTCTCTACGAAGTCACGCGCCGCCGCCGGGGTCACCACATCGCCATGCACCGATGCATTCCTCAGATGCCGCAGGTCGTGAAAGAGCGAGACACCGCGCGGCGAGAGGCCAATGCTTTCCAGCGCACGAATCAGCTCAGTGGGCAGGGGAGGGGCACCATTCTTATATCTGCTCTCGGGCATGGCGTTCTTCTGCTGAAGCGTCTCCCGGCAAATCTCTTCCAGCACAAGCCAAGCCGAGATGACTGCCCCAATGGGTGAGGCCGTGGCTACGTCCCACGCCTCTTGAAAGGCACCGAACCTCGGGCCGTCATCCTCCGTCGGGCGCGGCTCTTGCCTCGACGTGGCCTCCCCCTGAGCTAGTCCTTCCGCCTCTTGCCGCATCTCGCGAGCATTCGTTGCGAACTCGACTGCCCCCGCTGGGGTTTCGAGTCTCGTCATGCGCGCCAAAGCCCCTTGAATATGGCCGCGCAAGGCCCACACGAGAACGACCGTCACGAGAGGCCAGACCAGCGCCTCTATGTACTTCAAGACCAGCTTTGCAACTTCCACCCCGCCATGTTGACGGTCATGCCCCCTGGCCAGGTGTCGCAGAGTGGATCGTGATCGAGGTGAGACATGGCCCGCCCCATCGACGACCGCGACCGTGAGCAGGTCCACCGGCTGCACACCGCGGGGAGGTCCCGGAACGACATCGCGCGAGCGATCAACCGCTCGCCCTCGACCGTGTCGAAGATCGCCGCCGCCCTCGGTCTCACTTTCGAGCGTGGCCCCGAGGTCGTCGCCGCCACCGAGGCGCGCCGCATCGACCTCGCCGGCCGCCGCGCCCTGCTCGCCGAGCAGCTGCACACCGACGCCGAGCACTTGCGGGCGCAGCTCTGGGAGCCGTGCACCGTCGGGGCGTTCGGCGGCAAGGACAACGTTTGGTCTAAGACCCGCCTCGACCGACCCACGTTCGGCGATCAACGGCAAATCCTCGCCGCGGCCGGCACAGCAATCGAGAAGTCACTCAAGCTCTCGCCGGCCGAGGGCGGCGAGGACGCCGCCCAGGTCCGTTCGATGCTCGGCGCCCTCGGCGAGGCACTGACGCAGGCCGCCGCCGACGACACCGACGACGGGGGCGCCGACGGGGGGTGAGCGTTGCTCGACCTCGACCGTCTGCCCCTGTCTCGTAAGCAGTTGCGCAGCATCGGCCGCGCTACGGCCCGTATCAACGTTTGGCACGGGTCCGTTCGGTCCGGCAAGACGATCGCCTCATTGTTGGCGCTCGTCATCGCCGTTGCCAACGCGGGCCCGTCCGGACTGATCGTGATCTGTGGGCGCAGCCTGCAAACGATCGAACGCAATTGCCTTGAACCCCTGCAAGACGCCGCCCTGTTCGGTCCCCTCGCCCGGCATGTGCAGCACACCCGCGGCGCGACCACGGCCACGATCCTTGGCCGCACCGTCCACCTGATCGGCGCCGCGGACACCCGCGCCGAGGGCCGCCTACGGGGCCTCACCGCGCAACTCGCGTACGTCGACGAGGCAACCCTCGTACCCGAGGGCTTTTGGACTCAGCTACTCGCCCGCCTCAGTGTTCCCGGCGCGCGCCTGTACGCGACGACGAACCCGGACAGCCCGCGGCACTGGCTCAAGACGACGTATCTCGACCGCGCGGGCGAGCTGAATCTCAGGTCGTGGCACTTCAAGCTGTCCGATAACCCGAGCCTGTCGCCCGAGTACGTCGCCGACCTCGCCGCCGAGTACGTCGGGCTGTGGCGCCGACGCATGATCGACGGCGCGTGGTGCGTCGCCGAGGGCGCCATCTATGACATGTGGGACGAGGCACGGCACGTCATCGACACCCTGCCCGAGATATGCCGCTACTGGGTGGGGCTGGACTACGGCACGACCAACCCGTTTGCCGCACTGCTACTCGGCGAGGGCGTCGACGGCCGCCTGTACGTGTGCTCAGAGTGGCGCCACGACTCCCGCGCCACGCACCGCAGCATGACCGACGCCCAGTACAGCGCCGCCCTACGGAAGTGGCTCGCCAACTGGCGCCACCCGGCCGCCGGCCCCGACACCCCGCCGGGCATCGCGCCCGAGTGGACATTCGTGGACCCCTCGGCCGCGTCGTTCAGTACACAACTGTGGGCCGACGGATACCCGGGCATCGCCCGCGCCTCGAACGAGGTCGCCGACGGCATCCGGTCTGTGGCCGCGCTGCTCGCCGCCGACCGCCTGCTCGTACATGAGTCGTGCGTCGGCCTGCTCGACGAACTGCCCGGTTACAGCTGGGACTCGAAGGCCACCGAGCGCGGCGAGGACGCCCCACTGAAGGTCGACGACCACAGTGCCGACGCACTGCGCTACGTCGTGCACTCCACCGCGCACGAATGGCGTCGAAACACCCACCACGTTCAGACATGACGGGCTGCAATCACAGGCTCTCAGCGACGCGAGCCCCACGGGTATGGGCGGCCGTATTGGATTTCGTATTTAGCGCCCGCATAGCCCAGAAGCATGAGCAGTGTGACGATAAAGCCGATGAAGACCGTTTCGATTGTTGCTTTCCCGTGCTCCTGGCCCTGCCCCAGTTTCACCCATGCTGCCCCAAAGGCGATGCACGACCAGAGCAACCAAAAGAAGACCCTTTTCCGTCGCAGCACCTTCCTTAGCCGCTTGGACCTTGCGTCCGCCGCTGCTGCCGCCGCCACGTCCTCAGCACGCATCTGGGCTTCAGTCCTGGCCGCCAAGCGCTCGAAAGTCTCTACGTACTTCGGAGTCGGGCCCTGTGCGGGCGAGTGGAAGACCACGTCACCGTGGACGGCCCCCGCCTGCACTACGTGCCCCTCAACACTGCCGCTCAACTCATTGCGTGTATACGGCTGTTCACCCATGCGTCGGAAGATACGCCAGGGACTCGAAAGATCGCCATTGGAGGTCCCATGCCCCTGCCCGACATTGGCGCCCCGTGGCCCCCGCCGCAGTGGGCTCCGTACTACAACGAGATGCGCGTCAACGACGCGTGGTACAGCGGCGACCCTCGCCGCCTCATCTGCGTATACGCCAATGCGTCGCGCCCCACCGAGCGTCGCCGCCTGTGGGGGCGCACCTCGGTCGAGTACCAAGTCGACCGGCGCGACAACCGGCTACATGTCCCACTCGCCGGCGACATCGCGTCGACGAGTGCCGATCTGCTGTTCGCGGACATGCCAGCGATCACCGTCGAGGACACCGCGACACAGGCCCGCCTGGAACAGCTGCTCGACGAGGGCCGCGCACAACAGACGTTTCTCGGCGCCGCCGAACAGGCCGCCGCCCTGTCCGGGGTCTTCCTACGTGCCACGTGGGATCGAGAGCTGGTCGATCGGCCCCTGTTGACCGTCATGCAGCCGGACGGAGCGTTGCCCGAGTTCCGGTTCGGGATGCTGCGCGCCGTCAACTTCTGGCGTGAACTCCCAGGCAGCGCCGAGGCGACCGTATGGCGCCACATCGAGCGCCACGAATCGGGGCGCATCCTGCACGCCCTGTACGAGGGCACCGTCGACAACGTCGGCCGCGCCGTCCCGCTCGCCGAGCACCCCGAAACGGCCGACCTCGCCGACTCCCTCAGCGACGACGGGGTCAGCATTCCCACCGGGATACGCGACCTCACCGCCGCTTACATCCCCAACATGCTGCCGAACAGGTTGCACCGCGGTTCGGAGATTGGGCGCAGCGATTACGACGCCCCGATTCGTGACCTGTTCGACGCGCTCGACGAGACGTGGTCGAGTTGGATGCGCGACATCCGCCTCGCCCGCGCCCGCCTGATCGTCCCGGACGGCTACCTACGCAACGAAGGCCCCGGTAATGGGGCATCGTTCGACGACGACCGCGAGGTATGGCACTCCCTGAAGATGCCGCCCAACGAAGGCGCCGGCATCACCTTGAGTCAGTTCGACATCAGGGTCGAGGAGCACCGCGCCACGGCCGAGGCGATCACTCGGCAAGCAGCACAGGCCGCCGGATACTCGCCGCAGTCGTTCGGCCTCGATGGCGACGGTCAGCCCGTCACCGCGACCGAGGTCGACAGCCGCGACCAACGGTCGATGGTGACCCGCCGGAAGAAGGCCGGGTACTGGCGACATGGGGTCGCCGACATGCTGCATGTGATGTTGCAGCTTGACGCCGCCCAGTTCGGCAGGCGAATCACGCCCGCGCGCCCGCGCGTCGAGTTCGGCGACGGGGTCGCGGAATCCGAGCAGGCCACCGCGACCACGCTCGACCTGCTCGCCCGCGCCGGCGCTGTCAGTACCGCGACGAAGGTCAAGATTGTTCATCCCGATTGGGACGACACCGCGGTACAGGCCGAGGTAGCGGCGATCCTCGCCGAGACCGGAGCAGCCGCGCCCGACCCAGTAGGCACGTTTCCTATGAATGGGTAATTTCCGTCTCGCGTGCCGCATATATGCAACCGCGGTAATTCCTCACCTTCACTTAGGAGTGGCGGGCGGAACGACCGGTATCGGGGCGAAGTCGAACCGATCACAGAGTGACTGCGCGAGCTGGATTGAGTGAACAGGGGCGGCACATGCCCGATCGACAGTGAATAACCCGGTCGTTAGCCCGCAGCAAATTGCTATCCCAGGCGCCACCAGCTTGACGCGCGTCCACCAGGAACGATGCTTGCGCGACTTTCCGCGATTCGAAGAATTCCTCATGTCTTGTCTCCCAGCCTTCCACCAAGATCACCAACCAGCTATCTCACGGTCACACAGAACATCTCCTTCCCTCAAGGGGGGCCAGGTGAAAATTATTCTTCGTTAGCCGCCTCCGGGAAAATACGGGCACGTCGGGTATTGAAGTATGCGGCGCGAGGCATATTTCGGGGAGGGGGAACGTGCCAATCGATCCGGGCATGGTTGAACCGCTCGCCGATCGCACCCGCGACCTGTACGCCGCGGCCGAGGAACGCCTACTTGGCATCATCGCTCGCCAGTTCGCCGACGGTCTCGATGCCCCGGGGTGGGCCGAGCGCAAGCTCGCCGCCATCCAGCAGCTACGCCGAGCCTCACAGGGCATCGTCGACGAGTTGGGCAAGGCCGTAACCCTCGAAGTTTTCGATGTGGTGGCCGAGGCATACAACGAAGGGCACCGGGCCGCGGTCGCCGAAATCGGCGCCCTGTCCGATCAGGCGCGCGCCCTGGTCGACGACGTGACGCCCAACGCACAGGCCGTCGACCGCCTCGCACAGGAAACCGTCGACCGCGTCACCTCGACGCACCGCTCGATTCTGCGGGCCGTCCTCGACATCTTCCGGGCGGTCGTCGCCGAGGTCACCGCCACGCCTCTACTGGGCACCGGCACCCGCAGGCAAGCCACGCAGGACGCCATGCGGAGGTTCGCCGACGCCGGCATACGCGCGTTCGTCGACAAGGCCGGCCGCCGTTGGCAACTCACCTCGTACGCCGAAATGGCCGTACGGACATCCGTCGCCCGCGCCGCGACCGAAGCGCACATGCGCACCCTGTCCGACGCCGGTATCGAGCTGGTCATCGTGTCCGACTCCCCGCGCGAATGCCCGCTGTGCCGCCCGTGGGAGGGCCGCGTACTGACCATTGACGGGCCGACCGGCGAGCGCACGGTCGAGGTGGAGCACGCCATCGACGACGGCCGCATGATCCCCGTGCGCGTCGCCGGCAACCTCGACGAGGCGCGCCTCGCAGGGCTGCAACATCCCAACTGCCGACACAGCGTGAGCGCGTATACCCCAGGACTTACCCGCGTCGAGGACGCCCAGAGCGACCCCGCCGGATACGAAGCAGGGCAGCGACAGCGCGCGATCGAGCGCAAGATCAGGCAGTACAAGCGACGCGAGGCCGCCGCCGTCACCCCCGAAGCGACACGCGCCGCACGACTCAGAGTGCGCCAGTGGCAAGGCGCCATGCGCGACCACCTCGCCGCGCACCCGGACCTACGTCGGTTGCGGCACCGCGAGCAGCCGGGCGCATCGAACCTTCCCGAGCAGCGCCGCGAGGCGACGCCCGAGCAGGCCGACGCCGCACGTGTGTGGTCGGGCGACGAGCAGACCGTACGGGAGATGGGCGACGACCAGCTCGCCGCCGCCGAAGGTTCCGGCCTGCTCGACGACCGCGCCCGCAACCGCATCGAGGTCGAGGCCGATCGACGCGACCTCGACGACCTGCTCGGCCGCATCGCGTCCCGCGGCACCCTCGCGGACGATCTGACGCAGTTCAGCGACGGCGAACTCGCGCGCGCTTACCAGCACCTCGACGACGGCGACGCACTGCGAGTCATGGCGGAGTTGGACCGGCGCGACCGCGCCGCCCACCTACCAGGCGTGTCGCCCGAGCTGGTCGGCTTGTCCGACCACGACCTCGCCGCCCGCGCCCGCGGCGCCGACCCGGCAACGCTCGCCCAGATCGCCGCCGAGGCCGCCCGCCGCGACCTGCTCGCCCGCCTGTTCCCCGGCGGGCGCCTGCTCGACGACCTCACGCAGGTATCCGACGACGAACTCGCATGGTCCATGCAGTACGCCACGAACGAGGAACTTCTCAGGATCGCCGCGGAGATGGACCGCCGCGACGAGCCCCCGCCCGGCGCCCCCGCCGTACCGGAAGGCCCGCCGCCGATCCCCCCGCCGGCCGACACGGGCGACCCCGTCGACGACCTGCTCGCCGACCGCAACCAGCTCGCCCAACTGCTCGACCCCGCCCCGCCCCCGGACGACTGGGGACGCCTCGCCGATGACGCCGTTTGGGCCGAAGTGGTCGCAGGCGACGAGACAGTCGCGGCGCCGGGCAGCGAGGAGGAGCAGCACGAGGACGGCCCGCGCATCACCCGCGCGCAGGCCCGCGCCATGTACGACGAGTACGTCTATGACCAGTTCCTCAAGGCCGAACAGGACTGCCGCGGCTATCTACTCAACAAGAAGGCCCGCGCCGCCGGCATTGACCCTGTCGGCCTGTTTCGTGGGCCCGCGCGTATCGCGTACGCGCGCGCCTCAGACGAACTCAAGGAGTGGTGGGCCAAGCATGGACGGTTGACTCAGGCCGAGTTCATCGAGGCCGCCACCGGCCAGCGCCAGCGATGGGCCGAGGGCGCGCGCAAGAATGAATCTGACCAGCAGAGCAAGCGGTAAGGGGGGCGCGCATGGGGCCGAAAGAGCAGGCCGTCGAGGCGATCCTCAAGGGCGCCGAGGCCGGCGAGACTGGCCAACCGGTGACCGTGTGCCCCTACCCCCGCGCATCACTGCTGCGCCGGGCGTGGATCAAAGGCTATGCGCAGAGCGCGAAGAGTTCCGGCACAGCTACCTCAGGACTCAACGGGCAGCACGACGGGCAACGGTGACCGCCGTCCCATACATGAAGTAGTCCACTACCGTCCATGTCCGCCCGGATGATCCCATCCCCGTGGGGGATGTCCCACCAGACACCCGAGGAATAGGGGCAATGCGAAGTCCAAGCACGGCATTGGCGCCCAGCTCCCCGGCATGTTCCGCTAGGCGTTCCCCTGCCTCGTTTGCAGGGTCCTGGCAATTCTCATCCCAGCAATGCCGGACCCACACCAAACCATGCACCTCTGTGACATCGAGGCCGGGGAAGGTGTTCGTGGTGAGCATGACGACATTCACCATGCCTCTACCTTGAGCCAACCGATGCTCAGCCGCATCCGGAAGCAGCACCCGAGGCGTAAGCCGGCTGACCACTCCAGCTCACCAGCAATTTCTTAGGCCCGCCAGAAGCGGGTCCCTTTCGCATGTCCGCAAGCGCCTGCCAGGAGCCGGCGACCACCCGCACCAGGAGTGCACCCATGAGCGACACCTCGACGACCAGCGCCCCCGCCGCGCCGCAGGGCGACCCGGCAACGGCGCCGACCGGGCAGGCCCCAACCGGCACCGCGCCGACCCCGACGCCTGCCCAGGCCGCACCCGCAGCACCCGCCGCGGCACAGGGTGAGGACACCGCCACGACCATTGCCCGCCTCGAATCCGACCTCGCCGCCGCTCGCGCCGAGGCCGGAAAGCAGCGCGTAACGGCCAAGCAGAAGGCCGCCGACGAGGCCGTACAGCAGCTCACGCAGAACATCGGCAAGGCTCTCGGCCTGATCACCGACGACGAGCAGGCCACCCCGGAGCAGCTGACGCAGCAGCTCACCGCCGCACAGGCGCAGGCACGACAGACCGCCGTCGAACTCGCCGTCTACCGGCACGCCGCCGCAGCGGGGGGCGACGCCGACGCGCTGCTCGACTCCCGGACGTTCGCCGCATCCCTCGACGGCCTCGACCCGAACGACACCGCCGCCATACAGGCCGCCATCGAGGCCGCCGTCACCGCAAACCCGAAGCTCGCCGCCGCGGCGACCGGCCCCGCCCGCGGAGGGGCGGAGTTCACCAGCCCGCCCGCCGCCGAACAGCGCCCCAAGACGCTGTACGACGCCATCGCCGCCCGCCTCAGCGGCTGACCTGATAGGAGCCCTCACCTATGGCAATCACCCTCGCCGAAGCCAAGCTCAACACCCTCGACGACATCGACCTCACGGTCATCGACGAGTTTCGTAAGTCGTCTTGGCTGCTCGACAATCTCACCTTTGACCAGGCCGTCAACCCCGCGGGGGGCGGCGCGACACTCACCTATGGGTACACGCGGCTGGTCGCCGAGCGCGGCGCCGCGTTCCGTCCCTACAACACCGAGTACGACATCGCCCAGGCCCGGCGCGCCCGCTACTCCGTCGACCTGGTGCCGCTCGGCGGCGCATTCGAGATTGACCGTGTCCTCGCCAACCTCGGCCCGGCCGCTACCAACGAGGTCACGCTTCAGATGGGGCAGACCATCAAGAGCGCGAACGCGTTCTTCTCCGACCAGGTGATCAACGGCGAGCGTGTTCCGACCCCGAACGGCGAGACCGGTTTCGACGGCCTCGACGTTGCCCTCGCCGGTAGCGCGACCGAGATAGGCGCCGAGACCGTGCACGACTGGACCGGCGAAGCCCTCGGCGACGACCGCGCGCGAGCTAACGACGCCCTCGACCTGATCGACGAATTCCTCGGCCTGCTCGACGGCACCCCGTCCGCGATCCTCGGCAATAAGCAGACCATCGCGCGCGTGAAGTCCCTCGCCCGCAGGGCGGGTTACTACACCCGAAGCGAGGATGCGTTCGGCCGCACCATCGATGGATACGACGGCATCCCGCTTATCGACCTCGGCGCCAAGGCAGGCACGAGCGACCCCGTGATCCCCGCGGATGTTCGGCCGATCGCCGCAGGGGAGGACGGCGAGGCCGCCCCGGTCGCCGGCCTGTCCGACCTGTACGCCGTGCGTCTCGGCCTCGATGGCTTCCACGGCGTGACCACCACCGCGGGCAACCTGGTGCAGCAGTGGCTGCCGGACTTCTCGACCGCCTACGCCGTCAAGCGCGGCGAGGTCGAACTCGGCCCCGTCGCCGTCGCACTCAAGGCAACCAAGGCCGCCGCAGTGCTGCGGAACATCAAGGTTCGGTGAGCTAGTTGCGCTACGAGATCACCGCGCCGGACGAGCGCGAGGGCATCGTCGCGGGCGTCGCATTCACCGCCGGCCGCGCCGTCACCGAGGACCCCTCACCGGGGGCGCTGCTGTACTTCCGGCGCCACGGCTACACCGTCACCCGCCCCGACGTACCCGACTCCATCCCCATCGGATTCGCGGCAAGCGAGAGCGCCGCCCCGGCCAAGCCTGCCCCGCGCCCGCGCGGCAAGCAGCGCAGCAGCAAGGAGGAGTAGCCGCCATGGGCCGGACCTACGCCACCCCCGAACGTCTCTCGGCGTGGACTGGCCAGCCGGCCCCGGCGGACGCCGAGCGGCTTCTCGCCCGCGCCAGTGAGGACGTGGACGACGCCCTACTCACGGCCGTATACGCCACCGACGGCGCCGGCATGCCGACCGAACCCGAGGTCGCCGACGCTCTCGCCGACGCCACCTGTGCACAGGTCGAGTACCAGCTCGCCATCGGCGACGACGGCACAGGCACGGCCAGTCGATGGGACTCCGTCAGCATCGGCCCCGTAAGCCTGTCCGGGCGCAAGGACGCCCCCACCGCGCCCGGCGAGGTCGACCTCGCCCCCCGCGCACACCGCGCCCTGTCCTGCGCCGGCCTGCTGCCGGGGGTGATCTGGTGAACGTCCCCCGGTGGCTTCTGCGGCACCGGATCACGGTCGAGCCCTACCTCGGCGACAGCGCGTACGGCCAGCAGTACGGTCCGCCCGTCGAGGACGTGCCCGCCCTGGTCGCGGAGACGGTCCGGACCGTGCGTGATCGCGAGGGACGCGAGGTCACCAGTACCGCGCAGATCATCGCCGAGCCGGGCCTCGACTGTCCGGCCGAGTCACGGATCACCCTCCCCGACGGCCGCACCACCCGGGCAATCAGCGTCGCCCACCACACCGCGCCAGGGCTCCCGGTACCGCAGTCAACGGAGGTGAGCGCCGAATGACGCAGCGCGCCCGCCTGCGATGGCACGGCGAGCAGGCCCTCGCCGGCACCCATGCCGGGGCCGTGCGAGGACTACGCATCGCCGCCGAACACGTCCTCGCCGAGTCCCGTCGAGTCGTTCCGCTTGAAGAGGCCACCCTCGAACGCTCCGGCGCCGCAAGCGTCGACGAGTCGCAGCTCAAGGCAGGCGTTTCCTACGACACCCCGTACGCGATCAGGCAGCACGAAGAACTCAGCTACCGGCACGACGCCGGCCGAACAGCGAAGTACCTCGAACGGCCACTCACCGAGCAGGCCGGCACGGTCGCCGAGATCATCGCCGCGCAACTGCGGAGGTCGTTGCGTGGCTGACCTCGACCCGCTCGACGGCGTCGCCCGCCTGCTCGACGGCCGCGGACTGGTCACCTACGACCCGACCGGTACGGCCGGCGATCTGTTCGTCGAGATCATGCCGCCGGCCCCCGATGCCGCGGTCGCCCTGTGGCTGTACGACGGCGCCGCGCCCGATGCCCGCAACGCCTACGACACCCCGCGCCTACAGGTGCGCGTACGCGGCGGGCCCGACCCGCGTATCTCTCGCCGCCGCGCTCACGCGATCTACAGCGCACTTCACGGCCTCGCCGGGCGAGAACTACCCGACGGCACGTGGCTTGTCCTCGCCGCCGCACGCGCCACCCCGGCCCCCATGGCCCCCGATTCCTGCGGCCGACACGAACACGTCGTGAATTTCGACCTCGACATCGGGGCGCCGACCACACACCGCGCCAACTGACAACAACAGAAGGAGAGTTCCAGCATGGGACGACCGATTGACGCCCGCGGATGGCGTTTCGAAGTCCTCGACCAGTCGCACGCCCACCACAAGCGATGGCTACCGATCGAGAACCTGACGAGCTGGTCGCACAACGCGAGCGAAAACGAGGAGACCGCCGAGACGACCTCTTTCGACTCGGCCGGCTGGTACGAGCAGGACGTCATGCAGCGTGGCGGACAGATCGAAGTCGAAGGGCAATGGGCCCTCGACCCGGCCACAGGCCGCCAGGCCGAAGGACAGGCGTACGTCGACCGCTATTGGGGGCAGCGCCTCGGCATCGACTCGCGCAACCTCATCCGGTGGCGCCACGACTCCCAAGACACATGGGTCATTTGGGAGGCCACCGTCACGCCGGACAAGTCCGAGGGCGAGGTCAACGACAAGACCAGTTGGACGGCATCGTTCACGCAGTGCGGCCGGCCGCGCTACGCCCCCGTGTTCACCATCTGCGCCGAGGAGGCAGCGTGACCGACCAGCACACCCGCCAGGTCTCCGACTTCGACGAGTTCTTTGCCGAGGAGCAGGCCACCGAGCCGCGGTTCGGTGCGGTACTGCGGCTGTACGGGCGCGAATACGTGCTCCCTACGTCGCTCCCGCTCCTTTTCACGCTCCAGATGGAACGCGTCAAGCACAGCAGCGACCCGGACGACATCCGCCGTCTGCTCTCTTCCCTGTTCGGCCCGCGTGCGCTGGATGAGTGGGCCGAGAACGGCATGCAGGACGATCAGCTTGGCATCGTCCTTATCTGGTCCGCCGCCAACAGCCGCGAACCCGGATGCTTGTCGATGCGCGAGGCGGCCGAGCTGTATTACGAGCGCGAGGCCGACCAGGAGGGCGAGCAGGGAAAAGCCCCTCGCCCGACCCCGGCGACGATCAAGGCCGCTTCTGGCAAGCCGTCCTAGCCAACTGGAGCGCGGTCGAGGCTGACCTCGCCCGCGAATACCACCTCACCGCCGCCGACCTCGCGCAGACGAGCACGCGGCGGTTTCTCGTACTGGTCGGCGGATTGTCGGCCGAGGCGGCATTCCGCCGCGCGTGGGGGCGCACCCCGCGCGCAGTGACCAACCCGCGAGAGATCGCCGCACTGACCGGCGCCCGTCTGACGACGGGCGCGCCCACAACTGCATACACAACAGAACAACAACAGCACCACACAACTGCACACATAACTGAATAAGTGGGGTGGCCTGCGCATGGCGCTCAACATTGGCGAGCTGGTCGGAACCATCGACCTCGACGCTTCCGGCGCCGATCGTGGCGTCGCGCAGGCCAACCGCGCCCTCCAGGGTCTACAGCGGTCCGCAGACGGCCGCCTACGCGACGTGCGCGGGCGGTTCGTCAGCGGCTCCGCCGCCCTCGGCGCGGCAGTCGGCAACGGCATCGCCAACGGCACGAACCAGGCCCGCGGGGCGATCGACGAACTTGGCGACGCCCTCGCTACAGGGGTTGCTGCTGGCGCCGACCAGGCACGCGCCAGCGCCGCCGGTCTCGGCGACCAGGTCGGCAACGAGATCGGGGGCGGCGCCGAGCGGGCACGTAGCGCGCTCGGCGCGCTCGGCCCGGCCCTCGCCGTACTGCGCACTTCCACGATCGCCCTGTCGGGCGGCGCGCTCGCCGCCGGTGGCGCCCTCGCCGCGGTCCCGATCCTGTTCGCCGGCATCGGCATCAAGGCCGCCGCAGCATCCGACCAGGTCAAGAGCGCTTTTACCGGCCTCAAAGACCACGCCGTCAAGCAAGTACAAGCCATGGTCGGGCCGATCGAGAGTCAGCTCGTGTCCATCGCGGGCAAGGCACGCACGGCGTTCGACCAGATCGCCCCGAGCTTGCAGAAAGCATTCTCCGCGGTCGCCCCGCAGATCGGCACGCTCGCCGACGGCGTGCTCAGCATGGTGCAAAAGCTCGCGCCCGCGCTCGCGAATGCCGTCGGCTCCGCGGCGCCCGTGATCACGGCGATAGCCGGTGGCCTGTCCTCACTCGGTACGGGTCTGGCCGGATTCTTCCAAGGGATCTCGACCGGCGCGGCCGGAGCCGCCCAGGGGCTTTCGGGTCTCTTCGCCGGCGTCTCGCAAATCCTGCCCGCGCTCGGGACGTTGATCGGCCAGCTCGCCCAGGCGGGCGGCCCTGTGCTCTCGACTCTCATGGGGGCGATAGCGCCGCTTGTCTCCCAGCTCGCCGGGGCACTCGGCCCCGCGTTGGCGCTGCTCGGCCCGCCCCTGCAAACGCTGATTCGGGCCCTCGGTGCCGGGTTGCGGCCGATCGTCGCCGCCCTCGGTCCTGTTCTGTCGGCCGCGGCCGGCGCGCTCGGACAGCTGGTGACGGCGGTCTCGCCCCTGCTCCCGATGATCGGGCAGCTCGCCGCCGCGCTGCTGCCGGCGCTCACCCCGATTTTGTCCGCGGTCGGCGCGATTTTCGCGCAGCTCGCCCCCGTGGTGAAGCAACTCGGCGGCGCCCTGATGACGCTGCTCGCCCCGATCCTTGCCCAACTGCCCGTGATCGTCCGTCCAATCGTGGGGATCTTCACCACGCTGGCAAAGGGCGTTTTCCCGGTCCTCGCCCAGCTGGTCAGGGCGCTCGCTCCCGCGCTGGGAACCCTCGGCGGCGCGTTCGCTCAAATCATGGTCGCGCTCAGTCCGGTACTCACCGCGCTCGGACAACTCGTGGGCAGCGTCCTCAAGGCCATCATGCCGATTTTGACACCCATCATCGGCCTGATCGGCAAGCTCGCGAGCATCCTCGCGAACGTCCTCGCCAAATACGTAACAGGCATCGTCGTGCCCACACTCAAAATCCTCACGAGCCTGTTGCGGGGCGACTTCTCCGGAGCATGGAACCAAGCAAAAGCGCTCGTTGGGAACGTCGGCGAATTCTTGCACTCCCTGTTTCTGAAACTGGGCGCGTGGGCGATGATCGGCATCAACAAGGCCGTCGCCTGGATTAAGGGATTGCCAGGGCGGGCCGTGAGCGCACTCGCCCCGCTCGCCGGCCAACTGTGGACCTCGGCAACGAACGCGTTCAACCGCTTCTATCTCGCGATCATCGCGAAGGCCGGTCAGGCTCTCGCGTGGCTGCGCGGGCTGCCCGGCCGCATGGTGTCGGCACTCGGCAACCTCGGGTCGTTGCTGGTCAACGCGGGCCGGGACGTAGTGCGCGGCTTGTGGAACGGCATCCAGTCAATGGGCAGTTGGCTGCGCTCGACCCTCACCTCGTGGGCGAAAAACCTCATCCCCGGCCCCATCGCAAAGGCCCTCGGGATCGCGTCGCCATCCAAGGTCATGGCGCGCGATGTCGGCCGTTGGATTCCTGCCGGCGTCGCCGCCGGAATCACCTCCGAGCAAGGCGCGGTCGAGGGCGCCATGCGCCGACTCGTCCCCGTCCCTGCCATCCCCACAATGCCCGCAGCAGCCGCCGCGGGCGCGGCCGGATACGGCAGCAGCGCATACGGGCGTACGGGCCCGCTGCTGCATATCGAGAACTTCCACAACGCCGCCGGCCACAGCCCGGACCAGACTGCCGCGGCCCTCAATTGGCGCATGAAAGCGAGGGGTTAACCAGGATGGACCGCACAACGATCGATGCCGCCGGTATGGCTGAGGGGATGGTGCCCGGACAACTCCGTTACGGCGAGTTGCTGCTCGGCGCCGGCACCCCCTACCGGTGGCGCAAGCTGACCGGCTGGGAGGAATTGCCCCCACAGGACTCCGGCAACGTGCCGCGCTCCGGGGACCACGGTGCGTACCTGGGGCGCCTGCTCGCCCAGGTGCGCACCGTCGGCCTTGAGGAGGTGATCGTTCGCGCCGAGGCGTACCGGTTCGGCGCGGTCGTCGACGCGCTCAATGCGGGTACCCCGCTCGCGCTGGACGAGATACCGCTACTGGTTCACCTCGACGACCGCGGCCCCCTGCTGGCATGGGCACGGATCACCAATCGGAACGTGCCGGTAGAACTCGGTTACTCCGTCGGCACGGTGACCGGCGGCGCGCTGGAGTGGGAGGCGACCGACCCCCGCCGGTACACCCCCGCCGTGCAGTGCGTCGAGACCGGACTACCGGAACCGTGCCTGTCCTGGCACACCGACCCCGTCACCGGCGAACCGCGCGGCACCCCGGCGAGCACGGGCGACGTGACCGCGTACAACCTCGGCACCGCGCCCACGCACCCAACCATCCTGTTCCGCGGCCCGGTCGACTCCCCGGCCCTGATCAACCACACGACCGGCAAGCGGCTCGAATACCGCGTCGCCCTCGCCCCGGGGGAAGAACTCACTATCGACACCTTCGCCGGCACCACCACCCTGCCGACCGGCGAAAGCCTGCTCAGCGAGGCCAGCGTCGCCAGCTGGCCCGAGCAGGCGTTCACCCTCGCCCCCGGCGACAACCAGCTCGCATTCCGAGGCGCCGCATCCGTCCCCGCCGACCCGCGCGCCGCCGTCACCCTGCGCTGGCGCTCGGCCCACTGGTGAAAGGGGGGAACACATCCATGACAACCCCCGCGTACCGCGTCCTGGTGTGTGATCTGCGCACCGACGCCCTGCTCGACGTGCTGCCCGTGACCGAGGTCAGCGTCGAGGACTACATCGGCAAAGCCGGGTCGCTCCGGGCCACCGTGCCCGTGCCGAACCGAGAGATCGCCGACCGTGTGCGCCCCATCCTGCGAGGCGGCCGTACGGCCCTGTGGGTCGAGCGCGACCGCGACATCTGGTGGGGCGGCATCCTGTGGTCAGCGGTCCCCAAGATCGACGAACGCGGCTACGCCTCCTACGAGATCCAGGCCGGCACCTTCGACACCTACCTCGATCACCGCCGCCTGTTCGAGTCGCTGCGCGCCGAGAACATCGATCAACTCGACATCGCCCGGAACTTCGTCGACTACGCGCAAGGCTTGCCCGGCGGCGACATCGGCATCGAGTACGACACCCACCTATCCGGCATCAAGCGCACCCGCAGCTACAGCAAGCACGACCAGACCCCCATACGCGAACTGCTCGACAAGCTCGCCGCCGTCGAGGACGGGTTCGAGTGGCGCATCCGGTGCGACCGCGCCGCGGACACCGGCCGGCGCCGCAAGCTGCTCGAACTCGGATACCCGCGCATCGCCCGCGGCGAGGCCGACATCGTGCTCAACCACCCCGGGCCCGTGCTCACCTACGAGCACCCCGAGGACGCGACCACCGTCGCCAACGTCTGGCAGGCCCGCGGCGCCTCGAACAACAGCAACCAGGCCGCCGAGAGTAAGCCCCTGCTCTCCGAGCTGCTGGTCGACGAGCAGGCCCTCGCCGACGGATGGCCGCGTCTGGATGGCGCCAGCGATCACAGCAGCGTGGACGACGCCGGCACCTTGGGCGAGTACGCCCGCGCCGAGGCCGCCGCCTTGCGCCGGCCGCAGGTGATTCCCGCCGTGACGTGCCGCCTCGACCTGGGCGTCACCCCCGATCTGATCGGCCGCACGGTGCGCCTGCGTGCCCGCGACCTGCTGCACCCCGACGGCTACGACACCCGACACCGCGTCGTCGGCATCACCGTCACACCGCCCACCCGCGACAAGGGCGAAACCGCAACCCTCACTCTGGAGGCTGCCGCCTGATGGCTACCGTTCCTAACGACCTGCTCGACCGCATCCGCGATCTTGAGCGAAAGGTGCGCGAGCTTGCCGGCCGCGCGCAGACCCGCCCCGCGATGGACGAGATCCGCGAGGGCGACGTACGGATCACCGAGGGCGGCCAGCTGGTTGTCACCCCGCCCGGCAAGACGTTTTCGACGTTCACCGTCGGCGAGTGGCCCGACGGGAGTTACGGCACCGTGCTGCGTCGCTTTGACGGCACGTTCGCCCTGACCGTCGAGGGCGAGAAGGAAGACCGCGGCACATGGCGCCTGTGGTCGCGTGACCTCGCCTCGCCCGACCGCATTCTCGTGATGGACGACCGGCACAGCGACCGATTCCTCGGCCGCCCGTGGCTCCCCCTCGGCCTGCACCCGACCGCCGACCAGAGCAGCACCTCGGACCAGTGGCGTTATGCGTGGGTCGGCGGCGCCCCCGCACACAACGCCGTCGCCGTCCTGAAGCTATCCACCCTCGCCGAGGCCGGGGGCACGGTCCGCGTCCGGATGCTGCCCGAGGGCGGGAAGCCCGTCACCGTCGACGAGTGGGAGGTACCCGCGGGCAAGTGGACCGCGCGCACCATCCAGCGCCCGCTACACGGGGTCGGATTCCTCGACCACCTCGGATGGCAGATCGAGCACCGCAGCGCTAAGGCACGCAAGCCGATCGAGACGCGCCTGTTCGCCGCCCACGGCCGCAACACGTTCGCCGCCGCCGAGGCGCCCGACGCCCCCGCAGGCGAGGCCGCCGACGCCAGCAGCAAGCCCGACCCCCGCCTCGCCGTCGAGACCGACGACGACCAGGCCGCCAAGTAGCCCCACCGAAAGGGAACCCCGCCCATGTCTGACGCCGCCCGCCGCACGGCCCGCACCGTCGTACAGACGGTTCTCGGCCTCGCCGCCGCGCTCCCCCTGATCATCAACGCATCCGGCGTCCCGCGCACCGCCGCCGGGGTCGGTGTGGCCCTCGCCGTCGCCGCCGGCCTTACACGCGTGATGGCACTCCCCGCCGTGCAGAAGCTGCTGCCCAAGTGGCTGCGCACCACCTCGCCGGACACCGCCCCCGGCAATGGCGACGAGCAGCCGTCGACCCCGCCGGCCGCGAACGACGGAGGCAGTATGTGACCGGACCAGACCCAACCGATATCGCCCTCGAACTCGCCCAACTTCGCGGCACCGTCGAGGCAGGATTCGCCCGCCTCGACGCCCGCCTCGACGGCCGATACGACCTGCTCGCCCAGCGCAACGACCAGGCCGAGCGCCGCCTCGACGAACACGACACCCGCCTCGACCAGGTCGAGCAACGCCGTTGGCCCCTGCCCAGCATCGCCGCACTGGTCGCCGTCACCGCCCTCGCCCTATCCGCATGGGAAATCACCCACTGACCAACGCGCCCCCGCACCCGGCCACTCACGGCCGCGTGCGGGGGCGCGTTCTTGCGTTGATGCCGACGCACACACCGCGCCGCACTGGTGACAGGCGGGCCGCCCCGAGGGGCGAGACGACAGCGGCCCTCGCCGCGCAGCGAGGGCCGGTTCCTCGACGAGGGCGGGCGGGGATCAGGTAGGGAACTCTCCGTCCTTGACGCCGGCGACGAACGACGACCAAGCGGCAGTCTCGAACGTGAGCGCAGGGCCGTGCGGAGCCTTGCTGTCACGAATGGGGACGACGCCGGCGGCTGCGAACGCGGGGGCCCATTCGACGCACTGGCCGCCGTTCCCTTCGCTGTAGCTGCTCTTGACCCATTCCACGTGGGACAGGTCCAGGGTGGTCCTCATGGTTGTACGCCTCCATAACGTGCTGGATAAGGGAGAGAGAGTCAGCACGCGACAGTGCATCGGCGCGCAGCCGCTCGTACGCCGCCCGTGCTTCGGCGACCGCATCCGCTGAGTCGTCTACCCGCCCTTGCTCGTAAGTCTCCTCGTACAGGACATCTGTTCCGTCCTGTCGTGTCAGCACATTAAACGGCACTCCTCGTGCCGCGGTGCCCGCGCTGAAGGGGAAAACCTGGATGGCGATGTGCGGAGACTCAGACGCAGCTAACAGGTGCTGAAGCTGACCACGCATGGTGTCTGCGCTACCCACCCTGGACCATAGGACCGCTTCGTACAGGATGACCCACAGTGATGGTGGGGTGGGGCTGTCGAACAGCTCTCGTCGGCGCATGCGATCTTCTACACGCCGCTTAATCTCGACTTCCGACTCGTGCGGGCGGGCGGATCGGAAGACAGCTTCCGCGTACTCCGGCGTTTGCAATATGCCCATCACGCGTGTGGCGGAGTAGTCGCAGATGGACCGAGCCTCCCGCTCAAGCTGAAGGTACGGGATGAACCACACCGGGTTGCCAGCGTCCGCCGCACGCTCGCGCATCCGCGCATAGGTCCCTGGCGTGCCGAAAACCTTGTCGCACTGCTCGGCAAACTGAGCGCTAGCTAGTTGTTGCCCTCTCTCCACCTTGCTCACATAGGGCTGTTGGCAACAGAGCTTGTGAGCAAGCACGACTTGCGACCAGCCGCGCGCCTCACGCGCGTACTTGATCTCTAGGCCGAACGCCTCGGCGGGCGACTGAGGTGACTCAGGTGACTCGGGCGCTTCGCTCATGCGTTCAACTCCCAATATTCCAGCCTGGTTTGGAATGGCTAGATCCCTGGTCAGCGTACTCCCGGACGAGCAGTGTGGGACCACCCCCGGAAGAGGACGAAGGAGAGACCGGCCATGGCTGCCCCGATGATTCGGACACCTCATCAGGCCACCAACGACGTACGTCTCCGTCTGGACGACGCTTTGCGCCGAGCTGGATTCGACGCCGCGCCGTCGATGGTGACGAGGGACGAGGTGGAGGGCGTCAAGGTCAACCGGGTTCGCTTCCCGGCGTTGTCGCTCTCACAGGCCCAGTGGCTCGCCGGGAAGCTGGGAGGCCAGGTGACGAGGAGCGACCAGCCGACGGCGAGTGCCGTTCGGAAGGAGCTTGACGGGGCTCTGCGGGTGGCCGGCGTGATCGTGCAGCCGTCGACTGTCGTCGTGACCACCTCTTCCAGCCGTCGGGAAAACCGGCTCATCCCCCCTTCTCTGTCCATTGGTCAAGTTATCCGCGTCGCGAAGATCCTGGAGGCTCACCAGTGAGCGGCAGCACCGACGACGTGAGCGAGAAGAACCGCCAGAGGAACAAGGAATCTTCCAGCGGCTCTGATGCGGGCAAGAACACCGGTCGGAAGTGATGAAGGCTGTGCGCTGTCCCATCATGGCCACTCACGAAATGCAGCGGCTGAGCAGGTGGTCGTACCACTGCGAGGAGCACGGCGTGACCGTCGTGCTCCACAGCAGCCCGCCCCTTGAATTCTCGCCCCGACCCCAGTCCGACATGCGAGGCTCCCCCCTTCGCGGTCCTGGGAACGGGGCGGGGCAGCGCCCTACCCCTGATGGCCCGGTGTATATCGCCAGAGGCAAGGGAGAGCGCTACCACGAAATTGACAGCTGTTACACCATCGGCAGATGCAACACCTCGCCGGAGGTGGTCGTCGTGTCCCGAAGCAAGGCGGAGCGAGACGGCCGAACTCCCTGTCTCTCCTGCTCCAAGAAGTCCTAACCCCTATGTGCTGCTGCGCCGTCACCTCGGCGCGGTGCACGCAAGCCCCCGCCCCCTGTCTTGGTCGACTGGTCGTGTCCTTCCCCCCGGCACGGCTTCCCAAGGCAGGGGGCGGGCTCCACCCAGCCGCACCCCCTCTCTCTCACGGAAGCGCACAACAGATGGCTCTAGGACCGGTCGGCCGTGATTACTGGTCAAACAGCGATAGGGAACAGGCCGAAGATAACGCCAGCGAGTTCGTTAACGCACTCCGGCGCCTCGGCATTGACTTTCCCGATATCGAAATCGAAGATCCGTGCGACGATTGCCAAATCCGGCGCAATGATCACAGAATCAAGGTCGGCGAGATTTCCGTACCCGACGCTGCCGAATTCGCCGAGAAAGTCAACCGGGCAATGGATCAACTCGCCCAGTATCGAAAGCTATACGGCCCGCTCAAGGAGTCAGCAACCGAAGACCCAGCGTGCTAGCCATCTCCAAGACTCCGCCCCCTGCTGGCTTTCCGGCCACCCCACCACCGCAAGCCCCGGCAGGGGCGGGATAGGCCCCATCGGGCTGCCTTCCCTGGACAGTGGCAGCCCGATGGGGAGCAAGAACTGAGCCACACCAAGTCAGTCAGCCTCAAACGAAGGGACTTACCCATGAGCACCACACAGACCCTGGCCCACCCCCGCGAGGCGTTCCCCCTGGCACCCGAAGGTGGGCGCGTCCCCCACAGTGCTGAGCACCCATCCGGGCCGACAAGCCGCCCGTGGATCCTCCGCTACGCCCAGACGCCCGACGCCACACAGGCCACCCCGCTCCCCGCTGCCCTCTATGACGAGGAACTGCAACTCTCCGTCGGCGTCGACACCGACCTCCTGCCGTTCATGCAGACGCACAACCCGACCATTCCGGATGGCAGCACCACCAACCCCCCGCCCCTCGACGAGGGCCCGAAGGACTGACCACCGTGCCCAGCATCCTCGTTGTTGCCGCACGCGAAGACTGGCCAACCGATCGCGTCGTCAAGACACTGACCGATCGAGGGGCGACCGTCTTCCGCATCGATGCCGCGGACTTCCCGCAAGAGGTCACGCTCGCCGGATACATCGGCAACGCGCACGGCTGGGGTGGCCGACTGCGGACCTCACAGCGGGAATTAGACCTCCTCGACGTCTCGGCCTGCTACTTCCGCGCGCCCAACCCGTTCCGTCTCTCGCCCGACATGTCCGAGCCCGAGCGCCGGTTCGCCGCCGCACAGGCACGCGCCGGCTTCGGCGGCATCCTCACAGCGCTCAGCTGCCGATGGGTCAACCACCCGTCAGCCATGTCACGCGCCGAGTACAAGCCCGTGCAACTCGCCGCGGCGCGACAGGCCGGCCTCTCCATCCCACCAACCCTGATCACCAACAACCCCGATGAAGTACGGGCGTTCGCACGCGACATCCCCGGCCCGATCATCTGCAAGCCGGTCGCATCGCCCGTCTTCATCGAGGCCGACGAACTCAAGACCGTCTACACCCGGCGCCTCACTGAACACGACCTCGACGACCTAGGAGGCATCGAAACGACGGCCCACCTGTTTCAGGCATGGGCGGACAAGGCGCATGAGGTGCGCCTGACCGTGGTCGGCGAGCGCATGTTCGCCGCCGAGGTTCACGCCACCAGCCAAAAGGCACACGACGACTGGCGCAGCGACTACAAGTCGCTCAAATACACGTCTACCGAGGTCCCGGTAGACATCAAATACAAGGTGCGAGGGCTCATGGAAGACCTCGGCCTAAGCTTCGCCGCCCTCGATTTCGTCGTCTCACCGTCGGGTACGTGGACGTTCCTGGAAGCCAACCCCTGTGGGCAATGGGACTGGATCGAACACGCCACCGGTCTACCCATCGCCGACGCCATCGCCGACGAGCTACAAGGAGTAACCGCGTGACCGAATCCGCCATCGACGCTGCACGCCCGTACGTGGCTGCTTTGGTCGATGAACTGTCAACAGCCGGCGCCATCCGGACGCCCGCATGGGCCGCGGCGTTCGCCACCGTCCCTCGGCACACCTTCGTACCCCGCTGGTACGAGCAGGAGACCAACGACAAAGGCATCACGGTCTGGCGCCTGCAACACGCCCTCCACGAGGGCCGACTCGCACGCGTCTACCGCGACACCACCCTCGTAACCGCCCTCGACCCGGACACCGCCGAGCAGGTCGAAGAGGACGCATGGACGGGCATCCCCACGTCATCCAGCACCCTGCCCAGCCTCATGGCCGGAATGCTGGAAGACCTCGCCGTCCAGGACGGGAACCGCGTCCTCGAAATCGGCACCGGCACCGGCTACAACGCCGCCTTGCTGTGCGCCCGACTCGGCGAACAGTTCGTGTACTCAGTCGACGTCGACGCGACCCTCGTTGACGCCGCGCAACGCCGGCTCTCCTCCATCGGCTACGAGCCGCAACTCGCCCCCGCCGACGGCCGCGACGGCTACCCCACCGGGGACCAGTTCGACCGGGTCATCGCCACATGTTCAGTGCCAAGCATTCCCGCGCGGTGGATCGAGCAGACCCGCCCCGGCGGCGCGATCCTCGCCGACGTGGCCCTCGGGATCGAGGGCGGCCTCGTACGCCTCACTGTCGACGCCAAGCAGCGCACCGAAGGGCAGTTCACGGGCACGAGCGGCCGATTCATGGCCGCTCGCGGCGACGCCCAGACCTACCCGCGGCGCGAGCGCGCACCGTACGCGCCCGAGGCCGGCACCCGACCCACGAAGGTCACCGCGGCAGACATTCGGCAGCACTACCCGTTCCGTCTGGTGCTGGCCTTCCATCTGCCCGGCGTCGAATTGGTCTACCACTCCGACGAAGCCACCGGCACCATGTCTGTCCAGCTCCAGCACTCCGACGGCTCATGGGCCCGCGTGCCCCTGACCGGCGAGCGCGTCGACACCGTCACGTACGGCGGCGCGTTGGAGATTTGGGAACAGGTCGAGGCAGCGTGGACGTGGTGGAACGACGCCGGGCGCCCGGCTCAGGACCAATTCGGCTACGCGCGCGAGGCTGACGGACACGCCTCCGTATGGCACATCCCGGACGGCCGCCGCTGGAACATCGGCGCCCAGTAGTCCCACAGGCTGTGTCGCCCCGACGACCGTTGCACCGGCCGTCGGGGCTGTACGTCCCCAGCTGATTCGAGGACCAACACAATGCGTGACCTTATCCCCTGCCTGTGGATCTGGTTAGGGGGTCCGCTCCGCCGTGCCCTAAGCGCCACGTACCTGCGCGCGCACGACTGGCACACCCCAACTCGGCCATCACCACAGGCCCCCGTGATCCGGCCGGCCCTCGCCTACCGCCGCGACCCTCGATCCCACCTCGGCGACCCACGGCAGTTCATCGACGGCGATGCGCTCGAACTCGTACCCGCCTACTACCGCGAACACGAGGCGAACCTCACCGCAGCAACCACCGGGTAAGCCACGCCACAGAACAGAGCACATGACCACCGTCAAAATCTGCTCCACCTGCAAGGGACAGAAGCAGATTCAGACCATGCAAAGAGGCAAGGTCGTCGTCATTCGGTGCCGCGACTGTCAAGGAAGCGGCTACCAGACCACCAAGTGAGCCCATCCAACAGCAACCGCACGAACCGCCCGCCGCGCACCTGAGCGCGGCGGGCAACTGCTACTCGGCGGCGACTTCACTCGTCGGAGACAGGTTCTTCCGTCTTCCGCTCGGCCACGTACGTACCGCGCCCCGACACGGCATACACGAGCCCGTCATCGGCAAGAGCGGCAATCGCCCGTCGCACCGTCGGGCGCGAAAGGCCGTAGTGCTCGGCGAGCGCGTTCTCGCTCGGGATGGCCCGATTGGGTTTCCAGTCCCCACGCGCCACCCGTGCGCGCAAGATCCCTGCAAGCTGCTGAAACGGCGACGCCGGCGCATCGCGCTCCACCTGGTCATCCGGCCCGTACTCCATAGGCCGAAGGTATCCGGCCGAACACCCCCTGACACCCCCTGACAGGCTCACGCAGCCCTTTACAGGCTTTTACAGGTAGGGCTAGGGTCGGCCACGAAAAGACCCCCGCGACCTGGCCGGGTCCGGGGGCATGGCTGACAGCTATCAAGGAGCTGACAACATGCGTGACTTTACCGTGCGCTTCTTCGGGCGAATCGCCTTAGCACTCATCCCCGGACCAAACCCCCGCACATCCCTGCTGAAGTGGGCTGAGCGGCTCTACCCCGCCCGCGGCAAGCACCGCGCCACCCCCACCCCCGCACCGAAGCCCAACCCTTCCCCGCAGCCCCTCCGCCCGCTTCCCGAGCACAAGAGCCCCTACGCCCGAGACGCGGCCGAGAAGCGGCCGTTCCTGGACACCCTCAACCCGGTACGCCCCTACATCCTCAGCGCACCCAAGAAGCGGCCGGATGACCCGGTGCGCGAAGCGCAGGCCGTACGACGCTGGGCGCTCGACATGGCACTACGCGGCATCGACGTAGGCCCGACCACCATTCATGGCGTACACGTCCGCCCCGGTAGCCGCACGCTGCGCGTGGCGGTGCCGGCATGACCGCCGCGTGCCTGCACTGCCACCGCGAGACGGTCGCCCCTGTGGCGGTGGGGTACATCGAGCGAGTAAGCGGCCCCGGAGTGACGCTGTACGCCTGCCCCGACCACGCGCCCCTCTTCATCGTTGGCCCCCTCCCCACCGAGGTAGCGCCACCCCGGCGCGACTGACCCGCCACCGACACCCCGCCCGCCCCGCCCGGATGCTCCGGGCGGGGCTTCGTCGTATCCCGGCCCTGCGCCCAGCTGCGGCGCCGCCGCCAATCGGCAGCACCCCGCCACCCCTCCACGGGGGCGTAGTCAATGGCGCAATGACCGACGCGTTCCAGGTCGCAGAGGGGCGCTGTACCCGTCGCGCCGTTAGTGCCAGGATCAGAAGGGGTTGACCAACCTGCTCTTGATCATTGAGCATTCGATTGGTCTACACCACTGCCGACTTACCCGGGGAGCCGAGACATGGACAAGCGTCCTTCCATCTCCAACAAGCTCAAGGAGATGGGCCAGTGAACGAGCATCCTTCCCTCTCCAACCTGCTCAAGGAGGAGCGGCGGTTCGCGCCGCCCGCCGATCTGGCCGCGAACGCCAACGTCACGGCCGCCGCGTACGAACAGGCAGCGGCGGACCGGCTGGGCTTCTGGGCCGAGCAGGCCGAACGCCTGTCCTGGGAGACCCCTCCCACCGAGACCCTCGACTGGTCCAACGCGCCCTTCGCGAAGTGGTTCGCCGACGGCAAGCTCAACGTGGCGTACAACTGCGTGGACCGTCATGTGGAGAACGGCCTGGGCGACCGGGTCGCCATCCACTTCGAGGGCGAGCCGGGTGACACCCGCGCGATCACCTACGCCCAGCTGCAGCGCGAGGTCTCCAAGGCCGCCAACGCACTGACCGAGCTGGGCGTGCGCAGCGGCGACCGGGTCGCCGTCTACATGCCGATGATCCCGGAAGCGGTCATCGCCATGCTGGCCTGCGCCCGCCTGGGCGCCCCGCACTCCGTCGTCTTCGGCGGCTTCTCCGCGGACGCACTGGCCACCCGCATCAACGACGCGGACGCCCGGGTGGTGATCACCGCCGACGGCGGCTACCGCCGCGGCAAGCCGTCCGCCCTCAAGCCCGCGGTCGACGAGGCCCTGACCCGGCCCGGCACGGAGAACGTCCGCAGCGTCCTGGTCGTGCGCCGCACCGGCCAGGAGGACGTCGCCTGGCACGAGGGCCGGGACGTGTGGTGGCACGAGATCGTCGGGCGGCAGAGCGACGGGCACACGCCCGAGGCCTTCGACGCCGAGCACCCGCTGTTCATCCTCTACACCTCCGGCACGACGGGTAAGCCCAAGGGCATCCTGCACACCACCGGCGGCTACCTCACCCAGGTCTCGTACACCCACCACGCGGTCTTCGACCTCAAGCCGGAGACCGACGTCTTCTGGTGCACCGCCGACGTCGGCTGGGTGACCGGCCACTCGTACATCACCTACGGCCCGCTCTCCAACGGCGCGACCCAGGTGCTCTACGAAGGCACGCCGGACACCCCGCACCAGGGCCGCTGGTGGGAGATCGTGCAGAAGTACGGCGTGACGATCCTCTACACCGCGCCGACCGCGATCCGTGCCTGCATGAAGTGGGGCGACGACATCCCGGCGAAGTTCGACCTGTCGTCGCTGCGGGTCCTCGGGTCGGTGGGCGAACCGATCAACCCCGAGGCATGGATGTGGTACCGCAAGCACATCGGGGCCGATGCGACGCCGATCGTCGACACCTGGTGGCAGACCGAGACCGGCGCGATGATGCTCAGCCCGCTGCCGGGTGTCACGGCCACCAAGCCCGGCTCGGCCCAGGTGGCGCTGCCCGGTATCGCCGCGACCGTCGTGGACGACGAGGCCCGCGAGGTTCCCGACGGCGCGGGTGGCTACCTCGTGCTGACCGAGCCCTGGCCGTCCATGCTCCGCACGATCTGGGGCGACGACCAGCGCTATCTCGACACGTACTGGTCGCGCTTCGAGGGCAAGTACTTCGCCGGCGACGGCGCCAAGAAGGACGACGACGGCGACATCTGGCTGCTCGGCCGGGTGGACGACGTGATGCTGGTCTCCGGCCACAACATCTCCACGACCGAGGTCGAGTCGGCGCTGGTCTCGCACCCGAAGGTGGCCGAGGCCGCGGTCGTCGGCGCCGCCGACCCGCAGACCACCCAGGCCATCAGCGCCTTCGTCATCCTGCGCGGCGGCGCCACCGCCGAGGACGAGGGGCTGGTCGAGGAGCTGCGCGCCCATGTCGCCCAGCAGCTCGGCCCGATCGCCAAGCCCCGGCGGATCCTGCCGGTCGCGGAGCTGCCCAAGACCCGCTCCGGCAAGATCATGCGGCGGCTGCTGCGCGATGTGGCCGAGAACCGTGACCTCGGCGATGTCACGACCCTCACCGATTCCTCGGTCATGGACCTGATCCAGGCGAAGCTGCCGAGCGCAGCCTCCGAGGACTGAGCGGGAACGAATGGCATAAGGGGCACCCGGCCGGCGCGGCCGGGTGCCCCTCGGTCGTCTCCGGCGCTCCGGCCCCTCCCCTGTCCCCAGACCTCCAGCGCCCAGCCCCTCCGGCACTCCGGTTTCCCCGGAGATCCGTCGCCTCCGCCGGTCAGCTCGGCCTCCCCGGCGCCCCGGCCTCCCCGGCACGGCCACCCCGTCTCCTCCCCAGCCCGGCCCCTCCGGTCCGCCCGGCCCGGCAGTCCAGCCCCGCAACCCGGCGCGGCGCCCGGCCCTCCCCCAGCGGCCCGAGGCCCGAATTGCCCGTAAAGTGAGGCCACCGGATAGCCGCTTGCCCCTCCCCGGTACAGTGGGAACCGCGTCAATGACGCGTCAAGAAACTCAGGGTGCGCCGGGAAGTCTGGTCGGCAACTGCAACAGCCGTACGCAGCTACCGAGGCCCGGAGGTCACCGCGTGAGCACCCCCACCCACCGCCGCTCCCCCTTCCTGGGGCGGATGCCGCTGCCCGAGCGGAACTTCGTCGCGGACGCGCTGCGCGCCGAAACCGTCGGCGGCGTCCTTCTGCTCGCCGCCGCCGTTGCGGCTCTGATCTGGGCAAACACCCTTGGCGGGAGCTATGAAGCGGTCCGCGGCTTCCACCTGGGACCGGCCGCACTGGGCCTGGACCTGTCCGTTCAGCACTGGGCCGCCAACGGGCTGCTCGCGGTCTTCTTCTTCGTCGCCGGCATCGAGCTCAAGCGCGAACTGGTGGCCGGCGAGCTGCGCGACCCGAAGGCCGCCGCGCTGCCCGTGATCGCCGCACTCTGCGGCATGGCGGCGCCGGCGGTGGTCTATTTCGCCGTCAACAGCATCGGCGGCGGCTCACTGCAGGGCTGGGCGGTCCCCACCGCCACCGATATCGCCTTCGCCCTCGCCGTACTCGCCGTCATCGGCACGTCCCTGCCCGCCGCGCTGCGCGCCTTCCTGCTCACCCTCGCCGTCGTCGACGACCTCTTCGCCATCCTGATCATCGCGGTCTTCTTCACCTCGACGCTCAACTTTCTGGCGCTCGGCCTGGCCGTCGCCGGCCTGGTGATCTTCTATCTGCTGCTGCGCAAGGGCGTCCGGGGCTGGTACGTCTACGTCCCGCTCGCCCTGGTCATCTGGGGCCTGATGGAGAACAGCGGGGTGCACGCCACCATCGCCGGCGTCGCCATGGGCCTGATGCTGCGCTGCACCCGGCGCGACGGCGAGACACGGTCCCCGGGCGAGCACATCGAGCATCTGGTCCGCCCGCTCTCGGCCGGCCTCGCCGTGCCGCTGTTCGCCCTGTTCTCCGCGGGTGTCTCCATATCCGGCGGCGCGGTCCACGACGTCTTCACCCGGCCGGAGACGCTGGGCGTCGTGCTCGGCCTGGTGGTGGGCAAGACGCTCGGCATATTCGGCGGGACCTGGCTGACCGCCCGCTTCACCAAGGCCACGCTCAACCCCGACCTCAAATGGCCGGATGTCTTCGCCCTCGCCTCCCTGGCCGGTATCGGCTTCACCGTCTCGCTGCTCATCGGCGAACTCGCGTTCTCCGGGAACCCGGTACTGACCGACGAGATCAAGGCATCGGTACTGATCGGCTCGCTGCTGGCGGCCCTCTTCGCCGGCATCCTCCTCAAGCTCCGTAACACCAAGTACAAGAAACTGTGCGAGGAAGAGGAGCGGGACGAGGACCAGGACGGCATCCCCGACATCTACGAACTCGACAAGCCGGAATACCACCTGCGGATGGCGGCAATCCACGAAGCCAAGGCCGCGGAGCACCGGCGGCTTGCCGAAGTGGCCTCCGGCAGGCATGCCGGAGACGATGGTCCGGCATGATCTGAGAGGCTTTGCATCCGGGTGAAGAAAAGAGGGAGACGGCGATGAGCGCAGCCGACGACGGCACGGACCGCAGCCTCGGACAGCTGGTGGCCTCGGCCACGGCCGAGATGTCCGCGCTGGTGCACGACGAGATCGCGCTGGCCAAGGCGGAGTTCCGCCAGGACGCCAAGCGGGCGGGCATCGGCAGTGCCGCGTTCATGGTCGCGGGCGCGCTGGCGCTGTTCGCGCTGCCGGTGCTGAGTTTCGCGGCGGCCTACGGCATCCACAACCTCGGACTCGGGCTCGCCTGGTCCTTCCTGATCGTCGGCGGCGCCTTCCTGGTCCTCGCCGGTCTGCTGGCCCTCATCGCGATGGCCAAGATGAAGAAGATCAAGAAGCCGGAGAAGTCCATCAACTCGGCCAAGGAGACCGCGGCCGTGCTCCAGAAGGCCAAGCCGCACCCGCGCCTGGCCCCAGTGGAACACCCGGCGCTGGAGTCTGTGACACGCTCATCGGTATGACAGCCCCTGACAGCACCGCCTCGGTCGTACGGCTCGGCATCCCCGGCGGGAGAGAGGTGTCGCACCGCGACGTCGCGGCCAACGGCGCCCGCTTCCACATCGCGGAGCTGGGCGAGGGCCCGCTGGTGCTGCTGCTGCACGGCTTTCCGCAGTTCTGGTGGACCTGGCGGCACCAGCTCACCGCCCTGGCCGACGCGGGCTTCCGCGCGGTGGCGATGGACCTGCGGGGCGTCGGCGGCAGCGACCGCACCCCCCGCGGCTACGACCCGGCGAACCTCGCGCTGGACGTCACGGGCGTCATACGGTCCCTGGGCGAGCCGGACGCCGCGCTCGTCGGGCACGACCTGGGCGGCTACCTCGCCTGGACGGCGGCGGTGATGCGGCCCAAGCTGGTGCGCCGGCTGGCCGTGTCCTCGATGCCGCACCCGCGGCGCTGGCGCTCGGCGATGCTCGCCGACGTCCGGCAGAGCGCCCGGAGTTCGCACATCTGGAACTTCCAGCGGCCCTGGCTGCCCGAACGCGCGCTGACGGCGGACGGTGCGGCGTTGGTGGGCCAAATGATCCGCGACTGGTCCGGACCCCGGCAGCCGGAGGACGAGGCGATCGCGGCCTACCGGCGGGCGATGAGCATCCCGTCGACGGCGCACTGCTCGATCGAGCCGTACCGCTGGATGGTGCGGTCGATGGCGCGCCCCGACGGGCTCCAGTTCAACCGCCGGATGAAGATGCCCGTACGGGTCCCCACGCTGCATCTGCACGGCTCGCTCGACCCTGTGATGCGCACCCGCAGCGCGGCCGGCTCCGGTCAGTACGTCGAGGCCCCGTACCGCTGGCGGCTGTTCGACGGTCTGGGCCACTTCCCGCACGAGGAGGACCCGGTGGCGTTCTCCACGGAGCTGATCAACTGGCTCAAGGACCCGGAACCGGATCGCTGAACGGCCGGGCGCGCAGTAGTGGGCCGGGACAACGAGAGCCCCGGTCGGGGCCGTTGGCGGGGAAGCGTGCGCACCGGCCCCCTGGTGCGTCCGTACACCGCTGAGCGGACGGTCCGAACCGCCGTGCGGGCCTGCCCCGCCCGGAGCTCGAACGCGCGTATGACGAACAGCCACTTGCCTGGCGCATAGGCCAATTGGCGGTCCCCAGCGCGGTTACGGACCTTGGGCCAGGGGCAGAGTCGAAGGTATGGGCTGGACGCACGACTACCGTGACGTGGCACGCAACCGCCGCAGCAGTGCCGCTGTAGTGGGTACTCAGGACAGGGGAACCCCGGACCTCGGGTCCGGCGCCTCCCCCGATCCGGCGCACCCCATGGGCATCCCTCGCATCCTGCGCCGCAGAGCGCGCTGGATGAGCGCGCGGCTACGCCATCCCCGTACCTGAACCCCCGGCCCTCCGTGGCCGCCCCACGGCCGCCGCCAGGGCGCGCGAAGCACTCTTCCCGCGCCCGACGCGCCCCAAGGCGCCTGGCCGGCCGTCACCGCCGGGCACACCCTGGGGCTTTGCGGGCAGGGCCCAGGAGAGACACCCCCTAGATCGCGCAGCCCTGGCTGTCGACCTGTTGCCGGGCCGAACGTCCTTTGAGGACGTCCTGGCGGACCTCGTCGGAGGTCAGCGCATAGCCGGTGTGCGAGTCGTCCAGCGACTTCGCGAAGACGACGCCGTAGACCTTGCCCTGCGGGGTGAGCAGCGGGCCGCCGGAGTTGCCCTGCCGGACCGTGGCGAAGAGGGAGTAGACATCGCGGCCGACCGTGCCGCGGTGGTAGATGTCCGGGCCGTTGGCCTGAATGCGGCCGCGGATGCGGGCGGAGCGGACGTCGTAGCCGCCGTTCTCCGGGAAGCCGGCGACGATGGCGCTGTTGCCACTGTTCGCGTCCCCGTCGGCGAACTGCAGCGCCGGCGCCTCCAGGGAGGGCACTTCCAGGACGGCGATGTCGCGCCGCCAGTCGTAGATCACGACCTTGGCGTCGTACGTACGGCCTTCGCCGCCCACCTGGACGGTCGGCTCGCGCACCCCGCCGACCACATGGGCGTTGGTCATCACACGGTGCCGGCCGAAGACGAAGCCGCTGCCTTCGAGGACCTTGCCGCAGCCGGGGGCCGTGCCGACGACCTTGACGATGCTGCGCCTGGCCTGCGCCGCCACCGGGCTGGAGGCCAGCCGGGGGTCGGGCGCCGGCACGTTGTGGATCGGCTCGTTGGAGAACGGCGTGAAGACCTGCGGGAAGCCGTTCTGCGCGAGGACCGAGGAGAAGTCCGCGAACCAGGTGCCGGCCTGCTGGGGCATCACCCGGGACACACCGAGCAGCACCTTGGAGTTGCGGACCTCCTTGCCGAGCGTCGGCAGGGACGTACCGGCCAGCGCCGAGCCGATCAGCCAGGCGACCAGCAGCATCGCCAGGACGTTGACCAGCGCGCCGCCGGTCGCGTCCAGGGCTCTCGCCGGTGACCAGGTGATGTGCCGGCGCAGCTTGTTGCCCCAGTGGGTGGTGAGCGCCTGGCCCACGGATGCGCACACGATCACGATGGCAACCGCAGCGATGGCCGCGAAGCTGCCGGGTGTCGCATCTCCGGTGATCTCGTTCCAGATCACGGGCAGCAGGTAGACCGCGATCAGACCGCCTCCGAGGAAGCCGATCACGGACAGGATGCCGACGACAAAGCCTTGCCGATAGCCGATGATCGCGAACCACACGGCAGCGACCAGTAGCAAGATGTCCAGGACGTTCACGCCGGACACCGTCTCATGAGCGCCAGTCCAGTGGGACCGCCTTGTCACGGTCCCACGGAATCTCCCAGCCGGCGTAGTGCAGGATCCGGTCGATCACTCCGGCCGTAAAACCCCAGACCAGGGCATTCTCGACAAGGAAGGCAGCGCCGGTGTGACCACTGGGATGGCGGGTTGTCACCCGATGGGCCGGGTCCGTGAGATCCGCCACGGGAACCGTGAAGACCCGGGCGGTCTCCGCCTGGTCGACCGCACCGACCGGGCTCGGCCGGCGCCACCACCCCAGGACCGGCGTCACCACGAAGCCGCTGACGGGGATGTAGAGCCGCGGCAGCACGCCGAAGACCTGCACACCGGAGGGATCGAGGCCGGTCTCCTCCTGGGCCTCGCGCAGCGCCGCCCGCACGGGGCCGGGGCCGTCGGGGTCGCCGTCCTCCGGGTCGAGGGCGCCACCGGGGAAGGAGGGCTGGCCGGCATGCGAGCGCAGGGTCCCGGCGCGCTCCATCAGGAGCAGTTCGGGGCCGCGGGCGCCGTGACCGAAGAGGATGAGCACCGCGGACTGCCGGCCTCCGCTCTCGGGCGGCAGGAAGCGGCTGAGCTGGCGTGGCTCGATCGTGGCGGCCGCGCGGGCCACCGGGGCCAGCCACTCGGGCAGGCCGTCGGCGGTGACCGTGGCGTCCCGGCCGGACGCCACGTCGGGCCCTACGCCGGGCACCGCCTCGGACGCCGCGCCGGACGATGCCGCGCGGACGTCCGCCTCCTCCTCGTACCGCTGCTCCCGTGCGCTCCTCATACGCGCCCCCTCAGGCCTGGCGTCGATCGTCGGTCACCTCTGGCGGGCGCCTCATGAGGCCGCCACAGGGGGCGCCATCGGAGGCGCGGGCTGCCCCGGATAGCCGGCCGGTGGCTTCAGCCGCTGACCCGGCTGACCGCCGAGCTCGTACTTCAGCAGCTTCTTCGCCTTCTCCGGGTCCGTCTCGCCCTCGCCGTACGCGGGGCACAGCGGGGCGATGGGGCAGGCGCCGCAGGCGGGCTTGCGGGAGTGGCAGACGCGGCGGCCGTGGAAGACCACCCGGTGCGAGAGCATCGTCCACTCGCTCTTGGGGAAGATCTCGGCGACATCCGCCTCGACCTTCTCGGCGTCCTCGGCGGTGGTCCAGCCGAAACGGCGGGCGAGGCGGCCGAAATGGGTGTCGACGGTGATGCCCGGGACGCCGAAGGCGTTGCCCAGCACCACGTTGGCGGTCTTGCGGCCGACCCCGGGGAGGGTGACGAGGTCCTCCAGGCGGCCCGGCACCTCACCGCCGAAGCGGTCGCGCAGCGCGGCCGACAGACCGATCAGCGACTTCGTCTTGGCCCGGAAGAAGCCGGTCGGCCGGATCAGCTCCTCCAGCCGCTCCGGGTCCATGGCGGCCATGTCCTCGGGCGTCGGGCAGACCGCGAAGAGGCGCGGGGTGGTCTGGTTGACCCTCAGGTCGGTGGTCTGCGCGGACAGGACCGTGGCGACCAGCAGCTCGAAGGGGTTGGTGAAATCCAGCTCGGGGTGGGCGTACGGATACAGCTCGGCGAGCTCGCGGTTGATCCGGCGGGCCCGCCGCACCATGGCGACCCGCGACTCGGGCTTGCGCGCGGGGGTCTTCTTGGCGGGGGCCTTCTTGGCTGCGGTCTTCGGGGCGGTCTTCTCGGCGGTGGTCTTCTTGGCCGCCGTCTTCTTTGCGGCGGTCTTGGTGGCCGCCGCCGTTTTGGTGGCCGCCACCGTCTTCTTTGCCGCGGCCGTCCGCTTTGCCGGGGCCGTCTCCTTGGCTGCCGTCTTCTTCGTGGCGGCCTTCCTGGCGACGGCCTTCTGCGCGGTGGCCTTCTTCGTGACGGCCTTCTTCGCCGCGGCCTTCGTGGCCGCCGCCGGCTGGTCTGGGGTTTCGTTCACGGCGGCCTTCTTCCCTGCCGAGGTCCTGCCTACCGGGGTCTTCTTCACGGAGGTCTGCACGGTGGTGTCCTGCGCCGCCGGTCGCGACGCGCCAGGCTTGTGGGTGCCCGGTGCCCTGCCGGACGTCACCCCGGAGGGCGATTTGTTACTTTTATCGGAATTCGATGTGCGGCCGGACGGCTGTTCGCCCACAGCGGAATCACGCCCTGCGCTCACTCTTCCGGCCCCCACTCCTCTGCTCTCACAGGCGTATTGGACACTCGGCCAGACTAAGGCCAGCCACTGACATCCGGCTTGATCGCTGTGATTCCTGACCCCAATCGGCCCCCTGCCTTATGGCTCGGGGCACCGGTCCGGCAAACTTGTGATTGATCGCACTGTTTTGCATTCCGGCATGATGGGGACCACAGTCCCCCGGAGCATGTCGACAAGGAGAGATCTCGTGGACGACGTTCTGCGGCGCGCACCGCTCTTCGCGGCGCTCGATGATGAGCAGGCGGCCGAGCTGCGCGCCTCAATGGGAGAGGTCACGCTCGCCCGCGGCGACGCCCTGTTCCACGAAGGGGACCCCGGCGACCGCCTGTACGTGGTCACCGAGGGCAAGGTGAAGCTGCACCGCACTTCCCCGGACGGCCGGGAGAATATGCTCGCCGTTCTCGGCCCCGGGGAGCTGATCGGGGAGCTTTCGCTCTTCGACCCGGGCCCGCGTACGGCCACGGCCTCCGCCCTCACCGAGGTCAAGCTCCTCGGCCTGGGTCATGGCGACCTTCAGCCCTGGCTGAACGCCCGCCCCGAGGTGGCCACGGCCCTGCTGCGTGCGGTTGCCCGCCGACTGCGCAAGACCAACGACCAGATGTCCGATCTGGTCTTCTCGGACGTACCGGGCCGGGTGGCCCGCGCCCTGCTCGACCTGTCGCGCCGCTTCGGCGTGCAGTCCGAGGAGGGCATCCACGTCGTCCACGACCTCACGCAGGAGGAGCTGGCCCAGTTGGTCGGCGCCTCCCGCGAGACGGTCAACAAGGCCCTCGCGGACTTTGCGGGCCGCGGCTGGCTGCGTCTGGAGGCGCGCGCCGTGATCCTGCTGGACGTCGAGCGGCTGGCCAAGCGCTCGCGCTGACCCCGCAGACATCTTGGAAGGGCCCCGCTCCGGCGGGGCCCTTCGTCGTGGGGTCACGGGCCGCCGCCTCCTCGGCCGCCGCTTCCTTCGGCCGCCGCCTCCTTCGGCCATCGGCCCCGTGGCCCACCGGGCCCACCGCCGTCGTCCCCATGACGCACCACCCACCGGACTCACAGGGCTCACCCCACGCCGTCGTCCCGTGGTGCGCTCCCGGTAATCAGGTCGCAGCGCCTCCGCCCTCCTGGCCATAGTGGGCGCCATGACCAACGGCACGGGGCTGGACCAGGACGGCTACTTCCTGCGGGAAGGCTCCCTGGACCGCGTCTCCGCGCCGTTCGCGCCCGTCGTGGCGGAGCTCGGCGCCCGGATCGGCGCGTACTTCGGCCGCGGCCGCCTGCACAGCAGCTATCTCTTCGGCAGCGTCCCGCGCGGCACCGCCGTCCCCGGGGTCTCCGACCTCGACGCGCTGATCGCCCTGCGAGACGAGCCCACCGACGCCGACCGCGCTGCCGTCCGTGCCGTCGAGCACAGCCTGGATGCCGCGTTTCCGCAGATCAACGGCGTGGGAATCCTGCTGTTCAGCGTGCGCCGACTGCGCAGCGAGCGGGAGCGGTACGACCTCGCGTGGTTCGTGGCCTGCCTGTGCACCCCGGTCAGCGGCCCGGATCTCGCCGCGGAGCTGCCCCGCTACCGTCCCACCTCGCTCCTCGCCCGCGAAACCAACGGCGACCTCTTCCGCAGCCTGCCCGGTCTGCGCGAGAAGGCCGCGGCGGCCACTACGGAGGCCGAGCGCACCCGGCTGACCCGGGGTGTGACGCGCCGGCTGGTGCGCACCGGATTCACCCTGGTCATGCCGCGCTGGGGCGGCTGGACGAGCGATCTCACCGAGTCGGCCGAGGTGTTCGGCCGCTACTACCCGGCGCACGCCGAGCAGATGCACGCCGCGGCACGCGCCGCCCGGGCGCCCGCCGCATACCCGGGGCTGCTGGACGAACTGCTCACCGGCCTCGCCCCCTGGCTGGCCGCGGAATACCTGGCCGTCCACGGGGCGAAGACGCCCCCGCCCCGGGCGGGATGACGGCGCCTCTCGGCCGGGCTCGGGTCCGGGGTCGGGTCCGGGCCGGGACCACCTCGCCGTCGGCCCCGCCCCGGCCCCAGCCAAAGGCCTGCCCCGCCCGGGGTTCCCCGGCCGCCGGCCCTCGTCCCCGCCGTCCGCCGGCCGCCGTCAGCTCTCGATCAGCCCGTGTTCTCCCAGGTAGTCCAGCTGTGCCCGCACGGACAGCTCGGCGGCCGGCCACAGCGAGCGGTCGACATCGGCATAGACGTTCGCGACGACCTCGGCGGGTGAGCGGTGGCCGGCCTCGACCGCGGTCTCCACCTGGGCGAGCCGGTGCGCGCGGTGCGCCAGATAGAACTCCACCGCCCCCTGGGCATCGTTCAGCACCGGCCCGTGCCCCGGGAGGACGGTCGCCACCCCGTCGTCGACCGTCAGGGAACGCAGCCGGCGCAGCGAGTCCAGGTAGTCGCCCAGCCGCCCGTCGGGGTGCGCCACCACAGTGGTGCCGCGCCCCAGGATCGTGTCGCCGGTGAGGACCGCGCGGTCGGCCGGGAGGTGGAAGGAGAGCGAGTCCGCGGTGTGGCCCGGTGTGGGCACCACGCGCAGTTCCAGGCCACCGGTGGTGATGACATCGCCCGCGTCCAGCCCCTCGTCGCCCAGGCGCAGCGCCGGGTCCAGCGCCCGTACGGCCGAACGGGTCAGCTCGGCGAAACGGGCGGCGCCATCGGAGTGGTCCGGGTGACCGTGGGTCAGCAGGGTCAGCGCGATGCGCTTGCCGGCCCGCTCCGCGGTGTCGATGACGGCCCGCAGATGGCTCTCGTCGAGCGGCCCGGGGTCGATGACGACGGCGAGATCGGAGTCCGGCTCGGCGACGATCCAGGTGTTGGTGCCGTCCAGCGTCATCGGCGACGGGTTCGGGGCCAGTACGCACCGGGCCCGCGCGGTCGCCTGTCCGGCGATCACACCGCCACGGGGCTGACCGGGGAGGGCGGATGCTTCGGTCATGCGGGGGTCCCTCCCGAGGGGCTGGGGCTGTCCGAGGGGCCGGGGCTGTCCGAAGGACCGTCGTCGTCCCCCGGGGCACGGGTGCCGGCAGGGGCACCGGAATCAGCACCGGCACCGGCATCGGCATCGGCATCGGCATCGGCCCGGACATCGGTCTGTGCGATGTGCTTGGTGAACTCGTCGTGCCCCGGCCAGCTCAACTCGATCTCACCGCCCACCAGGCGGGCCCGCGCCAGCACCGGCGTCAGGTTCTGGGCCTCCGCCACGGCCAGCACGTCCGCGGAGGCGGCGTACGGCTGGAGCGAGCGCAGGGTCGCGATGGTCGGCGGCATCATCAGCAGCTCACCGCGGTCGTAGCCGGCCGCCGCCTCCTGGGGCCGGATCCACACCGTACGGTCCGCCTCCGTGGAGGCGTTCCAGGTGCGCTGGCCCTCGGGGAGCGCCGCGACGAAGAACCAGGTGTCGTAGCGCCGCGGCTCGAACTCGGGGGTGATCCAGCGGGCCCAGGCACCGAGCAGATCGGAGCGCAGGACCAGGCCGCGGCGGCCCAGGAAGTCGGCGAAGGACAGCTCATGGGCGACGAGGGCGGCGCGGTCGGCCTCCCAGTCCTCGCCGGTGGTGTCCGCGACGACCGTGTCGGCCGAGGCACCCGCGAGCAGCACGCCCGCCTCCTCGAACGTCTCGCGGACCGCCGCGCAGACGATGGCCTGCGCGGTCGCCGGGTCGACGCCCATACGGACCGCCCACTGGGCGCGCGACGGTCCTGCCCAGGCCACCGGTCGCTCGTCACGTGGATCGACGGAGCCGCCCGGATAGGCGTACGCGCCTCCGGCGAAGGCCATGGAGGTACGTCTGCGCAGCATGTGGACGGTGGGGCCGCCGGTGGCGGAGTCCCGCAGCAGCAGGACGGTGGCGGCCCGCCGGGGCTCGGCGGGGGTCAGCTCGCCGTTCGCGAGTGCCCGGATGCGGTCCGGCCACTCCGGTGGGTACCACTGGCCGTTGGTCGTGGACGACATGGCCGGATGCTATGCGCTCGCGCGCGGATGTTCGAGGGCGTCTTTCGCGCCGGAGGGCCCCTGCTGACGAGGGGCCCTCCGGCACACGGCGCACGCCTCGGGCTCAGAGCCCTTACGGGTCCTGCCCGGCGCCCGTACGGGTCTTGGCCGGCGCCCTACGGGATGTCTTCCCGGCGCCGTTACAGGGTGTCTACTCGGCGATCTCGACCTGGATCTCGACCTCGACCGGGGCGTCCAGTGGGAGCACCGCCACACCCACCGCGGACCGGGCGTGCACGCCCTTGTCGCCGAGGATCTCGCCCAGCAGCTCGCTGGCGCCGTTGAGGACACCCGGCTGGCCGGTGAAGTCCGGCGCGGAGGCCACAAAACCGACGACCTTCACGACCCGCTGGATCTTGTCGAGGTCGCCGATGACGGACTTCACGGCGGCCAGCGCGTTGAGTGCGCAGGTCGCGGCGAGTTCCTTGGCCTGCTCGGCGCTGACCTCGGCACCGACCTTGCCGGTGAGCGGCAGCGCGCCGTCCACCATCGGCAGCTGGCCCGAGGTGTACACATAGGCGCCGGAGCGCACCGCGGGCTGGTAGGTGGCCAGCGGCGGCACGACCTGCGGCAGCTTGAACCCGAGCGCCGCGATCTTGTCCTCCGCCGCGCTCACGCCTTCTCCCGCTTCAGGTATGCCACCAGCTGCTCGGGGTTGTTCGGGCCGGGCACGACCTGGACGAGCTCCCAGCCGTCCTCGCCCCAGGTGTCCAGAATCTGCTTCGTTGCGTGCACGAGGAGCGGCACGGTCGCGTATTCCCACTTGGTCATGGGGCGAGCGTAATACCTGTCCACGAACGCGGTGGACGCCGTCCGCCGCGGGCCGCCCGCACCCCTCCCGTGCGGCGTTCCGGCGGCGCGGCCGCCCGGCCCCTACGGAGCATCCCGGACCCTTCCCGGAGAAGCCGCGGGAAGATTCTCCGGGGCTTCCCAGGTGTATCCCGTGCGTAGCCGGGACGCGGACTGGTTAGGCTCCTTTGCGTGAGCAGGCTCCATGTCGTCAGCGGCAAGGGCGGTACCGGCAAGACCACGGTCGCCGCTGCCCTCGCCCTCGCCCTGGCCACCGAGGGACGGCGAACCCTCCTGGTCGAGGTCGAGGGCCGGCAGGGCATTGCCCAGTTGTTCGAAACAGAAGCGCTTCCTTACGAGGAACGCAAGATCGCGGTGGGTCCGGCATCGGACGGTGCGTCGCCGTGGGGCTCCCCCCGGACGGAGCCTGCGGGAGAGCCCTCCCGGGGCGGCGGCGGAAGACGGTCGGGCGGGGAGGTCCACGCCCTTGCCATCGACGCCGAACGCGCCCTTCTGGACTACCTCCAGATGTTCTACAAGCTCGGCAGCGCGGGCCGGGCGCTGAAGAAACTCGGCGCGATCGACTTCGCCACGACCATCGCGCCGGGCCTGCGGGACGTCCTGCTGACCGGCAAGGCGTGCGAAGCGGTGCGCCGCAAGGACAAGAGCGGCAAGTTCGTCTACGACGCGGTCGTGATGGACGCCCCGCCGACCGGCCGGATCACCCGCTTCCTGAACGTCAACGACGAGGTCGCGGGACTCGCGAAGATCGGCCCGATCCACAATCAGGCACAGGCCGTGATGCGGGTCCTGAAGTCGCCCGAGACCGCGGTGCATCTGGTGACGCTCCTGGAGGAGATGCCGGTCCAGGAGACCGCGGACGGCGTCGCCGAGCTGCGTGCCGCCGGCATCCCCGTGGGCGGCGTCGTCATCAACATGACCCGCCCGGCGCTGCTGGACAACGGCGCCCTCGACAGCGCCGCCCGCGGGGCCCGTACGGGCGTCGCCAAGGCGCTCTCCGAGGCCGGTCTGGGCGGCGCCCGCCGCGGCGGCCTGGCGGACCGGCTGATCGACCCCCTGCTGGAGCAGGCGCGCGAACACGCCGAGCGGGTCGAGCTGGAGCGCGCCGAACACGCCGAACTGACCGCAATCGGCCTGCCCACCTACGAGTTGGAGCTGCTCCCCGAGGGAGTGGACCTCGCCGGGCTCTACCGCCTGGCGAGAGACCTGCGGAAACAGGGGCCCATATGACCTCGGACACCACGACGCTGGATGCCTCGGCCCCGCGGCTCGAGGTCGATGCGCTGATCGACGACCCGCACACCCGGATCGTGGTGTGCTGCGGCTCCGGCGGCGTCGGCAAGACCACGACCGCCGCGGCCCTGGGCGTACGCGCCGCCGAGCGCGGCCGCAGGGTCGTCGTGCTGACCATCGACCCGGCCAGACGGCTGGCCCAGTCCATGGGCATCTCCGAGCTCGACAACGTCCCGCGCCAGGTCAAGGACGTCGACGAGAGCGCGGGCGGCGAACTGCACGCGATGATGCTGGACATGAAGCGCACCTTCGACGAGATCGTCGAGGGCCATGCGGATGCCGACCGGGCCCGCGCCATCCTGGAGAACCCCTTCTACCAGTCCCTGTCGGCCGGCTTCGCGGGCACGCAGGAGTACATGGCCATGGAGAAGCTCGGCCAGCTCCGCGCGAACGACGAGTGGGACCTGATCATCGTCGACACCCCGCCGAGCCGCTCCGCACTGGACTTCCTGGACGCGCCCAAGCGTCTCGGCTCCTTCCTGGACGGCAAGTTCATCCGGGTGCTGATGGCGCCGGCGAAGGTCGGCGGCCGGGCCGGCATGAAGTTCCTCAACGTCGGCATGTCGATGATGACCGGCACCCTCAGCAAGCTCATGGGCGGCCAACTGCTGCGCGATGTGCAGACCTTCGTGGCCGCCATGGACACCATGTTCGGCGGCTTCCGCACCCGCGCGGACGCCACCTACCGCCTGCTGCAGGCGCCCGGCACGGCGTTCCTCGTGGTGGCCGCGCCGGAGCGGGACGCGCTGCGCGAGGCGGCGTACTTCGTCGAGCGGCTGGCCGCCGAGCAGATGCCGCTGGCCGGCCTCGTGCTGAACCGGGTGCACGGCAGCGGCGCCGCCCAACTGAGCGCAGAGCGCGCCCTGGCCGCCGCGGAGGCCCTGACCGACCGCATGGCGGAGGACACCCACGCGGACACGACGCCGGAAACGGCTTCGGAAGCGGCCCCGGACGCGATGTCGGGCACGGACGCGGAAACGCCGTCGGACACCGCCACGGCCGGCCCGGCTCCCGGCCGCGCAGAAAATAATCTTGAAACCACCGGCATTGTGGATCTCGACGGCGGGAAGGCTGGATCACGTACCGCCGGCAGCCTCTCCCCCGCTGCCGCGGCGGATCAGGTGGCACCCACGTCGGTCCCGGCGGCGCAACTGGCCGCCCGGCTGCTACGGCTGCACGCGGAACGTATGCAGGTCCTCGCGCGCGAACGTCGCACGCGGGACCGCTTCACCGCGCTGCATCCCGAGGTTCCGGTGACCGAGGTCGCCGCGCTGCCCGGCGATGTTCATGACCTCGCAGGGCTGCGCGCCATCGGCGACCGCCTGACGCTGAACCCCACGGACACCGAAGGCTCCACGGACCACAACAGTTGAGCCGTACGCACGGCCGACTCAACCACTCACCCACAGCGCCACTCACCCACAGCGCCCGACACCCCGCACGAAACGCCTCTCGCCAGCGCGCACAACAGGTAGGCACACGCGCACCGGCACGTCCGCCCGCAGGCGCATGTCACACACAGCCAAGTGTCACACCGCACCACCCGCGCACGCCCTGGGCACCCTGGGCACCTCATACCTGGCAGCCCACCTACCGGACGCCCCACTCACGGAGCACGCAACTCCTTGAGCGGCTAACTACCAGGCGCCGTAACAACACTGATGGCACGTCACTACACAGCACTCAGAACGCGCCACCAGCCAAAACTTCTCGGCCAAATCTCCCGGCCGCAGTCTGCGGGCTACGGGCCCCAGCCCGCAGTTGCCCGCCTACCCGACCGCAGCGAACTCGTCGAAGATCTCGTCCTCGCAGTCCAACGGCAGAATGCCCGTGCTGCGCTCGTACTCCGTGCGCGCTGTCTCCAACAGCCGACGCCATGACGTCACCGTCGGGCGGCGACGCAGCAGCGCCCTCCGCTCGCGCTCGGTCATCCCGCCCCACACGCCGAACTCCACCCGGTTGTCCAGGGCATCGGCCAGGCATTCCGTGCGTACCGGACACCCGGTGCACACTGCCTTGGCGCGGTTCTGCGCCGCCCCTTGTACGAACAGTTCATCCGGATCGGTAGTGCGGCAGGCTGCCTGTGCACTCCAGTCGGTTACCCAGCTCATGCTGGCGCCGTCCTCTCCCGAATCGAGGCTCCCCCACGGCGGCAATCGGCATATTCACCGTTGCCAGTTGAGGACGTTACGGAAGGCAGGCAGGGCGCAACACCCCCTTCGGGCCCAATCTTGAATGGCCCGAACGGACTATGCGTACGCGGCAGATCACCCAACGGAGTGACCGAACGGCATACGTCACGTTGCGCACAAGACGGGACAGTTCACCGTCCTGACACGGGGTTTCTCTCGACACACAGGGGCACGTGGGGGCGCGGCCCGCGGGAGGAGGGGGTTGACGAACCGATGCGTAACCGTTCAGCTGTGGTAGCTGACACCAGGCTAAACGAACAGGTGCGCCCCTGTCCGGCGATTGAGAACGTAGGGTGCCCTCATGCCTAAGAAGCGCGATGGCAGGGGTCTGCCCAAGACTCAGCAGGCCGCCAAGTTCCTCGGTGTCAGCGTCCTGGCCGGAGCGGTGCTCGCCGGGCTCGCGCTCCCGGCGGCCGGGGCGCTGGGCCTGACCGCCAAGGGATCGGTCGAGGGCTTCGACGACATCCCGGCGAACCTCAAGACGCCGCCGCTCAGCCAGCGGACCCGGATTCTGGACGCCAAGGGCGGCGAGATCGCCAAGGTCTACTCCCGTGACCGTACGGTCGTCGGCCTCAAGGACATGTCGCCGTACATCCAGAAGGCGATCGTCGCGATCGAGGACGCGCGCTTCTACCAGCACGGTGCCGTGGACGTGAAGGGCATCCTGCGGGCGCTCAACAAGAACGCCCAGTCCGGCGCCGTCTCCCAGGGCGCCTCGACGCTGACCCAGCAGTATGTGAAGAACGTCTTCATCGAGGAAGCGGGCGACAACCCGGACAAGGTCGCGCAGGCCACCCAGCAGACCCTCGGCCGGAAGGTCAAGGAGCTCAAGTACGCGATCCAGGTCGAGAAAGAGCTCGGCAAGCGCAAGATCCTGCAGAACTACCTCAACATCACGTTCTTCGGGCAGCAGGCCTACGGCATCGAGGCGGCCGCCCAGCGCTACTTCAGCAAGCACGCAAAGGACCTGGATCTCGGGGAATCGGCGCTGCTGGCGGGCATCGTCCAGTCGCCCAGCCGCTATGACCCGGTCAATGACCCGCAGGAGGCCACCCGGCGGCGCAACACCGTGCTGCAGCGGATGGCCGATATGAAGGACGTCACCCAGGCGGAGGCCGACGCGGCCGCCAAGAAGCCGATCAAGCTGGCGGTCAGCCGCCCCAAGAACGGCTGCATCACAGCCACCCATGGCGCCGGCTTCTTCTGCGACTACATCCGCACGGTCTTCCTCCGCGACAAGTCGTTCGGCAAGAGCCGGAAGGTCCGTCTGCAGCGCTGGAACGAGGGCGGCATGACCATCCGCACCACCCTCGACCCGCAGACCCAGAAGTCGGTGCAGGCGTCACTCAAGGACCATGTCTACGAGGACGACCCGGTCGCCTCGGCCGCCACCATCGTCGAACCGGGCACCGGCAAGATCCTCGGCATGGGCCAGTCGCGCCCGTACGGCTTCGGTGAGAACCAGACCGTGATCAACCTCTCGGTCAACCACGACATGGGCGGGGGCGCCGGTTATCTGCCCGGGTCGACCTTCAAGCCGGTGGTCGCGGCGGCCGCGCTGGAGCAGGGGACGAATCCGGAGCAGGAGTACCCGTCGCCGTACCGGATGCCGTACCCCAGCCCCGTCCAGACCTGTGACGGCGAATGGCGGGGCAGCGGCTCCGAGAACGTCGAGAACGAGAACAAGGAAGAGGTCGGCCCGTACGCCATGAAGGAGGCGACCGCGAAGTCGGTCAACACCTACTTCGTGCAGCTGATCAGCGACATCGGCGTCTGCCCTGTGGTCGGTATGGCGCAGAAGATGGGCATCGAGCGGGCGGACGGCAAGCCGCTGCAGCAGGTCCCGTCGATGACACTCGGCACCCAGGAGATGTCGCCGCTCACCATGGCGGCCGGCTACGCGGCGTTCGCCGGCGGTGGCCGGTACTGCTCACCGGTGGCCATCGAGTCGATCACCGACGCGCGCGGCCGGGCGCTGAAGGTCCCGCAGACCAGCTGCCGCACCGCCATGTCGAAGAAGACCGCGGACACGATCAACACGCTGCTCAAGGGCGTGGTCGAGGACGGCACCGGCAAGGAGGCCGGGCTCAAGGGCCGCGACAGCGCCGGCAAGACCGGCACCACCGACAGCCGCTACGCCGCCTGGTTCGTCGGCTACACGCCCAACGCGGCCGGCGCGGTCTGGGTCGGCGACCCGCAGCACAAGCGCAAGATGTACGACATCACCATCGGCGGCGTGCCCCACGACAAGGTCTACGGCGCCGACACCCCCGGCCCCATCTGGCGCGACGCCATGTCCGGCGCGCTGGCCGACCGGCCCGCGCCCACCCTGCCCACCGTCGCGATCGACGATCCCCCGAAGGACAAGCCCCAGGGCGACGAGGGCGACAAGGGCCGCGGCAAGCACAAGCCCGGCCGGGGCGGCCACGGCGGCAACAAGCCGGGCGGCGGCTGGCACATCCCCGGCTTCCCCGACATCCTGGGCGGCGGCAACGGCGGCTGGTGAACGGGCGCCGGTGAAGGGCCGCTGGTGAACGGCGGCCGGTGAAGGGCCGATTGGCCCGTACGGCGGCGGATGCCGGCCCGTACGGCGAAAGTCGCCGACCCGTATGACGAAAGAGGAGGGGCGCCCCCATGGTGTGGGGGCGCCCCTCCTCTTTCCCTGAAAAGCTCCGTCCGGCCGCTCAGCCGGCGAGCAGCTTCTTCACCACCGCGGCCACCCGGCCGCCCTCGGCGCGGCCCGCCACCTGCGGGTTGACGATCTTCATGACGGCGCCCATCGCCCGCGGCCCCTCGGCACCGGCGCCCTTGGCCTCCGCCACGGCCGCCGCGACCAGCTGCTCCAGCTCCTCGTCGGTCAGCTGCTTGGGCAGGTAGTCGGCGAGCACCTCGCCCTCGGCGCGCTCCCGCTCGGCCGAATCGCCCCGGCCGCCCTTCTCGAAGGCGTCCGCGGCCTCCCGGCGCTTCTTCGCCTCCCGCGCGATGATCTTCTCGACCTCGCCGTCGGACAGCTCGCGCGCCTCGGTGCCCGCGACCTCCTCCTTCTGGATCGCGGTCAGCGTGAGACGGAGGGTGGAGGAACGCAGTTCGTCGCGCGCCTTGATCGCGGTGGTGAGGTCGTCCTGCAGCTTGGACTTGAGCGTGGTCATGCCGTTGAGTATGCCCCCACCCGCCGACAACCACCGCGCCTTTCCCTCCCGGCCCACCGCGCCCGCCTCCCGGCGGGGCGGCTCCCGCCCGCTGCACTTACCCCCCGCACTCTGCGACGATGGGGACCATGCGCGCGCGATACGGAGTACCCCTGACCCTGACCGCAGCCGGCGCGGCCGGCCTGGCCTACGCCGCGGGCTTCGAAGTCCGCTCCTTCCGCCTCCGGCGCGTCACCGTGCCCGTACTGCCCCGCGGCATGCGGCCGTTGCGCGTCCTGCAGGTCTCCGACATCCACATGGTCAGCGGACAGCGCAAGAAGCAGCGCTGGCTGCAGTCGCTCGCCGGGCTGCGCCCCGACTTCGTCATCAACACCGGCGACAACCTCTCCGACACCGAGGGAGTCCCCGAGGCGCTGGACGCGCTCGGCCCGCTGATGGAATTCCCCGGCGCCTACGTCTTCGGCTCCAACGACTACTACGGCCCCAAGCTGCGCAACCCCGCCCGCTACCTCATCGAGCGGACCCAGGGCCGGCACGGCCTCAACGGCAATGCACCCGCCGTGGGCGTCGTCCACAACCCGTGGGAAGAGCTGCGCGACGCCTTCGACGCGGCCGGCTGGGTCGGCCTGTCCAATTCCCGCGGCCGCCTCAAGCTGGAGGGCATCGAGATCGCCCTGACCGGTCTGGACGACCCGCACATCAAGCGTGACCGCTACGCAGAGGTCGCCGGCGGCCCGGAATCCGGCGCCGACCTCTCGCTGGCCGTCGTCCACGCGCCCTACCTGCGCTCCCTGGACGCCTTCACCGCCGACGGCTATCCGCTGATCCTGGCCGGCCACACCCACGGCGGCCAGCTGTGCATCCCCTTCTACGGTGCCCTGGTCACCAACTGCGACATCGACACCGACCGCGTGAAGGGCCTGTCCACCCACACCGCCGCGGGCCACACCTCCTACCTCCACGTCTCCGCCGGCTGCGGCACCAACCGCTACACCCCGGTCCGCTTCGCCTGCCCCCCGGAGGCGACCCTGCTGACCCTTACGGCGCGGGACTGACCCGGACACCGGGCCGGGGGCTGGACCGGGTGGGGCTGACCCGGATGGCGCGGGGCTGACCCTTACGGGGTGGGGTGAGGTGGTACGGGACCCCGGACAGGTTCCCGGGCCGGGGGCGGGGCCGGGGCCGTGGTCCTGACAGACGGGCGGCCGTCTCTTACCGGCGAGCGGTCCCCTTACCGTGCGGCCGCCTTGCCCGGCCTCTGTCTTGCCCGGGGCCGTCCGGACCCGCTGCCGACTATCCGAATGGGCGTTTTGCCCGCCGGGGTCTCCCGCACCCGTTGATCATCCCTCTACCGTGGAGGGATGTCCGACCCCACCCGGACCTCGCAGTCCACGCGCCACGCCACCGGCCCGGCCGGTGCCGCCGCCCGCACCCCGGCAGCAGCCGTCGCCCCCACCAGCCGCCACCCCCTGGCAGCCGCCTTCCGCCTCCTCATCACCGCGGCGGCCCTGACGGGTCTCGTCCTGGCGGCCCTCGGCGCCGCCGACCCTGCCCAGCTCCTCACCCGCTTCACCGTGCAGGCCAACCTCGCCGCAGCGCTGGTCTCCGCCTGCGCCGCGCACCGCGCCTGGACCGGTCGCCGCCCCGTAAGCCCCCGCATCGCCGGCGCGCTCGTCCCCTTCCTCTCCCTCCCCGCCCTCCTCCACTACGTCCTCCCGGCCGCCGACACCACCGCTTTCACCTTGCCGGCCGCCGGCGCCCCCGGCGTCGCCCAAGCCCTCTCCCCTCAGCTCCTCTACGCCGTCACCCCGCTCGCCACCCTCGCCGACTGGCTCCTGCTCACCGCCCCCCGCGGGTTCCGCCCCTCCTACGCCTGGCAGTGGCCGGCCTACCCCCTGCTCTACCTCGCCTTCGCCGTTGCCCTCCCCGCCACCACCGGCGCCCCCTCCCCCACCGTCACCTCTGCCCTCACCCTCGGCGTGGCCATCTGCGCCCTCCCCTTGATCACCATCGGGATCGACCAGGTCAGGCCCGCTCCCCGGCTCCACAACAACCGGATTTCGCACACGGGGATCAGTCCGCTAAAGTAGAGCTCGTTGCTTCGGGGTGTAGCGCAGCTTGGCAGCGCGCTTCGTTCGGGACGAAGAGGTCGTGGGTTCAAATCCCGCCACCCCGACTGAAGGAACACAGGTAAGAGCCACCTACCAGCTTTGGTAGGTGGCTCTCCTGCGTTGTGGGTGACCAACTGCGTGACCACGCTGTGGCGTAGCTCACGCGGTCTACAGCCGCCGCCCCCAGGAGCGCTTCTCCTGGCCGAACGGCACTTGGGCGGCCTGCCGCCACGCCCATGCCCCCGGCCCCGGCCCCGGCCCCGGACCGGAACGAGCCGGCCGGCCCCGGCTTCAGCTCCGCCCCCGGCCCCGCTCTGGTCTGCGCCGAACCGGAGATACCCGGCACGGCCGTAACCCTCGGGTCCCAACTCCCGGAATCGGCAAGGAACCTGAACGCTCCCCGGGGGAAGATCTGGGGACATCACAGGGTCCGCCGTGCCGGCACGGCGGACCACAACAAAAAAGAGGGGGGAGACGCCCGTGTTCTACGAGTTAGGCAAGGGAACGCAACCGAGGGCAGACCGGTGACCGGGGGACAGGACATAGCGGCGGCCTCGGACGCCGTTCCGATGACCGAGGGCACGACGTACGACCTCGCGATACGCACCACCGGACTGCGGATGCGGTACGGACAGCGGGACGTTCTCGACGGGCTGGACCTTGAGGTCCGCCGGGGCGAGCTCTTCGCGTTACTCGGCCCCAACGGGGCCGGGAAGAGCACCACGATCGAGATCCTCGAGGGCTACCGACGCCGTTCCCAAGGCTCCGTCGAGGTGCTCGGGACGGACCCCGAGCGGGATGTCCCTGCCTGGCGGGCACGGATCGGCATCGTGCTCCAGTCCAGTCGGGACCACGGCCGCTGGCAGGTCGGGGACATGCTCGACCACTTCGCCCGGCATTACGCCGACCCCTTCGATGCGGCAGAGCTGATGGAGCGGTGGGTCTCACGGCGCAGGCCTCTCAGACCTTGAGCACGCTCTCCGGTGGCCAGCGCCGGCGGCTCGACGTCGCCATGGGCATCATCGGCCGCCCCGAGTTGGTGTTCCTGGACGAGCCGACGACGGGCTTCGACCCCGAGGCGCGCCGCGACTTCCACGAGCTGATCACGGAACTGCGCGCCGAACGCGGCATGACCATCGTGCTCACCACGCACGATATGACCGAGGCCCAGCAGCTCGCGGACCGCATCGGCATCCTGCAGACCGGCCGAGTCACCGCGGTCGGCACGCTCGACGAACTCGCCTCGGCGGCCAGGGCACGGTCCGAGGTCCGGTGGACGGACAAGGACGGAGTGGCGCAACGGCTGCAGACCGCAGACCCGTCGCAGACCCTCTGGGAGCTGCACCAGCAGTTCAACAGCCCGATAGCATGGGCTTTCTGCTGGCGCCGCGTCTGCTGCGCCGGATGACAAGCCGTGAGTCCGGCAGCCGGCTTTCGGAGCGCGAGCAGAAGCGCATGGCCAAAACGGCCTACTGACGGCCTGCTGACGGCCTGCTGAGGAAGCGGGCCGGGCCGCGCCCCGAAACGGCACCGCGCCATTCGTCACCGGTCCCTCCCCTCGTGGGGACCGGTGCCGAATGGCGCAGGTGGGGGCGGTCCGCGCCGGGTGGCGCGGAGCGTGGGGGGTGCCGGGTCCCGAGGTCACCGTGCGAGCGGTCCGGAGGGACCGGCTCCACGGATTCCCCGGACTCATGAGCCGGGACCGTCACATGGCTCGTGAGTCCGGCAGTTGGTCACCGGTAACAGGCATCAAGAAGTCCCTCTCCAAGGCGGTGTCGGTGGCTTGCCGGGGTAGGGCCCCCTTGGTGCGCCGCTGGGAAGTGATCCTGCCAGGTGAGGTTCCCCGCTGAGGAGGTTCCGGTATCGGGCCGCAGGCTTCGCCGCAGGTCAGGCCGCTAAGGTGAGTTTTCCGGTCCGGATGTCCAGAGGCGGGGGAAGGAAGGGGGGAGGCTGTGAGTTCCGACGCAGGGGCACGCACCGCCTTCGCGGAACGTCTCGCGCTGCTGTACAAGGAGGCCGGCAACCCTCCGCTCAAGAAGGTGGCCGAGGCGGTCGTCCGGCTCCAGCGGGTCGACGAACGAGGGCGGCCCGTGCGGGTGTCCGTGCAGCGGATCAGCGACTGGCGGCGGGCCAAGAACGTACCCGCGCAGTTCGCCGCGCTCGCCGCGGTGCTGCACATCCTGATACCCCAGGCACGACGCCAGCGGCCCACGGCGGTGTCCACGGGCCTGTACGACCCGGTCGAGTGGCAGCGTCTGTGGGAGCGCGCGGTCGGCGACCGTGCGTCGGCGGCCGAGGAAGAGGAGGGGCGCCCCGCGGCCGAGGCCCCGGCCGGACCCGTCCCCGGTGTGTGCCCCTACCGGGGGCTGGCTTCGTATCGTCAGCAGGACGCCCGGTGGTTCTTCGGCCGGGAGCGGTGCACGGACGCCCTCGTCGCCCAGCTCCGCGCAGCGGAGAAGACGGGGGGCCTGGTCATGCTCGTGGGCGCCTCGGGGGCCGGAAAGTCCTCCCTGCTGAACGCCGGGCTGGTGCCCGCGTTGCAGAACGGCGCACTGCAGAACGGCACGGTGCAGAACGGCGCCCCGGGCGACGGGAAGAGCCAGGATGAGAAGAGCCGGGAGGGGACGGTCCTGCAGCTGGTGCCGGGAGGCGATCCGCTCGCGGAGCTGACCTCCCGGATACCCGAGCTGGCACCCGTGCTCTCCGCCGCGGAAGAATCGGCGCAGGAGCCCGGCACGGTGCACTTCGCGCACGCGGTACGGGAGGCCGTCAGGGCCTGGGCGGGGCGCGAGACGTCCGCCACCGCGCGTCCGGTCGTCATCGTGGACCAGTTCGAGGAGGCGTTCACCCTCTGCTCCGACGAAGCGGACCGGCGCACCTTCCTCCAGCTCCTCCACGCCGCCTGCACACACGGCGATCCGGATGCCCCGGCCCCCGTACGCGTCATCCTCGGCGTACGCGCCGACTTCTACGACCGGTGCCTCGGGTACCCCGCACTGGCCGACGCGCTGCAGCACCGGCACATGGTGCTCGGGCCGCTGACCACCGCGGAGCTGCGCGAAGCGGTGACCGGACCGGCCAAGGCCGTGGGCCTGGAACTCGAACCGGGACTGGCGGAGCTGATCGTCCGGGAGGTGAGCGCCGACGGCACCGGCGGCACGCACGACGCGGGGGTGCTGCCCCTCCTCTCCCACGCCCTGCTCGCGACCTGGCAGCGGCGGAAGGCGGGACGGCTGACCCTGGCCGGCTACCGCGCGGCGGGCGGCATCCAGGGAGCGGTGGCGGCCACCGCCGAGCGGGCCTGGTCCGGTCTCGACCCGACGGCACGCACGGCCGCGCGGCTGCTCCTGCTCCGGCTGGTCCGCCTGGGCGAGGACACCCAGGCCACCCGTAGGCGGGGGATCCGGCGCCAGCTGGCGGACGAGTCGGCGGACCCCCACAAGACGGAGGAGTCGCTGGAAGCGCTGGTGCACGCCCGGCTGGTGACGCTCGACGCGGAGGCCGTGGAGATCACCCATGAAGCGCTGCTCCACGCCTGGCCGCGCCTGCGCGACTGGATCGACGAGGACCGGACAGGCAACCTGCTGCGCCAGCGGCTGGAGGAGGACAGCAGGGCCTGGGAGGGCGCCCATCGTGACACCTCGCTGCTCTACCGGGGTTCGCGTCTGGAACAGGCCCGCACCTGGGCGCAGTCCGCCGGTGACACCTTTCTGACCCGGAGCGCGGTGGAATTCCTGGCCGCTTCGGTCAAGCTGCGCAAGCGCACGGCCCTGATCAGCCGCGGTGCGGTGTCAGCCCTTGCCGTCCTGACGGTCGTGGCCATCGGTTCGGCGTGGGTCGCCTGGCAGCAGCGGGACGACGCCGTGTTCTCGCAGGTGCTCGCCGAGGCCGACCGCGTCCAGTTGACGGATCCGTCGTTGTCCGCTCAGCTCGACCTGGTGGCACACCGTCTGCGGCCGGACGACGACGGCACGAACAACCGGTTGCTCTCGACCGTGAACGCGCCACTGGCCACGCCGCTCCTCGGCCACACCGGCGCCGTCTACCTCACCACGTTCAGCCCGAACGGACGGATCCTGGCCACCGCGAGCTACGACCGCACCGTGCGGCTGTGGGACGTGGCGGACCCGACGCACCCCAAGCCCCTGGGCAAGCCCCTCACCGGACACAAGAGCTGGGTGAGCACCGCCGTCTTCAGCCCGGACGGACACACCCTGGCCAGCGCTTCGGACGACGGCACGGTCCGGCTCTGGGACGTGCGGGACCCCCGTCACCCGCACCCGATCGGTGCGCCCTTGACCGGCCACGACGGCACCCTCTTCCTGCTCGCTTTCAGCCCGGACGGACGCACGCTGGCAGCCGCCGACGAAAAACACACCGTCCGCCTGTGGGACGTGGGCGACGTGCGCCGGCCGAGGCGGCTCGGTGTCCTGACCGGCCACACCGCCGCCGTACGCTCCGTGGCGTTCAGCCCCGACGGGCGGACACTGGCGGCCGGTGGCGACGACAACACGATCAGGCTGTGGGACATGGCCGACCGGCGTCATCCGCGGCCGGTCGGCAGGCCGCTGACCGGCCACAGGGGCACGGTGCACTCCCTGGCCTTCAGCCCGGACGGCCGCACTCTCGCCAGCGGCAGCGACGACGACACCATCCGGCTCTGGAACGCGGCCACTCCACGTCACGCCACACCGCTCGGCGTGCCGCTCACCGGCCACACCGGCCCGGTGTGGTCCGTGGCCTTCAGCCCCGACGGGACCATGCTCGCCGCCGGCAGCGCGGACAGGACGGCGAGCCTGTGGAACGTCAGCAATCCGGCATATCCCTCGCAGGTCGGTCAGCCCCTCGCCGGCAGCCGTGACGAGATGTACGCCGTGGGCTTCAGCCCGGACGGTCGAAGCCTCGCCACCGGGAGCGGCGACAACACGGTCCGCCTGTGGTCGATGCCGGCGACGGACATGATCGGCCGCACCGGGGCGTTCCGCCCGGACGGACAGGTGCTGGCCACGGCCGCGGACGACCAACGGGTCCGGCTGTGGAGCGTGCAGGCTCCCCACCGGACCGCGTTGCTGGGCAAACCGTTCAAGCCCGGGGAGGGTGACGCGCGGTCGATGGTGTTCTCCCCCGACGGCCGCATACTCGCGGTGCGGACCGGCCGTCGCGCGCTGCGGCTGTGGAACGTGACCGACCCGAAGCGGCCCGTCCCCTACGGGCCGCCCGTCATGCTGCGGACACGGTACGTGGACTCGCTGGCCTTCAGCCCGGACGGGCACACTCTGGCAACCGCCTACGACGACCGCACCATTCAGCTGTGGAGCGTCAGCGACCCGTCCCGCCTTCATCCACTCGGCCGGCCGCTCTCCGGCCACAAGGGCTACGTCAACTCCCTCGTCGTCAGCCCGGACGGCCGTACTCTCGCCAGCGGCAGCGCCGACGGCACCATACGGCTCTGGAACGTGACCGACCCTCGTCATGTCACCCCGCTCGGGGCGCCTCTCCGGGGACACCTGGGGCCCGTCAACAGGCTCGCCTACAGCCCGGACGGCCATACCCTGGCCAGCGGCAGCGACGACAATACCGTCCGGCTCTGGAACGTCACCGACCCCCGCAAAGCCACCCATCTCTCCACCCTCACCGGCCACACCGAAGCGATCGCGTCGGTGACCTTCAGCCAGGACGGCCGCATCCTGGCGAGCGGCGGCAACGACGACATGGTCCGGCTCTGGAACGTCACCCACCCTTCCAGGGCCACTCCCATCGGGGAGTCCATCAGCCCCCACGCCAAGACGGGCAATTTCCTTGCCTTCCGGCCCAGAAGCCACATCCTCGGAGTGTCGAGCGGCGCCGATACGGTCCGGCTGTGGGATCTGGACGCCCATGCGGCGATACGCCGCATCTGCGCAACCACCCGGGGCGTTCTGACCCCGCAGAAGTGGCAGGAGTATCTGCCCCGCCTCTCGTACACGCCCTCGTGCGACGAGTGACCGGGCATCACAGCCAACGGCCCACCCGGGCCTCTCGTCCGGGCGCCGGACGGGAAGCCTCCGGACCACCCTGGGCCCCCTGACGTTCCGCCCCCGCGACGGACCGGGGAACGTGATCCCGATCACACCCCCGCATTGTGTCAGGGTAATTCGCTCCGCCGTGCAAGGAGCCTTGTTAATCTTGACTACAGTCCGACCGCTGGTGCATCCCCCGTCGCCAGCGGTCGGGCATTTTCATGTCCGGTGTGAAACGCGGACATGCCCTTCCCCCTTCTTCGCGCCTCCGCGCCGTCCCTGAGCCGGGTTCGCCGTTGCCGCCGCGCCGCCCCGGAAGACGTCGCCGGCAGCGAGCGCGGGCTTCGGCCATGCGGACGCTTCCGGCACGTCAACGGCTCATGCCGAGTCATAAGGTGGCGCCGTCGGGACGGCCGGCCCGGCCGGGCGCCGAGCGACGGAACGGTGAGCACGCATGGCAGTGGCGTACGAGCGGATCACGGACCAGCTCCGGCAGGCCGTCCGGGCGGGCCGGTGGAAGCCCGGCGACCATCTGCCCCCGGAGGCGGAGCTCGCCGAGGAGTTCGGGCGCAGCGTGCCGGCCGTCCGGGCCGCTCTCCGGTTCCTTTGCGACGAAGGCCTCATCGAGAAGCAGCGCGGGCGCGGCAACGTCGTCCGGCGCCCGCGCACCGTTGCCGTGCGCACGAACCTCAGCCACCAGTGGGAGAAGAGCCGGGCGCGCGAGCCGCTGGCGGAACGGGCCCGGACCGGCGCCACCGAGCGGGACACCGGTCTGCACGTCGAGGACCTGGTCTTTCACGCGTCGTACCGCGAGCGGGAGGCGGACGAGGAGCTGGCGCGGGCCTTCGACCTGCCGGAAGGCACTCCCCTCCTCGAACGCCGTTACCGAACGCGGTACGTCGCCGAGAGCGCGCCCTTCAGCCTGATGACCTCGTACCTCGTCCGCGACATGATCGCGAAGAATCCCGACCTGCTGGACGAGACCAAGGAGCCCTGGCCGGGCGGGTCGCAGGCCCAGCTCTACACCCTCGGCATCGAGCTGGGCCGGGTCGAGGAGCACGTCACCGCCCGCCCGCCGGCCCCCGAAGAGGCGGCGGAGCTGGAACTGCCGCCCGGGACCTCGGTGCTCGTACTCCGGAAGACCTCGATCGACGTCAACGACCGGATCGTGGGCGTCGCCGACGTCATCCTGCCCGGCGACCGCACGGAAATGCTGTTCGTCACGCCCCTGGAAAGGTGGTGAGTGCCGCCCGGCCTTCCCCTCAGGCCCGTTGCTCCCGGTCGAACGGGAGGTCCAGCATCCGGATGGCGTTCCCCCTCAGGATCTTGTACGTCACCTCCGCCGGCAGCCCCGCCACGTGCTCGGCGGCCACCTCCTTCGTATGCGGCCAGGTCGAGTCGACGTGCGGGTAGTCGGTCTCGAAGGTCGCGTTGTCGACCCCCACCGTCTCGATCGCCTCGATGCCGTGCCGGTCGCGGAAGAAACAGCAGAAGATCTGCCGGTAGTAGTACGACGACGGCGGCTCGGGGATCAGGTCCTTGACCCCGCCCCACGCCCGGTGCTCCTCCCAGACGTCATCGGCGCGCTCCAGGGCGTACGGGATCCACCCCATCTGGCCCTCGCTGTAGGCCAGCTTCAGCCGGGGGAACTTCACGAGGACGCCGCTGAACAGGAAGTCCATCATCGAGGCCATCGCGTTGTTGAAGCTCAGGGAGGCCTGCACGGCGGGCGGTGCGTCCGGTGAGGCGGCCGGCATCTGCGACGACGAGCCGATGTGCATGTTCACGACGGTTCCGGTCTCCTCGCACGCGGCGAAGAACGGGTCCCAGTACCCACAGTGGATGGACGGCAGCCCCAGGTAGGTGGGGATCTCGCTGAAGGTCACCGCCCGCACCCCGCGGGCGGCGTTGCGCCGGATCTCGGCGACGGCCAGCCCGACGTCCCACAGCGGGATCAGGCACAGCGGAATCAGCCGCCCGCCGCTGTCCCCGCACCACTCCTCCACCATCCAGTCGTTGTACGCCCGGACGCACGCGAGCCCGACCTCCTTGTCCCCGGCCTCGGCGAAGGTCTGCCCGCAAAAGCGCGGGAAGGTCGGGAAGCAGAGCGACGCCTCGACATGGTTGACGTCCATGTCCGCCAGCCGCGCCTTCGGGTCCCAGCACCCGCGCCGCATCTGCTCCCGGGTGATCCCGTCCAGCGTCATCTCGTCGCGGGAGAAGCCCACGGCGGCGATGATGCGCTTGTACGGGAAGATCAGGCCCTCGTACTCCCACCAGTCGGTGAGCTGGCCCTCCGGGTCCGTGGTGAACCGGTACTTCCCGCCGACGTACTCCAGCCCGCCGATGCCGGCGGTGAACGGCTTCGGCCCCCTGTCCTGGTACTTCTTCGGAAGCCAGGTCTCGAAGAGGTGCGCGGGCTCGATCACGTGATCGTCCACGCTGATGACCCTGGGAAGCTCCGCCGTGCCGCTCTCGTTGCTGATCACGCTGTACCCCCAACTGCCCGCCGGTGGCTCATGCCGGACCCATATCTGACGATCCATCAGTTTCGAGGTTATGGGCTCCCCGGTGCGGCGACAAGGCGAGAGGGCAAACTCCACCCCCTTGCGCGGTGGCGTCCCGTCCGCTGAACTGACACATCGTCAGTTCAGCGGATGAGCAGCGAGGGGACAGCATGCAAACGATCTGGCTCAGCGGTGCCGAGTGGTTCGCCGTCCTCCGTATCGGCCTCGGGCTGTGGTGGCTGGAGAGCTGGCGCCACAAGGACAAGAAGACCTGGTTCACCGGCGGCGGCATCACCTGGGCGGCCGGCATCGCGGCCAAGCACCGGTGGTCCGCGGTCCGTACGGGCTTCGACCGCTGGGTGAAGCCCCGCCCCCGGCCGATGGCGTACCTCGTCGCCTACGCGGAGCTGGCTCTCGGCCTCGGGCTCGTCGTGGGCTTCCTGACGCCGGTGGCCCTGGTCTGCGGGGCGGTGCTCAACCTGATCTATCTCGTGCTGATGATCCACGACTGGGCGGAGCAGGGGCAGAACCTGATGATGGCGCTGATCTCCCTCACGGGGCTGCTCGCCATGAGCTGGCAGTGCTGGTCGCTCGACGGCGCGCTGGGCCTGTTCCGCTAGCCGCGCGGCGAACGGGCCTCCGGCGGGCCGAGGCCCCGCGGGACCGACCGCGGGGCCGACCGGCCGAAGGCCCGTTCGCGGTGGCTCAGCCCTTCTCCCCGACCGTCACCGGACGGTCGTCGTTCATCTCGGTGAAGAGCTCCTTCGCCTTCGCCTCGTTCCACTGCACGGCGCTGCCCTTGGAGGTGCGGAGGTTGAGGTTCGACACGGGGACGTTGAGCCGCTTGCCGTCGCCCGCCGTGACGCCCTTCATCGCCTTGAACAGCGAGGTGAGGTTGGTCAGGCCGGTGTCCTTGTCGACGATGAGCGTGCCCAGGCCCGCGCTCATGGTCGGATAGACCTTGGCCGGGTCGAGCAGGATGCCGGGCGTGGCGGCCTTGCGGGCGAGGGCGGCCAGGAACTTCTGCTGGTTCTGGCTCCGGCCGAGGTCGCCCTGGGCCTCCTGGTGGCGCTGGCGGACGAATGCCAGTGCCGTACGGCCGTCGAGGGTCTGGCAGCCCTTCTTGAGGTTCGCGCCCGACTTCTTGTCCCTGACGTCGCGGTCCAGGCAGATCGGCACACCGCCGATGGCGTTGACGATGCCCACGAAACCGGCGAACCCGATCTCCGTGTAGTGGTCGATGTGCACGCCCGTGTTGCGCTCGATGGTCTGGACGAGCAGATCGGGGCCGCCGAACGAGAACGCCGCGTTGAGCTTGTTCTTCGCCGCGCGGTAGTGCTTGCCGGTGTCGGGGCGGATGTACGGCGGGATGGTCACCCACGAGTCGCGCGGCAGGCTCACCATCGTGGTGCCGTGGGCGCCGGTGTGCAGCAGGATCATCGAGTCGGTGCGGCGGCCCGCGTCGGCCGAACCGCCGGTGTGCAGGTCCTTCTTGGCCCGGTCGGAAAGGCCCACCCGGCTGTCGGAGCCCACGATCAGGTAGTTGGTCCCCCGGCCCGGCGGCATCCGGTCCGCGATCTTGTCCAGGTCGACCTCGCGGTTGAGCTGCGTGTCGGCCCAGACGTAGGTGCCGAGGGAGCCGGAGAGCAGCACGGTCACCAACAGGATCGCCGTCCGCCTGACCCGGCGGCGGCGCGGGGAACGGCGGGCGGCGCGCCGGCCGCGGCCCGCACGCCCGGCTTCGGGGCCCGGGGGGCCGGCGCCGGGGCCCACGCGGCCGGGCCGGACCGCGCGCCCCTCGTTCCCGCCGCGTGCGTCGCGCCGGACCGGGGGCACCGGCGCCGGTGCGGGCGCCCGGACGTCGGGCAGCGGGCTGTTCACGGGGCCTGCCGGGTCCATCCGGGGCCAGTGCATCTGCGGCGGAGGCTCCTGCGGGGGGTGCATCTGGGGCGTAGGCCCCTGCGGCGGATACATCTGGGGCGTAGGCCCCTGCGGCGGATACATCTGGGGCGTAGGCCCCTGGGGCACAGGCTCCTGGAACAGAGGCTCCTGGGGCGGATACATCTGGGGCGGGTGCTGCTCCTCCGGGAGCCACACCTGCCCGTGGCCGGGGTACGTCGTCTCCGTTTCGCCGCCGCGCCAGGTTTCGGGCGGCCTGTCCAGCCAGTCAGTCATGCGCGGAAGTCTCCAATGTCATGTCCTCTTCACCACAGAGGGCTCGGATCTGCACAAACGAGCGGGAGGTGCGGGACCGGGCCGGCAGCCGGCTGTTGCCGGCGCCCGGGGCGTCCGCACGGCACACGGCCGTACGGACGCCCCTAAGGGCCCGTTACGGGGTCATCTCGACGTCAGGCCCTGGTACGCGACCGGTTGGCCGATCTGCTGGGCCGCGGTGCCGGAACGCTGCATGCGCTGCCACTTCAGGCGGGTGCCGAGCAGGAAGGCCACCACGGACTGGATGACCACCAGGTACATCAGCTGCCGGTAGACGAAGAGCTGCAACGGCATCGTCCACAGCGACTTCACCGGCTCCCGGTCGAGCTTCAACGCGTACCAGGCGCAGGCCAGTTGGATCCCGAGGAAGCCGAACCACACGGTGGCCGCGAGCACCGGGCCGCGGAACAGCGCCGCGTACAGGGCGAAGACGTCGACGACCGGCGCGAGCAGCGGCAGGGCGACCTGGAAGAGCGCGAGGTAGCTCAGCCCGCGCCGTCCGAAGCGCCCCGACGGGCCCACTTCGATGACGGCACGGCGGTGCTTCCACATCGCCTGGATCGTGCCGTAGCACCAGCGGTAGCGCTGCCGCCACAGCTGCCGCAGCGAGGTGGGCACCTCGGTCCAGGCGATCGCGGACTCCTCGTAGACCACCCGCCAGCCCGCCTGCCACAGGGCCATCGTCAGGTCGGTGTCCTCGGCGAGGGTGTCCTCGCTGACGCCGCCGACGCCCATCAGTGCATCCCGGCGGAAGGCCCCGATGGCGCCGGGGACGGTCGGCATGCACTCCAGGACCTCGAACATCCGCCGGTCGAGGTTGAACCCGAAGACGTACTCCAGGTGCTGCCACTGGCCCAGCAGCCGGCCGCGGTTGCCGACCTTGGTGTTGCCGCTGACCGCACCCACCGCCGGGTGCGCGAGCGGCTGGATCAGCCGGTAGACGGCATCGGGCTCGAAGACCGTGTCGGCGTCGACCATGACCACGATCTCGTACCGGGCATGCGCCAGGCCGGTGTTGAGGGCTGCCGCCTTGCCCGCGTTGTACTGGCGGATCACCTCCACGCGGGGGTCTCCGATCCGGACGGCGATCTCCGCCGTGTCGTCCGTCGACCCGTCGTCGATCACGATGATCTGCATCTCCACGTAGGTGGAGGCGAGCAGCGAACGGACGGTGGACTCGATGCCCGCCTCTTCGTTGTACGCGGGCACGAGCACCGTCACCGGATCGGCGACCTCCCTTAGCCAGGGGGATCCTGGACGGAAGCGGGTCAGCCGCCGGACGTGCGTCCGGGCGAAGACGACGAGGGACACCAGCCGCAGCACACCCAGGGTGCCGGCGATGCCCAGCACCCAGGTCATGCCGTGCACGAAGGTGTAGCCGGCGACCTTGACCCAGACCAGGGCCGTGCCCACCGCTCGTTCGGTACCGGAGACCGTCTTCTCGGCCGGGGGCAGCCTGGCCCCGGCCGTCACGGTGGTGAATTTGTCGACGTTCCGGTTGGCGAGCAGCCGCTCGGTGTCCTTGTAGGCGGTGTCGTTCTGGCTGAACTGCCGGATGAGGCCCTGCGCCGGCTTGCGGTACCACCGGTCGGCGGCGACCAGTGTGTAGCCCTCCGCGCTCGCCTTCTTGGCCGCCTTCCACTCCGCGCCGCACATGGTGTCCGCCGCGGTGGTCTGCGGCAGCCGCAGCAGCCTGGTGTGGATGCCCGCCGTGCCGGCCAGCGCCTTCTGCGTGAGCGAGAGCTCCATCCGGGCACGCAGGGGCGATGCCTCGCCCATGACCGCGCCGGTGTAGGTGTTCGAGCCGATCTCATGGCCCTCGTCCCTGATCCGCCGTACCAGGTCCGGGTGTTGGGCGGCCTTGGCGCCGTACAGGAAGAAGGTGGCGTGGACATGGTGCTCGCGCAGCAGGTCGAGCAGCCGCGGCGTCCACACCGGGTCGGGTCCGCCGTCGTAGGTGAGCGCCACCGTACGGGCCGGCATCCCGGCGGTCTTCACGGTGCCGCCGCGAAGATCCACCACCGGGCCGCCCTTCTCCACCGCCGGCGGCACCGGCTGGGTGCAGTCGCTGCGGACCTTGGCGGCGTCCACCTCATGGGTGGTCCAGCCCTCGAAGAGCAGGGCACCGAACACCAGGGGCAGCACAAGGCTCAGCAGCAGCCAATGGCCGCGCGGATCCCGGGACTGGGCATGCCTGCGCCGGTTGGCCCGGCCCCTCATGTCGCGCCCGTGACGGTCTCGGGCGCGGCCGGGGTGGGGTGTCTTGAGAGCGGGGCGGCGGTGGGGGTGTTGGGGAGTGTGGGGGTGTGGGGGTGTGGGGGAATGTGGGGGGTGATGCCAAATGTGGGGGTCATGGGGGGTGTGGGGGTGGGGGATGTGGGGGTAGTGCAGGCGCTGCGGGTGCCGGCGGTGACCGTCGGGGCGGCCGCCGTGACGGGGACAGGAAACGGCGTGCGGCCCTCGGAGGCCGAGGCCTTGGCCGATCTGCCCGTCACGGCCACTCGCCCGGTCGGAACCCGCCCGTCGCCGGCGGCGAACGCCCACCGGGGAGCGCATCCGACAGCGGCGGCCGGGTTCCGCACGGCCTTTCCCTGCCAGACCGAAGCGTCGGCACATGGCTGAGAAAGGGGTATATTTTGCCGTTTTGTGTTCCGGCTGGCCTCACACATGGTCGGCGAGTGTACTCACCAGTCACCCTCAGCAGTGGGTAACTTCGAACATCTCTCGTCACCTTGACAGGGCCGCACGCCACCGCCCACACTCCCGCGATCCGCGCGCATATGACCAGGTCACAGCCGTTCTCGGGCACACCTCGCGCGGCCTGGCGCACTGCGCCCCACAGCGTCGGGCCACCCCGTTTTGAGAGTGTTCTAACACCTGACGTCACCTCACCCCGGCACACACGAAGACCCATCCGGCCAACTCCTGGCCGGAATAGGGCTTTTCCCGCCGATCCGGCGAATCTAGCGTTGACTCCGTGACCAGATATGAAATCTGGTCACGGAGTCAGAGGGGGACTGACCGTGGACCGGGTGGAGCGTCGTACACGCATCCTCGACGTGGCCGGGGGCCTGCTCCTCGCCTGGGGCTACGAGCGGGTGACGATCGACGAGATCGCCCGGCGCGCCAAGGTCGGCAAGGGCACGGTCTACCTCCACTGGAAGACCAAGGACGCGCTGTTCCTCGCCGTCGTCCTGCAGAGCCAGTTCCGCAACCATCACCGGCAGTTGGAGCGCATGCGCGCCGATCCGCTGGAGATCCTGCCGAGCCGGATGCTGCGCGGGCTCTTCTGCGACTCCCTGAACGATCCGGTGCTGCGGGCCGTATACACCGACGATGCCGACATCCTCGGCCGGCTCAACGACACCGCGAAGAAGGAACTCACCGAGCTGATAGCCGAAGGCGACCGGATGCTGTGCCGTCATCTCGAAGTGCTGCGCGGACACGGCCTGGTGCACGACGACCTCGAGGTGCACCACCAGCAGTACGCCCTGATGGCCATGGCCACCGGCTTCTTCACGGGCGAGGCCCTGCTCGCCGGCAGGGCCCCCGTCGCCCCAGAGGTACGCGCCGACATACTCGCCCGAACGGTCCGCGGCGCGCTGGAGACCCCCGGCGGGCAGAAGGCCGCGGCCGCAGCGGCGCCGGAGATCATCGCGCTCTACGAACAGTTCGGGGAACTCACCCTGCGCGAGATCCGCCGGCAGGTACGCGACTGATCCGGCTGCCACGGCGGCGCGGGCAGGGCCGAAGCGCGGCCGGTCCGCCGGTCCGTTTCGGGGCGTGCCCCATGGCCGCCCCCTCACCACCCGAGCGAACCCCCGGCCAGACCGACCCCCGGCCAGACCGACTCCCAGACCGACTCCCAACCCGGAGGAGAACGAAAGATGTCGGCATTACCCACCTCACCGTTCGCCGCACACGTCGGGAAACACCCGGGCGAGCCGAATGTGATGGACCCGGCGCTGATCACCGACCCGTTCGCCGGCTACGGCGCGCTGCGTGAGCAGGGCCCGGTCGTACGCGGCCGCTTCATGGACGACTCACCCGTCTGGTTGGTGACGCGGTTCGAGGAGGTCCGCCAAGTCCTGCGCGACCAGCGGTTCGTGAACAACCCGGCCGCGCCGTCCCTGGGGCACGCGGCCGAGGACAACCCGCTGACCAGGCTGATCGACATGCTGGGCCTCCCCGAACACCTCCGCCCCTACCTGCTCGGATCGATCCTCAACTACGACGCCCCCGATCACACCCGGCTGCGCCGCCTGGTGTCGCGGGCCTTCACGGCCCGCAAGATCACCGACCTGCGGCCGCGGGTCGAGCAGATCGCCGACGCACTGCTGGCCCGGCTGCCCGAGCACGCCGAGGACGGCGTCGTCGATCTCATCCAGCACTTCGCCTACCCGCTGCCGATCACCGTCATCTGCGAACTGGTCGGCATACCCGAGGCGGACCGCCCGCAGTGGCGGAAGTGGGGTACCGACCTCGTCTCGATGGAGCCCGACCGGCTCAGCACCTCGTTCCCGCCGATGATCGAGCACATCCACCAGATGGTCAGGGAGCGGCGCGGCGCGCTCACCGACGATCTGCTCAGCGAGCTGATCCGCACTCATGACGACGACGGGGGCCGGCTCAGCGACGTCGAGATGGTCACCCTGATCCTCACGCTCGTCCTCGCCGGTCACGAGACCACCGCCCACCTCATCAGCAACGGCACGGCGGCGCTGCTCACCCATCCCGACCAGCGGCGCCTGCTCCAGGACGACCCGGCCCTGCTCCCCCGCGCCGTGCACGAGCTGATGCGCTGGTGCGGGCCGGTGCAGATGACCCAGCTGCGCTACGCCGGCGCCGACGTCGACCTGGCCGGCACCACGATCCGCCGGGGCGAGGCCGTCCAACTCATCCTGGTGTCGGCGAACTTCGACCCGCGCCACTACACCGACCCCGACCGCCTCGACCTGACCCGCCACCCCGCGGGCCATGCCGAGAACCATGTGGGCTTCGGCCACGGAGCGCACTACTGCCTGGGCGCCACACTCGCCAAACAGGAGGGCGAAGTCGCCTTCGGCAAACTGCTCGCGCACTACCCGAAGCTGTCGCTGGGCGTCGCACCGGAACACCTGGAGCGGACGCCCCTGCCGGGCAACTGGCGGCTGAACGCGCTGCCGGTGCGGCTGGGGTGAGCACAGCTCTCGCGGCAGGCCGCTGGGCCTGCCGCGGGGCCTGGCCGGCCGGCTGCCGTCAGCGCGTACGGCTTGCCTTCAGCGAGTACATGAGGGGGACGCGGGGGCGGTCGCCGGGGAACCGGTGATAGCCGTCGCCGTCACGTCGCAGGGCGGCGAAGCGCTGGAACATCGTCATGTCGTGCTCGTGCAGGAAGTCGATGCGCAGGCCCGTGCCGGCCAGGGCCGAGACGACGTCGCCGAGCGGGTGCTGCCATTCGACGCTGCGGTTATTGACCGTCGGTGCGCCGAAATCCACGTAGGTACCGGGGGTTTCGTCCACCCATGCATCGCGGCTGAAGTAGTCGTGGACGAGGCGCGATCCGGTCTCGTCGTCCAGGGCGTCGCACAGCGGGTGGAATTCGGCAAGGTAGAGGAAGCCGCCGGGAGCGACGAGGGAGGCGGCGGTGTCGGCCCAGCGCTCCAGGTCAGGAAGCCAGTTCAGGGCGCCGATGCCGGTGTAGACGATGTCGTACGCGGTGTCGGGGACGGCCTCGGCGGCGTCATAGACGTCGGCGGCGACGAACGCGGCACGGTCCGGGCCGTAGCCGAGCTCTGCGGCCAGCTCACGGGCGGCGTCGATGGCGGGTTCGGAGAAGTCCAGGCCGACGACCCGGGCCGCACCACGATGGGCCCAGGAGAGGGTGTCCTGGCCGAAATGGCACTGGAGGTGCAGGAGGGACCGCCCGTTGACGTCCCCGACCTCCGCAACCTCGAAATCACGGAGCACGTCGCGCGCCCTGCGGAATCCGTCCTGGTCGTAAAAATCGCTCACGGTGTGGAGGGCGACGCGCTCGTCCCACATCGCGCGGTTGGCCTCCCACCAGTCGTCGGGACCGGCGTTTCTTCGCATATAGCGAAGTTATCCACAGGCTTGTGGCCCTCGCCAACGGATTTCCGGCGCCGGGCGCAGAATGGGCCCATGACTGACGAGACGACCGCAGATCCAGGCCACGCCACCGCTCCGGACCCTTCGCACTCTTCACACGCGCCAACGGCTGCCACCCACCCCACAGCCGTGACGGGGACGGCCTCGTCCGACGCGATAGCGGTGACGGACGGTGCGCCGAAGGACTCGAATGACTCGGTGAGCGCGGCGGGCCCGTCGGGCGCGGCGGATACCCGGGGCGCGGATGCCGCGATGCCGGACTGGGAGAAGCGCTTCCGTGCGCCGCGGATCGGGCTGCCGGACTGGGCCGAGGACGCCCCGGACCGCTCCCTGTTCGTCTCGAACGCCACCGGCACCTTCGAGCTGTACGCCTGGGACCGGGCAACCGGCAGCCAACGGCAGGCCACGGACCGGCCGAACGGCACGACCGACGGGACGCTGTCGCCGGACGGCCAGTGGATCTGGTGGTTCTCGGACACCGACGGGGACGAGTTCGGCGTCTGGATGCGGCAGCCGTTCGCCGGCGGCCCGGATGAGCCGGCCACCCCGGGACTCGCCGCCTCGTATCCGGGAGGGCTGGCGATCGGCCGGGACGGAACGGCGGTCATCGGGTGCTCCACGGACGAGGAGGGCTCGACGGTCCACGTCGTACGGCCGGGTGAGGCGCCGGTGGAGATCTACCGGCACCGCGAGTCGGCGGGCGTCGGCGATCTCTCGCACGACGGCTCGCTGATCGCCCTCGAGCACACCGAACACGGCGATGCGATGCACTCCGCGATCCGCGTCGTACGGCCCGACGGGTCCACGGTCGCGGAGCTGGACGACACCAAGGGCGGGACCGAGGAGCTGGGCCTGTCGGTGATGGGTTTCGCACCGGTGGACGGGGATGCCCGGCTGCTGGTGGGGCACCAGCGGCGGGGCCGCTGGGAGCCGATGATCTGGGATCCGCTGACCGGGACGGAGACCGCCCTGGAGATCGACCTGCCCGGAGACGTGGGTGCCGACTGGTATCCCGACGGGTCGGCGCTGCTGGTGGAGCACGAGTACCAGGCACGCAGCGAGCTGTGGCGCTACGAGCTGGTCCGGCCGGCCGGCACCGGCGCTCCGGCCGACGCCACCGACGCGGCTGCCGCGCCCGGCCGTCCCCGGCTGACGCGGGTCGAGACCCCGGCCGGCTCGGTCTCGGGTGCGACGGCGCGGCCGGACGGAACGGTGGAGTTCCTGTGGTCGTCGGCGGCGCAGCCCCCAGAGGTGCGTTCGACGAGCGGCAAGGTCGTGCTGGACCCGCCCGGTAGGAAGGCACCCGCGTCGGTTCCCGTGCAGGACGTATGGGTGGAGGGCCCCGGTGGCCGTATCCATGCGCTGGTACAGCAGCCGGCGGGCGAAGGCCCCTTCCCGACGGTCTTCGACATACACGGCGGCCCGACCTGGCACGACAGCGACGCCTTCGCCTCGTCCCCCGCGGCCTGGGTGGACCACGGCTTCGCGGTCGTGCGCGTCAATTACCGCGGCTCGACCGGCTACGGCCGCGCCTGGACCGATGCGCTCAAGCATCGCGTCGGGCTGATCGAGCTGGAGGACATCGCCGCGGTCCGCGAGTGGGCGGTCTCGTCCGGCCTGGCGGATCCGGAGCGGCTGGTGCTCTCGGGCGGCTCATGGGGCGGCTACCTGACCCTGCTGGGACTCGGCACCCAGCCGGAAGCCTGGGCAGTGGGCCTGGCGGCGGTCCCCGTCGCGGACTACGTCACGGCGTACAACGACGAGATGGAAGCCCTCAAGGCGATGGACCGGACCCTGCTGGGCGGCACCCCCGAGGAGGTCCCGGAACGCTTCGAGGCGTCCTCGCCGCTGACCTATGTGGACGCGGTGCGGGCACCGGTCTACATCTCCGCGGGCGTCAACGACCCACGCTGCCCGATCCAGCAGGTGGAGAACTACGTCCAGCGGCTGGAGGACCGCGGCCATCCGCACGAGGTCTACCGCTACGACGCCGGCCACGGCTCCCTGGTCGTGGAGGAGCGCATCAAGCAGGTCCGCCTGGAGCTCGACTTCGCCCAGCGGCATGTGATCGAGAAGAACTAGAACGGGAGAGGAGCCGGGGAGGAGCCGGGAAGGAGCCGGAGAGGGGCGAGAAGCACCGGGGGCGCGTCCCACCGGGGGCTCCCCGGGGCTCGGGCATCTGCCGCCAGCGCGAAGCGCCCCTGGTGGCAGCCTCCGAGGTCCGGAGGCCGATGTGACATCTGTCGCCGAGGCCCGGAGGCCGATGCGGCAGCTGCCGCCGAGGGCCGGAGGCCGGTCGATGTGACAGCTGCCGCCGAGGGCCGAAAGTCGATGGAGGGGTGGGGAGGGGGCGGGGCGGGGCCCAGGGGGCGGGGGAGCGGGGGGGAGCGGGGCGGGGCCCGGTCAAGTAGTGGTGTGATGCGCCAGCGCCGCATGGGGGTCTGTGCCCTCGCTGGTGTGGTCGGTGTGCACGGTCGCGGCGGTGAGCCGGGGGACGGCGTGGATCAGGGCGTGTTCCGCGGCGACGGCCAGCGCATGGGCCTGCACCACGGTGAGACGGGAGTCCACGACGATATCGGCCTCGGCCCGCAGGGTATGGCCGATCCAGCGCATGCGGACCTGGCCGATGCCGCGGACACCGTCCACCGTGCGCAGGGCCGTTTCGGCGGCGTCGATGAGTCCGGGGTCGACGCAGTCCATCAGCCGCCGGTAGACCTCCCTGGCGGCGTCGCGCAGCACCATGAGGATGGCGGCGGTGATCAGCAGGCCGATGAGCGGGTCGGCCGCCCGCCAGCCGAGGGCCGCGCCGCCCGCGCCGAAGAGGACGGCGAGGGAGGTGAAGCCGTCGGTACGGGCATGCAGGCCGTCGGCCACCAGCGCGGCCGACCCGATCTTGCGCCCGGTGCGGATGCGGTAGCGAGCCACCCATTCGTTGCCGATGAACCCGACCACGGCGGCCGCTGCCACCGCCCACAGGTGGGTGATGTCGCGGGGGTTCAGCAGCCGGTCCACTGCCTCGTAGGCGGCCAGCCCCGAGGAGACGGCGATCGTCAGCACGATGGCGATACCCGCAAGGTCCTCGGCCCGGCCGTAGCCGTAGGTGTAGCGGCGGTTCGCGGCCCGGCGCCCGAGGACGAAGGCGATGCCCAGCGGAACGGCGGTCAGGGCGTCGGCAGCGTTGTGGATGGTGTCGCCGAGCAGCGCCACCGACCCCGACAGCACCACGACCACCAACTGGATCGCGCTGGTCAGGCCCAGGATGCCGAGCGAGAGCCACAGAGTGCGCAGGCCCTCGCGGGAGGTCTCCATCGCACCGTCGATCTTGTCCATGGCGTCATGGCTGTGCGGGGTGACGAGGTGGACGATCCGATGCCGGATCCGTGACCAACGGCCGGAATCGTGGTGGCCACCGTGCCCATGGCTGTCATGACTGTCACGGCTGTCATGACTGTCACGGCCGTCATGGCTGTCACGGCCGTCATGACCGTCACAGCCCTCACGGCCGTCATCGCGGTCGTGATGACGGCCATGATCGGAGGGATGGAGGTGGTGCGCCTGGACGTAAGGGGGGTGCTGGGGGCGCTGGGGGTGACGGGCGTGATCATGGCCATGCGGGTGGGTGCTCTTGCCTGCCATATGGCCTACCGTGGCACGCCGAACCCATTGCGGCTACTGCCGTGATACGGCCTCTGACCAGGTGCAACATGGTCGCAGTAGCGGGGTCCCGGCGACCGGCTTCAGGCCCGCTGGGCCGGGGCCGCCTCAGCCTGTTCGGAGCCCTGCTCCTCACCCTGGCCGACGCCCCGCTCCTCGCTCTGAGTAGCGCCCCCGCCGTCCTCCAGATCTCCCTCCGGCCCCGGGCCTCCCTCAGGTTTCGGGCCTCCCCCCGACACCGGGCCCTCCTCCGTCACGATGCCCAGCGCCGCGTCCTTGGCGGCTTCGGCGTCACGGCGGAAGAGCCGGAACCACATGAAGACCACGAAGCCGGCGAAGACGAACCACTCGCCGGTGTAGCCGAGGTTCTGGAAGGCCTTCAGGTCGAGGCCGCTGCCCTCGGCGGCGGCCGGGGGGACAGCGCGCAGCGGCGCCTGGGCGTCGGTGAGCGTGATCCAGGCGTCGTACACCTCGTACGGCACGATGTTGACCAGCGAGGCCGCGCTGATCATGCCGAGCTGCCCCTGCGGCAGCCCGCCGCCGGCCTGTACACCGTCGGTGCCCTGGTTCTCGGAGGCCTGCAGCGCGCCGGTGACCGTCAACTCACCCTTGGGCGGCGCGGGCACCTTCGCCGTGTCGGCCTTCGAACCGGCGTCGCCGGGCAGCCAGCCCCGTACGACCGGCAGCGCCTTGCCGCCGTCCGTACGCAGCAGATCGAGGACGTAGAAGCCCTGCTGCTGCCGGCCGTGCTTGTCCTTCAAGGTGCGGTCCGGCACGAGCAGTTGGTGCCCGGTGTCGTAGTGCCCGCGGGCGCTGGCCTGCCGTCCTGAGGTGACCGTGTCGACGGGCAGCAGACCGGCCAGCGGACGGGCCGCCGCCGTCTTGGCCCGGGCGGAGCGGTCCTCTTGCTGCTGATGGGTGTTGACGCGGTCCTCGAAGCGGCTCAGCTGCCAGCTGCCCATGAAAATGCACAGCGGAATCGCCAGTACGGCGAACACGTTGATTCCCCACCACCGCGGGGTCAGCAGGAACCGGTACACACCACAACGGTACGGGGCCCGTGCGGCGGGCCCGCACCGCCCCCTCCGGCCTCCTCCGGCCATGCCCCTGCCGTCGCCCCCTACGGGGCGGCCAGCGCCTCGGTGCGGTACACCGTTCCGGCGCAGGCGTCCGTGACCTTGGCGTCGGCCGCGGAGGGTTCGCCGGCCTCCGGCGTATGGGTGAGAACGATTCCACCGGACGCGCCGCCGCCCCCGGATCCCTCGTCGCCGCCCGCCTGGCCGCCACCGCCGCCGGCACCGCTGCCGCCACCGCCGTCGCCCGTTGCCGTGGCCCCGGCGTCCGGGGACTGCCCCGGGTCCTTGGAGGGTGCGGGGGTGGGCGAGGGCCCGGGATTGACGCATCCGGTGGCGCCGCCGCCGGACTGCGGGATCCAGGCGAACTTGACCTCGTACGCCTCCCCCGGCTTGAGAACCAGCTGGTCAGGAGTGGTGGCCGGGTCGGGAAGGCCGGTGGCCTCATCACCCGAGGTGTGGTCGACGACATGGATGCGGTCAGGGTTCGTGGAGCCGTGTGCGGCCAGGCCGACGGTGCCGCCGCCCTCGACGGAGCATGCGGCACCGGAGGTGTTGACCACCCGGAACGTGCCGTAGATACGGCCCGTGGAGTCCGCAGGACCGACCGTGCTGCTGCCGTTGCCGAGCTGGTCGCGCCCGCAGACCGGCGAGGTGACGTCCATCGTCTCGTCCGGGCCGGGGGTTCCGGCACCCGCGCCGGGGCCCGCGCCCTCCTTGCCCTTGGCCTTGCCCTCGCCCTGCGGCTCGCCGCCGCCCGGCGTCTCGCCGCCCCCTTGGGTCGGCCGCGGGCCGGCCTGCTCGGTGCCTTCGCCGTGTGTGCCGCCGGTACTGCCCTGGGCGTGCTGGTTGCCGGCCGCATTGGCAGCCCGTTCCTCGGAGCCGTCGGCGAGGTTCACCACGTGGACCATGGCGGGGATGGACGTACCACCGAGGAGCAGCGCGGCGGCCGCGCCCAGGACGGCATGCCGACGGCGCTGACGGCGGGCGGGTACCGCGCGGCGCAGCTGTTCCAGCGCGTCCGGCGCAGGTTCGAGGCCGCCCACGCGGGACTGCAGCAGCCGCCTCAGGTCGTCCTCGCCGCCGAAGCCGCCGGTGGGGTGGCTGCGGCCGTGGCCGTCGCCACCGGCGCCGCCGAAGGCGGTGCCGGTGTGCTCCTGGGCGTCGCTGCCGTACGCATGGCTCTCGGGCCCCTCACCGGCGTCTGCCCCGCCCCGGGCACCGAGCGCGACTCCCGCCATGCCCGCGGGCGCTCCCTGGGCTCGGGCCGCTGTGTCGTCCCTACCGGCGCGCGCCGCTGCGCCGTCCGTACCGCCGTGGGCCTGCTCGGCGTGAGCCACCGCCTCGTGGGTACCGGCAGATGCCTGCCCCGCGACACCGATGTCCTCGCCGCTGCCGGAATTTTGGCCGGATTTCGCGCCCTGCCAGACCGTGTCACCCCGTCGGCGGCCCGCACCTGGCTCGTAGCCCGGACGGCCCGCACCCGGCTCGTGGCCCGGACGGTCCGTATCCAGTTCGTGGCCCGGACGGCCCGCACCCGGCTCGTCGCCCGGGTGTCCCGCACCCCGTCCGCCTCCAGGCTGCCCCTGCGCCTCACGCGCCGCATACAGCTCACGTACCGGGTCGAGCAGCCGGCCCGACGCGACCGGGTCGAACGACCGACCCGACGTGACCGGGTCGCCCGACCGACCCGACGTGACCGGGTCGCCCGACCGGGTCGCGCCGGACGGGCCACACGAGTCAAACGAGCCGGACGGGTCGAACGGGTCGAACGGGTCGTACCGGCCACGCGTGGTGCCACTCATGCGGGAGCCTCCATCGCGACGCGGAGCGCCGCGATGCCCCGCGACCCGTAGGCCTTGACGGAACCGAGCGATATGCCCAGCGTCTGGGCCACCTGCGCCTCGGTCATATCGGCGAAGTAGCGCAGCACCAGCACCTCGCGCTGCCGACGCTGCAGACCGCGCATCGCCTGGATCAACTGGTCCCGCTCCAGCAGGTCGTAGGCGCCCTCCTCGGCGCTCGCCATGTCGGGCATCGGCTTGGACAGCAGCTTGAGCCCGAGGATGCGGCGGCGCAGCGCGGAGCGCGAGAGGTTGACGACCGTCTGACGGAGGTAGGCGAGGGTCTTCTCGGGTTCGCGCACCCGTCCACGCGCGGAGTGCACCCGGATGAAGGCTTCCTGGACGACGTCCTCGCAGGAGGCGGTGTCGTCGAGGAGCAGCGCGGCGAGACCGAGCAGGGAGCGGTAGTGCGCGCGGTAGGTCTCGGTGAGGTGGTCGACTGTGGTGCCCGCTGCCATCGCGTCGTCAGTGTCCCCACGCTGCGGAGGAATCTGCGCGGGACGCGTGGTGGGCCAGGGAGCGATCACTGGCATGCCCCCGGACGCAAGGGGCCGCGGCGGGCGCACCGTTGCGCCCGCTGCCCCCGCCGGGGCGATGGTGAATCCGAGTACCTCTGCCACGCCTGTTGGACACGCTTCCCCCTATAAGGGTTGTACGCGCAAGGCACCGCTTTTGACGATGCATCAAATGCCCTCATGCGTACCAGCTCTTCCTGAATGCCCTAATTGCCCGACGCGAATTCCCCGACACCGGGGCCTCCCCCTGCGACCCGCGGACATCCCGGGCCACCCCTGCGGGCGGCCACAAAGACGCTCCCCGCCCAACTGCCGGTTGCAGTCTGGCGGGGAGCGAATGGTCGAACAGGCCGTCAGCCCAGATCAAGAGGTTCGGACCAGTAATCCGCTCACAGAATCTTCACACGCTCCGCAAAGTATCCCTCAGGCGGTAGGCGCACGACGGCCGATCCCGCCAACTCGGCTCCCCACCATGGCAGAAGCCCGCACCGGCAGGTCACGAAACCCATAAGGGACCGGGCCGGCAAACCGCCGGCCCCATGGGGCACCCGCCCCTACCCCCGGAGCTCCCCCGCCACCAGCTCACCGACCTGTGCCGTGTTCAGGGCAGCCCCCTTGCGCAGGTTGTCCCCGCACACGAACAGCTCCAGCGCCCGCGGGTCATCCAGCGAGCGCCGCACCCTTCCGACCCAGGTCGGATCCGTACCGACGACATCGGCAGGGGTCGGGTACTCGTCCTCGGCCGGGTCGTCGCTGAGGACGACCCCGGGGGCCGCGGCCAGGATCTCGTGCGCACCGCCGACCGAGACCTCGTTCTCGAACCGGGCGTGCACGGTCAGGGAGTGGGTGGTGATCACCGGCACCCGCACACAGGTCGCGGTGACCGGCAGATCCGGCAGCCCCAGGATCTTGCGGGACTCGTTACGGATCTTGAGCTCTTCGGAGGACCAGCCGTCCTCCTGGAGCGTGCCGGCCCAGGGCACGACGTTGAGGGCGATCGGCGCCGGGAACGGCCCCAGCGTGTCCCCGACGGCCCGGCGCACATCGCCGGGCGCGGTGCCCAGCTCCGTACCGGACACCGCGGACAGCTGCGCGCGCAAGGTGTCGACGCCGGCCTTGCCCGTCCCGGAAACGGCTTGGTACGAGGAGACGATCAGCTCGCTCAACCCGTACTCGGCATGCAGCGCCCCCAGCGCGACGATCATCGAGAGCGTCGTGCAGTTCGGGTTGGCGATGATGCCGCGCGGACGCACCCGCGCCGTGTGCGCATTGACCTCGGGCACGACCAGCGGCACGTCCGGGTCCATCCGGAACGCGCCGGAGTTGTCCACGACCACCGCACCCTTGGACACGGCGACCGGTGCCCACTGCGCGGAGACCTCGTCGGGGACGTCGAACATCGCGACATCGATACCGTCGAAGGCTTCCTCGCTCAGCGCGACGACCTCGACCTGTTCGCCCCGCACGGTCAGCTTGCGGCCGGCCGAGTGGGGAGAGGCGAGCAGCCGGATCTCGCCCCAGATATCGGCCCGCTCGGACAGGATGCCGAGCAGGACCGAGCCGACGGCGCCGGTGGCGCCGACGACGGCGAGATGCGGCTTGGCGGCCTTACGGGCGCCCGCCCACGCCGTATCGGCGAGGGACGGACGGCCCGCCTCGGCCGGAATCATCGGCCGGTGCCGCCATAGACCACGGCCTCGTCACTGTCGGTGTCGAGACCGAAGGCGGTGTGCACGGCCCGTACGGCCTCGTTGACGTCATCGGCACGGGTGACCACCGAGATGCGGATCTCGGAGGTCGAGATGAGCTCGATGTTCACGCCCGCGTTCGACAGCGCCTCGAAGAACGTCGCCGTGACGCCGGGGTTGGTCTTCATCCCCGCGCCGACCAGCGAGATCTTGGCGATCTGGTCGTCGTAGCGCAGCGAGTCGAAGCCCACCGCCGTACGGGTCCGCTCCAGGGCCGCGACGGCCTTGCGGCCCTCGGCCTTGGGCAGCGTGAAGGAGATGTCGGTCAGACCGGTCGACGCGGCGGAGACGTTCTGCACCACCATGTCGATGTTGACCTCGGAGTCCGCGATCGCACGGAAGATGCGCGCGGCCTCGCCCGGCTTGTCCGGGACTCCGACGACCGTGACCTTCGCCTCGGAGGTGTCATGTGCGACGCCCGAGATGATTGCCTGCTCCATCGGCTGGTCCCCTTGCGGTTCGTTGCTGACCCACGTGCCCTTCAGCCCCGAGAACGAGGAGCGGACGTGGATCGGGATGTTGTAACGGCGTGCGTACTCGACGCAACGGTGCAGCAGCACCTTGGATCCGGAGCTCGCCAGCTCCAGCATGTCCTCGAAGGAGATCCAGTCGATCTTCCGGGCCTTCTTCACGACCCGGGGGTCGGCGGTGAAGACACCGTCCACATCGGTGTAGATCTCACAGACATCGGCGTTCAGGGCGGCTGCCAGCGCGACGGCGGTCGTGTCCGACCCACCGCGCCCCAGCGTCGTGATGTCCTTCTTGTCCTGGGACACGCCCTGGAACCCGGCGACGATGGCGATATTGCCCTCGTCGACGGAGGTCTTGATGCGGCCCGGCGTGACGTCGATGATCCGTGCCTTGTTGTGCACGGAATCGGTGATGACACCTGCCTGGCTGCCCGTGAAGGACTGCGCCTCATGGCCGAGGTTTTTGATCGCCATGGCCAGCAGGGCCATGGAGATCCGCTCTCCGGCGGTCAGCAGCATGTCGAACTCGCGCCCCGACGGAATCGGGGACACTTCCTGCGCGAGATCGATCAGCTCGTCCGTCGTGTCGCCCATCGCCGAAACCACCACGACAACCTGGTTGCCGTTCTTCTTGGCTTCGACGACTCGCTTGGCAACGCGCTTGATGCCCTCGGCATCCGCAACGGATGAGCCGCCGTACTTCTGCACGACAAGGCCCACGTGCGCTCCTCGCAACTGTCTCATCGGGAGTTTCCTCCCGGACCCCCGGAAATGGGGGTACTGCGGTCGGCTCAGTCTAACGAGCAAGCGGAATCCGCCCTGCTGATACCACATCGTGAGACATGCGACTCACTGGTTGATCACGGATTTTCACCGTGATCACCTGTCCCGTGAGTTCCACGTCCCGAGGCGGCTCCACAAGGCGCACCGTCGCGCCCGCTCGGCGAGCACATGCCCGCTTCTGGGCAGTACACACGAAAACGTAACCCAGGTCACAAGGTCCGGTCGCGGCGAAGAGGCCCAGGGGGCGGACGGCCCGGGCATGACCGCCCCCGGCTCACGCCCCCGCACACCCCGCCTCACACCCCGCGCAGCCCCAGCGGCCCGGCGATCTCCGCCACCATGACCTTTCCGGCCTCCTCGGCGAGCCGCTCCTCGTCGCCGGTGACGCTGCTGTCGGTGTCCAGACCGTCCAGCTCGACCAGCGGCTGGTCGAGGCGTACGTGGGCGACCAGCGACTGCAGCGCGCGCAGGGCGGCCGAGGCGGTCGGGCCCCAGTTGGACAGGTAGGAGAACTGCCACCACCACAGGGCTTCACTGACCCGGCCCGCCCGGTAGTGCGCCAGGCCGTGCCGCAGGTCGGTGACGATGTCGGCCAGGTCGTCGGAGATCCGGCTGGCGACCGGCTCGCTGCGCGGCACATACGGGTCGAAGACCTCGGAGTAGACGTCCACCGGGTCGAGCAGGGTCGCGAAGCGCTCGCGCAGGTCGTCGACGTCCGGCTCCGGTCCGGTGTCCGGCTCGTACCGTTCGTCGGGTACGAAGTCCTCGTGGGCGCCCAGACGGCCGCCGGTGAGCAGCAGCTGGGAGACCTCCAGCAGCAGGAAGGGCACCGCGCTGTCCGGTTCGTCCCCCTTGGCGACCTCCGTCACCGCGACGATGAAACTCTCGACCGAGTCGGAGATCGATACGGCGAAGTCGTCCGGGTCCTGTGTCGCGTTGTGCAGCGTGGCATCAGACATCGAGAAGTCTCCTCCCTTCGAAGGCCCGCCCCAGCGTGACCTCGTCCGCGTACTCCAGATCGCCTCCGACCGGCAGACCGCTCGCCAGCCGCGTCACCCGCAGGCCCATGGGTTTGATCATGCGGGCCAGATACGTGGCCGTGGCCTCGCCCTCGAGATTCGGGTCGGTGGCCAGAATCAGCTCGGTGACGGTGCCGTCCGCGAGCCTGGCCAGCAGTTCCCTGATCCGCAGGTCGTCGGGACCCACGCCCTCGATCGGGCTGATCGCCCCGCCGAGGACGTGGTAGCGACCGCGGAACTCACGCGTCCGCTCGATCGCCACGACGTCCTTGGGCTCCTCCACGACGCAGATGACCGCCGGATCACGCCTCGGGTCCAGGCAGACCCGGCACTGCTCCTCCTGCGCCACATTGCCGCAGGTGCCGCAGAACCGGACCTTCGCCTTGACCTCCATCAGCGCGTTCGCGAGCCGGCGGACATCGGTGGGCTCGGCCTGAAGAATGTGGAAGGCGATCCGCTGCGCGCTCTTGGGACCGACGCCGGGCAGCCTGCCCAACTCATCGATCAGGTCCTGGACCACGCCTTCATACACGGAACGTCTTCTTTCTCTTCTGCCGTGATGCGTACGCTAGTTGGCTACTCCTCAGAAGGGGAGACCCGGGATTCCGCCACCGCCCAGACCCTGGGCGAGCGGACCGAGCTTCTGCTGCTGGAGCTGCTGGGCGCTGGCGTTGGCGTCGCGGACCGCCGCCAGCACGAGGTCGGCGATCGTCTCGGCCGTCTCCTCGGCGGAGTCGGTGTCGACCGCCTTGGGGTCGATGACCAGGCCCGTGAGTTCACCGGAGCCGGTCACCGTGGCCTTGACCAGGCCGCCGCCCGCGGAGCCCTCGACGGGTGTCTCCGCGAGCTCCTGCTGCGCGGCCGCGAGATCCTGCTGCATCTTCTGGGCCTGCTGAAGCAGCTGCTGCATATTGGGCTGACCACCGGGGATCACGACGTGACTCCTGCCATACGACAACGATTGTGCGGGTAGCCCGAGCCTACGTGTTTCACGAGCCCCGCGCCCTATGCCGTAGGGAGGAGCACGGGTGTACGCCTGGTGTACGCCCGCTTACCCGTTCTCCGGCCCCGAGCCCCGGACTTGCCCGCGCACCGGCGCGCTGCCTACGCGGTGCTGCCGCCCCGGCTACGCAACGTGGAAGTCTTCTACGCGTTGTTGAAGACGCCCACTGGTTGTTGGTCTCTGCTCGTCGTTGTTGTTGTTCTTCTGCTCGTCGTTGTCGTTCTTGTGCTCGGTTGTTGTTCTCGGGCTTGCTCGGCGTGGTTGTTCTTCTACTCGTTGTTGAACTCTTCCACCACGGTCGCGCCGAGTTCGCGCACGATCAGGTCGTGGCCGCTGAGCGCGGAGTCGACGAGGTCGGCATCGTCCTCGGCCGGCATGTCGTACTCGATCGACGTCGGCGGGGGCTCCGGCGGCGAGTACGAAGCCTCCGCCCCGGACGCCGGCTGTCCGCCGCCCGCGGACGCCGACGGAGAGACGGCCTCCCGCGCCAACCGGGCGCCCTGGCTGCCGCCGGTGCTGCCACTGCCGCTGCCACCGCCGGCTGCGCCGCCGCCCTGCCCGTACTGGCTCCCGGATGACGGGGGCGCCGACGGGCCGCTCTGCTGGGGCGGGGACTGCGGCCCCCCCTGCTGCGGCGCGGCGGGCGCCCCGCCGCCGAAGCCACCGCCTCCTCCGCCACCGAAGCCGCCACCGCCGCTACGGGGAGCGCCGCCGGCCGGCGGATTGGCCCCGCCCGACGGGTCGACGATCGCCTCGACCCGCCACTGCACCTGGAACCGCTCGGCCAGCACGTCCTTGAGAACGTCCTCGCTTCCCCCGTTGGCGAAGCTGTCGCGGGCACCGGCATTGGGGAAGCCGATCTGGAGCGTCGTGCCGTCGAAGCCGGAGACCTGGGCGTTCTGGCTCAGCAGGATCCACGTGAAACGCCGGCGGTCCTTCACCGCCTCCAGGATGTCCGGCCACATCTGCCGCACCTGAGCGGCACCCTGCGCCGCCCCCGGGGCCGCCCCGGCCTGCGGCGGCTGGGCTGCGGGCGCGGGCGGACCGGCCGCCGGCTCGGGTGAAGGCGAAGGCGAAGGCGAAGGCGAAGGCGAAGGCGAAGGAGCAGGCGCCCCGCCCTGCGGCGCCTGGCCGCCCTGCCCCGGTGCCACGGCCGTGGGCCACCCACCGGGCTGCCGCCCGCCGCCGGGGCCGTTGCCGCCCCCATTGGCTCCGGCGCCGCCGGCGGTTCCGCCGCCGCCATTCCCGCGGCCGGTGCTCCCGGGCCAGGCTCCGGGACGAGCGGCCGCGCCTTCACCGCCGCCGGCGCCCTGCGCCTCGCCCTGAGCCCCGGCCTGCGAAGCGGACGCCGGGCCGCCCTGTGGCGCCGCCGCGCCTCCGCCGCCACCCCACTGCTGCTCTCCTCCGCCGGACGCCGCCGCGCCGGCCGTGGGCGCACCCGGAGCGGGAGCCGCCGGAGCAGCCGGGGCCGGCGCGGACGGAGCCTGAGCAGGGGAAGCCCCCGCACCGCCCGCCGTACCGCCGCCCCCCGCGCCACCGCTCGCCGCGCCCCGCACGGCGGCCCGCGCAGCGGCCGGCCCGGAGGGTCCTGCCGGCCCGGACGCCCCGGCCGCCGGCATCGCCGGATGAGCCTCCGGCCCCGGCACATATCCGGCCGCCGGCCCGCCACCGGACGCCACCACGGGTGCCGGCCCGGCCCCGAGGTCTCCCCCGGAGCCCGCACCGCCGCTCATGCCACCGGCCCCGCCGCCGCCCAGGAGCGCCGCGCTCGCGCCGCGCTCCAGACGGTCGAGCCGCGCCTGCACCGACCGCTCGTCGTCGTACGCCGCGGGCAGCAGCACCCGCGCACAGATCAGCTCCAGCTGCAGCCGCGGCGAGGTGGCCCCGCGCATCTCCGTCAGGCCCGTATTGACCAGGTCGGCGGCCCGGCTCAGCTCGGCCGCCCCGAAGACGGACGCCTGCGCCGTCATCCGCTCCACCACATCCACGGGGGCGTCGATCAGCCCCTTCTCCCCCGCGTCCGGCACGGCCGCCAGGATCACCAGGTCCCGCAGCCGCTCCAGCAGGTCCGCGACGAAGCGCCGCGGGTCGTTGCCGCCCTCGATGACCCGGTCCACGACCTCGAAGGCCGCCGCGCCGTCCCCCGCGGCGAACGCCTCCACGATCGAATCCAGCAGCGAGCCGTCGGTGTATCCCAGCAACGCCGTCGCCATGGCATACGTCACACCGTCCGCACCGGCACCGGCGAGCAGCTGGTCCATCACGGACATCGAGTCACGCACCGACCCGGCCCCGGCCCGCACCACCAGCGGCAGCACCCCGTCCTCGACCCGGCTGTCCTCCCGCCCGCACACCTCGGCCAGGTACTCCCGCAGGGTCCCCGGCGGCACCAGCCGGAACGGGTAGTGATGCGTTCGCGAGCGGATCGTCCCGATGACCTTCTCGGGCTCGGTCGTCGCGAAGATGAACTTCAGATGCTCCGGCGGCTCCTCGACGACCTTCAGCAGGGCGTTGAAGCCCGCCGAGGTCACCATGTGCGCCTCGTCGATGATGTAGATCTTGTACCGGCTGCCGGCCGGCCCGAAGAAGGCCTTCTCGCGCAGCTCACGGGCGTCGTCCACGCCACCGTGCGATGCCGCGTCGATCTCGATCACATCGATCGAGCCCCGGCCGTTCCTGGCCAGGTCCAGACAGGACTGGCACTTCCCGCAGGGCGTGGGGGTGGGACCTTCCTCACAGTTGAGGCAGCGCGCCAGGATCCGCGCACTGGTCGTCTTACCGCAGCCTCGCGGCCCACTGAACAAATAAGCGTGATTGACCCGGTTGTTCCGCAGTGCCTGCTGCAGCGGATCGGTCACGTGCTCTTGCCCGATGACCTCGGCGAAGGTCTCGGGGCGGTAGCGGCGGTACAGCGCAAGGGACGACACGCATACGACGATATCGGGCCGCACTGACAACCGGCGGGTCCCGTAAACGCAAGCGCCCCCCACGCACCCGCCAGAGCCAACCTACCCTTGCTGCCTTCCGGCCCTGGGGGAGTTCAGTCAGATAGCGCCACGTGAGGGGCTGCGCACCACAGTAGCGGATCCCCCGCCCCGGAAACGAACCCACACCCCACCCCGGGCCCGGGCCGCCCCCTCATCCACCTCTCGTCCACTCCTCACCCACCCTCACCCACCGCTCCTCGGGATCATGGTCGCGAGCACTCCTCAACGTCTTGTATTGTTTGCGGCGGAGGATTCGCCTAGTGGCCTAGGGCGCACGCTTGGAAAGCGTGTTGGGGGCAACCCCTCACGAGTTCGAATCTCGTATCCTCCGCCAGTGCTCTCACCGGGCACAACGTGAAGGGCCCCACCGCTTGCGGTGGGGCCCTTCACGGTTCTCCGGCTCCGCTCTCGTCTCGGTGGGTGTCCGAAGCGCGTCTCGATCTACTGCGGGATCCCGCGGAGCACCAGCCGCCCGCCCCGCTCCCGATCCTGGATCTCCCGATGCTGCCGGAGGATCTTGATCAGAGGGTCAGGCAGACCGATGATGCGCCTGCCCGCACGTGACCATGGGCGTCCGCACTCCCGGCTGCCACGGCGTGGAACCGGGGCGTCCAGCACACCGTGTACAACCGACGGGAGCCCTTTGAGCCGCGCCCTCTGAAACGGGGAAAGACTGTTGTTGGACGAGATGGTGTTCCGGACCGATGCTCTGCCTGCGGCGGACCGGTTCGACTACTGGGTCGAGCTACTGGGCCGCACCCACGCCCCCATGGAGCTGCGCAGCGACTACACCGACGATTTCCGCGCTTCCCAACGCGTACTGGACCTCGGTGGTGTCACGGTGTGGTCTGCCACCTACCAGCCCCTGGTCTTCCGGCGCACACCGAAGTTGATCCGGCAATCCGACCCGGAGGCCTACCATCTTTCCCTCGTCGTACAGGGGACCGGGACAGGCGAGTGGAGGAACCGGGAGACCGAGTACAAGCCTCACGACCTGTTCGTCACCTCCACCTCACTGCCGAACGACATCCGCAGCAGCACCGGGGGCCCGGTCACGATCCTTGCGCTGGAGACTCCCAAGGCCCTGCTGCCGCTGCCTCGCAACATGGCCCCGCGGCTGGTCGGGGCGCCGGTGTCGGGCCGGGAGGGCATGGGTGCCCTCCTGGCACGGTTTCTCACCCAGCTGACCGTGGACACGAGCGCGTACCAGCCCTCCGACGGCCCCCGGCTGGGCACGGTCTTGAATGATCTGGTCGCCGCGCTCTTCGCCCACCTGCTCGAAGCCGGCGACGGCCTCCCTCCGGAGACCCACCGGCGAACCCTCATCCTGCGCATCCAGGCGTTCATCCGGGAGCACCTGCACGACCCGCACCTCGCCCCGGCCACCATCGCCGCCGCGCACCACATCTCCACCAGCTACCTGCACCGCCTTTTCCGGGACGAGGACGCCACAGTCGCCGCCAGGATCCGCCGCCTTCGCCTGGAGGCGGCCCGCCGCGACCTCACCGACCCGGCGCTCCATGCCCTCCCCATCCACTCCATCGCCACCCGCTGGGGCTTCCCCCGCGCAACCGACTTCAGCCGCGCCTACCGCGCCGCCTACGGCACCACGCCCAAGGATCACCGGCATCAGGCCCTCAACGGCCACAAGTGAACTCATTGCCAACACGGTTGTGCACTCTGAGCCAACGACTCACCAGCGGCGTACCGACATCATGGAGGCGCTGGTTCGATCACTGCCTGTGCACGGGTCGGGGGCCTGTCGCGAGGGCGAACTGCCCCGAACGACCAACCGGGCAGTGATCCGCAATCGTCTTATCCACAGGGGGAATTCATGCGCACTCTCACATCAGCCGGAGCACTCGTTGCCGCCGGCGGCCTCACCCTCGGCCTGACGGCCGCACCGGCCTTCGCGGCGCCCACCGCCGCCGCGCCCACCGCCGCCTCTGCCTCCGCCTCCCCGGCCGCGGCGCGGCTCGCCGGCGGGGGCTGGCACATCAAGAACGCGAAGAATGTCGCCGATGCCGGCGTGCCGAAGCCGGGTAGGTCGGTCGTCTGCAACTGGGTCATGTCGGGCGGTGGTGCGAAGACTCACGGCGAAGTGTGTTTCGACCCGGACGGCGACACGTTCTACGTCAAGGACTCGCTGGCCGACGGAATGAGCATCTCGATGCGCGCCCTGTACCGCGGCAACACGCAAACCGTCTTCGAGTGCAGGGATTACCTCGGCGGTGCCAAGGGCTGGACGGCTTGCGATTTCTCCAGCGAGATGAGGGAAGGCCGGGGAATCAACTTCATCGCCATGGCGTGGAAGGGCAACATCCCTAAGTACAAGAGCAGCACGGCGGACGCGGAGAACTGAACGACCGAGCGGGGCTGGGCCTGTCGGTGACTTCCTTTGTCGCCAACAGGTCCGTTGGGCAGGTGCGGTCGCGACGGCGTCCGACTCGGTCGCCTACCGCACGTCACTGACCGGACCAGGTATTCGTCCGCCTTGATCGTTCGTCCAAGGCTCCACCACGAACGCCCGGCGCACCACCTCCACCTGCGCCATTCGGCACCGGCCCCCACGAGGGGAGGGACCGGTGGCGAATGGCGCGGCGCTGTTTCCGCGGTCCAGGCGGCCTCTGTCGCCCGTCGCGCTGTCCGCCTTCACCGGCTTCCTCTCCGACCTCGTCGCCGCTACGGACGTCGCCGCGGTGGTTTCGGTGTCTGGCTGTACCGACCGTCGTGGAGGAGTTGAGCAGCGGAGAGGCCGAGGGGCGAGGGGCCCAAGGGTGCAGAGGCCCCGAGGATCAGAGGGCCCAGGAGATCAGTTCGATGAGGCGGCGGGGGGTGGCACGGATTCGCCCTCTTCTTCGTGTTGGACGGCGGCGTTCACCGACTCGGGGGGCATGGCCATGCGTACGGCGGTGTAGAAGATGGCGAGGCTGAAGACGATCACGATGATCAGGTCCCACCAGGCGGGGAGTGCGCGGGTACCGCCGTAGCGGCCGAAGTGGCCGATGAGGATCATGCCGCCGAGCCAGGGCCACACCCAGGCGGCTGATTGTGCGCGCAGTCCGCTGCGTTCGGCGGCCGGGATGCCGCGGCGGGTGAGTGCCAGAACGACGAAGCCGAGCAGGGCGGCGATACCGAGCTTCCAGTCCGCCTCGTAGCCGGACCAGTAGAAGATCAAGTTGGCGAAGACGAAGCCGGCGGGGGCCAGTACGGGCCCGGCGGGGAGCCGGTAGGGGCGGTTCCGGCCGCCGTCCTGGAGGCGGAGGGCGTACAGCGACACAGGGGCGAAGGCATACATGATCGCCGCCGCCGAGGTGACCACACTGACCAGCGCCTGCCAGCTGGGGAACGGCAGGAACGCGATCTCGCCGACCACGAAGGCGAGGAGGATCGAGACGACGGGCACCCGGCTGCGGCCGACCTGGGTGAGGGGGCGGGGCAGGACCCGCTCGCGTCCCATGGCGTAGGAGAGGCGCGCGGCACCGGCCATGTAGACCAGGCCGGTGCCGGCCGGGGAGATGACGGCGTCGACGTACAGGATGGTCGCCAGCCAGCCGGCCCCGACGACGGTGGCGAGCGTGGCGTAGGGGCCGAAGTTGCCCTTGCCCACGGGGTTGTCCCAGCTGTGGCTGACGGCGTCGGGGTTCAGGGCGGCGATGAAGGCGATCTGCAGCAGGAGGTAGAGCGCGGTACCGACCACCATGGCCACGATCACCGCCCGGGAGACATCGCGCTGCGGGTCGCGCGCCTCACCGGCCAGCTGGATGGCCTGCTCGAAGCCCAGCAGCGCGAACACCACGCCGGCGGGCAGGGCGGCGAAGACCCCGTGCGCGCCGTGCGGTGCGAAGCCGCCGCCCGCGGTGAAGTTCGAGCCGTGGAAGGACAGGGTCATCAAGACCACCACGGTCAGCAGCGGTACGGCCGTCTTCACCACCGCGGTGACCGAGTTGATCCCGGACAGCAGACGCACGCCGAGGACGTTGATGAGCGTGAAGATCAGCATGAAGACGCTGGCGATCAGCAGGCCGGCCGCGGTGAGGGTCCCGTTGGGGTGCAGGACGCGGACCCGGTCGTGGATCCAGCCGATGCGGTCCAGGTACGAGAGCGTGGCCTCGACCTCGATCGGTGAGATCAGGACCGAGCGCAGCCAGGACATCCAGCCCGCGGTGAAGCCGACCAGGGGGCCGAAGGCGAAGAAGGGGAACCGCGCGGTGCCGCCCGCGATCGGGTAGGTGGCGCCCAGCTCCGCGTGGGCCAGCGCGAGCACGGCGAGCATCGTGGACGCGAGGACCCAGGAGATCAGCGATGCCGGTCCGGCGATGACGGCGGTGGTCAGGGCGCCGAGCAGCCAGCCGGAGCCGATGATCGATCCCAGGGAGATGAACATCAGCCCCCAGAACCCGACCGCCCGGTGGAGGTGGCGGGCTCCGGTGGCGCTGTCACTCCCCGCTGCGGATGGCCTGGTCACGCGCGCTCCTGGTTCACGGGACCATCTTGGTCCCGGGAGGCGGACCAGGCGGGTATGCGCCTTGCGTGTCGCCGTGCGTACGGAGAGTGAGTGGAGGGTGGGACGGGGGAGCTGAGCGGGGGGGGTGAGCGGGCGGTACGGCGTACGGACCTGCTCGCGGCCGGGCTGCCGGGGCGGCGACCGCGGCGGTCACCGCCCGTGGCTAGTGGCTGCTCGACGGCCCGGCGACGGGGTGTGTGGAGCCGTTGCGGGGTGGCGGGTGGACGTGGAAGAGGGTGGCGTACAGGCCGTGGTCGGCGAGGAGCTGGGCGTGCTGTCCCGACTCCACCAGGCGTCCCTCGTCCAGGACCAGGATGCGGTCGGCATCCGTGGCGAGGTCCAGGTCGTGGGTGATCACGAGGGTGGTGCGTCCTTCGGCGAGGCGCCGCAGCGGCTCGAGGATGCGTTGGGTGGCCAGGGTGTCCAGGCCGGTGGTGGGCTCGTCGAGGATGAGGACGGGGGCGTTGCGCAGCATGGCGCGGGCGATCGCGATGCGCTGCAGCTGGCCGCCGGAGAGCCGGGAGGTGCCCGGCGCGATGACCGTGTCGTAGCCGTCGGGGAGGGCGGAGATGAACTCGTCGGCGTCGGCGGCCCGGGCGGCGCCCACCACGTCGGAGTGGGTCACGCCGTCGCGTCCGCAGGCGATGTTCTCCTCCACCGTGTCGTGCAGGACGAGGGTGTCCTGGGGCAGCAGCGTGATGTTCCGGCGGAGCTGGGCGAGCGGCAGCCGGTTCACAGGGATGCCGTCCAGCCGGACGCTGCCGGTGTCGGGGTCGTAGAACCTCAGCAGCAGGGCGGCCAGGGTCGACTTGCCCGCACCGCTGGGGCCGGTGATGACCACCAGTTCCCCTGGCACCGCGGTGAACGAGAAGTCATGGAGCACCTCTTCCTTGCCGCCCGGGTAGCTGAAGCCGACCTGGCACACCTCCACCGCGCCGACGGCACGGTCCGGTGCCGGGATGACGTCCGCGGGGTCCGGGTCGGTGACGGCGGGCGGGGCGTCGAGGATCTCCAGCAGGCGTTCGGCTCCGGCGGTCGCCTCGGTGACCGTCAGGCCGAGCTGGCCGAGGTCGCGGATCGGCGGGTAGAGGTAGCCGACGAATGCGGCGAAGGCCAGCAGCTCCCCCAGTGACATCCGCCCCGCGGAGATCTCCCACACGCCCAGGCCGATGATCGCCAGGACGCAGAGCGTTTCCAGGACCTCGACCAGTTGTCCGTACAGCTCGTTGATGCGGGCGCTGGTCACCGAGGCCCGCAGCCACTTGCGGGCCTCGCGGCGCAGCCGCTCCTGTTCGTCCCGCTGCCGGTTGTAGGCCTGGGTGAGGATGACGTTGACCAGCCCTTCCTCGACCACCGAGGTGATGGCGCCGTCCGCCGCACGTTCCCGGCGGGAGACCTCCTTGACCCGGCGGGTGAAGCGGGTGGTGGCGACCAGGAACAGCGGGGCCAGGGCGAAGGTGGCGAGCGCCAGGTCCCAGCGCAGCCAGAGCGCGGCTCCGGCGTAGAAGATGACGCCGAAGACGGCCGTGGCCGCCTGGACGAGGCCGGAGACCACGAGTTGTTCGATGGCGTCGACGTCGCCGGTCAGCCGCTCGACCAGGTCACCGCGGCGGTTGCGCTGGAAGAAGTGCGGCGGGAGCGTCTGGAGATGGGCGAAGACGCGGGCACGTAGCCGCATCACGAAGCGTTCCGCCGTCCAGGCGGCGAGGGAGTTGCCCAGGTATCCCACGATCGCGCCGGCGACGGCCACGGTGAGCCAGAGGCCTGCGGGGCCCCAGAAGGCGCTGATCGAGCCCTTCTGGAGTGCGTTGTCGGTGAGTTTGGCGAAGACGAGGATGGCCACGGTCTCCGCGAGCGCGGCGACGACGGCACTCAGGCAGACCAGGACGATCCAGCGCCGGTCGCCGCGGGTCAGCGGCCAGAAGCGCCGTACCGCTTCTTTGAAGCCCACCCGTCTGGTGCGGATGGAGGTGTCCGCGACGAGCGCACGGAACACCCGGTCCATGGCGGGGTCCGGGTCCGGCTGGGGCCGGGACCGCACACCACCGACGGGTTCGCTGGTGGCGGTGGAGTGGTCGGGGTCGGTGAGGTGGTCGGGGTCCGTGGAGTGGTCGGGGTCGCCGGCATCGTGCGGCAGGGAAGAGTTCTCGCCAACGGGCATTGATTCCGTGCCTCGTTGGGACGATGCTGCGGGGCGCTCTCCGCGCCGGCGTGAGCTACGCAGGTTCATATCGCTACGTCATCTCGTCGCTGGTGGGGTGGTTGAGCGGAACCACGAGGCACCGCCCCCTAAATGAAGAGGCAAACTCGCGCCGTACGCGAGCCTGCCTCGAACTCAGAGGTGTGCGTCAGTAGCCGTAGCCGTAACCGCGCCCGCGGCCTCGACGGAACCTCCTGCGACGCCTGCGGCGGCGGTCGCGGTCGTGGTCGTGCCAGTCGTCATAGTCGCGCCGGCGCCTTCTGGGGAAGACCTTGCGGAAGCTCATACTCGCCTCCTCGTTGCTTTTCCTTGTTGTCGGACCGTTACCGGCTCCGACAACTCCCAAGCTACGACGCCCAACTGCCCCCAACAAGGCGAAATGCGTGAAAATTCAGACAAAAGCCGTTTTTCTTATAAAACGTGGCTGAGGGTGGCGAGGCATAACTCTCCGGATGGCATTTCGTGGGACGGGAGATGGCACTGGTGGGACGGGAGGGGGCGTGCCGGCGGCAACGCCGGCGGGGCAGCCGGGGGCCGCGAGCGGGCGAGGGGGTCAGGGGCGGTCCGGGGCGACGGGTGAGAGCCGGTAGGCGTCGCCCTCGGCGGTGACGCGGCCTGCTGTGGGCGGCGGGAAGTGGCTACCCAGGAGCAGGGTGTCGGTACCGGCGAGCGAGGCGAGGAGGCTGCTGCGGGTCCTGGCGGCCTGTGCGGGGTCGACGTCCGCGCAGCTGCAGATGTCGGGGCGCGGCAGCTGGACCGGGTGGTGGATGCAGTCGCCGGTGATCAGGGCCGTCTGCCCGGCACTGCGCAGCTCCACGGCGAACTGGCCGGGCGTGTGCCCGGGGGTGGGCAGGAGGCGGACGCCGGGAGCGACCGTGGCGCCCTCGGCGGGCACCTCGACCAGGTCGAGCAGCCCGGCATCGCGGACGGGGTGGACGGAGTCCCGGAACATCTGGCGGCGCGCGTCGTCCAGATCCTGGCCCGCCCAGTGATCCCACTCCGCACGGGCCGTCAGATAGCGGGCGCGGGGGAAGGTGGGGACCCAATCGCCCTTGTCTGCACGGGTGTTCCAGCCGACGTGATCGGTGTGCAGGTGAGTGAGGAGGACCAGGTCCACCGCGTCCGGGGCGAAGCCGGCTGCCGTCAGACGCGGGAGGTAATCGCTGTCCAGGTGGTCCCAGGCGGGGTTGGTGCGGGGTTTGCCGTTGCCGATTCCGGTGTCGACGAGCAGGCGCAGCCCTTGCACCTCTATCGCGAAACTGTGCGTGGCCAGGCGGAGGGCGCCGTCTTGGTCGGTGAAATCAGGCCGCAGCCACGGCGCTCGGGCCACCACCTCCCGGGTGGCGTCGGGCAGCAGCCACCGGCCGGTCGGTGCGGGGAGCGCGGTTTCGTCGATACGGCGGACGGTGATCTCGCCCACCGTCCAGGCGGGTACCGCGTCACTGGCGACAGGCATGAGGGTGTCCTCTCCGCGAATCCGTGCATCCACGACTCCACGAATCCGTGAATCCACGAACCAAAGGCAATTTCTTTGCGTTAAGTCACGCTACCGCGCTCGCGACGCTAACGCAAACAGATTGCTTTTATGTGGACCAGTGAGGCTCCGAGCCCTTAAGATGGAGCCATGAGCCCCAGGCCGATGACCCGCCCCGGGGGACGCAGTGCCCGCGTCCAGGAATCGGTGCACGCAGCCGTGCGCGCCCTCGAAGCCGAAGAGGGCCGTGCGGCGCTGACGGTTCCCCTCGTCGCCGCCCGCGCCGGGGTCACGCCGTCGACGATCTACCGCCGGTGGGGCGACCTCCAGGAACTGCTGTCCGACGTGGCGGTCGAGCGCCTGCGTCCGGAGGCGCCCCCCGCCGATCACGGAACGCTGCGCACGGACCTGGAGGCATGGGCCGAACAGTTCCTGGAGGAGATGGCCTCGCCCCCGGGGCGGGCCTACCTCCGCGACGCGCTCGCCGGCGACCCGGACGGCAGCCATGCGGGCCAGTGCTCGGCCTACGCCGCCGAGCAGGTGGACGTCATCCTCGCCCGCGCCGCCGAGCGCGGGGAGCCGGCCCCGGACACCGAACTCGTGATGGACCACATCGTTGCCCCCATGATGTACCGGCTGGTCTTCCGGCCGGGCCCGACGGACGCGGCATATGCGCGCGGCCTCGTGGAGGCGACCCTCTCCGGGCTGATGCCGAGGCACTGACCCCGTTCGTCCTGCCCGCCCGCCCGTGAGGCGTGCGGCGCCCGTCGCGGCGCGCCGGAGGGCATGGCCCATGAGCCCCGGGTGAGGCCTCACCCGCACGTCACGGTCCGCTGCGCGGAAGGGATCAACCAGCGCATGGTGCTCGCCGAATCCCTGTCCCTGGCCATGCTGCTGGTGGTGCTGGTGTGTGCCGTGAGCCGGCCGTTCCGGCTGCCCGAGGCGGTCTTCGCGGTGCCGGCCGCCGCCGTGGTGATCGTGACCGGGGCGATCCCGCTGTCCCATGTCCGCGACGAGGCGGAGCGGCTGGGACCGGTGATCGGCTTCCTCGCCGCGGTGCTGATCCTCGCCAGGCTCTGCGACGACGAGGGGCTTTCCCACGCCTGTGGCACTTGGATGGCGCGCTGGTCAGCGGGGCGGCCCAGCCGTCTGCTGGGTGCGGTGCCCGCCGCCCTGGGCCTGGCCACGGTGGCGCTGTGGGGCTCGCTGCAGATCATCGGCAGCTGAGCCGGGCCGCCGACCCCGGCCCCTCTGGGCATCGGGCAACGGGCAACGGGCAACGGGCAACGGGCAACGGGCATCCAGCGTCGGTGCCGCTCGGGTGCACCTCAGGAACCGCAACCGCAACCGCTACCCCCTGGCCCACCTCACGATCACGTCCGCTTGGTGCGCATCAGGAACAGCCCCACCCCCGACCCGATCACCACCACGCCCGTGCCGACGCTGATCAGCACCTGCTGCACCCCGTCGAAGGCGAAGCTGGTGGAGACATTGACGAGGACGGCGAGGCAGAGCACACACCAGAGCAGGGCCTTCATGGGAGTTCCTTCCGCAGGGAGGTGAACAGAGGTGAAAAGAGGTGAAGATCTGTGGGACCGACGATGCCGTGGCCGGGCCGCCGGTTCGAGGGAGCGTCCTCCCGAATGCGGGGTGGAGCCCACTACACCCCCGGCCGGGGGCGCCGCTCCCGCGCGGTGGCCGAAGCGGGTCGCCTAGCCTGTGCCCATGGGGGAGACGGTGCGGCGGGCGGGGCGGGCCGCGGCTTCGTTGCTGGTGTCGGCCGGACTGGCCCTGGTCTCGTATCTCTTCCTCGCGGTGCTGCTGTTCACCGCTGTCGCGACGCTCCTCGTGGTCGGTGCGGGGGTGCTGCCCGAGACGGTCCTGATGCTGCGCAGGATGGCCGGGTTCAAGCGGCGGCGGGTGGCGGCCTGGACGGGCGAAGCGGTCCCCGAGGCGTATCTGCCGCTCACCGGGGAGCTGTTCGAGCGGGTACGTACGGCGACCGCGGATCCGGGCACCTACCGGGACCTGCGCTGGCTCGCCGCCCACTTCGGCTACGGCTTGCTGCTGGCCTACCTGTCGCTGCCGCTCTGGCCCCTCGGCCTCCTCATCGACGGGGTGTGGTGCGGACTGCTGCGGCGCCCGGCCGTTGTCCTGCCGCTGATCCGGCGCCTCGCCGACCTCGACGCGGCCTGGTCACGTGCGCTGCTGCTGCCGTCCCCTGACCACCGGCGCACCGCCCTGCTCGCCGAGCGCGTCGAGGAACTGACCGTCACCCGGGCCGGCGCCGTCGCCGCGCACGGCGCCGAACTGCGGCGTATCGAACGGGATCTGCACGACGGCACCCAGGCCCGGCTGGTGGCGCTGTCCATGCGGGTGGGGATGGCCAGGCGCGCGTACGAGAACGACCCCGAGCTGGCGCGCAGGCTCCTCGACGACGCACAGGACCAGGTCGAAGAGGCCCTGACCGAGCTGCGCCATGTCGTACGCGGCATCCATCCGCCGATCCTCACCGACCGGGGTCTGGTGGGGGCGGTGCGGGCACTGGCGGCAAGCAGCGGGCTCGATGTGGCGGTGCGCGAGGACGCGGTGGAGGAGGGCCCGCGCGCCCCGGCGGCGGTCGAGGCGGCCGCGTACTTCGTCGTCGCCGAGGCGCTGACCAACGCCGCGAAGCACAGCGGGGCGGATCGCGCCACGGTGGAACTGGTGCGGGGGAACGGCCTGTTGACGGTGTCGGTCCGCGACGAGGGCCGCGGCGGCGCCGGGGTCGGGGTCGGCGGCGGGGCCGGCTCCGCCGGGGAAGGCTCCGGGACCGGCTCTACCGGAGAAGGCTCCGGGACCGGCCGGCAAAGCTCCGCCGGAGCGCCGCACGGCAGCGGGCTGCTCGGCATCCGGCGGCGGGTCGCGGCGCTCGACGGGACCGTGGAAGTGACCAGCCCCGTCGGGGGCCCGACCGTGATCGAAGTGGAGTTGCCGTGCGTGTGGTGATCGGTGAGGACAACACCCTGCTGAGGGAGGGCCTGGTGCTGCTGCTGACCTCCGCCGGGCACGAGGTGGTGGCGGTCGCGGCGAGCGGGCCCGAGGTGCTGCCCGCACTGCTCGCCCACCGCCCGGATGCCGCGGTGCTGGATGTCCGGATGCCCCCCTCCTTCCGTGACGAGGGCCTGCGCGCGGCGCTGGCGGCGCGGGAGGAGATACCCGGCCTGCCGGTTCTGGTGCTGTCGCAGTACGTGGAGGAGACCTACGCCGCGGAGTTGCTGGGCGGCGGCGCCGGCGGGGTCGGCTATCTGCTGAAGGACCGGGTGGGGCGGGTCGACGAGTTCCTGAGCGCGCTGGAACGCGTCGCGGCGGGCGGCACCGCGCTGGACCCGGAGGTGGTCACGGAGCTGCTGAACCGGCGCCGCGACGATCCGCTCGACGCCCTGACGCCGCGCGAGCGTGAGGTGCTGCAGCTCATGGCCCAGGGCCGGGACAATGCGACGATCGCGCAGTTGCTAGTGGTGTCGGACCGCGCGGTGAGCAAGCACATCGGAAATATCTTCGCGAAGCTGGGGCTGCCGCCGAGCGACAGCGGGCATCGACGGGTGCTGGCGGTGCTGGCGTACCTGAACGGGCGGTAGGCGCGGCTGACGACGGGGGGAGGAGCAGCCCACGACCGTGGGAGGAGCGGCCCACGACCGTACGACGGGGCCTGCCTCGCCAGGGCGAAGGCCCTCCGCCCCCTCCTCACCACCCCGCCGGACCGGTGCCCGGATACCGCCCCCGCAGCATCCCCCGCAACGGCAGCATCGTCCCCGCCTCCGTCACCACCGCCACCACGGCGACGACCAACACCGCGTGCCCCAGCGGCAGCGACGGCACCGTCCCCGCCATCGCCAGGCTGAAGGCCAGCAGCGGCACCGAGGCCACCACGGCCCCCACGACGAGGCCGGTCACGGCCAGGGCCGCCGCCTCCAGCCGCAGCATCCACCGCAGTTGGCGGCGCCCCGCCCCCGCCAGGCGCAGCAGCCGCAGTTCGGGTCGCCGGCCGAGAGCGATCAGCGACAGCGTGCTCAGCAGCGCGATCACGGTGAAGCCCCCGATCGCCGACACCGCCGCCACCGTCAGCACCTCGCCCCGCGCCTGGTCCTGTGCCACGACCCGCACGGGAGCGGCGGCGCCCCGCTCCACCCGTGCGCCCGGCGCCGCAGCCGTCAGGGCCCGGACGGCCGCCTCGTGGTCACCGCCCGGTGCGGCCGTGACCAGCACCTGTCCCGGGCCCGGCAGCGACAGATGCCGCAGCAGCTCGTCCCGGGAGAGGAGGAAGTCCCCCAGGGCCAGGGACCGTTCGAAGGTCGCGACGACCCGCAGCCGCGCCTGCACCCCGTCCCCGAAGCGCAGCGTCACCAGGGATCCGGGCCGGGCGTCGAGCGACCGCGCCCGGTCGGCACCGACCGCGACCGTGCCGGGCCGCAGCTCTTCCACGGTCCCCTCGCGCACCCCCGGGTCGAGCGTCCGCGTCAGCCGCTGCGGTGTGACGCCGAGCACCGGCAGCCGGTCCAGCCGGGGTTCGCCGGCCTCCCGCCGCGCCACCACCACGGTGCTGCGCACCACCTCCGTCGCCGCCCACACCCCCGGCACCGCACGGATCCGCTCCACCGCACCGGCCGGCAGCCCGCCGTCCGCCCGCACCGCAAGGCCGGCCCGTAGCGCCCCGCGGGCCTGCGCCGCCCCCTCGTGGGCGAGCGTCGCCCCCGCCGAGAGCTGTACGCAGACGAAGGCGACGACCAGGATGACGGTGGTGAGCGCGGCCCCCGAACGGCGCGCCGCCGCACGGCAGTTGGCGGCGGCGAGATATCCACCCGGCCCGCCGAACCGTCGCAGCGGCACACCCAGCACCCGCATCGCGCCCTCCGCGATCCACGGCCCGAGCAGCGCACAGGCGCTCACCATCGTCACCGCCGCCGCCCCGGCCGCGGCCCCGGCGGCCGCCCCCTGCTGCAAGACCGCCGTCCCCGCCGAGCTGACGCCCGCGAGCAGCAGCACCAGCCCGGTGACCTTGCGCGCCGTGCCGGGGGCCGCCTCGCGCAGCGCTTCCGCCGGGCGCACCTTCGCGGTCCGGGCACAGGCGAGCACCGCCGCGATACGGGCCACCGCGACGGTGATCCCTGCCGTGATCAGCGGCGCAGGCCACAGCCAGGGCGGAAAGGGCAGTTCGAGGCCGGGCGGGAGCGCGCCGTGCGCTTCCAGCAGCGCCCGCAGCACGGCGTACCCGGGGACCGCTCCCACCGCCCCCGCCAGCGCCGCACAGCCGGCGACCCGCCCCACTTCCTTCCCCACCGCACCACGCAACTGCCGCGGCGTCGCCCCGACGGCACGCAACAGGCCCAGTTCACGCTCGCGTTGGTGCAGCGCCTGCACCACCGTCGACGACACCACGAGCAGGGCGATCAGTACGACGGTGGCGGTCACCGAGCCCAGCAGCTCCAGCAGCCCCGTCCGGGCCGGGCCGGCATCGAGGAACTCGGCACCGCCGCGCCCGTTCCCGGTCAGCACCCGCAGAGCAGCCGCGTCACCGTCCGCACGCCGCCCGACGCTCCTGAGGCCTGCCGCATCCAGGGCGTGCCGTACCCGCGCAGCCAGCGCCCCCGTGTCCACACCGGGCCGGGCGACCGCCCCCAGGGCGTCCAGCGACCCCGGGTGCCCGGACAGCCGGCGGGCTTCGTCCTCCGTGAAGCAGACGGTGGCGGACGGCCCGTCGGCGACCCCCACGACGGTGTACGCCGCGTCCCTGCCGCCCACTCGCAGCACCACACGTGCCCCCAGCCGTGCCCCCACCCGCGCGCCGGCCCGGGCACCGCCGACCACCGCGACCTCGCCCGCCCGCCGCGGGGGATGCCCCTGCCGTACGACGCGGGGCGCCAGCCGGGCCGCCTCCCAGGGCCTTCCGAGTGCGGCCCGTCCCGCGATGCCCACCCGGAAAACCTGGTCGGCGACGGCCGCCCGCACCCCGGGCACCTTCCGCACCACACCGAGGGCCGCCCACGGGACCCGCACCCGCTCGGTGAGCCCTGCCCGGGCGGTCCTGGGTGCGCTGCCCCAGGGCTTCGCGGTGAAGCGGGTGTCCTGGTCCCCGGCGACCACCAGAGCGGCCCCCGCATACCGCTCCACTCGCGGATGCCCGGCCCCGACGGAGACGAGCGCGAGACCGAAGGTGCCGAGAAGCAGCGAGGTGAGGGCGAGGGCAGCGAAGACGGCGGCCCAGGCCTTGCGGTGCATACGGGCGGCGCGGGAGGCGAGGAGTCCGGTCACCTTCATGCCGCCCGCCCCCCGTCGGGCCCGGCCGCCGCTTCCCACCCGCCGCCCAAGTCCCTCATGAGGGAGCTGACTTGACGGGCGTCCGGCCGGTTCAGACGCGCGACGACCCGCCCCCGGGCAAGAAAAAGAGCCTCATCCGTCCAGGCGGCGGCGACCGGATCGTGCGTCACCATGACGATGGTGTGGCCGTCACGGTCGACGGCGCCCCGCAGCAGGGCGAGGACGTCGTGCGCGGTGGCCGGGTCGAGCGATCCCGTGGGCTCATCGGCGAAGACGATGTCCGGATCGGTGACCAGCGCCCGGGCGACCGCCACGCGCTGACGCTGCCCGCCGGACAGCTCCGACGGCGCGTCCTCGCTCCGCTCTTCCAGACCGACGGCCGCAAGCCCCCGCCGGGCCCGCTCGCCCACGGGCGCGTCCCCGAGCAGCAACGGCAGGGCGACATTCTCCGCGACGCTCAACGACGGCACGAGGTTGTGGGCCTGGAACACGAACCCGACGCGCTCCCGCCGCAACCGGGTCAGGGCCGCCTCCTTGAGCGAGGACAGCTCCGTACCGCCGATGCGTACCGTCCCCGCCGTCGGCCGGTCGAGCCCCGCGGCGCACTGCAGCAGCGTCGACTTCCCCGACCCGGACGGCCCCATCACCGCGAGGAAGCGCCCCCGTGGCACCACGAGGTCGACGGGGTGCAGGGCCACCACGCCGGGCCGGTACTCCCGGCCGACCCCCTCCAGCGTGAGCGCATCGGCCCCCGGGTCCCGCCGCCTCGCGGTGGCTTTCGCCGGAGCCCGCCCCGCGGTAGCCGTCGCCGGATCGCGCCGCCGCCCGAACATGCGCACGCCCTCTCAGTGGGTCGAATGGATCACCAGCCACTGAGAAACGCTAGAAACGAACCGGGGCGGAGAGGAGAGAGCACGGCCCCGTTTCCCTGGTGGAGCCCGCTACACCAGGGAGGGGGAACCGCCCGGCACCGGTGGCCCCGGCCGGCGGTCAGCTGCCGGCAGAGGCGACGAGGGCGTGGGCGAGGGCGGGGACGAGGACGGGGGCGTGGGCCCGGGCCCGGTGGCTCGCAGTCCTTCGATGAGCAGTCGCAGCCCGAAGGTGAAGTGCGCGGCGAAGTCCGTGCTGGTGAACACCGGCAGTGCGGGGGCGAGATGGGGATACCGCGCCGGCGTCACCGCGGCGCGCAGCCGGTCGGGCTCCGCCGGGCCGTCGCCCGCGACCTGGAGGGCGGCCTGCTCCTCCAGGGTGTGGCCGATGGTGAAGTGAACGACCGCGAGGGCGGCACGGGCGGCGTCGTCGGGGGCGAAGCCGGCTTCCCGCAGCACGCCGATGAGGGTGTCGGCGAAGCCGAGGGTGTGGCTGCCGGTGGAGTGCGTACCGGCGTAGACGCGGGCCCCGTCCCGGCGGCCGAGGAGCGCCGCACGCATCCGGCGGGCCAGTTCGGCCAGGTCCTCGCTCCAGTCCGCTGACGGGAGCGGCCGTTCGAGGCAGCCGGCCAGCAGCGATTCGGCCATGGCGGTCAGCAGCTCGTGCTTGGTCGCGAAGTAGCGGTACAGCGCACCGGCCCGTACGTCCATGGCCTCGGCCAGCCGCCGCATGGTGAGTGCGTCGAGGCCGACCTCGTCCAGCAGCGCCAGGGCGACGTCGACGGTGCGTGCCTGGTCGAGTTTCGGGGGCCGGCCGCGTGTCGTGACAGCGGCACGGGCGGCGGGCGAGCTGGGGGTTGACGCGGCACTCATGGATCTCACTATAGTGAACAACGTTCACGTGAACACTGTTCACTAAATCTGGGCACACCTCGACCGGAGGCCAGCCATGCATGCCGCCAGGGATCTCGCCGCCACTCCCCACGCCGGTGCCGGCACCGACACCGACACCGATGTGATCGTGGTGGGCGCGGGGCCGACCGGGTTACTGCTCGGCGCCGAACTGGCGCTGGGCGGCGTACGGGTGCAGATCCTCGAACGGCGGGCCACGGCACAGCGGGATTCACGGGCACTGACACTGCATCCGCGCAGTATCGAGCTGATGGACCAACGGGGCCTGGTGGAACGGTTCCTGGCACGTGGTCGCCGGGTACCGGGGTGGCACTTCGCGGGGCTGGACACCCGGCTGGACTTCAGCGCGCTGGACACCCGGCACGGCTACACCCTGTTCCTCGCCCAGGCCCGCACCGAACAGCTGCTGGCGGAGCGCGCGAGCGAACTCGACGTGCCGGTCCGGCGCGGATACGAGTTGGTCGGCCTGCGTCAGAACGCCGGCGGCAACGGCACGGGCGCGGGCGGCACGGGCGGCGGAGGCGGCGGAGGCGGCGGAGGCGGCGGGGAATCGGACGGGGCCGGCGACGGCGTGGAGGTGGACGTCCGCGGCCCCGACGGAGCCCTGGAGACCGTACGCGCCCGGTATGTGGTCGGGTGCGACGGCGGTCGGAGCGTGGTGCGGCGGGCCGCCGGGATCGGCTTTCCCGGCACCGACGAGACGCTGAGCGGAGCGCTGGGGGATTTCGCGACCGTCGACCCGGCAGCCCTCGACCGCGCCCGGGCCCATGGCGTACTGGCCGTACCGCTGGATCCTGACCCCCTGGCCGGGTCCGGCCCTGAGGGCGGGCGGACGGGAGGCGCCACCCGGATGGTCCTCCTGGATCCACAGCGGATGCGGACCCCGTCCGCCGAACCACTGACGCTCGACGAGTTCCGGGACTCCCTGCGACGGATCTGCGGAACCGACTGCGGGGTGGCGCGCCCCCGCTGGCTGTCGCGGTTCGGCAACGCCACCCGTCTCGCGGCCTCTTACCGTGCCGGGCGCGTCCTGCTGGCGGGCGATGCCGCCCATATCCATTTCCCGGCGGCCGGCCAGGGCCTCAATACCGGGCTCCAGGACGCGATGAACCTGGGCTGGAAGCTCGCCGCCGAGATCAACGGCTGGGCCCCGCCCGGCCTGCTCGACAGCTACCACGCCGAGCGGCATCCGGTCGGGCAGGCGGTCACGGAGAACACCGAGGTCCAGACGCTGCTGGCGGAGCTGACGCTGCTCCCGTCGTACCAGCGGCCGGCCGCCGCACTGCGCGCGCTGCTGACCGAACTCCTGGGCATCGAGGAGGTCAACCGCCGTCTGGCCGGGCGGGTCTCCGCGCTCGACACCGCCTATCCCCCCGCCGGCCCGGATGCCGACCCGTTGGCGGGACGGCGGATGCCCGATATCGCGCTGACGGCACCCGGCACGGCGGCACTACGCGTCCACGAACTCCTCCCGCACGGCCGGTTCGTCCTGCTCGACCTCGCGGGGGACAAGGAGATGCGGCGGTCCGTCGAGACCGGATGGGGGAAGCGGGTGACCGCACTCGGCGTCACCGGCCACGCCTCCCGCACCGATCTGGACGGGGTACGCGAGATCCTCGTCCGCCCCGACGGCCATATCGCCTGGGCCACCCGCAGTTCAGAGGTGCAGACCCGCCGCACCGAACGGCTCCACGCGCTGACCCGCTGGGCCGGCCGCCCCGCAGCGGACTGAGAGGCGACCGTAGCGGCGACCCGACCGTGCAGGTCAGCCGGCGAACCCCGGGTACAGGAGGATTCCGGGGTACACGGGGCTTCCCGGGTTGAGCAGACTCTCCGGGTAGACGGGGCTAACCGGGTAGACGGGACTCCCCGGACGCACGGGGCTCCCAGGACGCACGGGGCTCCCCTGATTCCCCGGGCGCACCCGGTGTGCGGCGTTCTCCCTGTGTGCGGAATTCCCCCGGTGCGCAGGCTTCACCCGGTGCGGAGCGTTCGTTCGGTGCGGAGCGTTCGTTCGATGTCCGGCGTTCACCGGGTGCCCGGTGTTCACCGGGTGTCCGGTGTTCACCCGATGCCCGGCGCTCTCCCGATGCCCGGCGCTCTCCCGATGCCCGGCGCTCTCCCGATGCTTGGCACCCGCCGGATGCGCCGCGTTCACCCGATGCTTCGCGCTCACCGGCTGCGCGGCATTCACCGGATCGGCGGGACGCTCCGTGTCGGCAGGCTGATCCGCACTGTCGGAGTTCCCGGGTTCGTCAGCGTTCCCGGGGCCGTCCGAGTCCCCTGGACCATCCGAGTTCCCGGGGCCGTCCGAGTTCCCGGGGCCGTCCGAGTTCCCGGGCCCGTCCGCGTCCTCCGGGCCGCCCGAAGACGACGGGCCGTCCATGTCTCCCGGGTCATCCGAACGCGGCGGGTCGTCCGAGCGCGACGGGTCATCCGAACGCGGCGGGTCATCCGAACGCGACGGGTCATCCGAACGCGACGCGCCGTCCGAGTCACCCGGGTCACCCGTACGCGACGGCCCGTCCGAGTCACCCGGGTCGTCCGCACGCGCCGTGGTGTCCCGGTCATCCGGATCCTGCGGATACCGCGGGCCGTTCGCGCTCAGCCGCAGGCTCCCGAACCGTGCGTTGAGCCAGGATCCGGCGCGCACCGTGGTCACCACGGATCCGGTGCAGTCGCGGCCGTTGTAGAGGACCAGGTCGGTGGGGGTGTCGTTGTCCACCACGCCGTACCCGTCGCCCACTCCGTAGCAGTGGTCGTCGCCGGGGTCCTCGATCCGGTACATCCGGTTGCCCTGGCGGATGTGGTAGGTGATGACGCCGCTGACGGCCTCGGCGTCGGTGGGGCCGAACGCGGCGGACGCCCCCGTGAAGGCCACAGCGCCAAGCAAAGCGATCATGCGTCGCACAGTCGGAACTCCTCGTCAGCCATGGGCAGCGGTCCGGCCCTCGGTCACACCCGTGCGGGATTTCGCCATGTGGGGTTCCCGATGACATATCGGGATATTCACCTCGGAGGGGAAGTTCACCAGCCAGCAGGAGCCCGCGGGAGGCATTGCGGGGGCCTGAGGCCGCTGTTCGAGGGACGGGCCGGACGCCGCCCGTGAACCGGCACCCGTGCTCGTCCACCCGGTCCACCCGGTCCACCTGGTCCGCCCGGCCCACCTGGCCTAGCCGGCCCGCCCCGCCCGCCCGCCCCGCCCGGTCCGCCTACCCCACCCCCGCGACCGCCCCCCTGAAGAGGCGGGCCGCCGACATCCCCAGCCCGGTCGGCGCTGCCCGCCACCCCGGCGAACCCATGGGATGACGCAGCTCGGCCGCGGTGTAGCGCAGGCAGCCCCGGTGCCAGGTGAGGATGCCGGCCAGCCAGTTCTCCAGCTCGTGGACGTAGCCGCCGAGGGCCTTGCGGGCCTCGGGCGAGAGGTCGAAGTCATCACAGACGACCGGGAGTTCATGGGCCGCAACGTGCTGGAACTCGTGCATACGCGAGGTCATGAGGTCATTGATGATGTTCAGCGCGGTCGGGTAGTCGCAGTCGAAGAAGTTCTGGACGACCAGGATGCCGTTGTGGACCTCGCCCTCGTACTCGATCTCCTTCTGGTAGGAGAAGACGTCGTTCAGCAGGCAGGCGTAGTCGGCCGCGGCGTTCTGCAGGGAGAGCAGGGTGCGGGTGCGGTAGATCTCCGGCGGGATCCGCCGGCCGTGGCCGATGCGGCACAGGCTCATGGTGAGGTCGGAACCGAAGGTCGCGCGGCGCATCTCGATGTAGTCGACGGGGTCGGGGATGCGGTGGTGGAGCTGGTTGTCGAGCTCCCAGAGCCAGCTGGCCGTCATCGTGTCGACGGCTTCACGGAACATCCGGCGCGCCTCGGGGGGCATCGGTCCCGCCGTACGTGTCCACAGGTCGGCCAGCCCGCGTTCCATCGCGTTGACCGGCTCGGGCACGGCGGCCGAGGGGTCGAGCGGCATCAAGGCCGACAGCCGCTCGGTGCACACCTTGGCCGAGGCGATATCGCGGGTCCGGCCGAAGACCTGGGGGTAGTAGTCGTCGGCGTAGGTGCCCCAGGCCAGCCAGGCGGCGTCCAGGTCCAGTTGTTCCGGAGTGGCGTCCGGGTGGAGGCCGGCCGCGCACAGCGCCAGGTCGTAGCGCACCATCGCGGGCTCGTCCCAGATGTCGGAGAGCGGCACCCCGGGCTGCGGACCGAAGATGCCCATCCGGCGCGCCCATGCCAGGACGCGGCGGCGGGCGCCCTCCAGGTGCGGGCTGAGGGTGGTGGTGAATGGCATGAAGAGGTCGGGGATGCGTGAGGGGCCGACCTTCTGGTGCGGGACATGGCTGGAGCTGCGGAGACGGCGCGCACCGGCCATGGCCTGACCACCAGCCACGGGCAGCTGCCCACCGGCCGTGGTCGGCAGCCCCTCGCCCGTGGTCAGCGCGGTCCTCAGATCCGCCGCCGAGGTGCCGAATCCGCCCAGGGAGAAGGGCGACCAGGGTCGCGGGCTCTGGACCGCGGAGCCGCCACCGTTCATATAGCGGCTGGAGCGCATATGCCATTCGTGGCCGCCCGACTGCCAGTCCTGGAGCCCCTTGGCGTACGCCAGCACCTCCGCACAGGACTCGGGGTCCAGGCCCTGTTCCAGGAAGAGCGCCGGGAGTTCGGTGACCACGGTGTTCTCGAACTGCTGCAGCCGCGAGGTGATCAGGTCGTTGACGGCGTCCGCGGCCTCCTGGGTGGTGCAGTTCAAGAAGGTCTCCAGCACCAGGACACCATTGCTCAGCTCACCCTCCTCCTCCGTCTCCCGCTGGTAGGAGAAGAGGTCGTTGCGCAGATGCACCCCGTCGGAGAAGGTGTCGCGCAAAACCCGCAGCGGACGGGAGCCGGCGACGGCCGCGGGCACCTCGGCACCGGTCGCGTACTCCACCAGGCCCGCCGACCAGGGCGCGCCACCGACCTTGCGGCGCATCTCGATGTACTCGACGGGGTTGGGCACCCGGTGGATGTTGATATTGGACAGTTCCCACAGCGACTCGTTGAGCAGATGCTCGGTGCTCTCGGCGAACCGCTTCCGCCACGCCAGGGACATGTGCGGCACCGTGCGCGCCCAGAGATCGGCGAGCCCCGCCTCGACGGGGTTGGCCGGTTCGGGAACGGCCGCGGTCAGCTCCATCGGCATGAAGGCGGGCAGCCGGTCGAGGTACTTCTTGCCGCCCTCCCGGTCGAGCGTCCGCTTGAACTCCTCCAGGAAGTGGTCGTCGAAGAAGAAGACCCAGACGTACCAGTCGGTCACCAGCGAGAGCGCGTCCGCGTCGCAGTCCGGGTGGGTGTAGGAACACAGCAGGGCATAGTCGTGGGCGTCGAGATCCTTCTCCTCCCAGATGTTCGAGCCCTCCAGCATCCCCATGTCGCGGGCCCACTTCTTGGAGTGCGTACGCGCCGTCTCCAGATGCGGGTTCAACCGCGCCGGGTAGGGCGTATAGAAGTCAGGCAGTTCGAATGGCTGTGTCACCGTTGCCGGCCTCTCCCCTTACGTACGGAAGGAAGGCGCGGGGAACCACGCCCTCCGGACGGGGCAGCGCTACCCCAGGGGTCAACGCCTTAGGCCTTACGGAGGAAGAGCTTCCGCCACCGGTCCGCTTCAGTTCGGGGCCTGCCGAACGGGGTTACTTCTCGCCGACTTCTGCCGCTTTTCTTTCGCCGACGCCTCGTTCCCCGGCGCCTCGTTCCCCGGCGTCGAGGCCCCGCCCTCTTGCGGCTGTGCGCAGGGCGAGCTGTGCCAGTGCCTCCGGGGCGCCGGCCTGGCCGCGGATGCCGGGGAAGGCATTGATGTCCACGATGAGGGGCGCACCGCCACCGGCGTCGAGAACGTCCACCCCGTAGACGTCCAGGCCGAAGATCTCGCCGGCCCGGAGCGCAGCGCCGGTCCAGCTCTCGGGCAGCTCGCCCACCGGCAGCGGCAACGTCGGCCCGCGGCCGTCCGGAGACAGCTCCGACCGGCGCAACCCGGCGAAGAGCCGCCCGTCGACCACCCACAGCTTGTGGTCCCAGCCGCTGTTCGCGGTGAACTCCTGGACCACCACCGGCTCATCGGCCCAGTCGGCGGCCAGCTCCCGCAGCCGTACGGCGCTGTCGGCACGGGCCACGAGGTCATGGCGCCGGCTGAACCGGCTCTTGATCACCAGGGGCCCGTCCGGTTCGCCGGCCGCGGCCAGCTCCCCGACCGTGGCCACGACGGCGGTACCGGCGAACGGCAGCCCGGCAGCGCGGGCCACCGCCGCCATCTCGACCCGGTCCTGGCATCGCGCCGTCGCCGCCGCGGAGTTGAGCACCGGGGCGCCGTGCTCCTCCAGCAGGGCGGCAAGCGCCAGCGCCCGGGGCGTACGCGCCTTGAGGAGGTAGACATCGGCGAGCGAGGAGAGATCGAGCGGCACAGAGCCGAACGAGGAGGAGTCGAACGAGGAAGAGTCGAGCGAGGAAGAGTCGAGCGACGAAGAGCCGGACGAGGAAAGGTCCGGATCCGGGCCCTGCCCCTCGCCGCCCGGATCCAGCCATACGACCTGGTGCTCCGGGGTCAGCAGCTCGGTGACCGCGGCAAGGAGCGGATGCCCGGGATCCGCGGTGACCAGCCCGATCCTCACCGGCCACCACCGATCGAGGCTGCGGGCCGGGTGGGGCGGGGCAGGGACGGAGCGGTGAACGGGGGTGCCGCGGGGGCCGCAGCGGCACCCGGCTTCGCCGTGGCAGGCGCCGCCGAGGGCTGCTCGCCCGCAAGCTGCCCGGTCGTCAGCGGCTCACTGCCCGGCTGCCCGCTCGCCGACTGCCCGAGGGCCGGCCCGGCCGCCTGCCCTGCCGTGCCATGACGGGCGAGGTCCAGGATCGCGGCGGACACCCGGGCGACCGCGTCCGGTACCTGACGGAAGCTCGGGAAGTCGTTGATGTCCACGACCACCGGGCCGTCCGGTCCGAGCAGAATGTCGACCCCGTACAGATCGAGGCCGAACACCGCGCCGATCTCGGCGGTGATCCGGGCGAGGTCGGGGGTGAGCGGAACCTGACGTTCGCGTACGGCGTGCGCGGGGTGCAGCGGAGAGCACCGCTCGGTCGCGTACAACTCGCCGGCGACGCTGTACACCTTCAGATCCGTACCGGAGTTGGGCACATAGGGCTGGGCGATGAGCAGCCCCCCGTCCGGCGCGCCCGGGTCCCCTGCGCCGGCCTCCGCCACGGGATCCAGCAGCCGGTCCGGCGTCGCCACCAGCCGCACGGCACGCCCGGAACTGCCGTCAGCGGGCTTCACCACGAGGGGGAACTCCGCCTCCGGGATCTCCGCGAACTCCTCGGGACGGGCCGCCGCATACGTCACCGGGACGGGCAGACCGCTGCGGCGGGCGATCACCGCGGCCAGCGCCTTGTCGCGTACGCCGCGGATCGCCCGGACATCGTTCACCGTCGTCAGCCCGACGGAAGCGGCGGCTTCCAGCAGCGTCAGCCCCGGCCCGCCGGACACGGTCTTGAGGACCCAGGCATCATGGCTGCCGGCCTGAATCGCCTCGGATATGGGGATCAGCGAACGGCCCGGCCACAGCACATCCACCTGGTGCCCCCAGGAGCCGAGTTGGCGGATGACGTCCAACGGCATGCCGTCGTGGCGGTACTGCTCCTCCACCAGGAAGCAGAGTCTCATCGGGGCACCCTCATCATCGCCGCACGTCCGTCCACCGTCCGTCCGGCAGAACCATGACGTACCAGGATCCCATGCGGCTCCCGGCAGAGACCGCGGGCCCACGCACCCGGCTCCGGCCCGCCTTCCGACGAGCCCACACCACCTCCTCCGCCAACCCGGCCTTTGCGGCCTCCTCCTGGCCCGCTCGCATTCCCCCTCCGACCCGCCCGCTTGCCCGCTCTCCCGATTCCCCGCGCCCCGCTACCGTGAGGCGACCACGACGGAGAGGGAACGGCACGCACCGGTACGGACCAGTCCGGACCAGTGCGGACTCGTACGGACCCGCAGCATTCGGGAGGCCCGATGACCAACAAGGCCGCGCCCTTCGACGACCTCGACCGCAAGATCGTTACGGCGCTGATCGACAACAGCCGGGCGAGTTTTGCGGAGATCGGTGCGGCGATCGGGCTGTCGTCCACCGCGGTGAAGCGGCGGGTGGACCGGATGCGGGAGAACAACGTGATCACGGGGTTCACCGCTACCGTCCGGCCGGCCGCGCTGGGGTGGCTGACCGAGGCGTATGTCGAGGTGTACTGCGACGGCGCGGCGCCGCCCCGGCGGCTCGCCGAGGTGGTGCGCAACCATCCGGAGATCGCCGCGGCGATGACCGTGACCGGTGGCGCCGATGCACTGCTGCACGTACGGGCGAAGGATGTCGAGCACTTCGAGGAGGTGCTGGAACGGATCAGGGCCGAGCCGTTCATCCGCAAGACGATCAGTTACATGGTGCTGTCCCATCTCCTGCCGGACAGCCCGGAGGCGGGCGCCGGCCAGTTCTCCGGCGACTCCGCGCCCTGACGCGACGCGCGCGCACCAATCAGCGCGCGCACCGATCCGGCGCTCACCGGCATTTCCACGCAGCATTCCTGCGCTGATGAGCAGCATTTGTTGCTTGTGACCCGAATCCGTCGCTCCTTACCGTGGAAGCACCACGGGTGACCCTCAGTGACAGCCGGTCGCCCCGCAGTGCCACGCATTGCCCGCAAGCCCCGTAAGGAAGCGAAGGGATCGTCCCGTGCCGAAGAGTCGTGTGTCGCGCCCCCGGCGCTATCTGGTCTGCGAGCCCAGACACTTCGATGTGCGTTACACGATCAATCCGTGGATGAGTGCGGAGATCCCGGTGGACACCGCCCTCGCGGGGCGCCAGTGGGAGACGCTGATGGGCGCCTACCGCGACCACGGGCACACGGTGGAGAGCGTGCCCCCGGTGGCCACGCTGCCCGACATGGTGTTCGCGGCGAACTCCGCGCTCGTCGTGGGCGGCCGGGTCTTCGGCTCGTCCTTCCATGCGCCGCAGCGGCGGCCGGAGTCCGTGGAGTACGAGACCTGGTTCAAGGCGGCCGGGTACGACGTCTACCGGCCCGAGTCGCCGTGCGAGGGCGAGGGCGATCTCGTACCGGCCGGCCGCTACATCCTGGCGGGTACGGGCTTTCGCACCACGCCGGCCGCGCATCGCGAGGTCCAGGAGTTCTTCGGCGTACCGACCATCGGCCTGCAGCTGGTGGACCCGTACTTCTACCACCTGGACACCGCGCTGTTCGTCCTGGAGGAGACGGCGGAGACGGGCGAGGCGAATGTCGCCTACTACCCCGGGGCGTTCTCGACCGGCAGCCGTGAGGTGCTGCGCCGGCTCTTCCCCGAGGCGGTGCTCGCCACTCGGGACGACGCCCTGGCCTTCGGCCTCAACTCCGTCTCCGACGGCCGCCATGTCTTCGTCGCCCCGCAGGCGACCGGCCTGATCGACCAGCTCAGCGCGCACGGTTATGTCCCCGTCCCCGTCGACCTCTCGGAGTTCCACAAGGCCGGCGGCGGCATCAAGTGCTGCACCCAGGAGATTCGCTGATGACCGCTCCCACCCGTACCGCCCGCGTGCACGCTCCCCGTTCGTCCGCGGAGCTGATCCAGGCCGAGGGCCCGGTCCTCGCGCACAATTACCACCCGCTGCCCGTGGTGGTCGCGCGCGCCGAAGGGGTCTGGGTCGAGGACGTCGAGGGGCGCCGCTACCTCGACATGCTGGCCGGCTACTCGGCGCTCAACTTCGGCCACCGCCACCCGGCCCTGATCGAGGCCGCGCACCGCCAGCTCGACCAGCTCACCCTCACCTCCCGCGCCTTCCACAACGACCGGCTCGCCGGTTTCGCCGAAGGCCTCGCCGAGCTGACCGGCCAGGACATGGTCCTGCCGATGAACACCGGCGCCGAGGCGGTGGAGAGCGGCATCAAGGTCGCGCGCAAGTGGGCGTACGACGTCAAGGGTGTCCCGGCGGACCGGGCGACGATCGTGGTGGCCGGCGGCAACTTCCACGGCCGGACCACGACCATCGTCGGCTTCTCCGACGACGACACGGCCCGCGTCGGCTTCGGGCCCTTCGCCCCCGGCTTCCGCACCGTCCCCTACAACGATCTCGCCGCGCTCGAAGCGGCCGTGGACGAGACGACGGCCGCCGTGCTGATCGAGCCCATCCAGGGCGAGGCGGGTGTCGTGATCCCCGACGACGGCTACCTCACCGGCGTACGCGAACTGACCCGGCGGGCCGGGTGCCTGTTCATCGCCGACGAGATCCAGTCCGGGCTGGGCCGCACCGGCACCACCCTGGCCGTCGAGCACGAGTCCGTGGTGCCGGATGTGCTGCTGCTCGGCAAGGCGCTCGGCGGCGGCATCGTCCCGGTCTCCGCGGTCGTCGCCCGCCGCGACGTGCTCGGTGTCCTGGGCCCCGGCCAGCACGGTTCGACCTTCGGCGGCAACCCCCTGGCGGCCGCGGTCGGTTCGGCCGTCGTGGAACTGCTCTCCACCGGGGAGTTCCAGCGCCGCGCCGCCGAGCTGGGCGAGCGGCTGCGCAGCGGTCTGGCCGCGCTGACCGGCAAGGGCGTGACCGGCTTCCGCGCCCGCGGCCTGTGGGCCGGTGTCGACATCGACCCCGCGCTCGGCACCGGCCGGGAGATCAGCGAACGCCTGCTGAAGGAAGGCATCCTGGTCAAGGACACCCATGGCTCGACGATCCGGCTGGCCCCGCCGCTGACCATCACCGGTGAGGAACTGGATGCGGCGCTGGGGAGCCTGGAGCGGGCGCTGGTCTGACCCCTGCCGGAAGGCCGAAGCGGCCGCAGCCCGGGTGAGCTGCGGCCGCTTCGTGTCCGCGCGGTGCCCCTAGAAGGAGCCGTTGCGGTTGATCATCTCCAGGCAGGCCTTGTGCGAGCTGCCCTTGAAACGGACACAGAGCGTGCTGCCGCTCGGCTGCAGCCCCGGGACGGTGTGGCCGACGATCTCGCCACCGGACCGCTTCGCCTTGAACGAGTAGCTCATGCCCTCCGAATTGGAGATGTAGACGGTCGCGGACTTCCGGCTCTTGGACGGGTTGGTCCAGGAGGCGGTGACGGTACCGGGGTTGGGCGTCCCGTCCCTGCCGTCGGCCTTGATGCAGATCTGCGGCCCCGACCAGTCGTGGGTGCAGGAGGATGCGGCGGCGTGCGCGGCCGGGGTGGCGGCGACGGCGCTCAGCACGATCGTTCCGGCGACGGTCAGCGTACGGAGCAGCTTCGAACGGGTCATGTGTGGGGGGAATCCTCTCTTCGGTGTACCGGCAGAAGACACAACGGCCCCGCCACGAATGGGGCGTGGCAGGGACCGCGGTCACGTAGTTGATCTTAGTCGAATCTTCGAACTCACGTGCCATAAAAGGAAAGAAGCCGCAGGCCACCGTGGCTGTGAGCAGCCCGGGCGGACCGGCGGTCAGACCGCGCGCGTCTTCGCGTAGTGGCGGGAGGCCTTCGCACGGTTGCCGCAGGCGGCCATCGAGCACCAGCGGCGGGTGCCGTTCCGCGAGGTGTCGAAGAAGTGCAGGATGCACGCCCCGTGCGCGCAGCCGCGGATCCGGTCGGGGGCGGTGCGCAGCAGATCCAGGTAGTCACGGGTCGCGGTCCAGGCTGCGCCCCAGGACGGATCCTCGAACTCCGCCACCTCGCCGGGGCCCTCGGGCATCAGGGTGGCGCGGATCCGGCCATGGCCGAGTACGGCGTTGACGCCCTCGGTACCGGCCGTGCCGCCGGGGCCGTCGACGGCGAGGGCAAGGGCCTCGCGGGCGAGCAGCACATGCTCCAGTGCGGCGGCGTCGTCGGCGGGGAAGCGGCGGGCGAGACCGTTGCTCGCGAGCCAGATGCGCAGCCCTTCGGGGCCGGTGAGCAGATCCTGGCGTACGCCGTCGGACATCCAGCGGGTGTTCAGCAGATCCAGCGAGACGGGCTCTCCGGTCAGAGGGCGGGGGTCGAGTGCGGGCATCTTCCCTGACTCCTCCTTCTGATCCTGCTGACGTCGGCCTTCTGACGTCAGCCTTCTGACGTCCGGGCCCCCTTGGGCTAACCATTCAAGAGTACGTAAGAGGTTGCCGGCCCACACCACTAACCCCTAACATCATTTTCACCAGTTAGAGCGCGGCTCGATCCGAGGAGCTGAGGACCGTGGAGGATCCGTACCACGAGGGCTCGCGCGCCGTGCAGGACCGGCTCGGCCTACGCGCCGTGGCCGATCACATCGGCCGCTCCATCGGACCGGGCCTCCGCGAGGTGGCCGCGGCCTTCCTCGGGCTGCAGCCGATGTTGGTGATCGGCGCGGCGGACGAGGCCGGCCGGATGTGGGGCTCGCTGCTCACCGGCGCTCCCGGATTCGTACGGGCCACGGGCCCCCGGCGGATCGCGGTCACGGGCGGCCCGCCGGACGGCGACCCGCTCACCACGGCCCTCGCGACCGAGGGAACCGGCATCGGCACCCTCGCTCTCGATCCCCGCACCCGGCGCCGTTTGCGCCTCAACGGCACGGCCGCACCGACGCCGCGCGGGTTCGTGGTGGCGACCGAGCAGGTTTTCGCCAACTGCCCGAAATACCTGCAGCGGCGGACGCTCCTGGCGCCTGTCCCCGCCCCGGCCGGTGCCACGCGGCGGGGCCGGGAGCTCACCCCCGGGCAGCAGCGGCTCATCCGCGCCGCCGACACCTTCTTCCTCGCCACCGCGGCCGCCGACGGCGCCGATGCCGGCCACCGCGGCGGCAACCCCGGCTTCGTCCGGGTGACCTCGCCGAACGAACTCTCCTGGCAGGACTACCCGGGCAACGCGATGTTCCTGACCCTGGGCAATCTCGAAGGCGATCCGCGCGCCGGACTGCTGTTCGTCGACTGGAGCACCGGCAGCACGCTCCAGCTCACCGGCACCGCGACCACCGTCTTCGGCGCGGCCGGCCGCACCCTGCACTTCACGGTGGCCGAAACCGTGGAGACCCCGCACGCGAGCCCGCTGCGCTGGTCCACGCCCGAGTACTCGCCCGCCAACCCACCCGTGCGGGACAGCGCATGAACCTCCGGCCGGCGCCTCCGCTGAGCCCCGAAGCCTCCGCCCGAAGAGCCCGCCCGGGTTCCCCCCACAGCCAAGAGAAGGAGCCCGCCATGGCACCAGCACGCCCACCCTTCCCGCCGTTCGACGAGCCCAGCGCGCTGCAGAAGGTCCAGGCGGCCGAGGACGCCTGGAACACCCGCGATCCGGAGCGGGTCGCCCTCGCCTACACCGAGGACTCGGTCTGGCGGAACCGGGACACCTTCCTCACCGGCCGCGACGAGATCATCGCGTTCCTGCACCAGAAGTGGACCCGCGAACTGGACTACGCACTGCGCAAGGAGCTCTGGTCCTACCACGGCAACCGCATCGCGGTGCGCTTCCAGTACGAGTCCCATGACGCGGCCGGCCAGTGGTGGCGCAGCTACGGCAACGAGCTGTGGGAGTTCGACGACGAAGGCCTGATGCGCCGCCGGGAGGCCGGCATCCACGATGTCGCGATCACCGGCGACGAACGCCGCATCTTCGGGCCCCGCCCGGAGGAGGAGAAGGGGCGGCCGCTTCCCTTCCGCTGATCAGGCGCAGGCGGGGAGCCTGCCGTCCGGCTGCCCCTGAGCGGCGCAACCGAGGGGCCCGGCGCGACCGAGGGCCCCGGCGCGACCGACACGACCGGCGCCACCAGCGCAATCGGCAGGCCCCCGCTCCCCTCCGCCCCGCTCCCGGCTCACCCGCCCGTCAGCACCTCCCCCAGGACGGCCACACCCTCCGTGATCTCGCCCGGAGTGCGGGCGGCATAGCCGAGGACCAGGCCCGGCGCGGCAGGGAGTTGGCGGTGCCAGGACAGCGGCTGGACCTTGACGCCGCGGGCGAGGGCCGCCGCGGCCAGGTCCGTATCGGAGCCGCGGCAGGCGCCCGGCGCGAAGGTGATCGTCAGATGCAGGCCGGCCGCCGCGCCGTGCACGGTCGCGCCCGGCAGATGGGCCCTGATCGCCGCGATCATGGCGTCCCGGCGCTGCCGGTGGCGCCGGCGCAGCAGCCGCAACCGGCGTTCCAGCTCGCCCGATTCCATCAGCCGGGCCAGCACCAGCTGCGGCAGTGCGGCGTTGCCGAGGTCTGCGAACCGTTTGGCGTCGACCAGCGCCGTGCGATACCGCGGCGGCGCCAGCACCCAGCCCACCCGCAGGGCGGGCGCGAGCAGCTTGGAGACGCTGCCGGCGTAGCAGACCTGGTCGGCCAGGAGTGAGCGCAGCGCGGGGGCCGGCGCACGGTCGTAGCGGTGCTCGGCGTCGTAGTCGTCCTCGATGATCAGGCCGCCGTCGGCCGCCCAGCGCATCAGCTCGCGGCGCCGGCCGCCGTCGAGCACCACCCCGGTCGGGAACTGGTGTGCCGGGGTGAGCAGTACGGCCCGCGCACCGCTCGCTTGCAGCGCATCGACCCGTATCCCGTACTCGTCGACCGGCACCGGCGGCGTCCCCTGCTGCCAGTGGCGCAGATGCTGTTGCGCTCCGAGGGAGCCGGGGTCCTCCACCGCGATCTCCCGGATCCCGTCACGGTGCAGCACCTGGGCGATCAGGCCGAGGGCCTGCGCGGTACCGGAAACGATCAGCACCTCGTCCGGGTCCGCCCTGATCCCGCGGTTACGGGCCAGCCAGTCGGCGACGGCCCGCCGTAGTGCGGGAGTGCCGCGGGGGTCCCCGTAACCGAGCTCGGCGGAGGCAAGACCGGCGAGCACCGCGCGTTCGGCGCGGAGCCAGGAGGTGCGGGGGAAGGCGGACAGGTCGGGTACGCCGGGTGCGAGATCGATCCGTGCGGGCGCGGTGCGGAGCTGGTCGAAGATCTCCGGGCCGGGCGGCGCGGCGAACGGAGTGACGGCTCGGTGCACGGACGGCGCCGCCCCTGTGGTCTTCGCCGTGGCCACCGTGGACCCCGCCGTGGCCGTCACGGGCGCGGCGACGACCACGGTCCCGCCTCTCCGCCGCCCGGCGAGCTGCCCGTCCTCGGTCAGCCGCTGATACGCCTCGGTGACCACCCCCCGCGATACCCGCAGGTCAGCGGCGAGTACCCGGGTGGCGGGCAGCCTGCTCCCGACCGGTAGCCGCCCGTCCGCGATCGCGCGCCGCAACTCCCGGGCGAGCCAGTCCGTCCGGCCGCCCGCGCGCGCTTCCGCGATGTTCAGCTGCAGGAAGTCGGAGGAGCCGGAGGCGTCGGAGGAGCCGGAGGCCCGGGCAGAGGGCGACGAGGCGGCGGACGAGGGTTCCACGGAAGGTGAGGGACTTGAGAAAGTTATGGACCTGCCGGTGAGCCGTTCTTTGGACCTGTGCACCGGGCCATTGTCCCGGCACGGTGAAGCCATGGACATGAACACGGCTTACGTTCACGGTTACTTGCCCCGCGAGGCCCGGCGCCTCTGCGACCAGGCGGACACCCTGGCCCCCTTGCTGCACGCCGGAACGGCGTACCCCGCCGGCAGCTGTGTCCTGGAGGTCGGCTGCGGGGTGGGCGCGCAGACCGTACATCTGGCCAGGAACAGTCCGCGGGCGCGGATCGTCGCGGTCGACCGTTCCGAGAAGTCACTGGCCCAGGCCTGCGCCTACGTGACGGAGCAGGAGCCACGGGCCGACGTGACGTGGCGGGCCGCCGACCTGTTCCATCTCCCCTTCCAAGCGGCCGAGTTCGACCACATCTTCGCCTGCTTCGTGCTGGAGCACCTTTGGGAACCCGACCGGGCACTGGCCATGCTGCGCCGGCTCCTGCGCCCCGGCGGGACGCTCACCGTGATCGAGGGCGACCACGGCTCGGTGGTCTTCCATCCGGACAGCCTGCACGCCCATGAGGTGATCGGGCATCAGGTACGCCTGCAGGCCGCAGCCGGCGGAAATGCGCTGCTGGGACGGGAGCTGCAGCCGCTGCTCACCGGCGCCGGATTCAGCGATGTGGTCATCCGTCCCCGTACGGTCTATGCCGACCGGACCCGGCCCGCCCTGGTGGAAGGCTTCACCCGGAACACCTTCATCGCCATGATCGAAGCGGTCCGGGACGACGCCCTGGGCTTCGGTCTGACCACCGCCGCCGACTGGGACCGCGGGATCACCGATCTGCGGCGGACCGCGGAAGGCGACGGGACCTTCCACTACACCTTCTTCAAGGCCGTGGCCGTCAATCCGGTGCCGTAGGGGCCGCAGGGGGCATCAGGGCCGTAGGGGTCATCAGGGCCGTAGGGGTCATCAGGGCCGTAGGGGTCCGCGGCCCTCGACGCATTGCCCCCAGCGCCTCGTCACCACCGTCGCCCATTCACCCGATCAAGAGAATTCCGCACTTCCTTTGCAGATGTCTTCACGGGAAATTGACCGCTGTGGCGGGTTGCGCCAACTCGCCGCCAACCCCCCATAGGCCACCGCGTGCCGGAGCGCTATGGTCGGATTTCCAGGAACGTAACGGGGGAGGTCAGCCGCGAATGGCACAGGACGATGCCGTCATCGGCTGTACGGGAGTGCTGCTCATCGGCACGCGCGGGACTGCCGGTCCCGGTGAGGTCCTGGTACGGATCAGAGGCGGTAGCGAGGCCTTTCTCGCCTGGTCCGCCGAGCCCCTTCCGGTAGGGGCCACCGTGCTCGTGATCGAGTCCCGTGGCAGTCGCCAGGTCGACGTCATGGAGTGGGCGGATCCGTTGGACGCGTTGTCCGGCAATGCCGGCGACGCCGGTTGAGGAGATATAAGGATGTTCGGTTACCGCGTTCCTGCCCCCGATCAAGCCATGCTGATCTCGGGAGGCAGGCGTGGACAGGGGGGCGCGCCGTTCCGAGTGGTCACCGGACACGGCAAATTCGTGTTGCCGGTCTTCCGCAAGGTCCGCTTTCTGACGCTGGCCATGTGCGAGGCGGAGGTCTCGGAGACCTGTGTGACCCGGCAGGGCATCGCGCTGACGGTGCGCGCGGTGATCGCGTTCAAGGTCGGCAACGACACCGAGAGCGTGGTCAACGCCGGTCAGCGGTTCCTGTCCGACCAGGACCAGATGTCGGTGCTGACCGGCCGGATCTTCGCCGGTCATCTGCGGTCCATCATCGGCTCGATGACGGTCGAGGAGATCGTCACCGAACGCCAGAAGCTGGCCACCGAGGTCCTGGAGACCTCCAAGACCGAGATGGCGAAGATCGGTCTGATCGTCGACTCGCTGCAGATCCAGTCGATCGACGACGGCGAGACCGGCTACATCGAGGCCATGTCCGCCCCGCACAAGGCAGCCATCCAGCGGCAGGCACAGATCGCCCAGGCGCAGGCCACCCAGGCCTCGGCCGAGGCCGAGCAGGAGGCCGTCCGCAACCAGGCGGAGTACTCCCGGCAGACCGCCGTGGTCCAGGCCGAGTACGCCGCCGAGGTGGACCGCGCCAAGGCCCGGTCCGCGCAGGCCGGTCCGCTGGCGCAGGCCCACGCCCAGCAGGAGGTGCTTGCCGCCCGGACCGAGCTGGCCGAGCGCGCGGCGCAGCTGCGTCAGCAGGAGCTGGTGGCCGAGGTCGTCAAGCCCGCCGAGGCGGAGGCCGAGCGCATCCGGCTGCTGGCCCTGGCCGAGGCCGAGCGGATGAAGATCCAGGCCGAGGCCGCCGCGTCGCACGACCGCGTGGCCCTGGACCGGATGCTGATCGACCAGCTCCCGCAGATCGTCAAGGAGGCCTCCGCGGGCCTGGCCAACGCGAATGTCAATGTCCTCAACGGCACCGACGGCCTGGGCGAGATCGCCGCCGGCCTGGTCGGCCAGGGCCTGACCATCCTCGACTCGGTCCGCCGCAACCTCGGCACCCCCGAGGGGCAGGACGGCAAGACCGACAAGAACGGCGGCACCGCCGCGCAGCAGGGCCACAACGGCCGGGTCGAGATCGAGTAGCGACCGAGCGGGGAGCCGGCAGCGAGCGGGGATCAAGCCGGGAGCGAGGAACGGCTCCTGAGCTTGGTGGGGCCCAGGGGGAGGAAACCCCTGGGCCCCACCCGGTTCGCCTCTCCCCGCTCCCTGCTTGATCCCCGCTGACGTTTCCACCCCGCTGACGTTTCCACCCCGCTCACCTCCCCGCCCCGCTGACGTTTCCGTCCCGCTCGCACCCCCGCCCCCGCGGCCGGTCTTCCGCCATGTGCTTGTGGCGGGCGTGGGACACCAGATGGTTAAGCACGGCGACGGTGGTGGCGACATCGGCGTCGTCGAAGCCGGCCAGCGCCTCGTGGAGACCGGCCTGGCTGGTGTCCTGGAGTCGGCCCAGGACAGCCTTGCCGTGGGGCGTGATCGCCACCTTCCGGGCCCGGCGGTCGGCGGAGTCCGGGGTCCGTTCGACCAGGTCCTGGGACTCCAACTGGCTGATCTGGCGGGTGACATGAGGAGGCTCGACCATCAGCAGTGCGGCCAGGTCGCCGACCCTGCTGACCCCGCCGCTGTCCTCCAGAGCCATCAGCAGCCAGAGATCGGAGCGCGCCGCCGTGACTCCCGCCTCGGCCGCCTGGCGTTCGTGCGCCCGGGAGCGGGTGAGCAGGTAGGACAGCGTGGCCAGCACTCTTTGCAGTGCGGCGATGGGGTCCTGGTCTCTTCCGGGGTCCGGCATGCAGGCACTTTAGCTGCCCTTGGGGTGCCCGGATCCGCCCTGTGGCACGTCGTTCCGAGGGCGCGCGTCCGCTCGGTTTGAGCCAACCTCGGGGGCGCCTTGATCACCTCTTTCCTCCCCCGTTCGCGATGAGTTAACGTGTGAACAACTTACTTGCTTAAGTTAGGTAACTAGAAGGGGAGCCCCCTCGGTGACCGTGATTCCTGCTGGTCACGGTGGCTGCCGAGGTGGTTACCGAGTGGCTACCGAGCGAGTGGTTGACCGAGTTCGCAGAGCCCGTCGAGGAAAAGCGCTACCCGCACCGTTCGCCACGGCAGTGCCGTGTCCCGATCGTGGAAGGACCAGCCGCATGACGACTGCAGAACGTACCGAGGCGGAGCACGGCACCGGCCCGGACGCAGGCCTCGCCCCCCTTGCCGTCCCGGCCGCCCGGGCCGAAGGCTGCCCCTTCGATCCCGCGCCCGGCGTAGAGCGGGCCCGCCGGGAGGAGCCGATCGCCCGGGCCACGCTCTGGGACGGCTCCGCCTGTTGGCTGGTGACCCGGCATCAGGACGTACGGGAGGTGCTGGGCGACCCGCGGTTCAGCGCCGACGCAACCCGGCCGGGATTCCCCTTCCTCACCGCGGGCGGCCGGGAACTCGCCACCGTCAAACCGACCTTCATCCGCCAGGACGACCCCGAGCATGCGCGGCTGCGCCGGATGCTCACCGCCGACTTCATGGTGAAGAAGGTGGAGGCGATGCGCCCCGAGGTGCAGCGCCTCACCGACGACCTGCTCGACCGGATGACCACGGGGCGCAACTCGGCCGATCTGGTGGCCGAATTCGCGCTGCCGCTGCCGTCCCTGGTGATCTGCCTGCTGCTCGGCGTCCCGTATGACGACCACGAGTTCTTCCAGGAACGCAGCAGCCTGCTGCTCAGCCTCCGGTCGACAGCCGAGGAGGTGCGTGGCGCGCAGGAGGATCTGCGGCGCTATCTGACCCGGCTCGCCGAGTCCAAAAGGAGCGCGCCGGACGACGGCATCGTCAGCCGGCTGGTCGCCCGCGGTGACCTCGACGACGAGGAAATCGCCTCCATGGGGCGGCTGTTGCTGATCGCGGGCCATGAGACCACCGCCAACATGACCGCGCTGTCCACCCTCGCCCTGCTGCGCAACCCCGACCAGCTGAAGCGGCTGCGCGCGGACCCCTCGCTGATCAAGGGGGCCGTCGAGGAGCTGCTGCGCTATCTGACGATCGTCCACAACGGTCTCCCGCGGGTCGCCACCGAGGAGGTCACGGTCGGCGGCCGCACCATCCGGGCCGGCGAGGGCGTGCTGTGCACCCTCAACTCCGCCAACCGTGACGACGGCGTCTTCCCCGGGGGCGACGCACTCGATGTCGGCCGCGATGCCCGGCGTCATGTCGCCTTCGGCTTCGGCGTCCACCAGTGCCTGGGCCAGCCGCTCGCCCGGGTGGAACTGCAGATCGCCGTCGAGACACTGCTGCGCCGCCTGCCTGACCTGCGGCTCGCCATCCCCTTCGAGGACGTCCGGTTCCGTCACGACATGGGGATCTACGGGGTGCACGCTCTGCCGGTCGCGTGGTGAGCCCTCCGTTCCGTCACCGGCCCCCTCCGGCCTTTCGGACCATCCGTCATCCCGACCAGCCCGTCCGGCCCGTCCAACCTGTCCAGCCCGTCCGCCCACGGCCCTCAGCAGCCCGGCGGCCCATCGTGGGGAGAACCATGCGCGTACACATTGACCAGGAGAAGTGCTGCGGCGCCGGAAGCTGTGTGCTGTCCGCACCGGAGGTGTTCGACCAGCGCGAGGAGGACGGCATCGTCGTACTCCTCGATGCCGAACCGCCGGCCGGGCTCCATGACGCGGTCCATGAGGCAGTGGCCATCTGCCCGGCCGCGGCGATCTCGGTCGAGCAGGCGGACCGGGCGGGGCGGGTCTAGCCGACGGGCCACGGGACCGGTCCGGCCTGACCGGACCCGATCCGGTCCGGTCCGGTCCGCCCCGGCCCGAATCCGCCGGAGGGGACCTGGCGGACCCGGTTCGCCGGAGGGGACCCGGCGGCCCCGGTTCGGCATGCGAGAGGGGTGCACAGACGTTTACCCTTGGGGGTGAACGCCCGTGCACCCCTGTCCGCCGTTCCGCCGCGCCCTACGGAGAACCATGCCCGCAGCGATACCCGAGCCCGTCGAGACCGCCGCACCCGGCGGCGCCGGCCACCCGCGCGCACTCGTCGGCGTCCTCGCCTTCTGCGGTGTCGTCGTGGCCGTCATGCAGACGCTCGTCGTACCGCTGCTGCCGCACATCCCCCAGCTCACCGGCGCCACCCCGGCCGCCGCGAGCTGGCTGGTCACCGTCACCCTGCTGACCGGCGCGATCTGCACCCCCGTCCTCGGCAGGGTCGGCGACATGTACGGCAAACGCCGGGTGCTGCTGGCCTCCCTCGGAGTCCTGGTGCTCGGCTCCGTGCTGTGCGCCGTCAGCTCACAGATCGGGGTGCTGATCGCGGGGCGGGCCCTGCAGGGCGCGGCGCTCGCGGTGGTGCCGCTCGGCATCAGCATCATGCGCGACGAGCTGCCGCCGGCGCGGGTGCTGTCCTCGGTCGCGCTGATGAGTTCCACGCTCGGCATCGGCGCCGCGGTCGGACTGCCGATCGCCGCGCTGGTCATCGAGCACTCCGACTGGCACACCATGTTCTGGGTCTCGGCGGCCCTCGGGCTGCTGGACGTCGTGCTGGTGCTGAGCTGCGTGCCCGAATCGCCGCTGCGCTCGCGTGGCCGCTTCGACGTCCTGGGCACGCTCGGCCTGACCGTTTCGCTGAGCTTCCTGCTGCTCGCCGTGACCCAGGGCGCCGGCTGGGGCTGGGCCTCCGCGCGCACCCTCGGACTGCTCGTCGCGGCCGTGCTGACCGGCCTGGCCTGGGGCGCCTACGAACTGCGCTGCGTGTCGCCGATGGTCGATCTGCGGGTCTCGGCCCGGCCCGCGGTGCTGCTGACGAACCTCGCCGCCCTGCTGATCGGCTTCGCTTTCTACGCCAACTCGCTGGCCACGGCGCAGATGGTGCAGGAGCCGCGGAGCACCGGATACGGGCTGGGCGCTTCCCTCGTGGTCAGCGGTCTGTGCCTGCTGCCGGGCGGGCTGTCGATGGTGGCGCTGTCGCCGGTGTCCGCGCGGATCTCGGCGAAGCACGGGCCGAAGGTCACCCTGGCGCTGGCCGCCGCGCTGATGGCGGTGGGGTATGTGGTGCGGTTCTTCACCAGTCATCAGCTGTGGATGATCATCGCGGGGGCGACGGTGGTGTCCGCGGGCACCGCGCTCGGCTACTCCGCGCTGCCCGCGCTCGTGATGCGCGCGGTGCCGGCCGGTGAGACCGGGGCGGCCAACGGCCTCAACACGCTGATGCGTTCGGTGGGGCAGGCGTTCTGCAGCGCGGCGGTCGCCGCCGTACTGACCAATGTCACCTTCCAGGCGGGCGGCCGGACCGCCCCGACCCTCCATGCGTACCTGCTGGTCTTCCTCATCGCCGGCGCCGCCGCGCTGCTCGCCCTCGCCGTCACGCTGTGCCTGCCGGGGGGCCGCACACCGCCGCCGGCCGGTACGGTCGGGCAGGTCCGGCGACCGGCCCCGCCGGCGCGGACGGCGCTCACCCAGGAGGACGCATGACCGCTCAGGCCGAGGCCGCCGCAGCCGCACCGGAAGGCACGGGACACCCGGGACGCCCGGGCCCGGCCACCGTCCCGACACCCGCGAACGCCCCCGGGACGAGCCCCGCCGACGGCACCGGTACGGAACGGGGCGCCATGACCGCCACCGGCACGGAACCGAGCCCCATGTCCGACCCTGGCACCGACCCCGACCCCGGCACCGGCCGCGCTGCCATCCTGCGCGCCGCCCGGCGGGCCTTCGCCCTGCGCCCGTACGCCGAGGTCACGCTGCGCGGGATCGCGGCCGACGCGGGGGTGAGCGCCTCACTGATCGTCAAGCGGTTCGGCAGCAAGGAACAGCTCTTCGGCGCCGTGGCCGACTTCGGCCCGGCGGCCGATGCACTGTTCACCGCACCGCTTCCGGAGCTCGGCCGGCACATGGTGCACACCCTCGTCGGCCAACGCCGCGCCCAGCAGGGCGATCCGCTGCTGCGCGTCGTCTTCTCCCTGGGCATCAGCGACGAACGCTCGCTGCTGCGCGACCGGTTCCAGGAGCAGATCACCGACCGGCTCGCCACCCTGCTCACCGGCCCGGACGCCGCCCTCCGGGCCGAGCTGATCGCCGCCCAGCTGATCGGCCTGGGCGCCACCCTCAGCATCCACCGCACCGGCGCCGCCTCCCAGGCCCCGCCCGAACGGCTCGCCGACCTCTACGCGCCCGCCCTCCAGCGGCTCATCGAAGGCTGAACGACGGCGGTCAGCCGGCGGCCTACGGCCGGGGCACCAGCCCGTCCTCGACCAGCCCGGCCAGCACGGCCTCCCCCAGTGCCTGCACCGCGGACTGCGGCCGCACCATCACCGTGAACTCCTTGATCCGGCCCGCCTCGTCGAACTGCAGCAGATCGATGCCGTGGATCTGCTTGCCGTTCACGGTGGCCCGGAAGATCAGGACCGTCGAGTCGGCGGAGCCGCCGTCCGGCCCCGCCGCCGTCTGGGCGCTGCCCTCGAGCTCGCCGACGTAACGGAAGTCCTGGAACGTCCGCAGCAGCACCCCGAACAGCCCGAGCACCATCGGCCGCCCCTCGAAGGGCGTGAACTTCACCGGGCTGTACAGGCGCACATCCTCGGTGAACAGCTCCTCCACCCCGTCGAGATCCCCTGCCTCCACCGCCGCCTTGAAGCGGTCCGCCGTCGTCCCCATCGCTCTTCCTCCTCGCTCCGGCCGGGCAGACCACCCGGCCCGCCCGGTGCCTCTCAGGCTCCTGGTTCACGCTGCTAGTCACGACTATGATTAATCATATTCTTGAGTATGGGAAGAGGTGCCCGAGGACATGGCGCTCAAGCACGCGGTGCTGGCAGCACTGCTGGACGGCGAGTACAGCGGCTATCAACTGGCCAAGGCGTTCGATGCCGGTGTCGCCAACTTCTGGCACGCGCTGCCGCAGCAGCTCTATACGGAGCTGGCCAAGCTGGAGGCGCAGGGGCTGATCACCGGCCGCCAGGTGGTCCAGGAGACCCGGCCCAACAAGCGGCTGTTCCACGTCACCGACGAGGGCCTGGCCGAGCTGGAGCGGTTCGCCGCGGCCGCGTCCAAGCCCTCGTTCATCCGTGACGATCTACTGGTCAAGGTGCAGGCCGTGGACCGGATCGACGCCGCGCCGGTGATCGAGCAGCTGCGGGAGCGGGCACGGGTCGCCGCCGCCAAGGCCGAGATCTTCGACCAGCTGCTGACCCGGCTGCGCGGCGGCAGGGACGAGGCGGAGTTCCTGGTCAGCGGCGACCGGATCGGCCCGTATCTGACCTGTCTGCGCGGCCTCGGCTTCGAACGGGAGACCCGCGCGTGGTGCGAGCGGATCGCCGGCGTACTGCAGGAGCGGAGCGGGGCACGCCGGCACCCGTAGGACCTGCCTCCCCGGCCCCGCCCGCCTCGGACGAACTCCGGCCCCGGAAGACAGCGACCGGCGGGCCCCGGGACGCCGCTCATCCGGATCGCGCAGAACTCCTTCGTGTGACTACGGACATCAGCCGACGCACACCCGGGAAACAGACATTCCACAAGAAAAGGAATGAAAGGGAATATCCCCATGCGTCTTTGCCACACCGTCGCCACCGCCGTCGGCGCCCTCGCGCTCGCCCTGGCCCTGCCCACCGCCTCGGCCGGAGCGGCCACCGGCCCCTTCACCTACGTGTACACCGACTCCACCGGCACCCCGCACGTGGGCCTGCTCGCCGACCCGCCGAGCCGGGCGTGCCTCGCCCTCCCCGAGGTGACCGACCCCGCCGTCCAGCCCGCCCACACCCCGAAGAACTACACCTCATCCGTCGCCACGGCCTTCACGGGCTCCGACTGCACCGGCGACCACTTCAGCCTCCGGCCGAACGGCGGTCACGCCTCGGATCAGCTGAAGGTCCGTTCGGTGGTCTTCTCCTGATCCGACGTCAGCACCGGCATCAGCATCCGGAGGGCTTCGGCCGACCGCGACCCCGGTTCGGCGTGGTAGGTGATCACCTGCTGGTCGGGGTCGGCGGGCAGGGTCAGGGTCTCGTAGGCCAGAGTCAGCCGGCCGGCCAGCGGGTGGTGCAGGACCTTGCTGCCGAACCCCTTGTCCTGCACCTCGTGGGCGGCCCACAACTGCCGGAATTCCGCGCTCCCGAGCGAGAGCCGGCCGATCAGCGAGGCCATTTCGGGGTCGTCCGGGTAACGGCCGGCATCGCGTCGCAAATAGCCGACCACAGCGGTGGCTTTGGCGTCCCAGTCCTCGTAGAGCGCGCGTGCTGCCGGGTCCAGGAACACCAGCCAGCCCAGATTGCGGCGCTCGGGCGGCAATGCGGCGAAGTCGCCGAGCAGCGCGCAGGCGAGCCGGTTCCAGCCGATGATGTCCAGCCGCCGGCCGATGACATAGGCGGGGACGCACTCCATCGTGTCGATCAGCTGCTGCAGCGCCGGGCGCACCCGTTGCGGGAGGGCGGCCGGGCGGATCCGGCGGGCGACCGGGCGGGCGAGATGGGTGAGGTGATCGCGCTCGGTGGGGGTCAGCCGCAGGGCGGTGGCGATGGCGTCCAGTACGGCGGACGAGACATTGCGGCCGCGGCCCTGTTCGAGACGGATGTAGTACGCCACACTCACCCCGGCGAGCTGCGCCAGCTCCTCCCGGCGCAGCCCCGGCACCCGGCGCCGCCCGCCGTACTGCGGCAGCCCGACGTCCTGCGGCCGCAGCCGGGCGCGCCGGGAGCGCAGGAACTCACTCAATTCCTTCCGTGGGTCCATCACCGCATTCTGCGGCCACGGACCGGGCCGGAGGGTGGTTCCGTCAGTACTAGGCACGCCATGCATACGTTCAAGAGTGCACTGGTTACGGCAGGCGGAACACCGCATCGTCGGTGGCATGACCCACACCTCTGTCTTCGCGTATGCCGCACCCGCCCCGAAAGCACCGCTGGAGCGGACCACGATTCCGCGCCGCGAGCTGGGTGCCCACGACATCCTGATCGACATCAAGTACGCCGGTATCTGCCACTCCGACATCCACACCGCGCGCGCCGAGTGGGGCGACGGCGGGGCCTTCCCGATCGTCCCCGGCCATGAGATCGCCGGTGTGGTCGCCGAGGTCGGCACCGAGGTCACCCGCTACAAGGCGGGCGACCGGGTCGGCGTCGGCTGCTTCGTCGACTCCTGCCGGGAGTGCGAGAACTGCCGGGCCGGTCTGCAGCAGTACTGCACCGGCGAGCTCGGCAACGTCGGCACGTACAACGCGACCGGCCGGGACGGCGAGATCACGCAAGGCGGCTACTCGACCCACCTCGTCGTCGACGAGAACTACGCCCTGCGCATCCCCGAGAGCATCCCGCTGGACGCCGCGGCCCCGCTGCTGTGCGCCGGCATCACCCTCTACTCGCCGCTCGCCCACTGGCAGGCCGGCCCCGGCAAGAAGGTCGCCATCGTCGGCCTGGGCGGCCTCGGCCACATGGGCGTGAAGATCGCGCATGCGATGGGCGCCGAGGTCACCGTGCTGAGCCAGTCGCTGCGCAAGAAGGACGACGGCCTGCGGCTGGGCGCCGACCACTACTACGCCACCTCCGACCCGGCCACCTTCGAGGAGCTGGCCGAGAGCTTCGACCTGATCGTCAACACCGTATCCGCCAACCTGGACCTGAACGCCTACCTCGGACTGCTGCGCACCGACGGCACCCTGGTCCAGCTCGGCGCCCCGGAGAACCCGCTGCCCGTCGCGCCGTTCGCCCTGCTCACGCGGCGCCGCTCGATCGCCGGCTCGCTGATCGGCGGCATCCCGGAGACGCAGGAAATGCTCGACTTCTGCGGTGAGCACGGGCTGGCCTCGGACATCGAGGTGATCAGCGCCGAGCAGATCAACGAGGCGTACGAGCGGGTCCTGGCAAGCGATGTCCGCTACCGCTTCGTGATCGACACCTCGACGATCTGAGCCATCCGAACCATCGGATCCATCTGATCCACGAGCACCTTGGCCCGGTTCCGGGCACGAACACCCACGCCCGGGGCGGTCTGCCACAGACCGCCCCGGGCGTGCGCATGCGGTGCCCCCACAGCACAGGGAACCTCAGCAGCGCAGGGAACCTCAGCGGACTCCCGACGGCCGGCCGCCGTGCTCTTGCCAACGGCCGCTCGAGGCACCGGCGGCTCCGGACTCTCCGCCGCTGCCCGTGCCGCCCGCCTCCCGGAGCATTCCCCGGTCCTGCGCCCGCCGCATCGTCCGGGACGGCCACCAGGTCGCCCGCCCCAGGAGGATCAGTGCCGACGGCAGGATCACGACGCGGATGACGAAGGCGTCCAGCAGGACGGCCACCGCGAGGCTGAAGCCGATCTGCTTCATCTCGGCGAGGTGCAGGAACATATAGCTGGCGAAGACCGTCACCATGACCACCGCCGCGCTGGTGACGACCTTGGCGGAGGCGCCGACCCCGTGCAGCACCGCCTCCCGGGTCGGTACGCCGCGCAGGGCCGCCTCCCGTATGCGGCTGACGACGAAGACCTGGTAGTCCATCGACAGGCCGAAGAGGATCACGAACAGGAACAGCGGGACACGGGATCCGATGGCGCTGGTCGCCGTCGGGTCGAAGCCGAAGAGCGTGCCGGCCAGGCCGTGCTGGAAGAAGAGCACGACCAGGCCGAACGCGGCGGCAGCGGAGAGCAGGTTGAGCGCGACTCCGATCAGGCCGATCACGACGGAGCGGAAGACCAGGGCCGTCAGGAGAAACGTCACGAGCAGCAACGCCCCGACGACCAGAGGCAGTTTCTCGTTCTGGTGGGCGAGGTAGTCGGTGTCGTGCGCGACGTCCCCGCTGACCGCGAACTCCGCACCGGGCACCTTGCCCACGGTGGTCGGCAGATAGTCCCTGCGCAGGCGGTCGAGGGCGGCGAGCGCCTGCGGGGAACTGACCTTGTGGGGCGTCGACACGTCCATGGTGGTGGTGCGCCGGTCCCGCGAGGTGCGCAGGGCCGGTGCGGTGTCCTTGGCATAGAGGGAGTCCTGCCGGGTGCGTGCACCCAACTCCCTTAGCGCGGCAGCCACTTCGGGTGCCTGCGCGGCGGCGGCACGGACCACGATCTGATGCTGGACCCGCAGGTCGGGGAAGGCCGTGGTCAGCCGGTCATAGGCCTGCAGGGCGGGGATCTCGCGTGAGTGGCTGTCCTTGTTGAGGACGCGCAGCTGCATGCCCACGGCGGGTGCCGCGAGACCGAGCAGCAGCAGGACGGACAGGCACAGGGCGCGGACCGGATGGGTGCGCGCCGGGCGCAGCAGGGCGCGCCAGAGGCGGCCGGTACCGTCCGGCCGCACGCGCGGCTCCGGACGGCGGCCGGTCCGCTGTTCGCGGCGTGCCGCGCGGCGTTCAGCGCGTTGGGCGATCTTGACCAGGAGTGCGGGCAGCGCCGTCAGCGAACTGAGGACCGCGGCCAGTACGACGATGACGGTGCTGGTCGCGAGCGAGGAGAAGACCACGTCGGTGGCCAGGTAGAGGGTGGTCGTCGAGACGATGACCGCGAAGCCGGAGACCACGATCGCCCGGCCGGAGGTGGCGGCGGCCAGTTCCACCAGCGCCTCGGGCCGGAGGCGGCCGCCCGCACGGGCCCGCTCCTCGCGTTCGCGCTTGAGGAAGAAGAGCGTGTAGTCGACGCCGACCGCCATGCCGATCAGCAGGATGATGTTGGTGCCCACCCCGGCGTCCGGCATTACATGGGAGACCACCATCGACAGGCCCACGGCGGCCGCGATCGAGGTCAGTGCCAGCAGCAGCGGCACCGCCACCATCAGCGCGGACCCGAAGGCGGCCAGCAGGGTCAGCAGGGTGACGGGCAGGGTGATCGCTTCGGCGAGCGCCAGATCCTGGCTGCGCTGGGCGTTGACGCCGACACTGACCGACGGACTTCCGGTCTCCTCCACCCGCAGCCCCGGGTGGCTGCGCTGCACCGCCGCGGTCTGGCCGGCGAGCGGAGCGACATGGTCCTTGGCGTCCGCCTCCGCCCCCTTCATGATCACGGCGACCCGGAGCGCGCGGCCGTCGGCCGAGCGGACCGGGGGCGCGACCCGCGCCACCTCGGGCAGCGCCCGCATCCGGGCAGTGAGGTCCCGGACGGCCGCACCGGTCGCGGCCCCGTCCAGCGGACCGGACCGGGCGGTGATCAGCACCTGCTCGACCGGTTCATGTCCCAGACGGGCCTGGGCGGCCAGGGTCTCCGCCCGGCCGGCCTCCCCGACGCGGTAGTCCTCCGCGGTGGCGTTGTGGGTACCCGCCGAGATGCCCACCCCCAGGCACAGCACCACGAAGGCCAGCCATCCGGCGAGGGCGCGCCACGGATGCCGCGCACTCCAGGTCGCGCACCGCACCGTGACCGGCCGTCTCTCCTTCGGCCCGCGCTCCGTCGGCCGCGTTCGTACCGCCACGTTCATCTGCCTTCCCCCTCGGCATCACATCGCGCCCCCACTGGTACGCATGTAAGTCGAGAATTACAGGTGTCGGTGCAGAGCGTCAACCGTAAGATGGTGATGGCCGGAGGGCGCGGGCATGTTTGACAGTCCGTCGCGTCATGCGAAAACCTCCGCTGACAGGCGTCCGGAACGGCAAGAAGGTGGGCCATGAACAGCGAGGAGCTGCTGGCCCTGCTGTCCGCCCTGGGCCATGCGCAGCGGCTGCGAGTGATCGCCGAGCTGGCCGGCGGCCGGCTCTACGTCAGCGAACTGGCCCGCCGGCTGGAGATGTCCCGGCCGCTGCTCTATATGCACCTGGACCGCCTGGAGAAAGCCGGTCTGGTGGTGGGCCGGCTGGAGCTGTCCGAGGACGGCAAGGCGCTCAAGTACTTCGAACTGACACCGTTCGAGCTGAAGCTGAACCTGGCCACCGTCCTCGCGGCCCTCCAGGAGGACCGGTCCGGGGCGCCCGCACCGCACGGGACCGGGGACGCGGAAGACGCGGTGGAGCCGTCGGCCGCAAAGGGACCGAACGACCCTAGGGGGACCCGTACATGAACGGCAGCACCATCATCCCGATAGCCGTCCTGGTGATCATCTTCGGTACGGTCGCCACGATCGTGGTGTCGTACTTCAAGCTGCAGCGGCATCGCGCGGATGCCGCCGCGATGGCCGAGTACCGCAAGCTCGCGGAGCGGATCAACGTCCAGCAGGAGACGGTGAGCGCGCAGTTGGCGGAGCTGGGCGACCGGGTAAAGGCCGTGGAGAAGCTGCTGCACAGCGTGGGCTGAGGGCGGCTGCCCGGCTCGGGCGGAGGCCATCCGGCGGACGGAAGCCGGCCCGCGGAAAATTTTCCGCCCCGCCCGGCAACCCCCGTCCCCGTCGCACGTCGTCACGGGTGAGGGCGCCCTCAGGCGCCGCCCCGTCGACGAACGTGGAGCAGCCGACCGTGAAGTCCCCGAAGTTCAGCCGCACCTCCCGCACTTCCCCCACCGCCGCCGGTTTCCTGCCGTCCGCGGCCCGTCCCCGCCCCCTCCGCCGTCCGCGCGGTGCGGTCGGCGCCGGGCTGGTCGCTGCGCTCGCGCTGGCCGCGCTGTCCGTGGCCGGCACCGCCCAGGCCGACGACCGGGCGCCGCAGCCGCGTCCGCACACCGGCCCCGCGGCCCAGGCACCCACCCCGCGACCGGCCGGCGTCGGCACCCGGCCCACGCCCGTACCGGCCGGCGGCGTCTCCTCGGTGCCCAGCGCCCGGCCCAGCGCTCCCAGCACGCCGCCCTCCTCCGACTCACCCAGCCGGCCGGCGCCGCAGGGCAAGGTCGGGCCCCGCCCCAGCGCCTCGCCCGGCGTCCGCAGCGACGGCCCGTCCCCCCGCCCCGTCCCCGGCAAGGAATCCGGGAACAAGAAGGAACTCGCCCGCACCGGGGCCTCCTCCACGACCACCATGGCGCTCGGCGGCGTCGCCGCGGGCCTGATCGCCGTGGGTGGCGGCACCGTCTACGCGGTCCGCCGCCGGCGCGGCTGAGCCACGGCGCCAGGCCGCCCCGCCGCACCCCGAGGAATCGATGGAGTACTCCGCCGGCCCGCAGTACGCCCCGGTACGGTTCGCCGTACCGGGGCGCCGGCCTGCCCTGTGGCGGTGGCTGCTGCGCACCGCCCGCCCGGCGGCCGCCCGCCGCGAAACACCGCGCCCGGGCCACCCGGCCCGGTATCCCGCGTACGGCCAACCGGCAGCTTCCGGGGACTGGTTGCCGGACGAGGCCGCCCCCGCGCCCCCCGAACCACAGCCGACGATCAGCGAGCTCTACCACGCCCACCGGCTGGCCATGGTCCGCCTGGCCGTCCTGCTCGTCGACGACCGCGCCACCGCGGAGGACGTCGTCCAGGACGCGTTCGCCGCGCTCTACAAGCGGCACGGCGAACAGCTCGGCGAGGTCGACAATGCGCTCGCCTATCTGCGCACCGCGGTCGTCAACGCCGCCCGCTCGGTGCTGCGGCGCCGGCGTACCGCGCGCGGCTACACCCCGCCGTACGAGGCGGATGCGCCGTCCGCCGAGGAGCGGATCGTGCTGGACGAGGAGCACCGCGAGGTGTTCGCCGCGCTGAGCGGGCTGACCGCCCGCCGCCGGGAAGTGCTCGTCCTGCGCTACTGGGGCGATCTGACAGAGGCACAGATCGCGGCGACGCTGGGCATCAGCCGCGGCGCGGTGAAGTCGATCGCCAGCCGCGCACTGAAATCGCTGGAGAAGATCTTGGAGGAGCGGTCATGAACGGCCCCGGCCCCGAGGGCGCCGCGTCCGGGCGCCCCGTGGAAGACCGGCTGCGCGGGGCCTTCGCCGCGCGCGCCGAGAGCATCACCCTGAGGGACCTGCGACCGGCCGCGCCTCCGGGCCCGCACACCCGCCGCGGCCGGCTGCCCGGTCCGTTGCGGCCCTGGCTGCGCCGTCTGCGCCGTTACGGGCTGCCGCTGGCCGCGGCCGCCGCAACCGCCGCCGTCGTCATCGGCTTTCTCGCGACCGCCCCCGGCGCCTCGGACCGGCCCTTGCCCGCGACCCCGCCGCGCCCCGTCGGCCCGGCGCCCTCCCCGTCCCCTACGGGACCGTCCCCCGCCCCGTCCGCGAGCCACCCGTCGCGGGTCCCGTCCCGTACGGCCGGCCCCTACGGCTCGGGGGAGCCCAGCGGGATTCCGGACCGGCCGCCGCGCCCCTCCCGTTCGGGCACCCCCACCCCCCGGCAGACGGAGGAGCCGGGCAGCGGCCCCTCGGGGACCACCGTCACGCCCCCCACCGCCACCCCGTCGGCCACCCCCACCCCACGGCGCGCCACCCACGCAGCACCCGGCACAGGCGGCATCTCCCCGTCGCCGCGCCCCAATTGACCGCACGACGAAAGGTGACCGCACGACGAACGGGTTCCACGGACAGCAGTCCACGAGCAGCGGGCAGCGGGCAGCGATCCACGGACAGCAGTCGGCGGACGGCGGGCACCAGTCCACGGGCGCCAGTCCACGAGCAGTGGCCCACGAGCAGTCGGCACCAGCCCAGGAACAGCGGTCCACGGCCGCGGACACCGGTACACCCACAACGCCCCGCGGGCAGCAGTCCGCGAACCGGCACCCGCCCCGGCCCGGCCCTCCACCGCCCGACAGGTGGCACCCGACAGCACGCCCCCGGCCGGCCGCCCTGCCGACTCGCCCGCCCCGGCCCCGGCAGACGAAGGGGCCGAAACCAGTGGCCTTCGTTAGCCGTGCGTTAGCGGATCACCAGCACCCGCGCCGAAGGTCGTGCACACGCCACCGTCCCGGGGGAGCTCCCTATGCCGTTCACCGCCACCACAGGCCGGGCCACCACCTGCCGGGCCGCTGCCGCAGGTCTCCTCGTCGCCGCCGCGCTGACCCTGGCCACCGGCTGCCACGGCGCCCCCGGCAAGGAGAGCGACAGCTCCGTCACGGCCGTCTCGCCGGTCCCCGCCCCGCCCGCCCCGGACGACGGCAACCCGCCATCGGGCCGGGGCGGCCGGGTCGCCTGCACCCCGGAGATGCTCAGATTCCACGCCGGCGCACTGCCGCGGCGCGACCGCCGGATGCTGCTGACGGTCACCAACTTCTCCCACCGGACCTGCGACTTCGCCGCCCAGCGCTATCCGCTGCTGCGGTTCGGCAACGACCGGCAGCCCGCCCTTCCCCCGATCGGGGCGAGCCGGCCGCTCAACGTGGTCTCCCTGGCGCCCAACGACACGGCGTACGCCACGATCACCACCTCCGCCCCCGGCGGGCCGGGCGGCACAGGCCACCGCGGCCGGAAAATCTCCCAGTTCGGCGTCGCGCTGGCCGCCCGCGCCACGCCCACTCAGGTCGGCCTGGACGGCCGCGCCCCCGTCCACGTCGACCCGCACACCGCCAGCGTCACCTACTGGCAGCCCTGCCTGGCCGCCGCCCGTAAGTGGTGACGGTCCAAAGGGCTGGACCGCGGCGAGCAGGGAGAGCCCGCACCCTCCGGGACACGCCGCGCGGCTAGCCCGTTCGGGTCGCATCCAGCCATATCCTCCGGCCCACCCCTCCCCAATGATCCAAATTTGCCGCCAATGATCCTTTTGCGTTGCTGCGGCATGGCTGCGCCCGGTGCCGCTCGCCCGGTAGGCTTTCCGTGTGATCTTCAAGCGCATCGGAAACGGCCGGCCGTACCCGGACCACGGCCGGGAGAGCACCCGCCAGTGGGCGGACGTCGCCCCGCGCCCGGTACGCCTCGACCAGTTGGTGACGACCAAGCAGCAGCTCGACCTCGAGACGCTGCTCGCCGAGGACTCGACGTTCTACGGCGACCTCTTCGCGCACGTCGTGAAGTGGGAGGGCGACCTCTATCTGGAGGACGGGCTGCACCGCGCGGTACGCGCGGCTCTTCAGCAGCGCCAGGTACTGCACGCCCGCGTGCTCGAACTGGGCTGACGCACCGCCTCCCCGGCCGGCTGACCAACTGACCGGAAAACCCCCTTTACCGCCCGTCGCCGCCCAACCCACCCCGCCCGTATTGACCCTTTTGGGTTGGCTCTCGCGCGACGCGTTGATCATCTAGTAGGCACGGTGCGCCTCCCGCACTACGCTGCGCCCATGAGCATGCTGACGCCCCCAGGGATGGGCGGTAAGAAGTACCGCATCACGGGCGACAGGTATCCGCGGATGCGCCGTCCACGCCACCGCCGCCGGATCGTCCTCACCGTCGTCGCCACGGCCTGCGCCCTCGGTCTGGCCGGCTGGGGGACCCTGCAGCTCATCGACGTCTTCGGCGGCCGTGGCAGTACCGCCCAGGCCTCCCAGGGCACGGCGCCCTGCCGCGACCACGGCAAGACGGACACCCCGCAGGCCAGGACCGCCGCACAAAAACTGCCCGCGCCCGGCTCGCTGACCGTCAACGTCTTCAACGCCACCCCGCGCTCCGGACTCGCCAAGCGCACCGCCGACGAGCTCCGGAAGCGCGGCTTCAAAATCGGCGAGGTGGGCAACGCCCCCGCCGCCTACGACAAGAAGGTCAAAGGCTCCGGGATACTGCTCGGCCCCGAGGCGGCCGACGGCCCGCTGAAGGTCCTGGCCACCCAGCTCACCGGCGCTCAGCAGAAGACCGACGGCCGCAAGGGCACCGACCTCGACCTGATCATCGGTAACGCCTTCAAGGACCTGACCACCCAGCAGAACGCCGCGAAGTCCCTGGCCCTGCTGACCCACCCGTCACCGTCCCCCGCCGCCGACGCCAAGTGCTGACCGCATGCGCACGGGCCCCGCACCAACCCGTGGTGCGGGGCCCGGCCAATGATCAGACAGGGAAGCGGTAGCGCGTTCAGCCGGCCGTGCCGTACATCCGGTCCCCCGCGTCGCCGAGGCCCGGCACGATGTAGCGGTCCTCGTTCAGCCGCTCGTCGACCGCCGCGGTGACCACCGTCACCGGCGTGCCGGCCAGTTCCTTCTCCATCACGGCGACGCCCTCCGGCGCGGCCAGCAGGCAGATCGCGGTGACATCGTCCGCGCCGCGCTTGATCAGCTCACGGATCGCCGCGACCAGCGTACCGCCCGTGGCGAGCATCGGGTCGACGACGTACACCTGACGGCCCGAGAGGTCATCGGGCATCCGCGTGGCGTACGTGTGCGCCTCGTACGTCTCCTCGTTACGGACCATGCCCATGAAGCCGACCTCGGCGGTGGGCAGCAGCCGCACCATGCCGTCCAGCATGCCCAGACCGGCGCGCAGGATCGGGACGACCAGGGGGCGCGGGTGCGACAGCCGCACACCGGTGGTCGCCGTCACCGGTGTCTCGATCTCGACCTGCTCGGTGCGCACATCACGGGTGGCCTCATAGGCGAGCAGGGTGACCAGCTCGTCGGCGAGCCGCCGGAAGGTGGGGGAGTCGGTGCGCTTGTCGCGCAGAGTGGTGAGTTTGTGCGCCACCAGCGGGTGGTCGACGACGTGGATCCGCATGACATCGACACTAACCGAGCCGGAAGACCGCGGCGCCCGCCGTGCAGCACCCGACCGCCGCACACGGCATCGGAGTGTGATCGGCGTCAAACCACCGAAAGGAGGGAAAGTGGGCACGTACGCCCGATCGGCCGTCCTGCCGTCGGGCGAAGTCCTCGCCCGAGGTGGTGTGCGCGTGCCCGACCACAAGCGGACCGATGACCCGAACGACGCCGTCCTCAGCGCCGAGGGCCCGGCCCCGGACGCCGGGGCCCAGGCGGCGCGCCGACGGCGCCGCGCACAATTTCTGCGCGATCTGCACGAGGCCAAGGAGCTGCGGAACCGCGTCCAGCCGCGCCGCGTACGGGCCGAACGGATGCGCCAGGCCCTGCGGATGCGCACATTCCGCTGGTAGCGGAGCCCATTCCGCTGGTAGCGAACCACCTCCTCGCCCCCGCCCGCACTGCGGCACGTGAGCGACATCTCTCACAACCTCCGCACGACGCAGCGTCGAAGACCCCGCGCGAACGCGTTGTTTCTGCCACGATTCCGAAAGGGGCGGGACCAACGGCGTGCAGCGCCGCCCCGCCCGACCCGGCACGCCTATGACCAGTGGGAGAGTCACGGTGTACTTCGCCGCACTGCTCGCGCGCACCGAAGACGGGTGGGAAGCGAGCGATACGGAGCTCGACGATGTGGAGACGCTGAACGATCTGGCCGATCTGGCCCGAGAGGCGGCGGTCGACGACGACACGGTGGTGGCCTTCATCGAGCAGGAGGACGCCTGGTTCGGCGTCGTCCGGGTGGACGGCGAGGACGACCCACGGGTCTTCCTCTCCAACGCCGCCGCTGCCGCCCGAAGCTCGTACGGCGCGATGCTGACCGACGAGCTGCTGGGCCGCGAGGAGGACGACGCGGCCGACGACCTCGACAGCCTCGACCTGGACGGCACGGAGGACGGCGAACCCGAATCGGACAACGACGCGGAGGACGACGACGACCCCCTGGAGGCGGTGATCGGCACGGACGGCCCGCCGCACGGCCCGCTCGGCGATGCCGGGCTGCTGGCCGACCTGGGCATCGGCGAGAAGGAGCTGCTGGCCCTCGACGCTGACGCACTCAGCACCATCGCCGACGCGCTGGGCTGCACGGAAGTCCTGGAAGCCGTGCGCTGAGCCGGCCCCGGCCTGACTCCCGCCCCGGGGCCCGGCGGCCCCGCCCCGGTCACGTCCCCGACACTAGGGACATGACCGTCCCCCCATCCGCTTCTCACCCCTCCCCCGCACCCGACCCGCTGCGCGATCCGTGGAACGCACCGATGCGGCAGGCGCTGGGCGAGGCCGCCCGCGCCACCGGGACCGGTGATGTCCCGGTGGGCGCCGTCGTGCTGTCCGCGGACGGCACGGTCCTCGGCACCGGCCGCAACGAGCGGGAGGCCACCGGCGATCCGACCGCCCACGCCGAGATCCTGGCGCTGCGGGCAGCGGCCCGGACCCTGCGGGAGCAGGCATCGCGCCCGGGAGCCCGCCGGACGGACCTCGCACATGGCGCCGCCGCGGAGCCCGGCGGGCGACAGGCGGGCGAGTGGCGGCTGACGGACTGCACGCTCGTCGTCACCCTGGAACCGTGCACGATGTGCGCCGGCGCGATCGTGCTCTCCCGGGTCGACCGCGTCGTCTACGGCGCACGCGACGCCAAGGCCGGCGCGGCCGGCTCCCTCTGGGACGTCATCCGTGACCGGCGTCTCAACCACCGCCCCGAGGTCATCACCGGCGTCCTCGAAGCCGATTGCGCGGCCCTGCTGACCGACTTCTTCCGCGCCCGCTGACCGGCGTCCCGCCCCGCGCCGGCCCCGCTCCGGAATCCGATTTCGGCGCACGGCCCCCTTGAGCTAAGCTCTCTCTCGGTAGCGTGTCCGAGCGGCCGAAGGAGCGCGCCTCGAAAGCGCGTGAGGGGGCAACTCCTCCGTGGGTTCAAATCCCACCGCTACCGCTCACACACCCCTCTGAACTGTGGAAACACAGGGCAGAGGGGTGTTTTGTGTGGGGGCGTGTCCACGCCCGTCGTGGGGCGTGTCCGCACCCGTCGTAGGGATACGCCCGGGCTCATGAGCCCCGCACGGCCCCAACTGGCCTGCTGACACAGCCCTCGATGGCAGAACCCACCGTGGGGCCACGGCCCCTCAGCCTCGCGGAACAACGGAACGACGATCCTGCTGATGACCCGTGCGAGGTGGTCAGGAGCCTGGCGTGGCGAAGTAATCGCCGTGCTCCAGGTCGTCGAGCAGTGTCGGGTGAACTGGCGACCAGCCCAGCAGCTCCTGCGTGGAGACGCTGGAGACGGGCGCGTCGAGGCCGTAGGCAGTGGCCATGAACGGACTCGGGAAGTGCGTGGCAGCCTCGTCCGGGGTCAACGAGACCGCGGGCAGATCGAGGCGTCGCGCGATGGTCTCCGCGATGCTCTTCAGGGTGACGCCGCTCTCGGCCACTCCGTGCAGCACGCTGCCCGAAGGAGCCTTCTCCAATGCCAGGCGGAACAGTCCGGCCGCGTCGAGCCGGTGTACGGCGGGCCACCGGTTGGTGCCGTCGCCGACGTAGGCCGACTTGCCGGTCCTTCGTGCGGTGGCGACGAGCATGCCGATGAAGCCGTAGTCCCCGGGGCCGTGGACCGTAGGGGCGAGCCGGACCACGCTCGCGCGCACTCCCCGGGCAGCCGATGCCAGACAAGCCCGCTCGCCCGCGATGCGAAAGGCGGCGATACCAGCTGTGTCGGGCTCGTCCCCCTCGGTGCTCTCCCGGCCGGCGGGCATGACCAGCGTGCCGGAGGTGCTGACGAACGGCTTACCCGAGCCTTCCAGCGTCTGGCCGAGCGTCTCGATCGCGGTCCGGTCGCGCCTCATCATGTCGTCGAGGTCGGAGAAGTCACCGCCGAAGGCCATGTGCAGGACACCCTCGGCGGCTTCAGCGCCGCTCCGCAGACTGCCGAGGTCGTCCAGGGAGCCGCGGTGTGGTGTGGCACCCAGGGACTCCAGCCGAGCGGCGGCCGCATCCGAACGCGCCAGGCCGGTGACGGTGTGGCCGGCCGCGACGAGCTCAGCGACAACGGCGGGGCCGGTCAGACCGGAACCACCGGTAACGAAGACATGCATGGAACACCCTCTCGTTTTGTCAGTCACTGGCGTTACTTGACGCCAGTGACTGACGCTACGTAGCGCCAGTAACTGGCGTCAAGTGGTGTCGGTCACTGACATGTGCGGTAACCTCGGGGGGTGCCACGGAGCGGAGCAGAAGCGCGCCGCCGCCTTCAGCAGGCGGCCCTGGAGCTATACCGGGAGCGCGGGTTCGATCAGACCACCACGGCCGAGATCGCTGCCCGGGCCGGCGTCAACGAGCGCACGTTCTTCCGGCACTTCCCGGACAAGCGCGAGGTGCTGTTCGATGGCGAAGGCGCCCTGCGCGCCGCGCTGATACAGGCGGTGGCCGAGGCGCCCGATGGCTTGCAGCCGCTCGACATCCTGCTTGGCGCCTTCCGGAAGGCCGGGCGGACCCTTGAGGAGAACCTCCCGTTCTCCGCACCACGACGAGAAGTCATCGCCAGGACACCAGCGCTCCGCGAACGCGATTTGACCAAGGCCGCGTCGCTGACCGAAGCCGTGGCGGAGGCGCTGCGGCAGCGGGACGTCGCCGACCGGCTGGCCGGCCTGGCTGCTCAGACCGGGTGGGCCGCCTTTCATCAAGCAGCCCAAGCCTGGATCGACGACCCCTCACAGAGCTTGGACGCTCACCTCTCCCGGGCCTTCGACGATCTGCGCACCCTCTTCGCGACCACCCTGCCGGCGAAGGCACACCCCGAAAGCTGATGCCGCGCCGCGAGGCCGGTTACTTCTTCACTGCCAGGGCGACGCCCAGCATGCGGGCGAATACTCCGACCATCGTCACATCGTCCTGGTGCAGGTCCCCCGGCCGGAGACCGTCGACGGCCAGAACTCCGAAGGATTCATCTCCCGCCGTCACGGCACAGGCGATATAGGTCTTATAGCTGTCGCTGTCGGGCTTTAACACATCGGGTAAGAGGTCCACATTTTCCACGAACGTGCTGGTGCCGTCGTCGAGCAGCTTCAAAAGCTCCTTGCCGCGGAGGTCCGTCTCCCGGAATGTCGTCACGGGTGCCACATTCCGGCCCGACCAGAGACTGTTACGGCATTTCACCTCGCGCTGCCCGGCCGGCGTACCAGGAACCTGCTCCAGAAAACAGGCCCGCACGTCCTGCGGGCCGATCAGTGAAGCAGTGAGCGAGACGATCGCCTGCTTGGTCTGCTGCTGCAGGGCATTTCGTTCAGCCTTTGTCGGACTCGAAACAATCTGACCGAGGTTGGACGCAAGTGGAACGAGCACATCTTCGAATGCCCGCCGCTGGTTCTTCGTCGCCGCCTTTGCGGCCTCGTTTGCCGTGGTGACCCGACGGCTGGCCAGCCAGACCGTGGCCACCGTGGCCACGCTCCCGACCCCTGTGATCACCCAGAACAACCACGTGGCCATGTCCAGCCCGATGACCATTTGAGCCACATACGCCAGGACCGCCAGCGCACCGGCGGAAAACGCACCCCACCCCATGTGCAACCCCTCCCCTGTCCCCAACCCCAGGCTGCTTGCGCTGTCACGCACGATACACACAGAGTAGTCTCATCGGGCGAAATTCGTTTATCTCAGGGTTGGTTCGGGTACCCCTGGGCTAGTGTGTGATGCCGGATAAGGGCGATGTGCTCGACGTTACGGTGGGTGCACGTCGGGATGGGGGCCGCTCATGATCGCAAGACGAGTGGCCAGTTGTGGTAGTGATCTCGCTGTGAAACAGATCGGCAGCTCACGGCGGGTGTTCACCTCGGGGGTTAGGGACGGAGCTTATGCCCGACCGCCGCGACAAACGCACACGCGATGCAGAATCCTGGGGGGATTCCGTCATGAGTACGACTGCAGGTGTCTGGAACGGCGTGGCCTTAGAAACAGACCCGCGTATCGGCGAGTTTCAAGCAGATCCCGCTGCGTATATGGAGCAGCGCGCCGGAGCATGGCGTTCAGGTGACCTGGCGCAGGAACAGGCCCGCATCCTCAAACAGAAGAACCAGTCCCTTCGGCTGACGCTGAAAACATTCCTGGGTCTTCTGCGCGGCAAGTGACACAGCCGGGGCTGTAGGCGGCCGGCGCTGCGGTCGGCCAGGGCGGAACCCGGCATCGCCGGAACTCCGACGGCCCGAGGCAAGCCGGCGCACAGCAAAAAGCGGCGCGCCCGTCGGAACGGACGCGCCGCGAGGCCTCGTCGGCCCGTGGGAAATGCCTAGTCGTTGCGCCGGTTGCGCGCCGCACGGCGGAAGAAGCGCACGATCAGCCAGATCACCAGGATCACGACGACGAGGAAGACAACGAACAGCACGATCAGGAAGATGCCGAGCTTCTTGAAGAAGCCGCCCTTCTTCTTCGCCTTCGACTTCCACTTCGACGTCTTGGACTTCTTGGCCTTGAAGACGGTCTTGAGCGGAGCCGCGTGGTGCGCGCTGTGGTGGCGGTAGACAGCGGACCGCGCGGGCGCGGCGGCGAGCCGGGAGGCATCGGCGCTGCGGGCCGGGGCGCTCGCGGTGGCCGCCGCTCGGGTGTCGTCCACCGCGCCGCGACCCGCCGCCGTGGCCGGTGCGACGGCCGCGGCCAGCAGGCCGACCAGCAGCGCCAGCACGACGGCCGGCCGCCGCCGCGTCAGGGGCGACCGGGAGTTCCCCGGAGCAGGACGGGCGGCCGCGGAGGACGAATCGGGTTCGCGCGGTACGGAGTTCATGGGCATTCTTCGTTTCCCCCTTGGGTCGAGCGTTCAGCCATTATGGGCGGTGACGGACACCCCGGCGGAAGTCTCGACCTCCAGAAGAGAGGCGCTGTGCCGCTCCTCGTCGAAGGCCGCACGGCCGCCGCGCAGCCCGAAGAGCCGCTTGGTGAGCAGGATGTAGAGCACCGCCAGGATGTTGATCACCAGCGTGGCGATCTTGAGCCAGCTGACCTTCTCGGTCAGCTCGTAGATCTCCAGCGGCAGGAAGGCCGCCGTCGCCACCACCGTCAGGTACTCCGCCCACCGCTTGGCGCGCCACAGGCCGACGCCCTCGACGATCTCCACCAGGGCGTACAGCAGCAGCAGCGCGGCCACCAGCATCAAGGTGGAGTGGCGGTAGCCGAAGGTCTTCTGGATGGTGCCGACGACCGGTGAGTGGTCCAGGTCGTAGTGGAAGTGCCGGGCCACCGGGCGGAGCACGGCGATGTACTCGTCGAAGAACCGGCGGACGGCATCCTTGCGGTTGCTGAACTGCCATACGCCGACCGCGGCCAGCACGATGAACACGCCGCGCACCGCACGCTCGACGGCCAGGAACCGCAGGATGAACAGATCCCGCAGCACCTTGCCCCGCGGGACCAGCGGGGCATCGGCGGCAGGCCCGGAGCCGTGCGGGTCGCCGAGGGCGAAGTCGCCGCAGCGCAGACAGCGCCAGGCCTCGCCGAGAGCGGTCTGTGCGCGCAGTTTGTTCCGGAGGTATTCCTCGTGCGGGAGGTAGGTGATGTGCCCGCGGCGCGCGCAGGTACGCCGGTCCCAGTCGATCTTCATCGTTGGAGCCTGTGTTCCTTTCGTCGTCCCACACGGCGGCACGCCGCGGCTCGCGGCGCGCTGCCGCGCTCCGTTGTGTCGCGTACATGATGCATGCCGTATGCGGCGTGCCGGCCAGGCGCTCCGGGCCGTATGACGTCCGCGGGCATCCGGGTCGTACACCTCGTACGCCTCGTACGGCTCCTACGTCTCCCACCTGTACGGCTCGTACGACTCGTACGGGGTGGGAGACGCGGGGGCTGTGCGTGCGGTTGCAGACGCGCGACGGAGCCCCGCCGCCGGGCCGTGTCCTGGGACCCCCCGTGGCATCCAGGGGTGGCTCGGAGGCGGGGCTCCTGTCCGGGCGGGAGCGGCGTAAGGGATGACCGCTCCCCCGGTGCGGACCGGACCTCGAGTCCGCGCCGTCGCCAAGGGGGCGGTGAGGGCGCGGACCCCGCAGCGAGGCCCTGGTCCCGGGCCCGTGGATTCCTGCCAGATCCCCCGGGCCACCTCCCTCATGGTGCCGCGGGGGACCTGTCCCAACAGGCAGACAAAAGCCCTCCTTTGGTAGGCCTTTGGTCCATAAAGTCCGGATCAGTGCCGCAGTGCGGGGGTGCGGCCGGCGGCCCCTTGCAGAGGACCCGTGGGCTCGACTCCCGCGATCGAACACGTGTGGTTACACTCGCCCGACTGCCGGGAAGTGCAGGTACTGCCGTAGGGGACTGCGTAGGGGAGACGGGACTGATGGCGCAGGCGAAGAAGATCGCGTTGTACATGGTCATCGTCTTCGTGCTGTACACGATCATCACCTCCCCTCAGCGGGCCGCCGAAATGGTGCAGATAGGCTTCGAGGGCATCTCGTCCGCCGCTCAGGGCGTCGGCGAGTTCATGACGCAGCTGATCAAATAGGGGCCGCCCGGTCCGGCCGGCAGACCCTGGAGCCGCCCGAGGCACCGGACCGGCCCGCGATCGGCCGGCGCCCCCGCCCCGGCCAGCCGGCCCATCGGACCGGCTGCGCCCCGCCCGCCGTACGGAGGCCCCCAGTGATCCGCCACCTGGTCCTGTTCAAGCTCAATGAAGGTGTCTCCCGCGACGAGGAGCGGGTGCAGGCCGGCGTCCGCGCCTTCGAGGCGCTGGAGGGCGAGATTCCGGAACTGACGTTCTGGGAGTGCGCCTGGAACATCACCGACCGCCCGATCGCCTACGACTTCGCGATCAACTCCGCCGTGGCCGACACGGACGCCCTCAAGCGCTATATCGAGCACCCGGCCCACCAGGCGGCCGCCGCGCAGTGGCGCGAATTCGCCACCTGGGTGATCGCCGACTACGAATTCTGAGCCCCGGCACCCCCGCACCTCATCTCGCCGAGCCCCCCGCACCCTCCGGGCGGGGGGCTTCGCCGTACCCCCGGGCGCCCACCACCGCCCACCGGCCTCCCGACCGCCCCACGCCCGCCCCAACTCTCTGTTCAACACGGCGTTATGGGGTGCTTGCACACAGTGCACATGTCTTGTGATGCTATGACCGCTTTTGCCGGATACATGCACTGTGAAGGGTGGCGTGACCGTGACGGCCCGTACTGCGCCCAAGGCTCCATCCCGCGAGAGCCGAAGCGCGGACACGCGGGCGCTCACGCAGGTGCTGTTCGCGGAGTTGACGGACCTCGAGCCCGGCACCCCCGAGCACACCCGGGTCCGGGCCGCACTGATCGAGGCCAACCTGCCGCTGGTCCGCTATGCCGCGGCGCGCTTCCGCAGCCGTAATGAGCCGATGGAGGACGTCATCCAGGTCGGCACCATCGGCCTGATCAACGCCATCGACCGGTTCGATCCGGACCGGGGCGTCCAGTTCCCCACCTTCGCCATGCCCACCGTTGTCGGCGAGATCAAACGCTACTTTCGAGACAATGTCCGTACGGTCCATGTACCGCGCCGCCTCCATGAGCTCTGGGTGCAGGTCAACGGCGCGACCGAGGATCTGACGGTGCTGCACGGCCGCTCGCCCACCACCGCCGAGATCGCCGAACGGCTCAAGATCGGCGAGGACGAGGTGCTGGCCTGCCTGGAGGCGGGCCGCTCGTATCACGCCACCTCGCTGGAGGCCGCCCAGGAGGGCGACGGCCTGCCCGGCCTGCTGGACCGCCTCGGGTACGAGGACCCGGAGCTGGCCGGCGTCGAGCACCGCGACCTCGTACGGCACCTTCTCGTCCAGCTGCCCGAACGCGAGCAGCGGATCCTTCTGCTGCGTTACTACAGCAATCTGACGCAGTCACAGATCAGTGCGGAGCTAGGGGTGTCGCAGATGCATGTCTCGCGGCTACTGTCGCGGAGCTTCGCCCGACTGCGATCCGCAAACAGGATCGACGCGTAGCCGGGACGAGCGACCCGATCCTGCACAGATATGTCGACAAGGCGCTACAGCGTGTTGCCGACATGTGACATTCTGCAGGAACCGCGTTTGCCGTAGCGCTGCCTCCGGTATTCAGGTGGAGGTATCACTCCTCGGTCCGCCCCGGCCCGAGGACGCCACAGCGACCCGACCGCGACCTCAAGGGGGTGGCATGTCCGTAGAACTGGGCAGCTCGAAGGTGCTTGCCGCGATTCCCGCGCCCGCACCACACGTGCATGACGACGACGCCATCAACACCCGCACGCTCTCCCGCTCCCTGTTCCTGCGGCTGGCCTCGCTCGACAAGGACTGCGCGGAACGCACCTACGTCCGTGACACGCTCATCGAGCTGAACCTCCCGCTCGTCCGCTATGCGGCCGCTCGCTTCCGCAGTCGCAACGAGCCGATGGAGGACATCGTCCAGGTCGGCACCATCGGCCTGATCAAGGCGATCGACCGTTTCGATTGCGAACGCGGCGTGGAATTCCCGACGTTCGCGATGCCGACCGTCGTTGGCGAGATCAAGCGCTTCTTCCGTGACACGTCGTGGTCGGTACGCGTCCCGCGCCGGCTCCAGGAGCTCCGGCTCGCCCTCACCAAGGCCAGCGACGAGCTCTCCCAGAAGCTGGACCGCTCCCCGACCGTCCCCGAACTGGCCCTGTGCCTGGGGGTGTCGGAGGAGGACGTCGTCGACGGCCTGGCCGTCGGCAATGCGTACACCGCCTCCTCGCTCGACTCCCCCTCTCCCGAGGACGACGGCGGCGAGGGCTCCCTCGCGGACCGCCTCGGCTACGAGGACTCCGCCCTGGAAGGCGTGGAGTACCGCGAATCGCTCAAGCCCCTGCTGGCCAAACTCCCGGCCCGCGAGCGCCAGATCATCATGCTGCGCTTCTTCGCCAACATGACGCAGTCCCAGATCGGCGAGGAGGTCGGCATCTCCCAGATGCACGTCTCCCGGCTGCTCACCCGCACCCTGGCGCAGCTGCGCGAGGGCCTGATCTCCGACTGAGGAACGGTCCGCCGAGGGGCCGCACGACGCTTGGCGCCGCTCGGCGGACAGTTGCAAGGACGCAGTCAGGCATGGCGGGGGCGTGGCGCGAGGTGCGCCCGCCCGACCGCGAGAGCCATGGTCCGGCCGGACGACGGCCGTGCGACCGACCCCTGTACACCTGACACTCCGTCAGCAACACTGTGCCGATGCGACGGACGACGACTGTGGCCGCCACCTCGGCGGCCGTGCTGTGTCTGGGTTCCCTGCTCACCGGTTGCGGAAGCGCGGCCGATCAGGGCTATGTCGCGGTGGGTGCGGCAGGCCCCGCCGATGATCGCGCGCCGAGCCGGGCCGTACCGCCCGAGGGCGGTGTCGAGCTGACTCCGCTGGACGGCGACGGAAGCCGCGCGGACGGTGACGGCCGCGGTGGCGGCGGAGACCGCGGTGGCGGGAACGGCGGCAGTGACAGCGGCAACGGCAGTGGCAGCGGTCGGGCGCGTACCGGGCGTCCCGTGCCGGAGTTCACCGCCGGATCAGGCAAGGGTGACGAGGCCGACGGCGCAGGAGCGCACGGCAGCTCAGGGGCTCAAGGCGGCGCAGGCGCATACGGCGCCCCTTCCGGCTCCTCCGCATCGCCTTCCGGCGCACACAGCGGCCACGGCAGCCACAGCGGGGGCGCGACGTCCCCCACCTCGCCGGGCGCACCCAACTCCCCCGGAGGTTCCACCCCGCCGCACGGCACCCCGGCCCCCGAGCCCCCTTCTCCCACCATCCCGGCCGGTCCGGGCGCTCCCGCCGGCCTCCTGGTAGGCAAGCCCGCCCTCGCCGGCACCGATGTCCGCTGGTGCCAGAAGGTCAGCGTGGACTTCCTCAACAACGGCGACCGCCCCGTCATCGCCGGCAGCGTCATCTTCGGCACCCACATCATCGGCGGCCTCGGCATCGACTGGGCCACCCTCACCTCCAGCCGTCCCCTCCCGCTGCCGCTCGCCGTGGGCAGGAGGCAGACCGGCACCTGGCGGGTGTGCGTGGACAGCTGGCGGGTGCCGCTGGGGATGCACCTCGACACCAAGGACGTCACCTTCAGGTGGAAGTGAGGGCCGGTCCGGGTGGAAGTCAGGGCCGGTCCGGGGTGGACGTGAGGGCCGCCCCGGAGTGGACGTGAGGGCCGGCTCAGGGAGAAATGAGGGCCGGTTCAGGGGGAAGCCAGGGCCGACTCTCGGACCTGGCCGAAAAGCGCCCCTGACGGGCGACGCGGAAGACCTTCCCGAAGGGCGATGAGTTCCGACCGGTGGGACCGTCTAAAGAGGCACAGACGCAGCCACCGGCAGCGACCCCGTCCCAGGGAGAAGACCATGCCCCAGATCACCCCCAACCTCTGGTTCGACACCCAGGGCAAGGAAGCCGCGGAGTTCTACTGCTCGGTGTTCCCGAACTCGAAGATCAACAACGTCACCTATTACAACGAGGCAGGTCCGGGCCCTGCGGGGACCGTACTGACGGTCGAGTTCGAGCTCGACGGCCAGCAGTACATCGCGATCAACGGCGGCCCCGTGTTCACCTTCAACGAGGCGATCTCCCTGATGATCGTCTGCGCCGACCAGGACGAGATCGACTACTACTGGACCAAGCTCTCCGAAGGCGGCGAGGAGGGCCCCTGTGGCTGGCTGAAGGACAAGTACGGCCTGTCCTGGCAGGTCGCGCCCGACGGCATGGCGGAGCTGCTGAACGACCCGGACCAGGAGCGCGCGACCCGCGCCATGAAGGCCATGCTCGGCATGAAGAAGATCGATATCGCCGCCCTCCAGGCAGCGGCGGATCAGGCGTAGGCCGGGCGCCGGGCGTAAGGACGTACGGGCGTAAGGGCGTAAACGGGGCGCCGCACGTAAGCGGGGCGCCAGGCACAAGCGATCAGGCCTGGAGGACCACCACCAGTCCCGGCGGACCACCCCTGCCCCGGCCACGGCCGTCTCACGACCGGCTGCGATGGCGCCCCGTCCGTAGCGGCCGCGGCGGTGCGGGGCTGCGGCCCACGCCCACCTCGCGCAGCGCCCGGGCGGCCGCATCCACTGCCGTAGGGGACGCCTCGGCGAAGACCGCCTCATGGGCGTCGGCATGGGCGCGGACGGCGCGCTCGGCGGTGCGCACCCCGTCCCGGGTCAGCCGGATCATGGTGCTCCGGCCGTCGTCCGGTGAGGGTTCGCGGAGGACGAGTCCGCGGCCGGCCAGGTGGTTGACGACGTTGCTGATGCCGCCGGAGGACAGCAGCAGGGCGCGGACCAGCTCGTTCGGCTTCAAACGGTACGGCTCACCGGCCCTGCGCAGGGCCACCAGGACGTCGAACTCAGCGATCGTCAGACCGAGTTCGGGCAGTACACCGCGGGTGGCCGCGTCCAGCGCGCCCGCGAGCTGAGTTATCCGCTTCGACAGCTCCGTCGTCGGGCGCAGCACATCCGGCAGCTCGGTGCGCCAGGCGCTCAGCAGCGCATCGACGGGGTCGGGGCGCGGCCCGGATCCTGCGGTCACCTCGGCAGGATAGTAGATCGACATCGTGATAGCTTTCTATAAAGCTTTCCTCCGAACGTGTAGAGGGAGACGTGCCATGGGAATCGAGCGTCAGGGAAACGAGCGCCGCCACACCCCGCGCCTGCTGTTGCGCGGTGGCCTGGTCATCGACACCGCCCCCCACCCCATCGCCCGCCCGCACACCGATGTCCTGGTCGAGGACGGCCGGATCGCCGCCGTGGGCCCCGGTCTGCCGGTGGACGACACCGATGCCGGCCTGGAGGTGATCGACGCCCGCACGATGGTCGTGCTGCCCGGCTTCGTCGACACCCACCGGCATCTGTGGCAGGGGGTGCTGCGGTCCGCCGCGGTCGACGAGAGCCTTGACCATTACCTCCACCGGATTCTCGGTGACCTCGGCGCCCGCTTCACCCCCGCCGAGGTGTACACCGGCAACCTCCTCGGCGCGCTGGAGTGCCTGGACTCCGGGGTCACCACCGTCCAGGACTTCTCCCACGTCCAGCACACCCCGGAGCACACCGCGGCTGCCGTCGAGGCGCTGGCGGAAGCGGGGATCCGTGCCGTCTTCGGCTACGGCTACCCCGTCTTCGACGAGGCCGCCCGCCAGGCCGACTGGGTGCGCAAGGCCCGCACCGACCACTTCCCGTCGCGCGACGCGCGGGTCACCATGGCCCTGGCCCCAGTCGGCCCCTCCTTCACTCCCCCGGAGGCCGTGCGCGAGGACTGGCTGCTCGCCCGCGAGCTGGACCTGCCCGTCGCCGTCCATGTGCAGGCCGGACCGGTGGCGCAGCGGCCGATCGCCGCCCTTCAGGAACAGGGGCTGCTCACCGCCGGCACCCTGTACGTACACGGCAACTCGCTGCCCGACTCCGAGCTGCGGCTGATCGCCGAATCCGGCGGGGCGGTGGCCATCACGCCGGCGATCGAGGCCTCGATGCGGTTCGGCGCGCCGATGGCGGGGCGGCTGCGCCGGGCGGGCATCACCACGGGGCTGGGCGCGGACGCGGTCACCTCGGCGCCGGGCGATATGTTCTCGCAGATGCGCGCCGCCTTGATGAGCAGTCACTTCGACGAGGACGAGGCGGCTTCCGGAACGTCCACGATCAAGGCGGCCGATGTGCTGCGCATGGCCACCGCGGAGGGGGCCGCGGCCCTCGGCCTGGGCGACGAGGTGGGATCGCTGGGAATCGGCAAGCGCGCCGACCTCGTCCTGCTGCGCGCCGATGCGCTCAACCTCGCCCCGGTGGCGCACGATCCGATCGGCGCAGTGGTGACCTCCGCGCACCCCGGGAACGTCGACACGGTCCTGGTGGGCGGGCGCCCGGTCAAGCGCAACGGGCGGCTGCTGTACGACGACCTCGGCGGCGTCCTGACCGAGGCCCACCGCGCAGCCGAACGCCTCGGGGCGTCGAACTCGTAGCGGCTCAAGGCCCTGCGAGCGCACCGGCCGGGGCAGATCGTGATCCCCTCGGAAATCGTGATCCCCCCGGCGATCGTGATTACCCCGGCGATCGTGATTCCCCCCGGCCCGCCTCGGTGCCAGGAACTACTGTCGCGCGCATGGTCGAACACGATGCCCTCCACGCCACCCGCGAGGCCTACGACGCCGCTGCCTCCACCTATGCGCAGTTGTTCCGCGACTCACTACGGGACAGCCCCCTGGACCGTGCGATCCTGGGCGCCTTCGCCGAGGCCGTACGGGCGAGCGGGGACGGTCAGGTCGCGGACCTGGGGTGCGGGCCAGGCCACATCACCGCCTACCTTGACGAGTTGGGGCCGACGGCGTTCGGCGTGGACACCTCGCCCGCGATGATCACGTTGGCTCGGCAGGCCTATCCGGGACTGCGGTTCGACGTGGGCTCGATGGCCGCGTTGAACATCGCCGACGGCGCGCTGGGCGGCGTCCTCTCCCGTTGGTCCATCATCCACACCCCACCGCAAGAACTCCCCGCCATCCTGGCGGAGTTCCACCGCGTGCTGGCACCCGGCGGCCACCTTCTGCTCGGCTTTTCGGCAAGCGAGGATCCGTCGCACCCGACGCAGGTCTTCGATCACACCGTCGCGCCCGCCTATCGGTGGTCGCCCGATCACCTTGCCGCGTTGCTCCGCACGTCCGGGCTGGCCGAGGTGGCCCGGATGGTGCGCGAGCCTCAGCCCACCGACCGTCGGCAGTTCCAGGAGGTTCACCTCCTCGCCCGCAAGGCCTACTGATCTTTTCGTAAGTTCAGTAGGCGGGGGCCGTTTCCGGCGTGGCGCGTGGGTCACCGGCGGAAGCGGCTCGCCGCGTGGGTCACGCGGCTGACGGGTCAGGAGAAGGGTCCCAGGATGACGTGCCGTGGACGGTGCCGACGGACTGTACGGCGCACCCCATGCGGTCGATGGCGGCGAGGACGGCGCGGCGGGCCGCGTCGCTTTCGGCAGGCGGGAACGCGACCCGGAGTTGATGCCCGTAGGCCGTCTCGTAGGTCAGCTGCCAGCCGGTGTCGGTGACGACGAAGTGGTCTTGCCGTTTGCCGTTGTATTCGTAGCCACCACGGTCCGCGGTGGGGGCGAGCGCGTCGCGCAGGATCCGCAGGCGCTCGGGGTAGGGGAGGAGGCCTCCTTCCCCTTTCGCCGGTTCCGCCGGTCCCTCCAGCCGGACGTAGACGTGATCGCGTTCGATCGCCGCATCGAACCAGGGGGCGGTTTCCCTCTCGTGGTGCAGGAGTTCGGAGCTGAGGCGGCCTCTGATCCACCCGGCGAGAAAGGCGGCAGCCCCGCAGTCGAATCGTTCGTAGTCGCTGTCGCGTGACCAGATCACCACCGGCCAGGACTCGGGCGGCCCCTCGGTCAGCCAGCACACTTGCGCCCCGTCATCGGTCATCGCCCAGGTGAGCAGTCCGCCCGGTTCCGGGAAGAAGGGGTAGGGGTACTGCTCCGGCCAGTCCTCGCGCAGCGGGCCGAAGTCCTCCACCAGATGTGCTTCGAGCCGGACCGGATTGTCGTCGCCGAACGGGGTGCACAGGCACAGCGCACCCCAGAAGTCACCGCGGCCGTACGTCTCGACCAACCTCTTGTAGTCGTCCGGAAGCCGGGTGCCCAACGCCCGCTCCGCATCGGCCCAGTCGCCGCGCCCGTTGACCGCTTCGGCGGGCGGCGGCACCCGTTCGATGATGCGGGCGAGGGGGCTGTGCGCATCGATCATGAACACACCGTAGGGCCGGTGTCCGGGGCGGGCCGTTCGCCGTGATCGCTGTGGTCCTCACATGTCGAGATGGACATGCTCGCAGCATGATTGGTGGGACTCCAGCATGTACTACTCCAAGTCCTGGGCCGGGGCAGAGAACCAGCAGAACTTCATGCTCAAGCACGGCGGACAAGAAGTCCCGCAGTCGCAGGCCAGGCCCGGCGACATCATCTACTACGAGCAGCAGGGGCCCGGCGCCGAAAACGAGCAGGGCCATACCCATCATGCCGCCGTGGTCACGTCCGTAACGCCGGATGGTGAAATCAAGTACACCGAGCACCAGGGCCCTTACCAGCACGTGAGCCTGCAAGGCCGGCTGCCGGCAACGGAAAAGGCCGAACGGCAGCAAAAGATCCGCATCGTCCGCCCGCACCCGGATTGGTACTGATACGCATGGCCGAGGCAGTTACTCAGCACGATGCGCTGCCCCATCGCCCGTCCCGGCGCTCGTGGGCGGTGGCCCTTCTGGTGCCGTTGCTCTCGGCGGCCGCTGTCGCCTGCTTCGCCACCACGCTGGCATTGTCCAGCGCCCACATCCACCACCAGTCGGATGCCTGCCGCTACATGGTCGTGCCGTGGACACACTTCGCATCTTCCTACGGCGGCCTGCTCGCGGCCATAGCGGCGACGCTCGTCTACCTGCTGATGTCGCGCGCCAGGCGCCGACGCGGAATCCAGCCCACTTCCGGCTGGCAGAGCTGGGTCCCCACGCTCTTCGTCGTCATCGCCGGTTTCATGATTCCCCTGACCGCGCTGACCGTCGCCCTGACCCACAAAGAAGCAACCGAGGCAGCCGCGAATATCGGAAAGCCTCTGTGTGAGGGCTGAAAGCCTGACGCGGCCCTGGGATGAGAACGCAAGCTTGCAAGACCAAGGCCGTCTCACGGCGGTGGAGAAGGGCGAGGGACAGCAGCGGGTGCGCATCGTCCACCCCCACCCGGATTGGTACTGATGACGGACACCTCAACCAGCAGCAGCACCCGGCGCACCCCCCTCCTGATCCCGCTGTTCGCGCTGTTCGGCGTGGGCGGTCTCACCGCGTACAGCAAGGCCGACGACGCGCACCTCGCCGCGGAGTGGGCACACTGCGGGGACCTCCCGCTGACCTGGCAGATGCACCTCAGCGCCTACGGTGCGCCGGCCTGCGGGCTCCTCACGCTCGTGCTGTTCTGGTGGCTCGCCAGGCGCGCCCGGCGGCGCGACGCATGGGTAGGCGATGGCTGGCCGGGCAAGTTCGCGATTGCCGCCGTCGTCGTCGACGTCCCACTGGTGGTGCTGGAGTTCTTCGTGGTCTGGTTCTTGTACCAGCCGTCGTCCGGTGAACCCATCAGCTGCGTCTAGCTCAGTCCCTCGGAACGCAGCCCGGGTGCACCTTTTGGCTCGTGGTTGTGGCGATGCCGAACTCCTCCGTCCTGTCGACCACTGAGGAGACGGGCCCTCTGACGGACGGCACACCGAACGGAGAGGTCACGCCATCGTGCGGGCTGGTTAAGCTGCGATAGAAGCAGGACCCGCTGATGGGGGGAAAGATGACTGTAGAGCCGGTCGAGCCAACCGCATTCCTCGACTCAGCGGAAGCCGAGACGAAGAAGGAACAGAGACACTTACCCGGAGACGGAGACGTCGGGACCCTTGGCTACGGATCCCCTGGTCCTGCGTTTGCCGAGGTCGTCATCACTGCTGTGGGCACGGCAGCCGTACTCCCCTTCATGCAGGCGCTTGCAACCCAAGCCGGAAACAGCGCGTTCGAGGCTGCCCGTCGCCTGGTGAGGGGGTGGGTCCGCGATCCCGGATCGAGTACTCCGCCGGTTATGGACGAGGGGGAGATCCTCAGGGTCATCGACGAAGGCGACGGACGACTGACATTCGAGGTTCCTCCCGGGCTTCCTGACGAAGCTTTGGAAGCCCTGACCCGGGTCAATCTGGAGGCTCTTGCCGCGCCTTCTCCCGATGGCGGGAAGGTGCTGATCCGATGGAACCCCGACGGTTGCGAGTGGAGCAGGACCATCATTTAGTCGGCTTGCAGGAGTTCGCACCGTCAGCTGCCCGTCGTCGGCGACCTGAGCTGTCCATGCCTCCGCCCGAAGCGGCGGAGTGCACCACGCCACCCGCCGGTCCTACGGTGCTCGCTCGCGGAAGCCGGCCGTGCCGTCGGCGGTGTCGAACCGGACGCTCTCCAGGCCCGCTGGTGGTGGATGAGGTTGGCCAGAGCGTCAGGTAGGCGTCGATGCCGAGGCTGGTCACCTCGCCGGTAGGGCCACCAGCCGGGCGATGAGCTCGATGGAAGCCGGAGCCCGTACCGTACTCGGCGACCTGCAGGTGCTGCCGCAGGTCCCGGATGGTTAGTGCTGACAAGCGGAGAGTCGGCGCTGAGGCGTGCGCGTACGGCATGGCGCGGCGCGAGGGGGCGTTCCTGTGGGCGATGGCGGTCGCTTCATGAGTGGCGGGATGCGGCGGCCGCCCTGGAGTGGGCCGGACGGGCAGCGTTGCTACCTCTCCGCCGATGAGAGCGAGGGCGGCGGGTTCCTGTCCCAGCTCGCCGACGAGATGGAAGAGGCTCAACTCCGGACCGGCGAGGAGCTGCTGCGGCACACGGCCGAGCTGCTGAACGGGCCGGCGGAGGCGACCGCCAGGGAACTCCGCTTTTGTGTCCACAGGCTGTGTGAAGCGCTGCGGGATGCGCTGCGAGTCGCCGAAAGCAGGGGCGGGCACCGGCGCGTGACGTAACCGGCGGAGGAATGATCAAGGGCCCGGCATCATCGTGATGCCGGGCCCTTGCAGGTAAGGACAGCCGGGCGCGCAGGGACAGCCGTGCGTGTGCGGACAGGCGTGCACGCAAAAGCAGCCGGGCGCGTAACAACAGCCGTACGCCCGAGGGCAACCGCGAAGAGACTCGTTACGCCAGCGCCAGCCAGGCCGCGCCCGCGACGACCAGGAGGGCGATGATCACGCCGACGATGACGCCCACGCGGGGGCCGGCGGACTGCTGCGGGGCGGGGGCGCGGCGGCTGCCGGGCTGCGGGGTGCCGCCCTCGTCCACGAAGGCCCGGAACATCTGCGTGCTGCCCGCCGGGTCGTAGTTGCCGCCGGCCTGGTTCTGCGGGTTGGTCGCCATGGGGAAGGACCCTAGCGAACCGGGGGCGGAGGGGCACCCCTGGGGCGCGTATGGGGCGCTCGGGAGGCTGCCTACGGAGCGGGGTCGGGCCGGGTACGGGGTGTGGACGGGGGCGCGGGCGGGTCGTCTGGGGGTGTCCCGCTACCGACCGGTATCGGCCAGGGGCCGACACCTACCGCCCCACCTGCACTTTTGCGCGTGACATCACTCTGTTTGACCAATTCCCTACGCAGACTTTTGAGCCCCTTTACTTCAACCCTGGACGATTTCGTTTGCCTTCAGCAACCAACTTTGCTTATGGTTGCCCGAAGCAACAAAAGATGTGGATGCATGCGATGTGCGAGGGATGGTGGAGAAGCCCGTGGCCGCCCACAGTCAGTACGAGGAACTGGCCAGGCAACTCAGCGCCATCGGTGCCGTCAAGCGCGAAATGGGGCGCATGCTGCCCCAGGAGTGCCCGCCCGCTTCGGCCGGGGTGCTCACCCTTCTCGACCGGCACGGTGAGATGCGGATGAGCCAGCTCGCCGAGCTGCTTGCCATCGACATGTCGGTGACCAGCAGGCATGTCGCCCATGCCGCCGAGCGCGGCTGGATCGAGCGGAAGCCCGATCCGGCGGACAAGCGGTCGCGGCTGCTGCGCCTGACCCCGAGCGGCACGGAGCTCCTGGAAGAGCTCGCCGAGCGCTACACCGCAACGCTCGCCCGGTACCTGGACGACTGGACCGACACCGACGTCGGACACCTCACCGAACTGCTCGCCAGGCTCCGCACGAGCTTCGGCGACTGCCGCCCCCGGGCGCATCACGACTCCACCACCCGTACACCCGCAGGATGAAAAGGAACTACATGGCTACGACCACACCAGCCGGTGTGCGGGGCGGCCACGCCAGGCACGGAGGCGGACACCATGCCTCCGACGGAGCCCCTATGACGCACCGTCAGATCATGGAGGCGCTGTCCGGGCTACTGCTCGGCATGTTCGTCGCCATTCTGTCGTCGACGATCGTCTCCAACGCGCTGCCCGAGATCATTCACGACCTCGATGGCGGACAGAGCGCCTACACCTGGGTCGTCACCGCCTCGCTGCTCGCGATGACCGCGACCACCCCGCTGTGGGGCAAGCTCTCCGACCTGTTCAGCAAGAAGCTGCTGGTGCAGTTCGCGCTGATCATCTACGTCGCGGGGTCGGTCGTCGCGGGCCTGTCGCAGAACACCGGGATGCTGATCGCCTGCCGCGTGGTGCAGGGCATAGGCGTGGGCGGCCTGTCCGCCCTGGCCCAGATCGTGATGGCCGCGATGATCTCGCCGCGTGAGCGGGGTCGTTACAGCGGCTACCTCGGCGCCACCTTCGCCGTCGCCACTGTCGGCGGCCCGCTGCTCGGCGGCGTCATCACCGACACCGACTGGCTCGGCTGGCGCTGGTGCTTCTACGTCGGCGTGCCGTTCGCGATCATCGCGCTGATCGTGCTGCAGAAGACCCTGAAGCTGCCCGTCGTCCGGCGCGAAGGCGTCAAGGTCGACTGGGCGGGCGCCTTCTTCATCAGCGCGGCGGTCTCGCTGCTGCTGGTGTGGGTGACGCTGGCCGGTGACAAGTACGACTGGATGTCGTGGCAGACCGCCGCGATGGTCGGGGGCGCGATCGTGCTCGGCGCGGTCTTCGTCTTCGTCGAGACCAAGGCCAAGGAGCCGATCATCCCGTTGCGGCTGTTCCGCAACAAGACGATCACCCTGGCGTCGGTGGCCTCGCTGTTCGTCGGTGTCGCGATGTTCTCCGGCACCGTCTTCTTCAGCCAGTACTTCCAGCTGGCGCGCGACAAGTCGCCGACGATGTCCGGCGTCATGACGATCCCGATGATCGGCGGACTGTTCATCTCGTCGACCGTCTCGGGCCAGGTCATCACCAAGACAGGCCGCTGGAAGGCCTGGCTGGTCGCCGGTGGCGTGCTGGTGACCGCGGGGCTCGGGCTGCTGGGCACCATCCGCTACGACACCGAGTACTGGCACATCGCGATCTTCATGGCCCTGATGGGCCTGGGCATCGGCATGATGATGCAGAACCTGGTGCTCGCCACGCAGAACCAGGTGGCCCCCGAAGACCTCGGCTCCGCCTCGTCCGTCGTGACCTTCTTCCGCTCGCTCGGCGGTGCGGTGGGCGTCTCGGCCCTCGGTGCGGTGCTCGCCAACCGCGTCACCCACTACGTCAAGGACGGCCTGGCCGACCTCGGCCCCAAGGCCGCCAAGGCCGCCGCCCACGGCGCCGGCAACAGCGGCGGCGGCATCCCGGACCTGGATTCCCTCCCGGCGCCGCTGCGAACCGTCATGGAGAGCGCCTACGGTCACGGTGTCGGCGATGTGTTCCTCTACGCGGCGCCCTGCGCGCTGCTCGCCTTCCTCTTCACCCTGTTCATCAAGGAGGTCGCGTTGAAGACGCGTGGCGGACTGTCCCAGAGCGCGGAGAGCGCCCAGGCCGCGGGCACCCCGGCGGCCGCCCCGGCGACCACGCCGGCGACCGTTCCGGTGACCGTTCCGGCGGCGGATGCCGTCGTCCCCGACCTCGCCGCCGCGGCGGCGGGCGAGGAGCGGGAGCCCGCTCTGGTGGGTGCCCCGTCGGTGGCCCCCGACGACGTGCACACGCCCTCCTGGGCGCAGCCGGCCGCGACCACGGCCACCGCCACCCAGCCGCTGGCGGCGTACGCCTCGGCCGGCGGCGGTGACGCCCTCCCGACCGGTTCCGCGGTCCATGGCTTCGTCCGCAATGCGGAGGGCCACCCCGTACCGCGCTCCGCGGTGACGCTGATCTCGCTCAGCGGGCGTCAGCTGGGCCGCGCGGTCGCCCAGGCCAACGGCTCGTACGTCCTCGACGCCCCCGGCGCCGGCTCGTACGTGCTGATCGCCGCGGCCGACGGCCACCAGCCGCAGGCGTCCACGGTCGTCGTCGGCGACCAGCCCCACGGCTACGACATCCTGCTCAGCGGCACCAGCGGCCTCGGCGGCCAGGTCCGCAGCGCGGCCACCGGCCGGCCGGTCGAGGGCGCGATGGTCGTCGTCACCGATGTCCGCGGAGAGGTGCTGGCCACCGGAATGACCGGCGCCGAGGGCTCCTTCGCCTTCGACGAGCTGGCACCCGGGACCTTCACCGTCGCCGTGAACGCCCCGAACCACCGCCCGGCCGCGCTGCCGGTCGAGATCGGCGGCCAGGGCACGACCCGGATCGAGATCGAGCTGCTGTCCGGCGCGCGGGTGCAGGGCATCGTGCGGGCCGGCGGTCCGGACGGATCCCGGCCGCTGCCCGACGCCCGGGTCACGCTGGTGGACGCGGCGGGCAATGTCGTGGCCACCTCGACGACCGGGGAGGACGGCGCCTACGCCTTCACCGACCTGGACGCCGGCGACTACACGGTCATCGCGAGCGGCTACCCGCCGGTCGCCACCGGCCTTGCGGTCGGTGCCCGTGGAGTCGACAGCTACGACGTCGAGCTCGCCCACCCCGAGGGCTGAAGCACCCGGGGAACGAACACCTGGGGCTGAAACACCCCGGGCCCGGGGATTCTCCCCGGGAGCGATACCCCGGGCCGGGGCGCGCGTTGAGCGGAGGCGCGTCCCGGCCCGGCCCCGGGGCTCCGGCGGCGGCGCTGCGCACAGGCAGGGGACGGCCTGCACGCCGCCGTCCGGAGCCCGACACTCCCCCGCGCTCCCGGCATCGCCGGAGCGGGGGGACCCCGACCAGGCAGGAAACAGGAGAGGCAATGACTTCGACGGGCGCGGGAGCTGCGGGACTGAGGGCTCAGGTCCGCACACGCGACGGCTGGGCGGTCCAGCACGCCGTACTGACCGTCACCGATATGACGGGCGCACAGGTGCTGCGCGCGGCGGCGGACGACGAGGGCGCCATCCGCAGCGCACAGCCGCTGCCCGCCGGCCCGTACACGGTCATCGTGACGGCCGTCGGCTATGCACCGGTCGCCTCCAGCGCGATCGTGACCGCGAGCGGCCGGATGGACGTCGGCAGCGTCGTCCTGGCGCGGCAGGGCGGGGCCGAGCTGCCGCCGCCCGGCGCCTGGACCATCGACCCGATGCACTCGACGGTGGCCGCGGTCGCCCAGCACCTGGGGATCTCCAGCGTGCACGGCCGGTTCACCGAGTTCAGCGGCCGGATCGAGATCGCCGAGGACCTGGCCGCCTCGCGGGTCGAGGCGGCCATCAAGGCCACGTCCATCGACACCGGCAACGGGATGCGCGACGGGCATCTGCGCTCCGAAGACTTCCTGAACGTCGAGGAGTTCCCGGAGATCACCTACCGCAGCACGGGCCTGGCACCGGCAGGGCCGGACCGCTGGACGGTGCACGGCGAGCTGTCGCTGCACGGTGTCGTACGCCCGGTGGACCTCGACCTGAGCTACCTCGGCACCGGCCCCGACCCCTGGGGCGGCGTGCGCGCCGCCTTCCGCGCCACCGCGGAGCTGCGCCGCGAGGACTTCAAGATGAACTACAACCAGGTCGTCGCGGCCGGCATCGCGGCGATCGGCACGACCCTGAAGGTCGAACTGGACATCCAGGCGGTGCAGGGCGAGAGCCTGCCGATGGGGTGAGGCCCGCCGGCGGGCTGACCGAGCGCTCTACTTGGCGGGGATCGCCGAGTAGAGCGCTCAGGCGTTCGCGGGGGGCGGGGGCGGGGGCGGGAACCGGCCTTCCCCCTGCGATGTCCTGGCAGGCATGGCAAAGCTTCTGTTCCTGATCCTGGCCTTTGCACCGTTCTGGGCGCCCTGCGTGTTCGTGATCGCCTCTGTGGCACTCGCCTTACGGGCCTACCGACGCTTACCGGGCGGCGGGTGGCACCTGCCGAGCGTCGCGACGTGCGCGCTGGTCGCGGTCATGGCCGGTGCGGCGGCGCTCGGCGCGTACGCATGGGGCGTGATGTCGGGGTTCTACGTCCTCGACCCGGATCAGATGTGTGCGGCGCTGGGAGTACAGGGCGACCGCATCGTGACGCGGGAGACGCTGCCGGTCAGCGCGCAGTGCGTCACGTCGGACGGCGTGGGGACGGAGCTGGTACCGGGCTGGGTGAATCCCGTGATCTTCCTGGGGCTCGCGCTGTTCGTGTTCGGCTTCGTGATGGGAATCCTCGCGGGCGTGCGCCGACACCGCGGCCTGCGGTGAAGCAATTCCGTCGTGGCCATCCCCCTCAAGGGACACGAGGTCCGCCGCGGCCCTTCTTGCACGAGCCCCCCTCAAGCGCCGGGCGAAGGCCCCCTTAAGGGTGGCGTTTCCCCCTAAGGGTGGTGTCTCCCCCTAAGGCCGGTCCCGCATCGCCTCGATTCCCGCGATCTGGAGATCGAGGGCGAAGGCGAAGTCCCGGTCCAGCATGTCCACGGCGCTGCGGCCCCGGCGGACGTGGTCGGCCCGGGTGGAGGGTTCCAGCAGCTCGGCGAACTCCGGGCGGTCGGTGAGCGCGGCGACGACCTGTTCGAAGTAGTCGTCGAGGCTCATGCCCACGGCACGGCAGCGGGCCTCGTGCGTGGCCCGGATCGTCGAGAAGCCGTAGACGAAGTGGAAGAGGGACGCCAGCGCGCCGGACATGCGGTCCGGGGCCAGGCCGCTGCGGTGCATCACCCGCTGGGTGGCGTGGGCGAAGGCCGTCGCATGCGGGCCGATGTTGAGGAACTCGCCCAGCAGCCGGGCCGCCCAGGGGTGGCCCAGCAGCATGTCGCGGTAGCCGACGGCGAGCGTGCGCAGCTGGTCGCGCCAGTCGGCACCGGCGTCCGACGCGTCGGGCAGGGTCGTCTCGCCGACCACCGCGTCGACGGCCAGTTCCAGCAGGTCGTCCTTGGTGTCGACGTACCAGTACACGGACATCGCGGTGACGCCGAGTTCGGCGGCGAGCCGGCGCATCGAGAACTTCGACAGGCCCTCGGCGTCCAGCAGCCGGACCGTCGCCGCGACGATCTTGTCGAGGTCGAGTCCGGCCGGCTGCTCCGCCTTCCGTTTGAGCGGGGGCCGTTCGGTCAGCCAGACGCTGTTCGGCCGCTTTCCGGTGCGGTCGTCCGTCGCTGCCATGGCGCCCCTCCCTGTCCCGAGCGCCTTCGACGTCGTGGGTGCCGTCGTCACGGTCGGCTTCGGTGTTGTCGTCGGTGTGGTCGTCGATGTGGTCGTCGGTGTCGTCATTCGTTGACACCGCTCGGTGACGTCATGCGGTGACGTCGTCGTCGGTGTCGTCGGCGGTGACGGCACGTATGGATGCATACGTGCCGCCGGTACGCGCTGTTCACGCGCACCTGCCGAGCCGATGCTATTCCGCCGCGGCGGTGGCCGGTTGCGCACCGGGAGCCGTGGCCGCCTGCTCCGCGTCCCCTCCGGTACGCTCCGCCCGGCGCAGCAGGACGGCGGCGAGCAGCCCGCCGAGGAACACCGCGGCCGCGCCGACCAGCTGGCTGGTGCCGATGCCGGCCGCGAAGGCGTCGTGGACGGCGGTCCGTTCGGCGGCCGTACGGGTCCGGGCGAGCGCCGCGGTCAGCGACCCGGCGCCCGCGGCGGCCAGCGGAAGCAGCGCCGCGAAACGGGAGTTGAGGACCGCGCCGAGGACGGCGACGCCGAGGCCCTGGCCGAATTCCATCAGGGTGCCGTTGACACCGGCCCCCACGCCCGCCTTGGCCGGCGGGATCGCGGACATGATGGCGTTGGCCATCGTCGGCATGGCGAACGCGACGCCGACACCCATCACGACCAGGCCGCACAGCATGCCGCCGTAGCCGGCGCCGCCGAACAGCGAGATGGCGGCGAGGCCGGCCGCGAGCAGCGACATCCCCGAAACGATCAATCCGGGGGTGCCGAGCCGGGGGAGCAGACGGGCGCTCAGGCCGGTGAAGTTGACCAGGATGACGGTGACGGCGAGCGGCGCCATCCGCAGTCCGGCATCCAACGGTCCGTAACCCAGGACCAGTTGCAGGTGCTGGGTGAGCAGGAACATCGAGCCGCCCATCCCGAAGGCGACGAGGATGCCGCCCGAGACGGCGCCGATGAACCGGCGGTTGCGGAAGAAGTGCATGTCCAGCATCGGGTGCGGGATGCGCAGCTCCCACAGCGCGAAGACGGCGAGCCCGGCGACTCCGATGGCCGCGGAGATCAGCACCCGGCCGGACAGCCAGCCGTACATCGGCCCGGAGATGATCGCGAAGACCACCCCGACCATGCCGATCATGGACAGCAGGGCACCCAGGAGGTCGAGGGGGGGTCGCGCGGACGCAGGCGTACCGGCGGCGGGCGTACCGGCCGCGGAGAGGGCTCCGCTGCGGCTGCTCGATTCGGGGACGAGGGCGACGACGGCCGCCAGCGCGATCACCGCGACGGGCAGATTGACCAGGAACAGCGAGCCCCACCAGAAGTGGTCGAGCAGCGAACCGCCGATCAGCGGTCCTGCGGCGAAGCCGAGGGAGTTGACCGAGCTCCAGATGCCGATGGCCCGGGGGCGCTCCTCGTCGTCGAAGATCTGCATCACGACGGCGAGGGTGGTGGTCACCAGCAGGGCCCCGCCGACGCCCATACCGGCGCGTGCGGCGATGAGCTGACCGGGCGACTGGGCGAGGGCGGCGCCGAGCGAGGCGGCCCCGAACAGCGCCAGGCCGACGATGAGCATCTTCTTGCGGCCGTAACGGTCGGCGGAGTTGCCCGCGGTGAGCAGCAGGCCGGACTGGACCAGCGAATAGGCGTTGATCATCCACTGGACGTCGGCGGTGGTCGCGCCCAGTTCCTCGGTGAGGGAGGGGATCGCGACGTTCAGGACGGTGTTGTCGAGGACGACCGTCAGCTGGGCGAGGCAGATGACGGCGAGGATCAGCCAGCGGGCGGCCGGGCGGCCTGGTGGCTCAAGAGTGGCGGTGGTGGCGTCGGAGGCCACGGAGGGCATACGGGCTCCCTGGACGGAGTGAGCGGTGACTTACACCGTACAGGGAGCCTTATACGCCGTACATTTCGTTTTCGACTGCGGGGGGGAGGGGTCGGCCGCTGGGGGGAGGGAGGGGAGCGGGCCGGTCTCGCGGGCTACGCCCCCTGACCCCCGGGCCCCACCGGGCGCCCCGCCCGGCACCCCTACGGGTCGCGGGCCACCCCTACGGGTCACCCCTGCAGGTCCCCCCTACGGGTCACGCCTTCCGGGTCAGGTCGTAGAAGGTGGCACTGCCGACCGTGACCTTCTTGAAGGTCTTCTCCACCCAGGAAGTGATCTTCGACGAGCCGCCCCGGCCGCCACCGGGGCCGCCCTTGCCGCCACCACGGCCACCACCGGGGCCGCCCTGCCCGCCCGCGATGAAGTAGTGGATCTTCCCCGCCGCTACCTGCTTCTTGAACTGGTCGAGGGTCGGCGAGGGGTCGCTCCCGTTGAAGCCGCCGATCGCCATCACCGGCTTCTCGGTGGCGAGTTGATAGCTCGCGGCGTTCTGCGAGCCGATCGCCGCGGCGACCCAGGTGTAGTCCCCGGCGCCCTTCTCCAGCAGCGTCTTGGCCCGGGCGCTCACCTTGCTGCCGTTGAGCAGACCACCCATGCCGCCCATACCGCGCATCCGCCCGGCGCCCCGCTCACCGAAGCCGCCCGCTCCGCCCGGCCCGCCGGGGAAGCCCTGCCAACCGCCTTGCAGACGGCCACCGGCGCCCTGCCCCGGCAACCGGCCCGGACGGGTGCCCTGCCGGGCGCCTTGGTGATTGCCCTGCTGGTTGCCTCGGGGGCCACCCAGACCCTGCCCCTGCCCCTGGCCCTGACCCATGCCCCGGCCACCCGGCATGGCTCCGTTGTTGCCGCGCCACTTTCCGGGCCGCCCGCCGCCGTGGAAGCGGCCGCCGGGCCCGCCCATGCCGCCGCGCACCGCGGGGCCTGCGGTGATGATCGACCCACCCTTGGGGGTGTTGACCGTTTGGAGCGTGTACGCGACCGGACCGGCCAGCGCCGTCGCCACTCCGAGCCCGGCCGCCAGCACCGCGAGACGCCGGCCGGTCCGCCGCGGGGCGCGTTCCTGCCCTCCGCGCCTCGCCGACTCTCCATCCCCCGCCGACTCTCCACCCCTCGCCGGCTCACCGTCCCCCACCGGCTCACCGTCCCCCACCGGCTCACCGTCCCGCACCGACGCTCCGTCCCGCGCCGACGCTCCCGCCCCAACCGGCACCAACAGCCCCAGCACCGACAGCACTCCGAGGGCCACCACCGTCCAGCGCAGCCACGGCAGCCAGCCCGGCGACCGGTCCAGCAGCACATACGACCATCCAGCGGTCACCGCGACCGTCCCGGCCAGTACGAGCGCACCGCGCCGCCCGCCGCGCCGCCACCACAGCGTCGCCCCCATCCCGACCAGCGCCGCGATGTACGGGGCCAGCGCGATGTTGTAGTACTGATGGAAAATCCCGGACATGAAGCTGAAGATCGCGAAGGTCATCAGCAGCGCGCCGCCCCACACCAGGAACTCCGCCCGCTGACCGGCCTGTTCGGCATCGGTCGCACGCCGGGCCCGCCACAGCACCCACACGCTCGCGACCAGCAGGATCAGCGCCGCGGGCAGCAGCCACGAGATCTGCCCGCCCATGTCGGACGAGAACAGCCGGGTGATCCCGGTCTCTCCCCATCCGCCACCCCCGCCGCCAGGACGCCCACCGCCCCCGCCGACGCTGCCGGTCTCATTGCCGCTGATCCGGCCGAGGCCGTTGTAGCCGAAGGTCAGCTCCAGGAAGCTGTTGTGCTGCGAGCCGCCGATGTACGGGCGCGAGGACGCCGGCCACAGCTCGACGATCGCCACCCACCAGCCGCCTGACACCACGATCGCCAGCCCGGCGAGCAGCAACTGCCCCAGCCGCCGGCGCAGCGCGACCGGCGCACAGCAGGCGTAGACGACGGCGAGGGCCGGCAGGATCAGCCACGCCTGCAGCGTCTTGGTGAGAAACCCCATGCCGAAGCAGACACCGGCCAGTACCAGCCACTTCGTACGGCCGTCCGCGAGCGCCCGCAGCACTGCGGCGATCGCACAGACCATCAGCAGGCACAGCAGCGCATCGGGGTTGTTGAACCGGAACATCAGCGCCGCGACCGGCGTCACGGCCAGCGCCCCGCCGGCGAGCAGTCCCGCCCCGGCACCGAAGCGACGCCGTACGGCCCCGTGGAGCACCCCGACCGTCGCCACACCCATCAGCGCCTCGGGCACCAGGATCGCCCACGAACTGAGCCCGAAGAGCCGTACGGACAGCGCCATCGGCCACAGCGCGGCCGGCGGCTTGTCGACGGTGATGGAGTTCGCCGCGTCGGAGGAGCCGAAGAAGAACGCCTTCCAGCTCTCGCTGCCGGCCTGGACGGCGGCCGAGTAGAACTGGTTGGCATAACCGGAGGCCGACAGGCTCCAGAGGTAGAGCACGGCCGTGACCAGCAACAACGCCAGCAGCGCGGGTCGCGCCCAGCGCGGACCGGCAGCGGGCCCCGACGCCGCCCCGGGAGCCGTGGCCGATGCCTTCGCGCTCTCCCGTGACGTGAAGGGGGGCGGATACGACGGTGGGGCCGGCGTATCGGGCGAGGACGGGGTCATCGAGCGCTCCTGGTGAAGATGAAGGTCAAGGTGAAGGTCAAGGCGAAGGGAAAAGCGTGGTGATCGTGCGGGGGCGGCGGGATCAACGAGCGCTCCCGGTGGAGTCGTGATGGCCGTGGTGGTCGTGATGGCCGTGCGCGGGGTGTGGCTGCGGTGCGCCGGCCACGTCGCGCCGCTCGCGGTCCGGGAACACCCAGGCGCGGAAGAGCAGGAACCGCAGCACCGTCGCCGCGAGGTTGGCGGCCACCAGCACCGTGAGTTCGGTGCCGTGCGAGGCGTCGCCGCCGGCGGCGGCCAGGGCAGCCAGGGAGCCGCTGGTCAGCGCCAGCCCGATGGCGAAGACCACCAGTCCCTGAGCCTGGTGCCGCACGGCCCGGTCCCGGCCCCGCACCCCGAAGGTCAGCCGCCGGTTGGCCGCCGTATTGGCCAGCGCCGACAGCAACAGCGCCACGGCATTGGCGGCCTGGGGCCCCACACCGAGCCGGAAGACCGAGTACAGGCCGAGGTAGAGCAGGGTGCTGATCCCGCCGACGACACAGAACCCGACGAGCTGACGGGCCAGCCCGCCGGGCACCCCGGACAGCTCACGGTCCCGCGGGTCGTCCCCGAACGGCCGGGCGAGCCGGTCCAGCGGCAGCACCCCGGTCGCCAGCGCCCGCGCCACCCGCCATACGCCCTTGAGGTCGTCGGCGGCCGTCCGCACCAGCTGCACGGTGCTGTCGGGGTCGTCGACCCAGTCCACCGGCACCTCGTGGATCCGCAGCCCGGCCCGCTCCGCGAGCACCAGCATCTCGGTGTCGAAGAACCATCCGGTGTCCTCGACCATCGGCAGCAGCCGCGCGGCGACATCGCCGCGGATGGCCTTGAAACCGCACTGCGCATCGGAGAAGCGTGCGGAGAGCGAGCCGCGCAGGATGAGGTTGTACATCCGCGAGATGAACTCCCGCTTCGGGCCGCGCACCACCCGCGCGCTGCGGCTGAGCCGGGAGCCGATCGCCAGATCCGAGTGCCCGGAGATCAGCGGTGCGACCAGCGGCAGCAGCGCGTTGAGATCGGTGGACAGATCGACGTCCATATAGGCCAGCACCGGGGCCTCGGAGAGGGACCACACGGTGCGCAGCGCCCGCCCGCGCCCCTTCTGCTCCAGCCGTACCGCCGTGACCTCGTCGATCGCGTCGTCGAGCACGGCGGCGACCTCCGGCGTACGGTCCGTGCTCGCGTTGTCGGCGATGGTGATGCGGAAGCCGTACGGGAAGGTGCGGGCCAAGTGCTCGTGCAGCCGCCGTACACAGGGCTCCAGGTCGCGTTCCTCGTTGTGGACCGGGATCACCACATCGAGGACGGTCGCGATCTGACCGAGCCGCAGATGCTCGCGCGGTGGCAGGGAGCCCAGCGGTGTGCGGGGCGGCTGTGTCGTCGTCATGCCTACGACATTCGCCGCCCGCACTGTCACGGCGGTGTGCTGAGCCTGTGTCCTGGCTGTGAGGGGGGAGGCGGTGTCTTCGGGGCACCAGGCGCCGCGTTCGGGGCAGCCGGTGTCGGGCGAGGCGTTTTCGGGACAGCCGGTGTCTGGAGAGGCGCCTCCGGGAGAGACGCTTCCGGGGCAGCCGCCGCCGTCGGCAGCGTCACGGTGAAGACCGTCCGTCCCGGCACGCTGGTCACCCCGACCGTGCCTCCGTGCGCGGCCACCACCGCCTGCACGATGGCGAGACCGAGCCCCGTGCTCCCGGCGGCACGCGAACGCGAGGCATCGCCCCGCGCGAACCGCTCGAAGACATGCGGGAGGAGCGCGGCCGGAATACCGGGTCCGTCGTCCTGCACCTCCAGCTCGACGGCGTCGCGGCGCCCGGCAGGACCACCGACGGTGAAGGGGGCGGCCGCACGACCAGCGGCGGAGGGACCGGCCGTGGAGCCGGCAGCGGTGAGACCTGCAGCGGAAAGACCGGCCGTGGGGCCGGCAGCGGGAAGACCGGCCGTACGACCGGCAGCGCGCACCCTCGCCGTCACCGTCGTGCCCTCGGGCGTATGCGTACGGGCGTTGGCCAGCAGGTTCACCAAGACCTGGTGCAGCCGCCCGCCGTCGCCGCAGACCCACGCGGGCTCATCGGGCAGCTCCAGCCGCCACCGGTGACCGGGCCCCGCCACCCGCGCATCACTGACGGCATCCACCACCAACGGCGACAGATCCGTGGTCCCGTACGACAGCGGGCGCCCGGAATCGAGCCGGGCGAGCAGCAACAGGTCCTCCACCAGCCCCGTCATCCGCTCCGCCTCCGACTCGATCCGTCCCAGGGCGTGCCGGGTCTCCGGCCCCGGCTGCTCCCGCCCGCGCCGGGTCAGCTCGGCATAGCCGCGGATCGACGCGAGCGGCGTACGCAGCTCATGGCTGGCGTCGGCGACGAACTGCCGCACCCTCGTCTCGCTCTCCTGGCGGGCCGAGAGCGCCGCGCCGACGTGCCCCAGCATCCGGTTGAGCGCCGCACCGACCTGCCCCACCTCCGTCCGGCCGTCCGATTCGGAGGCCGGCACCCGGACGTGCAGCGCCACCTCGCCCTGGTGGAGCGGCAGTTCGGACACATGGGTGGCGGTGGCGGCGACCCGGCGCAACGGCCGCAGGGCGATGCCGACCATGGTGGAACCGGCGATACCGGCCGCGATGAGCCCGGCGACTGTCACACATTCCTCGATGACCACCAGTTGGCTGACCGTGTCCTGCACCTTGCCGAGCGGCAGACCGAGCGCCAGCGAGCCGTCCCCGGTGGTCGCCACCCGGTAATCACCGAGGCCGGGCAGCTCGACGGTGTGCGGCCTGCCGTCCCGCGGCACCGCGTTCAGCGCCGCCACCTGCGCCTGGGGCAGCGGCGACAACCGGTCCTCGGGCAGCCGGTTGGTCGAATTGCTCAGCATGGCGCCCTTGTCGGCCATGCCGTCGGGCCCGAACCGCACCCCCACCGCTTTCAGCGGCTGACCGCCCATCGCCACAAAGTCCATGCCCTTCGTACGCCGCGGATCATGCGGGCGCGGCCCCTGGGCATGGGCGACGGAATCCAGCAGCTGCCGGTCCAGCTGCCGCTGCAGATAGTCGTGCAGCGCAATGGTCGTCACCGTGCCGATGACGGCCCCGACGACAGCGATCAGCGCCACCGCCGACACGACGAGACGGGTCCGGAGCGACCAGCGGCGGCGGGGGGTGGGGGCAGGGGTGGCCGGCCGTGCCGGGAGGGGCGGGATGGCCGCGGCTTCCGGAGAGGCCGGCCTTGCCGGGGCGGCCGGAGGGGCCGGTCGTGCCGGGGCCTCGGGACCGGCCGGGGAGTCCGGACCGGCCAGGCCACCCGGACCAGCCTGGGCACCCGCGCCAGTCGGCGCACCCGGACCGGCCGGAGCACCCAGACCAGCCTGCCCCGTACCCGCCAGGTTTCGTCTTCTCGGCACCGCCCTACCCGCCCGGCTTGATGAGATAGCCCGCGCCGCGCCGGGTGTGGATCATCGGCGTCCGCCCCGCGTCGATCTTCCGCCGCAGATAGGAGATATACAGCTCCACGACGTTGGCCTGGCCGCCGAAGTCATAGCTCCAGACCCGGTCGAGGATCTGGGTCTTGCTCAGCACCCGCCGCGGATTGCGCATCAGGTAGCGCAGCAACTCGAACTCGGTGGCGGTCAGATGGATCTCCTGGCCGTCCCGCCACACCTCATGGCTGTCCTCGTCGAGCACCAGATCGCCCACCGTCAGCCGCGACTCACTCCGGGCCGCGGCCGCCCCGGCCCGGCGGAGCAGCCCCCGCAGCCTGGCCACCACCTCTTCCAGGCTGAACGGCTTGGTGACATAGTCGTCGCCGCCCGCTGTCAGCCCGGCGATCCGGTCCTCGACCGCGTCCTTGGCGGTCAGGAACAGCACCGGCACATCCGGCAGCTCCCGCCGCAACCGTCCGAGCACCGTCAGCCCGTCCATGTCCGGCAGCATCACATCGAGCAGCACCGCATCCGGCCGCCAACTACGGGCACAGCGCAGCGCTCCCGCCCCGTCCCCTTCCGAGCGGATGTCCCAACCCTCGTAGCGCAGGGCGAGGGACAGCAGGTCGGCGAGCGAGGACTCATCGTCCACGACCAGCACCCGCAGCGGACTGCCGTCGGGCCGCAACAACACCGGCTGCTTCGCGGGCGCGTCCCTGGCGGACGAGGCCGTAGCCGGGATACGAAACGACGCTGAGGACGACGAAGTCACGGTCATGCCCGTGAGCCTGGCCCGCCCCCGTGAGAGCTCCCTATCGCCTTTCTGTGAATCTCCTGAGAATTCCCCGTGCTTCCTCCCTCCGAGGCATCTTCCCCCGAGTCCCCGGCCGTTGACGGAAGCCCGTGATCAAAGACTCTGGCCGAAGCCCATGATCGAAGCCCGCGTCCGACGCCCGTGACCCAAGCACGTTGACCGGGGCACCTTGGCCGAGACACCTGATCGAGACACCTTGACCGACCTGGGCCGCCCCCCGCGCGGTCCAGGTCGATCACCACTTCCTCAGCATCGCACCCACCACTGACAATCGCTCTGACCAGCACATTCACCGCCCTACGCCCCCGACGAAAACTTCTGTACCGTCACCCCATGAGACTCCTCGCCCTCTCCGGCAGCCTGCGTGCACGCTCCTCCAACGGCGCGGTGCTGCGCTCCGCGCTCGCCTTCTGGAACGGCCCGACCGCCACCGCGGACATCGGCGCCCTCCCGCACTTCAACCCCGATCTGGACGGCGAGGACGCCACCCCCTCCGCGCCCGTCGCCGCCCTGCGCGCCCATGTCGCGGCGGCCGACGCCCTGCTCATCGTCAGCCCCGAGTACGCGCACGGCGTCCCGGGCGTCCTCAAGAACGCCCTCGACTGGCTGGTCAGCAGCGGTGAATGCGTCTCGAAGCCGGTCGCAGTGATCACCGCCTCGCCGTTCCCCACCGGCGGCGACCACGCCAACGCCCAGCTCCGCGAGATCCTGCGCATGATGACCGGCGAGGTCATCGAGGCCGCCTGCCGCGAACTCCCCGCCATCGGCCCGAAGATCGACCCCACTACGGAACGCGTGACGGACGAGACCACCCTCTCCGAACTACACGCGGCCCTCTCCCACCTGGCGGCCGCCACCCGAGCACCCGCAGCCACAGCCGCCGCAGCAGCCGCCACCCCACACGAGTCCGAAGGCCCCTGAACGCGCCGAGAGCACGCAACACACCCGCCGCGCCGCCAGGCCTCACACCCCGAACAACCGGGCCGCATTCCCGTAACAGACGCCCCGCAGCCACTCCTCGCCCAGCTCCAGCCGGTCAAGCGCCTCCAGCGCATGCGCGTAGCCATAGGGGATGTTGGGAAAGTCGCTCCCGAACAGCACCCGGTCGCCGAGGTCCGCGAGCCGGCGGCGTTCGGCCCGCGGGAACGGCGCGCGCTGCTCGGAGAAGTCCGTGAAGACCATCGTCGTATCGAGGTGCACGCCCGCATAGCGCTGCGCAAGGTCGAGGAAGTCGGCGTACTCCGGCATCCCCATGTGCGCGATGATCAGTCGCAGCCGGGGGTGGCGGGCCAGCAGCCGCGCGATCGGCTCGGGCCCGGTGTGCTTGCCCGGCGCCGGACTCGACCCGCAGTGGACGACCACCGGCGCCCCCGCCTCCGCGAGAGCACCCCATACGGAGTCGAGCAGCGCATCGGCCGGGTCGTACCCGCCCACTTGCACATGCGCCTTGAAGACCCGCGCCCCGCCGGCCAGTTCGTCTCGGACGTACGCCGCCGCGCCGTCCTCCGGGAAGAAGGTCGCGGTCCGCAGACAGTCCGGCGTACGGGAGGCGAAATCGGCCGCCCAGCCGTTCAGCCACTGCGCCATCCCCGGCTTGTGCGGATAGACCATCGACGTGAACGCCCGGACCCCGAAGCCACGGAGCACCGCCAGCCGCTCGTCCTCCTCGAACCGGTACGCGATCGGCCACGCCCGCCCCACCAGCGGCCCGGCCGCGTCGAAGTACGCCCAGACCTTCGCCATCATCCGCTCGGGCATGAAGTGCGTATGGACATCGATCAGCCCCGGCAGCCCCAACTCCCGCCAGAACGCCCCGACCCGCTCATCACCCTCCACCACGCCGGGCCCCTCTCCATACGCTTCCGTCCACTACCCATTACGCCTGCTACGGCCGCCTGCGGTTCCGGCCGCTACGCCCACAACCAGGACACCCGCCCCGTCCGCGAGCCGTCCCCTCCTCCACAAGCCGGCACCACACGCCGGCCGCAGCCGACATCACTGCGCACACGAACACGAATCGCGCCCAGCCGACGTCAACCGCGCCGACCCCACGCCAACGCACCCGGCCCACGGCACCCCGCCCATGTGACGGCACCCGCCAAACCGGCCCAACGCACCCAGCCGGCACACCCAGCTAGCCGCGCCCCGACCTACCTGCACACAGCATCTAAACGCCCCCACCCGGCCCGGAACAACCCCCACCAGCCGCTTTTCCGCAAGCCCCACGAGCCCCCGCAAGCCCGGAGGACGCGCACTCCCAGCCCGCCACCAGCCCCGAAGCCTCCACCTCGCCCTCGCCTCGCTCTCAACGGTCCGGCCCGGCCGGCCGCACCCCGGCCCCGGCCCCAGCCCCGGCCCCCAGCCTCCTCAGGTCAGAACAACCCCTCCTGGCGCCCCTTCTCCTCCCCCTCCCGCTCTCCCGCCCCTGATACCCCGGCCCGCACCGGCGCCGTCGTCACGCGCCCCACAGCCGCCCCCAGCACCCACCCCGACAACAACCGCGCATCCATCACCGCAACCACCCCGCCGGCGTCACTCGCCCCACCGGCACTACTCGCCACCCCGGCCTTACTCGCCTCATCAGCGCTACCAGCCCCCGCCAGCCGCAGATACACATCGGGCCCCACCCCGGTCAGCACCTCCCCCACGATCTCCGTCCCGGACGTCATCCCGCCCAGCTCCGCCACCTCCCCCGGAATGCGGTCGAGCCCGAACAGCTCCGTATGGTCCGTACAGGCGAACTCCACCGGCTGGAGCGTCTCCGGCCAGCCCGGCAACCTCCGTGCCGCCCCGTGCAGTTGGGCCAGCTCGGCGGCCCGTTCCGGCACCGGGGGCAGCGCCCCACGGGCTGCCCGCTTCGGCGCCTTCCCGAACCGGTCGGGCACCGCCAGGGCGCTCCCCAGCAGCGCCTCCGCCCGCCGCGCCGCCATCAAGGGCCCGCGCCCCAGCCATGCGTACGCCACCGCCCCCTGCTCCACCAGCCGGGACGGGCCGCGCTCGACGGCCGTGATCCCCACTTTGAGCAGGCCGGGGCCGAAGTACGCGAGGTAGACGCCATAGGGGCGCGGATCATCGGCCATGGTGTCCGCGGCCACCGAACGCGACCGGTCCAACTGGGCGCACCGGGCGCACTGGTCCTTGGCGCTCGCACCGTCGATCCCCGCACCGTACGGGCACACGATCCGGCGGGCGGCCCGCCACACCCCCAGACAGCGCCGCTCCCCCTGCGCGGCAAACGCCAGCACCTTGCCCGCGGGGAGCATGCTCACCCGCTCCTCACTCCGCTCGGCGCAGTACCAGCCGAGCCGCTGCCCGAACCGCCCCTCAGGCCCCGACCCCGGCCCGCCACCTGACCAGCGCGGTCCCGTACATCGCCACACACCGCCAGCGTACGACCACCCACTGACAACGCCCGCGCACGCAGTCACCGACGGGCTTCAGCCCACACCCCACCGAGCCCCACACGGGACCGGCCCCACACCCCACCGGCCCTCACACCACCGGCCCCCCCCCCGCACACCGTCACCGCCGGCCCTCACGCCACCAACCCACCCCCACCCCCGTCGCGATCCCCATTCCCATTCCCATTCCCATGCCCATTCCCATGCCCATGCCCATGCCCATGCCCATGCCCATCTCCATCTCCATCCTCATCGCCCCCACCCCCGCCTCCCGCCCCCCGGAACGTGCTCCGATAGGCCCGCGGCGACACCCCCAGCACCGCCTGCAGATGCATCCGCAGCGAGGCCGCCGTCCCGAAGCCCGCCTCCGCCGCGATCCGGTCCACCGTCAGCTCCGTCTCCTCCAGCAACTGCCGTGCACGCTCGATCCGTTGCTGCGTCAGCCACTGGAGCGGCGAGATCCCGACCTCCTCCCGGAACCGCCGGGTGAAGGTCCGTACGCTCATCGACTCCCGCGCCGCCAGCTCCCGCAGGCTCAACGGCCGGTCCAGATGCTCCAGTGCCCACGCCCTCGCCGCCCCCGTGGAGGACGCCTGAGGCTCCGGCACCGGCCGCCGGATGTACTGCGCCTGCCCGCCCTCCCGGTGCGGCGGCACGACCGTCCGACGCGCCACATCGTTGGCCACCGCCGCTCCGTGATCGCACCGGACCATGTGCAGACACAGATCGATCCCCGAGGCGACCCCCGCCGCGGTCAGCACCTCCCCCTCGTCCGTGTACAGCACATCCGCATCCAGCTCGACCGCCGGGAACAACTGCCGGAAGTCCTCCACCGACCGCCAGTGCGTCGTCGCCCGCCGCCCGTCCAGCAACCCGGCCGCGGCCAGCACGAACGCCCCCGTACAGATCGACGCGATCCGGGTCCCGGGCCGGATCCGGCCCAGCGCCGCGGCCATCGCCGGACTCAGCCGCCCCGAGTTTCCGCCCTCCCCCCACCCGTAATCCGCCCCGGACGCCGGCACGACCACGGTGTCGGCCGCAGCCAGCGCCTCCGGACCGTGTGCGACGTTCACCGTGAAATCGGTGTCCGTACGCACTTCCCCCGGCTCCAAGGCGCAGGTCACCAGCTCGTACAGCCGCTCCCCACCCGCCGAACGGGCCTCCCCGAAGATCCGGTGCACGATCCCCACCTCGATCGGCAGCATCCCGTCCCGCACCAGCACCACCACCCGGTGCGTCCGCCCACCCCCCGGAACGGCCCGCACCTCCCCACCCCCACTACGGCCACCTTCACGAGGGCCACCGCCACTACCGCCGCCGCTACCCCTACGGCCGTACCCGCTGCTACCGCTCCCGCTCTCCACCACACCCATGACCGGACCCTCCATGACCTGCCCCCATGGCCCGATCCTTGCACACAATGGCCATCGGGCCACTCGTATGCCACCCACCGCCCCCAGGACAGTGGAGGACATGAAGGTCCTCTGGCTGTTCGCCCATCCCGACCAGCGCTCCCTGAGCGGCGCCCTCCTGGCCGAGGGGCTGCGCACCCTGGACGCCCACGGCCACCAGTACCGCGTCTCCGACCTCTACGCCATGAAGTGGAACCCGGTGGTCGACGCCGCCGACTACGACCACGACCCGACCGACCGCCTGCTCATCGGCACGGCCTCGGAACGCGCCTACGCAAACGGCCACTTGAGCCCCGACATCGAAGCCGAGCAGCAGAAACTCACCTGGGCGGACACACTGATCATCCAGTTCCCCCTCTGGTGGTACGGCATGCCGGCCATCCTCAAGGGCTGGTTCGACCGCGTCTTCGTCAAGGGCTTCGCCTTCGGCCTCACCGACCCCGCCACCGGCCGCCCCCTGCGCTACGGCGACGGCAGACTCACCGGCAAGCGCGCCATGGTCATCACCACCGCCGGCGCCCGCGCCGCCACCCTCGGCCCGCGCGGCGTCAACGGAGACCTCAACGACCTCCTCTTCCCCCTCCAGCACGGCACCCTCTGGTACACCGGGATCTCCGTCGTCCCGCCTCTCCTGATCCCCGGCGCGGACCGCACCACCCCCACCGCCTACGCCACCGCCGCCACCCGCCTGCGCCGGCGCCTGCACACCCTCCCCACCACCGAGCCGCTGCCCTTCCGCCACCAGAACAACGGCGACTACGACGACGACCTGCTCCTCCACCCCGACCTGGCCCGCCCCCTCACCGGCCCCGCCGCCCACTACACAGCCCCGCCCCCACCGACCCACGACTGAACCGCAGCCACGCCCCCGGACACCCACCCCCGGACACAGAAACAAACACAGACGCACAAAAGCCGCAGGCCCAGTGGAATCGAATCCACTGGGCCTGCGGCTATCAGTAGCGGGGACAGGATTTGAACCTGCGACCTCTGGGTTATGAGCCCAGCGAGCTACCGAGCTGCTCCACCCCGCGTCGGTGAACTGAACATTACGCCACTCCCCCGCCAATGCCTAATCGCTTCCCTCACCGCCATCCCGGGCCCACACCGCCCCCGCTCAACTCATCGCCACAACACACGAGTTGAGTCAAGAAACGGCGCCCTTCCCCTCCCCCCTCTGCAAGGCTGCCGCCATGACAAGACACCTGATAGCAGTCATCGGCAACAGCCCGGGCGTCGGAAAGTCGACCCTCTGCCACTCCCTGGCCGCCTGGCTGAGGGACGCCGGAGCAACGGTCGACCACTTCCAAGAGGCCGACATCCTCACCCGCCCCGCCTTCCGCCGCGTGGCCGAAGAGTTCGCCGACGGCAACAACAGCGTCCACCCCGAGACCTTGATCGAATCCACCCGCACCTGCTTAGCGGAATCCCGCACCGCGGGCATCGACGTCCTGGTCACCGACGCGCTGCTCCCCTTCATCCCTTCCCTGGTGGCCTGGGGCCACGACGAACCCGCCATCGCCGGCGTCCTGCACGAGTTGACCACCGCCGTCGAACCGACCCAGGTGACCGTGGTCTACCTACACGACGACCCCTCGACCGCCCTCCACCGCGCAATCACCCGCGAGGGCCCCGACTGGGAACACTGGTACCTCACCAAACTCGCCGCCTCCCCCGGCACCCGCTCCGTCCACGACCTCGCCTCGGCCGCCGCCCACCTACGCCACGAGACCACCCTGACCCAGCGCCTCCTGGCCACCACCCCATGGACCGTCCTCACCGTGGACGTCGCCAACCTCGACGCTATTGGTGTCGGCACCTGGCCCATGTGTGCCGCGGTTGCCGGCAGGGCTGCAGTCAGGGCTGCCGTCAATCACACGACAGGCTCAGCAAGATCAAGAACACACCGCCGTCTACTCGCCCTCCGTTGAGTGGTCGCAGTCCTCGGACGCTGCCGACGCCCCAGGGACAAGCCGTTCCTGCCCGGCCCTGGCCCACGTTCTACCGCCGATGTCCAGCGGAGCAGGGCCCTGGTATGGGACCGGATCCAAGGACATCGACGACGGCCGGGGGGCTCTCCTGACCATGCAGGACACCATCCCAGCGATGACTCCGCACGCTCCGCCATACGGGTCAAATTCAGTCGGCTGCGTAGACGCGGTTTGCCGGCGGTGCCTTACTGCTGGAAGTGGAAATCCGGCGGGCCGCCCATCCCTCACCGGGGGTGGACGGCCGTGCCGAGGAAGAACATGAGACCTCGGTATGGCTGCGGAGTGGGCACCCCCGCTGAGGAGACTTCACCACCCGCTGAGCCGTGGCGAACGAGGCGGCCCCAGAAGGGTGGTTGACGGCCCCTGACTCCAAGGAGGCTGTCATGGATACGACATGCATGTGGACCACCGCGCAGTCGCTCCCGGTGCACATGGCCGGGGTGAAAGCGACGCCGATGAGCCCCGCGGGACGAGAGATGTCGGCGCCCACGGCGCCGTCATCACTGTCTGACAGGCCCAACGGCAGTTCCGAGCCCGCGCCGACGAGCATGGCTCCTGGCACTGCCGGGCCGCGCCTCTCAACAGTCGGACGGCGCTCCGGTCAAGAGGCGCAAGAGAACCTGAAATGTGACGCCCATCCGGCCGACCTGACGGTCAATTCGCTCGACTGGCGTTAGCGGTCCTCATAGCCCCTCTTCCGCTCCGGCGAAATCTGGCCGGACGCCGACCACGCGCCATGACCGCAATTCGACAAGCGATACAAGGCGCCGAATCGAAACCGCAATTCGTTCCCAGGCTCACCGGAAAAGGCCCGTGAACTCTCCGTCTCCACACATCCTAGGAGCAGCAATGAAGCACAGCCGAACGGCAATCCGCGCACTCGCCACCGTGGCCGGCGCAACCCTCGTGGCCACCGGCCTCGCCATCACACCGGCAGCCGCACAAACGTTGGTCCCGTGCTCCCCTGCCGCACTGGCGAGCGCCATCACCACGGCAAACACCTCAGGTGGCACGCTCATCCTGGCACCGGGCTGCGTCTACGCCCTGCCCAGCCCCCTGCCGTCCGTCCAGAACACGATCAACATCCTGGGCAACGGCGCCACCATCACCCGCGCAGGATCGGCCCCCGCCTTCCGCATCCTCAAGGTGGACGCCTCCGGAAAACTGAGCTTGGCCCACACCACCATCAGCAACGGTGACGCGACAGGAGACTTCGGCGGCGGCATCCGCAACGACGGAACCCTCAACGTCGTGCAATCCGTCATTCGTAACAACCGCGCCGACTTCTCCGGCGGAATCGGCGGCAACACCGGTTCCACCACCCGCGTCGCGCAGAGCATCATCTCAGGCAACACCGTGATCCATAACGGCGGCGGTCTGGCCAACGACGGCGATATGACCATCGCCCAGAGTTCCATCACCCAGAACACGGCGCAGGAAAAGGGCGGCGGAGTGGCCAACGACGCGACACTGAAAATCCTTCAAAGCAACATCAACCACAACACGGCATCCGGGCCGACGGGTGTCGGGGGCGGAGTCGCCAACTTCGGCGGTGCCGGAGCCACGACGACTCTCATCGCGAGCAGCGTGTCCGACAACACCGCCACCAACGCTCCCGGCGGTATCTACAACGACACCGGAAGCGTCGCACTCCTCCTCAGCTCCGTCCACAACAACCACCCCACCAACTGCGCCGGCAGCCCCACCGCGGTCCCTGGCTGCTTGGGCTGACCCCCAACCGCACCCTCGCGAGAGCTCGACGGCGGCCGGACACCGGCCGCCGTCACCTCTGACACCTTGAGGCAGTGGAGACGGGAAGAGCCGTCTGCCAGGCACTGACCGTCTCCGGCTCTGCTACCCCTGCCGCCCTGCGGACGTATGACCACCGTCTCCGGCACCACCGGAACAGCTCGCACAGCTCCTGCGGACCAGGTCGCCAGGCGTCTCGGCATCAGCCGCTGGAAGGTCCACGACCTGATCCGGTCCCGTGAGCTCGCCTTCTTCACGATCGGCCGCTGCCGTCGCATCAGCGATGCCGCCCTGGACGCCTACATATCCCTCCGCACAGAACAGGAAGCTGCCTGATGGCCGCCAAGCCGAAGAAGAATGCCAACAACGAGGGACCATCTACCAGCGCAAGGACGGCCGCTGGGAGGGCAGCGCGTACGTCCTCACCAGCGACGGCACGTACAAGCGGCGCAGCGTCTACGGCAGGACCTGGGACGACGCACACGAGAAGCCGACCAGGCTCAAGGCCGGCTCCCTGAACGGCCTCCCGGTCGCGACCAGCAAGATGACGCTGAGCGTGTACCTGACGTACTGCCTGTCGAACGTCGCGAAGGGCAAGGTCCGCAGGACGACTTACGTCAACTACGAGTCGCTGGTCCGCAACTCGTCACCGCGGACTTCGGCAGGAAGAAGCTGGCGCGGCTCACCGCCCGCGTCATCCGCGCGTTCCTCACCAAGACGGCTGCCACCTGCCAGTGCTGCGTGCAGGGCAAGGACAAGAGCCGTCCGGAGCACAAGCAGCGCTGCTGTGCCTCGGGAAGTGCTGCAAGCAGCTCCCGTCTGACCGGACCGTGCGCTTCCTGTTGGTGATCCTGCGCGCTGCCCTGCGTGACGCCTCATGACGTTGGTTCGACGAGATCCCCGAACGTGAGCTGCTTCGGGACGGCGGCGAGCGGTTAAAGAGCTTGATCGAACGACCGTGGCCGCGAAGTCCTGACCGCTACTCTGCTGCTTGTGTCTGAGCTGGGGCCGAGCGGGTGCTGTGTACGGACCATGCAGTGTGCGCAGCCTCAATCAGGTTCTGCGCACGGTTAGTTGTGCGATGCCGCTGCACAAAAAGATGCTGATGTGCCATGTGCTGATCAACGTGTGAGCAATGGGGGGCTCGTGGTCTCTGGATGGGTGAGCGACATCGTGGAGGCGTCGCAGGTGCGGGTCCGCTCGGCCACGGGTGAGGCGGTCGGCGCCGGGTTCCTCGTAAGGACCGATGTGGTGTGCACCTGCGCCCATGTCGTCGCCAGGGCGCTCGGGGTGTCGGCTACCGCCGAGCAGGCACCAAGCCAGCCGGTGGACCTCGACTTTCCGCTGCTGGACGGCCGCCCTCGGGTACGGACGACGGTGGTGTCCTGGCGGTTCGGCGGGGCGGATGTCGCGCTGCTGCGCCTGGACACGGCCGTCGAGGGCGGACGACCGGTGCCGTTCGTCGAGAGGACCGACACACCGCGCAACGATTTCAGGGCGTTCGGCTACCCGGCCGGGGCCGACCACGGCGTCTGGGTCTGGGGCACACTGGGCGCCGGGCAGGCCTTGGGCTGGGTGCAGATGGAGACACAGGGGCCGGGGCCGCGCAGCCTGGAGGAGTTCAGCGGAGCGCCGGTCTGGGACAGCAGGCTGTACGGCGTCGTCGGAATGATGGTCGCCGCGAACCTGGGCGAGAGCACCGCACATCTGTTGCCGTCGGACGCGCTGGTCAATGAACCGATCCTCCAGCCGCGCTGCCCGTTCCAGGGGCTCTCGGCGTTCACGGAGGAGGACGCGGAGTTCTTCTACGGCCGCGACAACAACACCACGCGCCTACACACGGCCGTGCGCACGCAGCCGGTGACAGTGGTGGTCGGGCCCGCGGGCTGCGGAAAGTCGTCCCTCGTACGGGCAGGGGTGCTGCCCCGGCTGCGGGCTGAGGGCTGAGGGCTGAGGGCATGAGCATTTCCGAGCTGCGGGCCATGCCCGGGGTGCCTGCGGCCGCCATACTTGCCCGGGCGCTGACGGACTTCCTGGAGCCGGCGCTCGGCGAGGCAGAACGCCACAGTAGGGCCGACGGGCTGGCTGAGCTCCTGAAGACCGACTATGTGACAGAAGAACTGCGGGCCAGGGTCCTTGCTCGTGGCGCCAGCGCCGGACACGTCCTCTTCGTCGACCAACTGGAGGAGTACGCGGGCGCCGAACCGGGGGCCGCACGTGACCTGTTCGGGCTGCTCGCCTCATTGGCCGGCAAGGACGTCGCCGCCGCGCTGCGGGTTGTCACCACCGTACGGCCCGAATCCCTCGATGCGCTGGTCACCGCCAGCACTTCCGACCTCGTCAGCGAGGCCGTGCATTTCCTCGCGCCGTTGACCCGAGATGAACTGGCGCTGACGGTGACTGGGCCCGTCGAAGCGGTGCCACGACTGTGGTTCGAGCCGGGCCTGCCAGAGCGGATCGTCACGGATGCGGGCAATGAGCCCGGGCGGATGCCGCTGGTCCAGCTCACCCTGACTGAGCTTTGGAAGCACCGCACCCGCTCGACGCTCACCCATGCCGCCTACGACGCCATGGGCGGCGTCGCGGGCACGATCGCGGTGTACGCGGACCTCACCCTGGTCACGCTGACACAGGCCGAACAGCATGCTGCCCGGCGGCTGTTCGTACAGCTGGCCCGGCCCGGCGACGGTGACACCTTTTTCCGGAGGCCCATGCGCGTCGCCGACCTCGCCCCCGACCTCCTCGACCTGGCACGGAAGCTGGCCACCCGCAAGCTCGTCGTTCTCTCCCACGCCCCGAGTGGTGCCGGCGGAGAGGAGATAGTCGACCTGCCGCACGAGTCGCTGATCCAGCTATGGCCGCGCCTAAGGCAATGGCTCGTCGACTACCGGGGCTTCCGCGTCTGGCAGGAGCAGCTGCGGGCCGACCTCCGTCGCTGGCAGGCACGACACCGGGAGCCCGCTCACTTGTTGGGCGGATCCGACCTGGAAGAGGCCTTGCACAGACTTGCCGAACACCCCGAGGACGTCTCAGCCGACGAACGCGGCTACATCCTTCTCAGCCGCCGCTCCCGGTGGCGCGCCGGTAGGGCAGTGCAGGGGGCATCCAGAGCGATCGGAAGGGTAGCCACGTCGATGAGGCAGGGCAGGGGCTCGGAAGGCAGGCAGGACTGGAAGGCATTGGCAGTTGTCGGATTGTGGATCGCCGTCTTGCTGGCTGCCGCGTCGATCAGCGTGCGTGAAGTGCTCGAAACCTTCCGACTGCACGCACGGCTGGGGCCCTCCGATACCCCCGCGGTGGTGACGGCGATCGTCGCCCTGGGCACTGCCACCGGCACTTTGATTGGCGTCACTCTGACCGCTTACGCCAAGTACGTGCAGGCCCGGGGACAAGCCGAGGCGGATCTCATCCGAGCAAGGGCCGAGATGATGCGTGCGGAAGCCGATGTCACCAGAGCCCGCGCAGGGCTCCCGCCGGCCCCCTCCACCAACGGCGATTCACCAGCCTCCACGTCGCCTGCCGAACCTGACCCTAGTCAGCCTCCACCGTCTGGTGGGGCACCTGATGCACCCTGAACGTGTCCGCCCTGGTGACCGTGGCAGGGCACCAATGTCATGCGCCACCACAACTAACGACTGATGGGGATCTCGTAGACGATCTCGCAAAGAGCGACAGTTCTGACCTCACGCCGCCAGCCAATCCTTACCAGGGCGCGCGTCGGCGCAGCGTGGGCGGAGCGGGCCGAAGGCAGGAGCGGCGCCCCGGCGCGGAGCCGGGAGCGCGCCCGGCGGAGCGGAGGGCAGCCGGGGCTTGATGAAGTAGGGAAAGTTCTATCGCACGGGCGTCAGTCGCTTGCCGTCGTGGCTTCGTACGTGAGGGCCTGCCCCATCCAGGGCATCCAGGAACCGGACCGCGTAGACCTCGGACATGGACTCGACCACCTCGTCGGGCGTGAGCCAGGTAACGGCCGTCGACTCGCTGGAGGTGCGCTCCTCACCGCCGACCGGCTTGCAGCGGAAGACCAGGGCGACGATGCCTCGCGTCGTGTTCTTGTAGACCCCGGTGAGCTCGTCGACGTCGACGTGGATGCCCGTCTCTTGCCGGCGGGCAAGCTTTCCGAAGCGATGGGTGGCGCCGGCTGACCCGGTTGCTGTACTTCGCTGCTGTACGGCACGACAAAGCCCCCGTCCGGATTACCCGGCGGGGGCTTTGATCTGCTGTGCGCTCGGCAGGATTCGAACCTGCAACCTTCTGATCCGTAGTCAGATGCTCTATCCGTTAAGCTACGAGCGCTTGGCTTTCCGGCGGTTTTTCTTGCCGGTCGGCGTTGCGGGAACAACATTACATGACCTGCGCCGTGAGGCGAAATCCATTGCTCGCAGCACCTCTGACCTGCGGAAACGCACCTCTGGGGAGGTTCGGGGGGCTATTCGGGCCAGGGGGAGTCCTCGATGATCTGGACGAAGTTCGGGCGGGTGTAGTCCTCTTCGAAGCGGTCCAGGACGTCGGCCTTCACGTTGCCGAAGGTGGTCTGGGGGCGGTGGGCCAGGCCGGCGTGGAAGGCGTGGAGGATGCGGCGCTTGAAGTCGGGGCGTGGGTGCGCGGCGACGACGGCCTCGCGGGTTTCCGGGGGAAGGGTGTCGTAGCCGATGCCGAGGACGTCGAGTTCGACGCCGGCTGTGACGAGCGCCACTTCCGGGGCCATGTGGTGCGGGATTTCCGGGGTGGTGTGCAGGGCGATGCCCTCCCAGACCAGGCGGGCGCGGTCCGCGGGGATACCGCGGGCGGTCAGGAAGGCGCGGGCCTCGTCGGCGCCGTCGAGCTCGAAGCGCTGCTGGGAGGTGCGGAACTTCTCGGTGAGGCCGAGGTCATGGAAGAGCGCCCCTACGTACAGCAGCTCCGGGTCGAAGGCCAGGCCGTGCCGGCGGCCGTGATGGGCGCCGAAGAGGTAGACGCGGCGGGAGTGGTGGTAGATGAGGTCGTCGGTGACATCGCGGATCAGCTCGGTGGCTTCCCGGGCCAGCCGGCTGTCGGGGAGCGGGATGCCCCCGATGGCGGAGTCGGCGGCCGACGAGGGTGAGCGGTCTTGAGGTGTCATGGGTCCAGGGTCGCGTGGATGGGTGACCCTCGCCCCGTACGCGGATCCGGTTGGCCTGGATGTTGCCCGTGGATGGCATGGCGGGGCGCGGGTCGCCTGGATGGCATGGCGGGGCGTGGGGCGCTCCGGGCGGGTGAATCCGGTGCCGTGCGAGGGAGCCACCTGAAGGAGCCGCCTGAGGGAGCGACGTGAGGCCGCGGGGAAGGCAAGATCACTCCGCGGGTGCGGGCCGCCGGCGGGGCTCCGGGAGCAGGGGGAGCAGGGGGAGCAGGGGGAGCAGGGGGAGCAGGGGGAGCAGGGAGCAGATTGCCTGTGCGGGGGCAGGTGGCCTTGCCGCAGGGCCCGGAAGATCGCTTTGGAAGGGCAGAAAAGCGTTCAGGCCCCGGTCTGTGAGGACCGGGGCCTGAACGAAGAAGAGCGGAGGCGGAGGGATTTGAACCCTCGATGGGGGGTAAGCCCCAAACCGCATTAGCAGTGCGGCGCCATAGACCGGACTAGGCGACGCCTCCACACACCCCACGCGTGCAGGCACGCTGTGGTGTGTCCAGATGATGGCACAGCCCCCAGGGCTGTCACCAATCGCCCCCTACGGTACTAGGCGTGCGGGCCGGCGAGCAAAGACGTTCCTGCAGCGCAACGTCGGGGGCGGCAGCGCGTTAGAAGTGTCGGGGCCGTGGCGACTCGCGTCGTCGTGCGCCCCCGGCGTGTACGTGCCGCGTACCGCCCCGCACTCGCCTCCCTGGAGCCTGTGATGCCGCACCGCCGGATGTCGTCCCTCTTCGCCGCGGCCGCCAGCGCCGCCACCACGGCCGCGACCCGCCTGACCGCCACCACGGCCGCCGCGGGCCGCGTCTCCGCCACCGCCGCCGTGTCCGTCGTCTCCGTCAGCGCGGCGCTGGTCCTGGCGGCGCCCGCCGCGTCGGCCGCCCCGATCCCGCTGCGGCACCACTGGTCCGGGGGCGGCATCAGCGGCATCAGTGACATCACGGGCGCGGGCCACCTCCCAACCGCCGCTCACCCCGGCCGCACCGCTCACCCCGGCCGCACCGGTCGCACCGACCGCACCGGTCGCACCGGGCATGCCAGACACGTTGATCACGGCAGACCCGTTGCAGGCGGCGCGACTCGCGAGCACCGCACCCCCGTCGGTCACGAGGCACCCGTCGATCACCGCATCCCCACACCCGCTCGTCACGACGTACCCCTCGGCCACAGCACCACCACCGGTCACGGAGCCTCCCTCGGACACGGCACCCCCGCCGGTCACGACGCGCCCCTCGGCCACCGCCCGCCCCTCGGCCGCGACACGTCCGGCGGCCACAACACGCCCGTCACCCATGGCACGCCCGTCGGCCACGGCACGCCGGTTTCCCGCCGCACACCGGATTCCCCCGGCACACCGGTCTCTCCCCGCACCCCCGCCGACCACCTCACCGTCACCGTCCACGGCTCCGGTTCGGCGGCCACCGATGGCACCTTCGAGCTGTACTGCCATCCGGGCAGGGGCAACCACCGTCACATCAAGGGCGCCTGCGCCAAGCTGGACGGGATGACGAAGTGGGGCAAAGACCCGTTCGCCCCCGTACCGCAGGGCGTGAACTGCACGATGATGTACGGCGGCCCGGCCACCGCGCATGTCACCGGGACCTGGGCGGGGCGCCCCGTCAACGCGGATTTCCGGCGCACCAATGGGTGTGAGATCAGCCGCTGGGGCCGGTTCGAACCCCTGCTCCCTTCGACCAGTTCCTGACCCGGTTCGTGCCCTAGTAGCGCGCCAGGTCAGGACGAGGGGTACATGTCGGGCGTGCGGTGAGTCGCACAAGGCCGTGGCATTACCTCCTCGTCATCCGCCTCCGCGCCTGGGGCAAGTGCCCGTAGACTCCATTCCAGCGATCCGCCACGGTGGGTCGGCAAGGTGCGGTAACAGGGAGGAAGCGTCGTCGTGAGCAGCAGGCCATCCCGAGGCGCTGCTCGCCTCGCAGCCATACTCGATGCCCTCCCCGACGCGCTGTTGCTCGTCAACTGCAACGGCACGGTCGTCAACGCCAACTCCATCGCGCTGGAGACCTTCGAGGCGCCGGGCACGGCCCTGGTGGGGCGCGGGCTGCTCGATCTGCTGCCGTCCTTCGACTCCAAGCGCATCCCCGGCTCCATGCGGCGCCGGGACGAGGACACCGAGGGCGGCCGGACGAAGCCGACCCGCATGGTCGCGCGGCGGACGGACGGGACCGAGCTGCTGGTCGAGGTGACCAGCGCCAACCTGGAGGACGGGCGCACCCCGTACGAGTCCGCCTTCGAGGCCGCGTACGCCGATCACCGCAATGGCTACACGGGCAATGAGCTGCTGATGCTCGTCGTCCGTGATCTGACCGGGACGCTGGACACCGAGACCGAGCTGGCCCGCCAGCAGCGGCAGACCGAGATGATCTTGCGGGCCGCGGCCGAGGGCGTGGTCGGTGTGGACGCCGAGGGCAAGGTCGTCCTGGTCAATCCGTCCGCCGCGCAGATCCTGGGGTTCCGGGCGAGCGAGCTGGGCGGCAAGGAGCTGCACCCGCTGATCCACCACTCGCGGGCGGACGGCTCGGCGCTGCCGTGGGAGGACACCCCGCTGGCCGACACCCTCAAGTCCGGGCGCAAGCACCGGGTGCGCGGGCAGGCGCTGTGGTCGAAGGACGGGCGGGCGGTGCCCGTCGATCTGACGACGGCGCCGGTGCGGGACGGCGATCAGCTCGTCGGCGCGGTGATGACCTTCACCGACCGCCGTGCGTTCGACTCGCTGGCGGCCCGGCACACCCAGCTGCTGGCGGTGCTCGACCAGGCGCTGCGCGGGCCGCTGGAGGAGCTGAAGGGCGAGCTGGGCACGCTCGCCTCCGACCCGGCCGGCCAGCTCTGGCCCGAGGCGAACCAGATCCTGCACCACCTCGCGGCCGGCCACGCCCGGATGACGACGCTGGTGGACAACGTCCTGAGCTATCAGCGGCTGGACTCCGGCAAGGAAAAGCTCAACCGCACGAAGGTTTCGCTGGACGGTGTGGTCGCGGCCGGCGTGGAGGGCGCGATCGAGCTGATCGGTCCCGGCCGGGCGCAGTTCGCGGTGCATGCGCCGCCGATAGAGGCGACGGTCGACGCGGAGCGGATCGCCCAGGCGCTCTCCCACCTGATCGCGGATGTCGCGGGGGTGGACTCGACGGGCCGGATGCCGGCCGGTGAGGCTGCCGTCGGCGGGCGTTCGGGGCCGATCCCCGGCGATTCGACGATCGTGGTGGCGGCGGCCAAGCGCGGCGATGTCGTACGGATCGAGGTGCGCGGCCCGTTTGACGGCGGCGACCCGGTCCATGAGCCGATCGTGCGCGGGATCGTGCGGAAGCACGGCGGGCTGGTGCAGACGCACGAGGTGCCCGGCGGCGGGCCCGGCGCGGGCGGCAGTGCCTATGTGCTGGAGCTGCCGGTGGTGGCGGACGGTACGACGGTGGACGGCGCGACGGGCGGCGCGGACCGGGCGGACGGGCCGACCGGCAACGAGACGACGGTGATGCCGGTACCGGCTGCCCATGCGCGGGGCACCCGGGGCAATGCCGCGGACACGGGCGAGGGCTCGGGTAACGGCGCCGGTCATGGCTCGGGCCATGGCGATCAGGGGCCGGGCGGCGAAGGCCACGAGGGCGGCGACGAGGGCCGGCCCGGTGGGTCGGGTGGTCCCGGTGGGTCGGGCGGGTCTGGTGGGACCGGTGGGACCGGTGGGCCTCTCGGTGGCAATGGCGGTGCCGTGGTGCCGGAGCAGGCGCGCGGGGCACAGCCGACCGGCCGTCGCCGTGCGCGGCACTCGGGAGCGGAGCAGGGCGCGGATCACGGCGCGCACCCGGGCGGTCCGGGCGCGGGGCCGGGGGCCGGTGCGGCGCACGGTGCCGTGGGCGACGGCCGGACGGGGACGGGCGAACTGGGCCCCGGCGCGGCCGAGGGCGGCCGCGGGGCGCATCCGCCGCACGGTGACGGCGGGCCGGTTACGCAGGGCGGCCGGCCCGGGGACGGTGCGGGGCTGCCGCCGGGCATGACGGGTGCCGAGTCCGTACCGCCGACCGGACGGCGCCGGGCACGGCAGGACACCACGGAGGGCGGCGGGCTGCCCGCGCTCCCCTCCGGAACGGGCCAGAGTTCGGGATCGGGCCAGACATCAGGATCGGGGCAAACGTCAGGATCGGGACAGCAGCCCGGGCACGGTCCGGTGGCGGGCGCACAGGGCGGCCCGGCGGCCGGTGCCAAGGCGCTCCCCGGGGCGACGCCGTCGGCCAACGGGCAGGCATCCGCACCGGTCCCCGCTCCGGCGACTGGGCCGGGCTCGGCTCCGGCTCCTGCACGTCCGCTTCCCGCCCGTCCGCAGATTCCCGGGCAGGCCTCGGCGCCGGGGCAGGCGTCGGGGCAGGCCTCGGTCCCGGGACAGACTCCGGCTCCCGGGCAGCCGCACGTTCCGGGGCAGGCGCCGGCTCCGGGCGTGCCGCAGGGGCTCGGCCCCGTACAGCCGGGCGGTCGGCGGGCGCGCCGGGCGCTGGCCGAGGCACCCGAGCGGTCCGCGCAGGGTGACCGGGAGCCGGCTTCGGCGGCCGCCGCCTCCAGGGGGCAGCAGCAGGCCGGAGCGCGTACCGCCTTTGCGCTGCCGCCCGCCGCGGCGGACCGGAGCCCGCAGTCGTCGCTGCCCGCTACCGCTGACCAGGTGCCCGCGCAGGCCGGTCCGCAGGAGGCTGCCGGTCCTCAGGAGGCCGCAGGCACGGGACGCCGTCGGGCGCGTCGGCCGGTGGCCAACGGACCGGAGCAGGCGACGTCCGGCGGACAGCCGGGATACGAGCTGGAGGCGGCCGTCAACGCCGGTGCGGCGCACGGCGAGTGGGACGGCGAGCCGACCGGCCGGCGGCGGGCCAGACGGGCCGCGGCCGAGGAGCGGGCGGCGGCCGCCATGGCCGATTCCGAGTCGTCCGGCACGTTCGTCGCGGGCCCGGAGGGGCTCGTGGCGCAGCACACCGAGCCGGCGGAGGCGACGGGTACGGCCACCGGCACGGCGCCCGGGATCGCCCAGGCCCAGCCCCAGGCCCCGACAGCGGGCCAGGCCCCGGCCCAGGCCCCGGATGCGAGTGCGCACCAGGCGCCCAACGCGCCCCAGCCACCCCACGGACCACCCGCCACCCAAGACCCCCAGAACCCCCAGAGCACCCAGGCGCCCGGTGCTCCGGCCCCCACCGGCCGTCGGCGCGGTCGCCCCAGCCCCGCCGAAGAGGCCGCTGGGCAGCCGCCCGTGCCCCCGCAGGGCGGCCCCGCCGCCGGCCCGCACCATCAGCCGCTGCCGCCCGCCGCCGAGGACGACGCGCACGCCGCGGGACACTCCCACGGGCGGGCGTTCAGCGTGCGCACCCTCGGGCAGGGCGTGCCGTTCACCCAGCAGATCGCCGACCAGCAGCGCCCGCAGGTGCCCCCGCCCCCGGGCACCCCACCGCCCGGCAGCACACCCCCCGGCGGTACGTCCGCAGGTTCGGGCCGCCGCCGTAAGCTCGCCGCGCCGCCGCAGGAGGGCACGGCGACGGGGTCGATGCCGGCTGAGGCGCGTCCACACCCCGGTGCACCGCAGCCGCAGCAACAGCAGCCCAGACCGCCGGCTCCGAACCAGGCCCCCGCTCCGCCGCAGTCCCCGCCGCAGCCGCATCCGCACCTGATGGACGCCGGCGAGGGGCGGGCCTTTGCCATCTCCGCGCCCGACGAGGGCAGCGAGGGCCCCGAGCCGCTGGACGGCCCGAACGGCGCCATAGAGGTGATGGACCGTCGGCCCATGCCCATGGATGACGAGTTGCCTCCGGAGCCGCTGGACAATCCGCGCCGGCTGCTGGTCTGGCCGGCGCCGGATGTCGCCACTCAGCAGGCGCTCAGCGACCGCGGCTACCGCCCCGTCATCGTCAACTCCCGCGAAGAGGTGGACGCCCAGATCGCCGCGTACCCGGCGGCGCTCTTCGTCGACCCGCTGACCGGGCCGATCACCCGCACCGCACTGCAGTCACTGCGCCAGGCGGCGGGGGCGGCCAAGGTCCCGGTGCTGGTGACCGCCGGTCTGGGACAGGCCCCCCGGGAGGCGGCATACGGCGCCGACCCGGCCGTCCTGCTCAAGGCGCTGGCCCCGCGCGACAGCGAGGTCCACCCGCCACGGGTGCTGCTGATCGAGGAGAACGACGCCATCGCGGGCGCCCTCACCACCTCGCTGGAGCGGCGCGGGATGCAGGTCGCACGGGCCGGGGGCGACGCCGACGCGGTCACCCTCGCCGCGCAGATGCGGCCGAATCTGGTCGTGATGGACCTGATGCAGGTGCGCCGCCGGCGGGCCGGGATCGTCGACTGGCTGCGCGCCAACGGCCTGCTCGACCACACGCCGCTGGTCGTCTACACCTCCGCCGACATGGACCCGGCGCAGCTGCCGCGGCTGGCGGCCGGCGAGACGGTGCTCTTCCTCGCGGAGCGCTCCACGAACGCCGAGGTGCAGGCCCGGATCGTCGACCTGCTCGCCAAGATCGGCACGAACTGAGTTGAGCTGAGTTCAGCTGAGCCGTACTCAGCTGAGCTGTACTCAGCTGAACTGAGTTGAGCGCAGTGGGCGGCGGGATGGCCCTGCGCGGCACCGCACGGCCCTCCCCGCACCGCACGGCCCGACCCGGCACCGGCCCGGCCGGGCGCCCCGCCACCGACACCCTGCCACCGCGGTCGCCCGCCCACCACCGACGTACGCCCGGCCCCCACCGGCTCACGCCAGCAGCGTCACATCCAGCTCCCCCTCCGCGTACTGCCGGCGCAGCACCTTCTTGTCGAACTTCCCCACGCTCGTCTTGGGCACCGCCGGAATCACCGCCCACCGCTCCGGCAGCTGCCAGCGCGCGATGCGCTCACCGAGAAACGCCTTCAGCTCCTCGTACCCGATCGTCGCGCCGTGGTGGAGCACCACCGTCGCCAGCGGCCGCTCGCCCCACTTGTCGTCCGGTACGGCGACCACCGCGGCCTCCGCCACATGCGGATGGGCCATCAGATGGTTCTCCAGCTCGACCGAGGAGATCCATTCGCCGCCGGACTTGATGACGTCCTTGGCCCGGTCGGTCAGCGTCAGATAGCCGTTCGGGGTGATGGTGCCGACATCGCCGGTGCGCAGCCAGCCGTCGGAGCTGAACTTGTCCTCCGGGCGGAGCGGTCCGCTCTGTGCGCCGCCGTAGTAGGCGCCGGCGATCCATGGGCCGCGGACCTCCAGTTCGCCCGCGGCCTTGCCGTCACAGGGGAGCTGTTCGCCGTCGGGGCCGATCAGCCGCGCCTCGACGGAGGCGGGGAAACGGCCCTGGGTGGCGCGGTAGGCCCACTCGTCGTCGCCGCTGACTCCGGCCGGCGGGTGGGCGACGCTGCCCAGCGGGGAGGTCTCGGTCATGCCCCAGGCGTGCACGACGCGGATGCCGTGCCGCTCCTCGAAGCCGCGCATCAGGGCGGGCGGGCAGGCGGAGCCGCCGATCACGACGGTCCGCAGACAGGCCACATCGCGCTGGGTCGCGTCGAGTTCGGCGAGCAGGCCCTGCCAGATGGTGGGCACGGCGGCGCCGATGGTGGGCCGTACGGTCTCGATCATCTCGGCGAGCGGCGCGGGCTGCAGGAAGCGGTCCGGCATCAGCATCGAGGCACCGGCCATGAAGGCGGCGTGCGGCAGGCCCCAGGCGTTGACGTGGAACATCGGCACGACGGGCAGCGTGATGTCGCGCGAGCTGAGCGCGAACGCCTCGGCGGTGTTGACGTGCATCGAGTGCAGATACAGCGAACGGTGGCTGTAGAGCACGCCCTTGGGGTCGCCGGTGGTGCCGGAGGTGTAGCACAGGGCCGCGGCCTCCCGCTCATCGATCGAGGGCCAGTCGTAGCTCTCCGGCCGCCCGGCGATCAGCTCTTCGTAGTCGTGCACCCGCGCCGGGCCGCCCGCCACCAGGGAGTGGTCACCAAAGCCGACGACGACGATGTGCTCGACGTTCGGCAGCTGGGGCAGCAACGGGGCGAGCAGCGGCAGCAGGCTGCCGTTGGCGAGCACGACCCGGTCCTCGGCGTGGTTGATGATCCACACCAGCTGCTCGGCCGGCAGCCGCAGATTGAGCGTGTGCAGTACCGCCCCCATGGAGGGGATCGCGAGATAGGCCTCCAGGTGTTCCGCGTTGTTCCACATGAGGGTGCCGACCCGTTCCTCGTCGGCGACGGACAGCTCCTCGCGCAGCGCATGGGCCAGCTGTGCGGCCCGGCGGCCGACCTCGGCGAAGGTGCGCCGGTGCGGATCTCCCTCGGTCCAGGTGATGACCTGCGACTCGCCGTGAACCGTGGCCCCGTGGGCCAGGATTCGCGAGACGGTGAGCGGTACGTCCTGCATCGTGCTGAGCACCGGGTGCCTCCGCTTTGTTACGGGCGGGTAGTGGTGCTGCGATTGTCATCGCATACCGGCTGGTATGTCACGCCCTCCGAGGTGTGTTCTTACCCGCTTCCGCGCGCTCTCGCCGGTGAACGCGGACGGTGTCAGCCAGGCGGCCTCACTGACGGTCATGCCGATGACGTACGCGGCGAGCGTGCTCATGACGGGACCGGGCTCGTCCGTGGGGAGGCCGCATCCCGGAGGGCCACCACACTGCCAGGTCACCCGGTCACCCGGTCACCCGGTCACCCCGCCCCCCGGTTGCTCGTTCACCCAGTTACCACCGGCTACCCGGAACCCTCTACCGAAGGAGCGTCATATGCGCCCCCACCTCCGCCGTTTCCTCGTCGTCGTCGCCCTGGGCGGTGCCGGGCTGCTCGCAGTGTCCGGTGCCGCCCGGGCGGCGTCGCAGGCCGCACCGGCCCAGCGGGCCTCCGGCGACGGGCCGTCTCTCGTGCGGCCGCTGTTCGGCGGGCAGTTCGATCCGGTGGCCGGGATGGGCGGCGGGGTGATCTCCGGGGGCGGGAAGCCGGTGTACACCCACGCCGGTCAGCGGTCCTGAGCCGGCCGCCCCGTCTCCGGCGCGCCCGCCGCCCCCTCACGGCCTCCGCTCCGCCGCCGGCGTCACCGCCTGGAGGACCAGCACTGACAGGTCGTCCTCCACCGGGCCGGTGCCGAAGTCGTGGGCGGCGCGGCGTACGTGTTCGGCGAGGGCCTTGGCGCCCAGACCCATGCCGTCGCGCATCACCTCGATCAGGCCGTCGTTGTCGTCCAACTGCCAGTTGCCGCAGCGGCGTTCGGTGACGCCGTCGGTGACGCACAGCAGCGTCTCGCCCGGTGGGAGGGCGAAGGAGCTGGCGTGGAATTCGGTGCCCTCGTCGATGCCGAGCAGCATCTGGGGGTCGGAGGCCGGCTCCACGGCGCCGTCGACGAACATGTGCAGCGGTGGCGGGTGGCCGGCGCTGGCGACCGTACAGCGGGCCCCGGGGACGCCCGGATCGACCTCCAGCTCCCCGTACAGCAGGCTCAGGAAGCGGGAGGTGGCCTGCTCGCCGCCCAGTTCCACCGCCTCCGCGCTCTCCTCGGCCATGGCCAGATTCAGCCTGCCGAGCACCGACTCGACGCCATGCCCCTCGCGGGCCAGCAGCCGCACCAGATGGCGCGCCAGTCCGGTGACGGACATCGCCTCGGGGTCCTTGCCCTGGACGTCCCCGAGCAGGAAGCACCAGCGGCGGTCGCCCATCGGGAAGACGTCGTAGAAGTCGCCGCCGACGGTCTGCCCCTCGCCGTGCGGCTCATAGACGATCGCGGTGTCGACGCCCGGGATGCTGGCGAGCGTCGCGGGCAGCTGCCGGCGCTGGAGCGCCAGGCTGATCGTGGTCTGCCGGGTGTACTGGCGGGCGGTGAACACGGCCTGTGCGACCCGGCGCGCCACGTCCTCGACCATCCGCACCACGGTGTCGGTCATCTGGAGGTGCCCCGCCCGGCCGAGCAGCAGCATGCCCTGATCGGTGTCGCGGGCGACCAGGGGGAAGGCGAGCGCGGAGCCGCCCGAGGGCGCCGCACCGGCACATTCCGGCCAGGGCCAGGGGGTTCCGGCGGTGCGGATGATGTCGGACGGCGGGTCCCGTTCCAGTTCGGCACGGAGGGGGGTGATCCGCCGCTCGTCGACGTGCCAGACCCGCGACAGCTGCACCCCGCCGCCCTCCGTGGTCAGCCAGATGGCGCACCAGTCGGCGAGCCGGGGCACCAGCAGCTGGGCGGCGAGTGCGGTGACCATGTCCTGGTCGAGCTGCCCGGCCAGCAGTTCGCTGGTCTCGGCGAGGAAGGACGGGCCGCCGCGGTCGGCCCATTCGGCGGCGAACCCGTGCGGGCGGCCGGGCGGGGGCGCGGGGCGGCCCAGGCGCACGGGAAGCTCGGGGCCGGGCGACTGGCGGCGGGGCGCGGCGGGCGCGGCGCGGGCGCGCAACGGCTCGCCCTCGGTGGCCTCCAGGCGGAACCAGACGGTCTTCACCGCATGGCGGTAGGTCACGCCCCAGGACTCCGCCAGCGCGCTCACCAGCTGGAGCCCGAATCCCGGCTCTCCGGTGCGGGCGTCGACCCCGCCGCGTACGCCCCGGGCGGGGTGGCGGTCGGAGACCTCCACCACGACGCCCACCTTGGCCCGGCGGCGCTCTCCGTCGCCGCTCTCGGCGCCCACCGCATCCGGGCGGCGCTCCCCGTCGCTCCCTGCGGCCCCCGGCCCGTCGTGCTCCAGGCGGCAGGCCACATCGATATCGGTACCGGCGTACATCACGGCATTGGTGACCAGCTCGCTGGTGAGCAGCACGGCATCGTGAATGAGCTCGGCGCTGATCGCCGCCGCACCGGGCCCGGCCGTGGCGGGCGGGGCCGTCGCCCGTTCGGTGAGCAGCGCGCGCACGAATTTACGTGCGCCGGCGGCCGCGAGCTGATTCGCGGGCAGCCCTTTCCGGGACACGGATTCCGTCGTGTACGGGGAGGACAGCGCTACCACTGCGCCCCCTGAATATGCCGGGAAAAACTCATTACAAGCGCTTTATACTATGTCATATCTGCCCAAATGGATCACCCCGCTCGACCGACTCTCTCCGCAACGATCATTGGGGGGATGGTGTGCCATGGCGCTCGACCCGGCCCGGCCCGAGTCTGCTTCTTCGCCCCCGGAGCCTCCCGAGCCCACTGAGCCCCCGCAGCCCCCCGTTCCCCGGCACGACGGGCAGTGGGTACGCACCAGTGAGCTACGGCCTCTCCTCGCGGCGATGATGGCGCTGCGGGACGGGGATTTCACCGCCCGTGCGGACATCCCGCAGGACGGCTTCTCCACGGACGGCGTGGTGGCCGATATGACGGGCGTCCTCAACCAGATCGCCGCCCGCAACGCCCATCTCGCCTCCGAGCTGCAACGCGTACGCAGCGAGGTCATCCGGCAGGGCCGGCTGGACGAGCGGATCTCCGCCAGCCCCGGCCAGGGGACCTGGACGACGAACATCGAGGCGGCCAACACCGTGCTGGAGGCGCTGGTGGTCCCGCTCGCCAAAGCGACCCGGGTGCTGGACGCGGTGGCCGGCGGCGACCTGACCCAGCGGGTCGATCTGCACGACGGCAACCGCGCCCTCCGCGGCGATCTGCGCCGGCTGGGCAACGGGGTCAACCGCATGGTCGACCAGCTGTCGCTGTTCACCGGCGAGGTCACCCGGGTCGCCCGCGAGGTCGGCACCGAGGGCCGGCTCGGCGGCCGGGCGAAGGTCCAGGGGCTGTCCGGCGACTGGCTCCATGTGACCGAGGCGGTCAACACCATGGCGTCGCGGCTGACGGCGCAGGTCCGGGACATCGCCGTGGTCACCACCGCGGTGGCCACCGGCGACCTGACCCAGCAGGTGACGGTCGAGGCCACCGGTGAGCTGCTGGAGCTGAAGCTCACCGTCAACAAGATGGTGGACCAACTGCGGGCGTTCGCCGACGAGGTCACCCGGGTCGCCCGCGAGGTCGGCACGGAGGGCCGGCTCGGCGGCCGGGCGCAGGTCAGGGGCGTCTCCGGGGTCTGGAAGGACCTCACCGACAACGTCAACTTCATGGCGTCCAACCTGACCTGGCAGGTCCGCAACATCGCCCAGGTCACCACGGCCGTGGCGAACGGCGATCTGAGCCAGAAGATCACCGTGGACGCGCGGGGCGAGATCCTCGAACTGAAGTCGACGATCAACACGATGGTCGACCAGCTCTCTGCCTTCGCCGACGAGGTCACCCGCGTGGCCCGCGAGGTCGGCACCGAAGGGCGGCTGGGCGGCCGGGCGCAGGTCAGGGGCGTGTCCGGGGTCTGGCGGGACCTCACCGAGAGCGTCAACTTCATGGCGGACAACCTGACCTCCCAGGTCCGCAACATCGCTCTGGTCGCCACCGCCGTCGCGGAGGGCGACCTCGGCAAGACGATCACCGTGGAAGCCAAGGGCGAGATCCTGGAGCTCAAGACGACGATCAACACCATGGTCGACCAGCTCTCCGCCTTCGCCGACGAGGTCACCCGCGTCGCCCGCGAGGTCGGCACCGAGGGAAACCTCGGCGGTCAGGCCCAGGTCAGGGACGTCTCCGGGGTCTGGAAGGACCTCACCGACAACGTCAACTTCATGGCGCTCAACCTGACCTCCCAGGTCCGCAACATCGCCCAGGTGACGACGGCGGTGGCCAACGGAGACCTGTCCAAGAAGATCGACGTCGACGCCCGCGGCGAGATCCTGGAGCTGAAGGAGACCGTCAACACGATGGTCCAGCAGCTGCGGGCGTTCGCCGACGAGGTCACGCGGGTGGCCCGCGAGGTCGGCACCGAGGGCCGGCTCGGCGGCCGCGCCCAGGTCCATGGCGTCTCCGGCGTGTGGAAGAACCTCACCGACAACGTCAACTCCATGGCCGACAACCTGACGTCCCAGGTCCGCAACATCGCCCAGGTCGCCACCGCCGTCGCGAAGGGCGACCTGTCCAAGAAGATCGACGTCGACGCCCGCGGCGAGATCCTGGAGCTGAAGTCGACGATCAACACGATGGTCGACACCCTGTCGTCGTTCTCCTCCGAGGTGACCCGTGTGGCCCGCGAGGTCGGCAGCGAGGGCCAGCTCGGCGGCCAGGCCCGGGTCGAGGGCGTCTACGGCACCTGGAAGCGGCTGACCACCAGCGTCAACGAGCTGGCGCTGAACCTGACCACGCAGGTCCGGGCGATCGCCGAGGTGGCCAGCGCGGTCACCCAGGGCGATATGTCCGGCTCGATCACCGTGGACGCCCAGGGCGAGGTCGCCGCCCTGAAGAACAACGTCAACCTGATGGTCGCCAACCTCCGCGAGACCACCCGCGCCAAGGACTGGCTGGAGTCCAACCTCGCCCGTATCGCCAGCCTGATGCAGGGCCACCGCGACCTGGTCGAGGTCGCCGATCTGATCCTGCGCGAGCTGACCCCGCTGGTGAACGCGCAGTTCGGCGCGTTCTTCCTGGCCGAGGCGGGCGCCGAACCGGGCGAGGGCCTGGAGCTGATCGCCGGTTACGGCACCGGCCAGCCCGAGGGCCGCCGCTCCCTGCCGCGGCTGCGGCTGGGCACCCCCGGCTGGGGCCTGATCACCCAGGCCGCCATGGAGAAGAAGCGCATCGTCGTCGACGCCGTCCCGCCCGACTACATCACCATCAGCTCCGGGCTCGGCGCCTCGGCACCGGCCAGCATCGTCATCCTCCCGGTTCTCTTCGAGGACCAGGTGCTCGGCGTGATCGAGCTGGCCTCCTTCAGCCGGTTCAGCGAGGTCCACCTCGCCTTCATCGACCAGTTCGTGAACACCATCGGCGTCTCGATCAACACCATCATCGCCAACGCCCGTACGGAGTCCCTGCTGTCGGAGTCCCAGCGCCTGACCGCCGAGCTGCGCCAGCGTTCCGACGAACTCCAGCTGACGAACGCCGAGTTGGAGGAGAAGGCGGCCCTCCTCGCCACCTCCTCCCAGTACAAGTCGGAGTTCCTGGCGAATATGTCGCACGAGCTGCGCACCCCGCTGAACTCCCTGCTGGTGCTCTCCCGGCTCCTCGCCGACAACCCCGACGGCCGGCTCTCCACCCAGGAGGTGGAGTTCGCCGTCACCATCCACCGCGCGGGCTCCGACCTCCTCCAGCTCATCAACGACATCCTCGATCTGTCGAAGATCGAGGCCGGCCGGATGGACGTCCACCCCAAGGCCCTGCCGCTGATCAAACTGCTCGACTACGTCCGCGCCACCTTCCGGCCGCTCACCGTCGACCGCGGCCTCACCTTCGACGTCAAGGTCGGCGAGAACGTCCCCAAAGAGCTCTTCTCCGACGAACAGCGCCTCCAGCAGATCCTGCGCAACCTCCTGTCCAACGCCGTGAAGTTCACCTCCTCCGGCAGCGTGGAACTCATCGTCCAGCGCGTACCCGGCACCGAATTCGAGGAGGAATCCCTCCGCACCGCCGACGACGTCATCGCCCTCTCCGTCAAGGACACCGGCATCGGCATCTCACCGGAAAAGCTCGACGGCATCTTCGAGGCGTTCCAGCAGTCCGACGGCACCACCAACCGCAAATACGGCGGCACCGGCCTCGGCCTGTCCATCAGCCGCGACATGGCCGCGCTGCTCGGCGGCCGGATCATCGCCGAGAGCGAGCCGGGCGTCGGCTCGACCTTCACCCTGTACGTGCCCGCGCGCTACACGGGCCCCTTCCCCGCGCCCAGCCCCACCGCCGCCACCCGCCCCGCGGACAGCACCGCACTGGCCGGCCCCGCCCGCCCCGTCCTGGCTGAACAGCTCACGGCCACGCCGCCAGGACCGGCCGCCCTCACCGCGCGGAGCAGCCCTTCCGGTGAGGCCGGTGACGCCGGCGAGGTCCGCGATGCCAGTGACGTCTTCCCCACCCAGTCGGAACAGGATCAGGCGCCGCACCTGGGCGCCCCCTCCCCCGACGGCAGCGATGTCACCTGGCCCGAGACCACCCGCCTCAGGGACTGGCTCAGCGGACGCCCCGGCGAGGTACTGGCCGACCGCCGGATCCTCATCGTCGACGACGACATCCGCAATGTCTTCGCGCTCACCCACGTACTGGGCCGGGTCGGGATCAGCGTCAAATACGCCGAGAACGGCCGCGAGGGGCTGGAGGTCCTGGACCGGACACCGGACGTCTCGCTGGTGCTGATGGACATCATGATGCCCGAAATGGATGGTTACGAGATGATCAAGGCGATCCGACATGCGCCTCGATTCGCGGACCTGCCGGTCATCGCGCTCACCGCGAAGGCCATGCCGGGCGACCGCGAAAGGGCGATCGAGAGCGGGGCCAATGACTACATCCCCAAGCCGGTGGATGTGGACCGCCTGCTGTCCGTGATCTGCGGCCTCCTGGACCCGCAGCAGAACGGCGATCCGGCCCCGCATCCGGAGGCCGTCAGCCCCGAGGCCGTCGGTCCCGAGGCCGTTGCTGCCGAGGTCATCAGTCCCGAGGACGGCAACTCCGAGGGCGGCAGCCCCGAGTTCGCCGGCCCTGAGGACGACAACCCCCAGAACGGCACCCCCGAGGACGGCCAGGGAACGGGAACGGCGGGAGAGCCCTCATGACGACCGCACCGGACACCTCATCCAGCATCCTCATCGTCGACGACATGGAGGAAAACCTCGTCGCACTGGAAGCCGTACTGGGCTCGCTCACCCAGAAGGTGGTCCGTGCGCGATCCGGCGAAGAGGCCCTGAAGGCCATGCTCCGGGAGGAGTTCGCGGTCGTGCTCATCGACGTGCTGATGCCGGGCATGAACGGCTTCGAGACCGCCGCGAACATCAAGGGACTGGACCAGACCAAGGACGTCCCGATCATTCTCCTCACGGGGGCCTCGGTCGACCCGAACTACGCCTATCGCGGCTACACGGTCGGCGCCGCCGACTTCCTCATCAAGCCCTTCGACCCCTGGCTGCTGCGCACCAAGGTGAACGTCTTCCTGGACCTCCATCGCAAGAACCGCCAACTTGCCGCCCAGGCGGAACAGTTGAAGCGTCTGCTGACATCGGACGAGCACCCCGGCGGCGGGGGCCCGCCGTCCGCCACGACCACGACGACAACGGCTCCGGCCGCGCCGACGACCACGACCGGCAGGGACACGGCCGGAACGGGCACCGCTTCACCCCGGCCCACACCCTCGCCTGCGAACCCGTCCGGGCATCCCCCCATCCCCCCGGAAGGCCCCGGCGCCCCGTCGTCTCCCGAGCCGCCTCCGTCGCCCCCGCCGCCCGCGGCGCCCGCCGCCGGCGACGCATCCCGCCTTGCGGAAATCGCCGGCCAGCTCGCCGAGGTGGAACTCCTCCTGCGCGACGCAAAGGGCTCCGACAAGAAGCGTCTTGCCGACCGCATCGCCGAACTGGAGGAAGCGGTCGGCAGGTTGATGGCCACCCGGGGGACGTGAAACCCCTCACGGCCCGGAACTCTGACGCCGGCACACTTAAATTTTTGAGCCTTCCCGGGGGCTCTTTCCGCGAGGCCCCGGCACCTTGTCCACAGTAAAGGCGTAAATTCCCGCCAGGACGAATATCGCCAGATACTGAGCCCAGGTGAAGCCCTCCAGCACCCTGTCCACCGCGAGGAGCACACCGGCCCAGAGAACAGTAAATACAATCTTGCCCATCAGGATTTCCTAAGCCTTCAGGCGAGCGGCGAGAGGCAGGCAGCGGCGCCGCCCACAACCGTCTTCTTCGCGAGGTCCGAGGCGACGCCCTTGCTGACGTACCGGCCGACGACCAGCGCCCCGGCCCCGCCCGACACCGCACCCGCGGCAAGGCTCTTCATTGAATTTCCCCATTCAACTTTTTCTCACAGGGCGGTATGGGTCAGATACCGCGCCCGTTCTTGGTCACCCACGAACGTACTAGTCCGCATCTCCACCGGGAACCCGGTTGAGCGGATCTTGATACTTCTTGAGCTTGCGGATTCTGTGAAACTCGCACGTGACGGTCCATCGCGGTGTTTCGGCCGACTGATAACTCAATGTCCGGCTATCCGCAGTAGCGGGAAACGTCACGAAAGGCGACGCAGCCCCTGTCAACTTCCGTCAACTCCCGTCGTGCGATGCATAGTTCACTCGGAGTTCGCCCCCTCGGCGGACACGTCATCGAGTTCGGCCGCCCAGCGTTCGGACCACCGGTGCAGCCCCCGCAATTCGTCGGACGCGCCCTTGCCGAGCGCCGTGAGGCGGTACCCCTCCTCGGCATCGCGTGCCACGAGCCGGGCTTCCTGCAGCTCGGTGAGGCGCTGCTGCAGCACGCTGGAGGACATGCCGTCGCACCGTTGCTGCAACGGGCGGAATCGGGACAACTCCTGGACCTGCTGATGCTGTGCGGCGGGTACCACGCCATCAGCTTCACCGCCCGCGCCACCAGACTCGCCCCGGAACCTGGCGCCCCGCGGTTCCGCGACATCCCGCCGCCCGCGCGGCAGGCACCGTGACACGCGACGGCAACTGTGGCCCTCCCCCTGCTCGACGGCCGTGCATACCGCGTCGTACGGAGTCAGCAAGCGGCCCTCTGTCCCGCTGCGGCCGGGTCGCGGCCGCAGCGGCCGTCGCGACAGTCACGGCAGTCGCGGCACAGGCCCGGGGTGGGGGCGCGGAAGGCGCGTTCGCAGCCGTCGCAGGTCTGGAGCGGGGGTGGCGCCGGGGGTTTGGGAGCGGAAGGGGGTGCCGCCGGGAAGGGCGGGGGAAGGAGCGCTGCAAGCCGGTGGGCGAGCAGGGCCGCCGGGTGGCGGAGCGTGGGTGGGAGGCCCGCGGTCAGGGCGCTGCGTACGGCGTCCGGGGCGACGCCGCGTTCCAGCCAGGCGGCGACGGGCGGGGCGAGGCGGTGAATGTCCCGTACGGAGAGCAGCAGGCGCGGGTCGTCGCGTCGGAGGTTCGCCAGGAGGGCGGCGGCCGGGGCGTGGTACTCGTCGGTCGCAGGCTCGGGCAACTGCGGTGCGGGGGACGGTATTGGGGCGAGGGACGCCTTTGGGGCGGAGGACGGCTCTGCGGCGGAGGGCCATGGGGCGGAAGAGGGCTCTGGGGCGGCGGAGGGCTCTGGGGCGGCGGAGGGCTCTGGGGCGGCGGAGGGCTCTGGTGTGGGGGAAGCCCGTGGCGTGGGGGAAGGCTGTGGCGCGTGGTCCTGTTGCGGGGGTTGCCGTACTGGGGCCGGGTCCGGGGGCTGCCTTATCGGGACCGGGACCGGGCCGGGGTCCAGGACCGGGCCGGGGTCCACGTCCGGGTCCGGCGCAGGCGGGCGTGGGGGCGGGGGCGGTTCGACGGACGCGCGGCGTTTGGCCTGCTCGGCGGCCTCTCGGGCGCGACGGGCGCGGGTGGCCTCCGGGTCGTTGTACGAGATGGTGACCGTGACCACCCGCCCGTCATCGGCGCGCCGCCGGACCCGTTCGAGGTAGCCGCACGCCTCCAACTCCCGTAAGGCGGCGGCGATCCGGGCCCGCCCCTGGGGGAACCGCCTCGCCAGCGTACGGATGTCGACCGGCGCGCCCTCGGGCAGCGACTGGAGGTGGGCAGCGAGCCCGATCGCGAGGCCGGACAGGGAGCGGTGCTGGGTGAGGTGATTGCCGACGATCGTGTAGCCCGGGGCCTGGTACTCGGTGACTTTGCGGACGCCGGCCGGGGATCGCCGAATCTCGTGCTGGGCGCGCGCAGGCGCATTAAGCTTTTGCTCAGCCATCAGGAAGGTCTCTTCTTCCTCGTTGGTCAGGCCCTCGATCGGGATGCCAGTCCCGGCCGGGGGCCGTCGCATGTGTGCAGTTTTTGGGGTTGTTGCTGCCGAGAGTGCACGGGCGAGGGCCGCGGAGACGAGCCTTCCGGTCATGGATCACCCAAGCGAGTGACGGCAGGGCGCACCGGGGTGGGTCGGGCTGGGTTGGGCTGGGTTGGAGAGGTTTCTCTACCTGGAGTGATGGGTCTTTTACGGGCCGAACCCCCGGCGCTCAGCACACCGACGCCCGGCTTCCCGGCGTCCGGTTTCCCGGCATCCGGTTGACGGGCCGCCAGTCGCCTCCTCCCCCCCCCGGCCTCACCGGTCTCACCGACCCCACATCGGCAGGTCGAATTCCGCCCAAACCGTTTTGCACGGGAACGGCCCCCGGCAGGTACCCCAGCGGTCGGCAAGCGCTTCGACCAAGACCAGTCCGTGACCCGAGTCCCGTAGCCCGGACGCCTGCGGGGCCGGGAGCCGGTCACCGCGTGCGTCCGTCACCTCGATACGGAGCGTGTCCGCGTCAGACAGCACGGCAAGGCAGAAATCCCGGCCCGGTACGCGCCCATGCGTGGCGGCGTTCGCGGCCAGCTCGGCGATGACCTGAGCCGGGGTTTCGAACGGCACACCCCAGGCGCGGAGTTGTTCGGTGGCCAGCAGCCGCGCGAGGCGCGCGCCCCGGCGGGTGGCGGAGAGCTGAACCTTGAACTGGAGCTTGTACTCGGCGATTTCCTGATTCATGTCACTCAGCGTGGTCGAGCGTGCTTACGCTGAATAGTGATTCGGCCGGTACGCACGGTGACTGTCCTGGCGTTGTCCAGGAGTGTCCCCGCTGTCCAGGAGGTGGGAGCGGATGAATGTTGACGGAGCGGAAGAGGCGGGTTGGGACGTCGACCCGGAGGACGAGACACAAGCCCTCGTCGAGGCGGTCGGCCGTCAGCTGAAACTCTGGCGGGAGTCAGCGGGCCTGCGCGCGGCGGAGTTCGGCGCCGCCCTGGGCTACGGGGAGAACCTGATCTACAAAATCGAGCGGGGTGCTCGTATCCCCCGCCCGGAGTTCCTCGACAAGGCGGATGAAGTGCTGGGGGCAGGCGGCAAGATCGCCGCGATGAAGAAGGACGTGGAGCAGGCCAGTTACCCCAAGAAGGTCCGGGACCTGGCCAAGCTGGAGGCGCAGGCAGTCGAACTCGGCGCGTACGGCAACCACAATCTGCATGGACTACTGCAGACGAAGGAATACGCGCGGGCGCTGATCCAAACGTGGCGTCCTGCTTACTCGCAAGACGAAGTGGAACGGATGGTAGCCGCGCGCATGGCACGACAGTCCATCTTCGAGCGCTCACCGGCACCATCGCTCACGTTCGTTCAGGAAGAAGTGACCCTTCGTCGCCCCGTAGGGGGCAGAATGGTTCTACGCCGACAGCTCGAACGTCTGTTGGAAGTAGGACAGTTGCGGAACGTCGAAATCCAGGTGATGCCGACCGACTGCGACGACCACGCCGGAATGGGCGGTCGGATCCAGGTTCTGAAGTTCAGAAATGGCTCATCGGTGGGACGGGACGAAGGCCAGGTCACCAGCCGTCCCTTGACGGACCCGAAAGAGATCCGAGTCCTTGAGCTGCGCTATGGCATCATCCGGGCCCAGGCTCTCACGCCCCGGGAGTCACTGGCCTTCATCGAGAAAGCGCTGGGAGAGACATGACCCTCAAGCCCTCCACCGGGACCGTCCCCAAGCTGTCATGGCACAAGAGCAGCTACAGCGACAGCAGCAACGGCCACGACTGCGTCGAAGTCGCCTGGCAGAAGAGCAGCTACAGCGGCGACAGCAACAGCAATGAGTGCCTCGAAGTCGCCACCACCCCCGACACCATCCACATCCGCGACTCCAAGAACCCCCACGGCCCACAGCTCCGCCTTCGCCCGGCCGCCTGGGCCGACTTCGTTGCGTACGCCGCGGCGGGGCGCTGACGCGCGTCAAAGAGCCTCGGGGGCTTTGCTCCTGGGCCCGCCCGCATCGCCCGTGTTGAGCGTGCCGGCCGGTTCGAGGAGGAGGATGGCGGTCCCTTCCTCCGCCACCGGGCAGTGTTCGACGCCCCGGGGGACCACGAACAGCTCGCCGGGGCCGAGCACCACATCGCCGTCCCTGAGCTGGAGGGTGAGCCGGCCGCTGAGGACCAGGATCAGTTCGTCGGTGTCCTGGTGCGTGTGCCAGACGAACTCCCCCTCCAGCTTGGCGAGTTTGACCTCGTAGTCGTTGACGTCGGCGATCTTCTTCTGCGACCACAGGTCGCTGAACTGCGAGAGCTTGTCGGTGAGATTGATGGGGACAGGAGTGTTGGTCATGCCTTGAGACTGCCGTGCCCGTGCTCCGGCGGTCTTGTACGTTCCTGGCATGACAGACGGTCCGCCCCGTACGGCGAGCGGACCGCCCCGTACGGCGAACAGCACGTCCCCGTACGACGGACGGCGGCCCCGTCCACCGCTTCAGGCCAGGACACTCACCTCGTGGCGCGCGCTCCGGCCGTCGGGGGTAATGCGCAGCCTGTGCCTCTGCACGCCCGGGCGGCCGGCGGCCACGTACTCCTCGTACGCCTGGGCCACCTCGTCCCACAGCTTCCTGGCGCCGTACTGGGCCACCGCGAACGTCGACGTCTGCTGTCCGTCGTAGTCCACACAGGCCCAGCTATTCGCCTTACCGTCGGCCAACCACAGCCGTGTATGGGCGTCTTCCACCTCGGTGTCCCACACATGCCAGACCTCCGGCACCCGGAGGCCGATATACATCTGCGCATCGAGGTCGTTCCCGGCAACAGACCAGGGAGAGAAGACCGTCCTGGACCGCTCGGGCTCTTGTCCCTCTTGAGGAATTTCGGCTCGTAGCTCGGCGTCGACCTGCTGGGCGCGCATGAGCATGAACGAACCGTACGGAGCGAGCGAGCCCTCGGCGGTTCCGTCGGCCTGCTTTGTGGCGATGAGAGTCCCGAAGTTGCACCAGGGGGTGTCCCACGGGGTGACGATGAGCCCGCCGGTCACGGTCTGCTCCAGCCAAGGGAGCGGCACGGTTCTGACCGCGCAGGTGGAGATGATCCGGTCGTAGGGAGCGTTCGGCCGCCAGCCTCCCGCGCCGTCCGCACAGACCACCTCCGGCTGCTGCCCGCTTGCCTTCAGCGCGTCCTGCGCTCGACGCGTCAGGTCGGGGTCAACGTCGAGCGATGTCACCTGCTCCGCGCCACAGATGAAGGAGAGCAGGGCCGCGTTGAATCCCGTGCCGGTGCCGATCTCCAGCACAGAGTGCTCAGCCCTCGCGTTGAGCGCCATCAGCATCCGCACGACCACGCTGGGCATCGACGCGGAGGAGGACGGGACACGGCTGCCGTTGGGACTTTCCGCGAATTGGGTGACGAGCGGGACGTCACTGTATGCCGCGCGCCTCCAGCGGTCAGGTGCCGTCTCGCGATCGCACGGCTCGTGGCCGCCGTTCCCGTCGCGCAACCACAGGGTGGGCGGCAGGAAGAGATGGCGAGGTATGGCACACAGGGCAGTTCGCAGGTGAGGGGGGACGGGAGAACCGAGCTGGCCGGCGATCTGATCCAGCAGATCGCCGACAGGTTCGTCGGGCGTCGGATGCGAGGTCAATGAGCCTGCTTCGGCTGCGGCGGCGGAGTCGGCTCAGGAGCTGGTGGGATCGGTCGTCCCGGCTGCTGTCCGTCATCTCCGATCGGGCTGCGATGCTTGCCCACTTCGACTCCCTTCGCCCGACAGATCAGAGCTACGGAAAGCGTATGGCCGGCCTGAGAGGTAGAGAAGGGCGCATGTGCCGAATGCACCCGATGGGCCACACGACGACACGCCGCGGTCTTGTACGTTCCTGGCATGACACACGGTGCGCCCCGTACTGCGACTGGTCCGCCCCGTACTGCGACCGGCCCGTCCCGTACGACGGACGGCCCGCCCCGTACGACGGTCAGTGCCTGGCGGCCGCCCGTCCCGGGCATAGCCGAGGTCTTCCACGCGCACTTCACCGAGCACGCGTACCCGTCCCACACCCATGACACCTGGGCCCTGATGATCCTCAGTGACGGGGCGGTCGACTTCGCCTGTGACTGGCACCGTCATGGCGTGACCGGTTCCGACACGGTCGTTCTGCTGCCTCCCGGGGTCGCCCATGACGGCAGGACGGTCACGGCGGCGGGCTTCCGCAAGCGGGTGCTCTATCTCGACGCGACCGTACTGCCCGAGGGACTGACCGGCCGCGCCGTGGACGGCCCGGTCTTCGGCGATGAGGTGCTGCGCCATCGCATCCACCTGCTGCACGGGTCCCTCGGCCACCCGGGCGACGCGTTCGAGGCCGAGTCCCGGCTGTCCTTCATACGGGAACGGCTGCGCTCCCACCTGGACGCGCTGCGGACCCCTCGCAGACCGGGCCGCGAGGCGAACCGGCTGGCTGCCGCCTTACGGGAGCTGCTGGATGCCCGTCTGCCGACCGGCCTGTCCCTGCAGGAGGCCGCGACCGTCCTGCACGCCCACCCCACCCATTTGATCCGCTGCTTCAAGCAGACCTACGGCCTGCCACCGCACGCCTACCTGACCGGCAAGCGCATCGAGCGGGCCCGCGGGCTGCTGCTCGACGGCAGGCGTCCGGCGATGGTCGCGGCCGCCGTGGGCTTCCATGACCAAGCCCATCTGCACCGGCACTTCACCCGCCATGTGGGCACGACACCAGCCCGCTACGCGGCCGGGCTACGGCGGCCCCCGTCCTGAAGGCCGCCACCGAGCCTGCGGCAGCAGAGGAAGGTGCAGGCAATGCTGGTGGAGGCAGCTGCTGGTGAAGGCGAGGAAGTGCTCGGCCTTTGTGCGGAACGCCGGCCTGCGGTGTCAGTGCCGGCTGCCAGGATGACGCTCATGACGATCAAGGATGTAGCCTGGCATGACGTGAGTGAGCAGCGGATTGCGCAGGCACTGGACGACATCGAGCGGCGGGCCCGCCACCGCTGGCACACGATGCAATACGACTGCTACTCCGACGAGGAGCTGCAGGCAATGCGGGACGACCTCCTCGACCACATAGCGGCCCGCACGGTCGCGGGCCCCGAGCCCGGCACCGCCCCGTCGCGCATCGTGTTGCGCACGGCGGCCGAGTGCGCCCTGGGGCTCATGAGTCTGGGCTGCTACCCCAACGGTGATCAAGAGATCTCCTTCACCCTCGTCGGCGAGAAGCTCAGCAGCGAGGACACGGACTTCGAGGCCGTTGTGGAGCTGGCAGCGACCGCGAGGACCTGGCTGGACGCGTTCGCTCTGTCGGTGATCAGCGGCATGATCTGGGAAAAGGACCTGGTCATCGGGCTGCTGCTGCGCGGCGACTATGCGCCTGACATCCACAACGGGCTGCCGCACTCGAAGCTGCAATCGGCGTCCGACCCGGGCGAGCTGGCGGAGATGGACGCCCTGTGCGGCTACCTCGCCCAGGCCGAAGGACATCTGCCCCGGCACTGGCCGTCGGTAACGCTGTGCAAGCCGACCGCCGACGAACGCGCCGAAGCACAGCGGCAACTGGATACCCTCGATGCGTTGACGCCGGATCAGCGCCTGCTGCGCGTGCTCTTGGAGGATGACCAGCCGGCCTTCGAGCAGGCCCTGGAGCATCGCCTCGTCCAGCACCGGGAGAACGCACCCTCCGATGCGGCGCCCCGCAGCCTCCTGCCGCACAAGACCATCGCCCTGGCCGCACTGGCAGTCCAAGTACACCGCTGGGACTTGCACGTCCGGTCTGCCTACCTTCCGCAGGCCATGCTGAGCACCCCGGAAGGCGCGCCGTCGATCAGTGGCTGAACCGGTGCCTTCGCCACTGTCCCGGGCTCTGCCGGCTTCTCCCAGGGGCGGCGTTCGAGGCTTCTCCGCGCGATGTGAGCTCAGCTTCTGGACGTCTCGTCGATGGCGGGCATCGGCTCCCCACCCGGATGCCACCCGCTGAGAAAGCCGGCCTGCCGGCCGACGTCAACGAGTTCGATCCGTGCACCGATGCTGTCCATCCGGTGATAGACAAACGGCCGGCCATAGGGACAGCCGGAGAAGTCCAGGGGCATGCCCTCTTCTTCCAAACGCCGAGAACCCTGCTGCACATCGCTGGTCCAGAAGCCGAGGTGATCGAACCTGGCTCCCCCGGACGCATCCCAGGGGCTGCCTGACGGCCCTTGAATCAGCTCGATGAACGGCGGCCCGCCTGCGGTGAAGACGATGCGGTAGTCCCACTCGCCGAGTCGGTCGGACACAGGGTCGCTCCACTCGACCCCGGCCGAACGCTGAAAGTCTTGCATTGCCTGTTCGATGTCCGGGACGACGAAGCACACATGGTAGAAGGCAGTCATCCACTCATGATCGGGCACGGCATCCCAGCGGCCCAGAGGTAGTAGGTGGCCGCGCTCCCCCGAGGCCAGGCCTCAGGCCGAGATCATGGCCAGCTCCGGGTCTTCCCGGAGCTTGGCCAGGGCGCGGGAGACGGCGCTCTTGACCGTGCCGATCGAGACCTCCATGACCTCGGCGGTCTGGGCCTCGCTCAGGTCCTCGTAATACCTGAGGACGACCATGGCGCGCTGGCGGGCGGGCAGTCGCATCACCGCGCGCCACATCGCGTCGCGCAGGCCCTGGAGCTCGGCCGGGTCGGGGGCGGGCAGCGGGTCCGGCTCCGGCATCTCGTCGACGGCGAATTCGTCGACCTTGCGCTTGCGCCACTGGGAGGTGCGGGTGTTGATCAGCGCGCGGCGGACATAGCCGTCCAGGGCGCGGTGGTCCTCTATCCGGTCCCAGGCCACGAAGGTCTTGGTCAGGGCGGTCTGGAGAAGGTCCTCGGCGTCGTTCGGGTTGGTGGACAGCGACCGCGCGGTGCGCAGCAGGACCGGCCCCCGGGCCCGTACATAGGACGAAAACGTCGGGAACACAGCGACGGTCGAAGCGCTGGTGCACACTGGCGTGGTCATGGGAACCACGCTAGAAGCGAGGGGTGGGCGAGCGGATCGCCCCAGGGTGCCGAAGCGCCATCCCTCTCAAGTTGTAGGGGTGGAGCCGGCTCCACCTACTCCAGGGGGACGGGGGCCGGCGGACCCCTAGGGCCTGTCACCGGAGGACCGGGCCGCCCCGCTACCGTACGGACACCGTGCGCATAGCGGACGGCACAGTGGTTCCCACCCGCGATCACCCCGTGGCCGAGAAGTCGAAGAGCCCCTGAGACCCACTCAGCCACTCCGGTGGTGCAGGGAGTCAAGTACGGCAAGCTCGTCCTCGGTGAGCCGAAGGGCGCCGGCGGCCACGTTGGCTGCCAGGTGGTCCGGGTCGCCGGTGCCGGGGATGGCCAGTACGTGCGGGCCGCGGTGCAGTGTCCAGGCGATCCGGACCTGGGCGGGCTCGGCCCCATGTGCCCGGGCGACGGCCAGGATCTCCGGGTGGTCGCTGTCGCTCGCCCCGGCTTGGCGTCCGGAGGCGGCGATCGCGTAGAACGGCACGAAGGCGACGCCCTGCTCACCGCAGGTCCCAACGAACGCGTCCTGGTCGGGCCGCACTCCGAGGCCGTACATGTTCTGCACACACACCACTGGCGCGATGGCCTGGGCCTCGACGAGGTGATGAGGATGGACGTTGGAGATGCCCAGGTGGCGGATGAGTCCGGCCTCGCGCAACTCGGCCAGCGCGCCGAAGCGCTCGGCGATCGAGTCGGTCCCGACGATGCGCAGGTTCACCACGTCCAGGTGATCACGGCCGAGCTGGCGCAGGTTCTCCTCGACCAGTCCGCGCAACTGCTCCGGCGTGGCATGGGGCAGCCACGTGCCCGACGGGTCGCGTGGCTGCCCGATCTTGGTGGTGATGACGAGGTCGGCCGGATAGGGGGACAAAGCCCGGTTGATCAGCTCGTTGGCGGACCGCAGGGGGGAGAAGTAGAAGGCGGCGGTGTCGATGTGGTTCACGCCGAGCTCGACCGCGCGGCGCAGCACGCTGATCGCCTGGTCGCGGTCGCGCGGGAGGGCGTCGGCGACGAGCGCCTCGCCGGTCTGCGGCAGACGCATCGCGCCGAAGCCCATCCGGTTGACCACGAGGTCTCCCAGCTTCCAGGTGCCTGCTGCCGCTGCGGTTATCGTCCGTGGGGTCATGCCGGAATGATCCGCACCACCGTATGGTGGCCGCCATTGATTCGGAGATGAGTGAATCCTGGGGGCGTGGTGGCGGAGCTGGTGTTCTCCGTACGGGATCTGGCGCAGATGCGCTTCGCCGTGTCTCCCATGTGGGAAGTCGGCCCCAGCTTCCGCCTGCTGAGCTCCGGATCCGTGCATCCCGTGCACCGGCCCTGGACCGAGCAGGTACGGCCGCGGCTGGCGGCCGCCGGGCTGGACCGGGGATGGCTGGCCGAGCTGGTCCCCCCGTCGGGCTACGTCCCCGACTTCCTCAATCCGACACCCTCCGGTCCGGCCCCCACGCTGGCGGCCGAGCTGGACCGCATCCTGGCCGCCCGCACCGAGCAGGTACGCCACGACCTCGAACACCTCCGCTTCGAGCAGGGTGGTCTCGGCCCCCGCGCACAAGCCCTGCACACCGAGCCGCAGACCCACCTGGCCAAGGTCACGGAAGAGATCCAGCACTACTGGCAGATCGCGCTCGCCCCGTACTGGGCGCGCATCCGGGCCGTGCTCGACGCCGACGTCTCCCACCGGGCCCGGCAGGTCGCCGAACGCGGCACCGCCCACCTCCTCAACGACCTGCACACCTCGGTCCGCTGGGACGACGACACGCTACGGCTGCTCCGCCGGCCCAAGGCCCTCTCCCGGCACACGGCCGGCCAGGGGCTGCTGCTGATCCCCTCGGTCTTCACCGGGCCGGCCCCGTTCACCCGGGTGGCACCGGCGGACCCGCTGCAACTCGCCTATCCCGCACGCGGCATCGGCTCCCTGTGGGAGCAGCGGTCCACCGCGGGGACCGCCGCCCTCGCCACCGTGCTCGGTCGCACCCGAACCCTTCTGCTGACCGAGCTGGGCCACCCGGCCTCCACCACCGAACTGGCCCGCCGCACCGGCCTCTCCCAGGCAGGTATCTCCCAGAACCTGACCGCGCTGCGCGACGCGGGCCTGGTCAGCGCCCACCGCTTCGGCCGCTCGGTGCTCTACGCACGCACCGCCGTCGCGGAATCCGTTCTCGATGCCTGCCAGTAACCCGGCGGATTGCTCATTATGGGACAGCTCTTGGGGTCCGGGATCAGGGCGCGCGCCGGCCCCGGAGGGGGTTCGGTGACGGGCCCCGGCTCCGGCACGGCGTCGGACGCGGCCCCGGACACGGCCGTACTGGTGACGGGCCTCTGTCCCGGACGCGGCCCCTACGGGTGACCGGCCTCGGCCCCGGACACGGCCCTCCCCGTGGACTCCCGTCCCGGACACGGCCCCGTCGCCGAGGGGCCGTTCAGCCGTCCGCGCCCAGGATCAGCCCCGAGGTCGGGACTCCGGTCCCGGCCGTGACCAGGACATGGGCGGGGCCGCCGGCCTGGTTGACGGAGGTGCCGCGGAGCTGCCGGACGGCCTCGGCGATGCCGTTCATGCCGTGCAGATAGGCCTCGCCGAGCTGGCCGCCGTGGGTGTTCAGGGGGAGGGTGTCCGCGGCGACGAAGTCCGAGGCCTCGCCCGGGGCGCAGAAGCCGAACTCCTCCAGCTGCATCAGCACGAAGGGGCTGAAGTGGTCGTAGAGGATCGCGACGTCGATATCGGCGGGGGTGAGCGCGGCGGTGCGCCAGAGCTGGCGGGCGACCACGTTCATCTCGGGGAGGCCGGTCAGGTCGTCGCGGTAGAAGCTGGTCATCTGCTCCTGGGCGCGGCCCGCGCCCTGCGCCGCGGCCCTGATCAGCGCCGGCGGGTGGGGCAGCGCACGGGCCCGCTCGGGCGAGGTCACCACGATCGCCTGGGCGCCGTCCGTCTCCTGGCAGCAGTCCAGCAGCCGTAGCGGCTCCACGATCCAGCGGGAGGCGGCGTGGTCGGCGAGGGTGATGGGCTTGTTGTAGAAGTACGCGGCCGGGTTGCGGGCGGCGTGGCGCCGGTCGGTGACCGCGACCGGGCCGAAGGCGTCCGGGGTCAGCCCGTAGGTGTGGAGGTAGCGCTGGGCGGCCATGGCGACCCAGGAGGCGGGGGTGAGCAGGCCGAAGGGGAGGTTCCAGCCGAGCGCCGCGCCCTCCGCGGTGGGCTCCCGCTGCTGTACGCCGGAGCCGAAGCGGCGGCCCGAGCGCTCGTTGAACGCGCGGTAGCAGACGACGACTTCGGCGAGGCCGGTGGCGACCGCCAGGGCCGCCTGCTGGACGGTGGCACAGGCCGCGCCGCCCCCGTAGTGGACCCGGGAGAAGAAGGACAGCTCGCCGATCCCGGCCGCCTGCGCGACGGTGATCTCAGGGTTGGTGTCCATGGTGAAGGTGACCAGGCCGTCGACGTCCGCGGGGGTCAGCCCGGCGTCGTCGAGCGCGGCGCGTACGGCTTCGACGGCGAGCTTCAGTTCGCTGCGGCCGGAGTCCTTGGAGAACTCGGTCGCGCCGATCCCGGCGATGGCGGCCCGGCCGCCGAGGGAGTCGGGGCGGTGGACGCTCATGCCGTGCCCTCCGGGAGGCTGACGGTCACCGTGCCGGTGACGTGGTGGCCGATGCCGTTCTCGCCGACGATCCGCACCACTGCCGTACCGTCCGTCACCTCGGTGACGGTGCCGCTCAACACCATGATGTCTCCGGGGTAGTTGGGGGCGCCAAGGCGGATGGCGACCTTGCGCAGGGTGCAGCGCGGCCCGAAGTGGTCGGTGATGTAGCGGCCGACGAGTCCGTTGGTGGTCAGGATGTTCATGAAGATCTCCGGGGAGCCCTTATCCCGGGCCGCCTCGGTGTCGTGGTGCACGTCCTGGTAGTCGCGGGAGGCGATCGCCCCGGCGACGATCAGGGTGCGGGTGAGGGGGATGGTGAGCGTCGGCAGTTCGTCACCGGCCTTCATCCGGTCTCCTTCCGGTCGTCTTCGCCTGTGGCTCTGCGACGCCCCTAGGTGGTGACGTCAGCAACTCCCCCAATTCGTCCAGGATTTCTGCCCCAGGGCCCAGATACGCGGCCAGCTGTCTGCCCCACAGGAAGTGCCGGTGGACGGGGTGGTCGACGTCGGCGCCGATGCCGCCGTGCAGATGCTGGCCGGTGTGCACCACGCGGGTGCCGGCCTCGGAGGCCCACCAGGCGGCGGTCAGCGCATGCGGCCCGGCGTCCAGACCCGCGTCCCGGCGCCAGGCCGCCTCGTAGGCGGTGACGCGGATGGCCTCGGTGTCCATACAGGCGTCGGCGGCACGGAGCTGCACCCCCTGGTTCGTGGCGAGCGGGCGGCCGAACTGCTCGCGGGTGGTGGTGTGGGACACCGCCCGGGCCAGGGAACCGGCGCAGACCCCGGCCTGGAGGCCGGCGAAGGCGGTGCGGGCCAGGGCGAGGATGTCGGCGTAGGGGGTGGGGTGGGGAGCGGGTTGGGGAGCGGAATCCGGGGCGGGCTCGGGGTCGGACTCGGGGGCGGCCTCGGGGGCGGCCTCCGGGTCGGACTCGGGGGCGGCGGGGGTGTCGGTGTACGTGGCCTCCGGCCGGTGGGAAGCGTCCCGCCCGTTCAGGGCTTCGGCGGGGGCGTCGTCCAGGGTGAGCCGGCCCGCCGACCACGGGGCGGTGGTCTCGACCGGGTCCCGCCGCACCCCGGCGTCGTCGGTGCGTACGAGCCACAGCGTCCGCGCCGTCCCGTCGGGCACCAGTACATGGGTGGCCTCGCGCAGCCACGGCACCACGGGGACGGTGCCGGTCAGCCGCCCCGTACCGTCCGCCGTGCGCTCGGCCCGTACGCCGCCGCGCCGCGCCGGAAACGCCCCGGTGGCGATCGCGTCGCCGTCCCGCAGGGCGGGCAGCAGCCGCGCCCGCTGTTCCGGGCCACCGTGCGCGCCGATCGCCAGCAGCCCGTACACACAGGTCGCCGCGAACGGCACCTGCGCCGTCGTACGCCCCTGCTCCTCCAGCATCAGCACGAGCCCGAGCAGGCCGGTCTCCTCCACCGCGCCCGGCAGACCCGCCGCGCACAGCGCCTTCCACAGCGCGGCGTCCGTGCCGCCGCCACAGACGGCAAGGCGCTCCGGCGTGGACAGGTCACCGAATATCCGCGCCGCCAGCTCGCGGGCCGCCGCCTGCTCCGGCGTGGGAGTGAAGTCCATGTCACCCCTCACCTCCCTCGTCCGCGCGGAAGACCGGAAGCTCCAACTCCTCGTCGACGCGCAGGTAAACGAGCCGCACGGGCATCCCGATCCGCACCTTGTCGGCGGGGACGCCCACGACATTGCTGACGATCCGCACCCCCTCCGCGAGCTCGATCAGCCCGACTGCGTAGGGGCCGGGGGCTTCTGTGTGGGGGCCACCGGGGGCATCCGCCTGGGGGCCGGGCCCGTCCGCGCCGTGCTCGGGGACCGTGAACTCGGGCGCCGTGAAAGCAGGCACCGTGAATGCCGGGAAGGACGGGTGATGCATCACGACGTAGGAGAAAACCGTTCCCGCGCCGCTCGCCTCGACGGTGTCCCACTCCGCTGACCCGCAGGCGTTGCACCCCGGCAACCAGGGAAAACGCAGCGTCCGGCATTCCGTGCAGCGCTGGATCAGCAGCCGGTGCCCCGCGACGCCCTCCCAGAAGCCGGCGTTGTCACGGTTGACGACGGGGCGGGGCCGTCGGGGCCGGGGCTGCTGAGGTGCATCCGACTGCTGAAGCGCATGCTGCTGCTGAGGTGCCTGTGCCTGTTGAGGTGCTTGCGACTGTTGAGGTGCTTGCGCATGCCGGTGCGCCTGTGCCTGCTCAGGTGCCCGTGCCCGTGATTGTGCCCCCTCCCGCTCGTCCGTCTTGGCATCCCGTACCGCCGGGGCGTACTTGAGGACCCGGAAGCGATGCGTGCCGGCCGGCTCGCCGTTCGCGCGGATGTCCATCCGCGTCGTGATGAAGTGCCCGGTCCCCAGCTTCGTGGTCTTGCGCTCCGACACCGACTCGATCACCGCGTCGAAGGTGATCCGGTCACCGGGGCGCAGCGGCCGCAGATACTCCTGCTCGCAGTCGGTGGCGACGATGGAGGTGTACCCGGCGTCGTCCAGCAGCGCGGACAGTTCGCCGTACGCCCCCGAGCGGTCGGTGTGGCCGGAGAGGCCGCCCATCGTCCAGGCCTGCAGCATGGTCGGCGGAGCGACGGCGTCCCGCCCCTGATAGGCGGGATTGGTGTCTCCCACGGCCTCGCACCAGTGCCGGATCATCGGCTCGTTGACCAGGTCCTTTCCCACGCCGGCGGTCCCGGTCAGCCGGCCCTCGTAGGCCCTGAGCTGCTCGTGGGTGAGCTGCACCTGACTCATCGCCGCCCCCTCCGCTTCCCCAGCCGCATCCCCAGCCGCATCGACGCGACGATCTCCCGCTGGACTTCGCTCACTCCGCCCCCGAAGGTGTTGATCTGCGCCGCGCGGTTCATCCGCTCCAGCTCGCCGCCCCGGAACGCGCCCGGCGAACCGGCCCGCACCAGGGCGGCGTCGCCCACCACCTCCTGGCACATCCGGTAGACCTCGACGGCGCTCTCCGTCCCGGCGAACTTGACGCCGGCGGCGTCACCGGGCCCGAGCGTCCCGGCGCCCACGTCGTCGACCAACCGCCAGTTCAGCAGCCGGGTGGCGGCCAGCCGGGCGTGCGCCTCGGCGAGCCGGGACCGCACCCATGGACGGTCGGCGGGCCGCTCACCGGTCTCCGCATCCGGCGTACGGGCATGAGCCAGCGCCGCCTCGAAGGCATCCTCGGCCTGCATACCGATCGCCGCCAACGCCACGCGCTCATGGTTGAGCTGGTGCGTGATCAGCTGCCAGCCCGCGTTCTCCTCCCCTACGAGGTTCCCGGCCGGGACGCGGATGTGGTCGTAGTAGGTGGCGGTGGTCGTCAGCCCGCCGACCGTCTCGATCGGCGTCCAGGAGAAACCGGGGGCGTCGGTGGGCACCAGGATGATCGAGATGCCCTGGTGCTGCGGGGCGTCGGGGTCGGTGCGGCAGGCGAGCCAGATCCAGTCGGCCCGGTGGGCGTTGCTGGTGAAACTCTTGGCGCCGTTGATCAGCCAGTGGCCGTCGCCGTCGCCTGACTCTCCGGTCGCCCCGCCTGCCGCCCCGCTTGCCGCGCCACTGGTCGTGCCGCTCGTCGCGCCCCCGCTCGTTCTCGTCGCGCGGGTGCGGAGCGCGGCGAGGTCGGTGCCGGCCTCGGGTTCCGTATAGCCGATCGCGAAGACGAGCTCACCGCTGAGGATCCGCGGCAGGAAGTAGTCCTTCTGGCGCCGGGTGCCGTATTTCATCAGGGTCGGACCAACGGTGTTGAGGGTGACCATCGAGACCGGAGCGCCCGCGCGGTACGCCTCGTCGAAGAAGACGAACTGTTCGTCGGGCCCGCGGCCCTGCCCCCCGTACTCGGTCGGCCAGCCCAGCCCCAGCATGCCGTCGGCGCCGATCCGGCGGAGCACCGCCCGCTGCCGGACGGGGTCCTCGACCGGCCCGTCCGGCAGCGCCTCACGGAAGTACGAGCGGAGTTCGGCGCGCAATTGCTCCTGGCGCGCGGTGGGGGCGAGGTGCACGTCGGCGGCTCCCCTTCTGGTGGCCGTACGTCCGGTGCACAGGTCCCCGGCGGACGAACACAGGGTCTTGGCGCACGAACGAGCGAGCGGGTTTCTGACTGTCCGTCAGAAACCCGCTCGCTGTCAAGGTCGGCGCCGTGAACCCCGGAGAAGCCCCATTCTCTCCGTACCGCCCCTGACGTATCACCCCTCGGTCAGCCGCCGCCTCCCCTTGCGGCGGGCCGTGTCACCAGAGGTTGGTGAAGTTGACGGTGGCGTTGGTCTGGTCGATACGCGTGGGGCCGGAGCCGTTCACGCTTGCGGTGTTGTTCTGATTGGAGGCGCCGGCGCCGTTGGCGACCTGCTGACCGGTGGTGGAGTTACCGAAGTTACTGCCCCCGACACCGGTTCCCGTCTGGCTCGTCGCCGCCGAGCTCGACCCACCCGTCGCAAAGCCGCCGTTGTCGGCCTGCGCCACGCCCGTGAAGAGTGCGGCCGCGAAAGGCAGTGCGGCAGCAACGGCGATGACGCGGGCGGTACGGGTACTTGCCATGTCTCTTCCTCCTACGGAACACGACTGCTGGATCACTTGGGTCGCTTTGATCGCTTGGATCGGTCGGGTTGCCTGGATCGTGCGGACCACTCGGATCGCTCGGTCGTTTGGATCACTTGGATCGTTCGGGCTGCTTGTGGATCGCTTGGGCTGCTGGATTCCTATGTACTGTTTGGATCCCTTGTGCCGCTTGGATCCCTTGTGCTGCTTGGATCGTTCGCGCTTCTCGCCTGCTTGGATCGGTGGAACTCGAACTCCGGCTTGTTCACCGGGCAGTTGGCCGACCGCCACGATGCTTACTTCGACGTCGCGCACTCAGGCTTGCCCATCAATCCCCGGCGGACCCGCCACGAAGACCCGATTCCCTCGCAAGCATGAGGAACCCCGGGTAAACCCCGGCCACCACACGACCTCCCCGTCGGCAGCCTCTCGGCGGCACCGCACCCCACCACGACCCGCCCTCCACGCGTCCGCGCGCCCCGCACGCCCGGCCGCCACAACCGGCGCACGGGCCGGTTCACACGCGCCCCCCTTCCCTTCATCGAACATTCGTACGAAAATAGATCCATGGCCTTGCACCGCCGCCATGGACGCCCCACCGGAACCCCGACCGGCAGACCGGCCGCCTCACCAGCCCCCGGAACACCGGCCTGCACACCCGCCGGGACACCCGCCGGGACACCCGCCGGGCCGCCGTACGCCGGGACACCGGACCGCACGCCAAACACCGGCACTCCGACCGAGCCACCGAACGCCGACACACCGGTCGGCACACCGAATACCGAGAGGCCGACCGGCCCGCCGGTGGAGGGCCGCCCCGGCCGGCCGACGGAGGACCGACCCGAGGTGCCGCCGGGGAACCACCCCGAGGCGTCACCAGAGGACCGACCCGAGCCGCCGCACCTCGCCCTCCGCCCCACCGAATCCACCCGACCCACCGGAGCCACCAGACCCACCCCAGCCACTGACCCCACGGATCCGCGCGCCGCGGCGCTCGACCACGCCCTCCTTGCCGCCGAACGCGGCTACCCGGTCTTCCCACTGACCCGCAACAAACTTCCGGCCCTCCGGTCACCACACCGCGGGCATCCCGAGGTCCCGCCCTGCCGCGGCGAGTGCGGCCGGCTCGGGCACGGTGTGCACGACGCGAGCACCGACCCGCTCACCGTCCGCCGTATGTTCGCCGCCGCCCCTTGGGCCACCGGTTACGGCCTCGCCTGCGGACGGCCCCCGCACCACCTCATCGGCATCGACCTCGACACCAAACACGGCGCCGACGGCCTGACCGCCCTCCGCTTCCTCGCCGAACAGCACGGCTTCCCGATCCCGCCCACGGTCACGGTGCTCACCCCCAGCGGCGGCCGCCACCTCTGGCTCACCGGCCCGCCATCCCCCGTCATCGCGAATTCGGCCGGCCGGCTCGCGCCCGGCATCGATATTCGCGGCGCGGGCGGCTATCTCGTGGGCCCCGGCTCGCTCACCGTCCACGGGCACTACGCCCTGGCGCCGGACGCACCGCAGCGACCCGCCCCCGTACCGGACGCCCTGCTCGCACTCCTCACGGCTCCGCCCCCGTCCGCCCGCCGCGAGCCCCCGCCCGGCGTCCCGCCCCAGCACGCCGCGGCGCTCGTACGCTTCGTCCGCGCCTCCCCCGCCGGCCAGCGCAATGCCCGCCTCTTCTGGGCCGCCTGCCGCGCCGACGAGTCCGGCCTCGGCCAGGAACTCAGCGCCCGACTGATGGAAGCCGCCCGCCACACCGGCCTGTCAGCACAGGAGGCACGCGCCACAATCGCCTCGGCGGCCCGCCACCGGCAGGTGGGCGGCGAGCGCCAGGGGAGAGCCGAGCGCGGGATCCCGTAGGGGAAGAAGCGGGGCCCAGCACCCGTAGGGGAAGCCGGCCGCAGGAACCCGTAGGGGAAGCAAGCACGGGAGCCCTTAGGGAAAAACGGCGGAGGGGCGATAGAGGAAGGGAAGAGGAAGGGGGATGGGGAGGGGGCAGAGGCAGAGGGAGGGAAAAACGCACAATCAGCCCAGACGCGCCTCAATCAAAAACCGGGTCGTATGCGCCACGAACGCCCCCTCCGCACGGATCACCTGATCCAACTCCCGCAAGCGCTCCCGGTATTGCGCCACAGTGAACCCGGGGACCATCCACACCACCTTGCGCAAGAAGTAGATGACCGCCCCGATGTCGAAGAACTCGGTCCGCAGCGACTCCGCACGCAGATCGACCACTTCCAGGCCGGCCGACTCCGCCGCCCGGCGCGCATCCTCGGGGTGCCGGGCCCGCCGGACGTGCTCCGGCTGTGGCCCCAGAAAGTACTCGACCAGCTCGAACACGCTCGCCGGTCCGACCTGTTGGGAGAAGTACGTACCCCCGGGCCGCAGCACGCGGGCGACCTCCTCCCACCACACGGTCACCGGATGGCGACTCGTCACCAGGTCGAAGGCCGCATCAGCGAACGGCAGCGGCGGCTCATCCGCGTCGGCCACCACGACCCCGCCGAGCGGATGCAACAGCTCCGTGGCCTTGGCGACATTCGGTGGCCAGGACTCCGTCGCCACCATCACCGGCGGTAGCTTCGCCGCCCCGGCGAGCACTTCCCCGCCGCCCGTCTGGATGTCCAGCGCCGCCGACGCCCGCGCCAACCGCTCGCTCATCGCCCGCTGATAGCCCCACGAGGGCCGCTCCTCCGTGGCCCGCCCCGCCAGCCACGAGAAATCCCACCCCTCAACCGATACGGCATCGGCTTCGGCCACCAGCTCCTCAAAAGATCGCGTCATCCCTCCACACTCGCTGCAAGGAAACCGCCTGGCCACCGATTTACTCCCCCGGCCCGACGCCCGCTTCCTCGCCCCCTCCCCCTCCCCCTTCCCCTCCCCGCCTTCTCCTCCTAATCGACCACCACGAATTCGAACTCCGGCCGATCCCACCTCACCGCCGGCGGATTCGCGGGCACCGTTCCGACCAACCTGGCACCCACACTGCGATAAAAGCCCTCGGCAGGCGGATGCGAAACCACCCGCACCTTGCCGAGCCCTGCGCTCCGCGCCTCCCCCCGCATGTGCTCCACCAGCCGGCGCCCGATTCCGTACCCCTGCGCCTGGTCCGACACAAACATCAAGTCCAGCTCGGCCGGCTCCACCATCAGCGAATAGAACCCCAGCACCCGCTCACCGCCGCCCTCCTCACCGGCCAACTCCTCCACGGCAACAAAGACCCGATGCGCCACGAGGTAATCGGGCCCCACGCGATACCCCTCGACCATCGCGGAATAGCGCCCCTCATAGGCCCGAGATCTCCGCACCAGCCGCGTGAGCCGCCCCGCATCCCGCTCCTCGGCCCGCCGGATCACCACGTGCCCCGGCCCCACCCCACCTACCGCCCCCGCCCTACGCGCACCCACGGCGACTCTGCCCACTTCCCACATCTCAACGACAGTCAAATCCAATTCCCCGCCACCACTCTACGGCACGAGAAAACCCCTACCGCCAAATTTTCGCCATTCCCCCACTTCCGAGAGGAGACCATCAGCATCAGAAGGAATTCAGGAATGCACCGGGAATGCACCGGGAATGCACCAGCAGTGCGTCAGGAATGACCGTCAGGAATCGCCGCCCCCGAGGAGCCCTCGCCCGCCACCTCGCGCTCGATCCAGCGACAGATCACGCCCACCACATACGCACGCTCCGAGCGACTCAGCTCCCGTCCCTTGGGAATCTGGTGCCAGCGCTGGAGGCAACTACGACAACACGTCGCAGTCGCATGTTGAGCGACGAATACCGGGTGGCCGCGGTAAGGGGTCTGCTTGCCGTCCTTGTACGGCTCGGCCGGCGCCAGCCGCTTGGCAATGAGGTCGTAGGCGTGCCACCGCATCGTGGACGGTCCGCTCAACTCGGCAGTGGCCCGCTCGCGACCGCGCAGATGAAACTTCGCACGAAACGGATGCCGCGCAAGGGCGTCCAGCCGTTGATCAAGCGAGCGAGGCAGCGGATCAGACATCGAAAGGTTCCCGGGAAAGACGGTGCTCCCCTCGATCCTACGACCGAAGTCGCGCGCATGAGCCGGCCAGGGGAAGCAGGCGGCGTCCACCGAGTATCCGCCGACTCAGGAATGGTCCTGCAGAGCAGCCCTGACCCTCTCCCTGATCGCTCCCGTCCCTACGACAATGGACACAGAACGCTCCGCGCTCGCCGACTTGACGACATCAAGCGAACCCCGATGTTTCAAAGTCTTGGATACGTTCGGGGAGGAGAACTTCACCACCATTGCATCCTTCCCACAGGAAAGAGATGCCCAGGTGCCGCCCGACCCATTAGCCGACGTATGCGAGTAGGGACCGTAGGGAAGGGCGACAGCACCTTGAGTACCATCTTCCGGCCAAGCGCCAAGCACGTGAAGGGAAAGATTCTCCTGGTCGCCCTCACGAGTCGTCGCCAGACCGCATTTCTGCCCCGTGACGTAAACGATGATCCGGTCGGCCCCATTGCGGACTTCCCCGATCACCCTCCGCTTCTCCGGTCCGTTCAATCCGTCCTGCTCGGATAGCGGATCGTCCGGCAGATCAACCACCGGAAGCCGCAATAGCCGCGAAGGTTCGACCGAGGCGGACGAGGGAAGGTCGGAACGCTTGCCTTCGCCCTCCCCCGATGCACACGCAACGCACGCAAGCACCAGAGCAGCCCCGACGACCGCATGTTGGATCGGACGCCTCACCGACAAGCCCCCATAGCGCTAGACGTCAGATCGTCTTGTCCGCTGGCTGAAACCATGGGGCGGCTTTCCCCTGCTTCTTCACTTGTACAGGCCGACGAGCCGACAGCTGAGGCCATCGGTGCGGAGACTGCGACGGAAGCGAATGCCAGGGCGACATCGTCACCCACGAGCACGGCCGGCCTCAGAGGCTTCTTCATCAATCTTCTTTCCTGGGTGGCGAGCTCGCTCCACCCGGTTCGTCAGCCCCGTGGTCCGCGCTGCTGCAGGTAGAACTGGGCGGTTCCCTCCACTCCCATGTACGGGAGGTGTGTGATCCTCCCGTCCTCCTTGTCGATGACAGCGCATCCCACCGCGGGCGGCGGCTGCGACGGCGAGGCGGCAGGCGGGAACTGGTCCGGCAGGATGATGTACCCGTGGCTGAATTCCCGGGCGATCAGCTGCCCGGCACTGCCGTCGGGCCGACGCCAGCCGTAGTGGGGGCGAGCCATCTCCACGGCCTCCTCCGGAGTCCTGGGGCCCACAGGTGAGGGGGTGTTCCTATCGCTCATCGAAGCTCCTTCATGAGGAAGAGGCGCCTCTTCCGGGCCGCCTGCTGTGCGGAGTCGTCGTCACGCAAACGATCTTCACCATACGGCGATCCGCCGAGCAACCGGGTTGCAGGCTTCAGGGCCTGACCCATCGCACACGTCCTGAACGACGCCTACCTGACAACCCGCCCAGCCTGAGTGAGCCCCAGCTGGTGCGGTGCGCACCACTTGAGAAGTTCGATCAACTAAGCGCCGCTGCATTCGACGGTGCAGGACGCGAGGTCCCAGCGGGCTGCGGAGGAGCGTGGACATGCCCCGCCGTTGGCGTCAGGTGCAGAGATCAGGTGCAGAGATCAGGTGCAGATGTCAGGCCAGCCGAGGCACGATGGCCAGCGCGCGGTAGTCGTACCCATCCTGCTTGAAGCCGGGGGCTTCCCAAGTGAGGTCGACTTGTTGTCCGGGCGTCAGCGTGCGGAAGCCGGCCATCTGGATGTCGGAGAAGTGCCCAAAGCAGCCGCCGGGTGTCTCAGAGGAGTCGAGCACGCCCCAGCCTTCCTCGTCACGCCACTCGCGAACAGTCGCAGTCACCATGGTCGAAACCCTACGGAGTCCATCGGCACCGGTGCACGCTCCGTGCACCGTGATCGTGCGGTACTCCCCGTCGTTTCCCGGTAGTTCGTGCACGGCAGGGCACGGTGACCACTGAAATCCGTCGATCAATCGCCGGCGCCGGCAGAGATCTGGTAATCAAGGCATGGATCAAGCGGGCCGCATTGCAGGATCTCTTCCACTGCGGTCCAGGCATCGAGAGGTACGTCGTAGCAGTAGGTCATCCAGGGGTCGTCGGCATCCGGGCTGATCACCTCGCGAAGCTTGATGGTCTGCTCCCGGCTGATGGCGCGCTGCATACGCAAGAACTCGTCCTGCTTGCTGAAACCGTCCAACGACCAAACGACGTGCGGTTCTTCCCTGACCATGGCCTCAGCGTAAGGGCGGCCGCGTAAGGTCGATTCTCGATTGCGGGGCATTGGCCGGCGCCCTGCCTGGGTTGGGGCCGCGACGTTGGGTCAGTGAGCGGAGCGCCCATGACGGGCTCGGCCACATCGCGGCAGCAGACAGCTCCCCATGGCCCCCTCGCCCGTTCCGGGACCGGAACCTGCAGGGCGCTTCAGGACTTCAGGCTGCGTTCAGGTTCGGTTCGGCACCGTGATGAATGTCGGAAGGGCGCAACAGGGCCCGCCGACGGAACAGACGCGACACCATCCGGAGGAACGTCCCCATGAAGGCCACCGCCAAGCGCACGCTCACCCCCCGCGCCGTCGTCCTCGCCACGGCCGCCGCCGTCGCACTGATCGGCAGCACGGGTGCCGCGACCGCCTTCGCGGACAACGAGGGCCCGGCCCCGCAGTCCTCCGTCCAGCTCGCCCAGAACGAGCGCCACCTGGACGACACCGCCAAGGACCGCGCGCAGGTCAAGGCCGACAAGATCAGCCAGTCCGAGGCCACCGCCAAGGCTCTCCAGGCCGTCCCCGGCACCGCGACCTCCGCCGAACTCGACAACGCAGACCGCAACGGCTCCCTCATCTGGGAGGTCGACGTCCTCGGCAAGGACCACAAGAACCACGACGTCACCATCGACGCCGGCAACGGCAAGGTCCTCAACAAGCACACCGACCGCGACGACGACGCCGCCCAGGACGCCGCCGAAACCCAGGCCCTGGTCAAGTCCGACAAGATCGGCCACGAAAAGGCCACCGACAAGGCCCTGAAGGCCGTCCCCGGCACCGTCGTCTCCTACAGCCTCGACGACAACGACCGCAACGGTTCCACCGTCTGGGAGGTCGATGTCCTCGGCAAGGACCACAAAAGCCACGACGTCACCATCGACGCGGCCGGCGGCAAGGTCCTGGACCAGCACGTCGACCAGGACGACAACAACGGCCACGACGGCCACGACGGCCACGACGACTGATCAGACATCAGGCCGCAGCCGCCTGCCTGAAGCCTCCCCCTTCCAGAGCCCGAAGGGGCCGCGCGCCTACTGTCCGGCGTACGCGGCCCCTTCGTCGCTTTCAGCGAGGCGATCTGAGACTTCAGGTATCTCGCTCAACCCGGCCGGAGTCCTCGCTCGTCACGGACCCGTGTCACGCGCCCGATCGGTGAGCACTCCGAAGAAGATCAGCGGGCCCTGTAGCGGGTGGCGAGTGCGTGGAACGCTTGCTTCGGTTCCCAGGGCATGTCGGGGTAGGCGCGCTCGTCGGCGGGATAGCCGCTGTGCTCGTCCAGGACTTTGACGATGCCGTAGGAGGCGAGGTCCTCGTCCGGTCCGGATGTCCGGTGGGGTGTGCTGAAACCGGCGAAGCTGAACCAGAAGACGGAATCGACGCCCTCCCCCTCGAAGACGGTCATGAGATCGTCGAGGTAGCGGACCTGCTCGCCCTCGTCGCGCACCAGGCCGGATTTGAGGGTGACGCCGTCGGCCTCCCTCGCCATGTACCAGCCGGCGCCGCCGTGCTCTCCCGCTCCCCGGTAGGTGCAGCAGCCGGCCTCCATGATGGCGACGGGCTTGCCTTGACCGCATTCCTTGCGCAGGTCGGTGCGGTAGGTGGCCGCATTGCGCAGGCTACGGAAGGCGTCCAGGCCGACGATGTCGAACGGGGCCCAGTCCACGCCGTCCAGAGGGCAGGAGGCGTAGCTCACGCGACCGCCGAAGAGGGGCCGCACGGCGTCGACGACCTCCCCCAGGTAGGCGTTGACCTTGTCGGGGATGCCCTGGAGCGCGGCGTCGCGGCCGGGGCCCGCCAGGACCGGAATGCGCTCGTTCAGTATGTCCCCCGGCAGGTATCCGCGGGCGAACACGCTGAGTTCGCAGCCGGTGACGAGGACGACCTCGGCGCCGTCACGCCGCAGTCGCTCCGCCCGCTCGGCGCAGTCGGTGAACAGCGGCAGCATCTCGGCGTTCGACAGCTCGCAGGGGAACGGCGAGAACCAGATCTCCAGGCCCGCCTCCGCCGCGTACCGCGCCGTGGTTTCGATACGGTCCGGACCGCCCCCGGTGATACGGACAGCGGTGCAGTGCAGGTCCTCCGCGAGGACACGCATGTCCCGTTCGACGTCCCGGACGTCGAAGACGGGGCGCGACGTGTCGCCGTTGGGAAAGGTGCCGGTGTCGTAATGGACGCCCTTGCCGCGCAACATGACGAATGCCTCCGGTGGAATGACGGTGTTTGCCGTACGCCGTCATCGTCCAAGTTGCCGCTGCGTCAGCGTCAAGACTGCACTGCACCGCGGCCGGCCTGCCGCCGAACTGAGGAGCCGGCTGAGGCGGCCGGGGCAGTTGGACGAGCGGCCCATCCGCCGGGCCCGCAACCGGGTCCTGGCCGCCCGCAGCGACCTGACCCACCGCGCCACGGCGGCGCTGCCGGGTGGTGCCGCATGGGCACACCGACCTTGAGCACCCTGGGCGCCCCGCTGCGGCTCCCGCCGATGTTCAGCGTCGAGGACGCGCAGACGGCCGAACCCTTGCCACAGCCTGGCCACACGCCCTGGTCACGACTGAGATCCGGGCGCATGAGGTGAGACACCTAACGCAGTCGGAGCGAGCCCGGATGACTCCGGAACCCGCTCCGACCTGCATGTTCTTCTACCGCTGCGGAGGCTGTGGGATTTGAACCCACGGTGACGTTGCCGCCACGACAGTTTTCAAGACAAGGCCCGTGGATGCCGCGTCATGGCCCCTGACCTGCTTCGCGAGGCGCGAACGGTGGGTTTTGGCGCTGGCTCGTCCACGCCTCGTCCACAGGACCCGAAGACGATGGGCTACCCACCCACGCCCGCGACCGCTCGGGCGTGGTCCTTCCCCCAGACTGGAGGCAGCATGTCCCTTGCCTATTACGCTGGTATGCACCACCTCAGAACGGAGAGTGCTCCACGGATGGGACCGAAGACGACGAAGGTCTACGAGACGATTCGTGATCGGCTCGCTGCTGGCGAGTACGCTCCCGGCGCCAAATTCCCCTCAGAACGGACACTCGTAGAGGAACTCGGCATTGGCCGCACCGCACTGCGGCAAGTACTGGCCCGGCTCGTAGCCGAAGGCGCCCTGGAGGTGCGAGGCCGGAGTTCGTACCGGGTGCCCGGGGCTGTGAGCGTCAAGACGCCCGAAGGGCTGGAGCCCTGGCGCATCCACGGCGAGCGGGACCTCTACGACAGCCGATGGGTCAAACTCCAGCTCTGGGACGTGGAGCCACCGGGGGTAGAGCGCTTCGAGCATCACGTCGTGAAGCTTCACCACGTCGCCGTCACCGCAGTTCTGGACGATCAGGATCGCGTCCTGATGATGTGGCGATACCGCTTCGTCCCACAGCAGTGGGGGTGGGAACTTCCTGGCGGCATCGTTGACGAGGGCGAGGACCCCTCAGAGACGGCACTGCGGGAAGTCGTGGAAGAGACCGGGTGGCGGCCTACGTCAGTGGAACACGTGGTCACCTATCAGCCCATGGTCGGCATGGTCGATTCGCCTCACGAGATCTTCGTGGCGGACGGGGCCGAACAAGTCGGTGCACCAACGGACCTCGAAGAAGCAGGGCATATCGAGTGGGTGCCGTTGGCCGACATTCCAGGGCTCATGGCACGCGGTGAGCTTATGGGGTCTGGCACTCTCGTCGGGTTGCTGCACATCCTGGCGAACCGCGGCAAGCAGGGGGTCACAACCGCGCGCTGAGAAGGTCAACACGGCGCCGCTGACGTACGGAACCGGTGCGGCTCGCCAAGAGCCGCGCCTGCCTCAAGTGGGTGTTTGCGTCGTCGTACTCGGCGCGCGCGAGATGAGCTTGCGCGAGATCGGTGTGGAGTCCGGCCTGAGCACGGACAAACGTTGGGTCCACCATCTCCAGGGCCCCGTACAGGCTGGTTACCGCGTCGCCGTCGCCCAGCAGGCCAAGGACGTTGCCGCGCCACCGGGCGAAGTGCCCGCCATTCAGGAAGATGCTCAGCATGTCAGGGTCTCGATCCTCGGGGCCCGGCGGGATGCTCGCCGCTGCCGCATCGAGCGCCCGCCGGCAGTCATCAGGCATTCCCGTGTGGGCGCACAACTCCGCTTCAGTCGCGTATAGCCATGCCCGCAGGCGGGGCGATCCGGCTTTGCCGAGGACACGCTGAGCATCGCGGACCAGGTCAAGGCCGAGAGACGGTCGGCCAGCCTCGCAGAGTACGTATGCCTGTTCGCCCATCGCATGGGCTAGGTACATCGGGGCTTCCGCGTCGCGCGCGGCCCGCTTAGCAAGCTCATAATGCCGCCAAGCCCGCTCGACTGCCCCTGAATCGATCGCTTGCCACGCGGCAAGGGTCGAGGCTCCCGCCAGTGCGAGCGCCACCGGTCGGCGTGCGCTAGGGAGCACCGCGAAGTTCAGTGCATCTTCAAGCGCAGAGATGTGCCCAGTCATCTGGTCCACGAGACCGGCCGCGCCCATCTGGCGGTCCATGGTGCGTAGCAATTCGGTCTGGTCGTTGAACGCCTTCACCAGGGATTCACTGACGCTGCTGGCTGAGTCGATCCTGCTCAGGAGTTCGTCGTACCCATCGGCCACCGGTGGCGCCACGGTGAGTTGCGCACCCCTCAACTCCGCGTCCGTGACGCCGAGAAGCTGCCGCAGGATCGCCGCGTAACGGTCCGAGATGGTGCGCTTGCCGTTCTCCCACTCAGACACGTACACGCGCAAACTCGCGGTCGAGGCGACGTCGGTGACGTGCCGTCGGGCGTACTGCTCAATCTCGCGAACCAGTCGTTCCTGAGACCAGCCATGCGCCGTTCGCGCACTCCGAAGTCCTGAACTCACAGGCCACCGCCCGGCGATAGGTCCACTCGCTGACGTTCTCAGCATGCCTTACAACGCCGCAGGTCAACAGGGGTTAACAGTCCCCGAGTTAAGCCCTGTTGGCTACCGACACCCCTGCCCCGACGGGTCTTCTAGAGATGCGCCGAGGAGGACAACCGTCGCTCGAATGGGCGAAGAGCCTTGACTCTGGTGCGCACCAGATGCCAACCTTCTGGTGCGCACCAGATGATGGAGTCGCCTCCGATTCACGGTGCACAAAGGGGCGGGCCTCCTGTGCCGCTCCTTTGGTGAGGCGCCCGGACACCCCGGTGACAGGGGGTGGAAGGAAGCGCTCGTTGTTTGAGAACTGAACAGTTGCAGCAGTGATCGAAGCCGGGATTTCCGCATGGGCCCGGCTGAGCCCCTGGTATGTCCCTCGCAAGCTCGCACTGCCCACGACGTGGGCCTGTAGATCACTGCACCGCGCCGCCGCGCCCCGCCCTCGTCGCGGGATCCAGCGTCTAGGCGCGGCCCTACTCCGTCGCCGCAACGCCTTGAGCGTGGCGGCCGGTTGCCTCCTCCGCCCGTCCAGCGAGTTTTGCGCTGTACGGGCGGGGCTGAGGGGAGCCGGAAAGTCCGGCCCCGAGAGGGGGATTTGATGGAGATCGCTGCCGCCGTTGTCGCGGTCATCGGCACCGTGCTGGGTGCTGGTGTCGTCGGTGTCCAGCAGTATTACGCGGCTCGGTCGCAGCGCCGTGAGGCTCTGCGGGACCAGGCCTTGAAGGCCCTGACCGAGCTGAGCACCGCGCTGGCCGATCATCGCCGCGCGATGTGGGTGCGCGAAGACCTGCGGCTGTCCGGCGCGGCGCCTGCTGATGTTGCTGCCGCCTGCGAAGCCAGCCACGTCACCCGGTCCGCCGTCACCGCCCCGCAGGTCGCCCTGACGGCGCTGCTTCCGCAGGTCCGTGCCGATGTGGACGCCGCTGTCCGCGCCGCGTACGACATGCGCGGCGCCGTGAACGCTGTCGCCCTGACGTCCCGGCGTGAGTCCGCCGTAGACGCGGCCGACGCCCTGACCGGCGCAGCGACACGCGCCATGTCCCGTCCCTGACCCACCACCCCACAACGGCCTGCACCCCCCGGAGTAGCCGCTCCGAGGGGTGCCTTCGGGCCGTCCACCGTCGAAGGAGAACACGACCCAATGAAGAACATCGCTGCACTTCAGGCGCTCGTTACCGCCAATCCGCCCGTCGGCGGCCCCACTGCCGCTGAGCTGGAGGCGATCGAGGCGGAGATGCCGGTCATCTCGGCGGAGGTTGAGCTGCTGGACGCGCAGATCATGATCCTCGACCGCACGCCGTCCGAGGTCGACGAGCAGCGCATCCGCCGGGCTCGCCGCCGGGTGCTGGCGGCCCGCCGGGACCTGGCCAACCTGTCCGCCGCGGCGTTCGTGCCGGAGGTGGGGGCATGAGCAAGTCCTTGACCCCCGCCACGCACATCCAGGCCGCATCCGAAGCGGTGCGCCAGCACAACCACGCCGCCATGGCCAGCGGGTACGGCAGCACGCCTGAGGTCAGCCGCTCTGCCGTCGCCATGGTGGAGATGTTCGCGCGGGCGCAGCAGGCGATCGACCACATGGGAGACCGTGTGCGCCAAGACCTGGCGGCCGGAAGGCTCGCCCCTGATGACGGGACTCCGCCCGAGGAACACGGCTATGGCGCGGATCTGGCGCTGCTGGATGCAGGCGTCGCCCTGGCCGCCCTGCTCGGCTACCTCCAGGAGGCCAGCGGTCACCTGTGGCACCTGGGCATGGTCTACGAGCCCGAGGAGACCGAGGCATGAGCTACCAGGACACTGCACTGACCGCGGCGCACGCGGAGGTCAAGGCCGAGCTGGCCCGCACCGACACCAAGGCCGGTCTACTGCTGGCGTTCACCGGCGCCATGCTGGCCGGCGCCTGGACGGTCGCCACCAGCGTCCACCTGCCCCCGGCCGCCATGGCGTTCGGGGCCGCCGGGGTGGCCATGCTGCTGGGCGCGGCCACGTATCTGCTGCGGACGGTCCGCCCGAACCTCGGCGGGACTCGCCCCCAGGGCTTCCCGAAGTGGGCCACGCTCACCCCCGACGAGATCCGTGACGCGCTGAGCGAGGACGACCGGCCCGCGCACATCGCCACCCTGTCCCGCATCGCCGTCGCCAAGTTCGCCCGCCTTCAGCGCGCGATCGACCTCACCTGCGTTGCCGGTGGGCTGCTGGTGGTCGCTGCGGTGATCGCGTGGGGTGGTGCCTCGTGACCGCCGTTCGGCAGTCCTTGACCCCGGTGCAGAAGAGGGTCCTGCGTGCGGCGTTCGTGCCGATGCTCGCCACGGGCGTGGCTGGTGGGGTGGGGACGTTCACCAACATCAGTCGCGCTTACGGCAAGGGCACCGCGCTGGGCGCGGTCGCGGCCGGTGAGGGCGCTACCGCAGTTCTGGCGCTGGTCCTGCTGGGCCTGACGCTGCTGGGGCAGTCGTCGCCGCTGGTGATCCGGGCCGGGCTGTGGGCTCTGCCGACTGCCGCGTCGGTGATGGCGGCCATGGCCGGGGACGATCCGGGCCGCACCGTCATCTACGCCGTGACTCCCATGGGCATGTGTGTGTCGGCGGAGGGCATGGCTTTCCTGGCCCGTCGGATCGTGGTCCACACCGACGGCCGGGACGCTGAAGCCGAGCGCAAGGCGGCGTCCATCGTGCAGGCGCTGGCGTATCACCGGGCACGTTCCGCAAACCACCCTGACAAATCGGTGCGGAAGCGTTCGGAGCGCCGGTCCTGGCGCCTGGCCCGCAGGGTCGGTGTCGGGGATGCGGCGCTGGGGACGCGGCTGCTGGGCGTCCAGCGCGACCGCGTCACGGACGGCGCCGACGCGGCCCTGGCCGACATGTTCACCGTGACGCGCCCCGTCACGCCCGCCGTGACGCCCGACGCGGCCACGGCCGTCGGCCCCGTGGCGCTGCCGGAGCTGGAGCGCGCAGCGTCCTCGCGTGACGAGGACGACACGCAGGTCAGCCCCGGTGAGACAGCCCCCGTCACACCGGTCGTGACAGCCGTGACCCCTGAGCCCGTCACACCCGTGACGCCGGACGAGGCAACGCCTCCGGCCGAGTGTGCGCCGGAGGAGGGGCGCGGCGGTGGCGAGGTGGCCGTCACGCTGGAGGACATCGCCGCCGTCGCGGGCGTGACGACTCCCGAGCCCGCCGAACCGCTCGCCGATGGCCAACTGGTCGTGGCGCTGCGGTATCTGCGGTACTCGGCCGATCCGCCGCTGTCCTACCGGCAGGCCGCCGCCGCGTTCCGAGACGCCGGTTACGTCGGGGCGGAGAACCGTGTCCGCGCCGCCTGGGGTGTGCTGATGGCCCAGGAGGAGAGCACCCCGTGACCACGCTCCCCGTCTACCCGTGGCGCCTGGCCCCGGACGGTCTGGCCACACTCCGACAGCTCCGCGCGATGGGGCTGCGGCCGGGCGGTCAGCCGGTGGTCGCTCAGATCGAGCGGCCCCGGCGCCGTCGCAGGCCGCTGGTCGCCTTCCTCTACCGCATCGACCAGGCCAAGCCCGTCCGGCCCATGACCCCGGCGAAATGGGCGGCCCTGGCCAAGGCGAACGCCGCCCGCCGCACCTGTCCCGCCTGCGGGCGGGACGCGGGCTACACCCTCCCCACCTCACTCGGCGTGTGTGTGCCCTGCGCAGACGCTCCCGCGCTGGCCGCATGAAGGAGGCCCCCCATGCCCTCAACCACAACCGAGACCAAACCACCCACCCCCACCACCCCCGAACCCATCAAGCAGCAGCCGAAGCCGGCCGCACAGACCAGGGAGCCGGCCTCCGCACCGGGGCAGACGCTGGGTGGCGTCCTGATCCCCGGCGGAGCGTTGACCGGCCTGATCGGGTTCTGCTGGCTCTCCCATCAGTTCGGCCTGCCCGCCGTCCTCCTGGCCGTCGTCGCCTGCTCCGCGGTCTGTGCGGCCACGCTGGCCGTGCGGGCCGGGCGGCGCATTCGGCGGGCAGGCTCGGGCCGTCTGGGGCGTGCCTCGCTGCGCGCACCGGGCACCGGCCACCGCAGCGGGGCTGCCTCCGGCCCGGCGGGACGTGGTTCGAGCGGCGGTGGGAGGGTTCCTGCCGCCCGGTCCGGGGCCGGACCGTCGCTGCGCAAGCCGACCAGCGGCACGCCGTCGGCAGTCGGCCGCGCCGGTGGCACCTCGCGGAAGCCGGGTGGTCTGGCCGCGAAGCCGAAGCCGCTGGGCGCGGCCACGCCGAATCCTTCCGGTCAGCAGCCGGGCTCGCTGGGACGGAACGCGGCGGCGCTGGGCGGGCCGGGCCGCCGCACCACCCCGGGCGGCGCAGCACCGCGTACGGCACCCAAGCCGACCGGCGGCGCGTCGCTCCGCAAGCAGCCGGGCGGCACCGCCCCGGCGCTCTCCGGCGCCGCGGGAAGGCTGGCCCGGACGCTCGGCCGCAAGTCCCCCACCACCGCGGCCGGCGCCAACACTCCGCAGGGCGGGGCCCGTCGAACGGGTGGTGCCAAGCAGCCGAAGAGCAGCGGCCGGCAGCAGCCGGGCAACAGCAAGGGTGGTTACAAGCCCGCCCCGCAGCAGAGCGCCACATCGGCCGGCGGGCGGGCCCGGAAGGCCGCGAAAGCCCTCACCCAGGCTGCCCTGCGCAACCGGGGACAGTCCGGCAAGCAGCCCAACCCCGGCAAGCTCAAGGCCCAGCCCAAGGCGAAGAAGCCGCACAAGGCTCAAGGCAGCAGTGACATGGGCCAGGGATCCGGGGCCAAGGGCGCTCAGCGGTCATTCAGTGCGGCGATGGGCACCTGGCGGCGAGGCCGGTACTGGGTAGGGCGCAAGCTGCGCCAGCACACCAGCGCCCTGACCCGGCAGCGGCTGCGCAAGGCCGCCGCCCCCGTCCGCGCCACCGCCCACGCCATCGCCCGGCACGGGACGCCGCTGCTGGCCCATGCCTGGCGCTACGGCTCACGCGCCCTGCTCAACGGGCATCTGGCCCTGGGCTCGGTCCGCTTCTCCACCGTCGGCCCGAACTGGCTGCGCCCGCTGGCCCGCGTCTTCCACACCCTGACCACCCCCGCCGCCCGCGCCCTTGCCTGGGCCGGGACCTGGGGCTGGTTGAACCGCTGGATGTACCGGCACACCGGCGCCGGCACCACCCCCACCCCGCCCAAGACCCGCCGCACGGCGCCGACCGGCGGCCGGACGGCCGGAGCGCACCGGCCGGTGCACAGCCCGACCCGCATCACCACCCCCGCGACGAACGGAGTTCCTGTGTCCTCCATCGAACCGGCTCTGCCGCTGCAGTACGCCGCCGACGCCGTCCGCACCGCCGGCGCCATGATGGTCCTCAACCCGGCCGGCAACATGGTCGGCTACGAGGCCACCATCAACAGCCTGGCGGAGATCCAGCGCGCCATCGGCGACGTGATCTCCATGGCCGCGCACTCCAGCCGGGAGAACTTCAAGGTCAACGCGGCCATCCCCGAGGCGTACGACGACACCGCCGTCTACGCCCACGCCCTGGCCGGGCGACTGGACTCGATCCCGACACTGTTCCGGATCATCCACGCCGAGCAGATCGACAACATCGAGAACCCCACCATCCAGGGCGCCAAGTGGGACCAGTCCGCCAACTGGCAGTAACCCGCTGCCCCGTCATCACCGCAGGCCAGGCACCGACCGTCGGTGCCTGGCCTGCGAGCGTCCGGCTCACCTCGACCGACCGAACGGAGAACTCCCGACATGCTGAGCCGTCCCAGCAACCACGAGCCGATCCCCTGGCGGCACGGTGTGGTGTCCACCCCGCTGTTCACCGCCGCCACCGTCTACGCCGGCGGCCTCGGCCTCGGGCTGGCCGCGGACGCCGGCAACGCGCTGCCGCTGGGCTGGATCGGCGTCGGCTCCCTCACCGGCATCGCCGCCGCGGCCACCTCCCGCTTCATCCGCACCTCCGGCCAGTCGAAGTTCCGCCGCTGGTTCCACACCGGCTTCACCGCCACCTGGACCAGCGCCGCCTACGCCTGGATCAACTGGACCGCCCACGGCACCCCCTGGACCCTCGCCTCCGCCACCGTCATCGGCGCCGCTACCGCTGCCCTCACCCCGTTCTATGCGATCGACCGGGGGCTACGAACGGAGGAGATCGCCGCCCAGTGGGCCGCCGAAGCAGGCACCGGCTACGGGGACCGTGCCGAATGGGCGCGCCTGTTCGAAGAGGTCGGGGCGCGGGGCGTGGAGGTCGGCAAGAGCCAGCGCACCCGCGGCGGCTACGCCATGCCACTCCGACTGACCAGCACCTCCTACGAGCAGCTGCTCACCATGCTGCCGGCGCTGGAGACCCGCAAGGGCGACATCCGCCCCGGCTCCCTCCGCCTGGTCCGCAGCGAATCCGGCCTGGCCTCCGAAGCGATGCTGCACGTCACCACCCGCAACGTGCTGGCCGAGACCATCGACCTGCCCGACGACTACCACCCGCTGACCATCCGCGAACCGCTCACCCTGGGCCTGCTGGAGTCGGGGGAGCCGATCGAGATCCTGTTCCGTCAGGTCAGCATCATGATCGCGGGCATGAAGGGGTCCGGGAAGAGCGTGCTCCTCCACGTCATCATCTCCCTGCTGACCCGCTGCACCGACGCGGTGATCTGGATGATCGACATGGCACAGGGCAACACCGCCAAGCGCTGGCTGCGCCCCTGGGCCCAGCAGTGGAAGGACACCGACGGCCGCCTGATCGACCGCCCGATCCTGGACTGGGTGGCCACCGACCCGGCCGAGGCGGTGCGGCTGCTGAACGCCGCGCTGGCCATCACCGACGGCCGCGCCCGCCGGATGAAGGGCGGCAAGATCCAGCCCAAGGACACCGAACCCGCCGTCATCGTCCTCTCGGACGAGAACTCCGACCTGATGGCCTGGACACCGGAAGCGCTCAAAGCGAAGATCCGGCTGCTGAAGAAGGGCCGGAAGGCCGCCGTGGACGTGGTCGACGCCGTCCAGCGCGGCACCGGCCCCAACACCGGCGGCGGAGAAGTCGATTCGCAGTACGACATCACCATCGGCATGCGCTTCGCCAAGAAGCAGGAAGGACAGTTCGTCTTCCCCGGCCACTACCAGCAAGTCGACCTGGCCAAGCTGCCCGGCAAGGGCGCCCTCTACATCCTCGACCAGGCCCGCGCCCAGGAAGGCGGCATCGGCCCGGAGCGCGGCAAGGTCTACTTCGCCAACGACGAAGACGAACACGCTGACGGCACCCCGCGCCACGACATCGAAGAACTGGCCGCGGCCCGCTGGGACATTCGCCCCGACCTCGACCAGGCCGCTCAGGAGGACGCCGCGCCGTTCGGCTACCACGAGCGCTGGTCCGACCCCGAGCGGATCGCCTGGCTGCTGGACGCCCTGGGCCTGCCCACCCCGGCCGGCGCCAGCGCCCACACCGCGGCGGGCGGGGCCAGCGCCGCGGGCGGCAGCGCCGCACCGGGGCAGGCGGGGGGCATCGGGACGCTCACCCCGATGAAGCCCCTCGACTACTACATCGACAAGGCCAAGAACCCCTCGGCCGAGCCGCCGCAGGAGCCGACGGCACGCGCCGCTAAGCCCGACACCGGCGGAGGATCGGGCGGTGGTGAGGATGACCCGCAGGTGGCCGCGGCGATCGCGCGGGCCCTGGCGGAGTTCGAGCACATCACCGAACAGGCCGCCGAAATCGCTGCGAACGAAGAGGCCGTCCCGGCGGCACCGGCGGGGCCGGAGTGGCTGCCCACGGCGATCGACGCGATCGAGTCTGCCGGGGCGATGGGCATGAAGCCGGCCGCCATCGCCGACCTTGTGGGCCGGGATCGCAAGACCGTCCGCGAAGCCCTCAAGGCCGCCGCCGAACGCGGCGAGTTGGTCTACCGCGACCGCGGACCGCACTCGGTCTACGTCCACCCCGACCACACCTGACCCTCACGATCGGTTACCGGGTAGTGGGTAGTGGGGCGCAACACCCCACTACCCACTAACCCCGCCAACCGCCCACCTGGGGGTTCTCAACAGGGGCTCCCCAGTAGACGCCCCACTACCCACTACCCAGTACTCACTACCCACTACAGCTACACACCGTAATGACCGCGTGGGCGGCTCTTCCTCTCGAAGGGCCGCCCACCGTCGTACCGACAGGAGAACACCTGTGGCCCTGACGCTCTCCGCCACCGTCCTCTTCGGCATCCTCGCCGTCGTTCTGCTGCGCGGCAGACACGTCAGCTTCAGCAACGCGCTGGTGCTGTTCCTCTTCGGCTTCTTCGTCGCCGGCACTGGCGCCTACGAGCCCATCCACAACCTGTGCCAGGCCGTAGCCGACGCCCTCACTCACCTCACCGCCTAACCCCCGCCCCGGCAGGAGGAGGACTTGTGGACCCCCGACCCACGTACACGATCACCACCGCCGAAACCCACCAGGCACCCGCCTACCTCCAGCACCGACCCACACCACCGATGCCGCTCCACGAGATCCCGCCCGGCGTCGAGCTGGTCACCCTCCCCAGCGGCATTCGCACCCTCGCCTACACCCAGCCCACCCCGCCACCCATGTCCGCAGCTCCGGCCGCCCAGCCGGTCCCGGCCTGGGCCAAGACCACCGCACTGCTCGTGCCCACCACAGGCTTCGGCATCGGCGCCGCCGGAGTCGGCCTCTCCTACGCCGCACCGGGACTGATCGCCATGAGCCAAGCCCTGTGGGCCGCCGTCGCTTTCATCGCGACCGGCGGCGCCGCGGCAGCAGCCCTGATCCGGCGCTGCCGCCGCCCCATCCCCACTCAGATCACTCAGAACATCACCGCGACCGGCTTCCTCGGCCGTGCCAACGGAACCATCAACCACCGCTGAGGAGACATCCAGCAGCGCGGGGCCACGGACTCCCCGCGCCCACTCTCCGGCCTGGAATTGCGGCTGATCGGAGACCGGCATGCCACTGCTCGACTGGCGCGACGGCAAGCACTTCGACCCCCACCAAGACCTGCCGTGCGTGCTGTGCGGCGGGCCCACCCCGATGCGCTCCCACGACCGCGAACCCGTCCACAAGGTGTGCGCCGAAACCTGGAACGAGCAGGCCGACGCACCCCGCTACCTCATCAAAGTCGGCGAACACCTCCGGGACGTGGGCACCCACCGATTCCACGACGACACCCCCAACCAGCCGACCAAGGCCCCCACCGCACAAGCGAAACGCGATCGGCCCGCGCACGACCCGTTCCCGCTCAGCGCCTGACCCAGCACAAAGGAGCCCCGCATGCGACGCCCCCGCCTCGCCCTGATCTACCACCCCGGTTGGTACTCCCATCGCCCCGACGGCCGGTCGATCGGACCTCGGCCGATGCTCGGCCTGCACCGCACCCCTGACCCGAACTGCCACATCTGCGGGGGCGAGGGCTGCGTCATGACCGGCAGCGAATCGCACTCGGAAGAGCCGGACTTCGTCGACTGCCCCTGCGCGCCGTTCCGGCCCGTCCTTACGGTGTGGCTCCCCAAGTGGGCCGACACCACCCGCTACCGCCGCGGCACCCCCGGTCCCATCGACGAACCGCCCTTCTAGACACGCCAGGGGCGGCCCCTCTCACGCCAATGAACGGGCCGCCCCTGCTCTCCAGTCCCTTTACAGACCCTTGGAGGTCTCCAGCATGACGCATTACGTCGAAGGTATGGGCAATCCCTTCTACAGTTCGGCCCTCGCCGCCGCCAACCGCGGCTGGAGCGTCTTCCCGCTGCGGCCCGGCGCCAAGCAGCCAGCCCTCCACGGCGAGCAGCACTGCCCCCGCACCGGCGACTGCTCCGACGGCCACGCCAAGTGGGAGCAGCGCGCCACCGACAACCCCTTGCAGCTCGAACGGGCCTGGGAGCACGGCTCCGAGTACAACATCGGGATCGCCACCGGCCCCTCCGGGCTCGTCGTCGTCGACCTCGACATGCCCAAGGACCACAGCAAGAGCGACATGCCTGACGGCATGGCGACCTTCCAGGCGCTCTGCGAGCGCGCCGGGCAGCCCGTCCCGTCCACCTACACCATCCGGACCGCGAGCGGCGGATGGCACCTGTACTTCACCGCCCCGGCCGGTGTGCGGCTGGGCAACACGGCGGGCAAGCTCGGACCGCTCATCGACACCCGTGCCTGGGGCGGTTACGTCGTCGCCGAAGGCAGCGTCATTACCGGCAGCATCTACCAGGGCAACTTCGCGCCCGCCCTTCCCCTGCCCCGGTGGCTGACACAGGCTCTGACCACCTCGCCCAAGCCGCAGCGTCCGGCCTCCGCCCCGCAGCCGGGGCACGGGTCGGCGTACGCGGAAGCCGCATTGCGCAACGAGACCGCGAACGTCGAACGAGCACCGGAAGGGGGCCGGAACGCGGCTCTCGTGCGGGCCGCGCGGGCTCTGGGGCGGCTGATCGCGTCCGGCGACCTCGACCGCACACGGGTTGAGGAGGCTCTTAATTGGGCGGGGATCTCGGCCGGCCTGCGAGAACGCGAGTGCACCTCGGCCCTCACCAGCGCCCTGAACTGGTCCATCGCCCACAACACCGGGCGGCGGACCGCATGACCCGCCCCGAACCTCCCCTCATTAAGAGCCTCACCGCCACCACAGACCGCTCCAGCTCCGCCGAACCTGCCCGCACCCCGTCCGGCAGTGGCGCGCCGAAGGTCGTCGCCGAAGGCGTCCTTTCAGCTCTTCGCCCTGACTCGCAGCAGGGCGACGGCCGCTACCCAATCGCCTGGCTGCACGTCACCGCACCCGGCGGCGGCGCCATCCCCACCGCCACCTCGAAGTGCCTGTGCGGACACGACCGCAGCGCCGTCGGCCACCGCAAAGTCCTCGCCCTGATCGACGACCACCACACCCACCGCACCACCTGCCCCTTCCGCCGCTCCGGCGACGCCGAAAAGAGGAAAGCCGCATGACCGAGACAATCGACGGCGCCGCCCTGCTGGACGAAGTCGAGCACTTCCACCGCCGCTTCAACGTCTTCCCCACCGAACACGCCTACGTCGCCGTCGCGCTGTGGGACGCGCATGCCCACCTGATCGACGCACTGGACGGCACCGCTCGCATCGCCTTCCTGAGCCCTGAGCCGGGCTCAGGGAAGTCCCGCGCGCTGGAGATCATCGAGACCCTGACCCCACGCTCCGCGACCACCGTCAACGCTTCCGCCAACGCCCTGTTCCGGCTGGTGGCGGCCGACGCGGGAACGCCGACGCTGCTGTTCGACGAGATCGACACCGTCTTCGGGCCCAAGGCCGGCGGAAACGAAGAGGTCCGCGGGTTTCTCAACTCCGGCTACCGGCGCGGCGCCAAATCCCTGCGCTGCGTCGGAGAAGGCTCCGAGCAGAAGGCCGGCTGGTTCGACTCGTTCTGCGCGGTCGCCATGGCCGGCCTGGGCTCGCTGCCCGACACGATCCTGACCAGGTCGGTCATCATCCGCATGCGCAAGAAGGCTCCCAACGAGACGTGCGAGCCCTACCGGCGCCGTGTCCACGAGAAGCAGGGCAATGTCCTGCGGGACCGCCTCGCTGAGTGGACCGCCACCATCAGTGAGCAGATCGCCGAGGCGTGGCCGGAGATGCCCGAAGGTGTCACCGACCGGCCGGCCGACGTATGGGAGCCTCTGCTCGCGGTCGCAGATGCGGCCGGCGGGCACTGGCCCGAGCGAGCGCGCGCCGCCTGCGTCGCGCTCATCAAGGCCGCATCCGAAGGCGACCAAGCCTCCCTCGGCGTCAAGCTGCTCACCGACCTGCGGGACCGCGTGTTCTGCGGCGTGGACCGGATGCCCACCGCCGCCATCCTCGAAGTCCTCCTCGGGATCGACGACGCTCCCTGGTCCGACCTGAGCGAGGACGGGCAGAGCAGCAAGCCGCTCACCGCACGCGCCCTGTCCAAGCTCCTGAGCCAGTACGTGCGCCCCGACAACACCCCGATCAAGCCCCGCGGAATCCGCGTTGGCAGCACCACGCCGAAGGGCTACTACGCGGAGGATCTCAGCGACGCCTGGGCCCGGTACTGCCCCCCTGCCCCCGGGGAATCCGCAACATCCGCAACGTCCGCAACACCGCAGGTCAACGGGGGTGAATCTGTGGCGGAAGGCCCTTCTGAGACCCGCCACATGTTCGCGGAAACCGACACACTCACCCTCCGCAGCGTCGGCTGACGCCGCCCACTCGATAGGTGCCGCCGGGCCCCTGCGCGCGGCGGCACCTATCCGCAACAGAAACGGCATCCGCCACAGATTCAAGCCGCTGACCAGCAATGTTGCGGCGTGGCGGATGTTGCGGATTCCCCAGAAGGGGGCCCTTGGCCCCGTGAGCCGTGCCTCGAAGGAGTCGCACCCTGGCCCGCCCCAAGATGCTCAAGCTCCCCGAAGTCCTCGCCGAACTCGACATGTCTCGCGCCGCCTTCTACCGCATGCGCGCCCGGGGCCAGGGGCCCCGGATCGTGAAGCTCCCGAATCACCAGATCCGCATCCGCCGCGCTGACCTCGACAACTGGCTGACCGAGCAGGAAGAACAGCTTGCCGCCTGATCTGTCCGCTCATCAGCGGGCCCGGCGACCTGCCGGGCCCGCTTCGTATTTCTGGAGCCAACCTTGCTGACCTTCGAATTCAAGATGTACGCGATCCGTGTGCGCCCGCAGTATCCGAAGCCCTATCAGGTCCGCTGGAAGGTCGGGATCAAGCCGCATGCCCAGAGCTTCCCTACCAAGACCCTGGCCGACGGTCGCCGGGCCCAACTCATGACTGCCGCCCACAGGGGCGAACAGTTCGATGTCGAGACCGGCCTTCCCAGGTCTGAGCTTGTCGCTCTCACGCCCCAGTTGACGTGGTTCGACCACGCCAAGGACTACGCCAAGATGAAGTGGGACGAGGCAGCGTCAGCGAAGGGCCGGGCCACGCGCGCAGACGGTCTTGCGTCCGTCACCGCCGCTCTGGTCAAGGACACTAAGGGGGCGCCAGCCCCGGCAGTCCTGCGGCGGGCATTGACCGGCTATGCATTCAACTTCTCGGAGCACCGTGCGCCGCCGCCCGAACCTCTGGCCGCGGCTCTCACGTGGATCGCGTCCAAAGCCCTCCCCATGCCTGCACTGGAGGAGGACTCGGAGACGATCCGCGTCGCGCTGAAAGCGTTGAGTACGCGGCTCAACGGAAAGCGCGCAGCTGCGACCACCATCACGAACCGCCGCACGGTCTTCAACAATGCTTTCCGGTACGCAGTGGAACGGAAGCGCCTCGCAGCTAACCCGTTGGTGTCCATCGACTGGTCTCCGCCGCCGACAGATGACGAGATCGACTGGCGCTATGTCCCCAACCCACAGCAAGCCATGGCGCTCATTGAAGCCGTTGGAAAGCTGGGTCCCCGTGGCGAGCATCTGCAAGCGTTCTTCGGGTGCTGCTATCACGCAGCCACTCGGCCGGCCGAGGCCATGAACCTCAGGAGGGCCGACTGCACGCTTCCCGAGACCGGGTGGGGGGTGGTGCTGCTCTCCGGAAGTTCGTCCCGTGTGGGTTCCGCCTGGACGGACGACGGTAAGTCCTACGAGGAACGGGGCCTGAAGCGTCGGGCTCGATCGTCCGTGCGCGACGTGCCGATCCCGCCGGAGCTGGTGAAGCTTCTGCGCGCCCACATCGACCGCTACGGGGTGGCACCAGACGGACGGCTGTTCCGCGCGGCGCAGGGGGGAGTCCTGCTCAGCAAGGAGTACCCGGAAGTCTGGAAGGAGGCCCGGAAGGCGGTGCTCACCAACGAGCAGATCGCCAGCCCGTTCGCAGAGGTCCCCTACTGCCTACGGAAGGCCGGCATCTCGTTCTGGCTCGCCTCAGGCGTCGACCCCACCGAGGTCGCCCGCCGTGCCGGCCACAGCGTGGCTGTCCTCTACAAGTTCTACGCCAAGGTGCTGGACGGCAGGCGTGACCAGGCCAATGCGCTGATCGAACGGGCCATGCGCGCGGCGACTCAGGAACCCGAAGGGGCCTGAGCCCCGTCCACACCCCGTCCACACAGGCTGGTCAAAACCGGGATACGGGCGATCCAGGGTGAGACAACATGAACGCAGAAGGGGTGCCCGATTAGCTCGGGCACCCCATCTGACCAGCTAATTCGCTGACCTGGGCGGAGGCTGTGGGATTTGAACCCACGGTGACGTTGCCGCCACGACAGTTTTCAAGACTGTTCCCTTAGGCCGCTCGGGCAAGCCTCCCCGCGGCACCGCGGTGCGCGGGGCGCCGGGGTGTCGCGGGATCAGACTAGCGCGTCACTTGTCGCCTGTGCGCTGCCCCAGGGTGACCTGGGTGGTGTGCTCCTTGCCGCCGCGCTTGTAGCTCAGGGTGACCTGGTCGCCGGGCTTGTGCTGCCAGATCTCGCTGATGAGGGTGGGGCCGCTGTCGACCACCGTGTCGTCGAGCTTGGTGATGGTGTCGCCGGGCTTGAGGCCCGCCTTGTCGGCCGGGCCGTTCGGGGTGACGGCGTCGGAGCCGTTGTTGCCGGTGCGGGCGATGGTCGCGCCGTTGCCGCTGTCCCGCATGCCGACCTGGACGCCGATCTGGGGGTAGACCGGCTTGCCGGTCTTGATCAGGTCCTGTGCCACCCGCCGCGCCTGGTCGATGGGGATGGCGAAGCCGAGGCCGATGCTGCCGGACTGCTGGGACTCGCTGCCCATTCCGCCGCCGTTGCCGGCCGACTGGATGGCGGAGTTGATGCCGATGACGTTGCCGGCGGCGTCCATCAGGGGGCCGCCGGAGTTACCGGGGTTTATCGAGGCGTCCGTCTGCAGGGCGCTCATGTACGAGGCGCTGGAGCCGCCGCCGTCGCTGGAGGCCACCGGGCGGTCCTTGGCGCTGATGATGCCGGTGGTGACCGTGCCGGACAGGCCGAAGGGCGCGCCGATGGCGATCGTGGCGTCGCCGACCTGCACGTTGGAGGACTTGCCGAGCGGGAGCGGGTTGAGCGGGGCGCCGGAGGTGTTCTTCAGCTTGATCACGGCGACGTCGTAGCCCTGGGCACGGCCGACGACCTCGGCGTCGTACTTCTTGCCGTTGGAGAACGTCGCGGTGAGCTTGCCGCCGTCGGCCGCGCTGGCGACGACGTGGTTGTTGGTGAGGATGTGGCCCTGCTTGTCGTAGATGAAGCCGGTGCCCGTGCCGCCGTCGCCGGTGGCACCCTGCGCCTCGATCGTCACGACGCTGGGCAGCGCCTTCTGCGCTATCCCGGAGACGGAGGTGGGCTTGCGGTTCAGCGCCCCGGGGTCGCCGGACGCGGAGACCGTCGTCGAGTCGCTGTCGCTCTGGCCCGCGGCCCAGAAGCCGATGCCGCCGCCGACACCGCCCGCGACCAGCGCGGCCACCAGGACGGCAGCGATCAGGCCGCCGTTGCGCCGCTTGGGGGCGGGGCTGCCGGTCGTGCCCCAGGGGTCGCCGCCGCCACCGTAGGGGGGCTGCTGGCCCCAGCCGCCGGCACCGGCTCCGGGACCGGCCGCAGAGTAGGTGGGGAACTGGCTGGTCCGGTCGGCCGCCGGGTCGTCGCCGGGGTGGCCGTAGCCGGGCTGCGGGGGCCGCCCGTCGCTGTACGGCGGCATCCGGCCCGGTTCGTCATAGCCGGCGCCGGCGGCCGAGGTGACGGTCGGGGCGAAGTCCGGCGGCGGGGGCGCCACGGGCGGGACGCCGGGAGTCCGGGCGCCGGAGGCGGACGCGGAGGCGGAGGCGCTGTCCGGCTGCGGCCCGGTCGGCGGCTTGGCCTCCGACGGGACGGCAGCTCCCTCGTTCTCGGTGCTCACAGCTCTCTCCTCAGCTTCACGACTGTCGGCGCCCACGGCCTGGCAGGAGGGTGTCCCTCCGCCCTGTGCCTCAGGGAATTCTGAGGGTCCGGGACGGGCCGTTTCTTCCGGGGCTTGCGGTTCGGCCGGACCCTGGGGGTGCGTCCGGGTGGTGCGGTACGGCGGGCCGTGCGGTCCACCGGGTGGTGCGGTCGTGCGGTGGGAGGCCCGCGGGCCTCCCGGTCGTACGGTTCCCCCTTGCCGGACGGGGGACCCGGTACTCCAGCATCAAGGATCCGGGCAGTACGGGCGAGTCCCGGTCCGCGAATCTCAGTCCGCGGATCAGGGTCCGCGGGCCATGATCCGCGGGCCCGGCACCCGCACATCCCGGCTGTCGCGAGTCCCGCCGCAGGTCCGGCCGGGCACTACGGACCGGACGGTACGGGCGAGTCTCCTTGCACAGCTTTTCCCACCGCGCGTCAGAGCGCCGTAAGCCAAGGCTGTGACTGTCCCCTCATCCTTTATGCCGGACAAAACCGGCGCATCCCCGGTTCCGCACCTCGGGGTACGCGCCCGGCGGCCCGGCGAGGGTGGATGGCACGATAACGCGGTGACCTATGCACGCCCCGCCCAGGACGGCAGTCCGGGCCGTCCCGCCATTTCCGTCGTCGCCCACCGCGGTGCCTCCGAGGACGCCCCGGAGCACACCCTCGCCGCCTACCGCAGAGCGATCGAGGACGGCGCGGACGCCCTGGAGTGCGATGTCCGGCTCACCGCGGACGGCCACCTCGTGTGCGTCCACGACCGGCGGGTGAACCGCACCTCGAACGGGCGCGGCTCGGTCTCCGCCCTCGAGCTCGCCGACCTGGCCACGCTCGACTTCGGCTCCTGGAAGGACGACGGGTCCGCGAACGAGGCACCGGACCGGCAGCACGAGGACCCCGAGCGGACCTCCGTACTGACGCTGGAGCGGCTGCTGGAGCTGGTCGCCGACGCCGACCGCCGGGTCGAGCTGGCCATCGAGACCAAACACCCCACCCGCTGGGCCGGGCAGGTGGAGGAGCGGCTGGTCGAACTGCTCGCCCGGTTCGGGCACACCGAACCGGCCACCCGCGCCGGCCGGCCCTCCCCGGTCCGGGTCATGAGCTTCTCGGCGCGCTCGCTGCACCGCGTACGGGCCGCGGCGCCCGGCATCCCCGGCGTCTACCTGATGCAATTCCTCACCCCGCGGCACCGCGACGGCCGGCTTCCGCCCGGCGTCGGCATCGCGGGCCCCGGGATGCGGATCCTGCGCGCGCACCCCGAGTACGTCGCCAGGGCGCACCGGGCCGGCCACCGGGTGCACGTCTGGACCGTCAATGACGCCGAAGATGTCGAGCTGTGCCGGGAATTGGGCGTGGATGCCGTCATTACAAACCGCCCCAAACAGGTGCGTAAGCAACTCGGCCTTGGCTAAAGCTCCTCACAGGGTGTGCACCGGCGCATTCGGGCCGTATTCGGTTATGTCCAGTGCGTCACTGTGTGCGGCTTGGCCGGTTTCCGGTCCAGTCCATTGGGGCATTCATCCCGTGGCGTGGGGCAAAGGAGGTCTCGGGGGTGGCGTTGGTGGTGGCACAAGAGGTGCCGACGTCGTCGATCATGGCCGTACCCCATGGTCCCGTGGGTGTGGGCATGGCCAGGCGACGCATGCGTGAAGAGCTGTTGGCAAGTGGAGTTCAGGACAGCGTCGTCGATGACGCGGTGCTCGTTCTGTCGGAGCTGTTGAGCAATGCGTGTCGCCATGCGCGTCCGATATACGAAAACGGATCACCGGGTTCCGTAACGCCCGGCGCATCCGTCCCGCCCGACGCAAAGGACGGCCCCTCGGCATCCGTGCGGGCATCCTGGCGTATCGATGCGCAGGGCCGGCTGACCGTCGCGGTCACGGACGGCGGCGGCCCGACCCGCCCCCTTCCGGCCACTCCGTCGGTCACGGCACGCGGCGGCCGCGGACTGGCGATCATCCGGTCGCTCGCCAAGGACTGGGGGGTGCGCGACACGGTCGCCGGCGAAGTCACGGTCTGGGCGGCCCTCTCCCTGCAAGGCGCGTTCGCTACGCGCGTGGACCTGATGCCCGACCTGCCGCCCTCGCTCACCACGGGCACGGGCGTGCACCACGGGCTGCCGCTGGGTCCGGCCTTCCCGGAATTCGACGATCTGACGTAACGGCAGGCAGCGGCACGCCGAGGCCTGGCGGCGACGGGGCGGCGTCCGGCCGGGATACCCCGACGTCCGCGGCGGCAGGGCATGACGCGGCCCGGTACGCAACCGGGCGCGACCGCGCAAGCGATCCTCTAGGCTCGCGCAGATACGCGTCCGTACGCCCAGGATCGACCAGGAGACCCCGTCGCCATGGCCAAGAAGCGCCGTCCCCAGCCCCAGGCCGCAGCACCGCAGATCAAGGACGGCGAGGTGCCGGTCGTCGGCGCCCGTGAGCCCTGCCCGTGCGGCTCCGGCCGCCGGTACAAGGCCTGTCACGGGCGGACGGCGGCGCACGCCGCCACCGAGCTCGTGCAGCGCCCCTTCGAGGGCCTGCCCGGTGAGTGCGACTGGGTGGCCCTGCGCGAGCTGGTGCCCGCCGCCACCGCCGAGTTGACGCTGAAGGGCGGGCTGCCCGAGGGCGTCCCGTCCGTGACGCTGGCGACCGTGCTGCCGATGGCGTGGCCCGCGCTGCGCCGCGACAACGGCGCGGTGCTGCTCGGCCTGCAGAACGACACCGCCTCCGGCGACCTCAGCCGCGACCTCGCGGACACCCTGCAGCGCGCGCTGGCCACCGAGCCCGGCAACCCGGTCCCCGCCGAGCGGCACGCCGCCGACGGTCCGCGGCTGCAGGATCTGCTCGACCCGGACGCCGCTTTTGAGCCGACCGTCCACACCGGCTTCGAGTTCTGGGTGGAGGACGCCGAGAACGCCACCGGCGAGGTCGCCGCCTCGCTGGAGCGGGCCAACGCGGCGGCCATCCCGACCGCCCGGATCCCCGGCCTGGAGGGCGCGTACTGGTGCGAGGCCCCGGAGAAGAACCACCTGCGCTGGGTCACCTCGCACCCCGAGGAGCAGCTGCTGGACGCGCTCGCCCGGCTGCACGCGGCAGGCGCCGCCTCGCTCGGTGAAGGCACCCGTCTGGTGGGCTCGTTCCGCGCCCACGGCCTGGTCGTCCCGGTCTGGGACCTGCCCTCGGAGATGGGCGCCGACGAGGTCGCCAAGCCGGCCGCGGCGTTCGCCGAGCGGCTGGCCGAGGCCCTGGCGACGGACACCCCGCTGACCCCCGAGGAGCGCCGGGCGCGCGGCGGGCTCACCAATCGCCAGGTCACCCTGAGCTGATCGCGCGGTCCTCGGCCGTGGTCCGGGCGCCCCGCGGGACTCCAGGCGTGACACCTGTCACAACTCCCCGTACCTGCCGGTAAATAGGCGTCCGGAATTCCACGATCGAATTTGCGAACCGCCGATCTCTTGTTACGGTTCTAGAAGCCCGGTCGCTGGTGCATCCCCCGTCGCCAGCGACCGGGCGCTTCCATGTCCGGAACCAGGCATTCCGCTTGGCTCCTCCGGCCCCTCGGCAGCCCGCGGCCTCAGTGCCCCGAACCGCTGCCCGCCGCGGACGAGTTGCTGCCGGACCGCAGCAGCAGCCGCTTCCCCTCCGCATCGGCGATCTCCGCCACGGCCGCGTACGGCGGCCGGCTCCGGTGCACGGTCGGGGCGGCCGGCGTCTCGCACACGCCCGGCGCACCACCCGCCGCCACCTCGCAGTTCACCTGGACGGTCCTGCCGTCGGGCCGCAGCAGCGTCAGTACGGCGCGGAGCCGGCCGCCGGTGCGGTTGCGGTAGTACGTCCGCCCCCAGGTGACGCCGTCCTCAGCGAGTACGCAGGTCTGGGCCGCGATCCCCTGGGGAACGGTGAGTTCGGGGCCGCAGCGGGAGGTACGGCCGGAGAAGTGCGGCAGGCCGGGGCGGTCGGAGGAGCCGGCCGGCCTCCTGGAGCCGGCGGTGACAGCGCGAGGGCCCTTGCCCGGCTTGCTGCCGTTATTCCCCCGGTTTTCCTTTTCCTCCGAGGGGCTGTTTTCGGCCTTGGCTGCTTCCCCGGATCCCGTGCCCGGGGACGAGGTGCCGACCGGGCCGGCCATCGCGGCGCCCAGCGGCACGGCGAGGGCGAGCAGCGCCGTGCCGGCGAGCCCGATCATGCGGATTTTCTGCGCACGCTGCATGGGCCCCACCTGCACTTGAGATGCCGTTGACCACGGCTTGACGGTGGGCCGAACCTATCGGCCTGCGGGGGTGGGTCCGGTCAGCCAGACGCCGGTTTCCCCGAGAGATCGGGGCAGGACACACCCGTACGGGTGATCCGCTACGGGGCGTTTCTGGCGTCCGCCCCTCGTGTCTGTCCCTCGGCCGTCGGCGCGGCGCTCCGCGGCTGCCCGTCCGCCCCTCATCCGGCCGCGGCCGGTAGCCGCACAGTACGAGGGCGCCCGAGTGCGCATCGGGCGCCCGGAGCTTGCGCGCGGCTCAGTACGCGAGCCGGCTGCCGCCGTCGGGGGAGCCGGTGCTCGCCGTGACCAGCGCGTCCACGATCGTGGCCACCTCCGGCAGCCAGGGTACGGCCGGGGATGGGGGTCCCCCCTGCGCACGGGGGTCCCCCCGCTCGAACGAAGTGGAGAGTGGGGGAGAAGTTGAGAGTTTGGGGGAGGCCGGCGGCCGCTCCCAGCGGACCCGGCCGGTGCCGATCTGGGAGGGCGGGAGCACCACATAGCCGCCCTCACCGTGGAACCGCAGCGAGCTGGGCACCCAGTCCTGGGAGTGCAGCAGCTCGCCCAACTCCGGCAGGCCGTACGGCGATACGAGCAGTGACCAGCGGGTGGGCGTGGCCACCACGGGACCCAGGCGCACGCCGAAGTGGTCCAGCGCCGCCAGGGCGCGGGCCCCGGCGACCGCGGGCAGGCTCACCGCGCAGGGCGCGCCGCCGCCGGTGGCCAGCACGACCGGGGCGTCGGGGCGGTTCGTCCACCACCACCGCACCATCCGGGCGTCGGTCGTGGCCGCGAGCAGGCCGGGGTCGAAGGGGTGCGCGCCGGGCACCACGCAGTCGGGATCCGGGCAGCTGCAGCGACGCGTGATCCGCTCGCCGAGGCCGAGCCGGGCGCCGGCCGGCTGCCGGCCGCCGGACCGGAGTCCCACACCGGGAAGTACGGGCCACTGCCACTCGGTGGCGTAGTGGAGCGCCGCACCGAGCTGCGCCGGCTTTCCGCCGCGCCGGAACAGGAGCTTGCGTCGCCTTCCGAGGATCTCGCGCATGAGCGCTCGTTCCTTTCCGTTAACGCCGAGGGCTTTGTCCATCGCAGTGCATGGCACTGCATGGCACTACAGGGCACTGCTTGCCGGGTTCACCATCGTGGTGCGCCGTGCCGCGTCATGCCGTTGTGGGGCGTGTCCTGCGGCCCGGCCGGGGAGCCCGGGGTCGATCGGCATCGATCACGCCACGTGGTCACTGGTCACCGCGTGTACAAAGCAGCGCATCACGCCGTACGCCGGGCGTGAAGTGTGGCGAGGGGTGGCGTGCGTTGGCGCTTGCGCTTCCGTGGTGCAGTCCCCGCCTCTGGGGAGTGCGTCGCGGTCGTCGGCTTGTTAGACGCCGGTGCCCGCCGGAGAGTTCCGGTACGGCGTCAACTGACCCCGCACCTTTCCGAGTACGTACCCGCCACTGTGGTGATGACGCGCTGCTGATCGCCGTCAGTCGACCGCAAATTGACGTTCGGGGGGCTTTTTTCAGGCCAATCTACAGACCTCGCTGACACCACAAACCCCATGGGGACAATGCTGGACATCGCATCACTGCTCCGTGTACATGTGGAGGCATTAATAGCGGAGCAGCATGACATGGGGGTTTGCGATGCTATTGAGGAAATTGAGCGGCCAACCTTACCGCGCAACATCACTCAACAAAATGCCGCACTCCCTACCAAAAAGCGGCCTGACCTGGGGTAATGCCAGGCGCGACGAGAGCCGTCGGCCATGACCACCCCTCACGTGCCGAAAGTGGCTGGAATCGAACCAGCCCTTCCCGCCCCCGCGCACACTGTCGACCCGCACGGGCCGAAAGCTCCCCCGGGGTGCGCTGCCGGCGCCCCGTCCGACGCCTCGTCAGCCGGTTCGTCTGACGGCTTGTCCGACACCTCCCCGGGCGGCTCCCCGGGTGCCGCAGCCGGCCCCGCGCCCGCTGTCGTCCCCGACGTCTCCGTCGTCGACCAACTCGCCGCGGTCCAGGACCGGCTGGCCGGCTGGATCTCCGACCTCAGCACCCTGCACGACCTGACCGAACAGCTCGCACGCACCCGTACGCTGGAGGACGCCCTCCACGAGCTGCTGCGCGCCGGTGCCTCCCTGGTCGGCGCGCGCCGCGGTCTGGTCGTCCTCGCCCCGTCCGACGGGCTCGGCCCGGAGACCACCGTCGGCCTCGGCCTCGGCCACGCCGAGATCGGGCACATCGAGACCATCCCGCGCCGCGCCCTGTCGTACGCGCGGATACTGGACGGCCTCCCCGAGCGGGCCACCGGCGACGACACCCGGTCCGGTCCGCTCGACGACACCTGCCACCCGGCGCGCGGCGAGGGCCGTACCGCCGGCCCCCGCAACGACGTGCCCGCGGGCCCCTGCACCGAGATCGCCGAACCCGACATCCCCGGTGAGAAGGACCTCGACCCCCGCCTGCGCGAGGTCGCCGCCCGGCTCGGGTACGCCGCGAGTTATGCGGTCCCGCTCTGCGGTGAACCCTTCGGCAGGACCGGCGCCGCGGTCTGGCTCTACGACGAACCGGCCGAGCCCACCGCACGGCAGCGCCATCTCGTCGGCCTCTACCGCGCGCACGCCGCCGAACACGTCGCCCGCCTCCTCGAACTCCACCGCAGCCGCCGGGCCACCGAAACCCTCCGCGAGGAACTGCTGCCGCACCGGCTGCCGCGGATCCCCGGCGTACGCCTCGCGGTGCGGCACAGCACCGGGCCGCGCGGCGGCGGCGACTGGTACGACGCGCTACCGTTGCCCGACGGCGCCCTGGGCCTGGCCGTCGGTTCGGTGACCGGCTCCGGGCCGAGCGCGGTGGCGGCCATGGGGCGGCTGCGGGCGTCCCTGCGGGCCTACGCCGTCATGGAGGGCGAGGATCCGGTCGCGGTCCTCTCGGATCTCGAACTGCTGCTCCGGCTGACCGAGCCCGCCCGCAGCGCCACCGCGCTGTTCGCCTACACCGAGCCGCCGCCCGGCGCCCCGGGCGGGCCGCCGGTGCTGCCGGGAGGCGTCGCCGACCCCTTCGCCCGCAAGCTGCTGCTGGCCGGGGCGGGACACTGCCCGCCGCTGATCCTCGGCGATCTGCGGACCGAGTTCGTGGAGACCTCGCTGTCCGCGCCGCTGGGCATGCTGGCGTGCTGGGAAGCGCCGAGCGTGGAGATCGAACCGGCCGGCGGCGAGACCCTGCTGCTCTACAGCGACGGGCTGCTGCACCGCACCGGCGAGCCCATGGACCGCGCCTTCACCCGGCTGCACGCGGCCGCCGCGGGCGTGCCCAGGGCGAGCCGCCATGATCCGGAGGCGGTCGTCGATCACATCGTGCGCACGATGCTGCCGCAGGGTCTGGACGATCCGTCCTCGGAGGAGGACGTGGTGCTGCTCGCGGCGTACTTCGAGGAGTGAGGCGTACTTCGAGGAGTGAGCAGCAGGGGCGGCCCGGGCCGGAGGACGCGCCGGGGCCGCTCCCCCGGATGGACCAGGCACACCGGATATCGGACACTCGGCACCGGAAAGCGGAGTCGCAGGCCGGCCTCCGCCTCCTGCCGGTCCCCTGGACGCCCCGGGTACGGGAAGCCGCCGTTCCCTGCCAGGTCACGCCTTCGTGCGGGAAGATCACGCCTTTCTGCCTCTGGACCGCTTTCGATCCGCACATACGATGGAAGGCGGTTCAGTCTTAAAAGGAGGCATTGTGACCGACGAGCTCACGCCGGAGACCCCGGACGAGGACGAGCAGCCGATCAAGCAGCGCAAGAACGGCCTTTACCCGGGCGTCTCGGATGAGCTCGCGGAGAACATGAAGGGCGGCTGGGCCGACACGGAGCTGCATGATCTGCAGCCGGTCGAGCAGGCCCCGAACGCCGCCCGCCGCCGCGCCGCGCTGTCCGCGCGCTTCCCCGGTGAGCGCCTGGTGATCCCGGCGGGCAACCTGAAGACCCGCTCCAACGACACCGAGTACGCCTTCCGCGCCTCGACGGAGTACGTCTACCTCACCGGCGACCAGACCGACGACAGCGTCCTGGTCCTGGAGCCCACGAAGGACGGCCACGAGGCGACGGTCCACCGGCTGCCCCGCTCCAACCGCGAGAACGGCGAGTTCTGGCTCGACGGCATGGGCGAGCTGTGGGTCGGCCGGCGCCACAGCCTCAGCGAGGCCGAGGCGTTGCTCGGCGTCCCGTGCAAGGACGTCCGCGAGCTGGCCGGCGCGCTCAAGGAGGCCACCGGACCGGTCCGTGTGGTGCGCGGCCATGACGCCGGCATCGAGGCCGCGCTGACCGACAAGGTCACCGCCGAGCGCGACGAGGAGCTGCGCGTCTTCCTCTCCGAGGCGCGCGCGGTCAAGGACGCGTTCGAGATCGGTGAGCTGCAGAAGGCCGTCGACTCGACGGTGCGCGGCTTCGAGGACGTCGTCAAGGTCCTGGACAAGGCCGAGGCGACCAGCGAGCGCTACATCGAAGGAACGTTCTTCCTGCGCGCCCGCGTCGAGGGCAACGACATCGGCTACGGCTCGATCTGCGCGGCCGGCCCGCACGCCACCACCCTGCACTGGGTCCGTAACAACGGCGAGGTCCGCTCCGGCGACCTGCTCCTGCTGGACGCCGGTGTGGAGACCCACACCCTCTACACCGCCGACGTCACCCGCACCCTGCCCATCAACGGCCGCTACACCGACCTCCAGCGCACGATCTACGACGCGGTGTACGAGGCGCAGGAGGCGGGCATCGCGGCGGTCAAGCCGGGCGCGGCCTACCGCGACTTCCACGACGCGGCACAGCGGGTGCTGACCGAGAAGCTGGTCGAGTGGGGTCTGGTCGAGGGCCCGGTCGAGCGGGTGCTGGAGCTGGGGCTGCAGCGCCGCTGGACCCTGCACGGCACCGGCCACATGCTCGGCCTGGACGTCCACGACTGCGCCGCGGCCCGCACCGAGCACTACGTCAACGGGACGCTGGAGCCGGGCATGGTGCTGACCGTGGAGCCCGGTCTGTACTTCCAGGCGGACGATCTGACGGTGCCCGAGGAGTACCGCGGAATCGGCGTCCGGATCGAGGACGACATCCTCGTGACGGACGACGGCAACCGGAACCTGTCGGCCGCGCTGCCGCGGCGGTCGGACGAGGTCGAGGCCTGGATGGCGGGGCTGCTCGGCAAGTAGCGGCACTGTACGGGCGGGGCTGCCCGGGCGGGTGCCCGGTGTGCAGTACCCGCTGCGCCGCTCGTTGCGCCGCTCGTTGCGCCGCTCGTTCTGCGTCTCCCGGTGGCATCAGCCGCCGGGAGACGTGTCGTGTGCGGGGCCGTCGTCCTTGCGCCCGTACGCACCGGCCCGGGCGGCCGCCCAGACCGCGGTGGCGGCGGATGCGGCGAGATCCTGGTCGACGGGGCGACGGGCGATCAGAATCCGGTAGTAGAAGGGCGCGCCGAGCGCCGACATCACCTTCTCCGGGTCGGTGTCCGCGGGCAGTTCGCCGCGCTCGACGGCCCGCTCCACCATCCGGCCGGCCAGCGCCAGCCGTTCGCCGAAGAAGGTTCGCAGCACCGCCGCCGCCTCGGGGTCACGGGCCGCGGCGGAGACCACCGCCTCGATCAGCCGGCGCATCCGCGCCTCCCCGTAGAAGGCGGCTATCGAGCCGGCCAGCGCCTGCAGGTCCCCGGGCAGGGTGCCGGAGTCCGGCAGCGGCACCTCCGAACTCAGGTCGGTCAGCAGATCGCACACCAGGCCCTCGGTGCAGCGCCAGCGACGGTAGAGCGTCGCCACATGAATTCCGGACCGCTGCGCGACCCTCTCCATGGTCAGCGCGGCGAAGCCGCCGTCGCCCAACTCCTGGAACACGGCGGTCAATACGGCTTGGCGGGTGCGGGCGGTACGACCACCGGGCCTGGTCTCGCCCGGGGCATGGTGCGCTGTCGTCACGACGGCTCCGTATTGCAGTGCGGGTTCACGCCAAGTATTGTCCGGGAAAGGTTAACGCGAGCAACTTCGCGTTAACCATGGTGCGCGCTGGTCTCGCAGGGACAGGGGACGCCGCGGGGGAGGTTCTCTCACCGCGAGACCGCGCTGCGCACTTCCCGCAAAGGGCGGTTTCCAGCCAGTTTTCCGACTGCTGATGTTAGCCCGGATTGACACCTCGTACGCGGACATCTCCTACGCGGACATCCCGCATGCGGCACTTCCCGGCGGGACTCCCGGCGGGACTTCCCGGATTGCTACGACGCCATCGGCAGCGCCGCCCCCTCGCGCCATTTGAGGATCTTGTCGAAGCTGACGACCGCGCCGGGGCGGCCCGTGCGGTTGCGGTAGCGGACGTGGTCGGTGAGGGCCTCGATCAGAAAGAGCCCCCGGCCGTCCTCGGCGAAGGCGGGAGCCTGTGCGGGGGTGGGCACGGGGGCCGGCGGGAGGGCTCGGTCCGCAGCGGTATGGGGTGGCGCGGGGCAGTGGCGGAACCCGGGGCCCGAGTCGGTCACTTCGATGCGGCAGGTGTCACCGTCGATGAAGGCCGTGACGCGGTAGTCCTCGGTGGCGGCATCACCACCGTGTTCGACGGCGTTCGCGCAGGCCTCCGAGAGAGCCACCGCAAGGTCGTAACAGATGTCCGGGTCGACGCCCGCCGTCTCCATCGTGCCCAGCAGCAGACGACGGGCCAGCGGCACGCTCGCAGCCTCACGCCGCAAATGGAGTGACCACCAGATGCTCATCGCTCCAGCCTCCTGGCCGCGGCTCGACATATCGATACCTATTGCCGCGCCGCATGGTCCGTAAGCATGTCCGGGACGTGATACCGCTCATTCGGCGGATGCGAAGAGCGAGCGCATCGGTGTAGGCGAAGCGCCTGCTATGCGCTGCCGCGCGCCCCGCCGGGCTCCCTGGACACCGGGCAGGGCGCCTCCTCGGCGTGCCCTGCCGTAGGTAACAGGTCGGACCAGTGGGATGATGGCGCCGCCATGACTCCACCGCCCGCCTCCACAGCGCGCGCAGCCGCCGATCTTCGGCTGTTGAGGGCCGCGGTCTTCACCGCGGTCTGCGTCGTGTTGTCCGCGGGCGGGCACATCGCCGCCTCGTGCGCCACCGTCCCGTTGTGGACGCTGGGTGTGGCGGCGGCCGTGGTGTTCGCGGTCGCGGCACCACTGGCCGGGCGGGAACGCTCGCTGCCGGGGATCGCCGCCGGTCTTGCCGTGGGGCAGCTCGCCCTGCACGCGGTGTTCTCCTGGGGCCAGCTTCCGATGCCTGCCATGGCACGGGGCGCAGGAAGCGGTGCGGGCGGAAGCGACTTCGGTGGCGGCAGGCTGTCCGACCGGGCGGCGGAGGCCCTTGCCCGGCATGTGACCTGCGGGCTCGGCAGCGGCCGGGTGGACGGCGCGCAGGCGCGCCGGATTCTCGGTTCGGGCGGCTTCGATACCGCCTCCGCCGCCGGGATGACTCCTCCGGCAGGCACCGGCCCGGCCGGTGGCGCAGCCGGGAGCACGACCGCCGCCGACCCCGCGATCACGCACGGTCTGCTGCCGTCGCTGCCCATGCTGCTGGGGCATCTGCTGGCCGCGCTCGCGGTCGGCTGGCTGCTGCGGCGGGGCGAAGCGGCCCTGTGGCGGCTGGTCCGGCTGTCGGCTCCGGCGGCGTACGAGATCGCGGTACAGGCACTCGTCGGCGTGGTGCGCGGGGCACTCGCCCTGGCTCGCGCCCTGCTCACGGGCCTGGGAACGGCGCACGACGAAGCGCTGCGCGCCCCCGTTTCGTACGGGGATGACAAACCCGGCCCGAAGAACGCCGCACTCCACCACAGTGTCATCAGGCGAGGGCCCCCCGCCCCGGCCCTCCTCGCCCTCGCGGCCTGACGACGCGAAGCACGCTCCCACAGGACGGGGGACGGGCTTGTGCGCCGTCGTCGCACGCGCGCCACCTGCACGTCACCCGTACCTCTCTCCTTCCTGTGGAGTGTTTTCCGATGTCGAAGAACTCGAAGATGGCGAAGATGTCGCAGCAGCAGTCGGACGCGTCGCCCACGCGCCGGCTCGCCCGGCGGCTGCCGCTGGTGGGCGCCGCCGCGGCCGGCAGCGTGCTGCTGCTCGCCGGTCCGGCCTTTGCGCACGTCAGCGTGCAGCCGTCGGGTCCGGCCGCCAAGGGCGGCTATGCGACCGTCAACTTCAAGGTGCCCAATGAGAAGGACGACGCCTCGACGGTGAAGCTCGAGGTGACGCTGCCCACCGACCACCCGCTGGCGTCCGTGATGCCGCAGCCGGTGCCCGGCTGGAAGATCTCGGTCACCAAGGCCAAGCTCCCCAAGCCGATCGAGATGGAGGGCGAGAAGATCACCGAAGCGCCCTCGAAGATCACCTGGACCGCCGACGGCAAGGGCGTGGAGCCCGGCCAGTTCCAGCAGTTCCCGCTCTCCGTCGGCCAGCTGCCCAAGGACACCGACCAGGTCGTCTTCAAGGCGCTCCAGACGTACGACAACAAGGAGGTCGTGCGCTGGATCGAGCCGACGAAGGAGGGCGCCCCGGAGCCGGAGAACCCGGCCCCGGTCCTCAAGCTCGGCGCGCCCGAGGAGGACGGCCACGGCGCCGCCGGCGCGAACGACAAGAGCGGTGCCACCACCGGCATGAAGGCCACGGCCGCCACCGCGGACGCGTCCGGCAGTGACACCACGGCCCGCGTCCTGGGCGCCACCGGCATCGTCGTCGGCATCATCGGCGTCGGCTTCGGCGTGTTCGCCGGCCGGCGCCGCAGCGCCTGACCACCGGCAGGGCCGGCGCCCGACCCGCGCCGGCCCGCCAGCCATTCCCGGACACACGGGATTCCCAGATACAGGATTTGTCTGCAATGCACAGAAGGACCCTGCTCGCGTCCGCCCTGGCGGCGGCCGCGGCTTTCAGCCTGACCGCCTGCAACGGCGATGACGACAAGCCCGCCGCGGAGGTCTCCGGGGGCACCGCGGCCAAGCCGATCGTCACGCTCGACAGCCCCTTGGAGAAGCCGGATCTCGTCCTGACCGACACCAGCGGCAAGAAGTACGACCTGGTGGAGAAGACCAAGGGCCACCCGACGCTGATCTACTTCGGTTACACCAACTGCCCGGACGTCTGTCCGCTGACGATGGCCAACATCGCGGTCGCGGTGAAGCAGCTGCCGCCGGCCGAACGGAAGGACCTGCGGGTCGTCTTCATCACCTCCGACCCGGAGCGGGACACCCCGGCCGCGCTCAAGAAGTGGCTCGGCGGTATCGACAAGGACTTCACCGGCCTGACCGGCAATTTCGACACCATCCGGGGTGGTGCGCGCGACGTGAACATCGGGATCGAGAAGCCGGTCAAGAAGAAGAACGGCGATGTCGTCTCCACCCATGGTGCGCAGGTGCTGCTGACCTCCCCCAAGGACGACAAGATCCACTGGATGGGCATGCAGGAGGCGACCTCCGACAACTACACCAAGGCACTTCCGAAGATCGTCAAGGGGCAGAACCCGTGAACCGCCGCACCACCCTCGCCGCCGCCCTCACCCTCACCGCCGCCCTCACCCTGGCGGGCTGCGGCGGCGCGGGCGGCGCACCGCAGCTCAAGGTCGCGGACTCGTACATGCCCCAGCCGGTCGACCAGAACATGGCCGGCGCGTACTTCACCGTCAAGAACAGCGGTGACACCGCGGACAAGCTCACCTCGGTCACCAGCGACCTGTCCAAGAACATCACGCTCCACAAGACGGCCGGCACCAAGATGGAGCAGGTCAACTCGCTGGCGATACCCGCGGGCGGCGAGCTCCGGCTCAGCCGCGGAGGCAACCATCTGATGTTCATGGGGCTGAAGAAGAAGCCGGCCGAGGGCGACAAGGTGGCCATCGAGCTGCACTTCGCCACCGCCGGTCCGATCAAGGTGACGGTCCCGGTCAAGGCCCTCACCTACGCGCCGAAGAAGTAGCCGGGGACCGAAGAACCGCCACACAGGCCGTACAGACAACGGGAGTAAGGGGAGCGATCACTATGGTCACCACCGGGCTCGGGCCGCGACGGTCCGCCGTGCTGCGCCTGCTGGTCGTCGCGGTGGCGCTGGCCGGCGCGCTGATCGGCGGGTTCGGCGGCGCCGCCCCGGCCTCGGCGCATGCCGCGCTGACCGGGAGCACCCCCGCGCAGGGTTCGGTGGTGGAAAAGGCCCCGGAGCAGGTGACGCTCACCTTCTCCGAGGGCGTCGCGATGGGCGACAACTCGATCCGGGTGCTGGATCCGCGGGGCAAACGGGTGGACCCCGGCAAGCTGCGCAACCTGAGCAGCGGCAGCACCGTCAAATACGGCGCGGGGCTGCCACCGGGGCTCGGCAACGGCACGTACACCGTGACCTGGCAGGCGGTCTCCGCCGACAGCCACCCCGTCTCCGGCGCCTTCACCTTCTCGGTCGGCGCGCCCTCCAAGGCCACCGCCCCGGTACCGCAGCAGCAGGCCGGCGGCGGTCTGGTCGGCGCGCTCTACGGCGTCGCCCGCTACCTCGCCTACGCCGGGTTCATCCTGCTCATCGGCGGCGCGGCCTTCGTGGTGGCCTGCCGGCCGGCCGCCGCCCTCGTACGGTCGGTGCAGCGGCTGGTCGTCCAGGGGTGGGCGCTGCTGGCCGGCACCACCGTGGTGATGCTGCTGCTGCGCACCCCGTACACGGGGTCCGGCGATCTCGCCGATGTCTTCGACCTCGGCGGACTCCAGCAGGTCCTGGTCACCAAGCCGGGCGCGGCGCTGGTCTCCCGACTGCTGCTGCTCGCCGCCGCGGCGCTGTTCGTGGCGGTGCTCTTCGGGACGTTCGCGCGGCTGCACGAGCCGGTGGCGGAGGAGGGGGCGGCTCCGGAGGACGGGGCGGCCCCGGTAGAGAGGAGCGCGCCGGGCGAGAAGGACGGCGCGGGCGCCGGGGAGAAGGACACCGGCGGCGCCGGGCAGCAGGCCGTGGACGCCGCCGACCTCGCCAGGCAGCGCAGGGACCTCACCTTCGGGCTCGCCTTCGGCGGGGTGATCGTCGCCGCGGGGCTCGCCGCTACCTGGGCGTTGGCCGAACACGCCTCGACCGGTCTGCAGACCGCCGTCGCGATGCCGGTCGATGTGCTGCATCTGCTGGCGGTCGCCGCCTGGCTCGGCGGGCTGGCCGCACTGGTCGTGTCCCTGTACTGGGGGCCGCCCGTCGAGCGGACCGCCGTACGACGCTTCTCGCGGATCGCGTTCGGCTCGGTGCTGGTGCTGGTGGCCACCGGTGTGTATCAGTCCTGGCGGCAGGTCGGCAGCTGGCATGCGCTGACCGACACCACGTACGGGTGGCTGCTGCTGCTCAAGGTGGGCCTGGTCGTGGTGCTCGTCGGGATCGCCGGGGTGTCACGGCGGTGGACGGGGCGGCTGGCGGAGGCACGGACGGCCGAGGGCCGGTCGTCCGAGGGCCGGTCGTCCGAGGCCGAAGTGCCGCGGGCCGAAGTGCCGCAGGCCGAAGTGCCGCAGGCCGAAGAGGGCACCGCGGTGGAGAAGGACGGCGAAGCGGAACAGGACAGCGAAGCGGAGAAGGCAGCCGTCGGCGCCTCGGCCACAGTCGGCGCGGCCACCGGATCGGCTCCTCCCACCGCATCGGCTGCTCCCCCTTCCCCTGCTTCGGCTTCCGCTGCTTCGGCTGCTTCGGCTTCCGCCGGCGCTCCCCCGCAGAGCCCCGGCAAGACCGCGGAAGGGACCTCGGGCCAGGCCCCGGGCCGGAACCCGGACGGGAACTCTGACCGGACGCCGGACCAGGCGCAGGACCAGACGCCGGACCAGGCGCCGGACCGGACGCCGGACGAACCCCCCGACCCCGCCCGCGCCGCCCAACTCGCCCGTCAGCAGGCCGCGTTGTGTACCGCCCGTACCAAGCGGCAGCGCGATGCAGATCCGGAGCGGCTGGCGCTGCGCCGGTCGGTGCTGGCCGAGGCGTCGGTCGCCGTCGTCCTGCTCGTGGTGACCACGGTGCTGACCGCCACCGAACCGGCTCGCACCGAGGAGGCGGTCAAGGCCCGCTCGGGCGGGCAGTCCACCGCGACCGGTCGGCCCCAGGTGCTGAACATCCCGTTCGACACCGGCGGCACGAACGGCAAGGGCACCGCCCGCCTCGACCTCGCCCCGGGGCGCAGCGGCAGCGCCAACACGCTGCGGCTGCGGATCACGGACCCGTCGGGCAAGGCGGTCGACGTCCCCGAGGTGAAGGTCTCCTTCACCCAGAAGGCCAAGAAGATCGGGCCGCTGCCGATCGCCCCGAAGCACCTCGGCAAGGGCCAATGGCGGGCGGACGGGGTCCAGCTGCCGGTCCCGGGGCAGTGGCAGCTCTCGCTGCTCGTACGGACCTCCGACATCGACCAGGTGACCGAGATCAAGAACGTGAAGATCGGCTGATGAGCAAGCAGACGTCCAGCAAGAAGGCGCCCGGCCAGGTGGCGCCCGGGAAGAAGAACCCAGGCACGCAGTCCGCGGGCGCGGGCAGCGCAGCGGGCGTGCCCGCACCGGCCACCGCCCCGGCGCCCGAAACCGACAGCTCCCCCTCGCCCTCCTCTCCCTCCTCCCCCTCCCTGGAGCTCTCCCGTCGCCGGCTGCTCGGCACCGTCGGCGCGGCGGGCGCGGCCGGGCTGGTCGTCGGCGGGGCCGGTGGCGCCATCGGGGCCGGCGCCGCGCAGTCCGGTACGCAGGACGGCGCCGCCAAGGCCGTGACCAGCATCGGATCGACCGAGGTTCCCTTCCGGCCGGCGCACGCCGGGCACCAGGCGGGGATCACCACCCCACTGCAGGCCACGGGGCATCTGGTCGCCTTCGACCTGGCACCGGACGCGGACCGCAAGGCCGCCGCCGCACTGCTGCGCCGCTGGTCGCGGACGGCCGGGGAGCTGATGGCCGGGCGGGCCCCGGACGCCGACACAGGGGTCGCGCTCGACGCGGGCCCGTCCTCGCTGACCGTCACCTTCGGCTTCGGCCACAGCTTCTTCGGCCGTACGGGCCTGACGAAGCGGCGCCCCGTACAGCTCGACCCGCTGCCCGACTTCTCGGCCGATGCGCTGGACGCCGGGCGCAGCAACGGAGATCTGTGGATACAGATCGGTGCCGATGACGCGCTGGTCGCCTTCCACGCGCTGCGCGCACTGCAGAAGGACGCGGCCGGCAGCGCGCGGCTGCGCTGGCAGATGAACGGCTTCAACCGCACCCCGGGCGCCACCGCACACCCGATGACCGCCCGCAATCTGATGGGACAGATCGACGGCACCAACAACCCCAAACCGTCGGACAAGGACTTCGACGAGCGGATCTTCGTGGGGCGGGACGCCGGCCAGGCCTGGATGCACGGCGGCTCGTACGCCGTCGTCCGCCGCATCCGGATGCTGCTGGACGACTGGGAGAAGCGTTCCCGGCACGAACAGGAGCGGGTCATCGGGCGCCGCAAGGACAACGGGGCGCCGCTGACCGGCGGCTCGGAGACCACCCCGATGCGGCTGGAGGCGAACGGCTCCGACGGGCTGCCGGTCATCCCGGCCAATGCGCACGCGCGGATAGCGGCGCCGGAGTCCAACCAGGGCGCCGCGATGCTGCGCCGCCCGTTCTCCTTCCACGACGGGTTCCGGGAGGACGGCGCCCCGGACGCCGGGCTGCTCTTCGTCTGCTGGCAGGCCGACCCGCTGCGCGCCTTCACCCAGGTCCAGCGGAAGCTGGACCGCGGGGACGCGCTCTCGCGCTTCCTGCGGCACGAGGCGAGCGGGCTGTACGCGGTGCCCCCGGCGGCCGCACCGGGCGACTACGTGGGCCGGCCTCTGCTGGAGGGCTGAGGAAACCGGCTGCTGCTGCTGCAGGTCCGGGGGACCGGCCCCGGGCGGGCAACCCTCGGGCCCGGCCCCGCGGAGAAGTCCCGCCCGCGTTCCGCGGGGCTGGGTATCGTGGCAGGACAGGGAGAAGATCGGCGGGGTGCCCCCGCAGTGACGCGAGGGAGTCCTTATCCATGTCGGCCAGCCGCTATACCTACCTCGGCCCCGAGGGCACGTTCACGGAGGCCGCGCTGCGCACGCTTCCCGAGGCGGCGACCCGCGAGCTGGTGCCGATGGTGTCGGTGCCGGCCGCCCTGGACGCGGTGCGCGATGGCGAGGCCGCCGCGGCGCTGGTGCCGATCGAGAACTCCGTCGAGGGCGGGGTGACCACCACGCTCGACGAACTGGCCGCAGGACGGCCGCTGATGATCTACCGCGAGGTGCTGCTGCCGATCGCCTTCGCGCTGCTCGTCCGCCCCGGTACGGTGCTCAGCGAGGTGAAGACGGTGACCGGGCACCCGGTCGCCCAGCCGCAGGTACGCAAGTGGCTGGCGGCCCAACTCCCGGAGGCCGTATGGGAGTCGGCGGCCTCGAATGCCGACGGCGCGCGGCTGGTGCAGGAGGGCCGCTACGACGGTGCCTTCGCCGGCGAGTTCGCGGCGGCGACCTACGGCCTGGAGCCGCTGGTCACCGACATCCATGACGCGCAGAACGCGGCCACCCGCTTCGTGCTGGTGGGCCGCCCGGCCCGGCCCGCGGCGCCCACCGGCAGTGACAAGACCTCGGTCGTGCTGTGGCTGGCCGAGGACCACCCCGGTGCGCTGCTCGAACTGCTGCAGGAGTACGCGGTGCGCGGGGTGAGCATGATGCGGATCGAGTCCCGGCCGACCGGTGAGGGCATCGGCCGCTACTGCTTCTCCGTGGACTGCGAGGGGCACGTCACCGACCGCCGGGTCAGCGAGGTGCTGATGGGCCTCAAGCGGGTCTGCCGCGAGGTGCGGTTCCTCGGGTCGTATCCGCGGGCGGACGAGGCGTCGCCGAGCGTCCGGCGGCAGATGACGGACGCGGCGTTCACCGAGGCGTCGGACTGGCTGGCGCGCTGCATGGACGGTCGGGGCTGAGCCGGCTGCGGATGCTCCGCGGCCCGGCCGGCGGGCCCTGCGGAGCAGCACGACCTGCACCTTTGGAAGGGCTGCGGGTTATCCACAAAGTTATCCACAGGCTTGGTTCTCGACCTGTGGGTAAGTCGACATGCGAGTCGGACAGAGTCGACATATCGCCCTACTGACCACACACCACTCCACAGCACCGCACGTCGGGCGCCGTCAGCACAATTCACGTGATCAATCCTTTAGGGCGAGGTAATCCCACACGAAAGAGTGCGTGAACGGGGTTTGGACAGGGAATCCATAGCCGAGCATTTCGGGGGCGGAATGGTCGGCTCCGACTTCCACAGATCTCACACACAGCCTGTGGATAACAATCCCGAAAGCCTTGCTGCCTGTGGACAACCGAGGGATTCCAGGGGATAACCCGGGGAGAATCAGGGCTCGCAACCCGCTCCGGCGCCCGTCCAACTCCCGTTGTCCACACCGCGGATCACCCGGCCCCCGGACCGCGAAAGCCCCATCGCGGACAGTGCGAAGATCTCGTGACGGACGCCGCGAAGGCCTCCGATGGCCACAGCAAAGGCTCTCGCCCACCGCACCGAGGACCCCCTTCCGGGTCTCCCGCGACACGGAATGCGCGCGCATTTCCCACCCGTTTTCGCCCCCTCGACCCTAGGGGAATAAATTGCCCAAAACGGGCAAAATGACATGCCGGTGAATATCGCGTCGAGGGGCGGAGCGGGGCCCGGTAGCCTGGGGGGGTGATTGACCTTCGCCTGCTCCGTGAGGACCCCGACCGTGTGCGCGCATCCCAGCGCGCCCGTGGAGAGGACGTCGAGCTCGTCGACGCGCTTCTCTCCGCCGACGAGCGGCGCAGGTCGTCCAGCGTCCGCTTCGATGAGCTGCGTGCCGAGCAGAAGGCGCTCGGCAAGCTCATCCCCAAGGCCTCCGGCGACGAGAAGGCCGTGCTGCTGAAGAAGGCCGGTGAGCTGTCGGCCGCCGTCAAGGCCGCCGACGCCGCTCAGGACGAGGCCAAGGAGGAGACGCAGGCGCTGCTGCGGAAGCTCGGCAACCTCGTCCACCCCGATGTGCCCGTGGGCGGCGAGGAGGACTTCACCGTCCTGGAGACGCACGGCACGATCCGTGACTTCGCGGCGGAGGGCTTCGAGCCCAAGGACCACCTGGAGATCGGCGAACTGCTCGGCGCGATCGACGTCGAGCGCGGTGCCAAGGTGTCCGGCTCCCGCTTCTACTACCTCACGGGCGTCGGCGCGCTGCTGGAGCTCGCCCTGGTCAACGCCGCCATCGCGCAGGCCACCGCGGCCGGTTTCACGCCGATGCTGACCCCCGCCCTGGTGCGCCCGCGCGCCATGGAGGGCACGGGCTTCCTCGGCCAGGCCGCCGAGAACGTCTACCACCTGGAGAAGGACGACTACTACCTGGTCGGCACCTCCGAGGTCCCGCTCGCCGCGTACCACATGGACGAGATCGTCGACGGTGCCAAGCTGCCGCTGCGCTACGCCGGTTTCTCGCCGTGCTTCCGCCGCGAGGCCGGCACCTACGGCAAGGACACCCGCGGCATCTTCCGGGTCCACCAGTTCGACAAGGTGGAGATGTTCTCCTACGTCGCGCCGGACGACGCCCAGGCCGAGCACCAGCGGCTGCTGGACTGGGAGAAGCAGTGGCTGACCGGTCTGGAACTGCCGTTCCAGGTCATCGATGTCGCCACCGGTGACCTCGGCGCCTCGGCCTCCCGCAAGTTCGACTGCGAGGCGTGGATCCCCACCCAGGGCAAGTACCGCGAGCTGACCTCGGCCTCGAACTGCGACGAGTTCCAGGCCCGGCGGCTCTCGGTCCGGATGCGCGAGACCGTCGACGGCAAGCAGAAGGTCTCGCCGCTGGCGACCCTCAACGGCACGCTCTGCGCCGTACCGCGCACGATCGTGGCGATCTTCGAGAACCACCAGCAGGCGGACGGCTCCGTGCGCGTCCCCGAGGTGCTCCGCCCCTACCTGGGCGGCCGGGAGATCCTGGAGCCCATCGCCAAGTGAGCCCGTCCGCTCCGCTGCCGTACAAGCTCATCGCGACGGATCTCGACGGGACGCTGCTGCGTCACGACGAGACCGTCTCCGAGCGCACCCGCCAGGCGCTCGCCGCGGCCACCGCGGCGGGCGCGGCGCACATCGTCGTCACCGGCCGGGCCGTGCCCTGGACCCGCCACATCCTCGACGCCCTGGACTACCGGGGTCTCGCGGTATGCGGACAGGGTGGGCAGGTCTACCACGCCGGTGAGCACCGCCTGCTGACCTCGGTGACGCTGGACCGCCAGCTGGCCGGTCTCGCGCTGGCCAAGATCGAGGCGGAGGTCGGCCCGCTGCATCTGGCGGCGAGCCGGGACGGTCTGGAGGGCGAGGTGCTGGTCGGCCCCGGCTACCGCGTCCAGGAGGGCTCGCTGCCCCACGTCATGCTGGACGACCCCGGTGAGCTGTGGACGGCGCCGCTCAACAAGGTCTATATCCAGCATCCCGACCTGGACGACGACGCGCTGGCGCTGGCCGCACGGCAGGTCGCCGGGGATCTGGTGGGCGTGACGGTGGCCGGCGAGGGCATCGTCGAACTGCTGCCGCTGGGCCTGACGAAGGCCACCGGACTGTCGCTGGCCGCCCGCCGGCTGGGCGTCACCGCCAGGGAGACCGTGGCCTTCGGCGATATGCCCAACGACATCCCGATGTTCGCCTGGTCCGCACACGGGGTGGCCATGGCCAACGCCCATGACGAGCTGAAGGCCGTCGCGGACGAACTCACCGCCTCCCATGAGGAGGACGGGGTCGGAGTGGTGCTGGAGCGGCTTTACCTCTCCTGACTGCCTTCCCTCATGTCTCCTGACGGTCCTCCGGGTTCGGGTGTGGGTGTGGGTGTGGGTGTGGGTGCGGGTCGGGGGATGGCGCCGGGTGCGGGTCCGGGGCCGGGTCCGGGTCATGACGCGGTGGCGGCTTCCCGGCGGACTCCTGGTGTGCGTCCTGGTCCGGCCGCTTCCCCCCGGCCGCTGCCGTCGGGGTCAGCGGCCAGGCCGCAAAGCCCATGGTCAGCGCGATGGCATGGCCGAAGTCGGTGAAGGAGGCTCCGGTCGTCAGCGGGATGCCGAAGAAGATCAGCACCGCGGCGAGATAGCCGTAGCGCCAGGGCGGCAGCAGCCGGTAGGTCAGCACACCGGCGGCCGCGGCCAGCCCGTACGAGACCCCGATGTCCACGACATGGGTCATCGAACGCGGCAGCCGGTGGCCCTCGATGGCCAGCAGGACCAGCTCCTGGCTGGCGAGGGTGGCCGCGATATGCGCACCGCCGACGGTCAGCAGCCAGCGCATGGTGCCCATCCAGCGCTCCGCGTTGGCATGCAGCAGCTCGAACATCACCACGTAGAGCAGGAAGGACGACGGGCGTTCGATCCAGAAGCCGCTGATGAGCAGCGACGGCAGCGGATGTTCGTTCAGCTCGTGGATGTTGCTGCTGGTGCGGTGGATGAGGAACTGTCCCAGCCCCTCGGACGCGGAGGCGATCACCAGGCTGGTGATGCCGATGACCAGCAGCCAGATATGGGTGCCGGGACTGCTGCGTACCCAGTCCTTCACCCCGTCCTTCACCCAGATCAGGGGGTTGCCGGTCCACGGCCGGCGGCCGACGCGGGGCGGCTCCATCAGCGGTCTCACCGTCGGCGCCCGGCGGCGGGGGAGGTGGTGAACAGCGGCCCCGGCCCCTTGATGTGCCGGATGCGGGGCGCACTCTCCATCGCCCGTACGCCGGGCAGCGCCGCGACCCGGGTCGTCAGATAGGTGTAGAGCGCTTCGGTGCCCTGGCACAGCACGGACGCGAAGAGGTTGTTCGGTCCGGTGGTGGCACAGGCGAAGGCGACCTCCGGGTGCGCTGCCAACGCCTCGCCGGCGGCGGCGAGTTCGGCGGGCGCGACGGACAGCCAGAGGGCGACCATCACGCCGTACCCGAAGTACCGCAGGTCGTAGTCGACGTCGTAGTACAGGACACCGTCCGCACGCAGCTCCGCCAGCCGGCGGCGCACGGTGCTGGGCGACCAGCCGGTGACGGTGGCGAGCTCGCCCAGCGGCGTCCGGCCATCACGGGCGAGCGCGTCGAAGAGCCGGCGGTCGGCGTCGGTGAGCGTCACCGGGGTGGCGGGCGGGTTCGGCGGGCCGAGTGGGTTCGGTGGGTCGGGTGAGTTCCGTGGGCTGGGTAGGTTCCGTGGGTTGGGTGAGTTCCGTGGGTTGGATAGGTTCCGTGGGTTGGGTGGGTTGGGGCTCAGCTCGGCGATCTGTGCGTCGGTGAGCGCCCCGGACTTGCTGATCAGGCCCTGCGGACCGCCGAAGAACTCATGCAGCAGGCAGTGCGCGGTGACGCCGACGACGCTCGGGGTGCGCGGCAGCTTCTGCAGCAGCAGCGCATCGCTGTGGTCGCTGCTCGGGGCGCGGCAGACGGCGGCGATCTCGGTGCCGCCGGACATCAGGCTCACCCAGGACGTGTCCGGGCGGCGGGCCAGCGCCTCGGCCACGGAAACGGCGGCGTCCGGCGTGCACTGGACCCGCACCATCCAGGTGACGTCGCCCAGCACCTGCGCATCGGCGAGCCCCAGCACCTTGAACGCGCCGCTGGTGCGGTGCCGGGTGTAGCGGCGGGCGACGGTCTGGTCGGAGACACCGAGCACCGCCGCGATCCGGCTGAACGGGGCCCGGCCGTCCAGCTGCAGCGCCTGCACGAGTTGGCGGTCGAGGGCGTCGAAGCCGGCGGGGTCGGCGGGGGTGGTGGGGGCGATGGGGACGCTGGGGCCGGCAGCGCCACCGGGGCCACCAGGGGGTTGGCCGGTGGTTCTCCCCTGGAACGCTCCGCCGGACTTCCCGCCGGACTTCCCGCCGGACTTCCCGCCGGACTTCCCGTCGATTTTCACCATTCGAGGCTAGCGCGTGTCGGATTGCGCCGCCGGGAGCGCGATGGCTGGGAGAACAGGTGGCGCGGGCCGCACGGTGGCGTCGGCAATACGGGGCGGGCGCCGCTGGGCGGCGACGCAACGGCAACACGAGTGGAGGAAGAAAGAACATGGGGAACGCACCCGAGAGGGGGACCGCGGCCGGCGGACGGGCGGCGGGCGCACGCGGGGAGCCGGGCAGGAGACCGGCGGAAGGTGCGGTGGGGAGAGGGGCCGGGAAGTGGTGGCCGCTGGTCGCCATCACCCTCGGCAACTTCCTGCTGCTGGTCGATGTGACGATCGTGAACACCGCGCTGCCCCGGATAGCCGACGGTCTGGGCGCCTCCTTCACCTCGCTCCAGTGGGTGCTGGACATCTACGCGCTGGCGCTGGCCGCGCTGCTCATGGTGGCGGGCTCGGCCGCTGACCTCTTCGGACGGCGCCGGCTGTACCTGGCCGGGCTGGTCCTCTTCGCGCTCGCCTCGCTGGCCTGCGGTCTGGCCCCGGACGCGGGCGTCCTGGTCGCGGCCCGCGCCGTCCAGGGCGTGGGCGCGGCGGCGATGTTCGCCACCAACACCCCGCTGCTGATGGCCGCCTATCAGGGGCGGGACCGTGGTGTGGCGTTCGGCATCTGGGGCGGCACCAGCGGTGCCGCGGCCGCGATCGGCCCCGTACTGGGCGGGCTGCTCACCGAGTACGTGGACTGGCGGGCAATCTTCCTGGTCAATCTGCCGCTGGTTGCCGTCGCGGTGTGGATCACCCTGTGCCGGGTCGGGGAGTCGTACGGCGACCTCCCCCGGCCTCGGACGAACGCATCCGCGGGGTCTCCCCTCGCACGTATCGACTGGCCGGGGGCCGCGTCCTTCACGGTGTGCGCGGGCGCATTGACATACGGGCTGATCCGCGGCGGCGAGGAGGGCTGGACGGAGTACGGGACGCTCGCCTCGCTCGCCGGCGCGGCGCTCGCGCTGCTGGTCTTCCTCGTCGTCGAGCGGCGGGCGCGCCGGCCGCTGCTCGATCTGCGGCTGCTGCGCCGGCCGTCGTTCGCGGCGCTGATGGCGGCGGCGTTGCTGCTGCAGGCCGCGGCGTTCCCTTATCTGTCGTTCGTGGGGCTGTGGGTGCAGAACGTCGTAGGCCTGAGCCCGGTGCAGGCGGGTCTCGCGGTGACGCCGATGGCGCTGATGTCCCTGCTGGTCGGCTCGCTGGGTGGCCGGCGGCTGCAGCGGATGGCGCCGCAACTCCCGATCGGGCTGGGCATGTTGCTGGTGGGAGCAGGGGCACTGGTGTCCTGCGCGCTGCTAACCGACGGCTCCGGCTGGGCGGTGCTGGTGCCCGGGCTCGCGGTGAGCGGGCTTGGCATCGGGATGGCGATGCCGGTCCTGGTCTCCGCGGCACTCGGTGCGGCGCCCCCGCAGCGAGCGGGGATGGCGAGCGGCGCCGTGAACACCTTCCGTCAGCTGGGCTACGCCCTGGGCATCGCGGTCCTCGGCACCGTCTTCACCACCGCGCTGCACGACGCCGCACGGCCCGGCGCCTCCCGTACGGCGCTCGGATCCGCGTATATCTCCGGGCTGACGGACATCATGCTGATCTCCGGGGTGGTGGCCCTGGCGGGCGGGCTGCTGGTCCTTGCGGTGGTACGGCGCGAGGAGAGCGGCGACGGTCCGGCCGGTCCGCCCGCGGAGGGCGCCGCGGCGGGTGCCGCGGAGGCTCCGGTGCGGGAGGGGGCGCGAGCGGGGGCGTAGCCACGGCGGTGCACGGCCTGCGCGCGTCGGCGCGCTGGTCGTCGCGCAGGACGGACGCACGGGACGGGCGCGCGGGACAGGGCGCGCAGGTCGACCATCGAGTCGGCAATCGGGTCGCAGTCGGGTGGGCAATCGGGGCAGTGCGCGGGTCGGCACCCGGAACCGTACGGCCGTATGTGGTTCCGGGTTGCCGCCCTGGGCCCTGTGTCGATCTTCGCCGCGCCTCACACCCAAGTCAATCCTCTGACTTCCTTCCAAAGCCCTTAGCAATAGCTTGGGTTGGGCCTACCGTACGTGGGTGACCCTCGATGATCTGCGCGTCTTCGTCGCCGTGTGCGAGGCGGGCAGCCTCAGTGCCGTCGCCCGCGATCTCGGCTGCACCCAGTCGGCCGTGAGCCAGCGCATCAAACGCCTCGAACGGGAGGCGGGCAGCGGGCTGTTGGAACGCCGGCCGCGCGGGGTGGCACCGACCCAGGCGGGCCGGATCCTGCACCGCGCGGCGGCGGACGGCATCGGCGGACTGGATCTGGCGCTGCACCGGCTGGCCGATCTGCGGGCGGGCGACGGCGGCACGGTCCGGGTGACCACCGGCGCCACGACCGTCCGGCACTTCATGTCCGAGGCGGTCGTCGCCTTCCGCGCCCACCATCCGCACGTCAACCTGGAGTTCCGGACCGAGAGTTCCAGCCGCCGCTGTTTCGAGGTCGTCGCGGACGGAAGCTCCGAGCTGGCCTGGATCACCATCGGGCCGCCGGTACCGGGCATCGAGCAGCATCCGGTGGTCCGGCTGCCCTGGGTCCTCGCCGCACGCGCGGATGACCCGCTCGCCGGCCGGGAGCGGATCGAGCCCGAGGAGCTGGCCGGTATCCGGCACATCCGGCTGCCGGAGAACTCCACCTCCCGTATGCGCCTCGACGATCACCTCAGCCACCGGGAGGCAGGACCCGTGCCGCCCCCGAGCACCACCAGCGTCGCCGACTGGGACACCGCCCTGCTGCTGGCCGAACTCGGCGTCGGCCCTGCGGTCGTCCCCCAACTGCCTGGCCTGCACGCCTCCGTCCACCCGGCACTGCGGCTGGTCCCGATCGCCGCGCTGCCCCCGCTGGCCACCGGCTGGGCGGTACGCCGGTGGGAGGCGCTGAGCCCCGCGGCGGTGGCGTTCGCCGAGACGGTCACCGCGTGCCTGGGCGACGGCGACGGTACGGAGCCCCTCAGCGACAATACGGAGCCCCTCAGGCCCTGACCACCGGCTCCTGGAGCTCGGTGACCCACTTCTCCTGATCCGGCGGGCACTCCAGGTAGAGCTCTCGGGCGTACCCGGCGGAGCGATAGCCGTTGGCGTCGATCCAGTGCGCGAGGTTCTGGGCGGTCGGCAGAATCCGGCTCATCGGGCCGTGGTGCATCACCGTGGCGGCGCAGTCGAGGCCGGGGAGGGTGACGACGTCGAAGCCGAGGCCGGTGGGGGTGGGAGCGGGGGTGGGAGCACTGGCGGAGGGGGTGACGGGGCGGTCGGCGGGGGTGCCGGCGCTGGAGCCGGAGCCGGAGCCGGAGGAACCGTCGTTTGTGACGCCCGCCTTGGCCAGGGCCTCATGGGTGATCACGAGCCCCGCGTGGACGACGATGGCGTCACCGCCGGCGGCCGCCTTTCCGCCAGGCCCGGCGGATCCGCCCTCCCCGTCTCCGTCCCCGTTCCCGTTCCCGTTCCCATCCCCGGGCGTCTCACCCACACCGGGACTGCCCGTCGCCCCCGGTGCATCCTCGTAGTACGCCAGCCCCGGACCTGCCGGGGTCACCCCTGCCTCTTCCAGGCGTCGGCACAGCTCGCCGTAGAGCGGCTGGATGACCGGCCCGATGTCCTCGGGCCCGTAACCGGCGGCGATCCCGCTCAGCTCCGCGAGCAGCACCGTGTCGGTGCGCTTGACCACCACATCGTCGGCAGACATGCGTCCCTCACTCTCGATCGTCCGGAGCCTCGCCTCGACCTGCGCCAGCCGCGCACCCGCCGCCGTCAGTGACGCTTCCAGCTCCGTCCGCCGCAGCCGCAGCATGCCGCGCAGCTCGGGCACGCTCACCTCCTCGGCCAGGATCGCCCTCACCTGCTGAAGGCTGAATCCGAGGTCCTTGAGCGCGATGATGCGGTTGAGCCGGGCGAGCTGCGCCGCCTCGTAGAAGCGGTAGCCGCTGACGGGGTCGGTACGGGCCGGGCGCAGCAGCCCGATCGCGTCGTAATGGCGCAGCATGCGGGCCGACACACGGCCGTACTGGGCGAAATCTCCGATGCTGAACATGACGCCTTCCAGTGGAGTGCTTTCCACAGTGTCAAGGTCAAGCGCGGCAGGCCACGAGGGCGGACAGATCGGCGGACCCGGGACGCGCGGCGGCGGACGGACAGGGCGGACTGCGGGCGCCCCGGCCGGAGGAACAGGCACCCTGGTGTCACCACCGCCGCACAATCGGTCACCAGGCGGCAGTATCGCGTCAAGTAGCGTCCACAACCCGTCAATGACGCGTCAGTGGCCGGCGGAGTGTCCGGTTCCCCGGGAATAGCGTCAGGGCCGAGCCCCGGCGTACGCGTTTCCCACCGGTCCGGGGCCGAGGTCCTGCCCGAGGAGCAACGCCGTGTCCCACCTTCTGTACGCGGAAGATCCCGAGCCTGCCGAACGTGTCCCGGCCGGGCTTCTCTTCGTCCCTGTCCGGTCGGGCCCCGCGGGCTGCACCGCCCGCCTGTTCCGTACTCCGCTCGGCGGCCGTACCGCCGTCGGCTTCACCTCGCCCCAGCGGCTCGCCGCGGCCCTCGGCAGCGACCAGCCCTGGGTCAGGCTCTCCGAGCCCGCGCTGCGTGCGCTGGCCGAACCCGTCGGAGCGACGGCCCTGACCGTCGATCCGCGGTTCGCCCCCGGCATTCCCCGTGGTCAGCACCTACGGGCCGTCTGAGGGAGAGCCACCGCCATGAGCCACCGCACGCTGCCCCAGCCCCCTCGCCGCACCACGCGCCGGACCGCCGCTCCGTCGCCGGCCACCACGGCCACCGCCGTGACGAGCGCGCCACCGGCCACCACCCCGCCGCCGTCCGCCAACCAGCTGCTGCCCGCGAAGGAACCGCCGTCCACCGGCGAGCCGATGTCCACCGCCGACGAACCGCCGTCCGCCGACGCGCCGTTGCCCGCTGACGACCCGCTGTCCATCTGGCCCGGTTCCACGGCGCCGCTCGGCCACGACGACCTCGCCGTGGGCGGCGTCCCGCTCACCGAGGTCGCCGACCGCTTCGGTACGCCCGCCTACGTCCTGGACGAAGCCGAGATACGCCACCGCTGCCGGGCCTACCTTCGGGCCTTCCCGGACGCCGATGTCCTCTACGCCGCCAAGGCGTTCCTGTGCCGCGCCATGGTCCACTGGGTGCGGGAGGAAGGGCTCGGCCTGGACGTCTGCTCCGCCGGTGAGCTGGAGTTGGCCGTCAGCAGCGGATTCCCGCCCACGCGGATCGTGCTGCACGGCAACGCCAAGAGCCCGGCCGACCTGCGGGCGGCGCTGCGGCTCGGCGTCGGCCGAATCGTCATCGACAGCACCTCGGAGATCGCCCGGCTGGCCGCCGCGGTCCCCGCGGGCAGTCGGCAGAAGGTGCTGATCCGGGTCGTGCCGGGCATCGCCGCGGGCGGCCACGCCAAAATCCGTACCGGGACCGACGAGCAGAAGTTCGGACTGTCGCTCGCCGACGGCTCCGCACAGCACGCCATCACGCGGGTCCTCAACCAGCCACGTCTCGAACTGGTCGGCCTGCACTGCCACTTGGGCTCGCAGATCACCACCGTCAAGCCCTACCTCTCGGCCGTACGCCGGCTGATCGGCCTGCTGGCCCGGATTCACGAGCAGCACGGCGTCACCCTGCCCGAGCTGGATCTCGGGGGCGGCCACGGCGTCGCCTACCGACCCGGCGAGCCCACGCTCGACCTCGCCTCCCTCGGCGACCGGGTCCGCGCCGAACTGACCGGCGGCTGCGCGGCGGCCGGGCTGCCGGTGCCACGGCTCGCCATCGAACCCGGCCGCGCCATCGCGGGTCCGGCCGGCGTCGTCCTCTACCGGGTGCTGGCCGTCAAACGCACCGGTACGCACACGTTCGTGGCGGTGGACGGCGGGATGAGCGACAACCCGCGGCCGGCGCTGTACGGGGTGCGCTATGCGCCACGGCTGATCGGCCGCCGCACGTCCGCCGCGCCGGAACCGGTCACCGTGGTCGGACGGCACTGCGAGGCCGGCGATGTGCTCGCCGCCGATGTCCGGCTGCCGGGCGACATCCGTCCCGGCGATCTGCTGGCCGTGCCCGTTGCCGGTGCGTATCACCTCTCGATGGCCTCCGGCTACAACCTCGTCGGCCGGCCACCGGTCGTCGCCGTCGCCGAGGGACACGCCCGCCTTCTTGTACGGCGCGAATCCCTCGCGGACATCCAGGAGCGGGACATCGGGCTGTGATGCCGGGAGGGGCCGCCGCTCGGCCCGCCGGGAGGTCCGCCGGGGGGCCGCGGGGGGCCGCCGCGCCGCGGCCCCGCCTCCCGCGGGCGGTCGGCGGGCCCTTCGGTGCGCCCCTTCCCGGTGGGCTCCTTCCCGGTGGGCCCCTTCCCGGTGGGCCTCCCGGCGGTCGCACTCCTCGGATTCCCTCACCTCCCCCGCCTGCCTCACCTCCCTCCCCCTCGCCTGCCTCCCACCGCTTCCGTGTATCGTGAACACATCAGTTGTAGGATGACCGGGCAAGCCGCAGATCAGACCCGGAGCAGATCGAATCGCATTGGATCGGATCGGATCGGGCATGGCACTACAGGCAGCGGGACGGCAGTCCCTGGTGGACACCGTCGTCGACGCCCTGCGGTCCCAACTGACGGCCGGGGAGTGGCAGGTGGGGTCCCGGATCCCCACCGAGCATGCGCTCGCCGAACAGCTCCAGGTCGGCCGTAACACCATCCGCGAGGCGGTACGGGTGCTCGTACACGCCGGGATGCTGCGTTCCCGGCAGGGCGAAGGCACCTTCGTCGTCTCCACCACCGACCCGGGCGACGTCATGCGCGGCGTCCAGCGGGCCGGAATCCGTGACGTACTGGAGCTGCGCATCGCCCTGGAGGCGGAAGCGGCCCGACTGGCCGCGCTCCGCCATCTGCCCGCCGATCTGGAGCGGATGAGGGCGGCCCTGGACGCTCAGGCCGAGCTGGCGGACGCGGAGGGGCAGCCCGATGCCGACAGCCTGGAGCTCTACGCCGATCACGACATCGCCTTCCACAAGGCCGTCGTCGAGGCCGCGCACAACACCGCGCTGACGGCCACCTACGGCTGGTTCAGCAGCTCGGTACGGGAAACGCTGGTCAACGCTCTCGGCGACCGGGCGATGCCGAAGATCGTGCACGGCGATCATGCCGCGGTCCTGGACGCGATCGCGGCGGGCGACCCGGAGGCCGCTCAGCAGGCCATCCGCGCATTGCTGGAGAAGCCGAAGCGGGCCGTGGAGAACCTGCTGGCCGGCCGCTGACACCCTCGCCCGCTTCCGATATGCCGATTACCGCCTCCAGTTCCCCTCTCTTCTTTCTCGTCTGCGGACTTTCCCTTCCGCGAACGTTCTCTTCCGCGAACGTTCTCTTCCGCGGACGTTCTCTTCCGCGGACGCACACCACTCCTTTCCCCGAACGCACACCGCTCTCTTCCCCGACCGCACACCACCCTTGGCGAGGTACGCACGTATGGCAGGGACCAGCTCCGAAGCAACCTTGATCGACGCTGAGGAGGATCTGGTCGCGGCACCGCCGGTCGCCGCGGCCCGTCGGCGTCTGCGAGCCCACCCGGCCCTGATCATGGCCGGAATCGTTCTTGCCGCGGTCAATATGCGGGCGGCGCTGGCCGGGGTCTCGCCGTTGCTCGGCGAGATCGGCCGGCACTTCCGGCTGACCGCGACGGCCAGCAGCCTGGTGACGACGATCCCGCTGATCTTCATGGGCCTCGGTTCGCTCGTGGCACCGAAGCTGGCACGCCGTTGGGGCACGGAGGCGGCGCTGTGCGGGGCACTGGTGGCCCTGTGCGGGGGCATCGTGCTGCGGATCGCCCCGCCGGTGGTCGCGCTGTTCGCCGGGTGTGCCGTGGTCGGCACCTCCATAGCCCTGCTGAATGTGCTGATGCCGGGCCTGGTCAAGCGGGACTTCCCGGAGCGGGCCGCGGGGATGACGGCGCTGTACTCGACCGCGATGATCCTGGGCGCGACCGTCTCGGCCGCCTCCGCGGTCCCGCTGGAGAACGCGCTCGGCAGCTGGCAGGGGGCGCTGGTCTCCTGGTCGCTGCCGGCCGCCGTCGCTGCGGTCGTCTGGATTCCGCAGACGCTCATGGCCCGGCGCGGCACCCGCCACGGTGCGGCCGCGGCCGCCCCCCGGCACGCCGGCGAGGACGGGCCGAAGCTGAGCCGTTCCCCGCTGGCCTGGCAGGTCACGCTCTTCATGGGGTCGCAGTCGCTGATCGCGTACGTGAGCATCGCCTGGATGCCGACGATCTTCACCGACCACGGCATGGGCAAGGGCGAGGCGGGCCTGGTCTTCGCCTTCAGCACGCTGCTGCAGATGGCCGGATCGTTCATCGTGCCGGTGCTCGCGGGGCGGATGCGGCGGCAGCGGCTGCTGGCGGTGGCCGTATCCGCGCTGATGGCCTGCGGCATCGGCGGACTGCTGCTGGCGCCGGTGGCGGGCGCCTGGCTGTGGGCGGCGCTCCTCGGCGTCGGGCAGGGCGGTGCGCTCGGCCTGGCCCTGACGATGATGGTGCTGCGCTCCGGCGATGCCCACACCGCTGCGCGCCTCTCCGGTATGGCCCAGACCGGCGGGTACCTTCTGGCGGCCGCCGGCCCGCTCGTCCTGGGGGCCGTCCACCAGGCCACCCGCGGCTGGACCGTCCCCCTCCTGCTGCTGATCGCCGTCTGCGCCGGACTGTCCCTGGTGGGCATGGGCGCGGGCCGGGACCAGCGGATCGGAACGCCGGCCGTCCGCTGAGGAAGGCGGGGCGGGGGCGTGAAGGGCAGCGGCCCGGGGCGCTCAGGAGCAGGCCCGGGGTCGTGGCGAGCCGGGGTGGTTGGCGGGCCGGGTTCGTGGCGGACCAGGTCCTGGCCGACCGGGGCAGGGTCGTCAGGAGCTGAGGCAGGGACCGACGGGCGCCCGGCGGACCGGCGGGGCTGAGGAGGGTGCGCCGGGCGGGCTGGGGCAGGGCCGCCCGTCAGGCTGACGCGGCGGCCGGGGTGGCCGGCCTCCGCCCCGTGACCGGCCGGGGTGTGGCCGGTGGATGGCGAGCCGGTGAATGATCTCCCCGGTCGGGGGAGATCCGGGGATCAGCCGCCTCGCGCCCCTTCGGTCTCGCCTACCGTGCCCCCATGAGCGATGTGGAGCGCACCGTTCGCCGGTCAGGACCGCGGCTCTCCCGCGCCGGCCGGCTCATCCTCGTAGCGGTGCTGTGCGTGCTGGTCGTCCTTGCCCTTCTGCTGGTGCCGAGGCTGCTGCGCGGGCTGCGGCCCGGGCAGACGCTGACCGTCCCGGAGGGGGAGCGGGCCTCGCAGGTCTACGCGGCCGCCGACAAGGCCCTGCACCGTCCGGCCGGGTCCACCGCGAAGGCCGCCAAGAGCGCACATCTGGGCCTGCCGGCCGAGGCGAAAGGCAACCCCGAGGGCTATCTCTTCCCGGCGACCTACCCCTTCGACTCGGACACCACCCCGGCGTCGCTGCTCGGCTACATGGTCAAAACCGCCAAGCAGCGGCTCGCCGCCGACGGGGTCACCTCCTACCGGACGCTCGTCATCGCCAGCATCGTGCAGGCCGAGGCGGACCGGCCGGCCGATATGGGCAAGGTCGCCCGGGTCATCGCCAACCGGCTTGCGCACCATATGCCGCTGCAGATGGACTCGACGATCAACTACACGCTGGGCCGCAGCACCCTCCAGACCAGCCACGCCGACACCAGGACCAAGAGCCCGTACAACACCTACCGCTACCCGGGCCTGCCGCCGACGCCGATCGACAATCCCGGGGCCGACGCGCTGAAGGCGGCCGGCGCGCCGCCCACGGGTAACTGGCTCTACTTCGTCACTGTCAAACCGGGCGACACCCGCTTCACCGCCGACTACCAGGAACATCTCCGCAACGTCCGGGAGTTCAACGGCCGGCAGGCGAGCGCTGCGGGGGGCGGTGACGGCGGGGCTGGTGACAGCGGGGCCGGTGGTGGCGGTGGTGCCGGCGGGGCTTAGGGGCGTCGCCTCCGTGCCCGGAGCCCCCGCCCTGCGCGCAGCCCCCTCCGCGACTGCCGTCCCCTTCACGCTGCCCCTCCACCCGCGCCACGCCCGGACGTCGTCACTCCTCGCTACCCCGTTGCTCCTCGTTACTCCTCGCCGGCCAGAGTGAGCGCCTTCAGGCGGCGGGCGGCAAACCAGGTGGCGGCGACCGTGAGGGCGGTCAACAGACTGATGGCGAGCGGGAGTTGCACATCAGAGACGATGGCACCCTCCGCGGCTGCCTTCTGGCCGACCGCCAGCGCCCACTGCTGGACGCTGAGCGTCTTCGCGCCCGGGATGAGGGTGCCGACCAGCGCCTCCCAGACCAGGGCGTAGACCAGGCCGAACACGACGGCGTGCCGGGTGATCGTGCCGAAGAGGAGGAAGAGGGCGCTGTAGGCGACCGACGCGACGGCCGCCGCCACGGCGTATCCCACGGCCATCTGCTGGCTGTTGCCGTTGAGGAGGAAGCCGGCGAGCAGCACGGGAAGGGCGGAGAAGGCGACCGTGACGCCTATCGCGACCAGGAGTTTGGTGAAGATGATCGTCGGCCGGGACACCGGCTTGGCGAGGAGATAGACCACCGAGCCGTCGTCGATCTCCGGGCCGATCGCGCCCGTACCGGCGATGACGCCGATCAGCGGCACCATCGTGCCCAGCGCGAAGCCGCCGAGGATGCCGCCGGCGGTGGAGTCATCGGCGCCGGTCAGCACCCGGACGGCCACCGCGAGCGCCACCAGCAGGGTGGGCAGCGCGAAGAGGATCAGGGCCCGGCGCCGGCCGAGCAGGGCGCGGTAGGTGAGCCGGGCAACGGTCGGGTGGAAGAGTGCGGCCTTGGGCGCACCGGGGGGCGCGGCGGGGGCCGTCGGAGTGGTCGTGGACATGCGTCAGGGCTCCTTTCAGGGCCTCAGGCCGCTACGAGGTAGGAGAAGACGGATTCCAGCGACTCGTCGGAGGGCGAGACCGTCAGGAGGCGGATGCCGTGGTCGCGGGCGACCCGCGGCAGGAGTTCGGTGAAGCGGCTGAAGTCGACCGCCTGGATGCGCAGCGCGCCTTCGGCGAGGTCCACCTCGATGCCGGCCGTCGAGGGGTCGGCGATCAGCGCACCGGCCAGTGCCCGGTCGTTGTCGGACCGGACCAGATAGCGGTGCGGGCGGTCCGTCATCAGGCGGCGGATCTTGCGGAAGTCACCGGACGCGGCATGCCGTCCGGCCACCACCACCTCGATGTGCGAGGCGAGTTGTTCGACCTCTTCGAGGATGTGTGAGGAGAACAGGACCGTGCGGCCCTGGTCGCCCATCCGCCGCAGCAGCTCCATCAGCTGCATCCGCTGGCGGGGGTCCATACCGTTGAACGGCTCGTCGAGCAGCAGCACGGACGGGTCGTGGACCAGCGCGGAAGCCATCTTCACGCGCTGCCGCATGCCCTTGCTGTACGTCGAGATCTTGCGGTCCTGGGCGTACTCCATCTCGACGGTGGCCAGCGCCCTGGCCGCCTCCGCCCGGCCGAGTCCGTGCAACTCCGCGTTGGCGAGGACGAATTCGCGCCCCGTGAGGAAGTCGTACATCGCCTCGCGCTCCGGGACGATGCCGATGTGGCGGTAGATACCGGCGTTGCGCCAGATCGTGGTCCCGTCGAGGGCGACCGAGCCGTTGGAGGGCGCGAGGAAGCCACCCATCATGTTGATGAGCGTGGACTTGCCCGCGCCGTTGGGGCCGAGCAGGCCGGTCACGCCGGGACCGATGGTCATCGTGATGTCGTTGACGGCGACGACGTTGCCGAACCAGCGCGAGACATGGTCGATGGTGAGAGTGCTCATGGGCGCAGCCCATTCCTTAGGAGGGTGGTGGTCGGACCGGGGACGCCGGCCGGCGGGAGCCGGCGGCCTGGGGCGGTCACAGTCCGGCCTTCCGGTAGCGGCCCATCAGCAGGGCGTAGCAGCCGGCGATGACGGTCAGGGTGACGAGGAGATAGACGAATCCGGCACCGGTCGACGGCACCACGCCGTTGGGGAAAGAGCTGGTGCCGCCGAGGAAGGCCGACTGCACACCGTCGATCAGCGTGATGGGGGAGAACAGCCCCAGCCACTCCACGGCGCCCTCGTTGCCCTGATTGAAGGCGATGCCCTGGACGGCGCTCACCGCACCGTACGGAATGGTGAGGACGGCGATCACGGCGGCGACACCGAAGCCACGGCGGGGCGTGACCGCGGAGACGACCAGGCCTATCCCGGCGAACAGCAGCGAGAGCAGCACCACGGTGACCAGTCCCTGGGCCAGCCCCTTGGTCTGGTCGGCGAAGTCCAGCTTGGCCAGCAGCGCGCCGACGTAGAGGACCAGCAGCGGGGCGCCGGTGAGGATCAGCAGAGCGCCGGCCATCGCCGCGAACTTCGATGTCACATAGTCGCTGCGCTCGATGGGGCGGGAGAAGTACAGCGGTATGGACTTGAAGCGCAGATCGCGCGAGACCGACTGCGGGGCCTGGGAGGCCAGATAGAGGCCGATGACGGCCTGGAGGTAGACGGCGTAGCTGGAGTAGCCGACCGGGAGGCTCGCGGCCTTGGTGAACACCGCCACCGCGACCATGATCGCGGCGGGCAGGCACATCACCGCGAAGAGCAGCATCGGCAGCACCTTGCTCTTGGCCGAGCGGCCCAGACCGTAGGAACCGCGCAGGCTCTGCGAGAAGAGCGACCGCCGGGCGTAGGCGCGGCCCAGGCGGGGGCCGTCGTAGTGGCGGTAGCCGATGTTGTGGATATAGGCGCCGCCCGGCGCGGCGGATGCGGACGTCGCGGACGCGGATGCCGCGGACGCGGATGTCTTGGGCTCAGGCGACATCGTGGGCGCCTCCGTCCTGGGTGGCATACGGGGCGCTCGGGGCGCCTGCGGTGGCGGGGGTGTCGTGCGCCGCGTCCGCATCGCGGAAGACCTCGGCGATCCGGTGCCGGCGCTGTTCCATCCGGATCAGGCCGAGCCCGAGTCCGGCGACGGTGTCCCGCACCAGGTCGTAGGTCTCCTCCCCGGCCGCCTCGACATACAGGAGGTGGCCGGCGGAGGCGAGGCTTTCCGAGCCGGCGGCGCCGGTGGTGACGGCGGCTCCGGCGGCGGCCAGGGCCGCGCGCAGCGCCGCGGTGCCGTCCGGATGGGCGTCGGTGTCTGTGACTTCGACCGCCAGCGAGGCCGTGACCTGCGTGAACTCATCGGTCGAGGAGGAGCGCAGCAGTTTTCCGCCGTCGATGACGACGACATGATCACAGGTCCGCTCCAGCTCACCGAGAAGGTGGGAGGTCACCAGGACGGAGATCCCGAAATCGGCGTGAACGCGCCGGATCAGGCCGAGCATCTCGTCCCGCCCGGCGGGGTCGAGGCCGTTGGTGGGCTCGTCGAGGAACACCAGCTGCGGGTCGTGGACCAGCGCCTGGGCCAGCTTCACCCGCTGCTTCATGCCCGTGGAGTAGCCGCCGATGGGGCGGTAACGCTCCTCGTAGAGGCCGACGTGGCGCAGGGTGTCCGCGGTGCGCTCACGGGCGGCGGCCGGCGGCAGTCCGGACATCCGGGCCATGTGCACGACGAATTCCGTGGCCGAGACGTCCGGCGGCAGGCAGTCGTGCTCGGGCATATAGCCGACCCGCTCACGGATGGTGCCGCCGTCCTTGGTCACGTCCAGGCCGAGGACCTGCGCGGTCCCTTCGGTGGCCGGGGCCAGTCCGAGAAGGATCTTGATCAGGGTGGACTTGCCGGCACCGTTGGCGCCCACCAGGCCCGTTACGCCGGGGGCGATGTCAAGGGAGAGCCGGTCCAACGCGGTCACCCGCGGGTACCGCTTGCTCAGGCTTTCGGTCACGATCACAGTCACGTCCTCGACGGTAGTGGCGCCGGCCACACCAGTCGTCAGACCAGACGGTGGGATGCGTCTCCCCCTGCGGTATTACGTGCCCGTAGGGGTCTCCTGCTCCGAGAGGCCATGGCATCCGGGTTGCGACGCTTACCCGACGGCCCCCTTGACGCGGCCGCCGGCCATTGTCACATTCGTCAGTGTCAAGTTACGGACGCGTACCGCGATGCACCGCTCACGGACGGACGGTTGACGATGGCCTCAGCCACCCCGGCGACCTCACCAGGAGCCGGAGAACTCACCGCCGAGCTCAGGGGGTTCAGAGAGGTCCAGCGGCTCGCGTACACCTGCGCCGAGGCGGTGGCCGCCCAGCTCAGGCCCGGGGTCACCGAGCGGGAGGCGGCGCGGATGCAGCGTGAGTGGCTGCGCGAGCGCGGGGTGCGGGACTGGTTCCATCTGCCGTTCGCATGGTTCGGCGACCGCACCGCCTTCGTCAACTTCCGCCTGCCGCTGCAGTTCTTCCCCACCCGCCGCCAGCTGGAGCCGGGGATGGCCTTCATCCTCGACATGGCGCCGGTGCATCGGAGCTTCACGGCCGACATCGGCTCCTCCGGCTGCCTCGGGCTCAACCCCGTGCACGACCGGCTGCTCACCGACCTCGGAGCGCACCGGCGGCTGATCCTGCACGAGGTGCGCGAGGGGCGCTCGCTGCGGGAGATCTACGAGGACGTCGACCGGCTGATGGTGCGGCAGGGCTACACCAACCGCCACCGCGCCTACCCCTTCGGCGTCATCGCGCACAAGATCGACCGGGTCCGCCGGCGCCGCTGGTCGCCCACCCTCTTCGGGTTCGGCATCCAGTCCCTCAAGGGCCTCGCCTCCGATGCACTGCACGGCCACCGTGACGGCTGGTCCCCGCTGTGGAGCCCCTACGCCTTCTCCGACCACCCTCCGCAGCCGGGCCTGTGGGCGGTCGAACCCCACCTCGGGTTCCGGGGAACGGGCGCGAAATTCGAGGAGATCCTGGTCGTCACGGACTCCAAGGACCCGCAGGAAAGCGCCTTTTGGCTGGACGACCATGTGCCGCATGTGCGGCACCGGCAGGAGGAGAGGGCAGCGTGAACACGGGACGTGGTCGGGGACGGGGACAGGGACAGCGACCGGGAAAGGGAGCAGGAAAGGGGCCGGGAGAAGGTACGGGGCCGGGGCCGGGGCCAGGACAAGGACCGGGTCCGGGAGTGGGTTCGGGACTGGGTCCTGCGCGGGAGCGCTGGGTGCGGACCGGTGGCATCGAGCTGTGCGTGGCCGAGCTGGGGGATCCGGCACAGCCCACGGTGATGCTGGTGCACGGTTATCCGGACAGCAAAGAGGTGTGGTCCGAGGTCGCCCGCGGCCTGGCCGACCGGTTCCATGTGGTGCTCTACGACGTGCGGGGCTGCGGCCGGTCCACCGCTCCGCAGCCGCTGCGCGGCGGCTTCACCCTGGAGAAGCTGACGGATGACTTCCTGGCCGTCGCCGACGCCGTCAGCCCCGACCGCCCGGTTCACCTCGTCGGCCACGACTGGGGCTCGGTCCAGGCCTGGGAGTTCGCCACGGTGCGCCGTACGGAGAGCCGGATCGCCTCCTTCACCTCCCTGTCGGGCCCGTCCCTGGACCACTTCGGCCACTGGATCAAGAAGCGTATGGCGCGCCCCACGCCCCGGCGCGCCGCCCAGCTCCTCCACCAGAGCGCCAAGTCCTGGTACGTCTACATGCTGCACACGCCCGTACTGCCCGAGCTGGCATGGAAGGGTCCGCTCGGAAAGCGCTGGCCACAGATCCTGCAGCGCCTGGAGAAGGTACCGGGCGGTGACTACCCGACCGCCTCCCTGCCGACCGATGCCGCCCACGGCGCCTGGCTCTACCGTGACAATGTTCTTCCCCGGCTCCGCCGCCCGCGCAGCGACGCCTATGCGCACTGCCCGGTCCAGCTGATCACCCCGACCGGCGACGCCTTCCTCTCCCAGCGGCTGTACGACGACCTGGAGCAGTGGGCGCCCCAGCTGGTGCGCCGCACCCTCCCCGCCAAGCACTGGGTCCCTCGTTCCCGCCCCGACCAGCTCGTCTCCTGGATCGGTGCGTTCGTCACCGCCAAGGAAGAGGGGAATCCGGCACAGCAGGTCGTGGCCTCCGGGCCGCATGCCGACCGGTTCGGCGGTCAGCTGGTGCTGGTGACCGGCGCGGCCGGCGGCATCGGCCGGGCGACGGCTCTCGCCTTCGCCGAGGCCGGCGCACGGATCGTCGCCGTCGACCGGGATGCCGAAGGCGCGGCGCGGACCGCCGAGATGTCCCGGCTGGTCGGTGCGCCGGAGGCCTGGGCGGAGGTCGTCGATGTCTCGGACGAGGCGGCGATGGAGAAGCTCGCCGACAGGGTCGACACCGAGTACGGCACCGTCGACGTCCTGGTGAACAACGCCGGCATCGGCCTGTCCGGCCCCTTCCTGCAGACCGGCTCCGAGGACTGGAAGAAGGTGCTGGACGTCAATCTGTGGGGCGTCATCCATGGCTGCCGGATCTTCGGCAAGCGGATGGCACACCGCGGACAGGGCGGCCATATCGTCAATATCGCCTCCGCCGCCGCCTTCCAGCCGTCGAGGGTGCTGCCCGCCTACAGCACGTCCAAGGCGGCCGTCCTGATGCTCAGCGAGTGCCTTCGTGCCGAACTGGCCGGTCAGGGCATCGGCGTCTCGGCCATCTGTCCGGGACTGGTCAACACCGGCATCACCGCAACGGCCCGCTTCACCGGTGTCTCGGCCGACGAGGAGAAACGCCGCCAGGCCAAGGCCGCGCGGATGTACCGGCTGCGCAACTACCCTCCGGAGAAGGTCGCCGACGCCATTCTGCGTGCGGTGGTCCGCAATCAGGCGATGGTGCCGGTCGCCCCCGAAGCCCGCGGCGCCCATCTGATGTCCCGCTTCACCCCGCGCGCGCTGCGCGCCCTCGCCCGCTTCGAGCCGCGACTGTAGCGCCGGACGCCCGGCCGGCATTCACTCGGCCGGGCGCTGCGGCCGAGGTCTTGGCACGCATCCCGTGCTGGGGCTCGGCCGCAGTCCCGGCATGTATTCACGGCCGGGACCGGGCGAGGGCCTGGCCTGGGCGGGGGCCGTGGCCTGGGGGTGAGGTCCCTGGCCTGGTCGGGGCCCGGCCGTGTCCGCCGCCGTGCGGCGTGCTCCCTGGGGCCCGAATACACTTCCGGCACCCCGGGCCCGGCTCGGCCGCACGGGCCGCGGCAGGCACGGGCCGTGGAGAGCACCTGACCACGGCAGGCACGGTGCACCGCACGGCCCACTCGTAGCGCGCGACCCTCTTGTGGCACGAGGCCCTCTCGTGGCCCGCCACCCGTCGTACGCGGCCCTCTCATAAGGAGCACCCCAGTGACCGAGCAGCCGCCGACGGGCGAATACCGCATCGAGGACCTGGCGCACCTCAGCGGCGCCTCGGTCCGCACGATCCGCGCCTATCAGGACCGCGGGCTGCTCCCCCGCCCGGAGCGCCGGGGCCGGGCCAATGTCTACGGCGACACCCATCTGGCCCGGCTGGGCCAGATCGCCGGTCTGCTCGACCGCGGCTACTCCCTCGCCAGCATCAAGGAACTCCTGGAGGCCTGGGACGCGGGCATCGGCCTCGGCGGGGTCCTGGGTCTGGTCGCCGAGATCGACGGACCGTGGACCGACGAAGAGGCCTCTCGCGTCAACCGCCCGGACCTGGACGCCGCCTTCGGGGGCGCCTCCGACGAGGAGGCGATCGCCGAGGCGGTCGAACTCGGCATCCTGGAAAGAATCCCCGGCGAGGACGACGCATTCCTCGTCCCCAGCCCGCAGGAACTCGCGGTGGCCGCCGAACTGCACTCCGCCGGCGTCCCGCTGCCGGCGATCACCGGTCATCTGCGGGAGGTGCGGGTCGAGGTCGAGCACATCGCCTCCCGCTTCCTGGACTTCACCACCGAGCATGTCTTCCAGCCCCTCCTGGACCACCCGCCCACCGAGGCCGAGGCCACGGAAGCCGCCGCCCTCGTACGCCGGCTGCGCCCGCTGGCCCAGCAGACGATTGACGCCGAACTCGCCCGCGCCATGCGCACCCTGGCCACCCGCTACCTGCGCCATCACCTCAGCGAGGCACTACCGGCAGACGCACTCGGGTCCGTCGAGGTGCGGGCCAAGGCGTCGGCAGCGGCGGCCGACGCCGGGCGGGCGCCCGCGGGGACGCCGCCTTCCGAGCCGGGCCACGGAAGCGTGCCCCAACCCGAGGCCGCGCCCGGCCCCCATGCCGTGCCCGGGCCCCGCCGCGAGCTCGAACCGCCGCCGGCCGTTCCGACGGCCGCACCCGGGCCCGCCGCGGCTCCCCGTACCGCGTCCGGCCCCGGCACGGCGCCGGAGGCGGTGCTGCTCCCCGCCGAAGCCGTGCAAGCGGTGCGGGCTCTGGTGGGCGCGGAGCACACGGCCGCCTTCATCGCCGCCGCCGCACACCGGGAGGTACAGGCCCGCACCATGGACGCCCTGGCGTCGGGCGGAAGCGGGACCGCGCCGAAGGACGGCGTGGCCGGTGCCCGTCCGGAGCACCGGACCGGCACCGGGCACCGGACCGTCACCAACCTCTCCGGACAACACATCTAGGGCCTCCACACCGACACCGAACCCAGCCAATGCCGCGCCCGGCCGACGCGGAGCCCAGCGGAGCACGGCCCGACGCCCCCTGAGCACCAACCAACCCCCACCCCGCGCCGGCCACGCCTGGTGCGCCGTGGCAGACCCTGCCCTGGGTGAGCCACGGCCGGCACCCACCATGGCCCTCCGCCGCCTGACGCAACCCGCCCGGCTTCGCCGTACGCAGTCTTGAGTTGTCAAGGATCAGATCGTGCGCGGCACGGCCCGTTCATCACGCCCATCAATGCCTCACCTGACCGGATCGGGGAGCCAGTTGCCATGGAAGCCGTACGGCACCCGCTGGGGGAGAGAGACCGTGGCGACCGGGTCGGCGGATATGTCCTCCGCGTCAAGTACGACGAGATCGCTGGTGTCCGTGGAGGCGTCGTAGACATAAGTGATCAGCCAGCCCGGGCCTCCCGGACGGTCGTCCGCCGGGGCGAAGACGGCCTCGCCCGGAGTGCGCCCCGGACCGAAGTCATGCCGGACGACCGCACCGGTCTGCAGGTCGTAGCGGAGCAGGGCACCGGGTATGGGGCCGCTGCCCGGCAGCTCGCCGGTGGTGGCATGGCCGAAGCGGGCCGGCAGCCCGGCGAGCCGGTCGTCCACCCGGGGGAACTCGCAGAACCGGTCATCGAGTTGTTCCTCGGCGACCGTGCCCGTGGTGAGGTCGATGGTCCAGCGCCAGAGGTGGGCCGGGGCCATGCCGCCGAATTCGGCGTAGCGGGACACATACAGAACGATCCGCTGGTCACCCTCGTCATGGGCATTCAGGGCGTGGAAGACATAGCAAGGGTCGATGGGCAGCCAGCGGACCTCGCCATAGGGGTCGTCACGCCGCAGCACTCCGAGCCGGGCGCCGTACTCCGGGTCCCAGCCAAACGGCATGCCGGGGCGGCTGCGGTCGAAGACGACCGGGAGGTCCATGAAGATGACATGGCCGGCGGTCAGATGGAAGTCGTGCATCATCGTGTGCGCCGGAACATCGATGGGGCGGCTGATCACCAACTCCCCTGATGCGTCGGCACGGTGGTAGGTGAGATAGGGCGGGGTGGGGCCGCCAACTCCGAAGAAATGAAGCTCGCCGGTGGTGGGACACGTTTTGGGATGAGCGGTCATGGCGGTGGCGAGTCGGCCCCCGAAGTCGTGGGCGCCGAGAGTCTCCAGTTCATGGCCGGGACGGCAGTCGATCTCGTAGGGCAAGGACGACTCGACCAGCGCGAGAGTGCGTCCGGCATGCCGGACGACATGGGTGTTGGCCACGCCCGCCGCCAGATTGCGGCGGCCCTGCGCGTCCTCCCTGGGTTCGCCTTCAAAGGTGGAGGTGCGGACCCAGCGGTTGCGGTAGGAGACGGCCCGGCCGCCCTCGAGGCGCAGACCGTGGACCATGCCGTCGCCGAAGAACCAGTGCGCGGTGGCGGCATCCCGCGGGTTGGGGCCGTTCCGAAGGAACCAGCCGGTCAGCTCGGGCGGGATCGTGCCCGTGACCGGAAGGTCGTAGGCGGTCACTTCGCCCTTCACCGGGGCGAAGTTGCCGGCCATGTGGGGCGCGGGGGCGTGCGATGCGGTTGCGGTGGTCGGGGGTGTGGTGGTCATGCGGCCAGGCCTCCTTGGGTGTCGGCTTGCACACCGGACTTCTCCATGAAGCGGGCGCGGGCCCGCTCCGGGTAGGCGGCGGTGAAGCGGATGGGAAGGACGAATCCGGCGATCTGGATGGCGATCGAGACGATGACGTTCCAGGCCTGGAGGGAGGCGACGGTCTGGGCGATCGCGGTGAGAGTGAAGGACAGCGCCCACGCGGCCGTGAGCACGACGTTGATGCGGCGGAACAGCGGGGTGTGCCAGACCTCGGGCGGGGCCATCCGTCGCGCAATCCCCATCGTGAAGGGCCGCCGCACGGCAATCGACACCCAGGCGATGAGCGCCAGCCAGCCCTGCGACAAGGCGCTGCCGTACATCTTGAGCCCGCTGTCGGGACGGGCGAAGGCCAGCACGCTGAGGCCCGCGAAGAACAGGATCGTGCCGTACTCCAGCAGCCGGTAGTCGAGCGAAAGTCCCGCGGCACGGTCGGAGATGAGCAGCGCCACGGCTATCAGCAGGCCGGCGAGCGCCCCCCACTGCCAGCCGACGGAGGCCACCCCCGCAAAGACCAGCCACGGAATGAAGCTCCGCAGGTAGTTCATGATTCCCCCTCTTCCTGCACGGCCGCGCGCCTCAACGCCGGGACGAGTCGCCGCACTTGGCACACATTCCAACTTCGACATGTCGAATGTAGAACCTCCACCTTTGACATGTCAACAGTGGAAGGTAAAGTGCCGGTCATGAGCCTGAGACATGCAGTGCTGGGCCTGCTGGCCGAAGCCCCGGCGAGCGGGTACGACCTGATGAAGCTGTTCAACGCCTCACTGTCGAGCGTCTGGCCGGCCACACAGAGTCAGGTGTACGGCGAGCTCACCAAGCTCACGACCGCCGGACTCGTCGAGATCGCCGCCCACGGCCCCCGCGGCCGCAAGGAGTACGCGATCACCCAGGACGGCCTGGCGGAGCTGCGCCAATGGCTCACCGACGTCGAACCCGGCGGCCCCCCTCGCGATGACGGCCTGTTGCGCGTCTTCTTCCTCGGCATCGTGACGCCCCTCGAGGCACAGACTTTTCTCCTGCATCAGGCCGAACGCGCTGCTCGCACCCGTGCCACGCTCGAGCACATCGAAGAGACCGCCCAGTGGGACGAGGAAATGATTTCGGTCTACGGACGGATTGCGTTGGAATACGGCCTGCGGATGTCGGCGACCCAGGAGGAATGGGCCCGTTGGGCAGCTGACGAGGTGACCAGCGCAAAGGCGAAAAAGGCCAGCGAACTCGCGAGGAAGCAGCACGAGGAAGGCCGCCGGAAGGAAGGCCTGGAGAAGGAAAGCCGGCCGAACGAAGCGGAGTAGCAGGAAGCGGAGTGGCGCGAAGGCAGGCAGCACGCCCCGGGCGGCCGCACCACCATCTCCCCGGCCCGCAATTCAGGTGCCGTCGCGTGCCGCACGCGGCACCCTGGAAACATGAACAACCAGCGCTCCGTGCGCATCTCGAAGTACCTGGCAAAACACCTGCGCCATGAACCGGAGCGGATCGGCATCACCCTCGACGCCCGGGGCTGGGTGTCCGTGGAAGAGCTCATTTCAGCGGCCGCACGGCATGGATTCCGCTTTTCCCGGGCGGAGTTGGCGGAGGTGGTCGCCGGCAATGACAAGCAGCGCTACGCCATCGAGAACGACCGGATCCGTGCCCAGCAAGGCCACTCGGTGCATGTCGACCTCGATCTGCCGCCCGCCGAACCACCCGCGCAGCTCTTCCACGGCACAGTGGCCCGCAATGTGGCCGCCATCCGGGAGGAAGGGCTGCGGCCGATGTCGCGGCATGCCGTCCACCTCTCGCCCGACCGCGAGACCGCGACCCGGGTGGGCGCACGGCACGGCAAGCCCGTGGTCCTGACCGTGGACGCGGGGGCGATGCACCGTGCCGGCCATGTCTTCCGGGTCAGCGCGAACGGCGTCTGGCTGACCGGCCGGGTACCGGTCCCGTTCCTGCGTTTCCCCGGCTGAGCCATCGCTCCCGTAGGACTCCACCGAAAACGGCGTGCCCAGACGGCCGGACCGGGCCCACCGCCCTGTCTCCCCCCGGCCCCCGCCCGCCGGCCCGCTCCGTCAGAGGCCCGGCGCCCCCCACACGGGGAACCACCGCGCCAGATCCTGCTCGATGGTCAGGTCGTCCCCGAGCATCGCCCGCACCTCCAGTTCGAGCGGGTTGTCGCGTTTTTCACCGCCGCCCTCCTTGGGGGAGAAAGGGTAGAACGTGCCGCGCTTGTAGAGGTAGACCAGCGCCAGCGACCGCTGCCGTTCATCACGGAACCCGACCAGCGAACACAGCAGCTGCGGGCCGAACCCCGCCTCCTCCAGCGAGGTATTGACCGCGTGCAGGTCGTTGACCAGGCCCGCTACGTCCTCGGCCGGATGCCGCGCAAGCAGCCAGGTATAGCCGTACGCGTCCTGGGTGAACTCCACCGAACCGTCCAGCAGGGACCGCGCCTCCTCCTGGATACGCGCGAACGTCCCGCCCTCGACGCTGGCGAAGCACACCGACCCCAGGCCGGTGGGTTCGAATCCGGCCGCCGCCTGCAGGGTGACCGCCGCGGACGGCAGCGCGAAGAGCTGGTCGAGATCGGGTCGTACCGGTTTGCTGCGGCCGAGGATGGCGTCAAGAAATCCCATGCGTGACGTACTCCTTGCTCGATTCCTCCGGCCCCACTGCACCGGTCATCACATGCGGCCCAGCCACGTCGGGCATGCCCGCCCCGGCCATCACGCCCATCCCGACCACGCCACTCGTCACATCCGCCCCGGCGACGCCGCTCATCACGCCCGCCCCAGCTGCGCCGAGATCCTGGCCAGTTGGTCCAGCCGCTGCTCCAGCGTCGGGTGCGAGGAGAGCAGCCGGCTGAAGCTCTCCTTGTTGAACGCCGGGGCGAAGTAGAAGGCGTTGAACGGCTGGGCCTTGCGCAGATCCTCTGTCGGGATCCTCGCGATCTGGCCGGTGACCTTGGTCAGCGCGGCGGCCAGTGCCGAGGGGCGGCCGGTCAGCAGCGCGGCGGCCCGGTCGGCGGACAGCTCGCGGTAACGGGACAGCAGCCGGGTCAGGAGGAAGCTGATCGCGTAAACGACCACGCTCACGGCGGTCACGATGAGCACCGCGATGGCCGCGTTCTGGTCCCGGTTGTTGCGCCCGATACCGCTCCACAGGGCGGCCCGGGTGATGATCCCGGCCAGGACGCCGAGGAACGAGGCGATGGTCATCACCGCGACATCGCGGTGCGCGACATGCGAGAGCTCGTGGGCCAGCACCCCCTCCAGCTCCTCCGGCTCCAGCCGCCTGAGCAGCCCGGTGGTGGCACACACCAGGGAGTTCTTCTGACCGCGACCGGTGGCGAAGGCGTTCGGCACATCCGACTCGGCGATCGCCACCCGCGGCTTGGGCATATCGGCCAGCGCACACAGCCGGTCGACGGCGCCGTGCAGCTCGGGCGCCTGCTCCGGGGTGACCTCGCGCGCGCCCATGCTGAACGCCGCGATCCGGTCACTGAACCAGAACTGCGCGATGAACAGGGCGCCCGCGATCAGCAGCACCACCACCCACGCGCCCTTGAGCAGCACCACCAGCACGCCGACGACCACGACGTACAGCAGCCCGATGAAGAACATCGTGGTGACCATGCGTGTGGTCAGCCCGTGGTCCGGGGCGAATCGGGTCTGTGCCATGGCTCCTCCGAAAGCACCGCAGTTCGCGCAATGCGCCCACCGCTCGCGTGCCGTCCGCGCATCGCGCGCCACGGGACGCACACCGCGCCCCGCTGTCCCAATTCTCCCTCTTCGGAGCTATATGCAGGGTAAAGCCCAGGCCAGGGGAGTACCGGGCGCGTCGGGCTGTCGGGCAGCTTCGATGCCGGTGCTGTCGGGGAGCTTCCATGCCAGGGCCGACCAGTACGGGTGGCCTATTGGTGGCCACCAGTACTGCAGGACGTCCTGCGGCCGCGGAGACGCCTCCGGAGCCCCTCCTACCGCGCGGCCAGCTGCCCCAGCCCCTCCGTCGCGATCCGTTCGAAGACCGCGACGTCGGCCTCGAAGACCGAATCGGCGATCGGCCAGTGGAGGACCAGCTCGTCGATACCCAGCTCGGCGTGGCGGCCGGCGAAGTCGACAAAGGCGTCCACGGAGTCCAGCGGACGGTCCGGAGTGAAGCCGGTCAGCATGATCTTCTGCAGGTCGGCGAGGTCCCGGCCCTGATCGGCACAGGCCTTGCCCAGGCGCTCGAGCTGTCCGCGGATCGCCGCACGCGACTCGTCCGGCGTACCGCCTCCGTTGGAGACCTTGGGATCCCCCGTCGTGACCCATGCCTGACCGTACTGGGCGGCCAGCTTCAGCCCGCGCGGCCCGGTGGCCGCCACCGCGAACGGCAGCCGCGGCCGCTGCGCGCAACCGGGGATGTTGCGGACCTCGTGCGCGGAGTAGTGGTCGCCGGCGTAGGAGACGACATCCTGGGTCAGCAGCAGGTCCAGCAGCGCGACGAACTCGGCGAAGCGGTCGGCCCGTTCCCGCGGCTCCCAGGGGTCCTGGCCGAGCGCGGTGGCATCGAAGCCGTTGCCGCCGGCGCCGATGCCCAGGGTGATCCGGCCGTCGCTGATGTCGTCGAGCGAGATCAGTTCCTTGGCGAGGGTGACCGGGTGCCGGAAGTTCGGCGAGGTGACGAGGGTGCCCAGCCGCAGACGGGAGGTCGCGGCCGCGGCCGCGGTCAGCGTCGGAAGGGCGCCGAACCACGCCTGGTCACGGAAGGTCCGCCACGAGAGGTGGTCGTAGGTGTACGCGGCGTGGAAGCCCAGCTCCTCGGCGCGCTGCCATGCCTCCCGTCCGCCTTCGGACCAGCGGCGGACGGGGAGTATCACGGTGCTCAGTCGCATACCCCCGAGCGTACGGCCGTCCGCACGGTGCGGACGATTCACCTCGGTGCCGTGGACGAGCTCCGCCACAGCACTCACATCCCTCACATCCCTCGGTGCCGTGGACCGGCTCCACCACGTCCCTCGACGCCGTGGACGGGCTCCGCCACCGCCCGTCCTCACCCCATCCGCCCGGCCGCCACGGGCTCATGCGCGCAACCCACCGCACTCCTGTGCATGGCGGTACGGGAAGATGGCCCCGTGACTGATGCCCCCGCCACACCACCACGGGCGCCCGGAACGGCCGTCGCGCCCCGGCTGATCGCCACCGATCTCGACGGCACACTGCTGCACGACGACAAGACGGTCTCCGACCGGACGATCGCCGCGCTGGCCGCCGCGGAGCAGGCCGGCATCGAGGTGTTCTTCGTCACCGGGCGTCCGGCCCGCTGGATGGGCGTGGTCAGCGACCATGTGCACGGTCACGGCCTGGCGATCTGCGCGAACGGCGCGGCCGTCGTCGATCTGCACCGCGGCGGCCGGATCGTCGAGGTCAGCCCCCTGGAGCGGACCGTCGCGCTCGCCGTCGTGGAGGCGCTGCGCGGTGCCGCGCCCGGGACCTCGTTCGCGGTCGAGCGCACCGGCGGCATCCACTACGAGCCGCAGTACCCGCCGCTTCTCCTGGACCCGGCCGCGGTCGTCGCGCCGGCCGAGAAGCTGCTGGCCGAGGACTTCGTCTCGACGCTGTGTCCGCACCCGGCGGGGCACGACGAGTACCAGGGACCGGACGGCCCCTCCGGTGGCGCCACTGGCCCCGTCGATCCCACCGGACCCATCGATCCCGCGGGCCCCGCCTTCCCCGAGCAGCCCGTGATCAAGTTGCTGGCGCACCACCCCGAGCTGGACCCCGACGCGTTCCTCACGCTGGCCCGTACGACGGCCGGCGATCTCGCGTCCTTCACCCGGTCCAGCCCCACCGCCCTCCTGGAGATCAGCGGTCCCGGTGTCAGCAAGGCCGGCACCCTCGCCCGCTGCTGTGCGGAGCGCGGCATCTCCCCGCAGGAAGTGGTCGCTTTCGGGGACATGCCGAACGACATAGAGATGCTGACCTGGGCCGGCACCTCGTACGCCATGGCCAACGCGCATCCCGACGTGCTGTCCGCCACGACGGGCCGTACCGCGTCCAACAACGACGACGGCGTCGCGGCCGTCATCGAGCGGATCCTGCGCCACGGCCTGCCGGGGTGCGGCCGGTAGCCCCGAGGCCGACAGCGCGCCGCCCGGTCTCGCCCCGGCATCTGCCGGGTACGCCCGCGCGGCCCGGTCTCGCCTGGCCCTCCCCGCCACTACGCCCGCCCTGCCCCGCCCCACCCTCACAGCGGCGCCTCCCACCTCAGCGTCGTCCCCGTACCGTCCTCGCCCAGCCCGGGGCCGTACGAGCTGGAGCCGCCCAGTGACTCCGCGCGCTTGGCGAGGTTCTTGAGGCCACTGCGGCGACCGCCGTCCGAGATGCCGATGCCGTCGTCGGCGACGGTCAGGCGGACGCCGTCGGCGCCGTCCGGGAGGCGGATCGTGGCATCGACGACGACCTCGATCCGGGAGGCCTGGGCGTGCCGGAAGGCGTTCGAAAGCGCCTCACGCAACGCGGCGATCAGGTTTTTGCCGGTCAGCTCGCCGATCCGGGAGTCGACCGGGCCGATGAAGCCGGCCGACGGCTGGAAGCCGAGTGGTACGGCGGCGGTGCCGATTTCGCGCAGGACCCGGGTCCGCAGCCCGGACGGCGCCTCGGCCGGTCCCTGTTGCAGGGCGAAGATCGCGGTTCTGATCTCCTGGATGGTGACGTCCAGCTCGTCGACGGCCTTGCCGACGCCCTGTGCTACCTCGGGCACCACGGATCTGCGCTGTGCGCTCTCCAGGATCATGCCCGTCGCGAAGAGCCGTTGGATGACGAGATCGTGCAGGTCACGGGCGATCCGGTCGCGGTCCTCGTAGACGGCCAGCCGCTCACGGTCGCGCTGGGCGTCGGCCAGCACCAGCGCCAGTGCGGCCTGCGCCGCGAACTGGGTGGCCAGCGTCCGCTCAGCGGTGGTGAACGGGCGGGCGCCCCTGGCCCGCGGGGTCGCAAGGGTGCCGAGCACCCGCCCGCCACTCTTGAGCGGCAGCATCATGCTGGGGCCGAAGCGAGCCGCGATATCAGTGATCATCCGTGGGTCGGTGGCCGAATCGTGCACGAACACGGGTTCCCCGGTGAGGAGTTGTTCGACCACCGGGCTGTGGGGCGGAATCTGCGTCCCCATGATCCCGGTGGGGTCGTCCGCCGACACCGCGACGATCTCCAGGCCGCCCTCCTCGTCGGGCAGCAGCACAATGCCGGCCGCCGAGTCCGCCAGCTTGCGGGCCTGCTCGGCGACCACCGCGAGCGCATCGTCGACATCGCTGCCGGCGAGGAGTTCGGTGGTCACCGCCACGGAGCCGTCGATCCACCGCTCCCGCTGCGCGGTTGCCGCATGCAGCCGGGCGTTGCCGATCGCGATACCGGCCTCGGTGGCCAGCACCCGCACCATGTGCAGGTCCTCCTTGCTGAACTCCCCGCCCCGGCGCTTCTCCGTCAGATAGAGGTTGCCGAAGATCTCGCCCTGGACGCGGATCGGTACCCCGAGAAACGTCCGCATCGGCGGGTGCCCGGCAGGGAAGCCGGCCGAGCGGGAGTCCTCCGTGAGGTCGGCGAGGCGCAGTGGCTTGGGATCATGGATGAGCGCCCCGAGCAGGCCCTTGTGGCCGTCGGGCAGCGCGCCGATCCGTTCGTGCTGCTCCCTGGTCACCCCGTACGTCACAAAGTCCGACAGCCCCTCGCGGGCGTCGTCGATGATCCCGATCGCGGCGTAGCGGGCGTCGGCCAGCTCGGCGGCCGTCTCCACGATCCGGTCCAGGGTGATGTGCAGATCGAGACCCGCGCCGACCGTGCGCATCGCTTCCAGCAGCTGCGGTACCCGGGCGGTCAGCTCGGACGACAGCCCCTGCAGGCTGCGGGTCGCCTCGGTGGCGGCGTCCATGGGATCGGGGGCCGTACGCGCGCCGTCGCCCCCGGGGTACGCGGGGTCCGCGGGGCCCCCGGGCGGGGGTGGTGCCGTGGCTGCCATGCCACGAGCCTAATAAGGGCTGTTTTCCGGGGAAAGTCCGGTTATATTCGGCGGCCGGACGTGGAGGGGACCGGAGGCCCTGTGCAGCGCGTCGCCCTGTGTCACCGCTGAGCGTGGGCTTACGCCACCGGCTGCGCCGCCCCGTACGCCGTATCCACCGCCCGCTCGCGCTCCAGCATCCGCCGGAACGGGCCGTCGGCCGCGGCCAGCTCCGCGTACGGCCCGCACTGTGCGACCCGCCCCTGATCCAGGACCAGCACCTCGTCGACCTCCTCCAGACCGGTGAGCCGGTGGGTGATCAGGACCGTCGTACGGCCCTCGGTCGCGGCCAGCAGATCGGCGGTCAGCGCATCGGCGGTGGCCAGATCCAGGTGCTCGGCGGGCTCGTCCAGGACGAGCACCGGGAAGTCCGCGAGCAGCGCACGCGCCAGGGCCAGGCGCTGGCGCTGGCCACCGGACAGCCGGGCGCCGTGCTCCCCGACCATGGTGTCCAGGCCGTCGGGCAGCCCCCGCACCCAGTCCGCGAGCCGCGCCCGCCCGAGCGCGTCCCACAGGTCCCGGTCGGCATCGCCCGAGGCGCCGCGCCGGTCCCTGCGGGCGAGCTTGAGGTTCTCCCGCAGCGAGCTGTCGAAGAGGTGCGCGTCCTGCGCGCACAGCCCCACCAGCCGCCGGACCGCGTCACCTGCCAGCGTCCGGGCATCCGTTCCGCCCAGCCGGTACGTCCCCGACTCCCGGTCCACAAAGCGCAGCAGCACCTGCGCCAGCGTGGTCTTCCCGGAACCGGACGGGCCGACGACCGCGAGCCGGCGGCCGGCGGTCAAGGTGAAGCCCACGCCGTCCAGCGCCGGGCGGTCCGCTCCCGGATGGCACGCGGTCAGATCCCGTACGACCAGCGGGAACGGCGACTCGGGAGCATCGGCCGGCGCGGTCGGCTCCTGCACCGGGACCGGCGCGTCCAGCACCTCGAAGACCCGCTCGGCGGCGTGCCGGGTGCGCCTGCGGTACTGCACGGCGAGCGGCAGCCCGGCCACCGCCTCGAAGGCGGCGAGCGGGGTGAGCACGACCACGGCCAGCGCCACGCCCGACAGCCGGCCCGCGTGTACGGCCTGGACGCCGGCCACCGACGCCGCGGCGACCGTCAGTCCGCACAGCAGCGCCGACAGCCCGGCGCCGGTCCCGGACACGGTGGCCGACCGGGAGGCGATCCGGGTCAGCTCCCGGTCTGCGCCGCGCACCTCCTCCGTACGGGCGGGGAGCGCACCGGCCACCGTCAACTCGGCGGTACCGGTGAGCACATCGACGACGCGGGTGGCGAGCCGCCCGCGCGCAGGCGCCAGTTGGCGCTCCGCCCGCCGGGCCAGCCCACCCGAGAGCATCGGCACCCCCACGCCCGCGAGCAGCAGTCCGACGGCGAGCAGCGCACCGGCCTCCGGCAACAGCCAGCCGGTGAAACCGACCGCGCCCGCGCCGACCAGCACCGCCGCCCCGACGGGCAGCAGCCAGCGCAGGAAGTAGTCCTGCCCCGCATCGACATCGGCCACCAGCCGCGACAGCAGATCGCCGCGGCTGCGCTCCTTGAGCCCGGCCGGTGCCAGCCGTTCCAGCCGCCGGAAGACGGCGACACGTGCCTCGGCGAGCATCCGGAAGACCGCGTCATGGGCGACCAGCCGCTCGGCGTACCGGAAGACCGCACGGCCGATGCCGAACGCCCTGGTCGCGGTCACCGCCACCATCAGATACAGCACCGGCGGCTGCTGCGCCGCCCGCGAGATCAGCCACCCCGAGGTCGCCATCAGACCCACCGCACTGCCCAGCGCCAGGCTCCCCAGCAGCAGCGCCAGCGCGAACCGCGCCCGATGGGACCGGGCCGTCCGCCGCAGCCGGGTGAGCGCCGAGCCCCGGGCGGGGCCGGGAAGGGAGTCCGCCCCGGTGTCCTCATCCTGAGCCGGCGGCCCGGCCGCCGCCTCGGCGGAGCCCGGGTCCCGCGTCCCCGCGCCCAGCAGCTCCGCCGCGCCGTCCGCGGCATCCGCGGCATCCGCGGCATCCGCGGCATCCGCCCCCAGAGCATCGACCGTGTCCGCAGCCCCCACCGCCCCCGGCAACCGCACCACCCGGTCCGCCACCGCCAGCAACGCCGGCCGGTGGACGACGAGCAGGACCGTACGGCCGACGGCGAGCCGGCCGATCGCGGTCACCAACGCCTCCTCGGTCGCGCCGTCGAGGTTGGCGGTGGGCTCGTCCAGGAGCAGGATCGGGCGGTCGGCGAGGAAGGCGCGGGCGAGCGCGAGCCGCTGGCGCTGGCCTGCCGAGAGCCCGGCACCGGACTCACCGAGCCGGGTCGCCATCCCGTCCGGGAGCGCGTCGATGAAGTCCAGCGCGCCCGCCTGGCCCAGGGCGTTGCGTACCGCGGCGTCATCCGCATCCGGCCGCGCCAGCCGGACGTTCTCGTCGATGGTGCCGGCGAACAGATGCGGGTGCTGCGGCACCCACGCGATCCGCTGCCGCCAGCTCTCGGGGGAGAGCGACGCGATGTCCCGGCCGTCGACGAGGGCCCGGCCCCCGTACGGTTCGGTGAAGCCGAGCAGCACGCTCAGCAGGGTGGACTTGCCGGCACCGGAGGGGCCGACCAGTGCGACGGTCTCGCCGGGCCGGACCTCGAACGACGTCGCCGGGAGCGAGTCGGCGGTCCGCCCGGGGTGGCGCACCACCAGCTCTTCCACGGTCAGCGCGGTGCCCTCGGGCGCGGGGGCGGTCCCGGCGGTGCGCAGCGGAGTCTCCAGCACCGCGAAGATCTCCTCCGCGGCCGAAAGTCCCTCGGCTGCGGCGTGGTACTGCGCGCCGACCTGCCGCAGCGGCAGATACGCCTCGGGCGCCAGCACCAGCACCATCAGGCCGGTGTAGAGGTCGAGCTCACCGTGCACCAGCCGCATACCGATGCCGACCGCGACCAGCGCGACCGAGATGGTAGCGAGGAGTTCGAGCGCGAAGGAGGAGAGAAAGGCGATCCGCAGGGTGCGCATCGTCGCCCGGCGGTACTCACCGGTGATGGCCCGGATGGAGGCGGCCTGGGCCTTGGCCCGGCCGAAGACCTTGAGGGTCGGCAGGCCCTCGACGACATCGAGGAAGTGGCCCGACAGCCGGGCGAGCAGCCGCCACTGGCGGTCCATCCGCGCCTGGGTGGCCCAGCCGATCAGGATCATGAACAGCGGGATCAGCGGGAGGGTGAGGACGATGGTGAGCGCCGATATCCAGTCGCCGGTGACGATCCGGGCCAGCACGGCGAGGGGGACGACGACCGCCAGCCCCAACTGCGGCAGATAGCGGGCGAAGTAGTCGTCCAGTGCGTCGATGCCGCGGGTCGCGAGGGCGGTGAGTTCGCCGGTTCGCATCTCCCGGGTGCCCGTACCGTCGGGCGTGCCCGCGTCGGCCGCCCCGGTGCCGTACGGAGCCGTGGCCGACGCGCCGCCGTCCGTGCGCCCGATCACCGCGCCGGGCCCCAGCCGCGCCGCCCGCTCGATCAGCCGCATACGCAGCTCGGACTTGACCGCCGCGCCGGCGCGGTGCGCGGCCAGCTCGGTGAGCCAGGAGACCAGACCGCGCCCGACGGAGACCGCGGCGAGCAGCGCCAGCGGTGTGGCCAGGGCGCCGGTATCGAGATGGTGCTGGAACGCCCCGACGACGATCTCGGCGATCAGCATCGCCTGGCCGATGACCAGGCCCGCTCCGGCAAGCCCGAGCACCACCACCGCGACCAGGAAACCGCGGGTGGCATGGGCGTAGCGGAGCAGACGCGGGTCGACCGGTTTCACGTGAAACATCCGTCCTGCTGGGGCCGCCCCCGGGAGGGCGGCCGCTCAGTTAGTGGGCATCGGCGATGTGCTGGGTGCCGATGCGCTTGCGGAACACCCAGTACGTCCAGCCTTGGTAGAGCATCACCAGTGGTGTGGCGAAACCGGCGCACCACGTGATGATCTTCAGGGTGTAGGGGCTGGACGAGGCATTGCTGACCGTGAGGCTCCAGCTCTTGTTCAGCGTCGAGGGCATGACGTTCGGGAAGAGCGTCAGGAACAGCATCGCGATCGCGGCCACGACCGTGATGCCGGAGAAGGCGAACGCCCAGCCCTCACGCCCGAGCTTGTTGGCCCCCAGCGCCGCTACCAGCGCGACCACCGCGACGATCATGACGATCAGGCTGGTGCCGTCACCCTTGGCGGCCTGGGTCCAGCCCAGGAAGCCGACCACCGGCACCAGCGTGAGCGCTCCGAGGACGGCCGCCATCCTGCGTGACCGATCCCGGATGTCGCCCGTCGTCTTGAGCGAGGCGAACACCGCACCGTGGAAGGTGAACAGCGTCAGCGTGAGCAGCCCGCCCAGAATCGCGTACGGGTTCAGCAGGTCGAGAACGCTCCCCACATACTCCTTGTGAGCATCGATCTTGACGCCGTGCACGAGGTTGCCGAACAGGACACCCCAGAGCACCGCGGGCAGCAGCGAGGCCCAGAAGATCGCGTTTTCCCAGTTCCGCTGCCAGCGCTCCTCGGTCCGCTTGTGGCGGTATTCGAAGGCGACCCCGCGCACGATCAGGCACACCAGGATCAGCAGCAGCGGCAGATAGAAGCCGGAGAAGAGGGTGGCGTACCAGTCGGGGAAGGCCGCGAAGGTCGCACCGGCCGCGCTGATCAGCCAGACCTCGTTGCCGTCCCAGACCGGGCCGATGGTGTTGATCAGTACGCGCTTCTCCTGCCGGTCGCGGGCGAGGAGCTTGGTGTGGATACCGATCCCGAAGTCGAACCCTTCGAGGAAGAAGTACCCGGTCCAGAGGACGGCGATAAGGACGAACCAGACGTCGTGGAGTTGCACAGTCGCCTCCTAGTACGAGAAGGCCATCGGCCGGTCGGCGTCCGTGCTGTCGCCGCCGATCTTGGTGGGCGGGTTGAGGTCGGAGTCGGTGAGCTCCTGCGGTCCGGCCTTGATGTACTTCACCAGCAGCTTGACCTCGACCACGGCGAGGATCGCGTAGAGCGCGGTGAAGACGATCATCGAGGTCAGCACCTCGCCCTGCGAGACGCCGGGCGACACCGCGTCCGAGGTGCGCAGCACGCCGTAGACGGCCCAGGGCTGGCGGCCCATCTCGGTGAAGATCCAGCCCCACGAGTTCGCGATGAGCGGGAAGCCGAGGGTGACGAAGGCGAGCGACCAGTACCACTTGCTCAGACGGGCACCGAGCACCTTGTTCTTGGTGAGCGCGAGATGCGGTGGCTCCTCGTCGCCGGTCCGCAGCCCCGGAGCCAGCCAGAACTTCTTACGGGTGAGCCAGAGCCCGGCGAGCCCGATGGCGAAGGACGACATACCGAAGCCGATCATCCAGCGGAAGCCCCAGTAGGCGACCGGGATGTTGGGCCGGTAGTCGCCGGGCCCGAACTTCTGCTGCTCGGACTTGTTGACGTCGTTGATACCGGGGACCGGCGAGCTGAAGTCGTTGTGCGCGAGGAAGGACAGCAGGCCGGGTATCTCGATGGCGACCGTGTTGTGTCCCTTTTCGACATCGCCGTAGGCGAAGACCGAGAACGGTGCCGGTTCTTCCTTGTCCCACAGCGCCTCGGCCGCGGCCATCTTCATGGGCTGCTGCTTGAACATGACCTTGCCGAGCGAGTCACCGCTGACCGCGGTGAGGATGCCCGAGATGACCAGCGTGATCAGCCCGAGCCGCAGCGACGTCCGCATGACCTTGATGTGCTTCTTGCGCATCAGGTGGAAGGCGGCGATACCGACCATGAACGCGGCGCCGGTCAGGAAGGCCGCGGTCAGCGTGTGGAAGGCGACGACCAGGGTGGTGTCCTGGGTCAGCACCTTCCAGAAGTCCGTCAGCTCGGCACGCCCGTTCGCGGCGTTGTACTTGTAGCCGACCGGGTGCTGCATCCAGGAGTTCGCCGCGAGGATGAAGTACGCCGACAGGATCGTGCCGATCGAGACCATCCACATGCAGAAGCAGTGGATCTTCTTCGGCAGTTTGTCCCAGCCGAAGATCCACAGGCCGATGAAGGTCGACTCGAAGAAGAACGCGATCAGCGCCTCGAAGGCCAGCGGGGCGCCGAAGACGTCCCCGACGAACCGCGAGTAGGCGGACCAGTTCATGCCGAACTGGAACTCCTGGACGATGCCGGTGACGACACCCATCGCGATATTGATCAGAAACAGCTTGCCCCAGAACTTGGTGGCCTTGAGGTACTTCTCCTTGCCCGTGCGTACCCATGCGGTCTCGAGTCCGGCCACCAGAGCGGCGAGGGAGATCGTCAAGGGGACGAACAGGAAGTGGTAGACGGTGGTGATGCCGAATTGCCATCGCGCCAGAGTCTCTGGCGCCAACGCCAGTTCCATGCCGTGCTCCTTACGTCGCCGTTGCACTACGGCAATGCCCTGTATGCGCCACATAAAGTGGTCCATACGGGACGCGCTTGTGAACGCGTTCACATTCACAAGCAATTATCTCCTACGGGTCTCAGCCATTTCTGCCGGGGGTACGTGACCGCGGTCACGCCCGGCCACCGGGCGCCATCACGCCCTCCACCTGCCACGACCCGACCGCGTCGACCGGCCCGGCGGCGCACCCCGGCACCCGTCCGCAGCGGCGAGAAAGACCGCATCGTGCACGAGGCCTCAGGTCACCAGACCCACGGCCTCACCACCACGTCCGAGGACGGGTTACAGCGCCTTGCGGAACTCCTCCGCGGCCTGCAGGAACAGGTCCATCGCCGGGTTCTCGCCGATCGTCACCCGTACGCCCTCGCCGGCGAACGGCCGCACGACCACGCCGGCCCGCTCGCAGGCCGCCGCGAAGTCGGTGGTGCGCTCCCCCAGCCGCAGCCAGACGAAATTCGCCTGCGACTCGGGGACCGTCCAGCCCTGCCCCAGCAGGCCGTCCACCACGCGCGCCCGCTCGGCCACCAGCGCATCGACCCGCTCCAGCAGCGCCGCTTCGCTGCGCAGCGAGGCCACCGCCGCCTCCTGCGCCAGCTGGCTCACCCCGAACGGCACCGCCGTCTTGCGCAGCGCCGCGGCCACCGGCTCATGGGCCACCGCAAAGCCGACCCGCAGCCCCGCCAGGCCGTACGCCTTGGAGAAGGTGCGCAGCACACACACATTGGGGCGGTCGCGGTAGAGCTCGATGCCGTCCGGCACCTGGGGGTCGCGCACGAATTCGCAGTACGCCTCGTCCAGCACCACCAGCACATCGCTCGGCACCCGGTCCAGGAAGGACTCCAGCTCCGCACGGCGGACGACGGTGCCGGTGGGGTTGTTGGGGTTGCAGACGAAGATCAACCGAGTCCGGTCGGTGACCGCGGCGAGCATGGCGTCCAGGTCGTGCACCTCACCGGAGGTCAGCGGAATCTGCACGGAGGTGGCGCCGGAGACCTGGGTGACGATCGGGTAGGCCTCGAACGACCGCCAGGCGTAGATCACTTCATCGCCGGGCCCGGCCGTCGACTGGACCAGCTGCTGGGCCACCCCGACCGATCCCGTGCCGGTCGCCAGATGCTCCAGGGGCACCGAGAACCGCTCGGACAGCTGCGCCATCAGGCCCGTGCAGGCCATGTCCGGGTAGCGGTTGAAGGCGCCGGCGGCGGTCACCGCGCGCTCCAGGACGCCCGGCAGCGGCGGATAGGGGTTCTCGTTGGAGGACAGCTTGTACGTGACGGGGCCGCCGGCCGCCGCCGGCCGGCCCGGCTTGTAGGTGGGGATGCCGTCCAGCGCAGCACGCAGCTTCGGGGTCTTCTCGCTCACCGCAGGTCCTCCTCGACCGTCCTGCCTCTTCTCCAATACTGCACACCTTATGAGGATTGACCCGTTCGGCGGCAGCCCCCTGCCCGCCGCCGGGCTCGGCCGCCTCCTCGGCCCGGCGCGGGGAAGCCCCGCGCGGAGCCTCCAGGGGGCGCCGTCCGGTTCGGCGTGCGCCGGTGGCTCACTCCGTGGCGCGCGTCCCCCGTCAAGGTGACTTGAGGCCGCTTCGAGACCTGAACCGATCGACAGGCAAACGCACCACCTCGCCCCCGAAATGATCACCTATTGCGCCAACTTCCTTTGCTTCTCCGAGAATTGAGCGCTTCCCCCCATGCAGAAACGTGCCTCTCCACAGCCCTCGTCCAAGTCCCGCGAATGGCCCTAATGAGCCCTACTATCGGCTCGCCATGACAGCAGCAGGGAAGCATCAGGTGAGCCGGTCGACCGGTCGCCGGCTGGGGCGGGCGGGCATCCGGGACGTGGCCGCCGCAGCCGGGGTGTCGATCACGACTGTCTCCGACGCGCTCAACGGCAAGGGCCGGCTTCCGGACGCCACCCGTAGCCATGTCCGCGAGGTGGCCGACCGGCTGGGCTACCGCCCGTCCGCAGCCGCCCGCACCCTCCGTACGGGCAAGTCAGGGCTCCTCGGCCTGACCGTGACCACGTACGGGGATGAACCTTTCACCTTCACCGAATTCGCGTACTTCGCCGAGATGGCCAGAGCGGCCACCTCCGCGGCCCTGGCCCGGGGCTATGCGCTGGTCATCCTCCCCGCGACCTCCCGCCACGACGTGTGGTCCAACGTCGCCCTGGACGGCACCGTCGTCATCGACCCCGCCGACGGCGACCCCGTCGTCACCGAGCTCGTCCGGCACGGCATCCCCGTCGTCTCCGACGGCCGCCCCGGCGGCACGCTGCCCGTCACCGGGTGGGTCGACAACGATCACGAGGCGGCCGTCCTCGGTCTGCTCGACCATCTCGCCGACGCCGGCGCCCGCCGCATCGGCCTGCTCACGGGCAACACCACCGACACCTACACCCGCCTGTCGACCACCGCCTATCTGCACTGGTGCGAGCGGGTCGGCCAGGACCCGGTGTACGAGTCCTACCCGGCACACGACCCATGCGCGGGGGCCGTCGCCGCGGACCGGCTGCTGGCCCGTCCGGACCGCCCGGACGCCGTCTACGGGCTCTTCGACCCCAACGGCACGGACCTGCTCGCCGCCGCCCGGCGCTATGGCCTCAGAGTGCCGGAGGACCTGCTGCTGGTCTGCTGCAGCGAGTCCACCCTCTACGCCGCCACCGAGCCGCCCGTCACCACGCTGTCCCTCAAACCGCGCCGCATCGGCACCGCCGTCGTACAGATCCTCATCGACGCCATCGAGGGGCTCGACAACGGCCGGCCCGTCGAACAGGTGATACCGACCGATCTGATCGTCCGGGCCTCGTCCCAACGGCGTCCCCCGAGAACGACCATCAGTCCACCGCGAGGACCCACCGGCGACTGAGCGTGCTCCCACATACGAGCGACGGTGTGATCACTTCTACGAGGAAAAAACAGGGCGATCCCGGGATAAATCAGCAGCGAATGCCGGGCTTCGGAGGATTGACCACCCCCGGGTGCGTCACAACCCGCGATCGGCATTCCTATGATGGGCGCACGACACCGCGGACCGCCGTCGACCAGGCAAAGGTCCGAGAGGTGCACGGCGGCGCGACGGTGGAGGGGTCGATGACTCAGGGGGCCAGTCAGGGACCCATGGTGTGGACCATGGCGGGAGAAACTCCGGCGTCTGTTCCGCCGCCAGGAGTTCCCTCCGGCACGTCCGCCGGGTCCCCCGTGCCGCCTGCCGGCCCGCCGCTCCACCTGCCCGCCGGCACCCCGGCCGCGCCTCCTGCCGCTCCGCCCGCCGCGCCCCCCGTGGTGCCGCCCGCCGCCCCGCCCGCGGAGCTGCCCGAGGAGTACACCCCGACCGCGCGCGACCTCCCGGTCATCGAGCCCGAACGCACGGACACCCTGATCGACCACCCCGCCGTCGTCCCGGTGCCCGAACCGGCCCAGGACCCCGACGCGCCCGAGGGCATGGGCCCGCTGTATGTCGTCGGCGATGTGCACGGCTACTACGACGAGCTGCGCGAGGCGCTGGCCGCCGAGGGCCTGATCGACGCAGACGGCAACTGGGCGGCCGGCAACGCCCGGCTCTGGTTCCTCGGCGACTTCACCGACCGCGGCCCGGACGGCATCGGCGTCATCGACCTCGTCATGCAGCTCTCCGCCGAGGCCGCGGCGGCCGGCGGCTACTGCAAGGCCCTGATGGGCAATCACGAACTCCTGCTGCTGGGTGCCAAGCGGTTCGGCGACACGCCCGTGCAGTCCGGCGCCGGCACCGCCTCCTTCCAGGCCGCCTGGCTCCTCAACGGCGGCCAGAAGACCGATATGGACCGCTTGGAGGACCACCACCTCCAGTGGATGGCCCGCCTGGACGCCGTGATGGAGGAGGACGGGCATCTGCTCGTGCACTCCGACACCACTGCCTACCTCGAATACGGCGACTCCATCGAGGCCGTCAACGACACCGTCCACGACGTGCTCACCCGCAGCGACGCGGACGAAGTCTGGGATCTGTTCCGCAAGTTCACCAAGCGCTTCGCCTTCCGCGACGAGGACGGCTCGGACGCCGTACGCGAACTCCTCGACGCCTACGGTGGCGACCGTGTCGTACACGGCCACAGCCCCATCCCCTATCTGCTGGGCGAGGTCGGCGCCGAGGACGGCGAGAGCGAGAGCGTGGCGGTCGAGGGCCCGCATGTCTACGCGGACGGTCTGGCCATCGCCATGGACGGCGGCATCACCATGGCCGGAAAGCTTTTGGTCGTTCAACTTCCGCTGGCCGGCTGAACGTTATCGGGGACGGCGAACGGAAGGGCGAACGGCAGACGATCGGCGCATCGCCGGGGGTCGGCACGGGCGGAAACCGGTCGTGGCATTACTCAAATTCCGTAAACTCTCTGTCACCCCGCGCCGCAGTCGCTCTACCATCGGACTATCCGTAGCAGGCTCTCCTCCGTTTCCGCCCACTGCCCGGCCAACGCCGGCCGTACGGCCCTACGGAGCATCGGGGGATCCACATGAACAGCGCTCCGCACCTGCTGAACGAGGACCGCGCGGAATTTGCGCGGCTCCTTGATGAGGCGCTGCGTACCGCCGCATACCGCCCGGACGGCTTCACCGCCGTCGCGGAAAACCACCTCAGCAACGAGCAGTTGCGCACGATGGCGCTCAGCGCGACCACCGCCATTGCCGCGTGCGCCACGGCCGAATACCAACGCTATGTAGAGCTCCGCACCGAGTGGCGCGCACCGGCGCCCGCGCCGTCCCACGTCGCACCCGACGACGAGGAGCAGAGCGTGGAGGCCGACGGGAGCCCAGGACCGGCCACCGCCACGGCCCCGGGCGAGGCCGAAACCACCGGCGCCGGGCTCACCGCCATGGTCGCCGTCCTCGCTCCCGTCCTCGCCGGCATCGCCGCAGTGCTCTTCCTCCTCATCGGTTATGTGCTGCGCGCCATCAGCCCCGACAAGTCCCTGGCGCAGCCTCTGATCAACGTCGGCTGGGTCTTCGCGGCCCTGACCGCCGCGGGGACCCTGGTCGCGATGGCCGGACTGCTCATCACGGCGCTGCGCAACGGCTCGGCGCCCCAGGTCGCCAGAGCCGACGAGCTGGGCGAGGCACTGGACCACGCCCGTGAGGTGTGGCGCCGCGCCCTCCTGGAGCGCGGTGTGCTGCCCTTTCTCCGCGAGGCCCTTGCCGACCCCACGGCCACGCCGGAAGACGACCCGGCCCGCTATGTCCCCCGCCGCACTCCACCGGCCGAAAGCCGGATCCCCACCCTCGGCTACACCCGCCCCGAGTTCACCAGCCCCGACAGCGGCTCCTCGGGGTCCCGACCGCGCTACTCCAGCCCGGACTTCACCAGCCCGGATTACGGGGGACCCGACCACCAGGCGGATTAGTGCACGGGGCGGCAGTCCGGTCGGCCCGGCGCCCCTGAGGGTGACCGGAGGGCGCTCATCGCCGCACCGTGGGCAGACGGAAGGCCCCCGCCTTTCGGTGGGGGCCTTCCTCCAGAGGTGACCGGAGGAGCGATGTCCGGGCGGCCGGGCGGCGGGACGGACGTCCGGTGGAGCGACGCCCGACGGTGGGCTACTCCGCGAGCGGCAGGTACACGCGGTTGCCCGCGGCCGCGAACTCCTTCGACTTCTCGGCCATTCCGGCCTCGGGGTCGATCGCCAGATCACCCCCGTGTTCGCGGCGGATGTCCTGACTGATCTTCATCGAACAGAACTTCGGGCCGCACATCGAGCAGAAGTGGGCCGTCTTCGCCGGCTCGGCCGGCAGCGTCTCGTCGTGGAAAGCGCGGGCCGTGTCCGGGTCGAGCGCCAGGTTGAACTGGTCCTCCCAGCGGAACTCGAAGCGGGCATCGGAGAGCGCGTCATCCCATTCCTGGGCGCCCGGGTGCCCCTTGGCCAGGTCTGCCGCATGAGCCGCGATCTTGTACGTGATGACGCCGGTCTTGACGTCGTCGCGGTCCGGGAGGCCCAGATGCTCCTTGGGCGTGACGTAGCAGAGCATCGCGGTGCCCCACCACGCGATCATCGCCGCTCCGATACCGGAGGTGATGTGGTCGTAGGCGGGCGCGATATCGGTGGTCAGCGGGCCGAGCGTATAGAACGGGGCCTCCTCGCAGATCTCCTGCTGGAGGTCGATGTTCTCCTTGATCTTGTGCATCGGGACATGCCCCGGGCCCTCGATCATCGTCTGGACGCCGTGCCGCTTGGCGATGGTGTTCAGCTCACCGAGCGTCCGCAGCTCCGCGAACTGCGCCTCGTCATTGGCGTCCGCGATGGACCCGGGGCGCAGGCCGTCACCGAGCGAGTAGGTGACGTCGTACGAGGCCAGGATCTCGCAGAGCTCCTCGAAGTGCGTGTAGAGGAACGACTCCTTGTGGTGCGCCAGGCACCAGGCCGCCATGATCGAACCGCCGCGCGAGACGATGCCGGTCTTACGGCGGGCCGTCAGGGGGACATAACGGAGCAGCACACCGGCGTGCACCGTCATGTAGTCGACGCCCTGTTCGGCCTGCTCGATAACGGTGTCCTTGTAGATCTCCCAGGTCAGCTCCTCGGCCTTGCCGTCGACCTTCTCCAGTGCCTGGTAGAGGGGCACGGTGCCGATGGGGACGGGGGAGTTGCGCAGCACCCATTCGCGGGTGGTGTGGATGTTGCGCCCGGTGGAGAGGTCCATGACCGTGTCGGCGCCCCAGCGAGTCGCCCAGGTCATCTTCTCCACCTCCTCCTCGATGGAGGAAGTGACCGCCGAATTGCCGATGTTGGCGTTCACCTTCACCAGGAAGTTCTTGCCGATGATCATCGGCTCGATCTCCGGGTGGTTGATGTTCGACGGCAGCACCGCGCGTCCGGCCGCGATCTCGTCGCGGACGAACTCGGGGGTGACGTTCTCGCGGAGGGCGACGTACTCCATCTCCGCGGTGACCTCGCCACGCTGGGCATAGGCGAGCTGGGTGACCGCGGCGCCGTCACGGCCACGGCGCGGCTGGCGGGGGCGGCCCGGGAAGACCGCGTCGAGGTTCTTGAGCCCGCCGCGCGGCGAGGTGTGCTTGAGGCCGTCGTCCTCGGGCCGCGGAGGGCGCCCCGCGTACTCCTCGGTGTCGCCGCGAGCGATGATCCAGTTCTCCCGCAGCGGCGCCAGACCACGGCGGACGTCGGTATCGATATGCGGATCGGTGTACGGCCCTGACGTGTCGTAGAGCGTCACGTCCTTGCCGTTGGTGAGGTGCACCCGCCGGACCGGGACCCGAAGGTCCGGGCGCGATTCGGAGACGTAGCCCTTGTGCCAGCCGATCTGCGGCTCACCGCTTCCGCCGGCACCGTTTCCGTTTTCGGGCGTGCGTGCATCCTGCAGAGTCATGAGACCCAACTCCCTACGCCGGCATTACCCGGTAACAGGTTCAGCGGTCGACGCAGCGGCTTTCGTCCATGGGCGTTTCACGTGAAACGCCGCTGAGACGAAGGTCAGCGCCCTCTCAGCCCGGTGCTCCGAGCTCCCGCGATTGCAAAGGTGGCACCACGGTAGCGGCCGATGCGGCGGGGTGAACAGGGGGCCCCGGAGTTCTTGCAATGATGAGGCGGTGCGCCCTCACGAGTCCCATGACCATTCCACCGTGCACGCACACACGCACGGCCATGGACCTGCCACGCCCGTCTCCCGGCATCTGCGCAAGGTGATCGCGGCAGTACTGATCCCCTTTGCCGCCGCGGTGGCGGTCGGTCTGGTCGTGCTCTGGCCGGGCGGCGCGCCTGGCCACAAGCCGTCCGGCGTCGGCTTCGACCAGCCCACGGAGCAGGCCAGAGTCGTCAAGGTGGCGGAGGTGAACTGCGCGGACGTCCATGCCGAGCAGCAGCCCCAGCCCTCCTCTCCGACAGGACAGCCACCGGCCGGGGGAGGGACCAAGGGCAAGCCCTGTCAGCAGGCGACGATCAAGGTCACCACGGGAGAGAACGCGGGACGCACCTTTCAGACGGTGGTGACGCCGGACGCCCTGCGGCACTACACCACCGGCCAGGAGGTGGTGGTGGCGTACTCCCCCAAGGCGCCGAAGGATCTGCAGTATGCGGTCAGCGATGTCGACCGGACGCTCCCGATGTGGGTGCTGGCGGCAATGTTCGCGTTCGCGGTGGTGATCGTCGGCCGACTGCGTGGAGTACTGGCGCTGGTGGCACTGGCGGCCAGCTTTGTGGTCCTGACGCTGTTCATCCTCCCGGCGATCCTGCAGGGTTCCAACCCGCTGGTGGTGGCAGTGGTCGGAGGAAGCGCAATCATGCTGATCGCGCTGTACCTGTGCCATGGTCTGACCGCCCGTACGTCGGTTGCCGTACTCGGCACCCTCGCCTCGCTGCTGCTGATCGGGCTGCTCGGGTCGGTGTTCATCAACTGGGCGCTGCTGACCGGCAATACGGACGACACAACAGGGTTGGTGCACGGCCTGTACCCCGACATCGAGATCCGCGGCCTGCTGCTTGCCGGGATCATCATCGGGTCTCTGGGCGTGCTCGACGATGTGACGGTGACGCAGACCGCCGCCGTCTGGGAACTCAAGGAGGCCGACCCGTCGGCCGGCTGGCGCAAGCTCTACGGCGCCGCGATGCGGATCGGCCGGGACCACATCGCGTCCGTCGTCAACACCCTTGTGCTGGCCTACGCGGGCGCCGCACTGCCGTTGCTTTTGCTGTTCTCGATCGCACAGAGCAGCGTCGGCACGGTCGCCACGAGCGAAGTGGTCGCGGAGGAGGTCGTCCGCACGCTCGTGGGCAGCATCGGGCTGGTTGCCGCAGTGCCGCTGACGACGTTGCTGGCGGCACTGGTGGTCTCGGCGGACCGGAAGGAGCCGGGCACGCCGGGCAACGGCGGGCCGGGAGCCGTCCCGCAATCCAGGGCGGATTCAGGGGCTGTGGTGGGGGCCGGTGCGGTGGCGCCGGCCGGCATGCCGGCCGGCGCCACGGAGAGCCGCCCGGGCCGTCGCAGGGGACGCGGCAAGCGCCGTAAGCGGTGACGGAGGCGCGGGGACGGCTTCCGTCCCCGCACGGGCCGCGAGCGGAGCGGGGCGGACGGGCGGAGCGCAGTGACGGGCAGGCAGCGCGGACAGGGGCACGGACAGGGACGGGCACCGGGTACGCGGCTGGACTTGCGTACCCATAGGGCTTCGGCGCGGACCGTGTGACCGGGGCGGGTCAGCCGGCCGGAGCCTCGGTGAGGATGCGGTCCAGTACGGCCTCCAGGGTGTCGCAGACCTCTTCCTTGCCCAGCGGTACGAGCCGGTCCGTACGGTCGAGGAAGGCGACCAGCGGCGCCGCACTGACCCGGAACAGCGCGCGCTCGGCGCCGACTTGAAGGCTGATGAAGACATCGCTGAGGTGCTCGGGGGAGGCGGGCTCGATACGCACATCACCCTCACCGGACGGCCGGCTCAGCCCGTCCAGCAGCAACTCTCGACCGAACACCCAGGTCACGGGCGCATCGCCGGGCAAATCGAAGGTGAGGCGGACGGCGTACGGATCGGCGCTGGCGAAGTCCAGCTCCACCGGAATCCGGAACGCGAGCTCTTCCGAAACGACGAAGCTCATGATCACTTCTGCCTGAACTGTGTCGGTCATCAACCACTGCCCCGCACTTGATCGGAGATGGCCGGGAAACATCCCCGTGGCCCTATTGGCGCCATCGTCTGCCACGCGCCAGCAGATCACAAGGAGTGAGTTTTCAGATACTGACAGAGAAGGCGAGTGTCGTTAGTGCCGACTCCGCCATTTTTCGTAGTCGTTCTGTAACGGACCGCAATCGGCGCAGTTCGTCCGCGGGCGGGGAGTCGACTGACACCGGGGCGGCCGCCCCGACCTGGGCAGGGAGGGCCGCACACGCCGTGCCCACGGCATATTCCCGATACACGAAAGCCCGATGATTACCACGCACCGTATCCGCGCGGTGTAGCAATTCATCCACAGATCACACGGAAAAGGGGGGTATCGGCTGGACGGCACGGTGCGCTGGACGCTCTCTGCTTGATGCTCCGTCAAACCGTGCGACCAGATATTGCCCGATCGCGTGGCCGGGTGCGGTGACACGGAAGCCCAGCCCACGACTCCACCGGCTGCCGCTACAGCCGTGGGTGACCACGCCCGCCCCGACATCACCCTCCCGGCGGACGCCGAAGTAGACGGCAGCGCCTACGCCGGTCCGCCGCGCCCCGCCTTCGCAGACCCGAAGGGCCTCTTGCCGGCATCCGGCCCGGAGCCGGGTGCCGGCAAGGGCAGCAGACGGATTCGCTGTTCACGATTGCCAATACCGAACGCCCGAGTCCGCTCGTTGCGGCGCACGGGGCCGGCGGGCGGGCAGCCCCTGCCGCTTACCAGTCGCCCTTCGACGAGGACGAGGACGAGCCGCTGGCCCTGCGGACGAGGTAGATGACTCCGGCGATCACGGCTGCCGCTATGAGGACCTTGAACAGCAAGCCGATCAGGAGGCCGAGCGCGGTGGTGATCAGTCCGCCGAAGACCACGATCAGAACGACGGGCACCACGACCCAGGTGACCCACCACGGAAGTCCTGCGAGTATCCCCTTACCAGCCACTGCTCTGCCCTGCTTTCTGTCTGTCGCGCTGTCGCTGTCCGTACCGCGCCATCCGTCGGCTGCGCTGTTGCCTCAGTGGTGATGCCGTCCGCGTGCGGCCTGTCTGTTGCCTCACACCTTCGGTTCTCCCCTGCACCAACGATGCTAGGACGCGTACCGCGGCCGTGGGGGCTTCGCAGCCCCGGCCCTTCCCTGACCCTTCCCCTACGGGATCCGGTGCCAGGCCCTTAGCTCTCAGGAGGAGAGAAGACCACCATCACCCGCAGGTCCTCGCTGATGTGGTGGAACTTGTGGGGCACCCCGGCGGGCACATAGACCACGCTGCCCCGGGCCACCGACTGGGTCTGTGTCCCGACGGTGATCGCCGCCCGGCCGCTGACCACGAGATACACCTCGTCCTGGGCATGCGGCTGCTGTGGATCGATGCTGCCGGCGTCCAGTGCGTAGAGCCCGACCGACATGTTCCTTTCCCGGAGGAACTGCAGATACGCGCCGTCGTTCGCGGCCCGTTCCGCTTCCAGCTCTTCCAGTCTGAAAGCCTTCATGCCGATCGTCCCCTCTGATGATTCAGACTCGTCTGCGACGATCTCACCATGAAGCATTTTCTGGTCAAGACGATCGCCAACGCCGCGGCGCTTGCCGTGGCCATCTGGCTGCTCAAGGACATCACGCTCACCGGTGAGAACACCGGCCGCAAGATACTCACCCTGGTCCTGGTCGCGCTGATCTTCGGGCTGGTCAATTTCCTGGTCAAGCCCGTGGTGAAGCTGCTGTCCTTCCCCTTGTTCATCCTCACGCTCGGCCTGATCACGCTGGTCGTGAACGCGCTGATGCTGCTGCTGACCTCCTGGCTCGCCGACAAGGCCGACCTCGCCTTCCATGTGGACGGCTTCTGGACGGCCCTGCTCGGCGGCGTGATCATCTCCATCGTCGCCTGGGCGATGCATGTGATCCTTCCCGACGAGGACTGATCCGTGACCACCCCCTTCCGTATCTGCTTCGTCTGCACCGGCAACATCTGCCGGTCGCCGATGGCGGAGGCCGTCTTCCGCGCCCGCCTCGCGGAAGACGGCCTCGACGGCCTGGTCGAGGTCGGCAGCGCGGGGACCGGCGGCTGGCACGAGGGGGAGGGAGCCGACCCGCGCACGGACGCGGTGCTGCGCGCGGGCGGCTATGTTCACGGCCACACCGCCCGGCAGTTCCACACCTCCTGGTTCGACCACCTCGACCTGGTCATCGCGCTCGACTCCGGCCATCTGCGCGAGCTGCGCGGCCTGGCCCCGACCGCGCAGGACGCCGCCAAGGTCCACCTGCTGCGCTCGTACGGGCCGGACACGGGGGCGGCGGTCCCGGGACCGCCGCCCGGCCTCGGCACGGTCGACGACCTCGACGTGCCCGATCCGTACTACGGCGGTATCGCCGGTTTCGAGGAGTGCCTGGAGATGATCGAGGCGGCGAGCGACGGCCTGCTGGTGGCGGTACGGGCCGCGATCATGGCCAGTGCCGCGGCCACCGACCCCGCTCGTGGGGATGACACCGGCCGGCCTCAGACGCAGGAACCTCGCCATCCGCACCAGCCGCACCAGCCGCACCAGCCGCACCAGCCGCAGGAAAAGGAGAGCGCATGACCGGCGACGGCACCCGCGCCGTACGCGCCGGGCTTCCGGAGCCCGAGGCCTATGCGCCGACCCTCCCGGGGCCGGTGTTCGCGGCGCACTATCACCTCCCCGGCGATGCCGTCGGCCCGTACACCTACGGCCGCGACGCCAACCCGACCTGGACCCGTCTGGAACAGGCCGTCGGCGAGCTCGAGTCACCGGACGAAAGCGCTCATACCGTTGCGTTCGCCTCCGGGATGGCAGCGATCACCGCGGTCCTCTTCTCCCAGCTGCGCACCGGCGACACCGTGGTGCTCCCCAGCGACGGATACCAGCTGCTGCCGGCCGTCCGCACGCGTCTGGAGAGCTACGGCATCGAGGTCCGTACCGCTCCGACCGCACACAACACACAGCTCGACGCGCTGGACGGCGCCCGTCTGCTGTGGATCGAAACGCCCTCCAACCCCGGCCTCGATGTCTGCGACATCCGGCGGCTGGCCGACGAAGCACACCGGCGCGGCGCGCTGGTGGCCGTCGACAACACCCTCGCCACCCCGCTCGGCCAGCGGCCGCTCGACCTCGGCGCGGACTTCTCGGTCGCCAGCGGCACCAAGGCACTGACCGGCCACGGCGACGTCCTCCTCGGGTACGCCAGCACCCGTGATCCCGCGCTGGCCGATTCCGTACGGCTGTGGCGCAAGACAGTGGGCGCGATCCCTGGCCCGATGGAGAGCTGGCTCGCGCATCGTTCGCTGGCCACCCTCGCGCTGAGAGTGCGCCAGCAGTCGGAGGGCGCCCTGGCCCTGGCCGCGGCGCTGGCCGACCGCCCCGAGGTCACCGGCCTGCGCCACCCGGGCCTCCCGTCCGATCCGTCCCACGAACTTGCCGCCCGGCAGATGCGCCCGGGCCGCTTCGGCTCCGTGGTGTCCTTCGTCCTGCCCGACAAGGCCCACGCAGAGCGGTTCCTGGCGGCACTGGCCCTGGTGGACGATGCGACAAGTTTCGGTGGCGTACGGTCCAGCGCCGAGCGACGGGCCCGCTGGGGCGGCGATGCCGTGCCGGAGGGCTTTATCCGCTTCTCGGTCGGCATCGAGGAGCCGGAGGATCTGGTCGCGGATGTCATCCGGGCACTGGACGCGGCCGCGCAGAACTGACCGGACGGCTGGGGTGCCCCCCGAAGCCGCGGAACGCGTCGAACAAGCGGGGCGCGCCACGGCCCGAGGCAAGGAAGCGGCATGAAGTGGGCCGGCAGGGCATCCCCCCTCGTCACCCTGCCGGCCTGCGGTTCCCCATGGCCCCGAGTCCACGCGTTTCACGTGAAACGAAATGTTCCACGTGAAACGAACCGCTCGAACAAGGCTAGTTGACTGAGCGTCATTGTCCAATCACGCTAGCGGCACAGCCCTATCGACAAATTTATAGTTGGCCCGCGACCAGGCTTCCGAGAGGCGCAGGAGGTACGCGATGGATCTGGCTCTGCTGCGCACCTTCGTCACCGTGCACCGGGCCGGTTCCTTCACCCGTGCCGCGGCATTACTCGGCCTCTCCCAGCCCGCGGTGACCAGCCAGATCCGGGCCCTGGAACGCCAGTTGGGCCGCCCCCTCTTTCTCCGCTACGCCCGTGGCGTCGCCCCCACCACCATCGGCGATGAACTCGCCCACAAAGTGGCACCGCACCTGGACGCGCTCACCGAGATCACAGAGGCCGGCCTGGACCGCGACTCCGTGACCCGCACCCTCCATCTCGCAGGGCCCCCGGAGTTCCTTGCCGAGCGCGCGCTCCCGGCACTTACCCCACTGATCGCCCAGGGCCTGTCCATACGTACCGTCTTCGGCCCCGCGGAGGAGTTGCTGACCGGCCTGGCAGCCGGCCACCACGACCTGGCCGTCACCACCACCCGGCCGCGCGGCGGGCTGCTCACTGCCACCCCGCTCTGCGACGAGGAACATGTACTGATCGCGGCACCGCACTGGGCGTCCGAGCTGGGCGGGAGCGCCGTGCTGCAGGCCGGGGGAGTCCGCGTGCTGGACCCCGTACCGCTCGTCGAGGTCCACGAAAGCCTGCCGCTGATCACCCGTTACTGGTCCGCGGTCTTCGACGCCAAGCCCGCCGCCTCCGCCGCCGTGATCGCTGCTGACCTCCGGGCGGTGCTGTCCTGCGTGACGGCCGGTGTGGGACTCGCGGTGCTGCCGCGCTATCTGTGCGCCGGCGCCCTGGACAGCGGCGAGGTCGTGGCCCTGCTCGACCCGCCGGTGCCCCCGCTGCGGACGTACTTCTTGACCGTACGGACCGGGACACTCGGCCTTCCGCACATAGCCCGGGCGCATGAGTGGCTGCTGCGCACCGCTGTCGACTGGTGACCGAGGGGCGTGGGTTTCACCGGGCCGTGACTGCGGCATCTGTCCCCTATGAACGTACGGCCAGTCGTCAAACGCACCGCCCGCGCGATTCTGCTCGACGGCGCGGACCTGGTTCTGATCAAGCGCACCAAGCCGGGCAGGGCCCCGTACTGGATCACTCCGGGCGGTGGCGTGGAGCCCGAGGACGCCACCGTCATCGACGCCCTCCACCGCGAACTGGACGAAGAGCTGGGCGCGAAGATCAAGGACGTGGTGCCGGTCTTCGTCGACACCGTCGAGCACTTCAGCGACGGCGGGGTGGACGGCGTGAAGGTCCAGCACTTCTTCGTCTGCCGGCTCGACTCGATGGACGTCTCCCGCCGGCACGGCCCCGAGGTCGAGGACCCCTGCGGGGAGTACGAGATCGTGCGGGTGCCCTTCACCCGTGTCGGCATCGCCTCCGTCGAGGTCGTGCCGCTGTCGCTGCGGCATTACCTCGACGGCAACATCGAGGGCGTGCGGGCGATGCACGCCCCGGACCTGGGCTGAGCGGTATCCCGCGCTCTCCCCCCGGCAGGCTGTCTCAGCCGTCGCGCCGGTCGAACCATCCGCGGAATTCCGGACCGTCCTCCGCGGGCCGACGGGGCTGGGCGCGGGCGAGCACCCGCTCGACCCGGTCAAGGAACTCGGCGTTCAGCTCCTCCACGAAGTCGTCCCGGCCAAGGTCACGGGGCGCGCCCGGATACGCCGCCGGACCGGCACCTGAGGCCGTAGGCGAGGAGCCCCCGGGCACCGGTTCGCTTCCGTGTGCCGGACCACTGCCGTACGCCGGGGCCGCCGCTTGGTACAGCGCGTCGTCGGTGTCCTCGTGCAGTCCGCCCCGAAGGTGCTCGTTCCTGCGCTCGGCGCGCCGGAAGGGCGGCCGCTGATCTGCCTCCACCGCCGCGCCGAAGAAGTCGCCACCCTTGCGCTTGGCGTCGTCGGTGCCCCAGGCTCGCGCTCCGCGCTGCTGCGCCGGGACCTTCTGCAGATGCGGAATGTGCTTGGCGCAGTGGATGTACGCCTCTTCGACCTCAACGGTGACCCACAGTTGGGCACGTCGGCCCGGGACTGGGTCGACCGGCAGACCGGGGTGCTGCAGCCGCATGTCCTCGTCCATGACGACGCGTGCCCGGCCGTTGACGTGCAGCCCGATGCGGTCACGGGTGAAGTCGACCATCAAGATGCCCAGGCGCGGGTTCTCCGAGATGTTGCCGATGGACGCCATGACACCGTTGCCGCGGTATTCCGGGTATGCCAGCGTCCGGGCGTCCAATACCTGGACGAAGCCCGCCGGCCCGGCCCGGAACGTGGCATCGCATTCGCCGTGCCGGTCGGCCGTGGACAGGAAGAACATCTCCTGCCGGGCCACGAACTCCTGCATCCGGACGTTGAGATGGTCCAGGACCTGGTCATCGTAGAAACGGTCGGCCCGCTTGGTCGTACCGAGCCGCTGCTGCACCAGGTGCTCGCCGTCGCTCCCGGGGCGCTCTTGCCGTGGCATGCCCCACCCCTCCCCTGTCGGACCGTGTTCGACCTGTGCTGCCAAGACCTCAATCTCCCGCCGTGACCAGCTCTTCCACGGAGTCGTGCCGTATGCGCTCGGTCGGAATGCCGACCCCTACCAAAGCGTCCACACCGCTGCGGATCAACCCTGGCGGCCCGGAAAGATAAGCGTCGTATTCCCGGAAAGGACCGTATTGCCGGACCGCCTCAGGCAATTGCCCCCTCTCGCTGCTCGTTCCGCCGCGGGCCGCCGGTCCGCTGGCGACGACCGGGCGCACGGAGAGCCACGGGTGGGTCTGTTCCAGCTGCAGCATGGTGTCGAGGTCGTAGAGGTCGTGGTCGCTGCGGGCACCGTAGAAGACCTCGACGGGGCGCCGGACACCGTGTTCTGCGACGTCCTCGACCAGCGCCCTGATGGGGGCGATGCCGGTGCCGCCGCCGACGCACAGCAGACCGCTGCGCTTGCTGTGGTCGACGGTCATCGAGCCGCCGGGAGCACCGATCCGGATGACATCGCCGGGGCGGGCGCGGTGGACCATGGCGTTGGAGACCCAGCCCGCCGGGACCGCCTTGACGTGGAAGGAGAGCAGACCGTCGGAGCGGGGTGCGGAAGCGAAGGAGTAGTGCCGCCAGACCCGTGGCCACCAGGGGGTTTCCACGCTCGCGTACTGCCCCGCGAGGAACGGGTAGGGCTGGTCAGGACGGACCAGCACCACCGCGATATCGGGCGTCCGCAGCTCGTGCGAGACGACCTCGGCCTGCCACCAGGCAGGCGCCACGGCCTCGTCCTCGGCCGCTGCATCGATCATGATCTGCGAGATCGCGGTGTAGGCCCGTACCCACGCGGCCTGCGTCTCAGGCCCCCAACTGGACGTCGCATAGCGTGCGAGCGCGTTGAGCAGGCATTCACCGACGGCCGGGTAGTGATCGGGCTGGGTGCCGTACTTGCGGTGACCGCGACCGAGGTTCGCCAGGTAGGCGGTGAGCACCTCGGCGTTGTCGACATGCTGGACGGCGGTGAGCAGCGCCTTGAAGAGCCGGTCGCGCTGGGTGTCCATCGATGCGGGGAACAGCGCCCGCAGATCGGGGTACTGGACGAAGAGCAGCGCGTAGAAGTACGAGGTGACCTTGTCGGCCACAGGCTCGATTTCCGCCATGGTGCGACGGATGAGCATCGCATCGGGGGAGGCGGGCGTGGCGGACGAGGCCGAGGCCTGCAGGGCGTCGAGAGAGGGCGCCGGGGCGGGGGCCGCGGGACGCGCCTTGGGGGTGAAGGCAGAGGGCGCGGCGGCGGGGGCCTCGTTCTGGGGCGCCGGTGCCGCAGCGGGCGCGCCACCGGTGAGGGTGCCTCCCGCGGGCGCTCCCATGGCGCGCGCCGTTTCGTGTACGGGCTCGGGTTCCCGGCCCCGGGCGGGTACGCGCTCCCAGACCGGCCGGCGCTCCATGGGCGGCTCGCCACCCCAGGCGGGCTCGGCCTCGCGGCGTGGCGGGGCGGGGGCCGGCGCGGCGCTTTCTGGTGCTGCAGGGTCTTCTGGGGCTGCAGTGGACTGCTCGGGATAGGCGGCCGGGAAGGGCTGCGCGGGGTAGCCGGCCGGGAAGGGCTGCGCGGGGTAGCCGGCCGGAAAGGGCTGCTCGGGGTAGCCGGCTGCCACGGGCGGCGGGCCCGCTTCGTGTCGCGGCGGAGGTGCCTGCGACGGCTCCGTCTCCCGCTCGCGCGCGGCGGCAGTGCCTACCGGCCGGATCGGGTTGACCGGCCGACTGGGTATCTGTTCCCGGTCGTTCCGTTCCTCTCTCTCGTTCCACTCGTGGTGGTCTCTGTGGTCTCTGGGATCGCCGTGGTCGTGGTGTTCACTCCGGTCGCCCGGTTCTGCCTGGGCGTCCTGGTTCTGCTGCCGGTCCTGGCTGTTTTGCCGTTCCTGCTGTTCTCCGGAGGACTTCGTCGCCGGTGGAGTGAACCAACCCCATTCGCCACCGCTCCCGCCGGAAGAGCCACTATCGGCCGACGTGGTGGTCGGAGCGTCCATGGTCTGCCTCGCCTCGAACGTCTTTCGGTTGTCTTCGCACTTCCGTGGAACGGAAGTGCGCGGAATTCCCCCGCCCTGCCCCGGAATTCTTCATCGACTCAAGCGACTCCGGCAACACCCTCCAAAGCGGACAAATCTCACTCCCTTGCGACAATGCGGAGCAGATGCCGCGTCAGCAGCATGCCATCCCTGCTCACCAGATCGGACAAATAGTCGGAAGTCCGGGTGTCGAGGGCTGCTTCGCCGCTAGGCTGACGAGCTTTGAGCTCACCCTTCGCGCACCGCCGGAATCCATGCTTCCGCCAAGTCGGAGTCGACCATACCGGCAGCAGTTGAAACCACAAGCCCTGATCTTGGAACACTCCACGCGGCCCTTCCGATAACAGTGATCCTCCCCACAGACGGCATTTTCCGCGTACACAGTGGACGAATCCGTCGGACGAGCTCGGAATTACCGGCCAGTACGCACCAGTTCGTATGCCTCCCGCAGATCGCTGCCCGCGTACGCATATGAGGCCAGCCCACTGACATGGTGATCCGCATTCACGGCCACGGACTGCGGAACTGCGGCGAACAGTTCGGTGTCCGACATGGAGTCGCCGTATGCCACGCAGTCGGCTCGGGTCAGCCCGTACCGCACACAGAGTTCGTCCGCGATCCGTACCTTCGCCGCCGAAGAGAGGATGCCGGCCGGCTCCACCGCCTCGCGGATCGGCAACGCGGGCCAGCGGGAACCGTGTGCCGTGTCGGCGCCCCAGACCAGCAGCCGTTCGACGAAGAAGCCCGGCGAGAGAGAAATCACCGCGCACCGTTCGCCGCGCGCCCGGATATCCGCCCAGACTTCCCGGATTCCGGTCAGCCAGGGTGAGCCGTCAAAAGCAGCGGCCACCGTGAGTTCGGTCAACTCGGCGGCCCAGAGGTCACATGCCCGCTGCGCGAAGTGCAGGGGAGTCAGTTCACCCGCGATAAATCCGCGTTCCAGCTCAGCGATCTCCCGGTCCAGCCCGAGCTGCCGGGAGATCTCAACGGCGGCCGCGGACTCATGGAGCAGAGTCCCGTCCATGTCGAACAGATGCAGCTTGCCCATGCCCGGGAGCCTAGGAGGCGCGAGGGCGGCAGGCGAGAGCGGGAGCGAGAAGAGATGCATCCGGGTCCGCGCGGCCGGCGGACCCGAGGGGGAACGACCGGCCCCGTACGATCGGGGCCCGGGCGGCGCCCCGGGGGCGAGCCGTGTCCGGCACGGCACGTCGGGACGTACTCAAGCCCGCGTACGTGCGGATACTCCCGGCGGCAGATGTACCGCGGGGCACACGGCGCCACCGTGGACGCCATGCAGCAGCTCAGCCGACCCGCCCGCCGGGCCCTCCTCGTCCTTCACATCGCCGTTTCCGTCAGCTGGCTCGGTCTGACCCTCGGGCTGCTCGCGCTCAGCGTCACCGGCTACACGACCGGCTCCCCCGACATGGCCGCCGTCGCCTACCGGGCCATGAAGATCTTCGGTGACTGGCTGATCCTCCCCGTCGCGCTGGTCTCGCTGGTCAGCGGGCTGGTGCTGTCGCTGCGCACCGCCTGGGGACTGGCCAGACACCGTTGGGTCTACGTCAAGTTCTGGCTGACGCTCCTCACCGTGCTGCTGTCGGTGTTCTCACTCCGGCCCGGTATCAACGACCTCGCCGCCGAGGCCGCCGCGGGCACCCTGCACCCGGACATCAACCTCGTCGTCGCGCCTGCGGTCGCCACGGCCACCTACCTGTTCATCACCGCGATCTCCGTCCTCAAGCCCTGGGGGCTCACCAGGCGCGGCAGCCGACTGCGCGAGGCACAGTCGGCCGAGGCCCGCGCCGGCCGCGCACGAAAGAGCGGTATCGAGGGCGCGGGCGTCCGCAAGGGCCATTGACGACAGGCCCGCGGTGATCAGGAAGACACACCCTGGCCGCGGAAGGAGCGTCGTCAGGCGAGGCCGACCTCCGCTATCGCCCCGGTGACGATCCGGTGGTCCTGTTCGGGGGCACCGCCGCCGAAGCCGAGCGCGCCGATCAGCCGGCCGTCCCGGTGGAGCGGCACACCGCCCGCGAGGAAGAGCAGCGGCCGGTCCAGTGCCGTGGGCAGGGTGTGGAAGAGCCCGTCGGGCCGTACGAGTTCGACCAGGTCAGCGGTCGGGGCGTCCAACTGCAGTGCCGTGTACGCCTTGCGGGTGCTGGTCTCCCCCGAGATCAGCACGGCCGCGTCGTCCCGGCAGCTGACCACCCGCATCCAGAACGGTCACGCTGCCCCGCACGCCGATGCCTTCGGCGGCACGAACGGCGGCGTCGATCAGGCCCTCGGCATCGCGCGTGGTGAGCGGACGGACGGTGGGGGCGGGCGCAGCAGAGGTGGTGGTGCTCATGAGGACTCTTTCGTGGGTGTGTGGCGGTGCTGGGGGTGCGTGGTGGTTGCTGAGGTGTGTGGTGCGCTGGTGGGTGCTCGTTGGTCCGGTGATGCCCATACGCCGGTGACTCGGGGGTGCGCTACGGCGCGACTCCTCAGCCGTGCGCCGCCGCTACGGGCTCGTCGGCGGTCGCGTGGGCTCCGCCGGCGGCCACCACACGGCCACGGGCTGTCTGACGCCGCTCCAGCGCGGTGGCGAATATCGCCACTCCCAGCGCCGCGACGGTCATCAGCGCACCGACCCAGTTGGGCGCGGTGTAGCCGAGGCCGGCCGAGATGACGATCCCGCCGAGCCAGGCGGCCAGCGCGTTGCCGAAGTTGAAGGCCGCGATATTGCCGGCCGAGGCGAGGGTGGGCGCCGAGGCCGCCTGGTCCATCACCCGCTTCTGCAGCGGCGGAACGGTGGCGAAGCCGAAGATGCCGATCAGCGCAATGGTGACGATGGCGGCGGTCTTGTGGTGCGCGGTGAAGTTGAACGCGGCCAGCGACAGCGCCAGACCGGTCATCGACACGAACAGCATCGGCATCATGGCGCGGTCGGTGAAGCGGCCGGAGACCAGGTTCCCGCCGACCATGCCGAGGCCGAAGACGGCCGTCAGCCAGATCACGGAGGACGGCGCGAAGCCGGTGACCTCGGTCATCATCGAGGCGAGGTAGGTGACGGCCGCGAAGACACCGCCGAAGCCCAGGATCGTCATCAACATCGCGAGACCGACCTGCGGGTTGCGGAACACCGCGAGTTCGCTGCCCAGAGGAGAGGCCGCCTTCGCCCGCTGCGCCGGGACCAGCTTGGCGATGCCCAGCAGGCCGAGCACACCGAGCGCGGTGATGGCGTAGAAGGTGGTGCGCCAGTCGAACTGCTGGCTGAGCATGGTGCCGGCCGGTACGCCCACGACGTTGGCGATGGTCAGGCCGCTGAACATCAGCGAGATGGCGGTGGCGCGCTTCTCGGGCGCAACGAGGTCGGCGGCGACGAGCGCGCCGATGCCGAAGAACGCGCCGTGCGTGAACGCGGCCACGATCCGCCCGGCGAGCATGATCCCGAAGTTGGGTGCGATGGCCGTGAGCAGGTTGCCCACGATGAACAGGCCCATCAGCAGCATCAGCATCTGCTTGCGGGTGAAGCGCGTACCGACGGCGGTCATCAGGGGCGCTCCGATGACCACACCGAGGGCATAGACCGTGGTCGCGTAGCCGGCGAGCGGGATGGAGACACCAAAACCTGCCGCCATGTCGGGCAGCAGGCCCATGACCGCGAACTCGGTCGTTCCGATCCCAAAGGCACCGATGGCGAGAGCCAGGAGTGCGAGAGGCATGACGGATCCCTTCAGATGATTGCGTCCGTCTCTTACAAGCGTAGACAATAATTGCAGGCGCGGGTTAATTGCAAGCGCCGTATATTTCACCGGTGCCCTATCCTGGGGTAGTGCGCCCATGGGGCGCCCTTGAGGAGGTCGTCGATGACGCAGCAGACGCGGGAGATAGAGGAGCAGCAGGAGACGGCGGAGGCACCGCAGTCGGCGGCACCGGCCGCCCCCGGTTGCCCGCCGGCACCGGCCCCTGGACTGGCGCAGGGCTGGTGCGCGCTCTCCGCGCTGCACAGCCGCATCGAGTCCCACATCGAACGCGCCCTGCAGGCGCACGGCCTCAGCGTCCGAGAGTTCTCGGTCCTCAATGTGCTCAGCGAGCAGCACGACGGCCCCGGCGGCCATCTACGGATGCACCAGGTCGCGGACTCCGTCGTCCTCAGCCAGAGCGCCACGACCCGCCTGGTAACGCGGCTCGAGGAGCGGGGACTGCTCTCGCGCTACCTGTGCCCCGACGACCGGCGCGGCATCTACACCAATGTGACGCCCGACGGCCTCGCGCTCCTGGTGGAGGCCCGGCCCACCCACGACGGCGCACTGCGTGAAGCCCTCCAGGACGCCGCACAGCGACCCGAGTTGGCGCCGTTGGTCACCGCCGTCGAAACGCTCGCACCGCCGGAGTGACGCCGACAGCCGGGGGATGGGCGTGTCGGGGCCGACGAGCCGGACCGGGCCCGCCGGGCCGACTGCTGGGGGCCACGCTGCTGGACGGGGCACGGCTGCCTGCCTGCCGCACCCTCGATCGCACGGCATAAGGTCACGCCCATGAGCGATATCGAGATACGCCGTGCGGCCGAGGCCGACCTGCCCGCCATCATCGCGATGCTCGCCGACGACCCCTTGGGCGCCGCCCGCGAATCGCCGGACGACCTGGCTCCGTACCGCGCCGCGTTCGAGGCCCTGGCCGCCGACCCGCGGCAGCACCAGATCGTCGCGGTCCGCGAGGGGCGAACGGTCGGCACGCTTCAGCTCACGGTCATCCCCGGCCTGTCCCGGCGCGGCGCCACCCGAGCGATCATCGAGGGGGTACGGGTCCACCGCGACGAGCGCGGCAGCGGCCTCGGCACCCAACTCATCGAGTGGGCGGTCGCGGAGTCCCGCACGCTCGGCTGTCAGATGGTCCAGCTCACCTCGGACGCGACCCGCATCGACGCGCACCGCTTCTATGAGCGCCTCGGCTTCGAGGCCTCCCACCTGGGCTTCAAGCTCCCGCTCTGAGCAGCGCGGCTGCCGGTGCGCGGCCTCGCCTGATCACGTCTGCGGTGTGCGTCCCCGCGTCCGGTGTGCCTTCTGCCGACAGGCACCGCCGCAGTAGCGCGCGGGCCGGCCCGTACGCGCCGCCGATATCGCCGCGCCGCACACCCCACACCGCACTTCGTTACGCTTCATGGACTCCATCGGGAGTTTCGTTACGGCCGTGACGGCGTGCGGCGGCCGCAGTGCATCGCACATCAACGCCGTCATCCGGCCCTGCTCCGTCGGCTCCGCACCGGTTGCCGCCCGGGCCCGCTCCATGGAAAGACAGCCCACCAGCAGCGACCTGAGATCCACTATGCCGACGTCCCGTCGTACGGCGTCTGCCTCTTGAGCCCTCCTGAGCAGGACCTCCAGCGCGTCGTCGAAGTCCTGACCGACCCCCGGCGACGGTTCGAAACGGCCCGCACCCGCGGCTTCCAATGCGTCACACAACGCCTTGTTCCGTGAGGCGAGCCGCACCACGGAGGAAAGGAAGCGAAAGAACACCGCACCAGGGTCCGGCGCCTCGGCCAAGTCCCTTGCAGTATCGGTGAAAAGCTCGATCCGCTCCACGATCGTCGCCCTGAACAGGGCTTCCTTGGAGGGGAAATGACGGTAGACGGTTCCCGCACCGACGCCCGCACGGCGCGCGATCTCTCCGAGCGGTACCCCCAACCCCTGCTCCTCGAAGGCGAATCGAGCCGCCTGGAGCACCAGCGCCCTGTTGCGCCGCGCATCCGCACGGGGGCGTGTGGCACCACCCTGGATCACCGCCGGACCTCCTGAGAAACGTCGATACCCGGTGCGCGCATCCCGCCCTTTCAAACGGGTTGCTCGTTCCGATTCTATGGGAGGGCTTCAGCAAGATCGTTCAGAGCCTCAGCGGCGCGGCGGCCGGAGAAAGGGACCCGCAGTCGACGTCCGCGCGGACAGTCGGGCCGGCGGCAGGACCGACCCGCTGGAACGAGGCCGCAAGGCGAACGCCGGCGCCTACGCGTCGCGAGGCGCTTGAGGCGGCTTGAGGCGGCTTTTGCGTCCAACCTGCCTCGGGAGCCCCGGGCACGCCACCGGGCTACTCCTGATAGGCGACAGACCAGTCCTGACAGGCGACAGACCAGATGACCGCCGGTCGCGATGCCGCCGACGCCGGCTCCATGGAGAGCGACGCCTCTCGACTTCCTCCGGTCGGCAGCTCTCAACTCACCTAAAAGAAAGAGCGGTTGGAGAACTTGAAGCCTTCGGGGGGCACCCCCCGCGGGCCTGGGTGTTTCACGTGAAACGACACCGCTTCCAGACGCACGTGTGGGGTCGGTTTCACGTGAAACCGACCCCACCGCGATCACTCGCCCTGCGCCCTACGGCTGGGCGCAGGCCCGCCTCAGCGTGCAGCCACCGCGTCCCACGCTGCGCCGGCCGCCTGCGCCGCGCCCTCGGCATCCACGGACGCACCCAGCGCACGCAGCCCGCCCGCCAGTGCCGCCAGCGAAGCCATGACCACCGCCCGGTCAGCGGCGCGGCCATAGTGGTTCACCCGGATCATCTCCTTGGCCAGCGCACCCGCCGCCGCCTGCACTGGTACCGCTGCCTCCACCCCGAGCGCGGCGGTCACGATCTCCCGGGCGTCCAGTCCCTCAGGCGCACGGAGCGTCGTGGCGGCCGGCGCCGCGTCCTCGTCGCGTACGACGTAGGGAGCAAGGCCACCCAACGCCCGCACGCCGGCCCTGGTCGCCGCGGACGCCGCCCGGTGCCGGGTGATGACGGCATCCAGGCCCTCGGCGTGCAGACGGTCCGTGGCCTGCTCCAGCGCCAGCATCTCCAGTTGCGCCGGGGCATGCGGCAGCGCCGTACGTCCACCGTCGATCCAGCGCTCCTTCCAGTCCAGCAGCGAGAGGTACGAGCGCCGCGGAGCCTGCTCGTTGGCGGCGATCCGCTCCCACGCACGGGCACTGACCGAGACCGCCGACACCCCGGCAGGCCCGGCCATCGCCTTCTGCCCGCCGATCACACACAGGTCCACGCCCCATGCGTCGGTGAGCAGCGGCTCGGCGCCGACCGACGCGACCGCGTCCAGCATCAGCAGCGCGCCGTGCTCCCGCACCACTCGGCCGATCTCCGCGACAGGGTTGGTGTTGCCGGTGGCTGCCTCCGCGTGCACCAGGCTCACGAAGTCGATCTCGGGGTGCTTCTCCAACGCTTCCGCCACCTGCCGCGGGTCGACCGCACCCGTAAACGGCGCGGTGACGGTGACCACCTCGGCTCCGCAGGAGCGCAGCCAGCCGCCGAACGTCTCGCCATACGGTCCGGTGATGATGTTGAGCGCGGTGCTGCCAGGCCGCACTGCCGAGCGAATACAGGCCTCCAGAGGCAGCAGTGCCTCGCCCTGCATCGCCACCACATCGCAGCGGGTGTCCATCAGGGCGGCGATCTTGTCCTCGATCCGCGCGAAGTGGCCCGCGGTAAGGGGCGGCAGGTCGAGCAGATCCGGGGCGGCGGCGTTCGCGGTCGGGTCAGACACAGCAGTCACAGGGCCTTCCAGCGGTAGCGAGCCGACTCGGCGCGGCTCCTGACATCTGGTTCGACTGTACGTCCGCGTCCCGGGCCCCCGCCGTACAGGCCTCACACCCTCCAGCCCTGCGGATCCACCCCACCGGGCACCGCTTCCGACGGCTCGTACGGCCCGCGGGTGAACACAAAGGTAGCGAGATCCAGATGACTCACCGACCCGTCCTGTTCCCGCACGACGCGAAGCGTCTCGCCCGCGTAATAGCCGTCCAGCCCCGTCCATGTGCCGTCCTCCTCGGCTCGGAACCGTGAGAGCCGTCCTGTTCCGGACAGCGGTGTGAGCTCCAGGCCGCCCCCGGCCCGCAGCCGCAGGAGGTGCGGGTTCGCGCCCCAGTACCAGGGCCCGGTCAGCGCCAGCAGTTCCGGATCCAGCGGCCCGGGCATCGGGCGCCAGGGCTCGGGGATCCGGGGCTCCAGCTCGCTCACGATCCCGGCGAGCTCGGCGGCGAGGGCCGCGACCGCCGGGCCCGAGGTGCAGTTGGCGAGCACGATCCCGGCAACGTCCTCCTCGGGGTCGGTCCACAACGCCGCCAGAAACCCGGGCATCGAACCGACGTGCCCGGCCAGCAGCCGTCCTTCGCGCCGGACGAGCTGAAGGCCCAGTCCGTACCCGGCGTCCCATGCGTTCCCCTCCGGCGGGACGGCCGGCCTCCGCATCTCGGCCAGGCTCGCGGCACCGAGCACCCGCTCGTCGCCCCGCAGCAGAAACGCCGCCCACCGGCACAGGTCCTCGGCAGTGGACCACAACTGCCCCGCGGGGCCCATCAAACCGGTGTCCTCGGCCGGCTCCGGCAGCACGGCGTCAGCCCACGGGTGGACCGCCCAGCCACTCGCGTACGGACGCTCAGGACCCAGCGTCGTACGCCCCATGCCCAGCGGCTCCAGCACCTCGTGCCGCAGCACCTCGCCCCACGGGGTTCCGCCTCGCAACCGTTCGACCAGCGCGCCGAGCAGTGCGTAGCCGGGGTTGGAGTAATGGTGACGCCGCCCTGCGGGGAGCCGCTGCGGCCGCTCACCGAAGAGGTCGGCCGGCTCGGGCCGCAGGGCACCGGCGGTCCGTTCCCACCACGGCCCTCGTGCCTCGGCCGTCAGTCCCGAACTGTGCGCGAGCAGTTGAGCGATCGTCGCGTCCGGCACCGGAGTCCCGTCCAGATGCCTGCCGACGGGGTCCTCCAGGCGCAGTAGCCCCTCGTCCCGCAGCCGCATGACCAGCACGGCGACAAAGGTCTTGGTGAGCGAACCGATCCGGTACTGCACCTCGCCGTGCGGAGCCTCGCCGTGCGGCGCTTCCCCCTCCACCGAGCCCCGGCCCGCCGTCCACACCGTCCGCCTCCCGCGGACGACCGCACCCATCAGGGAAGGCGCCCGCCCCTCGGCCTGCCCCACCGCCAGCCGGTGCAGCAAGGCCCGCCGCGTCCCGGGCAGCAACTCCGCGAACTCGCCGGGCACAGCGGCCGCCTCCGGCCCGTGACCGGCCCACCCGGGCTCGTGGGACTCCGTGGGCTCTCCGATGGTCATGGCGCTCCTCAACAGCGGATCCGGTTCGGCCGTGCCCCATCCTCGGTTCGGCCGGGCCCTATCCTCGCCGCATCACCGCAGCGCCGCCGCCCCGGTCAGCGCGCCCAGTTCGGTCTGCTCCTCCTCCGGCAGCCATCGCGCGGCATGCACCATGTGGAGCGCGGCCCGCAGCCGTACACGGTCCTCATCCGTCCCGAGGTATCCGAGGTACGCGGGGAGCGTCAGCCCCAGCGCCTTGAGATCGGCCCGCGCGCACCACCGCGACAACAAGGCCCGCACCCGCCCGTCGACCTCCTCGTCGAGGTTCCGCCGCGCCGGATCCTCACCGGCGTCGTCCTCTCCCTCACGGACGTCGCCGGCACCACCGGGCGCCGTCTCACGCAAACCCTCCGCAATCGCGAACCGGTTCCAGTCGCCGTACTGCCCCTCGGGGGCGTCGCCCACCCGCTCAGCGGCCCGCGCGAAATATGTGTGCGCAAGGGCGGTCCGGCCGAGCCGCCGGCAGGCGTGCCCCATGTTCACGTACAGCGACGGATAGAACCCGTCCACCCGCTCGTCCCCCACCCGGCCGGCGCGGTCCAGACACTCCTGGTTCCAACGGAGCGTCTTCTCCGGCGAGTTCTGGTGCCGGGCCAGATAGTGCGCCGCGATGCACGCCTCGTAGTCGTCGGCAGCGAGGTCCCAGGCCTGCTGGAAGAGGTCGAGCGCATGCGCGGACCGCCCCTCCGCCTCGGCCCGCATCCCCTCCACACACAGCCGCACCACCGGCAGTTCCGGATCCACCGTCCCACTCCCCTCGGCAGTTCTCATCAGCCCTCATCAGCCCTCATCAGGCCTCGTAAGGCCTCGTCAGCACGGCAACTCAGCAGTCGTCGCCGGGTCTTCTCGCTCAGATTCGGGATGTGGTGCGAGCAGTGTCGGCGCGCTCAGCAGCCGCGCACTTGCGCACCGGCATCACCCATGTCATGAAACTTCCCTGGTCGGCGGAGCGGACCACGACGGGCCGGTCCGCCGAAGTGATCTCCAGCAGCACACCCGGCCCCACTCCGGCCTCCAGCGCGGGCACCAGTACGGCCGGATCGAAGGCGATCCGCAGCCCAGGCCCCGTATGCACCGTCCGTATCCGGACTGGCTCGCGGCCCCCGCCCGCCACCTCCAGCACCTGCCCTGCCGCGTACCGCATCGCGTCCCCGGAGGTGTCCGGATGCGCCGGGCCACCGCCGTCATCCGGCTCCCCGGGCACCGCCCCGACCGACAACGACACCGCCCCGGCCCGCCCGGCCACGGCGTCCCGCAACCCCACCCGGTCGGCAATCAGCCGGTGCCGCACCGCCTCCAGGCCCGCCAACAGCAGGCGGTAGTCCGGAAACCCGCCCGGTCCCCCGCCATGGGCCGACCCCTCGCCCAGGCCCCCGGGTATTTCCCGGCGGTCCGCCCCGCTCCACAGCCGGACTCCCGCCGTGTCCCCCGGGCACTCCACCTCGATCGTCATCTGCCGTACGGCCCACTCCGCCAGGTCCCGCGCCCGGTCCGCACCGATCAGCACCTGCCGCGGCCCGCCCTCCAACGCGGCCGGCCGCAGCACCCGCACTGCGAGCCGGTAGCGGTCCGTCGCCACCCATCGCACCTCGCCGTCGGCGAGTTCGAGCAGCACACAACCCAGCACCGGAAACTGCTCCCGGGCCTCCCCGGTCGCCGCCGCGGGCGCCACTTGCCGTACCGCACTGGCGAGTTCGGCCCCGCCTACCCACGCCCGCGCCCGGCTCCCGCGGTCCTCCCCCGTGCCGGCTGCCTCCCGCAGAAACCCCTCCACCACGGCCCGGGCCTCGTCCGCCGTCCGCCGCGTCCGCTCCAGGTGAGTCCGCAGGACCTCCCGCGCCGCCTGCGCCGGGCCGTCCAGCACGACCGCGACATCCATCAGCGGCAGCCCCGCGGCACGCAACTGCCGGAGCTTCACCGCGCGCGCCGCCTGCCCGGCCCCGTAGCGGCGATACCCCGTCACGGTGTCCACCCTCGCCGGCCGCAGCACCCCGCAGTCGTCGTAGAACCGCAGGGCACTCGGCGCGAGCCCCACCCGACGGGCAAAGGCGCCAATGGTCAGCAGCTCTTCGGTGTCGTCCATGAACGCCATGGTGGAGCTTCAACCAACCTGAAGGTCAAGGTGCGTGGCCCCCCGTCCCGGCCGGCCCAGCCCGTCCACCGGCCCTACCCCCGGACCCGCCCCGCCCGGCATCCCCTCAGACAGTCAGCGCCGCCGCGCTCCGGAACGTCCGCCGATACGTCTGCGGTGACACCCCCACCGCGCCGTGCAGATGCTGGCGCAGGGAGGTACCGGTGCCGAAGCCTGCGTGATGGGCGACGAGGTCGATGGACCAGTCCGTGGTCTCCAGCAGATGCCGGGCGCGTTCGACGCGCTGGACGGCGAGCCACTGACCTGGGCTCATACCGACCTCGTCACGGAACCGCCGGGTGAGGGTGCGCACGCTGACCCGGGCGTGCGAGGCGAGGGCGTTCAGCGTGAGCGGCTCGCCAAGACGCTCCAGGGCCCATGCGCGGGTGGCCGCGGTGCCACCCGCCGAGGGACCGGGGACAGGCAGCCGGATGAACTGGGCCTGACCGCCGTCCCGCCATGGCGGCACCACACACAGACGGGCCACTTCGTTGGCGACGGCGCTGCCGTGGTCACGGCGCACCAGGTGCACGCACAGGTCCACACCGGCGGCGGCACCGGCGGAAGTGAGGACATCTCCGTCATCGACGAAGAGCACATTGGGGTCGACGCGGACCGTCGTGAACAGGCGCTGCAGCTGCGCGGCCTCCCGCCAGTGCGTGGTGGCCGGCCGGTGATCGAGCAACCCGGCGGCAGCCAGCACGAACGCACCGGTGCAGATCGCCACCATCCGGGTGCCGGGCCGTACGTGCTCCAGGACCTTGCGCAGTTCGTCGGGCAGCCGGCCGTCCTCGGTGATCGAGCCCAGCGCGTGGGACGGCGGGATGACGACGGTGTCCACGCTCGCGAGCACGGAGGCGTCCTCGGAGACCGCGATGTCGTAGTCGGCCTGGGCGCTCACGGGGCGTCCGTCCGGACTGCAGGTGACCACGGAGTAAAGGGCCTCACCGGTGGCGCTGTGCGCGGCGCCGAAGATCCGCGCGGGGATCCCGAGCTCGAAGGGGACGACACCGTCCAGAGCGAGAACACCAACGCGATGCATGACCCGATTCTTTCACACGTTGGCCATCTGGACACCGCTGGTTCCGCGCCTGCCGGGCAAAGCTGGCAGCACCCCGGGAAACCGCGCCCGACCAGCGGCGCGCATGCCCGGTCACCGCCGTAGGCACCGTGAAAAGGAGACCCCATGTCCGAGACCCGGACCCCGCAGATGCGTGCCGTCAGCCAGGACACCGCCGGTGGCCCCGACGTCCTCAAGATAATCACCACCGACCGTCCGGTGCCCGGCCCGACGGAGATCCTGGTCCGGGTACACGCCGCGGGCGTCAATCCGACCGACTGGAAGAGCCGCACCCAGGGCCAGTTCCTGAGCGGCGCCAAGACCCCCTTCACTCTGGGCTTCGATGTCTCGGGCGTGGTCGAGGCGGTCGGGCTCGGTGTGAGCGTGTTCGCGCCGGGCGACAAGGTCTTCGGCATGCCCCGCTTCCCGCACCCCGCCGGGGCCTACGCGGAGTACGTCACCGCCCCGGCGCGCCACTTCGCCCACCTCCCGGCGAGCCTGGACCACGTCCGGGGCGCCGCCCTCCCGCTGGCGTCCCTGACTGCCTGGCAGGCCCTGGTCGACACCGCGGACATCCGGCCCGGCGCGCGAGTGCTGATCCACGCCGCGGCCGGCGGAGTCGGCCACCTGGCCGTGCAGATCGCCAAGGCCCGCGGCGCATACGTCATCGGCACCGCCCGGCAGGCCAAGCACGACTTCCTGCGCGGCCTCGGCGCCGATGAAATCGTCGACTACACCCAGCAGGACTTCGCGGAGACGGTGCGCGACATCGACATCGTCCTCGACACCATCGGCGGCGACTACGGCGCCCGCTCGCTGCGCACCCTGCGCCCCGGCGGCACGCTGGTGTCGATCCTGCCGCTGGACGACTCCTTCCCGGCCGCGCAGGCGCGCGAGGCACGAGTGCGCGCCGGGTTCATGCTCGTGGAGCCCGACCAAGCCGGTCTGCGCGCCGTCGCAGACCTGGTGAACAGCGGAAAGCTGCAGGTCACCGTCGACACCGTGGTGCCACTGGAGGAAGCCGCAAAGGCCCACGCTCTCGGCGAGACCGGCCGCACCACCGGAAAGATCGTCCTGTCCGTCACGCCCTGACGGCAGTCATCCGCGGCGCGTCCGTCATGCCCGGGGCGGCGCCGTGGACGCTTCCCTCACGTCTGCGCCATGTCCACGAAGCGCGAGTAGTGACCCTGGAACGCGACCGTGATCGTCGCCGTGGGGCCGTTACGGTGCTTGGCCACGATCAGGTCGGCCTCGCCGGCACGCGGGGACTCCTTCTCGTAGGCGTCTTCGCGGTGCAGCAGGATGACCATGTCGGCGTCCTGCTCGATCGAACCGGATTCACGCAGGTCGGAGACCATCGGCTTCTTGTCCGTGCGCTGCTCGGGACCACGGTTCAGCTGGGAGAGCGCGATCACCGGGAGCTCCAGCTCCTTCGCCAGCAGCTTGAGGTTTCGGGACATGTCCGAGACCTCCTGCTGGCGGCTCTCGGCGCGCTTCGAGCCGCCGGACTGCATCAGCTGGAGGTAGTCGATGACCACCAGCTTCAGTTCGTTGCGCTGTTTGAGCCGGCGGCACTTGGCGCGGATCTCCATCATCGAGAGGTTCGGCGAATCGTCGATGTACAGCGGCGCGGCGGAGACATCCGGCATCCGGCGCGCCAGCCGCGTCCAGTCCTCGTCCGTCATGCTGCCGGAGCGCATGTGGTGCAGCGCGACCCGCGCCTCGGCGGACAGCAGACGCATCGCGATCTCGTTGCGCCCCATTTCCAGCGAGAAGATCACGCTCGGCAGGTTGCTCTTGATCGAGCAGGCCCGCGCGAAGTCCAGCGCCAGGGTCGACTTACCCATGGCGGGACGGGCCGCGATCACGATCATCTGGCCGGGATGCAGGCCGTTCGTCAGGGAATCCAGGTCGGTGAAGCCCGTCGGCACACCCGTCATCTGGCCCTGGCGCGAGCCGATCGCCTCGATCTCGTCGAGGGCGCCCTCCATGATGTCGCCGAGCGGAAGGTAGTCCTCACTGGTCCGCTGCTCGGTGACGGCGTAGATCTCCGCCTGGGCGCTGTTGACGATCTCGTCGACATCGCCGTCCGCGGCGTATCCCATCTGCGTAATACGGGTGCCGGCCTCGACCAGCCGGCGCAGCACCGCACGCTCATGGACGATCTCGGCGTAGTACTCGGCGTTCGCCGCGGTCGGTACGGACTGGACGAGGGTGTGCAGATACGAGGCACCGCCGACCCGCGCGATCTCGCCGCGCTTGGTCAGCTCCGCGGCGATGGTGATCGGGTCGGCGGGCTCGCCCTTGGCGTACAGATCGAGAATCGCCTGGTAGACCAGCTCATGGGCGGGGCGGTAGAAGTCCTCACCCTTCAGGACCTCGACGACGTCCGCGATCGCGTCCTTGGACAGCAGCATGCCGCCGAGCACGGACTGCTCGGCATCCAGGTCCTGCGGGGGGACGCGTTCGAAGCCGCCTGTCCAGGATCCGCCGTCGTCGTCGCGTTCCTGACGGTCGCCGCGGCCGCGTCCCTTGCCCTCGCCCCGCCGGGAGCGGGCGGCCGGCAGCAGGTCGCTGGGACCGGAGTCCGCCCAGGGGTCTTCCATGGGCTCGGGAATGCTCACCCCGGCACCTCCTCCCGTCCGCGGCGCGGACCTTGCTGTGCTGTTCTTTCTTACGGCACAGCTCTGACAATCGAGACGCCCGACTCCGGTTACGGCGCGTCGAGTTCGGACGATGTCTCAGGCCGGAACAGGCGGCGGGTGCCGGACCACGGTAGGCCCGTGGGCACCGTCCGCCAATCTGGTTATCCACAGGCCATGTGGATGACTGGCCTACAGCTGTGGAGAAGTCCCCGGATCCTGTGCACGGCACGGGGGAAACTTCTGTGGACAAGCACACAACCACCTCGCCCGCACCCTCCTGACCTGCGATTTCCTCATCCATAGGCTGTGGGGAAGAAAAACTTCCCCACACGGCTCAAGATCACGACAAACGGCACAGGGAAGGCAACTCCCCACAGCGGAAAGTAAGGACTGCAAGAGGTTTGCATCTCTTACCTGTGGACGATTACCTTGGGCGCATGACCCAGGCTCCCGCGACACCGCGGCGCACCGACCGCCGCCATGACCGCGAGATCATCGCCCTCGCCCTGCCCGCGTTCGGCTCACTGGTCGCGGAACCTCTCTTCGTCATGGTCGACAGCGCCGTCATCGGCCACCTCGGCACCCCCCAGCTCGCCGGCCTGGGCGTCGCCGCCGCCCTGCTCACCACCGCCGTCTCCGTCTTCGTCTTCCTCGCTTACGCGACCACCGCGGCGGTCGCCCGCAGGGCCGGCGCCGGCGATCTTCCCGCCGCCATCCGCCAGGGCATGGACGGCATCTGGCTCGCCCTGCTGCTCGGCGCCGCCGTCATCGTGGCCGTCCTGCCCACGGCCCCCTGGCTCGTCGAGGCCTTCGGAGCCTCCGCCACCGCCGCCCCCTACGCGACGGCGTATCTGCGCATCAGCGCCCTCGGCATCCCCGCGATGCTCGTCGTGCTGGCCGCCACCGGCGTGCTCCGCGGGCTCCAGGACACCCGGACCCCGCTCTATGTCGCCATCGGCGGCTTCTCCGCCAACGCCGCGCTCAACGTCTGCCTGGTCTACGGCGCCGGGCTCGGCATCGCGGGCTCCGCCTGGGGCACGGTCATCGCCCAGTGCGGCATGGCCGCCGTCTACCTCACCGTGGTCATCCGCGGTGCACGACGGCACGGCGCCTCGCTGCGCCCCGATGCCGCGGGCATCCGCGCCTCGGCTCAGGCCGGTGTCCCGCTGCTGGTCCGTACGCTCTCGCTGCGCGCTGTGCTGATGATCGCCACCGCCGTAGCCGCCCGGCTCGGCGATGCCGAGGTCGCCGCGCATCAGATCGTGCTCACGCTGTGGTCCCTGCTGGCCTTCGCGCTGGACGCCATCGCCATCGCCGGGCAGGCCATCATAGGCCGCTATCTCGGTGCGGAGGACCGCGACGGCGCCAGTGCCGCCTGCCGCCGGATGGTCCAGTGGGGCATCGCCGCCGGCCTGGTCCTCGGTGTGCTGGTCGCGCTCGCCCGCCCCTTGTTCATCCCCCTGTTCACCTCGGACCCCGCCGTGCAGGGCCCGCTGCTGAGCACGCTCCTGGTCGTGGCCGTGACCCAGCCGGTCTCCGGCATCGTCTTCATCCTCGACGGTGTCCTGATGGGCGCGGGGGACGGCCCGTATCTCGCCCGGGCCATGGTGGTGACGCTGGCGCTGTTCGCTCCGGCCGCGCTGGCCGTACCCGCTCTGGGCGGCGGACTGGTGGCGCTGTGGTGGGCCATGGCACTGATGATGACCGTCCGCATGCTGACTCTGTGGCTGCGTACCCGCTCGGGCCGGTGGATTGTGACAGGAGCCTCGCGCTGAACCATCTCCCGCAACACGCAGCGCATGTCAATAATGACCGTGTGCGCTCGCTTGCCGGTAGGTCCCTGGTGCCCCTGACGCTCGTCGTCATGGTGGCTGCTGTCGTGGTGGGCTATGCCTCGGAGGGGGAGGGCGAGCGGAGCAGCAGCCGTGTCAGCGGTCACAGCAGCTTCGGCAAGTCCGGCGAGGCCGACCAAGATCCCCAGGATCAGGATCCCGCCGCGACGGCTCCGGCCGAAGACGGCAGTGCCTACACTCCACGCCGCACCGAGCAGAACGCCCGGGTCGGCGTGGTCTTCGAGAAGGACGACACCGGAGACCACTTCTGTACGGCGAGCGTGGTGCAGAGCCCGGGCCGGAACATGCTGATCACTGCGGCGCACTGTGCCTTTGACGCGGACGCCGGGACGACGGTGGACGATCTCGTCTTTGCCCCCGACTACCGCGACCGGAACGAGCCCACCGGCCTCTGGAAGGTCAAGAAGGTGATCCTCGACGACCGCTGGGTCAAGTCGCAGGACGAGGATCTCGATGTCGCCTTCCTCGTGCTCGACAAGAAGAACGGCAAGCAGATCCAGGACGTCCTGGGCGGCAACACCCTCGGCATCGACCGTGGCTTCGACAACGAAGTCAAGATCACCGGCTATCCGACCAGCCGGAACACCCCGATCTCCTGCCAGAACCGCACCACGAAGTACAGCGACACCCAGATGCGTATCCAGTGCACCGACTTCGAGGGTGGGACGAGCGGCAGCCCCTGGCTTGCCGACTACGACCCCAAGAGCCACACCGGCACGGTCATCGGTGTTCTCGGCGGCCATGAAGGCGGCGGCGACGAAGACGATGTCTCCTACGCCGCGTACTTCGACGACGATGTCGCCGAGCTCTACAGGCGCGCCCAGGACGAGGACTGACAGCCGGCCGCCGCTGCGCCCCGGACACGGCGAAGGGCCGCACCCCGTTGATCACGGGATGCGGCCCTTCGGCGTGGTGCGGAAACTACGCGGCGACGACCTCGACGCCGAGCTTCGCCACGACCTCGGCGTGCAGACGCACGGAGATCTGGTGCGCGCCCAGGGTCTTGATCGGCGAGCCGAGCTCGACACGACGCTTGTCGACGTCCGGACCACCGGCGGCCTTGATCGCCGAGGCGACATCGGCCGGAGTGACGGAGCCGAACAGGCGGCCCGCGTCGCCGGCGCGAACGGCCAGCTTCACGTTGACGCCCTCGAGCCGGCCCTTGACCTCGTTGGCCTGCTCGATCGTGGCGATCTCGCGGATCTTGCGACCGCGGCGGATCTGCTCGACGTCCTTCTCGCCACCCTTGGTCCAGCGGATCGCGAAACCACGCGGGACCAGGTAGTTACGGGCGTACCCGTCGCGGACGTCAACGACGTCGCCGGCGGTGCCGAGGCCGGAGACCTCGTGGGTGAGGATGATCTTCATGATTCGGTCACCCTTCCCTTATCGCGCGGTGGACGTGTAGGGCAGCAGCGCCATCTCACGGCTGTTCTTCACGGCCGTGGCGACGTCACGCTGGTGCTGAGTGCAGTTGCCGGTGACCCGGCGGGCACGGATCTTGCCGCGGTCGGAGATGAACTTCCGCAGCAGGTTCGTGTCCTTGTAGTCGACGTAGGAGATCTTCTCCTTGCAGAACACGCAAACCTTCTTCTTAGGCTTGCGAGCAGGCGGCTTCGCCATTATCTCTCTCCAATGAGTTCAAGAAGTTTGTGCTGACGCCCTCAAGGCCCCCGGCCGCCTCACGGCGCTGTTTCACGTGAAACAGCGCGGAGTCGGGCCGGCTGTACGGACCTAGAAGGGCGGCTCGTCCGAGTAGCCACCGCCGGAGCTACCGCCCCAGCCACCGCCGCCACCCTGCTGACCGCCGCCGGCCGGGCCGTTGGTCGCCCACGGGTCGTCGGCGGGAGCACCGCCGCCGCCCTGCTGGCCGCCGCCGGGGCCGCCGCCCCAGCCGCCGCCACCCTGGCCACCGCCCTGCTGACCGCCGCCGAAGCCGCCGCCGCCCTGGCCACCGCGACCGCTGGTCTTGGTGATCTTGGCAGTGGCGTTCTTCAGGCTCGCGCCGACTTCCTCGACGTCGAGCTCGTAGACCGTGCGCTTCACGCCCTCGCGGTCCTCGTACGACCGCTGCTTGAGGCGGCCCTGGACGACCACGCGGGTACCCCGCGTCAGGGACTCGGCGACGTTCTCCGCCGCCTGACGCCACACCGAGCAGGTCAGGAACAGGCTCTCGCCGTCCTTCCACTCATTGGTCTGACGGTCGAACGTGCGGGGAGTGGACGCGACGCGGAACTTCGCGACCGCCGCACCGGACGGGGTGAAGCGCAGCTCGGGGTCGTCGACAAGATTGCCGACAACCGTGATGACGGTCTCGCCTGCCATTAGGGGAACCTCTCGGCGGGTGTGCTGCTGGCTGCTGGTGTTGCTGCTACTCGGACCCGGTTACCGCTGGACGCTTGCGCGCTCAGTGGGTCTCGGGACGAAGGACCTTGGTCCGGAGGACCGACTCATTCAGGTTCATCTGACGGTCGAGCTCCTTGACGACCGCAGGCTCGGCCTGCAGGTCGATGACCGAGTAGATGCCCTCGGGCTTCTTCTTGATCTCGTAAGAGAGACGACGACGGCCCCAGGTGTCGACCTTCTCGACCTTTCCGTTGCCCTCACGGACGACGGAGAGGAAGTTCTCGATCAGCGGGGAGACAGCGCGCTCCTCGAGATCGGGGTCGAGGATGACCATCACCTCGTAGTGACGCATGTAGAACCCACCTCCTTTGGACTCAGCGGCCACGGTCGTTCCGTGGCAGGAGGGTCGTATGCGTTCCGCACCGAGCCCGTCCGGTCATCCGGACAGACATAGGCGCAGACCGTACAGAGTACCTGCCTGAAGCCTTCCGGTTGAAATCCGCCCGCTCCACCCCCCAATCTGGAACACAACGGGTGTGAGCGGCGTTACAGTGCGCCGCCCTGTCATCGGAGGTGCCGCATGGCACAGGCAGCACGGACCCAGCGCAGTCTGCTCTCGCTTCTCAACAGCGACGGCAAGGACCATCCCGTCGAGAACACCATCGCCATTGCGACCGTGCTCCTCGGCGCGATCGCCATCTTCACCACGCTCTCTCCCAGCCTGCACCTGGTCAGCTCCTGGGTCGGCCTGATCGGAATCGGCACCGGCCTGTGGGGACAGTTCATCTCATCGACGACGGGTGAACGCTTCCTGTTGATCATCGGCCTCGGGGCGGCGGCCGTCGGCTTCTACCTCGGCCTGGCACACGGCGGCCTGTTCGGCGGCGTGCTCGGCTAGCCGATACGGCATACGGGGCTCCGTCCCGTATGGCCCAGACGGGGCGCTCCACGGTCACAGTAGGCTTCGGCGCGAGAGCCGGAGCCCCACCAAGGGGACACACCTGCCGAGGAGCGCCCCGCATGAGCCTGACCCTGAGGACCATCAGCCGAGAGCAGCATCTGGCATATATCCAGAGTCTGCCCGCGGCCAGCCACATGCAGGTTCCTGCCTGGGCGGACGTGAAGGCCGAATGGCGTTCGGAGAGTCTGGGCTGGTTCGACACGAGCGGCGCGCTGGTCGGCGCGGCGCTGGTGCTCTACCGCCAGCTGCCCAAGATCAAGCGCTACCTCGCCTATCTTCCCGAGGGCCCGGTCATCAACTGGTTCTCACCGAACCTGGAGGACTGGCTGCAGCCGATGCTCAGCCACCTCAAGCAGAAGGGCGCCTTCTCCGTGAAGATGGGCCCGCCGGTGATCATCCGCCGCTGGGACTCCGTCGCGATCAAGTCCGGCATCCAGAACCCGGACGTCAAGCGGCTGCGGGACGTCGAGGCCACCCACATCGAGCCCCGCGCCTTCGAGGTCGCCGACCGGCTGCGGCGCATGGGCTGGCAGCAGGGCGAGGACGGCGGCGCCGGCTTCGGCGACGTGCAGCCGCGCTATGTCTTCCAGGTGCCGCTGGCCAACCGCTCGCTGGAGGACATCCACAAGGGCTTCAACCAGCTGTGGCGGCGCAACATCAAGAAGGCCGAGAAGGCCGGTGTCGAGGTCGTCCAGGGCAGCTACGACGAGCTGGCCGAATGGCAGCGGCTCTACGAGATCACCGCGGAGCGTGACCGCTTCCACCCGCGGCCGCTGGGCTACTTCCAGCGCATGTGGACGGCCCTCAACTCCGAGGACCCCAACCGCATGCGGCTCTACTTCGCCCGCCACGAGGGCGAGAACGTCGCGGCGGCCACGATGCTGATCGTCGGGGGCCATGTCTGGTACTCCTACGGCGCCTCCGCCAACCACAAGCGTGAGGTCCGGCCCTCGAACGCGATGCAGTGGAAGATGCTCCAGGACTCCTATGCGCTCGGCGCTTCGGTCTACGACCTCCGCGGCATCAGCGACTCGCTGGACGAGAACGACCATCTCTTCGGCCTGATCCAGTTCAAGGTCGGCACGGGCGGGCAGGCAGCGGAGTACCTCGGCGAGTGGGACTTCCCGCTCAACAAGCTGCTGCACAAGGCGCTCGACATGTATATGTCGCGCCGCTGACCGCTTCACCGCACCGTCCCTACTCCTGACACACCCCAGCCACGAGAAAGGTTCCGGGCCCGGCCATGGCGCTCACCCTCTACGTCGACACCGCGCGCTGGCGGGCGCATCAGCAGAGCGTTCTCCAGCAGTTCCCCGGGCTGGTCCCGGTCTGCAAAGGCAATGGTTACGGCTTCGGCCATGAGCGTCTCGCCGACGAGGCGACCCAACTGGGCGCCGACATCCTCGCGGTCGGCACGACCTACGAAGCGGCCCGTATCAAGGACTTCTTCAGCGGCGACCTGCTCGTCCTGACACCGTTCCGCCACGGTGAGGAGCCGGTACCGCTGCCCGACCGGGCGATCCGTTCGGTCTCCTCAGTCGAGGGCGTGGGTGGCCTGGTCGGCGCCCGGGTCGTCATCGAGGTCATGAGCAGCATGAAGCGCCATGGCGTCAAGCCGGAGGATCTGCCGAAGCTTGCCACGGCCATCGAGGACATCAGGCTCGAGGGCTTCGCGTTGCACCTCCCGCTGGACCGTGCCGACGGTTCCGACGCGGTTGAGGAGGTCATCGGCTGGATGGACCGGCTCCGCAATGCCCGCCTCCCGCTGCACACCATGTTCGTCAGCCACCTCAAGGCCGATGAACTCGCCCGTCTCCAGCAGCAGTTCCCTCAGACACGGTTCCGTGCACGGATCGGTACGCGGCTGTGGCTCGGCGACCACGAGGCCACCGAGTACCGCGGCTCGGTACTCGATGTCACCCAGGTCGCCAAGGGCGAGCGCTTTGGCTACCGCCAGCAGAAGGCCGCCTCCGACGGCTACCTGGTCGTGGTGGCCGGCGGCACCTCGCACGGCGTCGGCCTGGAGTCCCCCAAGGCACTGCACGGCGTGATGCCGCGTGCCAAGGGCGTGGCCCGGGCCGGTCTGGCCACCGTCAATCGCAATCTCGCGCCGTATGTGTGGGCCGGGAAGCAGCGCTGGTTCGCGGAACCGCCGCACATGCAGGTGTCGATCCTGTTCGTGCCCGGCGATGCACCGCAGCCGCAGGTCGGCGAGGAACTGGTGGCCCATCTGCGGCACACCACCACGCAGTTCGACCGCCTTGTGGACCGCTGAGCCGGTAGCGCCCGGCCAGGAACACACCAAGGGCCCGGTGCCGCAGACCTTCTCTGCGGCACCGGGCGTGGTGCATGGACGGCCAACGGTGCCGTCTCACTCCCGTACGGCGCCCCAGCGCACCTGCGGTGCCCCCTCGAACTGCACCGCGTGCCGGGGACGGTGGTGGGCCCGGCCGAGCACGAACACATCGGGGCTGCGGTCCAGGACGCCGCCCGACGGGTCGTCGTCCCCGTCCCTGCGGACCACATCGCGCTCCGGCAGCAGAATGTCCCGGACGACCACGGCGCACAGATAGAGGGTGCCCAGGAGGTGCAGCACAATGGCCAGCTGGTAGCCCTCGAGCGGCAGGCCCTGGTGCTTGTCACCGTTGCCCGTGTAGGCGAGGTACGTCCAGATCCCCAGGAAGTACATGACCTCGCAGGCCTGCCAGATCAGGAAGTCCCGCCAGCGCGGCCGGGCCAGCGCGGCGAGCGGGGTCAGCCACAGGACGTACTGCGGCGAGTAGACCTTATTGGTGAGGATGAACAGCGCAACGACAAGGAACGCCAGCTGTGCGAAGCGTGGCCGGCGCGGCGCATACAGGGTCAGCAGGCCGATGGCGCCACAGCCCAGGATCATCAGCAGCGTGGCATAGGTGTTGGCGTTCTCCAGCGGATTCCCGGTCCGCTGCGAGATCAGGAGCCAGAGCGAACCGAAGTCGATGGGCCTCTCCTGGCTGAACGTGTAGAACTTTGCCCAGCCTTCCCGGATGTGGAATCCCGCATCATCGTGCGTGAGCATCACCGGCAGATTCACCACCAGCCAGGATGCGACGGCGCCGGCCATCGCCCGCCCGTACGCACGCCAGGCTCCCGCACGCCAGCACAGCACCAGCAGCGGGCCGAGCAACAGCACCGGGTACAGCTTCGCCGCGGTGGCCAGCCCGATGAGGACACCTGCCGCCAGCGGGCGGCTGCGTGACCACATCAGCATCCCTGCGGCGGTCAGAGCGACCGCCAGCAGATCCCAGTTGATGGTGGCGGTGAGGGCAGCGGCCGGCGCCAGGGCGACCAGGAGGCCGTCCCAGGGGCGTCGCCGGTGGGTGCGGGTCACGCACACCGCGACGACAGCGGCACAGGCCATCAGCATGCCGGCATTGACCAGCCAGTAGAGCTGTTCGCGGTACTGGACACCCCCACTGTGCGGTGTCATCCAGGAGGCGATCTGCATGAAGGCGCCGGTGAGCACGGGGTACTCGAGGTAGTCCATATCGCCGGGCAACCGGTCGAAATACGGGATCAGCCCATTGGCGAAGCCCCGACCCGCATAGAGATGGGGGATATCGGAGTAGCAGGCGTGGACATACTGGCTCGTGGCACCGAAGAACCAGCCGCCGTTGTAGCAGGGCAGCTTCTGCACCATGCCCAGCGCGAACATGCCGATGGCGATGAGCGCGATGATCCGTACCGGCGTCAGCCGACTGATCCCGAGCAGTGCGCGCCGGCCGATCGGTCCGCCGATCAGCTCGCTGCCGGCCGCTGCCACCTCATCCCGCCTCGTCGGCCGTACCGGCTCGTCGCGTCGCACGCTCGTCATGGCCCCATCCTGCCGTACGCCCCTGTGCAGAACACGGCGAAGCCCCCGCCCGGCGTGAGCCGGGCGGGGGCTTTATGGCTCCTCGTTTCACGTGAAACCGCGTTTCACGTGAAACGGTCGGTCAGCCGCCGGGGCCGCCGAAGAGGCCTCCGCCACCGTTCGCATCCGTCGGGTCAGGTGTCGGAGTCGTGCCTCCGGTGTCACCGCCCGGTCCGCCGGCTCCGCCCGGTCCTCCGCCGTTGGCCCCGCCGTTACCGGCCCCGCCGCTGTTCCTGCACTTGATGTCCCAGGGAGAGCAGGTGTCCGTCGGGCTCGCGCTGGGACTGTCGGACGGCGAAGCGGAGTCACTGGGAGTCTCCGACGGAGACTCCGAGGGCGTGTCCGACGGCGTGGGAGTCGGCGTCGGAGACGGCATGCCGGCCTCGTCCACCCGTCGCCCGATGGGCGTAGCAGCCGGGAACGGCTCCCCTGTGACGCCATGCATCGCCTGCAGCATGTACTCGGTCCACACCTCGGTGGGCAGGGCACCACCGTGGATCGAGTCAAAGCCACCAACGCCGTTCATGGACAGCTGACGCGGGTTCTTCGCGTCCTCACGGAACATGGTGACGGCCGTCGAAAGCTGCTTGGTGTAGCCGACGAACCAGGCCGACTTGTTCTCGTCGGTGGTGCCGGTCTTGCCCGCCGCCGGCATGTCCAGCCGCTTGGCCAGCTTTCCCGTGCCGTTCTGGATGACGTTCTGCAGCACCTTGGTCACGTTGTTGGCGATGTTGGAATCCATCGCCGTCTCCTGCTTGGGCTTGTCGAAGCCCGGCAGGTCCTCACCCTCGAACGTCACCTTGGTCACCGAATACGGCTCCACCTTCTGTCCCGACTGGGCGAAGGTCGCATAGGCATCGGCCATACGAATCGCGCTCGGAGTGGAGGTACCCAGCGCAAAGGACGGGTTCAGGTTCTTGTCGAAGCTGGCCGGCGCGATACCCGCGGCCTGCGCCATGTCCCGGACCCTGCTCATCCCGACATCCATGCCGAGCTGCACGAACGGAGTGTTGACGGACTGTTCCATCGCCTTGGTCAAGGGGATGTAGCCCCAGGGGTGGTTGCTCTCGTTCTCCTGGTAGAAGGGCGAGTTATCGCGCTTCGTCACGAAGTTGCCGTGGGCGTCCTTCACCTTGAGGTGGTCATCGCCGTTGTAACGGCTGTCCGGTGAGATCGGACCGTTACTCCTGGCCGTGCCGTACTTCATCCCCGCGGCGAGCACGAACGGCTTCCAGGTCGAGCCGACCGGTACGCCGAAGGTGTCGGCGTTGTTGCTGAAGTGTCCCTTGTCGTACCCCTCACCGCCGTACAGGGCGACGATCTTGCCGTCACCCGGCACCACGGAGGCGCCACCGAACTGGACGTATTTGTCCTTGGCACGCTTCTTGGGGTCGATATAGCGCTTGTTGACCTTCTTGACCGCACCCTCGAGCGCATTGGTCTTCTTCGCGTCGAAGGTCGTCCGGATCGTGTAGCCGCCCTTGTCGAACTGCGCCTCACTGAGACCCGCGTGCTTCAGCACGTACTTCTTCGCGGTGTCCATCATGTAGCCGATCTGGCCGCTCTTGCTGGCCACCGGCTTCGGCAGGTGTGGTGTGGGGAAATGGTTCCGGTACTTGTCCCGCTGCGCCTTCGACAGGAGGTGGTTCTCGACCTCGCGGTCGAGGATCCAGGACCACCGGGCCTTGGCACGCGCGGTGTTCGCCGCCCGCGTGGCCCCCGGGCTGGTGCCGCCCGCGGGGTCATACAGGTCCGCGCCCTTGAGCACGGTGGCCAGGAAGGCGCTCTGGTTCGCGTCCAGCTTGGCGGCGTCCACTCCGTAGTACGCCTGCGCCGCTGCCTGGATGCCGTAGGCCCCGCGACCGTAGTAGCTGGTGTTCAGATACCCCTGAAGGATTTCGTCCTTGTCCTTCGACCAGCCGACCTTGATCGCGATGAACAGCTCCTTGAACTTGCGGTCAAGGGTCTGCTGCTGGCTCAGCATCGCGTTCTTCACGTACTGCTGGGTGATGGTCGAGCCGCCCTGGGTCTCACCACCCTTGGCCATGTTGAACACCGCACGTGCGATGCCCATCGGGTCCACGCCCGAGTCGTGGCGGAATGAGGCGTTCTCCGCGGCGATCGCCGCGTTCTGCATCGACCGCGGAATCTCATTGATCGTGACGTTCTGCCGGTTTGTCTCACCGTCGCGCGCCATGACCTTGCCATTGGCCCAGAGGTAGACGTTGTTCTGCGACTTGGCGGCCAGGCTCTCGTCAGGAACCTGTACCAGGGCCAGCGCGACGCCGGAGGCCCCCACGATCAGCCCTATGAAACCGACACACAGGCTGGTGACCTGTTTCCAGGAGGGAACAAAGCGCCGCCACCCGACACGGTTGGCACGCGGGTAGTCGATCAGACGCTTCTTCGCAGGCTTCCCACTGCCGCGTCCGCGGCCTCCCTCGGGGCCTCCGCCCCCGCCACCGCGCCGGCCTCCGCCACCACGGCCGCCGGCGCCGCCACCGGCAGCCGTCGCGGAGGCATCGGTCGTCCGCCGGCGGCCGCCGCGCTGGGCAGCTCTACGGGCTTCGGCGCGCCCTCCTTGCTGCGGCTCATGACCGGTCGGCGTGGAGTGGGAGGCAGGATCGGCAGCGGAGCCACGCGGAGAGGCGGCACGACGCCCCGGTGGCTGCGGTGCGGCGCGTCGGGCCGCGGCACGTCCGCCACTCTGCGGCTGTGGCGGTTTGCGACGGTGCTCGCTCATGGAACGAATACTCCTCGGGCAGGCGCGCTATCTCGTCGCCTGAAGGCGGCAATTGACTTCAGGTCCCCCCGATGTACGGCTCGCTCCTGAGGCGCGAGCCGCACTACACCGAGGATGGGGACGCCAGATATCGGCCCACGGTTCCCGGCGGTCTGCATGCCGCACAGACTACGCACGGCCAAAACCTGCCCAGTGTTGAAATTCACTCCAAATCAGTCAGGTTGATGAGAACGATTCGGTGATGTGATGCCGTTCACCGTCCCCCCACTTGTTCAGCCCGGGCGACCGATCTATCGTCTGGATGTATCGAGTCGATACATCAGTACGGCATAAAGAACGCACAGGACCTAGGAGGCGGAGGATGAGCAGACGTTCCGGCATCCTCGAGTTCGCCGTCCTCGGCCTGCTCCGCGAATCCCCGATGCACGGCTATGAGCTGCGAAAACGGCTCAACACCTCGCTCGGGGTCTTCCGCGCGTTCAGCTACGGCACCCTCTACCCCTGTCTCAAGGCGCTGGTCGCGAGCGGCTGGCTCACCGAGGAGACAGAGGGCGCTACGGAGGGCGTACCGGCCGCGGCACTGACAGGGCGCCGAGCCAAGATCGTCTACCGATTGACCACATCGGGCAAAGAACACTTCGAGGAGCTGCTCGCCCACTCCGGACCGGACGCATGGGAGGACGAGCACTTCGGCGTCCGCTTCGCATTCTTCGGCCAGACATCTCGGGACGTAAGGATGCGTGTGCTGGAAGGCCGCCGTAGCCGGCTGGAGGAGCGCCTCGAGAAGATGCGTACCTCCTTGGCCAGGTCCCGCGAGCGGCTGGACGACTACACCCTCGAGCTGCAGCGGCACGGCATGGAATCCGTGGAGCGCGAAGTCCGTTGGCTGAACGAGCTCATCGAGAGTGAGCGCGCCGGGCGTGACCAGCGCGCACCAGGTCCCGCAGCGCAGGACAAGAAGAACCAGTCAGGAGATACGGGCGGCCTGCCCCGGCACCGGGGTGGTTCCCGGCCGGACCCGTCCGATGACACCACCACATGAGGCTCTGCTGTGCAGGCCCTCATCGAGAACACAGGGAGCAACCGGAATGGGTTCGGTTCGCGTAGCCATCGTCGGCGTGGGCAACTGCGCCGCCTCGCTGGTACAGGGCGTCGAGTACTACAAGGACGCCGACCCGAAGAGCCGCGTGCCCGGTCTCATGCACGTGCAGTTCGGCGACTACCACGTGCGTGACATCGAGTTCGTGGCGGCCTTTGACGTCGACGCCAAGAAGGTCGGGCTCGACCTCGCGGATGCCATCGGCGCCAGCGAGAACAACACCATCAAGATCTGCGACGTGCCCAACGCGGGCGTGACGGTCCAGCGTGGCCACACCTACGACGGCCTGGGCAAGTACTACCGCCAGACCATCGAGGAGTCCCCCGAGGCACCGGTCGACATCGTCCAGGTCCTCAGGGACAAGCAGGTCGATGTCCTGGTCTGCTACCTCCCTGTCGGCTCCGAGGACGCCGCGAAGTACTACGCCCAGTGCGCCATCGACGCCAAGGTCGCGTTCGTCAACGCCCTCCCGGTCTTCATCGCCGGCACCAAGGAGTGGGCGGACAAGTTCACCGAGGCCGGTGTCCCGATCGTCGGTGACGACATCAAGTCGCAGGTCGGCGCCACGATCACGCACCGCGTGATGGCCAAGCTCTTCGAGGACCGGGGCGTCGTCCTGGACCGCACGATGCAGCTGAACGTCGGCGGCAACATGGACTTCAAGAACATGCTCGAGCGCGAGCGCCTGGAGTCCAAGAAGATCTCCAAGACCCAGGCCGTCACCTCCCAGATCCGGGACCGTGAACTGGGCGAGGACAACGTCCACATCGGCCCCTCGGACTACGTAGCCTGGCTGGACGACCGCAAGTGGGCCTATGTCCGCCTCGAGGGCCGCGCCTTCGGTGACGTCCCGCTGAACCTGGAGTACAAGCTCGAGGTCTGGGACTCCCCGAACTCCGCGGGTGTCATCATCGACGCCCTGCGCGCCGCGAAGATCGCCAAGGACCGGGGCGTCGGCGGCCCGATCCTCTCCGCGTCCTCGTACTTCATGAAGTCCCCGCCGGTGCAGTACTTCGACGACGAGGCACGGGAGAACGTCGAGAAGTTCATCAACGGCGAAGTCGAGCGCTGAGACGCCCGACGCACCTAGCCTGCGCAGGCCCCCGGGTATTCCCCCCGGGGGCCTGCGGGCTGTGTGAGGCTGTGCCTCATGCATGCTGTGCGCGACCTCCGCGTATTACTCCGGCTACGCGACTTCCGTTCGCTCCTTGCCGCACGGCTCCTTTCCCAGGCGGCCGACGGGGTGTTCCAGGTCGCGCTCGCCGCCTTTGTCGTCTTCTCGCCCGAGAAGCAGACCTCCCCCGCGGCCATCGCCTCCGCCATGGCGATCCTGCTGCTCCCGTACTCCCTCCTCGGGCCGTTCACCGGCGTACTGCTCGACCGCTGGCGGCGTCGTCAGGTCCTGCTGTACGGCAATCTGCTGCGCACGGTGCTGGCGACGGCGACGGCGTCACTGATCGCGTCACAGGCCCCCGACTGGCTCTTCTACGCCTCGGCCCTCTTCGTGACCGCCGTCAACCGCTTCGTCCTGGCGGGGCTCTCGGCCGCGCTCCCGCGTGTGGTCGACGGTGAAGAGCAGTTGGTCATGGCCAACTCCCTGGCCCCCACGGCCGGAACGCTCGCCGCCACCGCCGGTGGCGGGCTCGCGTTCGCCATCCGGCTGGCCGGCCCGGATGTGGACGCGTATGTCGTGCTGCTCGCCGCCTCCCTCTATTTCTGTTCGGCCCTCACCGCCCTGCGCATGGCGCCGCAATTGCTCGGCCCCGATGCGGCACGCCTCCAACCTCACCTGCGCGAGGCCCTGTTGAGCACCGTGCGGGGACTTGCGGACGGGCTGCGCCATCTCGCCGAGCGGCGCGCTGCGGCACGGGCGCTGACCGCGATGACCTTGATCCGCTTCTGCTACGGAGCCCTGACGGTCACGGTGCTGATGCTGTGCCGGTACTCCTGGTCCAGCACCGAGGCGGAGGGCTTGGCCCTGCTGGGGATCACGGTCGGGGTGTCAGGGGCGGGCTTCTTCGCGGCCGCGGTGATCACACCCTGGGCCGTCGCGCGGCTCACCGCACTCGGCTGGATCGCCTGCTGCGCCGCGATGGGCGCCGTACTGCTGCCGTCTCTCGGACTGTTCTTCCTGCCGGGTCCGATGCTGGCCGCCGCGTTCATGCTCGGCCTCGGCACCCAAGGGTCCAAGATCGCCACCGACACCATCGTCCAGTCGACGGTCGACGACGGCTTCCGCGGCCGGATTTTCGCCATCTACGACGTTCTCTTCAATGCCGCTTTCGTCGGCGCCGCCGCGGTGGCCGCCCTCATGCTGCCTCCCGATGGACGCTCCATCGCTCTGCTCGGTGTGGTGACCGCGCTCTACGCGGTGGTCACCGCGGCGCTGGTCCGTTTCGTGCGCAGTTGAGCCCGCATCCCACACCCCGAGTGATCGGTGCTCTGCGGCGAGACGCCCGGACCGGATACCTTACGGGCGTCCTACAGCAGCCTGTACATATCAATATCGGGGGAGATCCATGACGACGCCGCCTCAGGGCCAGCAGCCATACGGCCAGGCGCCGTACGGGCAGGCACCGTACGCGCAGCCATACGCGCAACAGCCCTACGGGCAGAACCCGTACCCGCAGGCACCGCCGGCACCCCAGGCCCCGTACGGCCAGCCCCAGGGCGGATACGCCTACCCCCAGCAGCCGCAGGCTCCGTACGGACAGCCTCAGCCTGGTTACCCCGCGCCGCCTCAGCAGCCGTTCATGCAAGGCGGAGCTCCCGTACCGCCACCGCAGCCCGCCAAGCGCCGTTCCCCCAAGTCGATCCTGAGGGTTATCGGAGCCGTCCTCGGTCTGGCCTTCCTCGCAGTCGCGTGGATCAGCAGCATGGACGACGCGAGCAGCGCCGAGGTCGGCGACTGCGTGAAGAAGTCCAGCAGTTCGCTCGACGATGGCCTTTCGGTGGTGGATTGCGGCACCTCGGAGGCCCAGTACAAGGTGGCCGCGGTGCACGATGACACCTCGGACCCGTCCGTATGCCCGGCACCTCAGTCCGCGTACACCAAGAACGTGCACCGGCGCAGGGGGTCCGATACCCACATGGTGCTCTGCCTGACCTCGGCCAAGTAACGCGCGGCAAGCGCCTCGGATACGTCGTAGGGCGGTGTTTCACGTGAAACACCGCCCTACGTTTCACGTGAAACACAGGGTTCGCGCCCCCGGTTTCACGTGAAACATCAGCCCTGGGTGGCCCACCACTCCTTCAGAGCGGCGATCGCCTCGTCCCGCTCCATCGGCCCGCGCTCCAGCCGGATCTCCAGCATCTGCTTGTAGGCCTTGCCGACCTCGGGCCCCGGGCGGATGCCCAGGATCTGCATGATGTCGTTGCCGTCCAGGTCCGGGCGGATCGCTTCCAGTTCTTCCTGTTCCTGCAGCCGCGCAATGCGCTCCTCAAGCCCGTCGTAGGCGCGCGACAGGGCACTGGCCTTGCGCTTGTTGCGCGTAGTGCAGTCCGAGCGGGTCAGCTTGTGGAGCCGCTTCAGCTGCGGACCGGCGTCCCGTACATACCGCCGGACGGCGGAGTCCGTCCACTCGCCCGTCCCGTAACCGTGGAACCGCAGATGCAGCTCCACCAGACGCGAGACGTCCTTGACCATGTCGTTGGAGTACTTCAGGGCGGTCATCCGCTTCTTGGTCATCTTCGCGCCCACCACCTCGTGGTGATGGAAGGAGACCCGGCCGTCCTTCTCGAAGCGCCGCGTCCTGGGCTTGCCGATGTCGTGCAGGAGGGCCGCCAGCCGCAGCACAAGATCGGGACCGTCCTCCTCGAGGTCGATCGCCTGTTCCAGGACCGTTAGCGAGTGCTCGTAGACGTCCTTGTGACGGTGATGCTCGTCACTTTCCAGCCGCAGCGCGGGCAGCTCCGGCAGAACCTTGTCGGCCAGGCCCGCGTCGACGAGCAGCCGCAGCCCCTCGCGGGGGTGTGCCGAGAGGATCAGTTTGTTCAGCTCGTCCCGTACGCGCTCCGCGGAGACGATCTCGATGCGGTCCGACATCGCCTTCATCGCGGCGACGACCTCCGGGGCCACCGTGAAGTCCAGCTGGGCGGCGAAGCGGGCCGCGCGCATCATCCGCAGCGGGTCATCGGAGAAGGACTCCTCCGGCGTCCCCGGCGTACGCAGCACGCGCGCGGCCAGGTCCTCCAGTCCGTCGTGCGGGTCGACGAACTCCTTCTGCGGCAGCAGCACCGCCATAGCGTTCACCGTGAAGTCCCGGCGCACCAGGTCTTGCTCGATGGAGTCGCCGTACGACACCTCGGGCTTGCGGGAGGTGCGGTCGTACGCCTCGGACCGGTAGGTCGTGACCTCGATGTCGAACGACTCCTTCTTGCAGCCGACCGTCCCGAAGGCGATGCCGACCTCCCAGACCGCGTCCGCCCACGGCCGGACGATCTTCAGGACGTCCTCGGGCCGGGCATCGGTGGTGAAGTCGAGGTCATTGCCGAGCCGGCCCAGCAGGGCATCCCGGACCGAGCCGCCGACCAGGGCAAGCGTGAACCCGGCCTCCTGGAAGCGACGGGCCAGGTCATCCGCGACGGGCGACACCCTCAGCAGCTCGCTCACAGCGCGCCGCTGCACATGGTTCAGCGCGTTCGTCGACAGCGGGGTCCGCTCGGCGGTCGGGGCGGGGAGGTCATTGTTGGCGTTCGGCACAACAAAACAGGGTACGTGGCCGCGCAGTGCAAAGCGTCACGTAATAAAGGGGACAGCCTGGGCGCCGATCAAGAGGACAGGCTGGGCACACGGCCTCTGCGCCGAGATCATGTGGAGCAGTCCCTGGCACGCCGTCGCTGCGCGTCTCGTTACCATTCGTGGACGCACATTCCGAACGACCACTGACGACGACGAGGGACGGGCGAGCGCGTGGCCGAGGCGGCAGGGTTCCAGCGGACTGAACGGCCGCGTGGTCGATGGCTGCGAAGGACCGTGACACTGCTCACTGGAGTGCTCCTTCTCGTGGGGCTGCTCCAGGTTCCGCACGCTTCCTCCGCCCAGGCAGCCCCGACCGGCTCCCGCACGGTCGACGTCACCATCGACTCGATGTCCCCGTCCGCTCCCTCCAAGAGCGACACGGTCACCGTCTCCGGAACGCTGACCAATGACGGCCGCAGCACGATCACGGATGCGCATGTCGGAATGCACCGTGGCTCCGCGCTCGGCGGCCGTAGCTCCATCGAGAGTGCGTCGCGTCGTACCGGCTATCTGCCGGCCACGGACGGCGAGGAGATCGCGGGTCACACCGGGAAGATCGGCAAGCTGGAACCCGGCGTCAGCCGTCCCTTCAGCCTCAGCGTGCCGGCCAAGGACCTCAACCTCGGCGATAACGGTGTGTACCAGCTCGGCATCTCTCTGTCAGGGCGCTCGGCGTCCGCACCCTCCGGGCAGGTCCTCGGCTTCGACCGGACGTTCCTGCCCTGGCAGACGGCCGGAGACGGGAAGAAGACGCAGCTCACCTACATGTGGCCGCTGATCTCCCGCACCCATCTCACCGCCGAGACCGACGCCGATGCCCAGCAGACACCGGTCTTCCGCAACGACGACCTCGCTGCCGAGCTCGCGCCCGGAGGCCGGCTGCAGCAGATGGTCGAGCTCGGCAAGAACCTCCCCGTGACCTTCGTCATCGATCCCGACCTCCTCGCGACCGTCGACGCCATGACCAAGTCGTACCGGGTGAACGGCCCGGACGGCCCGATGGGCAAGAACCAGGCGGTCGCCAAGCAGTGGCTGCACGACCTCGAAGAAGCGGTCAAGTCGCACCAGGTCGTCGCGCTGCCCTTTGCCGATCCCGATCTGGCCTCGCTCGCTCACCACGGCAAGAGCGTGCCCAGCGCACTCAGTCACCTCGGCCCGGCCACCGACCTTGCCGACAAGACGGTGGACACCATCCTCGGCGTCAAGCCGCGCACGGACTTCGCCTGGCCCGTCGACGGCGCGATCGACTCGTCCATCGTGGACGTCGCGACCTCCGCCGGTGCGCACAACGTGATCACTCGCAGCGACAGCCTGCGGGACGCCGAGAGGCTCTCCTACACCCCGACGGCGGCCCGCCCCATCGGCGGCGGCAATACCGCCGTCGTCGCGGACGCGCAGCTCTCACGGGCCTTCGAGGGCGATATGTCGAAGGCCGGAAACTCTGCCCACGCGGTCCAGGAGTTCCTGGCACAGACCCAGATGATCAGCCTTGAGGACCCGGGCCGGCAGCGCAGCATCGTCGTCGCGCCGCAGCGCATGCCGTCGGTCAACCAGGCCCACGCCATGGCCACCGCACTGCGGAGCCTGGACGAGTCCGGCAGCTGGACCCAGTCGCTGAACCTCGGCGGTGCGGCCAAGGCCAAGCCCGACCGCGCGGCCACCCGCCATGTGCCGAGTGGTGCCGCCTACCCGTCCTCGCTGCGCAGGCAGGAACTTCCGGTCAACGCCTTCCGGCAGGTCCAGGGCACCCAGTCCGCCCTGGACGACTTCCAGGTGATCCTGGCCCAGCCGGAGCGCGTGGTGACCCCGTTCGGCAACGCGATGATGCGGGAGATGTCGACCGAGTGGCGGGGCGATGCCACCGGCGCCACCGGTTACCGGCACGCCGTACGCAGCTACCTCGACGGTCTGACCAAGAAGGTCCACCTGATCCAGAAGTCCGGGGCGACGCTCTCCGGGCGCAGCGCCACGATTCCGGTGACGGTGCAGAACAACCTGGTCCAGGGCGTCAAGGACATGACGCTGAAGCTGACCTCGTCCCAGCCCAACCGTCTGGACGCGGGGAAGTCACAGCAGATCACGGTGGACGGCGGGCACAGCCAGTCGTTCAAGTTCGACACGACGGCGAACGCCAATGGCCGGGCATGGGTCACCGCCCAGCTCTACACGGCGGACGGAAAGCCCTACGGTGACCCCATGATGTTCCAGGTGAACGTCACGGAGATCACCGCAACGGTGATGCTCGTCATCGCGGGCGGCGTGCTGCTGCTCGTCCTCGCCGGTGTGCGGATCTACCTCCAGCGCAAGCAGGCGGCCGCCCGGCGGGCCGAGGACGGGTCCGACGGCGACGGACCCGATGACGACACAGGTACGGACGGCGACAACGGTGGCACCGACGGCGACGAGCCGGAGCAGCCGAGTGACCCCACGCCGGACACCGGATCGGAAAGCTCCGACCCGTCCGGCTCAGGTGAGAAAGTGGACCGTTGATAGATGGCGGGGCCGGATGGCCGGCGACGGATGAGGTGGGGCAGCGATGAATGCGCCGTACGACGGTGACCGGGGCCGGGGCGCCAACGGCGACCCCACGGGACCGGTCCCTCCGACGCCCCCGCCGCCAGCGGATCAGGACCCGTACGCCCGGGATCCGTACGCCCAGGATCCCTATGTCCAGGACGCCTACCGCAACGACCCGCACCGCGCCCAGGACCCGACGGCACAGGATCCGGTGACCGAGGCGCTCTACGACCGCGCCGCGCACCCTCCGCCGCCGCCCGGGCAGCCCGCGCATCCGCTCTACCAGCAGCCTGCCGCCGGCAGCCACCCGCCCGACCCACAGCTGTGGGCATCGCCCCCGCCGCCCGAGCCGCAGGGACCGACCCGGAATCTGCCGTACGGCGATGCCGCGGCGACGACGCAGTTCGTGGGTGTGGACGACCTGATCACCCAGGCCGCCGACCAGCGTCCGGAACCCGACGCCTTCGCCCATCTCTACCGGGACCAGCAGTCCTACGAGCCCCAGCACCCCGCTCCCACGACGGCCGGCCCCCCGGCGCCCGCGAGGCCCGGACCGGAGGCCGTGCCGCAGCAGTCCGCACCGGAGCCGGAGCCGGCCCCTGTGGCGGCGGCCGGCAAGCCCTCCGGCGGACGCGCCGGCGGGCTGTTCAAGTCCAGCGCAGTGATGGCCGCCGGCACGATGGTGTCGCGTCTCACCGGCTTCGTCCGCTCGGCACTGATCGTCGCGGCCCTCGGTGGTGCGGTGCTCGGTGACTCCTGGCAGGTCGCGTACCAGCTTCCGACGATGATCTTCATCCTGACCATCGGTGGCGGTCTCAACTCCGTCTTCGTCCCGCAGCTGGTGCGCGCGATGAAGGAGGACAAGGACGGCGGCGAGGCCTACGCCAACCGGCTGCTGACGCTGGTCATCGTGGTGCTCGGCGTGCTCACGGTCCTGGCGGTGGTGGCGGCGCCACTGCTGGTGAAACTGGTCTCCTTCGATATCTCCCGTGATCCGGCCGCCAACGAAGTCGCCGTCGCGTTCACCCGCTACTGCGTACCCACGATCTTCTTCATGGGTCTGCACGTCGTGATGGGACAGATCCTCAACGCCCGCGGCCGCTTCGGCGCGATGATGTGGACCCCCGTCCTCAACAACATCGTCATGATCGCCACCTTCGGCCTGTTCATCTGGGTCTACGGCACGGCGAAGACCTCGCACATCGGCGTCACCACCATTCCCGACGAGGGCATCCGGCTCCTGGGCATCGGCACCCTCCTGGGGCTCGTCGTCCAGGCCCTGGCGATGATCCCCTACCTGCGCGACGCCGAATTCAAGCTCCGGCTGCGCTTCGACTGGCGCGGCCACGGCCTGGGCAAGGCCGCCAAGCTCGCCAAATGGACCGTGCTGTTCGTGCTCGCCAACCAGGCGGGCGTCCTCGTCGTCACCCAGCTCTCCACCTGGGCCGGCAATACCGCCAACGACCAGGGGCATCCGGGCACCGGCTTCATCTCGTACGCCAGCGCACAGCTGATCTGGAACATGCCTCAGGCGATCATCACCGTCTCCGTCATGGCGGCGCTGCTGCCGCGGCTGGCCCGGTCCGCGCACGACGGTGACACCGGCGCAGTCCGGGACGACATCTCGCAGGGCCTGCGCACCTCCGCCGTCGCGATCGTCCCGATCTCCTTCGGCTTCCTCTCCCTCGGTATCCCGCTGTGCACGCTGGTCTACGGCTCGTCCGGCGCCGGCATTCCGATGGGCTACATGCTGATGGCCTTCGGTGTGGGCCTGATCCCGTTCTCGGTGCAGTACGTCGTCCTGCGCGCCTTCTACGCGTACGAGGACACCCGCACGCCCTTCTACAACACGGTGATCGTCGCGGCCGTCAACGCCGCGGCCTCCGGCCTGTGCTTCCTGGTCCTGCCCGCCCGCTGGGCCGTGGTCGGCATGGCGGCCTCCTACGGCCTGGCATACATCATCGGCGTGGGCGTGGCCTGGCGCCGTCTGAGCAAGCGCATGAACGGTGATCTCGACACCGCTCATGTCGTGCGGACCTACGCACGACTGGCGGGCGCCAGCATCCCGGCCACGATCATCTCGGGAGCCGCGGTGTACGGGATCATGCAGGCGCTCGGAACCGGTGTCCTCGGGTCGCTGGCCGCTCTGATCGCCGGTGCCGCCGCACTTCTGGCCGTGTTCTACGTGGCCGCACGCAAAATGCGCATCCAGGAACTGAACGCCCTGGTCGGCATGGTCCGGTCGAAGCTTGGGCGTTGATTGAGCACAACCATCGACTGCCACCGTGTGTCGTGCATAGTGGCGGACTGTGGGCACAATTGTCTTGGCTCATTGAGCCTGCAACGGATGGGGAGGCAGGAACGACGGTGGCGGAACGGAGCACGGCTGCCGTCGACGTGGCTGACACGAGCGGTGAGGAACCGCTGACCGCCAAGGCGGGTAAGGCCACGGACGACGGTGCTAAGGCCGAGAAGGTATCCGGCAGGGAAAAAGACGCCGAGGGCACCGACGAGGAGTGTGCCGCGGCGATCGAAGCCCAGCCACCGGAACTGCACAGCGGCCACAAGCTTGCCAGACGCTACCGCCTCGAGGAGTGCGTCACCCGTCTGGACGGATTCAGCAGCTGGCGTGCGGTCGACGAGAAGCTGCGCCGCGCCGTCGGCGTGCACATCCTGCCGGCTGACCATCCCCGGGCCCGGCCGGTGCTGTCCGCCGCCCGTTCCTCGGCGCTGCTGGGTGACCCCCGGTTCGTCCAGGTCCTGGACGCGGTCGAGGAGAACGACCTCGTCTATGTGGTCCATGAGTGGCTGCCGGACGCCACCGAGCTCACCACGGTGCTTGCCAACGGGCCGCTGGAGCCGCACGACGCCTACCAGCTCGTCAGCCAGGTCGCCCAGGCCATGGCCGCCGCGCACCGCGAGGGCCTGTCCCATCTGCGGATCACCCCCGGCTCGGTGCTGCGCACGGAGTCCGGGCAGTACCGCATCCGCGGTCTGGCCGTCATGGCGGCGCTGCGCGGCATCACCTGCGAGCACCCGCAGCGCACGGACACCGAGGCGATCGGTGCGCTGCTCTACTCCGCGCTGACCCAGCGCTGGCCGTACGAGAACGACGCCCACGGCCTCACCGGCCTGCCCAAGGGCGTCGGCCTGATCGCTCCCGACCAGGTGCGCGCCGGTGTGCACCGCGGGCTCTCCGAGCTCGCCATGCGCGCTTTGATCAACGATGGGGCCACGGCTTCCCGCCAGGAGCAGCCGTGTACCACCCCGGAGGAACTGGCCAAGGCCGTGGCGGCCATGCCGCGTATCCGGCCTCCGGAGACCTCCTTCGCCACGCCTCCGCCGTATCAGCGCACGGGATACCAGCAGGGCAACTACCGGCAGTCGTCGGCTCGCCCCGCTCAGGCGAGCCATGCGACCCAGCCGGTCGCCACTCCGCCGCCTCCGCTGCAGAGCCGCACCGGCCGGGCACTGAAGTGGTCCGTCTCCGCGCTGCTGATCGCGGCGCTGGGGCTGGGCAGCTGGCAGCTGGCGGACACCCTGTTGAAGCGCGAGAAGGACCGGGACGATCCGGCCAACTCGCAGCCGAGCAGTGGCGGGGTCAAAAAGCCCCAGGGCAAGCCGATCAAGATCGTGGAGGCGGGGGAGTACTACCCCGACGGTCAGCCGCAGCACGCAAATCAGGCGCGGGACACGATCGACGGAAATCCCAGCACCTACTGGGGCACCAGGGGCTATCACGAAGGCCCCGAGCTGAATCCGGCCTTCAAGAAGGGCGTCGGTCTCGTCTATGACCTGGGCTCGAAACAGCAGATAAGCGGCGCATCGATCGGCCTTCACTTCACCGGCAGTCACACGACCGTGACGCTCTACGCCGCCGATTCGCTCTCTTCTTCGCAGCCCCTCAGCTCCATGCACCGGCTCGGCACGAGTACGACATCGGGCTCGTCCGCCAAGGTCCAGCTGAAGCAGCGGGCGAAGGCGCGCTACGTCGTGGTGTGGATCACCGCGATGCCGTATGCGCCAGGTGACGGGTACAGCAGCGCCGGGTACCGGCAAGGTGTGACCGAGGTGTCCTTCACCAGCTGAGCGGAGTGAAGGACGGCACCGCTGTCCAGGACACTGTGTGGGGCTCCGGTCCGGTATTTCCGGCCGGAGCCCCACACCCTTGGGCGCTGCTCCGCGCGGACCCTCCACGTGAGAACGGCGCAAATCGGCCACCCACCTGCACACCGCTGCCTTTCGACAGCATTTACATTCCTGACCTGGCGGGCTTCAATTGGACCGAGATCAGGCAGCTACGGCCGGGGGGCCCGTGTCCACCGAGAGCGACAAGGCTTCGATACCAAGCGACGCCGATCTCCTTGCCCTGCATGTGAAGGGCGACCCCGACGCCTTCGGGGAGATAGTCCGCCGCCATCGCGACCGGCTCTGGGCGGTGGCACTGCGCACCCTCGGTGACCGCGAAGAGGCCGCCGATGCCGTGCAGGACGCCCTGGTCTCCGCCTACCGCGCGGCCCACACCTTCCGCGGGCAGTCCGCCGTGACGACCTGGCTGCACCGCATCACGGTCAATGCCTGCCTCGACCGGGCGCGTAAGGCCGCCTCGCGGCGTACCTCGCCCGTTGCCGAGACCGAGCGGCTGGAGCAGCTTCTCGAACCCCAGGAATCGGCTGCGGCACCCGCCGAGCGCCAGGACCTGCATCGTGAGCTGCTCGGTGCCCTGCGCACTCTCCCCGAGGAACAGCGTGCTGCGCTCGTCCTCGTCGATATGCAGGGCTACCCCGTCGCGGAAGCCGCGGCGATCCTCGACATCCCCACCGGCACCGTGAAAAGCCGCTGTGCGCGAGGCCGCGCCCGACTTCTCCCCTTGGTCACCCATCTGCGCGCCGACAACGGGGATAGCAAACCCACGAGCGGGGGAAGGAACCGGGCGCAGGGGACATCCGTCCCACCGACGGCAGGGCCGAACGACACAGGTGCCGTGAAGGGCGGAGGTGGGCGAGCGTGACGTCGATGACCGGCACGGATGAGCACCCCACAGGTGAGCACCCGGAAGTCTCCGAGCTCTCAGACCTCACGGACGGGCTGCTGTCCCCCTCACGCAGTGCAGATGTACGCCATCATCTCGCCGACTGCCCGTTGTGCGATGACGTCTATGCGTCCTTGGAAGAGATCCGGGCACTGCTCGGCACCCTTCCCGGCCCCCTCCGCATGCCGGCCGACGTGGCCGGACGCATCGATGCCGCCCTCGCGGCCGAGGCGCTGCTGGACGCCACCACTCCCACCACCGGTGCTCATGTTTCACGTGAAACAGCCACCGCCCCCGTCGCGGTTTCACGTGAAACCGACGACGAGCCTCCCCACCGTGCCGGGCCGGCCACCCGGCCTGCCGGACGGCCTCGGGGGGCCTCCGGGCCGGGTCGGCAGTCGCCCGGCGGCCGTTCGTCCCGCTCGCGGCGCTGGCCCCGGATTCTGCTCGGCACCGCAGCCGCCGCGGCCGTCTTCAGCTTCGGCGGCCTGCTCATCCAGAACGCCGCTGTCGACGGCTCCCAGGCAGGCCCCCATGGCCGGGCCACCGCCACCCCCGAGAAGTCCACAGAGGCAGCCGGCCTGACCGCCGACACTCTTGGTTCGCATGTACACGATCTGCTGGCGTCAAAGGGCTCGCACAAGTCCCCGGACATCGGGACGCGCACTTCTCCCGAATCGACGCTGCGCGGCGGCGCCGACACCGTTCCCTCGTGTGTCCGCCTGGGCACCGGGCGGACGGAAGCACCGCTTGCGTCCGGCCACACCCGGTACCAGGGCAAGGACGTCTACCTCGTGGTGCTGCCGGATCCGGCCGATGCACAGCGCGTCTCAGCCTTTGTCATCAGCTCTTCCTGCGTCTCTGCCACACCACCGGCTCCCGGAAAGATTCTGCTGTCTCACTCGTACCAGCGAGACTGAGCGACGAGCAGTGCGCTGTGACACTCCGGGAATGCTCGCCCCGTAGGATCCGTTGGGTGGGGTGAGAGTTCCGAGAGCCCCAGCAAGCAGTCGGCAGAGACAAGGAAGACACCCGTGAGCGACGTCCGCAACGTGATCATCATTGGCTCCGGGCCCGCGGGCTACACCGCAGCGCTCTACACCGCCCGCGCGTCCCTGAAGCCGCTGGTCTTCGAAGGTGCCGTCACCGCCGGAGGCGCGCTGATGAACACCACTGACGTGGAGAACTTCCCCGGTTTCCGCGACGGCATCATGGGGCCGGACCTGATGGACAACATGCGCGCCCAGGCGGAGCGCTTCGGCGCCGAGCTGGTGCCGGACGACATCGTCTCGGTCGACCTCTCCGAGGAGATCAAGACCGTCACGGACACCGCCGGCAACGTGCACCGCGCGAAGACCGTGATCGTCAGCACCGGCTCCCAGCACCGCAAGCTCGGTCTTCCCCGTGAGGACGAGCTGTCCGGCCGTGGCGTCTCCTGGTGCGCCACCTGCGACGGGTTCTTCTTCAAGAACCAGGACATCGCCGTCATCGGTGGAGGCGACACCGCGATGGAGGAGGCCACCTTCCTCTCCCGCTTCGCCAAGTCGGTCACGGTCGTCCACCGCCGCGACACCCTGCGGGCCAGCAAGGCAATGCAGGAGCGTGCCTTCGCGGACCCGAAGATCAAGTTCGTCTGGGACAGCGACGTCGCCGAGATCCACGGTGAGAGCAAGCTCTCAGGTCTGACGCTGCGCAACCGCAAGACCGGCGAGACCTCCGAGCTCCCCGTCACCGGCCTCTTCATCGCGATCGGCCACGACCCGCGGACCGAGCTGTTCAAGGGGCAGCTGAAGCTCGACGACGAGGGCTACCTCAAGGTCGATGCGCCCAGCACGCGGACCAACCTGACGGGCGTCTTCGGTGCCGGCGATGTCGTCGACCACACCTACCGCCAGGCAATCACCGCCGCCGGTACGGGCTGTTCCGCCGCCCTCGACGCCGAGCGGTTCCTCGCCGCGCTGTCGGACAGCGAGGCGGCCGAGCCGGACAAGACCGCCTCCGTCTGATCCGCGCACCCAGCTTTCCCACCACCCACCCAGTAAGGAGATTGCCATGGCCGGCGCCACGGTGACCGTCACGGACGACAACTTCGAAGAGGTCGTCCTCAAGAGCGACAAGCCTGTCCTTGTGGACTTCTGGGCCACCTGGTGCGGCCCGTGCCGCCAGGTCGCCCCGTCCCTGGAGGCAATTGCCGCCGAGCACGACGAGATCGTCATCGCCAAGCTGAACACCGACGAGAACCCGGCCACCACCGCCAAGTACGGCGTCATGTCGATCCCGACCATGAACGTCTACCAGGGCGGCGAGGTCGTGAAGACCATCGTCGGTGCCAAGCCGAAGGCGGCGATCGAGCGCGACCTGTCGGACTACCTCGCCTGAGTCGCGCCACTCCGTTTCACGGGAAACGGGCCTGCCCCACGAAAGGGCGGGCCCGTTCTCTGTTTCACGTGAAACCGCACGCCCTACAACGGTCGCAGGGCCGGTTCCTTCTGCACGGCCCCCAGCAGGCGGTCGAGAGCCAGCTCGACATCTTCCTTCCACGAGATCGTGGTCCGCAGCTCCAGGCGCAGCCGAGGGAAGCGGGGATGGGGCCGTACGGTCTTGAAGCCGACCGCAAGGAGGTGATGGGCGGGCAGCACACATGCCGGCTCGCTCCAGCGGGCATCGCCAAAGGCCTCGATGGCTTTGAAGCCGCGCTGGATGAGGTCCTTGGCGACCGTCTGGACCATCACCCGCCCCAGCCCCTGACCTTGGTACCCAGGGATCAGCCACGCCGTCAGCAACTGCACCGCGTCCGGCGAGACCGGGCTGGTGGGGAAGGCCGTGGAACGCGGCACATACGCCGGCGGGGCGTACATCACGAACCCGACGGGCACCTCGTCGACATAGACCACCCGCCCGCAGGACCCCCACTCCAGCAGTACTGCCGAGATCCAGGCTTCCTTCTCGAGCTCCGGGCGTCCCGCCTTTACCGCTGCCTCGCCGCTGACGGGGTCGAGCTCCCAGAAGACACAGGAGCGGCAGCGCTTGGGAAGGTCCGGAAGGTTGTCCAACGTGAGCGGTACGAGCCGACGGCCCATGGAACCAGGTCCTCGCTTCCCTCGCCTGCCGCACCACGAAGCGCCGTCTGCTCTCTGATCAGACCACCGACGAATCCTCCGACAGCTGCGAGGCCGAACCCCGCTGCCAACAGTCCGGTGCGGCTCACCGATTGCATGGCCCTCTCCTCGGTGTGAGGTCTCTCCACATGGATGCGTGCCATACCCGAACGCATCGTATCCACCCTTTACGGGCACGGGTACCGCAAGAGAGCAAAGGGCGGGCCGTGTCCCGGTATGAACTCCGGAACACGGCCCGCCCGGGAGCCGAGAGCATCAGCTCACTCTTCGCCGTCGTTCTCCTCGGCCAGCGACTGGCCCAGGACGCGCCCCTCGCCAGGGGCGAGCGTGCCGAGGATGCGCTCCAGATCGTCCATCGAGGCGAACTCGACGACGATCTTTCCCTTCTTCTGCCCCAGGTCGACCTTCACCCGGGTCTCGAAGCGATCGGACAGCCGGGAGGCCAGCCCCGTCAGCGCGGGGGACACCCGGGTGCCCGCACGGGGTCCCTTGGCCTTGCTCGCGCTCGTGGGGGTCGACCCCATCAGCGTCACAATCTCCTCGACGGAACGGACCGACAGCCCCTCCGCCACGATGCGGCGCGCGAGGTGGTCCTGCTCCTCCGAGTCCTCCACGGACAGCAGAGCGCGGGCATGTCCTGCGGAGAGCACACCTGCGGCGAGCCGCTTCTGCACGGACGGCGAGAGCTTCAGCAGCCGCAGCGTGTTGGAGACCTGCGGACGCGAACGACCGATCCGGTCGGCCAGCTCGTCATGCGTGCACTTGAAGTCCTTCAGCAGCTGGTCATAAGCGGCTGCCTCTTCCAGCGGGTTGAGCTGTGCCCGGTGGAGATTTTCCAGAAGCGCATCGAGCAGCAGCTTCTCATCGTCCGTGGCCCGCACGATCGCGGGAATTTTCTCCAGGCCGGCCTCACGGCAAGCCCGCCAGCGGCGCTCGCCCATGATGAGCTCATACCGCCCCGGTCCCGTCTGACGGACCACCACCGGCTGGAGCAGGCCCACCTCCTTGATGGAGGTGACCAGCTCGGCAAGGGCGTCCTCGTCGAAGACCTCGCGCGGCTGGCGCGGGTTCGGCTTGATCGCGTCCAGTGGCACTTCCGCGAAGTGCGCGCCTGCTACTTCCGAGACGCCCGCCGACGATGCCTCCGACCCTGCCGGTGTCTCCGTTTCACGTGAAACACCGTGCGTCGGCAGCGACGTCACCTTGGCGGCCGCCACTCCTCGCTCCGGGGCCAAGACCGGTGCGGACGACGATGACGCCGCTCCCTGCCCCGTAGGCCCGGTATGGTCCGTGCTCTGCGGTGCCGCGGGGATCAGCGCACCGAGCCCACGGCCCAGGCCTCTACGTCGTTCGCTCACTGATTCCCCTCCGAGATGCTGTGCTGTGCTTCATAGTTGACGCTGAGGCCCTGGCCTCCGGTCTGCGGGACCCCACGCAAAGCGATCTCTCGGGCTGCCTCGAGATACGAAAGCGAGCCACTGGATCCCGGGTCATAGGTGAGCACCGTCTGCCCATAGCTGGGTGCCTCGGAGATGCGCACCGAGCGGGGAATGCTCGTACGGAGCACCTCGTGGCCGAAGTGACTGCGCACCTCGTCGGCGACCTGAGAGGCCAGCCGGGTGCGGCCGTCGTACATGGTGAGCAAGATCGTCGAGACGTGGAGCTTGGGGTTGAGATGCCCCCGCACCAGATCAACGTTCCGGAGCAGCTGGCCCAGCCCCTCCAGTGCGTAGTACTCGCACTGAATCGGGATCAGTACCTCGGCGCCGGCCACCAGCGCGTTGACCGTCAGCAGGCCGAGCGAGGGCGGGCAGTCGATGAAGATGTAGTCCAGCGGCTGTTCATACGCCTTGATGGCCCGGTCCAGCCGGCTCTCACGGGCCACCAGCGAGACCAGCTCGATCTCCGCACCGGCCAGATCGATTGTGGCGGGCGCACAGAACAAGCCCTCCACATCCACGACCGGCTGTACGACATCGGAGAGTGGCTTGCTCTCCACCAGTACGTCGTAGATGGAGGGCACTTCGGAGTGGTGGTCGATGCCCAGCGCCGTTGACGCATTGCCCTGGGGGTCGAGGTCGATCACCAGAACCCGGGCACCGTGCAAGGCCAAGGCGGCCGCCAGGTTCACCGTGGTCGTGGTCTTGCCGACCCCGCCCTTCTGGTTGGCAACCACCATGACCCGAGTCTGTTCAGGCCGGGGCAGCCCCTCACCCGCGCGGCCGAGTGCCTCCACCGCCAGCTGAGCTGCACGACCGATCGGGGTGTCGTCCATCGGGGGCGGCGTTTCACGTGAAACGTCGTCCCCGAACGACTCGCTACGGGGACCGGGGACCGGGTCGGTCATCGGTCCCGCGATGTTGGCGTCGGACCGCAAGGATTCACTCTCCTCGACATCAGGCTCGCAATGTTCAGAGCCTGCCATGCTTTCGGTGTCGCGAACCAGTGAGGTCCGTTCTCCTGTGGACGAATCCACTTCTGTGGATACTTCGCTGACCCTTGTGGGTCTACGGTCGCGGGGCGCGGCGGCCGCACGACCACGGTCGATGATCCCTTGCAGTAGAGAACGACGTTTCACGTGAAACACGATGCCAGCGTCGCGACTGAATCAGCCGCGACACTCCGCCTTGTGTCGTTTTGATGACATTGGGCACTTTTGCCGTTTTTCCCGGAGTGGTGCACCCTGACGCCCCTGCCGAGCTGTAGCGGTCCGGCACCAGGGCATCAGCGCCGGCGGCCCCTCGACGCACGGCCCACCCGAGCCGCCTTGGCCCGCTTGGCGGCGAAGCGCACACCGCCGGGGCTCTCGCCCACCTCGACCCGCACGACGGTCGAGGGCGGATCCACGATGCCCCCGCCCACATGCACCACCGAGGTCTCCACGACGCCGAGCTTGCTCAGCGCCGCCCGGGCTCCCTTGAGCTCCTCCTCCGCGGCATCGCCCTTGAGCGCCAGCATCTCGCCGTACGGACGCAGCAGCGGAACCCCCCAGCCGGCCAGCCGGTCGAGCGGGGCAACGGCACGCGCCGTCACCACATGCACCTGGGGCAGCTTCCCCATCACTTCTTCGGCCCGCCCGCGCACGACCGTGACATGGTCCAGGCCCAGCAGCTCGACGACTTCCTGAAGGAAGTTCGTACGCCGCAGCAGTGGCTCCAGCAGCGTGATCTTCAAATCCGGGCGCACCAGAGCCAGCGGGATACCGGGCAGCCCGGCCCCCGAACCCACATCGCAGACCGAGACGCCCTCGGGCACCACCTCGGAGAGCACCGCGCAGTTCAACAGATGCCGCTCCCACAGCCGCGGCACCTCACGCGGGCCGATGAGCCCACGCTTCACCCCGGCGTCGGCGAGCAGTTCGCCGTACCGCACGGCCTCCGGAAAGCGCTCGCCGAAAACCTCCTCCGCCACCTTCGGCGCAGGAGGGAGCTCCGCTGCTGCCTCCGTCACGGGAACCGCCCTTCCTTTGGACTGCTTTTCCTGCCGGGAACCCGGGTTACGCCCCCCGGGATAACACAGAACGCTGACAACTTTTGGCCCCGCCTGCGAGCAGACGGGGCCAAAGAAAAACGGGAGCGCTGAGTGGTCAGGCCGGGAGAACAACCACTCGGCGCTGCGGCTCCTCGCCCTCGGACTCGCTCTGGAGTCCGGCCGCCGCCACCGCGTCGTGGACGACCTTGCGCTCGAACGGCGTCATGGGGTCGAGCTTCACCGGCTCACCGGTGCCCTTGACCTCTTCCGCGGCCTTCGCGCCGATCTCCGCAAGCTCCTCGCGCTTACGCGCCCGGAAGCCGGCGATGTCCAGCATCAGACGGCTGCGGTCACCGGTTTCACGGTGCACGGCCAGCCGGGTCAGCTCCTGCAGGGCCTCCAGCACCTCACCGTCGCGGCCCACCAGCTTCTGCAGGTCACGGCTGGTCGAGTCACTGATGATCGACACAGCGGCACGGTCGGCCTCGACATCCATGTCGATGTCACCGTCGAGGTCGGCGATGTCCAGCAGACCTTCGAGGTAGTCGGCCGCGATCTCGCCTTCCTGCTCCAGGCGGGTCAGGGTGTCGGTGCCCTTGGTGGCAGGGGTCGTGTCCGTCACGAAAGGACTCCTTCTTACTTCTTGGACGGGTGCTTGGGGCGCTGCTGGCCCTTGCGCTGACCGGACTTGGTGGTGCGGGACCCGGAGGCGCCGCCCTTCTCCTTGCCCTCCGGCGCGTCCTTCTTCTCCAGCGACTGCTTCTTCGCAGCACCCTGTCCGGCGCCCGTGTCATCCGGCGCGGATCCGGCGCGCGTACGGTTCTGCGCACCGCCGGCCGGTACCGCGCCACCGGTCTGCCGCTGGGACTTCGACTGACGCTTGGGCTGCTGGCGGTGCTGGCGCGCCTCCTCGGCGGCCTGCTTCGCCTCGACGACGGCCGGGTCCTCGACGACCTTGCCGGCGGCCCGCAGCCGCTCCTGGCGCTCCGCGAAGGCCTTGCTGCCCGGGGTCGGGTTACGACGGATGACGAACATCTGCTGGCCCATGGTCCACACGTTGGTGGTCAGCCAGTAGACGAGAACACCGACGGGGAAGTTGATACCGAAGACGGCGAACATGAGGGGGAAGACGTACATCAGCATCTTCTGCTGCTGCATGAACGGCGTCTTCACCGTGAGGTCGACGTTCTTGGTCATCAGCTGGCGCTGCGTGTAGAACTGCGACGCCGACATCAGGACGATCATGATGATCGTGACCACGCGGACGTCGATCACCGAAGCGCCGAGGCTCTGGATCTTCGCCGCGCTGTCCATGAACTTCGCCGCCAGCGGCGCACCGAAGATGTGCGCCTTCTGCGCGCTCTGCAACAGCGGCTGGTCGATGACGCCGACCGTCGTGTTCTTCGCGATGTGGCTCAGAACCTGATACAGCGAGATGAAGAACGGCGACTGGGCCAGAATCGGGAGACAGCTCGAGAGCGGGTTGGTGCCCGTCTCCTTGTAGAGCTTCATCATCTCTTCGGACTGGCGCTGCTTGTCGCTCTTGTAGCGCTCCTGGATCGCCTTCATCTTCGGCTGAAGCGCCTGCATGTTCCGCGTCGACTTGATCTGCTTCACAAAGAGCGGGATCAGGCAGATACGGATCAGCACCACCAGCGAGACGATGGACAGACCCCACGCCGCGCCACTGTCCTTGTCAAAGATGAGGCTGTAGAACGAGTGGAACTGGACGATGATCCAGGAAACAGCGATATAGAGGGGACCGAGGATCGTGTCCACGAATCAGGCTCCTTGGGCGTTGGGCTGAGTCTCGGGCTGGGCGACAGGCTCAGGGACGGTGGGCCCGCCCAGGCGGCTCCTCAGCCGCTGATGCCAAACCGGACGCTTCCGGGGAGGGACGTGGTCGACGCCACCGAGCGACCACGGATTGCATCGCAGGATGCGCCAGGCTGTCAGCGCAGTCCCTTTCACCGCACCGTGCCGGTCGATGGCCGTATAGCCATAGTGCGAGCACGACGGGTAGTACTTGCAGACCGGTCCCAGCAAGGGGCTGATGGTCCACTGGTAGATCTTGATCAAAAGCAGCAGCGGGTACTTCACTGTGCGCTCCCTCCCGGGTCCCGTCCGGGGTTCCGGGGGCCCGCGGCGGAGCTGCCGCCGGTCACAGCCCCCGGGGGATGGCAGCCTCTCGGCACCCCTCCCAGCAGCCGCTCAAGAGCGGCATCCAGGTCGCGGGCCAGCTGGTCGTATTCCGCATTACCCGCGCAGGGCAGGGCCCGTACGACAACCAGGCTACCGGCGGGCAGCCGGTCCAGCCGGTCGCGCATCAGATGCCGAAGCCTGCGCTGGACCTTGTTGCGCACGACAGCGTTGCCCACTGCCTTGCTCACGACGAAACCCGCACGTGCCGGGGGAACACTTTCCCCCGACCCGTGCGGGTCCGTTGCACCGCTGCGGAAATGAACGACAAGGAGCGGGCGCCCGGCCCTGCGTCCCCGGCGTACCGCGGTCGCAAAGTCCTCGCGCCGCCTCAGCCGATTCTCGGTAGGCAGCACGTCATGGACCTGGCTTCAGGCTGCTCAGGCCGACAGGCGGGCGCGACCCTTGCCACGGCGGGACGCGAGAATCGCGCGGCCGGCGCGGGTCCGCATGCGCAGGCGGAAGCCGTGGGTCTTCGCGCGGCGGCGGTTGTTCGGCTGGAAGGTGCGCTTGCTCACTCGGGGGCTCCAGGAATGCTTGTTGTCTCAGGAGAGACAGATGTGGGGCGTCGACTGGCTGTCACCGTGCGCCCACGAGTAGCTCGCAACGCCTAAGTGCACCGCTACACGATCACTCGAGCGTGATCTTTGCCCATCGGAGGCAGGCGGCAGCAGCCATCGACAACTCGACCTGGTCACGGTACGCGCGGCTACGCCATCCGGTCAAACCGGCTCCTCGGCGGCACCTACCGGCCTCTTGTCAGGACACACTATGCACAGGCTGTGGACAACAACTTGAATCCCCAGGCCCGCCCTGACTACCGTGGCTGAACCCCGATTCCTTCCCGCCCGTCCTGAGAATCACACATTCGTGGGACTGCTGAGAGAGCGTGCCCCGTGGCTGATGTACCTGCCGATCTTGCCGCAGTGTGGCCGCGCGTGCTCGACCATCTTCTTCGCGCGGAGGCCGACGGGCTCAAGCCCAAGGACCAGGACTGGCTCAAGCGCACCCAGCCGCTGGCGCTGGTCGCCGACACCGCGCTGCTCGCCGTCCCCAACGAGTTCGCCAAGGGCGTGCTGGAAGGCCGTCTTGCGCCGCTGATCGGGGAGGCGCTGAGCCATGAGTGCGGCCGCCCGATCCGGATCGCGATCACCGTTGACGACTCCGCCGAGGAGCCCCCGACACCGCCCGCGCCCCCGCACCAGTCCCCCCAGCACCAGTCGTCGCCTCAGCAGCACACCCCGCACCCTCAGCAGTCACATCAGGCACAGCAGCAACACGATGCCTACGACGGCTACGAAGCACGGCACGACAACCGCCACGAGAGCCGGCACGACAACCGGCATGACGGCCGGCAGGGCTACGGGCACCGAGGACAGGGCGAGGACCTGCCTGGCGTGCGCCCCGCCTATCCGGACTACCAGCAGCCCCGGCACGAGCCCGGCGGCTGGCCGCAGCACTCCTCCGGTATGGCCGGCAGCCCAGGCCCGCGCGACGACTACGGCTGGCAGCAGCAGCACCTCGGCGGCTACCCCGAGCGCGACCCCTACGCCTCCCCCTCGTCCCATGGAGCGCCGCATCAGCAGCGGCAGAGCGACTACCGGGGGCAGGCGCCCGACCGCAACGGGCCGCCGCAGCACTCCGACGGCCGCTCCCCCTACGACCAGCCGCGCCGCGACCTCTCCGAGCATCAGCCCGGCGGGCACAACGGGCGCTCGGGCGTTCCCGGCTCCGGCCCCGGCGCCGTGCTTCCCGCGCCCAGCGGTGCGCCCAGCCCGCTCGCCGCGCAGCCCGCACCGGCGACCGGCCCCGGTGAGCCGACCGCGCGGCTGAACCCGAAGTACCTCTTCGACACCTTCGTCATCGGTGCCTCGAACCGCTTTGCGCACGCCGCCGCGGTCGCCGTCGCCGAGGCGCCGGCCAAGGCGTACAACCCGCTGTTCATCTACGGGGAGTCCGGTCTCGGCAAGACCCACCTGCTGCATGCGATCGGGCACTACGCGCGCAGCCTGTACCCCGGCACCCGGGTGCGGTACGTGAGCTCGGAGGAGTTCACCAACGAGTTCATCAACTCCATCCGCGACGGCAAGGCGGACGCGTTCCGCAAGCGCTACCGCGACATGGACATCCTGCTGGTCGACGACATCCAGTTCCTGGCGAGCAAGGAGTCGACGCAGGAGGAGTTCTTCCACACCTTCAATACGCTGCACAACGCGAACAAGCAGATCGTGCTCTCCAGTGACCGGCCGCCCAAGCAGCTGGTCACCCTGGAGGACCGGCTGCGCAACCGCTTCGAGTGGGGCCTGATCACCGACGTCCAGCCGCCCGAGCTGGAGACCCGGATCGCGATCCTGCGCAAGAAGGCGGTCCAGGAGCAGCTGAACGCGCCGCCGGAGGTGCTGGAGTTCATCGCGTCCCGGATCTCGCGCAACATCCGTGAGCTGGAGGGCGCGCTGATCCGGGTCACGGCGTTCGCCTCGCTCAACCGGCAGCCGGTGGACCTGGGACTGACCGAGATCGTGCTGAAGGACCTGATCCCCGGTGGCGAGGACGCCGCGCCGGAGATCACCGCGACCGCGATCATGGCCTCGACCGCCGACTACTTCGGGCTGACCATCGACGACCTCTGCGGCTCCTCGCGCAGCCGGGTGCTGGTGACCGCCCGCCAGATCGCCATGTACCTGTGCCGCGAGCTCACCGATCTCTCGCTGCCGAAGATCGGCGCGCAGTTCGGCGGCCGCGACCACACGACCGTGATGCACGCCGACCGCAAGATCCGCGCGCTGATGGCCGAGCGGCGCTCGATCTACAACCAGGTCACCGAGCTGACCAATCGCATCAAGAACGGCTGAGGCCGGCCACCGCTGCTGCACCGGCCACCGCAGGACGTCCAAGGGCGCTCCGGATCCGTTCCGGCGGCGCCCTTCGCCGTACGGGGCCGCTTCCCCTTACCGGCCCTTCGCCGTACGGGGCCGGCCGTTCGGCGAAGCCCGCGTCTCCCCGGAGACCAGGCTCCCGCGCCTCCCCAATGGCCAAGCGCCCGCGTCTCCCTCCACCCGACCGTTTCCCGTGCGCTGTGCGCGCCCTCGAGCGAGGCTTCCGAGTGCTCCTGAACGCGTCACGCGCCGCTCCCGAGGCCTTCCGACGACGCTTCCCGGGCCCTGTGACGCCTCCCCCGATCCGCCCCGCCGCCGTCCCAAACCTGTGGAGCGCGCCTGCGGTGTTCGATTCCGCGGCCGGTCACGGCTTCTCTCCACAGATTGGGCAAGAATCTTCCGTCCACATCCTGGGGAGGGGAAAGTTATCCCTGTGGGATCCACAGGCCGGTGTTCTGACGGGGCATCGGAGGAGGTCAACCGCGTGTGGATTTGTGGCCAACCTTCCTCCACAGGGTGTGGACAGCGGATTCGTCCACAGGGGAGCCCGCGTCTTGTCCACCGTCCGCCCACAGGCAAGGCGCTGTTGTCCCCAACGATCACCGGCTTCTCCACACCGCTGTCCACTGTTCGGCAACACAACACCCGCCCTCACCGGGCCGAGTGAAAGCCGTCACACCAAGGTGATGGATTGGGCTGTGGGGAACGGGGGTAAAGCTGGGGACGGCGCTGGGGAGAAGTACCCGTCCCCTGTGCATCGGGTGTGCAGAACTTCCGGCGGTCCACAGAACCACCGGCTTTTCCACGACCGCCACCCACAGGGGCAGTGGACAAAAAATCCGTGTTGACCTGCGCAAAAGCAGTTGTCCACGGTTTCCACAGCCCCTACTACTACGACCACGGATATCTACCGGGGAACTCGTTCGGAAACGGGGCCTGTGCACAAGTTGGCCGCCGGGCGTCCGGCACCGGTCGAGCCGACTTGACCCCGAGCCGCACCGAGTGTCGGTGGCGTGCGTCAGACTGGTCTCCGGCAACCCAGCCGACGACGAAGGCCAGCAGGGCGAGAGCCAGCAACAGCAGGAGGCGGTTTCCGGTGAAGATCCGGGTGGAGCGCGATGTACTCGCGGAGGCAGTGGCCTGGGCGGCCAAGAGCCTCCCGGCCCGTCCGCCGGTGCCCGTCCTCGCGGGCCTGCTGCTGAAGGCGGAGGAGGGCGCGCTGAGCCTCTCCGGCTTCGACTACGAGGTCTCCGCCCGGGTCTCGGTGGAAGCAGAGGTGGAAGAGGAGGGCACGGTCCTCGTCTCCGGCCGGCTGCTCGCCGACATCTGCCGTGCGCTCCCCAACCGCCCGGTGGAGATCTCCACCGACGGTGTACGCGTGACCGTCGTCTGTGGCTCCTCGCGCTTCACCCTCCACACCCTTCCTGTGGAGGAGTACCCGTCCCTGCCGACGATGCCCACCGCCACCGGCACCGTCCCCGGTGAGGTCTTCGCCGCGGCCGCCGCCCAGGTCGCCATCGCCGCCGGCCGTGACGACACCCTTCCGGTGCTCACCGGCGTACGGATCGAGATCGAGGGCGACACCGTCACCCTGGCCTCCACCGACCGCTACCGCTTCGCGGTGCGCGAGTTCCTGTGGAAGCCGGAGAGCCCGGACGCCTCCGCGGTCGCGCTGGTCCCCGCCAAGACGCTGCTGGACACCGCCAAGTCCCTGAGCAGCGGCGACACCGTGACGCTCGCGCTGTCCGGCTCCGGCCAGGGCGAGGGGCTGATCGGTTTCGAGGGCGCCGGGCGCCGGACGACGACCCGTCTGCTGGAAGGCGACCTGCCGAAGTACCGCACCCTCTTCCCGACCGAGTTCAATTCGGTCGCCGTGATCGAGACCGCCCCGTTCGTCGAGGCCGTCAAGCGTGTGGCGCTGGTGGCCGAGCGGAACACCCCGGTCCGGCTGAGCTTCGAGCAGGGCGTGCTGATCCTGGAGGCCGGCTCCAGCGACGATGCACAGGCTGTGGAGCGGGTGGACGCCGACCTGGACGGCGACGACATCTCGATCGCCTTCAACCCCGGCTTCCTCCTGGAGGGCCTGTCGGCCATCGACTCCCCGGTGGCGCAGCTGTCCTTCACGACCTCGACCAAGCCCGCGCTGCTGAGCGGCCGGCCCGCCAAGGACGCCGAGGCGGACGACGCGTACAAGTACCTGATCATGCCGGTGCGGCTCTCGGGCTGACGGCGCGACGGCAGGGGTGGCGGCCGTCCGGCGGACACCGGACGGCGCCTTGGCCACGCACCTTGCGGCGACCGGCTGAAGGGCCCCTGATGAGCGGCTGAGCCCACAGGTGTGCGCGGACCTGCGGGCGTAGGCTCGGACCCGGGTACGAACAGCAACGACTACGTGCAAAGAGGGTCTGTGATGGAGCTCGGTCTCGTCGGTCTCGGCAAGATGGGCGGCAATATGCGCGAGCGCATCCGCCGCGCCGGTCACACCGTCATCGGATACGACCGCAACCCCGACGTGGCGGATGTCAACAGCCTTCAGGGGCTTGTGGACAAGCTCAAGGGTCCGCGGGTGGTCTGGGTCATGGTGCCGGCCGGTGCCGCCACCCAGTCCACGATCGACGAGCTGGCCGAACTGCTGTCGCCGGGCGACATCGTCGTGGACGGCGGCAACTCCCGCTGGACCGACGACGAGAAGCACGCCGAGGAGCTGAAGGCCAAGGGCATCGGCTTCGTCGACTGCGGCGTCTCCGGCGGTGTCTGGGGCCTGGAGAACGGCTATGCGTTGATGTACGGCGGCGACAAGGACGATGTCGCCAAGGTGCAGCCGGTCTTCGACGCCCTCAAGCCCGAGGGTGAGTTCGGCTCGGTGCACGCCGGCAAGGTTGGCGCGGGCCACTTCGCGAAGATGGTCCACAACGGCATCGAGTACGCCATGATGCAGGCCTACGCCGAGGGCTGGGAGCTGCTGGAGAAGGTCGACTCCGTCACCGACGTGCGCGCGGTCTTCCGCTCCTGGCAGGAGGGCACAGTCATCCGTTCCTGGCTGCTCGACCTGGCCGTCAACGCCCTCGACGGCGACGAGCACCTCGACGAGCTGCAGGGCTACGCCGCCGACTCCGGTGAGGGCCGCTGGACGGTCGAGGCCGCGATCGACAACGCCGTGCCGCTGCATGCGATCACGGCCTCGCTCTTCGCGCGCTTCTCCTCACGTCAGGACGACTCCCCGCAGATGAAGATGATCGCCGCGCTGCGCAACCAGTTCGGTGGCCACGCGGTCGAGAACAAGAAGTAGCAAGAAGCAGCAACCACCGCAGTAACCGGTAGCAACCGCCGGGGGAGGTCGGCGCCCAGCCATGCACATCACGCATCTGTCCCTCGCCGACTTCCGCTCGTACGCCCGGGTCGAGGTTCCGCTCGACCCGGGCGTCACGGCTTTCGTGGGCCCCAACGGCCAGGGCAAGACCAACCTGGTCGAGGCGGTCGGCTATCTGGCCACGCTCGGCAGCCACCGGGTCTCCTCGGACGCCCCGCTGGTGCGGATGGGCGCCGAGCGGGCGGTCATCCGGGCCGCGGTGACCCAGGGCGAGCGGCAGCAGCTGGTCGAGCTGGAGCTCAACCCGGGCAAGGCCAACCGCGCCAGGATCAACAGGTCGTCGCAGGTCAAGCCGCGGGATGCGCTGGGGATCGTCCGGACGGTGCTGTTCGCGCCGGAGGACCTGGCACTGGTCAAGGGCGATCCGGGCGAGCGGCGGCGGTTCCTGGACGAGCTGATCACCGCGCGGTCGCCGCGGATGGCCGGGGTGCGCTCGGACTACGACCGTGTCCTCAAGCAGCGCAACACCCTGTTGAAGACCGCGGCCCTGGCGCGCCGGCACGGCGGGCGGCAGATGGATCTGTCGACGCTGGACGTGTGGGACCAGCATCTGGCCCGCGCGGGCGCCGAGCTGCTGGCCCAGCGGCTCGATCTGATCGCCGCGCTGCAGCCGCTCGCGGACAAGGCCTATGAGCAGCTGGCGCCGGGCGGCGGGCCGCTGGCCCTGGAGTACCGCGGCTCGGCGGGCGAGGCGATGGCCGACGCCGCGACCCGCGAGGAGCTGTACGGCGTGCTGCTGGCGGCGCTCGGCGAGGCCCGTAAGGGGGAGATCGAGCGCGGGGTGACGCTGGTCGGCCCGCACCGCGACGATCTGGTGCTCAAGCTGGGGCAGCTCCCGGCGAAGGGCTACGCCAGCCATGGCGAGTCCTGGTCGTATGCGCTGGCGCTGCGGCTGGCCTCGTACGACCTGCTGCGGGCCGAGGGCAACGAGCCGGTGCTCGTGCTCGACGACGTCTTCGCCGAGCTGGACGCGCGCCGCCGCGAGCGGCTGGCGGAGCTGGTGGCCCCGGGCGAGCAGGTGCTGGTGACGGCCGCGGTGGACGACGACGTTCCGGGTGCCCTGGCCGGGGCGCGCTATGCGGTGTCCGGCGGCGCCGCGGAGAAGGTGACCCCGTGAGCGAGGAGCAGCCCGGCCCGCCCAAGCCTTCCCCTGAGCTCTCCGGTGTGGATCTGGCCCGGCAGGCGCTGGTCGCCGCCAAGGAGCAGGCGCGTGCGCGGGGCGCGGCCGCGCAGCAGAAGAAGCAGGCCCGGCGCGGGGGGCTGCGCTCCGGCGCGCGGGCGGACGGGCGCGACCCGCTGCCGCTCGGTGCGGCGATCAACCGGCTGATCACCGAACGCGGCTGGGAGACCCCGGCCGCGGTCGGCGGGGTGATGGGGCGCTGGCCGCAGCTGGTCGGGCCCGAGGTGGCGCAGCACTGCGAGCCGCAGAAGTACGACGAGGACGCCCGGGTCCTGACCGTCCAGTGCGATTCGACGGCCTGGGCGACGCAGCTGCGGCTGCTGGCCCCGACGCTGGTGGCCCGCCTCAACGAGGACCTGGGCCACGGCACCGTAAAGGTGATCAAGGTGCTGGGTCCCGGGGGCCCCGCGCGCCGGTACGGATCGCTGCGGGCACCGGGAAGCAAGGGTCCCGGCGACACCTACGGCTGACCCCTGAGACCCCCCTCTACGGGTGAGGCGGATGAGACTCCGCTCACGGTAGCGGCCGGTTGACAGTCCGAAGCGCTGAGTGCCCGTGTGAGCGTCCTGGGGCCCCTTCTCGGATATGGGGAGTCGGCGGACGCCAGTTCAGGGCGGCACATGACGACTCAGGTACCAGCAAACCCCCATGAGTGTCAGCGCTACCGGTAGACTGATGCCAATCCCGCCCACTTGCGGAACATGTCGAACGACGCAGCCGCTCCCGCCTGTCTTCCCAGGGGTGAATCCCACAGGCGCGGAAGGGCTCGTGCTGTGCCAGAAAGGGCGCTTCGTGGCCGACTCCGGCGACCTCAACGAGAACAACACGGTTTCTACTGAAGAGGGGGTTCCTGCCGGCGCCATGGGCGACTCCCCGGTGGAGAAGTCGTACGACGCCAGTGCGATCACCGTCCTCGAAGGCCTGGACGCGGTCCGTAAGCGTCCCGGCATGTACATCGGCTCGACGGGCGAGCGCGGTCTGCACCACCTCGTGCAGGAGGTCGTCGACAACTCCGTCGACGAGGCGCTGGCGGGGCACGCCGACACCATCGAGGTCACGATCCTGGCCGACGGCGGCGTCCGCGTCGTCGACAACGGCCGCGGTATCCCGGTCGGCATCGTGCCGTCCGAGAACAAGCCGGCCGTCGAGGTCGTGATGACGGTGCTGCACGCCGGCGGCAAGTTCGGCGGCGGCGGCTACGCGGTCTCCGGTGGTCTGCACGGCGTGGGTGTCTCCGTCGTGAACGCGCTGTCGCAGCGGGTGGCGGTCGAGGTCCGCACGGACGGCTACCGCTGGACGCAGGAGTACAAGCTCGGTGTGCCGACCGCGCCGCTCGCCCAGCACGAGGCGACGGACGAGTCCGGCACCTCGGTGACCTTCTGGGCCGACGGCGACATCTTCGAGACCACCACGTACAGCTTCGAAACGCTGTCGCGGCGCTTCCAGGAGATGGCGTTCCTCAACAAGGGTCTGACGATCGCGCTGACCGACGAGCGCCCGGACCATGTGGACGAGGAGGGCAAGCCGCTCTCGGTGCGGTACCACTACGAGGGCGGCATCGTCGACTTCGTGACGTACCTCAACTCGCGCAAGGGCGAGCTGGTGCATCCGACGGTGATCTCGGTGGACGCCGAGGACAAGGAGCGCCAGCTCGCGGTCGAGCTGGCGATGCAGTGGAACACCCAGTACAGCGAGGGTGTCTACAGCTTCGCGAACATCATCCACACCCACGAGGGCGGCACCCACGAAGAGGGCTTCCGCGCCGCGCTGACCGGTCTGATCAACCGTTACGCGCGCGACAAGAAGCTGCTGCGCGAGAAGGACGACAACCTCACGGGTGAGGACATCCGCGAGGGTCTGACGGCGATCATCTCGGTCAAGCTCGCCGAGCCGCAGTTCGAGGGCCAGACGAAGACCAAGCTGGGCAACACCGAGGTGAAGACCTTCGTCCAGAAGGTGGTCCACGAACACCTCAACGACTGGCTGGACCGCAACCCCAACGAGGCCGCGGACATCATCCGCAAGGGCATCCAGGCCGCGACCGCGCGCGTGGCCGCTCGCAAGGCGCGCGATCTGACCCGCCGCAAGGGCCTGCTGGAGACGGCGTCGCTGCCGGGCAAGCTGAGCGACTGCCAGTCCAACGACCCCGAGAAGTGCGAGATCTTCATCGTCGAGGGTGACTCCGCCGGCGGCTCGGCCAAGTCCGGCCGTAACCCGGAGTACCAGGCGATCCTGCCGATCCGGGGCAAGATCCTGAACGTCGAGAAGGCCAGGGTCGACAAGATCCTGCAGAACAACGAGGTCCAGGCGCTGATCTCGGCGTTCGGCACGGGTGTGCACGAGGACTTCGACATCGACAAGCTCCGCTATCACAAGATCATCCTGATGGCGGACGCCGACGTCGACGGCCAGCACATCAACACCCTGCTGCTCACTTTCCTCTTCCGCTTCATGCGGCCGCTGGTCGAGGCGGGGCACGTCTACCTCTCCCGCCCGCCGCTGTACAAGATCAAGTGGGGCCGGGACGACTTCGAGTACGCGTACTCCGACGTGGAGCGGGACGCGCTGATCGAGATCGGCAAGCAGAACGGCAAGCGGATCCGTGAGGACTCGATCCAGCGGTTCAAGGGTCTCGGTGAGATGAACGCCGAGGAGCTGCGCATCACGACCATGGACACCGACCACCGGGTCCTCGGTCAGGTCTCGCTGGACGACGCGGCCCGTGCGGACGACCTGTTCTCCGTGCTGATGGGCGAGGACGTCGAGGCGCGCCGCTCGTTCATCCAGCGCAACGCCAAGGACGTCCGCTTCCTCGACATCTGAGCCCTGTCGGCCCGAACAACAGCCGCAGCTCGAAAGGATTTTGAACCACCATGGCCGACGAGAACCCCCCTGTGACCCCGGACGGCGTGACCGCCGAGGGCGCGCCCGCCGCCATCGAAGGCGTCGGGATGCGTGTCGAGCCCGTCGGGCTCGAGACGGAGATGCAGCGCTCCTACCTCGACTACGCGATGTCCGTCATCGTCTCGCGTGCGCTGCCCGATGTGCGGGACGGCCTCAAGCCGGTGCACCGCCGCGTGCTGTACGCGATGTACGACGGCGGCTACCGCCCCGAGAAGGGCTTCTACAAGTGCGCCCGCGTCGTGGGCGACGTCATGGGTACGTACCACCCGCACGGCGACTCCTCGATCTACGACGCCCTGGTGCGTCTGGCGCAGCCGTGGTCGATGCGGATGCCGCTGGTGGACTCCAACGGCAACTTCGGCTCCCCGGGCAACGACCCGGCCGCGGCCATGCGGTACACCGAGTGCAAGATGAAGCAGCTCTCCATGGAGATGCTGCGGGACATCGACGAGGAGACCGTCGATTTCCAGGACAACTACGACGGCCGTAACCAGGAGCCGACGGTCCTGCCGGCGCGCTTCCCCAACCTGCTGATCAACGGCTCGGCCGGTATCGCGGTCGGTATGGCGACGAACATCCCGCCGCACAACCTGCGCGAGGTCGCGGCCGGCGCCCAGTGGGCGCTGGAGCACCCCGAGGCCTCCAGCGAGGAACTGCTGGACGCGCTGATCGAGCGCATCAAGGGTCCCGACTTCCCCACCGGCGCACTGGTCGTGGGCCGCAAGGGCATCGAGGAGGCCTACCGCACGGGCCGCGGTTCGATCACCATGCGTGCCGTGGTGGCGGTCGAGGAGATCCAGAACCGCCAGTGCCTGGTCGTCACCGAGCTGCCCTACCAGACCAACCCGGACAACCTCGCGCAGAAGATCGCCGACCTGGTGAAGGACGGCAAGATCGGCGGCATCGCGGACGTCCGCGACGAGACCTCCTCGCGTACGGGCCAGCGCCTGGTCATTGTCCTCAAGCGGGACGCGGTCGCCAAGGTCGTCCTCAACAACCTCTACAAGCACACCGATCTGCAGACCAACTTCGGCGCGAACATGCTGGCGCTGGTCGACGGCGTGCCGCGCACGCTCTCGCTGGACGCGTTCATCCGCAACTGGGTGACGCACCAGGTCGAGGTCATCGTCCGCCGGACGAAGTTCCGGCTGCGCAAGGCCGAGGAGCGGGCGCACATCCTGCGCGGTCTGCTCAAGGCGCTGGACGCGATCGACGAGGTCATCGCGCTGATCCGGCGCAGTGAGACGGTCGAGGAGGCGCGCGAGGGCCTGATGGGCCTGCTGACCATCGACGAGATCCAGGCGAACGCGATCCTGGAGATGCAGCTGCGCCGGCTGGCCGCCCTGGAGCGCCAGAAGATCACCGCCGAGCACGACGAGCTGCAGCGCAAGATCAGCGAGTACAACGCGATCCTGGCCTCCCCGGAGCGGCAGCGCCAGATCATCAGCGAGGAACTGGCCGCGATCGTCGACAAGTTCGGCGACGACCGGCGCTCCAAGCTGGTGCCCTTCGAGGGCGACATGTCCATCGAGGACCTGATCGCCGAGGAGGACATCGTCGTCACGATCAGCCGTGGCGGCTATGTGAAGCGGACGAAGACCGACGACTACCGCTCGCAGAAGCGCGGCGGCAAGGGCGTGCGGGGCACGAAGCTCAAGGAAGACGACATCGTCGACCACTTCTTCGTCTCCACCACCCACCACTGGCTGCTGTTCTTCACGAACAAGGGCCGGGTCTACCGCGCCAAGGCCTACGAGCTCCCCGACGCCGGGCGGGACGCGCGCGGGCAGCATGTGGCCAATCTCCTCGCCTTCCAGCCGGACGAGCAGATCGCGCAGATCCTGGCGATCCGCGACTACGAGGCCGCGCCGTATCTGGTGCTCGCCACCAAGGCCGGCCTGGTGAAGAAGACGCCGCTCAAGGACTACGACTCGCCGCGCTCCGGCGGTGTCATCGCGATCAACCTGCGCGAGCAGGAGGACGGCACGGACGACGAGCTGATCGGCGCCGAGCTGGTCTCGGAGCACGACGACCTGCTGCTGATCAGCAAGAAGGCGCAGTCGATCCGGTTCACCGCGACGGACGAGGCGCTGCGCCCGATGGGCCGGGCCACCTCCGGTGTGAAGGGCATGAGCTTCCGCGAGGACGACGAACTGCTCTCGATGAACGTGGTCCGCGCGGGTACGTTCGTCTTCACCGCCACGGACGGCGGCTACGCCAAGCGCACCGCGGTCGACGAGTACCGCGTCCAGGGCCGCGGCGGCCTGGGGATCAAGGCCGCCAAGATCGTGGAGGACCGGGGTTCGCTGGTCGGAGCGCTGGTCGTCGAGGAGAGCGACGAGATCCTTGCGGTGACGCTCGGCGGTGGCGTGATCCGTACGCGGGTCAGCGGAGTCCGGGAGACCGGCCGTGACACCATGGGCGTCCAACTGATCAACCTGGGCAAGCGTGATGCCGTCGTCGGTATCGCATGGAACGCCGAGGCCGGTCGTGAAGCCGAAGAGGTCGACGGGGGCGAGGCGCCCGACGAGGCCGACGCGGCCGAGGAGACCGTGGCCACGGCGGCCGAGGGCGAGCAGCCCGCGGCGGAGTAGCACGAGGAGTAGGTCGTGAGTGGAGCCACGGGCGCTGCGGCGGGTGGATCGGGAGCGAAGAAGGACTCCCCGTCCGGACCCGCAACCGTGACGGAGGACAGCGCCCGTGGCTCTGCCGTTTCTGACACCGGCCCCCGCGACGAGGGCTCACACCAGGGGGGACCCGTGACCGATACCCGTCAGCCGCAGCCGAAGCCCCAGGGGGATGCTCCTGAGGGCGGCTCCCAGCAGCCGTATCAGCCGCCTCAGGCGTACCCCACCGGCGGCGGCCAGGGCGCTGGACAGGCGGTGCGCCGGCCGCGTACGGGCGCCGGCACGGTCCCGCGCACCCGCAAGGCCCGGCTGCGGGTGGCGCGCGCCGATCCGTGGTCGGTCATGAAGGTCAGCTTTCTGCTCTCCATCGCGCTGGGCATCTGCACGGTCGTGGCCGCCGCCGTGCTGTGGATGGTCATGAACGCGATGGGCGTCTTCTCCACGGTCGGCGGGACGATCAGCGAGGCCACCGGCTCCAGCGACGGCGCCGGCTTCGATCTGCAGTCGTTCCTGTCGCTGCCGCGGGTGCTGCTGTTCACGTCGGTCATCGCGGTGATCGACGTGGTCCTGGCGACCGCGCTGGCCACGCTCGGCGCGTTCATCTACAACCTGTCGGCGGGCTTCGTCGGCGGGGTGGAGCTCACCCTCGCCGAGGATGAGTGACCCCCTCATGGGAGGGCGTTCGGGAGGCTCCCGGAACCGATTTTGGGAACGCCTCTGAAGTGCGCTAATCTTTCGGTGCAGCGAACGCGCGGCTATAGCTCAGACGGTTAGAGCGCTTCCCTGATAAGGAAGAGGCCCCAGGTTCAAGTCCTGGTAGCCGCACCGCACCGATCGGCCCGGCCGGGGAACTCCCCGGCCGGGCCGATTCGTTGTACGGAGGCCGAAGTTGGCTCGCGGCGGCGGCCTCGGACGAGGTGTTGCCGACCGCGGGCTAGGTAACCAATCGGTATCGGCCGGTGTGTATCATCGGCCGACATAGGTCCCCTACGTCAACGAAAGACGAGGTCGCGCGGTGAAGAAGCTTCTCCTGGTCGCACTGGCCGCCATCGGCGGGCTCCTCGTGTACCGCCAGATCCAGGCGGATCGCGCCGAGCAGGATCTGTGGACGGAGGCGACCGACTCCGTGCCCGCAGGTTCGGGTGTCTGAGACCCCCACAGCACAGCACCACACGTTCGTACGGACCCCGATTGCCCCTGGGTGATCGGGGTTTCGTGCGTCTTGGGGCGGCTGGGGTGCGTGTGGCAGGTGGGGCGGTCTGTGGTGGGGGTGGTGGCTGTCGGGCGGTGGCTGGATGTCGTTGCCAGGCCGCGGCGGGGCTCTCCTTTGGGTTTGCTATAGCACAGCATTTGCTTGCAGAAGCAAAGTGTGCGGGCTTCGGCGGGCGGGCGTCGGCTGCCGAGGGTGGTGGGGTGGTGAGGGGGCTTGCCGGCCCGCTCCGGCGGGTCGGCCAACTCTCCGTGGGTGGTTACCGCTTGGAGGGGGCAGGACTGGGAGCGCGCCGGGCGTACCGGCTGGTCGTCGAGTGCAAGGCCGTCCAGGGATCGGATGCCGCACGGTGGCCGGGGAAGCGGATGTTTCACGTGGAACATCCGCTGAAGCACGTGGAGTATCCGCTGAAGAAGGGCGTCACGCCGGCGCGGTCGGAGCCGGACCGATGCTGCCGGGGCGATTCCCCCGCCTCGGCGGACGGCGCGCGGGGCGGCGGTGGAAGATGGCCCACAGGACGTGTGGTGGCCGTCGGCGCGTGGGCGTGCTGCCGCCGGCCGGACTCGCGGCGGCCTGTGGACGGGCCCGCAGGAAGCCGCGGGCCGGCGCCGGGGAATTCCGATCCGATGAGGGGTGGCTCGTGGTGACGGGGCGCACGACGAACAGGGGCATAGCCGTGCTGGCGGCGCTCGCCGTGGTGGTGATCCTGCCGGGGGCGGTGGGCGTGGCCTCGGCCGACACCGTTCCCGGCTACCGGACGGGGGACGGCGCCACGGCGGTCAAGGGCAGCACCAGCACCACGGATGCCCCGCAGCTCAAGCCCGGACTGCACACCGACTCCATCAAGCGCGGTGAGCAGAAGTACTACGCCGTCACCCTGGATGACAGGACCAGCGCGTATTTCTCGGCCGTCGCCGCGCCCCGGCCCGGGACCAAGGTCGCGGACTACGGCGACAAGCTGACCGTCACGGTCCAGGACAGCGACGGCACGACCTGCGACGCGGGCGCGCATCCGTCCTTCCACGGCGGCGGTATGGCCTATCCGGTCGCCGACTACGCCACCCGCCGGATCGGCGCCGACCGCACGGGGTGCCAGAAGGCCGGCCCGTACTACCTGGTGATCACCCGCGAGGGTTCGGCGGCCTCCGGCTCCGACACCTGGCCGCTCGAACTGGACTACCTCGACGAGCCGCCGCTCAAGGGCACCACCCCCGCCCGGCCGGGCCTGGGCAGCTGGAGCACCGTCACGCCCGCACCGCGCACGGACACCACCAAGCGCAGCGCCAAGGGAGGCACCGGCTTCAACGACGCGGGCTCGGTCGACTCGGGTGTGTGGAAGGACCGGATCACGCCGGGCGAGACCCGCTTCTACCGCGTACCGGTGGACTGGGGACAGCGGCTCAACCTGAGCGCGGAGCTGCCGAATGCGCCCTCCGGCACCTCCGGTTTCCTCGCCCGGATGCTCGGGCTGGGGGTCTACAACCCGGCGCGCGGCGCGGTCGACGACCTCTCCTTCGTCGCGTACACCGGCAAGCCGGCCGCTGCGAAGGAGTTCACCGCGCCGGTGGCGTACGGCAACCGCTTCCAGCCGACCCGCGCGGTCAGCGCGATGCGGTTCGCCGGCTGGTACTACCTCGAGGTCAGCCTCCACCCCGATGCCGCGCGGTACTTCCCCAAGGGCGCGGAACTCACTCTCCGGGTGGATGTCCGCGGCACCGCCACGGCCGGGCCCGGCTACGCCGAGCCGACCGACACCTTCTCCGTCACGTCCGGGGACCGGGAGTCGGCGCGGAAGGGGCAGACCGCACAGCAGGCGGCGAAGAGCGGCACCCTGATGACGGTGGCCTACGCGGGGATCGGCACGGGGGTGGTGCTGCTGGTGGGATTGGGCGCGTGGACGCTGGTGGCGAGGCGGTCCCAGGCCGGTGCACCGGCCGTGGCGGTGGGCCGTGGCGGCCCGGGCGGCTCGGGTGGACCTGGTAGTCCTGGTGGCCCTGGAGAGCAGCCGTCACTGCCGGGGCAGCCGTCACAGCCGTCACCACCAGGACAGCCGGGGCAGCCGACGCAATCGACCCAACAGGCGCGGCAGAATACGCAGTTCAGGCCTCCACAGGGCTGGTAGCGGGGGTTCCAGAGGACCGGCGGGCCCGGCCGGGCACCGGCCCGCGGCGTGGCCTCAGGCGGCCAGCAGAGCCCAGACGCCGACCGCGATGCACAGCAGCGCCACGACCAGCACCGGGATCGCGACCTTCGGGGGCGGTCCCGGCTTCCGGTACGGGACGGCAGGCGCGGTGACCGGGCCGGCGACGGGGGTACCGGCCCGGTGCCGACCGGGGACCGGATGCGGGCCCGCCGTATAGGGGCGGGTCGCGGAGTGTGCGTGGTGGACGGCGGCCGTGGGCCGGTACGCGGGTGCCGGCGGCGCGGACGGCGTCAGGGGCAGGCCGCCCGAGACCGTGCCGGGCCCGGTCGGGACGCCCTGGCCGGTCGGAACACCATGGCCTGCGGGGGCAGGGGTGTGGCCGGTAGCAGGACCGCCGTGCCCCATGGGCGCAGCGCTCTGGCCGGTCGACGTAGTTCCGTGCCCGGTGGACGTCATGCCCTGCCCGGTGGACGTCTCACCGTGACCCGTGGGCCTCTCACCGCGCCCCGTAGGCCTCTCACCGTGCCCCGTAGGCCTCTCACCGTGCCCCGTAGGCGGGCCGCCCGGCATCGGCGTGGGCGTCGGCGTTGGCGTCTGCGGGGCGCTCGGCCCCGGCGGGGCGATATGGAAGCTTCCGGTGTCCGACATGGACACCTGGCCGGCGGCGGTGGTGCCCGCGGTGGCACCGGCCGTCGCGGGCCCGTCGGCCTCCCTGGTCCGCAGCGGCCCCTCCGCCCCGAAACCTGCCGGGAGCGGGCCGATGTGGTCGAAGACTTCGACGACCTCTTCCTCGAGCGCCGCGTCGGGCAGCAGCTCCACCGTCGAGATGATCGCCTTGCGTGCCCCCGTGGCCGTCCTGAACCGCGATTCCGGGTCGGGGTGCACCAAGGACGCCAGCACCTGCCACAGCGGCTCCGGCACCCCCTCGGGCGCGTTCGGGATGCCGTGCCGGCCGAAGTGCCCGACCAGGGCGTCGGCGTCCGGCTTGGTGCCGGTGATCAGATAGAGCGCGACCAGACCGACCGCGAACAGATCGGCGGGGAAGTCCGGTTCGGCGCCCTGCAGTTGCTCCGGGGCGAAGTATCCGGGCGTCCCCACCACGAGGTTGGCCTCGGTCAGCCGCGGCTCGCCCTTGCGCATCGCGATGCCGAAGTCCGACAGCCGCAGATGCGGGCGGCCGGTGCCGGTGGCCTCCAGCAGGATGTTCGCCGGCTTGATGTCACGGTGCACCACCCCCTCCGCGTGCACCGCGGTCAGCCCGGCCAGCAACTGGTCCAGGAGCAGGCAGACGTACCGCGGTGGCAGCGGGCCGTAATCGCCGATCAGATGTGCCAGCGAGCCGCCGTTCACCAGGTCCATGGTGAACAGGACCTTGTCGTCGTCCGCGGCCCAGCTCGCCGGGGCCAGCACATGCGGATGGTCGATCCGCAGTGCCTGTTCGCGGACGAAGCGCAGCAGGGTGTGTGCGTCGCTCTGCTGCAACACCTTGGCGGCAACGTAGCGGCGGCGCCGGGCGTCCCAGGCGCGCCAGACCGCGCCCACCCCGCCCCGCCCGATCGGGTCGATCAGCTCATACCGACCGGCGAAGACCTCACCCATTGCCCGCCCCGTCCGCTTCTGAACTCGCCATGTCCCCAGTGGCTGTGGCTAACTCTGGTGCGCCTCGTAGTGGGCGACCGCGTCCGCGGTACGACCGGCACCGTAGACCCGCAGGAACTCTGCCAGTTCGGGGTGAGCGGGGGCGAGGGTGTTCGCCGCATCGATGATGTCCCCGGCGTCGGAGACCGACCGCAGCAGCGACTGGATCTCCCGCACCACGCGCCGGACGGTGGTCGCCCCCGTCGACGACGTCTGCTGTGCGGTGTTGTTGAGCACTGAACCCCCTGCCGTCTTCTTGATCTCTTCCATGCGGTCGGTGGCCTCGGCGGCGCTGACGCTGCCGTCGGCGACCTGGCCGGCCAGATCCTGCAGCGCCTGCACCCGCTGCACCACGGCCGGGTTGCCTATCTTCGCGCGCTGCCCGCTCATCAGCTGGGACAGCATCGGCGCCGACAGACCGAGCACCGCGGCGAGCCGGGCCTGGTTGAGGCCGAGATCGTCGATGAGACGACGGAACAGCGCCCCCAGCGGCTCCCCGTACCAACTGCGCTGAAGTTCCCGGGCCCGTGCGGTGGCTTCCTGCTGTGCTGTGTCCATACCGTCTCCCCTGTCTCCCCGGTCGCTTCGCTGCCGCGAATCTCGCGAAGCATCCTACGGAGAGCGACGGTGCGCGGCGATACCCGGTCGGGAAAGCGGCCGGACACCAGGTACCCTGGTGCGCGAAGGGGCCTTAGCTCAGTTGGTAGAGCGCTGTCTTTGCATGGCAGATGTCAGGGGTTCGACTCCCCTAGGCTCCACTCTTTGCACCCCCTCCGACCTGCGGAAACGTAGTCGGAGGGGGTGCTTTTTCGTGCCTTCGTGCCTCAATCGAGCACCGGAAAGCGGCGCGGGGCCAGGAAGAGGGCGAGGACGGCGAGGGCGGCGGCCGTTGCGGCGCCGACGTAGACCCAGTCGACCGCCGTGGCGAGGGCGTCGCGCAGCGGGCCCGCGGCGGCGCCGGAGGTGGCGCCGGAGGAGAGCGAGTCGAGGATGCTGCCCCCGGTGGACGGGAGGGCGGAAGAGGTGCCCTGCAGACGGGAGTTGAGGATCGCATTGGCCAGGGCGCCGAAGACGGCGGCGCCGATGCTGGAGCCGAGCTGGCGGCAGAAGAGGAGCGAGGCCGTCGCCGTACCGCGTTCCGAGACGGTCACCGTCGACTGGACCCCGACGAGCAGGGGCAGCTGGGTGATGCCGAGGCAGGCGCCGAGGGCCAGCGAGATGAGGGCGGGGTACCAGGGGCTGTGGGTGCCGGAGAGGGCGGGGAAGGCCAGCAGGACGGGGCAGGCGACGGCCATACCGGTCATCGCCGACTGGCGGAATCCGATGCGCCGGTAGACGTGCTGGCTGAAGGCCGCCGAGAGGGGCCAGGCCACCGACATGACGGCCAGCACGAAGCCCGCCCGCAGCGGATCGAGGCCGAGCACGGACTGGGCGTAGGTGGGGAGGAAGACGGTCGGGGCGATGGTCATCACGCCGAGCGCCCCCATGGCCAGATTGGCGGCGGCGATGGTGCGGCGGCGCCATACCCAGCCCGGGAGGATGGGATCTGCCGCGCGCCGCTCCACCACGACCGTGAGGGCCAGCAGGACGGCGCCGGTGCCGAAGAGGCCGAGGGACGGCGCGGAGAGCCAGGGCCAGGCGTGTCCGCCCTGGATGATGGCGGTCAGCAGGGCGCAGCCGGTGAGGAAGAGGGCCAGCGCGCCGGCCCAGTCGACCCGCAGGCGCCCGGCGGCGCGCTCTCGGTGCGGCTCGCTCAGGCGGCGGGCCAGCAGGACGAGCGAGACCAGCCCGAGCGGGACGTTGAGCAGGAAGATGAGGCGCCAGTCGGCCCAGGTGGTGATCAGGCCGCCGACGGCGGGGCCGAGAACGGCGGAGCCGGCCCACACGGAGGAGATGGCGGCCTGGATCCGCGGGCGTTCCTTCAGGGGGTACAGGTCGGCGGCGAGGGTCTGGACGGTGCTCTGGATCGCGCCTCCGCCGAAGCCCTGGACGATGCGGAAGACGATCAGCGCGGCCATGTTCCAGGAGGCCGCGCACAGCGCGGAGCCCGCCAGGAAGAGGCCGATGCCGAACAGCAGGACCGGCTTGCGCCCCAGGGTGTCGCTGAGCTTGCCGTAGACCGGCAGGGACACCGTGCCGGCGAGCAGATACCCGGAGAAGAGCCAGGAGAAGTACGAGAACCCGCCGAGGTCGCCGACGATCTGCGGAACGGCCGTGGCCACCACCGCGCTGTCCAGGGCCGCCAGCGCCATCGCCATCATCAGGGCGAAGACGAGGGCACGGCGGCCGGGCGGTGCGGCCGGGCGGTCCGCGGTGTGTTGCGGGTCGGCGGTGCGGGGTCCTCCGGGCCGGCTCACCGTGCGCTCCCCGGGCGCTCCGGGCTGCCGGGATGGTAGCTGCCGGTCATCAGGGGGACGCCGAGCAGCGGTTCCAGGCGGCTGAGCAGGAGCTCGGAGGTCCGCTCGACGGCCGCCGGGTCGTCATCCTGGACGATGAACCGGGCCAGCGCCTGGCCTCTGGCCACCTCGCTGCCGGGGCCGGTGCGGTACTCGCCGAAGCCGATGACCTCCTTGACAGCGGGGTGCCCGTCCAGGGGCGCCAGGGTCGCGTCGGGGCCGAGCCGGCCGGCCTCGCGGGGGATGACGACGCGGACCGCGGTGCAGCCGGCCCGGAAGGGCGGCGCGGCGACGTCGTCGGCCCCGGCGAGGACGTCCAGCAGCGCGGCGTAGACCTCCTGCCCGGTGGCGTGGCGGTAGGCGGCGGGCAGGCCGCCGCCCATCACCCGGGGGTTGAACTCGACCAGGACGGGCCCCCGCGGGGTGACCATGATCTCCAGGTGGAAGACGCCGATGTCGGCACCGATCGCCCCGCAGACCCGGCGGGCGTACTCCCAGCACGCGGTGGCCTGCTGCGCTTCCAGGCCGGCCGGGATGAAGGACCCCAGGGCGGTGACCCCGTCGCCCGCCCAGCGGTAGCGGCCGCTGATGCACAGCGGGAAGAACCGGCCGTCGCGGGCGCCGATCTCCACCGACACCAGCTCCCCCACCAGGAACTCCTCGATGAGGACGCCGCGCCGGAACTGGCCGCGCCAGTCCTCGGGCACCGCATCGAGGCCGCGCTGCAGCCGCTGCCAGGCCGACCTGGCCTCCGCCGCGTCGTGGACCACACAGGCGAGCAGCCCGGCCGCCCCGGACGGTGGCTTGAACACCACGGGGTAGCCGATCCGCTCCGCCGCGGCCAGCGCCGCCGCCTCGTCGGTGGCGGTCGCGAAGTGTGCCGAGGCCAGGCCCGCGGCCTGCAGCGCCGCCCGGGTGCGGTCCTTGCGCCGGGCGATGAGCACTGCCTGTGGTGAGGTGCCCCGCAGCCCCAGTGCGCGGCAGGCCGCCGCCACCGCCTCGGCGGACATCTCGTGCTGCGTGGTGACGAAGTCGATGGGGTGTGCGGCGTGGCATTCGGCCAGCGCCGCGGTCACCACCTCGTGATCGGTGGTGACCAGCCCGTCGACGAGCCGGTCCACGGACGAGACCAGGGCCAGGTTGGCGTCGGTGAGCGGGTACTGGGTGTGTGCGGACTGCAGATAGGTGACCCGGTGTCCCGCGCTCTTGGCCAGCCTGATGGCTTGCAGGGCAGGGGGGTTGGAGTCGACGAAGGCCAGGTGCATGCCATTCCCGGTGGGGCTGTAGGGGCGAGGGGCGCGGGCGGTCAGCGGTAGTGGGTGACTCCGTCCTTGACGCGGTAGGCGTCGCGCTCGAAGAGCTGGAACGCGACCGCGTCACGGTCGTGGAAGAGCGCGCCCGCCCTGGCCATGTTGCGCCGCAGGAGCCCCCGGGCGTAGCTCTCCGGGTCCTCGTCGGTGAGCGCTTCCAGATAGGCCCGGTGCTGGAGCACCGCCTCGACGGCGCGGTCCTCGGCGCCCGCGACCTCCACGGCGTGCGTGGGGTACGGGGAGCCGGCGACGGCCATCCACCGCACGCCTTCCCAGGGGTCGAGGCCGTCCTCGGTGAAGACATAGCGGTTGCCGGCGTCGACGACGGCGTCCAGCGCGGCCCGGCCGACGACCCGGTGGTCCGAGGTGTTCCAGGAGACGCCGCGCCAGTGCTCGTGGTGGTTGACCGTGAGCACCACTTCGGGCCGGTGGCGGCGGATGGCGGTGGCGAACTCCCGGCGCAGCGCCACCGAGTCCGTGATCAGCCCGTCCGGGTGGTCCAGGAAGTCGACCGAGGTCACCCCGGCGACCGCCGAGCTCGCGCGCTGCTCCCGTTCCCGCAGCGGCCTGGCCTTCTCCGGGTCGCAGCCGTCGATGCCGGCCTCGCCGCGGCTGGCCAGGACGTAGGCGATCTCCTTGCCGCTGCCGGTCCAGGTGATCACCGCCGGACCCATGGCGTATTCGATGTCGTCGGGGTGTGCCACCAGCGCCAGTCCGCGCGACCAGTCGGTGGGCATCTCCTCGAGCGGTGCCGTCATTGTTGCTCCCTGCTCTCGGTGTGGGTGCCGCTCCCGGCGGCGGTGGGGTGGCCGGCCAGTACGGCGTCGATGCGCCGCAGGCCCTCGGCCAGGACGTCCGGCTGCCGGGCGAAGGTGAGGCGGAGGCCGTGCTCGGTGCCGAACACCTCGGCCGGCATCAGCAGCACGCGCTCCCGGCGCAGCACCTCGCGGCAGAACTCCAGCGAGGACGGCAGGCCGGGGGTGTGCAGCCAGGCGTACGGGGTGCCCTCCGGCTGCCACATCCGCAGCGTGCCGCGGTGCCGGGCGGCCCAGCGCTCCAGCATCTGTTGGCCATCGGTGATCAGCTGCCGGTAGCGCCGCACATGCTCCTCGCGGCGCTCCAGGATCCCGGTGGCCAGCTGCTCCAGGACCACCGAGTTGGTGACGGTGGTGAAGTGCTTGTACTGCATGGCCGCGTCCACGACCTCGGGCGGGCCGCACATCCAGCCGACGCGCAGGCCCGGGACCCCGTAGACCTTGGAGACGCTGGACACGGAGACGGCGTGTTCGTACGCCCCGACCCAGGAGTCGGCGCCGAGATCGGCGACGTACTCCTCGTCGAGGATCAGATGGCCGCCGTGCCCCCGCAGCGCCTCGGCCAACTCCTTGATGCCGTCGGCGGTGACCTTCCGGCCGGTCGGATTGCAGGGCGAGTTGAGCACCACGGCCCTCGTGCGGGGGCCGATCCTGCGCAGCGCCGCGGCGATGTCCGGGCGGCCGTCGGCGGTGGTGCCGACGGCGTCCACCCGGCATCCGGCGCGGGTCAGCACCGGCTCCGCCTGCTGCCAGCCGGGGGTGAAGATCACGGCGTGGTCGCCTGCGGACAGCAGGGTGCGGTAGAGGAGGTAGAGGGCTTCCTGCCCGCCGTGGGTGATGCCTATGTGGGACACGTCGCGGCCGTAGAGGCCGGCCACGAGGTGGCGCAGCGGGGCGGTCCCCCGGTTGTTGCCGTAGTCGAGGAGGCAGTCGGCGGGCAGGGCGTGGTCGGACAGGCGGCTGCCGCCCACATAGCTGTCGCCGAGGTCGATGTCGTAGTGGCCGTGGGCCTCGTCGAAGTACCACTGGCGCATGGTGATCGTGGTCATGAGGCCAGCCGCCTGCGGAATGCCGGGGTCCACCGGCCGGCCACGACGGGCCGGGCCGGACCGGTGAGGGTGACCTCGCCGGCGTCGGAGATGCCGACGGCGAGCCGGCCGCCGGGCATCTCGACGGTGACCTCGGGGCCGGTCAGCCCGAGGGTGTGGGCGGCGACGGCCGCCGCACAGGCGCTGCTGCCCGAGGCGAGCGTGTAGCCGGCGCCCCGCTCGTAGGTCTCGATGCGGATGCGGTCGGCGGCGCCTACCTCCATGAGCTGGACGTTGATGCGCCCGGGGAAGCGGTCGTGGCCGGCGAGCACGGGGCCCACGTGCCGGGCCAGCTCCTCGGTCACCTCGGTGCCGTCCAGCGGGAGGACGCAGTGCGGGTTGCCCAGGAAGACACAGGTGGCCGTCCACTCGCGGCCCGCCGCCGGGAGGGTTTCGCGCAGCATCTCCCGGCGCGGACCGGTGGCACCGATCAGCTCGCTGTCCAGCGACGCCCGCCCCATGGAGACGCGTACGGGGGCACCGCCTGCGGTGTGGTCCGGGCCGGAGGAGGCGGCGGCCGGTGCGTCCGGGCCCGGGGCCTGGTCCACCAGTTGCACGGTGACCGGCCCGGCCGGGGTGCGGACGGTGAACTCCGGTTCCCCGGTCCAGCCGTGGTCGTGGAGGTAACGGCCGAAAATGCGCAGCCCGTTGCCGCTCTGCTCGCATTCGGTGCCGTCGGAGTTGAAGGTGCGCAGCCCGAAACCGTGCTCCTCGGGGAGCGGGCCGTAGAGGACTCCGTCGGCACCGGGACCGTAGTGGCGGTCGCAGATCAGCCGGATGTTCTCCGGTGTCGGCGCCACCTGGCCGGCGGCCGGCGCGATCACCAAGTAGTCGTTGCCCAGGGCCTCGTACTTCACGAAGTCATGGCCGTCCGCCATGTCGCGGCGAGGGGGCGGAAGGGGTGGTGGCACGTCCTCCCCCTCAGGCTTTGGCGCCGACCGCGACGGGGGACCGGTCCTGCATCCGCCGCAGCAGTTCGTCGAGGTAGTCCTGTGAGGTGTTGAGCCTGATCATGGCACCCAGGGCGATGTCCCGGCCGATCAGGGCGTCGCCGTCCACCAGCGGCGCCACGACGTTCTTGAACCAGCCGGAGGCGTGCCCGGCGTCGATGCCGATGTGCAGGTCGTGGTAGGTGATGCCGACCTCGTGCAGGCCCAGTCTGCGCCAGGTGTCGACCACGCAGCGGAAGCGGCGGGGCGCCAGGTACTCCGTCACGCCGAAGTAGCCCACGGCCTTGAAGTAGTGCCGGCGGGCGAGACCGAGGCAGGCGGAGAGGTTTCCGCAGATCCCGGCCTCCAGCATGAAGCTGTCCCGGATGAAGGCCGGGTCGGCGCCGATGGAGTCCAGGGCCTGGGAGAAGAGGCTGGTGTGGACCTGCTCGGCGTCGCCGTTACCCATCTCGTCCCAGTAGTTGGCGGCTATCTCCATCTTCTCGCCGCCGGTCCGGCCCATCTGCATCGAGGCGAGGATGTCGTCGAAGCGCGGGTCGAGGCTGGTCTCCTGGGCGAGCAGCAGCCGCAGGTCCTCCCGCGAGCCCCGCTGCTCGATGTGCTCGTGGTAGAGCGGGTGCCGGCCGGCCGGGTGGTCGTTGACGAGGTTCTTCAGCCAGCGGACGTAGTCCGTGCCGGACCGCGGGTAGCCGGTGACGGTCTCCTCGTCGATGCGGGCGGTTTCCTCACCCAGCATGGCCGCTTCCAGGATCGCGGCGACATCGCGCAGAAGGGGCGTGCGTTCGTGGTCGACCTCGGCGATGACCACGCCGGAGAAGTCCCGGTCGTAGATGAGGGCGAGGAGTTCGTGCATGTCGGCGAGCGCGGCGCGGTCCTTGCCGGCGTAGGCGCGCCCGGTGAGCTCCTTGCAGGCGGCGGCCAGCGCGCCGCGGAAGGCGTAGTTCTCGGTGAGCAGGGTCAGTTCGCCGGCGGTACAGGACTCCAGGGCGCGCACCGCGGACAGCGGACCCTCGGCGAGCCGGGCTTTCCAGTTCTCAGGCATGGGGAATCAGCACAATCTTCTAGGTATGGGTGGTGAGGGGAGGCGGCGGCCGGGCTCAGCCGGCGTCCTCGGACAGCGCGACGGAGTCGTGCTCGTCGCCGTACCACTTGTGCTGCCAGCGCGAGAACGCGACGATCACGATGTCCCGGTGTCCGGGCCGGTCACCGGCCGCCACGACGTCGGTCACGTCGTGGGCGATGGCCTTGTCGTCGAGGAGTACGGCCTGGCCCGCCTCGAGCGTCCCGCTCCAGAAGGGCTCGTCGGCGCCGGGCTTCCACAGCCGGGTCTCGCCGCCGCCCACGTCCTGCCGGCGCAGTACGGCGATCATCACGAACTCGTGGCCGTCGTGGTGCACGCCCTCGGGCGTCAGCGGCCCGGGGCGGCCGGCCTCGGCCCGGGTGCGGTTCTGGTGCACATTGATCTGCCAGTCCTCGCCGCGGTCGAGGCCGATACCGGCGATGCCCCGGGAGATCAGGCCGGTGAAGTCGGCCTTGACGGGCTCATAGGTCCGGCGGATGCCGCCGGCGGCCTTGTTGAACTTCTTGAGCGCCGTGTAGTCCCGGTGCGGCAGCAGCGCGAAGTTCCAGGCGTCGCCCTCGGCGGGGGACAGCCGGTACTGCGAGAACCGTTTGAAGCGTGTGCCGTTGCCCATGTAGTCGTCGACCGGAAGGTCGTCGTAGCTGTCCAGGAGTTCCGTGGGGACGGCGGGCAGATCGAAGACGGTGAATCCCTGGGTGCCGATCGGCATGACGTGCTCCTTTGTGAGGAGGAGGGAGTCCTTGTGGGTGGGCCGGGTTCGGTGTTCGTGGGCGGTGCTCGGTGTGGGTGGGCGAGCGCGGCCCGGTGCTTCGTCCGGGCAGCGCTTCTCGGCGTGGACGGACGGGTGGTGACGAGCGGTCAGCTGGTCACGGAGCAGGTGGTCAGGTGGTCACGGGGCAGGTGGTCAGGATGGTCGGTGGGCGGCGGGGGCGACCGCCGGTCGCAGGGCACGGGCCCACGCCTGGAGTTGGGGGTCGGCCAGGGAGTCCAGCAGCCAGTCGTGGTCCAGCTCCTGGCCGGCCAGCGAGGGCACGGTGACCAGGTGGAGCCCCGCGGCGCGGGCCGCGCGGATGCCCGTGTGGGAGTCCTCGAAGGCGACACAGGAGGCGGGGTCGGCGCCGAGCGCCCGGCAGGCGGTGAGATAGAGGTCGGGGGCGGGTTTGGGAGCCGCCACCTCGTCGGCCGCGAACGAGAGCGGCAGCAGATCGGCCAGGCCGGAGCTCCCCAGCGCGGTCTCCAGCAGCGACCGGGGGCTATTGCTGGCGACGGCGACGGGCAGCCGCTCGGCACAGGCCCGTACCAGGTCAGCGGCCCCGGGCAGCGCGGCCACCCCGTCGGCCAGCTCCCGGCGCACGCCCTCCAGCAGCTCGGCGGAGAGCAGCTCACCCTCGCCGGGACGCCCGAAGTAATCGGCCATCACCTCGCCGACGCCCTCCACGGTCTTGCCGATGACAAGTTGCTTTTCGGCCAGGCCGAATTCGCGCCCGTGCGCACGGAAGAGCGCGCCCTCCGCGCGTGACCAGCAGGTTTCCGTGTCCAAAAGAAGCCCGTCGCAGTCGAATACGATCGCTTCGAGCTCGATGGGCAGCGGAAAAGCGGCCGAAAGAGCCGGGTTGCTGGCCAAAATTCCTCCATGTGGTGCCGTTCCGAGGTGGCGCTCTACCGGTTTTCGAGCATGGGACAGCCAGTGATGGCCGAAATCAAGCCACCACGCGCAGCGTGAGGAAAGTGGAATCAAAGATTCCCGCGGAAAAGCGGAATTACAGCCTCCCAATGGATCCCCCCGTGCAGCGGCCCCCGGCATCGGGACGCGCGAACGGAGGCCGTTCGCGCGGCCGTTGGGGACAGTCACCGCCCCTGTTCGCGGGTGTGAAGCCGCAAGGAACTCCGGGCAGTTGATGTCGCTAACTCAAGACAGAGTATCCGGTTTTGGGAAAGAAATGCTGTGTGGCGTGCGTCACAATCACCGGTGATTGACATATCCAAGCAAGATCCGCTGTTCTATTCGAGCCAACACCGGAAGTCGGGAATCCATCCGGTTTTCAAAACTGATGTTGTCCGGGGGGACTTCAGCCCGTAAGGGCAAAGGCGTGGTGCTTTCGGGCACCGCGTTGGTCCGCAAGGGCAATTCTGGATCACTGGATTCCGGGGATATCCGCAAGATCCCAAAGGGGGGGTGAATCACCATGCGTAAGTACACCAAGCCGGAGGCCAAGAAGGTCAACCAGGGCACCGTTCTGGGCTCCGTGGTCTGAACCACGGCGGTCTGAACCGCAAAGGCGCCACACCTCAAGGTTGTGCCTTGAGGTGTGGCCCCTTCCCGGTGCCGACCGTCTTTCTCCTTCACTTCCGTGGGAGTCGCGCCGCTTTGCACGGCGTTTCCGCCTTGTGGCGGAGGAACCAGCACATGAAACGAGCGAGGTAACGATGTGTGGGCTGAGCGGAATCGCTCGCGTGGACGGAAGGGCGCTGACCGGCGCCGCGGACTCCCAGCTCCAGCGAATGGTTCAGGCCATAGCGCACCGCGGCCCCGACGGTGAGGCCTCCTACCGTTCGGGCCCGGTCGGATTCGGCTTCGTACGGTTGTCGTTGGTCGACGTGGCCGGCGGTGACCAGCCGCTGCGGACCGAGGACGACGACCTGGTTCTGATCGCCAACGGCGAGATCTACAACCACGAGGAACTGGCCGCCACGCTCCCGAGCGGCACGCGGCTGCGGACCCGCTCGGACTGCGAGGTGCTGCTCCACCTCTACCGCCGTGACGGGCTGCGCTTCCTGGACAAGGTGCGCGGGATGTTCTCCCTCGCCCTCTACGACCGCACCCGGGGCCGGCTGCTGCTGGCCCGCGACCGGTTCGGCATCAAGCCCGTCTTCTACCACCAGAACGCCGAGCGGGTCGTCTTCGGCTCGGAGGTCAAGGCGCTCTTCGAGGACCCCGCCTGCCCCCGTGAGCTGGACTGGGGGCGCGCGCTGCGCGACCAGGCCATGACGCGTGCGCCGGCGTTCGACGAGAGCCCGGCCCACTCCTGGTTCAAGGACATCGAGCTCGCCCCGGCCGGCTGTGTGGTCTCCTTCGACCTGCGTTCCGGCGAGCGCTCGACCCACCGCTACTGGTCGTTCCCCGAATTCGACTCCACCGGCGGCGCGTCCGAGGAAGAGCTGGTGCGCCGCTACGGCGAGCTGCTGTCCTCCGCGGTGGCCGACTGCGAGATGGCCGACGTCGAGATCGGCCTCTTCCTCAGCGGCGGAATCGACTCCGCCGCGGTGGCCGCACTGGCCTCCGGCAAGCCCCAGACCTTCACCGCGCTGAACGGCAGCACCCTCGCCAACGGCGACTCCGAATGGGGGCACCGCACGGCCGGGATTCTGGGACTGACGAATCATCAGATCCTTTTCCGCACCGATTCCGTCCCCGGTGCGGAGGAGTGGAAGCGGTTCCTGTGGCTGATGCAGACGCCGCTGGCCGGTCCCGAGGCGTTCTACAAGCACGAGATGTATCGCTACGTCCGTGACCGGACGCCGCATATCAAAGCCATGCTGCTGGGCGGCGGGGCCGATGAATTCAACGGCGGTTACTCCAAGGGCATCGCGGGCGGCGGTGAATGGCCCGATTTCCTGGACAACCTGGACCGTATGGCGGTCCGCCGGGACCAGTACCGCAGCCCCGAACTGGGTGCCTGGTGGGACGTCCCCGGCCTGCCGCTGGTCAAGTCCTCGGTGCTGCGCGACGCCGCCGGCCGCCCGGCCCACGAGCCGTACGAGGCGCTGTTCCGCTGGAAGTACCGCGATGTGCAGCAGTACAACTGCTGGCACGAGGACCGGTCGGCGGCCGGCAACGGCATCGAGGCCCGGGTGCCGTTCCTGGACCACCGCCTCATCGAGCTGGTGGCCGCGGTGCCCCGGGCGCTGCGCCCCCGCCTGATCTGGGACAAGCAGATTCTGCGGCGTTCCCTGGTCGGCCACCTTCCCGACGAGCTGGTGCACCGCCCCAAGGGCCCCTTCTTCTACGGGGAGGGCGTCCGGCACACCTACCGCGCGTTCGGCGCCATGCTCGCCCAGGACGGCGGCCGGCTGCTGGAGGAGGCGCTGAGCGGACCCGGCGCCCGGGAGTTCCTGGACGCGGACAACCTGCGGGCCACGCTGCGTCAGCTGCAGGCCAATCCCTCCTCCGGGCACGTGGAGTTCCTGCTCTCGGCGGTCAACCTCGGCCTGTTGGAGCAGATGGCCGCCTCGCTGCCCGCCCCGCACGTCCAGGTGGCCAAGGCGCCCGTGCCGCAGTCGGTGCCGGTGGGCGACTGGGACACCGACGCGGAGAAGATCGAGGCGGAGGTCGTACGGCGGCCTCCCGTCGACCCGCGGACCCGCGCGGCGGTCGCGGAGAACGTGCTGCTGCTCAAGGACCCCGCCGAACCGTCGGTGTGGTACGTGATCATCGACGGCGAGATCGAGTACGTCCTGGACGAGGACGAGCTGCCCGAGTGGTCCGCCGTGCTGCGGGCGCTGGACGGTGAGCGCACGATCGGCGAGGTCCTCGACGGGCTCGGGCACAGCCTGGAGACCGTGCACGAAGAGCTCGCCGACGCCATCGACCTGGGGATCGTGGTGACCGTGGAGGCGGCGCCATGACCACGGCTGCCGGCCGGGCGGTGCCCGACGGGAGCCGGCAACGCCGCTCCGTCTCCACCTTCACACCGGTCGGCTGGCGGCCCGAGCCCCGGCAACTGATGGCCGCCGCCACGGTGGCGGCCTTTGCCGTTGGGCTGTGGACCGTGGGCTCGGGTGCCCTGCGGGTGGTGGCCGTCCTGCTGGTGGCCGAAGCCGTGCTGATGGGCCTGCCGTGGCGGGTGCCGCGGGGCGGGCGCAGCGGCGCGAGCATCTGGGCGGAGACGCTGGCCGGACTGGTGGCCCCGCTGGGCGCGCTGGCGCTCACCGCGTACACGGCTCCCCAGTGGCTCACCCGGACCGGGGAGTGGTGGTGGTTCGCCGTGGCGCTCGCCGTCGGCGCCGGGCTGGTCGTGCTGAGCGGGCTGCGTCCGGCCGGGCTGTTCACCGGTGAACTCGCCTTCGTGCTGGGGCCCACTCCGCGCTCCCACGGCAGCGCCCGCGCCTTCGCGGGCGCGGTGGGCGCCGTCGGGGAGGAGATCCTTTTCCGCGCTCCCGTGCTGATGGTGGCGGACCCGGCGCTGCTGGGGCTGCTGGCGGCGACGGCCTTCGTGGCGCAGCACCACATCCAGCCGGGCGCCAACCGGCGCGGCACGGTCCGCTCCACCGCGGTGGAGATCGCCGGGGCCGTGGCGCTGCTCGCACTGACCCTGGCCTCGCAGTCGGTCTACCCGGCCCTGCTCGCCCACCTCGTCAACAACATCCCTCAGATCGTCATCGAACTACAGCGCGAGAACGAGGACAGGAGCTGGTCGTGAAACCGGACTTGGACGGGTGCCTGGACGCACTCAGGCGCAAGGACCTGGCCCCCGACGACCCGGTCGCCGTCGTGGTGGTCGGCTCGGTCACCCGGGGCTGGGCACACGCCGCGAGCGACTTCGACCTCTACGTCCTCACCGGCGCCCCCTGCCGGATGCCGGGCGCCCGGACGGTGGCGGTGCCGCTCACCCCGGACACCGTCACCTCGGTGGACTTCACCGACGGCGGCCGGCGGTACGAGGTCACCTACTGGACCGACGCCCAGGTCGGCCAGATGCTGGACAAGGTCACCTGGGACGCCTTCGACTCCGATGAGTCCTCGCTGCGCATCCTCACCTCGAACGAGGAACTGTTCCTGGAGCGCCTGTCCGGCGGGGTGGCACTGACCGGCGCGGACTGGCTCAAGCGGCGCGCGGAGCAGCTGCACGACTCCGCCTACCGGGCGTTCGTCGCGACCCGCTCCCTCTCCGAGGCGGACGGCAAGGTCGAGCAGGCGCTCGGCATGCTGGAGAGCGGCGACACCCACAGCGCCGTTCTCGCCGCCAAGGTCGCCTTCCAGCAGGCCACCGACGCCCTCCTGGACAGCCACGGCGTCTACGGCACCCACACGCCCAAGTGGCGGGCCCGCCGGGTGCGGGACGCCGGTCTCGACGTCCTGCCCTTCGAGCGGTACTGGGCCCTGGAGACCATGGCCGACTTCGACCCGCAGCACCCCGAGGACTGGGTGCGCCGGACCGTCGGGTTCTGCAAGGACCTGTCCCTGGAGGTGGAGATCTGATGACAGCACCTCATCCCTTCGGCCCCGAAGCGGTGCCGCGGCGCAGCATGACCGCCCGGATGCGCAAGTTCCGCGGCAAGCTCATCGTCGCCAACGGCCCGCACGCCGTCGAGCTCGACGAGATCGGGACGTTCGTGTTCAAGCGGGTCGACGGCTCGACCAGCGTCCAGGGCATCGCCGAGCAGCTGGCCGCCGAGTACGACGTCTCCGTGCAGGTGGCCGCCGAGGACATCGGCGAACTGCTCGCCGACCTGGCCGGCAGCGGCGTGGTGGAAGCGACCGCGCCGTGACCGTCACCGGTCAGGACCGGTGCCGTGCCGGGTGTGCGTAGGTCCGGACCGTAGTGGCGAAGGGAGATCTCATATGTGCGGAACCGCGGGCATGTTCGTGGGCTGCGCGGCGCTGACCCAGTGCCCCAAGCAGCTGCTGCTGCACCGGGTGGCCGCCGACGACGCCCCCGAGCCGCCCTCGACTCCCGGTGACTACCGCAGCCCGTTCCGCAATTGGTACGAGCGCGCCGCCGTACGGCAGGCACCGCGCCGGACCCTGCGCGAGGACGAGTCCGGCCGCCACTACTTCCCGCCGGAGCTCGTCCCCATCACCCAGCACCCGCTGGTGAAGGAGCTGCCCGCGGCGGTGCACGAGGAATTACTGGTCCAACACCTCTACCGCTACCTGGACTTCACGGCACGGCTGGAGTCCCTGGTGGTCAACCGCACGGTCCTGTCCATCGCGCAGAACACCGTCGGCGTGCAACTCCCGGAAGAGATGCGCTTCGACGCGTACAAGATCTATTGCGACGAGGCGTACCACACGCTGTTCTCCATCGACCTGGCGCGACAGGTGGAGCAGCGGACCGGGATCGCGCCGCGGCTGCCGCGCCAGCCGTTCTTCCTGGACCGGCTCCACCGGCTCCTCGACGAACTCCCGCCCGCAGACGGCGCGCTGGCCGAGCTCCTTTTCGTGGTGGTGTCGGAGACCCTGATCTCCGCGAGCCTCGCCGAGGTCCCCGACAGCTCCGAGGTGGTGGCCGCGGTCTCCGGGACCGTACGCGACCACGCCGGTGACGAGGGGCGCCACCACGCGTACTTCGCCATGTTCCTGCGGCAAATGTGGGGCCAGCTCTCGCCGGCGGAGCGGCGTGCCGCGGCACGGCTGGTGCCCCGGCTCATCACGACGTTCCTCCACCCGGACCTGCCCGCGATCCGGGAGGAACTGATCCGCTACGGGCTGGGCGAGGACGACGCGCACTGCGTCGTGGCGGAGACCTACCCGCCGGAGATCCTCAGCCAGCACCTTGCCGCCATGTCCCGGCAGACCGTGCGCTACTTCGAGTCCCTCGGCGCATTCGACGACGCGCGAGCCCTCGAGGAACTGCACGTCCACGGGATCAGGAAATGAAAGAGAGATTTCACAGCCCATGAATGAGACGCCAGCCCTCCCGGTCGAGGTGCATTGCCACGGATTTGGCGAGGTGGACTTCTCGGAGTTCGCCAATTTGGATCTCGTCCTGCTCGATCGCAGATCAGCCGAGGAAGGCGTGGTGTGCATCCCCACGCTCTATCTCCACCGGTCCGCGCTCGAGAAGTTCGAGTGGTTCATGCAGCGCTACGCCGACCTGCGCCGCAACGGCAAGCTGCCGCACATCCCCGGCATCGCGCTGGAGGGGCCGCTGCTCGCCAGCCACGGCGGCACCCCCGAGGCGACCGTCTGGGCCCCCACCCGCCACGAGTGGGAGCGCCTGGCCAGGCTCGGCGACCTCGGGCTGGTCTACACCGTGATGTCGCCCGACGCGTTCACCACCGCCTCGGGCCTGTACGACAACCTCGACGACCGCCACCCGCGCCTCGACTGGATCGTCCCGCAGCTGCTGGCCCACGGGGTGCGGCCCGCGCTGGGGCACTTCACCCGGCAGGACCCCGCCGCGAGCGCCGAGCTCGTCCGGGACATCGTCGACATCGCCTGGCAGAGCGAGTGGACGGGCAGCGGTGCCCGGGTGATCACCGACCACCTGTTCAACGACATGCCGCTGAACATCAAGCACGCCTTCCGCACCTCCGCCGCGCGGGCCAGGCGGGAGAGCACCCTGACCGCGTACGACCTGCCGAACTGGACGCTGGCCGACATGGACCAGATCGCCGGTCCGGTGCCTGCCGCGATCATGAACGAGGCGGCCGCCGGACGGATCGCGGCCTGCATCAACTTCGACGGCGAACATGTCGACCTGGCCATCGCCGCCCGCGCCGCCGAGCTGATGGGCCACGCCAACACCATGCTGATGACCGACCGCTGCGACTCCGCGCGGATCGGCGGGCAGGCCCTGCACCAGACCGATGACAACGGCCTCTGGTACCAGGACGGCGGCATCGTCGCGGCCGGCTCGCAGCCCCTGGCCCGGCAGACCCGCAACGCCCAGGGGCAGGGCGTGGCTGCCGACCCGCTGTGGCAACTGGTCGGCGGCACGGCGCACCGCGCCTTCGGAACCCAGGCGGACGGCCCGGGGCTGCGGCCCGCCGCCCTGTCCGCGCAGCAGTGAGCGCCCTACCCGCCCGGGCGCCGGCGCTTCCTTGGCACAGCACCCTCACGGCGAACACAGGAGAAAGCGATGCTTGATGAACTGGACCGGTTGACCGTCGACTGGTCGGACCTGCACAAGGCGCGGGCCCAGACGAACGAGATCCTCACGGCCCTGGCCGAGGACAAGCAGGCGATGACGCATCTGCTGGAGCGGGCTCGTGAGGAGGAGGACCTTTTCGACAAGTGCGAGCACCACCGGCTGCTGGACAAGCTGGTGGTCTACGACGCACTGGACCGCGGGTTCCGTATCCGGGTGCACGTCTCGACCGAGGATCACCGGGACCGTCCGCACGACCACCGCTTCACCTTCACCTCCCTCATCCTGCGCGGTCACTACCGCCACGTCCGCCACCAGCTGGTGGGGCGCCCCGAGGGGGTCCCGGAGGATGCCCAGGACGACTTCGACGCCCAGGACTCCGACCTGCGGGTGATCCCCCGGTTCGTGACCAACGAGGTCGCCGGCAACTGCTACACGCTGCACCACTCCGAGATCCACACCACCTACACCACCCCCAACACCGTCTCCCTCTTCCTGCGCGGCCCCGCGGAGAAGGAGCGCTCGCTGATCACCGAGCGGGAGACCGGCCGGGTGTGGTGGCGCTTCGGTGAGGACAAGGAGAAGGCGGCCCGCAAGGGCAGCAAGCGCATCAGCAAGGCGTACTACGACGAACTCACCGCGCGGCTGCGGGGAATGGAGGTCCTGTGATGACCAGCGCGACAGCCGACCGCACCCAGGCCGCGGTCTCCCTGATGGAATCCCTGCCGACGGTGCGCTGGGACGACATCGAGTCCGCGGCCGAGGTCACCGAGCGGATCGCCCGCCGTCTCGGTGACGACCCCGAGCTGCTGGGCACCCTCCTGGAGCGGGTCCGGCGCACACCGGCGCTGCGGGAGAAGTGTGAGTGCCACGCCCTGGACGACAAGATCGTCCTGTGGGACGACCAGGAGAAGGGCCTGCGTATCAGGCTGCGGCTGGCCAACACCGACCAGTACGAGCGGGTGCACAACCACCGCTACAGCTTCACCGCCTACATCCTGCGCGGCGCCTACCGGCACACCCTCTACGCCACCGACCAGCCGCTGGACGAGAGGGCCGACGTCGACCGCTTCTGGCCGTACTTCGTGCGCGAGGAGGCCGAGGGCCGCTGCATCACGCTCGATCACGAGCAGCTGCACACCACGATCACCGAGCCCGAGACGATCTCGCTGATGATCCAGAGTCCGGCGCGCAAGGACCGGGCGTTCATGATCCGCCGGTCCGACGGCCAGGTGTGGTACCGGCTGGGTGCCGCGGAGGAGAGCGCGGAGCGGCGCCGTGAGGTCCGTATGTCCGATGAGCGGTTCGAGCACTGGGCCGGGCGCCTGAGGACGATGGGCGTCCTGTGACGGTCCAGGAAGGGGTTCTGCGCTACGGCGACTCGCCGTGGCAGCGGATCGATCTGTACACCCCCGTGCGGGGTCCGGTCCGCTGTGCGGCCGTGATCTTCCACGGCGGGTTCTGGCGGCACGACCGCATCGCCCGCGACCTGGAGCCGCTGGCCGTCGCGCTGGTGCGGCGCGGGTGCGCCACCGCCGCGGTGGAGTACCGCCCGGCCTGGGACGGCGGGCAGTGGCCTGCGGCCGCCGAGGACGCCGCCGAGGCACTGGCGCGGCTGGATGCCGCGGGTGCGCCGTGGCGGGAGGCGACGCTGGTGGGGCACTCCGCCGGGGCGCACCTGGCGCTGGCCGCCGTCGCCGGGCGGGGCGAGGGCCGGCGTGCGGTGTTGCTGGCACCGGTCGTCGACCTGGCGCAGGCCGTTGCGACCGGTACCGGCGGGCCGGCCGTCGGGCACTTCCTCGCCGGTCATCTGGCGGCCGGCGGCACCGCCGACGAGGCGACGCCCCGGCCCTCGCGGGCCGATCTGGCGTCGCTGACCGTCGTCGAGGCGGCCGGCGACCAGGCGGTGCCCACCGAGCTGACGAAGTACCAGATCGAGCAGTGGCAAGGCGGCGGGCTCGCCGTGGACCACCGCACCGTTCCCGGCGCCCGCCATATGCACCTGGTCAATCCGGAGCGGGACGGCTGCGCCGCGGTACTGGCGCTGCTGGCCGGTGACCCGGCGGCCGCCGAGGGGAGCGCGTCATGACCCGGACGGCGCGCCGGGCGCGGGTGCTCGGCCCGTCCGGGCCCGGGCGCCCGCTGCGGATCGGCGTGCTGGCCTCGGCGACCGGCGGGAACCTGCGCACGCTGCTGGCGCTGCAGCACACCGCGCCGGACCGCTTCCAGGTCTGCCTGGTCGCCTCGCACGGGCAGCGGGTCACCGCGCTGGACGTGGCGCGCGAGGCGGGCGTGGAGGCGTGGACCGGCGACTTCGACGCGCACTGCGGCCCGGCGTCGCAGGCGGCCGCCGATGGTCCGGACGCCGTACGCCGCTACCGCGAGCGGGCCCGCTCCTGGCACGACGGGCTCAACTCCCGTATGGCGTCCTGGGAAGCGGACAACGGCCCCCTGGACCTGGTGGTCCTGGCCTACCACCGCTGGATCGAGGGGGCGCTGCTGGACCGCTACGCCCACCGGATGATCAACCAGCATCCGGGCGACCTGAGCGTGCTGGCGGACGACGGCAGCCGGGCGCTGACCGGCAAGGACCCGGTCCGGCTCGCCATGAGCCGGGGACACCGCGCGACCCGGACGTCCTGCTTCCTCGTCGACGGGACCCACGACGGCGGCGCCGTGCTGTGCATGGGCCCCCCGGTGCCGGTCGGCGACCGCCGCCCCACCACCGAGGACGCCTGGCAGCAGGAACTGCTCCAGAAGGAACGGAGCGACCGCCCCTGCCTGGAGTGGACGGTGCGCGCCTTCGCCGCCGGGCGCCTGGCCGTGGACGGCGCATGCCACGCCGACGGCAGCCGGGTGGTGCTGGTCGACGGGGAGGTCACCCCGCTCGGAGGAAAGAGACTCGATGACACTGACGACTGACGCGGCATGCCGCTCGGCGGTCGCGGCCGACGCGCTCGACGCACTGACGGCCGACCCCGACAAGCGCGAGCTGTACCGCTACGACACCTACGCCCGCGAGGGACTGGACTCCTTCGCCGCGATGGGGGCGCTGGAGCGCTCCCGGGGCGTGACGTTCGTCGCGCTCAAGCCCGACGCGGTCGCCGGGCGGCGCTGCCGTCAGCTCCTGAACGTGCTGTACGAGGAGGGCTGGTTCCCGCTGGCGGCGACCACGGTGCGCTTCGATCCGCTGCTGACCCGGGAGCTGTGGCGCTACCAGTTCAACGCCGCCTCGCAGCAGCGCATCGCCGTCGTCGACCACCTGCTCGGCTCGGGCCCCTCCCTCCTGGTGCTGCTGGGCGACGCCCGGCGCCCCGCGTGGATGCCCGCCAGCGTCCGGCTGACGGCCGCCAAGGGCAGCGCGGACCCCGAGGCCGCGCGCGGCCGGGATCTGCGGACCCGGATCGGCCGGGTGAACGGCCTGTTCAACTTCATGCACACCGCGGACGACCCGGCCGACGTGGTCCGCGAGCTGCAGCTGTTCTCCTACCAGACCGGCTGGCAGTGGTGCCGCCAGGCGCTGACCTGCGAGGGCCCCGGGCAGCCGCCCGCACCGGGCAGCGGCCCCGCGCACGACCTGCTGCCCGAGCTGGAGGCCGCCATCCCCCAGCACGACCTGGACCTGGCCCTGTCCCTGCGCCGCCTGGAGCGCGGCACCGACGCCTGGGCCCACCTGGCCGCGACCGCCGCCGCCCCCGAGCACATCGGCGCCTGGCTGGCGGAACTGGCCCGTACCCCGCTCCCGTACGGCAGCGCCCGCTGGGATGTGCTGTCGGTGGTCACCGGCTGGATCGACTGCAACGAACCGGGCGTGGCGCCCCTGCTGCCCACCTCGTCGGCCGCCGCCTGGCAGCCCGCCGCACCCGGCGGGAACCCGACCGCGAAGGAGACCGAACGGTGCCTGTCCTGAACACCGGCGCGCAGCACACGCAGATACCGCCCTTCGCGGGCGCGGGCAACCTGATCTACCGGTCCGCGCACGTCCCCCGCTTCGTCGGCGGCGAGGGCTGTTTCCTCCAGGCGGCCGACGGGCGGCGGTATCTGGACGCCGAGGCCGCCAACGGCACCCTCTCCTGGGGGTACGACAGCGAGATCCTGCGCGAGGCGCTGAACCGCTGCATGGAGCTGCCGGCCCTCCCGTCGTTCTGCGAGTCGGAGCTGCGGCTGGCCGTCCTGGAGCGCATCGAGCGGCTGTGCTCCGAGGCCGTGGGGGCGCCCGGCCGGGTCGAGCTGGACCTGGGCGGCGCCCAGGGCATGGAGACCGCGCTGCGCATCGCCTTCAGCAACAACGGGCCCGGCACGGTCGTGGTCTTCGAGGGCGCCTTCCACGGCCGCTCCGGGGTGACGAGCATGCTCAGCAGCAGCCCGCGCTACCGCGAACTGCTCGCCGCCTGGGGCCTGGAGGTCGTACGGCTGCCCAGCCCCGACTGTCTGCGCTGCCCGCACGCCCGGCCCGCCGGCGGCTGCTCCGGCGGCTGCACACAGGCCGTCGCCCGCTGGGGCTCGGAGCTCAGCGGGGTCGGCGGCCGCCACCACGGCCGCAAGGTCTCCGCCTTCATCTTCGAATCGGTGCAGAACGTGGGCGGCATGGTGACGCCCGACCCCGCGCTGCTGCGCGCGGCCGTCGACCACGCCCGTGCCCAGGGCGCCGTGGTCATCGCCGACGAGATCTTCACGGGCATGCACCGGGTCGGCCCCCGCTGGGGCTTCCAGCGCGCGGGCGTCAGCCCGGACGTCATCGTGACGAGCAAGGCGCTCACCAACGGCGCGGCCGCGCTCAGCGCCGTGTGGGCGCGCGAACCGCTGGCCGACCCCGAGCACTACCGGCCGGGCAGCCACTCCTCCACCTTCGTCGGGATCCCGCACGCGCTCGCCGTCACGGAGACCGTGCTGGACCGCTGGGAGGCGTGGAAGGACGTGGACAAGGACGTCCTCGCCCTGGAGGACGGTCTGCGCACCCGGCTGCGGCAGCTCGCGGACCGGTACCCCCGGCTCATCAGCCGGACCGATGCCATGGGAGCCACCGCGCGGATCGTGCTGAGCGGCCACCACGCCGCCCGCATCAGGGAGTTGGGTGCCCAGGTCCACCCCGATTACGGCCTGCTCGTGGCCTCAACCGGCATGGCACCGGACGTCCTCAACATCCACCCGCCGCTGGTGACCGGCGGGGCCGAGCTCGACCTGCTCGCCGAAATCCTCGGTCTGGCCTTCGGCGCGCTGGACCGGGAGACCGCGGACGGCCCGGGGAACGGCGCGCCATGAGCGACGACTTTGACCCCCTGATCTGTATGTGCGCCCATGTCAGGGAGAGCGAAATCCTCGCCGCGGCCGCCCGCGGCTGCCGCGACCTGGCGGCCGTGCGCGAGGAGACCTCGGCCAACACGGGCTGCGGGGACTGCGCCGAGGACGTCGAGGAACTTCTGGCGTACGCCGCGCCCCTGAGCGGCACCCCGCGCTCCTGAGCCGCACCCCGCGCCCCTGAAGCCGCACCCCGCACCGCTGCACCGGGGCAACGCCCCGGTCCCGCCGGACCCGACCACCCGAAGGAAGAGCACCGATGACCGAACTCATGACGGGGCTGCCGCCCGTGACGCCGGAGCAGGGTGTGTTCTCCCTGGGCGAGCTGTCCCGGAGCGAGGTGCGCCAACTGGTCCGCCGGAGCGCCGACTTCTACCGGGACATCGGCGCGCACCGCAGCCCGCTGAGCGGCCGGGTGGCCGGCATCCTCTTCACCAAGACCTCCACCCGCACCCGTACGGCGTTCACCACCGCCGCCATCCGCCTGGGCGCCTCCCCTGTCACCTTCGGCCCCCACGACCTGCAGACGAACACCGGCGAGTCGATCACCGACACCGGCCGCATCCTGGGCAGCATGCTGGACCTGCTGGTCGCCAGGACGGCAGGCCCGCTGGACGAGCTGCGCGAGCTCTCCCGGCACGGCGGCATACCGGTGGTCAACGCGATGGCGGCGGAGGAGCACCCGACGCAGGGGATCTGCGACCTGGCGACGATCAGCATGTGCCGCGGCGGGGTGGACGGCGCACGCATCGTCTACCTCGGCGAGGGCAACAACACCGCCACCGCCCTCGCGCAGGGCATCGCCCATTTCTCCGGCTGCCAGGTCACCTTCGCCACCCCCGAGGGGTACGGCCTGCCGGCCGCTGCCCTGGAGTCCGCCGCCAAGCGGGCGGCCGAGCTCGGCACCACGCTCACCCAGGTGCACTCGACCCGCGAACTCCCCCACGAGGCCGACTTCGTCTACACCACCCGCTGGCAGACCACCGGAACCGCCAAGCCGGACGCCGACTGGCGGGAGAAATTCCTGCCGTTCTACGTCGACGACGCCCTGATGGACCGCTGGCCGCAGGCCCGGTTCCTGCACGACCTGCCCGCCCACCGCGGCGAGGAGGTGGCCGGCAGCGTGCTCGACGGCGACCGGTCCGTGGCCTGGGGACAGGCCCGGATGAAGCTCACCAGCGCCATGTCCACGCTGGAATGGCTGGCCGGCCGGCTCTGACCGGCGCCGGCCGCCCGGCGCGAGGCCTGCCGCCCGGCGCCGGCCGCCCCGAGCACCACAGCACCTGAGCACAGAACACAGAGAACAGAGCGCAGAGAACAGGAAAAACGCCCCAGATGACCAACTTCATCGGATACATCGCCGTCGCCGGGCTGATCGTGGTGTCCCCCGGCGCGGACACTCTGGTGGTCATCAGAAACGCACTGCACGGCGGCGCCAGGGCCGCCGTGCAGACCGCCGCGGGGGTGTGCACCGGGCTGGTCGCCTGGGCGGTGGCCTCGGTGGCGGGGCTCTCGGCCGTGCTGGCCGCCTCGCCCGCCCTCTTCACCGCCATCAAGATCGCCGGGGCCGCCTACCTGGTCTTCCTGGGCATCCGTGCCCTCCTCGCAGCCCGCAGACCGCTCGGCGACGTGGACACACCCACCCAGCTGAACTGGCGTCAAGGGGCGGTCACCAGCCTGGGCAACCCCAAGGTCGGCGTCTTCTACACCTCGTTCCTGCCGCAGTTCATCCCGGCCGGAAACGGTTCCCTGCCCGTCTCCCTCACCCTGGCCGGTATCCACGTCGCCCTCAGCTTCCTGTGCCTGTGCGGCTATGCCCTGTTGGTGCTGCGGCTCGGAAACATCTTCAAGCGGGACGGCTGGCGCCGCGTGCTGGAGACCGTGGGCGGCGGGGCCCTGTGCGCCATCGGCACCTGGCTGGTGGTCTCGGCCGTGGCCTAGTACCGCAGCAGCCCCGGGCCTGCTGCCCCCGCCCGGCGCGGCACCACCCCTGACAGGAACGACCTGACAGGACAGGAACGACCTGACAGGACAGGAACGACCTGACAGGACAGGAACGACCTGACAGGACAGGAACGACCTGACAGGCACGAGAGGAATGTCCATGAAGTCCCCGCTGAACCAGTGGTACGAGAAGGCAGGGGTCCGAAGAGACCCGCGGCGCGTCATCGGCCAGGACCTGGAATCGGGAAAGACGCTCTTCCCGGAGGCGATGATCCCGTACGTGGACCATCCGCTGGTGCGGGCACTGGGGCCCGACGAGCGCTTCCGCATCGTCGCCCGGCACCTCTACCAGTACCTCCACTTCACCATGCACTTCGAGACGAGCGTGGTGAACCGTGCCACCGAGCGCATCGCCAACGGCACCTCGGGCCTGGGGGTGACGACCGGGATGCGGCTGGACGCATACAAGATCTACTGCGACGAGGCGTACCACGCCCTGTACAGCCTCGACATCATCGACCAGGTGCGCGGCGCCACCGGCATCGACGTGCCCGCCTATGACTTCAGCCCCTTCCTGAGCCAACTGGACGGCATCGGCGCACAGGTCATGCCGGGCGAGCCGCTGCTGACCCAGCTGCTGCAGGTCGTCGTCTTCGAAACGCTGGTCACCTCCATCCTCAAGGACGTCCCCAAGGACCCCCGGGTCGTGACCACCGTGCGGGACGTGGTGCGCGATCACGCCGAGGACGAGGGCAGGCACCACGCCTGCTTCTCCGGGTTCTTCAAGGAGTTGTGGACCGACCTGGACCCGGGGCTGCGCGAGCGCTCCGCCCGCTGTCTGCCGGAACTGGTCCTGCGCAGCCTGGCCCCGGACCTGGCGCCGGTGCGCGACTCGCTGCGCCTCGCGGGTCTGGACAAGGACGGTGTGGAGCAGGTCGTCGCCGATGCGTTCGCGCCCGGGCAGGTCCGCGAGCAGATCCGCCACTCGGCCCGGCACACCGTCCGGCTCTTCGAATCGGTGGGCGTGCTGGAGATGCCCGGAGCCGAGGAGGCCTTCGCGTCAGCGGGCCTGGTCTGACGGCACGCTCGCCGGTGTGCCGACCGGCGAGGTGCGCCTCGGCCACGACAGGCCCAGGATCTTCTCGCCCTTCGGCCTCGGGGTTCTCGATCTCGCGGTCGGCATGCATGTGTACACCTCCGCGAAGGAATCCTCTTCAGCAGGGGAGATCCCCGACTTCTTCGGCGAGACCGAACGCTGGTCCCGTCAGCCCCTAGCCCTAGCCCGTTAGCCCGTCAGCAGTCCGTCCCGTTCAGCAGATCACGGACGTTCCCCCTCAGGAGGCAGAAGGAATGAGCGCGAACGAGGCCGGCGAACCGCGCCGCAAGGCCCCCGCCACGGAAGCGGGTATCCGATGACGGCGCAGCACGAGGACGCCGGGACGGACGCCGCGACGGACGAGGCGGCCCGGTCCGCTTCCACCGTGGCGCCCGCCCCCCGCCGCAGGGGCCTTTCCGTCTTCTGGCGCTACTGGACCGCGTCCACGGTCAGCCAGGCCGGTGACGCGGTCACCACCGTCGCCCTGCCGCTGCTGGCCGTGGGGGCGCTGCAGGCCTCGGCGTTCGAGGTGAGCCTGCTGCCGGCCGCCCAGTACGCCGCCTGGATCGCGATCGGCCTGCCGGCCGGCGTCATCGTGCAGCGCCTCCCGCTGCGCGGCACCCAGGTGGTGATGGACCTCCTGCGGGCGGCCGCCATCGTCTCGGTGCCGGTGGCCTACGCGCTGGGCGTCCTGCACCTGGCACAGCTCGTGGTCGTCGCGCTGGTCATCGGCCTGGCGACGGTGGTCTTCGACGTCGGCAACTCGACGTTCCTCCCCACCATCGTCAGCAAGGACGAGCTGACCGCGCGTAACTCCCTCTCCTCCGCCTCCACTTCGGCGACCCAGCTCGGTGGCCCCTCGCTCGGCGGCGTGCTCGTGCAGTTCTGCGGCGCGGCCCTGAGCCTCGTCGTCGACGCCGTCAGCTACCTGGTCTCGGCCCTTCTGTTGTGGAGCCTGCCCAGGGCCGCCCCTCCGGAGGCGCCGGCGGAGCGCGAGTCGACCGTGGCGCTGATCAAGGAGGGCTGGCGTTTCGTGGCCCACCACACGGTGATCCGTCCCTGTGCGGCGGCCGCGACCCTGACCAACTTCATCCTCGGCGGCCTCATGGCGCTCACACCCGTCTTCCTCATGCGGACCCTGCACGCCCCCGCGAGCCTCGTCGGCCTGCTGATAGCCGCCGAGGGCCTGGGCAGCCTGATCGGGGCGACGCTCACCACCCGCCTCGCGAACCGGCTCGGCAGTGCCCGCACCCTGGTCTGCGGCACGTTCGCCGGGGCGGCGTGCGCCCTGCTGATGCCGCTGGCGCAGACGGGATGGGGGCTGCTCCTCTTCGCCCTGGGCAGCATGGGCTTCGGGGCCGCGGCAGTGATCATGAGCATCCTGACCCGTACCCACCGGCAGACGGTGACCCCCATCGAACTGCTGCCCCGTGTCATGGCCACCGTGCGCTTCATCTCCTGGGGAGCCATCCCGGTCGGCGCCCTGGTCGCCGGCGCGGCGGCCACCGCACTGGGCAACCGAGGCGCCGTCTGGGTGATGTGCGCGCTGGCCTTCCTGGCGCCGCTGGCCTTGTGGAGCAGCCCCATCCGGCGGATGCGCGACCTGACCTGACGGCCGGGGCCGGGCCGGGGCTCCTGCACGGTGTACGCGAACGGGCCGTACGCCAACGGGCCGTGTCCGCCGCCTCGTACGGGGCAGGACACGGCCCGGTGAGGTGCCCGTGGCCGGGGTGGTCGGGCCGGGGTGGCCGGGCCGGTGGGTCAGGGCAGGCCGGTGGTGAGGACCGGTGGGTCAGGCCGTGTCGCCGCCGCCGTGTTCGTCGGCCTCGGCCTGCTTGGCCTGGATCTCCGGGTCGAGCGAGGAGCCCTCGCTGCCGTCGACCGAGCTCAGCCGTTCGCGGTCGCTGACCTCGGTGGGGGCCGGCGGCTCGACCAGCCAGTCCGGGTTGGCCTGCTTGTCCCACCACTTCCAGGCGGCGACCGCGCCGCCGGCCAGGATGCCCAGCACGGTCAGGCGCTTGGCGAGCTTGCCGCACTTGGCCCGCCGGCTGTGCTTCTTCTGGAGCTTGGCGATCTCGGCGGCCGTCACCTGGCCGCGGAGGGCGGCGAGCGCGGCGGTGCCACGGGCGAGGGCTTCGTCGCGCACCGGTTCGGCCGCGGCACGCGCGTGGGTCACGGCGTTCTCCAGCCGCGGCGCGGTGTAATCGGCCGCCTGGCGGGCCGCCTTGCGGGTCCGGCAGGCCGCCCGGGTGGCCGCCGCGTCCACCTTGGGCGGCAGGGTGCCACGGGCGTGCTCGATACGCGGGTGCAGATGGGCGTCGTACTGCGTACGTGCCTGGTGGGCGGCCTCGGCCACCTTGGGAGCCGCTCGCGTCCGGGCCTCGTGAGCGAAGTGCACGGCGGCGTCCTTGGCCGTACCGGCATAAGGAGCTACCACCTCCGCGGCGTGCCGCACGCTGTCCTTGGCCGTACCGGTCGCGGCGCGCACGCTGTCCTTGCGGGTCACGGGATCCTCCTCCTCGGTGGCGTATCCGGGGCTTGGGGGCTGGTCCCCCGTGTCTGCTGTATCGCCTGTCCACCCGTTTGAAGATCATGCCCGCTCATGCGTCGTACGGCATGTGCGAGCGGGCATCCGGGTCATTGCAGACCTTCCGGAGCCTTGTGGACGACAATGCCACGAATTTCCCCGCCGGGCGCAGGAAATCCGCACGAAGAGCGTCAGCGGCGACGGCCGGACGGCACGCACGGTGCGGCGAGGGGGCCGTTGGAGGGGCCGCGCCCGGGCGGTGGCGCACCGCGGCGCGCAGCGCGGTGAGCGGCCGCGCTCCAGCCCTGGGAGGGCCGGTCCATGGGAGGATCGGGAACCGTCAGCGAAGACTTATGGAAGGTAGATCGTGGCTGAGCAGCTCTACGCCACCCTGAAGACCAACCAGGGCGACATCGAGATTCGGCTCCTGCCGAACCATGCCCCCAAAACGGTCAAGAACTTCGTCGAACTCGCCAAGGGCGAGCGGGAGTGGACCCACCCGGCGACCGGCAAGAAGTCCACGGACCGGCTGTACGACGGCACCGTCTTCCACCGGGTGATCAGCGGTTTCATGATCCAGGGCGGCGACCCGCTGGGCAACGGCACCGGTGGCCCCGGTTACGAGTTCGGGGACGAGTTCCACCCCGACCTGGCCTTCAACAAGCCGTACCTGCTGGCCATGGCCAACGCCGGTCCGGGCACCAACGGCTCGCAGTTCTTCATCACCGTCGGCTCGACGGCGTGGCTGACCGGCAAGCACACCATCTTCGGTGAGGTCAGCAACGAGGCGGGCAAGAAGGTCGTCGACGCCATCGCCGGCACCCAGACCAACCCGAGCACCGACCGTCCCGTCAAGGACGTCGTCATCGAGTCGGTGGTCGTCGAGACCCGCTGAGCCGCGTCGTGCGCCCCGGCCGGTTCCGGGGAACCATTGCGCCCCGCCCGGTCGTACATCAGGCGGGGCGCGCGGCTCGTCCGGGACGGGTCCGGGCGGGGTGAAGCGCGGATGCGCCCGGACGCAGAAGAGGACGAGGGACGGATGACCCAGGTGCCAGGCAGCCCGCACACGCCGCAGGACGCGCAGGGCGACGGCGGCCTGCCCGGCTGCTCCCGCCACCCCGACCGCCCGACCGGCGTCCGCTGCACCCGCTGTGACCAGCCGATATGCCCGGAGTGCATGGTCAGTGCCTCGGTCGGCTTCCAGTGCCCGGCCTGTGTCCGCGGCGGCAGCGGCACCGGCCACCCGCCGGGCGCCACGGCTCCGCGCACCCTCTCCGGCAGCACCATCGCGGCCGATCCGCGCCTGATCACCAAGATCCTGCTGGGCCTGAACGTCGCGGTCTTCCTCGCCGTCTACGCGAACGGCTCGCTGGTCGGCAGTCTCGACCTGGTGGGGCTCGCCGCCGACCCGGGGCAGTTCCAGCTGGTCGGAGTCGCGGAGGGCCAGTGGTACCGCCTGCTGACCGCGATGTTCCTGCACCAGCAGATCGCCCACATCGCGTTCAACATGCTCTCGCTGTGGTGGCTGGGGCCCCCGCTGGAGGCGGCCCTCGGGCGGCTGCGGTTCACCGCGCTCTATCTGCTCGCCGGCCTGGGCGGCAGCGCCCTGTCGTATCTCCTCGCCGCGCAGAACCAGCCCTCGCTGGGTGCGTCCGGCGCGATCTTCGGGCTGCTCGGTGCGACCGCGGTACTGCTGCGGCGGCTGAATTACGACATGAAGCCGGTGCTGATCCTGCTCGGCCTCAACCTGGTCTTCACGTTCCTCTGGCCGAACATCGCCTGGCAGGCCCATGTCGGCGGCCTGGTGGTGGGTGCCGCGGTGGCGTTCGGGATGGTGCATGCGCCGCGGAACCGCCGGACCCTGGTGCACACCGCGACCTGTGTGGCCGCCCTGCTCGTGATCGTCGCGGTGGTGTGGGTACGGACCCTTCAGCTGCTGGGCTGAAGCGCCCGCCCCGTCACGTTGTCCACAGTGCGTGGCCGATCTTGTGCATGCTGTGCGAAACCCGTATTCCGGCCCGCCTGACCTGCGTTTCCCCAGTAAGGATGCGGGGAGACGCAGACCGGGGGAGGGTGCCGCCGATCACACCGGCGTCAACCTCCGGAGGGTTATCCACAGATCTTCTGAAGTTTTCCCCGGCTGTGGATAACCGTGTGGATGGCCTTGGGCAGGGCTTGCGCTACTTCCACTGCGTGGATACGCCGAAGCCCACCGCGATGAAACCGAAGCCGCACACGATGTTCCAGTTGCCCATGGCGGCGATCGGCAGATCGCCCTCGGACACGTAGAACATCACGATCCACACCAGCCCGATGAGGAACATCGCCAGCATCAGTGGCGCCACCCAACCGCGCCCTGAGTTCATCTTCAGGTTGGTGGTCTTCGCCGGCGGCGGCGTGAAATCGTCCTTCTTCTTGCGGATCCGTGACTTCGGCACGAGGAACTCTCCTGTCGATGCGCTGCTCCCCCGCTCTCTGCTGGGCGCCAGGGCGGTGCCCCCATCCGCGGGGGAGGGTACGAGGGGTGCGCCGGGGCACGGACGCGGTGGGGAGCGGATTCCTTTTCCCGGGCGTCCGTTAGCGTAGTGCTTCCGCGGCGCCGTAAGGAGTAAGGGTACGTTGAGCAATTCCGCTGACTCCCCCCACCGCCCCCCTCGCTCCCGCCTGCGGCCCGTGCGGTTTCTCACCCTGCTGGTGTTCGCGCTCGCCGGACTGCTGTTCTGGCTGAGCTTCGACACCGCCCGCGGCACGAATCTGCGCTCGGACGACTCGATGCTGCGGCTCTCCGACCTCATCCAGGAGCGCAGCCACAAGAACGGCGCCCAGGACGACCGCAACGCCACCCTGCGCGCGGAGGTCGACGCCCTCGCACGGCGCGACAACGGCAGCTCCAAGGCAGAGGAAGCCAAGGTCAAGGCGCTGGAGAAGAACGCCGGCACCAAGCCGCTGAAGGGCCAGGGCGTAACGGTCACCCTGACCGACGCCCCGCCGAACGCCACCGCCAAGATCCCCGGCGTGCCGCAGCCGCAGCCCAACGACCTGGTCATCCACCAGCAGGACCTGCAGGCCGTGGTGAACGCCCTGTGGCACGGCGGCGCCAAGGGCATCAAGGTCATGGACCAGCGGCTGATCTCCACCAGCGCGGTGCGCTGCGTCGGCAACACCCTGATCCTCCAGGGCCGGGTCTACTCCCCGCCGTACAAGGTCACCGCCGTCGGCAACCGCGAAGCCCTCACCAACGCGCTGACCGCCTCCCCCGCCATCCAGAACTACCTCCAGTACGTGAACGCCTACGGCCTGGGCTGGAAAGTCGACCAGCACGAGGCGGTGACTCTTCCCGGCTACTCCGGCACAGTGGATCTGCACTACGCACAGCCTGTGAAGCCGTAGCCCGCACGCCGCGGGGCGGCGGGAGGGGCGGGGGCCGGATGACGCTGCGGGGCCGGACGGCGGTGCGGTGGATCGTGTGGACGCTCAGCGAAATCTGTGTCACCGCCGGCGCGCTGATCGTGCTGTTCGTGGTCTACGTCCTCTTCTGGACCGGGGTACGGGCCGACAGCGCCATGGACAGCGAGATCGGCAAGCTCCGGCAGCAGTGGTCCACGGACCCGGTCACCGGACCCGGCGGCACACCGGCTCCCGGCGGGAAGCCGGACCCCGGCCGGACAGGCGCCCCCGACGCGCGGCCCCGCCGCTACGCACCGGGCGCCTCCTTCGCCGTGATGTACATCCCGCGCCTGGGCGCCGACTGGGCCAAGCCCGTGCTCGAAGGCACCGCGACCGACGTCCTCAAGCGCGGCCTGGGCCACTACGACCGCACCGCGCACCCCGGGGAGACCGGCAACTTCTCCGTCGCCGGTCACCGCCGCACGTACGGCGACCCTTTCAAGGACTTCCCGCGGCTGCGCCCCGGCGATGCCGTGGTCCTGACCGACGGCGCGACCTGGTACACCTACCGCATCGACCGCAGGCCCTATACGACGCTGCCCGGCGACATCGGGGTGATCGACCCCGTACCGCCGAAGTCCGGATTCCACGGCCCCGGCCGCTATCTCACGCTCACGACCTGCGAGCCGGAATGGGGCCACAGCCACCGGCTGATCGCCTGGGGACACCTCGATTCCACCCAACCCGTGGCACAGGGAAGGCCATCGGCTTTGACCGGCTGACCCACCTGTGCCCGCCCTCGCCCCTTACTCTGGTGTCGCAATCGTCATCGTCATCGGCATCGGCAAGGGGACAGCGACAGCATGTACGGCTGGATCTGGCGGCATCTGCCGGGCAACACCTGGGTGAAGGCACTGATTTCCCTGGTGCTCGCGCTGGCGGTCGTCTTCGTACTCTTCCAGTACGTCTTTCCGTGGGCGGAGCCGCTGCTCCCCTTCAATGACGTCACTGTCGACCAAGGGATGGCAGCCGTCCGATGACCGCACGGATTCTCGTCGTCGACAACTACGACAGCTTCGTCTTCAACCTCGTCCAGTACCTCTACCAACTGGGTGCCGAATGCGAGGTGCTGCGCAACGACGAGGTCGAGCCGCGCCATGCGCGGGACGGCTTCGACGGCGTGCTGCTGTCGCCCGGTCCCGGCACCCCCGAGCAGGCCGGCGTCTGCGTCGACATGGTCCGGCACTGCGCGGACACCGGTGTCCCGGTCTTCGGTGTGTGCCTGGGCATGCAGTCGATGGCGGTCGCGTACGGCGGTGTGGTGGACCGGGCGCCCGAGCTGCTGCACGGCAAGACCTCGCCCGTCCTCCACGAGGGCGCCGGGGTGTTCGCCGGCCTGCCCTCCCCGTTCACCGCCACCCGCTACCACTCCCTGGCCGTCGAACCGGACACGGTCCCCGACGAACTGGTCGTCACCTCCTGGACGGAGGCCGAGGACGTCCCCGGCGGGCGGATCGTGATGGGTCTGCGGCACCGTGAACTGCCGGTCGAGGGGGTGCAGTTCCACCCCGAATCGGTGCTGACGGAGTGGGGGCACCGGATGCTGGCCAACTGGCTCGTCGAATGCGGTGACAAGGGGGCGGTGGCGCGCTCCACGGGGCTGGCCCCGGTGGTCGGCAAGGCCGGCGCGTGACCGACCTGCGCCCCGGGCGTGAAGGGAGACCCTACGAGCCGGACGGTTCGCAGCGGTCCAACGGGCCGCAGCAGTCGTACGGGCCGCAGGAACCGCAGGGATCACCGGATCCGTACGGGTACCCCGATGCGTTCGAGGCGGCGGTGGAGCAGCTGGACGACCCGCTGAACGATCCGCTGCCGGGCCAGGCGGCATCATCGGCGCCCGCGCCCGCGCCCGCTCCGTACGGGCAGCCGGGCCGGGGGCGACGGCGGGGCAAGGCGGCTCAGGAGGGCGGGAGCCAGGGCTCACCGTGGTTCCGCCCGCATCTGGAGCCGGAAAGGCCGTCCCGGCCGGACGGGCAGTCGTACGGCGCCGAGACGTCCCCCCACGGCCAGGGCCCCGGCCCCGGCTACGCCCCCCGCCCCGCGGCGCCCGACTCGATATCCCGGCCATATGCCACACCGGAGGCACCGCAGTCACCGGGGGCACCGGAGGCGTCGGTACCGCCCGCCCCCGCACCGGCCGGGCGCCCCGCGCCGACCGCCGCCTCCACGCCTGCCGCGGGCCCCGCACCGGCCGCGCCTGCCGCCGCCACACCATGGCAGGGCGACAACGAGACCATGGCGCTGCGTCAGGCGGAGAAGCCCGACGACGTGTCCGTTTCACGTGAAACGGATACCTCGGTTTCACGTGAAACCGAGACCTCGGCATCCACCCCGTCGTCCGGCGGCCGCGCGGCCCGGCGGAAGGCCGCCCAGGAGGCTGCCAAGCGAGGAGGGCGGCGCGGGCGCCACAGCGGCACGGCCGCCGCCACAACAGCCGCTGCGACCGCCTCTGAAGCGGCGCCCGCCCCGCTGTCCCGGCTGGAGGCCCGGCAGGCCGCGCGCGCAGCCAAAGACAGCCCCAGCCTGATCGCCAGCCGCGCGCTGGGCGAAGTGTTCATCACCCTCGGCGTGCTGATGCTGCTGTTCGTCACCTATCAGCTCTGGTGGACCAATGTGATGGCCGAGCAGGAGGCGGGCGGCGCCGCCAGCAACCTGCAGCACGAGTGGGACAAGGGCGGCGGCGAGAAGAAGAACCTCGCGGACGGTGAGCGCTTCGGGATCATGTACATCCCGAAGCTCGATGTGAAGGCGCCGATAGCCGAGGGCATCGACAAGCACCGTGTGCTGGACCACGGCATGATCGGCCACTACGACAAGAACAGCGGGACCAAGACGGCGATGCCCTGGGACAAGAAGGGCAACTTCGCGGTGGCGGCGCATCGCAACACACACGGCGAGCCGTTCCGCTACGTCAACAGGCTCACCAAGGGCGACAAGATCATCGTCGAGACGAAGAGCTCGTACTACACCTACGAGATGGTGAGCATCCTCCCGCAGACGTCTCCGAGCAACACCAGCGTGATCGGCCCCGTGCCGCCCGGGTCGGGATTCACCGGACCCGGCCGCTACATCACCCTGACGACCTGTACCCCGGAGTTCACCAGTACCTATCGGATGATCGTCTGGGGCAAGATGGTCGACGAGCGGCCGCGGAGCAAGGGCAAACCGGATGCGCTCGCCGGCTGAGTGAACATAAGAGGGGTGCTGCGCGGTGACTGCAACCGGAACCGACGAGGAATGCGACCGGTCCGCGCCGCCGCCCGAGCCGCGCCGGGTGCGCAGGGCCATCGCCGCCGTCATCAGCCTTATCGGTGAGCTGCTGATCACGGCCGGGGTGATCCTGGGCCTGTTCGTCGCCTACTCGCTGTGGTGGACCAACGTCCTCGCCGACCGTGCCGCGCACCAGCAGGGCGACCAGGTCCGCCAGCACTGGGCGAGCAGCGGCCCCAAGGGCCCGGGGAAGCTGGACACCAAGGACGGCATCGGCTTTCTGCACGTACCGGCGATGGACAACGGCGAGGTCCTGGTCAAGAAGGGCACCGACTCCGAGATCCTCAACGAGGGCGTGGCCGGTTACTACACCAAGCCGGTCAAGTCGGAGCTGCCGGAGGACAAGAAGGGCAACTTCACCCTCGCCGCGCACCGTGACGGCCACGGCGCGAAGTTCCACAACATCGACAAACTCAAGGACGGCGACCCGATCGTCTTCGAGACGAAGGACACCTGGTACGTCTACAAGGTGTTCGCGACGCTGCCCGAGACCTCGAAGTACAACGTGGACGTCCTCGACGACATCCCGAAGGAATCCGGCAAGCACAAGGCGGGGCGCTTCATCACCCTCACGACCTGCACCCCGGTCTACACCTCGAACTACCGCTTCATCGTCTGGGGCGAGCTGGAACGCACCGAGAAGGTCGACGCGGACCGCACACCCCCGAAGGAACTCCGCTAGCCGGACGGGACGGGACAGGACAGGCCCCAGGCGCCCCGAGGAACGCACCCCGAGGCACGCACACCCGAGACACGGACAACGCAGAAGCCCCGGCACCCTTCCCAGGTGCCGGGGCTCCGTGCTTCTCGTCGCAGGGACCGCTAGTGGTTGCCTCCGAACGCTCCGCCGAAGATGCCGCCACCGCCGTCATTGCCACCGTTGCCGTTGCCGCCACCGCCGATGGTGGTCAGCGTCACGGTGGTGGTCTTGGGATCGGACGGGGTGTTGGGCTGCGGGTCCTGGGTGGCGACACGGGCGTTGTCGTCCTGCGGACTGCCGCCGGCGAGCTGGATGTTGGTGAAGCCGGCCTGCTGGAGCGCCTTCTTCGCATCCTTCAGGGGCTGACCGATCACACCCGGAACCGGTGTCTGAGCGCCCGCCTTGCCGACCGTGAGGGTCACGGTGGAGTTCACCTTGGCCTCGGTGTTGCCCGCCGGGCTCTGGTCGATCACCTTGCCGACCTGGTTGGGGTCGGTGACGTCCGTCTCGTTCTTGGTGACCTCGAAGCCCAGGTCCTTCAGCTGCTTCTGGGCCGCGGCGAAGTCCTGGCCCTTGACGTCAGGGACCTGCTTCTTCGGGCTCGGCGTGGCGATGGACAGCGTGATCTTGGCGTCCTTGGTCCGCTGCGAGTTCGGCTTCGGATCCTGCTCCACCACGGTGCCGGCGGGCCGGTCGGAGACCTGGGGCTCGCTGTTGACGTCGGTGAAGCCCTTTTCCTTGAGGTCGTTTCGCGCCTGGTCCTCGGTCAGGCCCGTGACGCTGGGCACCGTGATCTTCTCCTGGCCCGTGCACAGCGTGACCTTGATGGTGTCGTCCTTGGCGAGCTCTCCGCCGGGCTTCGGACTCTGCTCGGTGACCTGGCCCTTCTTGACGTTGTCGCAGGCCTTGCGACCCCCCTCGACGACCTTGAAGCTGCCGTTCCTGCCGAACGACTTGGCTTCCTTGAGGGTCTTGCCGACGAGGTTGGGCGCCGGTGTGGTGCCACTCACGTTTTTGCCGGTGAACATCGCCTTGCCGATGAAGATCGCACCGACCAGGACGAGGACGGCCGCCAGCACCAGCAGGATCGTCGAGGTGTTGCTCTTCTTCTGGCCGCCACCACGGCGCCGGTCGCCGCGGTCGTCGTAGCCGTAGCCCCCGTCGTCCGGGTTCATCGGCGGCAGCATGGAGGTCTGGCCGGCCGGGTCCTGCGGCCGCAGCATGGTGGTCGGCTGGTCCTGCTCGTAGCCGCCCGCGCCCATGCCGGAGCTCGCCGCCACCGGCTGTCCGTCCAGCGCCGCCTCGATGTCGGCGCGCATCTCGTCCGCCGACTGATAGCGGTAGTCCGGGTCCTTGACCAGCGCCTTCAGGACGATGGCGTCCATCTCCGGCGTGATCTCGGGATCGAAGTTGCTCGGCTTCTGGGGCTCCTCGCGGACATGCTGATAGGCCACCGCGACCGGTGAGTCACCGACGAACGGCGGCCGGACGGTCAGCAGCTCGTAGAGCAGACAGCCGGTGGAGTACAGGTCGGAGCGGGCGTCGACCTGCTCACCCTTGGCCTGCTCGGGAGAGAGGTACTGCGCGGTGCCGATGACCGCCGCGGTCTGCGTCATCGTCATACCGGCATCGCCCATGGCCCGGGCGATGCCGAAGTCCATGACCTTGACCTGGCCGGTGCGCGTCAGCATGACGTTGGCCGGCTTGATGTCGCGGTGGACGATGCCGGCCCGGTGGGAGTACTCCAGCGCCTGGAGGACACCGGTGGTCATCTCCAGCGACCGCTCGGGCAGCAGCTTTCTTCCGGAGTGCAGAAGCTCACGCAGTGTGGAGCCGTCGACGTACTCCATGACGATGTACGGGATCGAGACACCGTCGACGTAGTCCTCGCCGGTGTCGTAGACCGCGACGATCGACGGATGGTTCAGCGAGGCGGCCGACTGGGCCTCACGGCGGAACCGGGCCTGGAAGGACGGGTCACGGGCGAGGTCCACCCGCAGCGTCTTCACAGCTACGGTGCGGCCCAGGCGGGTGTCATGCGCGAGGTACACCTCGGCCATGCCACCGCGGCCGAGCACCGAGCCCAGCTCGTACCGGCCGCCGAGGCGACGCGGCTCTTCCATAAGCTTCTCCAGCCCTCTCCGTCAGTCCCGACCGCACCGGTGTGTGGTCCGGCGGTGTGCTGTCCGGGCATACCGTACCCGGCACGCCGTAGCGGACCGGGCCGGAGCCGCAACCTGATACGTGACCGGTATGGGCATGACCCGGGTCACTTCTCGCCTTCGAGTACCGCCTGCATGACGCGCTTCGCGACCGGAGCTGCAAGCTTTCCGCCGGCGATGTCGTCGCGAAGAGTGTCGGATCCCTCAATGACGACCGCGACCGCGACGGGGGTGCCCTTGTCGGTTTTCGCGTAGGAGATGAACCAGGCGTACGGATTGTCCTTGTTGTTCTCGCCGTGCTGGGCGGTACCGGTCTTTCCGCCGACTGTGACGCCCGGGATCTGGGCGCTGGTTCCCGTGCCCTGCTTGACCACGGTCTCCATGATGCTCTGGACCTTCTGGGCGTTCTCCGCGCTCAGCGGCCGGCTCATCTCCTGCGGCGTGTGCTGCTGGACCACATTGAGGTTCGGCGCGACCAGCTGGTCGACCATGTACGGCTTCATCAGCTTGCCGCCGTTGGCGACCGCCGAGGCGACCATGGCCATCTGCAGCGGCGTGGCGCGGTTGGAGGCCTGGCCGATGCCCGCCATGGCGTTCTGCGGCCGGTTGTCCTCGGGGTAGATGCTCTCCGCGGCGCGGACCGGAGTGTTGATCCCCGGGTCGTTGAAGCCGAACTTCTCCGCCTCGGCCTTCATCTTCTTGTTGCCGAGGTCCGCGCTGATCTTGCCGAACACCGTGTTGCAGGACCAGCGCAGCGCCTCACGCAGGGAAGCGTCCTTGCACGGGATGTTGCCCTCGTTCTTCAGCGGGAGGCCCGAGGTGTCGGGGAGCGTGTAGGGCAGCGGCGAGTCGGTGTGGGCGTCGACGTTGTTGTAGAGGCCGTTCTGCAGCGCTGCCGAGGCCGTGACGACCTTGAAGGTGGAGCCGGGCGGGTAGGTCTGGCGCAGCGCCCGGTTGAGCATCGGCTCGTCGGCGTCGCTCTTCTTCTGCAGCGCGCTGTACGCCTCGGCGTCCTTGTTGCTCATCCCCGCGAAGGTGGACGGGTCGTACGACGGGGTGCTGGCCAGGGCCAGGATCGCCCCGGTCTCCGGGTTGATCGCGGCGACCGCGCCCTTCTGCTTGCCCAGGCCGTCGTAGGCGGCCTTCTGGGCCTTGGCGTCGAGGGTGGTCACCACATTGCCGCCCTTCTGCTTGCCGCCGGTGAACATGTCGACCGTGCGGCTGAAGAAGAGCCTGTCGTCGGTGCCGCTGAGGATTTCGTCGTTCAGCTTCTCGAGCTGGTTGGCGTCGAAGGCCTGCGAGGCGTAGCCGGTGACCGGCGCCCACATCTTGCCGTTCTTGTACGTGCGCTTGTACTTGAAGTCGCCGCTGTCGGTGGTCGTGGAGCCGGTGATGGCCTTGCCGTCGACGATGATGTTGCCGCGCGGTGTGCTGTAGCGCTCGATGGCGACCCGGCGGTTGTGCGGGTCGTTCTTGAGCGCGTCACCCTGGACGAACTGCACCCAGTTGACGCGGACGAGCAGAGCGAGGACGAGCAGGCCGCAGAAGATCGCGACCCGGCGCAGGGGCTTGTTCACGGGCGGACCACCTGGGTCATTTCGGCGTCGGTGGACGGGGCGGGGGCCGGCGCCGGACGGCGCGCGGTGTCGCTGATCCGGAGCAGGATCGCGATCAGTGCCCAGTTGGCGATCACGGACGAGCCACCCTGGGCGAGGAACGGCATCGTCATACCCGTCAGGGGGATCAGGCCCGTCACACCACCGGCGACGACGAAGACCTGCAGCGCGAAGGCGCCGGACAGGCCGATCGACAGCAGCTTGCCGAACGGGTCGCGGGCGGCCAGCGCCGTACGGATACCGCGCTCGATCAGCAGGCCGTACAGCAGCAGGATCGCCATCAGCCCGGCGAGCCCGACCTCCTCGCCGACCGTGGCGAGAATGTAGTCACTCTTCGGCGCGATACCCAGGATGAGGCGGGAGTAGCCCTGTCCCAGACCGGAGCCGAGGATGCCGCCGGAGCCGAAGGAGTACATCGCCTGGGCGGTCTCGGTGACACCGCCGTTGGCCAGCTCCAGCGGGTTGAGCCAGTTGTGGACACGCGTCTGGACGTGCGACTCGAACGTCGCCACCGCGACCGCGCCGCCGGCGCTGAGCAGCAGACCGAACACGATCCAGCTGGTGCGCTCGGTGGCCACGTACAGCATCACGACGAACAGGCCGAAGAACAGCAGCGAGGTGCCCAGGTCGGTCTCGAAGACCAGGATCATCAGGCTGAGCGCCCAGATGACGAGAATGGGGCCGAGGTCACGGCCGCGCGGGAGGTAGAGCCCCATGAAGCGGCGGCTGGCCAGCGCCAGCGCATCCCGCTTCACCATCAGGTAGCCGGCGAAGAAGATCGCGATGATGATCTTCGCGAACTCGCCGGGCTGCAGCGAGCCGAGACCCGGAATCGTGATCCAGATCTTCGCGCCGTTCACGCCCGGGAAGAACACCGGCGCGACCAGCAGGACCAGCGCCACCACCATCGAGATGTAGGTGTAGCGCTGCAGGACGCGGTGGTCCTTGAGGAAGATCAGGATGGCCAGGAAGAAGGCGACGCCGAGCGTCGACCACATCAGCTGGTTGGGCGCCATCGCCTTGCCCAGCGAGGGCTCCTGGTCCAGCCGCCAGATGAAGATCAGGCCCATCCCGTTGAGCAGGGTGCCGATGGGCAGCATCAGCGGGTCCGCGTACGGGGCCCACTTGCGGACGACGAGATGCGCGACGCCCGCCAGCAGGCCCAGGCCCAGGCTGTAGCCCAGCACGCCGGCGGGGACCGAACCCTCCTTGGCCAGACCGACGTTGATGTACGCGAACACCGGAATCAGCACCGCGAAGACGAGCATCGCCAGCTCGGTGTTGCGGCGGCTCGGGGCTCCGATGGTGCCGATGGTGGTGGTGTTGGTGGTGCTGCTGCTCATGAGATCTACGGCCCCCTAGGCCCTCACTGCTGGGTGCTGCAATTTTTTTCCAGCTGCTTCTGCTCCTCGGAGGGCGCGGCCTGGCTGGTGCTGGGTGTGGGTTTCGGAGTCGTGCTCGCCGCCAGCGTGCCGGCCGTGCCGGTGCCGCTGTCGTTGCCCGCCTTGCCGGTGGAACCGGGCTTGGCGCTCGGCGAACCGGACCGGGACGGGCTGCCGGGCTTCGACGGCGTGCCGGCCTTTCCCTTGTTGGCCGGGTGCCGTGCCGCCTCGCGCTCGGCCGCCTCCCGCTGCTCCTTATTACGGCAGGCATTGGCCTGGCTGTTCAGTTCGGTGACTTTTTCGCCGGCCTGGGTGCGGCTGTCGACCGCGATCGTCTCCTTGACCTGGTTGCGCTGGTACAGCGGCAGGTACTTGAGTTCGATCTCGGGATGGTCCTCGTCCACGTCGTTGAGCTTTATCCACGCGAGGTCCTGGCTGATGCCCCGGTAGAGCGCGACGTGGTCGTCCTTGGCTCCGACGAAGTACTGGGTCTGCGTCCAGTTGTAGCCCGCGTAGCACCCGCCGCCCACGAGGCCCAGCACCAGCGCGATGAACAGCGACCGCTTCAGCCACCGCCCACGCCGGCGCGGCTTGACGAAGTCCTCGTCGATGAACGCGCCGAACGAGCCCTGCGGCGGGCCGCCGACCTCGTGCTCACCGCTGCCGGGCGGCCCGAAGGCACCCCCGGGGCCGGACGGCTGCCCGCCCGGCCGGCCGAGCTCGGCGGCCCGCGCCGCGGGGGTCTGCAGCGTGCTCGGGTCGCTGAGCTGGTGCTGGTTCTCCGCGACGGCGCCGACGATGACCGGGGTGTCGTTGAGCTGGGCGGCCATCGCGTCGTTGCCGTCCACGTCCAGGACGTCGGCGACGATGCAGGTGATGTTGTCGGGTCCGCCACCGCGCAGGGCGAGCTGGATCAGCTCCTGCACGGTCTCGTGCGGCCCGTGGTAGCTGGCGAGGGTCTCCTCCAGCGTCTGGTGGCTGACGACCCCGGACAGTCCGTCCGAGCAGATCAGATACCGGTCGCCGGCCCGCACCTCGCGGATCGACAGATCGGGCTCGACATGATCGCCGCTGCCCAGCGCCCGCATCAGCAGCGACCGCTGCGGATGGGTGGTGGCTTCCTCTTCGGTGATCCGGCCCTCGTCGACCAGCCGCTGCACCCAGGTGTGGTCCTGGGTGATCTGGGTCAGCACGCCGTCGCGCAGCAGATACGCCCGCGAGTCACCGACGTGGACGAGGCCGAGCCGCTGTCCGGTCCACAGCAGGGCGGTCAGGGTCGTGCCCATGCCCTCCAGCTGGGGGTCCTCCTCGACCATCACCCGCAGCTGGTCATTGGCGCGCGTGACGGCCGTGCCCAGCGAGGTGAGGAGGTCGGAGCCGGGGACGTCGTCGTCGAGCTGGACGAGCGTGGAGATCACCTCGGAGGAGGCGACCTCACCGGCGGCCTGACCGCCCATGCCGTCGGCGATGGCGAGCAGCCGTGGACCGGCATAGCCGGAGTCCTCGTTGCCCTCGCGGATCATGCCCTTGTGCGATCCGGCGGCGAAGCGCAGAGACAAGCTCATGTGCACCTCACCCGTCGGCTCGGGGTACAGCCGGTCTCGTCGAGCCACACTGCCCACCCTCCGGTCGGGAGCACGCCCGGGTCCGCCGAGTGGACCGTCGCGGCTCGCTCGCTCCGCTCGCTCATTGTCGTACTACTTCCGCAGCTCGATGACGGTCTTGCCGATGCGGATCGGGGCTCCCAGCGGAATCGGTGTCGGGGTCGTCAGTCGGGTCCGGTCCAGGTACGTGCCGTTGGTGGAACCCAGATCCTCGACGATCCACTGGCCGTCACGGTCCGGGTAGATCCTGGCATGCCTGCTGGACGCGTAGTCGTCGTCCAGCACGATGGTGGAGTCGTGCGCACGGCCCAGAGAGATGGTCTGGCCCTGGAGGGCGACGGTGGTGCCGGTCAGCGAGCCCTCGGAGACCACCAGCTTGGTGGGTGCTCCGCGGCGCTGACGGTTGTTGCCGCGACCGCCTTCCTGGCGGCGCTGCTGCTGCGGTGGCGCAGCGGCCTGCCGCTGCGTACGCGCTTCTTGCCCGCCGCGCCGGGCGGCACCGCGCTGTGTGACGCGCGTGCCGAACAGATCGCTGCGGATGACCTGAACGGCCACGATGACGAACAGCCACAGTACGGCGAGGAAACCCAACCGCATGACCGTGAGGGTCAGCTCTGACATTGCCCCCGCTTCACCCTTCGGCTTGCCGGTAAACGATGGTGGTACTGCCCACGACAATCCGCGAGCCGTCGCGGAGATTAGCGTGAGTGGTGTGCTGCCCGTCTACCACGATGCCGTTCGTGGAGCCCAGATCCTGGATCGTGGGGGGCGTTCCGACCCGGATCTCACAATGACGCCGGGAGACACCCGGGTCGTCGATCCGTACGTCAGCGTCGGTGCTGCGGCCCATCACGAGCGTCGGGCGCGAGATCTGGTGGCGGGTGCCGTTGATCTCGATCCAGCGCCTGGTCTGCGCGTGGGGCTGCGGTCCTGCACCGGGCGGTGCCGCACGGGGTGCGGGCTGTGCGCCGCCGGGAGGCGGGGACGAAGGCATGGGGGGCGGGCTCACGTGGCCGCCGCCGGGACGGCCGCCGCGGGGTGCCGCGGGGCGCTGCGCGCCGGCCGGGCCCGGCTGGTCCTGGGACGAGCTGGAGGCGAGCGTACGGCTGCGGACGCGGTACAGGCCGGTGTCGAGATCGTCGGCCTTCTCCAGATGGACCTTGATCGAGCCCATGAAGGTGTAGCGCTGCTGCTTGGCGTAGTCGCGGACCATGCTGGAGAGCTCGTCGCCGAGCTGCCCGCTGTAGGGGCTCAGCCGCTCGTAGTCCGGGGTGCTCAGCTCGACGATGAAGTCGTTGGGGACGACCGTGCGGTCGCGGTTCCAGATGGTGGCGTTGTTGTCGCACTCGCGCTGCAGCGCGCCGGCGATCTCAACGGGCTGCACCTCGGACTTGAACACCTTGGCGAAGGTGCCGTTGACGAGACCTTCGAGACGCTGCTCGAAACGCTTCAGCACTCCCACGGGGCACCTCCTTCCTCAGTCTTCGTCGGGGTCGTCCTGATCGAGTCGTCCTGATACTGCTTACTGATCGTATCCACGCGTAGGGAAATCGGCTGGTTCCCCTTTCCCGCCTTGAGGACGAGTGTCGCCCCTCACAGGGTTGCCCGGTGCTTGCTTGCTCCTTGCCCACTGCTCGTGCACTGCGATCGTAGATGTGCCCCGCTGACAGTGTCCCGCAACCGCCGGGCACTCCCGCCGGGCGGGTGCCGGAGTCGGACGTGACGCATGCGCCGACCCGCCTCCGGCCGGCCGGAGGCGGGCCGGGTGGCCCCCGCTCCTGTTGCGGCTACCGCGAGTGTGAACCCTCGGGGCAGTGCTCGGCGAATGTTCGAGGCACGGCGGGGTGCGGCCCGGGGGCCCCGCAGGGCGGGGACCGGCGAAAAGGCGTGTGAAGGCACCCCCGTCACCGTGCTAGTGTTCTCGATGTCGAAAGGCGCTCGCACAAGACCCGGACGGAACAACCCGGATCATGTGAGAACATCAAACGGCAGCACCCATGCGCGGGTGGCGGAATAGGCAGACGCGCTGGATTCAGGTTCCAGTGCCCGAAAGGGCGTGGGGGTTCAACTCCCCCCTCGCGCACAGATGAGACCCCCGGGTCTCCGGAGAAATCCGGAGACCCGGGGGTCTTTCGTTGTGTTCGTCACTGTGTTGCGTGCGTCACGGGGGAGGGTGCGGCGGGGTGAGGTCGGGCTGGGGACTGGCGGCTCGAGGTGGCTTGGGGGTGTCCTGGGGTGACTCCGGGGGCAGCTTGAGGGGTGCGTCACATGCGGGGCTGGTGGGGGCTTTGGGGGTGACTTCTGTGTCCGTTTGTGGTGCAGGGGTCACGTTTCGTGGTGGGCGCGTGGTTCTTTCCTCGGCTTCCGGTCCTCAGCCTCCGGCCCTCAGCCTCCGGTCCGCGCCTTCCGGTCCGTGACCTCCGGCGTGGTCGTACGGGGAGTGCGGGCCAACGAGCCGAGTGGGCCGGGGAGTCGGGGTCGGGGAGTCGCGAGTCGGGGAGTGGGGGCGGGGTTACGCCGCGAGGCGGGCGCCGTGGTGGGGGCGCCCGCCTGCGTGGGGCAGTGAGGTCGTGCGGCGGTGGGGCCGTGTGGCGATGGGGCCGGGCGGAGTCGCGGCGGGTCCGCGTGAGGCTGCCGGGAGGCCGTGGAGGCTGCTGTGGGGTCGTACAAGCCTGCATGCGGCAGCTAAGGCCGTATGAGGCAGCGTCAGCGGCTCTCCTCGGGAGCCGGAAGGTCGGAAGGGGCGGCTCTCGGGAGGTCTCAGGCGGCGAAGCGGGCGACGAGGGTCTTGGCCTTGGCTGCCGCGTCCTCGTGGGCCTTGTCGCGGGAGGTCTCGTACAGCGGGATGAGCTCGGCCATCGCCGGGTTGTTGGGGGCCATGGTCAGCTCGGGGACGATGAAGTCGACTTCGAGCCCAAGTCCGCCGTTGAGCACGGCCTCCAGGTAGTTCTGGACGTATTCGAAGGGCTCGCGGGGCGTGCCCGGCGCGTACGAGCCGCCGCGGCTGGCGACGACGGTGACCGGGGTGCCCTTGGCCGACGGCTGTTCGCCCGCGGTGCGGCCCATGATGATCACCTGGTCGAGCCACGCCTTGAGCGTGGAAGGAATCGTGAAGTTGTACATCGGAGCGCCGATGACGATCGCGTCGGCCTGCTCCAGCTCCTCGGCCAGCTTCACGCGCAGCGCGAAGGCCGCCTGCTGCTCGGGGGTGTGGCCGGCCGGGTCGGAGAAGCCGGCGGAGGCGCCGGTGCCGTCGAGGTGCGGCAGCGGGTCGGCGGCCAGGTCGCGGTGGATCACGGTGCCGTCGGGGTGCTGCTCCTCCCAGGCCTTGCGGAAGGCCGCGGTGACCGAGCGGGAGGCGGAGCCGCCCTCGGGGAAGAGGGAGGAGTCGATGAGCAGAAGCGTGGCCATGGGGATCGGTCCTTCGGTAGGCGGCCGGGCGATGCGCGACCACAGGTTGAATTCCGTACGTCCCTATTAATAACACAGGAACTTACTTTTCTGCAGTAGCCAACGGGAAGGCGGTACCCTGGCTGTATGGCGGATCATGGCGACGCGGTGTGCAGGCAGGTCGACGACGGTGTGACACGCGTCTTCGAGCTGTTGGGGAAGCGCTGGACGGGGCTGATCGTCGCCACCCTGATGCCGGCGCCGGTGCACTTCGCCGACCTGCGGCGGGCCATCCCCGGCATCAGTGAGCGGATGCTCTCCGACCGCCTCGTGGAACTGGCGGCGGCCGGCCTGCTCGTGCGCGAGGTGGATCCGGGCCCGCCGCTGCGCGTCTCCTACCGGCTGACGGAGGCCGGTCTCGCGATGGAACCCGCGCTCAAGGAACTGGGGCGCTGGGCGGAGACCTATCTCGCGGATGGCGGGCAGTGCCCGGAGCGCTTCCGGAAGTGAGCGGCCCCGGAAGCGGGCGGTTTCAGGGGGCCGGTTTCCAGGGGTGGTTCCGGAGGGCGGTTCCAGGGGTGAGCCGGCGAGAGGGCCTGCGGGTGCGCGGGTCTGTGCTGAGCGGGTCTGTGCTGAGCTGGTCTGTGGCGCTGAGCTTGGTCTGCGGGTAGGTGCTTCCGGGTAGGGCTGGAGTGGGGCGCGGGTGGTCGCGTCCGTAGTTGCCGCGTTCCGGCCGGTGGCCCCGTCGTTGACCCGACCGTTGGTTCCCTTATCCCAGTCGTTCCTGGGCGGCGTTGTAGCGCAGCAGGTAGGTGGCGAAGCGGTCGAGATCACCCTCGTCCCAGTCGGCCAGCCGCTCCTGGAACGCCTTGCGGCGGCTCGCGGTGACGTTGGCGAGGACCTGGGCACCCTTCTCGGTGGGGTGCAGCACCTGGACCCGGTGGTCCTCCGGGTCGACGCGGCGTTCGACGAAGTCGAGCTTCTCCAGTGCGGCGATCTGCCGGCTGACCGTGGACTTGTCCAGGAGATAGTGCGCTGCGAGGTCCGTGGCGCGGCATCCGTGCTGGTCATCGAGGTGCGCCAGCAGGGTGTAGGAGACCAGTGACAGCTCGGGGTGCATCCGGGCGGCGGTCGCACGGGCCCGGCGGGCGAACGCGGTCATCTCCTGCTGGATGGTCTCGACGGAGTCGTCGCGGTGAGTCACGAGTTGCCTTTCGCAGAGGTAGTTGTATAGTACAACGCATATTGAGAGTTGTATTTGCCAACTACTGATCACCGGTAGGTGTGGCGACAGCTGAGCCGACGAGCTGAGAAGGCCTGTCCATGAGTACGGTCCGACGCCCCGACCATCGAAGCGAGCAGCACGGCAGCCACCGTTCCGCGCGCTCCCCCCACTCCGCCGGGCTGCGTCATGTGCTGACGCACCTGATCACCCCGCTGCTGATGTGCATCGGGATGGGTCTGGCGTACCTGGGCGCCTTCGCGAACCCGGCACCGCATCACCTGCCCGTCGCGGTCGTCGGGCAGGGCCGGAGCGCGCAGCTGCTCGCCCAGTCGATCAACGACAAGGCGGACGGTGACCTGGAGGTGTGGACCGTTGCTGACCGGGCTGCGGCGGTCGACCGGCTCAAGCACCAGGAGATCTTCGGTGCGTATGTGATCCACGCGCAGGGTGTGGCGAAGGATGCGACGAAGACTTCGGCGAAGGGGACGGAGAAGGCGCCGGCGAAGGGGGCATCCGGAGGGGCCGGTTCCGGCGGGACGGCGGCGGCTTCGGCGAAGGCGGCGCCCGAGCTGTTGGTGGCGACCGCCGGATCCGACACCAGCGCTTCCGTCGTGCAGAAGGTCTTCACCCCGATCGCGGCGCGGCAAGGCGCTCCCTTGAAGGTCACGGACGTGGCGCCGACGGCCGAGAACGACCCGACCGGCCAGGGCATCTTCTTCCTGCTGGTCGCGATCAGCATCGGCTCGTACGCCTCGGTCGCGGTGATCGGCGGTGCCGGGGCCGTGCTGCCGGTCCGGTTGCGGGCGGCGCTGGCGATCGGTACGTCCTTCGTCGTCAGCCTCATCGGGGCGGCGTTCGCCGGCCCGGTCTTCCACCTCGTCGATCACGGTCTCAGGGGCCTGTGGGGCATGGCCTGGCTCTACTCCGCCGGCATTCTGCTGATCGGCACCGGACTGCACACCTTCCTCAAGCGCTGGACCACGCTCGGCGTGATGGCTCTCTTCGTCATGCTCAACTTCACCTCCTCCGGCGGGATCTTCCGTCCGGAGATGCAGAACGGCTTCTTCGCGGCGCTGCACTCGTTCTGGAACGGCGCGGGCTTCGTGGAGGGCACCCGCAGCCACGTCTACTTCGACGATTACGGCCTGCCGGGGCACATCTGGACGCTGGCGGGGTGGCTGGTCGCCGGCCTGCTCATGGTCGGAGCGGCGGCGCTGGCCGAGAAGCGGCGGCGTACCGCGGAGGCAGAAGCCGCGGCCAATGCCGCGGCGGTGGCGGCGGCCGCGGTGGCGGCAACTGTGCCGGAGCCGGAGCCGGAGCCGACGCGGAAGCGGGGAGGTCGGACGGTGCGGTCGGCAGGGGGAGCCGGGCCGGAAGCGGGCGCTGGGGCCGCGGATACGGCTGCGGCTGCAGCTGCGGAGGCGGATCTGGATGTGGATCTGGATGTGGAGACGGAGATGGAGGAGGCGGTGGGGGTTTAGCGGTTGATTCGGGGTGGGGCCCGAGGGCGAAGGCTGGTGAGCCGTTGCTCGGAGATTCCGTGGTTCGGGGATCCGGAGAGTTATCCACAGGCTCTGCAGTGTGTGACCGGATCTCGGTAACGTCATTGCTCGTCGGCAGGCCGGGTTCGCTCGGCGGGCTGATGGACGCAGCGGACAAGGACACAAGAACGCAGGTCGTGAAGGGGGAGGTGGCCCGCTATGCCGCGTGTGCCGTACGTACCGGGGTTTGCGAAGGCGGAGAAGCAGGGGGCGTCGCCCAAGGCCGCCGGGCGGGCTCTGCGGGAGAGCGTTCCGCGAGCCGAGCAGGCCGCGCTGTCGTTCACGGCGGGGCGGCCGGATGCGGTCGCGGCGGTTGAGCAGTCCAATGCCGGCCGACTGCCCGACCTGACACCGATACGGGTCGGCCGGATGGCCGCGAGCCCCTTCGCCTTCCTCCGCGGCTCTGCGGGCCTGATGGCGTACGACCTGACGGGCAGCCCCGTGACCGGCATCGGCGCGCAGATCTGCGGGGACGCCCACGCCGCCAACTTCGGACTCTACGGCGACGCCCGCGGTCAGCTGGTCATCGATCTCAACGACTTCGACGAGACCCTGTACGGGCCGTGGGAGTGGGATGTGAAGCGGCTTGCGACGTCGATGGTGCTGGCGGGCCGGGAGGCGGGTGCCGGCGAGGGCGACTGCCGCAAGGCGGCGCAGGACGCGGCGGGCGCGTACCGGCGCACGATGCGGTTGCTGGCGAAGCTGCCGGTGACCGAGGCGTGGAACGCCATCGCCGATGAGGCGCTGGTCTCGCACGCCGACGCAAAGGATCTCGTGGGGACGCTGGAGCGGGTGGCGGACAAGGCGCGCAAGAACACCAGCGCGCGGTTCGCGGCAAAGGCGACGGAGGAGACACCGGACGGTGGCCGCCGGTTCGTGGACGCTCAGCCGGTGTTGCGGCGGGTGCCTGATGCGGAAGCGGCCGCCGTGGCCGCATCTCTCACCGGCTATCTGGAGACGCTCCCTGAGGACCTGCTGCCCCTGATGGCGCGGCACGCGATACACGACGTGGCGTTCCGTGTGGTCGGCACGGGCAGCGTGGGGCTGCGGTCGTATGTGGTGCTGCTGTTGGATCACCGGGGCGAGCCGCTTGTCCTGCAGGTGAAGGAGGCCCGTGCCTCGGTGCTGGTGCCGTTCGTGGCGAAGGTCGGCTTCCCGGTGCCGCAGGTGGTGCACGAGGGACGCCGGGTGGTGCTCGGGCAACGCCGGATGCAGGTGGTCAGCGACATTCTGCTGGGCTGGACGACGGTCGAGGCAGCGGCGTCGCCGGGCGGTGGCGCGAGCGCGGGGAACGGCCGGCGGGACGGAACGGCCTTCCAGGTCCGCCAGTTCAGGAACCGCAAGGGCAGCGTGGACCCGGCGCAGCTGTCAGGCGACCAGATGGATGACTACGCCCGTATGACCGGCGCTCTCCTGGCCCGGGCCCATGCGCACAGCGCCGACCCTCGCCTTCTGGCCGGCTACTGCGGCAAGAACGAGGAGCTGGACGAGGCGATCGCGAACTTCGCGGTCACGTACGCGGACCGCACGGAAGCAGACCATGCGGAGCTGGCCACAGCGGTGAAGAACGGTCGGATCGCGGCAGAGACGGGGGTGTGAGGGAGGAGACGTTCGGGCTCCCGGCCGGGTCGGGAGGTCGGTGCGGGCGCTTGGGGCACTGTTGCCGGGTTCGGGTCGGAGTAGCGGGAAGGGCAGGAGCTCTGCCCGGGCTCCTGGGCTTGCTGGGGTTCCTGGGCCTGCTCGGGCCTGCCCGGAGTATTGGGGCAGCCAGGGCAGCTGGGGCAGCCAGAGCAGCCAGGGCAGCTGGGGTCTGCCGGGGGCTGTCGAGGGCTGCTGGGACTGTCGACGGAGGGGTCTGCTGAGGAGCCGGGCGGCTGAGGGGGTGGGTGGGATGGGGGGGGAAGGGCCCCGGTAGGAAACGAGTGAATGGCCGTGGAGGGCCGGGCCCGGCTTGGGCCGTACGCTGACCGGGTGACGAACTCGCACGCGGAGAACACGCAGGACGGTCAGCACCGACCGGACGTACCGGGTACCCCGGACGCCACGGCCGTGCCGCAGGCACCGGACGCCCGCGGCGGCGGTCAGAGAGCCGAGGCCGGGCAGGACGGCGGCTCGGGAGACCGGACCGGTGCCCCCCAGGAGGTGGACGCCGTCCAAGAAGCTCAGGGTGATTCGCCTACCGCTCAGGGCGGGGCGGGGGCCGAGCCGGGCGGCGGGCCGGATGAGCAGGCCGCCCAGGACGAGGCTGCTCAGGACGGCGCGGCCCAGGACGAGGCGACCCGGCGGCTGGCGAAGGCGGTCCTGGCCGCGGAGCAGGCGCTGATCGAGTTCGAGATCGCGGTGGAGACCTTCCGGGTGGAAGTGGAGAACTTCTCCCGCCTGCACCACCAGCGGCTCGGCCCCATGTACGCGCGGCTGGACGAGCTCGATGCGCAGATCGCCGAGGCTGTGGCAGCGCGTACGGGGGCTCCCGAGGATGTCCGTAAGGCGCAGGAGGCGCGTGCGTCGGTGCTGCCGATGCCGGAAGTCGAGGAGCTGTTCCACGGCTGGATGGGCTCGGACGGGCTGTTCTCCGAGGCGCAGGCGATGCTCACCGAGCAGTCGGTGCAGCCGCCGCAGAAGGTGCGGCCCAGCGAGGAGGCCCGCAAGGTCTACCGCGACCTGGTGCGCAAGGCCCATCCGGACCTGGCGCGGGACGATGCCGAGCGGGCACGGCGCGACGAGTTCATCGCGCGGGTCAACGCAGCGTACGGGCAGGGTAACGAGGCTCTGCTGAGGAAGCTGGCGCAGGAATGGGAGGCGGGTCCCGCGCCGGCCGAGGAACGGCTCAGCGAGAGTGAGGAGCTGTACGCCCGGCTGGAGTGGCTGGCCGAGCGTAAGGAGCTGCTGGCTGCCGCGGCCTCCGAGCTGGAGGAGAGCGCGATCGGGGCGATGATCAAGATGGCGCCGGAGGACCCGGACGCGCTCCTGGACGAGATCGCCGAGAAGCTGCTCGCCGATGTCGCGGAACGCGAGACGTACCTCGCGCAGCTGGTCGGGTAGCGTCGGGACCATGCAATTTGGTTCTGTGCCCACGGTCGATGTCGACGCTCTCACGCCGGAGGACTTCCTCCTCGACGTGCGTGAGAACGACGAGTGGGAGGCGGGGCACGCCGAGGGCGCGCTGCACATCCCGATGAGTGAATTCGTCGCTCGCTACGGAGAGTTGACCGAAGCGGCCCCCGCGGACGGCAAGGTGTACGTGCTGTGCCGGGTCGGCGGGCGCTCGGCGCAGGTGACGCAGTATCTGGTCCAGCAGGGCGTCGACGCGGTGAATGTCGCGGGCGGCATGCAGGCCTGGGAGGCCGCCGGCCGCCCCGTGTCGGATGGCAAGGGCGGCGCCGGGGCGGTTATCTAGCCGGGAGCCGGGAGCCGGGAGCCGGGAGCCGGGAGCCGGACGGCCTGCGGCCGCGTTTGGGCTGCTCGGTGTCGGAGGCTTTATCGGGCGGCCGTCCGCGGTCGGGCTGTAAGACGGACGCCGAGCGGGAGCTGAAACTCAGCGCAGCGCCGCGGACACTCGCTGTGCCTGCCGCCCTTCCGCCCGCCCTCCCTTCTCCCGCCTCAGCTCAACATATGTGCTGCGAGCAGGTCGCCGAGGGCCTCCTCGTGGGCGGCGGCGGGGCCGAGGGAGAGCTCCAGCTGTTTGGCCCAGGCGTGGTAGCGGTGCAGCGAGTAGTCGGTGTCGGCGCCGAAGCCGCCATGAAGGTGCTGGGCGGTCTGGACGACGCGGCGTACGCCCTCCGAGGCCCAGATCTTGGCGACCGCGACATCCCCGGCGGGCGGGAGCGGGCCGGCCGCGTCGGTGGTGATGCGCCAGGCGGCCTGCCAGAGGGTGGCCTCCATGGCGCGCAGGTCGATGTAACGGTCGGCGGCCTGGACGGCGACGGCCTGGAAGGTGGCCACCGGGAATCCGAACTGCTCACGCTTGCTCGTGTAGTCGCCGGTCATGGCGAGGACGCACTCGCCCAGGCCCAGGGCGAGCGCACAGGTACCGGTGGTCAGGACGTTGCGCAGCAACTCCCAGGCGTTCGGGTCAGTGATCGTTTCTTGGTCGCTGAGGCGTACGGAATCCAGCCGGACCTCGGCCAGGCGCTCTCCGGTGGTGGATATCTGGGCGTCGAGTGAGACGCCCGGGTGGGTGCGGGGGACGAGGGCGAGTACGGCGTGCCCTTCGGGGGTGTGGGCGGGGAGCAGAATCCGGTCCGCGGTCTGGGCCCAGGGAACAGCTGTCTGGACCCCGTCGAAGACCCAGTCGGCACCCTCCTGGCGGGCGTCGACGGCAAGTTCGGCCGGTTCGTGCCCGGTGCGCCCGCTCCCGGCGACGGTCACGACGAGGCCCCCGGCAGCCATCCGGGGCAGCACTTGCGCACCCAACTCGTCGGCCGCGTAACGCTGGAGGGTGAGCGCGGCGGCGCCGGCCTCCAGCAGCGGCACTCGCGCCAGCGCCTTGGCCGACTCGCGGAGTACGAGGCAGAGCGCGATGGGGTCGAGGCCTGCGCCGCCGTGCTCGGGGGCGATCGGCAGGCTCAGCAGGTCGGCGTCGGCGAGCTTGCGCCACAGGGCGCGGTCGAAGTCGTCGGCGACCGCACCGGGGGTGAGCGCCGGGCTGGGCACGCCGTCCGGAGCGACCCCCGCGAAGACGGCCCTGGCCGCTTCGACGGCGGCCTGCTGCTCCTCGGTGAAGGTGAAGTCCATTGCACTGTCCTCCCACGCGCCGCCTCGAACTGACGATGCGTCAAGGTAGAACATGTTCCAGGAATTGGGAATGGCGGAACCACTGGAAGGGCGGGAAGGACTGGAAGGGGCAGGTCCGTTGGAAGTGTTGGAGCCGGTGGAAGGGATGGCGGCGGTGGACGGGCGAGGGGGCGGGGGCAGGGCGGCTGCCGAGCGCTATGTGGTCGCGCCCGCCCGGGCCGCGCTCATCGAGGTCATCGGAGCCATCAGGTTCATCGGTCGAAGTCCAGCTCGACCTTCTCCGTGACCGGGTGGGACTGGCAGGCGAGGACGTACCCCGTGTCGACCTCGTCGGATTCCAGGGCGAAGTTGCGGTCCATGCGGATCTCGCCCGAGACCAGGAAGGCGCGGCAGGTGCCGCAGACGCCGCCCTTGCACGCGTACGGCGCGTCGCCGCGGTTGCGCAGGACTGCCTCGAGCAGCGACTCGCCGTCGTGGACCGGCCAGGTGCCGGAGCGGCCGTCGAGGGTGGCGGTCACGGCGCTGTGCGCGGGGGTGGCGGCGGCCGGGGCGGACGGGGCGCCGTTGTCGACGTGGAAGATTTCTTCATGGATGCGGGTGCGGGGCACGTGGAGGGCGTGGAGGGCGCGTTCGGCTCCCTGGACCAGGCCGTAGGGGCCGCAGAGGTACCAGCCGTCGACGGAGTCGGTCTTCAGGAGCGCGGGCAGGAGGGAGCGGAGCCGGGCCTCGTCCAGGCGGCCGGAGGGCAGGCCGGCTTGTTGCTCCTCGCGCGAGAGGGTGTGGATGAGCTGGAAGCGCTGGGGATAGCGGTCCTTGAGGTCGGCCACCTCCTCCAGGAACATCGTCGATGCCGCCGTGCGGTCGCTGCGGATGAGGCAGAAGTGGGCGTCCGGCTGCCGCTCGAGCAGGGTGGAGGCGATGGACAGCACGGGGGTGATGCCACTGCCGCCGACGATGGCGACGAAATGTCCGGGGCGTGGTTCGAGGGTGAACCGGCCGGCCGGGGCCATCACCTCCACCGTGTCGCCGACGGTGAGTTCCTTGAGCGCGTAGGTCGAGAAGATGCCGTCCTCGACGAGGCGGATGCCTACGCGGAGGTCGGTCCGGCCGGTGGCCGGGGTGCAGATGGAGTACGTACGGCGGATCTCCTGGCCGTCGACCGTTCTGCGCAGGGCGATGTGCTGTCCGGGAGTGTGCCGGAAGGTCGTGCGCAGCTCGGGCGGGACCGCGAAGGTGACGGCCACCGCGTCGTCCGTGAGCCGCTCGATCTCCCGGACCTGGAGCGGGTGGAACATCACAACTCCTTGAAGTGGTCGAAGGGTTCGCGGCAGGACTCACAGCGTCGCAGCGCCTTGCATGCGGTGGAGGAGAACCGGCTCAGCAGGGTGGTGTCGGTCGATCCGCAGTGCGGGCAGCGAAGGGTGAGGTCGACGGCGACCGGGCCGCCGGCCTCCCTGGTGGGGCGCGGGGGTGCGATACCGAATTCGTTGAGCTTGCGGCGGCCCTCGGCGGTGATCGCGTCCGTGGTCCACGGCGGGCTGAGGACCGTGCGGACCTCGACCTCGGGTATCCCGTGGTCGTGCAGCACTCGCTCGATGTCGGCCGCCATCGTCTCGATGGCGGGGCAGCCGGTGTAGGTGGGGGTGAGCCGCACCTCGGCCCGGCCGGGGCCGGTCAGCTGGACTCCGCGCAGCACGCCCAGTTCGGCGAGGGTGAGCACCGGCAGCTCGGGGTCGGGAACGGAGCCGGCCAGGGCAAGCAGTTCCTCTTCGAGGGCGGTGGTGGTCACCATGCCGCCCCCGGGTGGCTGCGGTGGAGGTGCTGCATCTCGGCGAGCATGCGTCCGAACGATTCGGTGTGCAGGCCCTGGCGGCCCGCGCCGGCCGTCCAGGCGCCGTGCCGGGGGCCTTCGGGGACGGTGAGGGTGGCTTGCTCCAGGCCGGCGGTGATGCGTGCGGTCCAGCTGTCGTGCAGGGCCTGCCAGGGCACCGTTTCCAATCCGTCCACCGGCTCGAACAGTTCGCCGGTGAAGCGCCAGAGGGCGTCCAGGGCACGTTGCATCCGGAGGTGGCTCTCGTCGGTGCCGTCGCCCAGGCGCAGCGTCCACTGATGGGCGTGGTCGCGGTGGTAGGCGACCTCCTTGACGGCTTTCGCGGCCAGCGGTGCCAACTCGCTCTCGGTGGTCGCGAGATGGTCGAACAGCAGCTCCTGGTAGGTGGAGAAGTAGAGCTGGCGGGCGATGGTGTGGGCGAAGTCGCCGTTGGGCTGCTCGACGAGCTGGAGGTTGCGGAATTGCCGCTCCTCGCGCAGATAGGCCAGTTCGTCTTCATCGCCGGTGAGGGAGAGCAGCACACGGGCCTGGCCGAGCAGGTCCAGGGCGATATTGGCCAGTGCGACCTCCTCCTCCAGGACCGGGGCGTGCCCGGCCCACTCGCCCAGGCGGTGGGAGAGGATCAGGGCGTCGTCCCCGAGCGGCAGGGCCGGGGTGGCGGTGACGTTCATCAAAGGTGATGCACCCCGTCCGGGATCTCGTAGAAGGTCGGGTGGCGGTAGGGCTTGTCACCGGCCGGCTCGAAGAAGCTGTCCTTCTCGTCCGGCGAGGAGGCGGTGACCTGCGCGGAGGGCACCACCCAGAGGGAGACGCCTTCCGAGCGGCGGGTGTAGAGGTCGCGGGCGTTGCGCAGCGCCATCTCGGCGTCCGGTGCGTGCAGGCTGCCGGCGTGGGTGTGGGAGAGCCCGCGGCGGCTGCGGACGAAGACCTCCCACAGGGGCCAGTCGGCGGGCCGGGCGGCCGGCGTCGCGGTGGCCGTGGGGGCTTCGGCAGGGCGTGGTGTCGTCATCGGGTGACCTCCCCGTGCTTGGCCGCGTGTGCGGCGGCTGCCTCGCGCACCCAGGCGCCGTCCTCGTGAGCCTGCCGCCGGCAGCTTATCCGCTGTTCGTTGCAGGGGCCGTTGCCCTTGAGGACCTCGCGGAACTCGGCCCAGTCGATCGGGCCGAAGTCCCAGTGGCCGCGCTCGTCGTTCCACGTCAGATCCGGGTCGGGGAGGGTGAGCCCGAGGGCTTCGGCCTGCGGGACGCAGATGTCCACGAAGCGCTGGCGCAGCTCGTCGTTGGAGTGCCGCTTGATCTTCCAGGCCATGGACTGCGCGGAGTGCGACGACTCGTCGTCCGGCGGGCCGAACATCATCAGTGACGGCCACCACCAGCGGTTCACCGCGTCCTGCGCCATGGCGTGCTGGGCTTCGGTGCCGCGGCTGAGGGTCAGCAGGAGCTCGTAGCCCTGTCGCTGGTGGAAGGACTCCTCCTTGCAGATACGGACCATCGCGCGGGCGTAGGGGCCGTACGAACAGCGGCAGAGCGGGACTTGATTGGTGATCGCCGCGCCGTCCACCAGCCAGCCGACGGCTCCGACGTCGGCCCAGGCCAGGGTCGGGTAGTTGAAGATCGAGGAGTACTTCTGGCGGCCGGAGTGCAGCTTGTCGAGCAGTTCGTCGCGGCCGGTGCCCAGGGTCTCGGCGGCGCTGTACAGATACAGGCCGTGGCCGGCTTCGTCCTGCACCTTCGCCATCAGGATCGCCTTGCGCCGCAGGGACGGCGCCCGGGTGATCCAGTTGCCCTCCGGCTGCATGCCGATGATCTCGGAGTGGGCGTGCTGTGCGATCTGGCGCACGAGTGTCGAGCGGTAGGCGTCCGGCATCCAGTCCCGCGGTTCGATGCGTTCGTCCGCGGCCACGGTGGCGTCGAATACGGCCTCGCGGGCCGCTGTCTCTTCCGGCGCGATCGTCGTCATGTGGTGCCCCCTCGCTCCCGACCGACCGATCGTTCGGTTCAATGGTGAGCGGGCGGACCGCGGGTGTCAAGCCTGTGGATAACCGGGGAAGGGTGTGCCCCGCGAGGCTGCGTAGGTACGGTTCCGAAGCGGAGTCGACCGCATGGATTCTGGGAACGGGGCGGGAATGCAGTCATACGGGGACGAAACGCGGCCATTGTCCGCGCTCTCGCTGCCCTCGCGGATCGTCATAGGGGTGGCGGCCTGCGCGCTCGCGGTCATCGTCGCGATTCATCTCGCCATGATGTTCTTGCACGTGGCGCCGTCGAACACGCTCAGCAAACAGCAGGGCGCACTGATCAGCGACTACGTCTACCCCGAGTACGAACAGAACTGGAAGCTGTTCGCCCCCAATCCGCTGCAGCAGAACATCGCGGTACAGGTCCGTGCCCGGCTGCGCACCGAGGAAGGCGCCCCGCGGACCACCGGCTGGACCGATCTGACCGCACGCGACGGCCAGGGCATCCTCCACAACCCGCTGCCCAGCCACACCCAGCAGAACCAACTGCGCCGCGGCTGGGAGCTCTTCCTCAATACCCACAACGCCCAGAGCCGCCCCGTCGGCCTGCGCGGAGAGCTGTCCGAGCGCTATATCCGGCGGATCGTGCTGCTCCGGATGGACGGCGAGTGGACCAAGGGCGGCGGCCGGGTCGAACAGGTCCAGGTCCGCTCGCAGACGACGGCGGTCCGCCCGCCGCCATGGAGCTCCGAGAAGGTCAGCGTGAAGCCCGTGTACCGCGTGCTGCCCTGGTGGCAGGTCACCGCAGACGACCTGCCCGAGGGAGCGAACAGCCAGTGACGTCACCTACGCCCCACCAGCCTCAGCAGAAGCCGAGCGAACAGCAGGCCCCGCACACCACGGAGCCGGCCGACATACCGCGGCAAGCCCAGGCACCACAGACGCCCCCGGAGCCCGACACCTACCAGGAGACCCGTATCGAGCGCGCCATCGGACGCGGCTTCGGGCTGGTCACCAGCCGTGCACTGGCCCCGTACCAGACCGCAGTGATACGGATCGGCTTCTCGGCGACGTGGCTGCTGTTCCTGCTGCGGGAGTGGCCGCACCGCGCGGTGCTCTACGGGCCCGACAGCCCCTGGAGCCTGGACATGGCCCGCCGGCTCCTGGACAGCAACCACGCCTTCTCGGTACTCCCCTGGTCCGACAGCCGCGGCTGGTTCGAGTGCGTCTACCTCGCCGCCGTCGTGGCCGCCGCGCTGCTGATGCTCGGCTGGCGCACCCGCACCATGTCCGTGCTGTTCATGGTGGGCGTGATATCGCTGCAGAACCGCAGCGTCTTCATAGGCGACGGCGGCGACAACGTCATCCACCTGATGTCGATGTATCTCGTGCTGACCCGGTGCGGGCAGGTCTGGTCGCTGGACGCACGCCGTGCCAAGCGGGCAGCGGCCGCCGCGTACGCCTCCGGCGGGGAGGAAGCCGGGCGCGCACCTGCAGCCTCCCGCGATCTGCCCGGCGTCATCCTGTGGGCCGTGCTCGGCCTCGGTCTGGCCCTCGCCCAGCTCAACGGCAGCTACGGCCTCGGCTGGACCGAGGGCGGCCCGTTCCCGCACATCGGCTGGAGCCCGGTGCTGTGGGGCCTGTGGCTGGCCCATGGTCTGTGGTGGGCGGTACAGCGCTACGCGCCCGGCGAGCCGCGCACCGTCCTGGACACCCTCACCAAACTCGCCCACAACGGCGCACTGCTCGTGATCATGGTCGAGGTCTGCCTGATCTACGCCACGGCCGGCTGGTACAAGATCCAGGGCTCACGCTGGCAGGACGGCACCGCGGTCTACTACCCGATGCACCTGGACTACTTCTCCCCCTGGCCGGCCCTGTCCGAGCTGCTGGGCAGCAACGGCGTGATGGTCATGCTGATCACCTACGGGACGGTGATGGTGCAGGTCGCCTTCCCGTTCACGGTCTTCAACCGCCGGCTGAAGAATGTGCTGCTGGTCGCGATGATCTGCGAGCACCTTTCGATCGCGTTCCTGCTCGGACTGCCGTTCTTCTCGCTCGCGATGATCACCGCGGACGCGGTCTTTCTGCCGACGAACTTCCTGAACTGGGTCTCCGCGCGCCTCTCCGGCCTGCGCGAACGGCTCTTTTCGCGCGGCGGTGCGGCCCGGCCGGCCGACGGGACCGGGGGCGGCGAGCCGGAGGCCCGTACGGGGCACGGCGGCGGTGGCCATACGCTCGTAGGGTGAGCAGCGAGAAAACCGCCCCCGACGAGCCCCTTCAGTACGACGAGGGGTACGGGACCCCGATCGGCGTCGGACCGCATCCGGAGCCCTGGCCCCAGGACGACCGCCTGGACCCCGAGCTGCTTGCGCACGGTGACCGCCGCAATGTGGTCGACCACTACCGCTACTGGAGGCGCGAGGCGATCGTCGCCGACCTCGACACCCGCCGCCATGACTTCCATGTGGCGGTCGAGAACTGGGGCCACGACTTCAACATCGGCTCGGTCGTACGGACCGCGAACGCGTTCCTGGCCAAGGAGATCCATATCGTCGGGCAGCGGCGCTGGAACCGCCGCGGCGCGATGGTGACCGACCGCTACCAGCACGTCCGCCACCACCCGGACACCGCGGACCTCACCGCCTGGGCGGCGGCCGAGGAGCTGCCGATCATCGGGATCGACAATCTCCCCGGTTCCGTGCCGCTGGAGACGACCGTGCTGCCGCGGCGCTGTGTGCTGCTGTTCGGCCAGGAGGGGCCGGGGCTGACCGAGGAGGCGCGCCGGCATGCTTCGCTGGTCTGCTCGATCGCGCAGTTCGGCTCGACGCGCTCGATCAATGCGGGGGCCGCGGCCGCCATCGCGATGCACGCCTGGATCGGCCGTCATGCGCGGATCGAGGGGCCGGACGGCGGCTGACGGCCCCCCGGGCACCGCCGGGTGTCCGGCGCGGGGCCTGGGAGAACATCCCGGGTTCCGGGCCCCGCACCAGGGCGCGGGACCCGGAAGAACCCGCACCCGTCATGCCGGCCGTCGCACCTCCACCGTCCGGAAGCGGTTGGCCACGAAGGCGCCGTCACACAGCGCCGCATTGGCCGCCGGATTGCCGCCCGAGCCGTGGAAGTCCGAGAACGCCGCGGTCTGGTTCACATAGACCCCGCCGGTCAGATTCAGTGACAGCTGGGCGCACTCCTCCAGGCAGGCCTCCTCCACCAGCTGCTCGACCTCGGCGGAGGTGGTGTACGCGCCGACCGTCATGGCGCCCTTCTCACGGACCGTGCGCCGCAGCAGATCCACCGCGCCGGCCGCGGAATCGACGGCCACCGCGAAGGACACCGGGCCGAAGCACTCCGAAAGATAGGCCGCCTCGGAGTCCGGCTTGGCGCCGTCCAGCTTGACGATCACCGGCGTGCGGACCGTGGCGCCGGGGAACTCGGTGTTGGGCACCTCACGGGAGGCCAGGGCCACCTCGCCGAGCCCGGCCGCCGCGTCGACCCGCTCCTTGACCTGCGGATTGACGATGGCGCCCAGTAGGGCGTTGGCCCGTGCGTCGTCGCCCAGCAGGCCGCTCACCGCGCCCGCGAGGTCGCTGACCACCTCGTCGTACGACTTTTGGCCGGCGTCCGTGGTGATGCCGTCGCGCGGGATCAGCAGATTCTGCGGAGTGGTGCACATCTGGCCGCTGTAGAGCGACAGCGAGAAGGCGAGGTTGCCGAGCATGCCCTTGTAGTCATCGGTGGATTCGATGACGACGGTGTTGACGCCGGCCTTCTCCGTGAAGACCTGCGCCTGCCGGGCGTGCGTCTCCAGCCAGTCGCCGAAGGCGGTCGAGCCGGTGTAGTCGATGATGCGGACCTCGGGGCGGACGGCCAGCGTCTTGGCCAGACCCTCGTCCGGCCTGTCCACGGCCAGGCAGACCAGGTCGGCGGGGAAGCCGGCCTCGGTGAGCACCTCGCGGGCCACCTTGACGGTCAGGGCCAGCGGCAGCACGGCGCGCGGATGCGGCTTGACCAGCACCGGGTTGCCGGTCGCCAGGGAGGCGAACAGGCCCGGATAGCCGTTCCACGTCGGGAAGGTGTTGCAGCCGATCATCAGGGCGACGCCGCGCGGCACGGCCGTGAAGCTCTTGGACAGCTCGAGCGGGTCGCGCTTGCCCTGCGGCTTGGACCACGGCGCCTGCTCCGGGATGCGGGCCTGCTCGGCGTAGGCATAGGCCACCGCTTCCAGACCGCGGTCCTGGGCATGCGGGCCGCCCGCCTGGAACGCCATCATGAAGGCCTGGCCGCTGGTGTGCATCACCGCCTGCGCGAACTCATGGGTCCGGGCGCTGATCCGGGCCAGGATCTCCAGACACACCGCCGCGCGCGTCTCGGGTCCTGCATCCCGCCAGGCGGGGAGCGCGGCACGCATGGCCGGCAGCAGCACGTCCACATCGGGGTGCGGATAGCTGATGTCCAACTTCAGGCCGTACGGCGAGACTTCCTCACCGGTCCAGTCGTCCGTGCCGGGCTGGTCGAGCTCGAACCGGCGGCCGCGCAGGGCCTCGAAGGCGGCCAGCCCGTCAGGTGCGGCGCTCTCGCCGTACGCCTTCGGGTGCTCGGGGTGCGGGGACCAGTACGCGCGGGTGCGGATCGCCTCCAGCGCCTGGTCGAGGGTCGGGCGGTGCTTCTCGATCAACTGCGCTGCGGTCATTTCGGCGGCCATCGATGACCAACTCCTCGTCGAGCTGGGCGGAAAGCGGATAGGGGCTGGGAGCGGACAGGGCAACGGAGTTAGAGTAACCGAACGATCGGTCGGGGCAAGAGGGCTCGGCCGGCCTGTGGAAAAGTCGGTCGGGGAGGAATCAGCTGGCATGACGGCTCTCGCAACCAGCAGCACCGTGGCAGTGGTGGGCACCGGCACCATGGGGCAGGGCATCGCGCAGGTGGCGCTGGTCGCCGGCCATCGCGTACGCCTCTATGACACCGCCCCCGGGCGGGCCGGACAAGCCGCTGAGGCGATCGTGGGACGGCTGGACCGGCTGGTCGAAAAGGGCCGGATCACGGCGGACGAGCGGGATGCCGCCCGCGGGCGCCTCGCCGCCGCCACCGCCCTTCCGGAGCTGGCCGACGCCGCACTGGTCATCGAGGCGATCCTGGAACAACTGCCCGCCAAGCAGGAGCTCTTCGCCGCCCTGGAGGACATCGTGGCGGCCGGCTGCCTGCTGGCCACCAACACCTCCTCGCTGTCCGTGACCGCGGTCGCGGGCCGGCTGCGCCACCCCGGCCGCTGTGTGGGCATGCACTTCTTCAACCCCGCGCCGCTGCTCCCCCTGGTCGAGGTGATCAGCGGCTTCGCCACCGACGAGGCCGCCACCACCACCGCGTACGACACCGCCGCGGCCTGGGGCAAGAAGCCGGTGCGCTGTACGGACACCCCCGGTTTCGTGGTCAACCGCATCGCCCGCCCCTTCTACGCCGAAGCCCTGCGTGCCTACGAGGAGCGAGCCGCCGACCCGGCCACCATCGATGCGGTGCTGCGCGACGGCACCGGCTTCGCGATGGGGCCCTTCGAACTGACCGACCTCATCGGGCAGGACGTGAACGAGGCGGTCACCCACTCCGTGTGGCAGGCCTTCTTCCAGGACCCGAAGTTCACCCCCTCCCTGGCGCAGCGCCGGCTGGTCGAGTCCGGGCTGCACGGCCGCAAGGCGGGCCGGGGATGGTTCGACTACTCCGAGGGTGCCCGCCGGCCCGAACCGCGGACCGCGGAGCCCTGCCCGGCGCCGGCGTCCGTGGGCCTGCACGGGACGCTGCCCGGCCCCGCGGTGGTGCTGCGCGAGCTCATCGAGGAGGCGGGCATCAAGGTCACCCGGGACCGGACACCGGGGGAGCCGGAGGGCTTCCTGCGGCTGCCCGGCGGGGCCTGCCTGGCGCTGACCAACGGCTGTCCGGCCACGTCGAACGCCCACGGGAAGGACATCCGCTTCGACCTCTCCCTGGACTACCGCGCCGCCCCCCGTATTGCCCTGGCGGCCTCGGCGGCGGTCTCCGAGGCGGACCTCGCCGAGGCGGTCGGGCTGTTCCAGGCCCTCGGCAAGCAGGTCAGCGTCATCGAGGACGTACCGGGGATGATCGTCGCCAGGACGATCGCGATGATCATCGATTTCGCCGTGGATGCGGCGGCACGCGGGGTCGCGAGTCCCGAGGACATCGACACGGCCATGCGGCTGGGCGTGAACTACCCCGGCGGCCCCATGGAGTGGGTCGAACGGCTCGGTGCCCGGTGGGTGTGGGATCTGCTGGACTCGATGCACCACCGGCACGCCAGCGGACGCTATGTACCGTCCTGGGCGCTACGGCGCCGTGCGGACCTCGAGGAATAGGTGCTCTAATCATGACCATGGCCAAGCGCGACACCTATACGCCCGATTCGCTGCTCGCGGTCGCCGTCGAGGTGTTCATCGAGCGCGGCTACGACGGCACGTCCATGGAGCACCTTTCCCAAGCGGCAGGCATCTCGAAGTCCTCGATCTACCACCATGTCCGCAGCAAGGAAGAGCTGCTGCGCCGCGCCATAAGCCGCGCCCTGGACGGGCTGTTCGGTGTGCTGGAGGAGCCGGGCGCCCTCCGGGGGCGGGCGATCGAGCGGCTGGAGCATGTCACCCGGCGCGTGGCCGAGGTGCTGATGGACGAACTGCCTTACGTGACGCTGCTGTTGCGGGTGCGCGGAAATACGGAAGCCGAGCGGTGGGCCATGGAGCGCCGCAGAGAGTTCGACCACGAGGTCTCCGACCTGCTCAAGCAGGCCGCCGCCGACGGTGACCTCCGGGACGACGTGGACATCCGGCTGGCCACCCGGCTGCTCTTCGGCATGATCAACTCGATTGTGGAGTGGTACCGGCCGGGGCGGGGCGGCGCGGTGAGCCGTGACGAGGTCGCCGAGGCCGTGGTGCGGACGGCGTTCGCGGGGCTGCGCAAGGCCTGATCTGCGCAAGGCAGGCCTGACCTGCGGAAGTCCTGCTTCTGCGGGGTCCCTGCTCTGCGCAAGCCCTGCGCTGCGGGATCCCTGCTCTGCGCCGGTGCCTGGCGCCCGGGGTGGGTCAGTCTTCCTCGGGCCCCAGGTTGGTCTCCTCGAAGACCAGCAGGGTGCGGGTGCTGAGCACTTCCGGTATCGACTGGATACGGGTGAGGACCAGCTCCCGCAGCTCGCGGTTGTCCTTGGTGTGGACGAGCAGCAGCACATCGAAATCGCCGCTGACCAGCGCGATGTGGGTGGCCCCCGGCAGCGCCGTGAGCTGCTTGCGCACGGTCCGCCAGGAGTTCTGCACGATCTTTAGTGTGATATATGCGGAAGCGCCCTGACCTGCGCGTTCCTGGTCGATGAGGGCGCTGAAGCCGCGGATCACGCCGTCGTCGATCAGCCGGTTGATCCGGGCGTAGGCGTTGGCGCGCGAGACGTGCACCCGCTCGGCCACGGAGCGTATCGAGGCCCTGCCGTCGGTCTGCAGCATGCGCAGGATGGAACGGTCGATGGTGTCCAGCGGGCGTGCGGCCGGGGCTGGCGCCGGTGCCGGGGTCGGTGCCGGGGCGGGTGACGCCGGTGGTGCGGGTGCCGGCGGGCCGGCGGCGGGTGGTGCGGGCGGCTGCCCGTCGGAATTGGCCATCTGTTCGCCCGGCATATGGTCCCGCCTCCCCTTTGTGGACGCCCTGTCTTCATCTCAAGCTGTGGAGAACCGTTTGTCCACAGGCTGAGTGCGCCTGTAGCCAAAATGCATCAACGACCGAACAATCGGTAGGGCAGGGCGTACCCGCCCTGGCCGATTCCATCCTGCCCACCCGCCGTTCGCCCACCACCCACATGAGGCGCATCGCGCCACCCCCTTCGATCCGAGGAGGTGCTCGGCATGACGGTCCTTGAGCAGCCCGGCAGCAGCAGGAAGAAGAGCAGCCTGGCCGGCCCCCCGCCCGCCTGGCGTCCGCGCGTCGATCCCGCGCCCCTCCTGCCCGATGAGGAGCCGTACCGCCTCCTGGGTACGGACGCCGCGGCGCGGCTCGATTCCGGACTGCTGACCCGGCTCTACGTCCAGCTGGTGCGCGGCCGCCGGTACAACGCCCAGGCCACTGCCCTGACCCGGCAGGGACGTCTGGCGGTCTACCCGTCCTCCACGGGGCAGGAGGCCTGCGAGGTCGCCGCGGCGCTGGCGCTCGAAGACCGGGACTGGCTCTTCCCCAGCTACCGCGACACCCTCGCCGCCGTGGCCCGCGGCCTCGACCCCGTACAGGCGCTCACCCTGCTGCGCGGCGACTGGCACAACGGATACGACCCGCACGAACACCGCATCGCCCCCCTGTGCACCCCGCTCGCCACCCAGCTCCCGCATGCCGTGGGCCTGGCGCACGCGGCCCGCCTCAAGGGCGACGAAGTGGTGGCGCTGGCCATGGTGGGTGACGGCGGCACGAGCGAGGGCGACTTCCACGAGGCGCTGAATTTCGCGGCGGTCTGGCAGGCGCCGGTGGTCTTCCTCGTCCAGAACAACGGCTTCGCGATCTCGGTGCCGCTCGCCAAGCAGACCGCCGCGCCGTCCCTGGCCCACAAGGCGGTCGGATACGGCATGCCGGGCCGCCTGGTCGACGGCAATGACGCGCCCGCCATGCACGAGGTGCTCACCGAAGCAGTGCAGCGGGCCCGCAGGGGCGGCGGTCCCACGCTGGTCGAGGCCGTCACCTACCGCATCGAGGCGCACACCAACGCCGACGACGCCACCCGCTACCGCAGCGATACCGAGGTCGAGACCTGGCGGTCGCACGACCCGATAGCCCTTCTGGAGCACGAGCTGACGGCCCGCGATCTGCTCACCGATGAGTTCGTCGCCGCCACCCGGGACGGCGCCGAGCAGCTGGCGGCCGGCCTCCGGGAGCGGATGAACGCCGACCCGGAGCTGGACCCGATGGACCTGTTCACCCACGTTTTCGCCGAGCAGACCGGCCAACTGCGCGCCCAGGCAGCGCTGTTGCGTGCCGAGCTGGACGCCGAGGCCAACGGATACACCGAGGACACCGCGGGCGCCGACGGCTCCGCCGAGGAGGCCAGGCCATGACAACCACCGCCGCGCCGGCTACTGCGCGCAAGCCCGCCACCATGGCGCAGGCACTGACCCGCGCGCTGCGTGACGCCATGGCCGACGACCCGTCCGTCCATGTCATGGGCGAGGACGTCGGCACCCTCGGCGGCGTCTTCCGGGTGACCGACGGCCTCGCCAAGGAGTTCGGCGAGGACCGCTGCACCGACACCGCGCTCGCCGAGGCCGGCATCCTGGGCACCGCCGTCGGCATGGCGATGTACGGGCTGCGACCGGTCGTGGAGATGCAGTTCGACGCCTTCGCCTACCCCGCGTTCGAGCAGCTGATCAGCCATGTCGCCCGGATGCGCAACCGCACCCGCGGCGCGCTGACGATGCCGCTGACCATCCGCATCCCGTACGGCGGCGGCATCGGCGGGGTCGAGCACCACAGCGACTCCTCCGAGGCGTACTACCTCGCTACTCCAGGGCTCCAGGTCGTCACGCCGGCGACCGTCGAGGACGCCTACGGGCTGCTGCGCGCCGCCATCGCCTCCGACGACCCGGTCGTCTTCCTGGAGCCCAAGCGCCTGTACTGGTCCAAGGCCGACTGGTCGCCCGATGCGCCGGCCGAGGTCGCGCCGCTGGGCCGTGCCGCGGTCCGGCGCCGCGGCAGCAGCGCCACCCTGATCACCTACGGTCCCTCGCTGCCCGTCTGCATGGAGGCCGCCGAGGCGGCCGGTGCCGAGGGCTGGGACCTGGAAGTGGTGGATCTGCGCTCGCTGATGCCGTTCGACGACGACACGGTCTGCGCCTCGGTGCGACGCACCGGACGGGCCGTGGTCGTCCATGAGTCCAACGGGTTCGGCGGTCCCGGAGGGGAGATCGCCGCACGGATCACCGAGCGCTGCTTCCACCACCTGGAGGCGCCGGTCCTGCGCGTCGCCGGGTTCGACATCCCCTATCCGCCACCCATGCTGGAGCGGCACCATCTGCCCGGCGTGGACCGGATCCTGGACACCATCGCCCGCCTCCAGTGGGAGTCGGACTGGACCGAGGGACGTGGTGCGTGATGGCCGTGGTCCGCGAATTCACCCTGCCCGACCTGGGGGAAGGCCTCACCGAGGCGACGATCGTGCACTGGATGGTCGAGGTCGGCGAAGTGGTGGCCATCGACCAGCCGGTGGTGGAGGTCGAGACCGCCAAGGCGATGGTGGAGGTGCCGTGCCCGTACGGGGGCGTGGTGACCGCCCGCTTCGGCGCGGAGGGGGAGGAAGTCCCGGTGGGGGCGCCGCTGGTGACGGTCGCGGTGGGGGCCGTGCCCGATGATCTGGCGGGGATGGGCCCTGGGGAGGGGCCGGGTGCCGGTGCGGGTGCGGCGGGCGGTGCGCCTGATACGGGGGCTCCGGCGCCGTCTTCCGCCGGGGCCGCCGCTCCGGCCGAGGAGGGCACGGCGGATGCCGGGTCCGGGAATGTGCTCGTCGGGTACGGCACGAGCGCGGCGGCCGCGCGGCGGCGCCGGATCCGGCCGGGGGGCGGGGCGAGTCCTATGGCGGGCGTGCCGCGGACGCCCGGAGGCGCGACGGACGGCTCGGCCGGAGCCGGAGTGGCCGATGGTGCGGCCGGTGGCTCAGGGGCGGCTGGTGCCGGGGCGGCGGCTGCGGGGGCAGGCGGCGTCACCGGGGCTACCAGGGCCGCCGGGGTCACCGGGATCAACGGCACCACCGGAGAGGGCGGTCCGGCCGGTACGGCTGAGGCGGACAGGGCAGCTGGGGCTGCTGGGGTGGCCGGGGCCGGTGTGGTGGATGCCGACAGTCGTACGGTGGCCGTCATTTCTCCGCTGGTGCGTCGGATGGCGCGGGAGAACGGCCTGGATCTACGGGAGTTGACGGGGTCCGGGCGTGATGGGCTGATTCTCCGTACGGATGTCGAGTGCGCGATCCGGGCGCGGCAGGAGACGGAGCCGTCGGCGATGGCCGGGGCGGTCACCTCGGTGGGTGCCAGGGCGACGAACGGTGCCGCAGGAGTCGTCGGTGCCGGTGCGACAGGCGTGGTGGGGGCCGCGTCCGCCGCCGGAGCCATGACGGTCCTGGGAACCGCGGGAGCCGACGCCGCGGCGGGCGAGGAGCGGATCCCGCTGAGGGGGATGCTCGGTGCGGCTGCCGAGAAGTTCAGCCGCAGCCGTCGGGAGATCCCGGAGGCGACCTGCTGGGTGGACGCCGATGCCACCGAACTCCTCGCCGCCCGCAGGGCGATGAATGCGGCGGGCGCCCCCAAGGTGTCGCTGCTCGCGCTGCTGGCCCGGATCACCACCGCGGCGCTCGCACGATTCCCCGAGCTCAACGCCACCGTCGACACCAAAACCCAGGAGATCGTCCGGCTGCCCGCCGTCCACTTGGGCTTTGCGGCGCAGACCGACCGCGGCCTGGTCGTGCCGGTCGTACGGGACGCTCATGCCCGTACGGTCGAGGGGCTGTCCGCCGAGATCACCCGGCTCACCGAAACCGCCAGGAGCGGCGGGCTCTCCCTGGCCGAGCTGACACATGGCACCTTCACTCTCAACAACTACGGCGTCTTCGGCGTCGACGGCTCCACGCCGATCATCAACCACCCCGAAGCGGCGATGCTCGGCGTCGGCCGGATAGCCGCCAAACCCTGGGTGCACGAAGGCGAGCTGGCCGTCCGGCAGGTCGTCCAGCTCTCCCTCACCTTCGACCACCGGGTGTGCGACGGCGGCACCGCCGGAGGCTTCCTGCGCCATGTGGCGGACTGCGTGGAACAGCCCGCGCTGTTGCTACGGAGGCTGTGAGCTCGGTGTGGTCGGTGAGCTCGGTGTGGCCACCTGACTGTGGTCGGTGAGCTCGGTGTGGTGGTGACCCTGGTTCGGTCGGTGACCTCCGGGGGCGGCCGTCGCGGACGCTGTGGCAGAGCTGACATCTGCCACAGAGCCGGCACCGGTGTGATCCGCTCGCCCCCGGCGATACTCAAGGGGTGAACGCCCCTACCGACTACGACACCATCGTGCTGGCCGGAGGCGCGGCCCGACGGCTCGGCGGGGCGGACAAACCCGCCCTGTCCGTCGGCGCTCGCCCCCTCCTGGACCGGGTGCTCGCCGCCTGCCCCGATGCCGCGATCACCGTCGTCGTCGGCCCGCACCGCCCGACCGCCCGCGCCGTCGTCCGGGCCCTCGAGGACCCGCCGGGCGGCGGTCCGCTCGCCGCGCTGGACGCCGGTCTGCGGCACACCACCGCCCCGACGGTGCTCGTCCTCTCCGCCGATCTCCCGTTCCTGACCGCCGCGACCGTGCAGGGGCTGTTGGCAGCGGCGACGGGAACGCCCGGTGCCGCTCGGGCGGGCAGCGGTGCCGTAGGGCCGGGCAGCAGCGCCGCCGTGTCGGACAGTGGCGACGCCGGGCCGGACAGCAGTGCCGCCGTACTGGACAACGGCGACGCCGTGCCGGACAGCGGAACCGTAGGGCAGGGCAGCGGTGCCCCGTCCTACGGCGACGGGGCGATGCTCCAGGACGCCTCGGGACGGGACCAGCCGCTGGTGGCCGCGTACCGGGCCGCGTCGCTGCGCCGTGAGCTGGCGCGGGTACGGGCCGGACACGGCACTCTGGCCGGGCTGCCGCTGCGTGCCCTGGTGAACGGGTTGCGGCTCGAACGGGTCCCGGACGCCACGGCCGCGGCGTCCTTCGACTGCGACACCTGGGAAGACCTGAGCGCGGCACGCGCCCGTATCAGGGAGCATGGAAACGTGTTGGACGAATGGATCACCGCAGTCAAGGCCGAACTGGGCATCGAGCTCGATGTCGACACGGCGGCGCTTCTCGATCTCGCGCGGGACGCGGCGCACGGTGTGGCCCGGCCGGCCGCACCGCTGACGACCTTCCTGATCGGTTACGCGGCGGGTCAACAGGGCCGGGACGTGCAGGAGCTGACCGAACGGGCCACCGCGTTGGCCAACCGCTGGGCGGCGGAGGCCGAGGAGTCCGCTGGTTCGGCTGAGGCCGGCGGCGGCACGGGTGCCGAAACGAAGCCCGCGGAATGACCGACAGGGAGTTCGGCAAGGCCTTCGACGCGGACTTCGAGGGCGATTTCGGCTGGGGTTTCGGCGGCGAGCCCGGCGGCACGGTGGGCAGGGGACGGGGCGCGGCGGCGGACGAGGGGCGTGGCGACCCGTTCGAAGAGGCGCTTGCGCTGGCCAACGCGACGGTGCCGCTGCGCGTACCGCCCGGTGCCGAGGGCGGCGGGGCCGGGGCCACGACCGGCAGGGCGCCGTATGCCCCCCGCGAGGCCGCGGCAGCCAACTCCTCGGCTACCGGGGGCAGCAACGACATCCCCTACACACCGGACGATCCTTTCTCCCTCGACGACCCCATGGCCGCCGGGAACGGCGCCTCACGCTCCGCCGGGCGCTCCCGCTCCTCTGGCAGCGCCTCCCGCGCCTCGGAGCCCTCCCTTGCCTCGGAGCCCTCCCGCGCCTCAGGGCGCTCCCGCTCCTCCAAGCCCTCCTGCGCCCCTGGCCCCTCTCGCACCTCTGACCCCATCGGACCCAACGGCCTCGAAAACCCCGTAGACCCCGTAGACCCCGCAGCCCCCGTGGATCCCCCGCCTCCCGCCGGCCACCGCTCCCGTCCCGCTCCGGTCGCCGTCCCATGGGACACCGCCCGGCACATCGCCGAGCGCGCCGCGGCCGGTCCACCCGAGCCCGCGACCTCGGCGCTCGGCGACGCGCTCGGCCGTACGCTCGCCGCGCCCCTCACCGCGCTCACCGATCTGCCGTCGTTCGACACCTCGGCGATGGACGGCTGGGCGGTGTCCGGCCCCGGCCCCTGGCGTCTCGACCACCCCGCCGGCGCATCCGAGGCCGGTCCCCCTCCCGGCATCCTCGCAGGCCAGGCACCCACTCAGGCGCTCCGCGACGGACATGCGATCCCGATCGCCACCGGTGCGCGCGTGCCGTCCGGTGCCACCGCCGTGCTGCGCAGCGAGCACGGCGAGGTCCGTGAGCTGAGTGACGGCGGTCGGCGGCTGTACGCACCGCGGCCCGCGCCACCCGGTCAGGACATCCGTCCGCGGGGTCAGGAGTGCCGCCGAGGCGACCAACTGCTGCCCGCCGGTGCCCTGGTGACCCCTGCCGTGCTCGGTCTGGCCGCCGCGGCCGGTTACGACGAGCTGACCGCGTACCGCCGGCCGCGCGCCGAAGTCCTCGTGCTGGGCGATGAGTTGCTGGACCACGGACTGCCGCAGGAAGGACGGATCCGGGATGCGCTCGGCCCGATGCTCGCGCCGTGGCTGCATGCCCTGGGCGTCGAAGCGGCCGCGCCACGCCATCTCGCCGATGACGCCGACGCCCTGTACGCCGCCATTGCGGAGTCCACCGCCGACGTGGTGATCACCACCGGCGGCACCGCATCGGGCCCCCGCGACCATGTGCACCCCACCCTGCGCCGGCTGGGCGCCGAGGTGCTGGTCGACGGCGTCGCGGTACGCCCCGGGCACCCCATGCTGCTCGCCCGCCTCGCCCCGCACCGGCATCTCGTCGGCCTGCCTGGCAATCCCCTCGCCGCCGTCTCCGGACTGGTCACGCTCGCCGAACCGCTGCTCCGTACGCTCGCCGCCCGCCTTCCTGCCGCGCCGTACCAGACGCCGCTGGCCGCCCCGGTCCACGGGCATCCGCGGGACACCCGGCTCGTTCCGGTGGCCTACCGCGAGGACGAACGGCAGGGCCTGATGGCGGTGCCGCTGCACTTCCACGGCCCTGCCATGCTGCGGGGAATCGCCGCCGCAGATGCACTGGCCGTCGTCCCGCCCGGTGGCGCGGAGCGCGGCACCGAGCTCGAACTCCTGGAACTTCCCTGGTCGGCCGGGTCGTCCGCGGGCTGGTCCCCGGGCTCATCGACGGGCTGGACCGCCCTGGGGGACGGGTAGGGAACGGGCACCGGGCCGACCGCTGGTTCCGCCGGCCGTCACGTCGCTCGCCGTCCGTTGGGCCCTGCCGTCTGTTCCGCTCTGCCGTCACGTCGCTGGCCGTGGGGCGGGCCCGGCCATCCGCGGAGCCCGGCCACCCGGCGTGCCCGGCCTCCCCGCTCGGCCTGGCGGCCCCGTTCCCCTCCGCCCCCTTCACACACCCCCTGCCGCGCGCCCTCTGCCACGCACACCCCCTGCCGCGCGCCCTCTACCGCGCACCCGTGCCGCGCATACGTCAGCTGCTCGGCACCGCCTGCCGGATGGTGATCACGCGATCCGTGAGTTCGAGTGTCGCGGCCTGCGGATCGCTGAAGCTCAGCACCCGGTGTCCCCGTACGACCGCCACCACCAGGTCACCGAGCTCCCGGGGCGAGCGGCCCGCCTCGCTCTTGGTCACCGGTCGCTCGTCGAGGTCCAGCCCGCTCCCGTAGGTCAGCAGATCCTCCAGGACCGTGCCGACGTACGGGCTGGCCATGGACATACCGAGCAGCCGCCCCGCCGCGCTGGAACTCGTGATGACCATGTCGGCGCCGCTCTGCTTCAGCAGCGGTACGTTCTCGTCCTCCCGGACCGCCACCACGATCGAGGCGTGCGTGTTGAGCTGCCGTGCCGTCAGCGTCACGAGGGCCGCGGTGTCGTCGCGCTGGGTGGCCACGACCACGCGCGCGGCGCGCTGCAACTCGGCTCTGGTCAGCGTGTCGGAGCGGGTCGCGTCCCCGTGAACGCTCACGAAGCCGTCACTGCTGGCGGCGTCCACGACGGTCTTCTGCGGGTCGACGACGACGATCTGCTCTTTCGGGACGCCCTGACCGATCAGCGTCTCGATGGTGTGGCGGCCCTTTGTCCCGTACCCGATGACGACGACGTGATCTCGCATGCGGGACCTCCAACGGTGAATGCGTACCTGGTGCCGGGTGCGCGCGGTGAGGACTTCGAGCGTGGTGCCGACCAAGATGATCAGGAACAGCACGCGGAGCGGGGTGATGACCAGGATGTTGGTCAGCCGTGCGCCATCGCTGACCGGGGTGATGTCGCCGTAACCGGTGGTCGAGAGGGTGACCGTCGCGTAGTAGGCCGCGCCGAGGAAATCGACGTTCTGGTGGGCGCTGTCGCGGTATCCGTCGCGGTCGAGCCATACGAGCAGCGTCGTGAGGGCCAGTACGCCGAGCGCCATCACCAGCCGCCGCAGGACCTGTTGAAGGGGCGGCGCCATGCCTTGGGCGGGCATCACGATGGAGCGGCCGGCCTCGGTGTCGTCCTTGGCCTCGGTCCGGGTGCGGGACCAGAGGGAGCGGAGGACGGAGGAACTGCCGGTCCCGCGGCGCGGTTGCTGCTCGTCGCTCATCCGGCCGGCGCTCCCGGAGCGGTCTGGGCTGAGACGGTCTGCGAAGGAGACATGCCTCCCATGCTCCTCGATCCGGGCACCCTGCGTGCCTGGCCGCGGCGGGAGTCGGCAACCGGCGGCAGAACTCCGCCGCACCGGCGAAGGCGCGAGTTGTGGTGAGCTGTGGTGGTGATCACGGAGCGTTGATATCGCCGGCAGCGGGGCGGGTGTGGGGTGATGCCGGGGCGCTCACCCGGTGGAGTGGCAAGTCGTACCGGGAGAAGGCAGCCGGGGCCCAAGCGCGGCTCACCACGGCCCGGCACCCCGCGCGGCACAGGGCCCGGCATCGCCCCCCCCGAGCACGCCCAGCACCACCGCCCCACCCAAGCCCCCGCCGCCCCCGCCCAGGCGCTGCCCCGGTGCCCCGGACGGCGGAATAACCGCACGTCATCCGGGCGCCGGTGGCCGACCCGGCGGTAGTCGTGGGCCCCCGCACCGTCGCCCTGTGCGCGGACGGCGAGTAGCCTCGCGCCCATGCGAGCGATCACTATCCCGGAGCCCGGTGGACCCGAAGCACTCGTCTGGGCGGAGGTGCCCGATCCGCAGCCCGCGGAGGGCGAGGTCCTGATCGAGGTCGTGGCCAGTGCCGTGAACCGCGCCGACCTGCTCCAGCGCCAGGGCTTCTACGACCCGCCGCCGGGATCCTCCCCGTATCCGGGGCTGGAGTGTGCCGGGCGGATCATCGGGCTCGGTCCGGGCGTGCACGGCTGGGCCGTCGGCGACGAGGTGTGCGCGCTGCTGGCGGGCGGCGGATACGCGGAGAAGGTCGCCGTCCCGGGCGGGCAGCTGCTGCCCGTGCCGAACGGCCTGGATCTGGTCTCGGCCGCCGCGCTGCCCGAGGTGACCTGCACGGTCTGGTCGAACGTCTTCATGATCGCGCATCTGCGGCCCGGTGAGACGCTGCTGGTCCACGGTGGCGCGAGCGGCATCGGCACCATGGCGATCCAGCTCGCCAAGGCGGTCGGCGCGCGGGTCGCGGTCACCGCCGGCGGCCCCGAGAAGCTGGCCCGCTGCGCCGAGTTGGGCGCGGACATCCTCATCGACTACCGCGAGCAGGACTTCGTCCAGGAGATCCGCAAGGCCACCGATGGCACGGGCGCGGACGTCATCCTCGACATCATCGGTGCGAAATATCTGCAGCGGAACATCAAGGCGCTGGCGGTCAGCGGACGGCTGGCAGTCATCGGGCTGCAGGGCGGGGTGAAGGCGGAGCTGAACCTCGCTGCTCTGATGGCGAAGCGCGCCGCGATCACCGGCGCCGGGCTGCGTGCCCGCCCGCTGAACGAGAAGGCGGCCATTGTCGCTGCCGTCCGGGAGCATGTCTGGCCGCTGATCGGTAACGGGCAGGTGCGGCCGATCGTGGACCGTGCGCTCCCGATGCCCGAGGCCGCCGAGGCGCACCGCATCGTGGAGGAGAGTGCGCACGTCGGCAAGGTCGTGCTGACGCTCTGAGCCGATCCGGCCACCCCCTCCCGTCACCCTCGCTGCCTGGGCCTGCCCCTTCTGCGTCCGTCAGGTAACCCGCCTGATATGTCCGAGATGCCGTGAATCTCATCACATGTGACTCTGAGGAGGTCACCCGACGGCTCGGCACGGGAGGGGCATGTGGTCGCTCCAGGTTTCCGTTCGCGCATTGCCACCGGTCTGCTGGTGGCCGCCGTCGTCCTGCCCGTTCCGATAGGAGCCACCTCGGCGGCGGCTGCGGACCGCCGGGTCACACCGGTCGACCACCCCCCGCACCTCGCCCGCCCGGGCGATCAGCCCGACGACTATGCGCAGGACGAAACCGGAGCCGACGACTACGGGCCCGACGACTACGAGCCCGACTACTTCGCTGCCGACCGTCGTCCGTTCGACGGCCGCCGTGACGGAGCTGGCCGGGGCCACCATGGTCACCCCGGCCGTCCCGGGGCGCCTGCGCGCCTCCCGGAGCTGTCGCCTCGCTTCCCCGGGATGCCGGACGCCTTCCCGCGCTTCCCCCACCGGCCGTCGCACCGCCACTTCGGCGGGCCGCGCGAGCCCGGACGGTGGCACCACCGCCCGCATCACCCGTTCAGCCCTGCCTTCATCGGGCCGGACGGTCCGTCGTACCCCTTCCCAGGACCTGACTACGACGGTGCGGGCTTCCGGGGGGCGGGTCATCACGGGCCGACCGCCGGCGCGAACGCTCCGGACGCCGACCGCGCACACCGCCGGCCCGCTCCGCGCACCCCGGTGCCGAAGCACCCCAAGGCCGCGGCATCCGACTCCCATGCGGCAAAGAGCACCCCGGTACGGCCGTCGCCCTCGCGTCGCTTCGATGTCGCCGACCGGCTCATTCAGCGCCCCTACGAGGCATTGCCGCCGCTCCCGTCCCCTACCGCCCCGGAGGAGGCGCGCTCGGTACCGGAACGCGCGCAGGATGAAGCGGCCGCAACGGCGAACCCTTACGCCTTGGAATCCCCGGACGCACCGGTCGAGCGGGTCCTTCCGCTGGGCGCCGGCCTCGCGCTCACGGGCCTGGGTCTGGCCTTCTTCGCCCTTCGTCTGCGCCGGAGCTGATGCCGGCCGCTCGGTTGGCGGTCCTGTCCGTGGCTTTGCCGGTGGTTTCACGTGAAACGGTGGGAATCCGTTGTTTCACGTGAAACAACGGCAGCCGAGCCCGCCCGGAAGGGTGGATCACCTTCTCTCAGGGGCACCACCCTTCATGACCCCTTGTGCGAGAGAATGGCGGCATGGATATGCCGATGAATGAACGGTCGCAGGAAAATCCGCACGTCCTGGTCGTCGGCCCGGACGGCATGGCACTTGGCAGCTCCGGTGGCGGGGGCGAAGGTGACGAGCCCCGTGAGACCCCTGTGACGGACATGGTTGAACAGCCTGCGAAGGTCATGCGCATCGGCAGCATGATCAAGCAGTTGCTGGAGGAGGTGAAGTCCGCGCCTCTGGACGAGGCGAGCCGGGTCCGGCTCAAGGAGATCCACGCCAGCTCGGTCAAGGAGCTGGAGGACGGGCTGGCGCCCGAGCTGGTCGAGGAGCTGGAGCGGCTGTCGCTGCCGTTCACCGATGAATCGGTGCCGACGGATGCGGAGCTGCGGATCGCCCAGGCTCAGCTGGTGGGCTGGCTGGAGGGTCTTTTCCACGGTATTCAGACCGCACTGTTCGCCCAGCAGATGGCTGCCCGCGCCCAGCTGGAGTCGATGCGTCGTGCACTGCCGCCCGGTGCCGTTCCGATGGACGGCGAGGAGGGCAAGCCCGGCCAGGGCGGTGCCCGCTCGGGCCCGTACCTCTGACTCGGGCCGTACTTCTGATCCCCTGCCCGACTGCTCATCACTCGGGCTGTACTTCTCACGCTGTCCCAGGACCGCCACGCCGGAGCCGGTGCACCACGCGCGGAACCGACAGAAGGGGCCGGCACGCTGTGCGCGTGCCGGCCCCTTTGCTGTCCACGGGAGGCCCCGGCGGGCCGTCGCCGTCTGCGACCGCCGTCAGCCGCTGCGGCCGGTGGAGACGGTCAGCTCGATGGGGTCGGTCTTGCTCGGGAGCCAGTAGCTGTAGGCGGTAGGCGTCTGACTGGTGACGGTGTTCTTACCCCAGAGCGCGCTGTCCTCGTGCGCGACGATCTTGTACTTCCAGCCCGCGGCCTCGATGCACTTCTTCACCGAGCCCAGGTTCTTGAAGCGGAACGAAGGGACGAGAATCTTGCCCTTCTCGCTGTAGCTCTTGCTCGGGTTGGTGCACTCGGACATCAGGATCGTCAAGGACTTGTCTTCGGGCTTGACGATCTGGGTCGGCGGGGCCGTCGTGAGGTCGTTGTCGTCGGAGTAGGCCGAGGACGGGCCGACGCCACCGCCGGTGGTCTCGCTCGAGCCGGCGCTCAGACCGATGCCGATCGCGATCGCGGTGACCACGATCACGCCGATTATCGCCGAGACGACGATCACCGCGCTGTTGTTCTTGCGCCGGGCGGGGGCCGGCGGCATCGAGGCCGTCACGGGCGGCGGGCTGTACGGCGGCGGCTGGAAGCCACCCGAGTTGAAGGGCGCCGGCCCCGGAACGGGACCCGGCCCGGGCGTCTGGTAGCCGTTGTTCGGCGGCGGGGGCGTCGGGTAGGTGTTGTTCGGCGGCGCGGGCGTCGACGGGCCGAAGCCGACCGCCTGCGTCGGCTGATACGGCTGCTGCACGTTCGGCGGGGCCGGGGTATGCGGGTTGCCGGAGGCGGCGGGGAACACCGCGGAGGAGACCGACGCGCCGCTGGTGCGCGCCCGCGGGCCCTCGCCGATGATCAGTGGCGTCGCGCCGGACTGCCCGGATCCGACGATCCGCAGGCACTCGTCCCGCATCGCCTCGGAGGTGGGGAACCGCTCGTTGGGGTTCTTCTTCAGCGCGCGGGCCACCAGCGCGTCCACGGCCGGCGGCAGCGAGCTGTTGATGCTCGACGGGACCGGGGGCTCTTCCTGGACATGGGCGTAGGCGATGGCGAGCGGGGAGTCCGCGTCGAACGGCAGCTGGCCGGTCAGCAGCTCGAAGAGCATGATGCCGACGGAGTAGAGGTCGGAGCGGGCGTCCACGGCCCGGCCGAGCGCCTGCTCGGGCGACAGGTACTGCGGAGTGCCGACGACCATGCCGGTCTGGGTCATGGACGTCACGCCGGACTGCATGGCGCGGGCGATGCCGAAGTCCATGACCTTGACCACGCCACGCTTGTTCAGCATGACGTTGCCGGGCTTGATGTCCCGGTGGACCAGGCTCATTTCATGGCTGACCTCGAGCGCGGCCAGCACATCGGCCGTGATCTTCAAGGCCTTGTCCGTCGGCATCGCGCCATGCTGGGCGATGTCGTTGTCCAGATCGGAGCGCAGCGGCTGGCCCGCGACGTACTCCATGACGATGTACGGCACCATGCCGCCGTCGAGCTCGTCCTCGCCGGAGTCGTAGACCGAGACGATATTGGTGTGCGTGAGTTTCGCCACGGACTGGGCCTCACGCCGGAAGCGCTCGCGGAAGGCCTGCTCACGGCCGAGCTCGGTGTGCAGTGTCTTGATCGCGACCTCGCGATCCAGCACGCTGTCGTAAGCGAGGTGCACGGAGGCCATGCCACCGGCGCCCAGAAGATCACGAAGCTGGTAACGTCCTCCGCCGACCGAACGGCCCTCGAATTGGCCCTGAGCGCCGTCCTGGCTCATCGTTCCGCTTCCCCCTAGGCGCTATACGCACATGTATAGCGATCAAAATCTGGAATTCCGCAGCCAAGTCTGCCCCAGGCCTCGGACACGTCAAGCTGTGTGCCCGTTCCGTGACCAGATGTGCAAGATCCCGTCACGGCCAGGAGAGTGTTCCGTGCCTCATTACCCCAGGTGAACTTGCGGCACGTGGCGCCCGGCAGGTTTCCTGGCCGGTCCACGACGGACCGGTGAGTGCCGCGGAGCCTGTAGCGTGCTCTAGCGAAGACCGATGACCTTACCGCTCTCATGCGGATTGATTCGACGGCGAGGACCGATGGCACCGACGCAGAGCCCCCAGGGCCCGTCCGATCCTGACGCCACCGGCTCCAATATCCCCGACGCACCGGAGATGTGGGGCAACGGCGGGCTGGTCGGCGATGGCCGCTACCGGCTCACGCGACGGCTCGGCCGCGGCGGAATGGCGGAGGTGTTCGCGGCCGAGGACGTACGTCTCGGCCGGACCGTCGCCGTGAAGCTGCTGCGCGCCGACCTCGCCGAGGACCCGGTCTCCAAGGCCCGCTTCACACGTGAGGCGCAGTCCGTGGCCGGGCTGAACCACCACGCGGTGGTGGCGGTCTACGACTCCGGCGAGGACCTGGTCGGCGGCAACACCGTGCCGTACATCGTGATGGAGCTGGTCGAGGGCCACACCATCCGCGATCTGCTGCTCAACGCCGACGCCCCGCCGGCGGACCAGGCGCTGATCATTGTCTCCGGTGTGCTGGAGGCGCTGGCCTACAGCCACCAGCACGGCATCGTGCACCGTGACATCAAGCCCGCGAACGTGATCATCACGAACAGCGGCGCCGTCAAGGTCATGGACTTCGGTATCGCCCGTGCCCTGCACGGCGCCGCCTCCACCATGACCCAGACCGGCATGGTCATGGGCACCCCTCAGTACCTCTCCCCGGAGCAGGCGCTCGGCAAGACCGTCGACACCCGCTCCGACCTCTACGCCACCGGCTGTCTGCTCTACGAACTCCTCACCCTGCGGCCGCCGTTCACCGGTGAGACCCCGCTGTCGGTCGTCTACCAGCACGTTCAGGACATGCCGGTGGCGCCGTCCGAGGTCGCCGACGTGGTGCCCCCGGAGCTGGACGGCCTGGTCATGCGGTCGCTGGCGAAGGACCCCGACGACCGGTTCCAGTCCGCCGAGGAGATGCGCGGCCTGGTCCAGTACTCGCTGCAGATGCTGCACGAGCAGGGCGGTCACACCGGCACCTGGAGCACCGGTCCGGTCGCGGCGTACGAGGGCGGTCACACCTCCTCCCTGGGGGCCGCGGCCACCACCGCGCTGCCGCACTCCAACGCCGGGCAGACCACGGCGCAGCCGATTCTGACCTCCGGTATGCGGGACGACGACGGCGGCTTCGACGGCGGGCCCCGGCCCGCCAAGGGCGGCCGCGGCAAGATCTGGCTGATCGCGGCACTCGCGGTGATCGCCATCGCCATGGGTGTGGCCTTCGCGATGCAGAACACCGGTGGTCAGGGCAAGAAGCACGAGACCCCCACGACGCAGTCGCCGAAGCCGACCAAGGACGACAAGGCCAGCAAGCAGCCTTCGGAGGAACCGAGCACCCCGGACGTCGACCCCGGCAACACGGGTGAGGACGACAGCACGTACAGCGAGCCGCCGCCCGAGCAGCCCAGCACGTCGCCGAGCTCCCAGCCGCCGACGTCCCAGCCGCCCACGTCCCAGCCGCCGACGTCGGAGCCGCCCACGGACACCGGCGGGACGTCCGACGGCGGCCCCACGGACGGCACCGCTGACGGGGGCGCCGCGGACGGCGGTACCGCCGATGGCGGCGCGAATGCCGGCGCGGACGGCGGGGCCGCCGCAGGCAACGGCGCGGACGGCAACACCACGCTCGGTCCGACCGGCTGAACGGCGCCCTTCCCGGTTCAGCCGGTGAAGGCGTCCCGTACGGCCCGGTATTCGCGGGTCCACCACACGGCCAGTGCGGCCGCCGCCGGGAACTGTGGATCGGTGCGGCGGTCGCCCAGCTGGTAACGCCAGGTGAGCATCCAGAAGTCGTTCAGCCGCTCCCACCACACCCGGTGGACGGCCGCCGCGAGCTCATCGGCGCCGGCCTTGCAGGTGCTGCGGTAGGCGCCCGCGTACGCCGCCACCTTCGCCAGGTCCAGCGTGCCGCACGGGCGGACGAAGAAGATCGCGGCGGCGCGCACCGCCTCCTCAGCACGGGGCTGGACTCCCAGCCGGTCCCAGTCGACGATCGCGGTCGGCTCCGTGCCGCGGTAGAGCACATTCAGCGGATGGAAGTCCCCGTGCACCCAGCCGGCCGGAGGTTCCGCGCCGGGGGGCGGACGGTGCTGCGCCAGCCGCGCCAGCAGGGCCCGGCGCTCCAGCAGACGGTGTTCGGCGAGCTCGTCGAAGCTGGTGCGCGGCCGGGCGCCGCGGGCCAGGGCCAGCAGCTCGTCGATCGTCTCGAAGGTGCGCTCGGGGTCGGCGCCGGCGTCCGCGCAGGGCGGCCGTGGCGGGTGCGGCTCGTCGGCCATGACCTGTTCCAGCGCGGTGTGGACGAGCCCGAGCAGGGCGCCGAGCTGCCAGGACTGGCCGCGGGTCAGTGCGGCGCCGCCCAGGTGCCGGCCTTCGACCCAGGGGTGCAGGGCGTAGCAGCGGCCGTCGAGGACGGTGACGGTCCGGCCGTCCTCGTCGGCGACGGGCGGGGCGACCGGCAGGCCGAGCGCGGCCAGCCGGCGGGTGGCGCGGTGCTGGCGGGTGAGGGCCGCGCGGTCGCCGTCGAGATGGTGTTTGAGGAAGTAGCGGCCGCGGGTGGTGGCGAGGAAGTAGCCGTGGTTGAGCAGGCCCTCGGCGACGGGTTCGCACGACAGCGGCGCACCGGCGCCGGCGTAGTGGCGGAGCAGGGATCCGAGGGTGTCTTTGTCGGGCGTTGCCGCCGTCCGGACTACAGATGAGCGCAGCACGCGCCAGATGTTAGATCAACTGCGCCCGTCGGAGTGGGTGTGACGGAAAGCCTTACGCAGAGTGCGCATAGCGGAAGACCGGCACATCGGTGAGGCAGTGCATGGTCACGAACTCCGGCTCGATGCGCAGGAAGACCGGGTCGAAGGGGGCGCCGTCGGCGAGCAGCGGAGTGCGGCCGAAGAGCTCGCGCACGGCGGGGGTCGGCTCGATGACCCGGGCGGTGCCGGTGAACTGCACCGACCATGTGTCGGGCTCACCGCTGTTGACGTTGTCGGCCTCGTAGGCGACCACACTGCCGTCCAGGGCCTGGTGGTAGCCGTAGCCGCGGTGCAGCCGCAGGACCAGCCGCCCGTCGAGGACGAGATGGCGGGTGACGGTGGTGAAGGGCAGCGCCCGCCGACTGGCCGAGACGCGCCCGTAGGGCGTGCGGCTCAGCAGGTCGATGGCACGGTAGTTGTCGGTGGGCATGTCACCACCTTGCCGGGCGGGTCCGGTCGGCAAGTAGGGACCGGCAGCCCCGGCGGACCGGGACGATGGTCCTGAATCGCCATGAGCCGGGCATGGCGGCGCCCGGCTGTTTCAGTGCCGCTCCGCCTGCCGTCGCGCGACGTACGCGGCGGCCTGCGAGCGGCGCTCCATGCCGAGCTTGGACAGCAGGCTGGAGACGTAATTCTTGATCGTTTTCTCGGCGAGGTGAAGTCGCTCACCGATGGCGCGGTTGGTCAGCCCCTCGCCGATCAGATCGAGAATCCTGCGCTCCTGGTCGGTGAGGCTCGCCAGCCGGTCGTCACCCTTCGCGGTATTGCCGTCGCGCAGCCGCTCCAGCACCCGGGCGGTGGCCACGGGATCGAGAAGGGACTTCCCGGCCGCCACCTCGCGTACCGCGGAGAGCAGTTCGTTGCCCCGGATGGCCTTGAGGACATAACCGGCTGCACCGGCAAGAATCGCATCGAAAAGGGCCTCGTCGTCCGCGAACGAGGTGAGCATCAGGCATTTGATGTCCTCGTCCTGCGAACGGATCTCACGGCAGACCTCGACACCGCTCCCGTCCGGCAGCCGGACATCGAGCACCGCCACGTCCGGACGCGTCGCCGGGATCCTGACCAGGGCATCTGCGGCGGTACCCGCTTCGCCGACCACCTCGATGTCGTCCTCGACCGACAGCATTTCGTGGACGCCACGCCGGACAACTTCGTGATCATCGAGCAGGAATACCGTGATTTTTCCGTCTTCGCGCACCACACCAGTCTCACACATCAACCCTTCCCGTGCTCCAGGTCAGCGATATAACGTGCCGTTGTCCCGGCGGCCTGCAACGCTGTGACCAGGAGTTGTTCCAAGCCTCCGCGGTTTACTTGGAAATCCAAGCAAAATCGCAGGTCAGCGCCGTTTCCACTTCGGCTTTGACAATGGGTAACGTGCAATGAGCAGGCCACCTTCCGGGAGCTTTGTTCCACCCGGATCCGGGCCGCGTTCGCACACACCCCGTGCGCCGTATCGGATACCGGGTGAGCCGCAATACGGCCACCGGCGGACCCCGGGGGCCGGACAGACGGAGGAGCAGCACGTGACCGTGGAAGGCACTGCGCAGCGGGGAAACGCCCGCGGCAGCAGCAAGCGCACCACCGCCAAAAAGGCGACGTCGGCGAAGAAGGCGTCCCCGGCCAAGACCCGGAAATCCGGTCGGCCCGAGCAGGCGGAGCAGGACCAGCTCGTACAGCTGCTGACCCCCGAGGGGAAGCGGGTCGAGCACCCGGATTACTCGATCGATCTCTCCGCCGACGAGCTGCGCGGGCTCTACCGCGACATGGTCCTCACGCGGAAGTTCGACGCCGAGGCGACCACCCTCCAGCGCCAGGGCGAACTGGGTCTGTGGGCCTCGCTGCTGGGTCAGGAGGCCGCTCAGATCGGCTCCGGCCGGGCGCTGCGCGACGACGACTATGTCTTCCCGACCTACCGCGAGCACGGTGTGGCGTGGTGCCGTGGCGTCGACCCGACGAACCTGCTGGGCATGTTCCGCGGTGTCAATCACGGCGGCTGGGACCCCAACAGCAACAACTTCCACCTCTACACCATTGTCATCGGTTCGCAGACGCTGCATGCGACCGGCTATGCGATGGGTGTGCAGAAGGACGGCACGGATTCCGCGGTCATCGCCTATTTCGGTGACGGTGCCTCCAGCCAGGGAGATGTCGCGGAATCCTTCACCTTCTCCGCGGTCTACAACGCCCCGGTCGTGTTCTTCTGCCAGAACAACCAATGGGCGATTTCCGAACCCACCGAGAAGCAGACCCGGGTACCGCTCTACCAGCGCGCCAGCGGTTACGGATTCCCCGGCGTACGGGTCGACGGCAATGACGTACTGGCCTGTCTTGCGGTGACCAAGGCGGCGCTGGAGCGGGCGCGCACCGGCCAGGGCCCGATGCTCATCGAGGCGTTCACCTACCGCATGGGTGCGCACACCACCTCCGACGACCCGACGAAGTACCGGGAGGACGAGGAGCGGGCGGCCTGGGAGGCCAAGGACCCGATCCTGCGGCTGCGGACGTATCTGGAGGCCGAGGGCCTGGTCGACGAGGCGTACCTCGCCTCGATCGACGAGGAGAGCGAGGCCCTGGGCAAGCGGGTCCGCGACGCCGTCCGTGCCATGCCCGACCCGGACGACATGGCGATCTTCGAGAATGTCTATGCCGACGGGCATGCGCTCGTCGATGAGGAGCGCGCGCAGTTCGCCGCGTACCAGGCGTCGTTCGCCGACGCCGATGCCGCCGCGGAGGAGAACTGACCATGGCCGTCTTCGAGAAGATCACCATTGCCAAGGCGATCAACGAGTCGCTGCGTGCCTCCATGGAGGCGGACCCCAAGGTCCTCGTCATGGGCGAGGACGTCGGCAAGCTCGGCGGCGTCTTCCGGGTCACCGACGGGCTGCAGAAGGACTTCGGCGAGGAGCGGGTGATCGACACCCCGCTGGCCGAGTCCGGCATCGTCGGCACCGCGATCGGTATGGCGCTGCGCGGCTACCGCCCGGTCGTCGAGATCCAGTTCGACGGCTTCGTCTTCCCGGCCTACGACCAGATCGTCACCCAGCTGGCGAAGATGCACGCCCGTGCGCTGGGCAAGGTCAAGGTGCCGGTCGTCATCCGCATCCCGTACGCGGGTGGCATCGGTGCGGTCGAGCACCACTCCGAGTCCCCCGAGGCGCTGTTCGCGCATGTCGCCGGGCTCAAGATCGTCTCTCCCTCGAACTCCTCCGATGCCTACTGGATGCTCCAGCAGGCCATCGCGGGCGACGACCCGGTCATCTACTTCGAGCCCAAGCGCCGCTACCACGACAAGTCGCGGCTGGACACCGAGTCGATCCCCGACCCCCTGCACAAGGCCCGGGTCGCCCGGACCGGCTCCGACCTCACCCTGGCCGCCTACGGCCCGATGGTGAAGGTCTGCCAGGACGTCGCCAATGTCGCGGCCGAGGAGGGCAAGTCGATCGAGGTCGTCGACCTGCGCTCGCTCTCCCCGATCGACTTCGACACCGTGCAGTCTTCGGTGGAGAAGACGGGACGGCTGGTCGTGGTCCACGAGGCCCCGGTCTTCTTCGGTGCGGGTGCGGAGATCGCCGCCCGGATCACCGAGCGGTGCTTCTACCACCTGGAGGCCCCCGTCCTGCGGGTCGGCGGGTTCCATTCCCCGTATCCGCCCTCCCGTCTGGAGGACGAGTACCTTCCGGGACTGGACCGGGTGCTCGACGCCGTCGACCGTGCGTTGGCGTACTGAGGGTTTGAGGAGAGTTCGTAACCATGACTGCAAGTACCGCCCGCGCCCAGCGCTTCCGCGAGTTCAAGATGCCCGACGTGGGCGAGGGCCTCACCGAGGCCGAGATCCTCAAGTGGTACGTCCAGCCGGGTGAAACTGTCACCGATGGCCAGGTCGTCTGTGAGGTCGAGACCGCCAAGGCCGCCGTGGAACTTCCCATTCCCTACGACGGGGTGGTGCATGAGCTGAACTTCGGCGAGGGCGTCACCGTCGACGTCGGCACCGTCATCATCTCCGTGGACACCGACCCCGGCGCCGGGCCCGCAGCGGCGCCGGCCGCGCAGCAGGCCGCCGAGCCCCCCGAGGAGGACGCCGAGCCCCAGGGTCGGCAGGCGGTGCTGGTCGGCTACGGCGCCGCGCCGTCCTCGACCAAGCGCCGGGCGCGCAAGCCCCAGGCAGGGGTGCCGGCCCAGCCGGAGCCCGCGCGTGCCGCGCTCCAGGCGGAGCTGAACGGACGGGCCGCAGCCGCCCCGGCCGCCGCCCCGGTGGCCGCTCCCGCCGCCACCGCGGCCGCTCCCGCCGCCACCGCGGCCGCTCCCGTGGCTCCGGCCGCGAACGGCGCGGGTGCGGGGCATGCCGGCCGGCCGCTGGCCAAGCCGCCGGTGCGCAAGCTCGCCAAGGACCTCGGTATCGACCTGGCGGCGATCGTCCCGACCGGCCCGGACGGCGTGATCACCCGCGAGGACGTCCATGCGGCCGCCACCCCGGCAGCGGGGCTGTCCGTGACCGAGGCTCCCGGGACGGTTTCCCCCGCCCCGGCGGCCGCTCCGGCCGAGCCCGGCCTCGTCGATGCCGCCGCCCGCGAGCGGCGGGTGCCGGTCAAGGGCGTGCGCAAGGCCACCGCGCAGGCGATGGTCACCAGCGCCTTCACCGCGCCGCATGTCACGGAGTTCATCACCGTCGATGTGACCCGCACGATGAAGCTGGTCCAGGAACTCAAGCAGGACCCGGACATGGCGGGGCTGCGGGTCAACCCGCTGCTGCTCGTCGCCAGGGCCTTCCTCGTGGCCATCAAGCGTCATCCGGAGGTCAATGCCGCCTGGGACGAGGCGCGTCAGGAGATCGTCTTCAAGGACTACGTGAACCTCGGGATCGCGGCGGCCACCCCGCGCGGTCTGATCGTCCCGAACATCAAGGACGCCGGGGTCAAGACACTGCCCCAACTCGCCGCGGAACTGGGCGATCTGGTCGCCACCGCCCGCGAGGGCAAGACGTCCCCGGCGGCGATGACCGGCGGTACGGTCACCATCACCAACGTCGGCGTCTTCGGCGTCGACACCGGGACGCCGATCCTCAACCCGGGGGAGTCGGCGATCCTCGCCTTCGGCGCGGTCAAGCTCCAGCCGTGGGTCCACAAGGGCAAGGTGAAGGCGCGCCAGGTCACCACCCTCGCGCTGTCCTTCGACCACCGGCTCATCGACGGCGAGTTGGGCTCCAAGCTGCTCGCAGACGTCGCGGCCGTGCTGGAACGGCCCAAGCGTCTGATCACCTGGGGATGAGCCGGGATGCGGGACCGGGCGGTTCGGAGCGGTGTTTCACGTGAAACGCCGTCTCGGGGCCGCCCCGGCCCCGTGGACGAGCCTCCGCTCGCCCGCCCCGCGTCCCCGCTCCGGCCGTACGTCAGCGCGTACACCGGATACCGGCCGGCCGGACTCCCACCGGCCCGGCACCGCGGACTTCCCTCGCCGCGGCTTCCTCTGATCTTCACCTTTGACGAGCCGCTCATGCGGGACACCATCGAGGAATGCTGAGGTCAGCGCCTGTCAGGGGCGCACAACGATCCAGGAGGTCCGGCGGCCATGTCCGAGAACCTGTCCGACACCACGCCCGCACCCCAGGTATGGCCGACGCTGCGGGCCCACGACGCCCGGGGGCTGATCCGTTTCCTGGTGGAGGCCTTCGGCTTTGAGGAGACCGTGGTCCACGGCGAGGGCGAGCGTGTCGCGCACGCCCAGCTCTCCTGGCCGGAAGGCGGCGGCATCATGCTCGGCTCCGTCAAGGACCCGGACGACGACCGCTGGCCGCTGCGGCCGGGGACGTTCGGTGCCTACGTGGTCACCGAGCACCCCGACGAGCTGTGTGCCCGCGCACGAGCGGCCGGTGCGGAGATCACCGATGAGCTGACCGACACCGGGTACGGGTCGCGGGGCTTCGGCGCCCGGGACCCCGAAGGCAACCGCTGGTCGTTCGGTACCTATCGCGGTGAGGCGCGGAAGGCGTAGGGGGCATCTCCCCGGTCAGGCCGGATGAGACACCCCTGGCGGGCGCCGCGGCGCACCGGGCGCCCGTCAGCCGCGGATGAGCTCCACGGCGCGGCTGAAGTGAGCCACCGGCCCGACCGGGGCGGATTCATCCGGGTGCGTGGCGCCGCGGGTCAGTGCGACGCCCGCCCACAGGCCGGCGACGATCAATGCCAGCACGACGGTGTTCCGCGTACGGCGGCCGGCGTTCGTCCTGGGCTGCATGGTCAACTCCCCTTGGGTGTCGGAGCCTCCCCGGCTCCCTGCCTCTATTCACCCATGGAATCCGTGCCGGACCGTACGCGGCAGGTATGGACTCTTGTCAGCCTTGAGGCGGACCCGGCCTGGCTTTCCGGTACCCCTTTCGGCAGACGCCGGGCCCGTTGCGGGAAAGGGTTTGCGGCCGTCGGCCGTGCTGCCTACGGTCGGCGAAATGAGCAGCGAAATGATCATCAGGCGTTACCGGGCATCTGACCAGGACGTGGTCACCGATCTGTGGGACCGGGCCGTGCAGCGGGCGCATTCCTTTCTCGACGGGGAGGACCGGGGCGAACGGGCCCGGATCCTCCGTGAGGTGGACCTCGTCCGGGCGGAGAACTGGGTGGCCGAACGCGAGGGCAGCGTCGTCGGTCTGCTCGGACTGCTGCCCGGCGGGCCCGGGGACGGCAGCGGTGACGGTCCCGGGGCAGGTCCCGGGGCCGGGGTCGGCGGGCTGGTGGTGGCCCCGGAAGCCCAAGGGGGCGGCGTCGGGCGGGAGTTGCTGGAGCATGCGGCGTCGCTGCACGGTGCGCTGGCCCTGGAGGTCTTCGAGGGCAACGGCACGGCCCGGGGCTTCTTCACACACCTGGGCTTCACGGAGCAGGGACGGCGGACGGACGAGCAGACTGGCCATCCGCTGATCGCCCTGGAGCGTGAGGCGCCGCTGAAGTCGGTGGGCTGGCTGCATGTGCGCGACGGGCGGCTGCTGAGCGTGCGGACGCGGGGGAATGACACGTTCTATCTCCCCGGTGGCAAGTACGAGCCCGGAGAGACCGCGCGGGAGGCCTTGTCACGTGAGCTCCGCGAAGAGCTCGGCCTGGTGGTGCCGGTGGAGGACCTTGCGGAGGCGTTCGTCATCCATGACGTGGCCCATGGCAAGAACGGGCGCCGGCTGCGGATGACCTGCTTCACCGGCGGGCCCCATGACATCGCGCCGGTCCCCGGCCGGGAGATCGCCGAGTTCGCCTGGTTCGACCGCCAGGAGGCGCGGGAGCGCTGTGCCCCCGCCCATTCGCAGGTGGTGAACCGGCTGATCGCCCAGGGGCGGATGCCGGGCTGAGGACGCGGCGGCTGGGGCTGCCGGGGTGGCCGGGACCGTGGGTGGCCGGGCCGGGCCGGGGCGCCCGCCGCCCGGCCGCCCCTCCGAGGTGGCCGCGACTCCGGCAGCGCCCCCACCCGGACATTCCGCCCCACCCCGCGCGCCCCACCCCACCCTGTCCGCATCGCGGAATGAAGTATCGGACGCATACCTGTTGTATCTATCCTGTGTGCATGCCCTCCGCTGCCACGCCCACCGCCCCTGCCAGGGAGCCCGCCGCCAAGCAGCCGCCCGCCGCCGAGCGGGTCTATGCGCACATCAAGGACGCCGTCCTGGACCGCCACTACGAGGGCGGGATGCTCCTCACCGAGGGCGAGCTGGCCGACGCGGTGGGGGTGTCGCGGACGCCGGTGCGTGAGGCGCTGCTGCGGCTGGAGGTCGAGGGGCTGATCAAGCTCTACCCGAAGAAGGGTGCGCTGGTGCTGCCGGTCTCCGCGCAGGAGATCGCCGATGTCGTCGAGACCCGGCTGCTGGTGGAGAAGCATGCCGCGGCCAAGGCGGTGCCCGTGAGCGAGGCGCTGGTCGGCGAGCTGACCGAGCTGCTGGAGACGATGCGGGAGCAAGCCGCGTCCGGTGATCTGGCTGCCGTCTCCGTCACCGACCGCGCCTTCCACGCCGCCATTGTGCGCAGCGCCGGCAATCAGATCCTGGACCGGCTCTACGAGCAGCTGCGCGACCGCCAGTTGCGGATGGGCGTCGCCGTGATGCATGCCCACCCGGACCGGATCGCCAAGAACATCACCGAGCATGCGGAGATCCTTGAGGCCCTGCGCGCAGGGGATGCGGATGCCGCGACCGACGTCGTACAGCGGCACGTCAGCTGGGTCCGCCACCTCGCGCAGGGGGACGTGCGATGAGCGGTGGTTCCGAAAGTGCCGCCTGCTCCGGCGGATCCGGCAGCGCCGGTATAGGCGGCGGCCCCGCCCGGCTGCTGCCTGCCGACCCGCCCGGCGGCCGTAAGGCCATGGCCGTCTGGGGCATCGGCGTTGCGGTCTACTTCGTTGCCATCACCTACCGCACCAGCCTCGGCGTGGCGGGCCTGGATGCCGCCGAGCGCTTCCACATCAACGCCTCGGCGTTGTCGACGTTCTCCATCCTGCAGTTGCTGGTGTATGCGGGGATGCAGATCCCCGTCGGTCTGATGGTCGACCGGCTCGGTGCCAAGAAGGTGCTGACCCTCGGCGTGGTGCTCTACACCGTCGGCCAGTTCGGCTTTGCGCTCTCCTCGTCGTACGCCATGGCCCTCGGCTCCCGTGCGCTGCTCGGCTGCGGGGACGCGCTGACCTTTATCAGCGTGCTGCGGCTGGGCTCGCGGTGGTTCCCGGCCCGCCGCGGCCCGATGATCGCGCAGATCGCCGCGCTCGTGGGTATGGCGGGAAATCTGATCTCCACGCTCGTCCTCGCCCGTTTCCTGCACACCTTCGGCTGGACCCCGACCTTCGCCTCCAGCGCCGTCGGCGGCATCGTCGTGCTGATCGTGCTGCTGCTCTTCCTCACGGACCACCCCAAGGGCTTCGAGCCGCCGCCCGCCTCCGCCGAGCACACCGGCACGGGGTTCGTGCGCCGGCAGATCATGGATGCCTGGCGGGAGCCCGGCACCCGGCTGGGCATGTGGGTGCACTTCACCACCCAGTTCCCTGCCATGGTGTTCCTGCTGCTCTGGGGGCTGCCGTTCCTCGTCGAGGCGCAGGGTCTGTCGCGCGGTACCGCCGGTGAACTGCTCACCCTCGTGGTGCTCTCCAACATGGCGGTGGGCCTGATCTACGGCCAGCTCATCGCCCGCCACCACGCCGCCCGGATGCCTCTGGCACTGGGCACCGCCGGCGCCACGGCCCTGATGTGGGCGACGGTCCTGTGCTGGCCGGCCGATCATGCGCCGATGGGGCTGCTGATCGTGCTCTGTGCGGTGATGGGCGCCTGTGGCCCTGCCTCGATGATCGGCTTCGACTTCGCGCGGCCCGCCAACCCGCCGGAGCGTCAGGGCACCGCCTCCGGCATCGTCAACATGGGCGGCTTCACGGCCTCGATGACGACTCTGCTCGCCATTGGTGTCCTGCTGGACGCGACCGGCGACAACTACCGGATCGCCTTTGCCTCGATCTTCGTCCTGGAAGCGACCGGGGCCTCCCAGATCCTGCGGCTGCGGCGGCGCGCGGCACGGCGCGAGCGCGAACGGCTGGTGGTCAGCCGGGTGGAAGCGGTCCACGTGCCCGCATGAGGCCTGCCGGTCGATTGGTCGGCGGCCGGGTCCGTTTCACGTGGAACGGACAGGGCTGTTTCACGTGAAACGGCTCGCTCCGGGGCCCACTGCTCGTGGCCGGCCGACGGTCAGGGCATCGAGTGAGGGGCCCCACCGGCCCTGCCCCGCTACGGCGTGATGGCGAAGTTGCCCAGGATCGCCTGGGCCAGCTCCTCGTCGCCGTCGATCTTGATCTGTTCGGCGACGGCCGCCGGGCGGACCCGGCCGCAGGCCAGCTGGTGGAAGGTGTCCCAGTCCAGGGCGAGCGTCACGGTCGGGCCGAGCGAGACACTGCCATCGATCGTGGCATTGCCCTCGGCGTCGAGGCGGACCGTGCGCAGGAATTCCAGCGGCCCGCTGACATCGAAGACCACCGCCGAATCGGCGGGCGCCTGGGCCCTCTTGGCCACGATGCCGGGCAGCGCCTTCACCAGCAGATCGCGAGTCACATGCGCGCCGGGGGAGTCGAGATTGCCGGGCTTCTTGAGGGTCCGGCGCAGGTCCTGCTCATGGACCCAGACGTCGAACGCCCGCTGCTGCAGCACGAATTCCAGCGTACGGTCCTCACCGAGCGGGCTGCGGACCACGGCGTCCGGCTGCCGGGACTCGTTGCGCAGCTGCCGGGAGCGGCGGATGACGGTGTATTCGAGCTCGCTCAGCATCTCCGGCGCGGTGTGGTGCCGACGGACGTCGACCTGCACCTCCATGCGTCGCGCCGACTCGCTGCGCACGTGGTAGAGATCGCGCGGCAGCGTATGGATCGGCCGCGGGTCACCCAGCATTTCGCATTCCAGGCCGATGACATGGGAGACCACATCGCGAACGGACCATCCTGGGAGGCCCGTCGCCCCGTTCCACTCGCCTTCGACGAGCGGAGTGACCAGCTCGGTTATCGCTTCTATGGAGTGAGTCCAGGCATCGATGGAGGATTGAAGGCTGGGATGGACGGTCACGGGACCCCTCGGACGGTTCGTACGCGGGCTGCTGTCTGTGCAGTTAAGTTACGCTGCGCACGGGCACCCCGGCAGTGCTTTCGGGTGACCATCGTAGGCCGATGTTGCCAAGCCGCAGAGGGCCGTACGGCCGGGAACCCGGCTCCTCAGTCGTCTCCGTGCTCCCGCTCCGCCAGCCGGATCACACACACCGCGACGGCGATCAGCAGCGGCGGATCCGCGTCCTCCCGTACGACATTGACCGCATAGGTGTCGCGCAGGGTCAGCCAGCGCCGTGAGATCTCCGCCAGCAGTTCGCCCTCGTACTCGATCGCGAACTCCCGGTCCAGGATCTTTCCGCTGACGTCCAGCTCGGTGCCGTCCACCAGCTCGACGCGGTAGTGGTTGCGCAGCAGCGAGAGGCGCTTGCGCTTGATCGTGGCCAGCGGCTGGTCGTCCCGCTCGATGGTCATGGTGTCGCGCAGGCTGAGCATCTTCTTGCGGATGGTGATCAGCACCCGCCGCTCGGTGTCCTTCAGCTCGAAGGTCTCCCGCAGCCGCAGCGCCTTCCCGTCCACGAGGAAGACGTGCCGCCCGTGCTCGTCGTCGATCCAGTAGTCGTCGCCAATGCCGAAGATGCGGTCGCGCACCATGTACGTGCCCGTGTGCGGGGGTGGCCCCCCGGGGGATTGCTGCATGGCTGACGTGTTCCCGCCGGGACCTGCGGAATGCGCACGCACCGGAGTGACGTTGAATGTGCACATGGCTTCACGTGCACGCGTCCGCGCCCCCGAGCTGATCGGCAAGGGCGGCTGGCTGAATACCGGTAACAAGGATCTAACCCTCTCTGACCTGCGGGGACGCATTGTCGTCCTGGATTTCTGGACTTTTTGCTGTGTGAATTGTCTGCATGTCCTGGACGAACTGCGGGAGCTGGAGGAGCGGCACCGCGACACCGTCGTGATCATCGGTGTCCACTCCCCGAAATTTGTGCACGAGGCCGAGCACCAGGCGGTCGTGGATGCCGTGGAGCGCTATGGCGTCGAGCACCCGGTCCTCGACGACCCGGAGCTCGCCACGTGGAAGCAGTACGCGGTACGGGCCTGGCCGACGCTCGTGGTGATCGACCCCGAGGGGTATGTCGTCGCCCAGCACGCCGGCGAGGGCCATGCGCACGCCATCGAGAAGCTTGTCGAGGAGCTGGAGGCCGAGCACGGGGCGAAGGGCACCCTGCGCCGAGGCGACGGCCCCTACGTACCGCCGGAGCCGGTCGCCACCGATCTGCGCTTCCCCGGCAAGGCGGTCCGGCTGCCCGCGGGCAGCTTCCTCGTCTCGGACACCACCCGGCATCAGCTGGTGGAGTTGGCCGCGGACGGCGAGCAGGTGCTGCGGCGGATCGGCACCGGTGAGCGCGGTCTGACGCCGGACTCCTTCAACGAACCGCAGGGTCTGGCACTGCTGCCCGACGGACGGGTGGCCGTCGCGGACACCGTCAACCACGCCATCCGCGTCTTCGACCCGGAGACCGGTGTGCTGGAGACCGTGGCCGGCACCGGCAAGCAGTGGTGGCAGGGCTCGCCGACCTCCGGCCCTGCGCGTGCGGTGGATCTCTCCTCACCGTGGGACCTCGCCTGGTGGCAGGACCGGCTGTGGATCGCGATGGCCGGGGTGCATCAGCTGTGGACCTGGGACCCGGCCGCCGGCACGGTCGGGGTCGCGGCCGGTACGACCAATGAGGGCCTGGTGGACGGCCCCGCCGCGGAGGCGTGGTTCGCCCAGCCGTCCGGCCTCGCCGCGGCCGGCGACCGGCTGTGGATCGCGGACTCGGAGACCAGCGCGGTCCGCTGGGTGGAGCCCTCCGCAACAGGGGACGGCTATGCCATCCGTACGGCCGTCGGCACCGGCCTCTTCGACTTCGGTCACCGCGACGGCGCCGCGGACCAGGCGCTGCTCCAGCACCCGCTGGGTGTGACCGCCCTGCCCGACGGCTCGGTCGCCATCGCGGACACCTACAACCACGCACTGCGCCGCTTCGATCCCGCGACCGGCGAGGTGACGACACTGGCGACGGATCTGCGCGAGCCGTCCGCCGCGGTGCTCGTCGACGACGACATCGTGGTGGTGGAGTCGGCGCGGCACCGGCTGACCCGGCTGCGGCTGCCCGAGGAGGCCGTCCGCGTCGAATCGGTGGCGCACCGCACCCAGCGCGCGGCCACCGAGGTCGCCCCGGGCGCGCTGCGGCTGGAGGTGGTCTTCCAGGCCCCGGCCGGTCAGAAGCTAGACACCCGTTACGGCCCCTCGACGCGGCTGCTGGTCAGCGCGACGCCGCCGGAACTCCTCGCGGACGGTGCGGGCGCGGGCACCGACCTCGCGCGGGATCTGGTGCTCGCGGACGGGGTGACCGAGGGGGTGCTGCATGTCTCGGCGATGGCCGCGTCCTGCGACGACGCCCCGGACGTCGAGTACCCCGCCTGCCATGTGCACCAGCAGGACTGGGGCGTCCCGGTCGAGATCGCCGAGGGCGGGGTGGCCCGGCTGGGGCTCGTCCTGGCCGGGCTGGACGCCGGGTAGGAACGGCATCCCGGGCCCGTCGGCCGGGCCCGGGACGTGGTCGGACCGGTGGGCGGCCCGGTGCGTCGGCGGATCAGTTTCCGACGCCGCCCGCCAGCTGTGCCCCGTGCAGGCTGGAGCTCCAGTTGGTGACCTTGCTCTTGCCGACGGAGATGTGGAGCCGCTTCTCCGCGAAGTTGACGGTGACCGGGCCGTGCGTGACCGAGCTCGCCGAGATGCCCATGAAGTCGATGGTCACCGACTTCTGCTCGGTGCCCTTGGCGGCCGCGGTGTTGGTCGGGATGACCGCGTAGGCGTAGCCGTGGGCGGGCACGGTGATGCGGGTGCCGTCGAGGTGGCCGGGCGTGCCCTGCAGCAGGGGCAGCGGGGCCTTGGCGTTGTTGAAGCGCAGCAGCGGCGCGTTGTAGAGCTTGCAGTCGCGGCTGGTGGAGTTCTTGAACTTCACCGCCACATGGCTCTTCGGGCCGGTCTGCTGCGAGAACGTGACCTTGTACGTGCTGGGGTAGCAGTCGGACACCCGCCGGGACGCCGTCCCCGCTGCGCCGCCCGCGGCCGCACTCCCGCCGATGATCCTGCGCTTCTTGGTCTTGGACGTCTTGGAAGTCTTGGACGTCTTGGAAGACGAGGACGAGAAGGAGGACTTCTTCGACTTCTTCGAGGAGTGGCTGTTGCAGCCGGTCAGGGCGAGGGAGCCGGCCAGTCCGAGGGCCAGTGCGGCGTACGCGGCGGAACGGCTGCGGGAGCGGCGTGCGGTCATGGGTGGTTCCCCCAGTGGAGTGCTGCAATCAGCGAGGTGTGGCTGTCATGGCACGGCCACGATATCCATTGCCGCCGGATGCGCCAGGGTGGGTTCGCCGGGCCCGTGGCCGATGTGGCATCAAAGCGGGTCAGATGGTTCGTACGCAGCGGAGATCCGCCCGTGGCAGGGGTGAAGATCAGTTTTTTGGGGGGCGAGACCGCTCCGGAGCGGTCGTCGGAGACCTGCCCGCCCGCCGGGCAAGAGACTTGCCCGCCCCGCCGGGCAAGACAAAGGGCGCCCGCTGGGGGATGCGGGCGCCCTGGTTCAGGGGGATCTTCGTCGGCCGCGTCGCGCGGCCCGGGTCAGCGGACCCGTTTCACCAGGCGGCTGCCTCGCTCGCGTCCGACTGCCAGTACGTCACCCACGCGCTGTCGTCGAGGTGCACCGAGCCTCCGGGGAGCGCCACCGCCGCCGAGCCGCCGATGCTGCCCTTGCCGTCGCGGCCGGGGAGGCTGACCGACAGCGAGGTCACGGTGCGGCCGTCGCGGCCGGAGCCGTCGGCGGACGAGGTCAGCACGCCGGCGTAGCCGGACTCGCCGGGGGCGAGCGTGACCACGGACTGCGGCCTGCTGGCCGGCAGATCGGCAAGCGGGGACTGTGCCTGGTCGAACCGCAGGTAGGGGGCGAAGTAGAGGTCGCAGACGGCACTGGAGGTGTTGGTGGCCTTCAGAAGAAGGTGGTTGACCGGCCGGTTCAGCCGCTGGGCCACGATACGGATCTTCGCGGCGTCGCACGCGGTGTGCCGGATGCCGGAGGTGTGGCCGGAGGCGCTGCCTGACGTGGCCGTGCGGCGCGCGCCCGTCCCGGAGGACTGCGTCCCCGCATCCCTTCCGGTGCCGTTGCCGCCCCGCTCCACGTAAGCCTGCTCCGTCCGGCCGCCGTCGGTCCGGACGCCCTCGGTCCGGGTGCCGCCCTGCCCGGGCTCCTCGCCCTGCGCCGGGTCCTGGGCGACCTGCGGCGACGGGTTGTACGGCTTGGCCGCGCTCGTCTTGAGCGGGTTGTCCTGACCACCGCAGGCGGTGAGGGTGAGCGCGGCGGCGGCGGTCAGCCCGGCCGCGGCGATCCGCAGCGTACGGCGGCGGACCGTACGGGACCCACGAGGGGCGACGGTGACCGTCAGGGCGCCGCTCTCGACGGCGGCTTCGGATCGGGCGTGGCTGCGCGGCATGTCCGGTCTCCCCCGGTCGGTGGTCCGCACCGCCCCGGCGGTACGTCCTGCGGTCCGGCCGACTCTGTCCTGCGGCCTGAACACCAGGTTGCCGCCCACCGCTGCCGTGCCACTAACGTGCGCCTAACGTTTCCGCGTTCGGGCTGTGCCGATCGTCGGGGCCGTCCCGAACGTCCAGGCCGTTCCGGCCGCCCGGGCTGTCCCGACCGCCCCAGCTGCCCCAACCGCCGGGCCTGCCCCAACCGCCGGCATCCGCGCAGTCTCAGCCGCCTCAGCCGTCCCGTGCCGGGGCCCGCCCCAGGGCGGCGGAGCGACGGCCACAGTTCAGCCGCGGCCGCCGCTCCTCCTTGCTCCCGTCACTCCCGCTTGCCCCCGTCACCCGTTCCGCTCGTGCCCCCCTCGCCGCCTTCGCCGCGATCGTCCCGCGCGAACAGCTGCGTCAGCGTGCTGATCGTGTAGACATCGGTGGCCTCTTCGTCCACCAGATGCATCTCCGCGAGCCGGTCCAGACCGTCCTGGGTGCGCTCCGGGTCGTACCCGGCGAGCGCTGCCGCCAACGAGGCGTTGAGGTGGCCGTCCGCGCTGGTCGCCAGTGCGCTGAGCAGCCGTGCATCGTCCGCCGACAGCCGGGCGACGGACATCCGCAGCGCCGCCGCGATGCCGGTGTCCTCCGCCGACAGCAGCGCCAGCCGCCGCCGTTCGTCGCGCAGCGCCGCCGCCAGCCGGGCCAGCCGCCAGCGCGGCCGGGCGGTCAGCTGGGCGGCCGCGGCCCGCAGCGCCAGCGGCAGACCGTCGCACAGATCGACCAGTTCCCGCGCGGCGGCCGGGTCCTCGGCGACCCGCTCCGGGCCGAGCATGGCGCCGAGCAACGCCGCGCCCTCCTCGTGACCGAGCGTCTGGAGACCGACCGGACGGGCCCAGTCGGTGGCGACCAGACCGTCGAGACGGCTGCGGCTGGTGACGACCGTGGCGCAGTGCGGGCCGCCGGGCAGCAGCGGCCGTACCTGCGCCGAGCTGCTGGCGTTGTCGAGGACGACCAGCATCCTGCGCTCCGCGACCAGCGACCTGAACAGCGCCGATGCGGCCTGCGCCGAGCCGGGCACCCGCTCCGGCGGAGTGCCGAGCGCCAGCAGGAAGTCGCGCAGAATCTCGGCCGGGGGCGCCTCGTCGCCCTCGCCGAAGCCGCGCAGATCGGCGAAGAGCTGCCCGTCGGGGAAGGCTCCGGCATGCAGATGCGCCCACTGCACGGCGCAGGCGGTCTTGCCGACACCGGCCGGCCCCGCCACCACCGCGAGCGGGCTCTCGCCCGTCGTACGGTCTGTCAGCACCGCGGTGAGTGCGGAGAGCTGGTCCTCCCGGCCCAGGAAGCGGGCGGGCGGACGGGGCAGCAGCCGCGGTGCCGCACCTCCCCGCCCGGAGCCGGACCCGTCACGCCCGCCGGCCGTCGCGCCGGGCTGCGTCCGGCCGGTACCCGCCGCATCCGGGCCGGCGACCCCCTGGGCGGGCGTCTGCCCCGCACTGCCAACGGGCCGCGCCCCGGCACCCGTTGTGGAGCTGTCCGCTGTCTGAGCACCGGTACGGCCGCCTCCGGAAGCCTCCCCGGAACCAGCCCCTCCGGACGGCGCCCCGCCCGAAACGGAGCCCCCGCCGGGTGCCCCGGGCTTCGCCGCACCCTGCCGGTTCCCGCCGGCCGCCTCCGCACGCAGAATCTCCTCGTACGCGTGGCGCAGCCGCTCGCCGGGATCGACCCCCAGCTCCTCGTTGAGCAGCCGTCGGGTGCGGTGGAACCACTCCAGCGCATCGGACTGCCGCCCCGTATGGAACAGCGCCCGCATCAGCCCGGCGATCAGGCCCTCCCGCAAGGGGTGGTTGACAGCGGCGGAGTAGAGGATGGCGGCGGCCTGTTCGTGCTCGCCGAGGGCGCCGTGCGCCCGCCCCAGCGCCTCCACGGCCGTCAGCCGGCGCTCCTCCAGCGCATGCGCGGCGGCCGCGAACGGCGGGCTGGTGACCGTGCCGGTCAGCGCGGGCCCGCGCCACAGCCCCAGCGCCTCCCGCAGCAGCGGTACGGCATCGCCCGGCGCCGCCTCGGGGCGCGCCAGAGCCACCAGCTCACCGAAGCGGTGGGCGTCGATCAACTCCTCCGGCAGGCGCAGCAGATAGGCGGAGCCATGGGTGGTCAGCTCGATGCCGTACGCCTCCGCGCCGCCCTCGGCGAGCGTGGCGCGCAGCCGCGAGACATGCCCCTGGACGACGGTACGGGAGTGTTCGGGGGGCTCGTCCTCCCACAAGGAGTCGATCAACTGCTCCAGTGGGACGGTGGTGTTGGGCTGCAGCAACAGCAGTGCCAGCACACTGCGCCGTTTGGCGGGCCCGAGCGACAGCTCCGCGGAGCCGGTCGTCACGGCGATCGGACCGAGCAGTGAGAATTCCAACTCAGCCCTCCAGGAAGGCTGTCAGGGCGTTCGCCAGCAGGTACGGGTCCTCGGAGCCGCACAGTTCACGCGCCGAGTGCATGGACAGGATCGCCACTCCGATGTCGACGGTGGCGATGCCGTGCCGGGCCGCGGTGATCGGCCCGATGGTGGTGCCGCACGGCATCGAGTTGTTGGACACAAAACTCTGCCACGGCACACCGGCCCGCTCGCAGGCCGCCGCGAAGACGGCCCGTCCGCTGCCGTCCGTCGCATAGCGCTGGTTGACGTTGACCTTGAGGATCGGCCCGCCGTTGGGCATCGGGTGGTGCCCGGGCTCATGCCGCTCGCTGTAGTTGGGGTGGACGGCGTGCCCGGTGTCGGACGACAGGCAGACGGTGCCGGCGAAGGCCCGCGCCCGGTCCTCGTACGAGCCGCCGCGGGCGAACACCGAGCGCTCCAGGACCGTGCCGAGCAGCGGTCCGTCCGCGCCGGTGTCGGACTGGCTGCCGTTCTCCTCGTGGTCGAAGGCGGCCAGCACCGGAATGCCGGTCAGCTTGCTGCCGGCGGCCGCCGCCGCGGTGAGGGCGGCCGTACCGGCGTGTACCGACAGCAGGTTGTCCATCCGCGGCCCGGCCACCAGCTCGCGGTCGCGGCCCAGGTAGGCGGGCGCCTCGATGCTGTGCACCATCAGGTCCCAGCCCTTGATGTCGTCGGCCGGTATGCCGGTTTCCTCGGCGACAAAGGTGATCAGATCGCCCTCGGCGACCTCGCCCAGGCCCCAGATCGGTGTCATATGGCGTTGCTTGTCGAGCTTCAGGCCGTCGGCGTTCACCGAGCGGTCGAGGTGCACGGCCAGCTGGGGCACTCTCAGCAGCGCGCGGTCGACATGGACGAGGCGGTGGCTGCCGTCCGCGAGCGTCACCCGGCCGCTCAGCCCCAGGTCGCGGTCGAGCCAGGTGTTGAGCAGCGTGCCGCCGTAGACCTCGACGGCGATCTGCCGCCAGCCGCGTGCGCCGGTGTCCGGAATCGGTTTGACGCGCAAATTGGGAGAGTCTGTGTGAGCACCGACAATTCGGTACGAAGTCGAGGCGCTTGCGCCCTCGGGCACGTACCAGGCGATGATCGCGCCGCCGCGCAGCACAAACTTCCCGCCGGTTCCGCCGTCCCATTCATCGACCTCGGCGACCTGCCGGAACCCGGCCTTCTCCAGCCGCTCCGCCGCGTTCGCCACTGCGTGGTAGGGCGAAGGGCTGGCGGCGAGGAAGGACATCAGGTCGTCGGTGTGGCCGCGATCGAAGCGGGCGGAGTTGGTCATGGATTCAGCATAAGGAGCCGGAGGCCGCATTCCCCGTGCCCATGCATGGTGACTCCGCTCCCTTCCGGCCAGGATTTCAGTATTCGGGACCGATAGCCCTCCGGAGCGGGGGATTCCGGGTTTCCTCCGGGGTGGTGACCCGGCGTACGCCGCGCGTGGTCCGCGCTGCCCGTGCCCTCCGTGCCGCCGCGCCCTCCGTGCCGTCTGCATTCTCCGTGCCTTCTTCGTGCCGTCCGCAAGGCGCCCCGCCCGCACATCGCCCCCACCCTCGCATGCGCCCTGCCCGTGCGGCCGCCCCTGCCCGCGCGTCCCGCAGCGGTCCCGGCGGCCGGCCCCGCTGCCTGCCGGACATGACGAAGCCCGCCTCTCCGGGGGAAGAGAGGCGGGCACCATCAGTCTGGACGGCCCGTCTGAGAGTTTCCTGAGAGACCCGCCCAGGGCCGCGGAAGGCGCTCCTAGAACGCGGCCTCGTCGAGCTCCATCAGCGACTGGTCGACGGACTCGGCCAGACCGCGCTGGACGCCGACGCCCGGCAGGACGTTGTGCGCGAAGAACTTCGCCGCGGCGATCTTGCCGGTGTAGAAGGGCTTGTCCTTCGCCGAGGCGCCGGCCAGCTTCTCGGCGGCCACGGAGGCACCCTTGAGCAGGAGGTAGCCGATGACGACGTCACCGGAGGCCATCAGCACGCGGGTGGTGTTCAGGCCGACCTTGTAGATGGACTTGACGTCCTTCTCGGTCGCCGCGAGGTCGGTCAGCATGGCGCCGACGATCGCCTCCAGGTCGGCGGCCGCCTTGGCCAGCTCGCCGCGGGCCTGCTCCAGCTCCTCGCCGCCGGTGTTGTCCGCGAGGAACTTCTTGATCTCGTCGGAGAGGGCGGTGAGCGCCTGGCCCTGGTCGCGGACGATCTTCCGGAAGAAGAAGTCCTGGCCCTGGATCGCGGTGGTGCCCTCGTAGAGGGTGTCGATCTTGGCGTCCCGGATGTACTGCTCGATCGGGTACTCCTGCAGGTACCCGGAGCCGCCGAAGGTCTGCAGCGACTGCGCCAGCTGCTCGTAGGACTTCTCCGAGCCGTATCCCTTGACGATCGGCAGCAGCAGGTCGTTGAGGCGGATCGCGGCGCTCGCGTCCTCGCCCGCGGCCTCCTTGACGATGATCTCGTCCTGGACCGTGGCGGTGTAGAGCACCAGGGCGCGCATGCCTTCGGTGTACGCCTTCTGCGTCATCAGCGAGCGGCGCACGTCGGGGTGGTGGGTGATCGTGACGCGCGGCGCGGTCTTGTCGGTGAAGGCGGCGAGGTCCGGGCCCTGCACGCGCTCCTTGGCGTACTCCAGCGCGTTGAGGTAGCCGGTGGAGAGGGTGGCGATGGCCTTCGTGCCGACCATCATCCGGGCGAACTCGATGATCTTGAACATCTGGCGGATGCCGTCGTGCTTCTCGCCGAGCAGCCAGCCCTTGGCCGGGTGGTTGGCGCCGAAGGTCATCTCGCAGGTGTTGGAGGCCTTCAGGCCCATCTTGTGCTCGACGTTGGTGGCGTAGGCGCCGTTGCGCTCGCCCAGCTCGCCGGTCTCCCAGTCGAAGTCGTACTTCGGCACGATGAAGAGCGACAGGCCCTTGGTGCCCGGACCGGCACCTTCGGGGCGGGCGAGGACGAAGTGCACGATGTTCTCGGACATGTCGTGCTCACCGGAGGTGATGAAGCGCTTGACGCCCTCGATGTGCCAGGTGCCGTCCTCCTGCTGCACGGCCTTCGTGCGGCCGGCGCCGACGTCCGAACCGGCGTCCGGCTCGGTGAGCACCATGGTGGAGCCCCACTGCTTGTCCACCATCAGCTGGGCTATGCGGTGCTGCTCCTCGGTGCCCTCCTCGTGGAGGACGCCGGCGAAGGCGGGGCCGGACGCGTACATCCACACGGCCGGGTTGGCGCCCAGGATCGTCTCGGCGAAGCCCCAGAGGAGGGAGCGCGGCGCGGTGGTGCCGCCGAGCTCCTCCGGGATGCCCAGCCGCCACCACTCGGCGTCCATGAAGGCCTGGTAGCTCTTCTTGAAGGTGTCAGGAACCGGCGCGGTGTTGGTGTCCGGGTCGAAGACCGGCGGGTTGCGGTCGGCGTCGGCGAACGACTCCGCCAGTTCGTTCTCCGACAGCCGGGCGATCTCGGACAGCACGCTCTTGGCGGTGTCGACATCCATCTCCGCGAACGGTCCGGTGCCGTACACGCTGTCACGGCCGAGCACCTCGAAGAGGTTGAACTCGATGTCGCGGAGATTCGACTTGTAGTGCCCCATGGATACGGCTCCGTAAGGGTTCGGGAGGGAGGACCTCAAACGCAAATACCAGCAAGTAGCAAGTGCCTACGATGATGCTACCCACCGGTAATAAGAATCAACCCCTACCGCCCATCTGTGACGAGCGTCCCCCGGCGAATCGCCGACTCAGTACGCTGTGGCGCATGTACGGCTACGACCAGAACGCGGGTGCCGGGCAGCAGCAGTACGGAGCGCCGCCGCCCCCGCCGCAGCAATCGCCCCCCGGGGGCTACGGCGAGGCGCCGCTGTATCCAGAGCCGTCCCCGCCCTCGCTCGCCGATGCGGTGCGTGCCTTCACCACCGGCTCGATGTCGGCCGAGGACTTCCAGGGCATCTTCTCCACGTCCAAGATCTACTGTCCGCGCGGTGACAACCCCGGCTTCCTGGCGCTGCACAACACCCAGCAGCCGGTGATCCCGATGTTCACCTCCCTCAAGGAGCTGCGGCGGTATGCGGGCAAGGAGTCGAAGTACTTCGTGATCACCGGTGCCGAGGTGCTGGACCTGCTGCCGACCGGCTACGGGTTCGTCCTCGATATGGAGGGTGACCACCGGATGGTCTTCGACGCGAAGGCCGTGGAGCAGATGGTCGACTTCGCGATGCGGCGCATGTACGGCTGACCGCCCCTGCTGCGCAGAGGGCGCAGAGGGCTGAGGGCCGCCCTTGCGGCGGCATCGGGGGCCGGTCCCGGAAGGGGGCCGGCTCGATTTGTGTCTCGGTCCGGGGGTGAGCTCGACCGGAGTGACCCCTTTGACACCCCTTTGACCTGCGGAAACAGGGAGGGGAATGCCGCACGCCTTGCGGGTTGTTCACCATTCAACTAAGTTGAGCGAACGACCGAGGAGGCCGTCATGCCCGCTGTGACCGTAGAGAACCCGCTGACCCTGCCGCGTGTGGCGGCGCCCGTCGCGGCGCACGCCCGTCCTGTGCTGGCCGTTGCCACCGCTCCCAGCGGCTTCGAGGGCGAGGGCTTCCCGGTGCGCCGGGCGTTCGCCGGCATCGACTACAAGCACCTCGACCCGTTCATCATGATGGACCAGATGGGCGAGGTGGAGTACGCGCCCGGAGAGGCCAAGGGCACGCCCTGGCATCCGCACCGCGGCTTCGAGACGGTGACGTATCTGCTCGACGGCACCTTTGTGCACCGTGACTCGCACGGTGGCGGCGGCGTCATCAACGACGGCGACACCCAGTGGATGACGGCCGGTTCGGGTCTGCTGCACATCGAGGCGCCGCCGGAGTCGCTGGTGATGTCCGGCGGCCTCTTCCACGGCCTCCAGCTGTGGGTGAACCTGCCGAAGAGCGACAAGATGATGGCTCCTCGCTACCAGGACATCGGCGGCGGCCAGGTCAAGCTGCTGACCTCGGGTGACGGCGGAGCCCTGCTGCGGCTGATCGCCGGTGACCTCGACGGCCACAACGGTCCGGGCATCACGCACACGCCGATCACGATGACGCATGTGACGGTGAACCCGGGCGCGGAGCTGACCCTCCCCTGGCGCAAGGACTTCAACGCCCTTGCCTACGCCCTGGCCGGAAGCGGCGCGGCCGGTGCGGAGGGACGGCCCTTCCACATGGGTCAGTCGGTCGTGTTCGGTGCCGGGGACTCGATCACGATCCGGGCGGACGAGTCCCAGGAGTCGCGCAGCCCGAACTTCGAGGTGGTGCTGCTCGGGGGGCTGCCGATCCGCGAGCCGATGATGCATTACGGCCCGTTCGTGATGAACACCCACGCCGAACTGGCGCAGGCCTTCGAGGACTTCCAGGCCGGCCGGCTCGGGACGATCCCCGCCGACGGGCACTGACGCCCGGTCGGCAGCAGGGGCGGCGTTTCACGTGAAACGCCGCCCCTGACCTGTTTCGGGGCCCGGGTCCGGGCCCCCGGCCATGGTGGACTGTCCGGGTGCAAAACAACTCGGAGGAAAACGGGCCCGGCGCCGGGCGTGAACGGCCGCGGTCCTCACCGCCGTTGGTGCCGGTCCAGGCCCGCCGTGCCGCGGCCTGGTGTCTGGTGGGGCTGCTGCTCGCGGCCGTGGTGGCCCTCGTGGTGTGGCTGTGCATCGAACTGAGCGCGGCGGTCACGCCCGTACTGCTGGCGCTGCTCGGCAGCGGGCTGCTCGGACCGCTCTACCGGCGGCTGGTGGCGATGAAGCTCAACCGCTCACTGGCCGCCGGGCTGACCTGTGCGGTCCTTCTGGTGGTGGTCGGCGGCGCCGGATACATCGTCGTCAGCGCGCTGGTCGACACCGGTGACCAGATCATCTCCTCGGTCAGGCAAGCCGCCAAGGACCTCTCCCAGCACTTCGGTGCGGCCGGTACCTCGCTGGACGATCTCGCCTCCCGGTCCAAGGGGCTGGTGACCAAGTTCGGCGGCACCGCGGCCTCGGGGCTGCTGACCGGGGTGAGCGCGGTCGGCCAGTTCCTCGCCGCCTCGGTCCTCGCCCTGCTGCTGACCTTCTTCTTCCTGCGTGACGCGGACAAGGCCGTACGCACGTTGAACCACTGGGCCCCCGGCAGCTCCGCACCGCAGCTGGAGCGGATGGCCCGCCGCGGCTTCCAGTCCATCGAAGGCTTTATGCGGGGCACCACCTTCATCGCCCTGATCGACGCCCTCTGCATCACCGTCGGACTGCTGATCCTCCGGGTACCGGGCGCCGTCGGGCTGGGCGCGCTGGTCTTCGTCGGCGCCTATATCCCCTACCTCGGCGCCTTCATCTCCGGCGCCGTGGCGATCCTGGTGGCGCTGGCCGACCGCGGCTTCGTGATCGCGCTCTGGGCGCTCGGTGTCGTCCTGGCCGTGCAGGTGCTGGAGGGGCATGTACTGCAGCCGATGATCCAGAGCCGGACGGTCAAGATGCATCCGGCGACGGTGCTGCTGGCGATCACCGCGGGCGCCAGCGTCGCCGGAATCCTCGGCATGCTGCTGTCCGTACCGCTGACCGCCGCCGTCACCGGCATCCTCCACGAGCTGCGGGAGTACTACGCCGCGGGCCCGGACTCCGGTGACACCGGATCCGCCGCGCCCCCCGCGTCCTCGTAGAGTTCGAACCACGTCGACTTGCCGTCCCCGCGCGGGTCCACACCCCACGCCCCGGCCAGCAGCTCCAGCAGCATCAGACCGCGCCCCGACGAGGCCAGTTCGCCGGGGGAGCGGCGGTGCGGCAGCTCATCGCTGCTGTCGGCGACATCGACGCGGATGCGCCGGGCGCCCCGCTCGCCGGTGATCTCGGCGACCAGCAGCGCCTCTCCGTCGGTGTGCACCAGGACGTTGGTGACCATCTCGGAGACCATCAGCACCGCCGAGTCCACCTGGTCCGGGTCGGCCCAGTCGTGCAGCACGTCACGGACCTGACGGCGCGCCTCGGCTATCCGCTCCGGTTCGGCCTGCGCGACGGAGAGCACGGTGCGCCGTATGGGCTGCGGCGCGAGCAGGCCGCCGGTCCCGACCCCGCAGCCGGCGGCCTCGCGGCTCAGCAGCAGCACGGCGATGTCGTCCTCGCGGCGGTCCACCAGCGGTCCGGTGGTGTGGTGCGAGGGCGGTCCGTGCACGGCCTGGACCAGGGCGTCGGCCAGCCGCTCCAGGCTCTCGCCGTCCCCGCCGGGCCGGTGCGCCTCGATGATGTCGCGCAGCCGTGCCCAGCCGGTCTCCAGATCGTGGCCGCCGGTCTCGATCAGCCCGTCGGTGCACACCATCATGGTCTCGCCGGGCTCCAGGACGAGCCGGGTGGTCGGGTAGTCGGTGTCCGGGACGATGCCCAGCGGCAGCCCGCCCGCGGTGGGCCGGACCAGCACCGTGCCGTCGCTCATCCGGATGGCCGGGTCGGGGTGGCCGGCCCGTGCGATGTCCAGCAGCCCCGTCGCCGGGTCCACCTCGATGTAGAGGCAGGTCGCAAAGCGCTGGTCCTCGCCGTGGCCGCGGAGTTCGGTCTCGTTGATCCCGGCCAGGAACCGCGAGGCACGGGAGAGCACCGCATCGGGGTGGTGCCCCTCGGAGGCGTAGGCCCGCAGCGCGATCCGCAGCTGCCCCATCAGGCCCGCCGCCCGTACGTCGTGCCCCTGGACATCCCCGATGACCAGCGCGATCCGGCCGGAGGGCAGCGGGATCATGTCGTACCAGTCGCCGCCGACCGCCAGCCCGCCGCCGGTCGGGACATAGCGGGCCGCGACCGTCATCCCCGGGATGTCCGGCTGCACCGTGGGCATCATGCTGCGCTGCAGCCCCAGTGCCAGTTCCTGCTGCTCCTCCTGCATACCGGCCCTGGCCAGTGCCTGTGCCAGCATCCGGGCGACGGTGGTCAGCACCGAGCGCTCGTCGGGCGTGAACGCCACCGGCTGGGCGAACGCCGCCATCCAGGCGCCGATCGTCCGGCCCGCGTTCACCAGCGGCAGGAAGGCCCAGGACGTCCGGCGGAAGCGGGCGGCCAGCGGCCAGGTGCCGGGATAACGGCGGCTGTACTCCTCGGGCGTGGGCAGATAGATGGCCCGGCCGTTACGGATGACCTCGGCGGCCGGATAGTCGGTCTCCAGCGTCATGGCGACGAACGGCCGCTCGTCGTCGCCGTGGTGGCCGTGGTGGCCGATGACCGACAGCCGGTCGCCCTCGATGCCGAAGACCGCGAGCCCGTCCGGCATGAACCCGGGCATGGACAGTCCGGCCGCGACCCGCAGCACCTCGGCGGTGGACCGCGCCTCGGCCAGCCCCCGGCCCGCGTCCAGCAGGAACGCCTCGCGCGACCGGCGCCAGTCGCCGGTGATCGGGGTGTGCGCGGCGGAGGTCCCCGGCTGCGGCTCGGGCACCTCCTGCAGGGTGCCGACCAGTTCGAAGCCGCCGTCGACGATGCGGGGGCGCGAGCGGGAGCGGACGATGCGCTGCACCCGCCCGCGCTCGTCCACGATGCGCAGCCGGGCCTCGGCAAGCGTCTTCTCGGCGAGCGCGAGCTGCACGATCCCGTTGATCTCGGCGAAGTCGACGGGATGAAATCGGGAGCGCACCGCGGCCTCGGTCAGCTCCGCCGGGGCGGCGGGCAGCCCGAGCAGCCGGGCCGCTTCGGAGTCGAGGGTCACCCGTCCCGCCGCGTTGTCCCAGCGCCACAGGCCGGTCGCGATGGCGGCCAGGAGATCCTCGGTGCGCATTGCCTCACTTTATGTGTGTTTAGCGGGACTGGACCAGCGATCCGGACGTGACCCTCGTCCCAGTGGGGACGCCCCGCTCCCCTGATGCGTATATGTCAACGAAGGCGTGCGGGCCGGGACGGTAACCTGGAGCGGTTATGTCAATCCTGGGGTGGCCTTTCGGGTGATCCACGGGGAGAGTGACCGGGCATCCGCGCCCGTACTCCTTTTCCTCTCCCTCTCCCGACAACTCCTCACCTCGACCTCGCGACGACTTGGATGAGCGATGCATCGGTACCGGTCCCACAACTGCGGCGAGCTCCGAGCCGCGGACGTCGACACCGACGTCCGCCTCAGCGGCTGGCTGCACAATCGACGTGACCTGGGCGGCATCCTCTTCATCGATCTGCGCGACCACTACGGTCTCGTTCAGCTCGTCGCCCGCCCCGGCACCCCCGCCAACGAGGCCCTCGGCTCCCTGACCAAGGAGACCGTCGTCCGTATCGACGGCAAGGTCAGCGCGCGCGGCGCCGACAACGTCAACCCCGACCTGCCGACGGGCGAGATCGAGATCGAGGTCTCCGACGTCGAGGTGCTCGGCGCCGCCGACCAGATTCCGTTCACGATCAACGCGGACGACGGCGTCAACGAGGAGCGGCGCCTGGAGTACCGCTTCCTCGACCTGCGCCGCGAGCGGATGCACCGCAACATCATGCTGCGCACCGCCGTCATCTCCGCCATCCGTCACAAGATGGTGACCCTCGGCTTCAACGAGATGGCGACCCCGATCCTGTCCGCGACCTCCCCCGAGGGCGCCCGCGACTTCCTGGTCCCCTCGCGTCTGCACGCCGGCAAGTTCTATGCGCTGCCGCAGGCCCCGCAGCAGTTCAAGCAGCTGCTGATGATCGCCGGCTTCGACCGCTACTTCCAGATCGCGCCCTGCTTCCGCGACGAGGACGCCCGCGCGGACCGCTCGCCGGGCGAGTTCTACCAGCTCGACATCGAGATGAGCTTCGTCGAGCAGGAAGATGTCTTCCGGCCCGTCGAGAAGCTGATGACCGAGCTGTTCACCGAGTTCGGCAACGGCCGTACGGTCACCTCCCCCTTCCCGCGCATCCCGTTCCGCGAGGCGATGCTCAAGTACGGCTCCGACAAGCCGGACCTGCGCGCCGAGCTGGAACTGGTCGATGTCTCGGACGTCTTCGCGGGCTCCGGCTTCAAGGCCTTCGCCGACAAGCACGTCCGCGCCCTGGCCGTGCCGGACACCGCCGACCAGTCGCGCAAGTTCTTCGACCAGCTGGGTGACTTCGCCGTCCAGCAGGGCGCCAAGGGCCTGGCCTGGGTCCGGGTCGGTGAGGAGAACGCGCTGACCGGCCCGATCGCCAAGTTCCTCACCGAGGACGACATCAAGGCGCTGGTCGCCGCCCTGGACCTCAAGCCCGGCCACGCCGTCTTCTTCGGCGCCGGTGAGTTCGACGAGGTCTCCAAGATCATGGGCGCGGTCCGCGTCGAGGCCGCCAAGCGCGTCGGCCGCTTCGTCGAGGACGAGTTCCGCTTCTGCTGGATCGTCGACTTCCCGATGTTCGAGAAGGACGAGGACACCGGCAAGATCGAGTTCTCGCACAACCCCTTCTCCATGCCGCAGGGCGGCCTGGAGGCGCTGGAGACCAAGGACCCGCTGGACATCCTGGCCTGGCAGTACGACATCGTCTGCAACGGCACCGAGCTGTCCTCCGGCGCCATCCGTAACCACGAGCCCGAGGTCATGTACAAGGCCTTCGCGATCGCCGGCTACGACAAGGAGACGGTCGAGGCGGAGTTCGGCGGCATGCTCCGTGCCTTCAAGTTCGGCGCCCCGCCGCACGGTGGCATCGCCCCCGGCGTCGACCGCATCGTCATGCTGCTGGCCGACGAGCCCAACATCCGCGAGACCATCGCCTTCCCGCTCAACGGCAATGCCCAGGACCTGCTGATGGGCGCCCCGAGCGAGGTCGAGGAGGCGCGTCTCAAGGAGCTGCACCTCTCGCTGCGCAAGCCGCAGGCGAAGTAGGCGGCATCGCCTGGGGCGAGAAGCCTCGAACGGGCTGAGGGGCGGCGTTTCACGTGAAACGCCGCCCCGGCCCGTTTCCGGCACCGTGTGCCGTCGGGCGGGCGTCGGCAGCGTGTGCCCCTCGGGCGGGCGTCGGCGGCCGGCAGCGGCATGCCCCCGGGGACGGCTCCGGATCCGGCCGCGTGCCCCGACCGCTCCATCCGTGTGGCAGGGCCCCGGCAGGGCACGCACTGTGGTGCCCATGCAGCAAGCAAGTCTCCTCACCGCCAGGTCCGCCCTGGGGCCGCCGGCTCGGGTGACCCGCCCCGTCCCGGCCGGCGACCTGCGGTGGCTCACCGTCGTGGCCGTCGTCTTCACCGCCTGTCTGCTCGCCTCCGCCGTCGCCGCCCCCGGCCTGGGGTGGGACGAGACGGTGTACGTCAGCCAGGTCGACCCCCATACGCCGGCTGCGTTCTTCAGCGCCCCGCGCGCCCGCGGTGTCACCTTCCTGCTCGCCCCGGTGGCGGCTCTGACGACCTCGGCGACCGTGCTGCACTGCTACCTCGCGGTGCTCTCCGGCGCCGCGTTCCTGCTCACCCTGTGCATCTGGCGCCGGGTGCTGCCCGCCCCCGTACCGGCCCTGGGCGGCGCGCTGTTCGCCGGGTTGTGGATCACGCTCTTCTACGGCGGGCAGGCGATGCCCAACCTGTGGGTCGGCTACGCCGCGCTCGCCGCCACCGGCTGCTTCCTGCGGGCCGTTCGGCAGCCGCCCCGTCAACTGGCCCCGCGCCGCGACCGGGGCGCCGCGGCCGGCCTCGGCGTCGCGGTCGCCGTGGCCGCGCTGATGCGTCCGACCGACGCCATCTGGCTGGCCGTGCCGCTCGGCGCCGTCGCGCTGTGCGTCCCGTCCTGGCGGCGCCCCGCCGTGCTGCTCGCGCTGCCGGCCGGCCTGGCCCTGGGGTGTGCCCCCTGGGTCGTGGAGGCGTATCTGTCCTACGGCGGGCTCCTGGCACGGCTGCACAGGGCCGCGCAGATTCAGGGCGGTCTCGGCTGGCATCTGACCTTCGACGACCACGCCCGGGCACTCCAGGGCAAGACGCTGTGCCGCCCCTGCCATCTGACCTGGGATCACCCGGTGACGGCGGTGTGGTGGCTGGTGCTGCCCCTGGCGGTCGCCGGAGCGGTGTGGGCGGCGCTGCGCGCCCGCGAGCCCCGTGGCGGACTGCACGGCTACGGGCCGGCGGACCGCAGCGGGGCCCGGCACCCGCTCGGGCTGGCGCCCATCCGGCCCGGCAGCCTCGGCCCGGACCCGGCGTGCGATGCCGCATTCGGCGGCGGGCGGCACGGGCGCGGTCCCGCCTGGCCGCTGGTGCGCCTGAGCGACCCCCGCGGCCCGCTGCACCGGTACGGCGCTGCTCCGGTCGTCCTCCCGGCTGTGGTCGGCCTCTGCCTCGCCGCCCCCTACCTTCTGACGGTGGACTACGCCGCCCCGCGTTTTCTGCTGCCCGCCTATGCCCTGCTGATGATGCCGGCCGCCTGGTTCCTGTACTGGCTGACCCTCCTGCCGCGCCATCGGCACGCCTGGGCGGTGGCCGTGCTCGTCCTCGTGCTGATGAGCCACGAGGCTATCCAGCTGACGGTGTGGCACAAGATGGTGCGGAACACGGCACGTTCGCAGGCCGGTATCGAGCGGATCACCGCGTCGCTGCGTGCGGCAGGGGTGCGGCCGCCCTGCGTGGTGAGCGGCGAGGAGGCGGTGCGGCTGGCGTACCGGGCGGGCTGTGCGTCCCGCCAGCCCCACGGCCATGACGCCAGCATCACCCCCGCGGGCCTGGCCCGGCTGGGCGCGCGCCGTCCGGTTGCCGTCGTGGTGGCCGGCGGTCAGCGGCCGCCGGCCTACGCCCGTGGCTGGCGGCGGGTCACCCTGTCGCCGGTGCCGGACTTCGGACGGCTGGCCGCCTATGTGTCCGCACCGCGCAGGCGCTGAGCGACGTCCCGACCCGGGTCCGGGCGGTTCCCGGACGCACGGCGCCCGTCCGACCCGGAGGGGCCGGACGGGCGCGCGTGTGGTGCTGAGAAGGCGGTCCTGGCCTACTGCTCCGCGCCGCCGAAGCGCTCGCGGTAGGACTCCAGGTCCTCTTCGGTGATCTTCGCGAAGAGCACCGGCGGCACGGTGAAGGGCGTCCCGGCGGGCACCGAGTCCAGCGCCTTCGCCTCCTCCGATGAGACCCACACCGCGGTGTCGTTCTCCAGGGCGAAGGCCCCCCGCATCGCCTTGGCCGACGACGGGATGAACGGCTCGGAGACGATCGCGTACAGGTGGATGAGGTTCATCGCCGTACGCAGCGTCAGCGCCGCCGCGTCCTTGTCGGTCTTGATCTCCAGCCACGGGGCCTTCTCCTCCAGGTAGGAGTTGCCCGCGCTCCACAGGGCGCGCAGCGAGGCCGAGGCCTTACGGAACTGCAGCGCCTCCATGTGGCCCTCGTACTCCGAGAGCAGCCCGGCGATCTCCTCGCCGAGCTTCTGCTCCGCGGGCCCGGCTTCGGCGCCCGCGGGCACCTCGTCACCGAACCGCTTGCGCGAGAACGACAGCACCCGGTTGACGAAGTTGCCGAGGGTGTCCGCCAGGTCCTTGTTGACCGACGCCGAGAACAGCTCCCAGGTGAAGGAGGTGTCGTCCGACTCCGGGGCGTTGGCGATCAGGAAGTAGCGCCAGTAGTCGGCGGGCAGCAGCTCCAGCGCCGCGTCCGTGAAGATGCCGCGCCGCTGGGAGGTGGAGAACTTCCCGCCGTAGTAGTTGAGCCAGTTGAAGGCCTTGAGGAAGTCGACCTTCTTCCACGGCTCGCGGGTGCCCAGCTGCGTCGCCGGGAACATCACGGAGTGGAACGGCACGTTGTCCTTGGCCATGAACTCCGTGTACCGGACGTCATCGGCCTCGTACCACCACGACTTCCAGTCGCGGCTTCCGTCGGAGACGGCGTCCGCCCACTCCTTGGTCGACCCGATGTACTCGATCGGGGCGTCGAACCAGACGTAGAAGACCTTGCCCTCGGCCGCCAGCTCCGGCCACACATCGGCCGGCACCGGAACGCCCCAGTCCAGGTCACGGGTGATCGCCCGGTCCTGAAGGCCCTCGGTCAGCCACTTGTGCGCGATGGACGAGGCCAGCGTCGGCCAGTCCTTGCTGCCGTTGCCGTCCAGCCAGCCCTCGACCTCGTGCTGCAGCTTCGACTGGAGCAGGAAGAGGTGCTTGGTCTCGCGCACCTCCAGCTCACCGCTGCCACTGATCGCCGAGCGGGCATCGATCAGGTCCGTCGGGTCGAGCACCCGGGTGCAGTTCTCGCACTGGTCGCCGCGCGCCTTGTCGTAGCCGCAGTGCGGACACGTGCCGACGATGTAGCGGTCCGGCAGGAAGCGGTCGTCGGCGACCGAGAAGACCTGGCGGATCGCCCGCTCCTCGATGAAGCCGTTCTCGTGGAGCTTGCGCGCGAAGTGCTGCGTCAGCTCCACGTTCTCCCGCGACGAGCTCCGGCCGAAGTAGTCGAAGGCGAGGCTGAAGCCCTCGTAGATCGCCTTCTGCTTGTCGTGCTGCTCCGCGCAGAACGTGCCGACCGACTGGCCCGCGTCCTTCGCCGCCAGCTCGGCGGGGGTCCCGTGCTCGTCCGTCGCGCAGATGTAGAGCACGTCGTGCCCGCGCTGCCGCATATAGCGGGCGTACACATCCGCCGGGAGCATGGACCCCACCATGTTGCCCAGGTGCTTGATCCCGTTGATATACGGAAGGGCGCTGGTGATGAGGTGTCGAGCCATTGCCGGCTGCTCCCAAGTCGCTACGGTGAGTGAGGATTTGCTTTACGGAACGTCAATATCGTACTGGACGGGGTGGGGGTGCCCGCGCGGCCTTTTCGGGGCCTCACGCCGCCGCGTCCGCCGACTCCGCGCTGTCCGCCGCCGGGGCCCGGCCCTGCCTCGCGGGCCGGCCGTTGACCATCAGCCCGGCGATGAGCGCGGCCAGCAGCATGATCGCCGAACCCACCCCGATGGCCACGGTAAACCCGTGCACCACACCGCTCTTCACGATCCCCTCCCGCACCGCCGGGGTGAGCCCGAGGGCCCCGCTGCTGCGGGCCGCGGCCGCCAGGTGATCCGCGACATACGCCGCACTCGTCGAGGTCGCGATCGTGTTCAGCAGCGCCGTACCGATCGAACCGCCCACCTGCTGCGCCGTGTTGACCGTCGCGGACGTGACACCGGAGTCGTGCGGAGCCACCCCGGATGTGGCCGTCGCCAGCACCGGCATAAAGGTCAGGCCCATGCCGAGGCCGACGAGCAGCATGGCCGGAAGCACATGGGAGACATACGCGGGCTCGGCCGTCAGGAACGTCAGGGTGAAGAGCCCCGCGGAGGCGAGGAGCGCCCCCGGGACCATCAGGAACCGGGGCGGGATCCGGTGCAGCAGCCTCGCCGAGATCTGCGTCGACCCGACGACGATCGCCGCCACCATCGGCAGGAAGGCCACTCCGGTCCTGACCGGTGAATATCCGAGCACGGTCTGCAGGTAATAGGTCATGAACAGGAACATTCCGAACAGCCCGATGACCGCCAGCGCCATCGTCAGGAAGGCGCCGCCACGATTCCGGTTGCGGACGATGTGCAACGGCAGCAGGGGGTGACGTGCCCTCGTCTGCCACCACGCGAAGACGCCCAGCAGCGCCACACCCCCCACCAGCAGCCCGAGGACCAGCCCGTCCCCCCAGCCCCGCGGCTCCGCTTCGCTGCACCCGTAAACGATCGCGACCAGACCGCTGCAGCCCAGCACCACACCCGGAGCGTCCAGCGAGACGCGCCCCCGCTCGGACCGGTCGCGCAGAAAGACTGCGGCGCCGGTGAGGGCGATCACGGCGATCGGGACGTTCACGTACAGGCACCAGCGCCAGTCCAGATATTCGGTCAGCAGCCCGCCGGCGATCAGTCCGATGGCCGCGCCTCCGCCCGCGATCGCCCCGTAGATCCCGAAGGCCTTGCTGCGTTCCTTCCCGATGGTGAAGGTGGTGGTCAGCAAGGACAGCGCGGAGGGCGCCAGCAGCGCGGCGAAGGCGCCCTGCAGTGCCCGCGCCCCGAACAGCAGCCCGGACCCGGTGGCCGCGCCGCCCAGCCCGGACGCGACGGCGAAGCCGACCAGCCCGATCATGAAGGTTTTCTTCCGTCCCACCAGGTCGGCGATCCGCCCGCCGAGCAGCAGCAGCCCGCCGAAAGCGAGCGTGTACGCGGTGATCACCCACTGGCGGTTCGCATCCGACATCCCCAGGTCCCGCTGGGCCGACGGCAGCGCGATATTCACGATGGTCGCGTCCAGCACCACCATCAACTGTGCAATCGCGATCACCACCAGCGCCCACCAGCGCCGTGGATCGGGCTCGGCCGCGGTGGCCCAGGAGGGAACGCTGGGCCGGCGCGGCGCCGGTGGCGGCTCGCCACCCCCCTCTCGGCTCGCCTCACCCATCGACCCACCTCGCTCGCTGGTACGGCCGCCCCGGTACGCCCCGTCGGCCAGCACATGAGCGGCAGGGAGAAAGCAGGGCATTTCCCCCATTCAGCGTAGGCAGTGGGGAGAGGTGGCGCCTGCTGTGCCGGGGCGGGGCGAGGGGCGGCCGCACGGCTCGCGGCCGGCGCACCGTGGCGTACCGGGGCGCCTCGTCCAGGGCCTGTGGACCTCGGTCCGGGTGTCTGCGGGCCGCGGTCCAGGGCCTCCGGAACGTGGCCCATGGGCTTTCGGCCTCAGTTCATGGGTTTCCGGACCTCAGTGCGGATCTTGGCCGCCTCGTCGGCGAGGGCCTGGAGGTCGACGGACCGCGGGTCCTGCGCCAGATCCGCGCCGTCGGCCGTGGCGACACTCGCGTTCGTGCGGGAATCGGCCCAGACGCAATACGACAGGGTGATCTTCTGACCCGACTGCCGGCGCACATCCACACCGCAGGTCAGCGGGTCTTCGCCGCCGCTCGGGGTGATTTTCCGGTCCGGCACCACGACGTCCGTGTTTCCGTCGCTCGTCATTCCCTGCAAGGTGTGATCCAGGGCTGTCGCAGGGTCGTCGATGGTGCCGTAAATGCCCATCATCACCAGCGACGTGGTGTCGTGCGAGTACTGCCCGCCCGCGGTCTTCAGCCCGTGCGCGTAGGCCCCCTCGTGCGGCACCGACGCATCGGCCTGCTGGGAGATGTCCTTGACGAGCTTGTACTTCCCGCCGGCCAGCGTCTGCGGAACCGTGATCCGGTACTTGGGGCCTCCGTCGTCGCCGGAGCTGCCACCGGAGCTCTGGCCGCTGTGCAGTGCCGCGGAGGAGACCGCCCCCAGGAGCGCCAGGCCGCCGATGGTCGCGCCGGCGATCGCCCATTTCTTCCCGGCGCTTTTCCTGGGCGGGAAGGGCGGCGGCATCCCCGGCCCGCCGTACCCGTACGGGGTCTGCTGCGGGACACCGTAGGGGCCTGGCTGCGCGTGGGGCCCTGGCTGTCCGTAGGGGCCTGGCTGTCCGTACGGCCCCGGAGCCGGCGCCGCGGGTATCCAGCCGCCCGGCTGTCCGGGTGGTGGCGCGCCGGGCGGGAAACCGTATCCGGGCGCATTCCCGGACCCCGGTTGCGGCTGCTGCGGCGTATTCATTTATTCCCCCTCGTTCCGGATTGACGGACTCTTCGACATTTGCGGGATTGTTCGCCATTCATGGATGAATGCTTTCCCGTGTCGAATTCCGTCCGTCATTTGCGTCATGGGCGGGTGTCGTGGCGCGGCACCCTGGAGTATGCGCGGTCGTTGATTTCGAGGAACACTCTGTCATACGGGATCGGTAACGCCATGGGCGGTGTCCGGCGGATAACCGTCCCTGAGGTTCTTTTTCTTTCTCCCGCGGGCGGGGCCCCGTATGGCCGGGCACGAAAGGGGACGGCCGCGGCGGGCCCGGGGCCCGGCCGCGGCCGGTGAGGTGTCGTCAGGGAGCGGAAGAGTGGTCAGCTCACAAGCGGTCAGCTTGAGAGTGATCAGCTCAAGAGCGGTCAGTTGTCCTTGATGATGCCCGCGGTGCGGGCCTCGGCGAGCCACTCGGGGAACTCGACCATCAGCTGCTGGTAGAGCTCGTCGTGGGAGAGGCCGCGCGGGTCGCGGCCGGCGTGGAAGAAGCCGGCATTGTCGACGACGCGCTTCTCCGGGACGGCCAGGTCGTCGAGCTTGCGGAGGAAGTCGAAGCCCTTGGCGTCCGGGTCCCCGAAGCCGATGAACTGCCAGAAGATGGGGAGCCCGGCCGCCTCGCAGAGCGCCTTTTCGGCGGCCGGCTTGGAGGTCGGGGCGCCGTCGGTCTGGAAGATGACGAAGGCCGGGGCGGTGGAGCCGGACTTCTTGTAGTGCTCGACGACGGCGTTGATGGCCCAGTGGTAATTCGTACGGCCCATGTGGCCGAGGCCGGCGTGCAGTTCCGCGATGCGGCCCTCGTAGTTGGTGAGGTCGATGTCGGCGGTGCCGTCGATGTCGGTGGAGAAGAAGACGACGGGGACGGTGGCGTCGTCGTCGAAGTGGGCGGAGAGGCCGAGGGCCTGCTCGGCGAGGTTCTGGACGGTGCCGTCCTTGTAGTAGTTGCGCATCGAGCCGGAGCGGTCGACGACCAGGTAGACGGCGGCGCGCTGGGTGGCGAGGCCGTGCTTGTCCAGGGTGGCGGCCGCGGACTTGTAGAGGCTGAGGAGCGCGGGGGCCGTGGTGGCGAGGGAGGCCGGGGCCTCGGGCCGGTCGTCGGCCTTCGGCTTGGGCTCGGCGGCCGGCTCGGTCGCCGCCACGGCCGTCGGCTCGGCTGCTGCGGCCTTGTCCTCGGCGGCCTTCACGTCGGCTGTCTTCGCCTCGGCTGCCTGCAGCCCGGCGGCCTTCACCTCGGCTTCGGGCGCCGGGTCGGTCGTCGGCTCGGCCTCGGGGGTGGCTTCCGGCTGGTCGGCGACCTTGGCCTCGGTGTCGGCCTTTGCCTCGGCGTCAGCCTTGGGCTCGGCGTCGGCCGTTGCCTCCACCTTCTCCTCAGGCTTCTCTTCCGGCTCGGGCGTGGCCTCCGGCGCTGCCGCCACCTCTGCCACGGGCGGCTCGGTCTCTGTCTCGGCCTCTGACACGGTGTCGGCAACTGCAGTCTCGGCAACTGCCTTGTCCGCAGGCTCCACGACGACCTTCACCGCCGGCTCGCCCGTCGGCTCGGCCGCCACCGCAGGCTCGGCCGTCGGCTCGGCCTCGGTCTCGGCAACTGCAGGCTCGGTCTCCGCCACGGGCTCCGGCTTGTCGAAGGCCTGGCTCACCAGGTCGGAGACCGGGTCGGAAGCGGTCGGGGTGGCAGCCGGGGCCGCTTCCGCGGTGGACGGCTCGGTCGTCGCGGGTGCACCGGCATCGGCGTCCGCATCCGTATCGGCATCGCCATTGGCGTCGGCCTGCGGCTCGACGTCGGCACCAGCCTTGTCCTCCCGCACCGCGGAGATCTCCGCTGCCCGGTCTCCCCGGTCCGCCCGGTCTCCCCGGTCCGCGCGGCCGCCCTGTGCCGGCAGCGTCGCGGTCGTCGGCGCCGGAGCCGGAGCCGGGTCCGTGTCGGGGCTCTCCGTGGGGGCGGTCCGTGCGGCCGGGACCTCGGCTTCGGGGGCGGCGGCCGGGGTGGACTCTTCGCGAGCCTCCGGGATGGTCGCGGACTCCGGCTTGTCGGCGCCGCTCGGGGCCGCGCCGGTTTCTTCACGGGTCGCCTTGGAGCGACCGAAAGCGTTGCGCAGCAGACTCCGAATGCCCATCGGCGAACCTCTCTTGCGTGTGGTGGGTGCGGCGTATGTCCGTGAAGCGCGGACATGTCCCTGACCAGGACGGATACGTAAGGGTAGCCGCCGACACCGGCCTCATCGTGGGACCCCGCGCCTTGTGCGGTGGGCCATCCGGGGGTGTTGCGGAGGCCGATGGTTTCAGCCGGCGCGGCCCGGGAGCGTTCGCCCTGCGTACGAGGTGGTCCGGTCGTCCGCACCTTCTCCTCGGCCGTCCACAAAACCTCCCCGCAGTCCGTACGAGCCGCCCTGCCGGGACGTACCCACCGCCCGACGGCCGCGCACCGACTGCCCCGACGGTCCGTACTCACCAGCTCGACATGTCCGTACTCGCTGCCCGACGGTACGCACCGCCCGCCCGGATCCGCGCACCGGCTCCCGCCCCGCCTCGCCTCGCCCGCCCGGATCCGCACAGGCGGCTCCCGACTCGCCCCGTTCCGCCGCTCAGGGCACCAGGCCGTGCGGAGCGGCCTGCGTCGCAAGGGACGGACGGGGTAGGCGCGTTGGTGCCGCCCGGCCACGGCACCGCTCTCCGGGCCCGCCCACGGCACCGGTTCCGGCCCGCCCACATCACGCCACGGAAACGATGTGGCAAGAGCTGGGTAAGAAGTGAGTCGCTCACGTATCCGATGGGCAGGTGTGCCCGTCTTCTCCGGTGACCATTGTCCAGAGCCGCCCGTTGTGCCTTAGGCGGCCGGAAGAAGGCAAGAACCCTTATCGAGGGTGACGGGAGATGTGGGCGCATGGGGCTGACCAGTCAGTCGCTCGAATACACGGTGATCGTGCTGGCGGTGGCCTGCGTCGCCGCCACGGTGTGGCTCTGGCCCCGGCTGTCGCGGCGCGGGGTGGGCCCCGTTCTGGGCAGACTGGGCGCCATCATGGTCACCCAGGTGTCCATCGTGTGTGCGCTCGCCCTCGCCGTGAACACGAACTTCGAGTTCTACGGCAACTGGGACGAGCTGCTGGGCAACAACGACAAGGCCCCGGTGTCCGTGAGCCAGGGGGGCGGGCAGTACGCCTCGGTCGGCAACATGAAGGGCGGGCTGGTCCAGCCGGCCGGTTCGCAGGGCCTCGACCGGGTGACCGGACTGCCCAAGGGGCCCGAGGACAAGGTGGGCAAGGTCGAGTCCGTACGGATCGTCGGCCGCCGTACCCGGGCCATCAACCCCGGCTTCGTCTACCTGCCGCCGCAGTACTTCCAGCAGCAGTTCCGCCGTCAGCGGTTCCCTGTCATGGTCGTCATCAGCGGCTACCCCGGCGGGATCATGAACCTCGCGCAGCATCTCCAGGTGCCGCAGAACGCCGGCCGGCTGATCGCGCAGGGCAAGATGCAGCCGACGGTGATCGTGATGGTCCGGCCGACGATCGCGCCGCCGCGGGACACCGAGTGTGTGGATGTGCCGGGCGGGCCGCAGGCCGAGACGTTCTTCACCAAGGACCTGCCGGACGCCATGAAGTCGGCCTACCGGGTGGGCCACGATCCCAGTGCCTGGGGCGCGTTCGGGTACTCGTCCGGTGGTAGCTGCTCGCTGCAGCTGGCGATGCGCAACCCGCATGCCTACACCTCGGCGGTTTCGCTCTCGGGCGACTACGCGATCAAGGACGATCTGACCACCGGCAGCCTCTTCGGCCCCGGCCCCGAGGGCGCTCAGCGGGAGCGTGAGCATGATCTGCTGTGGCGGCTGAAGAACATGCCCGCGCCGCAGATCTCCGCGCTGGTCGCCAGCAGCCGTAAGGGCGAGGCGGATTACGGCGAGACCATGAAGTTCATCCATGCCGCAAAGTCACCGATGTCGGTCGACTCCATCATCCTGCCGCAGGGCAGCCACCAGTTCGCGACCTGGCGGCGCGAGGTCGTGCCCGCCCTGGAGTGGCAGAGCCAGCAGCTGACGTTCCCGCAGGACACCGAGGCTGCCTCCCCGTCGCAGAAGCCGGGGGCGGGCGCAGCGGGTAAGGGCGGCGCTCCGGGGAAGGGCGGCGCTCCGGGCGCCGACCAGCAGGCCGGACCGTCCAAGGCGCCGACGGCGTCCGACGACAAGGGGCGCCGACGGGTGGAGGCGGAGCGCCCCCGGGGGTGAGCCGCAGTTGAACGGAGAGCAGGGGCGTCGGAGGTATCCGGCGCCCCTGTCGCGCGTGATGGGGATGTGACCTGTTCGCCGCGTGGGGCGGCCGTCCGTCCCCGGTCACATGATTCGCCGGGCCCCGGGTAACTGGATGTCCCATCGGCGCACAGCGCACCTCGTACCCCCGGGAGTGACCTCATGGCGCGTACGCAACAGGGCGACGAGGCGGCGTGGTCCCCCGTGGCCGCGCGGGCCCCGCTGGCCGTCCGGATCCTTCTGCTGGTGCTGGCGTTCGCCGCGATGGTGGCCTTCGCGGTGGCGCTGGCCCGGGTCACGCTGACCCCGTCGGCGGCCTCGGTGCCGCTGACCCACCCCAACCTCCGCCCCGGCGACTCGATCCGGAGCTATCTGGCGCAACCGCACCTGGCCGATACGGTCAAGCAGCTCGGTGGCAACGTCCTGTTGGGGGCGCCGTTCGGGGTGCTGCTGCCGGTGCTGCTGCCCCGGGCGCGCGGGCTGCTCCGGGTCGGTGTGGCGACGGCGTTGGTGATGCTGCTGGTGGAGCTGGTGCAGGGGGCACTGATCACCGGCCGGGCGTTCGACATCGATGATGTGATCCTCAACTGCGCCGGCGCGCTGATCGGCTATCTGTTGCTGGGGCGCCGGCTGGGCCGCGCGGTGCATCCGCGGCGCAGGCACTGGTGGCACCGGCTCAGCGGGAAGGGGGCGGCGGTGGGGCAGCAGCCGCCCACGGCCTCCAAGGCGCCCGCTCCGTAGGGCCGTCCGGCCCGTCCGGCACATCCGATCCGTCCGGCACGTCCGGCACGTCCGGCACATCTGGCACATCTGGCACGTCCGGCCCGTCCGGCACATCCGATCCGTCCGGCACGTCTGGCACGTCCGGCACGTCCGGCCCGTCCCGGCCGTTCGGTGGCGTCCGCCCCGTGCCGGGTACTACGGGCGGTAGACCATCCCCGGCTCCGGCTTCGCCGGGGACAGCAGCTGGGAGACCGTGACGACCGTGTAGCCGCGCTTCTTCAGTTCCTTGAGGATGCCGGGGACGGCCGGCACGGTCCCCTTGTAGATGTCGTGCAGCAGGATGATGCCGTCGCGCTCGGTCTGCTCGAGCACCCGCTTGGTGATCAGGGCCGAGTCGTTGGTCTGGTAGTCCTTGGCGGTCACGCTCCACAGGACCTGCGCCAGACCGAGTCGCTTGCTGATCTCGGATACGTCTTCGTCGGTCCTGCCCTGCGGCGGGCGCATCAGTTTCGGCGCCTTGCCGGTGATCTTGCGGACCGCGTCCTGGACGCGGGACAGCTCGCGGGTGGCCTCTTCGGGCTTGATGTCGGTCAGGATCTGGTGCGACCAGGTGTGGTTGGCCAGCTCATGGCCCTCGGCGTCGATCCGCTTCACCTCGGCGGGGCGCTTGTCGACATGGTTCTGGCCGAGCATGAAGAAGGTCGCGTGCACCTTCTCCTTTTTGAGGATGTCCAGCAGGCGGTTGGTGTGCTCGCTGGGGCCCGCGTCAAAGGTGAGCGCGACGCACTTCGCCTTGCGGCAGTCGACGTCGCCGCCGCTGCCGCCCTGGCCGTCTGCGTTCTTGGCGTCCTTGGCCGCGGCGAGCCGGGCGTCCTTCGCCTTGACGTCGGAGGCCGGTGCGTCGGCGCGGGCGTCGGCCGGGGCGGTGACGTCGTAGGTGGCGCAGCCGCTGAGGGCCAGGGTCAGGGTGGTGGCCGCCAGCAGCCCGGCTATGGACGTACGGCGGGCCGTGGACATCTGCTTCGGCATGCGGGCCTCTCTTCGGGCAGGTACGGGCAACAACGGGCCCATGACCTGCGCTTTTGCGCATGGCAAAGCCGACGCGTACGGCGGCATCACCGCCTCGCGCCGCCCTTCGGTCTCAGGGGCCCAACCGAAAGTGACTATACATAGGGGGTACACACCATGTGTATACGTGGGGTGTGTAGGTGGACTGCGCAGGTGAGGCGGGGAAAGGGAGCGGGGGGCGCTGCGGCCGTCGGGGCGGCCGTCCGCGCCCACCCCGATCAGACGCGTCCGCCGCGACACCCCGCCCCCACCGGGGTGGACTCGTACCGTGACCGCACCCTCGCCGGACGACTGTCTGGCCCGTAACGACTGGATCTGCGGCGACTACCTGAGCACCCGTCGGCAGATCCTGCTCGACGCGGTCGTCCAGCACATCCAGCTGACGGTGATCTCGGTGGCGCTCGGGCTGGTGATCGCGGTCCCGCTGGCGCTGCTGGCCCGCCGCAGGCGCTGGACGGTCGGGCCGGTGCTCGGCATCACCACGGTCCTCTACACCATCCCGTCGCTGGCGATGTTCTCGCTGCTGCTGCCGGTCTACGGGCTGTCCGCCACCCTCGTGGTGGTCGGCCTCGCGCTGTACTCCCTCACCCTGCTCGTACGGAACATCCTGGCGGGGCTGGACGGTGTCCCCGCCGAGGCCAAGGAAGCGGCCCGCGGCATGGGGTACGGGCCGACGCGCCAACTGCTGGCCATCGAGCTGCCGCTGGCCGTACCGGCCGCGATGGCCGGGCTGCGGATCGCCACCGTCTCGGCGGTCGCGCTCACCACCGTCGGGGCGATCGTCGGGTACGGCGGGCTGGGGAACCTCATCTACTCCGGTATGAACTCCTTCTTCAAGGCGCAGGTGCTCACCGCGTCCGTGCTGTGCGTGATCACCGCGATCGCCTTCGATCTGCTGCTGCTCGGCGCGGAACGGCTGCTCACTCCCTGGCGCCGGGCCGGGCATCGGGCACGGCGGCGGACCCGGGCCGGCGAGGGAGTGAAGCGGCTGGTCACAGCTGCCGGGCGGCGGACATGAACACCCTCTCCGCGGTCTGGACCTGGCTGACCACCGTCGCCAACTGGTCCGGTGAGAACGGTGTCTGGCACCGCCTCGAACAGCATCTCGTGCTCACCTTCGCCTGCCTGGTCATCAGCGCCCTGATCGCTCTGCCGGTCGCGCTGACCCTCGGGCACCTCGGCCGGGGCGGTGCGCTGGCCGTCAATCTCGCCAACATCGGCCGCGCGGTGCCGACCTTCGCCGTCCTCGTCCTGCTTCTGCTGACTCCCCTCGGACGGCACGGGCAGTGGCCGACGATCATTGCGCTGGTGCTGTTCGCCATCCCGCCGCTGCTGACCAATGCGTATGTCGGGATGCGCGAGGTGGACCGGGACGTGGTGCGGGCCGCGCGGGGCATGGGGATGACCGGGACGCAGCTGGTGTGGCGGGTCGAGGTGCCGCTCGCCTTCCCGCTCGTCCTGACGGGCATCCGGATCGCCGCGGTCCAGCTGGTGGCCACCGCCACGCTCGCCGCGCTGGTCGGCGGCGGTGGCCTCGGCCGGATCATCACCGCGGGGTTCAACCTGGCCAGCACCCCTCAGGTGGTCGCCGGCGCAGTCCTGGTCGCGGTGTTCGCGCTGCTGATGGAGGCCGCCTTCGAGCTGGCACAGCGGTGCGCGCCGGGCTGGGCACGGGGGAGGGCCCGATGAGGGCGGCCGGTGCGGCAATTGCGGTCCTCACCGCCCTCGGGCTCTCGGCCTGCGCCGGCGGCCCCTCCCTGGAGAACCGCTCCGCGATCACCGCCTCCCCCGGTGACAGCCACGATCTGGCCATCGGCTCGGCGGGCTTCACGGAGAGCGAGCTGCTTGCCCAGATGTACGCGGCCCTGCTCCAGCGTGCCGGCTACCGCACCCACGTCCTGACGGTCGGCAACCGTGAGCTGTACGAACCGGCCCTGGAGGCCGGGCAGATCGATGTCGTCCCCGAGTACGCCGCAACCTTCGCGGACTGGCTCAACGCCAAGAGCAAGGGATCCAAGGCGGCTCCTGTCGCCTCGCCGGACCTGAGCACGACCATGGCCGCGCTGCGCCGCCTCGCCGGCCCCCGCGGACTGACCGTGCTCCCGGCCGGCCGGGCCGTCGACCAGAACGCCTTCGCGGTGAGCGCCGCCTACGCCCGCACACACCACCTCAAGACCCTCAGCGACCTGGGTCGCGCCAAGCTGCCGGTGCGTCTGGCGGCGGGCGATGAGTGCGTCCAGCGGCCGTTCTGCGCACCGGGGCTGAAGAAGACGTACGGGATCAACATCACCGCCATCGACCCGAAGGGCGTCGGCACCACGCCCGCCAAGCAGGCCGTCCAGAACGGCCAGGACCAGATGGTGCTGACCACCAGCACCGATGCCACCCTCGACCAGTTCGGCCTGGTGCTGCTCGCCGACGACAAGAAGCTCCAGAACGCCGACTACGTCGTCCCCGTCGTCAACCGAGCCCGTGCGGGCAGCGCACGGGCGGCCGCCGCACTCAACCAACTCAACAAGGTCCTGACCACCGCCGACCTGGCGCACCTCAATGAGGAGGTGGACAGCTGGCGGCGGCTGCCGGCGGATGTGGCCCACAACTACCTCCGGTCCAAAGGGCTGTTGCCCAAGGGGTGACGTCCGCCGGGGAGGTGTGCGCGGTGCGGGACGGCGGGACGGCGGGACGGCGGGACGGCGGGGTGTTTCACGTGAAACTCCAGGCGGGCCAACTGGCCCACGGACAGACGGGCAGGCAGCCAGACGGGCAGGAGGCCGTCCGGCAGGCAGAGCAGGCGTTTCACGTGAAACAGGCCACTCTGCCTCCGCCCTGCGCCCTCACTCCGTGGGAACGGAATCCACCTCGGCCCGCTCGCGCGGCACCCCTCGCTCGTCGGAGTCGATGGTGCGGCGCAACGCCTCATGGAGCTTGGTCGGGGTGAGGACGCCCAGGAAGCGGTGGCCGTCCAGGACCGCGATCCAGCCGGCATCGTGTTTGAGCATCTCGCTGAAGGCTGCTTTGAGAGTGCCGGTCACCGGCACCCAGGCCTCCATCCGGCGGGCGTGCCCGGCGACCGTGCCCGCCACTCCGGCCAACTCCTCCGTGCCTGCCCAGCCGTGCAGTGCGCCCTCCTCGTCAAGCACCACCGCCCAGCGGGCGCCCTCGGCCCGCAGCCGTCTTCCGGCGTCCGTGGCGGGTTCGCCGAGCCGGACGAGCGGAGGGCGTTCGAGGTCGCCGCGGTCGATCCCGGTGACCGAGAGCTGCTTCAATGCGCGGTCGGTGCCGACGAATTCGGCGACGTAGGGGGTGGCGGGGGCGCCGAGGACGCTCGCGGGGGTGTCGTACTGCTCGATCCGGCCCTCCCCGTAGACCGCGATCCGGTCGCCGAGCCGGATGGCCTCCTCGATGTCATGGGTGACCAGCAGCACCGTCTTGTGCATGGTGGCCTGCAGCCGCAGAAACTCCTTCTGCAGCCGGTCGCGGACGACCGGGTCGACCGCACCGAACGGCTCGTCCATCAGCAGCACCGGCGGGTCGGCGGCGAGCGCACGGGCCACCCCGACCCGCTGACGCTGGCCACCGGAGAGCTGGTCGGGGTAGCGCGAGCCGTGGACCGCAGGGTCCAGGCCCACCAGGTCCAGGAGTTCGGCGGCCCGCTCGCGGGCCCTGCTCTTCTTCCAGCCGGTCAGGAAGGGCACGGTGGCGGTGTTGTCGAGGACGGTGCGATGGGGGAAGAGACCGGTCTGCTGGATGACATAGCCGATCCGGCGGCGCAGTGCGACCGGGTCGACACCGGCGACGTCCGAACCGTCGACATAGATCTGGCCGCGGGTGGGGTCGATGAGCCTGTTGACCATCATCATGGTCGTCGTCTTGCCGCAGCCGGACGGTCCGACCAGCGTCACCAGTTCACCCTCGCCGACCTCGAAGGAGAGGTCGTCGACAGCGGTGGTCCCGTCGGGGTAGCGCTTGGTGACGGACTCGAACCGGATCATTGCGCCATTGAATCCCGCGGCGCGCGAACGGACCCGCCACACGGGCAATCGGGTGGCCGCCGGGGCCGGGGGGATACGGGCCGGACCGACGGCCCGTAAGACCGTGTCCCGTCGAACGGCGGGCCGTACAACCCCGGTGCGCGGGGCCGTACGAGTTGCTTCCGCCGCACCGCCTCTCCTCCTGCCGCGTCCGGCCCCACCGGCGTGCTTACGATCCCCTTCGGCCACCGTTCGGAAGGGTGGAAGGGAACGCCACGATGAGAGCCGTAGCAGTCAGCGCATTCGGTGAAAAGCCGCAGCTCATGGATCTGCCCCAACCCGAGCCAGGGCCCGGTGAGGTTCTGGTGCGGCTGTCCGCCGCCGGACTCAACCCCGTCGACTGGAAGATCGCCGACGGCATGTTCGGCGATGCCGTGCCGGCGGCCTTCCCCCTCGTCCTGGGGTCGGACGGGGCGGGCGAAGTACTTGCGATCGGGAGCGGCGTACGGCGATTCACCGTCGGCGACGCGGTGTTCGGCCAGTTTCAGCGGCCGGAGCAGGGCGGCGGTTCCTACTGCGAGCTCGCCGTCGCCGACGAGAGCCGCCTCGCGCACGCCGCCCGGAGCGTCACCTACGCCACGTCCGCGGGGCTGCCGACGGCCGGCATGACCGCGTACAACCTGGTCGAGGAGACCCGGGTCACCGAGGGCACCCGGGTGCTGATCGCCGGCGCGACCGGCGGCGTCGGCACCTTCGTCACCCAGCTCGCCGCCGGACGCGGCGCCGAGGTGATCGCCACCGCGCGCCCGGCCAAGGCGGAGCTGATGCGGACACTGGGCGCCGCGGAGACCGTCGACCACGCCGCGGGCCCGCTCGCCGACCAGGTCCTCGCGGCCCATCCGGACGGCGTCGACGTGCTGATCGACATGATCAGCGGGCCCGCCGAGTTCGGCGAGCTGACCCGGACCGTACGCGACGGCGGCACGGCCGTCTCGCTCCTCGGCTCGGCCGACGCCGACGAGCTGACCGAGAACAACCTGCGCGGCTTCAACTTCGTCAACCGCCCCTCCCAGCAGTTGCTGGAAATCCTCGCCGGTCAGGTCGACGCGGGCCGTCTGACGGTCCTCGTGGGACGCGAGGTCTCGCTGGAGGAGGCGCCGGAGGCCTTGGAAGCCAGCCGCAGCGGCCGGGCGCAGGGCAAGACGGTCCTGGCGATCTGAGCGGAGCTCAGGGACCCGCGGCGGCGCGGGCGAGGCGGCGCGCCCGCAGCGTCCGGGCCGCCGGCGGTCCCGCCGCGGCCAGCGCCGCGGTCAGGGCGCCGGCACCGACGACCAGCCAGACGCCGGTGAGCAACGGACCGGTGAGCGCATCGGCGTAGGCGCCCGCGGCGGGCCGGGAGATCACAGCGGGCAGCGCGTCCAGGGCCCGGCCGCGGACCAGCGCGAGCGCGGCGGTCAGCAGGGCGGCTGCCGCCGCGCAGCCCAGTCCCGTACAGATCAGCGCCCGCCGCCGCTGCCGCGCCAGCAGCAGCCCGCCGGTCAGGCACAGCGCCGCGGCGGGCGGCAACAGCAGCGCCCCGGTGTGCACGACCCGGTAAACGGCCCGGATCCGCGGTACGTCCGGTGCCTTCAGCAGCACGATCTCCACCCCGGCCCGCGGCACCCTGCGGAGGAGGTCGAGCCCCATGCCGTTGTGCGACAGCTGACGCTTGACCCGCTCCACGACCGGTGTGAGATCGAGGGTGACCGCGGAGCGGCCGGACGCGGTCAGACTGCCGTCCAGGCTCTGGTGGGCGGTCCGGTGCACCCCGTTCCACACCGAGGGGAAACCGCGCCCGGTGACGACCTGCCGTACCTGCTTGTCCACGAACTGGCGCAGGCCGCGGGTGAAGTGCTTGCGCAGCGCGGGGCGCTCGGGGCGCGGTACGGCGTCCAGCAGCCCGTCGAGCCTGACATGCGCCATCACCCCGTCCGTCACATCGTCGACGACCGCGTTCTGCACGGCAGGGTTCCCGGCCAGCGGTGCCACCGCCGCCACATAGCTGTCGGTCTCGGTCAGCTCGGCCCGCGCCCAGGTAGCCGCCAGACTCAGCGGCAGCAGCAACGCCCCCATCAGCAGCAGCACCCCACCGGCCACCGCCCGCCCGCGCCGCCACGGCGACCGCTCCCGCTCCGTCACCCGCCTGCCCGGAGGTATGGGAGCGTTCGCTGACATCGCGTCTGGTCCTTCCTGCCCGGCGGGCGGACAAGGGCGCGTCCCGTGGACCGGCCGGGCCCGGGAAGACCTCGGTGCCGGGCCGGCAGTTCCTGCCGGCGAGCCCACGGACCGGCCGGGCCCGGGAAGTCCCCCGCAATGCGCCCCACGGCCTGCTTCCAGGCAAGTGCGAACCCCCGCCGCCCGCGAGCGGGGCCGGTGCCAACGGGTGACCCGGCGGGCGGCGCCGGCCCGGCCCGGGGGACCCGGCGGGCGGCCCGTGGGCTCGGACCGATCCGGGGCCTCAGCGCGGCGGTTGCCTCAGCGCGGCGTTGGCCTCAGCGCGGCGTGGCGCCGCGCCGCCGTCGTACCGCCCGCACCACTCCCGGACCGAGCAGCGCGGCGGCCCCGGCGGCCGCAGCCCACCACCCCCAGCCGCCGCCGGCCCCGGCGTCCGCGCGGGTCTCCGGCAGGTCGTCCAGGTCGCCGGAGCAGGCCGTGGGGGCGAAGGATTCATCCACGTAGACACAGACCGTGGCGGCGGCACGCAGAGTGCCGGGGGCCGCGCTGCCGGCGCGGTCGACCCGGTCGCCGAGCACGGCCGAGGCGGTGAACACCTGGATGTCGTGTGCGGGCAGATCGGAGCGCCAGACCGCCTTCTGCTTGCCCACGCCGCGCCCTTCGACGGTGGCGCCGGGCGCGGTGGCGGAGGTCGTGGTGGCCGGCATCTCCTGCTCGATACGGGCCCCGTGGACGGCGGTGGGGCCCAGGTTGTGCACGGTGATGCGGTAGTCGAGCCGTTTGCCGGCCTCGGCGTCGTCCCGGCCGTCGGTCACCGCCACCGTGACCGAGACGGCGGGAGGAGCCGGGGCGTACGCGGCGGCGGGCGATGCCTGCGGGACGTACGCGGCGGCGGACAGTTGCTGCCGGACGTGCGCGGCGAGAGGCAGTGCCCGCGGGGTATACGCGCCGACGGGCGGTGCCTGCGGGGCGTGCGCGGCGGCGGGCGGTCCGGGGAGCGTGGCGGCGCACAGCAGCGCGCAGACAACGGCGGTTCTCATGCCGTCATCCGAGCATCGCGGCCCCCGTCACCGGCGGCAGGCGGCCTTCTCCCGGGCCGGGTTCACCCGAGTGAGGGGCGGTGGCCGCCGCTCGACGCCGGTGCCGCCCCGACCGGTGCATCCGATCGTCAACGCCGTTGCGGCCCCGACCGGTGCACCCGACCGTCAACGCCGTTGCGGCCCGACCGCTGCACCGGACCGTCAACGCCGGCGCTGCGGCCCCGACCGGTGCACCGGACCGTGGGAGTCCTCGCAGTGACCGGCCTGCTCCTCCGCCTCGGTGCCGGGCCGCGGGCCCAGCGTCAGTACGTCATCGGGCGAGCCCTGTTCGCCGACGTGGTCGACCTGGAGGGTGGCGTGGCTGATGCCGTACTCGCCGCTCAGCAGCTCCTGCAGACCGCGGCGGACCTTGTGGCAGTCGCCGCCCGGCGCCACCAGGATGTGCGCGGAGAGCGCCGGCTGCCCGGAGGTGATCTGCCAGATGTGCAGATCGTGCACCTCGACGACCTCGTCCGTGGCGACCAGACGCTCGCCCAGCGCGTCCGGGTCGACCCCGGCCGGTGCGGCCTCCATGAAGATCCGCCCGGATTCGCGCACCAGCCCCGTACCGGCCCGCAGCATCAGCGCGACGACCACCAGCGAGGCAATCGAATCCGCCCGCTCGAACCCCGTCGTCAGCACGATCAGACCGGCGAGAGCGGTGGCGACGAAGCCGAACAGGTCGGTGAGGATGTGCTGGTAGGCGCCCTCGACGTTCAGGCTGGAGCGGTTGGCGCGGGACAGCAGCCAGGTGCAGATCAGATTCACCACGATCCCGGACAGCGCGGTGACCAGCACCAGCCCGCCGGTGACCGCGGGCGGCGAGATCAGCCGCTGGACCGCCTCGTACGCCAGCCAGACCGACAGCAGCAGCAAGGTGATGCCGTTGGCCTGCGCGGAGAGGATTTCGGCGCGCTTGAGCCCGTAGGTGTACCCACCGCGCGCGGGCCGCGCGGCCAGCCGCATCGCGACCAGGGCCAGCACGATCGAGACCGCGTCGGTGAGCATATGGGCGGCGTCCGAGATCAGTGCCAGGGACTGCGCCACGACACCGATCACGACCTCGACCGCCATGTAGGCGGTGAGCAGCAGGAGCGCGCTGCGCAGCCAGCGCCGGTCGGCGTCCGGTGAGACCCCGTGGGCGTGGCTGTGGCTGTGCCCGTGGCTGTGGGCGTGCTCGGTCATGGGCGCGCTCCTTCCTGGCTCCTTGCTGCGAAGCAAACCGCACTTCAGCAAAAGATCCAAAGGCTGCATCGGTGACCGTTGTCATTACCGTCGAACGGCCTATCGCACCTGGTCAGAGCGGTGCGGACGGGAAAGGGAGCGGGGGCCGCAAACGGAATTCGGATGTCCGATCGCGGCTGGCGTGGGAAGCCGCCGAGGCCTTTGTGCCCCGGTAGCATCCGGCGCTATGAGCGCTACGGGCGAGAGCGTGCGGCCCGCACCCGGCAAGGGCCAGGTCCTGGCGGTGCTCGGCCTGCTGGCCGCCGTCGCGATCCTGTACGGGTACCACGACGGCCTCCCCTTCTGGCTGGGTGCCCTGACCGGCGTCGTTGCCGTGCTCGGCTACTTGGTCTGCTTCGACTCCCCGCGCGGCATCTGGCAGTGGCTGCCGGCCGGGGTGGGTTTCTGCGCGGCGTTCCTGTTCGCGTGGCAGTTCCTGCTCGTGGTGCTGGGGTGAGGGGACGGGGCTGCGAGGCCGGTTGACCGGGGGCGGCAGCGGGGTCGTCGCGCGGGTTGACCGGGCGGCAGCTGGGCCGTCGCGCCGGTTGACGGGGGCAGCGGGACCGCGTGAGGCGACCGGTCAGTAAAGTTCGGCTCCCGTCCCCCGGACCGGTACCCCTTCGTCGTCATCGTCGACGGGTTCCCCGGCTCCGGCCCCTCCCGACGTCTGAGGTATCCGGCAGTGAGCCCCGCACCACCCGCCCCGGCCGCTCCTGAACCCGTGTCCGTCGTCGGCATCGGGGCCGATGGCTGGGACGGACTGCCCGACGCCTCCCGGCAGGCGCTGCGGAGGGCCGAGGTGCTGATCGGCGGCCCCCGCCAGCTCGCGCTGCTGCCCGACGAGTGCGCCGGTGAGCGCGTCCCGTGGCCCTCCCCCCTGCGCCCCGCCGTCCCCGGGCTGCTCGCGGCGCACGCCGGGCGCCGGGTGTGCGTGCTGGCCAGCGGCGATCCGATGTTCTACGGGATCGGGCGGACCCTGACCGAGGTGCTGGCGGAAACGGCAGCGGACGGGGGATCAGCAGCGGCAGGGAAATCGGCAGCGCAAGAGGACGCGGCCGGGGAAGGCGACGCGGCCGGGGAAGGCGACGCGGAGCACCCGCCCCGGCTCCGGATCTTCCCCCACCCTTCCTCCGTCTCCTACGCCTGCGCCCGCCTCGGCTGGCCGCTGGAGGACACCGAGGTCATCACGCTCGTCGGGCGGCCCACCGAGAATCTGGCCCGTGCGCTGTACGACGGCCACCGCCTGCTGGTGCTGTCCGCCGGTGCCGGCACCCCCGCCGAGGTCGCCGCCCTGCTGCGCGCCCACGGCTTCGGCCCGACCCGCATGCGCGTACTGGAGCAACTCGGCGGCCCCCGTGAACGGACGGCCGAGGGCACCGCCGACGGCTGGGACGCCCCGCCCGCCGACCCCCTCAATGTCATCGCCCTCGACTGCCGCCGCGCGCCCGGCACCCCGCCGCTGTCCACCGTCCCCGGCCTCCCCGACGCCGCCTACGAACACGACGGCCAGCTCACCAAGCGCCATGTCCGCGCCGCCACCCTCGCCGCGCTGGCGCCCGCCCCCGGCGAACTCCTGTGGGACATCGGCGGCGGCTCCGGCTCCATCGCCATCGAATGGCTCCGCGCGCACCGCACCTGCCGCGCCATCGGCGTCGAGCGCGACGCCGTACGGGCCGAGCGGATCGGCCGCAACGCGCGCTCGCTCGGCGTGCCGGCGCTGCGCGTCGTCCACGGTTGTGCGCCCGCCGCCCTGGCCGGACTGCCGGTGCCGGACGCGGTGTTCATCGGCGGCGGGCTGACCGCCCCCGGCCTGCTGGCCGCGTGCTGGGAGGCGCTGCCCGCGGGGGGCCGGATCGTCGCGAACACCGTGACGCTGGAGTCCGAGGCGCTGCTCGCCGACTGCTACCGGCAGTACGGCGGCGAACTGATCCGGCTCGCGGTCGCCCATGCGGTGCCGGTCGGCGGCTTCACGGGCTGGCGGCAGGCGATGCCGGTCACCCAGTGGTCGGCCGTGAAGCCGCCGGCCACCTCCCCGTCGCCGGCCGCCTCCCCGTCACCGCCTCCGTCCCCGTCCTCGTCCCCGTCGTCCGGCCCCCAGGAGACCGAGCAACCATGACCGTCCACTTCATCGGCGCGGGTCCCGGCGCCGCCGACCTGATCACCGTGCGCGGCGCCCGTACGCTCGCCTCCTGCGGGGTCTGCCTCTACGCGGGCAGCCTGGTGCCGCGCGAGCTGCTTGCCGAGTGCCCGCCCGGCGCCCGGCTCATCGACACCGCTCAGCTGGACCTCGACACGATCACCGCCGAGATGGTCCGCGCCCACGAGGAGGGCCACGACGTCGCCCGGCTGCACTCCGGCGACCCGTCCGTCTTCAGCGCGGTCGCCGAGCAGATGCGCAGGCTGGACGCGGCCGGGGTGCCGTACGACGTGGTGCCGGGCGTGCCCGCGTTCGCCGCGGCCGCCGCCGCCCTGGGGCGCGAGCTGACCGTCCCCACCGTCGGCCAGACCGTCATCCTCACCCGCGTCGCCCAGCGCGCCACCCCCATGCCCGAGGGCGAGGACCTTGCCACCCTCGGCCGCAGCGGTGCGCTGCTGGTCCTCCACCTGGCCGCGATGTACGTCGACCGGGTCGTCGACGAACTCCTGCCGCACTACGGCGCCGACTGCCCGGCCGCCGTCGTCGCCATGGCCTCCCGCCCCGATGAACTGGTCCTGCGCGGCACCCTCGCCGACATCGCCGGCCAGGTGAAGGCCGCGGGCGTGGTCCGTACGGCCGTCATCATGGTCGGCCGCACCCTGGGCGCCGAGCAGTTCCGCGACAGCCATCTCTACTCGGCGGACCGTGAGCGGCCGCACGGCGGGTGCGGGGCAGGCGAGGCCGGCGCAGGCGGCGGTGCACAGGACTCCGCGCCCGCTGCTGCCGACACTCCCTGAGCCTGAGCCTGAGCCTGGGCAGACGCAGACGCACCGGAGCCCCGGGACGGAAAGTCCCGGGGCTCCGGTGCGTCCAGCTGATGCGTGACGTGCGGGCCTCAGAGGCTGGTGGTGTGCACCGCGCCCATGACGGAGCCGGAGACCTGCGCAGAGGCACCCTCGGGGGAGACCGACGCGCCGGCGCCGAGGAAGCCGCCGACGTTCGCGGAGACGCCGTGCCCGGCGATCTCGGCACCGGTGTTGGCGCCGCCGGCGACGAGACCACCGGCGATGTTCTCGAGCTCGCTGTCGGAGATCTCCGTGGCGGCGGGGGTGAAGTCGTTGCGCATGGTGTGCCCTTTTCGTCAGTGCTGTGGATTCTGAACCCATGCAGGCAGAATTGTGAAGCAATCCGTCCGCAAAACGGTCGCCTGGCACCGGACACCGAAACCGGAACCGGGACCGGAAAATGACACGCATAATGGCGTCCGTGTGTGCATGAAATGCAATCACGATGAGGGGCTGCGCGGCAACTTCCCGGCCGATTTTTCATGGGCCTGGAATGCGGCGACGCGACTGTCCTGACGTGCGGCTTTGCCCGGTTCTCGCCTGATGGGCTTCGTGGCGTCTTCGCCGGGTTGGATGGCGTGAGATGTCTGCATTTTCCGCGCAACGAGGGGTGTGGTGCGGGTTGTCGCGCTGGGGGTCATACGGGTTATGAATTTACGCCGAAACCCTGAAACGCCCTTTGGGTCGCCGGGCGCGTACAACGTCCCCCGTGGGCGGCGGAGCGGGCGCGGTCACGTGTCGCGGTCGCACTTTCAGTTTCCCGGTTTCCGGCTTCCGCTTTTCTCATTTTTGAGTTTTCGGTGAAGGTTCCGCACCGAAAGGCGGCACATCCGTTTACGGGAGCCCGCCTGCTGCGCGCCCACCCTGTCCCCGGACCCGAGCCCGGCCCCGTCAGACCCGGCCTCCCCGGGCCCGTCCGGCTGACCATACGACCGCATAGGGGTGAATGTCCGTTACTCGGCTACCGGGGGCCGGTAAGGAAGCTGCGACACCCAAGGGGGGCCGAGCAAAGGAGTGCGCCACGATGCGTACCAGACTGGCCGCCGGCGCGGTCGGCGCCGCCGTCCTGCTGACGCTCTTCGGCGGCAACGTCGCCGGCGCCGACGGCAGGGACCACACCACGCAGGCGACGGCGGCGGACACCCCCGCACAGACGCACGACAGCTCGCCGTGGATGCACAACACCCCGGCCAGGGTGAACGACCGGCCGCTCCGCCTGAACACCCGTCCGGCAGGGCGCTACGACCGCGGGCAAGCCGGCTTCGACAGCAACGGGCGGTTCCGCGACAACCCGCTGCAGCTGACCACGTGTGCCCTCGGCACGACGCTGGGCAGGCTCACCGGCCGCGGCAGCGACTGCGTGGCCAGCCGGTACGGGCTGCGTACCTGACCACCTGACAGGTGCGGAGGCGGGGGGAGCCCTTCACCGGACCGGGCCTCCCGGACGGCCTCCCGGACGGGCGTCCCCCGGCCCCCGCGGCTCCGCCCGCCCCACCACCATGCCCGCCCGGTCGATGCAGATGACGTCGACCGCGACGGGCGCCCCCCGCAGCACGGCCAGCGACTCGTCCCGGGCCGTCGCCGCCACCAGATCCCCCAGCGGGACATCCGCCGCGGCGCACAACTGCAGCGCCGCCAGGCCCGTGTTGGCCTCGGCCACCGCCTGCGCCAGCGACTCGTCCGCCCCGCCCCGCCGGGCCAGCTCCGCCAGGAACCCCTTGTCGACCTGGGACCGCGCGGAGTGCAGATCCAGATGCCCGGCCGCCAGCTTGGACAGCTTGGCGAACCCGCCGCAGATGGTCAGCCGCTCCACGGGGTGGCGCCGGACGTACTTGAGCACCGCCCCCGCGAAGTCCCCCATGTCCAGCAGCGCGTCCTCGGGCAGGTGGTGCAGCGCGACGGCGGCCTTCTCCGACGTCGATCCCGTACACCCGGCCACATGCCGCCGCCCCGCCGCCCGTGCCACGTCCACGCCGCGCCGGATGGAGTCGATCCAGGCCGAGCAGGAGTACGGCACCACGATCCCGGTGGTCCCCAGGATCGACAGCCCGCCCAGGATCCCCAGCCGCGGATTCCAGGTGCTGCGGGCGATCTCCTCCCCGTGATCGACGGAGATCTCCACCTCGACGTCGGCCGCCGCCCCCGGACCGCCGCCGTACCGCGCCGCGACCTCGGCCAGGTGCTCCCGCATCATCTGCCGCGGTACGGGGTTGACCGCCGGCTCGCCCACGTCCAGCGGCAGCCCGGGCCGGGTCACGGTCCCGACCCCGGGCCCGGCCTTGAACACGACCCCCGACCCGGCCGGCAGCGCCCGCACGGTGGCCCGCACGAGCGCCCCGTGCGTCACGTCGGGATCGTCGCCCGCATCCTTCACCACCCCCGCCATGGCGACGGTCCGCCCCGGCGTCAGCCCTTCCGCCGTCGGCTCCTCCACCGACAGCCCCTCCGCCGTCGGCCCCTCCACCACCAGCTCCTCCACCGCCAGCGCGAAGGACGGCGTCTGCCTCTTCGGCAGGGTGATCGTCACCGGGTCGGGGAACTCGCCGCTCAGCAGCGCCGTGTACGCGGCCGTGCTCGCCGCGGTCGCACAGGCCCCGGTCGTCCAGCCGTGCCGCAGCCCGGTGTGCGCGAGCTGCGCGCTGCGCCCGCCCGCGGCCTTGCCCGTACCCTGCGGTCCGGTATGCCCCGTACCCGTATGCCCCGTACCCTGCGGTTGCGCTTCAGCCACGGAGGAACCCACATCCCATGCCCGACGCAGCCCGCCCGCCGCGCCACGTACTGATCCTCGGCGGCACGACGGAGGCCCGCTGCCTGGCCGCGGCCCTGGCCGCGGAGCCGGCCCTGCGCGTGACGACCTCGCTCGCCGGCCGGGTCGCCGCGCCGCGGCTGCCCGCCGGGGAGGTCCGCATCGGCGGATTCGGCGGCCCCGAGGGCCAAGCCCGCTGGCTGCGGGAGCACGCGGTGGACGCGCTCATCGACGCCACCCATCCTTTCGCCGACACGATCAGTCACAACGCGGCCCTGGCCGCCGCCACCGCCTATGTTCCCCTGCTCGCCCTCCGCAGGCCCGGCTGGGTGCCGGGACCTGGCGACTCCTGGCACCAGGTCACCTCCCTGGACGAGGCCGCCGCCGCCCTCCCCGCCCTCGGCACCCGCATCTTCCTCACCACGGGCCGCATGGGCCTGGCCCACTTCGCCCACCTCACCGGCCTCTGGTTCCTCGTCCGCTCCGTCGACGCCCCCGAGCCGCCGCACCCGCCCCGGATGACGACGCTCCTGGACCGCGGCCCGTTCACGCTGGAGGGCGAACGGCAGCTCCTCCGGGACCACCGGATCGACGTCGTCGTCACGAAGGACAGCGGGGCGGCCGCGACCGCCGCCAAGCTGACGGCGGCGCGGGAGGCCGGGGTGCCTGTGGTGGTCGTACGGCGCCCGCCGCCGCCGGAAGGCGTGCCGGTGGCGGCGGATCCGGACGAGGCCGTGCACTGGCTCCGGCGCCTTTTCAGCGAGGCCAATTCACACTGAAGTGATTGGCCTCGCGGACCCTTTTCGCTAATTCCTCGCGGCGCTTTGCCGATTCCGCGGGCTCGTCATCCCGGCGGGCGTCCGTGTCATCAAGGCCGGGGTCGCGGGAACCTGCGGTCCCGGAGTCGCCCGCCTCCCCGCTCACGGGGCGGACGCCCGCACCGCGTCCGCGAGCCGCCGCGCCACCTCCGGGGTACACCGGCCCAGCTCCACGAGCGGCCGCGGAAAGTGATCCGCCAGCGAGACCGCGTCCACGGCCAGGGACGGAAGGGTGATCCCCGCCCCTTTCAGCGCCGTCCGCAGCTCGCCGCACGCCTGCTCCGCGTCCCTGAGCTTCCCGGCCGCCGGACCGCGCTCCGCCATTCCCATTCCCATTCCCATTTCCTCTTTCCTCTTCTCAGTTCGAGTCCTGACTGGGCTGCGACAGCCCTTTCACGGTCCTAGAGTCGTCATAACTGGCCACGCCCAACAGGGAGTTGGCGTTGCCGTCGGAACGGGACAACGAGGGGATGGGGGAATGGTCGAAAGGAATTCCGAGGAGTACGAGGGCTCGGCCCGCTGGGTCCTCGCCTGCGAACTCCAGCGGTTAAGGGAAGCGTCCGGGAAATCACTGGCCCAGCTCTCCGAAGAGACCAACTACGACCGCACCTACCTGCACCGCCTGGAGACCGGCGAACGCCTCTCCAAGCTCCCGGTCATGGAGGCCCTGGACCGGGTCTACGGCACGGGTGGGCTGCTGGTGCGGCTGTGGGGGCTGGCGCGGCTGGAAGCGTTCAAGGACAAGTACCGGGAGTTCATGAAGCTTGAGGCGAAGGCGACGATTATTCACAAGTACGCGGTGTTCGTCCCTGGCCTCTTGCAGACCGAGGACTTCGCCCGGTTCGTGCTGTCGCTGTCGCCAACTGCCGTCAGTCCGAATGAGCTTGAAGACGACGTCGCCGCTCGCATCGGTAGGCAGGAACTGTTGCGTCGCACCCCACCTCCCAGTGTCCGGATCATTCTCGACGAGGCGGTTCTGCGGCGTCCGGCGCCCGATCCCAAGGTCTGGCATGACCAACTGGCCCGGATCGAGGACGCTGCCCAAGCCCCGACCATGACGATCCAGGTGCTTCCTCTATCTGCTGGGGTGCAGGGCCTCACCGGTGGTCCGCTCTCGCTCCTCTGGATGGCGGACGGCAGTGCTGTTGCCTACCTGGAGGGCAACAGGTCAGGTGAGTTGATCGAAGAGTCGGCAGAAATCGAGCGATACCGACTGTCCTACGATCGCCTGCGAGACGCGGCGTTGCCGCCGCGTGAGTCATCCGTATTCATCCAGCAGTTGGTGGAGGACAGCAGACCATGAAGATGATCCCCAACCTGGCCGGTGCTGCATGGCGCAAGAGCAGCTACAGCGACGGAGGCGAAGACAACTGCGTTGAGGTCTCCGACGGGTTTCCCGGTGCCGTGCCGGTCCGTGACAGCAAGAACCCGACCGGTGGCGTGCTGCTCTTCCCGGCCGCCGTTTGGTCGGCCTTCATAGTCACTGTGAAGTGCGGTCGGCTCGGCTGAGTGATCGCCAGGGAATCTGTAAGACGCTCGAACCGGAGCTCTCAGAGAGGCGATTGCGATGACTGCCTACCGGGTCACAGCGCGCCGCGCGGGTGAATGGTGGGCCTTGGAGGTCCCTGACCTCCCGGGGGTGTTCAGCCAGGTCACACGCCTCGACAAGGCGGAGGAGGCGGCCCGTGAAGCCATCGCTGCCATGCTCGGTGTCGCAATCGAGGACATCGAGGTAGGGGTCGAGTCGGGGCTGCCCAGGGAGGCAGTGCAGGGCCGCAACGCTGCGGAGAGAGCCGATACGGCCGCCATAGGCGCCAGGTGGGCTGCCCGAAAGGCCATGCATCGCGCCGTACCGTCGACCGTTCGGCCGACGGAGCACTAGGGTACGGGTACGTACCCGTACCCTAGTGGCATGGGAAGGAGCACAACGATGTCCGATGCCAATGTCCGTATCCCCGAGGAGGCCAAGGACCGGCTCGCCGCGATCGCGGCTGCCGAGGGGCTGTCGCTGCGGGCTTATCTGGCGCGCTTGGCGGAGACCATGCTGACCCCGGCCGAGCGTGCCGAGCGTGCGGAGAAGGCCCTTGCTGCACTGGAGAAGTGGAACGGGTATGCCCCGACCGCGGCACAGCAGCAGGATTTGGACAATGAGCTCGACCGGCGGCTGGCGCAGGTGACCGGCCGGTGAGCGATCCTTTGCACATCGTCCTGGACGACACCGCGATGACTGCGGCAGGCCAGGGCAACATCCTTGCCTCCCGCCTCATCCACCGTGCCCACGCCGAACCCGGCTGGTACCTCTACGCGCCGACGTGCGCGCTTGTCGAAGCCGACCGCGCACGGCCCGGCACGGCGGAACACCTTGCCGCCTTGCCTGGCATCACCGTCCTGGACCTGGACCTGCCCACCGCCTTGGCCATAGCGGGACAGGAGACGTGGGCCGCGGCCCACAGCCAGTACGCGGCCCAGCCCACGGCCGACCGTCCCGATGGAGCGATTGTCGCCACCACCGCCCCGAAGCGATGGCAGAGCGAACCGGTCCGCGTCCTGGACCTCAACGCCTGACCGCGTCCTAGCGAGGGCATGGTCGACCGGGGCCCCTGCCACAAGGCCCCGGCACTCCCGCCTCACCCCTCCGGATACCTCCGCGGCGTCCACACGACCTCCGTGCCGTCGTCGCGCCGTACCGCCTGGGTCTGGGACGAGCCGACGATCAGGAGGGTGCGCATGTCGACCTGGTGCGGGTCGAGGTCGGCCAAGCGCACCGTGCGGACGGACTCCTCGGGGCCGCCGATGTCGCGGGCGAGGATGACCGGGGTGTCGGGGGCGCGGTGTTCCAGGAGGAGTTCGCGGGCCTTGCCGACCTGCCAGGTGCGGCTGCGGGAGCCGGGGTTGTAGAGGGCGAGGGCCAGGTCGGCGGAGGCCGCCGCGTGGAGGCGTTCGGCGATGACTTCCCAGGGCTTGAGGCGGTCGGAGAGGGAGATGACCGCGTAGTCGTGGCCCAGCGGGGCGCCGGCGCGGGCGGCGGCGGCGTTGGCGGCGGTGACGCCCGGGAGGACCCGTACGGGGATCGCGCGGTACGGGTCCTGGGAGGCGACCTCCAGGACGGCGGTGGCCATGGCGAAGACGCCGGGGTCGCCGCCGGAGACCACGGCCACCCGGCGGCCGCGCCGGGCCAGGTCGAGGGCGAGTTCGGCGCGTTCGGACTCGACCTTGTTGTCGGAGGCGTGGCGGCGCTGGCCGGGGCGCAGCGGGACACGGTTCAGGTAGGTGGTGTAGCCGACGAGGTCTTCGGCGGCGGCGAGGGCGCCGCGGGACTCGGGGGTCAGCCAGAGGGGGCCGGCCGGGCCGGTGCCGACGACCACCACTTCGCCCGGACCGGAAGGCGCGGCGGCCTCGTCGGCCTCCGCACCGGGCGCGCTGTAGGACTGCTCGGCGATGCGGCTGGGGACGACCGCGACGGAGAAGTAGGGGACGGTGTCGGTGTCGATGCCGGCGAGCGTGCCGGTGCGCTCGCCGGACATCGTGGCGCGTTCGACGTACTGGGCCTCGGGAAGACGGCCGGAGCGTTCCATGGCGCGGCGGACGGTGGGGAAGGTGCGGCCCAGCTTCATGACGACGGCGGTGTCGGTCGAGGCCAGGCGGGCGGTCAGCTCCTCTTCCGGAAGCGTGCCGGGGAGGATCGTCAGGACCTCGTCGGCCTCGGCGAGCGGCTTGCCCAGGCGGGCCGCGGCGGCGCTGATGGAGGTGACGCCGGGGATGACCTCGGTCGGGTAGCGGTGCGCCAGCCGCTTGTGCATGTGCTGGTAGGAGCCGTAGAAGAGCGGGTCGCCCTCGGAGATGACGGCGACGGTGCGGCCGGCGTCGAGGTGGGCGGCGAGGCGGGCCGCCGCCGACTCGTAGAACTCGTCCAGCGCGCCCCGGTAGCCGCCGGGGTGGTCGGTCGACTCGGTGGTGACCGGGTAGACCAGCGCCTCCTCGATGTGGTCGGGGCGAAGGTGCGCGGCGGCGATGGAGCGCGCGATCGAGCGTCCGTGCCGGGCGCTGTGGTACGCGATGACGTCGGCGCCGGCGATGACCTCGACCGCCCGGACCGTCATGAGGGACGGGTCGCCGGGACCGAGGCCGACCCCGTAGAGCCGGCCCGGGCCGGCCGTCGCCGCGACGCTGCCGTCACCGGTTGCCTGCTGCTCGCTCACGCTCACTCTTCCTCGCTTGCCATGGCGTTGATCGCGGCCGCGGCCATGGCGCTGCCGCCACGGCGTCCGCGCACCACGAGGTGGTCCAGCTTCGACGGGTGGGCGATCAGCGCGTCCTTGGACTCGGCGGCGCCGATGAAGCCCACGGGTATGCCGATGACGGCGGCCGGGCGGGGCGCGCCTTCCTCGATCATTTCGAGGAACCGGAAGAGGGCGGTGGGGGCGTTGCCGAACGCGACCACGGCGCCTTCCATCCGGTCCCGCCACAGTTCCAGGGCCGCGGCGCTGCGGGTGGTCCCCGTACGGGCGGCCAGCTCGGGGACCGCGGGGTCGGTGAGCGTGCACAGCACGTCGTTGTTCGCCGGCAGCCGCTTACGGGTGACGCCGCTGGCGACCATATTGGCGTCGCAGAGGATCGGCGCACCGGCGCGCAGTGCCGCGCGGCCACGGGCCACCACCTCGGGGGTGAAGGCCAGATCGCGTACCAGGTCGACCATGCCGCAGGCGTGGATCATGCGGACCGTGACCTGGCTGACGTCGGCGGGCAGGCCGGCGAGGTCCGCCTCGGCGCGGATGGTGGCGAAGGACTGGCGGTAGATCGTCGCCCCGTCCTTCTCGTAGTCGAACGCGGTCACTCTGGCCTCGGGGGTGTCGGGTGCGGGAGGGCTCGGGCAGTTCATACGGCTTCGGGGCAGTTCACGGGACTTCGGGGTGGAGCAGGGGATTTGGGGTGCTGCAGGGCTTCGGGGTTCTGCGGGGCTTTTGGGTGGTGCGGGGCTTCGGGGTGACTCATGGGGCCGGGGGCGGGGACGTCGCGGTCCGTGTGGCTGTCGGTACGGCGGTCGGTGCGGCGGCATCCGGCTCCACCAGTGCTACCCGGTAGCCCTCCGCCGTGGCCAGTACGTCGACCCAGGTGCCGTGCGGGTGACCGCAGCGGCGTTCGCAGCCGGACCAGTAGACGGGGACGCCCGAGGGCGGGGAGCCGGTGGGCGCTTCGTCCGGGACGGTCGTGCCGGCGGCGACGGCGGCCGTGGCGTCGGCGCGTACGTCGGTACGGGACTTGGCGCAGCCGGGGCGGCCCGTACAGGCGCCGAGGCGGTGCCAGGGGGAGGCCGGGTCGGTGGTCAGACCGGCGGCGGTGAGCTCCGCCAGGCGGCGGGGTGCCGCGGCGGCCGGCAGTCCGGGCAGAACGATGCCGCGCCATGGGGTGAGGCGCAGTGCGCCGGAGCCGTCGCCGTCGGCGATCGCGGTCAGCAGCCGCCACTGCGCCACCGACAGCCGGCCCAGCGGCGCCAGGACGGAGAGCGCCCGGTTGCCGTCGGCGCCTTCGACGATGCCGGGGGCGGCGGAGTCCGCGTACGGCGGGGCAAAGGACGGCAGGTCGTTCGCCGGAGCGTACGGCGGGGAGGTGCGGGTGGCGGATGCGGGCGCTTCCGCCATGTACGCGGCCTCGATGCCCGCCGACCGCAGGGCCTCGGCGACGTCCCGGGCCCGCAGCGCGTGCCCGTCCGGGAGTTCGCGGACCCGCCAGGCGCCGCTGCCGCTCGCCGCGGCGGCGGTCAGGAAGGCCTCGGCGGCGGCGAGCGCGGCGCGCGGTGCGTCCGGGCCGGCGATCCGCAGCGCCGCCGGATCGTCGCCGATCCGCAGCAGGGCGCCGGCCGTCGGGCCGGTGCCGTTCCCGTCCGGTTCTGCGAGCAAGCTCACATCCCCGCCGAGCGCCGCCACATCGCCCCGTCCGTCGTCCAGAACGAACAGGAAACGGCCCGAGAGGGCGGTCGCGGGCTCGCTCGCGCAGAGCAGCGTGTCCAGCTCACGGGCCCACCGTCGCACGTCGGAAGGGGTGTGCCGGTCCAGTCCGGCCAGCGGCGAGGCGAGGATGTTGCGGATGCGTTCATGGCGTTCGGAGGGCAGCAGACCGGCGTCGCGCAGCAGCGCGGCGAGGCGGCCGCCGCAGTCCTCCGCAAGGCCGCGGAGCTCGGCGTTGCCGCGGGAGGTGAGGGAGAGATGACCGTCACCGAGTGAGTCAGCGGCGTCGGCCAGGGCAGTTGCCTGACGCACCGTCAAATCTCCGGCGGGCAGCCGGATGCGGGCGAGGTGACCGTCGGCGGCCTGGTGCAGTCGCAGCGCTCCCGGGCAGGCGTCACCGCGGTCGCGCAGCGGCGGTGCGGCGGCCTGGGACCGTGTCGAGGGGGAGGGCGGCATGGCGGCGAGCATACCCACGAGGGTGGGCGCCGATCCGGCCCGGATCCGGCCGGGCACCCGGCCTGCTGCCTGCCCGTCGGCCGGTCCGCCGCGTGCCCGTCCCCGTGCCCGCGCGTGCCCGTCCCCCCGGCCCGCCGTGTGCCAGTCCGCCGTCCCTCCGTGTGCCCGTCCGCCGGTCCGTCGCCTGCCCGTCGCCCCGTCCGCCGCACGCCCGTCCCCCGTCCCGCAGCGGGCCCGCGCCTTGGTCCCGCCGCAGCCCGTTCCCAGGCCCGCTTACCTGGCACGGCCACAGCCTTTACCATTCAGGTCGGTGGGTCGGCTGACCCGCCGGACGCCAGCGACGGCGCAGGGGCTGCGGCCCCGGGGAGGAAGCCCGGTGAGAATCCGGCGCGGTCCCGCCACTGTGAACCCGGCAGCTGCCGGGCGAGCCAGGAACTCCCGCCGTCCTTACGACCACCCGGGGCGCGGACACCCCGAGGAAGGCCTGCGCTCGCATGCTTCTGCTGCTGTCGACCTCCGACACCGACCTGCTCAGTGCCCGCGCGGCCACGGGCCCCGTGCCGTACCGGCTCGCCAACCCCGCCCGTCTCGACGTCGCCGAGCTGCCCGCCCTGCTGGAGGGCTGTGACCTCGTCGTCGTGCGCCTCCTCGGCGGCATCCGCGCCTGGGAGGAGGGCCTGGAGGTGCTGCTCGCCGAGGACCAGCACCGGCCGGTCGTCGTCCTCACCGGCGAACAGGCCCCTGACGCCCAGCTCATGGAGCAGTCGACGGTCCCGGTCGGCATCGCGGCCGAGGCGCACGCCTACCTCGCGCACGGCGGGCCCGCCAACCTCGACCAGCTCGCCCGCTTCCTGTCCGACACGGTGCTGCTGACCGGCCACGGCTTCGAGCCGCCGGAGCCCGCCCCGTCCTGGGGCCCGCTGCCGTGGGAGGCCCGCAACGAGACCGGCCCGCTGATCGCCGTGCTCTACTACCGCGCGCACCACATGAGCGGGAACACCGGCTTCGTACGGACCCTGTGCGAGCAGATCGAGGCGGCGGGCGGCCGGGCCCGCCCGCTGTTCGTCGCCTCCCTCCGCGCCCCCGAGCCGGAGCTGATCGAGGAGCTGCGGACCGCCGACGCCCTGGTCACCACGGTCCTCGCGGCGGGTGGCAGCAAGCCCGCCGAGGCGTCCGCCGGGGGCGACGACGAGTCGTGGGACGCGGGCGCGCTGGCCGCGCTCGACGTACCGATCCTGCAGGCCCTGTGCCTGACCGGGCCGCGCAGCGTCTGGGAGGAGAACGACGAGGGCCTGTCGCCGCTGGACGCCGCCTCGCAGATCGCCGTCCCCGAGTTCGACGGCCGGCTGATCACCGTCCCGTTCTCCTTCAAGGAGGTCGACGAGGACGGCCTGCCGGTGTACGTCGCCGACCCCGAGCGCGCCGCCCGGGTCGCCGGGATCGCCGTCCGGCACGCCCGGCTGCGCCACATCCCGGCCGCGGACAAGCGCCTGGCCCTGGTGCTGTCGGCGTACCCGACCAAGCACTCCCGGATCGGCAACGCGGTCGGCCTGGACACCCCGGCCAGCGCCGTGGCCCTGCTGCGCCGCCTGCGGGCGGACGGCTACGACTTCGGCACCGAAGAGGTGCCCGGTCTCGCCTCCGGCGACGGCGACGAGCTGATCTACGCCCTCATCGAGGCCGGCGGCCACGACCAGGAATGGCTCACCGAGGAACAGCTCGCCCGCAACCCCGTCCGCATCCCGGCCGCCGACTACAAGCGCTGGTACGCCACGCTCCCGCAGGAACTCCGGGACTCGGTCGAGGAGCACTGGGGGCCGCCGCCCGGCGAGATGTTCGTCGACCGGAGCCGCAACCCCGACGGCGACATCGTGCTGGCCGCCCTGCTCCGCGGCAACCTCCTCATCCTCATCCAGCCGCCGCGCGGCTTCGGCGAGAACCCGATCGCGATCTACCACGACCCCGATCTGCCGCCCTCGCACCACTACTTGGCGGCGTACCGCTGGATCGCGGCCTCGGCCGACGACGGCGGGTTCGGCGCGGACGCCATGGTCCACCTGGGCAAGCACGGCAACCTGGAGTGGCTGCCCGGCAAGAACGCCGGACTGTCCGCGGCCTGCGGCCCGGACGCCGCCCTCGGCGACCTCCCGCTCGTCTACCCGTTCCTGGTCAACGACCCCGGCGAGGGCACCCAGGCCAAGCGCCGGGTCCACGCCACCCTCGTCGACCACCTCGTCCCGCCGATGGCCCGCGCCGAGTCGTACGGCGACATCGCGCGCCTGGAGCAGCTGCTCGACGAGTACGCGGCGATCTCCGCCATGGACCCGGCCAAGCTGCCCGCGATCCGCGCCCAGATCTGGACGCTGATCCAGGCCGCCAAGCTCGACCACGACCTGGGCCTGGAGGCCCGCCCCGACGACGACGGCTTCGACGACTTCCTGCTGCACGTCGACGGCTGGCTGTGCGAGGTCAAGGACGCCCAGATCCGCGACGGGCTGCACGTCCTGGGCGGCGCCCCGGCCGGTGAGGCACGCGTCAACCTCGTCCTCTCCATCCTCCGCGCCCGCCAGATCTGGGGCGGCACCTCCGCCCTGCCCGGTCTGCGGGAGGCGCTCGGCCTCGACGAGTCGGCGGCCACCCGGACGACCGCCGACGCGGCCGAGGAGACCGCCCGCGGTCTGGTCCAGGCGATGGAGGACGCGGACTGGGACCCGGCGGCGGTGCCCGGCGTCGCCGAAGGCCACCCGTCCGCGGTCGCCGACATCCTCGACTTCGCCGCCCGCCAGGTCGTCCCGCGCCTCGCCGCCACCACCGACGAGATCGACCACGCGGTGCACGCCCTCAACGGCGGTTTCGTCCCGGCCGGGCCTTCGGGATCCCCGCTGCGCGGCCTGGTCAACGTCCTGCCGACGGGCCGGAACTTCTACTCCGTCGACCCCAAGGCCGTCCCCTCCCGTCTCGCCTGGGAGACCGGCCAGGCCCTCGCCGACTCCCTGCTGGAGCGCTACCGCGACGACAACGGCGACTGGCCGCAGTCGGTCGGCCTGTCGCTGTGGGGCACCAGCGCGATGCGGACCAGCGGCGACGATGTGGCCGAGGCCCTGGCCCTGCTGGGGGTCCGCCCCGTATGGGACGACGCCTCGCGCCGGGTCAACGGCCTGGAGCCGGTCGGCCTCGCCGAGCTCGGCCGTCCCCGCATCGATGTCACCCTGCGCATCTCCGGCTTCTTCCGTGATGCGTTCCCGCACGTCATCGGCCTGCTAGACGACGCCGTACGGCTGGTCGCCGGGCTGGACGAGCCCGCGGAGTCCAACTTCGTCCGCGCCCACGCCCAGGCCGACCTGGCCGAGCACGGTGACGAGCGGCGCGCCACCACCCGCATCTTCGGCTCCCGCCCGGGGACGTACGGCGCGGGCCTGCTCCAGCTGATCGACTCCCGCGACTGGCGCACCGACGCCGACCTCGCCGAGGTCTACACCGTCTGGGGCGGTTACGCGTACGGCCGCGGTCTCGAAGGCCGCCCGGCCCGGGACGAGATGGAGACCGCCTACAAGCGCATCGCGGTCGCCGCCAAGAACACCGACACCCGCGAGCACGACATCGCGGACTCCGACGACTACTTCCAGTACCACGGCGGCATGGTCGCCACCGTCAAGGCGCTCAAGGGCAAGGCCCCCGAGGCATACATCGGTGACTCCACCCGTCCCGAGACGGTCCGCACCCGCACCCTGGTCGAGGAGACCTCCCGGGTCTTCCGCGCCCGGGTGGTCAACCCCCGCTGGATCGAGGCGATGCGCCGCCACGGCTACAAGGGCGCCTTCGAACTCGCCGCGACCGTGGACTACTTGTTCGGCTACGACGCCACCACGGGCGTGGTCGCCGACTGGATGTACGACAAGCTCGCCCAGACCTACGTCCTCGACCCCGAGAACCGCGACTTCCTCCAGGAAGCCAACCCCTGGGCCCTGCACGGCATCGCCGAACGCCTCCTGGAGGCGGAGTCCCGCGGCATGTGGGAGAAGCCGGACGCCGAGACGCTGGCGGCGCTGCGGCAGGCGTTCCTGGAGACCGAGGGGGAGCTGGAGGGGGAGGACTGACGGACGCGGCGCGGGGGCGCCGCCGCACTGCCCGGGCCCGTCTGATGCTGCGGTATCAGGCGGGCTTCGTGGTGCCGGCTCTCCGCTCCGCCTTCGTGGTGCGCCGGCTCACCGCCCGGCGGTGCTGTCTCCCGGCTCCACGGTGCTGTCCCCGGCCTCACGGTGACGCTCCGCCCCGGGTGCGGCCCGCGGACGCCGGTGCGAGGATTTTTGTGGGGGCGGTGGCTGCGCTGCCCCCGGGCCGACGAGGAGGCTTCCGGTGACCGGCACGAAGACATGGAACGCCGAGATCAGCATCAGCGAGACCGACAACGAGGTCCGGGCCGAAGCCAGGCTGCGGGGCAAGGAGGGCGGGCAGATGGTCGGCCAGGGGGAGGCCCGCTGTAACCCCGCCGACGAGAACGTCCCGGCCATCGGGGACGAGCTGGCGGTGTCACGGGCGATGTCGGACCTCAGCCATCAGCTGCTGCAGCGCGCCGCGCACGACATCGAGGTGCACACGGCCCGGCCGGTGGAACGCCTGCGCGCCTGAATCCCGCGCGCGACGAACGCTGATCTCAGGGCATCTCCGGCGCGACGAGCGCTGATCTCAGGGCATCTCCGCCGGGAAGTCCGGCCCGATCGTCAGCGTCACCGCGCCCGGTGCCGCCCCGGCCGACTCCGTGGCCTTGGTGCCGGGGAGGCGGGAGGACAGCACCTCGCTCTGTGTCTTGAGCGCGGCCGGGTAGCTGACGGTGGTCTTGTCCGTCGCCGGGGCGTTGCCGGTGCCGACGACCGTGAAGCCGAGCTTGCGCAGCTGGTCGGCGGCGGAGGCGGCCCGGCCGGGTGCGCCGGTGCCGTTGAGGACGCGGACCTGCACGGCGTGGGCGGTCACCGGGTTCTTTGCGGCCTCGGCGAGCTTCTGTTTTCCGGCGGCACCGATCTCGCGGTCGTGCGCCAGGTCGCTGAAGAGCCGGCCGGCCTGCGGGTACTGCCAGACGACATTGGCCTTGTCGGTGGGGACGTCGGCCTCGCGGTAGTAGTTGGGGACGGTCAGGAAGGTGAGGCGGTCGGTGGGGATGTCCTTGACGGTCGCGGCCAGGTCGTAGAGCGGCTTGATACCGGCCAGGTCGTTGTCGGTGGTCAGGGACTTGGTGGCCGAGTTCAGGAAGTCGTAGAGCTCGCCGGGGCTGGTGAGCTTGGACTGGGCCTTGGCGCCCAGGGCCTTCATGAATTCCTGCTGGCGGCCGATGCGGCCGAGGTCGGAGCCGTCGCCGACGCTGTAGCGGGTGCGGACGTAGCCGAGCGCCTTCTCGTCCCGGACGTTCTGGCAGCCCGCCCCCATGTCGAGATGGGCCTTCTTGTCGTGGATGGCGTGCTTGGGGCAGACCTCTATGCCGCCCAGCGCGTTGACCATGCCCTTGAAGCCCTGGAAGTCGACCGAGGTGAAGTGGTCGATGCGCAGTCCGGTGTTCTTCTCGACGGTCTTGATGGTGCAGGCCGCGGCCTTGCGGATGTCGCCGGAGTCGCCGCCGATCGAGAACGCCTCGTTGATCTTGAAGTGGTGCGGGGACGACTTCGAACCGTTGCCCCGGGTACAGGCGGGGATCTGCACCCAGGAGTCCCGGGGGAAGGACAGCGCGGTGGCCCACTTACGGTCGGCGGCGATGTGCAGCACCATCAGCGTGTCCGACTGCATGGTGGTGAGGTTCTTGCCGTACTTGGCGTTGGCACCCGCGCGGCTGTCGGAGCCGACGACCAGGATGTTCTTGGAGCCGGGGCTGAGGTTGACCGGCCGGGCGCCGTCGACGCCGATGTCCACACCGTGGATATTGCCGTCCAGGTGCTGGTAGACCCACGCGCCGACGCCGGCCGTGCCGAGCAGCAGCACGCCGAGCACGCCACCGGTCCAGGCGAGGATGCGGCCGCGGCGGGTCATCCGCAGCTTGCCCGTACCGCCCGCGGAACCGGAGCCGTCGCCGCTGGTACGGGACCGTCTGCTGGTGGTACGCGTGTTTCCGCCGCTGGTACGCGACGTTCCGCCGGTGCCACGGGACGTTCCGGATGCGCCGCCGGTGCCCCGCCGGGCCGTCTGCTGGTGCGTCTGCCTGTCATGCACGCCGATGGCCCTTCTGGTCCTTCTGATACTGGTGAGGCGAGCGGTGCTCTAGGGGAGAGGGCGCGGCAGCGGCGGCCGAGGGGGCCGGCTGTGGCGTCAGGGGCCGCTGTGCCGACAGCGCCAACGGTGTCGGCAGTGGCGATGGTTTCGGCAGCGCTGGCTGCGTCGGCAGTGCTGAAGGTGCCGTCAGCGCCGAAAGTGCCGTCAGCGTCGGCCGTGGCGGCAGGTGAGGACGGGTCAGGTGCCGGTGCTGGGCAGCAGCAGTATGGACTCGGGGTCGTACCGCAGCCACTGCGGACACGCGCTTGCGCTGCCGGGCAGGGTGCGCAGCCGGCACCACAACTCGCCCGCGCCGTCCGTCCACCAGGCGTTGATCCGGCCCAATGTCCATTTGCCGTCCGGGTATTGGACCTCCACCGGCTGATAAACCCATCGCACCTCCGCCTCTGGAGGCGGGCAGTCCCAGGTCAGGAGTCCGCACCTCGTTGCCATCTCCCCCTCCGGCCGCGCCTGTTGCGCATGGTGCGCGCCACTCTACCGGGAAGGTCTACAGCGTTGTAGAAGTTACCGGTACGGGATCCGCGCAGCGCGGGTGCGCCGTGCGGGCCCCGTGAGGGTCAAGGGTCAGTGTGCCCCTAGAGGGGCGTTGCCGCCTTCAGAACAACGAACAGCGCTACCGCGGCGTTGAGCGCGGAGACGGCGGAGGCGGCCGTGCCCGCCGCGGCAACCAGGGCCGCCAGACCGGCCGGGGTCAGCGCCGGCGGCCAGTGGCGGGCCGGCGGCACGGGCCCGAGCAGCGCCACCACCCGGCGCGGCACCGGCCCCGGTTCGGGCGCCGCGAAGTGCGCCAGCCCCGGTTCCGGTGCGGACCGGGTGACCAGCGCCGCCTTGCCCACCGCACGCGCGGTCAGCCGCCGGTCGCCGACCACCTGCGCCGCCTCCTCGTCCGCCCAGCGCTCGGTGGCGAAGGCGACCGCGGAACGCAGCGGCAGCAGCAGCGGGTTGACGCAGCCGGCCAGGCGTACGGCGAGCAGATAGCGGTGGTGGCGGCAGCGCAGATGGGCGTGCTCATGGGCGAACAGGGCCCGCCGCTCGTCGCCGTCCAGGCTGCGCAGCATCCCGCGGGAGACCGCGACCCGGCCGGGCCGGGCGGGCCGTCCGGGGCGGGCCGGGGTGCCGGGCACGGCGTAGGCATAGGGCTCGTCGTCCGGCAGCACCGCGGGATCGGCACCAACCGGCAGTCCGTCCAGCGCACGGTGGGTACGGGCCCGGATACGGCGGTGCCGGCGCAGCGCCGCGCCGCACACGGTGAGCGCGGCGGCCAGCAGGGGCATCGCGGCGACGCCCGCGACCTCGGCGAACGGGACCGCGGCCCGCACCTGCGGGTCCGACCAGCCGTCGGGCAGCGGATTGCCACGGAGTTGGGCGGTGCCGACGACCACCAGCAGGGCCAGGCACAGCGTGCTGCAGAGGCCGAGGACCGCGGCGAGCAGGGTCAGCAGGCGGGTGGTGGCGCGGGGGTGGAGGTGCTGCTCCGCGAGCCGGGCGATCGGCAGGGCGGTGAGCGGCAGGACGAGCGGCAGGAACACGAAGACGCCCACCGGTCAGCCTCCGCGCGCTTCGTCCGAGGGGTGGTGCCGGCCGGGGGCCGGGGGCATGGGCGGGGCCAGCGGCGGGGACGGGGCCGCGCCGGGCTCCTCGGCGGGGGCCGGGCCGTTGGCGGGTGGGGGGCTGCCGGCGGTGGTGGGGGTGCCGGTCCTCGTGGGGCCATCGGTCGTCGCGGGGCTGTCGGCTGTCGTGGGGGTGCTGGTCGCCGCGAGGCCATCGGTCCGCGTGGGGCCATCGGTCCGCGTGGGGCCATCGGTTGTCGTGGGGCCGTCGGCCGCGTCGCGGTCGAGGAGGGTGCGCAGCAATTGCTCGTCGTGGGTGGAGAGCGCGGAGACAAAGCTGGTCAGTACGGCGTCCCGGTCCGGTTCGCCGTCCAGGACGCGGCGCATCCGCAGTGCGGCGAGCCCGGCCTCGTCGGCGGCCGGGGTCCAGAGGTAGGCACGGCCGGACCGCTCGCGGGTGACGGCCTGCTTGGCGTGCAGCCGGGAGAGGATCGTCATCACGGTCGTATAGGCGAGGTCGTCGCCGAGCCGTTCCTGTACCCAGGCGGCGGTGGCCGGCCCCGGCGCGTGGTGCAGCGCGGCCAGCACCTGGGCCTCCAGCTGGCCCTGCCCCCGCCTGCGGGCGCGCTCCCGTCCGGCGCCGCCGAAGTTGCCAAAGGCCTTGCCGCCCATGCCGTCGCCTCCCGTCGCTCCGGGTGTCCCGCTGGCCGGGACGTCGGGGCATCTTACTGAGCGGCCGGATCCGGGCGGTGGCCCGCTCGTACCGTCGCCGGACGCCACGGATTCCGGCCGCTTACTTCTACACTCCTGTAGATTTTGAGGCTCACCCGGAATGCAGGCAACACCTGGAGGGAAGCCATGGGAGTCTCGCTGGCCAAGGGCGGCAACGTCTCGCTGTCGAAGGAAGCGCCCGGACTGACCGCGGTCACGGTCGGCCTCGGCTGGGACGTGCGGACGACGACGGGCGCGGACTACGACCTGGATGCCAGCGCGCTGCTGTGCACCGAGGCGGGCAAGGTCGTCTCCGACGCCCACTTCGTCTTCTACAACAACCTCACCAGCCCCGATGGCTCGGTGCGGCACACCGGTGACAACCTGACCGGCGAGGGCGAGGGGGACGACGAGTCCGTCGAGGTCACGCTGTCCACGGTGCCCGCCGAGGTCGCAAAGATCGTCTTCCCGGTCTCCATCCACGACGCCGAGAGCCGGGGACAGAGTTTCGGCCAGGTCCGCAACGCCTTCATCCGCGTCGTCAACCAGGCGGACGGGGCGGAGCTGGCCCGCTACGACCTGAGCGAGGACGCGTCGACCGAGACCGCGATGGTCTTCGGTGAGCTCTACCGGAGCGGCGCGGAGTGGAAATTCCGCGCCGTGGGCCAGGGGTACGCATCCGGCCTGGCGGGCATCGCGGCGGACTTCGGCGTCAACGTCTGAGCCGCTGACTTCGCTGCCGGGGGAGGTCCGGGACGGGAGCGGCGGGCTGCGAGATCTATTGCTTTGTGGAGTTCGCCCTCGCCCTTCGCCCTGGCCCTGGTTCTGGCCCTCGCCCCGGGTGGCGCCACCCGGGGCACGGCAGGCCCGCCGCCTCGCCTCACCTCTCCCCGACTCTCTCCCCTCCTCCCTCCTCTCCGTCGCCGCACTCCCTCCCACCCATAACCCCGCACAACGGGAGGTACCGGGCCTCCGCGGGGTACCTTGGAAGCACCGCAACGCCGAAGGATGCCGAGGGCGCCGAGGGCGCCGAGGGCGCCTGGGGACGCCCAGGGAGCCCGGGGAAGCGCGCATTCGGTGAGGTGAGCACCATGCAGACTCTGTGGACCGTGATCGTGCTGCTGGCGCTGGTCGCGCTGGGGGCGCTGTTGATCGCCCGGGTCAATGCCCAGGGAATCGGACGGATGGCCCCCCACCGTTACGCGGACTGGAAGCAGTCGCTGCGGGACCGGAAGCACAAGCAGCCGCACGACGAGGCCCACCCCGGACCAGAGGTTGCCGGACCGCCAGTGGCCGGACCGCCAGTGGCCGGGCCGCCGGTTGCCGGACCGCAGGTGGCCGAACCGCCGCAGGCCGGACCGCCGGCGCCACCGGACAAGGCAGGTGGCGACCCGTGACGTCCACGGCCCGAGGCGACCCGTCGGCAAGGAACTACGACGGGACCTCCCCGTTCCCCGACAGCGGCACCGAGCCCCCGCCGACCCCCGGCCGCCGGATGTACGTCACGGTGACCGCCCTCATCGTCATCGCCCCCTTCGTCGGCCTGGCCGTCGCCATCCCGCTCCTCTGGGGCAGCGCCGTCCACCTCACCGACCTCGTTCTGCTGGCCGTCTTCTACGTCATCAGCGGCCTGGGCGTCACCGTCGGCTTCCACCGCGGCCTCACCCACGGCAGCTATACCGCCACCCCCGCACTGCGTGTCGCGCTCGCCCTCGCGGGCTCGCTCAGCTTCCAAGGCGATGTCATCGACTGGGTCGCCACCCACCGTCGCCACCACGCCTACACCGACCGGCCCGGCGATCCGCACTCCCCCTACCGCTACGGCACCAGCCTGCGCGGTCAGCTGCGCGGACTGGTGCACTCGCACGTCGGCTGGCTGTTCGGCAACGACCCCACCTCGCACCGGCGCTTTGCGCCCGATCTGCTCGCCGACCCCGGGATCCGCGCGGTCGACCGGGCGTTCCCGCTGCTGTGTCTGCTCACCCTCGCCCTGCCGTTCGGGCTGGGCTGGGCGCTCGGCGGCTCCTGGGTCACCGCGCTGACCGCCCTGCTGTGGGCCGGGTTCATCCGGATCGCGCTGCTGCACCACGTCACCTGGAGCGTCAATTCGCTCTGCCACGTGATCGGGGAGCGGCCGTTCCGCACCCGGCGCCACGACCGGGCGACCAACCTGTGGCCCCTGGCCCTGCTGTCGTTCGGTGAGAGCTGGCACAACCTGCACCACGCCGACCCGACCTGCGCCCGGCACGGCGTCGACCGCGGTCAGCTCGATGTGTCCGCCGCCGTCATCCGGCTCTTCGAACGTCTCGGCTGGGTCCGGGACGTGCGTTGGCCCGACCCGGCACGGGTGGCGGACCGCCGCGTCAGGAGCACCGTATGACCACCGCCGGGGATCCCCATTCAGCCCCTCCCCTGCACCATGCGCATCACGCGCCGCCCCTCGTCGCCCGACTGACCATCGCCCCGCACACCGATACGGTGCGGTGCATCGACGGCGTCTGGTGGCCCCACTCGGCCGACCTGCTGGCCGAACTCCCCGAGCTGCTGGCCGCGCTCCCCTTCGACTGGCCCCGGATCACCCACGCCACGGTGAACGGCGCGCCCTGGTCCGCTCTCCCCGCCCATACCCTCGTCGAAGGCCATGTCGTCCGCCTGCGCAGAACCACCGGCCGTCCCGGCCCCGACACCATCTGCCTGGTCTCCCCCGGTCACGGCCGCTGGGACCTGCTGATCATCCCGCCCGGCACCCCCGAGCCGGAGGCCGTTCGCATGATGGCGGAGATGGCACGCACGGGGGAGCTGACACCGGTCTGAACGGGGCGACTCGGGGGAGTCAACGGACAGTCGGCTGCGGCCGTTTCACGTGAAACGACCGCTGCGCCCGAGGGCGAGGCCTACGCCCGAGGCCGGCACCGCACCACCCGATACCGAGGCCGCGCCGGGGCGCCGCTAGCCGAGAATCCCCCGGTCATACGCCACGGCCACCGCTGCGGCCCGGTCCTTGACACCCAACTTGCCGTAGATATGCGTCAGATGGGTCTTGACCGTCGCCTCGCTGATGAACAGCACGGCGGCGATCTCACGGTTCGAGGTGCCCTTGGCGACCAGCCCCAGGACCTCGCGCTCGCGGGCGCTGAGCGGTTCCTTGCCCGGTGACCTGACCCGTGAGACCAGACGGGAGGCGACCGCGGGCGAGAGCACCGTACGGCCCTCGGCCGCCGCACGGACGGCCGTGAACAGTTCCTCGCGAGGGGTGTCCTTGAGGAGATAGCCGGTGGCACCGGCCTCGATCGCCGGGAGGGTGTCGGAGTCGGTGTCGTAGGTCGTGAGCACCAGCACCTGGCAGCGCGGTGCCCGGCGCGCCAGCTCGGTGATGGCCGCGACCCCGCCGCCGCCCGGCATCCGCAGATCCATCAGGACCACATCGGGGTCAAGGCGGACGGCGAGCTCACCCTCGATGCATTCGACGGTCGTCGTCTTGCCGGCGCCGTTCGGGCCGAGGACGCCGAAGATCTCTCCCTCTTCCACGGCGAAGGAGACCTCGTTGACCACGGCCCGGCCCCCGTAGACCTTGCGCAGCCCGGTGACTTCGATGATTGCCATAACCCGAGAATCCGCCCGGCGCACCCGGTGGCACATCGACCGTCCCGCTCGGAACGGCATCAACCGATCGGTTGACCGGAGGCTGCGACCCGCCCCAGGCCTGCCGTCCGACGGCTGTGGCTACTGCGTACGGGTGGTGTTCATCGGAAGAGCGCCGATCCGGGGGCGTCGGTCCGTGAATCCTCCCATTGCGTACTCATCATAAGAAAACGCAACAGAAGCGACGCCATCCAAGCGGTGCACCGGAAGCGGCGCAACTGAAGCGAAGCAACGAAGCGAAGCAACTGAGAAAGCACAACGAAGCAGACGCAGTGGATCTCTCGGGGAGATCCTGACCGAAAGTGAGGGGCCATGGCTGCGACCAAGGTCATGAAGTTCTGGGCGGTGTGCCTTGCCATGCTGGGCAAGCTGCTGGCAGCACTGGGTGTCTCCGCGGCGGCCTCGGCCGCGCGCCGGGATGCCGCACTGTACGAGCGGACCCTGGGCAACGGAAACGCGGGCACCGACGCCCCCGATGCCGAGGCCCCGGAGGCGGTGAGCTGCGCCGCACCGGATCGAGGTCCAGGCACGGGAACCCCTGCCGTGCCCGCTCCGCGCGCCGTACCGCTGCCGCTGTACTGCCAAGCCGGCCCGGCCCGGCGGATGTTCGCCCGGCCCGAGCTGCCGCCGACGATCAAGCAGCGGATCAGCGCCGAGGCACATGGCACCTCGCCCGGGCTGCGCACCCGCCTTCGCTCCCGCACCGAGCCGTCGGCCGACGAGTTCGCTGCCCCGGCCGGTACCGGACCGGATGCCGGTACCGGACCGGATGCCGCTACCGGGCCGGACGCCGGCGCCGAGGCGGCCGCCCGACCCGTGGCCATTCCGGCGGCCCGCCCCGCAGCCATTCCGGCTGCCCGCCGCCATGCGCACACCGCTCGCGCCGTCTGAACCGGGCGGCAGCCGTTCTGACGCCGGTACCCGGCCCTGAAAAGGGCGCAACGACGCGTGACAGCTCCGCGTCCAGAAGGCCGGACGCCCAAGCCGAACCCATGCCCAAGCCGAACCCACGCTCACGCCGAGCCCACGCTGACACGGACGCCGGCGAGGAAGCGTTATAGGCGAGGAAGCGATGCCGACGAGGAGCGATGCCGACGAGGACGTCGTGTCGACGAGGCAGCACGGGCCGACATGTTCCACGTGAAACAACAGCCGAAAAGACTCATCCGCAGACGTCAGCCATCCGCCGCAGACGCGAACCATCCGCAGGCACGAACAACCCACCCGCAGTCGTGAACCACCCGCAGTCGTGAACCACCCGGACTTCCCGGGGATCCCGCAGACCTGAACCACCCGCCATCCACCCGGAGTTGTCCGGCTCAGCCCCCGACCGGGGCGTCGGTCCCCGGACCCCCTCCCAGCTCCAGCCCGAGCTCCGCACGCAGCGCACGCGTGTCGGGCTTTCCGTTGGCCGTGAGCGGGAAGTGGTCGACGACATGGACCGCATTGGGCTGTTCATACTCCGCGAGGTGTTCGGCGAGGCGTCGGCGCCAGGTGAGCGGAGCCTCCCCGTCGGGGTCGGCGACCACGAAGTGCAGTGCACTGCCACGGCGTTGGTCCTCGACCGCCAGTACCTTCACCGGCCGGCCACAGGCCTCGGCACGGCGTTCCAGGCTCTCGGGGTAGAGCGTGAAGCCCAGCCGGTGCACGGCCTGATTGCGGCCCACCACCCGCACGGTGCCCTCGGCGTCGACACTGCCCAGGTCGGCCGTCGGGTACCACGCGTCCGGGTCGACCGGTGTGAGCGAGCCGTCCTCCTGGAGATAGCCGGCCATCAGCCCGGGCGAGCGCACCTCGATGCCGCCGAGCTCGCCGGGGCCGGCAGCGGTGCCGTCGGGGCGTATGACGCGCAGCCGTACGCCGGGCAACGGGCGCCCGCAGCCGTGCGGTGCTTCGGGGGTGGCCAGCGCGACATTGCCGAGTTCCGTCAGACCGTAGCCGTCCAGGAGTGGGCGGCCCATTGCCGTGTGGAAGGCCTCCGCCAAGGGAGCGGGCAGCGGTGCGCCGCCCACGCCCCAGAGCCGTACGCCGGCGAGCCCCGCGCGTGCCTCCGGGCGGCGGCGCACCACGCCGAGGAGTGAGTGGTACGTGGACGGGGCGGCGTCCACGGCGGTGGCGCCATGGGCCGCGGCCTGGCCGACGGCCGCGTCGAGCCGCTGGTAGGGGGTGACCAGCAGGGTGCAGCGGGCCAGCCACCACAGCAGGATGACGGAGAGCCCGTACTGGTGCGAGAAGGGCAGCAGGGGCGCGAGGACGTCGTCCTCCCGGTAGCCCATGGCCTGGATGGTGCGCAGCGAGTTGTCGAGGACGGCCCGGCCGGGCTTGATGATGCCCTTGGGCCGTCCTGTGGTGCCCGAGGACCACAGGACGAGGGCGTCGGGGCGGCGGAACCAGGGCGTCAGAGCGACGGCGCCCGGCGGGGGCGTCGGGGCGTCGGCGGCCGGCCGCGGGTAGTGGATGACGCGCCGGTCGGGGATGCCGGGGAAGCCGGTGGCGTGGTCCGCGGCGGTGACCAGCCAGCGGGCCCGGGCCTGGCGGCCGGCCGCGGCGGCGTCGGCGCCGGAAAGCCGGTGGTCGAGCGGGATGAGTGAGGTGTCCAGCTGCATCAGGGCCAGCAGGGTGACGACATAGTCGACGCTGTTGTCGCCCTGCACCAGGACCCGGTCGCCGGTGCGGATGCCGAGCTGCCGTAAGGCGTGTGCGGTGGTGGATATCCGGCGGCCGAGCGTCGGGCCGTCGAGGCGGCCGGTGCCGTCGAGCGGGGCCGCGGTGCCGTCGACGAGCCGGGCGGCGGCGACCGGAGGGGCGATGGTGTCGGTCATGGGTGGTCCGATTCCGTGGTGTCGAGCGGGTGCCGGGCGGGCCGCGGTGCGGTGGCCGGGCACAGCAGCGAGGACGTGGTGGTGGCCACCCAGACGCCGCCCTCGTCCCGGAACTCGCAGTCGAGGGTGAGGAGGGGGCGGCCGGCGAGGGTGGTGGCGGCGGCCAGGCACACGGTCGCGTGCAGGGTGTCGCCGGCGTGTGCGGGGCGGGCATGGCGCAGCGTCTGCGCGCGGTGGACGGTGCCCTCGGTGGCGGAGAAAGCCGGTTGCAGGCTGAGGAGTTGGTCCTCGGCGTGGCCGGCGAGGGTGGCCAGGTAGGTGGGCGGGGCGATGATGTCCGGGTGGCCGAGGGCGCGGGCGGCGGCCGGGTCCGTGTACGCGGGGTGGGGGTCGCCGAGCGCGGCGGCGAAGGCGGCGATCCGCAGCCGCTCGATGACGTACGGGCCGCAGCGCAACGTGGTGGGCGCCGCCGCTCCGTCCGCTGCCGTTTCGTCCGCCGCCGCTCCGTCCGGCGTCGCTCCGTCCGGCGTCGCCGCTCTCCCCGTCATCGCCGCTCAGTCGCCGATCATGTGGTGGCCGCCGTCCGCGTGCACGATCTCGCCGGTGGTGGCGGGCAGCCAGTCCGAGAGCAGCGCCACACACGTACGGGCGACCGGTTCGGCGTCCTGCGGATCCCAGCCGAGCGGGGCGCGGGCCGCCCAGCTCTTCTCGAAGGACGGGCCGTCACCGCCGATACCGCGCGCGGCCAGGGTGCGCAGGGGGCCGGCCGCAACGAGGTTGGCCCGTATGCCCTGGCCCCCGAGGTCGCGCGCCAGATAGCGGGAGCAGGCCTCGAGCCCCGCCTTGGCGACGCCCATCCAGTCGTAGCCGGGCCAGGCGCGGGAGGCGTCGAAGTCGACGCCGACGACACAGGACCCGGGACGGAGCAGCGGCCGGCAGGCCATGGCCAGCGCCACCAGGGAGTACGTCGAGGTGTGCAGGGCGGCGGACACATCGCGCCACGGTGCGGTCAGGAAGCCGCCGTCCAGGCAGCCGGCGGGGGCGTTGGCTACGGAGTGCAGCACGCCGTCGAGGCCGTCGAGGTGTTCGCCGACGCGGTCGGCGAGGGTGCTGAGCTGCCCTTCGTCCGTGACGTCCAGCTCCACGACGGGGGGCTCTTCCGGCAGCCGCCGGGCGAGCCGGGCGACCAGACTCGGCCGTCCGTAGGCGGTGAGGACGATCTTGGCGCCCTCTTCCTGGGCGAGGCGTGCCACCGCGTAGGCGATCGAGCTCTCGGTGATCACACCCGTGATGACCAGCTGCTTTCCGTCGAGCAGACCGCTCATGCGGGTCCTCCGTCTGACTCATTCCGGACTTCGGAGTCACTGAAGACAACTCAGAAGCATTGTCCTGGCTTGGTCTTGAAAGGTCGTCATTGACAACCTATCGGACCTCCAGTTGACTGGAACAGTCAAGTGTAGTCAAAAGAATGACTCCGGTGTCATGGAGGCGCGGACGTCGCGCCGCCGCGCTGCCGCGCAGGACTTCCCGGTGATGCCCCCGCGCCGGGACGCCGCGTCGGACGGCCGGCGCGCCGGCCCCGCCCCGCGGCAGGCCGCAGGCCGGGCCGCAACCGCTCCCCGTGGCCTCCGGGCCGCCCTTTCCCATGCGCCACCCCGCATTCCACAGAGAGGTGATCGTCATGACCGTCCCGACCCGCGAAGAGATCGTTGCCCAGCTCGCCGAGATCCTGCACGAGGTGGCCGGCGTGGTGCCGGCCGAGGTGACCGAAGAGAAGTCCCTGGTCGAGGAGTTGGATGTGGACTCGCTCGCGATGGCCGAGGTCATCGTCGTGGCGGAGGAGCGCTTCGGGGTCGCGCTGCCCGAGGAGGAGATGAAGGACATGCGCACGGTTTTGGACATAGTGATCCGGGTGGAGAAGCAGTCGGCGTCCTGAGGGCCGCCGCCGAACGGTGCGCTTCTGCGGCCCGGGCCGCACCGCCCGGGCCGCACCGCCCGGGCCGCACCGCCCGGGCCGCACCGCCCGGGCCACACACCGGCAGAAGCGCACCCGTACAAGGGAGTGCCCGCGCAAGGGAGTACCCGCACAAGGAAGGTGAATAGTAGTCAGGCAGCACACAAACTGCAGATGAACCTGCCCCCGACTTGCGATCACTCGGGGTTCACCGCGTCATGCCGGGTCGCACGGTGGCGAAATGGTAATGCCCCTGGGTAAAGCGAAGTTGATTTTCGGTCGTCGCTTGTTGACGCAGGCATAGACCACGGATACCTTGAAGATCTCCGGAGTGTAAATCAAATCGACTCGGTGCACTGCTTTCTCGGATGTGACCGTCCGGAAAGGAGACATGGTGCGAGGGGATCTATGCGGGGGGACCAGCCTTCCTGTGGCGCGCATTCGCTCAACCATGACGGCGGAACGGCCAACAGGCCCCAAGAGGAGGAGTGTTGGGACCCGTCCCGCTCATCCGCATTAGCCGACGGCTTTTTACATATATTCTCGAACGTCCCCGTTGACATTCGACAGCCCGACTGTTTAAAGGCATTTCTGGGCCGGCTGCTGCATTGTTCCGCGAGCGATATTCGGGTGACCCGGGACGGCTTCGGACGGCCGGTGTGCGCCGAACCTCCCGCCGCTACCGGCCGGCGACCCGGCACCCGCCTGTGCCTCGACGCCGGTGCGGACACGGGCCGGCGGTTCCTGGCTCTGATCAGGGACCTTCCGGTGGCGCTGTCCGTACACACCGTGCCCCGTGGGCCGGTCGGCGAACTGCTGCTCCCCTTCACCCCGTTGGAGCGCGGCTACGTCCAGGAGGCCCCGGCGGGCCGGCGGGGCCGGCGCCTGGCGCAGCTGTGGACCCGCAAGGAAGCGGCGCTGCGGCTGACCGGCCGCGGCGAGCTGGCCACCGCCGACGCGATCGACGCGCTCAGCGGCGCGCGGGAGGGCAAGATCGTGATCCCCGGTTCCGCAGCGGGCCCCGGCGGTACGGCGTACGTCCGCGAACTCCCCGCGGGACCGCAGACCGTGGCCTGCGCGGCGACCCCGGCCCCGGCACCCGGAGTCCGGATCTGGCGGACGAACCCGCCGCGCGAGCCCGCCGGTACACACGACGACACGGCAGCCGAGGCGGGCAGCGCCTGGAGGGGGCGCCTGGAAGGGACGCCTGGTGGGGACGTCTAGAGGGGACGCCTGCAGGGAGATTCCCCCAGGCCCAGGCCCCCGCTCTACGGCATGAGCACCGCGTGCGGATCCGGTCCCTCGCCGGCCCGGCCGCCGGCGCTCAGCTCTCGCCAGCTCTCCAGTGCCAGCCGGAAGGCGCCGGCGTGCTCGTAGCCCTCGGCGGCCTCCTTGAAGTCGTCCTCCGCGGCCTCCACGCCGCCGTCCGCGCGGTGGGCGCGGGCGAGGTGGAGCAGAGCGCGGGCACGGTCGAGGGGTGTCAGCCCGGCGGCGTCGGGATCGATCGCGGCGGCGTGCTCCGCGGCCGCCGCCGGCCGATGGTGGCGCAGCGCCGCGGCCGTCTCCAGGACGGCGTGCCAGGTCCTGGCGGACGGGGTGTCGACCAGCGCGGCGGTCTGCCGGGCCCGCTCCAGCAGGGCGTCGGCCTCGTCGGACGGGCCCGCGGCGAGGGCCAGCAGCGTACGGGCGCGGGCCAGTTGCAGCCGCAGCCGCATCCCGTCGGTCGTGGCGAGCAACTGCTCCGCCTCGGCCAGCAGTTCCAGCGCCCGCTCCGGATGCCCGCCGAGATACTGCGCGCCGGCCACCGCCCACAGCGCGCCGGCCCGCAGTTCACCGGCCGGCAGGGGGGCGGCCTCCGCCTGCAGCTCCGCCCCGAGCTGCCCGGCGCGGCTCCATTCCCCGCTGTCGACGGACAGCGACAGCAGCGCCACCCGGGCCTGCGCCCGCTCCGGGCGGCCGGGCTCCAGCTCGCCGGTGACCCGGACGGCCTCCTCGGCGAAGCGGAGCCCGTCCGCGAGGCGGCCCGCGGCCCGCAGCAGCTGGGCGAGTTCGATGGCGACGCGGGCGTGCAGCACCGGCGCGGAGCGGGTGAGCGGGTCGTCGAGGAGGTGGCGCAGCGCCGCTTCGTGGCGGGCCGGGTCGTCGAGCAGCCCGAGGACGGTGGCCAGTTCCCAGCGCGCCTCCCAGCGCACCTCGTCGTGACCGCTGCCGGCCTGCTCCACCACGGACTCCAGCTGCCGCCGGGCGCCCGGCCAGTCACCGGCCAGCCGGCTGGAGCGGGCGGCCACCAACTGGCCGACCAGGCCCAGGCGTCGGGTCAGCCGGTCACCGGGCTCGTCGGTGGCGCACAGTACCTCGACCGTCGTGCCGAGGCGCTGGGCCAGGGACCGGGCGATCTTGGCACCGGGGACTCTGCGGCCGTTCTCGACCAGCGAGACGTAGCTGGGGGAGAGATCGTCCCCGGCGAGGTCCCCCTGGGACAGACCCTGGGAGCGCCGGACCTCCCGCACTCGCTTACCGAAAGCAGGCTGCTCAATCGTCAAGAAAATCGCTCGCAGTTGAGTGGGGCGGACGGACGGTGACGGGGCTCGGACCCTGCGGACAGACGGAACGCAATGACCGCGAGTCTACTCGTCGCAGGCCTGCTCAGGGGCGCTTGTGGACGACCGGACGGCGGGCCGGAGTCATTTTTTGTCACTTTCGGAGCCCGGCATTCCCGTGGGCAGGGCGGGGGTGTTACGACAGATGAGCGGCCGCCTCGGGGGTTTCGCGCCGCGGCGGGCGGGAGAGTGGGGGGCCCCGCGGACCGGCCGGGAGCGCGGCCGCTTGTCATATGAGGCAGTCGAGTGTAATGACTTTACTTGACAATAAATGACAGTTGGCTGACGCTGACCCTCCATGGACTACGCCCCGAGGAGGGACATATGAGCTCCGCTCCCGCATGGCCGACCGTGGCCGCCGAGCCGGAGGAGGTCAGCACCGACAGCCGGCGTGCGGCGGCCGTGCACCGGGTCCGGGACTTCCTGGTGAACGACGCCGGTACCGTGCACGAGCTGCTGTGCGAGATCTCCACCCACCGCGCCGCGCGCTACGAGATCGAGTCGACCATCGCCACCCTCGACGGGGCCCTGGACGAGGTGGCCGCCCACCGGCCCGGCCGGGTCCCCCGCCTGGCCGCCTTCATGCCGTCGAACGTCATCCTCTACTCCTACGCCCTCTACCTCCTGGTCCCGGCGCTCTACACCGACCGGCTGGTCTTCCGTCCCTCCAGCCGGGTCAAGGACCAGATGCAGCGGCTGCACACCCTGCTCGCCGAGCGGCACGGCCTGCCGATCACCCTCACCGGCGCCAGCCAGCGGGAGTTCCTGCAGGAGCATGTCCGCCCCGCCGATGTCGTCGTCTTCACCGGCGCCTACGCCAACGCCGAACAGATCCGCGACCGGCTCTCCCCCGGACAGCTCTTCCTCTTCCTCGGCTCGGGCGTCAACCCGTTCGTCGTCGCCCCCGGCGCCGATGTCGAGCAGGCGGTCCGCGACGCGATCGCCATCCGGGTCCTCAACACCGGCCAGGACTGCCTGGGCCCCGACCTGTTCAGCGTCCACGAGTCGCTGCTCGACCCGTTCGTCGACACCCTGGTCAGCGAGCTGAAGGGGCTGCGCTACGGCCCCTACTCCGACCCGGACGCCGACTTCGGGCCGATCTTCTACGAGAGCGCGCTGGAGGACGGTGCGCAGTTCCTCGCCCGCAACCACGGCGGCATCGTGCACGGCGGGCATGTCGACTTCCGCGGCCGGCGGCTCGACCCCACCGTCGTCGTCGGTCCGGAAGTCACCCCGCGCACCCACGTACCGGAGTTCTTCGCCCCGATCTTCAACATCGCCGGCTACCGCGACGAGGACGCGCTGGCCGCGACCCTCACCACCGGCATGTTCACCGAACGCGCCCTGGGCTCCAGCGTCTACGGCCACGCCCCCGGCCTCGTCGAGGCGCTGCGCCGGCGCACCACCGTCACCCTCGACACCACCTTGCTCTCCATCGACAACGGCAACGCCCCGTTCGGCGGCTACGGCCGGATGGCCAACTACATCGCCGACGGCGAGGACGTGCGGGCCGAACCCGTACTGATCTCCCAGGCCGTCGCCGCCTACGGTCCGGGAGCCGGCCGATGACCCTCACGCCCCACCCCACCAGCCACCCCACGACCCACCCCACCGCCTGGGCCGCGATCGCCGACCACCTCCACCACCTGGGCACCGAGGTGGTGTTCGGGCTGCCCGGCGACGACATGGCGCTGCTCGGCGAGCTGGAGCGGTCCGACACCGAGGTGGTGCTCTGCCGCGATCAGCGCAACGCCCTGTTCATGGCGACCGGTTACGCGCTCGCCGCCGGCCGCCCCGGCGTCTGTGTGATCGGCAAGGGCCCGGCGCTGACCAATGCGCTCACCGGCGTGCTGGAGGCCCGCTCCGCCGCCGTGCCGCTGCTCCTCATCGCCGACGGCACCCGGCTCGACCGGCTCGGCACCGGCGCCTTCCAGGAACTGGACCAGCTGACCGCGGTCCGCCCGTATGTGAAGTGGGCGACCCGCGTCGACCATGCCGCACGGCTGCCCGGCGCCCTGGAGAAGGCCGCCGCGCTCGCCGTCAACGGTGCCCCGGGCCCGGTCTACCTGGAGCTCGCCGAGCAGATCGCCGCCGAACCGGTCACCCGCAGCGGGCCGTGGCGCCCGGCCACGCCGCAGCGGCCCGCCCCCGACCCTCAGGCGCTGGCCGCCACCGCCGCCCGGATCGCCGCGGCCGAGCGGCCGTTGCTGCTGGTCGGCGGCGGCGCCCGGCACCGCAACACCGGCCGCCGTATCGAGCGCTTCGCCGAACTGCTCGGCGCCGGGCTCTTCAGCACCGCCTCCGGCCGTGGCACGGTCGCCGAGGACCACCCGCTCCACTGCGGCGTCAGCGGCCTCTACACGGTCGCCCCGATGGACGCGCTGTGGCGCGAGGCGGACCTGGTCATCGCGCTGGGCAGCCGCCTGGAGGAGACCGCCACCTTCGGCTGGCCGGAGGAGGCGGCGCAACTCCCGGTGGTCCAGGCGGTGCTGGGGGAGGAAAACCTGGTCATGGAGCGGCCCGGCGCCCATGTGCTCGGGGACGCCGGACGGATCGTCGACGGCTGGGCGGAGCTGCTGTCCGGTCACCGGCCCGCGGACGCCTGGCCGGCGCGGGTCCGTACGGTGCGGGCCGCGCTGGAGCGGCGCGCCGCGGACCGTGCCGAGGAGGCCGCCAAGACGGTGACCGAGGGGGCCGTACCGGTCGCCCGGGTGCTGGCCGCCCTCGACCGCGCGCTCCCCGCGGACCGCGTCCTGGTCCAGGAGAACGGCCTGCAGGACATGTGGTCGTACTTCTTCCCGCACTGGTCGCTGGGGTCCGGCGGTGGTTCGGTGGTGCCCAGCGAGCAGACCCCGCTCGGCTTCGGCGCGGCCGCCGCGGTGGGCGTACGGCTGGCCGAACCTGCCGGGCGGCCGGTGGTCGCGGTGGTCGGCGACGGCGCCTTCAACCTCTTCCGCGGCGAGCTGCCCACCGTCGCCGACGCGGGCGTTGCCGTTCTCTACGTCGTCCTCGACAACGGCGGTTACGGCTGGCTGCAGTCCAATCTCGACCGGGTCTCTCCGGCCGGCTCGCGCTTCGCCTTCACCCGGCCCCGCCCGACCGGCACCGAGGGCCTGGCCGCCGCCTACGGCCTGGGCTACCGGCGGGTGACGGACGCCGACGAGCTGCCCGGGGCACTGGCCGACGCCTGGCGGCAGGTCGCGGCCGGGACCACCGCCGTGGTGGAGGTGGCGGCCGCGCTCGCCGACACCCCGCCCGGGATGACGGCCTCCGCGGGGGACTTCCCGGAGCGGGAGGGGCATTAGGTCCCTGAGGGCCGTTGGTGTCCTTGGGGCCGTTGGGGCCCTTGGAGCCATCAGAGCCATCAGAGCCATCAGGGGCCGGCGGCCCGGGCCGGTGGCCGGGTGATCGGTGGCCACCGGCCGGTGGCCCGTGGCCGGCACGAGGAACGTGCGGCCACGACGGGAAGTGCGCGTGCCCGGCTTCCTCCGGCCCGGGGGTGCCGGAGGAAGCCGGGCACGACTTCTTCGTACGGAGGGAGCCACGCCGAGGGCGTGCCAGGGGAGGCGCTCGGCTCCGTACGGATCGGTGTCAGGTCTTGGTGCGGAACTTGGCGACGGCCACCGGGGCGGTGAGGGCGGTCAGCCCCACCGACCACACCAGTGTCCAGAACACCGGGCCGGCCACCGGGCCCTCGCCCAGGGCGAGTCCGCGGGCCGCGTCGGCCATGTGGGTCAGGGGGTTGAAGCGGGTGAAGGTGTACAGCCAGTCCGGCATGGTCGAGGGCGGCACGAAGATCGAGGAGCCGAACTCCAGCGGGGTCAGCACCAGGACCGAGAGCCCCTGGATGGCCTGTGCGGTGCGCAGGGTCAGGCCCAGCAGCATGAAGGTCCACACCAGCGAGGTGCCGAACACGGCGGTCAGGGCGGTCGCGGCCAGCAGGCCCGGCCAGTGTCCGGCGACGTCGAAGCCGAGCACCGCCCCGACGATCAGGAGCACCGTGATGGCCACCAGCATCCGGCCGGTCTCCACCACCAGCTTGGCCACCAGCACCGAGGAGCGGCCGATGGGCATCGTACGGAAGCGGTCCATCACGCCCGTACGGAAGTCGTCGTTGACGCCGACGCCCACGGCCATGGCGATGGTCAGGCCGAGGATCACCATCAGCCCCGGCACCAGGAAGGCGGTGTACCGCACCCGGTTGCCGCCGGGGTCGATCGAGCCGCCCAGGACGAAGACGAACAGTACGGTCAGCACGACCGGCATCAGCAGCGCGTCGGACATCGCCGTCGGGTTCTGCCGGATCTGCAGGAGGTTGCGGCGGACCAGCGCGCCGATGTGCCGCGCGCTCGCCCGCGGTCCGATCCGGCCCTCGTCGGGCACGGGCGCGGACGGTGCGGAGCGGGGCAGGGTCTGAGCGGGTGCCACGGTTGCTCCTCCGGTCAGGCCCGGGTGCGGCGCTCGTCGAGCCACTTCTGCCAGTACGTGCGCCGGTCGCTGTCGGGGTGGGCGACGATGATGTCACCGAGGACGGCGGCGCCGGTGATGCGCACGAGCGGGGTGATGGCTTCCGGGCCGGCGTGCGCCCGGGTCAGATCGCGTACATCACCGAGGACCTGACTGCAGCTCATCTCGACCCGGACGCCCTCCGGGAGCAGCAGATGGACATCCCCGACGATCGCACGGGCCGCGATGGTCAGTTCGCCGGTGGACGGTGCCGGGGAGGCGCAGAGGTCCAGGGTCAGGTCCCCGAAGACCGCGGTCGCCTCGATGCCGTGTTCCAGCACGGGGCTGCGGTGGACGAGGTCGCCGAAGGTGGCGCGGAAGGTGCGCGCTCCCGTCGTACCCGGCGGGCCCTGCGGTGCCGGGGGTGTCACCTGCGGCAGATCCTGGCCGACGGACATCAACTCCGTGCGGGTACGGGCCAGATAGGCCGCCTCGGACCGTTCGGCCAGCTCCTCCAGGGTTAACCGGCCTTCCACGGCGGCCTCTCTGAGGCGTTCGACCATGTTCTCGCGCTCGGCGTCGGAGGCCAGCACCGTGGGCGACGAGGGGGAAGGGGGCGCCGGATCCTTCTGCAGATCCGGGCGTGAGGGCTGCGTCATGGGTGGTGCCTCCGCGGAGTCCGGCGGTGGTGGGGCGTCTGCTGCCTCATCCGACCACGTCGCCTCCGGGTGTGCATCGCCGTGCGGTAGTACATCGAAAGGTTGACCCACGGCGCCGCGGCACACAGTTCGGTGTACTCGGCAGCCGGTTTTCGGTGTGCGCACCGGCCTCTCGGCGGGGCGCCGTTGCGCAATGCACCGAGGGCATCGAAATGATCTCGGTGGCTTCGGTGAAGGCCGGTGGAGGAATCCGAATATTGGTCGACTTCTTCTTGACTGCTTGGTAAAGTGCCGACCACTCATTGTGACTCGGCGATTTGATGCAGCCGGCCGGGATCATCCGTCGTCCGAAATCCGGAGGGTTTGTCGAATGCCTGAGCTGGCGGACACCGGGAGGAGAATCAAAGAGCTCCGGGTCGGCGCCGGTATGACACAGCACGACCTTGCCGGGCCCGACATGTCGTCCAGCTACATCTCGTTGGTGGAACGCGGGAAGCGTATTCCCAGCGGCCGGGCGATCAGGATCCTGGCGGAACGCCTCGGCGTGGGTGTGGAGGAAATATCCGGTACCGCCGGGCAGGGTGAAACCACCGACCGGGTCCGCAGGCTCGACCTCGTCGGGCGATTGGTGGCGGCGCGCAGGCAATGGGACGGCGGCGACGCCGAGGGCGCGCTGTCGGAATTCCGCGCACTGGCCGAGCGGGAACCGGCCGGCCGGCAGGATGACGTATTTACCGAGGCGCAGCTCGCCATTGCCGAAATACTGGGCACGCTCGGCCGCGCCGAGGAGGGCGCACAGGTCCTGCTGCGGTTGCTGGAGGCGCCGGCTCCCGTGCCGTACGCCGAGCCCCGGCTGCGCGCGCTGATCGCGCTGGCCGATCTGCTGGAATCGGCCGGCCGGGTCCAGGACGGGCTGCGCCACGCGCTCACCGGCTACCTCGAATGCGAAGGCCGGCCCCCCGGGACCGGGTTCCACTCGCTGCTGGTCCTCGAAGTGCTCACCCGCTGCGCGTATTGGAGCGGCTGCCCGGACTGGGCTCCCGGTGGCGATCAGGCCAGGACCCCGGCGGACGGTGTGCTCCCCGGGCCGCGCGCCGCCATCGCTCTGCACCGGGCGCTCGACCTGAGCGACCGGGGCGAGGCCGAGCGCGCCGCCGACCTGCTGGGGGAGTGTGCGCGCCGGGTGACCCCGGCCGCCGGCTTCCCGCTCTGGGAGAAGATCAACGGCCGGTACGCCCTGCTGTTGCTGCACCGGGGCGAGACGGAAGAGGCCCGCAGCATCGTCGAGCGCGGACTGGTGGTGGCCTCGGTGGCGCAGGAACCGGAGTTCCCGCTCTGGCTCACGGCCGCCGATGCGGTCCGTGCGGAGGCGGCCGGTGACACCGACCGCCTCTTTGCACTGGGCGAGCGACTGGCCGCGCTGCCCGATACCGGCCGCAGCCATGAGAAGGCCGCCGCGCTCGGTGAGATCGCGGCGGCATGTGAGCGGGTGGGGGACCGGGAAAGGGCGGCCGGGCACTTCCGGTATTCCGCGGAACTGTTCCGGGGGGCCCAGGCGTACCGGCACGCCGAGCGGGCCCGGGAACGGCTGACGGATCTCCTCGAAAAGCGGGACTGACGGCACCGGGGCCAGGTCCCGCTGTGGCGCAATGCCACTCTTGCGCGCAATGCGCGTTTATTTATTAGCTTTCTTTCCCAATCCCAGGAGCGCGAACAAGGCCTCCGCGCCGCCGATGATCGCCAGGATCAGCCCGGCCTTGTGAAGCGAGATGATCGGGGTCTCCACTTCCTTTGTGGTCAGCCAGAGGACCAGACCCGCGATGGCCAGCACAATGCCGACGGCAATACCCTTCATGAGTTCCCCTCGTTCCCTGTGATGTGTCGGAGCGCGTTGTACGGACCAGCGTCCCGCCCGGCCGGCGCATTCGGATCATCCGCAGGTAGGCACTTTCCGTCCCGCCGCCTGTCACTTTCTATGTACTCCCGGCCCTGCCGGGGGGAGGCGGAGGAGCCTCGGGCGGCCACCGGCGGGGCGGTGCGGGGCGGTGCGGGCCGCCGGTTCCGTGCGGCAGGCGTGGGGTGGCCGACGGCAGGGGTGGTGGGGTGGCGACCCCGAAGGCGCTCCTGCCCGGCCGGGTTCTCCCGCCCCGCCGCAGGGGCGCCGGCACCCCTGTCAAACAGCGGTCACATGTCTCCCGCAGTCAATTTTAGTGACTCTGTCAGTCATCCGTGCGGGGGCGTTTTCGCTGGTACCGGGGCGGTTCATGGCCCGGACTGCAGGGTGCTGACCGACCTTCTTCCGTGCGAGCCGTTGACAGTGCAATGACTCACCTGTCATGTTTCTGGTCATGAGGACGCCCCGAGCGTGACAACGGGGCAGGAAATCAGGAGGCGGGTTTCATGGAGTTGCGCACGGATCGGCGACGCGTGGTCGTCACCGGCTGCGGCGTGGTGTCCCCCGTGGGAAACACCACCGCGGACTTCTGGGCCGCTCTTCTCGCCGGCCGTAGTGGCGTCCGCCCCGTGACCCGCTTCGACGTCTCCGGCCTTCCGGTCCGTATCGGCGGCGAAGTCACCGGCTTCGACACGACCGGTTACCTCACCCCGCAGGAAGCCCGGCGCAGCGACCGCTTCACGCAGTACGCGGTGGTCGCCGCGGCGCAGGCGATGCGGGCCGCCGGCCTCGAAGAGCCGGCCGGCACCGACCCGTACCGCTTCGCCGCGGTCATCGGCTCCGGCTACGGCGCCGCCCACGCGATCCAGCAGCAGTACGACGTCCTGAAGGTGCAGGGCCCGCGCCGGGTCTCCCCGTACCACTCGGTCCTCACCGCCATCGACCACCCGGCGAGCCTGCTGTCGATCAAGTACGGCATCAACGGCCCCAGTTGCGCGGTCTCCGCGGCCTGTGCCACCGGCGCGGTGGCCCTCGGCGAGGCGGCCGAGCTGATCCGCAGCGGCCGGGCCGACATCGCCCTGGCCGGCGGCACCGATGACGCCCTCACCGCCGTCGACCTGGCCGGCACCGCCAACGCCCAGGCGCTCTCCCGCCGCAACGACGACCCCGAAGGCGCCAGCCGGCCCTTTGACCGGGACCGCGACGGGTTCGTGATGGCCGTCGGCGCCAGTGTCCTGACGCTGGAGGAGGCCGGCCACGCCGAACGCCGCGGCGCGGAGATCCTTGCCGAGGTGGCCGGTTACGCCGCCACCACCGACGCCCACCACGCCACCGCCCCCGACCCGACCGGCGCAGGAGCCGTCCGCGCGATGCGCGGCGCGCTCGCCGACGCCGGCCTCGCCCCCGAGGACGTCGGCCAGGTCAGCGCCCACGGCACCGGCACCCTCCTGAACGACCGCATCGAGGCGGCGGCGCTGCGCCAGGTGCTCGGCCCCGACCATCTGAGCCGTACGCCGGTCACCGCGGTCAAGAGCATGACCGGGCACATGCTCGGCGCCTCCGGGGCCGCCGAGGCCGCCGCCGCGGTGCTGTCCCTCCGGGACCGCAAGATCCCGCCGGTCCGCAACTGCGACCACCCCGCGGAAGAAGACCTCGACCTGGTCCTCAAGGGCGCCCGCGACTGGGACGGCGACGTGGTGCTGAGCAATTCCTTCGGCTTCGGCGGCCACAACGCCGTCCTCGTACTGACCCGCTACACCCGCTGACGATCCGCGCCACCCGCTGACGACCCGTCACACCACCCGCTGAGGAGGGAAACGCACCGTGCAGGGACGACTGGTGACCTTGGAATGGCCCGGCGACGACGACTGGGCGGCGATCGCCTCCTGGCTGCGGCCCGGCTCGCCGGCCGCCGTGCTCAGCGGGGACTGGGAGCTGCTGGGCGCCGCCGAGGTCGAGCAGGCCAACCGCTCGGGACGGGTCCACCACCTGGTGATCCGCAGCAAGGACGGCGAGCGCATCGGCACCGTCAGCTATCAGCGCTCCGGCCGGATCGGCGGCTTCACCGTCGGGGGCGCGATCGGCTCGCCCGAGCTGTGGCGCCGCGGCTACGGCGCGGAGGCCGTCGTCCTGCTCGTCGACTACCTCTTCCACCAGCTCGACGCGCACCGCGTGCAGGTCACCACCGCCGGCTACAACAAGGGCGTCATCCGGCTGATGACCAAGACCCCGTTCGTGATCGAGGGCATCCTGCGCGACCACTGCTACCTCGACGGCCGGTACCACGACGCGATCGTCTGGGGCCTGCTGCGCGACGAGCACTACGCCTCGCTCAAGCCCAGTGAGGACAACCGCGTGCTGGCGGTCGGCCTGCCCGACTTCCTCTCCGACGACGACAAGACCCAGGCCCGCGCCGTCCTCGCCGAGCATCTGGCGAGCGGCCACCGCACCGCCCTCGACGCCTACCTGGACGGGGCCACCGAGCCCGCGGGGCCGGCCGCACCGGTCGCCGCCGAGGCCGGCCCGCCGGCCGCACAGCCCGCCGCCGAGCTCCCCGAGCCCACCGGGACCGCCGCCGTACGCCTCACCGCCGAGGCAGGCGAGCCCGCCCCCGTCGCCCCGTCCGCCCCCGCCGGCGCGCCCGCCCCCATCGGGGGTGCCGCATGAGAGACGGCGCCGAGAGCTTCGCCCTGGCCGACCGCACCTTCTTCGACTGGCCCGGCAACTGGGACCTGGAGGCCACCCGCTTCCCCGCCCCGCCGCTGCCCGACGGCTGGCGGCGCGACGACAACGAGGCCTGGACCTTCTGCCGCCCGCCCGAGGACCAACTCCCCGACCAGGGCTGGAAGATCCACGTCAGCGCGGCACCCGACGACGCCCGCCGCACCCTCGCCGATGTCGCCCGCTACTGCACCCGGCACGGCATCGCCTTCAAGTACCTCAAGAGCACAAACGTCCTGCGCGCCCTGAGCCGCAAGTACGCCCAGCGCTCCTCGGCCGGCAAGCTGCTGACCGTCTACCCGGTGGACGTCGCCGAGTTCGCCCGCACCCTCGAAGGACTCGACGCCCTCGTCGGCGGCCGGCCCGGCCCGTACGTCCTCACCGACCTGCGCTTCCGGCAGGGCCCGCTCCACGTACGCTACGGCGGCTTCCGCACCCACTACATGGAGGACACCGACGGCGAGCTGGTCACCGCCGTCCACCGCCCCGACGGCACCCCGGAGCCGGACCGCCGCACCCCGGTCTTCCACACCCCCGACTGGGTCGAGGTGCCGGACATTCTCAAGGACTCGCTGGCCGCCCGGCAGGCCCTGGACGACTTCCCCTACCGGATCACCGGGGCGCTGCAGTTCTCCCACGGCGGCGGTGTCTACCGCGCCGTCCCGACCGGCGCCGACGCCCTCGGCGCGGGGGAGACCGGTGTCGTCCTCAAGGAGGGCCGGCCCTACTCCGGCACCGACGGCGTCGGCCGCGACGCGGTCAGCCGGATCGCCCACGAGCACCGGATGCTGCAGCGGCTGGCGGGAATGCCCGGCATCCCGCGCACCTTCGGCACCTTCCAGGTCCGCGACCACCTCTTCCTGGTGCTGGAGGACATCGCGGGACAGGACTTCCAGACCTGGCTCGCCGCGCACCACCCGCTGACCGTCCCGGACCCCGACGAGCAGGCCGTCGCGCGTTACCGCGACCGCGCGCTGGCCCTGTTCGGCCGGATCGAGGCGCTGGTCGCCGCGGTGCACGGCCGCGGCATCCGGATCGGAGACCTGCACCCGGGCAACCTCATCATCAGGCCCGGTGACGAACCGGTCCTCATCGACTTCGAGGTGGCCGACGCGCTCGACCTGGCCACCCCCAGCAGCCTCGGCGCCCCCGGCTTCCACCGTGCCGACGCGACCGGCACGGACGGCGACCACTATGCGCTCGCCGCCATCGGACTGTGGCTCTTCCTGCCGCTGGCCGCCCTCGGCGGGCTCGCCCCGGACAAGGCGCCCGCCCTGCTGGCCGCCGCGGCCGAGCGGTTCGGGCTGCCGGACGCGCTGGTGGCCCGGCTGGCTCCGCAGCTGGCCCCCAACGACAACACGACCGCCACGCTCCGTTCCGCACCGGGCACCTTCCCACCCACCGATGTGCTGGTCTCCCTCGCCCGCGGGCTGCGCGACAGCGCCACCCCGCACCGCCTTGACCGGCTCCACCCCGGCGGCTTCGAGCAGTTCGTCGAGGGCGGCGCGGGTTTCGGACACGGCGCGGCCGGCGTCCTGTGGGCCCGGCACACCGCCCTCGGGGAACGCGACGAGGAGGGCGCGGCCTGGCTGCGCGCCGCCGTCGACCGGGTCCCCGCCGAGCGGATCGGCTTCTACGACGGCCTGCACGGAATGGCCTACGTCTTACGGCAGTTGGGCGACGACGAGGCGGCCCTGCGGGCCCTGGACCGGGCCGCGGACAAGCTCGCCGTACGCCACTGCCCCAGCCTCTACCGGGGTCTGTCCGGCGTCGGCCTGAACCTGCTGCACTTCGCCGACGCGCTCGGCAGCGCCGCCTTGCGACAGCAGGCCCTGGGCCTCGCCGACCGCGTCACCGAGCGGCTGACCGCCGCCCGCACCGAACCCGTCGAGCGCCGCCGCCGGCGCGGCTCGAAGGACGCCGCCGGCCTGATGTACGGCTGGTCGGGCGCCGCGCTCTTCCTCCTGACCGCCCACCGGGCCACCGGGGACCCCGCGTTGCTGGACGAGGCGGTACACGCCGTCCACCGCGACCTCGACCGGTGCGCACCGGGCCCGCAGGACACCCTCCAGGTGGACGAGGGCTTCCGGCTCCTGCCCTACCTGGACAACGGCAGCGCCGGTATCGCCCTGGTGGCGGCCGAGCTGCTGCGGGTGCGCGACGACGACCGGATCCGCGCGGCGCTGCCCGCCCTGCTGCGCGCCTGCGCCGCCGACTTCGTCATCGAGTCGGGGCTGCTGGGCGGACGCGCGGGCCTGCTCGCCACGCTGGCGGTGCTCCGCGACCGGGTGCCGCTCGCCCCGGACGACGGGGAACGGCCGGACGGCCCCGTGCCGGGCAGCGCAGCCGTCGACCGGTACCTGCGCCGTCATCTGACCCGGCTCGGCCAGCACGCCATGACGTGGAACGGAGCGACGGTCTTCCCCTGCGACGGCCGCGCCCGGATCTCCATGGGCCTGGCCGACGGCGGGGCCGGCGTCCTGCTGGCGCTCTCCGCCACCGAACGGGGCACTCCGCTGCTCCCGTTCCTCACCGACTCGCGCCTCGCGGCGGCCGTTCATCCGGCCGCCCCGGGACGCGCCGGCGGCGCCCACGGCGCCGCCACCCCCACCGCCCCGTCCGGGGCAGCGGGCACTGCGCACCGCGGAAGGGAGGTGTCGTCAGATGACCATCATGGACCTTCAGGGCCTGGAGGTGCCGGGCGAGCGTGACGCCCAGGCGCTCGGCTCGACCGTCTCCGGCGGCTGCTGACGCGACGCCGGATGGACCGTGCACCTGTCATGCACGGCCCACCGGCTCCAGGTGTCCCGCAACGGCACCTGGCACGTCATCACCGTGATTCCGCACCACGACAAGTCCCCGGAAGGAGGTGTCGTAGATGACCATCATGGATCTTCAGGGTCTGGAGGTGCCGGGCGAGCGTGACGCCCAGGCGCTCGGCTCCACCATCAGCGGCGGCTGCTGACACAGCCGGCCACACGGTGTGCGTATTCCACCACGCGCCGTGTATCTCACCGTACACATGTCCACCGATCCGCGGAAGGGAGGTGACGAGATGACCATCATGGACCTTCAGGGCCTGGAGGTGCCGGGCGAGCGTGACGCCCAGGCGCTCGGCTCCACGATCAGCGGCGGCTGCTGACACGGCGCCCGGCGGCCCCCCTGCTACGGCACGGGCCGCCGGGCCCCTGTGTGTGACGGAGCGTCTGCGTGCGACGGACGCCTGTGCTTGACGGACGCCTGCGCTGCTTTACGTGCGCCCGGGAACCACGGCGCTCCCGAACCACCCCATGGACACGACCCATGGACACACCCCACGAACACGGCCGTCGGACGGAGGCCAGTTGAACGACCCGGTGGGCCCGGCCCGCTCCCTGTGCCTCATCGGCTGCGGCCCGCGCGGCGCCTCGATCGTCGAGCGGATCCTCGCCAACGTCCCCGCCCTGTACGGCGACCGGCCGCTGGACCTGCACATCGTCGACCCGTACCCACCGGGCGCCGGCCGCACCTGGCGCACCGACCAGCCGGGTCTGCTGTGGATGAACTCGGCGGCCGAGCAGGTCACGATGTACCCCGATGCGAGCGTGGCGTGCGCCGGCCCGCCGCGCCCCGGCCCCACCACCGCCGGCTGGCTCGACGCCCCGCTGCACGACGGCGCCTACGCCGCCCGCCGCGACCAGGGCCGCTATCTGCGGCACTTCTTCGAGACCGTCACCCGCGAGCGGCCCGCCTCGGTGCGGCTGTACGTCCACCGGGCGCGGGTGGTCGATCTGCGGCGCACGCCCGCCGGGACGGCACCGGGCGGACGGGGCCGCCAGCAGGTGATCCTCGACTCCGGCCAACCGCCCGTACTCGCCGACCGGGTGGTGTTCGCCCAGGGCCATACGGACACCCTCGCCGGTCCCGTACCGGCCGGCCTGACCCGGATCGGCCCCGGGCCCGCCGACCCGGCGGCGCTGGCGGCCGTCCCGCCCGGCGCGCGGGTCCTGGTCCGCGGCCTGGGCCTGGTCTTCATCGACTGTCTGGCGCTGCTGACGGAGGGCCGCGGCGGCCGCTTCGTCCGCCCCGCCCCCGGCGGTCCGCTGCGCTATCTGCCGTCCGGGCGCGAGCCCCGGCTGTACGCGGGCTCCCGGCGTGGCGTCCCCCTGCCGCCCAAACCGGCGTATGCGCCACCGGCCGCCTCCCTGGCAGCGCCCGCTGCTCCCCTGGCAGCTCCTGCCGCCCCTCCGGCAGCGCCCGCAGACTCCCAGGCAGCCCCGTCCGCTCTCCTGGCAGCCCCTGCAGCCCCTCTGGCAGCTCCTGCCGCCCCGCGCTTCGCCACTGTCGACGCCTGCCGGGCCGTGCTGTCCCGGCCCGGCGCCTCCTTCGGCCGCGATGTGTGGCCGCTGGTGGTGGCCGAACTGGGCTGGTGCCACTACCGCGCCCTCTTCGCCGGGCAGCCCGCCCGTACCTGTATGAGCTGGCCGGACTTCGACGCCCAGTACGCCCTGCTGCACCCCGACGCCGACCGGCTGGCCAAACTCGCCTGTGAGGCCGTGCCCGACCCCGCCGACCGCCTCGACCTGGACCGGCTGGCCGACCCGCTGGCCGGTCTGCGGTTCGCCGACGCCGACGACCTCCAGCGCCGGCTGCGCGGCCTGCTCGCCGAGGAGCTGCGCCGCCGCACGGGCCCCGCGAGCGGTATCGCCACCGCCCTGGTAGACGGCTTGCAACGGGCCGGCGCGGTCATCGAGGAACTGTGGCGGTCCGGCGAACTGGCCGACGGCCAACTGACGGAGGCCCTACGCCACTTCGCACTCGGCACCTACCTCAGCTCGGGCCCGCCCCCGCTGCGCGCCGAACAGCTGCTGGCACTGGCCGAGGCGGGCGTGGTGACATTCGTGGGCCCCGGCATGCGGGTGTCGCTCGTACCGGGAGACGGGGCGGTGCCGGGAGACGGGGCGGTGCCGGGAGACGGGGCGGTGCCCGGAGACGGGGCGGTGCCTGACGGGGCCGTGCCCGGAGACGGGCCCGTACCCGGAGACGGGGCCGCGCCCGGCGATGGGTCCATGCCCGGCGAGGCGGCCGCGCCCGGAAGCGAGCCCCTGCGGGGTGCCCAGGGCGGCCCGTGCGGCCCGGCCGGCCCGGTCCCGCTCTTCCGCGCGACCAGCCCCGCCCTCCCCGGCACCGTGCACGAGGCGGACATCCTCCTCGACGCCCGGCTGGCGGCGCCCGACCCCGACCGCGTGACCGATCCCCTGCTGCGCGCCCTGCTGTCCCGCGGCGAACTGGTCCAGGAGCGCCCCGAGGACGGCGCGGGCGGCATGCTGCGGCTGTCCGGCGCGGCCCTGCACCCCGTCGACGCGACCGGCACCGTGCACCCCGACCGGACCATCGCCGGCCCGGCCCAGTTCCCCCGCCCGCACACCAACGCCGTCTACTTCCGCCAGAACGACGCGATCGCCCGCGACCTGCTGGCCGACGACTGAGCGCGAACCGCCGGCCCGGGGCCCCGGGGGGCGGGGCAGGGGCCGCACCCCCGCCCGGCCCCGCTTCTCACCCCCGCAGCGCGATCCCGTGCTGTTGGGCCAGGATTGCGGCCTGTACCCGGCTGCGGAGGTTGAGTTTCGACAGGATCCGGCTGGTGTGGGTTTTCACGGTGCCCTCCGCGAGGTGGAGGGTTTCGGCGATGGCGCTGTTGGCCAGTCCGCGGGCGATGCAGGCCAGGACCTCCAACTCCCGTTTGGTGAGCGTGTCGAGGGCCTGCGCGGCGCTCGCGGGGAGGGTGGGGCCGGCTACCGGCGGGCGGCCGGCGAATTCAGTGATCAGCCGGCGGGCGATGGCCGGGGTGAGGAAACCGTCCCCGTGTGCCACCTCGTGTACCGCGCTGACCAGTACGGCCGGCTCCGCGTTCTTGAGGATGAAGCCGCCGGCGCCGGCCCGTAGCGCCCCGAAGATGTACTCGTTGAGGTCGAAGGTGGTCAGCACCAGCACTTCGGCGAGGCCGCGCTCCACGATCCTGCGGGTGGCGGCGACCCCGTTGAGCTGTGGCATCTGGACGTCCATCAGGACCACATCGGGCCGGAGTTCGGCGGCCATCCGGACCGCCGCCGCGCCGTCGCCGGCCTCGCCGACCACGGTGATGCCCGGGTCGGTCTGCAGCACCAGCACCAGTCCGGAGCGCACCGCGGCCTGGTCATCGGCCACCAGCACCCGGATGCCCTCGGGCCGAATGTCTTCGGGCTGAATGTCCTCGGCTCGTATGCCGTTGGTCCGTATGTCCTCGGGTCGTATGGCCTCGGGCCTGCCGGACGGGGCGTGGTCCGGCGCATCCGAGGGGCCGCCCCTCGGCTCGTCCGCCGGGCCGGCCCGCCACGCGTCCGCCGCGTACTCCTTCACCAGCCCCTCCGCCAACCCGTCCACCGGCTCCTTCACTAACCCCTTCATCAACCCCTCCACCGACTCCTTCACTGGCTGTTCCACCTTTCTCGTCCGCTAGGAGTTCTGTGTCAGCGGGAGCACGGCCCGCACCCGCCAGCGTCCCGGGGCGGTGCGGTCGGGTCCCGCGTCGAAGATGCCGCCGACCAGCGCGGCCCGTTCGGACATCCCGGCGAGGCCGGCGCCCGCTCCGGTGGTCAACTGCGCCACGGGGCGCTGCCGGGCCCGGCCGTCGGGGCGGGTGAGCGGGCTGTCGACCGAGAGGGTCAGCTGCCCGGCGCCGGTCTCACAGCGGATGTGCACCCGCCCCGCCGAGGCGTGCTTGAGGACATTGGTCAGTGCCTCCTGCACGATGCGGTACGCCGTCACCTCGATCACCGAGGACACTTCGGGGAAGCGCTCGGGGAACTCGGTGTGCAGGGACAGCGCCGCCGCGTCCGCGGCCGGCCTGGCCTGTTCGACGAGTGACCCCAGCGCGTTCAGCTGGGGCCGGTCCCAGTCGTCGTCCACCCCCCGGTCGGAGCGCAACAGCACCACCATCCGCCGCATTTCGGCCAGCCCCTGCACGCTGTTCTCGCGGATCACCGCGAGCGCCCGCAGTACCGGGTCCTCCTCGTCGGCGCCGTCCTTCTCCCCCTTCGTCCCGGCCAGGGAGAGCACGGCGCTGGAGTGAATGGCGATGGCGCTGAGGTGGTTGGCCACCAGATCGTGCAGCTCGCGGGCCATCCGGGTGCGCTCGGTCTGCAGCACGGTCTTGCGGTCCAGCTCCGCCAGCCGGTTGATCTGCGCGGCACGCTGCCGTTCGGTGTCCGCCCGCTCCTTGTGGTTGCGTATCAACACCCCGGTCCACACGGGGGAGATGAGCAGCAGCGCGACGATGACACCGGTCGTCACCCCCTCCGAGCGGTCGCCGGTGAGGACGAGGACCACGGTGGTGACGAGGGTGGCCGTGACGCTCCCGGCCTGCAGCAGCCGGCACAGCCGGGGGGCGCCGTACAGCGCGGCCGCATAGAGCAGATCGGTATAGATGAGGACCGGGCCCAGGCCACCGCTGGACGTGGTCTCCACGGTGACCGTGAAGGTGCCGACGGCGACCGCGACCGCCGGCCGGGCACTGCGCAGAGCGGTCGCGGCGCACAGCACGAGAACGGGCAGGACGGCCTGCCAAGCGGGGATATCGCCCCCCATCACCTGTGGGCCGCCCACGACATACAGAATCAGACAGCCGGCAAAGAAACCCACCGCCAATCTGAGGTCACGGAGCGGTACGGGGCGGTGGCGCGCGTGCGTACTGGTGAAAAGACGTAACCACACACGAGGACAGTACTTCCGTGCGCTGCCCGTTCTCCTGGCCCTGGCGCCCGAATTTGGGTCCGCCTCTCGTACATCGAAGTATGTAGCCGTACATCAGCAGGAGGGATGACTCGAAGGTTCCGGAGGATCTGCAAACCTTGGGCTCTCTGTATCGATCGATGTAGGCGGAAAAGAGGGAGAGGGAAGAACCGTACGACGGGCCGTCACTCACCCAGTACGGCCCAGGCACCGCTCAACTGTGGAGGACGGAAAGTACGTGGAAACGAACGCCGCTCTTCTCCAACTCTGTCCGGAGCCCCTTGACCTGGGCGTTCCGGAACACTGGCAGCACCCGGGACGGGCGCGCCCGGCACCGCTCGCGGCCGCACCCGCACCTGCTCACGACCGCCCGGACATCCTGTCCACACCCGTCCCGCTCTTTGTCGTCCCCGTAGGATCCACCCCTGCCCGCGAGCCGGGAACAGGGCTGTCCCCCGACGGCTGCCCGGACCTCAACGGCCACTCCCGGTCCACGCTCGGCGGCGCGGCCCGCAGCCGGCTGCTGGGCTGCCTCCCCGACCGGGTGAGCGCCGCGATGGCCGCCGCCACCCACTGGGAGTTGTACGGAACCCGCGGCCTGCTGATCGTGGCCTGTGGCGAGGACGCGCGCCGGATGGGCTTCTCGGTGGAGTCCGTGCGCTCCGGGGCGTCCTTGCCGTACACCCCGTACGAGGTGCTGACGGACCAGGAGTCCCGCACCGTCGCAGGGCGCCCGGCCGCCGAACGGGAACGCCTCGTGACCCGTTTCTGGGTCCGCAAGGATGCCGCGCTGCAGGCCGTCGGCGGCGGTCTGTCCTTCGCCCCCGAACGTATCGAGGCCGGTTTCCCCGCCGACCGCGGCACGGTCCTCGTCCCCGGTCCGCAGGGCCTCGAAGTGCCGGTCCTGGTAAGGAACTTCGCCTTCGCCCCCTCCTACGAGTTCGCCGTCGCCACCCCGGAACCCGTCGCCCTGACCCCGTATTTCGCTTATTCGGTCATGTAAATGCCCGTTTCCGCGGGGGCGGCGGCAAGGGCACAGGACCGGAAATTGCTGCGGCCGGCTCTGGCCTGAATTCGGGCCTTGACGAGCACTGACGGGTCTTGACGGCCTTGACAGGCCTTGACGAAGTGCGACCGCGCAGGAATTGCGCGGCCAAGAATCCCCGGCCACGGGGCCAAAGGGCCGTGCGAGGCGGGGGACTCGCTTTGCACCCACCCGGGTGAAACACCCGCATGTCGCACTCCCCGGACCCGCGGAAAACCATATTGCCGGGTTAGTTGGTGCGTGCCCACCGGTCGTGGCGAGTACCGCGTCACGGCGTTGCCGGAGCACAGCGGAGGATTCCCGTCATGCCGTCGCCCCTCGCCCAACGGTCCGTCGAAAGACTCCTGCCCGTGCTGCTGGTCCTGCTGGGCGTCGTGGGCCTGGCCGGTCTCACCGGCCCGGGCGCCGCGGCGGCCGGGCCGTCCTTCGGCCCGCCGGGGCCCGACTGGGAGCGCATCGCCTCCTGTGAGAGCAACGGCCGCTGGCACATCAACACCGGCAACGGCTACCACGGTGGTCTGCAGATCGATCGCGCCACCTGGCGTGCCTACGGCGGCCTCCGCTACGCCCCGCGTCCCGACCTCGCCACCCGCGCCGAGCAGATCGCCGTCGGTGAGCGCATCGCCCGGGACCGCGGTCTGTCCGCCTGGCCCAACTGCGCCGGCTCCACCAGCGGCTCCGCCGGCAGCTCCGCCCCCGCCGACCGGCAGACCTCCGCCGACCGGCAGACCTCCGCCGACCGGCCGACCGCCACGGCCGACCGGGCCCCCACGGCCGACCGGGCCCCCGCTCCGCGCGCCCACCGGGCGGCCATCGCCACCAAGGCCCGTACCTATGTGGTGCATCCCGGCGACTGCCTCTCCGTCATCGCCGAACGCGCCCATACCCGGGGCGGGACCAAGGGCCTGTACGCCCTGAACAAGCATGCGCTCGACCAGGGCCCGGACCACATCTACCCCGGGCAGCGGCTGCATCTGCGGAAGTGAGAGCGGCGCCGCGGGCGCGCCGGGGACGGTTCGGGGAACGGCCCGCCCACGACGGCACGCCCACGACGGCACGCCCACGACGGTCCGCCCACGACGGCACGCCCACGACGGTCCGCCCACGACGGTCCGCGCACCCCGCCAATGCAGCCCGTCGCCGCGGTGAGGGGAGAGGCGAGGGAGAGGCGAGAAGAGAGGCAAGGGGGAGGGGCGCGGGGAGAGCCGTCACGGTGAATCCACTGCTCAGTCAGAGTGAATGCGCGGGACGGGCCGTTGCTCAGGCTTGGCGGATGGGAGAAGGCCCGATAGCAAGACCGCGGGTACCCAACCGCGAGGTGCAGGAGCACACAGTGAAGAACATGGCACGCATCAATTTCGTGATCGCAGGAGCTTGCGGTCTGCTCCTGGCGGCCGGGGCGTCGCCCGCCCAGGCATGGGACGGGGGGCCGTACGGCCTCGACGGGGTGTGGAACAGCGACACCGTGGCGAGCTTCCACGCCGGCTTCAGCTGCCGGAACCGGGCAAGGGTCTGCATCAACGGCCCGCTGAACAGCGGAAACGTCAGCAACTCGCAGAACGTCCACCTGTCCGGCAACAGCAGCAACAGCGGCAGCCCGACCAACGTCAACGGCAACACCAACGACGACGCCGGCGGCACGACCGGAGCCGAGAACAAGACCAGCAACGACATCCAGCACATCGGCCGCGGCGGCCACCAGCAGCTGTGACCCGAGCCTGACCCGGCTCTGATCCGCCCCTCCGGCCCCGGCTCGTCCGGGGCCGGAGGTGTGTGCGGCGGTTGTACGGCGGTGTGTCCGGTGGTGCGTACGGAGATGTGTGCGGCGGCGCTCCCTTCCCGGGCCGCCGCGCCGGGCCCGGACATGACGATCGCCCGGCGGATGGTCCGCCGGGCGATCGATGGACGGCGCGCGGGCCGTGGCCGCAGTCGTCCTCAGGAGGTCATGGCTCGCTCAGTGATGGCCCGCTCCGTGCAGGAAGCCTCCGAGGATGCGCTGGATGTTGTTGTTGCTGCCCGCCGACGCACCGGTGGCGGAGTTCGCGCTGTTGGTGGACCCGTTGGTGTTGTGGATATTGCCGCTGTTGTTGGGGTTGCCGTGGTTGAGGAAGTTGCCGCTGTTGAGGCTGTTGCCGCTGTGCACCGGCCCGTTGATGCAGGGGTGCGGGGACTTGACCGCCGGGGACTTGTAGTTGAAGTCCGCGAGGCGGTTGTTGCAGACCACCCCGGAGACCATGCCGGTCACGGTGCCGAGATCGGCGCCTGCCACGGCCGAGAGCAGGGACTCGCCCGGAATGGTCTGCGCATGGGCCATCCCGCTGCCGAACAGCACCAGCCCGCACGCCCCGACGATACTTCCCGCCTGCACAATTCTTCTCACGTCGCTCCTCGCCGATTCGTCCTTCTGATGCCAGACGTATCGTGCTGCCGTTGCTGTCCTGCAGCCTCGTTCAACCCGCGGGGAGCAAAACGCTCGTCGGCCACAATCAGCCGGGTGGCCCAACAATTCACGAGCGTTTCCGGTGAGGCGAAGGCATGTGCGCGGGCCCGGCGAGGGCCGTGCCGTCGGCCCCCTACAGCACCAGCCGCTCCGGCATGGGCTGCTCCACACCGTCCAGCTCCAGCGTGCAGCGGGGCATGGAGGGGACCAGGTGCGGCTGGCGCAGCAGGATCCGGAAGGGGTGGGCGGGCTCTTCGGGGAGTTCGCCGGTCAGCACGTTCATGCCGGCGCTGTGGTCCTTCTGGTACGCGACCACCTTGCCGTCGACCAGCAGCTCGATCTCCCCGGCCCGGCCGGGCCCGACATTCACGGTGATCGAGTGATCGCCCTGGTCCAGGTGGAAGTGGTGGCGGTGTCCCATGACGCACCTCCGGCGAATCGGTCCGTACCACCAGCGTGCCACCCCTGCGACCGGCAGGCCTTTCGTGCCGCTTGCGTACCTCCTGCGAACCTCCTCGCTCGCACCCCCTGAGCAGGTGGTGCGAGCGACAATGGTGGTGGGCGCCGGATCGGCCGGTTCACGGAGTGCGGGCCGTCACGGCCTGCTCCCGGTGACCGGGCGCCGGGCCGGCAGGAGACGACGATGAACGGTTCGGTGCGTGTCGGACAGGTGGTCGGGGTGCCGCTGCGCATGCACTGGAGCGTGCCGCTGCTGGTGGGCCTGTTCGCGTACGGACTCGGCCACCAGGGCCTTCCCGTCTGGACGCCGGGCCGTTCGGATGCCGTCTACGCCCTGGCCGGTGTCATCGGGGCCGTACTGCTCATGGGCAGCCTGCTGCTGCACGAGACGGCCCATGCGGCGACCGCGCTGCGGAAGAAGATCTCCGTCCAGGACGTGACGCTGTGGGCGCTGGGCGGTACGACCCGGATGGGGCGGCCGCAGTCCGCCGCGGCGGCCTTCGCGGTGGCCGTCAGCGGGCCGCTCACCAGCCTGGTCATCGGCGGCATCGCGCTCGGGGCCGGGTTCGGGCTGCACGGGCTGTCCGGCTGGGCGGTGCCCTCCGTCGTCCTGGCGTGGCTGGGCTGGGCGAACCTCTTCCTGGGCGTGTTCAATCTGCTGCCCGCGGTGCCGCTGGACGGCGGGCGGGTGGTGCAGGCGGTGCTGTGGTGGCGTACCGGGGACCGGGACCGGGCGGATCTGGCGGCGTCCCGGGGCGGCCAGATCATGGGGCTGCTGCTGGTGGCCGCCGGCTGGATCTCCGTGTTGCGCGGGGCACCGGGCGGGCTGTGGATCGTCTTCATCGGCCTCTTCGTCATGGTTGTCGCCGGGGCGGAGCGGCGCCGCGCCGCCCTGCACACCGCGCTGCGGGGGATGCGGGTCGCCGAGGCCATGACCAGTCCGGTGGCGACCGGTGCGGACTGGCTGACCGTCCAGCGCTTCATCGACGAGGTGGTCGTGCACTCCCGCCATTCCGTGCTGCCGCTGCTCGACTTCGACGGCCGTCCCAGCGGCATCGTGCAGATCCGCCGGCTCGCGGCGGTGCCAGGACCGAGCCGGGAGACGGTACGGGTACGCGAGGCGGCGACCCCGCTGTCCCAGTGCGCGGTCGCCGCTCCGGACGATCTGCTCAGTGACGCGCTGGAGAAAATCAGCCTGCGTACCGGCGCGCGCCTTCTCGTCGTGGACGCCGGGCACCTGGTGGGGATCGTCACCGGGAAGGACATCGCCCGGATGATGCAGCGCACCACCCTGAGCGGCAGGCGGCCCGGCGGACAGACGGGTGGAGAGACCGGCGGGCAGACGGGTGGACAGACGGGCTGACAGACCGGCGACCGGACGCTGAGCGGACCGCTGACCGGACGCCCCGCCCGCCGTCGATGCCGTGTTGATGCCGTCAACGGGCGCGGGCGCCCGGCCGGTGGCCACAATGGGGGTACGGCACGCCACGGGGGACGACGGAACTGCCGTAGTGGAGCACCCGAGCCGGGACACGCCCATGCCTTACCTCACCGTGACCGCCCTGAGCCACACCGGGCTGATCCGCGAGCACAACGAGGACAGCCTGGTGGCCGGCCCCTGGACGCTCTGCGGCACAGTGACCGAGAACCCGCAGACGCTGGTGTTCCCGCTCGGCACCCCGCTGGTCGTCGCGGTCGCCGACGGTATCGGCGGGCAGCCGGCCGGTGAGGTGGCCAGCGCCCTGGTCGTCCGGCACCTGGCCGCGCTCGGACCGTCACTGGACACCGAGGACGCGGTCCGTGACGTCCTGGACCTCTGCAACCGTGCGGTGTACGGGGCCGCGGAGCGGGACCCGGAACTGACCACCATGGGCACCACCGTCGCCGGCGCGGTCGTCGGGGAGGAGTCCGTGGTGGTGTTCAACGTCGGTGACAGCCGGGTGTTCGAGGCGACCGGCGAGGACCTGCGCCAGGTGAGCGTGGACGACAGCCCACCGCTGCCACCAGGGCGGCGCACCACCTCGCTCGTCACCCAGGCGCTCGGCGGCGCCCGGGAGTTCAGCGCCGTCGTCCCGCACCTCACGACCGTGCCGCTGTCCGTGGGCGACCGCTATCTGGTGTGCAGCGACGGGCTGACCGACCCGGTCCCCGAGGAGGACGTCGGCGGCCTGCTGCGGCTCCACTCCGGCGGCCGGGCCGCCTTCGAGCTGTGGAAGGCCGCCATCGAGGCGGGCGGGCCCGACAACATCACGCTGGCGCTGATCACCATCGGGGAGTGAGACGGGCCGGGGCGCCATCGGTCCGGGGCGGCACCGGCGAAACCCGTCCGAGGTGCGTACGACGGCCCGCTCTCGGGATAACCCCAGCACGGTGCTCCCGGCAGCCGGATGGGCACCGGCCCGCCGCTCAACGAGCCTTGCGCCATGACGACTTACGCCCGCCGCACCCTTCTGCTCACGCTCTCCGCCGCAGCCGTCGCCGGCACCCTGGCCGCGGCCTCCCCGGCAGCCCGCGCCCAGGCCCCCGGCGCTTCGGGGCCCGCCCTCGCCTGGGGGCCGTGCGCCGATCCCGGCCTTCCCCGGCAGGAGTGCGCCGAACTGCCCGTACCGCTCGACTACCGCGACCCGGACGGGCCGCAGCTCACCCTCGCCGTGTCCCGGGTGCGCAGCGACCGGCCCGCGGCCCGCCGGGGCACGCTGCTGGTGATCCCCGGCGGGCCGGGCGGATCCGGGGTGGCGCGGCTGGTGGCGAAGGGGAAGGCGCTGGAGAAGGAGATGGCCGGGGCCTACGACCTCGTCAGCTTCGATCCGCGAGGAACGGGCGGCAGTCCGAAGGCGGGCTGCGGACTCGACGCCGGCGACCGGCAGCTGGTCACCCAGCGGTCCTGGCCGGGCCCGGACGGCGGGATCACGGAGAACATCGCCCGGTCCCGGCGGATCGCCGAGGCGTGCGCCCGTCACGGCGGTGCCGTGCTGAGCAGCATGTCCACCGCGAACGAGGTGCGCGATATCGACCGCCTCCGCCGGGCCCTGGGCGAGGAGAAACTGTCGGCCTGGGGAGCCTCGTACGGGACCTATGCCGGGGCGGTGTACGCGCAGAAGTATCCGCAGCACACCGACCGCTGGGTGCTGGACAGCAACGACGACCCCGACCCGTCCCGGGTGGGGCGGGGCTGGTTGGCGAACATGGCCGTGGGCGCGGAGGACCGGTTCCCCGACTTCGCGGCCTGGGCGGCCGACCCGGCCCGGGAGGGCGAGGGGCTGCGACTGGCCGAACACCCCGGGGACGTGCGGCCGTTAATGCTCGCGCTGGCGGCGAAGCTGGACCGGGCGCCGAAGGAGTCCGGCACGAAGGGCATCCCGCTGACCGGCAACCTGCTGCGCCAGGCGCTGCAGAACGCCCTGCAGAGCGATGACCACTTCCCCTCGTTCGCGCGGCTCGTCCGGCAGGCCCAGGACCCGGCCGCCCGGCCGGTGCTGCCCGATGCCCTCGCCGGGCCACTGCCGGACGACCAGGCCGCGGTGATGATGGCCACCGTCTGCAACGACGTGCGCTGGCCGGCGTCGGTCGCTGCATACCGGCGCGCGGCGGCCGTCGACCGCGCCCGGCACCCGCTCACGGCCGGGATGCCGGCGAACGTCACGCCCTGCGCCTTCTGGAAGGACGCGCCGGTACAGAAGCCCACGCGGATCACCGCCGACGGCCCGTCCAACATCCTGATGCTGCAGAACCGCCGGGACCCCTACAGCCCGTACGCCGGTGCCCTGAAGTTGCGTCAGGCTCTGGGCGACCGCGCCCGCATGGTCACCCTGGACCACGGCGGCCACGAGGCCTACCTGGGCAACGGCACCGCCTGCGGGGACCGGGCGGTCACCGCCTTCCTGACGACGGGGCGGCGCCCGGAGCGGGATGCGTACTGCGCCGACTGAGCCGGTGCCGGGGGTGTCTCCCCTGAGAGACACCCCCGGGGAGACACCTCTGGCGCGGACGGGCGACATGGCTGCCGGCGTGCGCCGTGCCGGGCGGTGCCGCGTCTAGGTTGGCCGGATGAGCGCGGCAGGGAGCACCGTCCGGGCAGAAGTGCTCCTGGGCACGCTGGGGTCCGTGTTGCTGGGCGCCGGCGGATGGGGGTCCGGTGCGCTGCCGGGGGGTGTTCCTGACGGGGTGTGGGGGCGGCCCGGCGCGCCGCTGCAGTGTGTGGGCGTCGCCGTGTCGTACGCGGGGCTGGTGCTGCTGCTCGTCGCGTGGTGGCGGCTGGGGCGGCGGGTCGCGGACGGGACGTCCTGCGGGTGGCGGCCGCTGCGCAGGGCGCTGTGGTGCTGGGCGCTGCCGCTGCTGCCGGGACCGTTGCTGGGCAGCAGCGACGCCTACAGCTACCTCGCCCAGGGCGCGCTGGCGGGCCGCGGACGCGATGTGTACGCGCTGGGCCCGGGGGCGCTCGGCGGGCCGCTCGCGGCGAACGTCCCCGGAATGTGGCACGACACCCCGGCCCCGTACGGACCGCTGTCCGTCGCCGCGGCGCGGGCCGTGGTGGCAGTCACCGGGGAACATCATGTGGTGGCCGCGGCCCTGGGGCTGCGGCTGGTGGCGGTGGCCGGGCTGGCCCTGCTGGTGTGGGCCCTGCGGCGGTTGGCGGAGGCGTCGGGCTCCGGTGTGGGAGGTGCGGCGGGTTCGCTGGGTGCGGCAGGTGCGGCAGGTGCGGCAGGTGCTGCCGGTTCGCTGGGCGCGGCCGGCGCGCTGTGGGCCGGTGCGCTCAACCCGCTGGTGCTGCTCCACCTGGTCGGCGGGGCGCACAACGAGGCGCTGATGCTGGGGCTGATGGCGGCCGGGCTGCTGGCGTTCCGTCAGGGGCGCTGGGCCGTGGGGAGCGTCGTCCTGACCGCGGCGGTGCTCGTGAAGGCCCCCGCCGTGGTGGCCCTGCTGTGCGCGGCGGCGGTGACCGTGGCGGGGCGGGACGGCGGGTGGCGGCGGGCGCGGCGGACGGCGGGGATCGCCGGGGTGGCCGCGGTCGCCCTGATGGCGGGAGTGGCGGGGTGCGGCCAGGGGTGGGGGTGGCTGTGGACCCTCCGTACGCCCGCCGAGGTGCACACCCTGCTGTCCCCGAGCACGGACACCGGCCATCTGCTGGGCTGGGCCGCGCAGGGGCTGGGGTGGGGCACCGCGGCCGGTGCGATGACGGCCGCGCGGCTGGCCGGGCTGCTGGTGGGCCTGGGGGCGGTGGGCTACTGGGTGCGGTGCGCCCCGAACGTCGGCGCCGAGCGGGCGACGGGGGCGGCGCTGTTGGTGCTGGTCGCCGCCGCTCCCGTGGTGCAGCCCTGGTACGCGCTGTGGGCGGTGGTGCCGCTGGCGGCGGTGTCCTGGCGGCGGCTGGCGGGGCGCGGCGCCAGGGCGGCGACGGTGGGGCTGACGCTGGTGGTGATGCCCTCGGGGCAGGGGCCCAGCTGGGCGAGCGGGCTCGCGGCCGCCGCCGGGGGAGCGGTGGCCCTGGCGGCGGTGCTGCGGTGGGCGCCTAAGGCGCGGCCGGTGCCGGTGCCGGACGCCGTCGTCCCCCGCGCAGCAGCCACCACGCGCCGGTGAGCGCGCCGAGCGGAATCTCCAGCAGATGCGTGAAAGTGGCGAACAGCAGCATGGCCGAGGCCACGGCCGCGGGGACGCCGCCGAGGGCGACCAGCGCGACGGCGGCGGCGCACTCGGTGACGCCGATGCCGCCGGGGGTGACCGCGATCTGGGTCAGCAGCCGGCTGGCCGCGAACACCGCCAGCGCCTCGCCCACTCCCGTACGGGAGCCCGCCGCCTGCAGACAGGCCAGGAACAGCGCGCCCTGGGCCGCGAGGGTGGCGGCCATGCCGCACACCAGCCGCGCCCAGGAGCGGCGGACGACGTCCCGGCTCTCGTCGCGCAGCCGCACCGCGAGCTCCCGGGCGCGCAGGGCGAGGGGCCGCAGCGCTCCGCCCGGCGCCGCCCGCCGGCGGGCGGCGGGTGCCCGGCGGCAGCGGCGCAGCACCGGCCACCCGGCCGCGAGGGCCACCGGCAGGGCGAGGACCACGCCGCCCGCGGCCGCCGCCCAGCCGATGCCGGGTACGGGGGTCCCGGCCAGCAGCAGTGCGCCCACCGCCGACAGCACCAGCCGCGCGGCCACGTTGCACACCCCGGTGAGCGCGACGCACACGGCCACGGCGTGCGGCGGATGCCCCCAGCGGCGCGTCATGGCGTAGGTGACCGCGACGCCCGCACCGCCGCCGAGCGGCAGCAGATTGCTCACCGCGCTGCCGGTGCAGTGCACCAGCAGGGCCTGGCGCAGTGTCAGTCCTGGAAGCGCGGCGCCGAGTACGTAGGTGTAGCTCCACATCGCGGCACCCGCCAGGGCGCACAGCAGCGCCACCTGCGGGCCGCTGATGTGCCCGAGGTGGCCCCGGACGGCGGCCCAGTCCGTTCCCGCCGCCCTCGGCACGGCCAGGGCCAGCAGGACGAGGCCGGTGGCGGAGGAGAGCAGGCCCAGCAGCCGCAGGGCGGACTTCGGCAGCCGCGCGGTGAGCGCTGTCATCGGCCGCGTGCCGTAGCCGCGGCGCCCGGCAGCGTGGCCAGCGGATCGCGCAGTACGGGGCCCGCGGGCAGCCCGCGCTGGATGAACCACTCGGTCCCCAGCACCTGGCGGAAGGCCGGTCCCGGCAGGCGGCCCAGGGCGGCCAGGGTGCGTTCGGAGTCGCCGCCCCTGGCCTGGCTGAGGTGCGCGGACATGCTGGCGCGCTTGGCCCGCCAGTGCCGTTTGACCGGTACCCGGTGGGTGATCTCGGAGCGTGCGCCGTAGGCCTGCCGGAAGGATTCCCGGTCGAACTCCGGCGGGAAGCGGTGGACCCAGGAGGCCGCGCGCAGTCCGCGCAGCAGGAGGGTGCGGTCGACGGTGGCCTCCAGCACCACCGGGGTGCCCGCCAGGCGGGCGGCGCGGTAGCCGACCCGGTGGACCTGGACGTGATCCGGGTGGCCGTAGCCGCCGGCCGGGTCGTAGACCGTCAGCAGGTCGGCGCGCTCCTCGGTGAGCAGCGCGGCCAGCCGGCCGGCCGCCTCCTCGACCTCCGCCGACGCGAACGGCCGGGCGCCGCCGCGGGCCGGGGCCGGGCCGGGCGTGTGCCCGGAGTCGGCGTAGCCGAGGAAGGCGACCCGGGAGCAGCCCAGGATCCGGGCGGAGGCGTGCGCCTCCTCGCGGCGGACCTCGCCCAGGCCGCGGTCCCGCAAGGACTTGGGTGCCAGGCCGCGCTCGCCCGCCGTGGCCAGCACCAGCACCACGCGGTGTCCTTCACCGGCCAGGCGCGCCATGGTGCCGGCGGTCAGCAGCGCCTCGTCGTCCGGATGCGCATGAAAGAACAAGCACGTATGTCTCACGAACCATGCTTTACCACCCCATACTGGGGGACTTCACGCCCCATTTCGGAAGTGCAGCCATGATCCTTCACATTTCAGACTGCTTTGCGCCGCGGACCGGAGGTATCGAGATCCAGGTCGCCGCGCTGGCCGCTGCGCAGCACCGGGCGGGCCAGGCCGCCGAGGTCGTCACCGCGACGCCCGCCGGGCCGGGGGCGGATACGGCCTCGTGGCCGTACCCCGTGCACAGGATCAGCGCGCGGCTGCCCGGTCAGCTGCCCGTTCACCCCAGAGCGGGACACGCCATCGACCGGCTGTTGACGGCACGTCACCCGCGGGTGGTGCATGTGCACCTCGGCGCGGCCTCCCCGTTCGCCTGGGCCGCGCTGGCCTGCGCCCGCCGCCGGGGCATCCCCGCCGTGGCCACCGTCCACAGCATGTGGGACCCGGTGGTACGCGCCCTGTACCGGCTGCTGAGCCGGACCGGGCACGGCCCCACCGCTCCGGTGGCGGTGACGACCGTGAGCAGGTCGGCCGCCCGGCTGATCCGGCAGGCCCTTCCGGACGTCAGTCCCCGGGTCATCCCCAACGGCATCGACGCCGCGTGGTGGCGCAGCCCGGGAGCCGCGGTCGAGCGCCAGGACGGGCGGGTGCATGTCGTCGCCGTCGGCCGGCTCGTCCCGCGCAAGGAGCCGATGGAGCTGCTGGCGGCGCTGCACTCCGCCCATGCGCGGATGTCCCGGCGGGGCACCGCCCTGCGTGCCACGTTCGCCGGCGCCGGGCCGAGCGTGCGCCCGATAGAGCGCTATCTGCGCCGCAACGGGATGGACAGCTGGATCCGCCTCGCGGGCCGGCTGCAGCCCGGGGAGGTAAGGGAGTTGCTGGCCGGGGCGGATCTGTTCGTCAACCCCTCCCGCCGGGAGTCCTTCGGGATCGCGGCCCTGGAGGCGCGCACCAGCGGCCTGCCGGTCCTGGCCAGGGCGCACACCGGCGTCGCCGACTTCGTGCGGCACAACCGTGAGGGGGCCCTGTGCGGCCACTCGGCCTTCGCCCTGGCCGACGAGGTGCTGTGGCTGGCCCGTACCCCCGGGGCACGGCGCACCCTGGCCGCCCACAACTGGGAGACCGAGCCGGTGCACTGCACCTGGCCCGTGGTCACCGAAGCGTTCGCCCACGCCTACGACGACGTCACCCGCTGACGCCCCGTCATACCGCATACGTCCGGCGGCCTCCCGGAAGCGTGGCCACCGCAACGGCCGGAAGGTTCTCATGCACCGCCTCCTCGACCGCGCGCACCGCGCCCTCTTCGCCGCGCTCTCCCTCCTCGGCCTCCGCGGCCAGGGACGGGTCCTGCACTGGTACTTCGACTGGTGGCACCGGCGTCCTGACCCGTGGGGCCTGGCCGTGGACGACTACGAGCAGTTCAAGTACGCCACGACCCTGCGGCAGCTCCCCCGGCGCCCTTACCGGCGGATCCTGGACGTCGGGTGCAGCGAGGGCGCCTTCACCCACCGTCTCGCGGCGGCGTTTCCGCAGGCGGAGATCACCGGCGTGGACATCTCGGAGCGGGCGCTCGCCCGGGCCCGTGCCTCCGCGGCCTTCCGTGCCTCCGCGGCCGGCCGCCCCGCGCCCGCGCTTGGCAGCGCCGTCCCCGCTCCCGGGTTCGAGCGGCCTCCCCGGTTCGAGCGGCTGAACATCCTCACCACCGCGCCGCCGGAGGACCGCTTCGACCTCGTCTTCTGCGCCGAGCTGCTGTACTACCTGGGCCGGCACCGGCATCTGCGGCGGGCCTGCGCCCATCTGACCCGGGCGGTGGCGCCCGGTGGACTGCTGGTCCTGGTGCACCCCTGGCCGGAGTCCCGCAGGTTCTGTGCGTACTTCGAGGCCGCCGCCGGGTTCCGCTGTGTGGCCGAGCAGGTGGAGCCGGATTCCTTCCGCCCGTTCGCCGTCAGCATCTACGAGGCCCCGGCCGCCGCCCGGCCCGGCGAACCGAGGACCCTGAGCCCCGGTGCGGAGCAGGGCCGGGGCGAGTGAGCCCCGCGGCGCACGTCCCGGCGGCCGGGCCTCCGGACGGTGGTCCTCCGGGTGGTGGTCCTGCGGGCGGCGGCTCTGTGGGCCGCGGTTCTGCGGGCAGTCCTCCCGACGGTGGTCCTCCGGGAACGCGGCCGGGCCGCCGACGCATTGAGGCGGCGCGCCGCGTCCTGGCTCACCGCCCGGGCACCGTGCTGCTCCTCGCCGCCACGGCGATGCTGCTGCTGGTGTGGATCCCGGCCTGCCTGCGCGTCGGCATGGTGGATCTACGGGTCTACCGGACCGCGGCCCCGCACCTGCTCAGCGGCGATCTGTACGCCTTCCGCCTGGATCTGCCCGGCCCCGACCTGTTCCCGCTGCCGTTCACCTATCCGCCCTTCGCCGCGCTGCTCTTCCTCCCGCTCTCCTGGCCGCCGTGGCCGCTGGTGAGTGCCGTCTGGACCGCGGCCTCGGTCCTGGCGCTCTGCGTCCTGGTCCACTGCTGCCTGCGGATGGCCGACCCGGCGGCGGAGCCCGGGCGGCACCGCCGGCGGGTACTGCTGTGGAGCGCCGCCCTGCTGTGGACCGAGCCGGTCGCGGTCACCCTCGCGCTCGGGCAGGTCAACCTGCTGCTGGCGGCGGGCGTCGGGTACGCGGTCGAGCGGCGCTCGGCGGCCGCGGCCGGGCTCGGCGTGGGCCTCGCCGCCGGGGTGAAGCTGGTCCCGGCCGTCACCGGCCTCTACTTCCTGGTGCACCGGCGCTGGTCGGCGGCGTGCTGGTCGGCCGCGGCGGCCGCCGCCACCGTCGCGGCCGGGTGGTGGGCGGCGCCCCGGTCAGCGGCCGGCTTCTGGCTGCACGCGGTCGGCGACGCCGCACGGGTCGGCCCGGTCGGCTCGGTGCTCAACCAGTCGGTGCGCGGGGCGCTGTCCCGCACCCTCGGCCACGACGCCGGCTGGTCCGCCCCCTGGTGGGCGTGCGCCGTCCCGGCGGCCCTGCTGGCGCTGACGGCCGTGGTGCGCGCCGTCCGCCGCACCGATCCCCTCGGTGCACTGCTCGCCGTCCAGCTCCTCGGCCTGCTGATCAGCCCCATCTCGTGGTGCCATCACTGGGTCTGGGCCGTCGCGGCCGTCCTGTGGCTGACCCACGCGCCGCACCGGACCCGGGCCCACACCGCGGCCCTGACCGCCTGGTGCCTCGCCCTCGCCGGATTCCTCATCCACTGGCTGGCACTGGTCCAGCCGGACATCTGGCACTTCGGCCGCCCCTGGTACCTCGCCGCACTCGGCTGGGGCTATCCGGCCTGCGCCGTACTCACCCTCGCCGCGCTGCTGCTGCCCGTCACCGGGAAGCCAACGGGCCGGCTCCGGGGCTCGCGGCGCGCTCGCTCCCTCTTCTCGGCCGCGGCGTCCGGGCCGAGGGCGTCCGGGGCGACGGCGCCCGAGGTCGGGGCGTCCCCGTCCGGGGCGTCCGGAGCCTGGGCCCAGGGGGTCTCCCCTAGGCGTCGAGATGGATCCCGTTGACGGCGGTGTCGAAGACCGGCCGGTAGGTGTTCCACCGGGCGTCCGGCGCGGAAAGGTAGATCACGTACTGGGTGCCGTCGGCGCCGCTGAACGCCAGCTCCACCGCCCGGTACTTCCGTTTCCTGCCCTCGAAGGTGAACTCCCAGTACCCCGCGGGCCGTCCGCGGAAGGTCGTGGGGTCCATCCGCACCCGCTCGTAGCCCGGGTTGTCCCGGCGGGTCTGGGCCTCTTCGGTCTGCTGCCAGTGCCGCAGCGGATCGGACCCCGCGAACTGGACGATGTTGATCCGCAGCCCCACCAGCTCGGAGGGGTCCACATAGGCGACTTCACCGCCGGGCGGATCCTTGCGGGTCCAGCCGTCCCGTACGGGCAGGGAGAAGCCCTGGCCCTCCTTCTTGAGGTGGTATCCGGCGGGGGCCGGGGAGGGCCCGGGCTCCGCCGGGCGGCCGGCGGACGCGGCACCGGACGGGCGGCTGCCCGACGCATCGGCACCGCCCCACGGCCACGCCAGGATCCCGCCGGTCACGGAGGCGGCGACCGCCACGCCCGCGGTGAACCGCAGCGCCGCACGGCGCTTCCGGTTGCCTCCTTGCCCCGGGGCTGTCGTGGCCACGGCGGACGGCGCCCGCGTGGGCAGGGAGTCGAGGGCGGTGCGTGTGCCGGAGGTGTCACCCAAGGCGCCCGTCCCGGGGGACGTGGCTCCGGCGGCCTGGACCGGGGTGCGCGTCCCGGGGGACGTGGCCTCGGCGGCCTCGCCCAGGAGGCGTTCGGCCTCGTGGGCGTCCATGCGCTGCCCGGGGTCCTTCCGGAGCAGGCTCTCGATCACGGGTGCCAGCTCCCCGGCGTTGCGCGGGGCGTCGTACTCGTCCGTGGCGATGGCGTACGCCGTCTCGATCGCGGTGTCCCGGAGGAACGGCGGCCGGCCCTCGACCGCCTGGTACAGCGTTGCGCCGAGGGACCACAGATCGCTGGCGGGTCCCGGCTCGGCGATCGTGCTCCGGAGGCGTTCCGGCGCCAGGTACTGGATCGACCCCACCAGCTCGCCGGTCCTGGTCAGTGAGGGCGTGCCGGACTGCACCGCGATCCCGAAGTCGGTGAGGACGATGCGCCCGTCCTTCCCGAGCAGCACATTGGCGGGCTTGACGTCCCGGTGCAGCACCCCGGCGTCGTGCGCGGCGCGCAGCGCGCCGGCCATACCGCAGCCGATCCGGGCCGCCTGGTCCGGCGCCAGCGCACCGTGCCGTTTGACGAGGTCGCCCAGGGTGTCCGAGGGGATGTACTCCATGACGATGCACGGCAGACCCTCGTCGTCGACGACGTCGTGCACCACGATCACATGGGGGTGGGTGATCCGGGCGGCGGTGCGGGCCTCGCGGCGGGTGCGCTCGTGAAGCCTCTGGATCTCGTCGTCGTCCAGATGCGGCGGGACGAACAGCTTCTTCACGGCGACATGACGGCCGAGCAATTCGTCCTCGGCCCGCCATACCGTGCCCATACCGCCGCGGCCGACCCGCTCCAGGAGCCGGTACCGGTCGGCTATGAGCCGTCCCCGATCGGACACCGCGAGATCGTCTCCTTCGCACGGCTGAACAGATTGCGGGAGCACCTTAGCCCGAGCGGTCGGGCAGCCGTGAGGGCGGCGTTCTCCGGATCTTGGCACGGCGCGGCCGGGGCAGCGGGGGCGGACTTGTGGCCGGCCCGGGCCTCGTACCGGCCTCGTCCGGGCAGGTGCGGCAACTGCCGCCGCGGTGCCGCGCGTTCGGACGGGCCGGCGGCGGGGCGGTTGCCTGCCGGGTTCCGGTCCCGTTCCGGTCCCGTTCCGGTCCGTTCCGGTCCCGTTCCGGTCCCGTTCCGGTCCGGGCTGCGGGCGGCTGCGGGCTCCGCACCGGATGGTGCCACGGTGGCGGCGTAATGGCGGCGCGATGGCGCCACCTTTCGCCACGGTGGCAGCACCCGATGCCATCGTGGCGCCACAAAGGCTTGCATTGGCGTCATCGTGGTGCCACTATGGCGCTATGGACCTCACGCCGTATGTCGACAACCTCCGGCACGAGCTCGCGGTCGCCGCGGACGCGGGCGGAGACGAAGCCCGTGCCCTGGCCGAACGACTCACCACGCCCCTGGAGTCGGCCACCCGGCTCATTCTGCTCAACGCGCTGTCCTCCGCCATGGCCGAGGTCACCCGCGAGCTGGCGCCGGGCTCGGTCGACGTACGGCTGCGCGGACTCGACCCCGAGTTCGTGGTGACACCCTCGCCGGCGCCGGACCAGGAGCCGTACGGAGAGGCCGAGGCGTCCGAGGGCGTGCCGGGCGGCGGGCGGGCACCCGTGCCCACCGTCCCCGCGGACGGCGACGAGGGCGGTACCGCCCGGATCAACTTCCGCCTGCCCGCCCACCTCAAGACCCGGGTCGAGGAAGCCGCGGGCCACGAGGGCCTGTCGGTCAACGCCTGGCTGGTACGGGCCGTCGCCACGGCCCTGGAACCGGGCGAGAGCCCCCGCTCCACCGGCCGCAGCCGCCACCGGGGCCAGCAGGGTTACACCGGCTGGGTCCGCTAGAGACCCGCGCGCCGCCTTCCCCGGCGGCGCATCGCACCACGGCTCACCGCACCACCGGCCCCTGCTCACTACTCACCACACCACCGGCCACGGCGCCACCGGCCACCGCGCTCCTCGCCACTGTTCACCAGTTACCGCACCACCGGCCACTGCTCACCGCACTGCTTCTCACCGCGTCACTTCTCATCTCACCCGCCCTACCAGCGGGAATGCCCACCACAGCCATGAGGACGGGACAGCCATGCCTACTTTCGCCACCCCCGAACCGATCTCCGTCACCCTCGAATTCGACATGGGATCCGCCCGGATCACCGCGGGAAAGCGCACCGACACCGTCGTCGAGGTGCGCCCGAGCGACGCCACCGCGGAGGCCGACGTACGGGCCGCACAGCAGACCAAAGTCACCTGCTCCGGCGGCAAGCTGGTGGTCAAGGGGCCCAGGAAGCGCTCGCTCTTCGGCAAGTGCGGCTCGCTCGACGTGACCATCGAGCTGCCGGCCGGCTCGGACGTCCTGGGCACCTCGCCGATGGCGGACTTCACCTGTGCGGGCCGCCTCGGTGAGTGCCGGTTCAAGACCTCGCTCGGCGATCTCCAGTTGGATGAGGCGGAGGCCGTGAACCTGCGGACCGACTACGGCGACATCCGGCTGGCGCGGGTGACGGGAGACGCCGAGCTCATCGCCGCGGGTCTGATCGAGGCCGGGGAGATCGCGGGCGCCGCGCTGGTCAAGAACGGCAACGGCGCGACCACGATCGGCGAGGTCACCGGCGCCCTGCGGGCGACCGCGTCCAACGGCCTGATCTCCGTCGGCGTCGCGCACGCCGGGGTCGAAGCCAAGTCCGCCAACGGCGCCATCCGGCTCGGTGACGTGGCACGCGGCAAGGTCGTCCTCCGGGCCGCGGCCGGCGACCTGGAGGTCGGGATCCGCAAGTCCACCGCCGCCTGGCTCGATGTGGCCACCGGCGTCGGCACGGTACGCAACTCCCTCGGACCGTCCGACGGCCCCGGTGACGCTGCCGAGACCGTCGAAGTACGCGCCCACACCAGCCTCGGCGACATCGTGATCCGCCGCGCCTGACCACCGGCCGCCGGCTGCTCCTGGCCACTGGCCACGGCCGCTCCTGACCACCGCGCCGGCCGTCGCGTGCCCTGACCGCCGGCCGCCGGCCGCTCCTGGCCACCGGCCAACGTCCACAGACCGCCGCCGGCCCGCCACATCGCAGAACTCGGAACCCTGGAGAGGAACTGTCATGATCATGAAAAACCTGCCCCGCGCGCAGGCGCCCCGCCCACCCCAGCCCTGTCCACCGGAGCCCCGCCCACCCGCGATCACCGCACGCGGATTAGCCAAGTCCTACGGCGACAAGGCCGTCCTCGACGGCATCGACCTGCACATCCCCGAGGGCACGGTGTTCGCCTTGCTCGGGCCCAACGGCGCGGGCAAGACCACCACCGTCCAGATCCTCTCCACCCTCATCCCGGCAAGCGCCGGCCAGGCCCAGGTCGCGGGCCATGACCTGGTCCGCGAGGCCGACGCCGTACGCGCCGCCATCGGCGTCACCGGCCAGTTCTCAGCGGTGGACAACCTGCTCAACGCCCGGGAGAACCTGCTCCTCATGGCGGACCTGCACCATCGAAGCCGCCGCGAAGGCCGCCGCCGCGCCGACGAACTCCTGCAGCGCTTCGAGCTGACCGAGTCGGCCACCAGGCCCGTTTCCACCTTCTCGGGCGGTATGCGGCGCAAGCTCGATCTCGCGATGACCCTGGTCGGCGATCCGCGCCTCATCTTCCTCGACGAGCCGACCACCGGCCTCGATCCACGCAGCCGGCGCACCATGTGGGAGATCATCCGCAACCTGGTCGCCGAGGACGGCGTCTCCGTCTTCCTGACGACGCAGTATCTGGAGGAGGCCGACCAACTCGCGGACCGGATAGCTGTCCTGGACCACGGCAAGCTGGTCGCCGAAGGCACCGCGGACGAACTGAAGCGGCAGATCCCCGGCAGCCATATCCGCCTCGAGCTCGCCGACGCGGACCGGCTGGCGTCGGCTGCCGCCCTCTTCACCTCGGCCACCCGCGACGACGAAGCGCTCACCCTGCACATTCCCGGCGACGGCAGCATCCCCGCCCTGCGCACCGTCCTCGACACCCTCGACCGCGCGTCCGTGGAAGCCGAGGCGCTCACCGTGCACACCCCCGACCTCGACGAGGTCTTCCTCACCCTCACCGGCCGGGCCCCGCAGTCCGGACCCGCAGCCAACTCCGTTGAGGGGAACGCCCGATGAGCACTGTGTCTGTGTCGTACGCGATGCGCGACTCGATGACGATGCTGCGCCGCAACCTCAAGCGCGCACGGCGTTATCCGTCCCTGACGCTCTCGGTCGTCGCCATGCCGATCGTGATGCTGCTGCTCTTCGTCTACGTCTTCGGCGGCGCGCTCGGCACCGGCATCGGGCTGCCGGATGCGGTGAACGGCCGCGGTGCGTACGTCAACTACGTCGTTCCGGGCATCATTCTGATGACCGTGACCTCCGGTGCCCTCTCGACGGCCGTTTCGGTCTCCCTTGATATGACCGAAGGCATCATCAACCGCTTCCGCACCATGGCGATCTCCCGCGCCTCCGTGCTGACGGGCCATGTGGTCGGCAGCGTCATCCAGACCATGCTCAGCCTCGTCCTGGTCATCGCCGTCGCACTGGCGGTGGGCTTCCGGCCGGACGCCACTCCCGTCAGATGGCTCGCCGCCCTCGGCCTCCTGGCCCTGCTCGCCTTCGCGCTCACCTGGCTGGCGGCCGCGATGGGCATGGTGGCCAAAACCGTCGAGTCCGCGAGCAACGCCCCCATGCCGCTCACCTTCCTGCCCTTCCTCGGCAGCGCCTTCGTCACCCCCGACACCATGCCGGCCGGGCTGCGCTGGTTCGCCGAATACCAGCCCTTCACCCCGATCAACGAGACGCTTCGCGGCCTCCTGCTGGGCACGGAGATCGGCACCAACGGCGTCATAGCCCTGGCATGGGGCATCGCGCTCAGCCTGGTCGGCTACCTGTGGGCGCGGGCTGCCTTCCGGCGGGGCGCCACGCGCTGAGCGCGCCGCGCGCCCGGGTCGCCTCCGCGCCCGGCAGGCACCTCTCCACCTCCCTCTCACCCCATCCTTCACGCACACCACGGTGTGCTCCGCACTCCGCATCGGAGGACAGCTATGCCCCTGCACCCCGAACTCCCCGGACGCCCCGAACTCCCCGAGCACCCCGAGCCCGTGACGCTGCCGACCGACCGTCCCGCGGGCTGCCCCTTCGATCCGCCCGCGGGACTGGCGGCACTGCGCACGGAACGTCCGCTCACCCGGATGCGCTACCCCGACGGGCACATGGGCTGGCTGGCCACCGGCTACTCCGCGGTCCGTGCGATACACGCCGACCCCCGCTTCAGCTCACGCTACGAGCTGATGCACTACCCGCTCGAGGGCGGCTACACCGGCGAACTGCCCCCGGCACCGGTCGGTGACCTCACCGGGCTCGATGCCCCCGAGCACACCCGCTACCGACGGCTGCTCATGGGGAAGTTCACCGTCCGCCGGATGCGCCAACTCACCTCCCGCGTCGAGGAGATCGCCGGCGAGCACCTGGACGCCATGGAGCGCCGCGGGCCGACGGCGGACCTGGTCGAGGCGTACGCAAAGCCCCTCCCCGCGCTGATGATCTGTGAACTCCTCGGTGTCCCCTACGAGGGGCGGGAGGTCTTCCAGCGTCATGCGGAGACGGTGATGACCCAGAACGCCACCATGGACGAGGTGACCGCCGCCATGGCCGCGCTCCAGGACATCCTGTCCCAGCTGGTGTCGGCCAAGCGCGCCGAACCCACCGATGACCTGCTCAGCGACCTCACGACCACCGACCTGACCGATGAAGAACTCGCCGGCATCGGGAGCTTCCTGCTCGCCGCCGGCCTCGACACCACCGCCAACATGCTCGCGCACGGCACCTTCGCGCTGCTGTGCCACCCGGATCAGCTCGCCGCCCTGCGTGCCGATCCGGGCCTCGCCGACCAGGCGGTCGAGGAGCTGTTGCGCTACCTGACCATCGCCCACACCGGAGCACGGTCGGCGCTGGAGGACGTCGAGCTGGAGGGCCAACTCATCAAGGCCGGTGAGACGGTCACCCTCTCGATCCAGGCCGCCAACCGTGACCCGGAACGATTCCCCGACCCCGACACCCTCGATCTGCACCGCAAGGCCACCGGGCATCTGTCCTTCGGCCACGGCATCCACCAGTGCCTGGGCCAGCAACTGGCCCGCGTCGAGATGCGGGTCGCCCTCCCCGCACTGGTCACCCGCTTCCCGACGCTGCGGCTGGCCGTCCCACCAGAGGAAGTCACCCTGCGGCACCGGATGAACATCTACGGGGTGCACCGGCTCCCGGTCACCTGGGACGAGCGGTAGCCCCGCCGGGCCGCCTGCCGCACACCCCGGGGGATCCCGCCGGGCCGCGTCTGCCGCGCACCGGGGGACCCCGCAGGCCCGCGTCTGCCATACGGGCCGAGGAACCCGCTCGCACTCCTGTACGTCTTTCCGCGTACGTGTTGGCGTGGAAGGTCCCTGGAGGAGCCCGGTGGAGCACAGGATGTTGGGGCAGCGGTACGAGCTGGTGGAGCAGCTCGGACACGGCGGGATGGGAACGGTCTACCGGGCCGTCGACCATCGGTTGCGCCGTACCGTCGCCGTGAAGACCCTCTCCGCCGAGCTGGCGCTGCAGCCCGAATTCCTCACCCGGTTCCAGCGCGAGGCGCACGCCGCCGCCGCGCTCAACCACCCGGGGGTGGCCACCGTTCATGACGTGGGGGAGGACGCGAGCGGCGGTGCCGCCGAGCCCTACCTGGTCATGGAGTACGTGGAGGGCAGAACGCTCAGCCAGGTTCTCAAGGACGGCGCGCTGCCGGTGGCACAGGCGGTCGACCTCACCGGCCAGGTGCTGGACGCCCTGGAGCACAGCCACCGGCACGCCATCGTGCACCGGGACATCAAGCCCGCGAACGTCATGCTCACCAGCTCGGGCAAGGCCAAGGTCGTCGACTTCGGCATCGCCAAGGCGCTCAGCGAGGCGGCCACCCGCCTGACCGGCACGGGCGTGGCGGTCGGCACCCCCGCCTATCTGGCCCCGGAGCAGATCAACGGCGGCGAGACCGACCACCGTACGGACCTCTACGCCGTGGGCTGCCTGCTCTACGAGCTGCTGACGGGCCGTCCCCCGTATACCGGGGATTCCCCGTTCTCCGTGATGCACCAGCATCTGTCCGCGGAGCCGGTGCCGCCCTCCCGGCTCCGCCCCGAACTGCCGCCCGCCGTGGACGCGGTGATCGTCCGCGCGCTGCACAAGGGCCGGGAGGACCGCTTCACGAACGCCTCCACGATGCACGACTCACTCGCCGAAGCCGCCCGGCCCACCACACCGTCTCCATCCGCCCACAACCCCGCCCACAACCCCGTCCGCACCCCCACCGCCTTCGACCCGGCCGCCCCCGGTCACGCTCCACTGGGACAGGCCGCACCCGGCCACCTCACACCCGGCCACGCGGCACCCGGTCACGCCGCACCCGGCCACACCACCGGGGAACCCGCCCCGGCGGCCGCCGCCTTCCCCACCCCCTCCCGCACCCCATCCGGCAGCGGACCGGAAGCGTCCCCACCGCATCCCACCCGACGCAGACCGGCGGCCCGCGTGGTCTTCCGGCCGACGGCCGAAGGCGGGGTCGCCCTGCTCGGCTGCTTCCTCTCCCTGGTGATATCCCGGACCGACATGATCGAGGCCGGCCAGTTCAACCGGGTCGCCCTGCTCGCCGCCGTCGCGGGGGCGGTGTTCCTGCTGTGGTCGGCGCGGCTCGCCTGCGCGGTGTCCTGGGGCCCGGTGGCGGAAGCCGTGGCCGCCTGGTCCGAACTCTCCCGCGGCAGCATCGGCTGGGAAACCCGCTACGTCATCATCGCCCTGGTACTGGCCCTCGTCGCCGCACTGTGCCTGGCGGCAGGCTACAAAGACGAAGGCGCCGGCGGATTCGCGCTCGTGGCCTTCTGGTTCACCGCCCTGACCGCCGTCTGGTTCTTCCTCGACGACCTCCGCAAGATCGGCGTGTTCTACGTCCTGCTCCTGGGCGTCACCCTCGCGATCGGCGCCCAGGTCCTCAAGTCCCGCACCCGCCCGCCATCGGCCGGCCACCTCGCCACCCCACCCGGCACACCAGACGCCCCGAAGCCGCCGGAGCACCCCCGCACCGCCCACCGCCGCCGACGAAAGCCGGCAGACCGGCACACCCACGCGTAGCGGAAGTCACCGCGGCCGGGCGTCCTCCGGCCGCGCCGCACAACCACCGCACCGACCGGCTGGCGCGTCGCACAGCCACGCACCGACCGGCTACCACGACCGCGCCGTACAGCCACCACACCGCACGACAACACTCGACAACCGCACGGCCTGCGCCGGCACACCGGCACTCCCTGAAAATCACCCTCGTCGGAGATCGGATGCGCGGTGCGGTCCGCGGAACGGAGGGTGGTGCTGCGATGCCCGCGGCGGAGCCATCAGCTGACTGTCAGTTGACGCAGACGAGTCCCAGCAGGCACACATGCGCCGGTGATGTCGGCTCGGCGGAGGGCGTGGTCGGGCTGCTGGGCGTGGTCGACGTCGGGGGCGTCGTGTGCGTCGGGGCGGTGCCGGCGCCGTCGCCGGCCGAGTGTCCGGTGGGGGCGGGGGCGGCGGTCGTCCTCGGTGCCGCGGCACCGGAGTGGCCGGAGGATGACGTGCCGGCCGCGGTGGGCGCCGAGGTGTGCGGCGCCGCGCTCGGGGTGGCGGGGGAGTGCGCCGGGGTGGCGGAGTGCTGCTGGCGGACCGTCGTGGCCGCGGTCGGCGCGGCGGGGGTGCTCTGGTGCCGGTCGGTCGCATGGCGCGGGTGCGTAGCGGGGTGCCGGGACGCCTCGGTGTCCGGCTGCTCCGACGACGAGGCGGCGGATTCCGTCCGGGGCGTGCCCACGCTCCCGGGCTCCGGTGCCGAGGACGCCTGCGCATGGCCGGTGGACGGCTTGTTCTGCAGCAGCGAGGCGGTCAGGCCGCCGCCGACAAGGGCAAAGGCCGTGGCGGCCGCGGCCCGGCGGCGGTGCTTCTTCCAGCGCGCCAGCTGACGACGCCGGGCCGCGCGGCCCTGTCCGGTGGCAGCGGCGAGTCCGGTGCTGTCGGTCTCGTCGCCCTCGGCCGCATCGGCCCGCGCCTCATCACCGTCGAAGGCACGGTTGCCCAGTGGGCTGCTGCCCAGAGCACCGCTGCCCAAGGTGCTGTTGCCCAAGGCGCCGCTGTCGAGGGCGCCGGTGTCGAACGGCGTGGCAGCGGACGGCGCGGCAGCGGAGGGGCCGGCCGCGGAGGGCGTGGCTGCGGACCGCTCAGTGCCGTGATGCCGACTGCGCTGAGGGGTGTCGAGGCCGGCGGCTTCCTCCGCGCGCCATGCCTCCCACATCGCGGCAGCGGCCTTCGCGCGCTGCTGGCGCTGGCTGGGCGGGGCGATGTCCGGAGCGTAATCTCCGCATCCCGGGCAGACGAGTGCCCCGTTGAGATTTCGGCGGCACGACGTGCAGTAGTCCATCTGCGATCTTTCTGTGCTGACTGCGTCGCCAAGGACGCCGGCGACCTGATCAAGTTCGCACGCGGGATCGAGCGGGCTGTAACGCTAACGGCACCCCCCGAGGGCGAAGCGAAGGCCGTGTGACGCTTCGGTGCAGATACCTCGCCGGTGGCCCTTGGTTTTCCTCGGCACTCCGGACATGTGGCGACGAATCCCTTGATGGGCCGCTGGACACGGGCCGCAGCCGGCGTCAGGAGCTTCGAAGCAATTGATGTCTTGACAACAGATGTCGCGACAATCATTCTGGAGTGGTGACCTCAACCAACGGTCTCCGCGACCATCTCGGCTATTGGCTGCGACGTCTGTCCGACGAAGTGCACGGGCGCTTCGAGCGGGAGCTCGCCGGCCACGACGTCACCGTGGCGCAATGGACGGTGCTCGTCACCGTCCATCGCGGTGACGCCTCGACGACGCGGGAAGCGGCCCGCCACATCAACATCGATGCGGGAGCGGTCTCCCGCCTGGTGGACCGCCTCGTCGCCAAGGGCCTGATGGCCCGCGAACCCGACCCGGCCTCGCGCCGGAGCCTGCGCCTGGTCCTCACCCCCGCCGGCCGGGACCTGGTGCCCCGGCTGGTGGAGATCGCCGATCGCAACGACGCCCACTTCTTCGGCGCACTGGACCCCGCCCAGCGGGACCGGCTGCAGAGCTGGATCCGTGAGCTCGTCGACGCCGATGGCGGGTCCGGCCCCCGGCCGGCGCCTCCTGGGAAGGCAGGAAAATGAGCACAGAACTCCACACCGCCCGCTCGGTCACCAAGACCGTCACCATCGCCCGCCCACCCGCCGAGGTCTTTGCGTTCCTCGCCGACCCGGCCAACTGGCCCCGGTGGGCCGTCGTCAACATCCAGGCCATCGAGCCGACCGCCGATCCCGACTGGTGGCTGATGGACACCCCGCGCGGCGCGGCCCGCCTGCGCATCCGCGGCAACGCGGAGGAGGGGCTGCTCGACCACGACTACCTCGACCGCGAGGCGTCCTGGACCGTGCCGGCCCGCGTCGTGCCCAACGGCGAGGGCAGTGAATTCCTCATCACGTTCTTCCAGCCGCCGGGCTTCAGCGATGCCTACTTCGACGAGCAGAGTGCCCTCATCGACAACGAAATGGCCGCTCTGAAGCGGGAGTTGGAGGGGTAGGGGGATTGATCGGCCTGGCCGACTGGCCGCCCTGCCTGCCGCCCTGCCGCTCTGCCGCCCGGCTGCCCATGGCGCCGTCCCCGTCCCTGCCCGCCGGCCCCCTCACCCCGCGCCACCAGGTGGACTTTTCTCCACCCGGAAGACGGGATGTGGCGCCCGTGCGCGGTACGGCCCCGCCCCGCTTGACTGAAGGCCCGCCGTGGACGCGACCGTGCACGGGGTCATGGGTCACGGGTTACGAGTCACGGGGTCAAGCGTCCAGGGGGAGAAATGTCCGTCACCGGAGTCGGCGTCGAGCAGGCGGTGACGCTCAGTGCGGTGGCCAGGCTGTACGGCCGCGGCGAGCGCCGGGTATCTGCCCTGCGTGGTGTGCACTGCGCCTTCGCCCGTGGGTCGTTCACCGCGGTGATGGGGCCCTCGGGCTCCGGTAAGAGCACTCTGCTCCAGTGCGCGGCGGGCCTGGACCGCCCCACCTCGGGGCGGGTGTTCATCGGCGGCACCGACATCAGTGCGCTGACCGAGACCGAGCTGACCAAGCTGCGCCGGGAGCGGATCGGTTTCGTCTTCCAGTCCTTCAACCTCATGCCGTCGCTGAACGCGCGCAAGAATGTGGCGCTGCCGATGCGGCTGGCCGGGCAGCACCCAGGGCGCGCACGGGTGGACGCCGCGCTCCGGCAGGTGGGCCTGGGCGACCGGGGCGGCCACCGGCCGGCGGAGCTGTCCGGCGGCCAGCAGCAGCGGGTGGCCATCGCCCGCGCACTGATCAGCCGGCCCGAAGTGCTCTTCGCCGACGAGCCGACCGGCGCCCTGGACACCCACACCGGCCGTGAGGTGCTGGGCCTGCTGCGGAACGTGGTGGACCACGCCGGGCAGACGGTGGTCATGGTCACCCACGACCCGGTCGCCGCCTCCTGGGCGGACCGGGTGCTCTTCCTGTCCGACGGGGCGGTGCATGGCGAACTGGCCGGCCCGACGGTGGCCGCGGTGAGCGAGCACCTGGCACGGCTGAGCGGCTGACCGATGATCTCCCTCGCTCTGTCGACCCTGCGCGCCCGGTGGGCGCTGTTCGCCGGGACCTTCCTCGCGCTCTCGCTCGGCGTCGCGCTGATCGCCGCTACCGGACAGGTCCTCGATGCCACCCGGGGCACGTCGAAGCCCGGCGGTCCCGGGCGCTACGACGCCGCGGCCGTGGTGGTGCGGGCCGGCCAGTCGTTCACCGTCGGCTTCGGCAGCGGGGACGGCGCGTACGAAGAGCGTCGGACGGCCACCTCCCCGCACCGCCTGGGCGACGCGCGCCGGATCGCCGACGCGGTCCGTGCGGTGCCCGGTGTGCGGCGGGCCGTCATCGACCGTTCGCTGCCCGCACGGGTGGTGACCGGTCAGGCCGTTGGCCGGTCTGCCCCTTCCGGCTTATCCGGCCCGTCTGCCTCATCCGACCCGTCCGGCATATCCAGCTCGTCCAGCTCATCTAGTTCATCTAGTTCGTCTGGCTCGTCCGGCTCACCCGGCTCGTCCGGCTCGTCCGACCCGTCAGGCACCCCGGTCGGCCACGGCTGGTCGAGCGCGTCGCTCACGCCCTTCCGCCTCACCCGGGGCCACCCGCCCGTCGGCGACCACCAGGTGGTGCTCGCCGCCGCGCCGGCCAAGCGTGCCGGGGCCACCGTGGGCGACACGGTCGCCGTGGTGACCCCGCGAGGCCGGCAGCGGATGACCGTCGCCGGTATCGCGGCGCCGCCCGGCACGGACGGGGTGCCCGGCGAGGCCACCGTCTTCTTCGCCGACGACACCGCCCAGCGGCTGTCGGCCGACCCGGACCGGGCGGACGCGGTGGCGGTCCTCGCCGCGCCCGGCACCTCCGCCACGGCCCTCGCCGACCGGATCCACGCCGCGCTGCCCGATGCGTCCCTCACGGCCGCTGCCGGCGCGGCCAAGGGCGGCCACCCGGCCGCCTCCTCGCGCGCCGCGGCGCTCGGGGACGTCGCCACGCTGCTCGCCGTGATGGCGGTGATCGCCGGCTTTGTCGCGGTCTTCGTGGTGTCGGGCACCTTCGCCTTCGCGATCGCCCGGCGCCGCAGGGAACTGGCCCTGCTGCGCACCGTGGGGGCCACCCCGCGCCAGGTGCGCCGCATGATCATGGCGGAGTCGGCGCTGCTGGGCGTCGTCGCCTCGGCCGTGGGCTGCGGCCTCGGGATCTTCGGCGGGCGGCTGCTCGCCGCGGTGCTCTCGTCCTTCGGTATGGCGCCCGAGGGCTTCGAGGTCCCGGTGTCCCCCGCGGTCCTGCTGATCAGCTTCCTCGCCGGACTCGGCGTGGCGCTGCTCGGTGTGTTCGCCGCCTCGCGCCGGGCCGCCAGGGTCCGCCCGGCCGAGAGCCTGCGGGAGGCCGCGGTGGAGACCCGGGTGATGACGACGGGCCGATGGATCACCGGGTCGCTGTTCCTGGCCGTGGCCGTGCTGCTGCTGATCATGCTGCCGCAGGCGGGCAGCGACGGCGCCATGGTGATCTCGCTGGTGCTGACCGAGATCCTGGTCGTGGGGATGGTGGCCTTTGCGCCGCTACTCGTCCCGCCGCTGGTGCGGCCGGCGGCCTTCCTGCCGGCCGCGCTCACCCGTATCACCGGCGCGCTGGCCGGTGACAACGCCCGCGCCGCGGTGCGCACCACCGCCTCGGCCGCCGCCCCCATCCTGGTCACGGTGGCCGTCGCCGGCTCCCTCATCGGCGTCACCCGGGCGAGCGCGGCGACCACCGTCGCCGACGACCGCGCGCACCTGAGGGCCGATGTGGTGGTGGCCGCCCCCGACGGCGGTACGGGCACGGGCACCGGCCTGCCCGCCGCCGCGCTGCGCGAACTGTCCTCGGTGCCCGGCGTACGGACCGTCTCGCCGGTCGCCGAGACCAGCGGCTTCCTCGTCGGCTCCCGCTATGTGATGTCGAGCGGCATCGGCGCGGTGGACCCGGCGCGGCTGTCCGGCGCCCTCCGGCTGGACGTGGCCGGAGGTTCGCTGGGCGCCTTGCGGGGCGACGCCGTGGCGGTGACGAAGCTGGTCGCCGGGCAGCTGGGCTGGAAGGCGGGCGACGACGTCGAGGTCTACCTCGCCGACGCCACGAAGGTGCGGGTCAAGGTCGCCGCGGTGACCGGCTCGTCGGCGGGCCTGCCCGCGGTGCTCTTCCCGCGGGACGCGCTGGCCCGGCACGCGCCCGGCACGATGGCGAGCGCCGCCTACCTGTCACTGGCGCCTGGCGCGGACCGGGCCGCCGTGACGGCCGCCGCCGGAAAGATCGCGCACGCATACGGCGCGGCCGCGCACGACCGGGACGACTGGCTGGCGCAACGCGCCCTGGCCACGCACGAGGAGGGCCGCATCCTGGTCCTGGTACTGCTCGGCATGTCGCTGCTCTACACCGGCATCGCCATCGCCAACACCCTGGTCATGGCGGCCGGGGAGCGCGCCGAGGGCATCACGCTGCTGCGCAGAATCGGCGCGACCCGCGGGCAGGTGCTGCGCACCGTCGTGTGGGAGACGCTGACCGTGGTGGCCATCGGCGGGACGCTGGGCCTGCTCGCGGGCGGGGTGACGATGCTCGGCACCAGCCGGGCGCTGTCCGCGTCCGGCGAACCGGCCGAATTCCCCGTGCCCTGGCAGGAGATGGGGGCAATACTGGCCGGCTGCCTGCTGGTCGCCCTGTCGGCCGCCCTCGTGCCGACCCTTCTGCAACTGCGTTCCTCCGAGGGCACGGAAGGGAAGGCCGGGGTGTCCGGCGCGCGGGGGCCGGTGCCGACGGGCGCGGGGTGAGACGGGTCCCGTCCCGTTTCCGGTGCCGACGGGCGTGGGGTGAGGTGGCCCCCGTTTCTGGCGCCGACGGGCGCGGGGTGAGGCGACGCCGCCCGCTCCCTCCCGAAACCGTAGGGGCGCGCCGGCAGGCCCGCGGTGTGCCTCTCCCTCCCGCCGAGTCCGTACGAGTCCGCTGGGCAGGCCGGCCGGTGTGCCTCTCCCTCCCCCCGAGTCCGTACGGGTCCGCCGGGCACGCCCGCAGCAGCCCCCAGCGGGCCTTACCGTGGGCGGAGTGAGCTCCTCTCCCACCTGGCAGGCCATGACCCGGAGCCCGGTCAACTTCCTTACCTCAGCGGCGCCTTGGCGTTCGCTCGGCTACCTCGCCTCCTCCGCCCTCGTCGGGCTTGTCTCGCTGGTCGTGCTGGGCGGCGTTCTGGTGTGCGGGCTGCTGCTGTCGGTGCTGGGTATCGGGCTGGTGTTGCTGGCGGGCTCGGTGCTCCTCGGCATCCCGCTGGCCGCGCTGGAGCGCCGCCGGCTGCGGCTGCTGGAAGGGCCGCACACGGACCGGCCGGCCAGTCCGCACCATGCCGTCGCCCGGCCGGGGCTGTGGCCCTGGCTGACCACCCGGCTGCGGGAGCCCGCGACCTGGCGGGAGTTCAGCTACGCCGTGGTCTTCGCGGTGCTGCTCTCCTTCGTGAACCTGGCCCTGCTGACCCTGACCGGACTGCTGGCCGCGCTGGTCGTCGCCCCGGTCCAGGTGGCCGTCGCGTCGGCGCAGCCCGAGGCGCTGGTGCTCACCGGCATCGGGATCGCCGGGCTGCCGGTGGCCGCGTACGTCCTGGGCGCGGCGGCGGCCGCGCAAGCTTGGTTCGTCCGGCTGATGCTGGTCCCCAAGGAGGACGGACAGTCCGACCGCGTCCTGGAGCTAACCCGCTCGCGGGCCCGGATGGCCGACGCCTTCGAGGCGGAGCGGCGCCGTATCGAGCGCGATCTGCACGACGGGGCACAGCAGCACCTCGTGGCGCTGGTCATGACGCTGGGCCTGGCCGAGCTGGAGCTCGGCGCCGCCGATCCCGCGGCCGGCAAGGGCGGCGAGCTGGTCTCCCGGGCCCGGCGCGAGGCGAAGCAGGCGCTGGACGAACTGCGCGACCTGATCCGCGGCATCCACCCGCAGGTCCTCACCGACCACGGCATCGCCGCGGCGGTGTCCGAGGTCGCGGTCCGCTGCCGGGTGCCGGTGGACGTCGATGTGGAGCTGGCCGGGCGGCTGCCCGCACAGATCGAGGCCACCGCCTACTTCGTCATCAGCGAGGCACTGACCAACGTCGTCAAGCACAGCGGGGCCGCCACCGCCACGGTGCACGGCCGGCTGGCCGAGGGACGGCTGTCCGTCACGGTCACCGACGACGGCACCGGCGGCGCCGAACTCCGCGACGGCGGCGGGCTCCAGGGCTTGGCCGACCGGGTCGCGGTGGTCGATGGAAGACTGACGCTGTCCAGCCCCTGCGGTGGTCCCACCGCCCTCAGCCTGGAGATTCCGTGCCGGCACCGTCACTCCGTATCGTCTTAGCCGAGGACTCGGCCCTCGTCCGCGAAGGGATCGTTGAGCTGCTGCACCGGTTCGGCCACCGGGTGGTCGGCGCGGTCGGCGACGCCGACTCCCTGATCACGGCGGTGCAGAAGTGTTCCCCGGACATCGTCATCACCGACGTACGAATGCCCCCGGGGCACGGTGACGACGGGCTGCGCGCCACGGTGCAGCTGCGCCGGCACGACCCGGACCTGCCGGTGCTGGTGCTCTCCCAGTACGTCGCGAACGCTTACGCCAAGGAGCTGTTCACCCCTGGCAGGGCGCCCCACCGCCAGAGCCGCGCCGGTCTCGGTTACCTGCTCAAGGACCGGATCGGCGAACTCGGCGAATTCGCCCAGGCCGTCGAACGGGTTGCCGCGGGGGCCATGGTGATCGACCCCCAAGTGGTCCAGCACCTGCTGATGGAGCGCGACCGGCGCCACCGGTCCCAACTGCTGTCCGGCCGCGAACAGGAAGTGCTCGGCCTGATGGCCCAGGGTTACTCCAACGCCATGGTGCGGGACGCGCTGCACATCAGCGACGGCGCGGTGGCCAAACACATCGGCAACATCTTCGCCAAGCTGGGACTGTCCCCCGAGGACGGCAACCGCCGGGTGCTTGCGGTACTGGCGTACCTGCGGGACAAGTAACTGGCGGCCGGCTGGTGCCCGTTGGTGCCCGTTGGTCCGCACCGCAAAGCCGGACGGAACGGAACCGGAACGGGAACCGCAACCTGGGCTGGACCGGAACGGGAACGGCAACCGGAACGGGAACCCGCAACCGCAACCCGGGCCGGACCGCAACCGGGTCCCGACCCGGAACCATCGACATCCGCTCCCCATGGTCCCCCTCCACCTCAACCTCCAACTCACCCGCCACAAAGGCAACACACGCTCGCGCTAATGTGCGCCCGTGAGTCTCTATGTCGTTATCGGATCCGGGCCCGCCGGGGCGGCCACCGCTCGGCTGCTGGCCGAAGAGGGGCACGCGGTACGGGTCGTCACCAGGTCGGGCCGAAGTCCTGAGCCGGGCATCGAGCACATCGCGTTGGACGCGACGGACAGCAAGCGACTGAGCGAGTCCGCGCAGGGTGCGGCCGCGATCATCAACTGCGCCGGGCCGCCGTACCCGCGCTGGGCGAGCGACTGGCCGCCGCTGGCCGCCTCGGTCTGCGCGGCGGCCGAGGCGACCGGGGCCGTCCTGGTCATGCTGGGCAACCTCTACGGCTACGGTCCGGTGGACGGCCCCCTGACCGAGGACCTGCCGCTCGCGGCGACCGGCCCCAAGGGACGGGTGCGCGCCGCCGTGTGGGAACAGGCGCAGAAGCTGCACGAGCAGGGCCGTATCCAGGCGGTCGAGCTGCGGGCCTCGGACTTCTTCGGGCCCGGAGTGACCGACGGCGGGCACCTCGCAGGGCGGGTCATGCCGGCCCTGCTGCGCGGCAAACCGGTCTCCACGCTCGGAGATCCGGACGCCCCGCACAGCTGGAGCTACCTCCCCGATGTGGCCCGGGCCCTGGTCGAGGTCGCGGGCGAGGAACGGGCCTGGGGACGGGCCTGGCACGTTCCGACACGGCCCGCGCTCTCCGTCCGGGAGATGGTCGACCGCCTTGCCGCTCAATCGGGGACGGGACCGCTCGCCGTGCGCAGGCTGCCGCCCGCCGTACTGAGTGTCGGCTCTCTTGTCTCCCCGCTGCTCCGCGAACTGAAGGAGATCCGCTATCAGTTCGACCACCCGTTCATAGCCGATTCCAGCGCCTACGAATCCGCATTCGCGGTACGGGCCACGCCCCTCGACGAGCAGATCAAGGCGACGGTGGACTGGTGGCGTGAGCGACGGGCCACCACCGGGTAACGCCCGTGTTCAGCGGAGGGCTCACCTACGAGGGCGAGGCGGGTGCCATCGCGGGAGACGAGCGACGTCTCGGTGATGCACTGCACGGCGACACGATGATGACCTGGGGCGCCTGGATCTTCATGGCCGCCTGGATCCTCGGTATGGGCGTGTCCGTGGCTTTCGTTTCGGAGCTCTATGGCTTCCGTTCCTTCTCCCGGCTGGGCCACGCCGACAAGGCCGTACGGGCGAGATTCCTGGGGACCGACTTCTGGCGGGAAGGGACCAGCAAGCAGCGGTGCCTGAGGATTCTCACCCCGTCATCCCGGGTCGCACACTTCCTCATCAACGTCACGGACCGCGATCTCCCCGACTCCCTGAACGGTCAGTATCTCTGGCTCTGTTGGGACGCCGACCGCGGAACCGGCGGCAAGCGATTCTCGCCGAAAGGCACCCCGGCGGCGTTGGTTTCCGACGACGGGTGGGTGATGCACGGCATGCTCAAGTCGCGGGACGCCAGGCTGCTGGCCGACGAGGGCATCCCCGTGGAAAAGGCCCACGTGCAAACGGCCGGCGTGGAAACGACTGAGGTGGAAGCGGCCGTCGTGGAAGCGGCCGTCGTGCAAACGGCCGGCCCGGAAACGGCCGCGGCCGAGGGACAAGCGCCGAGAACGCTCCGGCTCTGGGACCCACGCTCAGCCTGGCCACTCTTCATGCGCCCCTCGGCGCCGGCTCTCGCCGCGCTGACCGTCGCCTGCGGAGCGCTGCTGACGTGCGACATCCCCGGCTTCTGGCGCTGGGCAACCGCGATCACCGGCGTGCTCGCCGGCTGCGCCCTCGTCATTCTCTCCACCATCCACGAATCCCTGCTGCCACCCGAAGAGAAGGCGCGCTGATTCAGCCGCCGGACGAAGACAGTTCGAACCGGACCTCCGGGTTGGCTGCCGAGGGGCCGTCGAGCAGTGGTTCCTGGTCGCCGCGCAGGTGGTGGTCGAAGAAGGCGCCGACGTAGCTGCGCGTGAGCTGTGCGGCGTGTTGTCCCGGTAGCGGGGCGGAAGGGTCGTGCACGCCGAGTTGGGCGGCCAGGACGGGCAGGTCGAGGAAGCTGAGGTGGTTGGTGCCGGAGACGGTCAGCCAGCGCTTCCATCCGTTCAGACGGGGCCATCCCTCGTCCCATGTCTGCTCCTGGCCGGGCTGGTGACCGGCATGGCCCAGCAGCAGGAAGGGCCTGCCCTGGAGCCCGGATGCCGGGACGGGCACGTTGAACACCCCGTCCATGTTCACGCCCGCTCGTATCCGGCCGTCGGAGGCCATGGTGTGCGCCGTGCTGTCCCCGCCGATGGAGTGCCCGGCCATGCCGATGCGCTTCGGGTCGATCATGTGCCCGTATTGCCAGGCCGGGTGGCGGCCGGTCAGTTGGTCGAGCACGAACGACAGGTCCCGGGCCCGGTTCGTGGTGACGATGCCCTCCCTGCCGGGCTTGACGGTTTCGCAGGCGACGCAGGTGAGCGTACGGCCGCCGGGAAAGGAGGTGCCGGCGGCTTCGTAGGCGTGGTCGACCGTCGCGACGACGTACCCGCGGCTGGTCAGATCCTCGGCGAGAAGGGTGAGCGTGGTGCGCGGCAGGCCAAAGCCGGGGGAGAGCACCACCAGCGGATACCTGCCGGCCGCGGGCCGCGCACCGGTACGCGCAGAGGTGCGGGTGGCGCTGACCACCTGGGCCGGCACCTTGTCCTCCAAGTGCTGACTCGCCAGCAGTAACCGGGCCTCGTCCGTGGTCATGTAGGCGGAGGGCCGTCCGGTCCCGCGGTGCGCCGGGTAATACAGGGAGAGCATCAGCTCCCGCGCCCCCGACCGGGGAACCCAGGGATCACGACGGCTCTTGTCGGCGAGGTGCACGATGCTGCGCCCCACCGCATGAGGCCCGGTGGGGCGGGGGAGTTCGAGGTGGACGGCCGGTGCGTCCGCTGCGGATATCGGCGCGGGCGGGGACGGCGGCGCGGCGAACGCCGTACCGGATGAGGCGACCGGCAGGGACAGGGAAAGGGAGAGGACGAGCAGGGCGGCTGTCGCGGTACGGGGCAGTGTGATCATGCGGGAACGCTACGACGGGGCCCTGGCCGGGGAATCACGATCAGCAGAAACCGGCCAGGTCTCATGGGGACTGTGTCGTTCGAGCCGTCCCCCGCCCCGCAGCTGAGCCGCCCCGCAGCTGAGCCACCCCGCCGGCGGGCCGCCGAGCGCCGCGTCGGCCTGCGGCCGGCTTCCCGGGCCCGGCCCGTCGCCGTGGCGTTGAGGGGTCACTCGGCGTGGCACAGAGCGGTGGAGAGTACCTTCGTCGCGGCCGCTGCCGCCTCGTCGGGCAGGGTCAGACCGGTGTTGACCGACAGGGTGACCTGCCGCTTGCCATCCGCCGAGGTGAGGCTGAAGGTCTGGTATCCGACGACCTCTCCCGTATGCCCGACGACCGGCCCGTCGGACGGGCACGTGTTGCCGTTGCTCTCCAGCCCCAGGCCGTAGAAGCGGTGGGGTCGCTCCGGGTTCATGGGGTGCATGTCGCGCATCTCCTTCAGCAGGTGGGACGGCAGCAGCCGGCCGTCGAAGAGCGCCTTGTAGAAGGTGTTCAGGTCGTGCGTGGTGGAGATGAGCGTCCCGGCGGCCCAGTAAGCGGCGGGGCTGAATTCGGTGAGGTCGGTGGGCGGGGTGCCCGGCCCCCTGCCGTCGAGCCATTCGTAGCCGTGCAGTTGCGGACCCGCGATGGCTGGGGTGGTCGGGAAGGACGTGCCCTTCAGACGCAGGGGCTGCACGAGGCGGTGGTTGATCTCGTGTCCGAGCGACCGCCCGGTGACATGCTCGACGAGCAGCCCGAGGACGACGTAGTTGGTGTTGGAATACTCCCAGGTCGTGCCGGGGGCGGGCCGGTTCGGCAGGCCGGCGACGAGCGCGATGAGCTGGCGCGGGGTGTACGTGGCCTTCTGCGCATCCCGCACCGGGTCGGGCTTCTTCAGCAGCACGTCCGTGTAGTTGGCCAGGCCGCTGGTGTGCTGGAGCAGCTGCCGCACGGTGATGTGTTCGCCATGCGGGACCACACCGGGTAACTGACTCTCGATGTCGTCATCGATATCTACCTTGCCCTCGGCGACAAGCTGCAGTACGACGGTGGCCACGAAACTCTTGGTCACACTCCCGGCCCGGAATCGGTCCCCGGCGTGGGAAGTACGCCCACTGCTCAGATCGGCAGTCCCACTGCTGCCACGCCACACCCCGCGCTCGTCCCGCACCTCGGCCACGGCTCCGGGTACACCGGCGGCGACGGTGGCGTCGAGGGCCTGCTGGAGGGTGGTGCGATCGGCGCCGGCGCCGGATGCCCGCGCCGCCGCCACAGCGGGAGTGCCGGCGGGGAGAAGCAGAGCGGCGGAAACAAGCACGGAGACGGCGATGGCTCTGCGATGCGACATGGGTGATGGCCTCATCTACTGCTGGAGCGGCTGGAGTTGGCTTCAGCGTAGGCAGGTGGGCGCGTGCCGCCGGTCATGAATGGGGATGAGCGAGGGGCTTCGATTCCCTAGGGGTTTTTGCGGAATGATCCGTGTATGGCATGGGGGAGGCGTAGGGGGCCGGCGGATTCCCCACCCAGGGTGAGGTGGGGGCGCTACCCCTCGCCATGCCCTCAGCCGCGTCCGCCTCCGGTGAACTTCTGGCCGACGCCGAGCCCGCGCAGGCCCGCGAGGACCTTGGGGTCCTGGGCGTCGAGCCAGTCGCAGAGTTGGCGGAAGGAGACCAGGCGGACGTCCTTGTGCTTGCCGCCGGCGATGTGCTTGATCGCTTCCTCGACGGCGTCCATGTAGATGCCGCCGTTCCACCGCTCGAAGTGGTTGCCGACGAACAGCGGGGCCCGGTTCGTGTCGTACGCCCGCTGGAAGCCGGCTATGTAGGCGTCGGTGGCTTCCTTGCGCCAGCGCGGGTAGTTGGCCGGCGGACCCTTGGTGGAGTTCTTGGACTGGTTGTACATCAGGTTGAAGTCCATCGAAAGGGTCTCGGAGTGCCCGGGGAACGGTACCGACTGGAGCGGGAAGTCCCAGATGCCCTGCTTTTTGGTGGGCCAGACCTGGAGGCCGCCGGGGGAGCTGGCGTCGTAGCGCCAGCCGCGCTTGCGCGCCGTGGGCAGCAGGTTGGCCTGGCCGAGCAGGCAGGGCGTACGGCCGCCGACGAGTTCCTTGCTGTAGTCGAACGGCAGCGCCTCGACATCGGTGAAGCCGGTGTTCGTCCGCCACTTGGTGACGAAGTCCACGGCCTGCTCTATCTCGGAGTCCCACTGGGCGGGGGTCCAGTGGGCGACCGTGCCCCTGCCTCCGCAGAAGTGGCCGTTGAAGTGGGTGCCTATTTCGTGGCCCTCCAGCCACGCCGCGCGCACGTTCTTCAGCGTTGCCTTGATGTGCTCATCGGTGAGGTAACCGATGTCGGAGGCGCCGACGGGGTTGTTCGGCGGACGGTAGAGGCGCTTCTTCGATTCGGGCAGCAGATACAGCCCGGAGAGGAAGAAGGTCATCGAGGCGTTGTGGTCCTTGGCGAGCTTCCGGAACCGCGGGAAGAGGCCGTTGCCCACCTCGCCCGCCCCGTCCCAGGAGAAGACCACGAACTGCGGTGGCTTCTGCCCCGGTGCCAGCTTCTCCGGTGCGGGCGGCTGGTTCGGCTGCTTTCCGGTGTACTCCGTGGAGCCGTCGCCTATCGGCTTGCCCTTCGCCGTCTGTCCGGGCTTGGATCCGACCTTGTCGGAACCCGACGACCCGGAAGGTGAGCAGCCGGCAACGGAGAGTGCGGCCGCCGCTCCGACCCCGAGTCCACATATGCCCCGGCGGCTGATGTCACGCATAACGGTACCCATCGCATTCGTTCGAAGTTCTGATACGGGGACGCCCGGAGAAATGGGGCGCCCGGAAAGACGGGGAGGCGGTTACCGAGGTTCCGCTTCGACCCGAGAAATAGAGAAGGAGGATTCTCGACGGAGTGGCGCGGGCTTCTTATTACGGCGCCGGCGACTTATTGCCCGAAGCCGTGGGAGGGGCCTCAAGAGGCGGCCCGGCACTCCGCAGTGAACTACGCGAGGGGTAACTCCGAGAAGGAGCAGGTCGCCGCCGCTTGCGCCGTGCCGCGCGGCAGCCCGTGCTGCTGCCCCTGCGGCTGCCTCAGCCTCAGCCCCTGTCCCAGCCCCAGCCCCTGTTCTGGCTTCGGGGCGTTCCCGGCGCGGTCGTCGTTGTCCGGCGTCGTCTTCTGCATGGCGTTCCCCCGTTCGCTGGGCGGGGCATAGAGCTGAACGCCTCAGCGGCCCCCTCAACCCACACCCTTGGACGCCCATGACTCTCGCGGAGATCGCTAGCGCACCGTTAACGCCTCACTAACAACCCTTGTGGTACGGACCTGCGTTGTGGAGGCGGGTGAGCGGCACCGGGGACAGGAGTCGGGGGCCGGGGACGGGGGGGGCAGGAGCCGGGTCCGGGGATGGGGGACAGGAGCCGGGGTCGGGGCGGGGGACAGGGGCCCGGCGTTTTTCGTGACGCTCAGGGATCAGGGGTGCTCGGCACCGCTTCACCGCACCAACTGCAGAAACGCGCTCCCGCTTCCGTCCTCGGGTGCCCGCAGGCCTGGCACACCGCTTCCGGAGCGCAGGGCGCCTCCCCGCGTTCTCCGTCTTCTCCGCTCTGCCTGCGGTCCCCGCTGTCCCTGCGGTCCCCGCTGTCCCCTCTGCCTCCGCCGTCTCCGCTGTCCCCGCCTTCCGCGGCGGTGCGGCCGCCGATGCTCAGACCGGGACGCCGCCGGTGGACGGTCAGGTAGGCCAGCCCGCGCGGACCCGCGACCAGCGCACGGTGCGCAGACTTCGGCAGCCATGCCACGACGCCGGGTTCCAGCGGCTGGGCCCTTTCGCCTGCGCCGTTGTCGAGCTGTCCGTCGCCCTCGACCACGAGCAGCAACACATCCAGTGCGGATTCGACATGACCGGCCACGGACGCGCCCGCAGGCAGCCGCACCAGGTTGGCGTCGAGCTGCCGGTTTCTCTGCGCCAGCCGCCACAGTGCGCCGCCCTGTTCCTCGGGTGCTGCGGCGAGACACGCGTCGAGAGCCACCAGCACCTGGGACGTCTCCTGGGCAGACAACCATGCCTCCTGCGGGCGAGTGACTGACGGGTCCCCTGGCGTGGCCGCCTTCACCCCTTGGCGGGGCCGAGCTGGACGCAGCATTCCCCGGGGCGGGGTGCCAGTACGGCCTCTACGCCGCTGACCTCCAGGCCCTGCAGGTAACCGGCGACGAAGGCGTGGTTCATGCCGCACACCAGGTCCGGGGCCTTGGCTGCCAGGGGGTGGAAGGGGCAGTTGCGCAGCCGGAGTTGGGTGGGGGTTTCGCGGACCGGCTCGAAGCCGTGCCGGTCGAGCATCCGCTCGCACACACTGAGGCCGCGTTCCGCGCCGAGCCGGCCAGGACGGGTGTGCTCCCGCTCGGTCTCGCCCAGTTCCCGGCCGCGCCGGCCGGCCGTACGCACCGCGGCGTCGGTGGCCATCTCCCCCTCGCCCTCGGTCACGACGGCCTCCAGCAGAAGGTCGGCCAGCAGCTCGTGGCGGCGGTCGGGGATGCTGACGCGGATCTCGCTGTCGGTGGGTTCGTAGACCTTGGGCTGGCGGCCGACCTTCCGGATTCCGCCGGGTGATTCGTACCGGGCGCGCAGCAGGCCGGCATCCACCAGCTTGTCGAGGTGGAAGGCGGCGAGCTTGCGCGAGATGCCCGCGCTGGCGGCCGCCTCGTCCCGGGTCACGGGGCGGCGCTGACGCCGGATGAACGCGAACATCTGCCGCCGGGAGTCCTCGCCGAGGACGCTGACGGAGTCGATCGCGGCGTCACCGGTAGGAGGCTGCGGCGTTGCATCGGAGCTCACCTCTTCACAGTAACGCGCACACCGATAGGTGCAACCACCGAATCTTCGTCCGGCACCGGCGACTGGCTGGGTCTCTTGACGCCCTCTCCGAATAAGACCAATACTTGTTGGCGAAACTAGAGAGGGGTGGTCGGCATGGTGGAGCCGTCACACGAGGGGGCCAAACGACCGGTGAGCGCCGCGCCGGCCGGCCCGTACGGGCACCCGTTCCATCCGCTCCTGGTGACCGTCCCGATCGGGGCATGGGTGGGCAGCCTGGTCTTCGACGTCGCCTCTCACCTCGTACGCCACCCGGATTTCCTGGCCCGCGGAGCGCAGTGGCTCATCGCCCTCGGGGTGGTCGGCGCACTGGCCGCGGCGCTGGTCGGCTTCCTGGACCTGTTCGCGATCCCGCCCGGGACCCGGGCGTTCCGCGTCGGTCTGCTGCACATGGCGCTGAACCTGCTGGTGACCACCGCCTACGCAGGGAACTTCCTGTGGCGGTACGCGAACCATGGGCCGCAGCAGGGCGGCGTCGGGGGCGGCATGCTCGCCTTGAACGCCGTGAGCCTCGTGGTGCTGGGCGTCTCGGGCTACCTGGGCGGCAAGCTCGCCTACCGCTACGGAGTGCGCGTCGCCGACGAGACCACTCAGGCCGAGGGCTTTGTCCTCACTCGCCGCGGCCCGGGACGGCGGGACGGCGGTACGGCTGACGGGCGGGCCGGCTGACGGGCGGGCCGGCGGGCCAGCTCAGCGGCGGACCGGCTGATCGGCTCACCGGCCGACCACTTTCCCCGGCGTGGCCGTGCGCAGTCGCCGTCCCAGGCCCAGGCCCAGTCGCCGTCCCAGTCGCAGTCGTGGCCCCCGTCCCAGTCCTTGTCCCGGTCCCGGTCCCAGCCGTGGCCGCAGTTGCCACTCACCTCACCCATGAACCACCCACGAGGAGTCCTCATGGCCATCGCCGCACTGATCACCTGGGTGATCACCGCTCTCGGCGGCTTTTACATGCTCGGTACCTGGCTCTCCCGCGCAGGCGCCAAGGCCGGTAACAGCCGGCTGCCCGTCCCCGTCGTCTTCGGGCATTTCGCGCTCGCCGCGGTCGGTCTGGTCGTCTGGATCGGCTATGTGATCACCGACAAGGACGTACTGGCCTGGACCGCCTTCGGCCTGCTGGTGCCCGTCGCCCTGCTCGGCTTCACGATGCTGGCCCGGTGGATCCCCGTGTACCGGGCGCGGGCCGCCGCCCCGGCCGCCGCGGAGGAGCAGTCCGGGCCCGCCGAGCGGTACTTCCCCGTGCCGGTGGTGGCCGGGCACGGGCTGTTCGCCGTCGTCACCGTCGTCCTGGTACTGCTCACCGCCCTCGGCATCGGTGGCAGCTGACATGACCCAGCATCCCCGCACCGCCTTGCACCGGGCCCCCGACGACCCGGACGCAGCGATACCCGCCCCGGCCGCGCTGCGTGTCGTCCACAAAAGCGGCGGCACCGACCTTGCCGCCGCCGAACGCGCTGCCGGGCAGTTCCTGCACGCGCTCGGCATCAGCACCGAGACCGAGAGCCTGCGCGGGACGCCGGGGCGCATGGCCCGCGCCTACGCCGAGCTGTTCAGCCCCCGGCCGTTCGACCTGACCACCTTCCCGAACGACGAGGGCTATGACGAACTCGTCCTGGCCCGCAGCATTCCTGTGCGCTCGGTGTGCGAGCACCATCTGCTGCCGTTCGTCGGCACCGCCCACGTCGGCTACCTGCCGGGCGGGCGGATCCTCGGTCTGTCGAAACTGGCCCGTGTCGTCGAGCACTTCGCCTGCCGCCCGCAGGTCCAGGAACGCCTCACCAAGCAGATCGCCGACTGGCTGCAGACCCAGCTGGAGCCCAAGGGCGTAGGGGTCGTCATCGAAGCGGAACACACCTGTATGACCCTGCGCGGTGTCCAGGCCACCGGCTCCAGCACCCTCACCTCCACCCTCCTGGGGACACTGCGCAGCGACGCCCGCTCACGTGCCGAGTTCCTGGCCCTGGCCGGCCTCACCTGACCTGCCCTGATCTGACCTCGCCTGACCTGACCTGACCTGACACGACCTGACACGACCCTGCGGGGCGTTGCTCCGCCCGACAAGGAACCGAAAGACCGACACGATGGAAATCTGGATCAATCCCGCCTGCTCCAAGTGCCAGTCCGCGCTGACGCTGCTCGACGCGGAAGAGGCGCAGTACACGGTGCGGTACTACCTGGAAGACCCGCCGACCGTGCAGGAGCTCGGCGTGGTGCTGCAGCGCCTGGCACTGGAGCCGTGGGACATCACGCGCCTCGGCGAGCCGGCCGCAGCCGAACTGGGCCTCGCGGCGTGGCCGCGTGAAGCCGCGGACCGCCCCCGCTGGATCGAGGCGCTGGCCGCCCACCCCACCCTGATCCAGCGTCCGATCATCACGGCCGACGAAGGAGCCGGAGGAGCCGGAGGAACCGAAGGAGCCGAAGGCGACCGAGCAACCGCCGTCGTGGGCCGGTCGCCGGAGTCGGTGCGCTCCATCCTGCCGTAGGGGCTCCACCGGGGCGGGTGGGTTGCGCCGTAGGGATGTGGATCTGTGGGCGGGGGGGATCGGCCTACCGCGCACCGGGCCGCCGACCAGCCGCACCGGGCCGACGACCGACCGCACCCGGACCGACGACCGGCCGCCCCCACCCGGCGCCGATGTCACACTCCCCCCGCCCGCCCTGTCACATCTCCGGAAGTCCTGGGAACCCCTGCTCACCCCCGCTCGACAGACGCTCGTCGAGTCACGGGTACGACACGATGGAGAACCTGACATGGCCCGCATCTCGCTCACACCGCCCCACACCCTGCTCAACCGCCTGGGCGCCTGGTACTCCCGGCGCACCTACGGCAAGGTGCTCGACCCCGGCCTGGCCGTCGGCCACAACGCGCGGGTGCTGCTCACCTACGTCCGGCAGGAGCGCGGTGCCGCCAAGTGGAACAGCCTCGATCCCGGCCTCAAGCACCTCGCGGTCATGGCCGCGGCGGCCAGGATCAACTGCTCGTGGTGCATGGACTTCGGCCACTGGGCGGCCGACTCCCTCGGGCTCCCGGCGGACATGGTCACCAAGGTCACCAAGGTCCCGCAGTGGCGCGACAACCAGGACGCCTTCACTGAGCTGGAACTGCTCGTCCTCGACTACGCCGAAGCCATGACCGAGACCGAACCCCGGGTCACCGACGAGCTCGCCGCCGCCCTGACCGGACGGCTCGGTGAGGCCGCCTTCGTCGAACTCACCGCCATGGTCGCCCTGGAGAACTACCGCTCGCGGATGAACCGGGCCTTCGGCCTGACGAGCCAGGGCTTCTCGGACGCCTGCGCGGTAGCGTCACGAGAGTGATCGACGCGACCGCCTTCGAACAACACCGGCGCATGCTGTTCGGTATCGCCTACCGCATGCTCGGCAGTGTCGCCGACGCCGAGGACCTGGTGCAGGACACCTGGCTCCGGTGCAGCCAGGTGTCCACCCCTGTGCATAACCCGGCCGGTTATCTGGCCCGTACGGTCACCAACCTCGCGATCAACCGGCTCACCTCGGCCGCCGCAACCCGCGAGCAGTACGTCGGGCCCTGGCTGCCCGAACCCCTGGTCACCCAGCCCGACGCCGGCGAGGAGGTGGAGCTGGCCGAGTCGGTCTCCCTCGCCCTGCTCGTCGTGCTCGACCACCTCTCGCCGCTGGAACGAGCGGTCTTCGTGCTCAAGGAGGCCTTCGGCTACTCCTTCAAGGAGATCGCCGCCATGCTGGAGCGCAGCGAGGCCTCCGTACGGCAGGTCGGCCACCGGGCCAGATCACACGTCCGGGCCCGCCGGCCGCGCTACGACACACCGGCCGAGGTGCAGCGACAGGTCACCGATGAGTTCCTGGCCGCCTGTCTCGGCGGCGACCTCAACCGGATGATGGAATTGCTCGCCCCCGACGTGACGGCGTGGAGCGACGGCGGCGGCAAGGTGAAGGCCGCCGTCCGCCCCCAGCGCGGCGCGGACAAGGTCGCCCGCTTCCTCGCCGCCGTGGTCACCCAGCCGGTGGACGACCCCCGGGTCCATGCGGTGAACGTCAACGGCCGGCCGGGCCTGCTGCTCACCGTCGCGGGCCGCCCCGACACCGTCGCCTGCGCGGAGGTCGTGGACGCACGCATCACCGAGATCCACATCATCCGCAACCCGGACAAGCTGCAACACCTGTGAGCCGGTGCCGTGCCTGAGAGTGGCCAGGGCGTTCACGCGGAAAGCTCTCCGAGGCCGGGGGTGCCCCCGCGTCCTGTGTGGCGTCTGACGGCGGCCGTGACGACGTGGCCGGACATCAGGCGCTGAGGGATGGCACCCGCAGCAACGGCAGCTCCGAAGAAAGGTGAAGACGTTGAAGATAGTCGTAGATGACCTCTCCGGCCCTGAGATCGCCCGGTTCCTCCAGGAGCACGTCGAGCAGATGCGGTCCCTCACGCCGTTGGAGAGCAAGCACGCCCTCGATCTCGACAGCCTCCGTGCGCCCGGCATCACGTTCTGGTCGGTCTCGGACGGCGACAGTCCGGTGGGCTGCGGCGCGCTCAAAAGGCTGGACGCGGGGCACGCCGAGCTGAAGTCGATGCGGACCCGGCCGGCGCGACAGAGGAGCGGGGTCGCCTCCCTGCTGCTGGAGCACATCATCGCCGAGGCGCGGCGGATGCACTTCACCCGGCTGAGCCTGGAGACCGGCGCGGGCGAGTTCTTCCTGCCTGCGCGGCGGCTGTACGAGAAGTTCGGGTTCCGGGAGTGCGCACCGTTCGCGGACTACCGGCCCGACCGGAACAGTACGTTCATGACGAGGGCGCTGTAAGCACCTCGTGGTCAGTGCCTGGCCGTACGACAGCGACTCCAGCTCATCCAGGCGCTCGTACGCCCCCTTGGCCGCCGCGGCGAAGGCAGCCACGAACTCGGTGCGGACCTGCGCCCATGCCTCGTGCTCGCCCAGTCCGCGCAGCGCGCTGGGCACGATCCGCCACTCGCCCGTCCTGTGCTGGTACACGATGTGCTTGGCCGCGCTGCCGCCGCGGATGCTGCCGAAATGGTCGGTGCCGTACTCCATCAGCCAGCAGAAGGAGTATCCGCCCTAACGGCCCGCGGGCCCCAGTGCGTACCGGTCCAGCGACAGCGTTTCCCAGCTCTCCAGCGGAAACTCCGCCAGCACATGCTGCCGCTCCTTCTCGGCCCGGCCGGCGGCCCACCCGGCTGTCTCCCGGTCAAAATCCGCGATGCGCGACGCGAGCCCGTCCCTGAAATTGCGCCCCTCAGTCATGCGCGGATTCTTCGGCATCCGGTCCGGCCAAGCTTCTCAGAGCGGCTCGGCACCGGACCACTGGCCAGGGCTTCCGTAGGGGCCGGGCGACGGCGGCAGGCACCGAACCCGCGCTCCGGACTTGGCCGCCGCCGGTCACAACAGCAGGCCAGTCCCGGCCCCAGGCTCCCCTTGTGCCCATCGGCTGCCGATAGCCTCGCAGGCCCGGGGCCGCAGCCTTCCTCCTCAGTGGCCCTCTCACCGACACGGCATCAGAATGAGGAGTCGTTCACGTGATGGTCTTAGCCCAGTTCCTTTCCCAGTTTCTCCCCAGCGAGGTCAAGAGCCGACGCGCCTACCTGATCTCCTGCGTGCTCGCCGCTGTCTTAGCCGGTCTCGTCGTTGCCTCCCTCGCCCGATTCTTCGCGCAGCCCACCACCGAGACCACCCTGTGGTGGGCCATCGGCGCCGGCGGCTGTGTGGCAGCGGGATACCTTCTCGCCTACCCCTTCGCCAGGAAGAAGCTGGCGAAGAAGGAACAATGACGCGCAGTGTCGTCGGAGTCGACCATCCGGCGGCCTCCGGCAACAACTCAGCCAGCGCCAACATTCGGGCCGCCGAACTTGCCGCAAGGGCCGGCACATCCCTTCCGGCGCCCGTCCGTATGCCCTGGCCCGGCCTGCTCGCCGAGTACCTCAAGGACAGCACCGACACGGTTTGGCCGGTTGGCGCGAAGCGAAAACAGATGCACATGCTCTTCGGCCTCATCGGGCACGCCGTCGCCGCCGTTGAGGGCCGGTCCCTCCACCTGACCTGCGGCCTCAAGCCCACCACCGGAGCTGATCTCCTGTCGTGGCTCTCGGACCGGCTGCGGGTCTCCAGCACCGTCCGCGCGAATCTGCCGTACTTCGCCCCGCCGGACGAACGGACCACGTATCTCCAAGCCCTGCGCAAGGAGTTCACCGACGCTCTGCACGAGGGGGTGATCGAGGAGTTCATCAATGCACGGGGGAGCACGGATCCAGGCCGGCCGATGCCGTCACTGCCGTTTGTGGACGGCATCCCCGCGGACGGGAGCCTGAGCGTCCGGCTCACCGCTGCCGGAGCCTGGTACGGCGTGGGCGAGGACGGCCACGTCGTGTTCAGCGCCGGCGGCCAGGAGTGGACGTTCAGCAGGCCGGTCCTGGCCGTGATCCAGGCTGCTCGGTGTGGGCGACTGGTCTGCACTACGAGTTCGTGACGAGTCCGCCGGTGGCCAAGAGCCCGGTACTGCACCCACGCCACCATCTCGCAGACCTCCCGGACAGCTGGTGGCAGAGCCTCCACCAGGCACTGGCGCACCTCGCGCGCGTCCGCACGGACCGTCAGGCGGTGCGCGAGCAGTACATCCGGCGCCGGGTCCCGGAGTTCACCGGTGTCACCCCCGGCGGGATCACCTGGGCCACGGCCCACGGCGACCTCCACTGGGCCAACCTCACCGGCCCGCAACTGACCCTTCTGGACTGGGAAAGCTGGGAAGCGGCGCCCCTCGGCTACGACGTCGCACACCTCTACCTGCACTCCCTGCCCGTGCCGGACGTCGCCGAGCGGGTCCGCAAGGAGTTCGCCCGTGTACTGGACAGCCCGGCCGGCCGCATCGGGGAGCTGACCGCCTGCACGGAAATCCTGCAAGCCGCTCCGCGAGTGCCGTTCTACGCCGAACTGGCCGGCGGTGTGCGGCAGCACCTCAGCCGGTTGTAGGAGGCAGGGTCCCGAACGCAACCGGAACGGTCGTCGGACGACGATTCCGCGCTGCCGAACCACCCCAACGAACCCTGCGGAACCACTCATTCCGCCGTTTCGCCGCATGTTCCGGTGCAGGTCAGCACATTAAGGGGCCCCACCTGTGCGGTCGCACCCGCCTGTCAGACTTTGGGTGCACGTTGAACCACTTCCGGAACGGACACGTGGTCTCCAGTGACACCTATAGCTGTATGCCGTACGTCCCGGGGAGATTCATGACGCGCAGATGGTCGCTCATCACCACGATTGCCGTACTGGCCGTCGCGCTGGCCTTTGTTGCCGTCCAACTGGTGCGCGGGCAGGGGGCCGGGGAGGCCGGGAAGGAGCAGGCCGGGGGAAGCCGGCCGGGGGAAGCCGGCCGGGCCGGGGCCGAGTTCCGGGGCCGAGTCGCTGCGTGGCATCGGGTGGTGGCCCCTGCACCGGTCGGGTACCGCGAAGGCGGGTGAGCACGACGCCGTCGTCACTGACGGCGGGCAGTGGACCGACAGCCCCGAGGGCGGCGCCCTGCGGCTGGACGGCACCAGCGCATACGCGGACACCGGTACCCGGCTCGACACCGCCGGCAAGGACTACTCGGTCGCCGCACGGGTGCGGCTCACCCCCGAGGACATGAACGGCTTCCACACCGTGCTGTCCCAGGACGGCGACCAGGCCAGCACGTTCTACCTCCAGTACTCCGGACCGGACCAGAACTTCGCCTTCAGTTTCACCGGCGCCCGTACCGTCGCGGAGAAGGCCGAGCAGCCGCAGGCCGGCCACTGGTACCACCTCACCGGTACGTACCGCCAGAAGGACCACCGGATGCGGATCTACGTGGACGGCCGGCCGGCGGGAGAAAGGGAGGCCGCCGGCACCGTGAAGCCCACCGGTGATGTGGTGGTCGGACGCGGCAAGTTCGGCGGGAAGGCGGCCGACCACTGGAAGGGCGCTGTCTCCGATGTGCACCTCTACGACCGGGAACTGACGCCCGGTGAGGTGAAGTCGCTTTCCTCCCACGAACCGGACTGACGGCGGTACCGGGGCGGGTTCACCGCCGCCGCGGGCCGGCGGACACGCCGCACGGAGCGCATGACTGCTCGCGGCGGCGCCCGTCGGCCTGCCCGCGGCCGGCGGTATCCGTCTTCCCCCCACAGACGAACCGGAGAGGAAAAGGCCCTTGTCGGCCAGTGCTTCGACCGAAGACTGCACAGCCCGCCCCGACGCCACGGAACTCCACCCCCACACCACGGAGTCCCGTTCTGACGTTACGGAGTCCCGTCCTGACGACACGGGACTCCCGTCCGACGTCACAGAACTCCGCCCCCATGCCACGGAGTCCCGTCCCGAGGTCGCGGAACTCCGTCCCGACGCCACGGAGTTCCGTCCTCACGCCGCCGATCTCCACCCGGACGAATTCCTCAGAGCCCTCTACCAGTTCCACGGCAGCGCGCTGCTGCAGTTCGCCGCGCGGCGGCTGGGGGGCGACTGGCACCGCGCCGAGGACGTCCTCCAGGAAGTAGCCATACGCGCCTGGCGCCACGCCGGGGACCTGGACCCGACCGCGGATTCGGTGCGGCCGTGGCTGTTCACCGTGCTGCGCAACCTCGTCATCGACGGTCACCGGGCCCGCCAGGCCAGACCGCCCGAGGCCGGCGACCCCGAACTCGCCCACCTCCCGGTCTCCGACGGCGTGGACCACATCCTCACCTCCCAGGTGCTCATCGAGGCGCTGCGGGACCTGCGGCCCCCGCAGCGCGAGGTCCTGCTGCACGTGCACTACCTGGGGCGCAGCGTCAACCAGACGGCCCGGGTGCTCGGTGTGCCGCCGGGCACGGTCAAGTCGCGGACGTACTACGCCGCCCGGGCCCTGCGGGAGGCGCTGCACAGCCGCGGGCTGCAGGCGGGCGGCCGTGACCGGGCCGCCGGATAAGACTCAGAAACGCCCCGCGTGCCGGGTGATCTCCAGGCCGAGCGGTCCGGTGTCGAGCGAGCCGTCCGCACGGGCCTGCCACGGCCACCCGGCGGGCGCGTCGCCGAGCACCAGCAGCGCGTCCCCGCGCCGCAGGCCGTCCAACGCCCCGGCCCGCCGCGGGAGCTGTGAGGCGTCCACGACGAACAGGTGCGGTGCCTCGCCCTGGACGGCGATCCGGCTGCTGCCCTCGATCAGCCGGAAGACCTGGGTGACGTCGGACGCTCCGGGCTCCGGCGCTCCCGGGGCCGCCGATGCCGCCCTGGCGAACGCCTCCTCCAGGCTGGCCGCGGTGTGCAGCCGCGAGGTCCGCGGCGCGTCGCCGGGCATGAAGCCGTCGCGGGCCAGGGACCCCACCAGGGTGACCTCGGCGAGCGCGCCCACCGGGCCGGCCAGCGCCTCGGCGACGACGGCCCGCGCCAGGCTGCGCACCTCCTCGTCCGGACCCGTCACGGAGACGGGTCCGCCCGCCCGGGAGAGGTCGATCAGTACCCGGTCGGCGCCGTTCAGGCCCACCGTCACGGTCAGCGCGTACGGCAGGGCCGGTTCGCCCTCCGGGCCGGGGCGGTGCAGGTCGTCGGGCGAGATCGTCCAGCGCTCGCCGTCCGCCTCGGCGTTCCAGGGCGCGGGGGCGGTCTCCTCCGCGCCGGCCAGCAGCAGTCCGAGGCGTTCTTCGGAGTAGACGACGGCGTACAGGTCGGGCAGCGACCGGCCGGAGCGCAGGCATTCGCCCGTCAGCCGGCGCAGGCCGGCGTTGACCACGTCCAGCGCCTCCCGCCCCGTGACGGAGGCCGAGGCTTCGGCGGGCTTCGGCGGGCGGGGCCGCCGCTCGGTGACGATCAGCGCGGCCACCGCCCCGATCAGCGCCAGCCCCAGCACCACGGCCAGGACGTACCAGATCATCTTCTGACTCCTTGTCGGGACGCCCCGGCGGCGGAGCCGGGACGGGCGGAAGCGGGGGCGGCACCACGGCAGAGTCGCGGTGCCCTGTACCCGAAGGCCACTACGGAGCCCGCCCGCGGATGGTTCACGGGGATGGGTCACGACGGATGGTGCGCGGACGGTGGATGGCGCACGGACGATCGGCGGACCGGTGGCGGACGAGCCACGACGGGCCACGGACGAGCCACGGACGCACCACGCACATATCGGTGAACCATCCGGGGCCAGGGGCCGTAGGTCCCGTCAGTGGCACGGGAGCCCTCGCGAGGGCTCCCGCGGCTCCCCATTCACGCCGGCTGGAGGACGTTTCGTGTCGTTGATGTTGACCGTGGTCGAGGGGGACGGTGACGCCTTCGACGTCCACCTCGACGCCGACCCCGAGACGCCCGTGGGGGCCGTCGCGGAGGCGCTGGCCGGGGCGGGGGGCGTCCACCGGCCGCCGGAGGGCCTTGGCCTGTACGCCGGCGACCGGCTGCTCCCCGCTGACCTGCTGCTGCGGGACTCGCCGCTGCGCCACGCGGCCGTCGTCGGCCTGGGCCGCCCGGCGGGCACCGCGTCGTCCGAGCCGGACGGGCTGGTGGAGATCCGTGCGGTCGGCGGGACCGGGGCGGGCGCGGTGCACCGGCTCGACATCGGCGAGTACCGGATCGGGCTGGCCCACGACGGGACCGCCCAGGTGCTGCGCGCCGTATCGGACCGGCCGTGCGCCGTCCTGACGGTGGGCCCCGGCGGACGCTGCCGGGTGGCGCCCGACGCGTCGGCCGCGCCGGACGGCACAGCCCCGCAACTGGACCGCGAGGAGCTTGCCGGGGCCACCGCCTGGCCGGCCGGCGCACAGCTCCTCGTCGGCGGCTGCCTGCTCGAACTCGCCCTCCCGCAGCGGCCGGACGCGGCCGTGCAGCTGTCGGAGGACGGCACCGGCTGGGACTACAACCGGCCGCCGCGGCTGCGGCCGGCCAAGACCGCCACCCACTTCACCCTGCCCTCCCCGCCCGGGTCGCCCGCCGCCCGTCCGCTCCCGTGGATCACCGCGGCCGCACCGCTGGTGATGGCGGGCGTCGGGGCGCTGGCCTTCGGCCGTATGCAGATGCTGTTCTTCGGACTGCTCTCCCCCGTCGTGATCCTCGGCAACTACCTGGTGAGCCGGCGCAGCGGACGCCAGTCGCACTCCGAGACGGTCGCCGCCTACGAGGAGAAGAAGGCGCGCATCGAGGGCGACGCGGAGCAGGCCCTGACGGCCGAACGCACCGCCCGGCGCCGTGGCTTCCCCGACCCGGCCGAGGTCGTCCTGACCGCCGTCGGCCCCCGGCGCCGCCTGTGGGAGCGCCGCACCTCGGACGCCGACTTCCTGGAACTGCGCATCGGGACCGCCGACCTGCCCTCCGAGGTGGTGCTGACGGACCCGACCAAGGACGAGCACCGTCGCCAGGACCCGTGGACCGCGTACGACGTCCCGGTGACCGTCCCGCTGCGCGAGCACCACGTCATGGGCATCGCGGGACAGGGCCCGGCCGCGCGCGCCGTGGCCCGCTGGGCGGTCGCCCAGGCCGCCGTCCTGCACAGCCCCCGCGACCTCCAGATCCACCTGCTGACCACCGGCGAACAGGGCCGCGACGGCTGGTCCTGGCTGCGCTGGCTGCCGCACGTGCGCAAGAAGTCCGGCGACACCCCGGCCAGCATCGGCTACGGCACGGAGACCTCGGCCCGGCGCGTCGCCGAACTCACCGCGATGATCGCCGAGCGCGCCGCGGAGGGCGAAGGGCGCAACCGGGCCATGGGCCCCGACGTGCTCGTCATCCTCGATGGCGCCCGCAGGCTGCGTTCGCTGCCCGGCGTCGCGCAGATCCTGCGCGACGGACCGGCCGTCGGCATCCGCGCCCTCTGCCTGGACGCCGAGGAGCGGCTGCTGCCCGAGGAGTGCCTCGCCGTCGTCGCCGAGGAGCCCGGCGGCACCGTACGCGTGGGCCGTTCCGGAAGGCGCACCGTCGGGGGCATCCGGCCCGACACCGTCTCCATGGACTACTGCCGCTCGCTGGCCCGCGCCATGGGCCCGCTGCGGGACTCGGGCAGCGGCGACCAGGAGGCCGCGGTGCTCCCCGGCTCCGCGCGACTGCTCGACGTGCTCTCCCTCGACCCGCCGCGGGCCGAGGGCATCCGGGCGCGCTGGCTGGCCGGGGGCCGCTCGACCCGGGCCGCCGTCGGCGTCTCCCTCGACGGCCCGTTCCACCTGGACCTGAAGCGCGACGGCCCGCACGGCCTCGTCGCCGGCACCACCGGCTCCGGCAAGTCCGAACTCCTCCAGACGCTGGTCGCCTCGCTCGCCGTGGCGAACCGTCCGGACGCCATGACGTTCGTCCTCGTCGACTACAAGGGCGGCTCCGCGTTCAAGGACTGCGTCGACCTGCCGCACACCGTCGGCATGGTCACGGACCTCGACGCCCACCTCGTCGAGCGCGCCCTCGTGTCCCTCACCGCGGAACTCACCCGCCGCGAGCACATCCTCGCCGCGGCCGGCGCCAAGGACATCGAGGACTACGTCGACCTCCTGGAGCGCGAACCGGGCGCGGGCCGCGACCCGATGCCCCGGCTCCTCATCGTCATCGACGAGTTCGCCTCGATGGTGCGCGACCTGCCGGACTTCGTGAAGGGCCTGGTCAACATCGCCCAGCGGGGCCGCAGCCTCGGCATCCACCTGATCCTCGCCACCCAGCGTCCCAGCGGCGTCGTCTCCTCGGAGATCCGCGCCAACACCAACCTGCGCATCGCGCTGCGCGTGACGGACTCCGGCGAGAGCCAGGACGTCCTCAACTCCGGTGAGGCCGCCGGGATCTCGCAGAGCAACCCCGGCCGCGCCTACGTCCGCCTCGGCCAGAACTCCCTCGTGCCGTTCCAGTCCGGACGCGTCGGCGGCCGCCGCCCCGGGCGGCGGCGACCTCGCTGCCCGCGCCCTGGGCCGTGGCGGTCGGCTGGGAACGCCTCGGCGAGCCGCTCCCGGCCCGGCCTCGCGCCGCGGCCGCGCCCGCCGACGTGGAGACCGACCTCACCGGACTCGTCACGGCGATCCGCGAGGCGGACCAGCAGATGGGCATCCCCGCCCAGCACAGCCCCTGGCTCCCGCCGCTGCCCGAGATCCTCGTCACCGGCGAGCTGCCCCCGCCGCCGCCCTCGGACTACGACCTGGCGCCCGTCGCGTACGGCGTCGTGGACCTGCCCGCACAGCAGGCCCGGCAGGCCCTGCTGATCGACCCGGCGACCCTCGGGCACCTGCACATCATCGGCTCGCCCCGCCACGGCAGGTCGCAGACGCTGCGCACCATCGCCGGCAGCCTGGCCCTCGCCCACTCCGCCGACAAGCTGCACATGTACGGCATCGACTGCGGCAACGGCGCGCTGCTGCCCATCGAGGGCCTGCCGCACTGCGGCGCCATCACCCAGCGCACCCAGCCCGACCGGGTGGCCCGGCTGCTCGCCCGGCTCACCGACGAGCTGGGCCGACGCCAGGAGATGCTCGCCGCGCGCGGCAGCGCCGACCTGGCGGAGCTGCGCCGCGCCCTGCCGGAGGCCGAACGGCCGCCGCACATCGTGCTGTTCATCGACCGCTGGGAGGTGTTCGACAAGCAGCTCGGCGAGTACGACTCCGGGAACCTGCTGAACTCCGTCCTCACCCTGCTCAGGGACGGCGCGAGCGTCGGCATCCACCTGCTGATGACCGGCGACCGCGCGCTGTTCTCCAGCCGCGTCAACGGCTCCACCGAGGACAAGCTCGTCCTCAAGCTGAACGAGAAGTCCGAGTACGGGCAGATCGGCATCACCCAGCGCAACGTGCCCGACGAGATCCCGCCGGGCCGCGCCTTCCGCGCCGCCGACAAGGCGGAGGTGCAGATCGCGCTCCTCACGCAGAACCCGGAGGGCCAGGCGCAGGCCGGGGCGCTCCAGCAGATCGCGGAGCAGTGCCGCGAGCGGGCGGCGGGCCTCCCGGCCACCACACGGCCGTTCCGCGTCGACACGCTGCCGGACCGGCTCACCTGGGAGCAGGCGATCCAGTACGTGCCGCGGCCGCTGCCGTCGCCGCGGTGGGCCCTGTCCGGTGTCGGCGGCGACGAACTCACGGCGTTCGGCCCCGACTTCTCCGTCACGCCGACCTTCATCGTCGCCGGGCCCGCCCGTTCGGGACGCAGCACAGTCCTGGCGACGCTGGCCATGTCGCTGCTCTCGGTCAGGACGCCCCTCGTCATCGGCGCGCCCGCCAGGTCGCCGCTGCGCCGGCTCGCCGGACGGCCCGGGGTCCTCGCGGTGTTCGACGACTCCGACATCGACCCCACGGCCCTCGAACAGGCGCTGGCCGCTGCGCCGAAGGGCGCCGTGGTGATCCTGGACGACGCCGACCTGCTGCTGAAGTCGAAGGCGGAGTCGGTCCTCACGCCGATCGCCAAGTCCGGCGCCGAGACGGGCCGGGGCCTGATCCTCGCGGGGCAGACCGACCGGCTCTCCTCCGGCTTCTCCGGCTGGCACACCGAGGCCCGCCGCAACCGGACGGGGCTCCTGCTCAAGCCGCAGAACATGAGCGACGGCGAACTGATCGGCGTCAAGATCCCCCGCAGCCGCCTGGGCGCGACCCGCCCCGGGCGGGCGATCCTGCACCTGGGCGACGGGACGCTGCGGACGGTTCAGGTCCCGGAGACGGTCCTGCCCGGCAGCTGACCCGACGGGGACGGCATGCGCGAGGGCCTCGCACCGGCTTCGGCCGGTGCGAGGCCCTCGCGCTGTGTGCGGGCCGGTGCGCGGGTGCGGGCGCCCGTGCACGCGTCCCGGTCAGGGGGTGCCGGGCAGGTAGCTGTCGTCGTGCACCGGCGGGGTGGTGTGACCGGTGTAGGCCAGCGGCCCGTAGCCCAGGCCGACCACGCCCAGGGCGAAGCCGGCCACGTCCGTGCGGGTCCAGGCGTGGGTGAGGCCCCGCAGGCCGTCCAGGGTCGGCAGCCTCAGGGACGACGCGGGGAACCGGAAGCCGTTCGCCAGGACGTTCTGCAGCACCGAGCTCACCGCACCGGTCGGGTTCCGCGCCGCCTTGGCGAGGAACGCGAGATCGTCGATCTTGGATCCGATCCCCTTCACCGCGTTGACGATGTCGGTGGGGAGCTTCTTGAAGTCCTTGCCGGAGATCCAGATGTTCCTGGGGACCTTCCCCACGGCCTCGGGAATCTTCTTGAACTCGCCCCGGAACTGGTTGAACCCGCTGCTGATCTTGCTGATGCCGCCGCTCGCCCCGCCCACCTTGACCGCGGACGTGACCGACTTGGCGATCGAACCGACGCCCTTGAGAACGGCGCCGCCGCCGAGGAACAGCCCGATGCTGCTCAGCACGATGCCGAGGACGTTGAACTCGCCCTTCTCCGCGCTCATGGACATGTTGATCCCGAACGCCGTCGCGCCGGTCACGAAGCTGGCGATGGACAGGGCGAGTCCGATGCCCTGCAGACCGGGCACCAGCATGGCCAGCACGCCCAGCACACCGCTGATGATGCCCAGGACGAAGCTGAACACCTTCCGGATCTGCTCCCAGAGGCTGTAGCCCTCGACGGACTCCTCCCTTGCGTCGTCCAGCGCACGGGCCGCGACGGAGGCGTCCTCCTCGCGCACCTGCCGCGCGTCCTCCGCGAGCGCCCGGGCGGCGTCCAGGTCCCCCTGCGCGTCGTCGGACCGCCGCTGCGCCGAGGACTGCTCGCTGCGCGCCTCGTCCAGCGCGCGGCGGGTGCTCGCGCGGGCCTCGTGGTCGTCGGGCGGAGGGTGCGCGGCGTCCAGCCGGCCGATGTCCGCGCCGGCGGCCTTCACCGCCTCGATGGCCGACTCCAGCCGCTCCTTGGCCTCCCGGCCGTCCTCCAGCGCCTTGTCGGCCTTGTGCTGCAGGTCGAGCAGCGAGCGCGCGTACGTGTCGAGCGCGCCGGCCGCCTGGTCGTAGGAGCTGTGCAGCTTGCGGACCTGCCCGGTCAGATCACCGAGCTTGTCCCGGAGCTTGTCCATGGACTTGCCCTCGCCGACCTGGTTGTCCTCCAGCCGGGAGAGCAGGGGCAGGGCGTCCCCCGCGTCGTCGGCCACCGAGCGATAGCTGCGCGCGAGTCTGCCGAGCATCTCCGCGTCGCCCGGGGCCGGGTCGTCGGAGAACCCGAAGACGTCCTGCCAGTCGGATGCCGGCGGACGCGCCATGGACGTCACCTCACTCTTTGTCGGCTACGGGGGTATGTTCCGGACGCATCCGGCCACACGTGCTCGTGGATCTTCCGTCAGGAATCATCCACGTCCGCGTTCACGAATTCCCAGACGTGCTCTTGGATCTCGAATGCGGAATTCATCACTTCCTGCTCCGCCGCAGAATCAAATTCGGTGGAGATTTCGACGATCGAAGGGTAAGAGCTGATCAATGTGCGTGCGAGGGTGCGAGGGATTTCATCCTGGTCCTGAAATGCTTCGGCCAGGCCGTCCAGCGCGCCGAGGAATTCGGACAGCTTCCCCGCCGGAACCTCCTGGAGATCCCGAGTTTCACGGAGAATGCTGTCCCACCTGTCGGCCAGTGAGAGCACTTCGTCCGGCAGGTCCCCCTCGTCCTCGACTCGCTGCTTCTTCACCGCCGACAGCGCCAGTCCCTGGAGTTCGCGAGCCGCACGGTCGATAGCCGAGCGTACGGGCTCAGGATACGCCTCAGACAACCCATCGAGCGCCGCGTACACGTCCACGAGTTCGGCCAGCGCATCTCTGGGAATCAGGGAAGACCCGTCCCATTCCTGTTCGCACTTCCGGAGTACGCTGAATACTTTCTCCAGCGCTTCCTCGTCAAGGCCCTCGTTGGACCGAAGAGGCAACGTGAGCGAGTTAAGAGCTTCGGTCAGCTCATCCGCCGGACCAGATTCAGTCATCATTCTCCTGGCTTCTTGATCCACGTTATTGCTTCCGGGGGTACGCGCCCCACGAGCAGGACTTCCTGCGAAGACTTGGCGTAAGCGATGGGCCTGCCCCGCGGCTTGATTCCAGCGGCCTTACGTCCCGCATCCGTCGTGAGGTCGTGGACCTTTCCGTCGAACTTGGTCAGGTCGATTTTAACCTGGCCATATGCGCCCTTCCACTTATCGAGGACTTCCATACTGTTCGTCGTGGAAATGAACTGCGATTTGAAGGTTTCCTTGCTTCCGGCGATGACGTGCCCCGCCGGCTTGTATTTGGCGTTCGGGTTCTTCGCCACCAGCCCTACGCTGGGATCATCGTATTTGTTCAGGTTCCTGAATACGGTGCAAGGAGCCAGTCCGAGGGGGTCGCATACCTGGAAAGGATCGTTCACATACCCGTAGGGGTTCGGGTCCGGCACGAGCCCCAGCGGGTCAGGCGATATGTACCGCCCGACGTCTGCGTCGTAGTGCCGGTGAACGTTGTAGTGAAGACCGGTTTCGGAGTCGGCGTACTGGCCGGGGAAGCGCAACGGCGTGTAGGCGGTGGCGTCGCGATTCCAGGCCGTGGAGCCCCATACGGTTGCCCGCGTGTGCCAGGCGATCTCACCCGATTCGTCGACGAGTTCGGTGGGGGTGCCGACGAGGTCGGTGACCATCGCGAAGAAGCGGGAGTCGACCTCGTCCTGCGGCAGCGCCTGCCCGTCGGCCGCGGTCAGCCGGCGCTCGTACTGCGTCAGCGGCCGCTGGTCGTCGTAGTCCCAGGTCACGGTGACGCCCGTGCGTGAGGTGGACTCCTCCGCCAGGCTGGTGCCGTCCCAGGTGAAGTAGACCGCCTCGACCGGCGCACCGTCCTCGCCCCTGCGGTACTTCGCCGTGCGGCGGCCCAGCGGGTCGTAGGTGTAGGTCCAGCGCGTGCCGTCGGGGGTGGTGCACGCGGTGAGCCGGTCCTCGGCGTCCCACTCGTAGCGCCAGGTGTCCGGCTTCTTCGAGAGCCGCGTCTTCTGGCGCAGCGTCATGCGCCCGGCGGCGTCGTGCTCGTAGCGGATGCCGCCCGCGGAGAGGAGCCGCATGCCCTGGTAGGTGCGCTCGCCGCGCGCGCCGTCGTCATCGGCCCGCCGCCCGGGCCAGTCGCCCGCGGTCTGGTTGCCGGCGGCGTCGTAGGCGTAAGCCTCCGACCAGCCTTCCGCCGTCAACGCGAGCGGACGCCCCACGGGGTCGAGGTCCATGCGGCGGGTCCGGCCGGTGACCTCCTCGGTGATCGCGGTGAGGCGGTTGTCGGGGCGGTAGCCGTAGGAGCGGCCGCGGCGCAGCTCGTGACCTGAGGTCAGGTGCTGGCGGGTGAGCCGGCCCAGGGAGTCGTAGGCGGTGGAGAGCCGGACGTCCACGCCGAAGAACCGTTCGGTCTCCCGTCCCAACTCGTCGTGCACGAACGTCAGTTGGTGTCCGTCGATGGACACGCCGGTCGTGTTTCCGGCCGCGTCGTAGGTGTAGGTGGAGGTGGCGCCGGTGGGAGTGGTGCGGGAGACGAGCTGTCCGGCGGGGTCGTAGCCGTAGTGCATGGTGCGGCCGTCGACGGTCTCCGACAGCAGCCGGCCGCCGGCGTCGTAGGTCATTTCCAGCGTCGCCCCGGGGCCTTCGGCGCGGATCATGTTTCCGTCCGCGTCGTGGGTGTAACGGGTGACGGCACCGGCGGCGTCCTTCGCGGTGACCTGTCCCAGCACGTCCCGCTCGAGGCGGATCTCCTCACCCAGCGGGGTCGAATGGGCCGTCAACTGCCCGGCCGCGTCGTAGGTGTAGCCGAAGCAGCGGTCGTCGAAGTCCGACTCCGCGGTGACCCGCCCTGCGCTGTCGTGCGTGTAGTCCCAGGTCATCCCCTGAGGATTGGTGACGCTTGTGAGGCGCAGTTCGGCGTCGTAGGCGAAGGCGTACGTGACGCCGTCGGGGGTGGTGCGCTCGGCCAGCAGGTCGAAGTGCGTGTAGCGCATGGCGGTCGTGCCGCCGGCCGGGTCGGTATGGGAGAGGCAGTTGCCCTCCCCGTCCCACTGCCACTCCTCGACGCTGCCGTCCGCGGCCGTACGCCGGGACAGCAGGCCCTCGACCGTCCACTCCAGCCTGGTGACCGCGTCCAGGGCATCGGTCACCGTGACCGGACGGCCGAACGCGTCCCGGACACACGTCGTCCCGACGTCCCTGGGCTGCCCTTCGTCGGAGGCGGGCGAAGGGCCCGCGACGCGCACCGGCAGACCCGCGGGGTCGCTGTCGACACGGGTCCCGGTGCCGTCCGGCCAGGTGAGGGTGGCGACGGCACCGGTGGGAGCGTAGGTGTAACGGGTGACCGCGTCGTCGGGTTCGGTGACGGCGGTGCGGTTGCCGCGGGCGTCGTACTCCTGCCGCCAAGTCTTCCCGCCCGGCAGCACGATCTCGGTGGGCTGGTGCAGCGAGTTGTAGGTGGCCTCGGTACGGCGGCCGTCGGGGTGCTCGACGACGGTGAGGTCGCCCCCTGCGTTCCACTCGTAGCGGGTCGTGCGCCCCAGCGGGTCGGTGTGGGCGAGGAGGTGGTCGTAGCGGTCCCACTCGGAGACGGTGGTGTTGCCGAGGGGGTCGGTTTCGCCGATGACCTGGTGGAGGTCGTTGAGCTGGAAGACGGTGATGGCGCCGCAGGCGTCGGTGTAGTGGGTGCGCTGCTCGGCCGGGTCGTAGCTCCACTGCGAGGACAGGTGCCCGTCGGGACCGATGGTCTCGGTGACGCGGTGGTGCTCGTCGTAGACGTACCGGTAGGTGGAGTTGTTCCGGTCGGTCCAGGAGGTGATGCGGGAGTGCTCGTCGTAGCCGAACACCAGAGCCTTGCCGGAGGAGTTGACGATGTGGCTGAGGTTGCCGTCCGCGTCGCGCTGGTAGGACATCACCTCCACCGGGCCCTCGGGCGTGACCACGGAGGCGTCCAGCAGCAGTCCGGCGACGCAGTTCAGCTCCACGCGGTAGCCGCCGGAGTGGACCATCGCCGTCGGGGAGCCGTCCGGCTCCCGCTCGATCCGCACCTCGTTGTCGTTGCGGTCGTGCCAGCGGACCAGCCAGTGCACGCGGGTGTCGTCGTCGGCGCCGGCCGTGGCGCGGTCCGCGAAGCGGTGGACGATGCCGGTGCGCGACTCGCGGACGACGTAGGCGATTTCGCCCTCGGCCGTCTCCTCGGCCGTCAGCGGCAGGCGGGGGCCTTCGTCGGGCCACACCAGGTCGTCCACCGAGCCGGCCTCGGGGAGCCGCGGGTAGGTCAGGATCGACCCGTCCTCCCGCGCCCACCACGCCCGGCCCCGGCCGTCGACCTCGAGGCGTTCGTCCAGCGTGGAGGCCCAGGAGGGACCGAAGAACTGCCCGTAGCGGTAGGTCGACAGATGCGTCCGCGCGAGAGCCAGCGGCAGTGCGCCCGGCAGTTCCAGGTCGGTCTGCATCAGCAGCATCTCGCCGGTGGCCACGTCGACCGGGTCGGTCGCGCACTTCTTGCCGACCGCCTCCCGGCTGACGGAACGGGCGGAGCCGGACCCGATGTTCTTCATCGCGCCGGGCTTGATGCCCTTGAGCGCCGAGCCGACGCTTCCGAGGCCCTTGAGCAGCGCGCCGCCGCCCGCGACCAGTCCCACGAAGCCGAGGACGATCTCGCCGATGTCCCAGTCGCCTGTCTCGGCCATGATCGACATGTTGATGCCCAGTGACGCCGCACCGGCCACGACGGCACCGATCGTCAGGGCGATGCCGAGCCCCTGCAGGCCGGGTATCAGCAGTGCCAGTACGCCCAGGACGGCGCTGATGATGGCGAGGGCCTTGCTGAACGCCTTCTTGATCTTGTCCCAGAGGCTGTAGCCGGCGACGGATTCGTCGCGGGCGTCGTCCAGTTTGCCGGCGGCGGTGGCGGCGTCCTCCTCGCGCACCTGGCGGGCGTCTTCGGCGAGCATGCGGGCGGCGTCGAGGTCGGCCTGGGCGTCGTCGGCGTGTGCCTGCGCCGAGGACTGCTTGCTGTGGGCCTCGTCGAGGGCGCGGCGGGTGCTGGCCCGGGCTTCCTTGTCGTCCGGCGGGTGCTGGGCGCCGTCGAGCTTGCTGATGTCGGCGCCGGCCGCCTTGACCACGTCGGTGGCCGATTCGAGCCGGTCCTTGGCCTCGCGGCCCTTCTCCAGGGCGTTGTCGGCGTTGCGCTGCTGGTCGCGCAGCGAGTGCACGTACGTGTCCAGGGCGCCGGCGGCCTGGTCGTAGGAACTGTGCAGCTTGCGCACCTGGTTGGCCAGGTCGCCCAGCTTGTCCCGGAGCTTGTCCATCGTCTTGCCCTCGCCGACCTGGTTGCCCTCCAGGCCGGAGACGAGGGGCAGGGCATCGCCCGCGTTGTCCGCTACAGAACGGTACTGGCGGGCCAGATCCCCGAGCATGTCCGCATCACCCGGGGTCGGGTCGTCCGAGAACCCGAAGACGTCTTCCCAATCGGACACCGCTGGACGCGCCATGGCCGCGACCTCACTTTCCCTTTGCTGCGTCGGTCGTGTCGGCCTGGCCGTCGAAGCGGAGCGACTCCGCGATCGCGTCGAAGACCTCGTAGAACTGCTCCGCCAGATCCACGTTGGGAGTGGAGCTGGCGATCACCAGGTAGTCGTGGGTGTTGGGCACCGGGACGAGGGTGTGCCGCACCGCGGTGGGAACCCGCTTCCCCTGGTAGTCCACGTCCTCGACGCGGGAGATCCGCCCGGCCGCCCCGGCATGCGGCAGTTCCACCAACTCCACCTCGCCGGGCGGCAGTCCAGTGCCTTCCGCCTCGGTGCCGAGCTGCACGCCGGCGGCCATGACGAGGTCCGCCAGATCCTCCGACTGCTCCTCCGGAACGGAGATCCGGAGCACCACCGTGGTGGCGCTGAGCACCAGAGGACCGCTGCCCGCGCGCAGGATCCTGATCATTCCCGAGGCCCGCAGCGCACCCTGCGCGTACGCCTCGCGGGCGATCCGCCGGGTGTTGCGGATCAACCCGTCCAACTGCTCGCGGGTCAGCTGCGGGGCCTTCTTCACCTGCGCCTCGATGCGGCGGCGGATCGACGCGTCCCGGGTGTTCGGGTCGAGGTCGAGATGCCACCACGAATCGGGGAACCTCAGGCTGTACTCCGCGGGCGCGGGCGCGGCCGCCTCCGGCTGCTCCGTGGTCGGTTCCGTCATGGCGCTTTTCCCTTCGGCGCGACGTACTTCCGTCACGCGTCCTGCTTGTCTTTGTCCAGCGACTTGACGGTCTCGTCGTCCGTCTGCGTGAAGTTCTCGGCGATCGTGTCCGTGTTGTCGGCGAACGTCTTCACGTTGTCGTGAACCCGCTCGTGCCCCGCCACCCACGCCTTGTCGAACGCGTCGAGGGCGTCCGCGAGCGTGCTGTCGCCGGCCAGGCTCTTGAAGTCCCCCGCGCCGCCGGTGGCGTTGTAGAGCGTCGCGGAGTTCCCGATCAGGTCCCCGATGTTCTGGAGCTCCTTGACGGTGTCCTTCAGGTCCTGCACGGGAACGCTGATGCGCCCCATCGGTGTCTCCTCTCCCGTCCCAGCCGCCCGGCCCCGCCCTCACAGGGAGAGCGGGGCCGGACGATGCGGGGCGCTTCAGCCGATGGAGCCGGCGGTCTGGTCGTCGGTGTCGACGAACGCGTCGGCGACCTGCTTGATGAACTCGCTGACACCCTGCAGACCCTCGATGGCCTTCTCGGTGCCGCTCTTGTACTCCTCCCAGTACGGGCGGAACTTGCTCTCCGAGCCGGGCGTCGCGTAGGCCGCCTCGACCATCTCGTCCATCTTGGTGTTGGCCTCGTGGAGGCTCTGCTGCATCAGTTCCTTCTGGTTCTGCAGCCAGGTCGACGCCTCCCGCATCTCGTCCGGGCTGATCTGGATGTTGCCGCCGGCCATATCGATTCCTTCCCTCGCTGCGTATCGCCGCGGCCGCTGGAGGCCGCACACACGGGGCTGTACGGGGCATCTTCCGGGGCGGTTCACGGCTGTTGCGGAACGGTGACGAAAGCCGGGGGGTGCGGTGCAGCCGTCGCGCTCGCCGACGGCAGGGGGCGCGCTGACCGGTAACCGGCCTGGCCCGGCCGTGTCCTGGCCGGCCCGGTCCCGGTCCGGCCAACGAATAAGGCCCAGGTCGCTGACCTGGGCCTTGAGTAGGTAGGGGGTGGGTGAGGGGAATCGAAGCCGTGCTCCGAGGCCGGGCGGGAGGGGCGCTGTCCGCCTTTCAGGCAGGGCCGGGACCGCCCTGCCGAAGAGGCACGGCTCAGGAAGGCGACAGCCTGTACTTCAACCGGGAAGCGTTCAGGGGCGGGCAGCTGCGGTCCCGGACCCAGGCGGCGCCGGCGGCGACGGCGCTGATCATGACGACTGGCGCGACGAAGACGGTGACGACGGCCTGGAAGTACGGAAACGCGTAATCCCCCAGGAAGTTGACCGCGGTGCCCAGCAGGGCCGCCGCCAGGAGAACGAGGGGGATGGCCTTGGTCATGGCCCGCATGGTCACGTCGCGTGCGGGGTCGTGCCGGCGCTGGAGCTTCGCGGCCACGGCGCGCCGGACCAGGAAGAAGGCACCGACCAGGCACACGGCCCAGCCCACCCACATCAAAGGAGTGCCGGGATTGGGGTAGTGGTGCACCTCCCACACCGGCGGTCCGTGCAGCTGCGTGGTCATGGTTTCGCTGTTCCGGTCGAGGAGGCCACCGGGTGTTCCTGCCATCCAGAGGACGATGGCGACAACGGCAGGCACGGCGGCGCCCCTGGCCGCCGCGGCAGCGGTCTCCTTCAGGTACGGGCGGGTGGGCAGCAGACCGCGTTCCACCGCCCAGCTGGTGGCCAGGGCGTCGACGTCGCCGCCGATGTAGTCGGTGACGGACCGGCCGTCGAAGGCGGCGGCGGTCAGGTCCGCTGCCAGCTCTTCGGCCATCTCGTCGACCGCGTCCTGCTCGATTCCGAGGTTGCGCCACGTCTCCGTGGCTTTGTATATCGCGTCCTCGACCGTCAGCGTCATGATTCCTCCCGCGTTGTCTGGCTGATGATGGAGCCGATGCTCGTGGCGAATGCGTTCCAGTCGCTGCCCCACGACCGGAGCACCTGCAGACCCGCTTCGCTGGGGCGGTAGTAGGTACGGGCAGGGCCCCCGTCCCCGCTGCGGCGTTCGACCTCGACCAGTTCGCGCTTACGCAGGCGCGCCAGCGCCGGGTAGATCGAGCCGTCCGCGACGTCGAGCCCGGCCTTGGCGAGCCGGACGGTCATCTCGTAGCCGTAGACCGGCGCCTCCGCCATCAAGGCCAGCAGGCACATATCCAGCACTCCTCGCAGCCACTGGGCCCGTGGGGTGAATGCTTCCTCCATGGCCAGTACCTTACACAGCATGAGTCGTGCACTGCAAGCTAGTGCACTGCAAGCTAGTGCGGTGCAAGGTAGTGGGGTGCAAGGGGTGCAAGGGGTGCAAGGGGATGCGGTGCGAGGTGGCGCGGTGGAAGGCGGTGCGGTGCAAGGAGGTGCGGTGCAAGGAGGTGCGGCGGAGGGCGGTGCAGTAGAAGGCGGTGCACCATCAAGTGGCGCACCGCCCTGTGGCACAGATCCCCGCGGCAGACGTCTGCGGGAGCCGCCTCAGCCGCCCGGCACCGCACAAGGGGAGGAGAGTGAGGCCGGGGGCACGTCCCCCACCGGTAGATCGGTGAGCGGTCTATGGGGCGCGTATGGCGCGGGGAGCGGGGGTTACGGGTGGTACTTCTCCTCGACCGTCTCGGCGGCGCCGGACTTGGTGTCCATGGTCACGCGGACGGTCACGCTGCCGCTCTTCGCAGCCTTCTCCAGCTGCTCCACGGTGCACTTCGAGGTGCCGTAGCCGTCCTTGCCGATGGACACGCTGCCCGCGTCGTCGGAGCAGATCGCGGCCGCGCCGAGGACCGTCGTGGCGTTGGCGACGAAGAACGCCTGGTCCGTGCCGCCGCCCTGGGGCTTGACGATCAGCTTGCCGGGCGCAAGGTACTCCAGCTTGCCGACGATCGTGCGGTGGTTACCCGCGTGGGCGACGCCACCCCCGGCCGCACCGGACCCGCTGCCGGTCTTGGCGGCGGACGAGGCCGTGGCGGACGTGCCGCCGTTCCGGCCCTGCGAGCCGGAGTGCTCCGAGGCGGAGCCGCCGGTGGGCTGGTCCGAGGGTGCGGCCTGCTGCGCGTCGGCCGCGGCCGAAGAGTCCGAGGACCCTGCGGCGCCAGCCGCCCCGGTGCCCTCCCCGCAGGCCGTGGCCCCCAGGCCCAGCGCCGCCGCGGCGACGAGGGCGGTGGCGATGCGGCGGCCGGCGCGACCGCGGAAGCGCTTGGTGGTGGCGGCGTTCATCATGACTCCTGTTGCTTTGTTCTCTCGCCTTGCTTCTGAACGATCATCACTTTCCATGATCGGATTGGTGTTTTGCTAACGGGGGGCTAATGCGCCTCCGCGACACCGGTCCCGCTCCGCGCCCGCGGCGGGGCATGCTGCCCGCCCGCCCCAGTGGCATGCGGTGCTGCCCGCCCGCCCCAGTGGCATGCGGTGCTGCCCGCCGACCTCGGCATCATGCGGTGGTGGCCGCCCTTGAGTGCCCCTCCACGGCACGCGGACGGCGTCGAGGGGAGCTGTCGCCCTCGCGAAGCGAACCGTGGGCGCGGCGGTCCCAGGCATCTGCTCAACAGGGCAGCGTGCGTAGCTCAGTTGGAGGTCGGCCCTCGGGTGGCGGCGCCATCACAATCAGCAGGCGACGCAAGGCACCCCCTCACTCCAACGGTGCGCATCGGATGGCGGTCCCGTCCGGCCCATTCCAGCCTGGATCCGTGCGTTCGATTCATCGAGAACACACGAGCCACTAAGAGAGGTCACAGCATGTCCCGCACCAAGCTCCTCGCCCTGGCCGCCGCCCCCGCGTTGGCCGTCGGCCTGGCGTCCCCCGCACTCGCCGCGAACACGAACGACCACCCCCGCGTCGTCACCGCGGAGAGCCCGGTCCGGTCCATCGGGGCCAACCAGACCGAGGTCGTCACGGTCACCTGCCCTCGGGGCACCTTTGCCCTCAGCGGTGGCTGGCTCGTGTCCTCCGCCGACATCGACGTGACGGGCAACCGTGCGGTGAACGAAAGACAGTGGAAGATCCGATTCCAGAACGAGTCGAACCAATCCGGCAGGGTGCAGGCTTTCGCCCGTTGCGGGGAATGACGGCGAGCTCTCACAAGGGCAGGCGGGAAGACCGAGCGGCCCGAAGCGTCATCACCGGCTGACAGCGAAGACCGGAGAGGACGCTTCGGGTAGAGCGGGACCCCTGAACCGGCCCGGACAACGAACAAGGCCCAGGTCGCCAACCTGGGCCTCAACTATGGGGCGGGTGACGGGAATCGCACCCGCGCACTGAGCGGTGTTCAACGCCGGATAGAGACGGCTGGCACATCCGAATGGACCGATGCCGTGGCCGACGCGCCGAGTTGGCGCGATGAGCAACACCGGCAGGCCAGGAAACACCGTGCGTACAAGCGCGTTGCCTCTCGCGTGCAAGGTCAAGGAGCGGCGTGGCAAGGGGCAGCTGCCCACAAGCCTGTCCGGTGACGTGAGCGAACCGCCGGCGTCGTGCCACGGATCGAACCGGGTCGTGCCGCAATTCGAACCGGCGGGGCGGGTGACGGGCTGCGTGCTCATCACATGGGGGACTTCCGCCCCAGCCGGTCGTCAGCCGGTCGTCGTGTCAGCATCCGGAGCCGGAGCCGGAGCCGGAGCCGCACCCGGAGTCGGATCCGCAGCCGGGGCGTCTTCCGGGGATCCGGCGGCCGTGCGGGCGAGGTTGTCCTCGATGCGCTGCAGGGCGCGCAGTGTTTCGGCTTGCTGGTCAGAGGTGAGGTCGCCGGTGGAGGCGGCCTCGAGCTCGGCCCAGATGCGTTCGACCTCGCGGCGCAGCGCCTGGCTGGCGGCGGTCGGTTCGATGATGACGGCGCGCTTGTCGTCGGGGCAGGGGCGGCGGCGGACGAAGCCGGCGTTCTCCAGGCGTTTGATGCTGCGGGTCATCGTGGCGGCATCGGAGTCGACCAGGCGCACGAGGTCGGTCTGCCGCTGGGGGCCGAGCTCCCACAGGTGCATCATCACCAGCTCCTGGCCGACATGGAGGCCGAGGGGGCGCAGAAGCTGGCCGGCGATCATGCGGTGCAGACGGGCCACGCGGAAGATCGCGTGGCTGACGGGTCCCGCGTGGGCGGCGGCGGGCACCGGCACCGAGGAGCTTGCCGGCGTCGCCTTCTGCGGCCGGCTCGGGTCGCTCTGTGGCGTACTCGGCGTGCCCTGCGGCCGGCCCGCCGCGTCCCGATTGGTTGTCCGGCTCATCAAACGTAGTCCCTTCCCGGCTGAACTTTGCCGGACAGTAATCCGACTCACAGCTTGCCGGACGCAGTCAGGATAGCGACCCTCTGCCCTCCGTGGTGCCCTCGGGTTCGGCAAGTGGTCGACGGGTAGTTGCCGCACGTCGACGACCTGTTTCCGGGCGCGAGAGGCGACGGGTGACGCAGTTCACGCAGGGGATCGGCATGGCTTTCCGGGGTTTTACTTGTTCGGCCAAGTAATGCTTTGCTGAGCACCGCATGCCGAAGGGAGCCCCGCCCGTTCGGGCGGCCTCCGGCCCCTACCGAAGGAGTGATCATGACGACCGCTTTCGACCCGATCGAGCTGGGCGGCAAGCGTCTGGCCAACCGCATAGCGATGGCACCGATGACCCGTAGCCGCGCCTACGGGCCGGGGGCCGGTGCGACGGAACTGATGTCGGCCTACTACGCCCAGCGGGCAAGCGCCGGCCTGATCATCACCGAGGGCGTCCAGCCGTCGGTGGTCGGCCAGGGCTACCCCGACACCCCGGGCCTGCACTCCGCCGAGCAGGTCGCCGCCTGGCGGCAGGTGACCGACGCGGTCCACCGCGAGGGCGGGGTGATCTTCGCGCAGCTGATGCACACCGGCCGCGTCGGCCACCCGAGCCTGCTGCCCGACGGCCTGATCCCGGTGGGCCCCTCCGCCGTCGCCGCGAAGGGCCAGGTCTACACCCACCAGGGCCCCCAGGACTTCGTCACGCCGAAGGAGCTGGAGCACGACGAGATCGTGCGGACGATCGCCGACTTCGCCGACGCGGCGCGCAACGCCATCGCCGCCGGATTCGACGGGGTGGAGCTCCACGGGGCGAACGGCTACCTCATCCACCAGTTCCTCGCCCCCAACGCCAACCAGCGCACCGACGGCTGGGGAGGCGACGTCGCGGGCCGGGTGCGCTTCGCCGTCGAGGCCACCCGTGCCGTCGCGGAGGCCATCGGAGCCCACCGGACCGGCATCCGCATCTCCCCCGGCACCCCCTTCAACGACATCGCCGAGACGGACCCGGCGGACCTGGAGGAGACCTACACGGCCCTGGTGGCCGCTCTCGCCCCCCTGGACCTGGCCTATCTGCACGTGCTCGAAGGCCCCGACCAGAGCCTGACCCAGCGCCTGCGCAAGAACTGGCCCGGCACGTTCGTCCTCAACCCGTTCACGCACCCCGAGCCCACCGGCCACGACTCCCTCGGCCTGATCGAGAGCGGCGCCGCGGACGTGCTCGCCTTCGGCGCGCTGTTCCTGGCCAACCCCGACCTGCCGCGCCGTCTGGCGTCCGGCGGGCCCTACAACGAGCCCGACCGCACCACCTTCTACGGCGGCGACGAGCGCGGCTACACCGACTACCCGGCCTTGCCTGCCTGAGCGGCCGCGACCGGGGCGACCACGCCGGGCCGCGACCAGGGCGACCACACCTGGTCGTGACCAGGGCCGCCACACCCGGCCGGGGCACGGCACACCGACCCGCACCGGGTTCGCCTACGTCGGCCCGCTCTGGGCTCGCCTACGTCGGCCCGCACTGGGCACACCCCTCGTCGGCCCGCCCCGGGCACACCCACGTCGGCCCGCCCCGAGGGCGCCCACATCGGCCTGCCTCGCGCTCGCCCACGTCGGCCCGCCTCAGGCGCGCCCACACCGGCGGCCCACACCGGCGGCCCGCCCCGGGCCCGCCCAGCCGCGCCCCGGCCTCACTCGCCAATAACCTCCCCCTCACGGCTCGCCCTCACCGCTCCCCCCTCACCACTCCTCCCCGCCGAAGGACCCGCCATGACCACCCCGACCCCCGCCCGCAGACTCCAGCACGCCGCGTACGGCGGCCCCGAGGTACTGGAACTGGCCGAAGTGCCGCTGCCCGAACCCGGCCCCGGCCAGGTCCGCGTCCGCGTCCACGCCGCCGGCGTCAACGCCCTGGACTCCAAGAAGCGCCGTGGCCTGTTCGCCCCCGGCCAGGAGGCCCCCGCCGAACCCCAGACCCTGGGCCTGGAGATGGCCGGTGTCATCGACGCCCTCGGCCCCGGCGTCACACAGTGGAAGACCGGCCTGCCGGTGCTGGGGCTCACCGCCCAGCCCGACGCCCTCGCCACCCATGCCCTGGCCGACGCCGACAACCTCGTCGCCAAGCCCGACGCCCTCACCTTTGAACAGGCCGCCGCCCTGCCGGTCGCCACCGAGACCGCGTATCCGGCGAGCGGCGAGCCACCGGCAGGGCCAGTGGCGAGGACGAAGCGTGGCTTGCATCCCTCGGGAAGGGGCCGGTCGCCGGGGCTCCCACGCCGGACGTGGGCGGGGGCGGAGCCCCGGGGGTGCAGTTCGTAGCGCTTGCCGTCGAGATGGCGGGTGAAGGCGAGCGTCATGGGGTGTCTCGTCTCGTCAGTCCTGGGCGCCGCACAGTGCGCTCAGGGGAGTCCCGCCCAACCGAACACCGCGCGCTTGCCACCGGCCGCCGGCGTCTCCGGGAGGTCGTCCGCCTGCTCCGCCGGGCGGACGACCGGGAGACTCACCGATCTGCCGCAGGATACCCGTGTACCGCGGCAGGTCGGCGAAGCACCGTGTCGTGAGAGCGAGCATCAGCAGCCAGCCTCACCGGCCCTGCCCTGACCTTTCCGGACTGGGAAGGCTGGGGGACGGTGCCCCTCGGCTGCGACGCCGCGGTGCGGCCCCGTCGGCCAGGGTGACGTACCGTGCTGGTCGGCTGGTGACGTGTCACCGGCCGACGGGGGCCGTCAGAAGTCGGCTCAGAAGTTGTACGGCTTCGTGGTGCTCCAGTTCAGCACGTCGGCCTCGTTCCAGCTGAACTGCGACTTCTCGCCCTGGATGTCGACGGAGTAGGAGGGGCCGTCGTTGCCGTCCGCGCCGCGCAGCGCGAGGGAGAACGACTGCGCCGTGTGGTTGTTCGAGCCGTAGTCGAAGAGGTTCACCGCGCTGTAGGCCTTGCCGCCGGGCTGGAGCGTGATCTGCTTGCCGCCGCCGGGGTTGTCCTTCTTCGAGTGCGGCAGCGCGGCGCTGTCGACGTCGCCGAGCTTCACGTCCGGGTACGAGGTGACCCAGCACGGCTTGGTGCCCTTGTTCGACGCGGTGATCAGCAGGTGGTCGCCCTGCTGCCCGGCGAACCGGTGCACCGCGGTGAGCAGCATCTCGTCGCCGCGGCACTGCTGGGCGCCGGCCGTCGTGCCCTTGCCCGCGACCTCGTCCGTCCCGCCCGAGGCGGTCGTCGAGCGCGCACTCTCCTTGGAGTCACCGCCGCCGTTCGCCTGCTCCGCGCCGCCCTTGCCGCCCCCGTCGGAAGCGGACCGGCTCTGCGCGGTACCTGCAGCGTTGTCGCCGCCCGCCGCCTTCGAGCCGCTGTCGGAGCCGCCGCAGGCGGTCAGGCCCAGCGCCAGCGCGGCAGTGACGGCGGCCAGGGTGGCGGTACGAATCCGGGAAGTACGCATGATCGGGGTTCCCCCTGCTTTCGTGCGGGAGTCTTTTTCGTCGTTCCCGCGGTGTGAACACCACTCTTCCCGGACCCACTGACGTCCTGGAAACGCCTCACTCACGTCCCGCAAACAAACCGCGCAAACGGGTGAGGCCGAGCCGCCCGGGGGCGCTTCGCGTAACTGCTGCTGAGCGTGGGCCGGTTGCGTGCGCAATGAGCTGTACTACTGGGCCGGCGGCATTCCATACCTCGGCACGGATCCACGGCTGGAGCGTACGGCTTCAGCGACTGCCACCTGACCGCCAACCGCAGATCCTCGGCCTGCTCGCCGGCCTCGTCGCCGCGGGACCGATGACGCATAACGCCGTGGCGTGCAGACGACCTCCGCGCTCGTACGTAAGGCAGCCTGTCCTGCTGCTGCTGCTGCTGCTGGTGGTGGTGGTGCCGCCGCTGGCCCGGAGCCTTGGCCAGGGAAGCGACCGGTCCTTGGAGGCAATGGGGAACGGGCCGGCACCAGGGTGCACCCGTCTCTGCAGCCTGCGACACCGTGGCAAATCCCCCGAGGTGCCGAGGAAAACCGTTGGGCTGCCCGACGTGCTTCCGGCACGATCGGCTCGTGGACACCTACCTGGAGACCGAGCGCCTGACCCTGCGCCGCTTCACTGCCGATGACGCGGACCTGCTGATCGAGCTGGACAGCGACCCGGCGGTGATGCGCTACCTGACCGGCGGCAAGCCGACCGCGCCTGAGGTCGTCCGCGAGCGCTACCTGCCGAGAATCCTCGCGGGCTACGAGAAGTGGGGCGGCGACCTCGGACTGTTCGCCGCGCACGAGAAGGACGCCGGCGCGTTCATCGGCTGGTTCATCCTGCGTCCCGAGCCGGAGGGCCCGCTGGACGAAGTCGAACTCGGCTACCGGCTGCGGCAGGCGGCTTGGGGCAGGGGCTATGCCACCGAGGGCTCGCGGGCCTTGCTGGGCAAGGCGTTCTCGGAGCTCGGTGTGCGCATGGTCTGGGCCGAGACGATGTCCGTGAACCGCGGTTCGCGCAACATCATGGAGAAGCTTGAAATGACGCTCGTGGAGACCATCCCCACTCCGCCCGACATGGAGACGGTCGAGGGCTCCGAGCATGGAGGCGTACGGTACGAGATCACCAAGGAGCAGTGGAAGCAGCAGTAGCCACGGCGGGAACGCCGTTCTGCATCCACGCTCACCGGAACCGGCAGGTGGTGCGGCAGGAGCTGCACGAGGGTGAACCCGAGGCCCGCCACGGACTGCCGGTTACCGTCAACGCCCCCTTACTGGGCGATCAGCGACCGGGCCGGCAGTAGTGGCCGCGGCGTGACACGGTGGCCCTGTCCTGGCAGCAGCTTCGCCGGACAACGAACAAGGCCCAGGTCTCCGACCTGGGCCTCAACTATGGAGCGACTGACGGGAATCGAACCCGCGCTCCGAGCTGACGAGCAGGGCGCGGGGGGGGAGCACGACGGCCGCCCAGGAAGCCTGTGCTTCCGGGCGGCCGCCGGGCAGGGGAAGACGGGTCAGTGGCTTCCGGTGAGTTCGCCGCTGAGGTTCCCGTGGATCTGGGCGCTTGCCTTGTTGAGGCCGGTGATCTCGACGGTCTTGCCGCGCTGGGCGTACTTGGTCTCGATCGCGTCCAGGGCTGCGACGGAGGAGGCTTCCCAGATGTGTGCGGCGCTCAGGTCGATGACGACCTTGTCGGGGTCGGTGGCGTAGTTGAACTGGGTGACCAGGTCGTTGGAGGAGGCGAAAGAAGAGTTCGCCGGTGACGCAGTAGACGACCTGGCTGCCGTCGGGGTCGGTGACGGCGGTGAATTGTTGAGCGCTGGTTCACGCCATTCGATGAGAGGTGCTTCATCCACCCGTACGCGGCTAGCGACCTGAGTCGGAGATTCGCCGGTAGTTCGGTTTGAGTCGTCCAGGTTGGTGGCCCACCCACGCTTCCACCTGCACTTCACACCGACGAGCGTGAGCCCTCGAACACGACATCCGCAACTGGCTCGCAGACTGGAACCACGCCCCCCGGCCCTGCACCTGGACCAAGACCGCCGACGAGATCCTCGGCAAAGTCGCTGCCTACTGCCGACGACTCCCCGACTCAGGTCCCTAGCATCCCGACCAGGCGGCGTCGGATCAGAGCAGCGCGTGCGGGAACTGTTCGGCGCGATTCTGGAAGGCCAGGACCGCGGGGTTCTGGACGATGCCGTCGCGGATCTCGATCGCCCGGTGGATCGTGCGGTCGCTGTCCCAGCCGGCCGGTCCTTCGAGGACCGGCCGCAGGAACGGGATCAGCGCCTCGCTGTTCTCCCAGGTGGCCGCGTCCCAAAGGTAGGAGGGACTGTGGTCCACGCCGTAGTGGTGGACGTGGTCGCCGACGGTGAACATCGGGGCGTTGAAGGTGGTCGGCCGGGCCCAGGCGAAGCCCATACCCTCGTCGCAGGAGACGTCGATGACGAGAGTGCCGGGCGCGAGCTTCGGCAGATCCTCCTTGATCAGGAACATCAGCGGCGCCGCGGTGTCCTGGAGCACGCAGTTGACGATGATGTCGTGCCCGGCGAGGAAATCCGCCAGCGGCTCCGGGCCGTCGTCAGTGAGCGCGATGCTGCGTCGCGGGTCGAGGGTGTCGTCGGCCACGTCGTGGTCGAAGTGGACGATCCGCGCCGAGTGGATCGGTGAGCTGACGGCGGTGACGCCGCGGGCGGTCAGCACGTCCACGTCGTGAACCCCCAGCGCGCTGAGCGCGGTGACCGCACCGCGGGCGGTGGCGCCGAAGCCGATCACCACCGCGCGCCGCCGGCGCCCGTAGTCACCCGTCGCACCGGTCAGCTGCATGGCATGCAGCACCGACGAGTATCCGGCCAGCTCGTTGTTCTTGTGGAAGACATGCAGGTTGAACGAACCCTTCCGGGTCCAGTGGTGCATCGCTTCAAAGGCGATCACGGTGAGCCTGCGGTCGATGGCGGCCTGCGTGACCTTGTCGTCCTGCACGCAGTGCGGCCACCCCCACAGCACCTGCCCGTCCCGCAGCTCCGCCAGATCCTCGTGCAGCGGTTTGGCCAGCAGGATGACGTCACACTCCGAGATCAACTCCTGGCGTGAGCGGAAACCGGCGACCAACGGTGCGAGTTGACTGTCCGGGACACCGAAGTGCTCCCCGTAACCGGTCTGCAGATAGATGCCGGTCCGGAGGTCGGCGTCGATGCGTGCGAAGTGTGCTGGGTGGATCGGCAGACGGTGCTCGTTCTCTTTGCGGGTCTGCGACATGATTCCGAGCTTGAGCTGCTGCAAAGTACCCCTTTGATTACGCCCTGTTTAACACACCCCGGGAGTGCGGGGACCCGGGCAGGCAGCGCCCCTCCGGGCCGGACGCCCTGATGGGCACCCAACCCCGGAGCCTTCAGCTGACGAGCGGGGGAACGCCGGTCCGGGTGGCCATCTGCGCCACCTTCGCCGCCACCCTCGCCGCCACCCGGCGCGGTCGCGGCCGGTGAGGGGCCTTGCATCCGTGCGAGGGCGACGGGGGTTGGTGAAGTCGGTGGCCAGTCCGGTGGTGGCGAGGGACTCGTTCAAGCCGGGCACAGGCTGGTAGAGGCGGGCAGGCCGCAGGCTTGGGCTTCGAGGGCGACCAGGCCCATGGCCTCCAGAGTGGTGGACGGCATGACGAGCACGTCGTGGTCGCCGAAGGCCCTCCACAGCTGTGGACGAAGGAGCCACTGCACCCAGGAGTGAAGCCGGGCTGGATCTGGCGCGATGCAGTGGTATCAGGTGGCGGACAGGCGCCGGGTTGTGAGCAGGAGCACCGTGGCGGGTGGCTACCGGGTGGCGCGCTCGTTTTTGGCTAGCTCAACGGCTTCTGTCGGCACGCCAACCGGGTGTGGCCAAGGCGGTGGCCAGGAGTGGCCTGCTGGTGATCCAGCCGGTGCGGCCCGCGGAGACGGCCTGCCGTAGGGCGGTGACCCTTGCCGGATCGGGGCCGGAGAGACGGGCCATGTGGGCGCGCACGAAGTGTTTGAAGAGCGGAGCCAGCTGATCGGCGTGGGTCCGGCTCTTCTCCTTGAGGGAGAAGAGCTGGAGGAACCAGGTCTCAAACGTTCGCTGGGTGGCGGCGGTGGCTCGGTAGGCCCGGTACACCGTTTGGAGGCCGGCGGTGCGGTCGTAGGGGAGGTGTCCGTGCAGGGCGTACTTCAGGCGGGTGCCACGGTGTTCACGAAAATGCTGTCCGTGGGCGGCGATGTGGTTGGCGGCGTTCTGGGCGATCGTCATGACGGCCGAGTCCGCCATGGCCGTCGACGGACTTCCATACCGCGCCTTGCGTGGCCGTCCTGTCCTTGACGAACTCCCAGTCGCTCATCCATCCACCCTTCCGTCGCGCCGGCCTCAGCTCGTTGAAGCATGAACGCCTGGGTGTTGCGGCGCCGACACGGGACTCGTTGTGTCGCCAGTCCGTGGCGTCGTCCTTGAACCGAGGAGCGGGGTGTTCAAGAGGCGGGCTCTGCATCCGGAGCGGAGAGGCCGCCAGGCTGGTGGTCGTCCATGGCGTCACCGATGAGGACACCGGTGCCGATCAGGCCGGTCGCGGTCAGCAAGAACCACAGCCAGCCGAGGGCGGCTCCCGGCGGGTCGCGGTCACGGGGACGTGCCTGCGCGCTCATCAACTTCCTGCCTTTGCTTGCCATGAAGGCCGGTTGGTCGTCGGCAGTGGCAATGCAGAGGCCGAGGCTTCCCTCGCGTGTCTTTCCGGGTCAGTCCCTGCGGGAGTAGTCGCCACTTGTACTTTACCTTCCGGAAGGTAAAGTAGGGCCATGACGGGAAACGCAAAACGCCAGATTCTGGACGGTGCGCTCGATCTGCTGCGCACGGAAGGGGGTGGCGCGATCACTCTGGCCACCGCGGCCAAGCAGGTAGGGCTGACCAAGCCGGGGCTGATGTACCACTTCCCGACGAAGGAAGCTCTGATGCTCGGCGTCGTCGACCATGTCGCGGCCCGATGGGAGGAGCTTTTGCTCGACCGCTTGGGACAGCCGCTGGAGACGGCCTCGCCGCACCAGCGGATCCGCGCCTACGTAGAGGTGGCACTGACCGCGCAGTTCGACCGCGCGGACTTCGCGATCTACTCCGACGCCCTGTACCGCGAAGCCCTCACCGCGGCCTGGGTGCGCCGCTTCGAGGGATGGCTCGACCTGCCCGACGACCTGCCGGCGGCGGCCCGCGGCAAGCTCACGGCCGCACGACTGCTGGCCGACGGCTATTGGATGGCCGCCGCAACCGACGTCTTCCCCGCCTTGGCACAGGACCGCGCCCAGGTGATGACGGTCGCCGAACAACTCCTGAAGGACGAGACCGCCTCATGAGGAAATGGCTGCTGCTCCTCGCAGCGATCCTGCTCGAAGCCACCGCCACCATCTCCCTGCGAGCGGCCCTCGACCACGCGGCCTGGTTCGCCGTCGTGGCGATCGGCTACACAGGTTCGTTCGCCGCCCTGACCCTTGCCCTGCGCCAAGGCATGGGCCTCGGCGTCGCCTACGGCATCTGGGGCGCCTCCGGCGTCGCCCTCACCGCCGTCCTGGCGACGCTCATCTTCGGCGACCCGCTCACCGCAACCACCGGCCTGGGGATCGCCCTGGTCATCGGCGGCGCCCTCTGCGTCGAACTCGGCTCTCAGGCCGCGCCCGCCCGTAAGGAAGGAATAGCCTCATGACCTTGATCTTCCTGGCCGGCGCGATCCTTTCCGAGGTCGCCGCCACCCTGTGCCTGCGCATGGCCGCGCAGGCCGACGACAAGCGGAAGTGGTTCATCGGCCTGGGCGCCGGATACCTGGCCGCCTTCGCCCTGCTCACCCTCGCCCTGGACGGCGGACTGGCCCTCGGCGTCGCCTACGGCATCTGGGCCGCCTCCGGCGTGGCCCTGACCGTGCTCGCCTCCCGCATCCTGTTCCACGAACCCCTCACCAAGGTCATGAGCCTCGGCATCGCCCTCATCGTCGCCGGTGTCCTGACCATCGAACTCGGTGCCGCCCACTGACGCGACCGCCGGAGAGCCCCGCACGAACGCTCTCCAGCACGACGCCAAGACCCCAGCCACCTACCGCCCCACGACCGCCGGACCGCCTCCCACGAGCCGCTCCGTGCGTCGCCCGGGAACCGCCGGAGGCACCGCATGACGACTCTGCTCGAACAGCGCTACCGCACCGCCCTGCGCCTGCTGCCCTCCTACTACCGCGCAGAGCGGGAGGAGGAGATGGTGGAGACCTACCTGCACGGCATCGACGAGCACGACCGGGACGAAATGCGCCCCGCCTGGGGCGAGGTGGCCGGCATCGCCGCCCTCGCCCTCCGCACCCGGATGGGCGCCGCCGGCGCCCCGGCCCGCTACGCCACGCTCGGCGCGACAGTGCGCCTCTTCGCCCTGCTGAGCGTGTTGCTGCACGCGGCCTCCGCACTGACCGAACGGGTCATCCTCCTCACCTGGCTCAAAGGCGCCCCCGGCCGGTGCCGGGAGCTGTTCCCGGGTGGCTCTTCCGGCCACGGCGCCACACCGGGGCTGTACCAGGCGGCGCTCTGGCTGCTCCCGCTGGCCTGGACGGTGGCCTACCTGGCCCTGCTACGCGACCACCGACGCACCGCCTTCACCTTCGCCGTCCTCGCGGCCCTCCCTGACCTTGCCTCAGTCATCCAACACCCCGTCGCCCTCTCGCTCACGACCGCTGCGTTCGCCTGGCTGACCGTCCTCGCCCTGTGCTGCGGCTTCCACCGCGACGCCCCGCGCGCCTGGCTCCCGTTGGCCTCCCCCGGACAGGCGCTCATGGGCACCTGCGTTCTCATGGGGGCGTTGAGCGTGGTGTGGCCCGGCGTTGCCGACGTGGGATGGGCCGCCGGATCGGCGTTCATCGCTGCGGCCACCATTTGTCTGGTCGCCCGCCGCCGGTCACCGAAGCACGTGGCAGACCCCGAACTGCCCCTCGCGCTGGCCACGCTCGGCCTCGCCATCCTCGTACAGCGGACCCTCATCCTTGCGTTCCAGGTCCAAGACCACACCCCCGGCTCTCTCCTCACCGCCTCCGCCGTGCAGGCGGGCATCATCGCCCTCCTGGCAGCAGCCCTCACTGCCACCGGCACCCGCAGCCTGACCGGACGGTTCAGGACTAGCTGAACCAGGCAGCCACGTTGCCCTCCCGCCGTCGCCGCAGCAGGCCAACGTGACCCTCAGAGCACCTTTCGCCAGTCATGGGTTTAACAACCGAACGGCCTTCGAGTTCTTCCGCGATGGCAGCCATGATGATTTCGTAGCGCGTTTTCCGGGTTGAATCCGCCCGCGCCTACAGCCAGCAGGGCGCTGGTGTCGTGGTCGGCGCGTTCGGCCTGGTGGTCAACTCCCGCTTTGGGAAAGCGAATTCGTACGGGGTGGGTCGGCCGCCGGCGCGCGGGTCTGAAGGGCGGGCGTCAGGCGTCGCGTGTTTGCAGGAGACAGGCCGCCCCCGCCATCGCGACGGCCGCCCACGTGCAGAGCACTGCGAACCCGGCCCAGGGCGGAAGGCCACCCAGCCGGCCCGGGTCGACCTGCATGATCGTCCACCCGGCGTTGGGCGGCAGGATTCCGGCGGGCAGGAATCGTTCCAGTTCACGGAGCGGTGAGCCGGCCACGACACCCGGTACGACGTAGACCAGCGTGAACATCGCGATGATGGCGCCGACGGTGCTGCGCAGGACGGCGCCGACCGCCAGCGAGAGCACGGACAGCACACACAGGTAGGGCCCCGCACCGAGGACCGCACGGATCACGCCGGGCGTCATGAGGGAACCGGAGACGGCCGGTGCGCACAGGTACACGAGGGCGAAGCACACGATGCTCAGGACGGTCCCGGTGACGAGGCCGAGCGCCGCCACCGTGACGGTCTTGGCCGCGAGCCACCGCGTACGCCAGGGCGCGGCGGTCAGGGATACGCGGATCGTCCCGGTGCTGTATTCGCTGCCGATGGCCGTCACGGCGAGGACGATCACGGCGAGTTGTCCGATCATGAGCCCGACACGGCTGAAATTCACGGTCACATCGATGGCCTGGGGACCCTGCGTGCGGGCTTTCACCGCAACCAGGACGGCTCCGCCGACGACCAGGAGCACGGTGGCCACCAGGCACCACACCGTCGTCCGGACGGTGCGCAGCTTGGCCCATTCGGACCGGAGGAGGTCGGTGAACCGTGGTGCGCGGGGTGCCGTGGCGCTCTGGTGCGCGGGGGCGGGAAGAGTGAGGGACATGCAGGTACCTGCCGGGATGTCGTTCGGGTGTGGTGGTCTGGAGCGGGCTCGCGCAATGGGCCGGGAGCGTCGCGGGTGGGTCAGGCAGGTCCGGCTGCCTCGCCGCGGTACTCGGTGCTGCCGGAGGTGAGCTCCATGAACGCGGTTTCCAGTGAGGCGTGCTGTACGGCCAGTTCGTGCAACAGCGCGCCGCATTGGGAGGCGATCGTGGCGATCCGCGCGGAGTCGAGGCCGGTGACGAGCAGTGCCCCCTCGGCGTCCGCGGTGATCTGCGCGCCGGCGTTGCGCAGCTGACCGGCAAGCTGAATGGCCTGTGGGGAACGGACCTTGACCGCACCGCGCGAGCCGGCCTTGATGACCTCGCGCACGCCGGCTTCGGTGATCAGCCTGCCGCGCCCGATCACGACAAGGTGGTCCGCTGTCAGCTCCATCTCACTCAGCAGATGGCTGGAGACGAACACCGTGCGGCCCTCGGCGGCAAGTTCCTTCATCAGGTCGCGGACCCAGCGGACGCCCTCCGGGTCGAGGCCGTTGAGGGGCTCGTCAAGGAGGAGCACCTGCGGATCACCGAGCAGCGCGGCGGCGATGCCCAGCCGCTGGGTCATCCCCAGAGAGAAGCTGCCGACCTGCTTGTTCGCCACCTCCGCGAGGCCGACGAGATCCAGCACCTCCGCCACCCTCGCGCGTCCGATGCCGTTGCTGTACGCCAGACTCAGGAGATGGCCGTACGCAGTGCGGCCAGGATGTACGGCCTTGGCGTCGAGTACGGCACCGACCTCGCGCAGCGGGTGACACAGCTGGTTAAAGGGGCGGCCGCCGACCAGCGCCTTGCCCGAATCGGGGCGGTCCAGGCCCAGGAACATCCGCATCGTCGTGGACTTGCCGGACCCGTTCGGCCCCAGGAATCCGGTGACCCGGCCGGGGCGGACCGTGAACGACAGATCGTGTACGGCCGCCTTCTCCCCGTAGTGCTTGGTCAGCCCCTGGGCCTCCAATGTGCCTGCCCTCATAGGCGTGCTCCTTCCGCGCGGCTCCGACGGTGTTCCACTTGCTCGATCACCGTAGAAATCCGGGCACCACGCGCGGGACGCCCACACGGTCAGACCTTCCGTGACCATCGTCCCGGGTTGCCGCCCGCAGAGTCCGACGATCGATGGACGACTCCGTACGCCGGAGGTATGAGTGCCAGGCAGATCTTGCGGTCAGCCGCTGCCCGCTCTCGCCGCCGGTGCCGCGACCCGTCGCAAGAACGCGCCCGGCAGTGCTATGCCGCGTCGAGGAGGCCCGCGTCGTGGGCCAGGATCGCCGCCTGTACGCGATTGGCGCACTGCAGCTTGGCGAGCAATCGGCTCACGTGGGTCTTCACGGTCGACTCGCTCATGTGCAGGGCCGTTCCGATCTCGCCGTTGGAGCACCCCTCGGCGACCAGGATCAGCACCTCGCGTTCCCGTTCGGTCAGCGTCACGACCCGGCTGCGGGCCTCCGCGGCCCTGGAGTTGTCACGGGCGGAGAAATTGGAGATCAGCCGACGGGTCACCGACGGGGCGAGCATGGCCTCGCCGGCGTGGACGGTCCGGACGGCATGGGCGAGGTCCCGGGGCGGGGAGTTCTTGAGGAGGAAGCCCATCGCTCCGGCCTGCAGGGCCGCATGCACATACTCATCCAGGTCGAAGGTGGTGAGCACGACCACCTTCGGGGGGTCGGGCAGCCGTGTGAGCTCCACGGTGGCGGCCAGCCCGTCCATGACGGGCATACGGATGTCCATGAGCACCAGGTCAGGGCGGTGCGCGCGAGCCAGCTCCACTGCCTCCGCGCCGTTGCCCGCCTCGGCCACCACGGTGATGTCGGGAGCGGCCTGAAGGATCATGCTCAGGCCGGACCGGACCAAGGCTTCGTCGTCGGCGAGGAGGACGCGGATACTCATGGAGCCTCTTCTTTCATGGGTAGCTCTGCCGCAACCCGGAATCCGCCCTCCGGCCGCGGACCGGCTTCGAAGACGCCGCCCTGAAGGGTGATGCGCTCACGGAGCCCGACCAGGCCGTTTCCCCCGCTGGGCAGCCCGACGGTCACAGGTCCTGCGGGCATCTCATTGTCCACGGCGACACGGAGGGCATCGGGCCCGTACCGCAGTTCGATCCGGGTTGCGGCGTTGCCCGCATGCTTGTGCACATTGGTCAGGGCCTCTTGGACCAGCCGGTACACCGTGTGTCCGGTGGCCTGGGCCAGCGGTCGGCGGGGGCCGGAGCAGACCAGCTCGATCCGCATGCCCGCGGAGCGCGACTGCTCGACCAGCGTGGTCAGATCGTCCACGGTCGGCTGCGGTGCACGCGGGGCGGCCTCCTCGTCTTCGTCCAGCCGCAGCACACCGAGCACCTCGCGCAGCTCGTCGAGAGCCTGTCTGCCGATGTCACCGATGAGCCGACCTGCTTCGGCCGCACGTTCCCCGTCCGCCGCGCCGACTTCCAGGGCTCCGGAATGGATGACCATGAGGCTGACCCGGTGGGCGACCACATCGTGCATCTCCCGGGCGATCCGCGTCCGTTCCTCCGTGCGCGCTTGCCGACGGAGCAGGATCTGTTCGCGTTCCAGGCGCTCGGCGCGTTCCCGCAGGTTCTCCACCACCGCCCGTCGCGCCCCGGCGTACAGGCCGAGCAGCACCGGCCCGGCCACGAAGAAGATCAGGGCGTAGGACGGAAGCAGCCCGGTGCGGGCGGGGAGGAAGAAGATGGCGGCCAGGGTGAGCACCGCAGCCGCGGTCAGCATGGCCAGGTGGCGGCGGCGACCGTAGGCGGCCAAGGCGTACAGGAAGAAAGGGAGGGGCGAAACCTGGAGCAGGACGGGCGTGGCCAGGACCGCCGCCGCGCACAGCGACGCCGGCCGACGCCGGCGTCCGATCAGCGCCAGCCCCATAAGGACCGCCACCGCGTAGAAGGCCGGTTCCGGCACTCCGAAGGGATGATCCCTGGGTACGGTGAACAGCACAACGGCCGCCGTATAGCCGAGGGCGACCAGGACATCGAACAGCATGCTCCGGCGGCTCTCCCACCAGAACGGCAGCCACGGCAACTGCCACCACCGGCCGACCGGACCATGCCCGTGCGACACCGACGTCGACGGGCCGGGATCACCGGGCTCTGCCGATGCGGGGGGATGTTGCCCCATGGTGATGCGATCCTCCAGTGGCGCGTCCGGCTCACATGGACCGAGCGGACCCAACCACTCGGTCCAGGTTGTGGGGGCCTTCACCGTCGATTCCCGGGCGCGGAGCACGGATCCCATGCCCGTCGCCCACTCGCCAGTTTAGGCCGTGTCTCACACGATGGGCTTGAGGCGGCGTGTGCGGCACAGCGCGGCGGCGAGGCCGAGGAAGGCGAAGTCACTGGGCGTGGTGCGGTCATCGCCGGCAGCCGCCAGCCGAATGCTTCGGCTGGCGGGGCGTCGCGGCGTCTTCTGCAGATTGGGGTGCTCGGAGCGGCGGGTGCGGGTCAGCCAGAGCACCAGGACGGCGCTGGCCAGGGCCAGGGCGCCGGCCGCGGGCGAGAGTGCGGTGGCCGGTGGCGAAGGCTGCGGTAAGTAGCCCACGCATCTGCACCGCGGGACACAAGTCCCGCGGCACGGCGCTCGGCCCCAGCTCGCCTGATCTCCGGTGCGACGGCGCTGTAGCCAACCGGCCCGTCTACGTGGCACTGGCGGTCACGGCCGAGGGCCGGCGGGAGATCCTCGGGCTGTGGGAGAACGCCTGGGAGGAGTTCACCCCGTTCCTCCGCTTCGACCACGAGATCCGCCGCATCGTCTGCACCACCAACGCCATCGAGTCGGTCAACGCCCGCATCTGCCGGGCGGTCAAGGCCCGCGGCCACTTCCCCAACGCAGGTCGCTGACCTGGGCCTCAACTATGGAGCGGGTGACGGGAATCGAACCCGCGCTCTGAGCTTGGGAATCACGGGTGATCTAGGACCGATCCGACTGCTGACCTGCAACGACAGCCGCGATTGAGGAGCGGGCGAACGCGTTGCTGAACCCGTTGTTCACCGCTGTTCCCCGGTGGATCGGGCATGTACCGGGCACGCGCTGCGACCGGTCACGTAGTCCCTACTGACCACTGCCTTGTAAGTTCACCCCGCCACCTGCCGGGGCCCCTGCGCCATAACGCGCCGGCACCGCCGCGAGTCGCTCGGGTCTCCTGCCGTTCGCCGCCGTTGATGTCAGCCGTAGATGTCGCCGATCCGGTCTGCGACCTTCCGATCCGTAGCCCTGCGGGGACTCTGCAGGGGCCGGCCATGGAAGGCCACACAAGAGTCCACCCTGCCGGTAGCTCCTTGCTGGCCATCCAGAGGCTGAAGCGAAACGGTCCGTGGTCGGCTGCCAAGGCCACGGTCACTGTTCGGAGCTAGCTTGCCCTGCGCTGAGCTGATTCGATGCGTGAGAGAGATGCTGGGCACCGTCGAGCAGGAAGGTCTCGTTCTCCCCGAGGTCCGGAGCCTGGAAGGGGTTCGTCGCCGGAGGTGGCGATACCCCAGTGGCATAGCGGGGCGCCCCTTCCGGGGCGGAGAACAGCGAGGTCAGGTCGATGAGAGGTCTCCCATTGGTTAGAGGGCCATGAAGGTGCCTGGCGTGCCGTGACCGGGCACAGCAGTTCTACAGCTTGCTCATCTTGGCGTACGGGCTCAAGATCCGCTCCTGAGCCGAACCGAAATCCACGAGTGCCGCGATTCCATCCTCGATACTGATCACCCGGCCGAGGCCGTACATGTCGTGTGTGACCTGGTCGCCCACGGCAAACCGCTTGGGGGCCGGTGCGACCGGGGCCTTGAAGGGGCTGGTAGACAGATAGCGCTTCGGTGCAGCTGACTTTGTCATTGCCACCAGTATGGGCCTGCGTGTACTGCTCGGTGCGGCTGTCCGTGTCAGATGTTCGTCACAGGGGCGGACGGCGAGAAGTGCGGGCTGGGGATTCCTGCCGCCGGCTTCGACACGAGGTACGAAAACTGTCGTGAGGTAACCCCTCACCGTGGGTTCACATCCCACAGCCTCCGCAACTCAGCACAAAGGGCCCCTGACCAGGGAGATCGGTCAGGGGCCTTCGCCTTGCCCGCGCACCGCGACCGTCCGGCGTTCCCCGTGATTCCCCGATGGATCGGGCGCGGGAGGGGCACGTAGAACACGTAAAACCGTGCTGCTCACGGACGGCCCAGAGACAGCCCTGGCACAGGCTCACGACGGCGACGAACTGAGCGGAGCGCCCATGACGGGCTGAGCCACATCGCGGCAGCAGATGCTCCCCCTCAGCCACCTCTCCGCGTCCGGTCCGCTCACGCTCCTGCATCTGTGACGGTGTCGGTACGGCGGCTCGCCCTCGGCACTGCCTTCCTGACCTGCCGGCAGGAGGTCCTGGTATGACCGACCCCGCCACCCTGGCGGGCCTGGACCCGACCACCCTGGGCGATCTGCTCCGGGTGGCCGGGGACCCCGGCTTCGACCGCTGGCAAGACCAGATCCGCCGCACCGGCGGCTGCTCCGACCCGATCCACCTCACCGGCTCCACCAAGACCCTCGACCCGGCCACCGGCACCGTCCTGCACACCTACACCACCGACAAAGAGCCCGGCGGACGGCTCCGCCTCGCCTGCGGCAACCGCCGCGCCTCCCGCTGCCCCTCCTGCGCCTGGACCTACGCGGGCGACACGTACCACCTCATCCGCGCGGGCCTGACCGGCGACCCGGCCAAGAACACCCCGGAAACCGTCCGCGACCACCCCCGCGTCTTCGCCACCCTCACCGCCCCCTCCTTCGGCCCCGTCCACAACCGCCCCACCTCCGGGCGCTGCCGCTGCGGCACCCACCACCCCGACGGCGCCCCCGAACTCGGCACCGCCCTCAACCCCGACACCTACGACTACGCAGGCGCCGTCCTGTGGAACAACCACGCCGGTCACCTCTGGCGCTACGTCACGATCTACCTGCCGCGGGAGCTGGCCAAGCGGGCGGGCATCAGCCAACGTGCCCTGAAGGAACGGCTCCGCGTCTCCTACGGCAAGGTCGCCGAGTACCAAAAGCGCGGCGCCATCCACTTCCATGCCGTCATCCGCTTCGACGGACCCGACGGCCCCGACACCGAACCCCCGGCCTGGGCCACCCTCGACCTGCTCACCGACGCCCTCCGCGCCGCCGCCGCCCGTGCGGAAGTCGCCCTGCCTCCCACCGGTGACCAGCCCGCTCGCGTCCTGTGCTGGGGCACCCAGCTCGATGTCCAGCCCATCGGCGCCTTCGGCAACGGCGAAGACCTCACAGAGCAGGCTGTCGCCTCCTACGTCGCCAAGTACGCCACCAAGGCCGCCGAAGCCACGGGCACCGTCGACCGCCGCATCGGCGAACTCGCCGAACTCGACAAGCTCCCCGACCTGCCCGACCACACCCGACGCCTCATCCGCGCCTGCTGGGACCTCGACGAGCTATACCTCGACCGGCGGCTCTGGCAGTGGGCGCACATGCTCGGCTTCCGCGGCCACTTCTCCACCAAGTCCCGCCGCTACTCCACCACCCTTGGCGCACTGCGCCAGGTCCGCGCCGACTACCGCGCCGCCCAACAACGCACCGCCCTGATGGTCTACCTCGGTGCCTACGGTCCGCTTCGGCCGGAGGAGCAGGCAGAGCTGCGTCGCAGGGACGTGAACACCGACACGATGGTGCTCCGGGTTCGGCAGGCCGCGCCTGAGCTGACTACCGGCCGGCGTGCCCTCGGGGACACGAAGTCGGATGCAGGCAGGCGGCGCCTGGCCCTGCCCGCTTTCCTGCACACGGACCTGCAGCGACACCTTGACTGGTACGCGGAAGAAGGCGACGAGGGGCTGCTGTTCGTGGGGGAGAAGGGTGCGCCGTTTCGCCGTTCCTCCTTTGGGCGCAAGTGGCGGAGGGCAAGGGCGGCTGTCGGGTTGCCGGAGGACTTCCGCTTCTACGATCTCCGTCACACCGGCCACACGCTGACCACGCGATCGGGTGCGACGCTGAAGGACACGATGGTGCGGGCGGGGCAGTCCTCCGAGAAGGCCGCGCTGTTCTACCAGCACTCGAACCTGGACCGGCAGAAGGAGGTCGCCAGTGGCCTGGACGCCATGGTGCGGGCTGCGCGGCAGAAGCCGGAGGCTGGACCGGATCAGGATCGATCGGGCACGTAGCGGGCACGAAGCGCTCAGCACGGTCTAGACAACACAGAGGCCCAGTCGGGGAGTTAGTTCCCTGAGCTGGGCCTTCGTCTTTGGAGCGGGTGACGGGAATCGAACCCGCGCTCTGAGCTTGGGAATCAACGGGACCAGTGAGCTCGATTCGGCCCGTGACCAGGGGAAACGCCGCTCTACCTGACTGTTCGGTGGTGCACTGACGTACTGTTCTCGACCGTTGTTGACCGTGCTGGAGGGCACGGTTGGGGCACGAGCCTGGTCAGTGCAGCCTCAGCGCTGCTCTTGGGCCTGGCTGGGCGCGATGGCGACGCGTCTCCTATGAGGTGGGAGAAGTGGCATTGCCATCGCAAGGTATCTGCCCCTGAAGGCTGACCGCGTTCACGTCCCCGGCTCGACGTGCACTGCTGGTTCGGCGCCGCGCCGCGGGTGCTGGTGTATGTGGTTCTGCTGTACCGCGGTGAGGGCGCGGACGACGAGGATGGCGGCCACGGCCGCGCCGATGACGGCCGCGTCGGTCACCAGCAGCAGGGGCGTGTCCGTGTAGGCGCGGGCGATGACGGTGTTCGTGGTGCCGGCGTACAGGCCCGCCCCGCCCAGGAAACCGACCAGCCACAGGCCCCACCACCAGTTCACGGCGTGCGGCAAGCGCTTATCGGGCGCGCTGGCGCGGTGGATGTCCGCGATGATCCCGCGGGGGATCCACAGGCTGGCGATGGGGACGATCCAGCCGGCGTGGACCCATGGCCCGGCGTAGCGCGGGCGCTGTCCCGAGAGTGTGCCCGCGTTGTCCCGCACGCGCCAAAGCCAGAGCAGGAAGGCGACCGCGCACAGCACTATGGCCGCGTCTCCCAGGTTGATGACGAGGTGGTGGTAGTCGTTCTCCAGCGCGGTCAGCGGGCGGTGCCGGCCGCCGCCCTGGTCCAGCGGTCCGGATGGCGGCTGTCCGGCCACGGTGAGCCGGATCTGCCACACGGCCCGGGCCGCCCAGGCCGCGCCGGCGAGGACGAGGGTGGCGACGGCGCAGCCGGCCGCTCCCCGGACCGGGCGCAGGGCGGGCGGTGCTATGTGATCGTTCACGCGATCGTCCTTTACTGCGGGTCTCTTACGGGAGGTCGCGCCGGCCGTACATGGCATCGACGACCTCGCCTCACCGCCGACGGGCTTCGGGCGTCGAGGGGCGAGGAGTCCAGGGTGTCTGCGGGCTTGAGGAGCGGCTGACCTCGGCCGTGGCGCACCGTCGCGCCGGGGCCCGAACGGGCCCTCCGGCTACGGTACGGAACCGCTTCTGCCACAGGGTGACCTGCGTGGTCAGTATTCCGTCGGGCCGCCGCAGTGGCGTCGGGGAGTCCGGCCTGCTGAGTCCTCTCGCAGGATCCCTGTAATGGTTGTCATGCCTTGGGGTATTACATCAGCCTGTCGGTATGCGCTCTTCGACGCCCAGTGCCCCGGGCACTGACTCTTCCCACACCCACCAGCGAGACAGAACGGCCCCCGGTTCCACGGAGGTTCCGTTCGCCTTGGGGAGGGCTGACCGGTGACCGGCTGCCCGGTGACTCCCTCCGGCTCACCCATCCTGGAGATGGCCCGCCGCGCGGCCGAGTATCGCGCGGAAGGCCGTCGGATCATCGACCTCACGCTCGGCGAGCCCGACTTCGCCCCGCCTGCGCACGCGGTTCGTGCCGCCCAGGAAGCCGCTGCCCGCCCGTTGGGCTACGCCCCCGCCAACGGGATACCGGAACTGCGCCGTGCCGCACGGCGCGCAGTGGAACGGGACCGCGCCCTGAGTTACACGGATGCCGAGGTGGCCGTGGGATGCGGTGCCAAGCAGGTCATCTTCAACGCGTTCTTCGCCACCCTGGGCCCGGGCGACGAGGTGATCATCCCGGCGCCCTACTGGGCAAGTTACCCGGACCTGGTGCGCCTGTGCGGCGCCGTGCCCGTGATCGTTCCCTGCTCGGCCGACTCGGGGTTCAGACTCGCTCCCGACGCCCTGGAAGCGGCCCTGACCGCGCGCACGCGCTGGGTCGTGCTCAACGCTCCCGGAAACCCCTCGGGCGCCACCTACAGCCATGACACCCTGACCGGTCTCGCCGAGGTCCTGCGACGGCACCCCTCGGCGATGATCCTCTCGGACGAGATCTACGCCCACATCGGCTACGCCGAGGGCGAGTACTTCAGCGTCGCGCAGGTCGCGCCTGACCTGCGCGAGCGGATCCTGCTCGTGGACGGCGTCTCCAAGGCGTACGCGATGACCGGCTGGCGGGTCGGCTGGGGGTTCGGGCCGGCCGAACTTGTCCGTCGTATCACCGCCGTACAGACACAGAACTGCACGCAGACGGCGACCGTGAGCCAGATCGCCGCGGCCGCCGCCCTGGAGGGGCCTCAGGGGATTCTGGCGGAACGATGTGGAACATACCGTCGACGGCGCGATGCGGCGCTGGCGATTCTGCGGCAGAGCCGGCACCTGGACACGGTCGAACCAGACGGTGCGTTCTACCTCTTGCCGCGCCTTGCGAGCGGCGACGACCTCGCAGCAGCGGACACCCTCCTCGAAGCGGGATGCGCGACCGTCCCGGGCAGCGCCTTCGGCGCGCCAGGCCACCTGCGGCTCTCCTTCGCCACCGACCTCGCCACCCTGGAAGAGGGCTGCCGCATCATCGTCGCCACGCTGGACGGGATTCCGGCGTGATCGCACTGACCGTCAAGGCGCTGATTCCGGTCGTCCTGCTGATCGCGCTGGGCTACGCCCTCAAGCGATCGATGATCACCGCCGAGCGTTTCTGGTCCGAAGCCGAGCGCCTGAGCTATCACGTGCTGCTCCCGGCTCTGTTCCTGCACAGCCTGGCGACGGCCGACACCGACGATCTGCCGGTAGCGGCCCTGGCAGGCACTCTGGTCGCCTCCACGGTGATCGTCGCCGTGCTGGTCATCGCCTTCAGGCCCATGATGCGACTGAAGGACGACGGCTTCACCTCCGTCTTCCAGGGCAGCGTCAGGTTCAACAACTACATCGGCGTGACGATCGCTGCCGGCCTGTACGGCACCCAGGGCGTCGCCACCGCCGCGGTCTGCAACGCGGTGATCGTGCCCACGGTCAACGTCTTGTGCGTGCTGGTCTTCGCGCGGTTCGGGAGCGCACGCCTGCGCCTTGCGGGCATCGTCAAACAGCTCGTGACCAACCCGCTCATCCTCGCCTGTGTGGGAGGCATCCTCCTTCAGGCACTCGATCTGCGCCTGCCGCCGGGCATCGAGCCGGCGCTTCAGGCACTCGGAGCCGCCTCGATGCCGCTGGGGCTGCTGTGCATCGGCGCCGCGCTGCGCTTCGGTGCGGCACGCTCGTGGGCGGCACCGATCCTCACGTCGTCGTCCGTCAAGTTCGCCCTCATGCCCGCCGTGACCTTCCTGGCGGCTCAGATGGCCGGCCTGGGCTCCCACGCGCTGATCATCGCCGTGCTCTTCCAGGCTCTGCCCACGGCATCGTCCTCGTACATCATGGCGAGACAACTCGGCGGCGACGCGCCGCTGATGGCGGGCATCACCGCGACGCAGACACTTCTGGGCATCGCCGCCGTCCCGTTCGTCCTGGCACTGGTCTCGGCATAGCACCTGCGCCAGGGCGGAACGCTAGCGCCGCGTCATGCGGTGGCGGCGGACCGCATCGGTGTTGGCGCAGCGCGCGCAGCAGTAGGCGCGGCGACCGTTGCGGCTGGTGTCGACGAAGGCAGTCCGGCAGGGGTCCAGCGCGCAGACGCCCAGCCGTTCCCCCTCGGCCTCCATGGTGAAGATGGCCAGAGCTCCCGCGGTCACGGCTTTCACGCGGCTCTGGACGTCCTGGGCGTCCGGTGCGAAGTGCAGATGCGGCCGCAAGTCGTCGTGCGTGGTCAGGTACACGCTTCCCGCGCCGTCCGCAAGCAGAGCGTTGATCCTCTCGCACCGTTCGCCCTGCGAGGCAGCCTCGAAAACGGGCCGCAAAAGCCGCGACCACGCCCTGATCTCCTCACCGGCCGAGCCGGTGACACGCGAACGCCGGATCGCATGCTCCTGCAACGCCCGTTCCAGAGCCTCAGCCCCCCAGGAACCACTCGACTCAAGATTCACCAGCGACACAGCAAGGCGGACCCCGACCATGTTGTCATGCTCAAACTTCACTCAACCATTGCACCACAGGTCGGGCCCGGAGCGGTGGTCCGGCCGTCCAGGGCACCAGGCGGCCCGACCGAGGCCGTCCCACCCACTTGACGCGCCGGTCAAGGCCCAGGTCACCGACCTGGGCCTCAACTATGGAGCGGGTGACGGGAATCGAACCCGCGCTCTGAGCTTGGGAATCAATGGGGCGTGTACGCGCCATTGTGGGTCTGACCTGCTTAAACGTGGGCTGTGGTGCAGAGTGAAGAGGGTCGGTGGGGACCCGTATTGACCGTGATTTACCGCTCGTTGGGGCATGCGGAGGGCACGGGCGTCGTAGGGAGACAACTGCTTGCCGTCAAGGTTCCCTTGCGGGCAGGTGGAAGAGAGGGGCATGTGGATACCGGCGGCGGCATTGCTGGTGCAAGTGTGCAGGGCCAGCGTGCTCACCACCCCGCTTAAAGGTTCGCCGGGGTTGCCTCAGGCAGCGTCGGGCGATCCCGGCGGGCATGGCTCACAGCGCCCGATATTCACCTTGCAGGACCGAGGCGGCCTGTCTCGAACGAGTCGAAGTTCTCGACGTGGCAGCTAGGGCGAAGACGGTTGCCGGGGCCGCGAGCACGGGCCCTCGTCCTCCCGGGTGATCTTGAGTGTGCTGACCCCGCGCCGCTGGACTGCTGATTCAGGGCAGCCGCGGGAGCTGGAACCATGGAGGGCCCTGGCAGCTCCACGCGGGGCCTTGGGGCTGTGAGAGCCGCTCGGATGTCCGGGGCCGATGCCGGAGGAAACACCGGCCCCGGTCCTCACCGGTGAGCCGTCCACGTACCACCGGCACCGGGGGGGCTGTCCGCTTCCCCGTCTCCGTCCTGCCAACGGGCGTGGTGCCGAATGGCTCACCGGTAAGTTCGAGCCGGGCTGTCCCCCGTCCTTCCACGACGGGGGACAGCCCTTGACGGACACCCCCCTTGAGGGGGCGGCCGCCTACCGGAAGGCCGTCAGGTCAGGGGCTGCACTGCGTGACCAGACCTGTGCGCGAGTACCGCAGCAGGACCCGTCATGCGGCCCCGGCCCATCGGACGCAGGCCGGTTACGCCGGCGGGAAGCAGGGCACCAGGGAGCCGGTCGCCTGGACCGTGGTGCCTCCGACGGTGGCGACCGCCGTGTAGCTGCTGGCGCTGATCTGCAGGATGGACAGGCCGGCGTTGTTGAGGGTGGCGACACCGCTGGCGTTGGTCACCGCGGTGCCCACTGGCAGGCCGGAGACGTAGAAGGTGACCGTGACTCCCGCTTGCGCCGGCGTGAGGGTGGCCTTCAGCGTCGCCACGAACAGGTGCGGAATCGGGAAGGGCAGGTTGACCCGCCAGCAGGCGGGCGACGCACTCAGCGGGCTCGTCTGCGGAGTGACGGGCACGGTGATGGGCGGGGAGACGACGCCGGTGCACGAGCAGGCGGTGCCTGCCGCGGTGACGGTGGCGGTGACGGTGGCGGTCCCGGCGGTGTTGAAGGTCAGCGATCCGGTGGCGACACCCGCCACATTGGTGGTGACGGCTACCGGGACTGCACCACCGTTGAAGGTCACCGAGGCACCTGAGACCGGCAGGCCGTTGCAGGTCACCACAGCGGACACGGAGGTCGGCTGGCCGACGACGACCGGTCCGACCACCGGCTGGACCACCACCTGGCAGGACGGCTGCGGAGTGACGGGGACGGTGACGGGCGGGGAGACGACGCCGGTGCACGAGCAGGCGGTGCCTGCCGCGGTGACGGTGGCGGTGACGGTGGCGGTCCCGGCGGTGTTGAAGGTCAGCGATCCGGTGGCGACACCCGCCACATTGGTGGTGACGGCTACCGGGACTGCACCACCGTTGAAGGTCACCGAGGCACCTGAGACCGGCAGGCCGTTGCAGGTCACCACAGCGGACACGGAGGTCGGCTGGCCGACGACCACCGGTCCGACCACCGGCTGGACCACCACCTGGCAGGTATTCAGGGCCGGGACAGTGACCGCGTTCGTGTCCAGCGTGACGGCGGCACCGAGAGCCAGCAGCCGGCCGTCCACGATGGCCCCCGTCGTGGCGGTGATCGAGGTGAAGGCGAGGATGCTGCCCCTGATGGTGGAGCCGGCGCCGAGCGTCGCGGAGCTGCCGACCTGCCAGAAGACGTTGCTGGACTGCGCGAGGCCGATGAGATTGACGTTGCCGGCGGCTCCCGAGATGAGCGTGGTGTTCGTCTTGAAGATGAAGACCGCGTTGGGGTTGCCCTGAGCGTCCAGGGTCAATGTCCCGTTGAGGCCGAACGTGCCGGAGGCGGAGTTGTACACGCCGGGGGTCAGGGTGGTCCCGCCGAGTTCCGTCGGGACAGTGGCCGTGACCGGCTGTACCAGCGCGTTGGCGTACCCGGTCAGCAGGTCGGCCTGGGCCGTCGCCGCGGCAGCGTCGTTCACGTGGATGGTTCCGGTGACCGTTCCAGGAGGGAACCCGGTCACCGCGCCGGCGGGGCTCACTCCGAGGTCGCCGGAGACCACGGTGAGGCCGGTGTTGGTGATCGCCGTGTTGGCGAGCACCCCGTAGGTGCCGGCGGTACCCAGAGGTACAAGTGTTGCCATCGTGGATTTCCTTTCCTGAGGCTTCCGGGGCAGCCCTGATGCCGCCCTGGAACTGTGGGAGATCGGCGCGCTTGCACCGCTTGCGACCGGCGCCTTGGCCACGGGGTGAGCTGGTGCCATGTGCTGCGCGCCGGATGAACATGAAGGCTTCGACCGAGCGTGGTGTGCGCACTCGCCACAGCTGCCTGAGCGCACTCAGCCGTCGGCGCTCGTACCGCGTGCTCCTGGTGGCGCCGCACCGGAGGTCGCCTGATGCCGGATCGTCGCCTGTGCCGGACGCCGAGGGTGTCCGGCATCCAGGACTGAGAGAGAACTGGGGGAGCCTGGAAACGGCGGAGTTGTCGCCCGAGTCGGTCAGTTGGGCGTGCTAGCGGTCGGTGGAGCCCAGTTGGAGATGGGATCCGCCAATTCCGGTACGGTCGTATTCAGCGGACTCGGCAGCGTGAGTTGATTTCCACTCACCACGACTTACGGCAGTTGATGCCTTTTCGGCTGAAAACCCTTGCCCATGTTGAGCCCTCGCGATCTAGGTCTGTATGGATCTAGTTCAGGGCTCCTCAAAGACTGACCTGGAGTCAGCCAACAGCTGGGAGGGGCAACTGACCAGCCGTCCAAGGAGCGCCCATCAGGCAATGCCGCTGGCCCCTACCGGCCAACCGGCAAAACATGAGTCCCGCGAGGGATGGGCGACCTTCGGACTCACTATTGCTATTTAAGGCGTCACCGGCGGGCCCCGAACAGAGGGAGGACTCAAATGTCGCTCGAATGGCGCAACACTTACCCAGGGCCGCTGCTGCCACGGACCATGCGTGGACATCACGCCTTGACGGCGGAGCAAACTCACGGCCAACACAAACAAGCGGCCTGGAACCGCTCGTGCGGACCCCCCCTGGGGGCGGCAGTGGCTTGCCGGTCACCGGGTCGTTGCTCCGGTCGTGAGGGATGAGCCTGAGATCTGTGATGATGCGTGGGCGGTGGTCGCGCCGTTCGGCTCCTGGCAGACCGTGCACGGACGTGTTCGTCCGCCGGGCTGCCGCCTCCTGCTGGCGGTCTCGCGCTTGTGGCGCCAGTGCATCGCCGCGCGGCGGTGAATGCCGGCGTATCAAGGGGAGTTGCGGTTCGGCCCGATTCATTGGGACGAGCGTCGGAGATCATCCGCCGGGTCCCGTCGGGCACCCACTGGCGACCTTCCCCTTGCAACCTGATCACCGTCCGAGCGCGAGTGCTTTCCGTCGGAGAAGGCCGCGCTCATCTATCAGCACTCGGATCTTGAGCGGCAGCATGAGGTGGCGAGCGGGCTGCATGACCTCGTGCGGGCCCGCCCGCCGCAAGGCTGATCAGAAGCCTTCCGGTGCGGATCTGGTGCGGGACGCCTGAACTGGTCCAGACAACAAAACAAGGCCCAGGTCTCCGACCTGGGCCTCAACTATGGAGCGGGTGACGGGAATCGAACCCGCGCTCTGAGCTTGGGAAGCAACGGGGTCTGGGCCGATCGTTCAGCTCTGACCTGCGGAAATGATGCTTTCCTCATTGTCCGGCGGTGTCCCGTCGCGCCCCTCGTGACCGGTGTTGACCGGGCTGAAGGGCATGGATGGGGCACGGTTGTTCGCGACGCTTGTGGAGTAGTGCTTTTGGCCGCCGATCCGTGTGGAAACGTGGCTTCCAGGAGTCCGCCGTACCGTCAGATTGCGCACGCACCGCTGGGCAAAGTTCCCGGGGCTTCCGCATCGTCCCGCCAGCTCCTTCTCCGGGGCCGCCTGATCGCAACTGGTGCTCGGGCGCGGCGCTCACGCGGTGGCCCCGACGGCCTATATCTCGGCCGAGGTGCCCAAGGTGCTCACCCCCGAGGCCGTGCAGGCGACCGAAGTCGTCATCAGGATGGGCTGCGGCGACGCCTGCCCCGTCTTCCCCGGCAAGCGGCGCCTCGACCGGCAGTTGCCCGATCCCGCCGGTCAGGGTGTCGAGGCCGGGCGGCCACCCGTGACGGGATCGAGCAGCGCGTTCGCGGACTGCTCGACGAGATCGCCCTGAGGGGAAGGCGTGAGCATGCTGTCGGGTCACCGGCGCCGAGCCGCCAATGCGCCGGGACAGTGCACCTAATGCGGTATCGAATGTGCTGTTCACCGCCACTCGTTGATGGCTGTTACGAGGACGGTCGCCTCGTAAGAGACTGCGAGCTTGCCGGGTGGGGCGCCACGGCCCGGTGCCTCTTGGGGTCAGGTCTCGTCGGGGTGTGAGGGGCGCGGCCAGGTGCGTCCGTCGATGCGTTCGATACTGGTGTTGAACCGGCGGAGGTAGCCGGCGAAAGCGGCGATCTCTCCCTCTGGCCAGTCAGCCATGACGAGGTCCAGGGCGCGGATATGGGCCTCGCGCTCTTCGGTGAGGCGGCGGGTGCCTTCTTCGGTGATACGGAACTTGCGGGCCATGCCGCCTTCGGGGTCGGGGATCCGGTCGACGAGGCCGGCGCTTTTCATGGCGGCGGTGCGACGGTTCAGGGTGGAGACGTCGAGGCCGAAGGCGTCGCTGAGCTCGCCGATGGACATCGGGCCCTGGGCCGCGATGCGGCTGAGCAGGATGTAGACGCTGCGTTCCATCTGGCTGCCCGCGGGACGGCTGTCGGTATCGCTGAGGTACCGATGCCGACCGAATACGAGGTATTCGAGCTCGACCAGATGCGTGGGGCCGCCCATGGCGAATGTCCTTCCCATTACTGCGGTGACCTGCGAGTTCCGTGGGTCCGGTCTCAAGAATGACAGAGATGTGTCGCGTGAACACGTTATGCGCGGCACACATTGTGTGCGATTCGCAACCTTTGTGCGTGATGCACGCCATGTGTATGGTGCACATCAAGTCGTCGGCCCTGCACCCCTGAGGAGCCTGTCATCTCTCCCGAACAGACCACTTCGCGCACCGGCGGGATCGTCGCCACGCTCGCCTTCACCGGCACCGTGGCCGCGATCATGCAGACCTTGGTGACCCCGCTGATCAGCGAGCTGCCCCAGTTGCTGCACACCTCCCCGGCCAACGCCTCCTGGGTCATCACCGCGACGCTGCTCTCGGCCGCCGTGTTCGTGCCGATCAGCGGACGCCTCGGTGACCTGCTGGGCAAGCGGCGCATGCTGCTGGCCTGCTGCATACCGCTGCTGATCGGGTCGGTGCTGTGCGCCCTGACCTCCTCCGTCGTGCCGATGATCATCGGCCGGGCGCTGCAGGGCATGGGCATGGGCATGGTGCCGCTGGGCATCAGCCTGCTGCGCGATGTCCTGCCGCCCCAGCGTCTGGGCTCCGCGATCGCGCTGGTCAGCGCGTCCATGGGTATCGGCGGCGGCCTCGGCCTGCCCATCGCCGCGGCGGTTGCCGACTACGCCAGCTGGCGTGCGCTGTTCTGGGGCGCCGGCGTCCTGACCGTAGCCATCATCGTGATGATCTGGTCCCTGGTGCCCGCCCCCGCCACCCGCGCTGCGGCCGGGGGGCGCTTCGACTTCGTCGGCGCCCTGGGCCTTGGGGCGGGGCTGGTCTGCCTGCTGCTGCCGGTCTCCAAGGGTGGCGACTGGGGCTGGGGCAGCGCCCGGACCCTCGGCCTGTTCACCGTCGCCGCAGCCATCCTGCTGCTGTGGGGGCGGTGGGAGCTGCGCAGCGCGGACCCGCTGGTGGACCTGCGGGTGACGGCCCGACCGCGGGTGCTGCTGACCAATGGTGCGTCGGTGCTGGTGGGCTTCGGCATGTACGCCCAGGCGCTGATCATGCCGCAGCTGTTGCAGCTGCCCGAGGCCACCGGCTACGGCCTGGGGCAGTCGATGCTGGCGATGGGCCTGTGGCTGGCGCCCGGCGGTCTGATGATGATGGCCGTGTCCCCGCTGGGCGGTCGGCTCTCGGCCGCGCGCGGCCCGAAGGTCACGCTCATCGCCGGATCGTTGGCCATCGCCGTCGGCTACGGCCTCTCGATCGCGCTGATGGGATCCACCTGGGGCGTGCTGGCCGCGACCCTGGTCGCCAACGCCGGGGTGGGCCTGGCCTACGGCGCGATGCCCGCGCTGATCATGAGCGGTGTCCCGCTGTCCGAGACTGCGTCGGCCAACAGCTTCAACACCCTCATGCGCTCGCTGGGCACCTCCGTGTCGGCCGCGGTCGTGGCCGCCGTGCTCTCGCAGATGACCGTCACCATGGGCGGCTACCCCCTCCCCTCGGAGAACGGCTTCCGTGTCGGCCTGCTGATCGGCTGCGGCGTCGCCCTCGTCGCGGCCGCGGTCGCCGCCGCGATCCCCGCCCCGCCCGCCAGTACTGAGGCGGGCGGCACCGCGCAGGCCGTGGCCGCGAAGGACGCCGTCACGGCCTGATCCGGCCCGGACAGCGCCGGGGGATCGCACGCACACCGCACCACGAGGAGGCCCACTTTGTCGCAGGTTGACGCCGGGTACGCAGGTCAGACCGAGGCGGAACAGGCCCATGTCTCCGCCATGTACAAGCTGCTCGACCAGCAGCTCACCGACGTGCGCGAGGAGCTCAGGCGGGTACGGAAGGCACCCGCCGAGAACGCCGGCGAGGTGTATGCGCGCGATATCGCCGTTGAGTACCTGACCGGCCGGCTGGGCCGTCTCGAAGAGGCCGAGGAGGGGCTGTGCTTCGGCCGGATCGACCACGCCGACGGCACGGTCCTGCACATCGGGCGGCTCGGCCTGCACACCGAGGACCGGGAGCTGCCCCTGCTGGTGGACTGGCGCGCGGATGCGGCACGCCCCTTCTATACGGCCACCCCCGTCCATCCGCTGGGACTGCGCCGACGCCGCCACCTGCGCCTGGAAGAACGCACGGTGGGCGAGGTCAGGGATGAAGTGCTCGACGGCTCCGCACCCACCGCCGGTGACGTCGTCGGCGACAGCCCGCTGGTGGCGGCACTGGAGGCGCAGCGCACCGGACGGATGGGCACAGCGGTGTCGACGCTCCAGGTGGAGCAGGATGAGATCGTGCGCTCCTCGCACCGGGGTGTGACCGTGGTGCAGGGCGGCCCCGGCACCGGCAAGACCGTGGTCGCCCTGCACCGGGCGGCGTACGTGCTCTACGCCTTCCCCCGGGCCGCCGAGCAGGGCGTCCTGGTGCTCGGCCCGAACACCCGCTTCCTCGACTACATCGCCCACGTCCTGCCCTCACTCGGCGAGAACGACGTCGTCCTGGCGACCACCGCGGACCTGACCGGGACGCAACCCACCGCCGGCGTCCCGGCCGACGTGGCACGCCTCAAGGGCAACGTCCCCATGGCCCAGGCGCTGGCCGGTCTGGTGCGCGCCCTCCAGGCGCCCAGCGGCGACTTCGCCGTGCAGGTCGGCCAGGAATGGATCCGCCTGGACCGCCAGGAAGTCGCAGAGGCCCGGGACGAGGCCGTCCGGGGCGGATTGGCGCACAACCGGGCGCGGGAGGTGTTCAAGGAACAGCTCATCGACGCGGTCATCAACGCGGTGGAGCGTGGCGCCGTCGACGCGCTGGAGCGCATCGATGCCGAGGTCGCCCAGAGCACCGGCCTGGACCTCGACCGGGCCACCCAGGCCGACCTGCGCACCCTCGGATTCGACGGCCCGGCCGCACACGTGGCCGACGAGTTCGACCGGGACACCGTGCGAGCGGAGCTGGCAGAGAGCGTCCAGGTGGACCGCGCCGTCGGACTGCTGTGGCCGTGGCTGACGCCCGAGGCCGTCGTCAACGCTCTGCTCACCGACGCGGACGTGCTGGCAGCACGGCTGCCGTCGCTGACCGGCCACGAGCACGAACGTCTGCTGCGTAGGGTGGACGCGCCGTGGACCGGCGCCGATCTGCCGCTGCTGGACGAGGCCACGAGCCTGGTGGACGGCCCGCCCGCGCGCACCTTCGGACATGTCGTGGTCGACGAGGCCCAGGAGCTGAGTGCCATGCAGTGGCGCATGGTCGTCCGCCGCTGCCCGGCTCGGTCCATGACCCTGGTCGGCGACTTCGCCCAGGCGGGCCCTGCTGCCACCGCCCGCGACTGGACCGAGGCATTGGGCCCGCACCTGGGCACCCGATTCGCCCTGCACACCCTGACCGTCAGCTACCGCACCACCCAGGAAATCCTGGCGTCCACCCGCGACCTGCTCGCACGGATCGCCCCCGACCAGAGCCCCAGTACCTCGATCCGCCACGGCGATGCGCCACGCAGCCTCACCGCCCATCCCCGCACCCTCGCCACCGCCATCGCCGGGGAACTCAAGGCGCAGGCTGCGGCGAACCCGGGTGACCTGTGCGGAGTGATCTGCGCCGACCCCAGGATGGAGGAACTGGCCGCCGCCGGGATCACCGAGTGGGCGACCCTCGTGCCCGCCTCCGAGGCACGCGGCCTGGAGTTCGACACCGTCGTCGTCGCTGCCCCCGAGGAGATCGCTTCGGCCCGTCCCTGCGGCGAGCGGGACCTCTACGTCGCCCTCACCCGGGCCACCAAACGGCTCTGCACCATCACCTGACCGACCGCACGCTCACCATCCGACGCATGCCCACCTGCCCCGGACACCTCCGGGACTGTACAGATGGCGGAGCCGACATGATCGGGCTGCACTGGCGGCTGGTGATCCTCCTTGGCGCCTTCGCCTCGATGCGTCCCGAGGAACTCGCGGAGTTGCGTCGCAAGGACGTCGACCTGGAACTGAGGCAGGTAGCCGAAGCCTCGCCGTCCGCGGGTACGGTCCTGCGCGGAATCCTGGGAGACCCCGTACCGGCGTAGGTCTGGCGCTGAGGCCGCCGGCGCCGACCACGAGGGCGACCAGCGTGGCCGGCCCGCCTACCCTGGCGGCCCCGCGGCCCGCGCCCCGCGCGGCGGTGTGGCTTCAGCTGATGACGTTCAGGCCGAGGGCGGTGCAGATTTGGGCGGCCTGGTCCGGGGAGATGACTGCGCCGCGGAGCTGTGTGGCGATGGCGATGGTGAGTTCGCCGAGGTCGGCGCCGCGTAGATCGGCGCCGGTGAAGTTGGCGGCCCGTAGGTTGGCTTCGGCGAGTCGACAGTCTTCGAGGATGGCGTCGCGGAGGTCGGCGCCGCCGAGGTCGGCTTCGGTGAAGCGGATGCCGACGAGGTGGGCGCCACGCAGGCTCAGGCCGTTGAGGTTGGCGACGGCCAGGTTGCAGCGGGCGAGCTGGAGGCCCAGGCCGCGGTGGCCGGTGAGGCGGGCTCCTATCATGCGGCAGCCGGTGAAGGCGGCGTCGGCGAGCAGGGCACCGCCCCACTTGGTGTTGGCCAGGTCGGCGCCGTCGCAGACGAGGTCGCCGCAGTCGGCGTCGGTGAAGTTGGCGCCGGCGGCGCTGCCACCCTGCCAGCGGACCTGATCGAGCAGGGCGCCGGTGAAGTCGGCTGCCGCAGCGGTGCAGTCGGTGAAGACGGCTTCGGCGAGGTGGGCACCGCGCAGGTTGGCTTCGGTGAAGGTGCAGCGGGTGAACGTCCGGGGGCGCGGATCACGGCGCAGTGCCGGGCGCAGGTCCAGGCCGGTGAAGTCGAGTCCGGTCAGGTCGGTTTCGGTGGCGAGCAGCGTCAGCGGGTCTCCCGGCGGGCCGGCCGGGCCGGTGTCGTGACCGTGGTGGCGGAACGGCGGTGGTACTTCGGTCACGGGTTCGGCCTCGCTCTGCGGTGTCGGGGTGGGTGTGCGCGGGAGCGCGATCAGCGGGAGGGGACGGGGTCGGCGGTCTGCCGGGGCAGAGCGGCTGTGTCGTTGCGGTGGCCGGTGCGGCGGGCCTTGAGGGTGTCGTAGGCGAGGGTCAGGAGGAGGCCGGCAACGGCCCACAGGGCGAGGGCGAGCCAGTAGCGGTCGATGCCTTCGCTGTCGAAGTACATGATCTGGCGCAGGCTGCCGGAAGTTGAGGTCATCGGCAGCAGGTCGTGCAGGGCGCGGATGGGGGCGGGCATGGCCTCGATTGGCAGGGCCGCTCCGGAAGCGGGCATGCCCAGGAACATGAAGATCCCGACGGCGGGCAGCGCGGTCATGCGCCCGCAGAAGCGGGAGAGGAACACGGTGGCCATGCCGACGGCCATCACGGTGAGCCAGCCGGTGACGAGGATGGCGGGAGCGAAGCCGTGCATGGCGCCCAGGATCGGCCCGGTGATGAGCCAGACGGTGATCGCGGCGACGGCACCGAAGGCGGAGAGCGCGGCCACCGTGCGCCGCCGGGTGAGTCCGGTACCGAACACGGTGGAGAGCATGACCGCCGACAGGTATCCCGCCAGGGTCAGACCGATCGCGGCGTACATGGTGCTGGTGTCGCTGGTGTCGTCGGCGCTGAGCGGGACCAGGTCGCGGACCTGGAGGAACTGGTGCTGCTGGACGGCGACGTTCTCGAACGGTACGGCAGCCAGGTTGACTTGGGCGGCACCAGCGGCTGAAGCGATATAGAGCACCGGGCCGCTCGGGCGCGGCGGTTGAGCGAACGTCGTGCTGGGTGTGCCCGCGTCGCGGTCACCGGGCGTCGGCGCGGGGACGTAGGCGGCCGCCACAGCCCGGTGCGCCACCAGCTGCCGGGCCCGTTCGGCGGAGGCGACGGTGCTGACGTCGTACGCGTCGCCCAGATCCCTCCTCAGGGAAGCGGCCAGCGGCCCGGTCTGCGCCGGTTGTCCGGCGACCGCGATCTTCAGGTGGTGCGGGGTCGGTGCGTGCATCGCGGCGGTGTAGATGCCGACCAGCAGGACGGCCATCGCGAACGGGAACAGCAGCACCCGGGCTATCGGCCGGACCATGTCTCCTCCTCGGAATGTATTGGCGCTGTCATCTGGAGCGCCTCTCAGGAATGCATCTCCCAAGATACATCTCTTGAGATGCATTACTTTAGATGTATCATCCAAGATGTTCCCCAAGGAGGGTGTGCGTGCTACCGCCGACCAGTCCCATGAACCTCGCTGACCTGCACCAACTCGGCAGGCGCCTCACGGCTGCCGCAACCTCGGCGATGAAGGACACCTCCGACCTGGGGCCGACCGAGCTGCTGGTCCTGGAGTGCCTGTACACCACCGGACCGCAGCCGGTGGGGGCCATCGCCCAGCGCACCGGCTTCGCCCAGAGCCGGGTATCCACGGTGGTGGCGGCACTGCACAAGCGGGGTTTGGTCGAGCTGGCAGCCGACCCGGCCGACCGGCGCCGAACCGTCGCCAAGATCGCCGAGCATGCCCGCGCACAGGCCCGGGAAGCCAGGAGCCGGGACGCCGAGCCGACTCTGCGGCAGCTGCTCCCCGCGCTACCCGACGCGGACGTCGACGCGGTGGTCGCGGCACTGGGAAGACTCAATGCCGCGCTGGGCGAGGCAGTGCCAAGCACCTCCGGCGATCTCGACCTCTAACTTCCCGGCATGCCGCGACCCCCCACCTGGGAGACCGCTGGCCCACACGCAGCGGCGTGGACCCTGCGGGCGGCGACTCCATCCGCTACCCCAAGCTGCCCGGGATGTCGGTGTGCGCGTGTCGGGCACGGCGCCAACGGCGCTATACGCTCCCGCAATTCATCAGGAACAAGATCGGCAAGCTTCTCCGCAGGCTCTGCCCATGAGGATCGTCAGCCGACACACCGATCTCATCTCGAAGCGGCTGGTGAGACGCATGGTCGGCGACAAGGGCTGGGCCGATGCGCGGTCGGCCCAGCCCTCGTCATGCTCGCCTCCGTCGCGGCAATGCCATGGGTGTTTCGAGGTCTGTCAACGGTGCAACTGCTGGAGGCGAAGAGGGAGTTCGCCTTAGAACGGCACCGCCCCCGTACGCCATGATTCTCATATCTCCCCACGGCGTGGCGCACCTGCCCGGCAAGTGCAACCATCACCTCTCCAAGAGCACCGAGAGGCGGGCTGAGGATGGGTGATGGAGCCAGATGAGGCGATCTGGGAGGGGATCAGCCGCGAAAACCCGCTCCAAGCGACGCACGGCGATGCAGCGCGTGTCGCATGGGAACGATGTGGGCACTGCCTCACGTAGGGGTCGCGACAGAGCATCGAGACTGACAGCGGCGACCGAGCAACGCCCCCCAGCCGTTCCCCGAGGGAACGAGCCGTCTGTTCCTTGGAGGAACGGCTGTCCTGTTCCCTTAAGGAACGGTCCTTCGGCATCCCGTGTTGGCTGGCCCGGATCGGCCTTCTGATGGCCTCGGTACACCAGGCCCCTCATGCACGAGATGGGTTCGGACTGCGCAGCTTGTTCAACTGAAGATCAGGCTTCGGAAGGCATTGCGGATGCGCGTCAATGGCCCGCGGTCGCGGGTGTAGTAGAGCTTGTTCGTCAGCAGGACGGCCCAGGTTCCCCGCTTGGGGGAGAGCCACACGCCAGTGCCGGTGAATCCGTAGTGCACGTAGGTGCGGTCGGCGGGGTCGGTGCCGGGGGCGGGGTGCCAGAAGAGACCGCGCACGGGCTCCAGGGTTCCGGTCTGGACGCTGAGCGACTCCTCGACCCAGCTCGGCCCGAATCCCGGCGCTGTGGGGGCGGTCGTGGGGTCGAGCATGTACCGCAGGAAGCGGGCGAGGTCGTCGAGGACGGAGAAGGTGCCGGCGATGCCGCAGACGCCGCCGAGGAGGCGGGCGGAGAAGTCGTGGGCGGTGCCCTTGAGGTGGCGGCCGGTGTCCTCGTCGAGTTCGGTCGGGGCACAGCGGACGGACAGTTCGGGTAGCAACGGGCCGAAGCGGGTGTGGGTCATGCCCAGGGGTTGCCAGATGTGGGTGTGGGCGAGTTGGTCGAGGCACCGGCCGGAGAGGTGTTCGGCGAGGTAGCCGAGGATGAGAGCGGCCCGGTCGGTGTATTCGACGGCCTCGCCGGGCGGCCGGTGCAGGGCTTCGTGAAGGACGCCAGCCCGGATGGCGGCCGGGTCGGTGCCGTAGAGGTTCTTCAGCTGGGCTCGCAGTGGTACGCCGGCGGTGTGGGTGAGCAGGTGGCGGGCGGTGACCTGGCCGAGGGGGCGACCTGTGGCCTCGGGCCAGAAGGTGCCGAGGGGTTCGTCGAGCGGGAGGGAGCCGTCTTCCCAGAGGGTGCCGACTGTGGACCAGACGGCCAGGATTTTGGTCAGGCTGGCGACGTCGAAGACCGTGTCCGGCCGCATGGGGATGTCCGGCTCGGCGGGGTCGAGGACACCGGCGGTACCTCTGGCCTTGATGCCTGTGGCGTTGCCGGTGGCCCACACCGCGCCGGGGTAGACCTTGTCGCGGACGCCGTCCGCCACGAGCTGCTTGATCCGGTCGGTGCTGTCTTCCATGAACATCTCCGATGTCGCGGTGCGGGCCCGCCGGTCAGCGTAGTGACGCGGGCGGGCCCGGCCGGGGAACGTGGCGGGGCGGTCAACTGATCCGGTGGCCGAGCTCGGTCAGGGCCCTGGCGGTGGCGCTGAGCGGGTAGCGGGCGGCGTTGCTTCGCCCGGCCTGCCGCAAGGCAGCGAGCAGCCCGGGGGTCGTACGAAGGCGGTCGACGTCTCGGGCAACGGCTGCGGGGCGGGTGAAGTCGGTCGCGGTGCCGGAGGCGGCGAGCATTTCGGCCAGGCCGGGGACGGGCTGGTAGAGCACGGGCAGGCCGCAGGCTTGGGCTTCGAGGGCGACCAGTCCCATGGCTTCGAGGGTGGTGGAGGGCATGACGAGCAGGTCGTGGTCGGTGAAAGTTCTCCACAGCTGTGGGCGGCGGAGCCAGCCGAGGTACCGGATCTTGACGCCGGATTGCCGTACGACGCGGCTGAGGGTGCGGAACTGGTCTTGCGGGGCGGCGATGCTCAGCTCGACGCCCTGTACGGCCGCCAGGGCCAGCAGCAGGTTCTCGGCGCCCTTCTCCGGCGTGAGCCGCCCGGCGTACAGCAGCCGGAAGGGACTGCCTGGCGGACGGGGTGATCTGTGCGGCGGGTTGGCCAGGAGCCGGTCGGGGAGGCCCCAGGGAATGTGGGCGATCTTCGCGCGGTCGGTGGTAGGCGCGATGCGCAGGAGCCGGTCTGCCATGGCCGGTGTCGGCACGACGATGGCGTCGGCGAGCCGCACGGATTCGGTCAGCACTTTGTGCTGGTGGCGGTGGGCTTCGGCGAACAGCAGGTCGATGCCATGCACGAGTGCGATCCGCGGGTGCTCGCGCAGGGCCCTGATCAGCGCGGGGGTGCCACCGAAGGTGAGGTGCTGGAGGTGAAGGACGCCGATGTGGTCCGGGTCGATTGCCTCGGCCAGGGACCGTTGGAGGGCTGCTACGTAGCGGTGGAAGGCCGGGCCTTCGAGACACTTGCCGACGACTGGCAGCAGGTCGAGCCCGGCCGGCAGTTGGGGGCCGGGGCTGGCGGGGGCGAGCATGAAGGCTCGTGCGGGAATGAGGGGCCTGTCTCCGGTGTAGAGGTCGAGGAAGAGCTCGACGCTGCCGCCGGGGCTGGGAAAAGGGAGGTCGAGGACGGTGGCTACCTTGGCGTTCATGGTCGGCAGCCCCCAGGGATTTCCTCGTACAGGCGGGAGGTCTCGATTCCTTGGCTGGCTGTGTACTTGAGGCCGTGCTGTTGGTAGCTGGCCGCAGCGCCGAGGGGCTGTAGGAAGACGAGCTTGCCGAAGGTCATGCTGGGATAGATGCGGACCGGCTGGCTGGCGTGGATCTCCAGGGTCCAGCGGATGGCGTGGCCTTGGTGGCCGAGCGGGGCGGAGACGTGGACCCAGATCCCGAGGGCGCCGGTGGTGCGGTCGCCGTTGAGGAGCTGTGCGTAGGTGTCCGAACCGGTCTTCTCGTGGGTGACGCCGAGGTAGAGCACACCGGGTTCCAGGACGAATCCCGTGTGGGGGATGGAGATCTCGGTGGACGAGGTTGGGGTGGCGGCGTCGAGGTCTCCGTCGCAGATGCGCAGGTGGTTGCCGAGGCGCCAGTCGTAGGCATTGGGGGAGAGCCTGTCGGGGTCGTACGGGTCGATGGTGATCTCGCCGGCGGCGTGCGCTGCGGCGATGGCGGGGCCAGTGAGGATCACGGCGCCACCGCTTCCAGTGGGGCGACGTCTTGCCAGTAGGCGGAGGGCTTGGGCCCGCTGGCTGCCTGGTACTTGCCCGAGTAGGGGGTGATGGGCCCGACGGCGACGAAGAACATGATCTGCCCGATCTTCATGCCCGCGTAGACGCGTAAGGGGCGGATGGGGGAGAGCATCAGGGTCCATTGGCCATGGAAGCCGATGTCGCCGATGGGGGCGGTGATCTCGACGAACAAGCCGAGCCGACCGACGGAGGAGCGGCCGAACAGGAGGGGGACGAAGGTGTCGGAGCCGACCTGCTCGACGGTGTGGCCCAGGTAGAGCTGGCCGGGTTTGAGGACGTAGCCGTCGGCGCCGATCTCGATGCGGTGGGTCGGGTTGGACCGGTGGGCGTCGAGGACAGGGGCTTTGTAGGTGAGCAGGGTCGGGCCCAGGCGGACGTTGTAGCTGTTGGGGTTGACCTGCGCGGCGTCGAAGGGGGTGATGCACAGGCGGCCGTCGACCTCGGCTGCGGTGATTTCGGGGCCGGTGAGGATCATCGGTGAGGTCCTTCGGTCAGGATCCGCTGGAGGGCCTGGCGGAGGCGGAGGCCGGCTTGGTGGGTGCGGCCGTCGAGGTAGCTCTCGGCGAGGTAGTCGGTGGACAGCACGGTCGGCAGGTGCGGCGGCAACGGTGCCGGTTCGGTGATCAAGGGGCCGGCGCTCTTGGTGAGGTGCGCCAGCAGCGCGCCAGGGTTGTCTCTCAGGGCGTCGGGGACACGGGTGTGGACGAGCTGGTTGTTGAAGGGCTCGATGGTGAGGAGGTCGCCGAAGGTGAGGACGTCGTCGAGCTGAGTGGAACGCAGGGCGGTCTCGTTGAGGACGACGGCTTCGGCGCCGAGGGCGGTGTGGAGTCGGGTGGCGAGGCTGGAGAGGAGGCGTCGTCGATCGAGAGCCTTGCCTCGGTACGGCTTGGCGATGGCGCCGATCGGCAGGGCCAGGCGATCTCTGAGGTCCTCGATCCGGTCATGGACGGAGGCGAGTTGGGGCGGTAGCGCTGCCGTGCCGGTCGTGTCGGGGAAGCGGGCGGTGTGCCCAGTCCATCGTGCGGGGGCCGGTCCGGCGAGGGCGTAGCCGACGCCGAGTTCGCGGCCCTTGAGGACGAGGGTCTCGCCCACATGGATAGGGCCGTACTGGTCGCTGTGGCAGTGGCCGGCGAAGATCACGTCGAGGAAGGGGCAGGCGGCGGCCAGTTCGAGGTCCTCGTCGAAGCCGCTGTGGCTCAGCACGACCCAGGCGTCGACCTCGTGGTGGTGCGCCAGCATCACTTCGCGCAGGGCCTGGGCCGGTTCCGTGACTCGGTGCCCAGCTCGCTGCTCGGCGGGGATGGAGTGGAACGCCTGCTCGCCGATGACCGCAGTGATGGCGACGCGCCGGTTGCTGATGCAGACGGTGTGCAGGCGGCGGAAGAGCGGTTCGCCGGTAGCGGCGTCTACGGCGTTAGCGCACACGGTGATGTCCCGGACCGGGGGTTCGAAGTGGTGGGTCCATCCGTGGTTCCCGGGTGCGATCACGTCGTAGAGGCCCTGGAGGATTGCGGTTTCGATACGGCCGTGGCCGAGGCGGTAGTAGCCGCTGCCTTCGAAGAAGTCGCCGCAATCGACGATCAGCGTGTCCCGCCGGATGGCGTGCAGGTGGGTCAGCATCGGCAGGGCGTTGTCGAACGAGGAGTGGATATCGGTGGTGGCGGCGATCCGTTGCAGTGCGCGTGGACCGGTCATGGGGTGACCTCGCAGATGTCGGCGCCGAGTGCGAGCAGCTTGGTGGGGAGGTCGGCGTGGCCTCGGCGGAGCTGTTCGAGGCCGCCGAGGGTCGTGACGCCGCGGGCGGTGAGGCCGGCGATGAGCAGGGCCGACCCGGTGCGGATGTCGGTGGCCTCCACTCCCGTGCCGATCAGCTGCTGGGGCCCGGTCAGGCGACACTGGGTGGGGGAGGTCTGGTGGATGTCGGCACCGAGGCGAGCGAGCTGGGGGACCAAGTTGCCGTGACGCCCGGGGTTGATCGCGTCGGCGAACAGATGGGTGCCGTGCATTCCCAGCGCCAGTGCCATCAGAGCAGGTTCGAAGTCGGCATCGAGCCCGCGGGGAGAGAGTGAGGCGATGGCTCGCAGGGGCTGGTGGGTGGGTCGAGTGCCCTCGGCACGGACGTTGAGGGCGTCTTGCTGGGCGTCGACGGGAATGCCCAGCCAGCGCAATGCTGCCACCATCGGCGCCACGTCCTTGCTGCGTACACCCTCGACGCGGCCGTTTCCGCGGGTGGCAGCGATGGCGCAGGCCAAGGTGCCTGCTTCCACCTTGTCTCCGGGGACTTCCCAGACCACCGGTTCCTGTGATGCGGAGGCGGGCGGAGTCAAGGAGAGAACGCGCTCGTCGGCCCGGGTCTCCCAACCGGCCACTTGGAGTGCTTGCAGGACGCTGATGACTTCGGGCGAGAGGTTGGGCTGGCCCAGCCGCAGCGGTCGCCCGGCGACGACGGCGCGCAGTATTGCCGCGATGCTCGCGCCGCGGGAGCGGAACGGCAGCATCACCGACACCGAGCCGGTGCGGCTCTCACCGGCTTCGACGCTGTAGCCGTGGTCGTTGACGAGTGTGCGGTCGCCGAACGCCTCGTACACCTTGAAGTGCTGCTCCATTCCGCGGTCACCGATCCGGCAGCCGCCCGGCCACGGCAACACGGCCCGCCCGTGAACGGCGAGGAGAGCCGGAACCAGGTAGTACGAAGCCCGGATACGAGCGGCGGTTTCGTGGAAGTCCGGCGCGATGTGCACACCGTCGCTCGGCAGTACAAGGGCCGTGTCGGGCTTGCCGACCGGGTGGGTGATGCCGTGGCCGGCGTGCTGGAGCAGCATGAGCATGGCCTGGACATCGTCGTTGGCCGGGACGTTGGATAGCTGGACGGGCCGGCGCAGGACGGCTGCCGCAGCGAGGAGCGGCAGGGCGGCGTTCTTGGAGCCGTCGACGGTCACGGTCCCGGAAAGCGGCGGGCCGGGACGGATGGCGATCACCTCGGAGGTAATGGCTGGTGTCCGAGCGGTTGTCACGGTCGTCTCCTCGGAAGTGGAACGGGTAGTGCGACTTCGGGACTTGAAACTGCTTGGAGGCCGACCTCCGCCCAGCACCGCTTGCCAGACGCGGTCGGTTCGGTGCCGTACCGGTCGGCCAGGGCCGCGACGATGGACAGGCCCCGACCGTGCTCGTCGTCCTGGCTGGGCGACCGGGTCCGGGGCAGATCGCGACTGCTGTCGCTGACCTCGACCCGAATGGCGTTGCCATCACAGCGGGCAGTCACGGTGACTGCGCCGGGACCTGCGTGCTGCACGGCGTTCGAGAGCAGTTCGCCGGCCATCAGCTCAGCGACGTGCAGTGCATCGCTGCCGGCAGGCAGGCCCCAGTCGCGTATCGCGGCGACGAGCCGACGCCGCGCGGACGCCGCGGCAGCGGGTGTCCCGAAGACAGACAAGCGGATGTCGTGCACTTCCATGAGTGGCCTCCTGGATGGGTGCGGCTGCTCCACGCAACCGCTCCAGGAGCAAGCGGAACCAGTCCGTGTGCTGCGGCTGCATCACTTATGCACGAGCTGCATCACAGCCAAGTACCTCTCCATTACGCTCGGTTGAGCAGGCAGGATCGGCGACGGCGGGAGGAGCCGTGGCACAGATGGCCGAAGCACAGAGCGAAGCGAGACGGATCGGTGAAGTGATCCGTCAGGCACGCGTGTTACAGCGGCGCTCGCAGAAGAACGTCGCTGCCGCACTGGGGTATCACCAGTCCAAAGTGAGCCGCCTGGAAGCCGGCAGAGGTGCCCAGGACGTCCACATGCTGCGCGAGGTCGCGCGGGTGCTGGACATCCCGCCGCACCATCTCGGTCTCGCTGCTGCTCCGGATGCCACTCCCTCCAACCCAGAGACAGAAGACATGCACCGCCGTACCTTTCTCGCTGCGGGCGTCGCCGCGCTTGCGGCCCCGACCACTCCCGCCGGCGCACACCAGGACCTGATCCAGTCCCTTCTCCCCGGCCCGAGCCCGGCGGCCACAGACCCCGTACCGGACCTGCCGGAGATGCGAGATCACGTCGCCGCCGCACGCCGCCTCTTCTGCACCTGCCACTACACGCAACTGGAGCGCACGCTGCCCGGACTGATCGGGAAGCTCCGGCAAGCCATCGGCGAATCCCCCGGCTCGACCGACCTGTCCGCACTACTGGCCACGGCCTACCAGACCTCGGCAAGCCTGCTGCTCAAACAGAGTGATCACGGCAACGCCTGGCTCGCGGTCGGCAGGGCCATGGCCGAGGCCGAGCGCTCCGGCGATCCGGTGGTACTTGCGTCCAGTGTCCGAGTACATGCCCACGTACTCGCCCGTGACGGCCACACCGCCCAGGCCATCACCCTCGTCCGGCACACTGCCGACCAGCTCACAGGTGCGTACGACCAACGCTCCCCGAAATACCTCGCCGCGCTCGGCCTGCTGCTCCTGCGCGGCGTCACCGCTGCCAGCACCGGCGACGACCGCTCCGCCACCCAGGATTTCCTCACCGAGGCGAAGGAAGTCGCCCGCTATGTCGCGCTGGACCGTCCCGATGCCTGGGCCAATTTCAGCCCGACCAACGTTGCCCTGCACGGGGTCAGTGCGGCCGTTGCCTTCGGCGACGCGGGAATCGCCTTGCAGACCGCCCGACCCCTCATGCGTCGCCACATCCCTGTGCCCGAGCGCCGTGCTGCCCTGTGGGTCGAATCCGCCCGCGCCTACAGCCAGCAGGGCCGCCTCGCCGACGGCTACCAGGCTCTGCGCATCGCCGAGAGCTGCGCGGCCCAGGACATCCGCCGCCCGGCCGTCCGGGAGCTGGTCGCCGACATGGCCGCCCGCGACCGCCGTCGTACCCTGCCGGAACTGCATCACTTCAGCCGTCGACTGGGAGTCCCCGCGTGAGCGATCAGCCTGACCAGCAGACCAAGAAGCCGTTCCTGTACGTCGTCGTATGCGCGTCCGGAATCGCCGACGACGTCGGCAAGCTGATCACAGCTGCGCAGGAGGCGAACTGGGACGTGGGCGTCGTCGCCACCCCACAGGGCCTCGGCTTCATAGACACGACGGCGGTCGAAGCGCAGACCGGCTACCCCATCCGCTCGGCCTGGCGCTCACCCGGTGATCCCCGGCCCCTGCCGCCCGCCGACGCCATCGCGGTCGCCCCGGCCACGTTCAACACGATCAACAAGTGGGCGGCCGGGATCTCTGACACCTTGGCCCTGGGCATCCTGTGCGAGGCGTACGGCTTCGGTATTCCGACCGCCGTCTTGCCGTATCTGAACTCGGCCCAGGCCGCCCATCCCGCGTACCGGCAGAGCTTGGACCGGCTGCGCGAGATGGGCGTCCTGATCGGTGGGTACGAGCCTCACCGGCCCAAGGCCGGCGGCGGGGCCGACCACTTCCGGTGGGAGGAAGCGCTGGAACTGCTCGCCCCGAAGGTGCCGGGGCGGTCGTGATCACCGGAGTCGTGGCTGCGGCGCCTCCTGGTGGACGACTGTCGCTGCGGCAGGAGCAGCAGGGGGACTGCTGCGTGGACGCTGCGGCCGGGGTACGGACGTGGTCGGGGCGATGTACCCGAGGTGGTGCAGTCGCCAGACCAGGACGTCACTGATCGACTCGGCGCTGCCTAGTTCACGCTGCTGAGCGGCCTTAGTCAGCAGGGCGACGGCGTCGTGGCCGGCACCCTTGGCCTGGTCGAGAACAGCAGTCAGCGCGTCCCGGCCAGGCTCAGCTTCGAGGCGGTCGGCGAGGTGGGGGAGCGCGGCGCGGATCGTGGCGGCGTGACGCCCCCGGGCCGGGCCGGGCAGTCGCTGTCCGTAGGTGCGCATGGCGGCCAGTGGACCGGCGGCAGTTGCCTGGTACGCGGCGCGCAGGCGGTCTGCGGCCTGTTGAGCGGCCTCGGCCTGTTGGGCATGGCCGCGGGCAGCGTGCCAGCGGGCAGCGCCGATGACGGCCAGGATCATGACGTCGAGGACCAGAGCGGTGGCGGCACCGTCCTGACCGCTGCCGAGCGCGGTCCCAGAGTGGACGATCTGGTTGGCCGCGCGACGCAGGGCGTACATCTCCTCATTCTTGGCGCGGATGTGGGAGCGAGCGGCGCGCTCGAAGTACCGAGCGGCATCTCGCAGTTCTGCCTGTGTGGGGCCGAGCGAGGTTTGGGCGAGGGCGTCGAGGACCTCGCCGACTCCGATCAGCTGGGCCGCTGTCGCGCTGTCGTCGTCGGACGACATCGACACCAGTGCGGAGCCAGTGGCCTCGGCGGCGAAGTGGCGGGCGCGGACGGGCGCGGAGGCTGCGCTGCGTTCCAAGACTGCGGGAGGCTCGGGCATGTCCGTCGTGGCCGCCAATCGCTTGCGGATCCTGGGCAGGGACAGGTCCGGGGCGAGCTTGGAGCCGGAGAACCAGACCGGCTCGTTGTCTTTGTTGCGGTCGCCGACCATGGCGACCGAGTAGCCGAGCACGTCGCCGGAGGGCGCGATCCGCTTCTTGACGCGTACGCCTTCGGCGGCGAGCCGGTCGAAGAACTCGCTCTCGTCCATGGCCCCGGCCAGCGCCCGATGGACGCGTTCACGAAGGAGGTCACGTGAGGTGGCGTCCTGACCGCGACGTTCGGCCTTGTGGCGCTCGGCACTGGTGGGGCGCTTGGCGGCGGTGCCGTCCCCGGGCGCGATGCGGCGGAGGCCGTAGTCGGCCTCGATGCGGCGGGCCTCGGCCTGGGCGCGGTGGGCTTCGTTGTGGAGGCGTGGGCGGCGGCCGTCGTCGCGGACGAGGGTGGCGATGATGTGGATGTGGTCGTCAGCGTGGCGCACCGCCGCCCACCGGCACGCGGCTTCGTCGCCTTCCGGCGCGATGCCGGTAGCGGCGACGGTTCGGTGGGCGATGGCGGCCCAGTCTTCGTCGGACAGGATCGGGTCCTCGGGGCTGGCCCGTACGGAGATGTGCCACACGTGCTTGTTGGGGCGGCGGTTTTTGGGCAGGGCGTTGATGGGTTGGTCGAGCAGGCGCTGCAGCTGCTCGTAGGTGGCGTGGGGGTCGCGGCCGGGGTCGGGGGTGAGCGGGCCGAAGGCAGTGACCAGGTGCGGGTCGATGTGTTCCTCGTGGGTGCCGGGGCCGTAGAGGTAGCGGATCAGGCCGATCGTCTCGCTGCCGCGCTTGTGGATGCTGGGGATCACGCCGACTCGCCGCCGTCGCGGTGGGCGAGGAGGGCATCGGCGGCATCCTCCATGCGGCGGGCCGCGTCGTGGACCGCCTGTGCGGTGGCGTCGAGATGGGGTGTGTCGGCGCCGGAATTGAGGGCCTTGGCGACCTGGTTGAAGAGGCCGTGGATGCGGCCCAGGTGTCGGCGGGCGGCGAAGATCTCGTCGATGACTTCCCGTTCGGTGGCGATCTCGGCGGCGGTGCGGGTCAGGTCGCGGGCAGCCTTGTCGACGGCGTAGGCGAGGAAGGCGGCGTTGGCCATCTTGCAGTGGGCGGCTGCGGCGGTGAAGCGCGCGTACTCGGGCTCGTTCATGCGGCAGCTGGGCTGGCGCAGACGCTTGAGCGGCTTCGGCTGACGGGCGCGCTGACGCTTCGGCGAGAGGGTCTCGGCCTGCCGTCCCTCTCCAGGCTGCGGTCCGCCCTCGGCCGCAGCTTGCCGGTCCGGTGCCCCCTGGCGCCGGTCCGCTCCCGCCACCCCCGGGGCGGGAGAACCGGGAGCATTGCTCCCGGTACAACTTGCTCCGCTGGTGGTGCTGTTGCGGTCCTCCTGGCTGTCGTTTTGGGAGGTGGCCTCGTGGTTCGTGTTGTGCACTGAGTTCTTTTCCATGGGTGTGGGAGTTCGGTGTGGGCGGGCGTTGCGGCGGCATGGTCCGTGTCCGCTGGTCGGTGGGGGACGCGCAGGGAGCCATGCAGCGCTCGGCCTCCGGCCGTGGTTCGCAGCGCGGGTCGAGGCTGCTCGTCCCGAGCTCGGTCTGACATTGCGAGAGTCGGGGACTCGGGGACCGGGCGGGGACGGTCCCCTGATGGTTGGTCCCCCGTTGTTGGGGACCGAGTGAGGACGGTCCCCGATCTCCCGGTCCCCGGGAGATCGGGACAGTTCCGTGGCGCGCTGAGCAGGGTTTCGCGGGTGTCGGTGCTGGGTCCGCGTCACTGCTGGCCTTGGGGGCCGTGCTGTCACGGTTCCTTCCCCGGTCCCATCTTCGACGGTCCCCGGTCCCCGGTTTCGGTGAGCTCGGTCCCCGCGCGGGTTCCCGTCGGGGACCGCGTCGGGACGGTCCCCGACGGGACCGGACTGTCGAGCTGCCGCTGGGGACCGGGGACCGTGTGGAGCCGTCGGCTGAGGCGGTCCTGTGCGTTCATCCGGTCGGGGACCGACGGGCTGCCGGTCAAGCGGACCTTGCCCTGCTCTCCCTCCTCGCGTGCCATGCCTCCCGGGGCAGAGACATGTCAGTGGTGGCCGGCGCTGGGGCGGCGCGCGACCATCTACTGCACGAGCCGCGACGCAGCTGCGGGCCGGTGCCCACGGATGCTCGCGCGATGGCCACCGACATCCGGTGGGCGATCAGCCGCCACGCCAGCTCCGGCGCCGCTTGGGCCACGGAGGCGACTGCGCGACGTTCCAAGGCACGGCGGGTTACTCCGTTTCCGCCGGCTCGTCGAGGGCGGCGAGGAGGGCTGCGGTGTGTGCTTCGGCGCGAGTCATGCCGCCCGCCAAGGTTGAGGTGGGAGCGCCGCCGGGCAGGGCGCGCAGATGCGGGTGCCCGGGGGTGGGGGTGTGTTCGCGGGCGATCCAGGCGCGCCAGTCGGCGGCCCACGCGGCGGCGGTGCGCGGTATCCCGACCGCTCGGTAGGAGCGCCACTTCTCGTCGGCGGTGCGCAGGGCGTGATCGCCGAGCCGGGCGAGGTGCCCCTGGTGCTGCAGCCAGGCCCGGGTGTCCTCGTCGATCTGCCATTGGGTGGCGGGGATGAGTGGGGCAGAGCTGCTGCTCTTACCGTTCACCTTCGGTTCACTACTGTTCTGGGGGTCGGAATCCGTGCCCCCTGAGGGTTGGGTTCCGTGCCCCCCGGGGGTGGGATTCCGTTCCCCGGGGTCAGATTCCGGTCCCCCTTCGAAGGGGGCGGCAGGGTCGGATTCCGTCCCCTCGGGGGTTGGAATCTGTTCCCCCTGGAGGGTCGGATTGCGGCCCTCCTCGATGGCTTGGTCGGCGAGGAATCGGGCGGCGGCCGGGAGGTGGTAGTAGGTCTCTCCACGGGGCCCCTTGCGGCCCGTCAGCTGCTCCAGCTCGCCGGTGGCGACCAGCTTGGCCAGGGCGTCGCGCACGGCGGTACGGGAGGCGTTCGCGCGCTTCATGAGGGCGGGCAGGGACGCGTAGGCGACGCAGCCGCGGTCTACGCAGCGGTCGGCGATCAGGGTGAGGACCATGCGGGCGGTGCCCTTGCTGGTGCTGTGGTCCCACACCCATTCGCGGGCGGCGTAGCTCATCGGTGATGGCTCCTTGGTCGGGGGCGGGGAGGCACGGCGAGCCCTCTTCGGGCGAAGCGCAGGAGGAGGCGGCACACGGTTCCGGCCCGAACGTGCCGGGAAGGGCCGCGGAGGCAGGAAGGTGGGTTCGCCGGCTCCCGGATTGGCATGCCGGAATCTCTCATGGCCCTGAACTGGCAGCCCGGGACGGATATCCAAGACAGCCACAACGACGCCGCGCAAGTCCAGTATTCCGCTGGGGAATGGGGCAGCTGGCAGCGAACGCATTCTGAGCGGCGGTTCCAAAACGATAGACCCGGATTGGCCGTTGCCGAAATCAGTTAGGCACCAGGTCGAGCCAGAAGGATCACATCGGGAAACCGTTGACCCCCGCTGCGGAGCAAGCTACAACACAACACCCCACGTCAGAGAGCTTTCTGATGGCCAGCGCAGCAACATCCGCCGACGCCCAGAACCCAGTTCGGAGGTCACTCCCGGTCGCGCGCCGGGCGAAACATAGACGACGATCGGCCGTTAACCAAACCGGCGATCGCGAGTTATAACTGAGCCCATGGCAGTGCGACCCCTTGAAATCGGTCTGGCAGGAATCCGGACCGCCCGCAATATCGGAATTCTCCGCACCGAACGCGGTCCCGCCTAGCGTCAGCTGGGCGCATCGCCGTCCTCGGCCGCCCGATGTCCAACACGACGCACTCCCGCATTGAGTACGCCCAGCGCCGCCACGGCGTCGTCGACCTGGGCACCGGCGCCGACGCTCTCCGCGTCCCGCCCCGCGCCCTCCTGCAAGGCGCGAACGCCTCGCAAGTCCGGTTCGAAACACCGGGCCGATCTCCCCCGTCCGTAACCCACGCCCAAGGCGCCGTGCCGGGACACCCGACCCCCGCGCGCCAGAAGAGGAACCTCCTTGCACCAACCCGTCATGCCCTCCGTTGGCATCCACCACCGGCCTGGCACAAGGGAGATGAGCCACCAGCACGGCCGTCTCCTTTCCGTGCCCGAAGCTGCCGAGCGGCTCGGCACAGGCGTGCGTTTCGTCCGCCGCCTCATCCAGGAACGCCGGATCACGTACGTCAAGGTCGGGCGGCATGTCCGCATACCCGAGGCCGCACTGGCCGCGTACATCGAGGCCAATACCGTGCAACCCGCCCGCCGTACGCGCTCCCACCACAGGCTGGCGGCCTGATGGCCCGCAAGCGCAAGCCGCAGCGGCGGCGATACGGATCCGTGCGCCGGCTTCCCTCGGGACGCTGGCAGGCCCGCTACCCGGATACCAACGGAGACCTGCGCGCAGCGCCGGAGACGTTCGAGACGAAGATGGACGCGGAGGTCTGGCTCAGCCAGACGGAGGCGGACCAGACGCGCGGTGACTGGGTCGATCCGTACGGCGGTGCCGTCAACTTCCATGAGTACGCCACGAAGTGGATCGACGAGCGAGGACTCGCCGAGACCACGGACGAGCTCTACCGCAGGCTGCTGCGCCTTCACCTGGCACCCTTCTTCGACGAGCTGGACGTCAACGAGATCAGCGCGGCGAAGGTCAGGACCTGGCGGGCCGAACGCCTGAAGGCCACGGGCGCAACCACTGTCGCCAAGTCCTACCGCCTGCTGAAGGCGATCATGGAGACTGCTGTCGACGACGACATGATCAAGAAGAACCCGTGCCGGATCCGTGGCGCGGGCAGGGAGGAGGCCGACGAACGGCCGGTCGCCACCGTAGGGGAGGTCTTCGACCTCGCCGACATGATCGGGCTGCGCTGGAGGCTGATGGTCCTCCTCGGCGCCTTCGCCTCGATGCGCCCGGAGGAGCTGGCGGAGCTGCGTCGCAAGGACGTCGACCTGGACGAGGAATCGGTCTGGGTCAAGCGCGCCGCGCCGGAGCTGACCACGGGCAAACGGGTCATCGGCGATCCCAAGTCCCGTGCTGGCAAACGGGAGATCGTGCTGCCGCCATTCGTGCTGACCGATCTGTGGCAGCACCTGGACTGGTTCGCCGAGCCGGGGCCGGAGGGTCTGGTCTTCGTCGGGGAGCGCGGGGCGCCTTTCCGCCGGTCCACCTTCGGGCGCAAGTTCCGTAAGGCGCGGAAGAAGGTCGGTCTGCCCGACGACTTCCGCTTCTACGACCTGCGGCACACCGGCAACACCCTGGCAGCGGACACCGGGGCCAAGCTGAAGGACCTCATGGTCCGCGCCGGTCAGTCCAGTGAGCGGGCGCAGCTGATCTACCAGCACTCCAAGAAGACGCATCAGCGCAAGATCGCCACCACCATGGACGCCGACGTGCGCCGTCAGCGTCAGGAGGCGACCGAGCGCGGGGAGCAGGTGGGAGAGCTGGCGACCGTCCATCGCCTGGCCGTTCGAACCAGCACCTCTGAGGCACCAGAGGCGTCGACCGAGCTGGCCGAGCGGTAAAGAGGCTGATCGGTGGCCTGGGCCGGGTCGACGAGAAGTCGGCCCGGCCTTTGCCGTACCCATTTCTCGTCCGCCCTTGATCGAAGGCGGTCTTGGGCTGGCGTGTCTTTCCCTGTATGTACTGACACGAGAGCCGAACTGGCCAGTGGCAAGTTCATTCGGAGGGGGACTCATGGCGATCAAGATCCTGCCTGTGACGGAGACACAAGCCGAGTTAATCGATGCAGCCGTGGCCTTGGGCGACCGCTACACCAAGACGCTCGGGTTGCTCACGCCACCCGCGTACCGCAAGCACGCGAGCGACGGCGGGCTGCTCGTCGCGGTCGACGAGGGCGAGGTGGTCGGGTACGCGCTCTTCGGGCTCCCGAAGCGGAGCCCCCATGTCCGGCTCGCCCACTTGTGCATCGCGAAGGAACACCGCGGGAAGGGCGCGGCACGGCTGCTGGTCGAGGAGATCCGGCGCAGGCATTCGGATCGGCTGGGGATCAAGGCGAAGTGCCGCCGTGACTACGGGCTCAGCGATATGTGGACGAGCCTGGGCTTCGTTCCGCAAGGGGAGGTGCGTGGACGCGGACAGGACGGGGAGACCCTGGACGGGTGGTGGCTCGACCACGGCCACCCGGACCTCTTCGCCGATGTGGAAAGCGAAGCGCTCTTGGTCGTGACCGTGGACCACGGCGTGTTCGCCGATCTGCGGGGGCGGTCACCGGCGAGCGAAGCGGCACAGTCACAGGCTCTTGAGGCCGGCTGGTTGGCTGACCTCATCGAAATCGCCTTCACGCCGCAACTTCTGCACGATCTGCGGGCCATCGCCGACACGGCGGAGCGCAAGCATCAGAGGGCTGCCTCCCACGGGTTGCGTCGGGTCATCCCGGATGCCGAGGCGGTGGCATCACGTTGTCACGAGTTGCTGGAGGCGGCCCGGACGTCCAAGGTTCACGACCTGCCCGCCGACTCCGAGCTGCTGCCACGCCTGCAGTACGTGGCCGAGACCTCGTGCGCCGGCCTGCAAGTTCTTGTCACCCGGGATCCACTGCTGATGCAACTGGCTGATGTTGCCTGGAGCGTCGCCAGGGTCAAGGTGGTGGCACCGTCGGCGGTGACGCTGCACGTGGACGAGTTGCGACAGGCGCAGATGTACCGGCCGGCCGACCTCATGGGCACGGAGTTCCGCGCCAGTAAGGTCTCGCCCGGGGCAGAGGCCGAACTCGTCGCATTCTTCGACCAGACAGGGGACGACAGAGGCTCGGCCTTCGCCAAGCGGCTGCAAGCCTTGGCTGCGGACACGGTCGTGTGGAACCGCGAACTGCTTCGTGACGGGCAAGGCCGCCCGGTCGCGCTCTACGCATGGGCGATGGATGGGCGCACACTGAGTGTGCCGGTGCTGCGGACCGCGGCGCACCCCCTGGAAGAGACTCTCGCGCGGCAGCTGCTGTTCTCAATGAAACGTCTCGGGCGGGAGTGCGGGGCCCAAGCTGTACGAGTCACCGATGCTTTCCCGTCGCCCGCCACCAAGACGGCGGCGGGTGATGACGGCTTCTTCGAGCACGATGGCAGGCTGGCGTCCCTGCTGGTCGACGTCTGCGGGACCGCCCAAGAGGTGGCAGTCGTCGCCGGTGAGGCGGCCCGTGAGCTGGGGCGTGAGGAAGCGGCACTCGAAGCCGGATTGCCAGCCGAGGTGGCCGGCTTCGTCGAGCGCGCCTGGTGGCCGGCGAAGGTCGTGGACTCCCTGATGCCGTCCTTCCTGGTGCCGATCGAACCCCGCTGGTCCACCGAGCTGTTCAACACCCCTGCGACGCTGCTGCCACGCCCCGATGAACTGGGGATCAGCAGGGAACACGTCTACTACCGTTCCTCCGGGCGCCGTGGCGAGAGCGTCCCGGCGCGCCTGCTCTGGTACGTCAGCAGGGGCTCCTCCTACGAGGAGGGTCAAATGGTCATCGGATGCTCGCAGTTGGACGAGGTCGTGATCGACGCACCGGATGCCCTCCACTCGAAATTCGAACACCTGGGCGTATATGGTCGGGAGCAGGTGCGCGCAATCGCCCGCGGCGATGCTTCAGGCCGTGCGATGGCCTTGAGGTTTTCGGATACCGAGATCTTTCCGAGGACGGTGCCGCTGCGGCGATTGAAGTCACTGGCTCAGGGCCTGGGACTACAGTTTTCGCTGATGTCGCTGTCGAAGATCAGCAACAGGCTGTTCCAGGCGGTCTACGAAGAGGGACACCGAAGGACGTGAACGATCTGGACCGCGCGATGCTGCTGTCCGTACACCCCCGCTTCGCCACTGCGATCCTGGCGGGCAGCAAGACGGTCGAGGTGCGCCGACAGCGCGTCGCCGCACCGCCCGGCACCACCGTCGTCCTCTACGCCACCGCCCCCACGATGGCATTGGTGGGGTTGGCGCGCATCGCTGCGGTCAAGGTCGGCTCCCCGAGGGAGGTGTGGAGCGCGCACCGGAGCCAAACTGGCATCAGTCGAAGGGAGTTCGACGAGTACATGAGCGGTGCCACTCAGGCCAGCGGACTGACTCTCGAAGAGCCGCAGCCCTTCGAGGAGCCAGTGCCGCTCAGCGCTCTGCGTGCCGCTGGGACCTTCCACCCGCCACAGAGCTACCGGTACCTCAAGGGCGAAGCGCTGAGGCAGGTAGCCGAAGCCTCGCCATCCGCAGGTACGGTCCTCCGCGGAATTCTGGGAGACCCCGTACTGGTGTAGACGGGATCTTCGCCGGGCTGACGACACGTCGGCCTGGCCCTTGTCGCACCCGCCTCTGTTCTGTGACACCGAAGGCACAGTTGAATGACCTGTGGGCCAGCGCCTACTGGGATTTCCCGGATTGGCGACGCTTGGCCCGCTCGACCTGTCGTAGCAGTAGGTCCGCGAACTGAATGATCTCGGCGGCCTCGATCGGGTCGTCAAAGTCGATGGTGCGATGGCTTGAGGGGTTCTTATACGCACCCATGGCGCCGGCGAACAGGGCCGAGGCTGCTTCCTGCTCGCCGCCCTCTGCTCCGGCATCAGCGAGCACGCCACCGGCCTTGCCGTTCTGGTGTGGCTGGAACGCGGCACGCATCAGCTTCACTCCGACCAGGGAATTGTCGAGACCGGAGGCGTCCCGCACGGCCACTTCCACTGCCTTCATCGCGCCGAAGCAGGCCAGCTCGTAGTCTCCGAGGTTGAAGGTGGTGCGAACCGTCCCTTCGAGGTGGGGATGCAGCGGCCCCGACAGCCGTTCGCGAGCTTCGAACTGAACTATCCCGGCCGGGTCCTCCGCCAGCTCCTTGCCCTCCCGAGAGACTCGTCGGAAGGCGTCGGACTGCGTGTGGTCTCGTGACAGCAGGGCGCGTGACTCCAGCCACGTCCAAGCGTCCGCAAGCCCGTCCAGTAGTGCGTCTTCATCGGGCTCGCTCTGGAAAGCCTGGCGTGCCGAATTGACCAGCCCGCCGAACTGAAGATGTCGGCTGTTGCTGTCCGTGAGGTGCTGCAGGAGGAGGAGCGCGACGTCTCTGGTGGGCAGCTGGCGGATCTGCTCCGCAGGGACCGGCGGCACGTACGTGAAGGTCATGGCCGCACGCTAGAGCCGTGCACTGACAGCGCACCTGGACTTTCGCAGTTCTCGCGCAACCAGAGGGCGCTCGACGCTCGATGGCATGCGTTCAACCGCAGACGGTGCAGAACGGTCTCGGCCGTGGCTATTCGCAGGTGCATCGTTGCAGGCCACCCAGCGGTATGTGACGGAGGCCACGTAGATCGCGTCTCGCGATTCGAGATGACGGACGATCAAGTCGCTGCAGAGGGGGTTGCGGGCGCCAATTCGGCGCGGTAATCGGTGCGTTATGGCACGCGAATGGCACGCAGCCTAAAAATGGTCTAGACGACAAACAAGCCCCAGGCCATTGATCTGGGGCTTCCGTATGGAGCGGGTGACGGGAATCGAACCCGCGCTCTGAGCTTGGGAAGCTCATGTTCTACCATTAAACTACACCCGCGCAATTCCGCCTCGGCTTGAGGGCGGAACATCGTCGCACACTCTACCCCATTGCCGCCTCGCGGTGCATTTGGCGTGCCCGGGCGTGGTGTGCGGGGGCGTGCGCCGGGTGGAGTGTGGGGGCGTTGGGGGCGGTGTGTCGGGTGTGGGGTGTGGGTGTTTCCTGGGTGGGGTGCGGGTGTCCTGCTGGGTGGGATGCGGGTGCCCGGTGCGGGAGTTGGGGCGTACGGTGGGGCCTCGGAGTGCCGCGTGTGAGGGCGCCCAGTTCATCCCCTAATGTGGCTTTTGTTGTCCACGCAGTTGGGAGAGGGACTTGATGGAGCGCACCGTCGTACGTTGTGCCGAGGGCCACGTGTTCAGCACCGCTTCGTTCCCGATGCAGACCACCGACCGGCTCGGCCCCGGACGGCTGTTGCGCTGCCCGCGCTGTGCTCGGCTGCGGCACTCGGTGCCCGTCGAGCACGCCAAGCGGTAGCGATCAAGAAGACAGGAAAGAGCTGCGCCGCCCCGTGAGCGGGGCGGCGGCAGAGCAAGCGCGACGAGGAGTGGGCAGGGCCCGGCTTCCCAGGTGGGGAGCCGGGCCCTCGTCGTGCGAGGGTGGCCGGACGGGCGCGTATCCTCGTCTGCGTGCTTCTCTCAGACAAGGACATCCGGGCCGAGATCGACGCTGGTCGGGTACGCATCGACCCCTATGAAGAGTCGATGGTGCAGCCGTCCAGCATCGACGTGCGGCTGGACCGCTATTTCCGGGTGTTCGAGAATCACCGCTATCCGCACATCGACCCCGCCATCGAGCAGACCGACCTGACGCGCGAGGTCGTGCCCGAGGGCGATGAGGCGTTCATCCTGCACCCGGGTGAGTTCGTGCTGGCCTCGACGTACGAGGTCATCACGCTGCCCGACGACCTGGCGTCCCGGCTGGAGGGCAAGAGCTCGCTGGGGCGGCTGGGGCTGCTGACGCATTCGACCGCCGGCTTCATCGACCCGGGGTTCAGCGGGCACGTGACGCTGGAGCTGAGCAATGTCGCCACGCTGCCGATCAAGCTGTGGCCCGGGATGAAGATCGGGCAGCTGTGTATGTTCCGGCTGACCTCGCCGGCCGAGCACCCGTACGGCAGTGAGAAGTACGGCTCCCGCTACCAGGGGCAGCGCGGTCCTACGCCGTCCCGGTCGTTCAAGAACTTTCACCGGACGCAGGTATGACACAGCCGCTCCGGTGTGGGGGGCGCGCTCGACAGGGCGGGCGCGTGGCAGAGGGTGTGCACACGGAAGGTCTGAGAGAGATACGTGAGTGACGTGCGGGAGAACCTGACGTACGAGCGGTTCGGTGGGGCGATCCGCGAGCTGGCGCAGACGATTGCCGATGACGGGTACGAGCCCGATGTCGTGCTGTCGATCGCCCGTGGCGGGGTCTTTGTCGCGGGAGGTCTGGCGTACGCGCTGGACTGCAAGAACATCCACCTGGTGAATGTGGAGTTCTACACCGGGGTGGGGACCACTCTGGAGATGCCGGTCATGCTGGCGCCGGTGCCGAATGCGATCGACTTCTCGGAGAAGAAGGTGCTGATCGCCGATGACGTCGCCGACACCGGTAAGACGCTGAAGCTGGTGCATGACTTCTGCCAGGGGACCGTGGCGGAGGTCCGCAGCGCGGTGATCTACGAGAAGTCGCAGTCGCTGGTGAAGTGCGAGTACGTGTGGAAGCGCACGGACGAGTGGATCAACTTCCCGTGGAGCGTCGAGCCGCCGGTGGTGCGGCGTGAGGGGCAGGTTCTCGACGCCTGAGGCGCCGGGCCGGGCCCGACCCGGTCGACCCGCTCGACCCGGTTGACCTGAGCCCGTTGACCCGAGCCTGTTGACCCGACTCGGGCGACCCGGGCGATTCGGCCCGGGCGCTCCGGACGGCTCGACCCCGGCGACCCGCTCGACCCGGGGCCGATCGCGCGATCACCGATTACCCTCCCCGGTAAGGGAGTTGGCGGTCGGGCGGGCCAGGTGTGCCCGGTCGGCCGGGTGCGTTGCCCTGCGCTGGTTTCGGCCAATCCCGTTCCGGGTGTTCCGCTGCTGTCCTACCTGCGAGTACAACCCGCGGTAACAGCAGACCGGAGGGGAGGCCCCATGGTGCGTGCGAGACGTGGGCGGTGGGCGTTACGCGGGCAGTGGGCGTTACGCGGGCGACGGCTGAGAGGCGGCGTGACGGTCTCGGTCGCGGCGTTGGCCGTGGTGTTCTGCGGGGCAGCGGGCGGGGCGAGTGCCGCCACCGGCACCGGCACGGCAGCACGCCCGGCGTCGGCCGGGACCGGCGCCGCGGCCGCCAAGCCGTTGGCGCCGGAGCTGGAGAAGATCCGGGCGCGGGAGGCGGCCACCCTCTACGGGGATCCGGCCGTGCGGCCCCTCGGGGAGCGGAAGACCTCGTTGATCTCGCTGGGGGACAGTGAGATCTCGGGGGAGGGCGTCGGGACGTACGAGCCGGGCACGGACGGGCCGGCGAACTGGTGTCACCGGTCGCCGGACTCGGCGATCCACCGGACCGGTATCGCGGCGGATGTGACGTACAACGCGGCCTGCTCGGGCGCGGGCACCGGCAACATCGTGATCGGCGGCAGCAAGCAGTACGCCGATGAACCGGTGCAGAGCGACGCGCTCGCCATCGCGGCCCGTAACACCCGGCTGAAGATGGTGCTGCTGGTCGCCGGTGCCAATGACGATCTGCAGTTCGGGCCGGTGATGACGGACTGCGTGGTGCGCTGGTTCACGCTGCAGGGCACCTGTGAGCCGAAATACCAGCCGGGCTGGCAGGCGCGGGTCGACGGGCTGGTGCCGAAGGTCGAGCGGACGGTCGGCGATCTGCGGACCGTGATGCGGGACGCGGGCTATGCGGACGGGGACTACCGGCTCGTGGTGATGTCGTATCCGAGTCCGATCGGGCCGGATGTCGAGGACAACCCGCACTACCCGGGGAAGCTGCCGGGCGGCTGCACGGGCTACACCTCCGACGCGGGCTGGGGGCGCAATGCCGCCGTGCCGGCCTTCGAGAAGGGGATGCGGAAGGCCGCACGGGAGGCGGGGGCGAGCTACCTCGACGCCTCGCGGCTGTTCCACGGGCACGAGGTGTGCATGGAGGACACCTGGGCCCGTGGGCTGTATGTGAATCTCACCAACCCCATCCCGCCGGACTCGAATTCGGTGCGGCAGTCGTTCCATCCCAACGCCCGCGGGCACCGCGCGTTCGCGTCGTGTCTGACCCAGCTGTACGACACGGGGCTGCGCGAGGCCTCCTGCGCCGATCCCGCGAGCACCGGGCAGCCGAAGCTGTACGCGGGGGCCTGGGACGAGAGGTACCGGCCGCTGCGGAACGCCGGTACGGGCAGCTGCGTGGACGCGGCCGGCGCATCCAGCCGTAACGGGACGGCGGTCGGCGGCTGGGACTGCCACGGCCAGCGCAACCAGGACTGGTGGTACGACGAGGAGCAGCGGGCGGTGCACGTGGGGCTGACGCAGGACCGGTGCCTGGACGTGCCGGGCGCGCAGTACCGGGTCGGCGCAGGCCTGGTGCTGTGGAACTGCTCGGGCGCGGCCAACCAGCAGTTCGTACGGGACGGCGGCGGCACGATCCGGCCCGCCGCCGCGCCGTCGCTCTGCCTGACGCTGGGCGCGGCGAAGGATGCGCTGCGGTTGCAGGGGTGTGACGGGTCGGCGGGGCAGCGGTTCACGCAGGGAGCCTGAGAGGGCCTGAGGGAGCCTGAGGCCGCGGGACGAGTGGGGCCCCCGTAGTACGGCGAGCGGCCCGTCGTCCACAGCGAGCGGCCGTCGTACGCCGTGCGGCCCGTAGTACGGCAAGGGGCCCGCCCCGGAGAATGGTGCTCCGGAGCGGGCCCCTTGCTGTGGCCGGTGCGGCGTTTACAGGGTGCCGAGCTTCAGCAGGGCGAGCAGGGCGACCAGCTGGATCGACGAGGCGCCGAGGGCCTTGGGCCACGGCAGATCGTGCGTCTTGCTCACCATGGAGGTCAGCAGGTAGCCGCCGGCGAGCCAGGTCAGCCAGCCCAGGACCTGGACCAGCGTGCTGTCGCCGCCGAGGAACATCGCGAAGAGCAGCCGGGGCGCGTCCGAGATCGTCATGATCAGCATGGCCAGGCCGATGGTCGGCTGCCAGGGGCCGTCGCCGCCGAGCTGGCGGGCCAGGGTGTGGGTGACCGCGCCCAGGATCAGGCTGCCGATGATGAACATCGCGGCGGTGATCCCCACCCACGGGATGCTGTTGGAGAGGGTGGCGTTCAGCACATCCTCGCGGGCCTTGTCGAAGCCGAAGACCGCGAGCAGGCCGTAGACGAAGGCGACGATCAGTGCCGGGGCCCACACCGCGTGGTCACGCATCTGCCAGAACGTGGGATCGGGGCGCAGCACGATGCCGGACAGCAGCTGCTTCCAGTCCAGCCGGGGGCCGGACGGCGGCGCGGTGGTCTGGCCGGCGCGGTAGGTGCCGCCGTCCGCGTACGCACCGTCGGCGCCGTTGTCGTACCCGGCCGGGGGCGGGCCGTAGGCGTCCGGGGTGTCGCCGACGCTGAACTGCTGGGTGTGGCCGGGGTTGTTGTCGTTCGAGTACGGCGCGTAGGCCTGCTGCGGGGGCGGGTAGCCCCCGTCGCCGAAGTACTCGGGCTCACCGTGCTGCCCGTGCGGTTGTGGCTGCCCCTGCGGCCCGCCGTACTGCTGCGGTGCCTGCTGCTGCCACTGCCCGTGCGGCGGCGGGGGCTGCTGCCCGTACGGTGCTTGCTGCCCGTACGGCGCCTGCTGCCCCTGGTGCCCCTGCTGTCCGTTCTGCGCGGGGCGGGTGTCCCGTCCGCGACCCATCCTGAATCCAGCCACATAGTCGAAAGTACCTGGTCTGCGGGGGCGGGGTGGCCGGGCAGGGGGATCGGGCGCCGGTTTGCATCTGACCTGTGACATCCCTTAGGGGGCGTCTCCTTGGTCTCCGGTGGGCCCGGGCGGCATCCACTAAGGGGTTCCCCGAGGGACCCGCGGGCCCGGGACCGGGGTCCAGCGGAGGGTGAGGTCCGGCAGGTTCTCCATGTTGCCGCTGCCGTCGTCGACGGCCACGACCCGGAAACCGTGGTGGGCGTAGAACGCCCTTGCTCCGGTGTTGAGTTGGAAGACGTGCAGGTGCAGGCCGTCGGGGCGGTGCCGCCGCGCCGCGGCGAGGAGGAGGGTGCCGATGCCGCGCCGCCGGACGTCCGGACGGAGGTAGAGCTGGTCGAGCAGGTCGCCCTGTACGGCCGCGTAGCCCAGGAGCTCGGGGCCACGGGTGGCGACGAAGGTGTGACACTGCGGCAGCACGATCTCCCGGATCCAGCGGGTGACCTCGTCGTGGGTACGGCGCTGGGGCGGCAGGTAGGGCATGGTGGCCTGCCGTGACGCCTGGTGGACGGCCGCGATCGCGGGGGCGTCGGTGGGGAGGGCGAGCCGGACCGTGACGGGCGGGGCGGGCGGCGTCTCTCCCGGTGCGGAGCGCGTCGGGGCGCCCGGATCGTCAGCCGTGTCCCTGCCCGTGTCTGTGTTCATGGCGTCATGCTCGGATGCGTTCCGGCGCCGGGCAAGTGTATTAGCCACGGACCACAATCTGCCGACGGGGCGTCAGGAAGCCGTGAAGTCCGCCGTGGTGAAGGAGAGGACGGGTCGCGCGGCGAGGCCTGACGGGCCGCCGGGGAGGACCGTCACCCTGTCGTGGGTGCGGCCGCGCCGGGTGAACAGGACGAGGTCGGCGCGGTGGTCGCCGTCGAAGTCGGTGAGGGCGAGAACCGTGGAGTACGGGCGCCCGGTGCCGGGGAGGCGGGGCACGGGGAGGCGGCGGGCGGTGGCGGAGAGCCCGTTCGCGGTGCCGCTCAGCAGGGCGGGGCGGGTGCCGCCGATCACAAGATCCGGGTGGCCGTCGTGGTCCGCATCGGCGGCGGCGAGGGTGGGAACCCCGCCGGTACCCGTACGGATCTTGCCGGGGCGGCCGCCGACGGACAGCTCACCGCCGGTGTCGACGGTGACGGAGGTCACCCCCCGCCCGGCCCCGGCGAAGCGCCCGAAGGCCGTGGCGTAGCCGGGCGGGTAGGCGGCCGGGCCGGCCCTGAGCGGGCCCCGGGGGCCGCCGAGGGCGAGGCGGCTGCGGGCGCGGCGGCCGGGGCCGGCGGAGCGTACGAGAAGGTCGTCGGCGCCGTCGTGGTCGATGTCGGGAGACGGCGCGAGGGGCCCGGGGGCGGCCAGGGCGGTGCCGGGGACGGGGAGCGGGGCGCCGGCCGCCGCGGGGGCGCCGGTGCGGGTGAACGGCCCCTTCAGGTAGCTGATCCGGGAGCCGGAGGCGGTGACGGCCAGGTCGGATGCGCCATCGCCGTCGAAGTCGCCGCAGACCGGCTGGTCGGGCCATTCGTTGCCGAACCGCGCCCGGTCGGGGATGCGGAGCTTCACCGCCCGGGCGGAGCCGAGGCCCCGGGGCGAGCCGAAGAGCAGCTGGACGGGGACGGGCGGGCGGCCCACGCCGTCGTAGGGCGGGTCGGTGGTGACGACGAGATCGCTGAAGCCGTCCCGGTCGAGGTCGCAGACGGCCTCGGCGTCGAAGGCGGCGGGGACGGCCGTGCCGGTGCGGGCGGCGTTCCGGGCCGGGGTCAGCAATTCCCTGGTGGCCGGGGCGAGTCCGTGCGCGGAGCCGTAGAGGATGCCGATGCCCGGGTCGTCGTCGCGCCCGCCCGCGGCCGCGAGCAGGCTGTCGAGGACGAGATCGGGGTGGCCGTCGCCGTTGAAGTCGCCGGCGGTCTTGCTGCCCCGGCCGGCCGGGACGGGGCGCGCGGCCGGCAGCGACGAGGCGCGGTGGGGCGCGGCGCGGCGCGTGTCGCCGGAGGGGGAGAGCAGGCCGCAGGAGCCGAGAAGGAGGGCCAGCCCGAGCCCCGCTGCCGTGGCGATCCGTCTGCGCATTCCGTCCCCACCCCGTCCGTACCGCTGTTGTTGTTTCGTGTGGTGCCGTGCCGTGCCGTGCCGTGTCGTCGTCCGCGGCCCGGTGTACCCGGGGTGCCCGCCGTCCTGCCCTGCCCGTCCGCGCCCGCGGTACGGAACCGCCGACGGCCGGCCCCGTGCAGAGCAGGGGGCCGGCCGTCGGTCAACGCGCTGGTGCGCGCGGTTACTTCACCGGTTCCGGCTCCGGCGCATCCTCGGTCTCCTCGTCGCCCGCCGGGTCGACGGGGGTCTTGACGGAGTCCAGCAGCAGCTGGGCCACGTCGACGACCTGGATGGATTCCTTCGCCTTGCCGTCGTTCTTCTTGCCGTTGACCGAGTCGGTGAGCATGACCAGGCAGAACGGGCAGGCCGTCGAGACGATGTCGGGGTTGAGCGACAGGGCCTCGTCGACGCGCTCGTTGTTGATGCGCTTGCCGATGCGCTCTTCCATCCACATCCGGGCACCGCCGGCGCCACAGCAGAAGCCGCGCTCCTTGTGGCGGTGCATCTCCTCGTTCCGCAGGCCCGGCACCTTGGCGATGATCTCGCGCGGCGGGGTGTAGACCTTGTTGTGGCGGCCCAGGTAGCAGGGGTCGTGGTAGGTGATCAGACCCTCGACCGGGGTGACGGGGGTGAGCTTGCCCTCGTCCACCAGGTGCTGGAGCAGCTGGGTGTGGTGGATGACCTCGTACTCGCCGCCCAGCTGGGGGTACTCGTTCGCGATGGTGTTGAAGCAGTGCGGACAGGTCGCGACGATCTTCTTCGACGCCTTCGGCTTCTTGGTCGACTCGTCCTCGTCGTCCTCACCGAATGCCGCGTTCAGCGTCGCGACGTTCTCCGCGCCGAGCTGCTGGAAGAGGAATTCGTTGCCCAGACGGCGCGGGGAGTCACCGGTGCACTTCTCGTCGCCGCCCATGATCGCGAACTTCACGCCCGCGATGTGCAGCAGCTCCGCGAAGGCCTTGGTGGTCTTCTTGGCGCGGTCCTCCAGGGCGCCGGCGCAGCCGACCCAGTAGAGGTATTCGACCTCGGTCAGGTCCTCGATGTCCTGGCCGACGACCGGGATCTCGAAGTCGACCTCCTTGGTCCAGGCCAGCCGCTGCTTCTTGGCCAGCCCCCAGGGGTTGCCCTTCTTCTCCAGGTTCTTGAGCATCGTGCCCGCCTCGGACGGGAACGAGGACTCGATCATGACCTGGTAGCGGCGCATGTCGACGATGTGGTCGATGTGCTCGATGTCGACCGGGCACTGCTCGACACAGGCGCCGCAGGTGGTGCAGGACCACAGGACGTCGGGGTCGATGACGCCGTTCTCCTCGGCGGTGCCGATCAGCGGGCGCTCGGCCTCGGCCAGCGCGGCCGCGGGCACGCCGGCCAGCTGCTCGGCGGTCGCCTTCTCGTTGCCCTCTTCGTCCTTGCCGCCGCCCGCGAGCAGGTACGGCGCCTTGGCGTGCGCGTGATCGCGCAGCGACATGATCAGGAGCTTGGGGGAGAGCGGCTTGCCGGTGTTCCAGGCGGGGCACTGCGACTGGCAGCGGCCGCACTCGGTGCAGGTGGAGAAGTCGAGCAGGCCCTTCCAGGAGAAGTGCTCGACCTGGGAGACGCCGAACTGGTCGTCCTCGCCCGGGTCCTCGAAGTCGATCGGCTTGCCCGCGCTGGTCATCGGCTGCAGTGCGCCGAGCGCGACGGCGCCGTCCGCCTCGCGCTTGAACCAGATGTTGGGGAAGGCCAGGAAGCGGTGCCAGGCGACACCCATGTCCGTCTTCAGCGAGACCGTGATCATCCAGATGAAGGAGGTCGCGATCTTGAGGCCGGCGAAGAAGTAGGTGAGGTTCTGCAGGGTGCCGAGGCTCATCCCCTTGAAGGCCGCGACCAGCGGGTACGAGAGGAAGTACGCCGGCTCGTAGTGGTCGACGCCGTGCAGGGCGCCCTCCAGGGCGTGCAGCGTCACGATGCAGATGCCGACGATGAGGATGACGGACTCGACGAAGTACGCCTGGCCGGTGTTGGAGCCCGCGAAGCGGGACTTGCGGCCCGCGTTGCCGGGGCGGCTCAGCTGGCGGATGACGATCAGGACGATGATGCCGACGGTCGTCAGCGTGCCCATCGCCTCGACGTACATCTCCCACGGCAGCCAGTCGCCGATGACCGGGATCAGCCAGTCGGCCTGGAAGAGCTGGCCGATGGCGTTGACGATCGTCAGCAGCAGGGTGAGGAAGCCCACCGCCACGAACCAGTGCGCGACACCGACGACGCCCCAGCGGTTCATACGCGTGTGGCCGACGAACTCCCTGGCCACCGTCACGGTCCGCTGGACGGGAGCGTCGGTGCGGGTGCCTGCGGGCACCGGCTGGCCCAGTCGCATCTGGCGGTAGATCTGCAGGAGGGCGCGGCCGAACAGCGCCACGGCGACCGCGATGAGCACCAGCGACACGATGATCGCGGCGAGTTGCATGGGAGGCTCCTCGTACCTGCGAGAGCGGAAACGGAGTAACTACTAAGCGGTAACTTTTTTGGTCTGCCGCTGAGGTTACCCATTCTCCCCCGCGCCATGAAGCCGCCCGGCCGGTGATCTGCGTCGCGAAGGCAACCCTGTGTACACCCCCGGCGTCTTGGGCCCCGAAGCCTGGTGACGATAAGAGCGACATAAAACTTGAGTCCACCAGACTCAGGTCTGTTGACAGGTTTTCCTCGGTACTGCACTCTTGAGCCTGTTCCACTCAAGTCAGCTGGAGGAATTGAAATGGCACGTGCGGTCGGCATCGACCTGGGCACGACGAACTCCGTCGTCAGTGTTCTCGAAGGCGGTGAGCCCACCGTCATCACCAACGCCGAGGGCGCCAGGACCACGCCGTCCGTTGTCGCCTTCGCCAAGAACGGCGAGGTGCTGGTCGGCGAGGTCGCCAAGCGTCAGGCGGTCACCAACGTCGACAGGACCATCCGGTCGGTCAAGCGTCACATGGGCACCGACTGGAAGATCGACATCGACGGCAAGGGCTTCAACCCGCAGCAGATGAGCGCCTTCATCCTGCAGAAGCTCAAGCGCGACGCCGAGTCGTACCTCGGAGAGAAGGTCGTCGACGCGGTCATCACCGTTCCGGCCTACTTCAACGACTCCGAGCGCCAGGCCACCAAGGAGGCCGGTGAGATCGCGGGCCTCAACGTCCTGCGCATCGTCAACGAGCCCACCGCGGCGGCCCTGGCCTACGGCCTGGAGAAGGACGACCAGACCATTCTGGTCTTCGACCTCGGTGGCGGCACCTTCGACGTCTCGCTCCTGGAGATCGGCGACGGCGTCGTCGAGGTGAAGGCCACCAACGGTGACAACCACCTCGGTGGTGACGACTGGGACCAGCGCGTCGTCGACTACCTGGTCAAGCAGTTCCAGAACGGCCACGGCGTCGACCTGGCCAAGGACAAGATGGCGCTGCAGCGTCTGCGCGAGGCCGCCGAGAAGGCGAAGATCGAGCTGTCGTCCTCCACCGAGACGACGATCAACCTTCCCTACATCACCGCCTCCGCCGAGGGCCCGCTGCACCTGGACGAGAAGCTCACGCGCTCGCAGTTCCAGCAGCTCACCTCGGACCTCCTGGACCGCTGCAAGACGCCGTTCCACAACGTGATCAAGGACGCGGGTATCAACCTGTCCGAGATCGACCACGTGGTCCTGGTCGGCGGCTCCACCCGTATGCCCGCCGTCGCCGAGCTCGTCAAGGAGCTGACCGGCGGCAAGGACGCCAACAAGGGCGTCAACCCGGACGAGGTCGTCGCCATCGGCGCCACCCTCCAGGCCGGTGTGCTCAAGGGTGAGGTCAAGGACGTCCTCCTGCTGGACGTCACCCCGCTGTCCCTCGGTATCGAGACCAAGGGCGGCATCATGACCAAGCTCATCGAGCGCAACACCACGATCCCGACCAAGCGGTCCGAGATCTTCACGACGGCCGAGGACAACCAGCCGTCCGTGCAGATCCAGGTCTACCAGGGCGAGCGCGAGATCGCGGCGTACAACAAGAAGCTCGGGATGTTCGAGCTGACCGGTCTGCCGCCGGCGCCCCGTGGCGTCCCGCAGATCGAGGTCTCCTTCGACATCGACGCCAACGGCATCATGCACGTGACCGCGAAGGACCTGGGCACGGGCAAGGAGCAGAAGATGACCGTCACCGGCGGCTCCTCGCTGCCGAAGGACGAGGTCGACCGGATGCGCCAGGAGGCCGAGCAGTACGCGGACGAGGACACCAAGCGCCGCGAGGCCGCCGAGACCCGTAACCAGGCCGAACAGCTCGTCTACCAGACCGAGAAGTTCCTCAAGGACAACGAGGAGAAGGTCCCCGGCGAGGTCAAGACCGAGGTCGAGGAAGCCCTCACCGAGCTGAAGGAAAAGCTCAAGGGCGAGGACACCGCCGAGATCCGCACCGCCACCGAGAAGGTCGCGGCCGTCTCCCAGAAGCTGGGCCAGGCCATGTACGCCGACGCCCAGGGTGCGGCCGGTGCCGAGGGCGCCGCGGGTGCCGAGGGCGCCGAGCAGGCCAAGGCCGAGGACGACGTGGTGGACGCCGAGATCGTCGACGACGAGAAGCCCAAGAAGGACGGTGCCGCGTGACGGAGGAGACCCCGGGCTTCGACGAGAAGCCCGACGTCCCTTCCGACGCCGCTCCCGAAGACGCGGCGCAGGCCGAGTCCGCCGACAAGGCGGGCTCGGCCCCGGCCGGGGACGTAACGGACGTAGCGCTCCAGGCGCAGCTGGACCAGGTACGTACGGCGCTCAACGAGCGCACGGCGGACCTCCAGCGGCTCCAGGCGGAGTACCAGAACTACCGCCGTCGGGTGGAACGGGACCGGGTCACGGTCAAGGAGATCGCCGCGGCGAACCTCCTGTCCGAGCTCCTTCCCACCCTCGACGACATCGGCCGTGCCCGTGAGCACGGTGAACTGGTCGGCGGCTTCAAGTCGGTGGCCGAATCGATGGAGACCGTGGTCGCCAAGCTGGGTCTGCAGCAGTTCGGCAAGGAGGGCGAGCCCTTCGACCCGACGATCCACGAGGCACTGATGCATTCGTACGCACCGGATGTCACCGAGACGACGTGCGTGGCGATCCTGCAGCCCGGGTATCGCATCGGTGAACGAACGATCCGCCCCGCGCGGGTCGCCGTCGCCGAGCCGCAGCCGGGTGCCCAGGGCGCCAAGTCCGCCTCCGACGAGGACCCCAAGGCTTCGGACGAGGAGAGCGGTGGCCCGGACGAGGGCTGACGTGAGGACAGAGAGTAAATCCGTGCGGGAGGAGGGACGTCGGGGATGAGCACCAAGGACTTCGTCGAGAAGGACTACTACAAGGTCCTCGGCGTCCCGAAGGACGCCACCGAAGCGGAGATCAAGAAGGCGTACCGCAAGCTCGCCCGGGAGTTCCACCCGGACGCCAACAAGGGCGACGCCAAGGCCGAGGAGCGCTTCAAGGAGATCTCCGAGGCCCACGACGTCCTGGGCGACACCAAGCGCCGCAAGGAGTACGACGAAGCGCGCACGCTGTTCGGCAACGGCGGCTACCGGCCGGGTCCGGGCGGCGGCGGCTCCTTCAACTTCGACCTGGGTGACCTCTTCGGGGGCACGCCCGGTCAGGGGAGCGGGGGCGGCGGCTTCGGCGGCGGGCTCGGGGACGTCTTCGGCGGCCTGTTCAACCGCGGCGGCGCCGGTACGCGTACCCACGCGCGCCGCGGCCAGGACATCGAGTCCGAGGTGACGCTCAGCTTCACCGAGGCGGTCGACGGGGCCACGGTCCCGCTGCGGATGTCCAGTCAGGCGCCGTGCAAGGCGTGTTCGGGCACCGGCGACAAGAACGGTACGCCGCGGGTCTGTCCGACCTGTGTCGGCACCGGCCAGGTCAGCCGGGGCGCGGGCGGTGGCTTCTCGCTCACCGACCCGTGCGCCGACTGCAAGGGCCGGGGCCTGATCGCCCAGGACCCCTGCGAGGTCTGCAAGGGCAGCGGCCGGGCGACCAGTGCCCGCACGATGCAGGTCCGGATCCCCGCGGGCGTCTCCGACAGTCAGCGCATCCGGCTGCGCGGCAAGGGCGCTCCGGGCGAGCAGGGCGGCCCGGCCGGCGATCTGTATGTGGTCGTGCATGTCGACGCCCACCCGGTCTTCGGCCGCAAGGGCGACAACCTCACCGTCACGGTGCCGGTCACCTTCCCGGAGGCCGCGCTCGGTGGTGAGGTCAAGGTGCCGACGCTGGGCGGCCCGCCGGTGACACTGAAGCTGCCGGCCGGCACCCCCAACGGACGCACCATGCGTGCCCGGGGCAAGGGCGCGACCCGTAAGGACGGCACCCGGGGTGATCTGCTGGTCACCATAGAGGTGCTGGTCCCGAGCGACCTCAGCGGCAAGGCGAAGGAGTCGCTGGAGTCCTATCGCGAGGCGACCGCGGGCCCGGACCCGCGGGCAGAGCTGTTCCAGGCCGCGAAGGGAGCTTGAGATGGACAGCCGGGGCGGGCAGCGTCGTAACCCGTATGAACTGACCGAAGAGTCGCCGGTGTATGTCATCTCCGTCGCGGCTCAGCTCTCCGGACTGCATCCGCAGACCCTTCGGCAGTACGACCGGCTGGGACTGGTCTCGCCCGACCGCACGCCCGGGCGGGGCCGCCGCTATTCGGCCCGGGACATCGAACTGCTCCGTACGGTGCAGCAGTTGTCCCAGGACGAGGGCATCAACCTCGCCGGTATCAAGCGCATCATCGAGCTGGAGAACCAGGTCGCGGCCCTGCAGCAGCGGGTCGTCGAACTGCAGGGCGCCCTGGAGGGCGCGGCCAGCGCGATGCAGCAGCGGGAAGCGGCGGTGCACGCCTCCTACCGGCGGGATCTGGTGCCGTATCACGACGTGCAGCAGACCAGCGCGCTGGTGGTGTGGCGGCCCAAGCGGCCGGAGTGATCCGGCAGGCCGGGGCACGGGCACCCGGCGCATGAGGTGGCAAAGGGCCGGGGAAACCCGGCCCTTGTCGCGTTTTGCGCGCGGTGTGCGGTGTGTGGGGCGACGTGGTGTGCGGGGTGTCGTGGTGTGCCGCCCGCGTACGGCCGCGTCCGCTCAGCAGCCGCTGTACCCCGCCGTCGGCATCGACAGCCGGCGGTGCACATGCGACTTCATCGCCAGGGTGTAGACGGGCTCGTCGAGGTCGGTGGTCTCCAGGCGCACCCCGGCCTCGGCGCACCGTGCGGTGAACTCGGCGGTGCCGTCGATGGCGTTCTCCAGTGCCCGGCGGTTGGGCGCCACGAACACATCCACCAGGCCCGCTTCGACATCGCGCCACAGTGCGCCGTGATCGGCGCGCAGGTGGTGCAGGCTGAGCCGGCAGGTCAGGTGGTAGTCACGGGCTGCCGCCCACTGTGTGCACATGTCGTGCTGGCCGCGGTCGTCGACCAGGAACGGATCCTCGTCCAGCTCGGACAGCGGCATCAGGCAGGCGATCGCCGTCACTCGGACCGAGTTCATCGTGCCCTCCGGGGCGTGGCGACTGTGGGGGCGACGATACCCCCGCGGACGGCCCGTGGAGGAGGGGCTGTACCGGGCGGCGAAGCGTAACCGCAGGCGTGGCAGATCTTCCAGCCGTCCTGGCTGACGGCCAGTTGGCCGCCGCAGCGCGGGCAGAGCTCGGCGTACGGGTGCGGCCGGGTGGGGGACGGACGCCCGGGGGACGCACGGCCCGGAGCGGTCGTCACGATGCGCACTGCCGACGCCATGCGGCCTCCAGCTGCCGTCTTTTGCCTGGGGCAGGCCCGATGCCGTCCGTCATTGCACGGAGCTGTTCGGTTCCCGTCGCTCCTGAGTACCAGGTGGACGGCCGGCGGCGGAGCGGGAAGGTCCGTTTTCGGCCAGGGGCGGGTGTGCGGCAGGACGACGTGAACCCTGCAGGACAGGGGGCGGGCACCCGGCGGGAGAGGGCGGCGGGACGGCGCTCAGGCGCGCCCCATCGCCTTGGTCACCGCGATCTCGATCATGACGCGATCGGGGTTGGGTGTCGGCGTCCGGCCGTAGCGCTCGGCGTACCGGCGCACCGCGTCGGCCACCGACTCGGCGTCCGTACGCACCCGGGCGATGCCCTCCAGGGTCGCCCAGCGCCCCTTGTCGACCTGGCACACGGCGACGGTGGCGCCGTCCGCTCCGGCGGCGACGATGTTCTTGACCTTGGCGCTGTCCTTGCGGGTGATGATCCGCGCGATCCGCTGCCCGGCGTCGTAGGTGACGCCTACCGGGACGACGTGCGGCGTCCCGTCCGTACGCAGCGTGGTGAGCGTCGGCATCAGGTACTCGCCCCAGAAGGCGAGGTACTCCGGGCTGAGGGAGCTGAGGTCATGGGCCATGGGAGCAAGGGTAGGCCGGGGCCCGGGGGTCAGAGGAAGTCGGTGGTTTCCAGCTCGAAGGAGAAGGGGGCGGGGAGGGGGAGGGGTTTGCCGAAGGGGGCGATGTGGGTGGTGAGGTAGTCCTCGCCCTCCGGCTCGCTGAACAGGGTGACCGCCGACTTGTCGCGGTCGACCAGGAGATAGAGCGGAATGCCGGAGCGGGCGTAGCCGTGGCGCTTGGCGACGCGGTCCTTGTGGGGCTTGCTCGACGTCACCTCGACGACCATGGCAACGCCGTCGCTGGGCATCCAGGGAGGGGCGCCGCGGAACAGACGCAGCGCGCGTGGGGCGATGGTGGCGTCGGGGACCACATGGTCCGCGGGCTGGCCCGCCGCGTGGGAGAGGACGAGTCCTTTGTGTCCCGAAAACTGCATGGCCGTCGCTGACGATTGCATCACCTGTTCGAAGACGAGGCTCACGTAGTCCTCGTGGTCGCCATCCGGCGGCGATGTCACAGCGATCTCCCCCTCGATGAGCTCGGCCCGGAAACCCGTCGGGGTCTCCAGCGCCAGAAAGCCTTCCAGGAGGATGTCGTCCTGCGTGGGCATCGGCTCGTGTGCCATAGCCGTCATGCTGCACCTCCTTGTGGTCGAAGGCCAGCGTCGCCGGGCGCCGGGGGCGGGCGGGCGCGATCGGCCACGATTCCCTCGCACGAGTGAGCGAGAGTCGAGGTGGGCGGCTCCCGAAACAACCTTGAGTGCACTAGACTCAACTTATCGCACGTTGGTATGAGCAGGATTTCCCCGGGAGCCCGGCCCCCGACGGGGCCAGACTGGGCGAAGACGCTGTTGAGGACGAGTCGAGGAGGATCGCGAGGACGTGGACGCCGAGCTGACCAACAAGAGCCGGGAGGCGCTGAGCGCCGCCAATGAGCGGGCGGTCACCGCCGGGCATGCGGACATGACGTCCGCGCATCTCCTGCTCGCGCTGCTGGCCGGGCAGGACAACGAGAACATCATGGACCTGCTGTCCGCCGTCGAGGCGGACGCCGCCGTGCTGCGCAACGGCGCCGAGCGGCAGCTCGCCGGGCTGCCGAGCGTGCAGGGCTCGACGGTCGCGCCGCCGCAGCCGGACCGCGATCTGCTCTCCGCCATCGCCGACGCCACCCAGCGCGCCAAGGAGCTCGGTGACGCCTATGTCTCCACCGAGCACCTGCTCATCGGGATCGCCGCCAAGGGCGGGCGCACCGGTGAGCTGCTGGCCGACCAGGGCGCGAGCGCCAAGAAGCTGCTGGCCGCCTTCGAGGCGAGCCGGGGCGGGCAGCGGGTGACCAACGCCGACCCGGAGGGCACGTACAAGGCGCTGGAGAAGTTCGGCACGGACTTCACGGCGGCCGCCCGCGAGGGCAAGCTCGACCCGGTCATCGGCCGGGACCACGAGATCCGGCGCGTGGTGCAGGTGCTCTCCCGCCGTACCAAGAACAACCCCGTGCTGATCGGCGAGCCGGGCGTCGGCAAGACCGCCGTCGTCGAGGGGCTGGCGCAGCGGATCGTCAAGGGCGATGTGCCAGAGTCGCTGCGCAACAAGCGGCTGGTCGCGCTCGACCTGGGGGCGATGGTCGCGGGCGCCAAGTACCGCGGCGAGTTCGAGGAGCGGCTGAAGACCGTCCTGGCGGAGATCAAGTCCAGCGAGGGCCAGATCATCACCTTCATCGACGAGCTGCACACGGTCGTCGGCGCGGGCGCGGGCGGCGACTCCGCGATGGACGCCGGCAACATGCTCAAGCCGATGCTGGCCCGTGGCGAGCTGCGGATGGTCGGCGCGACGACGCTGGACGAGTACCGCGAGCGGATCGAGAAGGACCCGGCGCTGGAGCGGCGCTTCCAGCAGGTGCTGGTCGCCGAGCCGACCGTCGAGGACACGGTGGCCATCCTGCGCGGGCTCAAGGGCCGCTACGAGGCCCACCACAAGGTGCAGATCGCGGACTCCGCGCTGGTCGCCGCCGCCTCCCTCTCCGACCGCTACATCACCTCCCGGTTCCTGCCCGACAAGGCCATCGACCTGGTCGACGAGGCCGCCTCCCGGCTCCGTATGGAGATCGACTCCTCCCCGGTGGAGATCGACGAGCTCCAGCGCGCCGTGGACCGTCTCAAGATGGAGGAGCTGGCGCTGCGCAACGAGACCGACGCCGGCTCCCTCCAGCGGCTGGAGAAGCTGCGCAAGGACCTCGCCGACAAGGAGGAGGAGCTGCGCGGTCTGACCGCCCGCTGGGAGAAGGAGAAGGAAAGCCTCAACCGGGTCGGTGCGCTCAAGGAAAAGCTCGACGAGCTGCGCGGCCAGGCGGAGCGTGCCCAGCGCGACGGCGACTTCGATACCGCTTCCAAGCTGCTCTACGGCGAGATCCCGGGCGTCGAGCAGGAGCTGGAGGAGGCGGCCGCCGCCGAGGCCGAGCAGGAGGCGTCCAAGGAGTCCATGGTCAAGGAGGAGGTCGGTCCCGACGACATCGCGGATGTGGTCGGCGCCTGGACCGGCATCCCGGCCGGCCGGCTGCTGGAGGGCGAGACCCAGAAGCTCCTGCGCATGGAGGAAGAGCTCGGCAAGCGCCTGATCGGCCAGACCGAGGCCGTACGGTCGGTCTCCGACGCCGTCCGCCGCACCCGCGCCGGCATCGCCGACCCGGACCGCCCCACCGGCTCCTTCCTCTTCCTCGGCCCGACCGGTGTCGGCAAGACCGAGCTGGCCAAGGCGCTCGCGGACTTCCTCTTCGACGACGAGCGGGCGATGGTCCGGATCGACATGTCGGAGTACGGCGAGAAGCACAGCGTGGCGCGGCTGGTCGGCGCGCCGCCCGGCTACGTCGGCTACGAGGAGGGCGGCCAGCTCACCGAGGCGGTCCGCCGCCGCCCGTACTCCGTCGTCCTGCTGGACGAGGTCGAGAAGGCGCACCACGACGTCTTCGACATCCTGCTGCAGGTGCTCGACGACGGCCGGCTCACCGACGGCCAGGGCCGCACGGTCGACTTCCGCAACACCATCCTCATCCTGACCTCCAACCTCGGCTCCGCCTTCCTGATGGACCCCCTGCTCAAGGAGGACCAGAAGAAGGAGAAGGTGCTGGAGACGGTGCGGGCCGCCTTCCGGCCCGAATTCCTCAACCGGCTCGACGACGTGGTGGTCTTCCACCCGCTCGGCACCGACCAGCTCCAGCGGATCGCCCGGATCCAGCTCGACCACCTGCAGCGCCGCCTCGGCGACCGCCGGCTGACCCTGGACGTCACCGACCGCGCCCTGACCTGGCTCGCCTGGCTGGGGCTGGGGGCACCTCCCAGCCCGCCAGGGCTAGGGGGAGAGCCGGTCATCGACGCCCCCGCGCCGGACCTGTCCTACGGCGCCCGGCCGCTGCGCCGGCTGATCCAGACGGCCATCGGCGACCCGCTCGCCCGCGCCATCCTGGCGGGCGAGGTGCTGGACGGGGACACCGTGCGGGTGGACGTGGACGGCGATCAGCTCTCGGTGGAGCCCGCCGGGCGGGCCGTGGCCTGACCGGCGCCGCGATCCGCCGGTACGGCTGCGCCGCCCGGCCGGGTCCCTGATCATTTCCTTGACCGGCACCTGACCGGCATCCTGCCCCTATCCGCTCCGTCCCCGGTTGCCAGGACGGGGCGGATGTGGGGGAGGATGGCAGGGACCAGACGAAGGGAATTCCACGGTGAGCATCGACCCGTCCTCGATTCCGAATTTCGGGGGCCAGCCCGAACCCGAGCCCTCGGGGCCTGAGGGTCCCGTCGTGCCTGACCAGGACCTGGTCAAGCAGCTCCTCGACCAGATGGAGCTGAAGTACGTCGTCGACGAGGAGGGTGACCTCGCCGCTCCGTGGGAGCAGTTCCGCACGTACTTCATGTTCCGGGGCGAGGAGGAGCAGCAGATCTTCTCCGTCCGTACGTTCTACGACCGTGCCCACGGCCTCGACGACAAGTCGAAGCTGCTGGAGGCGATCGACGACTGGAACCGCCGGACGCTGTGGCCCAAGGCCTACACCCACACCCATGACGACGGCACGGTCCGTCTGATCGGTGAAGCATCGATGCTGATCGGCACCGGTGTCTCGCTCGAACACTTTGTGTCGAGCACGGTCAGCTGGGTCCGCGCCTCGATCGAATTCGACAAGTGGATCGTCGAGCAGCTCGGCCTGGAGGCCGAGATCGACGGCGACTCCGACGAGAAGCCGGGCGACGACGAGGCCTGAGCCCCGTCCCACCCACCCCGGCTGCGCGGGCCCCGGAGCTTCTGGCTCCGGGGCCCGCGTCCGTCTGCGCCGGGGCGGAGCCTGCGGCGGCCGGTTTCCGGAGAAGGGAGCGGCAGCGCGAGGGGGGCCGATCCGGCCAGGCTTAACATTTTTGGCCACCTGTGGAACTCTGCCTCGTGCATTGTTCGTCCGCCCCTACAGAGTGGGGAGTGGACGCGGACCTGGGGGGAGGCCGGCGGTGTCCATCGAGCTGCCTGGTGAAGTCGTCTGGATCATGGAGTTGATGGGCCTGGAATGGCCCGACATCGACGAGGACGAACTGCGGGCCTGGGGCGGGCATGTACGGGAGTTCGGGCAGGGGCTGAAGGAGTCCCACGACGACACGGACTCCCTTCTGAAGGGCCTCGCGGATGCCTATGAGGGTGCGTCCTACGACGCCTTGCTCAGCCGGTGGGGCCAGGCATCCGGCGAGCACCTGACGACCCTGACCACGTGCTGCGACGTACTGGCCACGGCGTTGGAGATGACGGCCACCGGCGTGGTGGTGGCCAAGGGTGTGGTCATCGCCCAACTCGTCATCACCGCAGTTGAGATGGCGGCCGCGGCTGCCGCGACGGTGGCGACTCTCGGCATCGCCGCAGCCGCCGAGGCGGCAGCCATCGAGGTCGGAAAACGCATCGTCAGGGAGATCATCCAGGAGATCGAGGACGTCCTCATCGCCGAACTGGTCTCCATGGCGATCGAGCCCTTCCAGGCCGAGATCGAAAAGGCCCTGTCCGGCCTTGTCTTCAAGGGCGTTGACGCTGCGCTGGGCGCTGCGGGGGGTGCGGCATGAGCAAAGGTTTCAAGGCCGACACCAATGCGTTGGACCGGGCGTCCAGGCGGCAGCTCGAGCACGCTGTGCGGGTGGAAAGCCACTCGCGCAACCTTGATTCGCGGACACGCGGAAAGGTGCTCGGGCGGGGTAAGTTCGGCAAAATCGTCCAGGACGCAGTCCGCCCGATCATCGATTCGATGATCGGCGATATGTCGAAGTCGATGGCCAAGGGGCACCGCTCACTCGGGCAGGGCCTGGACATCACCAGGAAGAACATCGCCGATGCCGAGAAGGCAGTCGAGGAAAGTTTCAAGAAGCACCACAAGTCCCTCAAGGCCGAGGGCATTGACCTCCAGCCCGGCCAGTCCATGCCGGACAAGAAGTCGCTGCGTGAGCTGTACCACCGGCGGGTGGACGAGCGGGTCGACGAGCTGGAACTCCAGGGACACGGCGTGGGCCGGCACCTCAAGGTGTCGGACCAGCAGCTGAAGGACCGGCTCGGCCACCCGATCGAGGAAACGGTGAACGTTCCGCAGCCGCCGGTCTACAACGACCGCGGCTTCCCGGTGAAGCAACCCCCGAAACGCGTAACGCGGTGGGCCAGGGACGAGTATGGGTTCATCCGGTCGAACGAGAAGATCGACCCGTTGCACGGGCCCGACGCCCGGCAACGCCTCGGTCCGCCACAGCTCTACCATGACAAGGAAAAGCGGGGCGCAGACGGCAACCCGCTGAACCATACGTGCGACAGGTATTCAACGGCATTCAAGGACAACGAGTCATTCATGCATGCCGAACGATATGCGCGCGAGCGAATTCCGGACAGCCCGCCGTACGAGGTCAAGTTCTCACCCGGTGACGCGTGGGGCCCCGGAAGTCATCACGGGAAGTTTCGCGGCTTCTATGTCGACCCTGATAACCCGATGGCGAATGGCAAGGTCAACTACCGGGATGTGGACTTCAAGGGTACCGGGATCGTTGCGGTCTACAAGCCGGACGGCAAGGGTGGGTTCAACCTCCATACGATGTTCCCGCAGCCGGCCATGAAGGAAAATATTAGCCGTCACCAAGGATCGCTGTGATTCGTGGAGTCTGGAGAGGTGGTGTGAAGTGAATATTCCTCCGCTTCGCTGGAGTTTCCGACAGGTGCCCGGGTGGGGAGAGAATGAAAGGCTCAGGAGGTTCTACGAGTCCTGCTTCCGGGTGGATACGATCCACGAGATCGGCGAATTCAAGCCGCATGCGTCCGACGGAAGTGAATTCGCACAGCACCTCCGAGCGAGCTTGGAGTATCTGCTGGAGCAGCAGCCTGCCTCAACGAAGGACTGGCTGGGCCTGACGGGCTTCCAGTTCTTTTCCGAGGGTGAGCTCTACGGATTTCTCCTCGATGTTTACGACTACTTCTACGGCGAGAGAACGGCCCCGCCGGTGGCTCCCGATCCGGATCGCCCACCACCGGGCAACCAGGATCAATTCTGGACAGAATGGAGGTGAATATTCGGGAAGGTCACCGTCTGTACGATCAACTCGCACTACTTTCTTGACCACTCCCCCGGCCATCGGCCTGACCACGTCGACCGCGCAGTACGGAGCCCCGCATGCCCACCCGAGACGAGCTGCCCCCCCGCACCGGCCCGTGGGCCACCCGCTTCGACTCCGAGGAGGCCATGGTCCAGGCGGACAACGCCCTGCGTGAGGCCGCCCTGAACGCGCACGACCTCTCGCCGATTCTGCCCTTCGAGGCCGTTTACGGAGCGGGGGAGAGCTGCCTGGGGAAGGCCACCGCGATCACGATCGATCCGCGGCGGCCCTACAACTCCGACGGGGAAGTCAATTACGTCTCTGCGGACTTCTCCACGCGCGGCCTGCTGTACGGCGTGTACCGCCCGGCCGAGCCGGCGGAGGACGCAGCGGGCGACGACGGGCCGGCGACCGGGGCTGATCTCTGGAACACCACGCTCTACCCGTACCCGGGCGGCTACCGGGAAATCGACCCGGTCTCCGTACCGCTGGCCGACCTGGGGCTGGACGTACCCGGGGTCGACCGTCGTTTCGTGCATTTCTGCGCCGGAATTCTCGGGGTCGAGGCGGTCGATGATCTCGGCATGCTCCGGGAGACGTTTGATGTGGCCTGGCCCGATTACCAGGACACGATTCGCACGGGGCTCATGCATGTGGTGACGAACGAGCCGCTGACGGTGGAGCAGTGGTTCGACCTGACCTATGTGCAATTCCCCGACCAGCGGGAGCTGCGGGCTTATCTCGCGCAGGTCTATGCCTACCTGTTCGACGACTTCGAGGCCATGCCGGTCGCTCCTCAGTGACGCACGGACGCACGGACGCACGGACGCACGGTCCGGCATTCGGGGGGGGGAGAACTGTGCAATATCACGGGGCGGGGATGCTGCAGCGTGCGACGACTCTTTCCGTGGTGACCGGGACGGGCCGCCGGTTGCCCCGGCCCGGAGGTGCCGCCGCCCGGGAAGTGCTGGACGTGACGGCGGGACCCACGGGACCTGAGAGCGTCCGGCGGCACCTGGCCTCAGAGCTTCTGCAGCCGGTCCGCCGCCTCGCGTAGGACCGGCTCCTGCTTGCAGAAGGCGAAGCGGACGTACGGGGCGCCCTGGTCCTTGTGGTCGTAGAAGACGGCGTTGGGGATGGCGACGACGCCGGCGCGTTCGGGCAGGGCGCGGCAGAAGGCGAAGCCGTCGTCGTGGCCGAGGGGGCGGATGTCGGTGGTGATGAAGTAGGTGCCGGAGGGGCGGAAGACCGTGAAGCCCGCCTCCGCGAGGCCGGTGGCCAGGATGTCGCGCTTGGCGCGCAGATCGTCGCGCAGGGCGGTGAAGTAGCTGTCGGGGAGGGCCAGCGCCTCGGCGACGGCGTACTGGAAGGGCCCGGCGGAGACATAGGTGAGGAACTGCTTGGCCGAGCGGACGGCGCTGACCAGCTCCGGGGGTGCGGTGACCCAGCCGACCTTCCAGCCGGTGAAGGAGAAGGTCTTGCCGGCCGAGCCGATGGTGACGGTGCGTTCGCGCATCCCGGGGAACGAGGCGAGGGGAAGGTGCTCGCCCTCGAACACGAGGTGTTCGTAGACCTCGTCGGTGATGACGAGGAGGTCGCGCTCGCAGGCGAGGCGGGCGATCTCGGCAAGCTCCTCGCGGGAGAGCACGGTGCCGGTGGGGTTGTGCGGGGTGTTGAGGAGGATCAGGCGGGTGCGGTCGGTGATGGCGTCGCGCAGTTCGTCGAGGTCGAGGCGGTAGGTCCCGGACTCCGGGTCGGCGCGCAGGGTGACCGGGACGCGGCGGCCGCCCGCCAGCGCGATGCCGGCCGCGTACGAGTCGTAGTACGGCTCCAGCGCGATGACCTCGTCGCCCGGCTCCAGCAGCGCCAGCAGCGAGGCGGCGATGGCTTCGGTGGCACCCGCGGTGACCAGGACCTCGGTGTCGGGGTCGCAGGAGAGGCCGAGGTGGCCGTAGAAGCGCTGTTGGTGGGCGGCGACGGCGGCGCGCAGCTCGGGGATGCCGGGGCCGGGCGGGTACTGGTTGCCACGGCCGTCGCGCAGGGCGCGCACCGCCGCTTCCCTGACTTCTTCCGGGCCGTCGGCGTCGGGGAAGCCCTGGCCGAGGTTGATGGAGCCGGTCCGTACGGCGAGTGCCGACATTTCGGCAAAGATCGTGGTGCCGAATTCGGCGAGGCGGCGGTTCAGCAGCGGTCGGTCCATGGGCGCCATCCTCCGTCGAACCTCTTGATTTCCTCAACAGTGCTTTGAGATCGCGGGGGCCGGGGCAGCAGCCTCGTACGAAGGACAGTGACGGCCGTCGATGAGGACGGCCCCGGCGCGGGACGGCGCCGGAGCGGCGCACCGGGCGCCGGACGGAGCGGGTGCCTCGCTTCGGGGGGAAGAAAGGAATGTGAGGCAGATGGGGATCGTGTATTTCCTGGTGGTCTGCGTGGTGGTGATCGGCCTGCTGGGCCTGGTCTCGCGGAGCGTCAACGGACCACGGCGCGGACGGCGCGGGGGTGGTTCGTCCGCGGCGGGCGGCGGCAGCTGGTGGGCCGGCAGTGACGGGGGGTCGAGCCTGGGTGGCGGACACCACGGCGGGCACCACGGCGGCGGGCACCACGGTGGCTGCGGCGGTGGTTCCTCCTGCGGCGGTGGCGGCTGTGGCGGCGGCGGTGGCGGTGGCGGCTGCGGTGGTGGCGGCGGTTCCTGAGTCGACGGCGGCCCCTGAGGAGGCGGCCGGTTCTTCCTGAGGCGGCGTCCGGCCACTTCTGAGCCGGATGCCCGATTTCTCCAACTCCACTTGCGCGAAAGGGTTGTTGCTTACCGCATATGCGCCTGGCCGGTGCTGATGAAGACATCAACGCCCGCCGGGCGCTTGGTTGTTGAACAGGTGAACTGCAGGGCCCCCGGGCGGATGGAAACCCGGAGAAGATGGGTAAAAGCGCTGTGGGCGACAGGGCTTTCATGATTCCCTCTCCCTGGAGAATCCCCCACGTTCTCCGCTTCCACGTGGGCACGAGCCGGCAGGCATGCGGATATTCCCTGCCTTCAACGGGCGGGCCGGCCCACCATTCCACTGCGTGCTTGCGGAGCCGACCCATGCTCACCACTTTGCAGACGGCGTACACCGATACCCGTGCCTCCGACCTGGCCTGGGCGCTGGGCAGGGAACCCCTGCCGGCCCTCGCCGTACTCGATCTCCAACTACATGGCGCACAGCTGCAGTTGAGGCTGCTCGGCGCTTCTCACCAGGTGCTTCTCGAGGAGGAGCGCGGCACCTGTTCCGAAACGGTCGCCTGTATGCCGGGCAGCAGCACGCCGCTGCCGCTGGGTGTGGCGAAGCGGCTCGGGGACTGGGAGTACGAATTCGCCGCCCATGTGGAGACGCTGTCGCGCGGCTCGTTCGCGGGGCGTGCGCAGGAATTGCTCGCGCTGGTGGCCGAGCATCCGCACGGCCTCGCCGGGACGTTCCCGGGATCTCCGCACGCCTTCACGGCGATGCTGGCGCAGTGCCAGCAGGGGCAGGTGCGCTGGCGGACCTGGCACGCGTATCCGCAGGAGGGCCGCTTGGTGGCCACGCGCACCCGGGTGGGCGTACGGGCGGCGGTCGCGGCGGTCTAGCAGGGGTGGGCGAAAGGGGCCGGTCCGGTCGGCGGGCGGGTGTGCGGCCGTGGGTGGCGCGACGGGCGTACGGGCTGCGCGCCGGGGGCGTCGGTGCCTGGAGGGGCGCGGGCGGTGCCGGGCGCGCGGTCCGGTCGGCCGGTGTGGTGCGGAAGGGTGCCGCGCGCCCCAGGGGAGGACTGCGCCCCAACTGGCGGGTGTGGCCCGCAGACTGCACCCGTGTGAGTGACGGAGAGGTACGGAATCGTCACGTAGCGTTCACCTTATGATCGACCCGCCAGAGCCCGTTCTCACCGGCGTCCCCGGGCCGCCGGAGGCCATGACGCCGGCGCGACTGCCCGTGCCGGCCGGGCCCGGCCGGCTGCTCGTCCTCGCCGTCGTCTTCGTCTGCGCCGCCTGCGGCCTGGTCTACGAACTCGAACTGGTCGCGCTGGCCACGTACTTGGTCGGCGACTCCGTCACCCAGGCGTCGGTGGTGCTGTCCGTCATGGTCTTCGCGATGGGCGTCGGCGCACTGCTCGCCAAGCGGCTGCGCTGCCGGGCGGCGGTCGGCTTCGGCGCGGTCGAGGCCGGCCTGGCGCTGGTCGGCGGCAGCTCCGCCATGGCGCTCTACGCCTGCTACGCCTGGTGCGGTCAGTCCCGCTCCGCGCTCGTCGGCTTCTCCCTGGCCATCGGCATCCTGATCGGCGCCGAGGTACCGCTGCTGATGACGCTGATCCAGCGGGTGCGCCGGCAGGACGCGGGCGGTGCGGTCGCCGACCTCTTCGCCGCGGACTACGTCGGTGCGCTCGTCGGGGGCCTGGCCTTTCCCTTCCTGCTGCTGCCGGGCTTCGGCCAGCTGACCGGCGCCCTGCTCACCGGTGGGATCAACGCGGTGGCCGGCGGCGTCCTGGTGCTGTGGCTCTTCCGCGACGATCTGAGCGCCCGCGCCCGCTGGATGCTGCTCGCCGCCAATGCCCTGGTCCTCGCGCTGCTGGCCGCGGGCGTGCTGCTGGCCACGCCGTTCGAGCGGGCCGCCCGGCAGGCGGTGTACGGCTCCTCGGCGCGGGTCGCGGTGCAGACCGGCATCCAGGAAGTGGTGATGACCGGCGGTACGGGGGACGGAGCCGGTGCGGGGCGCGGGAGGAAAGGTTTAGGCGGACCGCTGGCGCTGTATCTGGACGGCCGGCTCCGGGTCAGCGCGGAGACCGAATACCGCTACCACGAAGCGCTGGTGCACCCGGCGATGGCGGCCGGCCCGCACCGCCGGGTGCTGGTCCTCGGTGGCGGCGACGGCCTCGCGGTACGCGAGATCCTTCGCCACCGCTCGGTCCGCTCGGTCACCGTCGTCGAACTCGACCCCGGTGTCCTGCGGCTCGCGCGCAGCGACCCCGGCCTCTCCCGCCTCAACCATCACTCGCTCAGCGATCCGCGGGTGCGGGTGGTGACCGCCGATGCCTTCGAATGGCTGCGGCAGCAGGGCCTGCGCGGCCGGCGGCAGGCGCCGTACGACGTCATCGTCTCCGACCTGCCCGACCCCGGGATCGCCGCGAGCACCAAGCTCTACTCACAGGAGTTCTACGGTCTCGCGGCGCGGCTGCTGGCACCCGACGGGCGGCTGGTGGTGCATGCCGGACCGCCGGTCGAGCGCGCGCGCCTGTACTGGACGGTGGAGTCGACGATCCGGTCGGTGGGCCTGGCGACCGTGCCGTACCGCCTGGCCGGCCGGCCCGCGTCGTTCTACGGCGGCCCGGACCGCACGGCCGCCCCCGTGGCGTCGGTGGACACGGAAGTGCCCGCCGCCGCGCCGTCGGGCGGCCCGGACCAGTACTGGGGCTTTGTGCTGGCCGCGCGGCACCGGCCGCGGCTCGGTCTGGCGCCCGATGCACCGCCGCCGGCCGGGCTCACCCGCGCGGAGCTGCAGGCCGGGCGGCGCGGCGAGGCCCACGACCGGATGTCCGGGCTGCCGGCGTCCACGCTGATGCACCCGCGGTATCTCGACTGAGCGGGCGGGGGCGGTGCGGGGCGGGAGGGACTGGTGAGGGGCCAGTGAGGGGCCGGTGAGGAACTGGTGAGGGCGCGGCGGAGACGGGTGCGGTGCGGGAGCCGGGGCCGCCGCGCAGAAAGTTCGCTCCGGGCGGCACGGGGTGCGGGGGTGCTGGGTAGGCTCCCATGTCATGGAGCATGAGGTGTACGTTCCGTTTCCCGTCGGGACCGTGCGGCAGGCGCTCACCGAGCCGGAGCGGGTGGCGCGCTGTGTCCCGGGAGTCCAGCTCGACGCCGATGCCGCCCCCCGGAACCCGGTGGGCAGGCTGCGGCTGCGTATCGGAAGCTCCACCATCACCTATCGCGGCACGCTGACGGTCAGTGCCGCCGCCGAGGGCGAGGGGACCGGCAACGGCGGGACGGACGACGGCGGGACCGGCGACGGCGCGACGGGCGACGAGGGGCCGGGCGACGGCGGTGCGGCCGCCGTGGTGACCGTCGAGGCGAAGGGCACCGAGACGCGGGGTGACGGGTCGGTCGCGCTGACGCTGGCCGTACGGCTCTCCCCGGCCACCGAACCGGGCCCCGGGACGACGCTGGCCTGTTCGGGCACGGTCCACGGCGACGGCCGGCTCGCCGAGGCCACCGACCAGTCCGCCCGGACCGCCGGCCGCCGGCTGCTGGACCGCTTCGCGGAGAACCTGGCCGCCGATCTGCGGCAGCGTCCGGTGGCGGGGCGGACCGGCGACGGCCCGTCGGCCGGGGGCGCGGTCGGACCGGGGGTGTTCGGCACCGAGGTGCCGCCGTCGTCGCTGGATCCGGGCAGTGACGAGGAGCCGGGCAGCGACGAGGACGCCGTGGAGGCGGCGGGCCTCGGCGAGGCGGCCGGGGACGCCGGGGATCTCGAAACGGGGGACGCCGAGGACGCCTTCCGCGCGGCGCGCGACGGGCACCCCGAGCACGCCTACGGCCATGATCCGGACGGCCTCGCCCCCGCCGAGGCCGCGCATGCCCGCCGGACGATGATCGGGCGCAGCGCGGAGGAGGTCGACCACGCCCCGCCGCGCGGACGGTACGCACCGGTGCCCGCGCCCGAGCCGCATGCCACCTCGGTGGCCCTGCGCTGGGCGGCGCCCGCCGCCGCCGTGGTGCTGGCGTCCGCCGTGGTCGTCGGCCGGGTGCTGCGCCGACGGCGCTGACGCCGTCGTTCGCCGACTGACCGTGCCTCCGGCTGACCGTGCGCCGTCCCGACTGCCCGCGCGCCGTCCCGGCGGCAGCGCCCCCCGGCGTGCCGTGCCGTCCCGCCCTCCCGGCGTCCCGCGCCGGGTGCCGACGCACCGTTAGGGTCGGTCCCGTGAGCACCGACAACACCACGCAGAACGCGGCGCCGGAGCAGGCGTCACCTGGCGTACGGCTGGCCGCCGGAGACACCGAAGTGACCGTCCGTCCGGACAACGGCTGCCGGATCGCCGGCCTGCGGGTCGGCGGTACGGAGCTGCTGCGACAGGGCGACAAGTACGGCTGTTTCCCGATGGTTCCGTGGTGCGGCCGGATCGCGCACGGGCAGTTCCGCAACGGGGGCGAGCTGCACCAGATGCCCCTCAACGCCGCGCCGCACGCCATCCACGGCACCGGCCGCAACCTCCGCTGGCGGACCGCGCGTGCGAGCGCCACGGAAGCGGTCTTCACCTACGACCTGGCCGATCCGGCGGCGCCCTGGCCGTATCCGGGACGGGTGACCCAGCTCGTCGAGCTGGCCGCGGACGGTGGCTCGCTCACCCTCACCCTGTGCGTCGAGGCGACCGACGACTCCTTTCCCGCGCAGGCCGGATGGCACCCCTGGTTCCTGCGGAACCTCGGCGAGGGCGGTGCGGACGCACGGCTCGACTTCACGCCCGGATGGCAGGAGGAGCGGGGCGAGGACCACCTCCCGACCGGCCGGCGGATCACGCCGCAGCCGGGGCCCTGGGACGACTGCTTCGGGATGCCGCAAGGGGTCGAGGCCACCCTCACCTGGCCGGACCGGCTGGAGCTGACGGTCAGCGGCCGTGGCGAGTGGGTCGTGGTCTACGACGAGCAGGAGGCGGCGGTCTGCGTCGAGCCGCAGTCCGGCCCGCCGAACGGCCTCAACACCCTGCCGCGCCTGGTCACGCCCATCGACCCGCTGGAGATCTCCACGACCTGGCGCTGGCGGAGCCTGTCGCAGGGCACTGCCTGAGGGGCGGCGCAGGACACCGTCCGAGGGCCGGTCCAGGACAACCGCCTGAGGGCCGGTGCAGGACCTGAGGGCCGTCGTCGTGCGCCTGCCGCGGCAGCCACGTGTGCCTGCCGCGGGGCTGTGTGCGGCTGCCGGGGGTGACGGGGCAGCCCTTAAGCTCGTGCGCATGAGTGACGACGTGCGCGGCGAGCTGCTGCAGCAGATCAAGGACAAGGCCGTGGTGCACGGCAAGGTGACGCTTTCCTCCGGCAAGGAGGCCGACTACTACATCGACCTGCGCCGGATCACCCTGGACGGCGAGGCCGCGCCGCTGGTCGGACAGCTGATGCTGGAGATCACCGCCGACCTCGACTACGACGCCGTCGGCGGGCTGACGCTCGGTGCCGACCCGGTCGCGACCTCGATGCTGCACGCCTCCGCCGCCCGCGGCGGCCGGCTGGACGCGTTCGTGGTCCGCAAGGCGCAGAAGGCGCACGGTATGCAGCGCCGTATCGAGGGTCCGGACATCAAGGGCCGCCGGGTTCTGGTCGTCGAGGACACCTCCACCACCGGCGGCTCCCCGCTGACCGCCGTCGAGGCGGCGCGTGAGGCGGGCGCCGAGGTCGTTGCGGTCGCAACGATCGTCGACCGGGGTGCCGAGTCCGCGATCGCGGAGGCCGGGCTCCCCTACATCACCGGCTACCAGCTCGGCGACCTCGGCCTGAGCTGACCTCGGCGGAGGGCCGTGCGAAATCCAGCGAAACCGCGCTGAACTGCGGCTTTGGCGAGGGGCGGCTGGTTTCACGTGAAACCGGCCGCCCACACTGCGGGACGGCCGGGCGCGGGATGTGGAGCAATCCGCCGAGTCTGGGAAGATGTGCTCGGCGAAGTCCTCGCCCCCTGGTCAGGGCCAAGAAAGCACACCCGCATACCTGAAGGAGCGGACAGATGCCCATCGCAACCCCCGAGGTCTACAACGAGATGCTTGACCGGGCGAAGGCAGGAAAGTTCGCCTACCCGGCCATCAATGTCACCTCGACGCAGACGCTGCACGCCGCGCTGCGTGGGTTCGCCGAGGCGCAGAGCGACGGCATCATCCAGATCTCCACCGGTGGTGCGGAGTTCCTGGGCGGCCAGTACAACAAGGACATGGTGACCGGCGCGGTCGCGCTCGCCGAGTTTGCCCACGTCGTGGCCGAGAAGTACGACGTCACCGTCGCGCTGCACACCGACCACTGCCCCAAGGACAAGCTCGACGGCTATGTCCGCCCGCTGCTGGACATCTCCGCGGAGCGCGTGGCCAAGGGCCAGAACCCGCTGTTCCAGTCCCACATGTGGGACGGCTCGGCCGAGAACCTGGCCGACAACCTGGCCATCGGCCAGGAACTGCTCGCCAAGGCCGCCGCCGCCAAGATCATCCTTGAGGTCGAGATCACCCCGACCGGTGGCGAGGAGGACGGCGTCACCCACGAGATCAACGACGAGCTCTACACCACGGTCGACGACGCGCTGCGCACCGCCGAGGCGCTGGGCCTGGGCGACAAGGGCCGCTACCTGCTCGCCGCCTCGTTCGGCAATGTCCACGGTGTCTACAAGCCGGGCAACGTCGTGCTCCGCCCCGAGCTGCTGAAGGACCTGCAGGAGGGCGTGGGCGCCAAGTACGGCAAGACCGCCCCGTTCGACTTCGTCTTCCACGGCGGCTCCGGCTCCACCCCGGAGGAGATCGCCACCGCGCTGGAGAACGGCGTGGTCAAGATGAACCTGGACACCGACACCCAGTACGCCTTCTCCCGCCCGGTCGCGGACCACATGTTCCGTAACTACGACGGTGTGCTGAAGGTCGACGGCGAGGTCGGCAACAAGAAGGCCTACGACCCGCGCAGCTGGGGCAAGCTGGCCGAGGCCGGAATGGCCCAGCGCGTCACCCAGGCCTGCGAGAACCTGCGCTCCACGGGCACCAAGATCAAGTAAGCGCGGGCGGCCGCACGGCCGGTCCCGCTGCGCACAGCTGCACACGAAGGCTCCGCATCCGCCGTGATGCGGAGCCTTCGGTGTGTCCGGGTGTCATTGGCGTGCCAGGGCCCGGTGCCTTCGTCGTGCCCGGCCCCCGCGCCTGCCGTCCGCCTGGACCCGTGCCTGCCGCGTGCTCAGGGCGAGCGGGCGAGCGGACGAGCGGGCGAGTGGGCGCGGATACGGGCATGCTCGCGGTATGAGCGAACCGAGTGCGCCCGGCGGGATCCGGCTGACCTCGGCGCAGGGCCGGTGGGTGCTGGCGACGGCCGTGCTGGGGTCCGGCATGGCGATGCTCGACAGCACCGTCGTCAATGTCGCCCTGCCCAGGATCGGCGAGGACCTCAACGCGGATCTGGCGGTCCTCCAGTGGACCGTCACCGCCTACATGCTCACCCTCTCCTCGCTGATCCTGCTGGGCGGCGCCCTCGGGGACCGCTTCGGCCGGCGCCGGGTGTTCGTGATCGGCGTGGTGTGGTTCGCCGCGGCCTCGCTGCTGTGCGGGCTCGCGCCGGACGCCGGGGTGCTGGTCGCGGCCCGGGCGCTGCAGGGCATCGGCGGGGCGCTGCTCACCCCCGGTTCGCTGGCCCTGATCCAGGCCGTCTTCCACCCCGATGACCGGGCGCGGGCGGTCGGCGCCTGGTCGGGGCTCGGCGGCGTGGCCGCGGCGGTCGGCCCGTTCATCGGCGGCTGGCTGGTGGACGGGGCGGGCTGGCGCTGGGTGTTCTTCCTGAACGTGCCGCTGGCTGCGGTGTGCGCACCGGTGGCGCTGCGGCACGTCCCCGAGACCCGGGAGCGGGACGCCGCCGAGCGCCGTGGCTTCGATGTGCCCGGCGCGGTGCTGGGGGCGCTGGCGCTGGCCGGGGTGACCTATGCGCTGATCGCCGCCCCGGGCGGGGGCGCCGGGCCCGGCGTGATCGTTCCGGCGGTGGCCGGGGTGCTGCTCGGGGTGCTCTTCGTCCATGTCGAGCGGCGGCGGAAGGATCCGATGCTGCCCCCGGCGATCTTCGGCATCCGGCTGTTCTCGGCGGTCAACGCCGTGACGGTGTGCGTCTACGCCGCGTTCGGCGGCTTCTTCTTCCTCTCCGTGCTCCAGCTCCAGGTCGTGGTGGGGTACTCGGCGCTGCAGGCCGGTACCGCGCTGCTGCCCACCACCGTGCTGATGCTGCTGCTGTCCGCCCGCTCGGGCCAGCTGGGGCAGCGCATCGGGCCGCGGATTCCGCTCACCGTCGGACCGCTGCTGTGCGCCGGGGGGATGCTGCTGATGACGCGGGTGGGCCGGGGGGCCTCGTACTTCACCGATGTGCTGCCCGCGCTGGTGGTGCTGGGCGCGGGGATGGTGACACTGGTCGCGCCGCTCACCTCGACCGTGCTGGCGTCGGTGAACGTGGACCGGGCGGGCCTGGCCAGCGGTATCAACAACGCGGCGGCGCGGGCCGCGAGCCTGATGGCGGTGGCCGCGCTGCCGCTGCTGGCGGGCATCGGCCCGGAGGCCTACCGCTCGGCGGACGCCTTCGGCGCGGCCTTCCAGCGGGCCATGCCGCTGTGCGCGGGCATCCTGGTGATCGGCGCGCTGCTCGCGGTGCTGACCGTACGCACCAACGTGCTGCGTGCCGCAGCGGGCGCAGAGGAGCCCTGCCGGGCGGAGACGACCTACCACTGCGGGGTGAGTGCACCGCCGCTGGATCCGGGCGAGGCCACGGTCCGGGGCGCGGAGCGCCTGCCGGGCAGCGGGGGACTGCCGGGCACCGGGGGGCAGCCGCCCCGGCCGGCCGGGGGAGACACCTCCTGAGGGCCAGGTCTCCGGCCCGTGTACGCCAAGGCCGCCGGCCGCCCGGATCCGCCCAAGCCTCCGTCCGCCGCTATCCGCCAGGCCGCCGGCCCGCCCGTATCCGCCCCCGCCCCGCCGTACCACCCAAGGCGCAAGATCCCGGCCGCCGCCCGCCCCGCCCCGGCGACCAGGCAGACTGGGAACCATGGCCATTCACGAGAACCTGCTCGGGGGACCGCCCCCGACCCATCTGCCCGACGACCCGGAGCCGCGCGAACTGCTCGCCTCGGGCACGGCGCCGTCCGATGTCGCCGCGAAGTACCCGACCTCCTCCCTGGCCTGGGCCCAGCTCGCGGACGACGCCTTCGAGCAAGGCCGGGTCGTGGAGTCGTACGCCTACGCCCGCACCGGCTACCACCGCGGCCTGGACGCGCTGCGCCGGGCCGGCTGGAAGGGCCACGGCCCGGTGCCCTTCGAGCACGAGCCCAACCGCGGCTTCCTGCGGGCGCTGCACGCCCTCGCCCGCGCCGCCCAGACGATCGGTGAGCAGGAGGAGTACGAGCGCTGCTCGGGCTTCCTGCGGGACTCCTCGCCGACCGCGGCGGAAACCCTCAGCTGAGGGACTGCCGGCAGTTCTCCCCGCAGGCAGGGCCGCGGCCCTTCTGCCGGGGAGCGCCGGGCAAGATCGACGGGCCGGCCGCGTGATCGCGGTCGGCCCTTGCGCGGTCGCTGCCCAGCACGGATCATTTTCAGTGGGCCGGGTCATCCCGCGCCCGAGGGGACCGGGGCTCCCGAGCCGACGAGGAAGGGGCGGACCGCTACCCGGTAGTTCGCACCTGAGGAGTCCCTCATGTCGCAGCCGTCTCCCATCGACCCCGTGGACAGTGCGTCGACCGCACCCGCAGCGGGTCCCGCACCGGCCGCCACCGCCGAGGCCGACCCGCCGTTCGCCCCGGATCTCAGCATCGGCAGCAGCAGTACGACCCCGTACGAGGACTATGTCCAGGCGGATGTCCTCACCCACCTGCAGCACCCGCTCTCCGACGACCCCGGCGAGATGGTCTTCCTGGTCACCACCCAGGTCATGGAGCTGTGGTTCACGGTCATCGTCCATGAGTGGAGCACCGCCGCCGAGGCGCTGCGCCGCGACGACCTGACGACGGCGGAGGAGGCGCTGCGCCGCTCCACCTACGAGCTGGAGGCGCTGAACGCCGCCTGGAAGCCGCTCGCCCGGCTGACCCCGGCGCAGTTCAACGCCTACCGCAGCGCGCTCGGCGAGGGTTCCGGCTTCCAGTCCGCCATGTACCGGCGGATGGAGTTCCTGCTCGGTGAGAAGTCCGCGTCGATGCTGGTGCCGCACCGCGGCGCCTCGCGGGAGCACGCCGAACTGGAGAAGGCCCTGCAGGAGCCGAGCCTGTGGGACGAGGTGCTGCGGCTGCTCGCCCGCCGCGGCCATGCCGTGCCCGAGGCCGTCCTGCGGCGGGATCCCGCGCTGCGCTACGAGGCGGACCCGGCCGTCGAGGCCGTCTGGGCCGGGATCTACGCCGGGCCGCAGGAGTCCGACCTCGTCCGGCTCGGCGAGGCGCTGACCGACGTGGCCGAGCTGGTCTGGCGCTGGCGCAACGACCACCTGGTCGCGACCCGGCGGGCCATGGGAGCGAAGATGGGCACCGGTGGCTCCGCGGGGGTGGCCTGGCTGGAGAAGCGGGCCCGCAAGAATGTCTTCCCGGAGCTGTGGACGGCGCGCAGCCATGTCTGAGACCCCGGAATACCCCGACCACACCGGCCTCCAGGGGGCGTCCGGCGCCCGTGAACAGGCCGCGCGTGCCGCGGAGCAGGACGCCGCCGACCCGCTCGCCGCGATCCGCGACCGCTTCGTCCTCGACGCCGCGCCCGACCATGCCTCCGGCGATGCCGGGGTCTACCTGGACGGCAACTCCCTCGGCGCGCTGCCCCGTACGGTGCCCGGCCGGATCGCCGATGTCATCGCCCGCGAGTGGGGCGAGCTGCGCATCCGGTCCTGGACCGAGTCCGGCTGGTGGACCGCGCCCGAGCGGGTCGGCGACAAGATCGCGCCGCTGATCGGAGCGGCACCGGGCCGGGTGGTGGTCGGCGACTCGACCAGCGTCAACCTCTTCAAGGCCGTGGTGGGCGGCGTCCGGATGGCCGGCAAGGGCTGTACGGAGATCCTGGTCGATGCCACGACCTTCCCGACCGACGGCTATATCGCCCGGTCCGCGGCCCGGATGACCGGCCTCGCGGTGCGCCCGGTCGAGCCCGCGCGGATCGCCGACGAGGTCACCGAGCGGACCGCGCTGGCGCTGGTCAACCACGTCGACTACCGCACCGGACGGCTCAACGACCTGCCCGGCATCACCCGCGCACTGCACTCCGCGGGCGCGCTCGCCGTCTGGGACCTGTGCCACAGCGCCGGTGCGCTGCCGGTCGGCCTCGATGCGCACCACGTCGACCTCGCCGTGGGCTGCACCTACAAGTACCTCAACGGCGGCCCGGGGGCGCCCGCCTACCTCTATATCCGCGAAAGCCTCCAGGAGCGGTTCGAATCGCCGCTGCCGGGCTGGAACTCGCACGGTGATCCGTTCGCCATGGACCCCGCATACGTCCCCGCCGAGGGCATCACGCGCGGCCGGGTCGGCACCCCCGACATCCTGTCGCTGCTGGCGCTGGAGGCGGCGCTGGAGGTCTGGGACGGGGTGTCCATCGAGGCCGTACGCACCAAGAGCCTCGCCCTGACCGACTTCTTCCTGGAGTGCGTGAACGCCTACGTACCGCCGGGCCGGGCCCGCTCCGTCACGCCCTACGACCACCGGCGGCGCGGCAGCCAGGTGTCGCTGGAGTGTTCCCCCGCGGCGGAAGAGGTGATGGAGGAGCTGATCCGGCGCGGGGTCGTCGGCGACTTCCGCCCGCCCGACGTGCTGCGCTTCGGCTTCACCCCGCTCTACACCTCCTTCGCGGACGCGGAGCGGGCGGCGTGGGTGCTCGGCGAGGTGCTGAGGGCGCTGCCCGATGTCGAGTCCGGGGCGGCCGGGGCCGGCGGGTGAGCGCGGCCGACGAGGAGGCGGCGCTGCTGGGGCTGGCCCCGGTGGCGCCGGACCGGACGGTGGCGTACGGGCCGCATCCGGACCAGATCGTCGACCTGTATCTGCCGCGGGCGGCCGACGGCGAGCGGGTGGCCGGCGGTGAGGGGGTGACCGGCGGCGAGCGGGTGGCCGAGGGCGCGCGGTCGGCGGACGACGCGCGGTCGGCCGAGGGCGCGCGGGCGCAGGCGGCCGGGCCCTCGCTGGTCGTCCTCCTGCACGGCGGCTTCTGGCGCGCCGCCTACGACCGCCGCCATCTGTCGCCGCTCGCCGCCGCACTGGCCGGGCGGGGACTGCCGGTCGCGCTCGCCGAGTACCGCAGGGTCGGTGCGGGCGGCGGGGCGCCGCAGACCTTCGACGACGTGACGGCGGGCCTCGCGGCGGCGGTACGCGCGCTGCCGGGGGGCGGGGACCTGGTGCTGGTCGGCCACTCCGCGGGCGGCCAGCTCGCGCTGCTCGCCGCCGCCCGCCCCGGCACCCGCGTCTCCCGCGTCCTCGCCGTCTCACCCGTCGCCGACCTCGCCCGTGCCCATGCGCTGGGCCTGAGCAACGGCGCGGTCGCCGGACTGCTCGGCGAGGGGCCCGGCCTCGCGGAACGGATCGCCGCTGCCGACCCGGCGTGCCACCCGCCCGCCGGCGTCCCGGTCACGATCCTGCACGGCACCGACGACCCGGACGTCCCGCTCGACCTCTCCCGCCGCTACGCCGCCCGCAGCCCCGGCACCACGGACCTGCGCGAGCTGCCCGGCGTCGGCCACTACGGCCCCGTCACCCCCGGCAGCCCCAGCTGTCACACACTCGTCGCCCAACTGCACCGAACCTGTAGTACTTGAGGCGGATCTCGGCAGATCCCCACTGGTGGGGACGCCCGGGGGCCCGTCGTTGCTTACCGTTGTCAGCGTGAACGACACCACCCAGACGCAGAGCGACCTGCGTTCCGAGGCCCGGATAGCCCATGGGGCCCTGCACCGGCTGCGCCAGGACCTGTTCGTCGGCGCCTTCGCCTTCCGTCCGATGCCACCGCTGGAGGACGCCAAGGTGTCCCGGTGGCTGCCGTTCGTGCCGAAGCGGCTGCGGCACTGGGCGCGGTGGCTGCCGCACTTCACCGTCGGCTTCTTCTCGGTGTGTGTCTTCCTGGCGACCTTCGCCGACAGCTCCGGGCCCGGCGCGCTGCGCGGCATCGTGGTCGCCGGCTTCAGCGCGCTGGTTGCCGCCGGGCCGTTGCTCACGCTCTTCCGCCCGGTGGGCGCCTACTGGCTGTCGGTGGGTGCGTTCGCCGTGTCGGCGGTCACCTACGCGGCTCTCTCGTCCCCGTTCGCCAGCATCGTCGGGGCGGGGGCCTTCCCCACCCACCTCGCCGTGATGGTCCTCGTGGTGCTGCGCACCCGGCCCCGGCTGGCCGTCGAGATGTGGCTGGTCACCTTCGCCGTGGCGGCCGTGCTGACGGCGGTCCTCGGCAAGGACCCGGGCGATCTGCCGCCGGTCGCCTTCTTCTGCGGTGTGGTGCTGATCTCCGCCGCCGCGGTCCGCGCCTGGCGTGAGGAGCGCCGGCAGGTCGTCGAGACCCTGACCGCCACCGCGGAGGAGCGCTCCCGGCGCACGCTCCTGGAGGAGCGCGCCCTCATCGCCCGTGAGCTGCACGATGTGGTCGCCCACCACATGTCCGTGATCGCCATCCAGGCCGAGGCGGCGCCCTACCGCGTCAAGGACACCCCGCCCGAGCTCGCCACGTCCTTCTCCACGATCCGGGAGAATGCCGTCGCCGCGCTCGCCGAGCTGCGCCGCATCCTCGGTGTGGTCCGCTCCGCCGACCCGGACGCCTTCGTCGAGCACGACCCGGAGGCCCCGCAGCCGACGCTCGCCGGTCTCGACGCGCTGTTCGACAGCCTCCGCAGCACCGGGCTGACCGTCGAGTCCGTGATCACCGGCTCGCCCCGGGCGCTGCCGCAGGGCGTGGAGCTGTCCGCGTACCGGATCGTGCAGGAGGCGCTGAGCAATGCGCTGCGGCACTCGCCGGGCGCCGACGCACGGGTGGAGATCTCCTATGTGCTGGGCGGGCTGGGCGTACGGATCGTCAACGGTCCGCCGAGCCGCCTCGCCAAGCCCTCGCCGGGCGCGGGCCACGGGGTGATGGGCATGCGGGAGCGGGTACAGATGCTGGGCGGCGAGATGACGGCCGAGCCCACCGAGGACGGCGGCTTCGAGGTCGCGGCGTTCCTCCCGGTGGTGCGCACGGCGGGCGAGAACACGGTGGGGGGCAAGGCATGATCCGGGTACTGATCGTCGATGACCAGGTGATGGTCCGTGAGGGCTTCTCCGTCCTGCTCAACGCCATGCCGGACATCGAGGTCGTCGGGGAGGCGGTGGACGGCCGCCAGGCGGTGCACAAGGTCGCGGTCCTCAAGCCCGATGTCGTCCTGATGGACATCCGGATGCCGGAGATGAACGGCCTGGAGGCGACCCGCGAGATCGTGGCCGCCGACGCGGACGCCAAGGTCCTGGTGCTGACCACCTTCGACCTGGACGAGTACGTCTACCAAGCGCTGCGCTCCGGGGCCAGCGGCTTCCTCCTCAAGGACGCCTCGGCCGGCCAACTCGCCGATGGCGTCCGCATCGTCGCCTCCGGCGAGGCCCTGCTCGCCCCCACCGTCACCAAGCGCCTGATCTCCGAGTTCTCCCGGCTGGGCACCCCGCGCGCCCCCGCCCAGGAGCGCATCGCCGATCTCACCGAGCGCGAGACCGAGGTCCTGGTGCTGGTGGCCCAGGGCCTCTCCAACGGCGAGATCGCCGAGCATCTGGTGGTGGCCGAATCGACGGTGAAGACGCACGTCAGCCGGATACTGGTGAAGCTGGGGCTGCGCGACCGCACCCAGGCGGCGGTGTTCGCGTACGAGGCGCGGCTGGTGACACCGGGGGGCTGAGGCCCACGCCGCGGCTTCCGGCGGGGCGTACGGCGCGGGCCGCCGGTGCACGGTGCGGGCCGGCGGCCCGCCGCCTCAGGCCTTACGGCTGGGGGACCTCCCGCACCAGCCTGGAGGTCCAGGGACACCAGACCAGCCCGGGCAGGAACGGCCCGCCGGCCTCGTCCAGATGCTCTTCGACATAGGGCGTGGTGGCGTCACAGACCTCGATGGCGAAGTCGAAGAAGTCGATGGTCTCCGGGCGGAGATGGAAGCTCCAGCGCCAGTTGTACGGGGCGGGGCGCTTCTCGATCCGGCCGATGACATGCGGCTCCGAGTGGGACGCGCCGCTCAGCAGGTCCCGGGCGTGCTGGATCTTGCGAGGGTCGGTGAGCTTGATGACGAATTCCTCGCGCGTGACGTCGGTCATCACGAAGTAGGCCTCCGAGGCGGCCCCGGTGCGGTGTGCGGCGTCGCTCCGCTGCTTGCCCTGGGCGGGCCCGGCCGCCGCGACGGCGAGCAGTGCTGCCGCCGCCAGCATGCCGATCTTGGTGGTGATGCGTGGCATGAACCCCTCCGGTGCCGCGGGCCGTGGTCACGGCCGTGCATGCGGAAAGTAACGGCAATGTCACTGATTGCTCCAGAGTTACTACGGGTTAACGCGCGGGCAGGTGAAATCGCGAAGAGTGACTGGCCGTCGGCGGACTTCTGTGCTTCGTCCACACCCTGTGGACAAAATTGCGCCGTAGCGGGATGCCGCCCCGGCGCCATACACGGGGATGCCGTCCCGGCGCCGTGCACCGGGACGGCGACCCGGGCTCGCACACCGGGAAGCCGACCCGCGCCGGACGGCAGAACGCGCCCGCCCGGCATCACGGCATACGACGCAAGTGCGCCGCCGGAGTCCGCTACAGCTCCGGCGGCGCACGTATACGGGGCGGCCCGGCGCGGAAGAGCCGGCCGCCGGGCGGGATCAGCCGATGTCGCGCCGGCGCAGGCCCGCCAGGCCCACCAGGGCGAGGAGGGCGGAGAGGGCCGGCAGCCAGAGGAACGGGGCGGCGGTGACCTCCGCGCCGGGCAGCTTGGGGAGGTGGCTGTACGGGGAGAGGTCCATGGCCCACCCGGGGAGGTCGAGCGCGGGGCCGATCCAGCCGAGGGCCAGGCAGCCGCCGACCAGGGCCCAGACGGCGCCGGTGGCTCCGGGGAGCAGGCCGACGACGAGGACCGCCAGACCGGTGAGCGTCCAGACCGCCGGGGCCTGGGCGAGGGCGGCGGCCAGGACCGGGCCGAGTGCGCCGCCGAGGTCGCCGGCCGAGAGTCCGTAGGCGAGGCCCAGGCCGAGGCCGCCGGCGGCCAGGATGACGACGGTGCCCGCGTAGGCGAAGGCAAGATGTCCTGCCGCCCAGCGCAGCCGCCCCACCGCGCCGGCCAGCACCGGCTCAGCGCGCTCCCCGGTCTCCTCACCGCGCAGCCGCAGCACCGCCCCGGCCGCGTAGAGCGCCGCGACCATCCCGAGCATGCCGGTCATCGTGGCCAGGAAGGCATCGGTCAGGCCCTGCTGACCGCCCATCCGCTCGACGATCTCGCGGGTCTGCCGGTTGCCGCCGACCAGATCGGAGGCGCCCTTGGCGATGCCGCCGAAGATCCCGCCGGCGCACAGGAAGCCGAGGCTCCAGCCCAGCAGGGTGGCGCGCTGGAGCCGCCAGGCCAGGCCGAAGGGGCCGCTCAGGGAGCGCGGCGCGACGGCCGGTCCGGGGCGGGCCGGCAGAAAGCTCATGCCGAGGTCACGCCGGGCGGTCAGTGCGTAGGAGGCGAGGACGGCCAGGGCGGCCGCGGCCAGGAAGAGCGCGACGATCCACCAGCGCTCGCCGGCGTACGGCCGGAGGTTCTGCGACCAGCCGACCGGTGAGACCCAGGTGAGCGGGGACGTGGCCGCGGGGTCCGCGGCGTCGCCCGCGGCGCGCAGCGCGAAGGCGAGGCCGAGGACCGCGCCGGTCAGGCCCTTGGCGAGGCGCGCGCTCTCGGTCAGCTGGGCGGCGATGGCGGCCAGGCCGGCGAAGAGCAGGCCGGCGGAGCCGATGGCGGCGCCTAGCGCGAGGGAGCCGGCGCCCGGCAGGCCGGAGGCGGTCAGGCCGCCCGCGATCAGCACGGTGAGCCCGGCGTTGGCGCACAGGGCCGCCAGCAGGGCCGCGGTCAGGGGTGCACGGCGGCCGACCATGGCGGCGGAAAGCAGCTCCTGGCGGCCCGTCTCCTCCTCCTCGCGGGTGTGCCGGACGACGATCAGCAGGCTCATCACCGCGGCGAGGACGGCACCGAAGCCGGCCATCCGCCAGGCGACCAGGCCGCCGAGGGAGTCGCTGAAGACCGGCCCGTACAGCGCGCGCATCGAGCCGTTGCCGTTCATCGAGACGGCCAGCCGGGCGCGCTCGGCGGCGGTGCCGTACACCGCCGCGAAGGACGAGCCCGTGGCGGCGACGACCAGCCCGAGGGACAGTACCCAGGCCGGGATCATCACCCGGTCGCGGCGCAGCGCGAGGCGCAACAGGGTGCCGGTGCCCGCCAGATGACGGGAGCGGGCGGCGGGCGCGGGGAGGGCCGCGGCCACGGCGGTCATCGCGCGACCGCCGCTGCGTCGCGGGTGTCGTCCTGGTAGTGGCGCAGAAAAAGCTCTTCCAGGGTGGGCGGGGTGCTGGTCAGGCTGCGGACGCCGGCGGCGGTGAGCGAGCGCAGGACGGCGTCGAGCTTGTCGGTGTCGGCCTGGAGCTCGACACGGTGGCCCTGGCTTCCCCGGATCGGCTGGACGGCCAGGCCGTGGACGCCGGGGAGGGAGTCCAATTGCGCGGGCGGTCCCGCGAGTTCGGCGATGACCGAGGTGCGGGTCAGATGCCGCAGCTCTCCCAGCGAGCCGGATTCGACGGTCCGTCCCTTGCGGATGATGCTGATGCGGTCGCAGAGCGCTTCGACCTCCGACAGCACATGGCTGGAGAGCAGCACCGTACGGCCGCGGTCGCGCGCCTCGGCGACACAGCTCTGGAAGACCTCCTCCATCAGCGGGTCCAGCCCGGAGGTGGGCTCGTCGAGGACGAGCAGGTCGGCGTCGGAGGCGAAGGCGGCGACCAGGGCGACCTTCTGCCGGTTGCCCTTGGAGTACGTCCGCCCCTTCTTGGTGGGGTCGAGTTCGAACCGCTCCAGGAGCTCGGCCCGCCGGGCGCGGTCCAGGCCGCCGCGGAGCCGGCCGAAGAGGTCGATGACCTCGCCGCCGGAGAGATTGCGCCACAGGGTCACATCGCCGGGCACGTAGGCGAGGCGGCGGTGCAGCTCGACGGCGTCCTGCCAGGGGTCCTTGCCCAGGAGGCGGGCCGTGCCGCCGTCGGCGCGCAGCAGGCCGAGCAGGACGCGGATCGTGGTGGACTTCCCGGCGCCGTTGGGCCCGAGGAAGCCGTGTACCTCACCGGCCCCGACGTGCAGGTCGAGGCCGTCCAGGGCGCGGGTGCGACCGAAGGACTTGTACAGACCGTCGACCCGGACCGCGGGGGCGGGAGAGATTGCCTTGGTCATGCTTCGGAAGCTACGCTAGTTTCACAAATTTGTGAAGTTAAGAAAACGTATAAAGTTGGTGGGGTGGCTCTGATCAGGGGAGATGATGCGGACATGAGCGAGCAGCGGCAGCACGGCGGGGGCCGGACCGGCCGAACGGCCCAGGACGCGGGCAGGGAAGCGGCCCGGGAAGCGGCCCGGGACAAGCGCGACGACGAGGCGGTCTCGCAGTTCGTCGAGCGGTTCGCGGCCCAGCTCGTCGAGGCCGGTATGCAGCGGATGTCCGCCCGCGTCTTCGCCTGCCTGCTGGCCTCCGACTCCGGCGTGCTGACCTCGGCCGAACTCGGCGAGCGCCTTCAGGTCAGCCCCGCCGCCGTCTCCGGCGCGATCCGCTACCTCTCCCAGGTCGACATGGTCAGCAGGGAGCGGGAGCCGGGCTCCCGCCGCGACCGCTACCGCGTGCACAGCGATCAGTGGTACGAGGCGCTGGCCCGCCGGGACAACGTCCTCACCCGCTGGGAGGGCACCCTGCGCGAGGGCGTCGACAGCCTCGGCGAGGACTCCCCGGCCGGCCGCCGGATGAGCGAGACGCTGGTCTTCTTCGAGTTCCTGCAGGAAGAGCTCGCCGGGATGCTGCAGCGCTGGCGCGAGCACCGCGACCGGATGCGCGCCGAGTACGACAACGCCGCGCGCTGAGGCACCGGGAACACCGCCCGCAGAGGCGCCGGCCGGCACTCACCCCTGGACGGCCCGGCACTCACCCCCTGGACGGCCCGGCACTCACCCCCGGGGCGGCCTTGCACTCACCCCCGGGGCAGCTGCAGCCGCCAGGCCCCCGGCTGCAGGGTCCAGGTACGGGTCCTGACCGGCCCGCCGACCACCGCGTCCGCCCGGTAGTGGAAGTCCGCGCCGGACACCGTCACCGCCCGCGCCCGGGTCCGTACCGGCCGGCCCCCGCCCGGCCAGTGCACCACCACCTCGGCCAGCGCGTCACCGGCCCCGGGCCGCGCCCCGTCCGCCCCCGCCCGTCCGCCGGGCACCACCGACACCCCGCGCACCGGCCGGTCCAGATCCGCCAGCAGCACCCCGTCCGCCTCGATCCGCAGCCGCTGGCCCGGCACCCGTGCGCGCCGCCCGCCCAGCCCGGCGGCCGGCGCCGCCAGCAGCGCCAGCGCCGTACGGGCGGTCCGCGCGGCCGGCTGCCACCACGGCCGGTGCCCGTCGAGCCCGCCCGCCAGACCGTCCGGCGCCTCCACGGCCTCCGGTGGATCCGCCGGGGCAGCCGCGGGGGCCGCCACCGGCACGTACACCCCGCCGCCCTGCCGGGCCGCCGGGCTCCCGCAGGGGATCCGCAGCCCGCCGAGCACGATGCCGTCGCTGTCGTCCGTGAGCAGGTCCCGCGGCCGCTCCCCGCCGTCCAGGACGGCACGCGCGGCGGCCACCGTGTCCGTGGGGATGCCCAGCGCGCAGCTCAGCGCCACGGCGGCCGGTGCGCCCACCGGGACCATCGACAGCGGCACCGCGGCCAGCTCGCGCTCCTTGTGCAGCAGGCCCACCACGCGCAGCAGCGCCCGGTCGTCACCGATCACCACCGGCCGCCGGTGGCCGCGCCGGGCCAGGATCCGCGCGAATTCCTCCGGGCCGTCGGGAAGGCAGATTTTCGCCCCCGCGCCGGCACACAGGACATCCTTCGCGATCCGTACGGACTCGCCGTCCGTACTGCGGGCGACCGGGTCGATGACCACGAGCAGGGGGTGCCCCCGAACGGAGTCCACGGGAAAGTGCCCAGAAGGCTGCGCCGACACCTCGGTCCTTCCTCAGGTAGCATCTCGGTGCAAGAGCCCCTTGCGCTATTGCGCCAGGGGCTTCGTCTATTCCGGGGCACCGGTCCGACGTCTCCAGCGATGACGTACGCGTGAACACGCACGCCGACGCCATCCACGCACGTTGGACATGCCCCGCCCGGAAGGGGTGTACGCCTGTGCCCGCACTTGTGCTGCTCGGTGCTCAGTGGGGTGATGAGGGCAAGGGAAAGGCCACCGACCTGCTCGGTGGGTCCGTTGACTATGTGGTGCGCTACCAGGGCGGCAACAACGCCGGCCACACGGTCGTCGTCGGCGACCAGAAGTACGCGCTGCACCTTCTCCCTTCCGGAATCCTCTCCCCGGGGTGCACCCCGGTCATCGGCAACGGTGTCGTGGTCGACCCGGCGGTCCTGCTCTCCGAGCTGAGCGGACTCAACGAGCGTGGCGTCGACACGTCCAAGCTGCTGCTCAGCGGTAACGCGCATCTGATCACGCCGTACAACATCACCGTCGACAAGGTGACGGAACGGTTCCTCGGCAAGCGGAAGATCGGCACCACCGGGCGCGGCATCGGCCCGACCTACGCCGACAAGATCAACCGCGTGGGCATCCGGGTGCAGGACCTCTACGACGAGTCGATCCTCATGCAGAAGGTCGAGGCGGCCCTGGAGGTCAAGAACCAGCTCCTGTCCAAGCTCTACAACCGCCGCGCCATCGAGGCCGGCCAGGTCGTCGAGGAGCTGCTGGGCTACGCCGACAAGATCAAGGGCTATGTCGCCGACACCACCCTGATCCTCAACAAGGCGCTCGACGACGACAAGGTGGTCCTCTTCGAGGGCGGCCAGGGCACGCTCCTGGACATCGACCACGGCACGTACCCCTTCGTCACGTCCTCGAACCCGACCGCGGGCGGCGCCTGCACGGGTGCCGGCGTCGGCCCCACGAAGATCAACCGCGTCATCGGCATCCTCAAGGCCTATACGACGCGCGTCGGCGCCGGTCCGTTCCCGACCGAGCTGTTCGACGAGGACGGCGAGGCGCTGCGCCGGATCGGCGGCGAGCGCGGTGTCACCACCGGCCGCGACCGCCGCTGCGGCTGGTTCGACGCGGTCATCGCCCGCTACGCGACCCGCGTCAACGGCCTGACCGACTTCTTCCTCACCAAGCTCGACGTGCTCACCGGCTGGGAGCAGATCCCGGTCTGCGTGGCCTACGAGATCGACGGCAAGCGCGTCGAGGAGCTGCCCTACAGCCAGTCCGACTTCCACCACGCGAAGCCGGTCTACGAGACGCTGCCGGGCTGGTCCGAGGACATCACCAAGGCGAAGTCCTTCTCCGACCTGCCGAAGAACGCCCAGGCGTACGTCAAGGCGCTGGAGGAGATGTCCGGCGCCCCGATCTCCGCGATCGGCGTCGGCCCCGGCCGCGACGAGACGATCGAGATCAACTCGTTCCTGTCGTAGGGACGCCCCGCGCGTCCCCCGGGGACACCGCAGCACTGCGGCAGCCGCGCGCCTACTCCGCCCTGGAGTAGGTGCGCGGCTGTTTGTCGTGGCCCAGGAACTCGCCGTGCAGCGTGCCGTCGCGGTTCAGGCGGAGGACGGAGCTGTTGCCCGGGGCGCAGCCGGGCGCGGGCCGGTCGACGACCGACGGGCCGAGGGTCAGTCTGCCGTCCTCCGCCGCGAACAGGTCGGCGTGCGTCGTGCAGCGGCCGCCGGGGCCCGCGACGACGGTGGTGAGGACCTTGCTGCCCGCCGGGGCCTGCGCGAGGGTGAGGCGCCGGCTGCCGTAGCCGTCGGCGTCCGTCCGCTGCCAGGTGCCGAGGAAGCCGGCCGGGACGGCGGTCTCCGCCGGGCCGGTGCGGTGCAGGGTCGCGGTGCGCCCGGCCGCCGCCCAGTTCAGGGTGCCGCCCGTGCCCGCTCGGAGGGTGTGCTCGCCGAGCGCGCTGCAGCGGCCCGCGGGGACGGACCGTACGACCTTGGTGTCCAGCCGGAGCGCCGGGTGCCCGTCGTGAGCCGTGACGGACACCAGCTTGCCGTCGCTGCGGCATTCATAGGTCGCGCCGAGGCTGGTGCTGTTGGCGACCACCTCGCCGACCGTGCCGTTGGTGATCACGAACCGCCGCTGCTGCCCTGTGGGCTCCCCGTCCCGCAGCACCGGGCCCGACCAGGTGCCGACAAAGCGTGCCGGGATGTCGGACGCGCTCTGGTCGGGGCTCGCGCCGCCGCTCAGCAGCGGGACCGCGACGGCGGTGGCGGCGGCCGCGGCGACGGCACTGGTGGTGGCCAGGAGGAGGGGGAGCCGGCGGGGGCGGCGGCGAGGCGCCGGTACGGAGGGCTCGGTCTGGGGCGCCGCCGCGGCGGGCTCGGCCGGGGGCGGCGATGCCGGAGCGGGGGAGAGGCGGGTGGAGGTGAGCGTCGGCGGCCGGCCCCCGGGCGGGGTGTCGGTGTCCAGGAGGCGTACGGCGTGCTGTCCCAGGCTTGCGATCAGCGCAGCCGGCAGCCAGGGGGCGGCGGACGGGCCGCCGGGCACCGGCCCGGTGCGGTCGGCGATCTCGCCGGGGGTGGGCCGCGCGGCCGGGTCCTTGGACAGGCAGTCCTGGATCAGACCGCGGATGCCGTCGGGCGCCCCGGTCAGCTCGGGATCCTCCTTGGCGATCTTGAACATCACCGAGTGGAAGCCCGAGGCCGGGCTGCCGAACGGCTGCCGCCCGGTCGCCGCGTACGCCAGCACCGACCCCACGCAGAAGACGTCGCTGGGCGGGCCGGCGCGGTGCCCCCGTACCTGCTCGGGCGACATGAAGCTGGGCGAGCCGAGCACCGTGCCGGTGCGGGTCCCGGTCCGGTCCCCGACCGCGTCCAGGGCGCGCGCGATACCGAAGTCGATGACCCGCGGCCCGTCGATGGTGAGCAGCACATTGGACGGCTTGAGGTCGCGGTGCACCAGGCCGACGCCGTGGATGTCGCGCAGCGCGCAGGCCAGCCCGTACGCCAGCCGCTGCAGCGAATACTCCGGCAGGGGGCCCGGGTTCCGGATGCGGCCGTATGTGCCGCCGACGACCCCGCTCAGGGTGGGGCCCGCGATGTATCCGGTGGCGACCCACGGGACCGCGGCCTCGGTGTCGGCGTCCAGCACCGGGGCGGTCCACCGCCCGCCGACCCGCCGCGCGGCCGCGACCTCGGCACGGAAGCGGTCCCGGAACTCTTCCTCCGCGGCGAGTTCGGCCTTCACCAGCTTCACGGCCACGGTCCTGCCGCCCTCGGAACGGGCCAGGTAGACCCGCCCCATCCCGCCGCTGCCGAGACCGCTGAGCAGCCGGTAGTCCCCGATCCACTGCGGATCGTCGGCCGTCAGCTCCCGCAGGCCGTCCATCCGGGCGCCCTCCCCCGTCTCGTTGCGTGCCTGAGGCGCGTTCCGGCAGCAGGCGTGCTCCGAGCGTAGGCGGCCGCGGATCGCGCCAGGGCCGAGAGATCGTCACGACGGGAGAACAATCGGCGCCCGGACGGGAGCGAGGGGCGCGACGGGGGCGCGGGAGGGGGAGCACGGGGAGGGGCGCGGGGGAAGGGGAGCGCGGCCGAGCGCGCCCCAAGGGGCCGTCGGCTCCTTCCATCTCTCCGTTCCGTCGGCTCCCCCGGTCCGCCGGCTTCGCCGTTCCGTCAGCCCCTCCCGCTCTACGGTGCGTCAGGTCCCCTTGCCGCTCGGCAGCTTGCGGTACGTCAGCGCCTTCCCGTCGTCGGAGGTGCGGCGCAGCTTGCCGTTCACCATCTCCAGGGTGCTCGGCGAGCCCGGAGAGCAGCCGTCCGGCCCGGAGACCACGGTGGAGGGGCCGAGGCGGACCGGCGGCCCCGCATGGGCCAGGGCGGCGGCGAACTCGCAGCGGTACTCCGCCCCGGTCGCCGTCATCGTCAGCACGATGTCACCGGCCTTGCCCTGCGTGAGCGTGAAGCGCCGGACCTCGTCGTGGGAGTCGCCCAGCGTGGCCTCCCACGTGCCCAGGTAGCTCGCGGGAAGCCTGCCCTTCGCGGACCCCGCCGTCCTCTGGGCGCCGTTCCCGCCCGCTTCGCCGGCGTCCGTCGAGCGCAGGCCGCCGCCGTCCGCGCTCATCAGGGCGTACGCGGCGACCGCACCGGTCCCGGCGAGCACCAGCGCGGCCGCGGTGACCAGCGCGGCACCGGCACCGCGGCGGCGCGGCGGCTTGCCGGCCGGGGCGGGAGAGGGCGTCGCGTCAGAGTGCGGTGCGGTGGCGGTGGGTGAGTACGCTGCCGGGCCCCGGGGCGGCGGCGATGGCGTGACCGGGGCGCGGCCCGGTGCGGAGGGTGTGGGCACGACGGCGGTGGGCGGCTCCCCGTCCCGGGTGGTGTCCCGGCTCTGTGGGTTCTCCGCCGCCAGCAGTTCCACGGCGTGCCGCCCCAGCCGGGCGGTCAGCGCCGCCGGCAGCCACGGCTCGTCGTCCGCACGGGGCCCGGCCCCGACACCGCTGCCGCCCTCCGCCTGCGCCACCAACTGCGCGGGCGTGGGCCGCTGTCCGGGGTCCTTGGCGAGAGCGCCGGCGATCAGCTCGCGCAGCCCCTCGGGCACCGCGGAGAGGTCGGGATCCTCCTGGGCGATACGGAACATCACCGCGTGCGCGACGCTGTCGGCCGTCCCGAACGGCTGCCGCCCGGTGGCCGCGTACGCCAGCACGGCACCGAGGCTGAAGACGTCGCAGGCCGGGGTCAGCGGCGCGCCGCGCACCTGCTCCGGCGACATGAAGCCCGGCGAACCGATCGCCCCGCCGGTATGCGTCACGCCCATGCCGGACACCGCCTCCAGGGCCCGCGCGATGCCGAAGTCGATGACCCGCGGCCCGTCGATGGTGAGCAGCACGTTGGACGGCTTGAGGTCGCGGTGGATGATTCCGGCCGCATGGATCGACCCCAGCGCGCGGGCCAGCCCGGCGGCCAGGATCCATACCGTCCGCTCGGGCAGCGGGGCGCCGCTGCCGCCGACGACCCGCTGCAGGGAAGGGCCCGCGATGTAGCCCGTGGCGAGCCAGGGGGTCTCGGCCTCGGTGTCCGCGTCCAGTACGGGCGCGGTCCACTCCCCGGCGACCTGCTGCGCGGCCCGCACCTCCCGCCGGAAGCGCGCCCGGAACTCCTCCTCACCGGCCAGCTCCGCACGCACCAGCTTGACCGCGACCGTACGGCCGCGGTCCGAACGGGCCAGGAAGACCCGTCCCATGCCGCCCTCGCCGAGCTGCCCGATCAGGCGGTAGTCCCCGATCCGCGGCGGATCCTGCGCACCCAGCGGCAGCACCCCCTCCGGCACTCCCGCGCGCCCCTGCAGCGCCTGCAGCCCCTGTAGTCCCTGCTGCCCCGCATATCTTGGCCGTTCCACGATCTGCCGCCCTTTCCCCCCGAATCCGCCCCGCGGGCGAGTGTGCAGGCCGCCTGTGCATACGGCTGCCCGCGCCCCTCCTCCGCGGTGAGGATATCCAGGGCGCCTCGGCCCCCGGCAGGCCGCAGGCCGTCATACCTCCGCAGCAGGCGGTATCCGGGGCACCGGCCCGCTCTTCCCGCGCGGCCGCCCAACTCTTCCCGGGCCGCGGAGAGGTCCTTCAGCGCCATCGTCAACCACCCCGCCGTGGCCGGGATGTGACGGTGCCGGATGTCTGTTTCCGCGTCCCGGAACTTTCCGACGGGTGAGGTTCGTCGTATGCGTACCCCGACGCCCACGGCGGGTACCGCGACCACCCCGCCACCGACCTCGGCACCACGCCCACGGAACAGCGCCTCCCGGCCCCGCACGCCCCCTCTCCCTTTCCCCAACCGCCAAGGAGACCGTGTGATTCCCGCCGTACGCGCCCTCGCCCGCGCCGCCATGGCCGCGCGCCCCGTGCCGCTCGCCGACGTCCAGGCGCGGGCCGAACTCCTCGCCCGTTTCGACCGCCGCTATCTCGTCCCGGTCGAGGTCTTCGCCGCCTTCGCGGCCGAACTCACCGACCGCCGCAGGCCGGGCGGCCCGTTCGCGGCGCTGTGCATCAACGGGCGCCGCTGGTTCCGCTACCGCTCCCTCCACTACGACACCCCCGGCCTGCGCTCCTTCCACGACCACCGGCAAGGCCTGCCGCTGCGCTACACGATCCGCGAGCGGCGGTACGAGGACACCGGGGAGCGGCAGTTCGAGGTCAAGCTCACGGGACGGCGCGGCGAGACGGTCAAGCACCGGCGGCCGCTGCTGCCGGGCGACCCGGCGCTCGGCGTGGCCCCACGCGGCTTCCTCGCCGCCGTATTGGACCGCGCCTACGGACTCGCGGCCCCCGCCGACCTCCACGGCGCCCTGGAGACCGACTACACCCGCGCCACCTTCGTCGCGGACGGCCTGCGCATCACCTGTGACGCCGCGCTGCGCTGCCGGGACCCGGAGTCCGGCCGCACGGTACGCGCCGACGGCGGGCTGGTCCTCGTCGAGATCCGGACCGCCGCCCGGCTGCCCGACGCGGACCTGGTGACCCACGCGGACCGGCTGACCCACGCTGCCTGGCTGACCCACGCGGACCGCCTGCTGCACGGCCACGGCGTCCGGCCCGCCGCCTTCACCCGCTACTGCGGCGGACTCGCGGCCTTGCGCCCGGATCTGGCCGCCGGCCACTGGCGCCAGGCGCAGGCGGTACGGACCGCCTTTCCCACGGCCTGACCACCTGACCGTCTGACCGCCTGACCACCCTGCGCGGTGCCACGGGTCACCGCAGCAGGCAGCCCACGATTCTGGACAGAATGTCCGCGAGTCGTGGGTGGAGTCACACACAGTGTCGGTACCGTCCGGCAGGCCGTGATCCCTACGCTGAGGGCGTTCGCCGCGACCGTCCCACGGCGGACCCGAGCGACCCGATCCGAGGTACTGACCGTGACCACGACGCCCTCCGCCTCCGCCGACCCCGCCGCCGGTGCCGCAGTCAAGGCCGCCGACCGCGCGCACGTCTTCCACTCCTGGTCCGCGCAGGGCCTGATCGACCCGCTGCCGATCGCCGGCGCCGAGGGCGCGTACTTCTGGGACTACGACGGCAACCGCTACCTCGACTTCTCCTCGCAGCTGGTCAACACCAACATCGGCCACCAGCACCCCAAGGTCGTCGCGGCGATCCAGGAACAGGCCGCCAAGCTGTGCACCATCGCGCCCGGCTTCGCCGTGGACGTCCGGTCCGAGGCCGCCCGGCTGGTCGCCGAGCGCACCCCCGGCGACCTCGACAAGATCTTCTTCACCAACGGCGGCGCGGAGGCCGTGGAGAACGCGGTCCGGATGGCCCGGCTGCACACCGGCCGTGCCAAGGTGCTCTCCGCCTACCGCTCGTACCACGGCGCCACCGCCACCGCGATCAACCTGACCGGCGACCCCCGCCGCTGGCCCTCCGACACCGCCTCGTCCGGTGTCGTGCACTTCTGGGGCCCGTTCCTCTACCGCTCGGCCTTCCATGCCGAGAACGAGGCGCAGGAGTGCGAGCGCGCCCTCGCGCACCTGGAGCAGACCATCGCCTTCGAGGGCCCGCAGTCCATCGCGGCGATCATCCTGGAGACCGTCCCCGGCACCGCCGGGATCATGGTCCCGCCGGCCGGCTACCTCGCCGGCGTCCGGGAGATCTGCGACCGCCACGGCATCGTCTTCATCCTCGACGAGGTCATGGCGGGCTTCGGCCGTACGGGCAAGTGGTTCGCCGCCGACCACTTCGGCGTCACCCCCGACCTGCTGACCTTCGCCAAGGGCGTCAACTCCGGCTACGTCCCGCTGGGCGGCGTCGCGATCAGCGCCGAGATCGCCGCGACCTTCGACCAGCGCCCCTACCCGGGCGGTCTGACCTACTCCGGACACCCGCTGGCCTGCGCGTCCGCCGTCGCCACCATGAACGCGATGGCCGAGGAGCGGATCGTGGAGAACGCCGCCGAGATCGGTGAGCGGGTCATCGGCCCCGCGCTGCACGAGATCGCCGCGCGGCACCCGTCCGTTGGCGAGGTCCGCGGTATGGGCGTCTTCTGGGCGCTGGACCTGGTCAAGAACAAGGAGACCCGCGAGCCGCTGGTCCCGTACAACGCCGCCGGCCCGGCCAACGCCCCGATGGCCGAATTCGCCGCGGCCTGCAAGCGCGGCGGCCTGTGGCCGTTCGTGAACATGAACCGGACGCATGTCGTCCCGGCCTGCACGATCACCGAGGCCGAGGCCAAGGAGGGCCTTGCCGCCCTCGACGAGGCCCTGTCGGCGGCCGACGCCCACACCGCCTGAGCCCTCCGGGTCGACGCCGCCGGGGGAGCGGAACCGCAGGTCACGGACGTGCCGTCCGGCGGACCGACGGTAACCTCGGGCGGCATCGAGGTGCGGCCCTCGCCTATCGTGGGCGGGGGCCGCTCCCACCTGCGCGGTCAGGGACGTCGAAGGAGACGCACACGATGGCCGCCGGCGGAGACAGCTCAGTCATACGACGCAGCACCCTGCGCCAGCAGATCGCCGACGCGCTGCGCGACGAGGTCCTGGCAGGCCGGCTGCCGTCCGGCCACCCCTTCACCGTCAAGGAGATCGCCGAACAGTACGGCGTCTCCGCCACCCCCGTGCGCGAGGCACTGCTCGACCTCTGCGCCCAGGGCCTGCTCGACGTCGAACAGCACCGCGGTTTCAAGGTGCACGCCTTCACCGCCGACGACTTCCGCGCCATGGTCGAGGCCCGCACCCTGATCATCGAGGGCATCTTCCGCAGCGGCGCCGACCGGGCCCTGCGGAATACCCCCGCCGAGGTGCTGATCTCCATCCGGCGCCGCGCCGACGAGGCCGAACGGGCCGCGCGGTGCGGCGACCTGGACGTCCTGATCGGCTACGACCTGCGGTTCTGGCGCGAGCTGAGCAGCATCGTGAACAACGCCTACATCAGCGACTTCCTGGACCGGATCCGCGTCCAGACCTGGATGTTCGCGGTGCCGCTGCTGCGCCGCGAGGGCGACCTCAAGGGGCATCTGTGGCAGGGCCACAGCGCGCTGGCCGACGCCCTGCTCCAGCACGACCTGCCCGCGGCCCAGCGGCTGATCGCCGAGTACAACGAGCACTCCCTCGCTCTCGTCGGAACGCGCGGGTAGCACTACGCTGTCCCGACCATCGGCCGTCATGGGCCGTACCCGTACCTGTACGTGCGCCGGTGTCCCCGTCCCCGACCGGAAGCGAGCCCTCACTCGTGGCATGTGACCTGTGGCTGGTACCCCTCGTCGATGTGCTGTGCCACAGCCCCGACAACCCGTTCTCCGAAGAGATCGCCGCCTACGACAAGGCCCTGACGGAAGCGGGTCTGCCACCGGTCCCGGTCTTCAGCTATATGCCCGGCCTGTCCGGTGACGTCGCCCCCGTCGCCGGTTTCGACTACGACGCACTGCACTTCCTGCGCCGCGCCTACCTGTTGCGACTGTGCAACCTGGAGGTGACCCCGGTCGACGAACTGGGCGGTGACTACGAGCAGTTGCTGGAGATGTTCGAGACCACCGCGCAGCAGTCCCACCTCGTGTGGCATTACGACCACGCCGGCGCCTACGTCCCGGTCGACTTCCCGCACCCGCTCGCCAACGACGAACTGCTGGAGGGCGGCGGCCCGCTGGGCTCCTCGCACGGTCTGCTGCGCGACCTCGAACTGGTTGCGCCATCCCTCGGTATCGATCCGGCCAATCCGCCGGCCGCCCCCGCACCCCCGGCCGGCCCCACCTCCCTGGAGGAGCGGGCGGACGCGGTCCCCCTGGACGAGAGCCCGTTCGCCCGCGAACGGCACGTATGGCTAGGCCTGCACGCAGCCGCCACCCGAAGCCTGGGCCAAGGCTCCATGATCGTCTTCAGCTGACCCCACCCCCGTTCACTTATCCACCCACGGGAGGGGACGGGCCGGAGGGGCCGGTGTGCGGGGCTTTGCTTCCGAAGGCTCCAAGAAAGAGCAAAGGCGGAGCGCAGCGGAGCGTAAAGCGAAGCAGTCCCGCACACCGGCCCCGGAGGCCCGTCACCGCACCCACAGCCCCGCGCAGCGGCCCCGGCCCGCCGCAGGCGAAACGGCGGGCGCACCGCGCAGCGGGCGGCAAACGGCGAGCACCCCCCCCACGGCGGGAAAGCCAAAAACGTGGGAAGTTAAAGCAAGCGCTCAGCGCGTCGCGTCCGGCGGCCGCTGCCGCGGCATATTCGGCCGGGCCCGCTGCGGCACCGCAAACCGCGCCGCCGCCCCCGACTCCTCCCGACGCGCCTGCCCGGCGGCGAAGCCGCCCCCGTGCGGCGCGGCAAACCGCAGCGAATCGGCCCGGAAGTCCGCCATCCAGTCGGCCGTCTCGGCCCGTACCAGCTCCCCGAGGTCTTCGTTGAACCGCCGCAGCACGCCCAGACAGCGCTCGGCCGCCTCACCCGCCGTGCCCTCGGCCGGCCCGAGCACCTCGCGCACGCTCTCCACTGCCCAGTCGAACTGCAGCGCCTCCAGCCGCCGGTGAATCGCCTGGGCGGTGGCCAGGTCCCGCATCCAGCCGGCGGTCACGCCGAAATACCGGTCGCAGCCCACGCATACCGCCGCCAGCAGCAGCGACAGAGCGCCCCAGGGCGCCCCGCCCTGCCAGGTCCCGGCCAGATCCAGCAGCGGGAGCACCCCGCCCGCCGTCACCCCGGCCGCGGCCCCCGCCCGCAGTATCCGCGCACCGCGGCGCTTGGCCCGCCGGCCGCGCAGATACCAGTCGGCGCTGCGCAGCGCGCCCTCCTCGCTCCAGAGATAGAGCGCATCCAGGCGGTCGGCCGGCTCTCCCCAGTCGCCGAGCGGAAAGGCCCGCCCCGCAAGATCCCTCCGGCCGCGGCCCCGGCTGCCGCTCTCCCGGGTGGGGCTGCCGCCCTCCCGAGGGGGCCCCTCGGGCTGCATCTCCGGATGACTCACCCGTGCACTCCCTCTCTGTCTCCACAGCCTCTGCGGCTCTCCACGGACACGTCGGTGCGTGCGGTACACACGCGGTGCCTGCGCGCGAAGCCCGCGTGACACATACGCCGGACGGACACCCGCGAAGCCGGCGTGACACATACGCCGGACGGATACGCGCGACGCCCGCGTGACGCACACGAGCAATGCCTGAGTGACATATACGCGACATATGCGCGCGATACATCCATGACGTACGAGACGACCGTGGCGCCGCCCAGCCCCCTTCCTACCGCCGAACGGCTGGCGTCGGCCCCACGATCACGCTCTTTCCGCCCGGAAGGGGGGCGGGATCGGATATAAGGCCGCCGGGCATCTCACCCGAAAGAGTTGCCGCCGCGGCGACGCACGGTTTCCAGCCGCTTCCAGCCGCGCCTGGCCTCTTCGCCGCCCGCGCCCGGCCGACGTCCGGCCGGCCGGCGCTCTCGTCTAGGCTGCCACCGTGAAGGTCCTCGTCATCGGCGGCGGCGCCCGCGAACACGCCCTGTGCCGCTCTCTGTCCCTCGACCCCGACGTCACCGCGCTGCACTGCGCTCCCGGCAACGCCGGTATCGCCGAGGTGGCCGAATTGCACGGGGTCAACGCCCTCGACGGCGCAGCCGTCGCCGAACTCGCCGCCGGTCTGCAGGCCGACCTGGTCATCGTCGGCCCCGAGGCCCCCTTGGTGGCGGGCGTCGCGGACGCCGTACGCGACCGCGGCATCCCGGTCTTCGGCCCCTCGGCCCAGGCCGCCGAACTGGAGGGCTCCAAGGCCTTCGCCAAGGACGTGATGGCCACCGCGGCCGTCCCCACCGCCCGCAGCTATGTGTGCACCACCCGGGAAGAGATCGACGAGGCCCTGGACGCCTTCGGTGCCCCGTACGTCGTCAAGGACGACGGCCTGGCCGCCGGCAAGGGCGTCGTGGTCACCGACGACGTCGAGGCGGCCCGTGCGCACGCCCTGGCCTGCGACCGCGTGGTCATCGAAGAGTTCCTGGACGGCCCCGAGGTCTCCCTCTTCGCGGTCACCGACGGCGTCACCGTCGTCCCGCTGCAGCCCGCCCAGGACTTCAAGCGCGCCTACGACGGGGACCAGGGCCCCAACACCGGCGGCATGGGCGCGTACAGCCCGCTGCCCTGGGCCGACCCCAAGCTGGTCGACGAGGTCATGGCCACCGTCCTGCAGCCCACCGTCGACGAGCTGCGCCGTCGTGGCACCCCCTTCTCCGGGCTGCTCTACGCGGGCCTGGCGATCACCTCCCGCGGGGTGCGGGTGATCGAGTTCAACGCGCGCTTCGGCGACCCGGAGACTCAGGTCGTCCTCGCCCGCCTCAAGACCCCGCTCGCCGGTCTGCTGCACGCCGCGGCCACCGGCACCCTCGCCACCCTCCCGCCGCTGCGCTGGAGCGACGGCGCGGCGGTCACCGTCGTCATCGCCTCCCACAACTACCCGGACACCCCGCGCACCGGCGACCCGATCGACGGCCTCGCCGAGGTCGCGGAGCAGGACGGCCCCAAGGCGTACGTCCTGCACGCCGGCACCAAGCGTGACGAGAGCGGCGCGGTGCTCAGCGCGGGCGGCCGGGTGCTGTCCGTCACCGCCACCGGCTCCGACCTCACCACCGCCCGGCAGCGCGCCTACCGCGCCGTCGACCGGATCTTCCTGGACGGCTCGCAGCACCGCACGGACATCGCCGCCAAGGTCGCGGACGCGGCGGCGGAGGCAGCGGGCGCCTAGCGTGCGCCTTTGCCCGGGGCCCGCCCAGGTCTGCGCCGCCGGTCGGTGCCGCGTCCGGCGCCGTCGGCGGTGACCTCTTGAGTGACATCTCTCCTGGGGCATATGCCACATACCGTGACATATGCCCCAGTCCTCTCTGCGCAGACCGGGCCGAAGCGTCCACGGCCCATACCCGCCGGGCACGGGTTCCCGGCTTTGCCCAAAGCCATTCCATCGAGTGACCGCACCAGGTATACGGCTGACGAGGCCCGCACCCCCAACTAGGGTGCGGCGCAAGCGTCCTGTGGTCACCGGGCCGGAATCCGGCACGGTTGCCGCGGTGGCGTCCGGCAAGTGGCTCACCGGCATTGCGATGTCAGTGGCCGGTGCCACAGTGGTGGTGGAGTGCCCTCGCTCCAGTCACCGCGCAATTCTCGTACGTCCGTCCCGTGTTCTCTCCGTCCGGCTCCATCAGGACAGCAGGGGGTGTACAGGCTCGTGGCAAGTCCGGAAACAGGCGTCCTGGCGGCGCGTGCCCGCGCCCTTGCCGTGCTGCGGATCCGCAGCACGGCGCTGGCCGTCGCGCTGCTGCCGGCGGCCGTGGCCGTGGTGCTGTTCACCGGCCGGGCGACCGGCCACCTCGGCGCGGGGACCGGCTGGGAGCTGGCCCGCTGGATCGCCGGCGGTCTCGCGGTGCTCAGCCTGCTCCTGGCGGCGCTGGTCACGGCCGTCGTGGCGCGCGCCAGACCCGCGCTCAGCCCGTCCGTGCCGATCTCCGAGAAGTCGGCCCCCGATCTCTACCGCCTCGTCCGCGATCTCGCCGACCGCCTGGAGGTCCCCGCGCCCTCGGCCATAGCGCTCACCCCGGACTGCGACAGCTGGCTGGAGGACCGTACGCACCGTGCCCACGGCCCGCCGCGCCGCGGCAGGGGAGCGGCACCGCGCGAAGGGCGCCGGGCGGCCGAGGCGCCGGTCCTGGTCATCGGCTCACCCTTCCTGTGGTGGATGCGGGTCGCCGAGCTGCGCGCCCTGCTGGCCCCGGTCGTCGCCGGCACCGGCCCGTCCGCCCACCCCGACATAGCGGCCGCCCGCCGCTTCATCCGCGGCCTGGACGCCGCCGTCGCCGTATCGGCCCGCGCCCGGGGCCCGCTGCGCGCCCTCCCGCTCCGCTTCGTGGGCCGGGTGGCACGACTGCTGCTGCGGGCCGGCCGCGAACACGCCACGATCATGGAGCGCGCCGTCGCCGCCGCCGCCTCCGAGCGCGCACAGACCGTCGACTACGGCCTGCGGATCGTCGCCCAGGAGCAGGTCGGTCTCGCTTATGCGGGCTGGGACCGGCTGCTGACCCGGGTGGCGCTGCCCGCCTGGCGGATGGGCCGCTGGCCGTCCCGGCTGGACGCCGGTGTGGTCTCCGCGCTCACCGAACTCTCCCGCCGCGACCGCCTCGCCAACGGTTTCGCCTCCCGTCTCGGCGAGCGCCCGGCCTGCGACCTCCTCGAGGAGCCGGGCGCCATCGACCGCGCCGCCTCCCTGCTGGCCGCCCGCCTCTTCCACGGCGGTCCGGCCGAGCCCGGGCCCGACTGGTCGCCGGTCGGCTGGAATCAGTACCCGGAAGAGGTCGTGGACCGGAAATGGCGCCTGGAGGCCGCCCGCCTCCACCGCGTTCTGGACAACCTCCCGGCGCCCGCGCTCCCGTCGGCTCCGCCCACGCCGGCGGCCCCGGACCCCGCCTGTGCCCCGCCTCTCTCGTACGCCCGCTCCTCCCCCCGTCCGCCCGCCGGCCACCACCCGGCGGACCGCCCCGCCGGCGGCCCGTCGTCCGCCGCCCGCCGCGAGGGCCCGCAGCCCGCCCCGGCCCCGGGCCCCACCCTGGCCCGCGTCATCGACCGGCTCGCCCAGGGGGAGCGGGCGAGCGATCTGGTCGCCGCCCGGCTGGGTGCGGAGGTCGAGCGCGAGGAGCGCGAGGAAGCGGCCCGCCAGGCCGCCCGCTGCGGCGCGGCGCAGGACGCCACCATCGGTGTGGCCTGGGGCGACGGCATGGTGTCCGAGGGCGGCCTCCCGCTGTTCCCGCTGCAGCCGCCCCGTACGGGCCGCGAGCTCCTTGCCGACCACGTCACCGCCATGGTCTGCTGCGCCGCCGTCGACACCGCGGGTGCCGCCCCCGGCCTGGACTGGCTCGACGGCCCGGCGCTGCTGGTCGACGGCGCCCGCCGCGCCGACCTCGGCCGCCCGGTGCTCAGCCTGGTCGACGACGGCGACGCGGAGCCGCTCCGCGGCTGGCTGACGACGGTCGGCGTACGCCCCGAGAAGCCGGTCCGACTGGTATGACAGGAACATCCGGAATGACCGGAGCAACCGGAGCGATGGGAACGGCCGGAGCAACCGGGCCGACGACCGGAGCGATCGGAACGACCAGAACGATCGGAACGGCCAGAGCTACCGGGACGACCGGAAAGCCGCACGCGAGGCGGCAGGCAAGGCCGCGCTCAAGGCCGCGGTCAAGGCACCGCCCAAGGCCGTACTTATCCGCTGAGCGGGTGCGGGGCGCCTCGTCCCGGGCCTCCCGCACCACCGGCTGAATGTTCCCTTCCAGTTCGCATTTCGGGGGCTGCACCCTCTAAATTCACGACGAAGGGTGACGAAGTGAGTGCGTAATGTGATGTGCTGGGGGATGGCCGGCCGGGTTCGCCCGGCCGGACGCAGTAGCGGCTCGATCGGCTGCGGCCGGTGGGGGATGTGGGAGGGGAGTGAAGGTGGCGACGGATCAGATCAGGCGCTGGGAGTCGGGTGCGCTCGCCCACGCGGTCACGGACCCGTTCGGACAGGGCCCGCTGCCCTGGCTGCGCGGCAGCGAGAACTACTTCGACTCCGGCCGCATCATTCCCTGGTACGTCGACCCCGCCGTCGCCCCGGGCGCACGGCCGGTGCCCGACCCCGGCAAGCACAACGGACCGCGTACCGCCGATGACGTCCACCGCCAGATCAAGGGCTTCGCCGGCCCCGGCGCGGTGGCCCCAGGCGAGGCCATCGACTTCCGCGTCTCGGTGGACCCGCCCCAGCCGTTCAACATCGACATCTACCGCATCGGCCATTACGCGGGCGTCGGCGCCTCCAAGATCACCAACAGCCCCCGCCTGGCCGGCATCGTCCAGCCGCCCCCGCTGACCGCCGACCGCACGGCCTCCTGCCACCACTGGTGGCTCTCCTGGCGCCTCCAGGTCCCCACGTCCTGGCAGCTCGGCGCCTATGTCGCCGTGCTCACCACCGCCGACGGCCGCTACCGCTCCCACATCCCCTTCACGGTCCGCGACCACCAGCCCGCCGATCTCCTCCTGCTGCTGCCCGACATCACGTGGCAGGCCTACAACCTCTATCCGGAGGACGGCCGGACCGGCGCCAGCCTCTACCACGCCTGGGACGAGGAGGGCGCGCTGCTCGGCGAGGGGGACGCTGCCACCACCGTCTCGTTCGACCGGCCGTACGCCGGCGCGGGACTGCCCCTCCATGTCGGCCATGCCTACGACTTCATCCGCTGGGCCGAACGCTACGGCTACGACCTCGCCTACGCCGACGCCCGCGATCTGCACGCCGGCCGCGTCGACCCGTCCCGCTACCGCGGCCTGGTCTTCCCCGGCCACGACGAGTACTGGTCGGTGCCCATGCGCCGCACGGTCGAGCACGCCCGCGACACCGGCACCTCCCTCGTCTTCCTCTCTGCCAACACCATGTACTGGCAGGTCGATCTCTCCCCCTCGCCCTCGGGCCCGGAGGCGCTGCTCCACTGCCGTAAGCGGCAGGGCCCCGGACGCCCCGCGCTCTGGCGGGAGCTGGGCAACCCCGAACAGCGGCTGATGGGCATCCAGTACGCCGGCCGGGTCCCCGAGCCGGCCCCCATGGTCGTCCGCAACGGCAGTCACTGGCTGTGGGAGGCCACCGGCGCGCACGAAGGCGACGAGCTGCCCGGTCTGGTCGCCGGCGAGGCCGACCGCTACTTCCCGCGCACCAACCTCCCCGAGCACACCGAACGCATCCTGCTCGCCCACTCCCCTTACCGCGACAGCGAAGGCGCCCGCCGCCATCAGGAGACCTCCCTCTACCGCGCCCCCAGCGGCGCCTGGGTTTTCGCCTCCGGCACCTTCGCCTGGTCCCCGGCCCTCGACCGCCCCGGCCATGTCGACGAACGCATCCAACGCGCCACCGCCAACCTCCTCGACCGCATCTGCAAAAGCGACTGAGCCGGCCGGCGGCCCGCCGCGACCGCTGCCCGCCCCACCCGCTGCCCGCCCCACCCGCGGCCCGTCCGCTACCGCGCGGCGGCCGCCTGGCTACCGCACGGTCGCCGGACGGCTATCGCGCAGCGGCCGGTCCCAACTCCCGTGCCAGCGCGACCGTCAGCGCCCGGAAGATCCGCACCTCCGGATTCGGGTCCCCGGCGCGAGTGGCGAGCACGCTCTGCGCCCATGGCGCATCCAGTACCGGTACGAACACCGCCCCCGGCCACGGGTAGTAGCGCGCGAACGACTTCAGCCCCGAGCCCGCGCCCCGCCCCGCCGCCACGCTCGTCAGCACATCCTGCGGGGTCAGCGCGTAGTCGAGGCCGCGCCGTTGGCCCTCGGTGAAGTACAGGTAGTCGGTGAAGGGCTGCGGGGTGTGCGAGGGCAGCCGCAGATACGGCAGGTCGATGACGTCCGCCATCCGCACCCCTTCGTGCGCGGCGTCCGCGAGCGAGGACGCCGCCGGCACCGCCACGATCCGCTGCTCGGTCGTCAGCACATCGGTCTCGATCTCCGCACTCCGGACCAAGGGCCGGACGAACGCCACATCCACCCGGTCCTCGCGCAGAGCACTGCAGTGCTCGGTAAAGGTCAGCTGCACCAGCGACAACGGAACGTCGGGCCGTGCCCGGCGGAAGGCGCTGATTGCGGCCGGGGTCACCTCGGCCGACCCGTGACCCATGACGCCGACCCGCAGCGGCCGGGCCGGTGCCGTCCGCTGCGCCGCGTCCGCCACATCGTCCATGGCGGCGTTGGCGGCGGCGAGCAGCGTACGGGCGTGGGAGACCAGCCGCCGCCCCGCCGCGGTCGGCGCCACGGGGCTGCGCTCCAGCAGGAGGGTGCCGAACTCCCGCTCCAGTTGCTGTACATGGCCGGTCACCGCCGCGGGAGACAGAAACAGCCGGGCCGCCGCCCGCCCGAAGTGCCCTTCCTCGACCACGGCAAGAAAGGAGGAGAGCCGCCGCAGATCCATGCGGCCCACGATAATTCCGGACGCGCGCTGCCGCCGGGGCCGTTCAGTTTTCCTGAACGGGGGAGGCGCCGCGGTGCGCACGACCCGTACAAAGCCTTCCATGACGACCACGGCACCCCCTGCCACCTCCCGGACCACCCGCCGTCCGATCCGTCACCGCCACTGGCTGCGCACGGGCTGGGTGATGACCACCTCGGGCTGGAGCGCCAATCAGTTCTCCGCCCTCCTCGGCGCCTACCACTCGGATCTCGGTCTGACCGAGGCCACGACCACCGCCCTCTTCGGCGTCTATGTCCTGGGCCTGATCCCCGGCCTGTTCCTGGGCGGTCCGGCCGCCGACCGCCGCGGCCGCCGCCCCGTCGTCTTCGCCGCACTCGCGCTCTCCGCGCTGGCGACCGTGCTGCTGATGGCGGGTTCGGTGGCCACCGGCCTGCTGTGGCCCGGCCGTTTCCTGACCGGTATCGGGGCCGGCGCCCTGCTCAGCGCCGGCAGCGCCTGGATCAAGGAGCTGTCCTCGCCTCCGTACGACCCCCACTCGACGGCCGGCGCCGCGGCCCGCCGTTCGGGACTCTTCCTCTCCGCGGGCTTCGCCACCGGCGGGCTGGCGGCGGCGCTGATAGCCCAGTGGGCACCGGCGCCCATGATCACCGCATACCTGCCCCACCTCGCCCTCTCCGCGACAGCCGCACTCCTGGCATCCCGCACCCCGGAAACGGCCCGCACCGGCGGTCTGGGAGCGGCCCGCACGCCCGACGCTCCCGCGATGGCCCCGGCCTGCGCGCTGTCCGGGGCTTCGGCAGAGCGGTCTTCCGCGTCGCACGCCCCCGCGCCGGAACCGCTCTTTGCGCCGCACGACCCCGCACCGGCCCCGTCCCCCGCGCCCGGCCCGACCCCCGGCTCCGCCTTCCGCCGCCTGGTCGCGCCCGTCGCCCCCTGGGTGTTCGTCGCCCCGAGCATCGCCCTCGCCACCCTCCCCGGGCTCGTCGATACGGGGCTCACCGGCTGGCAGACCGTGTACGCCGGGATCGTCACCGCCGTCACCCCCGGCGCCGGCCTGCTCGTCGCGCCCCTCGCCCGACGCCTCGCCACCCGCCACCGCATCGCCACCGCCGTGGCCGGACTCGCCGCCGTCATCGCCGGCCTGCTCCTCGCCGCCTTCGCGGCCGCCTGCGTCCGGCCGGACGCGGCGCTGCTCGCCGCCGCCGTACTCGGCGCCGGATACGGGCTGTGCGTGGCGTACGGCCTCACCGAGGTCGCCGCCCTAGCGCCCCCGGCCCGGCTGGCCCGCCTGACCGCCCGCTTCTGGGCCCTGTGCTACCTGGGCTTCTGCACCCCGTACGCGATCACGCTGCTCACCGGCCTGTTCACCCCGGCCACGGTGCTGCTCGCGGCGGTCGTCCCGGCCGCAGCCACCCTCGCGCTGATCGCCCGCCGGGGTATCGGTCGGGGTGACGGTGCAGGCGCCCGCCGGGGCGACCGCCGGGGCACCCTCCCTACTGCATGACGCCCGGTCTCGACTGCATGACGCCCGGCCTCGGCCGCACGATGCCCAGCCCCCGCCGCCTGTCGCCGGCCCCCACCGCCTGATGCCGACCCCCGCCGCCCGACGCCCGGCTCGCACCGCCCGACGCCCGGCTCCCCGGCGTACCGGCCCCCCGTCCGCCACCACCGGCCCGCGTAAGGGAGAATCGGTAGGACTCCTGGATCAACCTACGCGGAGGAAGCGTGCCCGGTTTTGTAGAAAAGCCTGAGCCGGTGGAGGTTCCCGGGCTCACCCACCTGCACACCGGCAAGGTGCGCGACCTCTACCAGAACGCCGCCGGCGACCTGATCATGGTCGCCAGCGACCGCACCTCCGTCTACGACTGGGTGCTGCCCACCGAGATCCCCGAAAAGGGCCGCATCCTCACCCAGCTGTCCCTGTGGTGGTTCGACCAGCTCTCCGACCTGGCCCCCCACCACGTCCTCTCCACCGACGTCCCGGCCGGCGCTCCCGCCGACTGGGCGGGCCGCACCCTGGTCTGCAAGTCGCTGCGGATGGTCCCCGTCGAGTGTGTGGCCCGCGGCTACCTCACCGGCTCCGGTCTTGCCGAATACCGGCAGACCCGTACGGTCTGCGGCCTGGCCCTCCCCGAAGGCCTTGTCGACGGCTCGGAGCTCCCCGCGCCGATCTTCACCCCGGCCACCAAGGCCGCCGTCGGTGACCACGACGAGAACGTCTCCTACGAGGAGGTCGTCCACCAGATCGGTGCCGAGGTGGCCGCCCAGCTCCGGCAGACGACCCTCGCCGTCTACAGCCGGGCCCGCGACATCGCCCGCGAGCGGGGGGTCATCCTGGCCGACACCAAGTTCGAGTTCGGCTTCGACGGTGAGCAGCTGACCCTGGCCGACGAGGTCCTGACGCCCGACTCCTCGCGCTTCTGGCCGGCCGACCTGTGGCAGCCGGGCCGCGCCCAGCCGTCCTTCGACAAGCAGTTCGTCCGAGACTGGCTGACCTCGCCCGCCGCGGCCTGGGACCGCACGGGCGAGCTGCCGCCGCCCGCCCTCCCGCACGAGATCGTCGAGAGCACCCGCGCCAAGTACGTCGAGGCCTACGAGCGCCTCACGGGTCTCAGCTGGGAGTGAGCCTCGGGCGTACGCCCCTTTCCGGCCCGGGCTCCGACCCGGGCCGGCTCCCTGCCGGGCCTGGCCGGAACCGGGCCGGGAGGGGACGGGGCAACCTGTGGGTGCCCGGGCGGGGTGCCCAATCGGGGTGCCAGTCGACACCACACTCCGGGCGGCACCGCACCGCACACGGGTGGCGAGGCATCGCCTCGCACCCCGGGCGCACGAAAGGGAAAAGACCCCGTCCGACATCACTGCCGACCGGGGCCTTCTCCTTCTGAGCGGACGACGAGGTTCGAACTCGCGACCTCAACCTTGGCAAGGTTGCGCTCTACCAACTGAGCTACGTCCGCATGCGCCGTGCACAGCTCCTGAAACCAGTCGCCGCCGCGCGGTGCGGGCACCACTATAGCCAACCTCGCTCGCGGGCGAGGCGCGCCGCGGCATGACGGTTCTCCGCGCCCAGCTTCGCGGTCGCCGACGAGAGGTAGTTCCGTACCGTCCCCGGCGAGAGCGAAGCCCGCTCCGCGATCTCCGCGACCGGTGCCCCGTCCTCGGCGCACTCCAGCACCTCCGCCTCCCGGGCCGACAACGGAGACTCCCCGGCACTGATCGCATCCGCCGCCAACTCCGGGTCCACATAACGGTTTCCGGCATGGACCGCGCGTATGATCTCCGCCAGCCGCTGCGCGGACACCGTCTTCGGCATGAACCCCCGCACCCCGGCTTCCAGCGCCCGCTTCAGATGCCCCGGTCGGCCGTGACTCGTCACGATCATGGACCGGCACCCCGGCACCTCAGCCCGCAGAGATGTGGCCACTGCCACACCGTCGGCCCCCGGCATCTGCAGATCCAGCACCGCCACATCCGGCCGGTGCGCCCGGGCCATCGCCCGCGCCTCCGGTCCCGACGCAGCCTCGGCCACCACCAGCAGATCGTCCTCCAGCGACAGCAGCGCCGCCAGTGCTCCCCGGATCAGATGCTCGTCATCCGCAAGCAACACCCGGATCACCTCGCCACGCACCCCGCCACTCACTCGCCGCTCCATCTCTCCGCCCACCACGAACCCCGTGCCGAACCCCCGTGCCGAACCCCCGTGCCAAATCCCCGCACCGCACCCCGCACCCTGCGCCGCGCCCGTGCGCCGAACCCCCGCACCACGCCGTGCGCCCGCGCAGTCCGTCCCCTCACTCCTCCGTCCCATCCCTCCCCCTACCCCTCCTATCCCGTCGTCGCCCCCACCGGTATCGGCAGCTCGACCGTCAGACGGTAGGAGCCCTGCAGGACCGGGCCCGACGCCAGGGTGCCGCCCAAGGGCTGCAGCCGTTCCCGCAGTCCCTTGAGGCCGCTGCCGGGCAGCGAGCCGGCCCCGGTGGTGACCGGACGGGGGGTGGTGACACCGTCGTTCTCCATGGTCATCACGAGTATCGAGCGGTGCGGGTCGATCAGGGTCCGCACCGCACAGTGCCGCACCTCGGCGGCGTGCCGCAGGACGTTCGTGGTGCCTTCCCGTACGACCCAGCCGAGCGCGGACTCCACCTCCGGCGGCAGCTGTGTCTCGTCCTCGCCCTCGATACGGCAGTCCACCCCGGCCGCCCGCAGGATGGAGCGGGCCCCGGCCAACTCCGCCCGCAGATCGGCCTTGCGGTAGCCGCGCACCACCTCCCGTACCTCGCGCTGGGACTCCTGGGCGATCCGCTGCACCTCCACCATCTGCTCCACGGCCTCCGGCTGCTCCCGCCGGGCGAGCTGGACCGCCAGCTCGCTCTTCAGGGCGATCACCGCCAGATTCCGGCCCATGACGTCATGCAGATCCCGGCCGAACCGCAGCCGTTCCTCGGCGACCGCGAGCCGCGCCTCGGTACCGCGCGCCGCGTCCAGCTTCCGGAACACACCCAGCAGCCAGCCCGTGGGCCGCGCTATCACGAGGCTCCACAGCCCGGCGAAGACCAGCAGACTCGATACGGCCAGCGCTCCCAGCCAGGCGCCCGTGAACACCCCGAACAGCAGGATGAACACCGCCGTGGCGGCGGCCAGCGCTGCCAGAAAACTCCGCTTGGACACCACCAGGCTGTGCGCCATGAAGAACGGTACGAGGCCGGCGCCGACGGCGATGGCCACCGTGGCCAGGCTGTCGGGGCCGTAGCCGTGGTCGTGGCCGATGCCGTTGACCGCGACCAGCGCGACCAACGCGCCTTCGGCGGCGAGCGTCAGCACACCCGAGACGAGCAGCAGGCCGCGCGGTGTCGCCCCCACTTTCAGATAGCGGTTCAATGCCCGGTTCAACAGCGGCAGGGACAGCGCGCCCTGAACCACGTTCAGCCCACTGGCGCCGACGGCGAAGGTGACCAGCAATGGCCTGCCGCCCGTGAGGCTGATGACGGGCATCACCCCGCCGACCACAGGAAGCCAGGGAAAGGCGTACAGCGTCCAGCGGAAGTACGCCTCGACCATGCCCACCTGGCTCCGCCGCCGCCACATCACACGAAGCCGCCCGATCATGCGCTGCCCGCCCCCGTTGTCCCGATGTCCCTGCGTCGTTAACGCCGCGGCTCCCAGCGGAACCACCGCTGCACAGCAAACAGCGCGAGCCCGGCCCAGGCCAAGCCGGTAATCAGCTGTCCCAGCACCTCCTTGAGGTCCCCGCCGCCGGTCCAGCCGCCCCGTATCAGCTCCATCGCCGGCGACAGCGGCAGGAATTCGAGGAACGCGGCAATCTTCTCCGGAAAGATGTCCAAGGGGACCATGACCCCGGACCCGGCCATCGACAGCAGCATGAAGGGCATCACGATCAGCTGGGCGGACTCGGCCGACCTGGCGAAGGCCGATGTCGCCGCGGCGAACCCGACGACCGTGACCATGCCCAGCAGCACTCCCGCAATCAGGAGGTGCGGTGCGGTGGGCAGGCCGGTGCCCAGCGCCAGAGCGCCGAGGACGGCAAGGAGCACGCATTGCGCCAGCCCTATCAGCACCGAAGGGAGCGCGGTGCCGGTGAGTATTTCCAGATCCCGCAGTTCTCCGGTGCGCAGGCGCTTGAGCACCAGCTCCTCGCGCCGGGCGACATAGGCGCCGGTGACGTTGGAGTAGACGGCAAAGATCAGAACGCAACCGAGAGTGCCGGGCAGGAGCACTGTTCCGACCGACAACCCCGTGCCGGCCAGGTTCATCGAACGGACCCCCTGTCGCATGGCGATCGCCATGACAATCGGGAGGAACAACGACGTATACAGCGCGGACTTGTTGCGGCCGAGAAGCGTCAACTCGGCCCGCCCCAGGGCGCGCAGGCGGCCCGCAGCCCGGGTTTCCGCAGGAATTCTCCCGCGCTCCTCGCCGACAGCTTGGCTTGTACCTGCACTCATGAGTTCTCCAGCCCCTTTGCGATGTGCAGAAATGCCTCTTCCAGGGACGCCGATCTGACGTCCAGGCCGCGCAGCGCTATCCCCTTGTCCTGCGCCCAGACCAGCACTCCGGTCGCGGTCCGCTGCAGTTCGTCGGTCCGCAGCCGGACCGTGCGCCCGGTCGTCTCATGGCCGATGACTCCCAGTTCCCCCAGCGGCGGGAGATCGCCGAGATGGAATCCGTCGGGCAGCTCGAAGGAGAGGTGCGAGGGGTGCGCGGCGACCACGTCCGCGACATAGCCCGCCGTCGCTATCCGCCCTTCGTGCAAAATCGCCAGCCGGTCCGCCAGCTCCTCGGCTTCTTCGAGGTAGTGCGTGGTCAGCACGATGGTGGTCCCGGAGTCCCGCAGCTCGCGGACCAGCTCCCAGGTGGCATGACGCGCCTCGGTGTCCAGCCCGGTCGTCGGCTCGTCCAGGAACAGCACCTCGGGCCGCCCCAGCAGCGCGAGGGCGAGATCCAGCCGCCGGCGCTCGCCGCCCGACAACTGCTTGACCCGGACGTCCTTGCGCCGGTCCAGCCCCACGGAGTCGAGGGCTTCCCCGACCGGGCGTGCACCGCTGGTGCACCCCGCCCACATCCGCAGGGTTTCCGCCGGCGTCAGCTCGGCAGGGAAACCGCCCTCCTGCAGCATGACGCCGATACGGGGCCGCACCTTGTCCCGCTCCCGGAACGGATCATGACCAAGGACCCGGACCCGTCCGGCCGTGGGTGCGGCCAGGCCCTCCAGCAGTTCGAGGGTGGAGGTCTTGCCCGCACCATTGGTGCCGAGCAGCGCGAACAGCTCGCCGCGGTCGACCGTGAAGTCGATGCCCCTCACGGCCTCATAGCTCTCCCCCGCGCCGGACCGGCTCCGCCCACCCGGCCGGCTGCGTCCGCCCGGCCCGCTCTCCGCACCCGACCCGCTCCGCTCACCGAACCGGCTCCGCCCGCCCGACCCGCTCCGCTCACCGAACCGGCTCCGCCCGCCCGGCTCGCCCTTCTCCTTACCGAACCGCCCGGCCCCGCCGTAGCGCCTGCGGAGTTCGGTGACTTCGATCACACCGACGCCGGAGCTCGTGCTCCCGGCGCCGCCGCGGCTGGTCTCCGCGATGGTTTTCTCCCCGATGTTCATGAGTCCAGCGTTTCGCCGGATCACGTTTCCGGGCAGTGCGTCCTGTCATCACAGCCGATGACAAATGTCAGTTGCCCACGCCGGAAGAGAGGGAAGGGGGAGTGAAGGAAGAGGGCACAGGAGGAGGGCGCGACATGATCGCCGGAAAAGGAAGAAGGCCCCGGTCGCAATGACCGGGGCCTTCTCTTTCCGAGCGGACGACGAGGCTCGAACTCGCGACCTCAACCTTGGCAAGGTTGCGCTCTACCAACTGAGCTACGTCCGCACGCATCCACTCGGCTTTCACCGAGCGGCGCGACAGCTACTGTACCTGATCCCGTGACCGGGACCGGTCGAGCTGTCAGAGCGGGTGACAGGGATTGCACACTGCGCCTCCCTCTTGGAAAGAGGGCGCTCTACTACTGAGCTACACCCGCGTGACTCCGTGAGGCCCGGCCTTTCGGCCTCGCCCCTCGGCGTGTTCCAGACTCTAGCTGATCAGTAGGGGTGCTGTGCAAGTCGGCTGTGCCCGCGCCGAGGGGCGCGCTGAAGTCGGTTAGCGGTTGGCGGCGTTGAAGGCCTCGTAGACCTTCTTGGGGATCCGGCCGCGCGGAGGGACGTCCATCTGGTGGGAACGGGCCCAGGCGCGGACGGCCGCGGGGTCGGGGTTCACCGCGGTCCGGTGGTAGGTCTTGCCGGACTTGGCCCGCTTGCGGCCGGCCTCCACGAACGGGGCGAGAGCGCCGCGCAGTTTCTTCGCATTGGCTGGATTGAGGTCGATCTCGTACGACTTCCCGTCCAATCCGAAGGCGACCGTCTCTGCGGCTTCTCCTCCGTCGATGTCATCGGAGAGCGTTACTACTACGCGCTGCGCCACGGATATCGGTCCTTTCGTGGAGCGACCCCTTGTTGACGTGGGGTGATGCTCCGGATCCGGCTGATTGGGATCAATGCTTTTTCATTTGTACAGCGATGGGCATTGCATTGTGAAGCCCAGTTAATTTCGTCAGCGTGTCTTCCCGCAATCCGGACCCCGGATCTTTTCGAGAATTTTTCCTGAGCTGCACTCCTTCCGATACCGGACCGTGATGGGGCCGCCCGCATATCTATGCGCGTAGATTTTCGAACACGGTACTGTGAGGACACCGCCTTACGCACCACACCACCGGGAGTGCCAGTGGCACGCGTCGTAGTCGACGTCATGCTCAAGCCGGAGATCCTCGACCCGCAGGGGCAGGCGGTGCAGCGCGCACTGCCACGCCTGGGCTTCGAGGGGATCGCCGACGTCCGTCAGGGCAAGCGTTTCGAACTTGAGGTGGAGGGTCCGGTCGACGACGCCGCCCTCGCTCGCATCCAAGAGATGGCCGAGACCTTCCTCGCCAACACCGTCATCGAAGACTTCACCGTGCGGGTCGACTCATGACCTCGCGGATCGGAGTCATTACCTTCCCCGGCACGCTCGACGACCGCGACACCCAGCGCGCGGTCCGGGTCGCCGGTGCCGAAGCGGTGCCGCTGTGGCACCGCGACAAGGACCTCAAGCAGGTCGACGCCGTGGTGCTGCCCGGCGGATTCTCGTACGGCGACTATCTGCGGGCCGGTGCCATTTCCCGGTTCTCGCCGGTGATGGAGACCGTGATCGAGCAGGCCAGGGCCGGTATGCCGGTCCTCGGTATCTGCAACGGCTTCCAGGTGCTCACCGAGACCCACCTGCTGCCCGGCGCCATGCTGCGCAACAACCATCTGCACTTCATCTGCCGCGACCAGAAGCTGCGGGTGGAGAACGCGGAGACCTCCTGGACCGCGGACTACACGTCCGGCCAGGAGATCAGCATCCCGCTGAAGAACATCGACGGCCGGTACGTCGCCGACGAGCGCACGCTCGACATGCTCGAGGCCGAGGGCCGGGTCGCCTTCCGCTACCTGGACGGCAACCCCAACGGCTCGCTCCGTGACATCGCCGGCATCACCAATGAGGCGGGCAATGTCGTCGGCCTCATGCCGCACCCCGAGCACGCCGTGGAGCCGCTGATCGGTACGGGCCGTACCGACGGCCTCGGATTCTTCACCTCGATCCTGAAGAAGCTGGTCAACGCATGATGGCCGAGCGAAGCGAGGGCACCATTAAGCACAGCCTCGACACCGTCAAGCACGCCGCCGAGACGCCGGACACCGACCAGCCGTGGGCCGAGCTCGGCCTGAAGCAGGACGAGTACCAGCGCATCCGCGAGATTCTCGGCCGCCGTCCCACCGGCGCCGAACTCGCCATGTACTCGGTGATGTGGTCCGAGCACTGCTCCTACAAGAGCAGCAAGGTCCATCTGAAGCAGTTCGGCGAGAAGGCCCCGGAGAACGACGCGCTGCTCGTCGGCATCGGCGAGAACGCCGGTGTCGTCGACGTCGGCCAGGGCTACGCCGTCACCTTCAAGGTGGAGTCGCACAACCACCCCTCGTACATCGAGCCCTACCAGGGCGCGGCCACCGGCGTCGGCGGCATCGTCCGCGACATCCTGGCCATGGGTGCCCGCCCGGTTGCCGTCGTGGACCCGCTGCGGTTCGGCGCCGCCGACCACCCCGACACCAAGCGCGTCCTGCCGGGCGTGGTGTCGGGCATCGGCGGCTACGGCAACTGCCTGGGCCTGCCCAACATCGGCGGCGAGGTCGTCTTCGACGCCTGCTACCAGGGCAACCCGCTGGTCAACGCCGGCTGCATCGGCGTCATGAAGCACGAGGACATCCACCTCGCCAAGGCGTCCGGCGCCGGCAACAAGGTCATCCTCTACGGCGCCCGCACCGGCGGCGACGGCATCGGCGGTGTCTCCGTGCTGGCCTCGGAGACCTTCGACGACTCCAAGCCCACCAAGCGCCCCGCCGTCCAGGTAGGCGACCCCTTCCAGGAGAAGCTGCTCATCGAGTGCACCCTGGAGATCTTCAAGGAAGACCTGGTCGACGGCATCCAGGACCTCGGCGGCGCCGGGCTGTCCTGCGCCACCAGCGAGCTGGCCTCGGCCGGCTCCGGCGGAATGCGCGTCGAGCTGGACACCGTGCCGCTGCGTGACTCCTCCCTCTCGCCCGAGGAAATCCTCATGAGCGAGTCGCAGGAGCGGATGTGCGCGATCGTCGAGCCGGGCAAGGTCGACCGCTTCCTGGAGATCTGCGAGAAGTGGGACGTCATCGCCACCGTCATCGGTGAGGTGACGGAGGGCTCGCAGCTGGAGATCTTCTGGCACGGCGAGCAGATCGTGGACGTCCCGCCGCGCACCGTCGCCCACGAGGGCCCGGTCTACCAGCGCCCCTACGCGCGCCCCGACTGGCAGGACGCCCTCCAGGCCGACGACGCGGCCAAGCTGGCCCGGCCGGCGAACGCCGACGAGCTGCGTGCGCAGGTCCTCCAGCTGGTGGCCTCGCCCAACCAGGCCTCGAAGGCGTGGATCACCGACCAGTACGACCGGTTCGTGCAGGGCAACACCGTCCTCGCGCAGCCGGAGGACGCCGGCATGGTCCGGATCGACGCGGACACCAACCTCGGTGTCGCGCTCGCCACGGACGGCAACGGGCGCTACGCCAAGCTCGACCCGTACACCGGCGCGCAGCTGGCGCTGGCCGAGGCGTACCGCAATGTCGCCGCGTCCGGCGCCAAGCCGCTGGCGGTCTCCGACTGCCTCAACTTCGGTTCGCCCGAGGACCCGGCGGTGATGTGGCAGTTCGCCGAGGCCACCCGTGGTCTCGCCGACGCCTGCCAGACCCTCGGCACCCCGGTCACCGGCGGCAATGTGTCGCTCTACAACCAGACCGGCGAGGTGGCGATCCACCCGACCCCGGTCGTCGCGGTGCTCGGCGTGATCGACGATGTGAACCGCCGTACCCCGATCGCCTTCGCGGACGAGGGCCAGCTGCTCTACCTCCTGGGTGACACCCGCGAGGAGCTGGGCGGTTCGGCCTGGTCGCAGGTGGTGCACGACCACCTCGGCGGTCTGCCGCCGGCAGTGGACCTGGAGCGCGAGCGGCTGCTGGCCGAGGTGCTGATCTCCGCCTCCCGCGACGGCATGATCGACGCCGCGCACGACCTCTCCGACGGCGGTCTGATCCAGGCCGTGGTGGAGTCCTGCCTGCGCGGTGGCAAGGGTGCCCGCCTCGTCGTTCCCGACGGTCTCGACCCGTTCGTGCTGCTCTTCTCCGAGTCGGCGGGCCGGGCCGTGGTGGCCGTGCCGCGCAGCGAGGAGCTTCGCTTCACCGACATGTGCGGTGCGCGGGGGCTGCCGGCCACCCGGATCGGTGTCATCGACGGCGAAGAGATCGACGTCCAGGGCCAGTTCAGCATCCCGCTGAGCGAGCTGAAGGACGCGCACGAGGCGACCATCCCGGGCCTGATCGCCTGAGACGGAGCTCGGGCGCCGTGCCGCGCCACTGACGGTCCGACGGTCCGTCCCCGCCATGGGGACGGGCCGTCGCCGCTTTCCGGCACCTGCCCGCGCCTGCCCGTGCCTTCCCGCACCGCAGCCATTGCCAAGGATTACGTCATTACGTAATCTCTGATTATGGATCTGGAGCAGCGGCTGGCCGAGGTGGAACGCCGGCTGGCCGCGCTGGAGCGTGCCGCCGCCGGCCCGACGGTTTCCGCGCCCGAGCGGGAGCCGGACGAGGAGCTGTGGGCGCTGCGCGGCCTCAAGGAGCAGTGGGCCGAACTCGGCGCCGACAACGGCGGAGTGCTCTTCACCGGGGCCGTACGGACACCGGCCGGGCTGCGCTACGAGTGGCAGTACGGCCTGGCCACCGACACCCTGCTGGACGACGACTGGGCGGCCGCCGCCGAGTCGTTCGCCGCACTGGGCCAGCCCCTGCGGCTGCGGCTGCTGCGCGAAATCCTCGGCGGCCGCTGCACCGCCGCCGAACTCACCGAACTCGATGGCACGGGCACGACCGGCCAGATCTACCACCACCTGCGGCAGCTGACCGCCGCCGGCTGGCTGCAGACGGCCGCCCGCGGCCGCTACGAGGTTCCGGCCGGCCGCGTCGTACCGCTGCTGGTGATGCTGACCGCCGCCGGGTGCTGACGCCCGGCCACACGACCTCACGGGGGAGACGGAATGAAGTCCACCACTGAACGCAAGCTCGCCAGGAACGCCGCGCGTGCCTGCCTGCTGACCTTCCTCGTGATCTTCGTCGCGAGCTTCTTCACCGACATCCCGTCGTGGTGGGGCTGGGTCCCCCTGGCCCTCTGGATACTGATCGCATTCGGGGTGAACCGCCGGGCGGCCCGCGAGGAGGGGGACGGCGCGTCGGGCCCGGCCCCTGAGCCGGTGGCGGTCGCCGCTCCGGTCACCGGCCGCTGGAAGGCCCTCAACAGCCCCGCCGACAAGGTCCCCAGCCATGGCACACGGGCCTACGGGCAGGCGTACGCGATCGACATCGTGGCGGAACCCGAGCCGGGCTCCAGGCCCGGCTTCGGCTGGTGGCCCCTGGTCCGCCGCAACGAGGACTTCCCGGCCTTCGGTGCGCCGCTGCTCGCCGTCGCCGATGCCACCGTCGTCCGTGCCGAGGACGGCCGGCGCGACCATCTCAGCCGTACGTCCTGGCCCGCGGCCGTCTACCTGCTCGCCCTGGAGGGCCCGGCCCGCTCGCTCGGCGGCGCCCGCCCGCTGCTCGGCAACCATGTGATCCTCGACCTGGGCAACGGCGTCCACGCGCTCTACGCCCATGTCCGCCGCGGTTCGCTCACCGTCCGTACGGGCGACCGGGTGCGGACCGGGCAAACCCTCGGCCAGTGCGGCGACTCCGGCAACAGCAGTGAGCCGCACGTCCACTTCCAGCTGATGGATGCCGCCGACCCGGTCACCGCCCAGGGCATCCCGTTCACCTGGCAGGGCGTCGGCGTCCCGCGCAACGGCGAGACCTTCGAGGCCGGGGCGCCGCGGTCGGCACCGGCGAACTGAGCGTCGGCCGCCCCGGGAACACGGCCCGGCAGCTCCGGGAACCCGCCGGCCCCGGCCGCCCCGCGCCCGCCCCGCGCCCGCCCCGCGCATTCCGCGGCCCCTGTCAGTGGCGCCTCGTAGGCTGACGCACATGCCTCCTGCCGCCCGGAAGCCGCGCCCCCGCCGGTACGACCCGAAGAAGACCCGCAGCGCCGTCACGGCCCAGCTCGCTCACGTCCAGGAGGCCGTACGCGCCCTGACTCCGGGCCGGTTGGCGCTGCCGACCCGGCTCGGTGACTGGACGGTGCGCGAGCTGGTGGCGCATCTGTCCATGGCCGTGGGGAGCGTGGCGCGCAGCCTGGAGCGGCCGGTGCCGGCGCGGGCGGAGGCCACCCTGCTGGAGTGGCCGTCGGCGGCCGCGCCGCGCGCCGCTGACGTCGACGAGCGCACCCGCGCCCTGGCCGACGCGCACGACCCCGTGGAGCTGCTGGAACGCATCGCCGCGGAGTTCGCCGAGGTCGTCGCGCCGGAGCCGGACGACCGGCTGCTGCCGGTCCTGCCCGGCGCGATGCCGCTGGCCGACTTCCTCGTCACCCGCTGTCTCGAACTCGTGGTGCACACCGACGACCTCGCGGCGGCGACCGGCCTGGAGATCCCCTTCGACCGCCAGGCCCTGGCCGCCACCACCCGCCTGCTGGCCGACGTCCTGGCCGACCGGGCCCCCGGCGGTTCGGTGGAGCTGCGGATTCCGCCGTTCGCCGTGGTGCAGTGCGTGGCGGGCCCCAAGCACACCCGCGGCACCCCGCCGAATGTCGTCGAGACCGACCCGCTGACCTGGATCCGGCTGGCCACCGGCCGTACGTCCTGGGACGGGGCGCTGGACGCGGCGACGGTCAGCGCCGGCGGCGAGCGGGCCGATATCAGCGGCTATCTGCCGGTGCTGAGCTGACGGCGGCGGGCCCGGCACCCGTACCGGAGGCGGGCGGCGCCCCGGCGCCCGTACCGACGGTGGCCGCAGCGGCGTCGCGCATCTCACACGGGGCGGGACGCGCCCCCGCACCGCAAGATCCACACGGTCCGCGCCGCGGACCCCGTACCCGGCGGTACGCCAGGTGAGCCAAGGGATCCGAGGTATGCCGGGACGATGAGCGGCCCCCTGCAGGGCGTGAACACGCCAAGCCGCGCGGCCCCTCATTCATGCACTCATCCAGTTTCGAGGCCATCCCCGGTTCGGATGAATGCGCGACCTGCCCTAGACTCGGTGTCGTGCCACGTGGTGACGGACGACTCAACCACGACCTGCTCCCCGGCGAGAAGGGCCCCCAGGACGCTTGCGGCGTCTTCGGTGTCTGGGCTCCGGGTGAAGAGGTCGCCAAACTCACCTATTTCGGGCTGTATGCGCTGCAGCACCGTGGACAGGAGTCCGCGGGCATCGCGGTGAGCAACGGCTCCCAGATCCTCGTTTTCAAGGACATGGGCCTGGTTTCCCAGGTCTTCGACGAGACTTCGCTCGGCTCCCTCCAGGGCCATATCGCCGTGGGTCATGCCCGCTACTCCACCACCGGTGCCTCGGTGTGGGAGAACGCCCAGCCGACGTTCCGTGCGACCGCGCACGGCTCGATCGCGCTCGGCCACAACGGCAACCTGGTGAACACCGCCGAGCTGGCGGATCTGGTCTCCGCGCTGCCCCGTGAGGGCGGCCGGGCGACCCAGGTCGCGGCCACCAACGACACCGACCTGGTCACGGCGCTGCTGGCCGGCCAGGTCGACGAGGACGGCAAGCCGCTGACCGTCGAGGAGGCCGCCCCGCGCGTCCTGCCGAAGGTCAAGGGCGCCTTCTCGCTCTGCTTCATGGACGAGCACACGCTCTACGCCGCCCGCGACCCGCAGGGCATCCGCCCGCTGGTCCTCGGACGCCTGGAGCGCGGCTGGGTGGTCGCCTCCGAGACCGCGGCCCTCGACATCTGCGGCGCCAGCTTCATCCGGGAGATCGAGCCCGGCGAGATGGTCGCCATCGACGAGAACGGTCTGCGCAGCAGCCGCTTCGCCGAGGCCCGCCCCAAGGGCTGTGTCTTCGAGTACGTCTACCTCGCCCGCCCGGACACCGACATCGCCGGCCGCAATGTGTACCTCTCCCGGGTGGAGATGGGCCGCAAGCTGGCCGCCGAGGCGCCGGCCGATGCCGACCTGGTGATAGCGACGCCGGAGTCCGGCACGCCCGCCGCCGTGGGATACGCCGAAGCCAGCGGCATCCCCTACGGCTCCGGCCTGGTCAAGAACTCCTACGTCGGCCGGACCTTCATCCAGCCCTCGCAGACCATCCGCCAGCTCGGCATCCGGCTCAAGCTCAACCCGCTCAAGGAAGTCATCCGCGGCAAGCGCCTGGTGGTCGTCGACGACTCGATCGTCCGCGGCAACACCCAGCGCGCCCTGGTCCGGATGCTGCGCGAGGCCGGTGCTCTCGAGGTCCACATCCGGATCTCGTCCCCGCCGATCAAGTGGCCGTGCTTCTTCGGCATCGACTTCGCCACCCGCGCGGAGCTGATCGCCAACGGGCTGAGCGTGGAGGAGATCGGCAAGTCGCTGGGCGCCGATTCGCTCGCGTACATCTCCATCGACGGCATGACCGAGGCGACCACGATCGCCAAGCCGAACCTGTGCCGCGCCTGCTTCGACGGCGAGTACCCGATGGAGCTGCCCGACCCGGGGCTGCTGGGCAAGCACCTCCTGGAGTCGGAGACCGCGAGCGGGACCACGTCCGACGTGGACGGCGTCCAGACGCTCACCGCCGGGGTCGGCGGGGCCGACGCGCTGCGTCGCCCGTAGAGCTCGTACCCACACGACACGAAAGTTCTCCGTCATGTCAGAGACCACTGGTGCCAGCTACGCGAGCGCGGGCGTCGACATCGAAGCCGGCGACCGCGCCGTGGACCTGATGAAGGAGTGGGTGAAGAAGGCCACCCGCCCCGAGGTCGTCGGCGGGCTCGGCGGCTTCGCCGGCCTCTTCGACGCCTCCGCCCTCAAGCGGTACGAGCGCCCGCTGCTCGCCTCCGCGACCGACGGCGTGGGCACGAAGGTCGACATCGCCCGCAAGATGGGCGTCTACGACAGCATCGGGCACGACCTCGTCGGCATGGTCGTCGACGACCTGGTCGTCTGCGGCGCCGAGCCGCTGTTCATGACCGACTACATCTGCGTCGGCAAGGTCTACCCCGAGCGGGTCGCCGCGATCGTCAAGGGCATCGCCGAGGGCTGTGTGCTGGCCGGCTGTGCGCTGGTCGGCGGCGAGACCGCGGAACACCCGGGGCTGCTGGGCGCGGACGAGTTCGATGTCGCGGGGGCCGGCACCGGCGTCGTCGAGGCGGACCGGGTGCTGGGCGCGGATCGTATCCGTACGGGCGACGCGGTGATCTCCATGGCGTCCTCCGGGCTTCACTCGAACGGGTACTCGCTGGTCCGCCATGTGCTGTTCGACCGTGCGGGAATGGCCCTGGACCGGGAGATCCCGGAGTTCGGCCGCACGCTCGGCGAAGAGCTCCTGGAGCCCACCAAGATCTACTCGCTGGACTGCCTGGCGCTGACCCGTACGACCGAGGTGCACGCCTTCTCGCACATCACCGGCGGCGGCCTGGCCAACAACCTCGCCCGGGTGATCCCGGACGGCCTGCACGCCACCGTCGACCGCGCCACCTGGACGCCGGGCCCGGTCTTCGACCTGGTCGGCTCGGCCGGCTCGGTCGAGCGCGGGGAGCTGGAGAAGACCCTGAACATGGGCGTCGGCATGATCGCCGTCGTCCCGCAGGGTTCGGTGGAGGCCGCCCTGACCACGCTGGCCGACCGCGGCGTGGACGCCTGGGTCAGCGGCGAGATCACCGACCGCGGTGACCGCGCAGAGGCAGTGACCCTGACCGGTGACTACGCGCGCTGAGCGGACGGGCGCCTGCCACAGCCCCGCACGGGCCAGGACAGGCGCCCCTCTTCCCGGCGGCCGTCGGTGCGGCCACCGCTCTTACGGTCATCCGGGCAGCACAGAACCCGGTCCGGGCGATGCCCAGGACCGGGTCCGTGATGCTGTTATGGGTGCCGCGAGCGCGCAGAGCGTCAAGCGCGACGACGCTGCTGGGACGGGTCGCCCTCGTCCTCTTCGTCGTCGTCGCCGTTGTACAGATCTGCGTACCGTGCGTACGGGTCGTCGTCCTCGTCCTCCTCGAACGGCTCGGCGTTCGGAGGCTGCTGGTTCGACGGTGATGCACCCAGCTCGTCGGCCAGTCGTGAGAGATCCGTCCCACCGCTGCTGTACTTCAGCTGGCGGGCGACCTTTGTCTGCTTGGCCTTGGCCCGGCCGCGCCCCATGGGTCGACCCCCTCAATGACGGGGCTCGGTGGCCCCAGAGTCTTGACACGCGTTCATGGATCAGAGCGGGCTCTCGACAGAGAGACCGGCCCGTAGGGCTTTAACGGTACCTGCTTCCGCGGCCATACGGTACGTCGCCCGCATCACCCGCCGCTCGGCACGACCGGCAAGGTGCCCCGTCCCCGCTGGTCAACTGCGATTTTAACCTGTCTTGTACGGCGACCCGCCGACGGGTGGTGAGGGATGTCTCCCCCGGCCGCCCGTGACGGGTCCCGCAGAGCTGCCTTTCCGGCCCGCAAGGGCGCATTTCCGGCCTGGGTCAGGGGCGCTGCGCCTCCGCCATGCGCTGCTCGGCCAGGCGGTCGGCGGCCGCGGCGGGCGGAATGCCGTCGGCCTTCGCGCGAGCGAATATCGCCAGCGTGGTGTCGAAGATCTTCGCCGCCTTGGTCTTGCAGCGGTCGAAGTCGAAGCCGTGCAGCTCGTCGGCCACCTGGATGACACCGCCGGCGTTCACGACGTAGTCGGGGGCGTAGAGGATGCCGCGGTCGGAGAGGTCCTTCTCGACGCCGGGGTGGGCGAGCTGGTTGTTGGCCGCGCCGCACACCACCTTCGCGGTCAGCACCGGCAGCGATGTATCACTCAGGGCACCGCCCAGCGCACAGGGGGCATAGACGTCCAGGCCCTCGGTGCGGATCAAGGCTTCGGTGTCGGCAACCGCCGTGACCTGCGGGTACTTGGCGCGCACCCGCGCCACCGAATCGGCGCGGACGTCCGTGATCACGACCTCGGCGCCGTCCTCGAGCAGGTGCTCGACGAGGAGGTGGCCGACCTTGCCGACCCCCGCGATGCCCACCGTGCGGCCGCGCAGCGTCGGGTCGCCCCAGGCGTGCTGGGCCGAGGCGCGCATGCCCTGGAAGACGCCGTAGGCGGTCAGGACGGAGGAGTCACCGGCGCCGCCGTTTGCCGGGGAGCGGCCGGTGGTCCACTTGTTCGTACGGGAGACCACGTCCATATCGGCGACGTAGGTGCCGACGTCGCAGGCGGTGACGTAGCGGCCGCCGAGGGAGGCCACGAACCGGCCGTAGGCGAGCAGGAGTTCCTCGGTCTTGATCAGGTCGGGGTCACCGATGATCACGGCCTTGCCGCCGCCGTGGTCCAGCCCGGCGAGGGCGTTCTTGTAGGACATGCCGCGCGACAGGTTGAGGGCGTCCAGCACGGCCTCCTCCTCGGAGGCGTAGGCATGGAAGCGGGTGCCGCCGAGGGCGGGACCCAGGGCGGTGCTGTGGATGGCGATCACGGCCTTGAGGCCGCTGGCACGGTCCTGGCAGAGAACGACCTGCTCATGGCCCCCCTGCTCCGATCGGAACAGGGTGTGCAGAACGCCGCCGTCGGTGCCGGCGTGGGCCGGACGTACGTCAGTCACGGTGGTGACTCCCATAAGTCGCGAAGGGTGCCCTCCGACGGGTGGGGAGGGCCGGTTGAAAAGAGCGTAAGACCTGCGGGACCGGTTGATCCGTCGGGTGCCCAGGATCACCCTCTCCCGGGGGACGGGCATGGGACGATCTGGTCTATCGCAGGCCGGCGGGGGCCCTCGGGATCTTCCGGCGGCGGACTTCCCCTTTGAAGGAGCGGGCGTGGCCCTGGCGTCGTCGGTGAAGGTCCCGTACATGGCATATCTACGGGTCTACGAGCCGCTGGCTGCGTTCCCCGAGCCGGAGCGCTCCCATTGGGCGCGCTATGCCAAACGGGAGGACACCCCCACCGCCCAGGACGAGCAGCGCCGGGCGCTGGCCGACCTGCTGGCGACCCCGCCGGTGCCGGTGCCGGTCCATGAGAGCGCGGACGCCTTCATCGCCGTCGTGAACGAGGTGACGTGTGTCTGCCCGTGGCGCACCCGGCTGCGCGGCTGGCAGGCCCTGGAGGCGCTGGACGAGCTGCTGCCGGCGTCGGTGCTGGATACGGCGCTGCCCCCGGTGGTGCGACTGCAGGCGGCCGGCGACTACGAGCGGTGGCGGGAGCGCAACCCGGACGCGCGGCCCTGGATCCGGGGGGCGACCTGGCACGTCCCGGTCCGCTGGTTCGTGCTCTTCGACGACGGCGATCGGGAGTACACAAAGGGTGACCAGGCGCCGGTGATGCGTTACCGGACGCCCATGGTGCAGGCACGGCGGCGGGTCGCCCGGGGGCTGCGCACGCTGCGCGACGCCCTGGAAGAGGGACCGCTGATCGACGGCCTGGTAGATGTGGGGCGCTGGCTCGAGGAGTTCCATCCGCGTTCGCTCGTGGAGCTGGACTACGGAGGGCTGGTGCACGCGGTGCCCGAGGAGCAGCTTGCCGAGGACCGTTCCGCCGCCGAGGTGGCGGAGGGGCTGGCGGCGCTGCGCGACGGGGACGGCGAGCGGGCCGGGGTCGCGTACGAGAAGCTTTCCCAGCGGTGGCGTGCGGTGCGGGAACGTCAGTTCTCCAGCTGAGGGCCGGTGCGGGCCGTGGATCATGGTGCGGAATGATTGCTTTCGCTTTTCGGCGTTCGCACGGTTAGGGACGTAGGTCCTGATCCGGGCGATTGCCTCAAGCGTGACCTAAAGCACTGACTTCGGGTCTTGCTCCCAAGCCATACCCTCGTGCCAAAATAGGACAAGGAGCCCGACGTGGGCTCCTTCCGTCCAACTAAGGGCGGATAGATCGGTATTGCGCTCCTTGAGGGGTCTCGTGGCGTCTGTTCACGTTGTGACTGATCGTCACGGACGAGTGACTGTCCGTTATGGCACGGTCCATCGGCTTCCGTCGAGGTTGAACACCTGAGAGGGCAATTCCATCGGTTTGGCCGACGTGGCTGGACAGATGGTGTAGTTGTAGTGCCGAGGACAAGCCGTTCGTCCTATAACCGACTCGGCCCGCGTCCGCCATTTCGGGCAACGTGGGTCAAGGTGCAGAATTTAGAGGAAAGAACCGTGATGGTTCGGTTCTCCCGAGGAGGCCGCTCATGACCGCTCGCACCCCTGACGCCGAGCCGCTGCTTACCCCTGCTGAGGTCGCCACGATGTTCCGCGTGGACCCGAAGACGGTGACCCGCTGGGCCAAAGCAGGCAAGCTCACGTCCATCCGCACGCTCGGAGGACATCGGCGTTACCGCGAGGCTGAGGTCCGCGCACTGCTCGCGGGCATTCCGCAGCAGCGCAGCGAGGCCTGAACAACCGCATAACCAGGTCGTTTTCGGGGCCCCCAACCCGAAAATGCCCGCTTTGTACCCCTAGCTCGACCTGCTTCACCTTGCTTTAGACAGCTTCATATGACGCGGCGCCTGCCCCAACAGGCCCCACACCCGCCCCATCTTGGGTACGTCATCGATCGCGCTGGACTCCGCCGGGTCCAGCGCGATCTTTTTGTGTGCGCCCGCTCCAGAGCCCTTCGGGGCGGCCGGGTCGGCACGGCGCCGAGGCCACCCCGGACGCCGGTCAGGGCGCCTTCACGCGTCTTGTAGGGGCCGCTGTGCGCGGACCCTGCGGGCTCGTTACTGAGCCGTTCACAGGTGGTGCAATTGCACATATTAAATTGACCGGTTGTATGCGGGGTGTAAGTTCCGCATCGCACCAAACTAGTTCGGTGACACCCGTCACACTACGCGGCGCTTGAAGACGATACGTCCGCTGCGGTAGAGAACATCTCCCGCCGCGCCCACCAGCCTGCCACCGTGCGCGCGACGGCGCAGGCGCCGTTGGTCATCCGGGCACGGGACTTTCGCCCTCGGCCGCCCGCGGCTCACAGACGGCCGGCGGCGGGGCGGGGGCGGCCGCGGGCGCCGGAGCCGCGGAGCGGGCCGTGTGCGGCTCCATGGCGAGCCGTAGTAGCTGATGGCAGATGGGGCAGTGCCGCATCCGGTGGCGATAGCCCGTGGCCGCCGACAGATGGGCCCGCAACAGCGCCCTGGTCTCGTGCCGTACCGCAGTCGTCATTGCGCATACCTCCCCGGCCCCCGTGCCCTTCCTCAGTGAGTACCGGTGGTACCTGCCGCAGTCAATACGGCAGGCAGCAAACCGGCTACGCACCGCATTCGGCCGTGCGGCGGGGGCGGGCAGCGGCGCGACCCGGGGCCGGCGGCCCGCAAGGGGTCCCGATACGGGCCGCAGGGGCGGGTCCTGACGGGGGGTGCGGTGCCCGGCATCCGGCGACGGCGCACAGGGGGCGCGGACCGCTCCGGGCAGCGGAACGGCGTGGCCGTGCCGGGCCCGGACAGCAGAACGGCCCGCATCCGAGAAGGATGCGGGCCGTAAAAATGCGGTCCTGACGGGATTTGAACCCGCGGCCTCCACCTTGACAGGGTGGCGAGCACTCCAAACTGCTCCACAGGACCTTGCGTTTGCTTTCCGCTTGCGGCGGGCTGCGAGACAAGACTGTACAGCAGGTCAGGGGGTGTGGTCGAACTCGCTACCGGCGGCCCCGGTTCCGGGGCGGGCGAGGGCCCCGCCTACGGCGCGGCGGCGTCCACCGCCTTCACGATCCGCTTGTCGGAGACCGGGTACGCGGTGCCCAGAGCATGGGCGAAGTAGCTCACCCGAAGCTCCTCGATCATCCAGCGGATCTCCCGTGCCGCGGCGGGCACCGGGCGGCCCTGCGGGAACTGCTCCAGCAGCCAGGCGTATTCGTCCTGCATCTCCTTCACCTTCGCCATCCGGGTGCGGTCCCGCTCGGCGTGGGTGGGCAGCTGCTGCAGCCGGCGGTCGGCGGCCACCAGATAGCGCATCAGGTCCGGCAGCCGCTTGGCGCCGTGCGCCGTGACGAAGCCAGGCTTGATCAGCGCCGCCAGCTGCTCCTTGACGTCCGTGAGGGACGGGAGCAGGGACGGGAACGACGTCTCCTTGAGCCGGCGCTCGCAGGCCTGCCAGGCGGCCAGCACCTCCTGGACCTGCTGGATGGTCTTGAGCGTGACGTCCACCAGGTCGGCGCGGACCGCGTCGAAGAGCTTGCGGAAGGACTCCTCGTCCCACGCCGGGCCGCCCCGGGCCGCGATCAGCCGGTCGGCCGCTGCGGTGACACAGTCGTCGAAGAGCGCCCCGATCGAGCCGTGCGGATTACGGGACAGCGCCAGCTTCTGCTGATTGCTCAGCTTGCCCTGGGCGAACTTGGCCGGGGAGGAGGGGATGTTGAGCAGGATGAGCCGGCGGGTGCCCGCCCACATCGCCGTCAGCTGTTCGGCCTCGGTGTCGAAGAGGCGGACCGCGACGCTGCTGCCCTCGTCGACCAGTGCCGGGTAGGCCTTGAGCGGCTGGCCCCCGCGCCGGGTCTCGAAGGTGCGCGGCAGGGTGCCGATCGTCCAGGACGTCAGTCCCGTCCGCTGCTCCGGGCCGGCCGGCGCCTGCCCGTCGCCCGCGCCGCCCTTGCGGTCCCCGGCGGGGCGCTCGGCGCCCTGCTCGAAGGCCTTGGAGAGGGCCGCCCTGGTCTTCGGCTTGAGCTTCAGCCGCAGCGCTTCCAGGTCCTTGTCCTCGGCGAGCTTGCGGCGGTGCTCGTCGATCACCCGGAAGGTGATCTTGAGGTGATCGGGGATCTTGTCCGGGTCGAAGTCCGCGGCGTCGACGGGCACGCCCACCATCCGCTGCAGACCCGCGGCCAGCGAGGTCGTCAGGGCGCCCTGCAGGGGGACCGTGGAGTCCAGGAAGCGGGCCGCGAAGTTCGGCGCCGGGACGTAGTTACGGCGGATCGGCTTGGGAAGTGACCGGATCAGCTCGGTCACCAACTGCTCGCGCAGGCCGGGGATCTGCCAGTCGAAGCCCTCGGAGGAGACCTGGTTGAGGACCTGGAGGGGGATGTGGACGGTCACGCCGTCCGCGTCCGCGCCCGGCTCGAACTGGTAGGTGACCTTGAACTTCAGCTTTCCCTGCCGCCAGGAATCCGGGTAGTCGTCCTTGGTGACGGCCTCGGCGGACTCATTGATGAGCATCGAGTGCTCGAAGTTCAGCAGCTCCGGCTCTTCGCGGTGCTGCTTCTTCCACCAGGCGTCGAAATGCGCCCCGGAGACCACATCGGCCGGAATGCGCTGGTCGTAGAAGTCGAAGAGGGTTTCGTCGTCCACGAGGATGTCGCGGCGCCGGGCGCGGTGCTCCAACTCCTCGACCTCGCCGAGAAGTTTGCGGTTGTCATGGAAGAACTGGTGATGGGTGCGCCAGTCGCCCTCGACCAGGGCGTTGCGGATGAACAGATCCCGCGAGGTCTCCGGGTCGATCCGGCCGTAGGCGATCTTGCGCTGGGCGACGACCGGGACGCCGTAGAGCGTGACCCGCTCGTAGGCCATCACCGCGGCCATCTTCTGTTCCCAGTGCGGCTCGCTGTACGTCCGCTTCACCAGATGCTGGGCGAGCGGTTCGATCCACTCCGGCTCGATCTTCGCGTTCACCCGCGCCCACAGGCGCGACGTCTCGACCAGCTCGGCCGACATCACCCAGCGCGGTGGCTTCTTGAAGAGCGCGGAGCCGGGGAACACCGCGAACTTGGCGCTGCGGGCGCCCAGATATTCGTTCTTGGCGTCCGTGTCCTTGAGGCCGATGTGCGAGAGCAGACCGGAAAGCAGGGAGGTGTGGATATGGTCCGGCGCCGCGTCCTCCTCGCTGAGGTGGATGCCCATGGTCTTGGCGACCGAACGCAGCTGGGAGTAGATGTCCTGCCACTCGCGTATCCGCAGGTAATTCAGGAATTCGCTGCGGCACATCCGGCGGAAGGCGGAGGAGGACAGCTCCCTCTGCTGCTCGCGGATGTACCGCCACAGGTTGAGGAAGGCGAGGAAGTCGGAGGTCTCGTCCTTGAAGCGGGCGTGCTGCTGGTCGGCCTGCTGCTGTTTGTCGGCGGGCCGCTCGCGCGGGTCCTGGATGGACAGGGCCGCCGCGATGACCATGACCTCGCGGACACAGCCGTTGCGGTCCGCCTCCAGCACCATCCGCGCCAGCCGCGGGTCGACCGGCAGCTGGGAGAGCTTGCGGCCGAGCGGGGTCAGCCGCTGCCCCTTCTGTCCCGGCCGGGAGGGCTTCTGCTCGGTGTCGAGCGCCCCGAGCTCGCGCAGCAGATCGACGCCGTCCTTGATGTTGCGGCGGTCCGGCGGGTCGATGAACGGGAACTTCTCGATGTCGCCGAGGCCGGCCGCGGTCATCTGCAGGATGACGGAGGCGAGGTTCGTCCGCAGGATCTCCGCGTCCGTGAACTCGGGACGGGAGAGGAAGTCGTCCTCGGAGTAGAGCCGGATGCAGATGCCGTCGCTGGTACGGCCGCAGCGGCCCTTGCGCTGGTTGGCGCTGGCCTGCGAGACCGGCTCGATGGGCAGCCGCTGGACCTTGGTGCGGTAGCTGTAGCGGGAGATACGGGCCATGCCCGGATCGATGACGTACCGGATGCCCGGGACGGTCAGCGAGGTCTCGGCGACGTTCGTGGCCAGCACGATCCGCCGGCCCGTGTGCCGCTGGAAGACGCGGTGCTGCTCGGCGTGCGACAGCCGGGCGTAGAGCGGAAGGACCTCGGTGAACGGCAGGGCCTTCTTGTTGAGCGCGTCCGCGGTGTCGCGGATCTCCCGCTCGCCGGAGAGGAAGACCAGGATGTCGCCGGGGCCCTCGGCCTGCAGCTCGTCCACGGCGTCGCAGATCGCGGTGATCTGGTCGCGGTCGCCCTCCAGGTTGTTCGCTGCCTGGCCGCCTTCTCCCCCAGCTACCGCTGGGGGTGCCCCCACCAGCAGCGGGCGATAGCGCACCTCCACCGGATACGTCCGGCCGGAGACCTCCACGATGGGTGCGCTCGGCTTCGCCTCGCCGTCGCCGGAGGGGCCCGAAGGCTCCGAGGCGCCCTGGCCGTCCCCCGCATCCACGGCGGTGAAGGCACCGAAGTGCCGCGCGAACCGCTCCGGGTCGATGGTCGCGGACGTGATCACGACCTTCAGGTCCGGGCGGCGGGGCAGCAGCTGTGCCAGGTAGCCGAGGATGAAGTCGATGTTGAGGCTGCGCTCGTGTGCCTCGTCGATGATGATCGTGTCGTACTGGCGCAGCTCGCGGTCCGTCTGGATCTCGGCGAGCAGGATGCCGTCCGTCATCAGCTTGACGAGGGTGTCGCCGCCGACCTGGTCCGTGAAGCGGACCTTCCAGCCGACCGCCTCGCCCAGCGGGGTCTTCAGCTCCTCGGCCACCCGCTCGGCGACCGTACGGGCCGCGATCCGGCGGGGCTGGGTGTGCCCGATCAGGCCCCGGATGCCGCGGCCGAGCTCCAGACAGATCTTGGGGATCTGTGTCGTCTTTCCGGAACCGGTCTCACCGGCGACGATCACGACCTGGTGGTCGCGGATCGCGGCAAGGATCTCGTCCTTCTTCTGGCTGACCGGCAGCTCTTCCGGATAGGTGATCTGGGGCACCGCGGCCTGCCGCTGGGCGACCCGCAGCTCCGCCTCGTCGAGGCCGGCGGAGATCTCGGCGAGCACGGCGGCCCGGGCCTCGGGCTTACGGATCCGGCGCGCGCCGTCGAGCCGGCGCCCCAGCCGCTGCTGGTCGCGCAGCATCAGCTCGGGCAGCCGCTCCAGCAGAGCGGTCAGGGTGGGAGCGGGGGTGCCGGGCGGGGTGGAGACAGCGCCGTCGGGCAGGGCGGAGGCAGGCTGACTGGACATACGTCCCCCAGGATCTCACCTCACGTAATCGACTGGCGAACCATTTGCCCGTACGACCGGATCACGGGCCCCCGGGCCGCCGCATACGGGGCATCTGCCCGGGTATGCCCCGTGTCGCTGCCTTAGCGTGTCCCTATGGCTGATCATCGCGGCGATTCCGGCCCGCCCGGCGGATCCGCTCCGCACGGCGCGCACGGCAGGCCGCGGACCGGCGCGGAGAAGTGGGCGGCCTTCAAGGCGTCGCCCTACTTCCCCGCGGCCGTGCTGGTCTTCATCGTCGCCGCGGCGGCCGGCCTGTTCGCCGGCTCGTACACGTACGCCATGGCCAATCCGACCCCGCGGTCCGTCCCGACCGCCGTGGTCGGCTCGCCCGACACCCCACCGGTGAAGGCCTTCACCCAGGGGATGGAGAAGGCGCTGAACGCTTCGCTCGTGCTGACCGGGTACCGCACGTACGGCCGGGCCCGGCGGGCCGTCGACGAGCAGGAGGAGTTCGCGATCCTGCGCGCCCGCGGCCGGGGCGTGGAGCTGGACGTCTCCGGCGCCTCGGGGGCCACGGTGGCGCAGCTGCTCACCCAGTCGGGCGCGAAGGTCGGCAAGGCGATCGGCGTGGACGTCCGGATCCGGGACATCAAGCCGCTGCAGAAGGGCGACCCGCGCGGTCTGGCGCTGTTCTACATCTCGCTGGCCGCGGTGATCATCGGCTTCGTCGGCGCGATCCAGCTCAGCGTGCACGCCCGCGGTCTGGAGCCGGCCGAGCGGATCGCCTGCACCGCGGTCTATGCACTGCTGGGGGGCTTCTGCATCGCGGCGGTGGTCGACTGGTGGCTGGGTGCGCTGCGGCTGCCGTTCGTGGAGTCCTGGCTGATCCTGGCGCTGACGATGTTCACGTCCGGCATGGTCTTCACGATGTTCAACGCCCTCATGGGGCGCTGGGCGATGATCCCCACGTGGGGACTGATGGTGCTGCTGGGCAACCCCTCCTCGGGCGGGGCGGTCTCCTGGCCGCTGCTGCCGTCCGCCCTCGGCCTCGTCGGCCGCTGGCTGCCGCCGGGCGGCTCGGTCAACGCCCAGCACACCGCCGTCTACTTCGGCGGCCACCAGCACGCCTTCCCCTTCCTGGTGCTGGCCGGCTGGGCGGTGCTCTCGTGCACGGTGTTCTGGATCTGGCGGCACCGCCACCCGGGTGGCCGCGAGGAGGCGATGGCGCCCGCCGCGGACGCGTGAGGCAGTGGGGTGACGGGTGCCGGGCTGCGGGCGGGGAAAAAGAAAAGCCGTCACCGGCATCGACGGAATGGAGGGAATGGAGGGACACGAAGAAGGCCCCGATTCCTGGAATCGGGGCCTTCTCCCAAAGGGTGTGGCTGGGGCCGGGGTCGAACCGGCGACCTATCGCTTTTCAGGCGATCGCTCGTACCAACTGAGCTACCCAGCCGCAGCGGTCCTGACGGGATTTGAACCCGCGGCCTCCACCTTGACAGGGTGGCGAGCACTCCAAACTGCTCCACAGGACCTTGCATTGTGCGAAAGCGGCGTGAACCAGTCTCGCACACGGTGATGCGTGCCCCCAACGGGATTCGAACCCGTGCTACCGCCTTGAAAGGGCGGCGTCCTGGGCCACTAGACGATGAGGGCTGGTGGCCACCTTGGCGTCGTTACCGGCGCCGTCGGGGACGTGAGAAGCATATGGGATGGGAGGACCGTTCGCCAAAACGGTTTACCGGGGGCCGCCGGAAGGGCTCCTGGCCGGGCGCGGAAGCGGGCCGTACGCGGGTCCGGAAGAGGCCCCGGAAGAAGGTCCGGAAGAGGCTCCGGACGAGTGAGGGGCGCCGGACGGCGAGGGCGCGGCGCCGGGTTGGTTCTCGCGCGGGAGGTGGCGGCTGACCTCGGCCCGCGACAGGCCCAGCCCGCCGAGGGTGATCTCGTCCCACGCCTGCAGCCGTTTCGTCGTCCGGTCCAGGTAGAGCACCGACGCCTCGACCGGTGCGGGCTTCTTGTTCTGCACCGCGCGCAGCCCGCCGCCGCCCGTGGAGCCCTCGACCATCAGCCGGGTGCCCTGGGGGAGCGTGGTGATCTCGCGGTGGTGGAGGTGGCCGGCCAGCGCCAGCGGGGCCAGGCCGTCCGCCTCGGTCACGGCGGTGGGGTTGTGGGCCAGCGCGATGTCGACGGGGGTGCCGGCCAGCCGCTGGGTGCGCAGCGAGTCGGCGAGCCGGCCGCCGGCGGTGCGCTCGGCGGGCTCGCCGGCCGCCACCACGGAGCGGTCCGGGGTGAACTGCGGGTCGCCGACGCCCGCGAGACGTACGCCGGCGACACGGACGGCCCTGCCGTGGTCGAGGACGGTGACGTGGGGGCGGCCGGTCAGGTACTTCTGCGTGCCGCGCGAGTCGTGGTTGCCGCGCACCCAGACGTACGGGGCGCCGAGGGTGGAGACCGGGTCCAGGAAATGGTTCTCGGCGGCCGAGCCGTGGTCCATGGTGTCGCCGGTGTCGATGATCACGTTGATCCGGTACTGCTTCACCAGGGAGGCGATGATCCGCCAGCTGCCGGGGTTGAGGTGGATGTCCGAGACGTGCAGCACCCGGATGGTGGTGGGGTCGGGCTGGTAGACCGGCAGCGTCGAGGTGGCGTCGTAGAGCTTGGTCACATTGGTCACCAGGCGCGCCAACTCCTTTTGGTAGACGTTGAATTCGCTGACGATGTTGCGCGCGTTGCCGACCACGGAGGGGGCCGAGGAGAGCAGCCCGGAGAACTTCGGCTCCAGTACGGACCGGGGGTTCCAGGTGGCGTACGCGGTGCCGGCGGAGGCGGCGAGCAGGGCGAGCGCCAGCCCTCCGGCGGCCAGCGCGCGGCGCGGGCGGCGGTGGACGGCCAGGCTCAGCGCGGTCGCGCCGGACGCCACGGCGACGGCGGAGTGCAGCGCCAGCCCCAGGGCGCCGCGGGTGACGTCATGGGTGACCTCGTCCTGCAGGCCGGCGAACCGCTCGGGGTGGTCGACCAGCGCCCGGGAGCGGACCGGGTCCAGCCGGTCGACATCGACATCGAGCGATACGGGTGCGTAGTGGCTGCTCAGTTCCAGGTCGCCGAGGGGTGGGACATCGATCCGGGTGCCGCCGGTCAGCGAGGGCCGCAGCGCCATGCTGGTGTCCATCGGGCCGACGGGGGCGTGGACGCCGCCGATCAGGACCAGCCCCAGCCAGGCGCCGAGGACGGCCACGGATATCAGGCCGAGGGCGGAGCGCAGGGGGCGGCGCGGGGCGGCGCCGGGCAGGGTGGCGGAGGCCGGGTGGGCTAAGGAGCGCGACGGGCCGAGGACGGGCGCGGCCGGCGCCGTACGGCGGGAGCGGTAGGCGCGGCGGACGGCTGCGGGCAGTGCGGGTACGCCGTGGAGCCAGGTGAACAGCAGCCGGTGCGGCGGGTTGCGCGGGGAGTTCGGGTGCGGTGTCCGGGAGCGCGCGGCGCGGGCCATTGGTCCCGTATGCCCGGCCGGTGGCACCGCTATGCGGGGAGCGGTGGCTTCCGGTTGGGGTGCGGAGTGGCGGGCGGGACGCGACGATCGGTGGTGGGTCCGGGTGGCGGAGAATGGTGGTGTGCTGGAAATGACGCGCGAGGAGTTCGAGGAACTGGTCGCCGAGGCGCTGGACCGGATTCCGCCGGAGCTGACCCGGCTGATGGACAACGTGGCGGTCTTCGTCGAGGACGAGCCCCCGGCCGGCGATCCCGACCTGCTCGGGCTGTACGAGGGGACGCCGCTGACCGACCGCGGGGAGTGGTACGCGGGGGTGCTGCCGGACCGGATCACCGTCTACCGGGGGCCGACGCTGCGGATGTGCGACACACGTGAGGACGTGGTCGCGGAGACCGAGGTGACGGTCGTTCACGAGATCGCGCACCACTTCGGAATCGACGACGAGCGGCTGCACTCGCTCGGCTACGGCTAGTACGGCCGGGGACGTCCCCGGGCCCGGTCGGCGCGATCGGCCGGGCCGGGTGCGTGTCCTCGGGCGGGGAGCGGGAGTTGGGCAGGGAGTCCGTGCCGCTGTCCCTGCGCTCCGGATCCGGAGGTCCCGCCGTGCGCCCGAGCCCCTGCCATTCGTCCCTGACGCCGACACCGTCCCTGTCGCCGTCCGTCCCCCCTGCCCCTGCCCCCTCATCGCGTCCGCCGGCGCGCCGCAGGCACTCCCGTGCCGTCGCCGCCGCCGTGGCCGTCTCCGCGCTGGCCGCGTCGCTGGCGGGCTGTATGAGCGTGAGCGATCCGGAAAAACCGAGACCGTCCGGCAGTACCGCGCGGCACGACGGGGAGGGCGGGCTGCCCGGCCCCGGCGGGGTGACCGTGGACGGCCGTGGCGGCGGGCCGCGGCGGATGGGCCATCACGGCGCCGGGCGTCCGGCCGGCGACGACAAGGCGAAGAAGAAGCCGGGGAGTGCGAAACCGACGCCGTCCGGGCCCGGTGAGCCGTCCCAGCCCGTGCAGCCGTCGGGCCCCGAGCCGGGAGCGGGCGGTGTCCACGGCGGCTCCGACGGTCACGGCGGGCTCCCCGGGCACCCGAAGCCCACGCCGTCCCGCCCCGACCGCCCCACCCCGCCGGCCTCGCCCCCGCCCGTTACGCCCACCGCGCAGCCGACCCCGCCGCCCAGCAACCCTCCGCCGCCGAGCTCCCAGGCGTCCGGACCGTCTCCCGTCTCGCCGATGTCTCCGTCGCAGTCACAGTCGCAGTCGGATGCGTACGGGGAAGAGGCATAGGAGCGAAGAGGCGTAGGAGCGAAGAGGCGTAGGAGGGAACGGGGAGCTGAGGGGCGGAAGGTGTGTAGGGGGCGGAAGGCGCGTGTCGGCGTGGCGTGAGGGGTGCCGGCGGGGGTGCGCAGCCTGGCGCGGGCCGGGGGTGTCAGGGGGCGGACGGCAGGGGCCGGAAGGTCATTTGCCATCCGGGGGGCGGAGTGCGTATGGTGGTAGATCGTTTGATCCCATTTGCCCGGCGCCAGAACAGAAGCGCGCCGCGTGGCGCGTTCTCTCCCTTGCCGTGGCTGACCGCATAGAGGCGGTCGTGTGAAACACACGGAGTTTGGGCGCGTGCCGAGACTCCGGAAGGTTTCGCATTTCGCATGTCCATTTCCACTGAGCAGTCCGTCATGCCCGCACTCGACGAGCAGGCGGTTTCCGAGGTGACGGCGGCCGACGAGGCGCCCGAGACCGACGCGGCCGAAGCCGCCACCGACACCGTCACCTTCGCCGACCTCGGACTGCCCGAGGGCGTCGTCCGCAAGCTCGCGCAGAACGGCGTCACCACCCCCTTCCCGATCCAGGCCGCGACCATCCCGGACGCGCTGGCCGGCAAGGACATCCTCGGCCGCGGCCGCACCGGCTCCGGCAAGACGCTCTCCTTCGGTCTGCCGACCCTGGCCCAGCTCACCGGCGGCAGCACCGAGAAGAAGAAGCCCCGCGCGATCATCCTCACCCCGACCCGTGAGCTCGCGATGCAGGTCGCGGACGCGCTCCAGCCGTACGGCGACGTGCTCGGCCTGAAGATGAAGGTCGTCTGCGGCGGTACGTCCATGGGCAACCAGATCTACGCCCTGGAGCGCGGCGTCGACGTCCTCGTCGCCACCCCGGGCCGGCTGCGCGACATCATCAACCGTGGCGCCTGCTCCCTGGAGAACGTCCAGGTCGCGGTCCTCGACGAGGCCGACCAGATGTCCGACCTGGGCTTCCTGCCCGAGGTCACCGAGCTGCTCGACCAGATCCCCGGCGGCGGCCAGCGGATGCTCTTCTCCGCCACCATGGAGAACGAGATCGGCACCCTGGTCAAGCGCTACCTGACCAACCCGGTCACCCACGAGGTCGACAGCGCCCAGGGCAACGTCACGACCATGACCCACCACGTCCTCGTCGTGAAGCCGAAGGACAAGGCGCCGGTCACCGCCGCCATCGCCGCCCGCAAGGGCCGCACCATCATCTTCGTCCGCACCCAGCTGGGCGCCGACCGCATCGCCGAGCAGCTCGTCGAGTCCGGTGTGAAGGCCGACGCGCTGCACGGCGGTATGACGCAGGGCGCGCGTACCCGGGTGCTCGCGGACTTCAAGGACGGCTACGTCAACGCGCTGGTCGCCACCGACGTCGCCGCCCGCGGTATCCACGTCGACGGCATCGACCTGGTCCTGAACGTCGACCCCGCCGGTGACCACAAGGACTACCTGCACCGCTCGGGCCGTACCGCCCGCGCCGGCCAGTCCGGCACCGTCGTCTCGCTGTCGCTGCCGCACCAGCGCCGGCAGATCTTCCGCCTGATGGAGGACGCGGGCGTGGACGCCTCGCGCCACATCGTCGGCGGCTCCGGTGCCTTCGACGAGGACGTCGCCCGCATCACCGGCGCGCGCTCGCTCACCGAGGTCCAGGCCGACGGTGCGAACAACTCCGCCAAGCAGGCCGAGCGCGAGGTGGCCGAGGTCACCCGCGAGCTGGAGCGTCTGCAGCGCCGCGCCACCGAGCTGCGCGAGGAGGCCGACCGGCTGACCGCCCGCGCCGCCCGTGAGCGGGGCGAGGACCCGGCCGAGGCGCTTGCCGCCGCGGCCGTCACCGCCGAGGCCGAGGCCGCCGCCGAGGCCGCCGTACCGGCCCAGGCCGGAGCGTCGGACGAGCGCCGCGACGACCGGGGCAACTTCGACCGCCGCGACCGTCGTGACGACCGTTCGGGTGGCGGTTTCAACCGCGACCGTGACCGTCGCGATGACCGTTCGGGTGGTGGCTTCAACCGCGACCGCCGTGACGACCGTTCCGGTGGCCGTTCTTTCGACCGTGACCGTCGTGACGACCGCTCGGGTGGCGGTTTCAACCGCGACCGTGACCGTCGCGATGACCGTTCGGGTGGTGGCTTCAACCGCGACCGCCGCGATGACCGTTCCGGTGGCCGTTCTTTCGACCGTGACCGTCGTGACGACCGCTCGGGTGGCGGTTTCAACCGCGACCGCCGTGACGACCGTTCCGGCGGCCGGTCCTTCGACCGCCGTGACGACCGTTCCGGTGGTGGCTTCAACCGCGACCGCGGCGACCGTCCGAGCCGCCCGTTCAACCGTGACGACCGCTCCGGTGGCCGTCCGGCCTCCGGTGGCTACCGCTCCGGTGGCGGCGACCGTCCGTTCAACCGTGACGACCGTTCCGGTGGCCGTCCGGCCTCCGGTGGCCACCGCTCCGGCGGCGACCGTCCGTACGGCCGCCGTGACGACCACCGTGGCGCCACGACCGGCTCCGGCGGCCGCCGCGACGACAAGCCGCGCTGGAAGCGCAACGGCTGATCACATCCGCTGATCCGCAGGGCCCGTACGCACTCAAGTGCCGTACGGGCCCTGCGTGTTGAGGGGTGAGCGGGGCACCCCGTCCGGTGCGCCGACGGGCCCCGCGGCACCCCGCCGGGCAGCCCGATCCCTCATGCCTTCGGGCTGCGGCACATCCTCGGGCTATGCTGCTCGGTGCGGGCCATTAGCTCAATTGGCAGAGCAGTGGACTTTTAATCCATTGGTTCAGGGTTCGAGCCCCTGATGGCCCACAAAGACGAAGGCCCCGCCACCTGGAACGGAGTGTCCAGGCGGCGGGGCCGCTGTCTGTCCCGGGGCCTTGAAGCGGATCGCGCCGGCCCGCTGCCGGCCCGAGAAGCAGGCGGTCATGCGAGGCGATCACTTGGAGGGGCGGAGCTGACGGCCGTCCTGCCGGCCCTCGTCGCTGACCGGACTCGAACCAACTGATCTGCACCACGAACTCGTCCGCTGGATCCCTGGATCGCGTCAATGGGCCGTCAAATCGATGCCTGGTGCACGCCATCCGTGGCCGTGGGCTGCCTACGTTGGCCGGGCGCACTGGTCATGTACGGCTTCACCATGGGGGACTGCGATGGCACACGAGCATTTTTCGATACATCCCGAGCCGGTTACGGCCTTGGCCAAGGACTTCACGTCCTCTTCCGGTCACTTGGACGGCCGCATCAGCACCTTCGCCACCCGTGCGGAGAACGTGGACGACGCCTTCGGCGTGATGGCCGAGTCCACCGAGGTCCTTTCCCAGTACGTGGAGATGACCCGCGACACGGTGACGTCCCTGCGGCAGCTGAGTACCGGGCTGCGGCACTACGCCGCGGGTCTTGAGCACACCGTTGCCTCCTATCAGGGAGCCGATTCCGCGCAGGCGCAGCGGTTCGGGGGGAAGTGACATGGGCGACCGGCAGCATGAGCAGCAGCCGAAGATCGAGAAGAGCTTCAACCTGTTCAACCCTGGCGGGGATCCGTCCGTCCTGCGAGCCTGCGCCGAGGCGTGGCGGCACATGGCCCATGATCTGAAGAGCACGGTCGAGACCCAGGATCACGAGGTCACCCGGCTTGGCGACAACTGGACCGGCGCCGCGGCCGACGCCTTCCACGCCCACTGGAAACACACCAGGAGCCAGGTGGAGAAGGCGCTGCCGCAGTTCGAAACCGTGGCCCATCAGCTGGACACCACCGCTGATGCGATCCAGAAGGCCAACGACGAGGTCCACCGCGTGGTCGAGGAGGTCCTTGCGACGGTGGCGATCGGCATCGGCCTGTCGGTACTGACCGCGGGCTTCTCCGACGCCATCGCGGCGGGCGCGGCCGAAGCGGAGATCGCCGAGGCGACGGCGGAGGTCACCCGGCTCGGACAGCTCCTGATCAGGGTTGCCAAGACGATGGAGACGGTGAAGGAGGCGATGGCGGACAGCAAGCTGCTCAAGTTCGCCATCGAGTTCGGCAAGAACACCGGCGCCAACTTCATCGGCAACGTCGGCGGGAAGCTCGTCACCGGCCAGGAGGTCACCTGGAGGACCACCGGTCAGGACCTCCAGGATGCCGCCGTGGCCGGGCTGGTGGGCACGGGCATCACGGAAGGTGCGGGCAGCCTCGGAGGGAAGGTACTCAACTGGTCACGCAATTCCGGCAAGCGCGCTGCCGAAGAGGTGTGGGCCCCGGGAGCGGCCATCGGCACGGCGCTCGACAGCGGGAATCTGACCGGCAAGATCGCCATGGGAGGGGCGAGCAGCGCGGGCGGACAGGCCGCCGCAGACGGGGTGGACATGTGGGAAGGGCAGGACAAGGACTTCTGGCGGGACGTGGGCTTCAGCGGTGCGGCCGGCGCCGCTGCCGGTGGTGCGAACCACGTGGGGGACGAGATCCACAACGGCGGCGGCAGGCACCGTGCTACCGACCGGGAAGGGTTTCCCGGCTGGCAGCAAGTTCCCGTTGACGGCGTCATCTACGGCGCCGGTAACGCCGTCAACACGGAAACAACGGATGACTGACCGTGTTCGAAGTCCGCAAGAGCATCAAGCGTTTCCGGGACGACCCGGCGTGGACCTACCGCAAGAGAGCACGGGACTACCTGGCCACGTTCCACGGTGACGGTTACCCGTTCAGCCTCGGCCCGCAAGGCGTGTCCGCTCGCAACCTGCTGCAGGGCAGCTTCCACGGCCGGGAGGTGAGCCTGTTCCATCTCCTGGCATCACATCGCACAGGCGGCAGCAACCGGGCGATCGTCACCGTGACGTACTCCGTGGCCGTGCTCTCCTTGCCCCGCGCTCTCCCGGCCACCGCCTTCACCAGCAACCGACTGGTGCCGACCGGGCGGCAGAAGCGGCCCGCACTCCCGCGCACACCAGGCTGGCACAGGGACCTCAAAGAGATCGGCGCCCACCTCGTCGAGTGCTGCTCGGAGGATTCCGGCTTCGCAGCTCTTATCCACACGTCTGCCCTGGAGCGGGTCATGCACGACGCCCGGTTCGGTTGGCGCATCGAGGGGAGCCGCATGATCGGGTGGACGTACGGACGCAAAACCTACGAGGACCTTCTGTCCCTCGCCGAAACCGTCGCGGCCGTCATCGGCGAGTTCCCCGAACAGGTGTGGCGTTGGCCGGAGTGAGAAGGCCGGAGGTTCGCTGAGGGGCCACAGCCCCTGAGGTCAGGCCCCGAGCTCTCGACACGGTCTCTTCGGATCCGGTGACCGCGCCCGTCATGTTCAACCGCAGGGGTGGGCTGCGGGGCCGACCTGGGCCCCGCCGTGACCCGTCCGGCCCCGGACGATTCGCCGACCGGCGCCGTAGCGGAAACGCTGGGGACGTCGACGCGGCCGCCACCACGGTGCTCGTACGGACGGGCGGGAGTGGGAAGAGGCCGGTGCGGATGCTCCAGGACGAAGCGCGCCCCAGGGACGACGGAGGGCGACAGGTGCGCCGCGGCCGGCGGCCGGAGCTGTCCGGCCGTCGCCTGGTGCGTCTGCTTCCCGCCCTCCTGATCGCCGGGGGCCTCGCCGTCGGTGTCGTCACGCCGGCCGGCTACACGGCCGCCCCCTTCTTCTGCGCCGCCCCGCTGATCGCCGGGTCGCTCTCGTCCCTGCGCGGTACCGCCCTCACGGCCCTGGCCGCGGTGCTCGGCGAGATCTGGGCCGTCACCTATCGCGGCGCCATCGAGGACTACCAGGAGTCCGTGGCGGAGAGCGCCATGGTCTTCGTGGTCGCCCTGCTGGCCCTCGGCCTCAACCGGTTCGTCCGAAGGAGCGATGCCCACCTGGCCTCCGTACGGGACATCTCGGAGGCCGCCCAGCGCGCCGTACTGCCCACGCCACCCGAACGGCTCGCCGGCCTCGGCGTCGCCGCCCGCTACGTGGGTGCGCTGGCGGATGCCCGGATCGGCGGCGACCTCTATGCGGTGCAGGACACCCCGCACGGCGTACGGCTGATCGTCGGCGACGTACGGGGCAAGGGGCTGGAGGCGGTGGAGGCCGCGGTGATCGTCATCGGTGCCTTCCGCGAGGCGGCGGAGCAGGAGACGACGCTGGAGGCGGTGGCGGGCCGGCTGGAGCGGGCGCTGCAACGCGAGGGCGGACGGCGCGCGGGGCTCGACCAGTTCGAGGGGTTCACCACTGCCGTCCTCGCCGAGATCCCCGCCAACGGGCAGTCCGTGCTGCGCGTGCTCAACCGCGGCCATCCGTCCCCGCTGCTGCTCACCGTGGACGGCGGGCTGCGTGAGCTGGTGCCCGCGGTGCCGGCGCTGCCGCTCGGCATGAGCGAGGTGGCGAGCTGGCCGGACCGGTCGGACGAAACGTTCTTCCCCGCCGGCGCCCTGCTGCTCTTCTTCACCGACGGGGTGACCGAGGCCAGGGACCTGCTGGGCCGCTTCTACCAGCCGGCGAGCAGGCTGCGCGGCCGTCGTTTCCCGGGCCCGGACGCCCTCCTGGACACGCTCGTCGAGGATGTCGCACGGCATACGGGCGGCGCACCGGCCGACGATATGGCCCTGTTGGCGGTGCAGCGGCCGATGAGGACATGAGGCGGCGTAGCCCCGGCACGGCTCGCCATGCCCTGCGGCAGGCCGTGGAGCAGCTGCTACCGGCCGGCTAGTACGGCCGTTGCTACGGCCGCTGCTACGGCAGGCCCTACGCCACGCCCTCCGTCCCCGGGAGCCGGTGCAGGCTCTCACCGTGCGGGCCGGTGAGCGCGACCGGGCGCTCGTCCAGGGCGAGGGTCAGCAGCCGCGCGTCGTCCGGGTGCGGCGAACGGCGCGCCGGCGCGGGGATCCAGGGCAGGACGGAGGGGTGCTCGTGGGAGACCCAGTGCCCGCCGCCGGGCCGTCCGCGCAGCAGCGACCGTACGAGATACGCGAACTCCTCGCGGCGAGCGGGCGCGAGGCCGGCCAGCGCGGCGCTGTGGAAGATGACCAGCGTGGCCTCGGGCGGCGCCTCGGCGGCGAGCGCGGGCAGCTCGTGGAGCAGATCGCCGCGCACCATCCGTGGCCGCGGCGCCGGCCGCACCGCCTCGACGGCCGCGGACAGCCGTGCGGCGCGCTCCCCGTCGCCCGGCCATACGAGCGCCTGCAGCCAGCGCAGATCGTCCGGTTCGGCGGCCGGGTCGAGCGGGTCGAGACCGATACCGGCCCGCCAGACGATCCGAGGCATCCGGTCCCGGCCGGGCAGCTCGTCGGCCGTCCACCCCGTGCGGCACTCCAGCACCAGCGGACTCTCCGGCGCGCCCGCCTCTGCCACTGCCTCTGCCTCTGGCGCTGCCTCTGGCGCTGCCTCCGGCGCTGCCTCGGGGAGACGGGTGCCGCGTCCCCCGTCGTCCTCGTACCGGCACAGGTAGCGGTAGCGATAGCGGTCGGGATGCAGACACAGCCCCGCCGACGTGCCGACCTCCAGCAGCGCCAGCGGCTGCGGCAGGCGGGCGAGCAGCGGCAGCAGCGTCGCGCAGTGGGCCGGTTCATCGGTCCGGGACGAGCGCTGCATGATCACCGCACGCACCTCGTTCCAGTGCCGTACCGTCCACTCGCGCCAGCGGCCGTACGCCGTTTCGCCGCGCGGCCCCAGTTCGGCGTGCGGGCCGTCGAGATAGCGGACGGCGGCGAGCACGAGCTCCGGCTGCTGTGCGCCGCCGGCCGGCAGCGACCCCGACAGCAGATCGCAGAGCTCCGGATCCTGGCTGATCCGCGCGCTCAGCTCCTCGTGCGCCGCGGACCGCCCCCGCGCCTGACGCCAGGAGAACTCCCGGTACCGCTCCGCCAGCCCCCAGGTGCCGGCAACGGCGCGCGCGACGTGACGGGTGTTTCCGGTGTTCCCGACGTTGACGGCCATGATCCGACGTTACTGCTCTCACGTTCCGTAACCGAGGGGCACCCCTCCGCATAACAACTGGTGCACAATCGCCGCGAGATCGTTTAGGGGTGGGCGGTCAACTCGCCCGGTTTGTGGCCGTGCTGGCCGAAAAAGTCCCCACCAGAGCTCCCGCGAAGCCGCTACGAAATCCCGGGAAGGCTTGGAATTCGCCTGCGTTCTCTATTACTGTCCGATAACGCAGCGCGGTCGTCCCAGCCGTCGCAAGAGGCGGCACCGTGCGCAGACGCCGAATCCCGCACGCGCTTTTCACGCACCTCCAGCACCTCGAACTGCACCAAGGGAACCGGGGAACCACTTCCTTGGGGTGAATCGGACGCTCTCCGCCAGCGGGCGCCCGTAGGAGACCTTCCTGCTCCGAACCCGTCAGCTAACCCGGTAGGCGAGAAGGAAGGAAAGGAGAGCGCCCCCGTGGCGTCCAACAAGCCTGCCCCCGAGGGTCCGTCCGCCTACGACCTCGATGACCGAGGCGCCTTCCCGGGCCCCGGTGATGCGGACAACATCAACGACGGACCGTGGGAGGAATGGAATCCCACCGAGGATTCCGTCCGCTCGGTCCGCGGCAAGCACCGGGTGGCCAAGCAGCGTGGCGGCGGGCTCGCCCGCGGTGGCACGGTCCTGGGCGTCGGCGTCATCGCGGCGGTCGGTGCCGGCGGAATGGCCACGGCCGAGGGCCGCCCTCCGGTTCCGATCTCGATGCCCGACGTCGGCGGAATGGCCGACGACCTCGCCGACAAGCTGCCGGACGCCAAGTCGCTCCCCGGCGTCGGTGACCTCATATCGGACGCGGGCACGGACTCGGACGCGGATGCGGCCTCGGGCCCGGACTCCGCCGCGGCCGGCAACGCGGCCCCGGGAGCCGGAACGGACGAGGCGGCCACTCCGGCCGCCACCGGGCCCTTCACCCAGGTCACCCGGACGGGCTCGGGCGCGGACGTCGGCGAGGCGCTGCGCAGCCGCATCCTCCAGCAGGCCGACGCGCAGCAGGGCGCCGCCGAGCAGGAGGCCCGTGAGGCCGCCGAGCACGCCGCTTTCCAGACAGCCGAGAAGGCAGCCGACGCCCACCAGAAGTCGGCCGAAAAGGCCGCAGCAGCCAAGAAGGCGGCCGAGTTGGAGGCCAAGCGCGAGGCCGAAGAAGCGGCCCGTCAGAAGGCGGAGGCCGCCCGCCTCGCCAAGCTCGCGAAGAACTTCATCGCTCCCGTCTCCTCGTTCACGCTCACCGCGAGCTTCGGCCAGGCCGGCGACCGCTGGGCCGCGGACCACACCGGGCAGGACTTCGCCGCGCCGACCGGCACTCCCGTCAAGGCCGTGCACTCCGGCACCATCACCCAGGCCGGCTGGGCCGGCTCGTACGGCTACCGCATCGTCCTCACCCTCGACGACGGCACCGAACTCTGGTTCTGCCATCTGTCCTCGATGGTGAAGACCTCCGGCAAGGTCAGCACCGGCGATGTCATCGGCCGCGTCGGCGCCACCGGCAATGTCACCGGCCCGCACCTCCACCTGGAGGTGCGCCCCGACGCCGGCGATCCGATAGACCCCATGCCGTGGCTGCGCGATCACGGCATCGACGTGTGACGCATGGTCTTCGGCGTGTGACGCGGGGCATCGGCGTGTGACGCGCCACCGGCGTGCGCGGTACGGCATCGGCGTGTGCGGTACGGCATCGGCGTGTGACGCGCCACCGGCGTGTGCGGTACGGCACCGGTGTGTGACACATGGCCCCAACGGGCGTATGCCGGACGGAAGTTGGCGTCCGGGGGCGTCGCGGGGCGCCGGAGGCGTCCGGGGGAGCGGAAGGAATAACTCCGCTCCCCCGGACGTTGCCACCACACATGACCGCGACACACACCCCCCGAAATCGTCAGTCCCTCGGCTCGCTCTCGGTCTCCCCGCTGTCGCTCGGCGGCAACGTCTTCGGCTGGACGGCCGACGAGAGCGAATCCTTCGCCGTGCTCGATGCCTACGTCGCGGGTGGCGGCAACTTCATCGACACCGCCGACGTCTACTCGGCCTGGGTCCCCGGCAACAAGGGCGGCGAATCCGAGACCGTCCTCGGCAACTGGCTGGCCGCCCGCGGCAACCGCGACGAGGTCGTCATCGCCACCAAGGTCGGTGCCCACCCGGACTTCAAGGGCCTGTCCGCCGCCACCATCAAGTCCGCGGTCGATCTCTCCCTCTCCCGTCTGCGCACCGACTACATCGACCTCTACTACACCCACTACGACGACGAATCGGTCGAGGTCGGGGAGTTCCTTACCGCCCTCGACGACCTCGTCCGGGCCGGCAAGGTCCGCGAGATCGCCGCGTCCAACATCTCGGCGAAGCGCCTGGAGGAGTCCCTGGCCTTCTCCGCCCGCGAGGGCCTGGCCCGCTACGTCGCCCTCCAGCCGCACTACAACCTGGTCTCCCGCGACACCTACGAGGGCGAACTCGCCGACGCAGCCGCCCGCCACGGCCTCGCCGCGGTCCCGTACTACGCCCTCGCCTCCGGCTTTCTGACCGGCAAGTACCGCCCGGGAACCACCGTCGACAGCGCTCGCTCCGGCGGCGCGGCCAAGTACGCCGGCACCGACCGGGGCCGGCGCGTCCTCCAGGCCCTCGACACCGTCTCCGCCGCCCACGAGGCCGAGCCGGCCACCGTCGCCCTCGCCTGGCTCGCCGCCCAGCCCACCGTCGCGGCCCCCATCGCCAGCGCCCGGACGGTGGAGCAGCTGCCGGCGCTGCTGGCGGTGGGCGACCTGACGCTCACGGAGGCGGAACTGAGGCTTCTGAACGAGGCTTCTGCCTGAACCACCTGAGAGGCGGGGAGGGGGCGGGCCCAGGGAGTGGCGGGCCGGGGAGGCGGGCCACTCCCTGGGCCCGCCCCCTCCCCACGCCCTGCTCCCGCTCTACTTCCGGCGGTCGACCGCCACCCACGACGCCAGCGCCACCCCACCCGCCACCGCAAACACCGAAGGCCAGGCCCCGATCTTCTTGGCCAACGGATGCGACCCGGCAAACGCCGCCACGTACGCCCCACTCAGCGCCGCCGCCGTCGCGTTCCCCGCCTTCTCCTGCCATCCCTTGGCCGCCACCGCCCCGGCCACAGCCAGCGCCACCCCGCCAAGCGGCCGCTTCTTGGTCCAGCGGGCGGTGGCGTAGCCGCCTACCAGGCCGGTTGCTGCGATCACACTCGTCGGTACGCCGGCCATCACGGAAACCTCCACATCAGGGGACAACTGTGACGACCCTACGTGGAGAGTCCATGGGACTCGGACGTTGCTCTGTGTGATGCACCGCGCTAGGCGCGGACGTTCCAGTCCGGGTGCTGCACGCAGGCGACGAAGTCCTGCCATGCCCCGCAGGTGAAGTTGAGTATCTGGCCGCCGGGAACCTTCGTGTCTCGGACCAGGACGGTGGATCCGTCGGGTGTCGCCGTCGCTATGCAGTTGCCGCCAGAGCCGTTGCTGTAGCTGCTCTTGTGCCAGACGAGAGGCGCTGTGTGAGTCATCAGGTGAGTCCTTGCATCGCTTCGGTAATGAGGGCACTGGACTGTTGCGGACTCAAGGACAGTGCCCGCAAGTTGTCGAATGCCTTTGCATACTGCGCGATGTCGCTGGGTTGCTCCAGATAGACAGCATCTGTCAGGCCATCGCGATAGACGATGTCCGGGTCCTCTTGCTCAGGGAACCCCAACATCGTGTACGCCCCTGTTGCCGGGTAGCTACCCGAGTTGAACGGCAGTACCTGGACCGTGACGTTCTTCGACTGCGCCATCTTCAGCAAGCGTTCGAACTGGGCCTGCATCACCTCCCGGCTCCCGATCGCATGCCGCAAGACGCTCTCGTGCAGGATCGCCCACAAATCTGGTGCCTGAGGAGCGGTGAGGAGTGCCTGTCGCTCCATGCGCACGGCGATCATCTGCTCGACGTCGTCTGGACTTGGCTGGGCCGTAGCGTGGTGGAGCTCCCTGGCGTAATCCGCGGTCTGTAGTAGCCCAGGCACGAACTCGGCCTCGTAGGTCCGCAAGCTGCAGGCTGCCTGTTCAAGGCCGACGTATACGGAGAACCAGGTGGGTACGGCGCTGCCGTACGCGTGCCACCAACCCCGCATCTTGGAGTGCTTGGCAAGGTCCTTGAGGAGTTCGCGTAGCTCGTCAGTGGTGTTGTAGAAGCGGCACAGCGCCTCAATGTCTGACGGCTGGACGCGCCCTTGGCCGGTCTCCATGCGGTTGACCTTGGATCCGCTCCAGTCCAGCGACTCGCCCACCTGGTTGCAGGTGAGTCCGTGGTCCTCACGGAGCTTCTTCAGCTCGATCGCAAGTCGGCGACGACGAGCGGTGGGCGAACCGGCCACGGCAACTCTCCTTGTTTTGGCGGGCGTTCATTCTTGCTGCGAGAGCAGGTACGGGCCAATCACTCGATAGAGCGAATCCCGCTGTGCACATTGCATGAAGGGATACGCGCTGCCACTATCGCACCCAGAGGAACTGAGAGTCATCACCTGATGGCCAGACGTGACGTCGGGGTCGTGGGCAAGCAAAGGAGCTGGGCCAGATGAATGCCACCCACCGCATGTCGAGTACGGAGTGGGTCCACCCCTTCACCGCGAGGCCGGCAGGGGTGGCCGAGTTACGCCGTCTGACGAGCCTCTACCTCGAACGGTGGGGACTTTCGGGAGTGGTTGATGCGGCGCAGCTCTGCGTCAGCGAGCTGGCCACCAACGTCATCAACCATGTAGGTGAAGGGGCTGCCGCTGTCCTGTCGGTCATGGTGAGGGATGCGCATCTGCGCATTTCCGTTCGGGATGCGGAGAGTGGTCGGTTCCCAAGGCTCCTGGGTGTCGCGCCTACCTCGGAAACTGGGCGAGGGCTGGGCCTGGTGGCGGCCATGGCGGACCGTTGGGGAGTGACGGCTGCCGCGCACGGCAAAACCACCTGGTGTGAGATCAGTGCATCGTGCACGGCTCAGGTCCGAGGCGCGGACGGCCCGCAATCTCCGGGAGCAGAAGTACCCCCGTCCTCCAGTCAGGGCATGCCGGGTCGGGCAACCCAAGGACGGCCGCTGCACTTCGTTACCCAGGAGGCGGCGGCTGTCGGTCTCATTGCTGAAGTCCTTCGTTGGCTACAGGCGCAGGGGCGTGATCCCGATACGGTTCTCGACTATGCGCAAATGTTCTTCGAGGGTGAGTGCGGCGTCGCGGGTTAGGGGTGATGACGGGGCGGCGCTGATGGGGGCGTACCCCCTCTCTCGCAAATGGATGCCAGGGAGGGGGTATGGAAAGCTATTCGGTCGGGACGTTTATGTTTTCGTGGTGGTCTCGGTGATACGCGAGGTATTTGGCGTTTATGACATGTCCGGGGATCTCGCGTAGTTGGTAGGTTCGAGGTTCGGAGCCTCGTTGCGTAACGGAACGGTCATCGTTAATGATCAGCATTCCGAAGTCGAAGGCCGTGTGGTGGTTTGGGCACAGGCATAGAACGTTATCGATCTCATCGGGGCCGTCGTGCGGGTGACCGAGTGGCTTAATGTGTGCAGCTTCAGCGTAGGCGCCCGTAGGGGTTTCAATGCGCAGTCCGCATACTTGGCAAGCGTATGCGTGGATCTTCTTTACGTAGTCGGCTACCTTGGTGCTTCGGATGATGCGCTGGGTGGAGGTTTCCTTGCGGCCGGGGGTGGCATTGCCAGCCGGGAAGGAGCGCGTGATGTTCGTGGCGGCCTGTTTGTCGACGGAGCCGATGGCGCGGAGTCGATAGCGCCATACGAGGAAGTTCGATTCGCCGCGTTGGGACCAGCACTCCTCTACTCGGTAGAGGCCGTCGTACCGGAGTCCAGCAGCTGGCGAGTGTCGACGGTCACCGCCCGAGCCGCGAATCACGCGCACAGGTGCCCCAGTGGAGTAGCTGGTGACCAACGCTGCATTTCCTAGGGTCAGTTCCTGATCTTTGCATTGCTTCTTCGTTTTCTCGTCTCGCCCCCCTTGCCCCGTGTAGATTATTTCGTCGCCATAGTCTTCATCGTCTTCGTAACCTCCGGATACGACGATGGACTCGGCGCCGCTCGCTCGCGTTCCGCAGATTCCGGCCATGGTGGGACGGTGGACCCTTGCTCGTGCCAGTGTCCGCCGCCTCTTGAAGGTATCCCCGACGCGTACGTGGGGAGGGGCGCCGAATCCGTCAAATTCCTTCGCCGGGAGCCCTGCTTCCAGAAGCAGCAGATCAAGGCGATGGTCCTGGAAGTATTGTTCGTGAAGCAGCTTTACTGCATCCCGACACAGATCCTTATCTGAGGCGAGCTGTTCGTGCAGCGAGGTCTCCAGCCCGGCCTCGGGTGTTTGCTCGGCAAGCCATGTAACTGCGTCAGGATCCCTGGAGTCTGGTGCCTCGTCATTCGTGCCGAGAATCTCCCAGAAGGGGAATTGGTGCAACTCTAGAAAAGTGCTCTCGGGTGTCGGGTGTGAATCTATGGTGTCGTATTCGGTAAGCATGGCCCGAAGGTCTGTCTTTGCCTTGTTCCATGAGGTGAGGCGGTCTGCACCTTCGGCCGCACGGCTGATCGCCCAGAGGAGCGCGATGGGCTGATCCCTCGATGGTTCACCTGACGGGCGATGGAGAGGCAGGGAGGCAAGCGCCTCCATGAAGCGAGTAGCACGTTCCTGCTGGGGCTCGGACAACTTGGTGTTTCCCTCGATCTCAGGTGTGGGTGGACCATGCATAAACCAGGGCTAGTTGCCCAGTACAGATGGTTCGTACACCACTGTCGAGGGAGATAGGGGTCGTTGCGGACAGCGGAGCATCGGCCTGGGGGAGCGGTTGTGGTCGGGCCTGGCTAGAGCAGACGTCATCTGCTGCGGCAAGGCGAGTCGCCGGAGCCGCATGACTGCTCCCTGGTCACCCACGCATCCACCAACGCCGCCCGCCCCCACTGCTGGTAGTGCCGAAGATGCAGCAGCAAGTGCTGTTCCCGGCTGAAGAAGTCGGGTGCAGGTCCCAAGAGATGAGCCCGCCGTCGGTGGAACGAAAGGGTGGTGGCGACGGTGGCGTACTCGGTGACGGCGCGGGCGGCGGCGGGGCCCTGGGTGGTGCGGGCGATGTCGCGGGCCAGGGCGCGGGTTTTGAGGGAGGAGAGGGCGGCGGGTTCGGTGGGGGTGAGCCAGCCGGCGGTGATGTAGGGGGCGAGGTAGTCGCGCAGGGAGAGGAGTTCTTGGTTGCGGGCCCAGATCGCCAGCCAGGTGAGGGCGAGGAGGACGGGGACCATGAAGAGGCCGTAGACGATGAGGAAACCGGGGTCGCCGAGGGAGGAGGCGCCGTTCCAGATGGCGTGCAGGAGGACGGCGGTGAGCAGGCCGAGGAGGGCGAGCGTGATGCGGGCGGCGCGGCGGCGGGGGTAGCGGGTGGCGGCGATGCCGAACGCGAGGCCGGTGAGGATCGTGAAGAGCGGGTGGGCGAAGGGGGAGACGATGATGCGGAAGAAGAAGGCGCCGGCGGTGAGGGAGTCCAGACCGGTGTGGCCCATCGACTGGTCCTCGCCGAAGGCGTTGCCCAGGTAGAGGACGTTCTCGGTGAAGGCGAAACCGGTGGCGGTGATCCCGGCGATGACGATGCCGTCCGTGATGCCGTCGAAGTCGTTGCGGCGGAAGCGGTAGAGGAAGAGGACCGCGGCGGCCTTGACCACCTCCTCGACGACCGGGGCGATGACCGTGGCGCCCCAGGCCTCGGCCTCGGAGGGTGAGGCCGAGGCGATATTGGCGGCCAGCCAGTCGGTGGCGAAGCCATTGGCGAGCAGCGCCACCAGGGCGGCGGCGCAGGCGCCCCAGGCGAAGGCGAAGGCGAGGTTGCGCCAGGGCTCGGGCTCGACGCGGTCGAGCCAGCAGAACGCCGCGAGGAGGAGCGGCACGGGGAAGACGGCCAGGCCGAGCCCGACCAGGAAACCTTCCGTGCCGGTCTCCTGGCGGACCATGCCGATGATGATCACGCCGGAGAGCGCGAGCAGCGAGACCAGGGCGACGGCGCGGAGGGTGGTGCTGTTCCAGGGGGCCGTCCGGCGGCGGTGCGCGGCCGCGTCCTCGTGCGGCTGGGGTGTGTACGGGGGAGGGGCGGGCGCGGTCGGCGGGTGCGGGGGCGGCTGGGACGGGTACACCCGTCGACCCTAACGAGCGGCGTTCGTCCTACGCGTCGCGGCGGCGGAAGAGGAGGTCGTGGACGACATGCCCCTTGTCCAGGCCCTGGCCCTCGAACTTGGTGAGCGGGCGGAAGTCCGGGCGCGGCGCATAGCCGGGGTAGAGGTTTTCGAGCGCCGGCTCGGCGGAGAGGACTTCGAGCATCTGCTCGGCATACGGCTCCCAGTCGGTCGCGCAGTGCACGAGGGCACCGGGCGCGAGCCGGGTGGCCGCCAGCGCGATGAACTCCGGCTGGACGAGGCGGCGCTTGTGGTGGCGCTTCTTCGGCCAGGGGTCGGGGAAGTAGACGCGCAGGCCGGCGAGGGAGGCGGGGGCCAGCATCTCGCGCAGCAGGATGATGGCGTCGCCGTTGGCCACCCGGATGTTGGACAGGCCGTTCCGCTCCGCGAGACCGAGCAGATTGCCCTGCCCCGGGGTGTGGACGTCGCAGCCGAGGATGCCGGTGTCCGGGTCGGCGGCGGCCATCTGTGCCGTGGCCTCGCCCATGCCGAAGCCGATCTCCAGCACGACCGGTAGTCCGTCGAAGAAGGCGTCGAGATCGATACGGGAGAGGCCGTCGATGTCCAGCCCCCAGGTGGGCCACAGGCGGCGCAGCGCATCCGCCTGGGTGGGCGAGACACGGCTGCGGCGCGGCTGGAAGGAGCGGATCCGGCGCTCGTGATGTGAGCCCGCGGGGTCGGCAGCGGGGCCGGTTCCGTCGGGGAACATGGGTGCACCGCGGCGCGGGGTGGCGGCGGAGACGGCGGTGGAGCCGAGGCCGCGGGCTTCCTGGGCGTCGGGTGCGTGGCCGTCGGCCTCATGTGCTGCGTTGGCCTCGTGTGCTGTGTTGGCCCGGTGCGCGTCGGCCTCGTGCGCGTCGGCGGTGCCGGGTGCCTCGGCCTTCTGCGGGCCGGTCTTCTCCCGGCCGGTTCGCTGTACGCCGGCTTCCTGCACGTCGGCCTTCTGCACGTCGGCCTTCTGCACGTCGGCCTTCTGCACGTCGGCCTTCTGCGCGCCGGTCTCCCGGGCGCCGGATTGCTGCACGTCGGGCTGCTGCGGGGCGGCTTCCCGGGTGGGGGAGGCCTGGGCGCCGGCTGCCGGAGCGGCTGCTCCCACGGCAGTAGTGGCGGGGGCGGCGGGGGTGGTGAGGTTCTCGGACACAGTGTGTCGATTCTACGGGGCGCGGGTTCGGGGGGAGGGGAGCCCAGGGCTCGCCCGGGTGCCGCTCGGAGCCCGTCCGGAGCCTTCGAGGGGCTTGGTGCCTGCTGAGGCGAGGGCCGGAACCTTCATGAAAAGGGAGGTTGGCGCGGTGTGTAGCGGCATGCATACGATGCGGCGCTGACGTGAGCAAAACAAATCAGGGGGTTGGTTCATCGTGTCGCAGGGCGGCCAGGGGTACGCCGGGAATCCGCAGGGGCCGCAGCCGCCCGGCCAGGGAGCTCCGGGAGCGCCGCCCGCCGGCCCGCCGGCACCGGGGCAGGCCGGCCCGCCGCCTGCGGGAGCGTACGGACCTCCGGAACAGCCGTCGGCGGCTCCGGGGCAGGTGCCTCCCGGCCCGTACGGCCCCCCGCCCGCTCAGCCCGGGCCGGGAGGCGCGCAGTATCCGCCGCCCATGGGCCAGCCCCAGGGGCCGCCCCCGCAGGGGTACCCCGCACCGCAGGGCGGCCAGCAGCCACCCCCGCCGTACGCCCAGAATCAGGGGCCGATGCCAGGCCAGGTGCCGGGGCACGGGCCCGGACAGGTGCCGTACGCCGGTGGACCCATGCCGCCGCAGTTCCAGGGCGGGCCGGGTGGGCCCAGGCGCAGCGGTGTGCCCGTGCCGCTCATCCTGACGATCGTGATGGTCCTGCTGGTGGCCGCCGGGGTCGGCGGGTACTTCCTCTTCTCCGGGGACTCCGCCGACTCGGGTGCCACCCGGCCCGCGAACGCCCTGTCGCGGAAGTGGGAGGCGGCGTCGCCCGTGTCCGAGCGCGAGGGCCAGAACGACAACGGGCTGCGCTCGATGTGGTTCAACAACGACGACATCATCTACGGCGACGGCGAGGGTGTACGGGCCTACAACCGCAAGACCGGCAAGAAGAAGTGGACCGTCAAGACGCCCAAGGGCGCGGGCGAGGTCTGCGCGATGTCCGCGGAGCCCAGTGACGACGGTGTGGGCGCCGTGGTCTTCGACGCGGGTGGCGACGACTGCTCCTATCTCTCCGTCGTCGACACCGACACCGGCCGGACGCTGTGGTCCAAGAACCTTCAGGACGGTCACGGTGCGGAGCACGAGCCGCGGGTCGTGGTGAACAGCAAGGTCGTCGCCGTCACGATCGGCCAGACCTATGCCGGCTTCTCCGTCGGCCGTGGAGCGAAGGTCTGGGAGCTGACCGCACGCGGTCATGCGTGCACCAACTCGGTCGGGCTGAGCCCCCAGTACCTGGCGGTCTCCAGCGACTGCCCCGATGCCAAGCCGAAGAGGCAGCTGTCGCTCCAGGACCTGGAGTACGACAGCATCCATTCGACGGTCACGGGTGAGGACCACGCGATCGTGCAGACCCTCTCGGACCGGCCCCTGACGCTGCTGACGGAGAGCGGCAGCACGGCCGATCCCGTGCACTACATCCAGACCTATACGGAGAAGCCCAAGCCGGACCACACCTTCCAGCTCTCGGGCGAGCTGAAGGACCTGAAGTTCGAGCCGCGCAACACCTACGTCGACGAGGACGAGCAGATCCTGGTGACCGGTTACGGCGCCACCAACGGGCTTGCGGCGATGGACATGAAGACGGGCAAGCTGCTGTGGAAGAAGCGCGGCTCGGCGGCCATCGCCGGAGTGAACAACCAAGGCCTGATGATGGTGACCGATTCACCCGACAGCGGCGCCTCCGCAGTGAAGGAGCTGGTGGTCGCGGTCGGCTTGCGTGACGGCAAGGAGAAGGTGAAGGGCACGCTCTACGAAAAGGAGCACAACCTGCCGGCCCCCAGCGATATGTCGCTGGGCTTGGACCGGGACAACATGCTCTTCATCCAGAGCGAGCGGCTCACCGACAACCGGCCGAGCGTGCAGGCCTTCGAGGTGCCGTTCGCCTGACGTCTCCAGGACGCAGCCACGCCGTCGCCGCCACGGATCCGCCGCCTCTCGGCCCCGCCTCTCATGGGAGGAGGGGCCGAGAGGCGTTTTTACGAGGGCGGGCCCGAACGGCGTTCTTGGCGAGCGGAGGCCCGATCGGCATTGTTCGCGAGCGGAGGCCCGGGCGGCATTGTTCGCGAGCGGAGGCCCGGGCGGCGTGCTTTGCGAGCGGAGGTCCGGGCGGCGTGCTTGTCATGCGCGGCTCCGCCCCAGCAGCCCCAGCACCCGGCGTGCCACCTCGCGTCCGATGGGGAGCGAGGCCGTGGCGGCCGGGGACGGGGCGTTGAGGACGTGGATCATGCCGGGGGATTCGGCGAAGAGGAAGTCATCGACGAGGGTGCCGTCGGGGAGGACGGCCTGCGCGCGGACGCCGGCCGGCGACGGCACCAGGTCCTCCTCGCGGGCGGCCGGGAGCAGGCGGCGGACCGCGTCGGCGAAGGCGGATCGGGACAGGGAGCGGTGCAGTTCGCCGGCGCCGTAGCGCCAGTGGCGGCGGGCTATCCGCCAGGAGCCGGGGTAGGCGAGGGTGCCCGCCAGCTCGGCGGGGCGGACCGTGCGCCAGTCGTAGCCCTCGCGGGCCAGGGCGGGGACGGCGTTCGGGCCGATGTGGACGGCGCCGTCGATGCCGCGGGTCAGATGGACGCCGAGGAACGGGAAGGCCGGGTCGGGGACCGGGTAGACCAGGCCGCGGACGAGCGAGGCGCGTTCCGGAGCGAGGGTGAAGTACTCGCCGCGGAACGGGACGATCCGCATACCCGGGGCATCGCCGGCCAGCCGGGCGATCCGGTCGCAGTGCAGGCCGGCGCAGTTGACCAGGGCACGGGCACGGTGGACCGTGCCGTCGGCGCCGCGGACCGCCACCCGGCCGGGGCGGCGGCCGATGGTCGTCACCTCGGTGCTGTAGACGATCCGGGTGCCGGCGTCCTCGGCGAGCCGGGCGAACCTGCGGGCGACCGCGGCGAAGTCGCAGACGCCGGTCGTGCCGACATGGATGGCGGCCAGGCCTTCCACCTCGGGTTCGTACTCGGCTATCTGGGCGGGGCCCAGTTCGCGCACCGGCAGGCCGTGTTCGCGGCCGCGCTGGATCAGGCCGTGCAGCCGCGGCAGCTCGCTGCGGTCCGTGGCGACGATCAGCTTGCCGGTGACCTCGTGCGGGATGTCGTTCTCGGTACAGAACTTCACCATCTCCGCCGAGCCCTGCAGGGCGAAGCGGGCCTTGAGGGAGCCGGGCGGGTAGTAGATGCCGCTGTGGATCACGCCGCTGTTGCGCCCGGTCTGGTGACGGGCCGGGCCCGGCTCCTTCTCCAGGACCACGACGCGTGTGCCAGGTGCGGCACGCGTGATCGCGTAGGCCGTAGAGAGTCCGACGATGCCGGCACCGATCACCAGTACATCGCAGTCGTACGCCGCCACTGCACCTCCCCAACCGCATGAACCGGGCTCACCCGTCGCCGCGGACCTGCGCCTCATCCGCATCATTGCCCGACGACGTATCCCATCATGACGTCCGGCACTGACAATGCCGATCGGACGGGTCGGGGTCCGGACAGGGCAGGGCCGGAGGGGCCGGGGGTTCGGGCGGAGCGGGCGTGCCGAGCCCCCGGTACGGCCTGCCGGTACGACCCCGCGATACGGCCCTCCGCCCGGCCCGCCCCCCCACCGCCCTCGCCTAAGCCGGTGCCGCCAGCAGTGGTCTCGCCCGCTCCCGCAGCTCGACCACCCGGGGCTCATCGCCGTACGGCTCCAGGCGGTGCAGCAGATCGCGGACGTACTCGGTGGTGCGGGCGGAGGAGATCCGTCCGGCCACCTCGACCGCTCGGGTGCCCGCCGCGCAGGCCGCGTCCAGATTGCCGGACTCCAGTTCGGCCACAGCGGAGACGACCAGGCGCAGACCGTGCGAGCGGACGAATTCCTCGGTGGGACGGGACAGCGCCTGCTCGGTGAAACGGCGCACCTGGCGGGGCAGCCGCAGATCGCGGTAGCACTCGGCGGCGTCGGCGGCGAAGCGTTCGTACGAGTAGAAGTCCAGCCACGAGGGGTCGGGGTCGCCACCGCGGGAGCGCTCCAGCCAGCCCTCGGAGGCCTTCAGCGCCACCTCGCAGGCGCGCGCCTCACCGGCCTTGGCCTGCGCCCGCGCCTCGACCAGGCGGAAGAAGCTCATGGTGCGGGCCGTGGCCAGGCCGCGGTTGCGTTCCAGGGCGGCCTGGGCGAGGTCGACGCCCTCGTCGGCGAAGCCCCGGTAGGTCGCCTGGAGCGACATCGAGGCGAGGACGTAGCCGCCGAGAGGGACGTCGGCGGCCGCGCGGGCGAGCCGCAGCGCCTGGATGTAGTACCGCTGCGCGGCCTCCTGCTGGCCCGTGTCGAAGGCCATCCACCCCGCGAGCCGGGTGAGTTCGGAGGTCGCCCCGAAGAGCGCCCGGCCCACTTCGTCGCTGTACGAGGCGAGAAGTAATGGCGCCGCGTCCACCCGGAGGCATTCCGGGACCATCGAGGAACGCCAGTCCCCACCGCCGTATTTGGAGTCCCAGCGGCGCGCGTCCTCCGCCGCCTCGCGCAGCTTGCTGACGTCGCTGTGGCCGACGTGCTGCGGAATCCCGCCGTCGCCGGCAGCCGCGGCGTCCTTGTCCCGCGCCTCGGCCGCCTCCCGCGCCACCGAGCTGTCGGCCGGGGATATCAGCCAACGGGAGGCGGGGGTGGCGTACGCGGTGACGGCGAAGGATCCGGCCAGGCTCTGCCAGATGCCGCCGCCGCCCGCCCGCCGTCCGGCCAGATCGAGACGGTACAGCTCGGTCGCGGAGCGCACCGCGGCGCCCACATCGCGGGGAAATGCCAGGCCTACCTCCGGCGCCGGGTCCGCGTCGGCCAGCCCGATCTCGTGCAGCGGAACCGGCCGGCCGAGCTTGCTGCCGATCGCGGACGCGATCAGATGGGGCGCGGCGCCCTGCGGCACCATGCCCTTGGAGACCCACCGCGCCACCGACGTCTTGTCATAGCGAAGCGTCAGTCCGCGCTGCGCACCGAGGTCGTTGACCCGGCGTGCCAGTCCGGCATTGCTGATACCCGCGAGGGCGAGAACAGTGCCGAGCTTTTCGTTCGGCCCGCGTATATCCCTGGACATGCGCACCCCTCGACACAGCGACGGCCGCCCCGGTACCCCGGGGCATGCGTCCACCCAGAGTAGTTCGCCGGATCCCGACCGTTAAGTGCCGGTGTCCCGGATGGCGAGATTCGTGTTCAAACAGGGGTGCGGGAATTGGCATGTGCTCCGGGTACGTGTGCCCGTGCGCCCGTTCGTGCGCGCTGGCCGCCCGTTTCCGGGAGCGCTTCCATGTCTTCTGCGTGGGTCGGCCCGCTGTACTGGATCCAGTGGGCTGGGGGATACCGTCACCTCAATTCCCCGCGGGTGGCGGTCCGGTCCGGGGGGCGCAGCCCGCCTCCCGGACCGTCGCGAAGACCGGTCGGCGGCCGGTCGCGGCCGGCCGTGTCACCGGTTGACGCCATGCCCGCATACGTCAACTGGGCTGTGTGGTACGGACTTTGGCCGAAAATCGACGGGTGATGATTTCACGCCGCCGTCCGCTCGGGGGTCGCCCTGGGGGCCACACGGGGGGCCTCCCGGGGCCGAGGCGCTGGAGTGCGCGCGTCCGGCGTGGGGGCCAAGGCGGCGGAGGGCTCGCGCCCGGTGCGGGGCGTACCCGCGGGGCGGCTCGCACGGTCGGCTCGTACGCGCGGCTCGCGCGCCCCATCTCGCATGCGCCATCTCGCACGCCCCGCCTCGCCGCCCCCGCGCCCGTCCGCTCCGCCGTCCGGGGCCCGCCTGCGGGGTCCCCGCAAGGCTCCTGCGGGCCCGTCCGCGCGAGCCCGTGACGCCCCCGGAACCCCACCGACGGCCCCTCGACCGGCGCACGCGGCGCGAACCGCCCGTATACAGGCCTGCTCCGGCGCCTCCTGTGCGCCCCTGTCATGGCAGCATGGTCGCCACAACAGCTCGGCGACAGCCGGGCAATCCGCTGTACGGGGCGGCCGTTGGCCCCGGCGCACGGGGAATCGGGTGGAGGCGGCCATGCGCTGGTTGGTGGGGTGGAGCAGTGCCGCCACGGGGCCGGCCGGCACGGGGCCGACGGCGGACGAGGAGAGCCGCGCGGTCCTCCCCGTGGGCGCGCAACTCCTGTGGGGCGGCCCCGATCCCCTCTGGGCGGTCGGCGACTGGCGGCCGGACGAGGTCCGCGTCGTACAGGCCGACGCCGAGACCCGGCTCGCGGTCTTCGGCATCTGCGGAGCCACCGAGGACCAGCTGCGGGTGGGCCTGTTCGCGGCGCGCGGGGGCGCACAGCGCCACCTCACCACCTGGCCCGGCAGCTACACCGCCGTCGTCCAGGTAGGGCGGCGGATCACCGTCACCGGCGACCTGGCCGGCGCCCGGCCCGTCTTCCACACCCCCTGGGCCGGCGGCACCGCCTACGCCACCGCCGCCCTCCCGCTCGCCGACCTCGTCGAGGCCGGCCTCGACATCGGCCACCTGGCCGCGCTGCTGGCCTGCCCGGACATCCCCGAGGCGCTGGGCGCCGGCACGCCGTACGAAGGCGTCCGCCGGACCCCGCCCGGCCACGCCCTGGTGCTGCGCGGCGGCGCCCGCGACATCACCTCCTTCGAGCCGACCGCCTCGCTCGCCGTCGCCGCTCCCCAACTCGCCCCGGAACAGGCCGTGGACGGGGTCCGCGACGCCCTGGTCGAGGCCGTCCGCGTACGGCTGGCCGGGCTCCGGTACGCCCCCGATCCGGACGGGCCCGACGGACTCGACCCCGGACCGGTGCCCGGCATGGGGCCCGCCGAGCGGCGCGCGGCGCGTGGGGCACCGGCCCCCGGCATCGGCGCCGACCTCTCCGGAGGCAGTGCTTCCGGAACCCTCGCCCTCCTGGCCGCCGGTCTCCCGGGCCGTCCAGGACGGCTGGGCGGTCACGGTGAACGCCTCCTGGCCGTCACCTTCAACGACCGCGCCACCACGGGCGAAGGGGCGCACCACGAGGCCGAGTTGGAGCGCGCCCGCACTCTCGCCGACAACCCGCGGCTGCACCATGTCGTCGTCGCGGCCGGCGAAGAGGCCCTTCCGTATGCGGACCTCGGCGCGGGCCCGCTCACGGACGAGCCGGGCCCCTCCCTCACCACCGCGAGCCGCCACCGCCGTCGCCTGCTGGCCGGCAGCGCGGACCATTTCGTCGGACACGGCGCCCGTCAGGTCCTCGACGCGCACCCGGCCCGCCTCGCCGACCTGCTCATGGACCGCCGCCGGCGCCATCTGCTGCGCCCGGTCACGGCGCTGGCCAAGGCCGACGGCCCCTCCGCACACTCCGTCCTCGTCCCCTTCACCGTCTACCGGGCCGCCCGCAGGCTCGCCCGTACGCCGTACCCGTCCGGCCTCGCCGATACGGCGCGGCGCCTCCTGGAGCGGCAGTTCGCCGACGACCCGGTGGCCGGCGGGGCCGTGGACGCCTCGTTGGCCGCGCTCGCCTGGTGCGGGCCCGGGCCCGCGGCGCGCTGGCTCACGGGGGAGGCGCTGGCCGAAGTATCGGTTCGTCTCAGCGACGCGGCACACCGTTCGCCCGCCGCCGGCCACCCCGGGGAGCGGCGGGCCCGCGCCGCGCTGGCCCGTCAGGCCGCGGACCACCGCGTCTTCGAGCAAGCCGCCGAGATCCGCAACCAGCGGCTGCACGCCCCCTTCCTCGACAACCAGGTGGTGCTCGCCTGCCGCGCCCTGCCGGACACCCTGCGGGTACAGCCGGGGGCACGGGCCGCCGTACTGCGCTCCGTACTGGCCGGGGCCGGCGTACGGGATCTGCCGCCCGGCTGGGGCGCGACCTCACAACTGACCCAGGCGGCCGCCGTACGCACCGGGCTGCGCGGCGCCATAGGCGACCTGGTGCAGCTCTTCGACACGCCGCTGCTGGCCGATGCGGGGCTGGTGGAGGCGCGGGTGGTCCGCAAGGCGCTGCGGTCGGCGGCGGAGGGGGCGGCGCTGCCCTTGGACGGGCTGGCCGAACTGGTCTCCACGGAGTTGTGGCTGCGGCGGTTGGTGGCGCGGCGGGGGACGTGTTGGACGGGGGCGGGGGCGCCGCGCCAGAAGGCGGTCGCGGGCGGGGTCGTTCCCCGTGCGCGACTGGCATGAGCCGGGGGCGTTGCCGGGGCCGGGGGCGTTGCGGGCGCCGGGTGGCCCGACGCTCCTGGTGAGCCGGTGGTCCCTCAACGACAACTGATCGTCGCCTGCGCCCAATCCCCCAGCGCCACCACAGCGTCGTGCGAGGCCGGCTCGGTCACCAGCCGCAGCGTCTTACGGCCCGTCAGCGGGACATGCACCGGTACCGCCCGCTGCCCGCCGTGCACCGCCGCCGACCCCCACAGCCGTACCCCGTCCGCATAAACGGAGAAGCGCAGCGCCCCCAGCACCGGACCGAGATCGTCGATGCCCGCCACGGCGTCGTACGCGGTGCAGCGGCGGTTGAGGTCGATGGTCACCGAGGAGCGCGCGTGCACGCTCGCACCCTGCGCATACGTCGTGCCGGCGATCGTCGGTGCCTCCCGCTGCCACAGCCAGCTGCTGCCGAAGGTGCGGATCTCCGGCTTGCTGCCGTCGCCCGTGAAGTCGTGGTCGAGCGCACGGAGCGGGTACGCGGTCGGGGCGGGCAGCGGAGGCTGTGGTGTGGGCTCCGGAGGCGTGGCCTTCGGCGGCGTGGGACCGGGGGCCGGCGCCGACGGCGGGGCCGGGCGGGGCGTGGGCTGCTGCGGAGTCCGCGGCGGGGCGGGCGCCGGCTCGGGGCGCGACGTATGCGTCGGCGGCGCCTTCGGGCGCGGCTTCGCGCCGTCCTTCGGGACCGGTGCGGCACCGGACGCCGGCGGCAGCGCCGACCCCGACGGCTCGGACGACGGCCGCTGCGGCGCGGCCGGGGCCGCCTGCGCGGATCCGGCCCGCGGTTTCGGCGCCGGCCCCGGCAAGCCGGTCAGCGCCAGCGCCAGCGCCGCGCCCGCCACCACCGTCGCCCCCACGCCGAGACCGACCTTCACCGCCGCGCCCAGCCCCTTGCCCACGGCCGCACCACCGGAACCACCGGAACCACCCGCGCTTCCCACCGCACCGGTACCACCGCCCCCCGTGGCCGCGGAACCACCACCGCCCGCAGCCGCCGCACCGGCACCGGCACCGGCTGCCGCGCCCGCTCCCGCCGCCGCGCCCGCTCCCGCGGCACCCACCGCCGCGGCCGCCGCCTTGACGGCGTACCCCGCGGCGAACCAGCCGATGACCGCGACCGGCAGCAGCGCCCCGATCCGCTGGTTGACGTCCTCGACCTCCAGCGCGGCCAGCCGGCACCGGGCACACGCCTCCAGATGCTTGCGCAGCCCCCGCTCGGCCCGCATCCGCAGCCCACCGCGGGCGAAGGCGCCGAGCCGGTCGGCATACCGCGCGCAGTCGCCGCCCGCGGTCAGCGACTGGCTGACATGCGCCTGCAGATAGGCCTGCCGAAGGCCCTCGCGGGCGCGGTGCGCCAGTACGGCGGTGGCGTTCGCAGTCAGCCCGAGCAGCGGGGCGACCTCGCTGGGCGACTCCTCCTCGACCGTGGTGTGCCACAGCACCGTCTGGTAGCGCTCGGGCAGGCTGCGGAACGCCTGTACGGCCATCGACTGCTCGGCCTCGTGCAGAGCGCGCACGTCCGCGCCAGGGTCCAGGGTCTCCTTGTCCCCCGGCACCCCGGCCGAGGACACCGCGAACACCGCGAAGTCCTCCACCAGTTGTTCCCGCCGCGCCGTCTTCGCCCAGGAGGCGGCGACCCGGCGGACGGTGGTCAGCAGATAGGCGCGCACCGCGGATTCGGGCCCCGCGCCGCCGCGCACCGCCTGCAGCGTGCGCGCGAAGACCTCACCGGTCAGATCCTCGGCGGTGTGCACGTCCCGGCAGCAGCTCCGGGCGTAGCGCCGGACCGCCTCGGCGTGCCTGCGGTACAGCTCCTCGTACGCGCTGTCGTCCCCGGCCCGCAGATTGGCGAGCAACTGGGCGTCGGACGGCGGGATTTCGCCCCCCTCGGGGGCGGCTTCCGGGCCCGCCCGGTGGGAACGCCCGCGCTGCGGCGGCACACTGGGCCCCTCGCCCGCCGGATGAAGGGCGCGGTCGTGCCGCTCCGCCGGCCCGCCGGCCGGGGTGCCCGCCCCCGACGTCCTGGCCTGGCCTGGGATCTGTCCGGACGGCGTGCCCTTGGTCTCGTCCACCCCGGCCTCGCCGTCGCGCCGCCCGCCAATGTCCATCTTCGAGGCCCCCGAAGCTGCCGTCACACCGGAATACCGCGCCAGCGTGCCACACCGGACCCCCGCGGTTGGCGGTCCTGACCGCCATCCACTCATCCGGGGTGCGCACGCGGACGACCGCACGGACGTTCACCCGTACGAGCCATGCCGCGCATACGGGCCGTACCCTCCGCGGACCCTTACGGGGCATCGCGTCCCTGGAAACCCCCTGGAAACCCCCGGGCAGCTCCCGTACAGCCCCCTACGGGCCGGGCCCCGCACACGCGCGGAGCCCGTACCCGCCCCCAAGGGCGCATACGGGCTCCGCAATCGCATACGGCACCGGCCCGCGAGCGGACACCGACCGCGGGCCGACACCGTCCAGCCGGCCGGCCCCACCGGGTGGACCCGGCGGTCGGGCCCACCGGACGGCGCCGGCCGCCGGACCTCACTCAGCAGGGCGCGAACGCAGCCCCTCCAGCAGAATCTCCAGCAGCCGTGTGGAGGCGGCCTGTTGGTGGCTGGGTTCGGGCAGCGTGGGCGCGCCCGTGGCGATCACTAACAGAATGTCGGCGACCGTCACATCGGCGCGCAGCTCACCCGCCGTCCTGGCGCGCTCCACGAGCCGCCCGACGACCTCCAGCAGCGCCCCGGCGCCCGCCATCTCCTCGGCGGCGGCAGCGGCATCGACACCCTCATCGGCATCGACACCCTCATCGGCATGGGCACCGGCAGTGGCCGACGTGGCCCCGCCCGCCGTGGCCGGCTCGCCCTCCGCGGCGCCGTGCGGGGCGACCAGCCGGAGATCGACCGGGACCCCGTCCGTGCCGGGCGCCATCCGCTGCTGCGGCACCCGCGCCTCGCTCAGGCCCTCCGGCACCCGCGCTTCGCTCAGCCCGTTCGTCAGCCCGTCCGGCACCCGTGGCCCGTCCGTGCCGTCGGCGCCGCTCATGCTGTCCGCCGCCGGCTCCGCGGCCCGGTCGGCGTCCGCGCTCACCCGCAGAATGCCCGGCGGCAGCAGCCGTCCGGCACCCGAGGCGACCGAGGTCCGCAAGAAGCAGGACAGCGCGGACCACGCGTCGTCCTCCTGGCCCAGCGCCGTACGCGCCTGGTCCGTCAGCCGGGAGGTCTCCTCCTCGGCTATCCGGCGGACCAGCACGTCCTTGCTCGGAAAACGGCGGTAGACCGTGCCGACACCGACCCGGGCCCGCCGTGCCACGTCCTCCATGGGCGCGCCGTACCCCAGCTCGCCGAACACCTCGCGCGCGGCACGCAGCACATGTTCCAGATTGCGCTGGGCATCCACCCGCAGCGGCGTGCTCCGACCCCCCGTCCCCGTACGGGCACCGTTCCTCACGCCGGCGCCGTTGCCCGTGCCGTGGGTGCCGTTGTTGTCCTTCACGCTCCCGGCGTCGTCGGCGGCATGCGCCACAGCGACGTTGGTCTGCCAATGAGAGCCCTGAATGTGCATAGTGATCCCCCGGTAATGACGTCTCCCCCCGGAGACTCCCCGCCCTGACAGTCAGGGCGTACCGATGACAGGGTCCACCCCAACAGATACGAACATAGTTGAGCCCGCGTCAAGAATGAAGGGGGCGTTCCGCGCAATGCGCCCCCCGATCGGACCAAGGGGGCCGATCCGCCCGGATCATGACCCCGTTCTTCCGCCGCCACCCACCCCCTGACCAGGGAACCTCTGCCCGCACACGCGGAATATGCCGTTCCGTCCCCAGGGCAGCGACCGGTCATACATTTCGACGGGCCTGTGGACAAAGCCGCTCCGGCAGTGCGTCATGGAACAGTGCTGTGCTTGACCCGGGGGTGCAGCTCCCGAGGGTGGCCGCGCCGCCGGCCGCCCGCCGGATCGGTGCCGCCCGGGCCTGGCCGACACCGCGAGGAGAACCTCTGTGAAGACTGTGTCCTCGAATGACGTGACGCGCATTCTCGTTGTCGGTGGTGGCTATGTGGGGATGTACACCGCCCTGCGGCTGCAGCGGAAACTGAAGCAGGAGCTGCACCAGGGCACCGTCGAGATCATCGTGGTCGACCCCGAGCCGTATATGACGTACCAGCCCTTCCTGCCCGAGGCCGCGGCCGGTTCGATCTCCCCGCGCCATGTCGTCGTACCGCTGCGCCGGGTGCTGCCGCGGTGCAAGGTCGTCATCGGCGAGGTCACCGCCCTCGACCACGGCGACCGCCGGGCCACCATCACCACCCTGGCCGCGGAGGAGACCGGCAACGGCGCCATCGAGGTGGAGTACGACGAGCTGGTCCTGGCGCCCGGCTCGGTCTCGCGCGCCCTGCCCGTCCCGGGGCTGGCCGATGTCGGCATCGGCTTCAAGACGGTCGAAGAGGCCATCGGACTGCGCAACCACGTCCTCGCCCAGCTCGACATCGCCTCCTCCACCCGCGACCCCGCGGTCCGCGACGCCGCCCTCACCTTCGTCTTCGTCGGCGGCGGCTACGCGGGCGTGGAGGCGCTGGCCGAACTGGAGGACATGGCCCGCTACGCCGTCCGCTACTACCACAACATCCAGCCCGAGGACATGAAGTGGATCCTGGTCGAGGCGACCGACCGGATCCTGCCCGAAGTGGGCCCCGACATGGGCCGTTACGCCGTTCGCGAGCTGCGCGCCCGCAATATCGACGTCCGGATGGAGACCCGGCTGGACTCCTGTGAGAAGCGGGTCGCCCAGCTCAGCGACGGCTCCCGCTTCCCGACCCGGACCCTGGTGTGGACCGCGGGCGTCAAACCGCACCCCATCCTGGCCGCGACCGGGCTGCCGCTGAACGCCCACGGCCGCCTCAGGTGCACCCCCGCGCTCCAGGTGGACGGCGTCGAGCACGCCTGGTCCGCCGGCGACGCGGCCGCGGTCCCCGACCTGACGGCCGCACCGCCCGCCAAGCCCGACGAGCCCCGCGCCCTGTGCGCCCCCAACGCGCAGCACGCCGTGCGCCAGTCCAAGGTGCTCGCCGAGAACATCGCGGCGGCGGTACGCGGCGGCCCGGTCCGCGACTACGCGCACAAGTACGTCGGCTCGGTGGCCTCGCTCGGCCTGCACAAGGGCGTGGCGCACCTCTACGGGCGCAAGCTCAAGGGCTACCCGGCGTGGTTCATGCACCGCGCCTACCACCTCAGCCGGGTGCCGACCTTCAACCGCAAGGCGCGGGTGCTCGCCGAATGGACGCTGGCCGGCCTGTTCAAACGCGAGATCGTCTCGCTCGGCTCGCTGGAGAACCCGCGCGCCGAGTTCGAACTCGCCGCGGGCACCGGACGCCACAACGAGGCCAGTTGACGCGCCGTACCCCGAAGAGGTGATGTGCCGGCAGCCCCGGGGCGGCGGGATGTTCCGGAGCGCGGAACTCCCTCCCGGCACCCGGGCGTCTGACGGATGTCCGTCCGGTCGGCCACACTGGACGTGTGACCATGGGTGGGCTCGTATCTGCAAAGAGTGACAATCACGAGGATTCTGGACGTTTGCTGCATTCCGCAAAAGGGCGCCGAGAGTGTCCCCAGCCGACCTTTCCCCGGCCGCCGGCCGGGAGGTCCCGCCATGCCGACGGCCCGATCCCGCGCGACGACGCGAAGTAAGAGGTACCCCTCCGTGATCTTCACGCGCTGGAGCGCCAAACTCCCCGGCACTCAACGGCGTGCCGCCGCGCGGTCCGACCGCGCCGCGCCCCGCCCCGCGTCCGGCACGCCGGCCGCACCGCCCACGGCGTCCCCGGCGCCGTCCACCGTGCCCGCCACGGACGGCGGCACGCCCGCCGCACCGACGGCCGCGACCACCGGCTCCGTCCCCGCGGCCCGCGCCGAGCACACGGAAGCCACGGCCACCCGGGAACCCACCCAGGGGGCCCTGCCGCCCACGGTCGACGCACTGTCCGTCCACGACATCCTCGGCACCATCCCCGCCCTCGTCGCCGTCGTCTACGGCCCCGAGCACCGCCTCGCCTACGTCAACGGCGCCTACGCCGGCGTCTTCGGCCCCCGTCCGGCCGGCCACACCGCCCGCGAAGCCCTCCCCGAGCTCGGCACACTCGGCCTGCTCCCCCTGATGGACCAGGTGCTGCGCAGCGGCAAACCGCGGACGGTCAAGTCCCGCAAGGTCCCCGGCGGCGCGGGCGGCGACCGCACCCGCGACGGCTACTACACCTTCACCTGCACCCCGATCGAGGTCGCGGCCAGCGGCCCGGCACCCGACCCCGAGGTCGCCTGCGTCGCCCCGCACAAGGGCGTCCTGGTCTTCGGCGCCGAGGTCACCGACCAGATCGAGTCCGCCGAGCGGCTGCGCGCCAGCGAGGCCCGCCAGCGCGAGGCCGCGGTCACCCTCCAGCGCTCCCTGCTGCCCCAGGAACTGGAGCAGCCCGACGACCTCCGCGTCGCCGCCACCTACCAGCCCGGCGGCACCGACGCCGCGGTCGGCGGCGACTGGTACGACGTCATCACCCTCGGCGCCGGCCGTACGGCCCTGGTCATCGGCGATGTCATGGGCCGCGGGGTGCGCGCCGCCGCGGTCATGGGCCAGCTGCGCACCGCCGTCCGCGCCTACGCCCGCCTCGACCTCCCGCCCCACGAGGTCCTGCAGCTCCTGGACGGCCTGGCCGCCGAGATCGACGCCAGCCAGATCGCCACCTGCGTCTACGCCGTCCACGACCCGAACGAGGGCCGGCTGGTCTACGCCTCCGCCGGCCATCTGCCCATCCTCGTACGCGACCCGGACGGCACGGTCCGCCGCGCCGCCGAACCGACCGGACCGCCCCTGGGCACCGGCGGCTGGCTGCACACCTCCGGATCCGTCCCGCTGGGCCCCGGCAGCAGCGCCGTCCTCTACACCGACGGCCTGGTCGAGCGCCGCGACAAGGACATCGACCACGGCGTCGAAGCCCTGGAACGCGCCTTCGCCGGTGCCACCGGCGACCCGGACATCGTCTGCGACCGCCTGCTGCGCTCCCTGGGAATCACCGCCAGCCACGACGACGACGTCGCCATCCTGGTCCTGCAGCACCCCGAACGGACCGGCCACGACGCCGAGCTCTTCCACAACGCCGCGCTCGAACTCCTCGGCGGCACCGAAGCGGCCCCGCGCGCCCGCGCCTTCGCCTCCGGGGTCCTCGCCTCCTGGCGCTTCCCGCCCGAGCTGCACGACCTCGGTGTACTGGCCGCCAGCGAACTGGTCGCCAACTCCCTCCAGCACGGCACCCCGCCCATGCGCCTGCGCCTGCGCCGCACGGACCGCCGGCTGATCGTCGAGGTCACCGACGGCGACGACCACCTCCCGCGCCGCCGTCGCGCCGAACCGGCCGACGAGGCCGGCCGGGGCATCTCCATCGTCGCCACCATCGCCTCGTCCTGGGGCTCCCGCCGCACCCCGGGCGGCGGCAAGGCCGTCTGGTGCGAATTCGCGCTGCCACGGGGATAGCCGTACGCCGAAGGCCCCGGTCCGATCGGACCGGGGCCTTCGGCAGACAACAGCGGCGCTCCTACGGCACGGACGCCCGGGCTCAGGCGCCGCAGACCACGGCTTCCGCCTCGGCCGGCACCCGCGCCGCGGGCACAGAGGCCACCGCCCGGTGCGGATTGTCCTGCGCCGGACGCAGCATCCGCCCCAGCCACAGCGACAACACCGTGATCCCCAGCGCACACACCACGAGCATCCCGATGTACGCCCCGTACATCCCGTGCCCCACCATCAGCGCGCCCACGGCCGGACCGAGCGCCAACGCCAGCTGCTTGACCAGCGCGAACGCCGAGTTGTACTGCCCGATCAGGGAAGCCGGCGCCAGATCGGCCACCAGCGGAGCCACCGTCGGCGACAGCATCGACTCACCGATACCGAACAGCGCATACGTCGAGATCAGCAGCGTCGTCGCCACCACCTGCGCGCCGTGCACCAGCCCGGACAGCCCGGCGGCTATCCACGCCACCGTCCAGACCACCCCGACCAGCGCCATCACCCGGCTGCGCCGCCGCCGCTCGACCAGCTTGAGCACCACGAACTGCGCCGCCACGATCGCCGCCGTATTGGCCGCGAGCGCGATGCCCAGGCCGGCCGGCGGTATACGGGTGACCTCGGTCGCGTAGGCCGCCAGCCCCGACTCGAACTGCCCGTAGCAGGCGAAGAACAGC